>NZ_SBKN01000010.1 GCF_004122105.1 Flavobacterium stagni
CTATTGGCTATGTAGTGACCAATGCCTTCTCCGACTTACAAACCATCACGGTGAATGTAACGGGTTATGGTAGCTATGTCTTCAGCTTAGACGACGGTCCGAGACAAATCTCGAATGTCTTTGAAAACGTACCATTAGGCGAACATACCATCACGGTTTGGGATACTGAAGGAGGTATGGACAACAGTTGTGATCCGTTAGTGATTAGTGGGGTATCGATTATCGATTATCCGCATTACTTCACTCCGAATGGAGACGGTATTCACGATACGTGGAATATTGTAGGGTTACAAAACACCACCGCGAAGATTTACATCTTTGACCGTATGGGTAAATTAATTAAACAGATTAGTCCGTCTTCACCAGGTTGGGATGGTACCTACAACGGCTATTTAGCTCCATCAACCGATTATTGGTTCAAGGTAGAATATGATGAAGGCGGAGTAATGAAAGAGTTTAAGGCGCATTTCTCGTTGAAACGTTAGTGACTAGTGATTAGTGACTAGATTTAGATATGGAAGCTGCTCGTAAAAGGGCAGCTTTTTTTATTATTATAAATTTTAAATGTTTTGGAGCACAATGGGGCACTAGGTTTTCACGATGTTTCACAAGGTGTAGTCATGAACAAGTACCTCTCTTTCTTCTTGCTTCTTGCTTCTTTCTTCTTGTTTCTAAAAAAGTAAAAACATCACGTTTAATCGGATTAATTAATTTAAATGATGTCATTATGGTTGGGTTTTGGAGCACAAGGTAACACAAGGTTTTCACGATGTTTCACAAGGTGTAGCCATGAACTAGCACCCCCTCTTTTTTCTTGTCTCTTTCTTCTTGCTTCTTCTAATAAACCAAACACTATTACTAGGAGAAAAACCGATTTGGGGATAGGAATAATACTTTGAAATTGGGTAGGAAGTCCTAGGGATTTATTGATTGGGAACTGTGATATTTGTACTAACAAAAACACGCATTACGAGATTCTCGATTTTCATAATCGTAAATCGTGTTTGGCAAGACGAGGAAAAGGAAGCGGAAGCTTCCTTTTTTTTTGGGGTTAAAAGTTTCAAGTTTAATGTTTCAGGTTGGACAACGTGTGAGTTCACGTTTTTAATTACTCAGAAGCTTAGTGGCTTAGTAGCTTTTCAATACTGTATATATTGAAGTAACTACTTTTAATTGGCTTTTTACTTTTTGTCTTGACACAAAAAGTAACCAAAAAGTCAAGGCTTAATACAAAAAAGCTACTTTTCTACGGGTTGTCGCTTGTCCGCAACCCGAGTCGCTAATCGCTATGTGGGTTGCTCCTAGCGCTCCAACCCTTGAAAAGATACGCTTTTTTCTATTAGGCCGGGGCTTTCTAAGAACGTATGTGCTGAATTACGGGAGATTGATTTTGTTTCAAGTTTCAGGTTTCAGGTTTCAAGTTAGCGCTGTTAAAGTTGACGTTTTGTTTTTGAATCTAGTATGTTGTCTTCTGTTTGGAAATTCTCAGAAGCTTAGTGGCTTAGCGTCTTAGTGGCTAGGAAAAGGTTTCAAGTTTCAGGTTTAAAGTTTCAAGTTGATTCCGGGTAAGTTCATGTTTGGAATTACTCAGAAGCTTAGTGGCTTAGTAGCTTTTCAATACTGTATATATTGAAGTAACTACTTTTAATTGGCTTTTTACTTTTTGTCTTGACACAAAAAGTAACCAAAAAGTCAAGGCTTAATACAAAAAAGCTACTTTTCTACGGGTTTTCGCTCGTCCGCAACCCGAGTCGCTAATCGCTATGTGGGTTGCTCCTAGCGCTCCAACCCTTGAAAAGATACGCTTTTTTCTATTAGGCCGGGGGCTTTCTAAGAACGTAAGTGCTGAATTACGGGAAATAGGATTTGTTTCAAGTTTAAGGTTTCAAGTTGGTACTTTGTAAGTTGAAGTATTGTTTTTTTAATCATGTTTCTAGCCTACTGTATGGGATTTCTCCTGGCGTCGAAATGACAAACTGGATGGAGTATTTTTTTGCTAGTAAAAAACATTTATGCGCAATCTTGTCATTTCGACGTAAGGAGAAATCCCATCCCAATTTTCACGCGGTGAAGTTTCAAGTTTCAGGTTTCAAGTTTCAGGTTGATTCCAGGTAAGTTCATGTTTTTTTAATTACTCAGAAGCTTAGTGGCTTAGCGTCTTAGTGGCTAGGAAAAGGTTTCAAGTTTAAGGTTTAAGGTTTAAAGTTGATTCCGGGTAAGTTCATGTTTTTTTAATTACTCAGAAGCTTAGCGGCTTAGCGTCTTAGTGGCTATGAAAGGGTTTCAAGTTTCAGGTTTAAAGTTTCAAGTTGATTCCATGTAATTTAATGTGTTTTTTAATTACTCAGAAGCTTAGTGGCTTAGTGGCTAGGATAAGGGTTTCAAGTTTCAGGCTTAAGGTTTCAGGTTGATTCCAAGTAAATTCTCGTTTGGAATAACTCAGAAGCTCAGTGGCTTAGCGTCTTAGTATCTTTGTGGCACAATAAAAAAACCCGATAACGGGGGAGCTATCGGGTTTGGGGTGGTTACAGTACTTCTAAAATGTTTAGCGAGCTGTATTCCTCATTTTTGAGGGGATAGAAGACGCCGTTGATTTCTTGACTGAAGGTGATCAATAAGAGATAAAAGACAATTCCTGTTCCGACGGGCATTGCTGTGGGGGTCAAGGTAACATCGGTGGGGACCATTGATTCCAAGGGACGGGATTCGACGTTGCTGTAGGTCAATTGGTGTTCTTCAGTCACAAAGTCAAGATTCAGCACAGCCGTTTGAAAATTGATGTGCGAGGCTCCTCTGGGTGCTAGAATGTTTTCCTCGGTGATCAAATCGGTAATGGTTACCACCCCTGTCGCATTATCCAATTGAATTGGGATAAAAACAATTTCGGATAACTGCCCCGTTTCGTTGAAATCAAATCCTTTTAAGATTGCTTTTCCCTCTGGGGTTTGAAGACCATTGGCTACCAATCGTTGTCCTCTCACAGATACGGCATCCAATTTTTTGATTTGTGTAAGATGCGTCATCAATCGGTTGTTCAATTTGTTGTTCTTTGCTTTGAATAACAAACTCCCCACGGATTTGCGCAACAAACCGGCTGCATTCATACTTAATCCGAACTCGGACATGTTTTCACGGGTACGTTTAAAACTGGGATCGTTTTTGATGCGTTCTCCGCTCATTGTTGAACGACGACGCACATAATTTTTTCCGTCTTTTCTGTAAAAGGTCAAGTTCTCTACTGACCCTTCGATGCTGATAATACTGCTACTTTTAGCCATTTTTAAAAAAATTTAAGTTAAACATTGGGTTATATTTCGAGACAAAGAAATCACGATATAAAACACTGTGCAACAGAACACTACCGTCTGTGCCGTTTTTGCCAATTCGTTTTCATTCTGCCTATTTTTGCCGTTTTTGCCTAACTTAAAAAAGGGGTTGGGTACGGTTATCCTAAAGGTATAGTAACCTTTACCTAAAGGATACCATTAGTTAACCACGGGGTTAGTACGGGGTTAGTACGGGGTTAGTCCGAGGTTAGTCCGAGGTTAGAGGGGCTTGAACAGTACTCAGTTGCTAGCGCAGTTTACAGTCTCAGTCGCAGTTTTCAGTTTGAGTTGGTTGGGTTGAAGTATCGATTTTAAAACATGTATGTTACCAACTGTATGGGATTTCTCCTAACGTCGAAATGACAAACTGGATGGGGAAAGGATGAATTGGTTTAAAAGTGGAAAGAGAAGGTTAAGTCGCAGTCTCAGTCGCAGTTTTCAGTTTGAGTTGGTTGGGTTGATGAATTGTTTTTTAAATCATGTATCTAGCCTACTGTATGGGATTTCTCCTGGCGTCGAAATGACAAACTGGATGGGGTATTTTTTTGCTTGCAAAAAAACATTTATGCGCAATCTTGTCATTTCGACGTAAGGAGAAATCCCATCCCAATTTTCACGCTGTGACAGTTTGCAGTTGCTAGCGCAGTTTACAGTCGCAGTCGCATTCTCAGTCTCAGTCGCATTTGAAGTTTGCAGTGGGGGTTGGTTAGGTTGAAGTATGGTTACTTTACTGAGGTTGTGCGCTTTACTGATGGATATGTTAAAAATTTGGCACGGGTTTTGTTTATGCCTTTTTAACCTAAAAAAATTATTCGCCAATTTTATGAGCACAACTTTTACGCTTTGCTAATGCCATGTTACGCATTTGCATTTATCCGAAAGACGTCGTGATTTTGACAGGGAAATCCGAACGTTATGGCCGAGAGATTATTTCACGAATCAAGAAGGCCGAAATGAAAGAAAAACGGCAACCTGTAACCGTTGAAGAATTTTGTAATTATATGCGCCTGGATTCCCAACAGGTATTGCGGTTGTTGAATGATCGAAGGTGACTTGCGCAATTGCTTGCGCAGTACTCAGTCGCAGTCGCAGCTTGCAGTTGCTTGCGCAGTCACAGTCGCAGTCGCAGTTTTCAGTTTGAGTTGGTTGGGTTGATGAATTGTTTTTTAAATCAAGAAAATTAACCTGAATAACAGTATTTAAGGATCATTTTCATAGTTTCAAGTCTGTATGCTAAAGTAATTTTTACTTTTTGTCTTGACACAAAAAGTAACCAAAAAGTCAAGGCTTAATACAAAAAAGCTACTTTTCTACGGGTTTTCGCTCGTCCGCAACCCGAGTCGCTAATCGCTATGTGGGTTGCTCCTAGCGCTCCAACCCTTGAAAAGATACGCTTTTTTCTATTAGGCCGGGGCTTTCTAAGAACGTAAGTGCTGAATTACGGGAGATTGGTTTTGTTTCAAGTTTCAAGTTGATCCCGGGTAAGTTCATGTTTGGAATTACTTTGATGCTTAGCGGCTTAGTGGCTATAAAAGGGTTTCAGGTTTCAGGTTTAAAGTTTAAAGTTGATTCCGGGTAAGTTCATGTTTTTTTAATTACTCAGAAGCTTAGTGGCTTAGCGTCTTAGTGGCTAGGAAAAGGTTTCAAGTTTAAGGTTTAAGGTTGATTTCAAGTAAGTTCATGTTTGGAATTACTCAGGAGCTTTGTGCCTTAGTGTCTTTGTGGCTAATCCCAAAAAATAGGAAAAATACTTTTAAAAAAGGGGGAAAATCCTACTGTTAAAATGAAAATTTAAAGCGAATATTGTATAAGGTATGCAGCTGAAGCTAAGTGGTTTACATTTTGCTTCCCGTCACTCCTTTTCCCTGATTCCTAAAACCTACGCCCCGCTTCTACTGGCCTAATTTGTGAAATATAGTTGATTTGATAATCCCTAAACCCTAATACCATGAAAACAATTCGTATTACCGCAGCAATTAGTTCGGTTTTTGCCCCCAAGTCGCTCTTGGTGGTGATTGACAACAAAGACGATAATGGCTTCGATAAGGAGTACCGCTCCCGAAAGTCCTTTGACCAAGAATTTGAGGCCGGAACGGGTCGCTATGTCATCAAAATTTTTGGCATGAACCAAATCGAGGGTTCGACCACGATCACCGTCTCGGGTGATTTTGAAGAGGCACAGACCCAATCGTCTGATGAAGTGGATTATGTAATGTATTTCGTAGGTACTGTTAACTAATTGCTCTATGAAAAAAATTCAGACGCTTCTTCTCCTCGCTTGTTTGAGCCCGATGCTTTGGGGACAAACTGCTCCCGCTCTCTCGCAAAACTTTGCCGAAATTGAAAAGCTTAAATCGCAAAACCTGAAGGATGCCTTTGCCACATTTTACCAAATTGCACTAAAGAATAGTGATGTCAATGAAAAATCCCTCAACCTCAACGGTTCGCTCTTTTCCCTCTACTACGCCCATGATAAAGCCAAGGTGCAACAGTACTCGGAAGACCAAATTCGTTTTTTGCGGAATTTCAACCTCAACGCTAAAATCAATCTAAACGACGACTACCAGTACCAAGGGTATGCCGTAGGTTTCCAATGGGCCATAATCAATGCTCGGGATACGAAATTCATGAACCTCACCCAAGATGAGGCGTTCATGTTGTATGACGAACTCTTACTCTCGGTGCTTCGTGAAGCGGTAACACCCTTGGAGGATGCTATTTTAAATGGCCAACTCCCCGCAGCAGAACAAGCAGCTCAATTCCAAAAACTACAGACGCTCATGAGTCAGGTGATTCGTGATGAACTCGATGCGGTACGGAAAGATCCGCTGGGTCAACAACTCCTTACCCTTTGTGACCAACAGATTGCCAAAAATGCTCAACTTCAAGCTATCGGGATGATGACTACTAACGATTTGGTTCAAAAACGGAAAGAACGGTACCGCCAACTTATCGCAGACACGGAAAAACTTCCTTTTTGGTCGGTGAATCCGTATGCTAAGACCGATACTCAAGGTCGGATCAATCAAGGGGCCTTCGAGAGTATCTTCTTGTGGAGTGGAAAAAGGGGCGAATTGGATGTTCGAGCGAAATACAACTATGCCGATACCTTATCCACTGGTGTGCGGGAAAAAATGGGAATTACGCTGGGATACAACTTCAAATGGGGTGCGACGCAAGACGAAGTGAGTGTCTTTGAAGTAAAATTTTCAGGGGCCTATCAACGTGTATTGCGTGGCCTTTTGGCCGATGAGGCACGGGAAAAACTGTCTGCTGTAGCCGACATTAAATTTCGTTTATCCGAGAATTTCATCCTGCCCTTTACCCTACAATACGACCCCAAGCAGGGAAAACTGTTTGGCTTTTTAAATCTTACGTATAACTTCAACCTCAAGCCTTAAGACCATGGGACCTAAAGTCATTTTTACATTGGTGTACACCCTACTCCTGCTCCTCGTGAAATCGTGAGTAAACACTAACCCAACATTATCCTAACCCTTTACAATATGGAACTACCCAAAATTCTCGAACTCTTAATTGCTGTTGGATTATTCTATTTTCTCTTCAGCACATTGGTGTCTATTCTCTTTGAATGGTATGCCTATAAAACCGAACAACGGGGTCGGTTTTTGTATGAAACGCTGCATAAACTGTTGCAAGACCCGGTGAATAAAAACTACGGGGCGTTGGTGTACAGTCATTTTAACCTGGTGAGTATTCGCAAGGATCGAGATTCGTATCCGCAGTACATCTCCTCAGAAATGTTTGCCGACACGCTGATTGATGTCATCGGGAGTCAGTCGGAGCAAACCACCTTTACCCCCGTCTTTGCTGCGGACGACCCGACGCAATTGCTGGAGGTTAAACTGGACGAAAACCGCATTACCGATCCCTATGCGCGGTATTGTGCGGGTGTGGAAGCGATGCACTACAGTCCGCTGAAAAGCATCTTGCGCAGCTTTGGGGAAAAGACGGCGAATTATGCCGAACTCAAGGCGCACATCATGAAATGGTACGACGATTATATGGCGCGGGTGACGGGTTGGTACAAGACAAAGATCAAGAATACGCTACTCGGTATCAGCTTTTTGGTGTGTATAACGCTGAATGTGGATTCGATTTCGTTTATCAAAAAAATCAATGCCGACGAGCAATTGCGGAAATCGTTGGTGAGCGGCACGGAGAAGTTGATTGCCGAGCGGTTGAAGCACAACCAAAAGGAAGAAGCCAAAATGAAGACCACGGAGAAAATGACCTTTATCGTAGATGGGGAACCCATACAGAAAACGGTGCGCCTCTCCCCTAACGATTCGCTGTACATATCGCAATTGAATGCTACTGTAAGTAGTATCCAACAAAACCATATTCCGATTGGATATACCGAGGGCGTTACGGCACCGTTTCAATCCTTTAAACGCTTCTTTTGGTGGGTGTTGGGAATTACCATCTCTACGTTTGCTTTGAGTTTTGGTGCGCCCTTCTGGTTTGAGGTTTTGGTCAAGGCTGTTAACATTCGTCGTTCAGGTATTAAACCCAATTAATCGCAATTCGTATGAAAACAAAATACAATATTCACACCCATATTTTCACGGGGCAGTGTGCGCCCAAGGACTTTTTACAAGTAGGACTCGCTTTAGGCGATGGCTTTTCGGTCTTTTTAAAAGGCTTATTCATGACGCGGCCGGTAGGTTGGTTGATTTCAAAACTAGGGTCGCGCCTCCACAACAAAACACTACAATTCTTAAAAATTGGCGTGATGGCGAGTCAGCGGGAAGTATTTGACAGCTTGCGTGAGCAGTATGCGCACAGTGCGTACAGCGACATGAAGTTTATTGCGTTAACCTTGGACATGGATTATATGACCGATGCGAAGCGGCGTCCGAATGTGGATTTCAATGCCCAATTGCAGGAAATGTTGAAGATCAAGAAAACCTTTCCTGACTTGGTTTTTCCGTTTTACGGGATTGACCCGCGCAATCCGGCGACGGTTACGATGACAGCCCTGCGGACGGCGTTGGAAAGCGGTGCCTTTAGTGGGATTAAGTTGTATCCCCCGAACGGGTTCTTTCCGTTTGACCCGCGCTTGGATGCGGTGTATGCCTATGCGGAAGCCCACAGTATTCCGATTATGACCCATTGCACTCGTGGAGGGAGTTATTACATTGGGGAGCGCGTGTGGGACTTGCTTCCTGACCAGCCTGCCTCGTTAAACCCGACGCATCCCGTGATGGCCAAAGTGGTGGCCCGTATCCAAGCCTACAAAACGGCAGCCGACAAGCACTATCAAAAGGCAGCCTATGCCTGCAATTTGTTCACCCACCCCGAGAACTATGTCCCGGTATTGGCGAAATACCCCAAATTGAAATTGTGCATTGCGCATTTGGGGGGCGATGTAGAGATTTTGGGCGGTCAAAACCCGAATAGAAAGCGGGCGCAGTGGTCGGTAACGGCCATGGGCTTGGAAGGCAGTACGCAAACCTGGTACGAACTGATCAAAACTGAAATCTTGGCGGCCTACCCCAACACGTACACGGACATCTCCTACTCCTTGTGCGACGCGGCCTGCATGCAAGTCTTGCAACGCGACTTGGCCAACAGCAGTATCCCCAGCGACCGGGTGTTGTTTGGCACGGACTACTTCATGGTCACCAAAGAAAACAGCGAGTTGAACGTTACGACGCTAGCGGCCCAGGTCTTGGGGGAACAGTTGGAACCCCTGATGACTTCGAACAACGCGCGGTATTTGTTTGGGAAGGTATAATAAACGCATATCGCAAAAAGCCCTTGCTTGACCTACAGTAAAGTTGTAACCTCTAAACTCTTATAATTATGAAAACAAATCAATTTCTAACAACTTTGTTTTTAGTTTTAATATCATTGAAAGCAATTTGTCAAATAGAAACTCCAACAGACATTATCACTAACAGAAATTTTGAAGGTAGTGCACCATCTAATGTTGATGAATTGAGAAATACACTCAATTATTATTTAGACGATATACGTGAATTAAAATTAAAACAACCCAAAGCTATTTTTAACAATAAAATGTTGAATACTTTTTTTAATAATGAAATTAATTCATTTGCTGTAGAAATGAAAGACTTAAGTTTAGACACCAATTTTTCAAATATTGACACTGAAAATAAAATGATAACAATTGGTACCAATATAAATTTTAAAAATTTATTTAATGTAGCTGACAAAAATTTAAGAAAAACAAATCATGTTTTAAGTTTAAGTGTATCGGGAAAAATTGATAAAAACTATTCAAAAGTTTACAGTTATTCCAAAACAACGAATGAATATGATTTCGCAAGTGATTTTGGAATAAATATTAAATATACTTATTTATTTAATGGCACTGTAAAGTTCAATCCAGAAATAAATTCTAGAATTGTAAATTATAGATCAGGAGAATTAAATACAATAGTTACACGATTTATAGAAGATGATATTAGAAACAATAACGATGATGTAATAAAAAAGTATTATAAATATTATCAATTTATTGCTGAAACTGAAATTAAAGAATTTGAAAAGTCGAATTTTATAAATTCTTACTCATTATGTTATTTAACATTTAATTCTTACATACCCTTAACAAATAAAATTGTAAATCACAAAAAAGAATCTACACTTGGTAATTTTGACAATTCAACTTTCAATAATTGGAAATTTGATTTTTCATTAAATTATTTTAAAAATTCTATAATAAATAAATTTTTACTCAATTGCAGATTGAATTACTCTTTGTTTAATAACAACAATTTTATTGCTGAAAATACAACTCCAGTCACTTTTCAAAATATCACAGTCCAAAATACATCACAACAAGTGATTAATTCATCTGATTTTATTTTTATAGGTGATTACAAAACTTTTGTGACACAGTGTTTTAAATTTGAATTTTCTAGCTTATTCATAAATAAAGCAATAGGTTTAAGTGCTGCTTTTGAAAAAAATATTGGTCAATATGATGCTAAAAACTGGAAAATTGGCATTCCTGTTAGTTTAAAAGACAATACAAACAAGCCAAAAGTCAATTTTGAAATTCAATGGAAAGAAGTAAATTCTAATCATTTCATTGGTGTAAGTATCGGATATATTTTTGGAAAATTCTTAAAATAACTAGGAAAAAAACCTCCCCTTCACTAGGAAAAACCCTAGTGATTAGTTAAATGGAAAGTGGTACACTTGCAATGGGTTAGTTATACATAGCAAAAAAAGGGTAAATGCGGAAATCCGTAAACTACCTGTACGAAAACCTTGTATTTTTAAATCCCCAATTGGTTTGACTAGTTGGGGATTTTTTGGTAGGTTTGAGGAAAATAAACAACAAGAATTAATTAATAATAAATGAACGATTTCACCCGAATATTAGACAAATACAGAAAAATTTCATTCTCCCAAAAAGACAAAGGTGAACGCTTTGAACGTTTAATGCAAGGTTATCTGCAAACGGAACCCATCTATGCATCCAAATTCAAGAAAGTATGGCTTTGGAATGAATTTCCAGGGAAAAATGATTTAGGAGGAACTGATACAGGCATTGATTTGGTTGCTTTAACTAATGATGGTGATTATTGGGCGATTCAATGTAAATGTTTTCAAGAAGGTTCTACCATTGATAAGCCAGCAGTCGATTCGTTTCTTGCAACCTCAAGTCGAAAATTTAAAGATGAAAATTTAAAAACCATTCAATTTTCGCATAGGCTTTGGATATCTACAACTAATAGATGGGGTGCAAATGCAGAAGAAGCCATCAAAAACCAACATCCTCCTGTATCAAGGATTAGTCTATATGATTTACAAGTAGCACCAATAGATTGGGAAAAATTAGAGAATGATATCCATGGCGAAAAAGCACGAATTGCTGGACGCGATCTAAGAGCGCATCAAAAAACAGCTTTAGACTTAACAGAGGCCCATCTAACAAACAATGATAGAGGAAAACTCATCATGGCTTGTGGAACTGGAAAAACCTTTACAGCTTTGCGCATTGCCGAAAATCAAACCAACAATAATGGTTTAGTATTATTTCTTGTCCCCTCAATTGCGCTTTTGGGACAAACATTGCGCGAATGGTCAACCTTTGCTGTAAAACCCATCAACGCAATTTGTATTTGTTCTGATCCTGAAATTTCCAAAACAAAAAAACAAAACGAAGATAAAGACACTACAAAAACTATCGATTTAGCATTACCTGCTTCCACAAATACTGCTGAAATTCTGAATCAGTTCCAACATCATTCTAAACAAGGAAATGAAGGAATGACAGTTGTGTTTTCAACCTACCAATCGATAGCTGTTATTGCTGCTGCACAAAAAGAATTAATCAAAAATGGGTATCCAGAATTTGATTTAATCATTTGTGATGAAGCCCACCGTACAACAGGAGTTTCTCTTGCAGGTGAAGATGAATCTGCATTTACTAAAGTGCATGATAATTCTTTTATTCAAGCCAAGAAGAGAATATACATGACGGCTACTCCCCGACTATATGACTTGGAAACCAAAAGTAAAGCAGCTCAAGCCGAAGCTATACTTTGCTCCATGGATGATGAAAGTCTTTATGGCAAAGAAATCTACCGAATTGGTTTTGGTGAAGCGGTAGAGAAAGACTTATTAACCGATTATAAAGTATTAATTCTCACGTTGAATGATAAAGACGTTCCTCCGGCAGTCCAAAAAATGATTATGGACAAGGAAAGTGAAATTAATACGGATGATGCTTCTAAATTGATTGGCTGTATCAATGCTTTGTCCAAGCAATTTTTGGGTGAAATGGGTATTTTAGAGAAATCAGACCCAAACCCGATGAAAAAAGCAGTGGCTTTCTGCCAAAGTATTGCCACTTCGAAAAAAATAACCGCTACTTTTAATGTAACTACCGATGCTTACATCGATTCATTACCGACCAGTAAAAAGAAAAAAATGGTTTCGGTTACCTCAAAACACATTGACGGTAGTATGTCTGCTCCCGAGCGTGATGAGTTATTGGGTTGGTTAAAAACAGATGGTGATGATAACGAATGTAGAATATTAACCAATGTCCGTTGTTTGAGTGAAGGTGTGGATGTCCCTTCTCTTGATGCTGTTCTATTCTTATCGGCACGCAACTCCCAAGTAGATGTAGTACAATCGGTTGGACGTGTCATGCGTAAAGCTCCTGGTAAAAAATACGGGTATATTATTATCCCTGTGGTTGTTCCTTCTGATGTAGAAGCAGATAAAGCCTTGGATGATAACGAACGTTATAAAGTCGTTTGGACGGTGCTTAATGCCTTACGTGCGCATGATGATCGTTTTAATGCCATTGTAAACAAAATTGAACTCAACAAAAACAAACCACAACAAATTCTTGTAGGAAGGCCTGATTTTTCATTTGATGGCGATGGTAACCCATTGCAATGGAATGATGATAATGACATTTACCAAACTGCTAATGATATTAACCAACAAATGTCTTTACAGTTTGAACAGTTGCAAAATGTGGTATTTGCCCGTATGGTGGAAAAAGTAGGCGACCGACGCTATTGGGAACAATGGGCTAAAAATGTGGCCGAAATTGCCGAACGACAAGTTACTCGTATTAACAGACTCATTGAAGAAGACCAAACCCATGAAAAGACGTTTGAAAACTTCCTGAAAGGTTTGCAGAAAAATATTAACCCGAGTATTACTAAGCAACAAGCAGTAGATATGCTTTCACAGCATATTATTACCAAGCCGGTTTTTGAAGCTTTGTTTGATGGATATTCGTTTGTAAAGAACAACCCTATTTCGATATCTATGCAGTCGATGTTGGATTTGTTGGAAGACCAATCATTTGACAAAGATGCCGAAACCTTACAAAAATTCTACGATTCGGTAAAAATGCGTGCCTCTGGGATTGATAATGCAGAGGGGAAACAGCGCATCATAATTGAGTTGTATGACAAGTTCTTTAAAACGGCTTTCCCTAAAATGGTGGAACAATTGGGTATTGTATATACGCCCGTTGAAGTGGTGGACTTTATCATTCATTCGGTGAACGATATTTTGAAAAAAGAGTTTGAGCGTAGTTTAACCGACGAAAATGTTCATATTTTAGATCCTTTTACGGGAACGGGAACCTTTATTACCCGATTGCTACAAAGTGGTTTAATTGCTGAGAAGGATTTAGAACGCAAATACCTGCACGAACTACATGCCAATGAAATTGTACTCCTTGCCTATTATATTGCCACCATTAATATTGAAAATGCTTATCACGATGCTACACCCGACCCTGATGATGGAATTGGCAAAGAAAAGTACCAACCATTTGACGGTATTGTATTGACCGACACCTTCCAACTGGGCGAAACCGATGCCAGTGAGCAGCTATTCTCCGAAATGTTCCCTCAAAATTCAGAAAGGGTGGCAAAGCAAAAGAAAGCACCGTTGCGTGTGATTATTGGAAATCCACCTTATTCTATTGGGCAAAAGAACGCTAATGATAATGCACAAAATCAAAGTTACCCCAATTTAGATGCAAAAATTGCATCCTCCTATGCTAAGTTATCCTCTGCGGGTCTAAACAAATCGTTGTATGATGCATATATCAAGGCATTTCGATGGAGTACAGACCGTTTAGATGAAAATGGAGGTGTAATTGCTTTTATAACCAATGGTGCTTGGTTAGATGGTAATAGTACCGATGGATTTAGAAAAAGTATAGAAAATGAGTTTTCCTCAATTTATGTTTTTAATTTAAGAGGAAATGCCAGAACTAGTGGAGAACTAAGACAAAAAGAAGCTGGCAACGTTTTTGGTTCAGGTTCAAGAACACCAATATCCATAACGCTCTTAATTAAAAATCCAGATGTTAAAACAGAAAAAGCAACTATTCATTATCATGAAATTGGTGATTATTTAAGTCGGGAACAAAAACTTGACATTGTCAGTCAATTCAAATCAGGCGGGCATGATACTTTCCCTTGGAAACAATTAATACCTAATGAACATGGAGACTGGATTTCACAGAGAAATGATGCTTTTGAAAATTATTTTCAATTAGCTCCTTCAAAAACATATGATACTAAAAGCCATTCTTTTTTTGTACCACAATCATTAGGGGTTTTAACTGCAAGAGATGCTTGGGTATATAATTTTTCTAAAAAAGAGCTAATTGATAATATCAATAAAACTATTTCTCATTATAATGAACAAAGAAATCTCATAATAACAAAACAAATTAGTGACCCAATCACTGATTCTACAAAAGGTAGTTGGTCACAAATATGGATTGATTTAGTAAATAAAAACTATGAAATAAAAGATGATAGTAAGGAATATAGGATATCTGAATATAGACCATTCATTAAAAGTAATTTATATTTTGGCAAAGATTTAATTGCTAGGAGATATCAATTACCTAAAATTTTCCCTAATTCAGCAAAGAATAAAAATTTAGCTATCGTAACAACTGGGGCAGGTGCAGGTAAACCATTTTCAACATTAATTGTGAATAATATTCCAAATTATGATTTTATTGAAAAATCTAATTGCTTCCCCCTCTATTACTACGAAGAAAACATCTCTGCCCAAAAAGGCTTGTTTGATGAAGGTAATGAAGGTGATTATATCCGCAGAGATGGGGTTAGTGATTTTATACTGGAACGAGCTAAAAAGCAATATGGTAAAAACGTTACTAAAGAAGATATTTTTTATTATGTGTATGGCTTTTTACACAGTCCGGAGTATCGTGAAACGTTTGCCAATGATTTAAAAAAAATGTTACCTCGCTTGCCGTTGGTAGAAGATGTGCGTGATTTTTGGGCGTTTAGCAAAGCGGGGAGAACGTTAGCCGAGTTGCACTTAAACTATGAAAGTATTCCTGCCTATGAAGGAGTAACCATTCAATCCCCTGATGTTATTTATCAAATGTCACCTTACGAAATGTATGAAGTGACCAAAATGCGTTTTCCAAAAAAAGACCAAAAGGACACTATCATTTACAACGGTAATTTCATCATCACGAATATTCCAGCCAAAGCCTATGAATATGTGGTAAACGGCAAAAGTGCCATTGAATGGATCATGGAGCGCTACCAAGTAACGGTACACAAAGACAGCGGCATCAAAAACAATCCCAATGATTGGGCGCTAGAACACGACAACCCGAGCTATATATATGATTTACTATTGAGTATTATCAATGTAAGCGTACAAACGGTAGAAATTGTGGAGGGGTTGCCGAAGGTGAGGTTTGAGTGATGATTTTAAAAGTAAAAAAACATGGAATTTACGCACGAACAAAAGAGATTTATTTATGAATTTGTTATTGAAATTAATAATGGTGATGCTGCAATTTTTGCTGGAGCAGGTTTGTCTGCTACTTCAGGATTTGTTAATTGGAAAGAATTGTTAAAAGATTTAGCCGATGAAATAGGTTTAAATGTTGATAAGGAAAGTGATTTAATTTCTGTAGCTCAATATTATTGCAATAGTTTTAACAGAGCTAAAATAAATGATAAGATAATTAATGAATTTACAACTCTAAAAAAAGGAAACGAAAACCATTATTTATTATCAAGAATAGGTATTGATACATTTTGGACAACTAATTATGACCAATTAATTGAAAAAACTTTACAAGAAGATGGGAAAATTATTGACTTAAAAATTGTCAAAGAGCATTTCTCAAGATATATAAAGAAAAAAGATGCTGTTGTATATAAAATGCATGGTGATAAGGATTCACCTCATGAAGCTGTTTTAACTAAAGATGATTATGACTATTATAATGTAAATAGAGAACTTTTTTCAACTGCACTTAGAGGCGATCTTTTATCTAGGAAGTTCTTATTTATTGGTTTTAGTTTTGATGATCCAAATTTAGATTTCATCTTAAGCCGAATTAAAATATTACTTGAAGAACACACCCCAAATCACTTTTGCTTTTTTAAAGAAATCTCAGAAAAAGATTTTCAAGATAAAAACAAATTACCTGAAGAAAATAAAAAAGACTTTTTATATGCAGAAATAAAGCAAAGTTTAAAGATTGCAGATTTAAAGAGATATGGTATAAATGCTGTAATGGTAAAAGAATATACTGAAATCACAGAAATACTTCTAGAAATTGAGAGACGTGTAAAGAGAAAAAATATTTTTATATCTGGTGCAGCCCATATTTATGATCCTTACTCAATTGATGAAGCAAAAGAATTTATTCATAATCTAAGTTATAGAATTGCTGAAAAGGAATATAAAATAGTTTCTGGTTATGGGCTAGGAATTGGAAGTATGATTATTAATGGAGCATTAGATTTTAAACTTAATTCAAAATATCCAAGTTTAGATGACCTATTAATTTTAAGACCTTTCCCTCAAATTCAATCAGGTTCAAAAACAATACCTGAAATTTGGACAGAATATAGAAAAGATATGTTATCAAAAGCCGGAATAGCTGTTTTTGTTTTTGGTAATAAACTTTTAGCAAACGGTGATATAGTGGACTCAGATGGCATGATAGAAGAATTTAATATTTGTTTGGAGAATAAAGTCATTCCTATTCCTATTGGAGCTACTGGTTATATATCAAAAAAATTGTGGCATAAAGTTATGGGTGATTTCTATCAGTATTTTCCAAAAAATACTGATTTAGAAGATGCCTTAAGAGAATTAGGTAATGATAAACTTAATAGAGATGAAATAATCACGAATACAATTAAAGCAATCAACATTTTACAAAAATTATAATTATGGGGAAAAAAATATTTGTATCTTATAAGTATTCTGACGATAATGTTGAATCATTACCCGGAAAAGGTTGGTTTGAAAAAACAACAGTTAGGGACTATGTTGACAAATTTGAAACGCTTTTAGAAGATGAAGATGACATTTATAAAGGTGAATCAGATGGTGAAGATTTAAGTGAAAAAAGTGAAGACGAAATAGCTGAACTTTTAAAAGATAGAATTTATGATAGTACTGTTACAGTTATATTTATTTCTAAAGGAATGAATGAAAATAGACCTGAGAATGATCAATGGATTCCCTGGGAAATATGTTACTCAATAAAAGAAATAACTCGAGGAGGTAGAACTAGCCAAACCAATGCTGTTTTATGCGTTGTTTTGCCTGATAATAATGGAAGTTATGAATATTTGATAACCTACGACAGTGAATGTAATTGCATGAACTACAAAACATATTTTTTATTTCCCATTATAAGAAAGAATATGTTCAACATAAAAGAACCAGTAACTACATTTTGTAAAAATCAAACAGTTTATCATGGATATTCTTCATATTTCCATATGGTAAAATGGGAAGATTTTATAAAAGATTATAAATCACAGATAGATATTTGTTTACATATAAAAGATAATATAGATGATTATGAAGACTTATGTAAAAAATTGGAAGCTTAAAATAGAATAACAAAATAAAATGAATACGATTGTAGGACTCTATGAGTCAGGCAGTAAAGGTAAGACATCAACACTTAATATGCTGATATATCTTTTGGAAATTGCAACGAGTGGTACTACAAACAACCATTCTATTTTAACCGATAGAAGAGCAGTATTTGTCTTTAATAATTTAGTTATTGGTATAGGAACTGGTGGAGATACATGGAGTGTTGTGGATGATAATTGCAAGTTTTTTGATTTCCATAATTGTGATATTGTATTTACCGCTACTCGAAAAAAATCGGATTCAGGTTCAGTAAAAAGATTAGAGAATTATGCACAACAACATGGTTTAAATGTAACTTGGCAAAGAAAGAATTTAACTAATAATTCTCAAAATGAGAACAATGTCAATTTTTTACAAGCTTTGTCATTATTTAATTTAATTTAAAGTATTAAAAAATCGCTAAAATCCTTTTCGAGTTTGACTTCAAAATACAGAATAAAATTCATAAATAATATTGAAGAAAACCAACACCTCACCTCTTTACGTGATTGGTTGTTACCGATGTTGATGAATGGTCAGGTTACGGTTGGTGAGGTTGAGCGAGAGTTGAGGATGGTTGCGGAGGAGAGAAGTGGATATAAAATGTAAGATATGAGATTAGCTGCAATATATTTGCCAAGTAATGAAAACTTTAAAGAAGACACCATCAACTTTGGTGGTAGGTACAATTATTTTATAACTAAAAACAACTCTGAATATAAATTAAAAAGAATCTTAAATGAGAATTTCATTGAAAATTTTTTTTCAAACGAAATAAGTAACATTTCAGTTATTGTTGGTAAAAATGGAGTAGGAAAAACTTATCTTTTAAAAAAAATACTGAAAAGTGATGATTTACTTCTCGTTTTTGAGAGTGATTATGAGTATTTAAAAAAACAATGGCTAATTAGTTCATCAAAAAATTATTTAAAACCCTCTCATGGAATAAAATATATTGATAATAAAGAAAAAGATGAATTAGATATCGCGTTCCAAGAACTAAAAAAAGAGGAAAAAAATCATTACAACAATAATTATAGAATATACGAAAAACCGACATATTATTTTTATTCACCATTGTCAAATTATAATCTTTCAACTAAATACATTGATGATTTTACGGTAAATGATGACTCAATCTTTACAATTCAATCTGAAATATTACAAAGACAAGTTAGTTTTTTAATGCAAAAAAAATTAATTAATGGTCTTAAAGAAATTTATGAAGGTTTTCCTAGTTATGATAAAGTTAAAATTAAATTAATTGAATTTATTAATCCTGATTTAAGCTTAATTGATTTCAGACTTTATTCATTTTTTAAAAACAATTCATTTTTTAAAAACAAGGATTTAAACAAACTTAAGAACGACAACGAATTTCAAATTGCTTATAAGCAGGACTCTGATAATGGTAACTTTATAAATATTTTCACAATATTGTCTGAGAGATCAAAACAGTCATCAGGTAGAAAACGTATATATATAGAGATTTACATTAGAGCTATACTTTCATTAATTAGTCTTACAGGAACATCAAAGTTAAATTTAGTTTTTGCAGAAATTAACTCTTTAATTGTAGATGACGTTTTCGAAAACGATAGAAGATTCAATAAATTAATTCGAGTAACCTTTGACAAGGTAAAAAAAATTAATGAAAAACTAAATGAACATGGCATTATAGATTCGCTAGAAGAATTAGAAGAATTGATCAAAGAGATTTTAACTAATTTGCCAGAAGATCAATATTTTTCATTATTGGAAGAAAAAATTAACAAATTAAACAAATCATACTTCAACTTTCTTCATAAAACCGAATCATTTATCAATGATTTTATTATTGATTATGAAATACCATTTTTAAAATTTGAAACAAACAAAAACCTATCTCAAGGAGAAGAATATTTATTAAATCTTTTTTCTGCAATTTACTCAAAAGTAGATTTGGGGAATAAAGAAAATATAATCCTACTATTAGATGAACCTGATTTAGGATTTCACCCAAAATGGAAGAAGAAATTAGTAGAGTCGTTTGTAACGGTACTCCCGGCATTAATAAAAGGTCTTAGTGCTAGAAAGTTTAATGATATTCAAGGATTTGAGAATGAAA
This sequence comes from Flavobacterium stagni, assembly GCF_004122105.1. GTDB lineage: Bacteria > Bacteroidota > Bacteroidia > Flavobacteriales > Flavobacteriaceae > Flavobacterium > Flavobacterium stagni. The sequence goes on from NZ_SBKN01000010.1 coordinate 19,861, forward strand.
ATGTATTAAACCGATTACAAATAATATTTACCACACATGACCCATTAACTTTGTCTGATATTCCGAATAAAAATATTGTGTATTTGGATAAAAATGATAATTCGTTTTTTGTAAAAAAAACAAATAAGCCTGAAAAATCTTTTGGTGCAAACTTGACCGATCTGTTAGCTGATTCTTTTTACATAAATGATGGTTTAATTGGGGATTTTGCAAAAAGAAAAATTAATGAAACTATTGAATGGTTAAATCAGTCTAATGATAATATTGTGGAATTTGAAGATAAAAATCAAAATGAAATACATAGAAAAGTTATAAATACCATTGACGAACCTATTCTAAAAATAAAACTACTTGAAATGTATTCAGAAAAAATTGGAATTTCACTCAGAAATCAGATTTTAGACGAACAAATTAAATATTTAGAAAGTTTGAAAAATGATTAATATATACAATAAAGCATCTTTTAGGGCATCTAAAATTCATTTAAAAGAACTAAGAAATAAAATTCTTAATTCACCACACTTAAATGATTTACCAAATTATCTAAAAAATTTTATCATATCTAAAATCGATGATATACTAATTGGTGATCCAAAAAAATTATCTAGATTAAATACTCATTATTACAAACTTCAAAGATCAAGACACGTTAGGAAATATGATTCAGTTCTAAAAAAAATTTTTTCATTTTCAAACTTTAATACTAACAAAAAAGAATATAACTTAAATAATTTATCTGAAAACATATCAATTAAATACTGTCCATATTGTAATAGACAATCTACAATCAATGTTACTTCTAATTCAATAAAGCCTGATTTTGATCATTATTTTCCACAAGCTAAATTTCCTTTGTTAGGTTTATCTTTTTATAATTTAATCCCATGCTGCACAATTTGTAATAGCAGATTTAAAATTGGAAAAGTTTTAAGATTAAACCAATATTTACATCCCTATGTAGATGATTGTATGAATGATTTTAATTTTACATATAAATATGACATTTCATCAAAAAATTTGATTAAAATTGATATCAAGAGAGATATATTAAACCCTTTACCAACTAAAATAGAAAAGTCATTATCATTATTCAAAATTATTGAAACTTATAATGCACACACAGATGAAATCTTAGATCTTTTAAAAATTAAACAAATTTATAATGATCGATATCTAAAAATATTGTCAACGCAAACATTTTCTGATTTAAAAATTTCACAAGAAGAACTATACAGATTAGCTTTTGGTGTATACTATGAAAAAACTGACTTCTCTAAACGCCCATTCAGTAAATTAAAGAAGGATATTTTAACTGAATTAAATTTAATCAGATGAAAACCGCAGAAATCATAAAAATGGGCTACGTCATTCAAGCCTTTCTAGAAAAAGAAAAACGTATCGATGCCAAACCCAAAGACCTTATGCCTATTCTTATTGAAAAAGGCTTTTTCAAAAAAGACCACCGTGAAGGGTTGCCTTTGCGAGCTTTATTAAGAGACTTGGATCGTAAAAATAAATTGTACTTGTTGCCACAGGTACGAGCCGATCGAAAGGCCAAAAATGTGAGTTGGTTTTTTAATGCTATAAAAAGTTAAAAATTATGTTTGAAAATATTTTAGAATTTTACGCCACAAATGCGCGTTTACAATCCATTATTAATAATCCTGTTTTTCAATTTCAAAAAGGACAAGAAGCTTTACTAAAGTGGCAAGCCTATGAATTGACGGCTACTCAGATTGAAAAAATCAAATTATGGGTTAATAATTATTCATCGTTTCAATCGGTACAAAGTGATCAAATTGAACTTTATGACATCAAATTATTATTCCTAGAAATTGTATCCTATTGTGATGTCAATGCTAATGGTAAAAGGCTTTATAATCAATATGAAGATAAACGAACAATTGCCAAAGCAGGGGTTCGCATGGGAAGTTGGATTAATGGATTAATTGACTTCAAACTAAATCCAGACGGCTTATTTGGTTCAACAAAAAATGCCTTTAATTATTTATTGTATCCTCGCGAGCACTCAACCATTCTCAGTGAAAATCACAGAGTCCAAATTATCGAACATTATTTGCAACTGCCTTACCGTGCTGAAACTTTTAATCAAAATTTGCTCGCCCTATTTGGTCAATACAATTTACAAGTAGTAAATCCCGATAATTATACCTATCTCCTCTCTGAATTGATTTATCATTATGAGTTGGAATGGAAAAAAAGCAAAGGAATGACCTTTCGAAATTTAGTCGAACAACTTAACGCTGTTATTCGTGAAGAAAATTTAGATTTTGAACCCGTTGGATGGTCAAAAAATAGAAAATACGTTTGGTTAAAGGATCGAGAAAATATTATTGGTGATGATATTGCTCATTACGAAATTAGCTCTAGAACGCTTCACAACAATAAAATATTTGTTGATATCCATTTTGAAGGTAAGAAAAAAGAGCGTGAATATTTTTACAATAACATCCAAGAGTTACCAGAAAATTTAGAATGGTTTGATTGGTGGAAATCCAAAAGTATTGGCTATAAAGAAGAATTCTCTCTACTTGATAAAGATATCGTTACAAAAGTACTTTCTGCCTTAGAATACTTTGAATCAACCATTGGCAACCAAATCCGTCAACTTAAAATAGAAAAATTTCCTTCTAGTCAGAACACATTACCCTCATCAAAAAATTTAGCTATGCCATTAAATCAAATACTTTACGGGCCTCCAGGAACGGGGAAAACACATAATTCTATCAATACTGCCTTGCAACTCATTGATGATGAAGAAGTCAATGCTATAGAACTAACTGTTCGTGAAGACGTTAAAGTACTCTATGATAAAAAAGTGGAAGAAGGCCAAATCGCTTTTACCACTTTTCACCAAAGTATGAGTTATGAGGATTTCATTGAAGGGATTAAACCGTTAAAACCTAATGGGCAAGATAAACAAGTATTGTATGATGTGGTTCCGGGGCTATTTAAGACCTTAGCAGCTAAAGCATTGCATAATTTTATTTTGCATGCTCGTGAGGGGAAAAAAGAAAAGAGTTATTCATTTGATGAATTTCACAACAATTATCTCAACCATATTAATCAACCCGCAAATCTAAATACTGTACTGTTTACAACTATAAATGACAAAGAGTTAAAGTTATTATCGGTCAATGGCACTTCCATTATTGTAAAATTTGTTTGGTACAACAAAGCACAAGGTATTGAAGCTACACAACCTTTTAGTGTTACCAAAGATAAAATTCGACAATTGTTTGAAGCGGGTATTAATCCACATGAAATTACAAACATGAAAGAGACCTTTGCTCCTTTCTTCAAACATAATTTATCGGTGTATTATGCGGTTTATAAATCGTTTTATGACTATGTAAATACCCAAGGATTTGACTTATCTGAAAATGAGGAAACATCCATTACTTTGACAGAAGATTTTGAATTATTATTGGATGCTTATTCCTTACTTACCCCTGTTGAAATAGAGCGCGGTCTAGCAGAATCGCAAAACTATGTACTAATTATTGACGAAATCAACCGTGGTAATGTATCGCAAATCTTTGGGGAGTTGATTACCCTTATTGAAGATGATAAACGTTTGGGCAAACCAGAAGCAATTCAAGTTACCCTCCCCTATAGCAAAGAGAAATTTGGCGTCCCTCCTAACCTTTATATTCTAGGAACCATGAACACCGCTGACCGAAGTGTAGAAGCATTAGATACCGCTTTACGCAGACGTTTTAGTTTTACAGAGATGCCGCCGCAATATGACTTGAAAGAATTACAGGGTGAGGTTTATGGTTATCCCTTGCACGCTATACTTAAAAAACTCAACCAACATATTGAAATCTTATTGAATCGCGATCATTTGATTGGGCATTCCTATTTTCTCAACAAAACTGAAGCCACGCTACAAGAATCGTTTTATAAAAATATCATTCCGTTGTTGCAAGAGTATTTTTATGGCGATTACCAAAAAATAGGTATGGTGCTCGGTAAAGGGTTTGTGCGTAATCTACATGAACACCAAAACAGTACTGTTTTTGCTTCGTTTGAAACGGATTATGATTATACCGACAAAGTAGTGTATTCGATTGTGAACTATGCTGATCAAACCAATGTTCCGGCTGATTGGAATTTTGAAAAGGCACTTACTGCATTAATGTCGTAAAGCCTATGCCAGCAGCAACTATCACCGTCTTTGAACACCAAAAACTAAAGCTAAATCAAACCTACAAAGGAATTTGTTTTTCTGATTCCTACCTCAAGGCGTTGCAGAAGTACCATGGGGAAAAGGGTACGCCGTTCTTTAGTTTGATTCACAATGGTGTTCAGTTTAACGAACATGTGGGCGTATTGCAAGTGGGTACTCTTCGCATTGAAGTCTTACCCAAGGTTGAGCATACCCAAATGGATGCACAGGGTTCTTCAGAGGGATCATGGCGTGATTTGCTTATTGACATGTTTAAAGTCGTACAAGGCGTGGAGGCTAAATCGAATACCAATAGTTTTTCACGGGTAAAATCCAATTCTATTTTGGACTTGTATTTTATGCTATTTCTTCAGGAAGTAGAGGAATTGTTACATCGGGGATTAATCAAGCGGTATCGCACCACAGAAGGCAATCAAAAAGCGTTGAAAGGTTCGTTACGTTTTGCACCACACCTTCGTGAAAATTTGGTGCATAAAGAACGCTTTTTTGTTCGTTACACTACTTATGACCACCAGCACTTGCTGCATCAAATTCTTTATAAAACCTTAGCGTTGATTCAGACCTTGAGTTCGAATGCACAATTGAGTACTTCTGTGGGCGCTGTATTACTTCGCTTTCCTGAGATGGAAACGATAACAGTCACTGAGGCTACTTTTGAACGCATTCCTTTTGATCGAAAAAACAATGCGTATCAAAAAGCAATACAGATTGCGCGATTATTGCTTTTGAATTATCATCCGGATGTCCAACAAGGGCGGCATGATGTTTTGGCTTTGATGTTTGACATGAACGCGCTGTGGGAGGAATTCATTTTTATGACGTTGAAAAAGGCACCACAGACGTATTCTAATCTTCGTGCCCAGCATCCAAAACCCTTCTGGAAACCCTTGCAAGGAGGTCGTAGCGTGGGTATGAAACCCGATATCACGTATTCGTATAACGGCCAAACGATTGTACTTGACACGAAGTGGAAAAACATCCAATCGGCCAATCCTTCGGTGGATGATTTACGGCAATTGTATGTTTACCATGAGTACTTTGATGCCCAACGGGTAGCTTTGGTTTATCCAGGAAAGCAGGATTTCCGTAACGGTCGTTATTTTAATTTTGATCAGTCGGCTTCCGAAAAAGAATGTGCTGTGATTTGTTTGGATGTCCATCCGAGAATACGGGTTTGGCAGGAGGAGATACGAGAGAAAATTAGAACTTATTTACACAATTAAAATTATGCTTACTACCCTACTAACCGCCTTAAGTGTTTGCGCTTTAACCTTTTTATTTTGCCAAGCCCTTTTTAAGAAAAAAATAGATGAACAAGCTGTACTAGTTAAAGAAACTACTGAAAAGCTTCGTGAATTAGAACAAAACAAAACATATATTATTGAAAAAGAAGTTCATGACCGAACGAATGCTTACAGGGAAACCATCAAACAATTGGAGATGGACAAGATTACTATCAAACATGAAAGTTACCAACTGGGTGTTAAGGATACAGAGGAACAATTTAAAAATGAATATGTAGTTCAAGTTCTTCCCTACATCAATAAAGTCAATGAAAAGCGCGATGGATTTTTCAGTTTTGGTACAGAAGAAATCATTGAGATTGGCTATCAGTATCAGTTATTTATCAAAGGGTTTCCTGCTTTAGAAAAAGCACAAATTATCATAGATCGACATCGTTCGAAAGACTATAAAGTCAATCATGAAAACATCAATCAATTGATCGCAACAACCATTGGAGCAACATTGGAAAACTCAGGAGGTATTATTCGGTTTGTGACGAAAAAGAGTAGTTAATTAACGTCGCTCTCTACTGAAGTTTTATTTTTTTCAATAATTATCAAACAACGTCCTCTGATACCCAATTCCATTAAACTTATTGATTAACTCGCGGATGAATTCGTAATGCTTTACGTAAGGGTTGGGCACAGCGATGAGTTGGAGCTTTTTATTGTGAATCAACTCCATTTTAATTTTATCGGATTTAAGGGTTCGGGGGTTGTGGTAATGCTCAGCACCGTTTAACTCAAAGATGACCTTGGGTTGGTTGTTTTCGTAGAGTACGCCATCGAATTCTTTTTTGTTGACTAATGGATTATCACGCTCTTCCGGAAATACGTCAGTTACTTTTACATTTCTACGGAAACGGGTTTCTTTGAGCGAACAGTAATGCTGCATGGTTTTATAGAACTCGTCTTCGAATTTGGAGTTGTTAGAAAAGCCAATCGTTAATTTATTAACCTGACTTTGGGCAACTTCTGCCGTTCCGTTTTTATAAGCATAGGCCATCAATGCATACAAATCGTCGTCTTTTTGGGATAAGATTTTGATGGCTTCGAGGTCGGTTACTACAATCAAATTCTCTTTGGCACGGGTGACACCAACGTTTAGTAATTCACTGTTGTTTTTGATCCAATCGTAGGTTTTGGGGGACGTTTTGGTAGACAAGGCCGTAGAAATGATAATCGTTTTGTTTTCTTGTCCTTGTACTTTGTGAATAGTACCACAACTCACCGAGGTATCAATCGTACCTGCTTTTTTGGCTTCTTTCAAATAGTGATTGACCACATCTTCCTGGTTTCTGAACGGTGTCAAAATAAACGCATCGGTGAGGTTGTTCTTTTGAATGTACTCCACTATGGCAAGGGCTTCCTCCAATTGTCCGTTTTTATTTTGCTGATTGGCATTGGTCACCGAAAGTAATTTTACGGTTCCCGGATTGCCAACCGCCGTCAGGTTTAAACGTTGGTCGTAAAACCGTTTGTTGGAATAATTGATGATTTTTTGTCCACAACGGTAATGGTAACTTAATAGAATCTCACGGGAAATGGAATCCAACTTCTTGTAAGCTGAGAGTATGGAATTACTGTAATAATCGTATTCGTCGCTAATTTGAAACTGTTGCATCAATTTCCAGTTCTTCTCTTTATCAAAAACGATAATGGGTTTGAGTTGGTTGGTATCGCCTATCAAGACCATGTTTTTGCATTTGGAAATCGGAATTAAACTCGTGGGTATTTCGCACTGCCCAGCTTCATCGATGGTGAGCAAATCAAATTTAAACCGTTGACCCAAGCGACGGCTGGAAATGTTGGTTGTGAGAATAATGGGGAAAACTTTGGTGAGTTTTTCTATATTTTTATCGTCGGTTAACCATGTATTGAATTCTTTAATTTGATCGTTTTCTTCTTGAATGTGAAGAATTTCGATTAGTTCAGTATACTCTTTGGTTCTTAAACGCTTGATGTATTTCAGTGATTCGAAATAAAAGAACTGCAGCAGACTGTGGTTGTCTTTGATGATTTCAAATATGCCTTTAACCTCTTCATCCGTGGTTACTGGAATCGAGTTGATTTTAGCCAGCAACTTTTCACGTTCTTGTTCCAACAACCAATACTTTCCTTTAGCCATGAGTCCGTCAATAAACTCGAGGTTTTGTTCTAAATCGGCTCGTTCTTCATACAGTTGCAGTTTGTCTAACAGCTGTTTGTTTTTCTCTCTTGAATTTTGTTTTAGGTTACGCAATAGCGACTCTTTGGGTACGTCGTTCGTTTTGTAGTTGTATAGTTTCTTGATGGTTTGTATGGCTTCCAACGTACATTGTTTATTGCCTAAACGAAGAAAGGGAATTAAAATCTCTTTATTTCTATAGGTTCCTAAGTTCAGTTTCTCTTTGATTCCGTCTATGGGTACATTGTTGTTGGAGGAAATGAGAAGGGTTTTGTTGTTGGTCAAACAATTCACTACAATATTTAAGATAGTTTGCGTTTTTCCGGTACCCGGTGGTCCTTGCACATAGGTTACTGGATATTTTAACGCATTGTAAATGGTGCGTAATTGATCAATGTTGACATTATTATCATACAAAACGATATGGGGTTCTGCCCTATTCTTGCGGTCCAATAAAGAGGAATTTTTAAAAAATGCTTTTAAAGGAATTTGCATTTCTTGGTTTTCGTGTTCTGTATGAATATAATCAAAAATGGGGGCAATATCAATTTTGGAATAGCCGAGTACGACAATTTCAGGTCGGGTATTGAGTATTTCCCCATGTTTGAAATTTTCTATAATGGCATCTATAGTTTTGGATGGGTTGTCCAAATAGTGTTCTTCAAAATCGGACGGACTGAAATCGGTGTAATACGATAAGGAATATTTGGTGTCTTTGATGTAAAAGTTGGGATTGAACTGCGTGGCATTTCCCACCAAAAGTGTCTTTTTAACGGGATCATAGGACAGTTCCCGATAGGCTACCACAAACTTACCGCGTGATTCAAGGTCGATTGAAAATTCACATAGTGCCAATTTATAGTCATAATGTGTTCTATAGTCGTTGTGGTATATATCTTTGATGATTTGTTTTTGCTGGTCGTCGGACAGTTGATAGGGATTTTGCTCCTTCAGTACGGTCAAATCAATTTCCGAAATCAAGTGTGTTTTATGAAGAAAAGGGTCGTTGTTTGCTTTGTGGCATTCGAGGTAATAATTGAGCACATCGTTGTTGTAGCGATCAAATTCATAGACGGCTAGGCTTTCATCTTCGTTTATTTTCTTGATAAGATTAGGAGGTACATCATAGTGGGAGAACTTGAGTATTTCGACGTGTTGGATTCCAGAAATTGAAATTGTTTTTCTGCATAAAGGTTCGTCCTTCATGACATTAAACATATCCACTACAATTTTATCGTTGCCATAAATATCAAGGATGGAAATCCAAAAAGGACTGACTTTTCCCTCTTTGTTTTTGTATTTGATGCTGAGGTAACGTCCTCCTCGTACGGCTTCGGCAATAGCGACTGTAGTACGCTTATGAATCATTTTCGTGCTTTTATAGGGTCTGTAGAGAATTCTGTAGAATCAAATATAAGGAGTTTGTAGGGAAAATTTTAGAATTTAGAGTTTAGAATTTAGAGTTTAGAATTTAGAGTTTAGAAATTAGAATTATGAATTATGAATTATGTGTGCCTGTGGAATAGACGGGATTTTGGATTAGACGTTAGATGTTAGACATTAGACATTAGACGTTAGAATGATTTGTGATTGCTAAAAATGGAATTTGCAATAACCCGACTGATGACTCTAATCTAAAGTTTGATGCCTTTGGTTGTCGTGAAGATCATAGTAGGTCGAGGGTTAAATATCATCTCTACGCCAGGAATCGTCGGGGCTGAAACGGTATTTTTTGGAGGCTAATTTCCATTGGTTGTTTTCTTTTTTTACTACAAATTGTTCGTAACGGGTTATGCCGTGGGTGTAATGGAATTCGAGGGTGGCTCGCTGTTCTGATTTTTGGGTAATAAAGAGTTGGAGATCGGGTCGGTACAAATAGTCGTATCGTGTGGGAATTCCGAATGCCAGACTGCGATTGAACTCCGGTTCGATCATTACTTCGCGCAACAAATCATTGTGCCGTTGACTGTACTCCGCCCAGAGTTCGTCTTCTCGTGGTTGCACTTGGTTGGGTTGATACGGGTTTTTTAAGGCTTCACTGCGTGCGCAAATTTCACGTTCCAAGTCATTGAATCGTACTAAGGTTGGAATCAAAAAATCTATGGTTTCTTGGGTGAATTCTTTAAATTTTTCAGCTGTATTGGAGGTATCTACAGTAAACTTTGTAATGCTATTGTTGGATTGAAGTACTCCTTCTTCACGTTTCTTTTTTCCAAAAAATGTATTCCAAAAACCCATCTCTTTTTTTTGTAAAAATAATAAATTAAAACTGTAGATATGAGTAATGAATTAGGTGTGCCTTTGAAAAAGACGGGGGTTGGGAATTTAGAATTTAGAGTTTAGAATTTAGAATTTAGAATTTAGAATTTAGAATTTCTTAAAATTGATGTAAGTGCTGGAATGGGATTTGGGATTAGACGTTAGACGTTAGACGTTAGACGTTAGACGTTGGACGTTAGTCGTTGGAATTTGGAACTTGGGATTTGGGATTTGGGATTAGACGTTAGTCGTTAGTCGTTGGACGTTAGTCGTTGGAATTTGGGATTTGGGATTTGAAATTTGAGATTTGGGATTAGACGTTAGACGTTAGTCGTTGGACGTTAGTCGTTGGACGTTAGTCGTTGGAATTTAAAATATTGGGATTTGAGTGATTAGTGACTAGTGATTGGAATTTGGAATTTGAAAATAAAAAAAAAAACTCCGTTCTTCCCTATTAACATAGTTCAAACGGAGTTTACCGGTTTACACTCTAAAACCTGTATTTAAAACCAAAGGGTGGCTGTTCCACTACTTTTGGCGGGTATTTCGGAAGGAGTTGCCAAAGGATGTTCGATACTTAGCGAGATCTTTTTGACGTTGGAAAAACGATGTACGCCCAGTTCGGCGTCGTCTGCAATTACTTTACGAATTGAACCTGAAGACGTCTCAACAAGTAACGTGACACAACTGTCTCCTCCTCCATTGTTATCCACATCAATAGCAATGGATCTGGGTGTATCGGATTGGAACACCACTTGAAAGTTGGATTGGCGCAATTCACAGGTACGAACAGGTTGGCGTATGGGTTGATTGGGATCGATCACTAAATCACCTCCTACTGTGGAGGAAAGTGTATACCGTTCAAGATTGTATTTCACTACCGCAGTATTGGATTGTGACCATGCGGCTCCTCCTACCAAAAGGAAAAGGATAAATAACATCATTGTTTTCATAGGGTTGGGTTTTATTTGTTTTCTAATTGTTCGATTCGTTGTTGGAGCAATTGTAACAGTTCGTTTTGCTTATTTATCAAGGCTTGTTGTTCTTGAATGGACTTGACCAAAACGGGAATTACTTCTGCATAGTTCACACCTAACAACGGAGCTTTTTCCCAAACGCGTGGTGCTCCCTCTGAGGCATTGCTCCATTGAGAATCGACGACTACTTCGGGTACCACTTCTTGCAGGTCTTGTGCAATAAATCCGAGGTGAACACTGTGGTTATCGATGTTTTGGTTTTTCCATTTGAAGGTTACAGGTTTTAATTGCATGAGTTGGTTCAGTCCGTATGTTAGGGGCTGAATGTCTTGCTTTTCGCGGCGGTCACTGGTATTGATGGTTCCGTTGGTTGCGAAGAGGGTATTCCAGCGGTTGGCAGCTTGTCCGAGACTTTGGGTTCCGTCGTTCATGGGCATAAAACGGGCTCCGAGAAATTGGTACAAATCATTCACGGTAGTCAGGTCGTCACCACTACTCCCAAGGGTTAAATTGGGGCCAATATTGTAAATACGCCAATCGGTATTGGCTGCTGAGGAACGAAAAAAATCAAGCGCTACATTGGACGTTGTCCCAACAGTAGAAGTATTGGCGATTCGGGTAACGGTGAGTCCTGCTGGCCCGGAAACCTGTAGTTTTTCAGTGGGTAGTGTGGTACCTATTCCGACTTCTCCCGTAGGTAAAAGGGTCATGAGGGTTCCTGTGGTTAAGGCCGTTGCGGTGGTTGCACTGGTGCCTATTTTAAAACTATCGGCTGAGGTATCGAGTCCGAAGCTGTAATGCCTTGCACCGGTATTTCCTAGGTGAATAATGGCATCGCCTGTACCTTGTTGTTCGATGTAGAGTTGGCCGTTGGTGGTTGAGGCTGAATTCTCAGCGATATGGAATTGGCGTGAGGGCGTTGTGGTGCCTACTCCGACTTCACCAGTCGCTAATACGGTCATGAGTGTTCCTGTGGTAACGCCTTCGGCAGTGGTTGGGCTTGTACCTAATTTAAAACTATCCGTAATATTATCCAATCCGAAACTGTAATGCCGTGCACCGGTATTCCCTAGGTGAATAATGGCATCGCCTGTACCTTGTTGTTCAATGTAGAGTTGGCCGTTGGTGGTTGAGGCTGTATTCTCAGCGATATGGAATTGGCGTGAGGGCGTTGTGGTGCCTACTCCAACTTCTCCAGTCGCTAATACGGTCATGAGTGTTCCTGTGGTAACGCCTGCGGCAGTGGTTGGACTCGTTCCTAATTTAAAACTATCCGTTAGATTATCCATTCCGAAACTAAAGTGACGTGTACCCGTATTTCCTAATTGGATAAAGGCATCACCTGTTCCTTGTTGTTCGAGGTAGAGTTGGCCGTTGGAGGTTGATGTGGTAGTTTCTGCTACATGGAGACGTCGTGAGGGAGAAGTTGTTCCAATTCCGACACTCGTCGATGCTGTTGCCCCATTTACACCATTGATACTTCCTAAAACGAGAGCATTACTGGTATTCACGAAGGCTTGATTTCCAAGCGCTGTAGCGTTTGTTAAGTTACTGGTTCCTACTTCGGCATCATTTCCCAATAATGTATTTCTTTCCCCTGTCGTATTCACATTTCCCGCTGAAAACCCTATAAATAAGTTAAGTCTCCCAGAAGTATTTTGCCCTGAAAACGCACCTATCGCAATATTATTATTCCCTGAACTATTTAATCCAGCGGCATACCCAAGGTAAGTACTTGCATTTCCTAAACTACCATTTGCCCCTGAGAAACGTCCCAAAAATGTATTATAGTCTCCTGAAGTATTGGCATTCCCTGCCAAATTTCCTATGTACGTATTGGAAGTTCCCGTACTGTTTGTACCTGCTGATAATCCAAAAAATGTATTTGAACTGCCGAGTAGACCTGCTAATGTGTTATTACGTTTAAACACCAAATCGACATTATCGGTTGTTCCAATAAAATTGGTAGTTGCATTGGTTCCTGCATTTCCTGAAAGACCCCATGCCAAAGACGTTGCGCTTTGCCAGGTAGCTGTTCCGTTACCATCACTGGTTAATACTTTCCCTGCGGCTTGATTGCCGTCAACTAGTCGTAAGTTGCCCACCACATGTAATCGTGTAGCAGGTGTTGCGGTACCGAGTCCTGTATTTCCATTTTTTAGCACTACCATGGCATCACTCCGTTCGGCAGTATCGATTATCGAATTACTATTGGTATCTAAAGCATTTCCAATTGTAAATAGACGATCGGTAGCATTGGTCGTGTTATAACTAAGATTTCCAACGGGTGTTGGTGTATACGTTGTAGCACCAATTCCAATGACCGTTTCTCCTGCACTGAAGGCTGTATTTTGAATTCCCCAAGCAGTAGCCGCGTATCCTGAAGCAGTGGACATTTGACCGAATGCTGTACTACTATCTGCGCTGGCCGTATTTTGTAAACCAAAGGCAAATGATCGTGATCCGCTGGCGGTAGAACCCGCTCCAAAAGCGGTAGACAATAAACCACTTGCCGTTGTACTAGCTCCAAAGGCTGTGGACGTATTGCCACTTGCGGTTGTAAAACTTCCAAATGCAGTCGCACTATTGCCACTTGCCGTAGTTCCTTGTCCAAAGGCAAAAGTATTGAATCCACTAGCTATTGAATTGTAACCAAAAGCGGTAGAATTATCACCAACATTGATGTTATCCCACTGATCTGTATCGGTAATTCCGGCTCGAAAAGCGATTTTCTTGGGGTACCAAAACATTCGCACGCCGGTGGCATTGGCCAGATTTGTTCCACTAGAATAGACACCGGTGGAGATCAATCCATCCGTCCCATTAATGGTTAGGGCACCCGCATCTGCCGTGATGGTCTTCCCTAATCCAGCTCCTCCAAAATCATAGGCTTGATCGAGGGTTCCTACTTTGGTCCCTGCAATGGGTTGCCATACTGTGGCGGCATTATCCCAATAGTAAAATCCGGGAGAAAAAGAACCCGACGCGGTGGATAAATAAACGAGCATCCCGTTTTGTGCTGCGGTAGGATTGACGGCTGGAAATGTTGTGATCCGCGGAATCAAAATACCGTCAGTATTTGCAGGGGTTGTAGCATTCGAAGGCACAATATCCAATTGGGCTTTGGGGTCGGTGGTGTTCACTCCTACTTGGGCTGGTACAATTTGGAGCACAAAAAAAAATACGAGTACGTAAATTCTTTTCATGGCTTAGGGTTTTGCTGATTTTGACTTAAAGGTATTCGTATATCCCAAATGATCGAATTACTAATTGATGATTTGTCGTAAATATTGTATACTTGGATAAAAAATGATGAAGACTGGTGCAGGGAGTTCTTTTGCCACCAACATCGCATTTTCTGCGACTTACAAGTAGATGCAGGTCGATTATAGTAAAAATGATACCACTGGTACAAAAAAAAGACGAACCTGTAAAAAATGTAGTATTTTTATGTAATTGATTTTTCGTGTATGATTCGTGTCCTCCTTATCGATGATGAACTTAGTGCTTTGAAAAGCATGCATTGGGAACTGACCAACTTTTGTCCTGAAGTAACCATTTTGGGTAGTTTCACCCGTGCTGCAGAAGCCAAAAACTTTTTGGATCATCATACCGTGGATTGTGTTTTCTTGGATATAGAAATGCCCGAGATGGATGGCTTTCAATTTTTGGATTCCCTGACCGAACGCAATTTTGCTGTGGTGATTACAACGGCTTATGATCAATATGCCATTAAAGCCATCAAGGAACGTGCTTTGGATTATTTGTTAAAACCGATTGATACGGATGATTTACAACAGTGTCTTCAGAAGATAAAACAATTCAAAGAGGAATTTACAGTACATGAGCGTTTGGAAAAAACCTTAGAACAACTCATTCATAAAAATCTTTCGACCAAGAAAATTAGTATTCCTTGTGATGGTAAATTGCTTTTTTTAAATGCCGATGATATACTGTATTGTGAAAGTGACGGAAACTATTGTACGGTATTTTTAGAGAATAAAGAAAAACTTTTTGTGACGCAAAAATTGAAATTTATGGAAGAGAAATTGGCTGATCATTATTTCTTCCGGATTCATAACTCCTATTTAATCAATTTGAACAAGGTGAAAGAATTTCATAAAAGTGAAGATTTTGTTGTTTTAACAAATCAGTGCAGGCTTCCTGTGTCACGGCAAAAGAAATCCACCTTTTTGAATCAAATGTAATGATTACACAAAGTACCCTCTTTTATGTTTTATCCAGTTTGGTTACGGGAGGTGTAGCTATATATTTTCTATTGTGCTTATTGATTTATTTTCAATCCAAACAAAAGAGTTTTTTGTATTATGGATTGTATAATTTTTTCTTACTGACCTATCTGATTACCAAAAGTCCTTTTCTTAGCAAGACTTTAATTCCATTTCTCAAAGCGCACGATTGGACCTCTTACAATTGGTACAGTCAGGTCGTTTACAATTCCTTATTGTTTTTATTCTACCAGGCATTTTTGGATTTGGACCAACATTATCCACGGTTTAATCGGATACTTCATCGGTACTTAGTAATACAATTGAGTAGTGCAACGGTGTTGTTTTTATATACGTTGCTCACCGGAAATCACTGGATTTTCACCACCTATTTTATTTATGTATTTATTCCCATTGTTTCGGGTTTTGTGTTTTATGCTTTATACATCGCTTGGCGAATTCCGAATCGGTTGGGTTATTTTATCATTACTGGAGTAGTGTTATACAATGTATTTGCCTACTTTTCTTTGTATCAAAGTTTTCATCATTCAATAGCCACAGAACCGCTGAATTTCTTTTTCATTGCGATTCTTTTAGAATCCATCGTATTTATTTTGGGATTGGGGTATAAGGTCAAACTCATTTACCAAGATCGCTTGAATACACAACTAAAAATTATTGAGGAACAACGCGTCAACCAAGAACTTCGGACAAGCCATCAAAAAGTATTGGAAGCGGAGTTGGCTTCAAAAATAAACGACTTAAAAGAGGCGTTACAAAAATCAGAAGCAGAGAAAGTGACCACTTTACGTTTGCAATTTGAAAATGAGGTTAACATTTTAAAACTGGAATCGCTTCGTAGTCAGATGAACCCCCATTTCATTTTTAATGCACTCAATTCGATTAAAGTGTATTTGATCGAAAACAACAAGGAACAAGCGATTTATTATTTGAATAAATTTTCAAAGTTAATTCGCAAAATATTGGAGAGTTCGCGCAACGATAGCATCACTTTAACGGAAGAATTAGAAATTATCGAATTGTATATGCGAATTGAAAACATTCGTTTTGACAATCAAATTGATTTTTCCATAACACAGGATGAAAAGGTGGGTTTACCTACCGTGAAAATTCCGAGTCTTTTACTACAGCCCTTCATTGAGAATGCCATTTGGCATGGTTTAATGTTGAAAGAAGGCGAAAAAAAGATTTCTATTCATGTGGGGGTTCAGGATAGTCGTGTGGTTTTGACCATTTCCGATAATGGAATTGGAAGGGAAAAAGCAAGGGAACATCGCGAGAAAAAATCCTTTAAAAAGGAATCGTTGGGATTGGAGTTTTCTCGTGAACGGCTTTCTTATTTTAACAAAAAAACAGAGAGCAATTATTCTTTCAACATTGAAGATTTGGAGGAAGGAACGAAAGTGGTGTTTTTGTTTTAGGGTTCAGGTTTAAAGTTTCAGGTTTAAAGTTTCAGGTTTCAGGTTTCAGGTTTCAAGTTGGATACGAGTGAATTCACGTTATGGAAACTCAGTAGCTCAGCAGCTTAGTAGCTCAGCGTCTTTTTTAACACTCCCTACTTCATGTATCCCAAAAACATTTTGTAACTTTATATCAACAATAGCTGCACTCTACGCCATTTAAATACCCTAACTATGCATGAAGCGAAACGTTTACAGGAATTGTTCAATTACCAAATATTGGACACTAAGCCCGAGCAGGCTTTGGATGATATTGCCGAAATTGCCTCTTTGGTATGCGATACACCGATATCACTAATTACGATGGTGGATGATTCTCGATCTTGGCATAAATCGATTTATGGTCTTGACTTAAAAGAAGTGAATCGATCGGATTCTTTTTGCCAGCATATGCTTTACAATACGGAGGATTTGATGATTGTTGAAGATGCGTTATTGGATCAAAAGTTTGCCAATAATCCCTATGTACTTCAGGAAAACGGGGTTCGGTTTTATGCAGGCGCCCCATTGGTGACTCCCAAAGGTTATGTATTGGGTTCGCTCTGTGTGGTAGATACAAAGCCCCGAAAGTTGCATGCCCGTCAGCTTCAAGCCTTAAAACTGCTTTCGCGAAAAGCGATGGACTATTTGAATTCGCGCAAATTAATAGTTCTTCAAAACCAGTCTATTGCCAAACAATCGCACAAGATGAAACGCCTAACGGATTTATCGCCGGGGATGTTGTTTCAATACCGCAATACGGCCGATGGCAAGGGTCATTTTGATTTCATCAGCGATGGTTTTTCCCTTTTATTTCCACATTTGCGCAATGAGCATGTGTACAGTAACCCCAATGCGTTATTGGCTTATATTCATCCTGATGATGTGGCCAATGTGAAAAAAAGTGTGGATTTGGCCATTACCCAAAAAACCAATTGGCATTTTATCTACCGTACTACCGATTTAACGCATCGGGAGATTTGGCATATGGTGAAAGCCCGTATCGAAAAATCGGATGATGAAGAAACGATCTGGTATGGTTCTATTCAAGACATCACTTCGATTATTACCAATGATAAAACGCTGGGTGATGTGTTGTTTGAACTTTCGCACCATTTGCGTAAACCGGTTGCCAATATCTTAGGCATTACCCAACAAATGCAACAAGAAAATCTAACTTTACCCGAGCTGCAGGAATACATCCAAATGATTGCCCAAAGTGCCGAAGAATTGGATTTGTTTATTCGGCAACAAAATTCGTATTTTAACGACCAAAAGAAATCCACTTAAAAAGTCGACTGCTGTTTGGAACCATTACCGTTAATTGCCAAAATTCGCCTGTTATTTCCGCGCCTGTTGATGGGGCTGGTCATTTGTTCGGGATACTTAAGTATACTCCATGTTTTGTTTGTGATTCCGCACATCGGACTCATTTGGGAGGAGGATATTGTATTGTTTTTTATCCCGATGGTTTCGGCCTTGGTGTGGCTCTTTTTGATGCGGAATTCCTTTCGGTATTTCGAACGGGTGGGTCGCTATTCCTCACGAATGCTTGTGATTTATTCCTTTTTCTTTTTGCTCTTTGGCAATATGATGGTGCAACAATTGGTCCATCATCTGGCGGGCGAAAAGCATACGGTAGCGCGAACCAGTGCGATCACCTATTCCCCTTACTACGCCACGTATCTCATTAAAGATTGGAAAATTGACACCTCACAGGTTACGGATGTTCGCTCCTATTCCGTTACTGGAAGATTGGATACGGATCTGAATCTACACATGACGGCTATTGTTCCGTTGGTGGACACTATACATCCTAAAGCGTCAAAGCAACACCGTATATGGTTGCTCCACTCCTATTCCGAAACCCTTGCTAATGCGTACGACAGTGATGCGGCTAAGCAAAAGAAATTGGACCATCAATGTTCGATTTGGTTGCGCGAGGTAAAAACCAAAACATTTACGTTTACTTCCTTTCATCGTTTGGATAAGCATTACGAGCGGCAAACGTTTCAAAAAGTGGCAACGGGTTTGAAAGGGACTACTTCTCAACCTCTAATTCTACTTGAAGGGGCTGTCGATGCGGAAGGTGATTTTCTGTATGATGCTTTTTTCAGTGTGTTTCTTTTTATCTTATTTTTTGGGGCTATTGGATTTGCCTTATTGCAATCGGCACATCCCATTGCCTCTCATTTGCGTTATGGAATTGCCTTTGATGATTATTGTGCTGACTTGGATAATGCCAGCGGATGGATACCTGCCATCTTACCCAGGTACCGGTACCTACTTACGCCTTGGTTGATAGTGGGCAGTATTGGTCTCTTTATTTTCCGATTTGCGGGTGGGTTGCATTTTGGCTATTTTGATACTGACGAATTAATTGCCATGGGGGCATTACTTCCCGAGACGTATAATTGGCGATTGTTGACGGCTCCTTTTATCGAATCGAGTATCATTAATCTTGGTTTTCAGGTCTTGTGTTGGTATTACTTAGGGCAATTGTTAGAGCCTGTTGTTCCTTGGAAAACGCGTTTGCGATTATTTATTTACAGTACTTTATTGAGTGGTTACCTGCATGCAGCTTGGAGTTCGGCACCTTGTTTTACCGGTGCTTTAGGCGGCACCATGGGTTGGTTTGGATTGTTAATCGCGTTATGGTACGACACGGAATGGGATTATTGGGACAAGGAGCGGTATAAAATCACCTTTCGCTGGGTGATTGCTTTGTTCATTGCGGCTTTAGGTTGTGGAATAATGAGTGATGCTGATGATCTTGCGGCTTATGTCATCGTCTTTATTTTTGGAATGTTTTTTAAGACTGCCCGCAAGAAAACCCTTGTATTTCCTGACGTTCAAGAACAAGCCAGGCCTTCTTCCGAGTAGTCTATAGGAAAAATACCTAAAACAAATAGTGTTTTTCCTATAGGATTAATTCGAAGTATACTGCATATTTGTTCTACAAAATAACCCCAATTTATTAACTCTAAAACATTCAACTTATGAACCAAGGTTTAGGCTCTACCAGCCATGTTGCAGCACCCGAAAACATTATTGTCATTGACGCCAATTTAGTAGATAATGCATGGAAAATTGCCAACAGTGCGTATTTCGCTTCTAATTTACTTCCTTCACCCCATGTTGCCGATTATTTCATTATTGATTTGAATTTGGTGAGTTCAACTGATCCAAAAGTGATTACGGGCTGGTTAAAGTTCAATGCTGCCTATTTCAGTTATGAAGACAGTAATAATTTCATTGCTTTGGGCCACGACTTAACCGATTTGATTTACCATACACAAATTGAAACGGCGATTACAGCGGGTCTTAGTTTTCAAATCAACGGATCGGATTTAGCGAATCTTTCCTCCTCATTTGACCGCAGTAATTACCCGCATTATTTTCAAGTGGAAACCAACGCCTTAGGGGTTCCCACTGGAATTACCGAAATAACGGATTACAATTGTGAAGCAAATTCTTTTTCTTTTCCCTTATTTAAAGCTATCTTTACCTTGTTTGGTATCGCCCCCACCGACCGTCGCAATGCAACGTTTAGTTTTGCCCAGATTGTGAGTCCGACCAACGTGACCAGTATCGGATTTAAGTTGGAGTATGGAACGAAGACGATGTATTATGATTTTTCAGGAGGTCAAACTCCACCATTAACATCTACTATTTCTATAGCAAGACGATTGAAATGACCTGTAACAATACATTTATTGCCTTTTTAAATCATTTACCTTTAATTGTATATTTTGAAGGGATAGTTTTCATACTATCCACCCTATTCATTCTTAAAAGTAAAAAGCATCACTATTTGTTTTTATCGATTCTACTGTTGTATATTTTTAATGAATTTACCACCTATTATCTTCGGTTTATAGATCATAAAAAATATTTTTTTATTGACAATCTTATCATGATATCTACAATTTCACTATCTACTATATTGTGGTATATTCAAATAGGGAAATTAAATATTTTTAAAAGAAAAATACCCTGGATAATAGCGAGTTTCATAATAATTGTATCCTTATTAATTTACAAATTGGACTTGAAAAATGTTTCCTATGTTATTTTCCCCATTGGAAGTATTATCTATTTATTTATGTATTTTTTTACGTGTATTAAAAGATTAAAAAATGAAGATTTTGAATTTTTGTTCTCCAATAATTTTATCCTTTTCAGCTCGCCTTTGTTTATGTTTTTTGGATTATCAATGATTTTTTCCTTTGTGAGTTGGGATCTTCAAGAGACGATACTGTTTGGAACAACTTTGATAGATATCGTTGCTACTTACATTAACTACATTACTTACAGTCTTTTTCTTTTATTTGCTTATAAAGAGTATAAATCCGCCAAACAAATTGAACAACTGCAAAATAATTAAACTATTATGCCCATTGAGTATTACAAAATCGCTTTAGGAATATTTGTTTGTTTGGTCTTTGTGAGTCTGACCACTCTATTCAGTTATTTACTGGCCCGATTATACATCACCAAAGTAAAAAAACACGCCGAGGAGATGCATGCCAAAGACATGGAATACCAGACTACGTTAACCGAAACGATCGTGGAAACCCAGGAGCAATTGTTGCAGAACATCTCAAGGGATTTACACGATGATGCGGGACAGCAGATTACGGCGTTAAATTTTCAAATTGAGAATTATAAGCACGACCATCCCGAAGAGGTAGAACGGTTGAGTGTACTTTCGCAATCGTTAAACCATTTGTCGCAATCGGTGCGCAGCATCAGTCACTCGTTGAGCAGTCAGTTGGTGATGCAACAAGACTTAGGGAAAGCGATTCGCAACGAACTCGAACGTCTGCAAAAAAACAGTCGGATCCAATTTGGTATTGCCGTTAGTGATGCTCCACTCCTATTAAAAGACGATGAAAAATTAATTATCTATCGTATTTTTCAAGAGTCGCTGAACAATTGTTTGAAGCATGCACGGGCGAAAAATATCAATATCGAACTATTGGCTTCGCCCAAATTTAAATTATCAATAAAGGATGACGGAAAAGGATTTGATTTGAATGAAAAATCATTATCTTTAGGAATGATCACCATGAAACGTAGAGCCGAGTTAATCGGCTGTACGTTACAGATTGCCTCCCAACCGGGACAAGGCACCCAATTGGTCTTGTCTCGCAATTAGAACAAAAACAACACGTAATAAAACCCTAGTACCATGGAACCCATTCGCATCTGTTTAATTGACGATCATGAGATTGTCCGGCAAGGCCTCAAAGAATTGATCAAACGCTTAGGTGACTACGAAGTGAGTCACGAATTTGATGACGGAGACCATTTTTTGGAATCCTTACCTTTGGACCCTGTCCCGGATATGTATATTTTGGATTATTCCATGCCGCATAAAAACGGGATTGAAGTATTACAGGAATTGGAAAAGATGGGCGGCGACTACAAAGTGATGTTGCTCACTCAGCACATTGACGAACATATCATTGATGATGCCTATCACCATGGCGCCCGCGGCTTCTTGCATAAAAACTGCACGGCCGCCGATTTAAAGTCGGCCATTGACAATATCCTCAACATTGGCTATGATAATATTGCCGAAATCTTAAAGCGGGTCAAGAATTACGATACACGCGAATCCGATTTGACGCCAACTGTTTTTGATTTATCCGATAAAGAGTTGGAGTTTTTATCCTTGGTTTGCGATGAGCGTGAACTGACCTATGAGCAAATGTCTAAGTTGATGCGGGTTTCCCAAAAATCAATTGATGCGTACCGTTCAGCTTTGTTTGATCGCTTCCAAATCAAATCCAAAGTGGGCTTGGTGTTATTTTCGTATAAATACCGCTTGACGGAGCCTTTTTTGTAAATAACTATTTGGGGTTATTTCGTATTTTAGTTGTGATGCTCTTAGTGGCTATACTCGAATGTAGAAAGTTAGCGTTTTATTTATATAACCTAAGTGCTTTGAACATTTCAGTACATAAAACGTTTCTCATAGTAAAAAAACAATTGAGTTTACTTTAATTGAAACTAGAGCTAACCTTAATTTCGGTCTAAAAAATTTTAAATTTAATATCTATTTTAACCCTCCAAAAATGAAAAAAGCTGTCTTATTTCTTCTATTATTTCCCTTACTTGTTTCTGCCAAATTTTACAAAGCCAAAATAAATTTTAATGATGGTACTTCTAAAAATGGTTTTATCGAATTGCCAGAGTATCCTGATGATTCCAAAATTAAATTTAAAGAAGAAGAGGATGGGAAAACCGAAAAATATAAAATTGATGACGTAAGTAATTTTGAAATTACTAATGATAAAAATGAAATTGTAAAATATATCTCTTTAAAATTGGCCGATCAAGGAACGTTTGATCGAAAAAAAATTAAACCCGGTGACAAAAAAATTTGGGCAAAAATTATCATTGAGGGTAAAATTTCTATTTATGCGGCATATTATGCTTACAATCCTGCTTCCAAAACTGGTGGTGGAGGAACCTATTATATAAAAAGACCAAATGAAGATTTTGGATTATACTTGGATGAATTTGGCAACAATGGTTTAAGTGTTTGCATGAATTGTTATACGGAATTAAAAAAGACACTAAAAGCCTATTTTGAAGATAGTTGTCCGAATTTTTTAGAGAAAATAACCAAAGAGGATTTGAATAAAAAAGGGGTTACTTATTTAGTTGAATTGTATGAACTGAATTGTAAATAATGAAGAAAATTACAGTTATTTGCTGTGATTTTTAAACTGATAACATATACGAAGTAAAATGAATTGTGTGAGGCAAAAACACAATCTCATTAAATTTATTTTTCTATTGCCAAAGTTGTTGCTCTGTGATCTTTCACTCAATTAGAAAAGTTACTATCTTTATAGTTTAAATCATCCCTTTAAACTATTGCCATGAAGTCTTTTTATCTTTTTTTGTGTTTATCCCTATACGCCATCACTTCGGGACAAGTTTTGGGTCCGAGTTGGGTAAGTTATCTTCCCGGTACCACGGGTAATCCCAATCTAATGGGTACGCTTTCCACTGTCGATTCCAGTGGCTATAGTTATGTTTGTGGAAATACAGGTACGCTCTCCTACTACAATGTAGCGCAAAGTAACCTTACCTTAAAAAAATTTAATTCCTTATTACAAAATGAATACGCTGTAAATCTTTTAGGAGATTTGCATGTTTACGCGCTTGTTTCAGATGGCAATAGCTTATATATCGCATTAAATTATATCACCCAACTGGATTATGAGACGTTGCATTTAAGTGATACCTCTGGAGAACATCCTGTATTACTAAAATTAGATAGTGACGGGCATTATGTCTGGCATCTTCCGCTTTCGGGTAATAATGTCTTTCGATTTAGAGCGCTTACTTTAGACGTCTATAATTCCGTTTATATTGGGTATGACAATTATTTTAATTCGTACATTAAAAAGTTAGACACCAATGGAAATACACTTTTTACCATTACCCAAAACAATGTAAAAATGATCAGCAATATCAGCGTGGTCCCTCAAGGGAATATTGCCGTAGCGGGTGGTTGTTCTCAAAGTATTCCTAATTTCAATGGTACTTCCGCTTCCAATTCACTTTCTTACAGCACCTATATCGCCTACTACAATGCCTCCCAACAACTCCAATGGGTTCATTTTTTTGAAGACATTACGTGTTCAGATCCTGATGTAGCCATAGACCCTTCGGGCAATGTGTATTTCACTTCCACTTTGTATGATAATTTCCCACTTCTGGGGCAGCCCACGGAAGGGCCAGTAGCTGGTTTGGATTTCTTTTTGATCAAATTAAATCCGCAGGGCAATTTGGTTTGGTATCGTGAGGTACCCGGCGCGGGGCAGTTTAAACTGGCCAAATCGAAATCGGTGGCCGTGAGTTGGGGACAAAATTACCCGGCCGTCATTTATGTAGCGGGTACAACACGTAATTCCGTGCAATGGTTACCTGACTTCGCTACAAATCCTGGAAATCAAGATGATATTTTGCTTTTGGCCTATGACTTAAATGGCAATCTAATTCATCACACTATCGGAGGAAGTAGTACGGGGAACGATCAATTGGACGGCCTTACGATTAACTCGAACAGTTCCTTTGCAACCATCTCAGGAATTACGTTGGGAACAGGTTCGATGCATGGTATGCCATTAAATCCAAGCACTACCAACTATACGCCTTATATTATTCGTCTTGATCAAGTCTTTTTGAATCAGCACGAGTTTACCACTACTACATGGTCTGTTTCACCCAATCCAGCACATGAAACGATAACCCTTCGAACCCAAGACTATTTTGGAAAAGGGACACTAACGAATGTATTGGGTCAAAAGATGCGTGATTTTGATATCGAATCACCCGAAACAGTACTCCATGTAAATGAATTACCGAAAGGCATTTACATAATCACAGTGGGTACCACCTCCAAACGAATCAGTATAAATTAATCTATTATTGAGTAAAGGCTACTGCAATTTTGGCGGCCACTTTTGCATTGTTTTTAATTAAGGCAATGTTGGCTTCCAGGCTTTCTCCTTGGGTATGGTCGGCAATGAATTTTAAAATAAATGGGGTTACTTCTTTTCCGCGAATACCTTGTTTTTCAGCAGCGGCTAAAGCGGCTAGAATGTGTTCCTCCACCACTTCCATCGGCATTTCGTATTCTTGTGGAACTGGGTTGGCAATGAGTACCGAACCGTTTAATCCCAATGCCCATTTGGCTTTCAGCATTTGGGCTAAACCTTCCACCGAATCTTCACGCATGGGCGATTGAAAGCCACTTTTGGTAGAATAAAAGCTAGGAAATTCCGATTGCCCGTAAGTAACTACAGGTACGCCAAGTGTTTCCAAATATTCTAGGGTTAGTCCGATATCTAAAATGGATTTCACGCCAGCAGCGACGATGGCAACATTGGTCTGACTCATTTCGGTGAGATCGGCTGAAATATCCATGGTGGTTTCTGCACCGCGATGCACACCTCCTATTCCGCCCGTGGCAAAAACGGAAATTCCCGCCATAACTGCAATGCGCATGGTGGTGGCAACAGTAGTAGCCCCATCCATTTTCTTAGCGATCACATACGGCATATCGCGTAAACTTACTTTCCAAACGCCTTTGGCTTGCGCGAAGTCGTCAATTTCGTCTTCGGTTAAACCCACCTTACAAAAACCATCACGTATAGCAATGGTGGCTGGTACCGCTCCATGGGCACGTACGACGGCTTCCACGGCTTTGGCAGTAGCTGCATTTTGGGGCCAAGGCATTCCGTGGGAAATAATGGTGGATTCTAAAGCGACTACAGGATTTCCTGTGGCTAGAGCTTCTTGAACTTCGGGACTGATTTGTAGGTAGGTATTCATGGATAATAATTTTCTTTTAGTAATTCTAATTGTTGGGGATGCAGTTGGCTGTCAACGGCTCCTTTTTGATGAAGAATATGTAAGGCCAATGCATGACCGTATTCTAAACATTCTTGACTATTTTTATGATGATATTGCGCATATAACCAACCCGCTAATGCTGCATCTCCGGCACCTGTGGAGTCTGCCATTTGAATGGTGGGGACACCCAAATCAACCTGTTCTGAAGTAGTATACAGCGATGATCCCGCACTACCCTTTCGTAACCAAACTGCTTTTACACCACGTTGGAAGAGGGAATCCAGTCCGCCCAGAGCCTCTAATTCTTCTTCATTGGGAGTGAGTAAGACGACAGGGTTTAAGTTGACTTCCTTTAATTTCACTGCTTTGAGTACCGATACGGGTTCGATAACCAGTTGCCAATGGTATAGAGCCGCTTGTGTACTCAACCATTGCAAGGTTTCCACTGCTAAATTGGTGTCGGCTACAATACAAAAAGCTTGGTGTAAAATATCCATTTTAGTTTCCAAAAAATCGGGGGTAATCAATGCCGTAATTTCATCCTGACAAATGGCTGTAAAGAGTTGTCCATTGGGATGATGAAAGGCGATGTATTTACCCGTAGGTTTATCGGAAGAAAGCACATGCGTCAAATCGATACCTGTCGCTTCCAATTGCGAATGAATTTCTTGACCAGCAGCATCCGTACCTAAAGCAGTAATCAATTGTATTGGAATTTCCAAAGCTGCCAAATGACGGGCTACATTGGTCATCACACCTCCCACCGATGTTGTTCCATGGGCTGGATTTGAGGTTTCCAAAAGCATCGTTAACTGACTGAAGTAAACTTCATCCAATAATGCTGCGCCAATACAAAGAATGGGTGGATTCATGGGACGAAGATACGAAATTTGGTGACTAGTGGTTAGTGACTAGTGACTAGTGACTAGTGATTTGATGTTAGATTTTGGGATTTGAGATTAGGTCCCGAAATTTCGGGAGAGATTTGGGATTCGCAACTCTATACTGATCACTGACGACTTATAACTGCTCACTGATACCTGCTCACAGATTTTCTGAAAAATACCTTGTAATTAAGAAAACACAAGTGAGTTAGATTGTCCTTTATTTCTTATTTTTGCGCCACAAACCAACTTTAGTACAATGAAAAATACTGCTTTGACGCACATCCACGAGCAATTGGGAGCGAAAATGGTTCCATTTGCGGGATATAATATGCCTGTTCAATACGAAGGGGTGAATATCGAACATGAAACGGTACGTAACGGTGTAGGCGTTTTTGACGTGTCGCACATGGGTGAATTCCTAATTACGGGTCCGGGCGCTTTGGACTTGATCCAAAGGGTGACTTCAAACGATGCTTCGGTATTGACTGTCGGACGTGCGCAATATTCCTGTTTGCCCAACAATGACGGTGGAATTGTAGACGATTTGATCGTGTACCGCATGAAGGAAGAGCAATATTTGTTAGTCGTAAATGCGTCTAATATTGAAAAAGATTGGAATTGGATTGCATCACACAATACCGACAATGTAGAGATGCGCAATATTTCTGATGACTATTCATTGTTAGCGATTCAGGGGCCCAAAGCTATTGAAGCGATGCAATCCTTAACTTCTGTAGATTTATCGGCCATCAACTACTATCATTTTGAAGTGGGACCTTTTGCAGGTATCGAACATGTGATTATTTCAGCAACGGGTTATACGGGTTCCGGTGGTTTTGAAATTTACTGTAAAAACAGTGAAGTGGAACAATTATGGACAAAAGTATTTGAAGCGGGTGCAGCTTTTGGAATCAAACCCATTGGATTGGCTGCGCGCGATACCTTGCGTTTGGAAATGGGCTTCTGTTTATACGGAAACGACATCAACGACAGCACCTCTCCTATTGAAGCCGGATTGGGTTGGATTACCAAATTCACCAAAGAATTTACCAACAGTGCTAATTTAAAAGCCCAAAAAGAAGCGGGTGTATCACGTAAATTAGTAGGCTTTGAATTAATCGAACGCGGTATTCCAAGACATGATTATGAAATTGTGGATGCTGACGGAAACAACATTGGTATTGTCACTTCAGGAACGATGGCACCTTCTTTGGGTAAAGGCATCGGAATGGGGTATGTGAAAACAGAATTTGCAGCAGTTGACTCCACCGTTTACATTCAAATTCGAAACAACAAAGTAGCCGCTAAGGTGGTGAAAATGCCTTTTTATAAAAAATAAGACGGAACAAGCTATTTGACTTTTCTATTGAAAAGTTTACCTTTGGCGTCCGAAAAATACATCATTAACAGCTAAATTACCAGAGCAATGGGAAGAGCGTTTGAATTTAGAAAAGCCCGAAAAATGAAACGTTGGTCAGCAATGGCTAAAACGTTTACCCGAATTGGAAAAGATATTGTTATTGCCGTAAAAGAAGGTGGTCCGAATCCGGAAGCCAATGCACGTTTACGTGCGGTGATGCAAAATGCAAAAGCGGCAAACATGCCGAAAGAGAATGTGGAGCGCGCCATTAAAAAAGCATCTGATAAAGATACGGCCAACTATAAAGAAGTTCTGTTTGAAGGCTATGCACCGCATGGTATCGCCATTTTAATTGAAACAGCTACCGATAACAACAACCGTACTGTGGCAAATATCCGTAGTTATTTCAATAAATGTAACGGTACTTTAGGCACACAAGGTTCGGTTGAATTTATGTTTGACCATACGTGTAATTTCCGTATTCCGAATACGGGACAAGATATCGAGGAATTGGAATTGGAAATGATTGATTTTGGTGTGGAAGAAATCTTCGCGGATGAAGACGGTATTTTGATGTATGCGCCTTTTGAAAGTTTTGGTTCGATTCAAAAACATTTGGAAGCTGAAGGTATTGAAATCTTATCTTCTGGCTTTGAACGCATTCCGCAAGTGACCAAAGAATTGACGCCTGAGCAAGTGGCCGATGTGGAAAAACTACTCGAAAAAATTGAAGAAGATGATGATGTGATGAATGTCTATCATACCATGCAGGAATAATTTTTTTAAATTATAAATTTTGAAATATTAATAAAAGTCGGCTTTGTGCTGACTTTTTTATTTTCTACTCTTTTTTTTGTAACATTTCTTTTGACCATACGTATAACCAAGGATTTTGAAATTAGTCGATACAGCAAAAGATGAAATTTAGGTACTAATACCCTCCTGTTCCTTCAGAAAAGTACAATCCCTATTTCTTGAACACAGTTAACTGGAATTGAATTGTTATTCTTTTTCGATGCATTTGCTATGCTTTAAAATCTAAACCAACAATTAAAACCTTTAAAAAATTTATACCATGACTATTTTTACGTATTGGTGGGTGATCCTTTTAGTTTTATCACTCGTTTTGTACAAATTTGTATTACGTGTTTTCTTCGGAATGGTGATTGTCCCAGAAGACAAAATTGGATTAATCACCAAAAAATTCGTGCTTTTTGGAGCCGATCGTTCATTACCTGATGGTCGCATTATCGCTACTAAAGGGGAAGCGGGTTTCCAAGCCCAAGCCCTTGCCCCTGGTTTATATTGGGGAAAATGGATTTGGCAGTACAGCATTGACATGACACCGTTTACCATCATTCCTGAAGGAAAAATTGGATTGGTGCTGAGTAAAGACGGTAAAGAAATTCCGACCGGTCGCATTTTAGCCCGTAAAGTGGATTGCGACAATTTCCAAGATGCGCGAATGTTCTTGGATAATGGTGGACAAAAAGGACGTCAAACGGCCTTTATCACCAGTGGTTCGTACCGTATCAACACCTACTTGTTTGAAGTTGTCATCATTGACCAAGTTAAGATTTTTGAAAATATGGTGGGTATTGTGACGGCTTTGGATGGTGAACCCATTCCGTTGGGACAAATTGCCGGTAAGTATGTAGATGCCCACAACAACTTCCAAGACTTTGATTCGTTCTTAGAAAATGGTGGTAACCGTGGTTTACAACCGCAAGTGATCTTAGCCGGTTCTTATTATATCAATACCTGGGCTATCCAAATTGAACAAACGCCAATGACTGATGTACCAATTGGCCATGTGGGTGTTGTAATCTCGTACATTGGAGAAGACGGTCAAGATGTTACAGGTGATACTTTCAAACACGGGAATATTGTTTCCAAAGGTCAACGTGGGGTTTGGATGGAACCACTGGGTCCAGGGAAATACGCATTGAACAAATACACGACTAAATTGGAATTGGTGCCCACTACCAACTTGGTATTGAACTGGGCGAATGCCCGCAGTGAATCCCATGATTTGGATAAAAACTTATCGACAATCACGGTGCGTTCTAAAGACGGTTTCCCCTTCAACTTGGATGTCTCACAAATCATTCACGTTCCAGCCAATGAAGCGCCCAAAGTAATTGCGCGTTTTGGTAGTATGACCAACTTGGTTTCACAAGTATTGGAACCAACCATTGGTAACTACTTCCGTAACTCGGCACAAGACAGTGATGTGATTTCCTTCTTAAGTACGCGTAAGGAACGTCAAGAATCGGCTAAAGTGCATATCAAAGCGGTTTTGGATGAATACAATGTAAATGCTGTTGACACCTTAATTGGTGATATTACACCCCCTGAATCGTTGATGAAAACGTTGACGGACCGTAAAATTGCAGAAGAAGAGCAAAAAACGTATCAAACCCAAAAGATGGCGCAAGAACAACGCCAAGGGGTGGAAAAAGAAACGGCCATTGCGGACATGCAAAAAGAAATCGTACGTGCGGCTCAAAGTGTAGAGATTGCACAACGTACAGCAGACGCTACAGTGAAAAAAGCCGAAGGGGATGCTACGAGTTTGAAACTGAATGTAAACGCGGAAGCGGAAGCCACCAAAATGCGTGCTCAAGCGGAAGCCGAAGCGACCAAAGCCCGTGCAGGAGCACAAGCCGAAGCAACCAAATTGAATGCTACTGCAGAAGCTGAACGTATTTCGAAAACCGGTTTGGCGGAAGCAGAGAAAATTATGGCCATCGGTAAATCGACTGCTGAATCGTATCAGTTGCAAGTAAGTGCAATGGGTGGTGACAACTTTACCCGTTACAAAATCACCGAAGAATTGGCCAAAGGAAATGTGAAAATCATTCCTGATGTGTTAATCAACGGTAACAACGGTTCTGAAGGTGGCATCAGTGGTTTGCTTGGCATGAAACTCATGGAAATGATGGATGCTGATGCGGAGAAGAAGAAAAAGGAATAGATTTTAGATGTTAGACGTTGGACTTTAGACGTTGGACGTTGGAATGAAAGTTTAATTTATTTCATTTAATATAAAAAGCCCCTGTAAATTCAGGGGCTTTTGCTTTTTTATTTATCCAACTTACGGCGTTGGCGTTCGGTTTTTAACAAGTTCAATTCCCGACTCGTTTGTCCGGCAACCGAAGTGTTTTCTTCAGCTCGGCGAATCAAATAGGGCATTACATCACGCACGGGTCCGAAGGGCAAATATTTGGCTACATTATAGCCGTGGGCGGCCAAATTATAACTGATGTTATCACTCATTCCATATAATTGACCAAACCAAATGCGTGAGTCGCTTTTCGCTAGGCCTCTTGCAGCCATCATTTCCATTAATTTATACGAACTCTCTTCGTTGTGTGTTCCCGCAAAAATCGCCATACGGTCAATATGTTCCATCATATAATCCACGGCGGCATTGTAATTATCGTCGGTGGCGGCTTTACTCGGACAAATAGGTGATTGTTGTCCCATTTGTTGGGCGCGGTCATTTTCTTTTTCCATATAAGCGCCACGTACTAACTTCATTCCGATATAAAATCCATCAGCTTGTGCTCGTTGGTGTAATTGTTTTAAATAGTCTAAACGATCCCAACGGTACATTTGCAAGGTATTGAAGACAATCGCTTTTTCTTTGTTATAACGGCGCATCATTTCTTCCACCAAATCATCCGCAGCATCTTGCATCCAACTTTCTTCCGCATCAATTAACAAAGCCACATCTTTGGCATGGGCAGTTTTACAAATGATATCAAAACGTTCACATACTCGATTCCATTCGCTTTGTTCATTCGCTGTCAGTGGATGTTTTAATCCAACTTTTTCATACAACGCAATACGTCCTAATCCGGTAGGTTTGAAAACTGCAAACGGTATGGCTTGACGTTCTTTAGCAAAGTCAACCGTTTTTAAGGTCATGTTTAAAGCTGCATCAAATTGAGCTTCTTCTTCTTTGCCTTCTACTGAATAGTCTAATACAGAGGAAACCCCTTTGGTATACATTTTATCCACTACCGAAAGGCAATCTACCTCGGTTGTCCCTCCACAAAAATGGTCGAAAACCGTAGCACGAATCAATCCTTCTACCGGTAAATGGGCTTTAATTGCAAAATTTGTTACTGCTGTACCGATTCGAACTAAGGGTTCGCTAGCAATCATTTTAAATAAAAAATACGCGCGATCGAGTTCGGTATCAGTTTTTAAACTGAACGCGACTTCAGTATTGTTAAATATCTTGTCCATGGTTTGTTTGAAAGTAGACAAATGTACTAATTGTGAACTGAAATTATAGCAAAAAATGCCGTATTTTTGGAACCAAAATTGACTATAATGCAATCCATTTCTGCCAACGGCTACTCGATTGAGTTCAACGAATACGGTTATGAAAAACTGAATCAACTGATCCAATCCAACCGCTATTCTTCCCTATTCATCTTGACCGACAGTCATAGTAACGAACATTGTGCCCCCCATTTGCTACCCCATTTGGCTGTTGACGTTCCTATTGAAATTATAGAAATTGAACCGGGGGAAGGAATGAAAACCATGGCTACCTGTGTTGAGTTATGGACGTTGTTGACTGAAATGGGCGCTGATCGCAAATCGTTACTTATTAATTTAGGCGGAGGTGTGATTACGGATTTGGGCGGATTTGTAGCTTCTACGTTTAAACGCGGGATTGACTTTGTGCACATTCCCACTACCCTTTTGGGTATGGTTGATGCGGCCATTGGTGGTAAAAACGGTGTCGATTTAGGATTGCTCAAAAACCAAGTGGGAACCATCACCAATCCAAAATTATTAGTCATTGATTCCGCCTATTTGGCCACCTTACCCCAACGGGAAATGCGTTCGGGACTCGCAGAAATGCTGAAACACGGTTTAATCCAAGACAAAGCGTATTGGGAACAATTTCTGGACTTGAGTCAGTTGGACAGTTCGCTTCTTGACACTTTAATCTATCGTTCGGTCGAAATTAAAAATACCATTGTTACACAAGACCCGACAGAGAACGGTATCCGTAAAGCCTTGAATTTTGGACATACTTTGGGACATGCCATTGAAAGTCATTTTTTAACTACTGAAAATCCCTTATTACACGGCGAAGCCATCGCTATTGGGATGATTTTGGAGGCTTACCTCTCTTATGAAAAAGGATTACTTTCTAAAGAAGATTATCACCAAATTAAATACGTCTTGTCCGATTTGTTTGAGTCGGTAGTCATCACGCCAAATGACATTGAAATTTTGCTCGAATACATGATTCACGACAAGAAAAATGAGTACGGTAAAGTGCAATTTGCACTATTGAATGGAATCGGAAATATTAGCCTTAACCAAGAAGCTGATAACGAAATGATTAGCCGTGCATTTAAAGACTATTTGGGCTAATATTTTTTTAGCTAAAATATTGCAAATCGATTTTTTTATTTTTTACATTTGCGGGGATGATAAAAAACAATATTCCAACGACAAAATCCTTGTTGCAAAGCAACGGCAAAGCACTTTCACACGTGTTGCCTGCGTCGTTTTTTATCCCAAAAGCACTTTACACCGTTTACAATCAAACCTCCGACTCAGTAATGGATTTATCGATTGTGTATGAGAACCTTAGAGTTTGAGAAGTAAAAACATACGTTTACTAAGCATTTGCATTTGTTTTTATCACTCATTCAAACTTTAAAATGAATACGAAATATTCCGACTTAATAAACCAAACTTTTTATTTTCCACAAGAAGAGTTTAGCCTTAATAAAGACACTTTATTATTTCACAACATCGATTTGATGAAATTAGTAGAGCAATACGGTACGCCGTTGAAGTTCACCTATTTGCCTGCTATTTCCAATAATATCAATAAAGCCAAGAGTTGGTTCCGTAAAGGAATGGAGAAAATTGGCTACGAAGGCAAATATTATTACTGCTATTGCACTAAGAGTTCGCATTTTGAATTCATTATGAATGAGGCGTTTAAAAACAATATTCATATTGAAACGTCGTCGGCATTTGACATCAATATTGTGGAAAACCTTTTGGCTAACGGCAAAATCAACAAAAATACTTATGTAGTGTGTAACGGATTCAAACGTGATGCCTATGTAGAAAATATTGCCCGATTAATCAACAACGGTCATAACAAAACCATTCCTGTAATTGACAACTACGAAGAGTTGGATTTATTACAAGAACAAATCAAAGGGAAATTCAAAATTGGTATCCGAATCGCTGCCGAGGAAGAACCAAAATTTGAGTTTTATACTTCGCGATTAGGAATTGGTTATAAGGATATCGTGCCGTTTTACCGTAAACAAATTCAGGAAAACAAGAAAGTGGAATTGAAAATGTTGCACTTCTTTATCAATACCGGAATTCGGGACACGGCCTATTACTGGAACGAATTGTTGAAATGTATGAAGGTGTACATCGCTTTGAAAAAAGAATGTCCGACACTTGACAGTTTGAACATCGGTGGTGGATTCCCCATCAAGAATTCCTTGGCCTTTGAATACGACTACCAGTATATGGTAGATGAGATTTTGAACCAAATCAAAATCGCTTGTGATGATGCCGAAGTAGAAGTTCCCCATATTTTCACCGAATTCGGTTCGTTTACCGTAGGTGAAAGCGGTGGTGCTGTTTACCAAGTATTGTATCAGAAAAAACAAAACGACCGTGAGAACTGGAACATGATTGACAGTTCGTTCATCACTACCCTACCCGATACGTGGGCTATCAACAAACGCTTTGTTATGTTGGCTGTTAACCGTTGGAACGACACCTACGAACGCGTGCTATTGGGAGGTATGACATGTGATAGTGACGATTATTACAATTCTGAGCAACACATGAATGCGGTTTATTTACCCAAATACAACAAAGAAAAACCCTTATATATCGGATTCTTCAATACCGGCGCTTACCAAGAAACCATTGGTGGATTTGGCGGATTGCACCACTGTTTGATTCCCCAACCCAAACATATTTTGATTGATCGGGATGAGAATGGTATCTTAGCCACCGAAGTGTTTTCAGAGCAACAAACTTCGGACGATGTATTGAAAATCTTGGGCTACGACAAATAATATTTTTTCGTTTGTAGTTTTAAAAAAATAGTTTTTCTTTGACCCATAAGAATTAGACAAACACAGAAAAGAGGAATAATGAGTAAAGGACCTATCAGTCAGTTTATTGAACACAATTTTTTACATTTCAATGCAGCCGCTTTGGTGGATGCTGCGAAAGGATATGAAGCCCATTTGTTGGAAAATGGAAAAATGATGATTACCCTTGCCGGTGCGATGAGTACCGCAGAGTTGGGGAAATCATTGGCTGAAATGATCCGCCAAGATAAAGTACATATCATATCTTGTACAGGTGCCAACCTAGAAGAAGACATCATGAACTTGGTGGCACACAACTCCTATAAGCGTGTTCCTAACTACCGTGATTTGTCTCCACAAGAAGAATGGGATTTGTTAGAAAACCATTATAATCGTGTAACGGATACCTGTATTCCTGAGGAGGAAGCTTTCCGTCGTTTACAATCGCATTTGTTTGATATTTGGAACAAAGCGGACAAAAATGACGAACGTTATTTTCCACATGAATTCATGTACCAAATGATTAACTCAGGAGTGTTGGAGCAATATTATGAAATTGACCCAAAGAACTCTTGGATGGTGGCCGCTGCTGAGAAAAACTTACCCATTGTAGTTCCAGGATGGGAAGACAGTACGATGGGGAACATCTTTGCTTCCTACTGTATCAAAGGAGAGTTCAAAGCCACTACCATGAAAAGTGGTGTGGAATACATGATGTGGTTAGCCGATTGGTATACCAAAAACTGCGAAGGCAAAGGTGTGGGATTCTTCCAAATTGGTGGAGGTATCGCCGGAGACTTCCCAATTTGTGTAGTACCAATGTTGTACCAAGATATGGAGATGCATGATGTACCGTTTTGGAGTTATTTCTGCCAAATCTCTGACTCTACAACGAGTTATGGTTCCTACTCTGGTGCAGTCCCTAATGAGAAAATCACTTGGGGAAAATTAGACATCACGACCCCAAAATTTATTGTTGAATCGGATGCTACTATTGTGGCACCGCTTATATTTGCTTACCTTTTAGACTTATAAAATCCTACCTGTTATGAGACGAGTTATTGTTGATTACGCCAAACTAACCAGCGATATTTTGAATTTGTTGGTTGAAAAATTCCCCGATGGTTATGATGATTCCGATATCATCCGATTCCGTAATGCCCAAAACGAATTGGTTGAAGCCGTTGAAGTTCGAACCGAAGACACTATTTATTTAGTGAAAGTAAGTACCAAATTAGCAACTCGTATGGAGAAATTCGAGGACGAAGAAGATGATTTGGATACAGAAATCGAACCAATTGCACCTGTAAAGGGTATGGATATCGATGATGACGATATGCCCAGCGAAGACGAAGATGAAGATGTTGATTTATTGAAAGACAAAGGCGGATCTGATGATGAGGAAGACGATGACGACGACGATGACTTCGAACCTTCTGAAAGTTATGATGACGACGATGAAGACGAGTAATTCAAATGATGAATTATAAATTTTAAATTATAAATGAAATCCCGAGTGCATATTACTCGGGATTTTTTATTGCAAAACATTTAAAATTTAAAATAACACCATTTATAATATACTACAGGTAGCGTTGTTGAAACACTTTGTGGTGGTGGTTTTGATGACCGATAATGATAAATCCTAAAGCTCTAACTGAGATAGGATGATTGGATGCGCTACCTATACGTTCGAAATATTCAGGCTTAAACGATTTGAATAGGTATATCGTGGCATGGCGTAAAGTAGAGAACTCGGTCAACAAATCTTGAATACTTCGTTCATTTCCATTGGACTGATCCACATAATCATTCTCATCAAAACCGGGTAAAGGCGTTTGATCGTTGCGAGCAATGCGCATGGCGCGATAGGCAAATACGCGTTCAGCATCGATGATATGTTGGATGATTTCCTTAATCGTCCATTTTCCTTCCGCATAGCGGTAATCAAATTTATCCATCGGAATTTCTCGTACAAAATGAATAAACCGATGTAAGGAAATTTCCAATTCTTCAATCAAAGAATACTGTGGATCTACTTGTGCCAAATAGGGTGCATAAAAATCTCCGTACTCTCCCGTTTGTATTTGTTCTATACGCATTGTTTGCTATTTTATCCAAAGATAATAAACTTTAGGCAACCCAATCTTGTAACAATTGTTCTTTATAGACTAAGGTATCGGCTATTTGAATAATATCGGACAAAACGCCTCGTGCGGTTACCGCCTTCCCTGCTCCTGCCCCTTGAATAATGATGGGCTGCTTACCGTACGATTCGGTATAGATTTCGATCAAATTATCAGCGCCTTTCAACTGACCCAAGGGAGAATTGCGAGGAACCGAAATTAATTGCACTTCCAAAGTATCTGTACTGCGATTCCAATTCCCCACATAGCGCAAAACATGATTATCCGCTTGGGTGATTTTGGCAATTTGAAAAGGTTTATTAAACAAGCGCTGCTGATTGCGGTACTCTTTCAAAGTCAAATTAGTAGCCAATTCTGGAATTAACAGCGATTCGATTTTCACGGAAGAAAATTCGGCTTTCGAACCCAATTCTCGGGCTAAAATCAACAATTTACGCGCTACATCATTTCCAGACAAATCTTCACGGGAGTCGGGTTCTGTATAGCCAAACTGTTCCGCTTCTTTTAATAAAGTGGCAAACGGAACGTCTTCCTCTCCAAATCGATTGAACAAATAACTTAGCGTACCTGAGAACACCCCTCGTATTTGTGTGATTTCCTCACCTGCATCAAATAAATTCTTGATGGTGTTTATTACGGGCAATCCAGCCCCTACATTGGTCTCGTATAGAAACTTACGATCAAATCGTTTCAAATTGGATCGCAATTCTTTATAAAAATCATAGTGCAAAGTATTCGCTTTTTTATTGGCAGCGACAATGTGAAAACCCGCTTGAATCAACGGAATATAATTTTTGATAATGTCTTCACTCGCTGTAGCATCGACCGCTATCAGGTTGTCCAATTCCAAGTCTTGTACGTATTCGATGATGTCTTCAATTCGAAAAGGAATAGCTGATTGAGCAAAATTGGCTTCCCATTGATTTTTCACACCTTCCTTTTCAAAAAATGCCAAGGTAGAATTGGTAATTATGGGAAAGCGGAGTTCGATATTTTTTTGTTGTAAAAAGAAATCTTGTGCTTGGAGTACTTGGTTGATCAAAGTACTCCCAACATTTCCAATTCCAAAGAGAACTATATTTATTCTAAGTGTGGGCATAATTCAGTTGTTTTTGGGTGCAAAACACCGGTTTTAAAAAAGCAATTAATTGTTCAAATTCGATTAAAAAGGCATCATGCCCGTGAATGGACTGTATTTCATGGTAATATATATTTTCATGTATACTCGCCAATTGCATGACCGCCTTTCGGTTTTCTTGAGCGGTAAAAAACAAATCTGAATCGACGGCAACCACATGAATTGTGGCTTCTATACCAGTTACCACTTCTTCGAGAGCACCTCGAAAACGCGTGATATCATGGGTTTTCAGCAAATGATTCATGAGTTTATAGGCCGATAATCGAAAACGGTCGCGTAATTTGTGGCCGTGGTAGGTTAACCAATTTTCCACAGCAAATTCGCCACTGGGTATTTGTTGCCGATTGAATCGCGCGTTAATGGATTGCGGTGTACGGTACAAAAGCATGGCATGTTGCCGCGCATCACTGATGGGTTGCAAGGAATTCGTTAAGATTTGTTCCTGCACTTGCACATTTGCCAATACCCAATCGGTGGCTTTCCAGTCGGTCGCTATCGGAATCAAATATTGAATCGCCTTCGGTTGCAAAACAGCCATCTCCCAAGCAATAGCGCCACCTAGACTTCCTCCAATAACGGCATACACTTCCTGAACCTTGAGTTCGTGCAATCCTTGCCAAAATATACGAGCGATATCTCGAACGGTGAAATCTTGGTAATTGGAAATCAGGTTACCTAAAATACCGTCGTAGCCGTTACCTGGAATATTAAATGCAATGACGGTGTAGTATTCCAAATCGATTACTTTTCCCGATCCAATGAGTTCGTTCCACCACCCTTTTTCCCCGGTTACGGTAGAGTTGCCGGTGAGTGCATGATTGACTACGACAACGGGCGCCGAACCGAGGGACTGACCAAAGGTTTCGAAGTACAAGGGCAAAAAAGGAGTGGTTTTTCCGTTTTCCAAGAGGAATTGGTAAAGTTCTATTTTGGCTAATTTTTTCATTTTTTCTTGTGTTGTTAAAGCAGTTTTTGTTGTTGAATCGCTTTTCATAGAAGCACTTTATCCCTAGCCTCGACCTTCCAAAGGCAGGCAGGTAGAGCCGATATCCACGTAGCGCTAGCGAAGTGACCGACCTAACGGTTGGCAGGTAAAGGCGAGAACGGGACCTACCTACGGCAGGCAAGAATAGCTCCTTAAAAAACTGTGGAAACCTCCCCGAATGTGGCGCATCCGGGGGTTTCCCATGCAAACTAAAACCTAGACTGATTTTTCAACGGGCAAA
The DNA here is from genome assembly GCF_004122105.1 of Flavobacterium stagni. Lineage (GTDB taxonomy): Bacteria > Bacteroidota > Bacteroidia > Flavobacteriales > Flavobacteriaceae > Flavobacterium > Flavobacterium stagni. The sequence goes on from NZ_SBKN01000010.1 coordinate 59,703, forward strand.
GCCGCGAAAACGGTAGCCAAATCCGCTTTTAAATCGTCGATAGCCTCAAGGCCTACTGAGAGACGAATGAGGTCAGGAGTTACTCCCGTGCTTTCTTGCTGCTCGGGTGTTAATTGTTGGTGCGTGGTGCTTGCGGGATGAATAATCAACGATTTGGTATCGCCGATATTCGCTAGCAAGGAGAATAATTGGGAATCGTTGGCCACTTTTTTCGCGGCTTCGAATCCGCCCTTGAGTCCGAACGTCACTATACCACTCTGCCCTTGGGGCAAATATTTTTGGGCCAAATCATAATATTTCGAGGTTTTCAACCCGGGATAGTTGACCCAAGCTACGGCTTCTTGCTCGCTCAACCACTCGGCCAAAGCCAAGGCATTCTGACTGTGTTTGAGGATACGGACTTCCAAGGTTTCGAGTCCTTGCAGGGTTTGGAACGCGTTAAACGGACTCAAGGCAGCACCAAAATCGCGCAATCCTTCGATACGTACTTTGGCAATAAAAGCAGCGGCTCCAAGGACTTCATAGTATTTTAATCCGTGGTAACCGGCTGCGGGTTCGGTGAACTCGGGGAATTTTCCATTGCTCCAATCAAACGTTCCGGCATCGATAATCACTCCGCCTAGAGACGTTCCGTTTCCGGTGATGTATTTGGTGAGGGAATGAATTACAATGTTAGCGCCGTATTGAATGGGGTTAAGTAAATAGGGAGAAGCAACGGTGTTGTCTACAATGAACGGTACTTTGTAAGCTTGGGCTTGTTGGGCAATGGCTTCAAGGTCGAGGACGTCCAATTTGGGATTACCGAGACTTTCGGCGAAGAATACACGGGTGTTTTCTTGGGCGGCTTTCGTAAAATTAGTCGGTTCAGAGGGATCGACAAATGTGGTAGTAATCCCCAAACGAGGCAAGGTCACGTTAAGCAAATTGTAGGTTCCTCCGTATAGGCTGTTGGAAGCCACAATATGGTCGCCAGCTTTTAGCAATACTAACAAGGCTGTGGCCAATGCAGCAGTTCCTGAGGCGGTTACTACAGCACCGATTCCACCCTCGAGTTGGGCCAAGCGTTGTTCCAACACATCGTTGGTGGGATTGTTGAGTCGGGTATAAATGTACCCTGCTTCACTCAAGCTAAACAGATTGGCTGCATGTTCGGCATTGTTAAACACGTAGGAAGTGGTTTGGTAGATCGGCACAGCGCGTGTTCCTGAAGTTTGTTGAACATCATGTCCGGCATGAAGGGCTTTGGTGGCAAATTTTGTTGTACTCATTTTTATGAAATTTAGAAGTTAGATATTTAAATTTTAGAATTTAGATTTTAGATTTTAGTCTTATGACTTTTTGACTTACGCCTTATTTGACTTACGACTCAAAAAAAAGGTCCTTTTGATTTGTAACCAAAAGGACCTGAACACTATATAGGAATAACATAAGAATCACCTTTGGCAACAAAGCATAGCACAACAACACATCATCATGTGCATCATCCAGCGGTGGTTGTTATGTTTTGCAGTGGTTGACATTATTTTTGTTTCAGGTTTAAGGTTTCAAGTTTAAGGTTAGGGTTAGTGCATAAAAAAAGCCCCTGCTTTGGCAGAGGCTTGATATATACTTGAGCTTTGTAATTTCTTTTTCAAATTATACCATATACGTCCTCTGCGGGGAAGATTCCCACATCATACAACACATATGGCGCATTACGTTTTTCATTTTTTTAATCGAATGGATTTGTTATTTTTCGACACTGCAAACTTCAAAAGGATTTTTGGATTACACAAGCCTTTTTTAAAACTTTAACAAAAATTAATTTTTATCTATTTGATTTTAAGGCTATTAACAAATATATTTTTTTATTAAGCAGAGTTCCGACTGGCATTGGTATTCCCGAAAAGGGAGCGAATGACTAACTTTTCATAGGTTTCGAGTAACGTCGAATCAGCTTTCCCTTGACGAATTTCATTGATTTTCATTAGGGCGTATTGTTGGATGGTGAGCAAGGGTAAAACAATGTCTTCTCGCATTTTAATCGATGCTTTTCCATCGGGGTAATTTTCCATGAGTTCGGTATGTCCTGCAATCTTCAAAAGCATGTTTTTTGTCAGTGTAAACTCATCGAAAATGATTTGCCAGAAGGTACCAAATTCAGGATCATTTTCCATATATTGAGTTAAAGGGAAAAATGACTTTGCCAACGACATCATGCTGTTTTCTAATAGTGTACGGAAAAACAAAGAGTTTTTATACAATGCCTGTACTTCAGTCCATCGACCGGCATTTTCAAACGCATATAACGCGGTTCCCACGCCAAAAAATCCGGGTACATTTTGTTTCATCTGACTCCATGAACCAACAAATGGAATGGCGCGTAAATCGGCGAAATCCAATTGTTCAGCGGCCTTTCTTTTAGAAGGTCGACTTCCAATATTGGTCTTCGCATAATAATTCAAGGTACTGCGCTGCTCAAGATAAGGAATGAACTTGGGATGCTGTTTAAAAGCGGTATATTTTTCAAATCCGATAACCGCCAATTCATCTATAATAGCTTTATCTTCAGAGGTTAAGTCGCTTTCTTTTTTGGCAAACAAAACATTGGTTACACCGGCACTCAACAAATTTTCAAGATTAAATCGACACGATTCGGGTGTCCCGAAATTCGAACTGATGGTTTGCCCCTGAACGGTCAATTGGATTTCTTTGTGTTCAATTCCTGAACCCAATGATGCATAGAATTTATGCGTTTTTCCTCCGCCACGAGCAGGTGGTCCGCCCCTACCGTCAAAGAAAATGACTTCAATACTGTATTTGCGCGACATGGCTGTGATGGCTTCTTTGGCTTTAAAAATGGACCAGTTGGCCATCAAATAACCTCCATCTTTGGTACCATCCGAAAAACCAAGCATTACGGTTTGTTTGTTTTGGCGACGTGCCAAGTGAGTACTGTATTCGGGATGGGTGTACAATTGTTCCATAATTTGTGCAGCGTGTTGCAAATCTTCCACCGATTCAAAAAGTGGCACAATATCCACTGTAGGTTGGTGCCATCCTGTCCAAAGGAATAACGCCAAGGTTTCAAGCACATTGAGCGCCGATTCATTATTACTAATAATATAGCGATTGGCCCCTAATTCACCGTTTTGCTGTTGGATCTTTTTCATCACCTCTATAGAAGCAATAGTTTGAGCTACAATTTCGACAGCAAAGTCAGAAGCCTGAACCGTTCCTTCAATTGTATTTAATAATTCGCGCCGTTTAGATTCATCCCAAGTCAAGTATTCTTCTTGGTTTAAATGGCCAACAACGGCCGAAACGACTAGATTATGAATTTTACTGTTTTGACGAATATCTAACGAAGCGAAATGGAACCCAAAGGTTTGTACTTTATGAATTAATTGTGTCACTTCGTCCAGATACAACGATTGGTGTTTTGATTCTAAGAGGCATTTTACTTGATTCAATTGTTCCAATAATTCGATTTGTGAAATGTACAATTCGCCACGGGAATAAAACACAGAACGGTACAATTGACGTTCTAATTCGGCGATGATTACATCCACTTCAGTAAAGGTCAACTTGCGTTTGAGTTTTCGAATATCTGAATAATAACATTTCAAAATGGAGGTGCGTAAGCGTTGTGCAACTTGAAGCGAAATCTCCGGGGTTACAAACGGATTACCGTCGCGATCCCCTCCTGGCCAAAAACCCAACTGAATCAATGGGTTGTCAAGTTGAGCATCAATGGCGTTGTTTTTATGCAGGTAATGCAGCATTTCACCAATGGTAGTATAAAATACATTCTCCAGATACCAAATCAAACTTACGGCTTCATCAAACGGAGTGGGTTTATCTTTTTTAATGAATCGTGTTTTACCCAATTGCGCCAATAACAACTCTATTTGATGCAAATCATTTTGACGAATGGCCTCGGTTAAATCGGTGATGATTCCTAAAACAGCTCCAGGATAAAATTGTGTGGGATGTGCGGTAAGGACGGTTCTAACTTTAAATTCTTGCAAAAAAGAGCGCCATTGATTTTGCAATTCGGCGGTATCACATCGTTCTTTGATTTCGCGCAATGAACCTTTCCCTTCTAAATTATTAACCGTTGAAAAAGCGGCATCTTCGATGGCATCAAAGAGTACAATTTGACGCTCCACGTATTGGATGAAACGAAACAACAAATTGAGTTTTTCTATTTCATCAGTGGGATTTCCATACTTTTCAATGAATAAATTGACAATTTCGACAGGAGAAAGTTTTTGTTGAAACCCTTTAACACATAACTCATGAAAAAGCGGCAACAGCACTCCCGTATTGTCGATTGCATCAAAGGGCAAGGTGATAAACACACTGTTATACAAATGGTATTTTGCGGCAACTTGTTGCTGAAAACGTTCAATTTTGGGAAGTGTATACATGGCTTTGTGTTGATTAGGTATAAAAAAACCCCAAGCAGCACTTGAGGTTTTCATAAAATCAAATAACGATTTGTATCTTAAATATCTTTGAAGATAGTATGCATCAAACGTTTTTTGTCGTTGATACTTTCTTCCAAAGAAATCATGGTTTCTGTTCGGTAAACGCCTTCGATATCATCAATCATAAAGATTACATCTTTGGCATGTTTTGTATCACGGGCACGAATTTTACAGAAAATATTAAATTTTCCAGTAGTCACGTGAGCTACCGTTACAAAGGGAATTTCATTGATACGCTCCAAAACGAATTTGGTTTGTGACGTATTATTCAAAAATACACCAACATACGCGATGAATGAATACCCTAATTTCTCATAATCCAAAGTAAGCGAAGAACCCATAATGATTCCTGCATCTTCCATTTTCTTTACACGAACGTGAACCGTTCCCGCAGAAATCAACAATTTTTTTGCGATATCTGTAAAAGGAACACGGGTATTGTCAATTAACATGTCAAGGATTTGGTGATCGACTTCATCTAAACGAAACTTACTCATAACTACGAATTTATGTTGTTTATTTATTATGCTTGCAAATTAATGTATTTTATTTAAAAAAAAAGTATTATTAATGTTATATTTTAACTCCATTAACAAATTTTATGTTTTTTTCTAAATAAAAATCCGCTTTTTCATCAATATTCGGAATATCATTTTTACCATCTGAGTACCTCATTTTGTGGGCATTGTAAGAAAAATGACCTATTTTTCCTTCTAACGCTCCCACTTCACAGATGTAGGCATTAAATTCGATATTCCCGTTGATTAATTCTTCACGGTATTGTGCAGCAAAATTCGTAATTATTTCTTTACCGTCATAATTTATTTTAATGTTTTTATAAATAAAATCATAAAAAACGGCATTATTTTGAGGAATTTGTAAATATAGCTCGTTTTTGTTGTCAACTATATCGTTTTCGTAAATATACTTCAAACCCGAAATGAGTGCAATAAAAATCATTTTGCGGGTATATTCTCGATAATAATCATTCGGATAATGACCCGCTTCAAATAAAATTGTCGGAACCCCTAAATTAATAAAACGATCGCCAATACAATTGAGGTTAAATCCATCATCAAAACGACCTACTTGATTGGGGATATGCTTTTGCAATTCTTCATTCATCGCCACAATGACGTTCATGGCTTTGGTGCGAACCTCATTGATCGCTCGTTCTTCATTATAAGCTGGCGCTAAAAAGGAAACTGTGGCGGGATTGCCTGTATTTCCGGCTCCAAAAATGGTCCGTTGATCATGTAAATTATAAGCCAAATTAGGTTGAAACTCATCAAATGCACCACGCAAAAACCGACTTTCGGGTTGGCTTAAATCGACCGAGTCCCGATTCAAATCTACTTGATTGGCATTAACACGCGTATAAGCTTCTGCCCCATCGGGATTGACCATAGGAAGAATTCGAAACTTGAAACGTTGCTGCAACGCCTCAGCCAATGGGTCATCGGATTGTAAAAAGGCAATGAAATCGAACAACGCTTTTGTAGTTGTCCCTTCATTCCCGTGCATCTGGGACCAAAGTAAGACCTTGAACTTGCCATTTCCTATATCGAATTGGTATAAGGGTCGGTTTTGAACAGAATAACCTTTACTTTCGGGATGAATCGAAAGCGATTGCAAGACACTTTCTATTTGTGATAAGGTAATATAGCGACCAAAGAGTTGGTTTTGTTTGTAATTTTTATGGCATTCAAAATAATCCATCGAGCACTCTATTTCTACAAATATACTAAAAAAGCCCCCAAGTCTGCGCACTTGGAGGCTTTCCACCTTAGTCTAACAAATTAAAACAGATTTATTTTCGGTGCAAGTGAACACTGCTGATTCCGGCTTCTGCACGTGCAGCTGCAGGTGCAGCATCTCCTGTTGTTGTTGGCAAGTTAAAGGTTAGCAATCGACCGCCCATGTTTAAACGTTCTGCTACATATATTTTATCATTTCCTTCGTCATAGGCAACATCAACGGGATTCCCCATAGTTGACATCGGTCCGTAGATTCGCACTTGATTGGACAAAGCAATTGTACCTCCATTGGAAGTCATACCTAATACTGAACTGAAATTATTGATTACGATTAGTCCACCATCAGAATCGGATGAAGCAGCACCAACATCGGTCAATACCATACGGTCATCCATTTTAGAGAATGCAATTCCGTGTGTGCGCACTAAACCTTGAATGGTAACTCGTTTTGTAGGAGTAATAGCGCCATTTGGTTTTCCAAAGAAGTTTTCAAACACGACTAAATCACCTGTTAAGTCAGCAATAGCATACAATGTTGTTCCATCAATTGCAATCCCCCAAGTTTTGAAATTAACTGTATAATTATTCAATAATGTTAAGCTATTTCCTGTACGTTGATAAACTAACAACTTATTGGTGTTTGCATTGGCTGCGTTTTGATCTTGAGTAACCACTACTTTGTCACCCACTACAGCTACTTCACGCGGATTATTAAATTCTGAACCCGAGGCAAGTGCCAAGTTAAGTGCCGCTGCATTGGTAGCTACCGCATTTTTGATACCATTGTAAACCTCTAATTTATTAAAAGACCGTGACGCTAACAAAATTTCATCGCGCTCACTGTCATAAAAAACGCCATCGGTGTCTAATGAACCTATTGTAAACGATTTTACTGTAGGTGAAGATTCCATTAAATCGGTGTAGGATACTTTACCAGAAGTGTTGCTCGAAGTAACTAATCGAAGTTCAGGATTGGATGGTGTAGTTGAATTGTCATCGTTACTACAAGAGAATAATGCCGGGATAAAGGCTAAGAGTACTAATTTCTTTTTCATAATAAAGTGTGTTAATTAATTTTGACACCTTTATGTACGAAAGAACTTGTAGTTTGGTTTTACAATTGTGGAAATTGTCGTTCAGGAAAGCGGCCTTTCACTCCTTTATAAAAAGATAAAAACACGGGAAGGTCAGTATCCAATTGGCCTGACGGGTAAAAAGGAGCACCAATTCGCACTTCTTTTTTTTCATAATCAAAGGCTACAGGAATAATCGGAACATGAGCTTTATGCGCAATAAAATAAAATCCGGTACGCAATTCCTCCACATATTTTCGGGTACCTTCTGGAGCAATTCCTAATCGGAAAACTTCGCGAGAATTAAAAATATCGACGATGGCATCGACTAAATTTTTACCCCCGCTTCGATCCAAAGGTGCGCCACCGATTGCGCGAAAATAATAACCGAAAGGAAAAACAAACAATTCTTTTTTGCCTACAAAATTCATTTGTTGATTCGAAATTCCTCTGACAAATAACCCTATAAAAAAATCGAAGTTACAGGTATGTGGCAGTACAGCAATCACACATTTCTTTACATTGGGATCAAATGAACCCGTGAGTTTCCACCCCATGATTTTGTAAAAAATAAATTCGTAAAGCCGTTTTTTCATCCCGTAAATTTTGCGTAAATTTAGAACATTAACCTGTAATCACCTAACTCCATGTTAGCCAAATACCTTAGCTATCTTATTCCAATTAATGTCGTCAAAAAAAAGTCGACGGTTAGTAAAACGTTAGAAGTCACTTGGAATAATGGGCAGCTGGTTTTGGATAGCAAAAACACCAATTATTCTTTTGGGAGTTTGCAACGTATTTTGCGCAAGGGCTTAAAATACATCGGATTTGAACGTATCCGAAATTTCAATTCAATTCTAGTTTTGGGTGTTGCTGGTGGCAGTGTGATTGAAACCCTAGTGGAAGAAATACAATTTAAAGGACGAATTACCGGAGTTGAAATTGATGCTGACATATTACAAATTGCCAAAGACTACTTCAAAATTGATCGTTTTGCCAATTTGGAATTGATTGCAGACGATGCTTTCGAATTTATCCTCAAAACAAAAGAACACTACGATTTGATTATCATTGATATTTTTCAAGATACCCAAATGCCCAATTTCTTATTTCAGGATTTTTTTATCCAACGAATCAATGCGTTGCTGAATACGGAGGGTTTTATTTTGTTCAATACGATGGTACTCACGGACAAAGATCGGGCACGCAATTTGGATTACCGCAAAAAATTCAATGCGGATTTTTCATTGCGCATGTACCCGAAAGTGGAGGAACATAACGAATTGTTCACCATTAAAAAATTGCACTAATGGTATTTTTAAAAAAATTACTCGTGGGTAAGTTTACCTATAAAAACAGACCCCGTTTCAACCCTATCCAACGGCGCATTTTAAATATCCGCGCTATTTGGAATAATGACCATCAATACGATAATGGGATTGAAAAGATTGTACGCTTATTCCTTTCTTCGACACAATTGCTTTTCCCAGGGGTTTATATCAAATACCTCGCATGCAAAATCGGACCCGAATACCAAGACCTTTCCATGGACACTTATATCTTATTGAAAATGGCATTCCCTTGGTTTATTCTAATCCATAACTTACAAGATCAATCCTGGATTGTACTCCTAATGTTGTATATGCTTTTGGAAACGGTATTGTATATCCCAACTCTTATTTTTGCATCAGACCTTTTTATGCAACCCAGATCCTACAAACGATCGATGCTATTGCTGTTTTTTAATTACCTCGAAATTGTTGTTTCCTTTGCCGTTTTGTATACTTTGGGCCATCATATGAACAAACCGTTTACCCATTGGTTTGACCCCATATACTTTAGTGTGGTTAGTGCCAACTCTATCGGATTTGGAGATTATCACCCCATTACTACTTATGGCAAAATTTTGGTAAGTATTCAAGCGATGTTCTTTTTATCTTTTGTGTTGTTGTTTCTGAATTTCTTCTCCACCAAAGTAAAAAGCAAAGGCTATTTTGATAACGAGGCTGAATAACTGCAAATATCAATACTTCTGATTCCAGAGTTTTCGCGCTTTTTCAAGATCTTCAGGCGTATCAATCCCAATGCCTACATGGGTGGTTTCCACCATGCGAATGCGTTTGCCATATTCCAAATAACGGAGTTGTTCCAATTTTTCGGAAGCTTCTAAAGGTTTCATGGGCCATTGTGCAAAATCCAACAAGGCTTGTTTTCGGAAAGCATAAATTCCGACATGTTTCATATACCGCACGCCTGCTTGCGTATCGCGGGGATACGGAATTACGGAACGGGAGAAATATAGTGCAAATCCTTTTTGGTCAGTAACCACTTTCACATTGTTGGGATTAGCGATTTCTGCTTCCTCCGTAATTTCAAACATTAGAGAAGCCAAATCAATTTCATAGTTGACATCTTGGCGGTATACTTCCAATACTTGGGCTAATGGTTCCTTGACAATAAAAGGTTCGTCACCTTGCACATTGACCACTATATCGGCCTCCAAATGGGCCACCGCTTCTGCAATTCGATCACTCCCACTTTCATGTTCGCGCTGACTGCGAATTACCTTTCCCCCATGTGCTTGTATGGCATTTTCAATTTCATCGGCATCGGTCACTACAAAAACATCATCAAAGAGTTGGGTTTGAAGTGCCGCTTCATAGGTGCGAACAATAACGGGCTTTCCACACAAATCCTGAACTAATTTGGCGGGAAAACGCGTGGAAGCAAATCGAGCGGGAATCACAGCAATGACTTTCATAGTGGTATATTTTGGGTTAAAGATACAGATTTCGCAAAAGTAATAACGAATTTCAAAACGGGTTCCCTCGTAAATAGATGCTGATTTCATTGCACGTGTGTCCGAAGTGTGTCCGTGATGAGACCGTGGTGAGTCCGTGATGAGTCCGTGAAAATGATAATTTTCTCGGACTCACTACGGAAACATTACGCAATGATGTCGAACGCATCCCTAAGAAATCTGCTCACTCCACGCTTCCTCTCTTTAAGACTATTTTAGGAATAACCTCCCTTCTACCGCTTAAAAAATTAGGTTAACCGATTAAACTTTTATATCCAAATGTTTTCTAATAGTTTTAGTATCTAAAATTTAATGTCGTATGAAAAAAGTAATTTGTTTTGTATTGTTACTCTTGGGGGTATCGCTTACCGCTCAAGAACGACCTGCGGGTCCACCACCTAATGACGGTCCTCCTCATGAAAATGAAAATCCGGAAAAGCATTTGGAACGAATGAAAAAGGATTTAAAATTAAGTGATCAACAAGTGACCCAACTTCGGGAGCATTTTAAAAAACGAAAAGCGGAACGCGAAGCTTTCAAACCGAAAGATGGAGAACGTCCCCAACCGTCAGAACGAAAAGCACATCACGAAGCGCGAATAAAAGCGGATGAAGAGGCGATGAAAAAAATCTTAACTCCTGAACAATTGAAACAATGGAAGAAGCATCGTGAAGAGGGAATGAAAAAGAAACAAGAGAAGAAAGCGAAGAAAAAAGAAAAGAAAAAAGAAACAAAAGAGTAAACTAGAATTTGGTCAATCGTGTGAGCGCCTTCGGGCGCTTTTTTTTTGTTTCAAGTTTCAAGTTTCAGGTTTCAGGTTACTTTCTAAGAACTAATAATTTCAAGTCTTCAAATTGATACATTGTAAATGTTTAGTTCAGAAGGATTTTTATTTTTTTTTATTAACCACGAAGTCACTAAGATTTGATGACCATTCCATGGTATTTTAAGGTCACAAAGTCGCTGCGCTTGGATAAGTTCAGGTTGCAATTATATAGGTTTAAAAGTGGAAAGGGTTTAAAAAGTGTAGCAAGTAACATGATTAAACACGAAATTTTCTTGCTTCTTGCTTCTTGCTTCTTTTCTCTAAACCTATCCTTCAAAAAACTCCTCTTTAAACCCAATCAAGTACAGTTTATCTTTGGCACGGGTCATGGCGGTATAGAGCCAGCGCACATAATCCGCATCCATTCCTTCGGGTAAATAGGGTTGTTCGACAAAAACCGTATTCCATTGTCCGCCTTGCGATTTGTGGCAGGTGATGGCATACGAGAACTTCACTTGGAGTGCATTGAAATATTCATTTTGTTTCAACTTCTCCATTTTTTTATACTTCGAAGGTTCGTCTTCATAATCTAACAGCACTTCTTCATACAAACGATTGGATTGCTCATAGGTTAAAGCCGGCGATTCGCTTTTTATAGTATCCAAGAGCAAAACGGTTTCAAAAGGTATCTGATCGGGATAATCCACCATCCGAATTTTGACACGGGCAAAGTGAAATCCGTATAATTCTTTAAAACCAAATAGCTCCAAGACTTCGATAATATCGCCATTCGCAATAAAACCAGCAGCATCGGTTTCTTTCAACCAAAAATAATTATTCTTGACCACCATTAAAAAGTCACCCACCGACAATTCACTTTCCTTAAAAAGGATACGAGACCGAATTTGTTCATTGTACTGGTTGGCCCGTTTGTTAGAGCGCACAATAAAAGCGGTATCTTCTATGGAATAATTACTGTAGGCACTATTGATAGCATCTTGAATATCATAGCCATCCACCAAACGGATGATATCTTTAAATCCCCTGAGTTGAAATTGGAATTCTTCAAAAAAGGCTTCCTGTAGCATTTCGCGCAATTGCGTTGCATTATAAAGTATCCCCGACTTTTCCTCTTGCCGCATGACTTCATCGAGTTCGATACTGTCAATCTTTTTATCATAATGCAATGCTAAAGTATCGGTATTCAACGCTGGAGAATCCGTTCGATTCACAGGAGGTAACTGAGCCGTATCTCCTAATAATATAAGCTTGCAATTCTGACTGTTGTACACGTAAAAAATAAGGTCATCCAACAAAGAACCGTTTTGATACATGCCCGACCCGCCATCTTGATCGGAAATCATGGAAGCCTCATCGACAATGAATATGGTGTTTTTGTGTTTGTTCTGTTGGATGGTAAACGAGACGCCGCCAGCTGACTTCTTGGGAAAATAAATTTTCTTATGAATCGTAAATGCGGGTTTTTGGGAATAATTGGCAATAACTTTCGCGGCTCGCCCGGTGGGTGCCAATAAGACTGATTTATAGTTAATGTCAGCTAAGCAATTGACAAGCGTTGAAATGACCGTTGTCTTCCCTGTTCCCGCATAACCTTTCAAGACGAAAATACTGTCGTCACTCGGGTCTGTGATGTATTGAGCAATTTTTTGAAAAAAGACTTCCTGTTTCAACGTAGGCTGAAACGGAAAAGAATGGTACAAGTGCTGATAAAAATTTTTCATGCCCTACAAAGATAGTCGAGTCGGGGCAAATTTGGGGCAACCCATGAAAGGCTTATATTAACAATATTTCGTAAGTTTGTCCACTCCTATATATATAATGAGTAGCATCATCGACAAAACATACAAACGACTTTCCATTCAGGTTTCCCTGAGCGGATTATCTTTTGCTGTTTTTGATGTAATTACCGATCATATTATTGCCTTACAATCGATACCCTTTTCAGCCTTTCAACGCAGTTCGAAAATAGAAGATTTGTTTGCCGTGGTTTTTCATGAATATCCTGAATTGCGAAATTCGTATGACGAAATCAAAATTATTCACAGTAATAATTTGTGTACGTTTGTCCCCACTGCCCTATTTGATTCCGAGTTCATTGGAAGTTATTTGCAATACAACACCAAGGTTTTTGAAACGGATTATTTTACCTACGATAGTTTGCCCAACTATGAAATGGAGAATGTGTATATCCCGTATGTGAACATGAATAATTTTTTCATTGACCAATACGGTTCGTTTGATTACCAGCATGCCCATACCTTATTGGTCCAAAAATTATTGGATTATTCGAAAAACAATGACCAACGAACGATGTATGTTCATGTAAGCAGTGGTCATTTCGAAATTGTGGTGATTGAAAATCGGAAGTTGCAATTGTACAATTCGTTTGAGTTCAAAACCCCAGAGGACTTTATCTATTATATTTTATTTACAGCGGAACAATTGCATCTGAATCCGGAGTCGTTTCCATTAGTGCTTTTGGGAGCTGTTGAAGAAGAAGATGACTTGTATCAAATGGCGTATAAATATGTTCGCGATGTATCGTTGCTGTCAATGAAATTTATGGTGAATGGAAGAACAGAGGCAGAAAACCGTCAACACTTTATACTAGTACACGCGTGAGAATTATTTCAGGAAAATACAAAGGTCGACGCTTGGTCGCACCCAAAAACTTACCGGTTCGTCCCACAACGGACATGAGTAAGGAATCGTTATTCAATATTTTAAACAACCATTTTCACTTTTCTGATTTGAAAGTACTCGATTTATTTTCGGGAACGGGCAACATCAGTTATGAATTTGGTTCGCGCGGATGTCCCGAAATCATCAGTGTGGATGCCGATTTTGGCTGTGTGAATTACATCAAAAAGACGGCGAACGAATTGGATTTAAACATTACGGCAATCAAAAGTGATGTCTTCAAATTCTTAGAACGCCATCGCGGTTCGTACGATGTCATTTTTGCTGACCCACCGTATGATATGGCCGAAAAGGATTTTCATCGTTTGGTCGAATTGATTTTCGAACAAGATTTACTGGATGAACAAGGCGTTTTGGTGGTCGAACATTCCAAAAACACGAAAATGGAGCAACTTGAGTTTTTCTCCTATGACCGAAATTATGGCGCTTCGGTTTTTACCTTTTTTGAATATCCTTCCGAAGAAGAGGAAGAAGAATAAAAAAGCAGACCTGTAAGCCGGATTCTGTATCTCATCTTTTAGGATAAGACCCTTATCATTTATCTGGTCGTATTATTACTAATACGATCTATCTGCCTACCCCCCGACAACGAACGAGTAGCCCTTAACTGTCGGTATACATGGCATTGCACCGCATAGAGTTTACCTGATTTCACTACAGCCGAACTGTACATCCTTTCTGTTGCACTAGTCCTCTTCCGATTTCTCGAAAGGACGGGCGTTACCCGCTATGCTACTCTTTGGTGTCCGGACTTTCCTCCATCTCGACGAATCGAAACAGCGATAAGGCGGTCTGCACTGCAAAGATACATTTATATCTTTGGAAAAGTCCCTTTTATTATAGAGAACTCTGAATTAAAAAAATTACGATTACCTTTAAACCTTACAACTCCAATTGTATCTAAATCCTAAAAAAGGTAGCCCATGAAATCACTATTACTTTCCCTATTCTTTTCAATTGCTTGTGTTAACGCACAAAATGTCTCAACACAATTTGGACCGATTCAAGGTACACAAAATGGAACTGTATATCAGTTTTTAGGGATTCCATTTGCAAAACCTCCAATCGGAAATCTTAGATGGAAAGCCCCTCAAAATCCCGATGCCTGGGCAACACCTTTAATCACAAACTCTTTTGCCCCAGTTTGTCCCCAAAAAAAATATGATCAAGGGGGAACAACTTCTTCAATTGTAGGTAATGAAGATTGTTTATATCTAAATGTTTGGACACCGCAGCTAAGTGTAGGCAATTTACCTGTATTAGTTTACATTCATGGAGGCGGAAATCAGCAAGGAGGTGCGAGTGAAGAAGGTGGTGGCACTCCTCTATTTTTTGGCAAAAATATGGCTGAACGCGGTAATGCTGTTGTAGTGACAATTCAGTACCGATTAGGTCCATTAGGTTTTCTTGCGCATCCGGGACTCGAAACAGAGAATTCACAAAATATTTCTGGTAATTATGCGGTTATGGACCAACTTTTGGCATTACAATGGGTGCAAAACAATATCGCTCAATTTGGTGGTGATCCAACTAAAGTAATGGTTTTTGGAGAAAGTGCGGGTGGTGTAAATGTGGGCAATCTACTCACTTCACCCTTAGCTAGTGGGTTATTCCAAAGGGCTTGTATTCAAAGTGCTGCACCGGTTGTAAAACCCTATTCCGTTGGAATTACAAATGGCATCGATTACGTTAATGCTTTTACTACTTCAGGAACGGATACGGATAAAATAACTTTTATGCGAGCACTTTCACCGGAAACATTAGTAGCCAATGAAAATCCTCCATTATCGGGAGGTGCAGTAGGGATGAATTGGACCGCTGTTATAGATAATTATTGTTTTACTCAAACTGCTTATTCCGCATTTAACTCAGGTAATTTTAATAAAGTTCCCTTGCTTATGGGTTCAAACTCAGAGGAAATGAGTTTATCAGCACCGCAAACCGTTACTCCAACCATGACGTCGGCATTGAAATTAAGTATTTTTCCACTTTCACTAATGCCACAAGCCAATGCACTTTATCCATCTGGAAGCACCAATGAGGAAGCACGAAATTCCTACATTAACCTCCTTACTGATTCACAATTCACCGCAACAACACGTAGAACCGTACAATGCGTGAGTCGAAATCAAACACAACCGGTTTGGCGTTATTTTTTCACCTACAAACATTCCCTTCCATCACTTGCCACTTTGGGCAGTTATCATGGAATGGAATTGTTATATGTCTTTAATAACTTTGAAAATTCGACTATTGGTTCAGGAAGTCTATTTCAACCTTCGGATGCTAATGTTCAAAATGCACTTTTACATTATTGGGTAAACTTTGCCAATACCGGTGATCCCAATGGGAATGGCCTGCCCAACTGGTCACAATATAATGCTACAAACGACAACTATATGGAATTAAAATCTATTCCTGACGGCTCCCAAAATGGTGTACGAACAGCCCAATCTGACTTATTCGATACTGCTTCAAACTATACTCCTTGTTCTAGTTCGTTAAACACTGACATTCCAGTATCCGAACGTTTCATGGTCTATCCCAACCCATCCAATGGTGTTTTTACCATTGCAATTCCCGAACAAGATAGGATAGAAAATGTAACCGTTTACACTTTTTTAGGTCAAAAAATATTGGAATCCCACGAGGAAACTATTGATTTGTCAGGACATACATCAGGTATTTATTGGCTTCATTTAGTCACAAAGGAGACTACCACTCTAGTACGAATTATTAAAAAGTAATTTTTATAAAAAACCTATTCTGTGAATAAGTTTTTAGGATTTCGAGAAGCTTCATTAGCCATTAAAACACAAAAAAACTATATTTGTATTCCAATTGAAAACTATGGAACAATTTATTGTATCAGCCCGTAAATACCGTCCGCAAACGTTTAAAGACGTAGTGGGTCAGCAGGCTATTACCAATACGTTGTTGAATGCCATAGAAACCAATCACTTGGCACAAGCCCTCCTATTTACGGGTCCGAGAGGTGTGGGTAAAACTACTTGTGCACGTATTTTGGCGCGTAAAATCAACCAACCGGGTTATGATGACCCAAATGAAGATTTTGCCTTCAATGTTTTTGAATTGGATGCTGCCTCCAACAACTCAGTGGATGACATTCGGAATTTGATTGATCAAGTCCGCATCCCTCCCCAAACCGGACAATATAAAGTGTATATCATCGACGAGGTGCACATGTTGTCTACGGCTGCTTTTAATGCATTTTTGAAAACTTTAGAGGAACCGCCGAAGCACGCTATTTTTATTTTAGCGACTACTGAAAAACACAAAATCATCCCGACTATTTTATCGCGTTGTCAAATTTTTGACTTCAAACGCATTACGGTGAAGGACGCGAAAGAACATTTGGCGGAAGTCGCCCAAAGTCAGGGAATCCAATATGAGGACGATGCCTTACACATCATTGCGCAAAAAGCTGATGGTGCGATGCGGGATGCCTTATCTATTTTTGACCGTGTGGTATCGTATTGCGGAAACAATCTTACCCGTCAAGCAGTAACCGAGAATCTCAATGTATTGGATTTTGAAACCTACGTTATGGTGACGGATTTGATTTTGGAAAACAACATACCGCAAATATTGGTGGCTTATAATTCGATTTTATCCAAAGGTTTTGACGGCCATCATTTTATTATTGGAATGGCTTCGCATTTCCGTGATTTAATGGTTTGTAAAAATCCGGCGACTCTAACCTTACTCGAAGCGGGTGAACATGCCCAAAAACTCTATGGTGAACAAGCACAAAAGTGTTCGCTTGACTTTTTATTGAAAGCTATTGAGTTGGCCAATGATTGTGATTTAAAATACAAAACTTCACAAAATCAGCGGTTATTGGTCGAATTGACATTGATGCAATTGTGCTCCATCACTTTCGATGGAGAAAAAAAAAAGTTGATTTCATAATTCCGCCCACCTACTTTAGAAATTCCAATTATTCCATCACGGAACTCAAACAACCGGAAATTACTGCACCCACTCCACAGAAAACGGAGGAAGTAGTAGTAAAAACTGAAAGTGCAACTCCAGCAACGGTTCAACCCACACAAACGCCAACTGCAGTTTCTCCAACAACACCTGTTCCACCGCCAACAGTGGCAAAACCCTTAACGACACAATTGCCAGGCAATGACGGCAGTGGAAAAGTTTCAGCCTTATCACTATCCAGTATTCGGGCAAAAAAAGAATTGCAAGAACAACAACGTAATGTAGTGCGAGAAGAAGCTAAAGCATTACCGACCGAGAAATTTACCGAAACGGAAATGTTGGAGCAATGGTACAAATATGCTGATCGTTTAAATGACAAAGGCCACAAAATCATGGAGGCCTTATTGCGCATAAACGACCCTCAATTAGAAGGAACTCGTATTATTCATACGCTTCCGAATGAAGGTTCGAAGTTGGATTTTGAAAAAGAAAAACCGGAATTGGTTGCTTTTTTACGCGCCAAATTGCACAACCACGAAATCAGTTTGGATATTGAAGTGAATGAAGAAGTGAAAAGTAAAGTAGCCTTTACTCCTCAAGACAAATTCAACCGTTTGAATGAAATCAACCCCAACTTGGAGTTGTTACGAAAGCTATTTGATTTGGATGTTTAACGATCCGACGTTAAAAATTTTATCAATCCGTTCATGTAAGTTTCCTGGTCATCGTACATCGCCATATGACTTCCTTTTGCACAATATAAATACGAACCTTTTGGGAATTGTTGGGCCATCCATTCCATAAACTTGGGATCCATGGTATCGTATTTTGCACCAATGACTAAAGTTGGGATCGCAATATTTTTCAATTTATTGGAAACATCCCAATGGGTTAATTTCCCTGAAATTCCCAATTCACTTGGTCCTTGCATAGTAATATATAAGGAAGAATTCAGTCGGCTGAACGCTCGATTTACGGGTTCGGGCCATTGGTTTACGGGAAGTCGAAGAATGTGTTGGTTGTAATAATTAGCCATCAACAATTCCATATATTTTGGATTCGTGTAGTCTTTCTTGGCTTCCAATTCGCGAATTTGTACAAGTACCATTGGGTCCAATTGTTTTTCTAAGACTTTAGAATATTCCCCATATTTTGGGCAACTTGCCATCATATTGGAAACAATTAACCCTTTCAAATTTTCCTGATATTTCAAGGCATATTGCATAGCGAGTATCCCTCCCCAAGAGTGACCCAACAGATAAAAATTTTCTTTGGTTAGGTTTAGCGCTTTTCGCACTTGTTCCACTTCTTCCACATAGCGCGGCAAATCCCAAAAGGTAGTATCGTTGGGATTATCTGAAAAACCAGTTCCTAATTGATCGTAATAAATGTACTCAATTTCGGCGCCTGGCAGAAAACTGTCCATGCATTCAAAATACTCGTGCGACATACCTGGACCACCATTCAAAAGCAACAATTTGATCTTCGGATTATTTCCAATTCGTTTGGTCCAGACGTTGAATTTTCCTTTGGGCGTTGTAATTTCGACCATCTTTACCCCACCATTCTTGATACCTTTTGTGGCATCTTGGTGATAATGCAAGGATGATTCTGTCTTTTGACAACCAACAAAAACAAGAGCAATAAGAACTAATCCAACTAACTTTTTCATAAGAATAAGATTAAATTTTTCCATAATACATCGCTTTCACGATGCCGTCTGAGAGTCCGATTTTAGGTACAAATAGTTGACGAGCGCCGCTCCATTTCATCGCATTTAGGTAGATACGAGTAGCAGGAATAATTACATCGGCACGGTCGGTATTTAACCCTAATTCAGCAATACGTTGTTCATAGGTAAGCGAATTCAGATACTGATATTGTGAATTGAGATACAAATATGATAGTGGTTTGTCTTGTAATTTTCCCGATAATTTGAACAATTTATTGATATTTCCACCCGAACCAATGAGAATAATCTCTTCATAGGGAGCACACGTTTCTTTAATCCAAGTTTCAATTTCTGACCAAGTGGATTCGGGTACCATGTCATTAATTAATCGAACTGTTCCGTTTCTAAAGGATTTCGAAGTCACCATTTTACCTTCAGAAAATAAAGAGAATTCAGTACTTCCTCCTCCAACATCTACATAAAGATAGGTGCGATCAGAGGCAATGAACGTATGTAAATCGGAGGATGCGATAATTGCTGCTTCCGTTTTTCCATCAATAATTTCGATATCTATGGACGCTTTTTCTTTGATTATTTGGGTAATTTCTAGTCCATTTTTTGAATCCCGCATGGCAGAAGTAGCACAAGCTTTATAGCGTTCTACTTTATAGACTTTCATTAAGAGTCGGAACGCTTCCATCGCATCCACCATTCGGGTTTTATTTTCTTCAGAAATAATTCCGGAAGTAAAGGCATCTTGTCCGAGACGAATGGGTACGCGGATTAACGCTGACTTATTGAATTGGGTTTCTTTTCCTTCTTGTTCGACAATATTGGTAATGAGCAACCGCATCGCATTAGAACCGATATCAATTGCTGCATATTTTTTTATGGTAATCATTTCGATTTGGGGCAGTATTAAGGTATTAATAATTTATCTTCAAACAGTCGTTTAAAGTAATCATACATTTCATATTGGGCACGAAAAACGGGTTCGTCCACTTTGCGTTTTCGGTATTTATTATCCAATTTGTCTGAGTGGAAACGGGCTTTTACATTTCCTTTCCAACCAATTTCAAAGGTATCGATAAGGATTTTTTTGATATCTTCTTGGTATATAGGACAGGTTACTTCTACCCTTCCGTCCAAATTTCGAGTCATAAAGTCGGCTGAAGAAATGTATACCTCTGGATTCCCTTCGTTGCCAAAGATAAAAACTCGAGCATGCTCTAGTAAATTATCGACGATACTGATGGCTTCTATATTTTCACTCATTCCTTTAACACCAGGTATTAGTGAACAAATACCTCGAATTTGCAAACGAATTTTCACACCGGCATTACTGGCTTCGTATAACTTTTCCACCATTTCAAAATCGGATAACGAATTCATTTTCAAATCCATGTAAGCAGGCTTTCCTAAAGTAGCATTTAGAATTTCGCGATCGATTAATTTATAGATACGACTTCGGGTATAGTGTGGCGATACAATTAAATGTTTGTAGCGATGTAATCGGTAATTGATATCAAAAAATTCAAAGATTTTGGTGACATCTTTTAAGATTTGTTGGTGACTGGTGAACAGGGTTACATCGGTATAGACTTTGGCCGAAGACTCATTAAAATTACCCGTCGAGATGAAACCGTAACGCTTAATTTTGTGGTTTTCCAAGCGTTCAATCACACATATTTTACTGTGAACTTTTAGTCCTTTTATCCCAAAAATCAATTCAATTCCTTCTTGCTGCATGGTTTCTGAATACGAGATATTACTCTCTTCATCGAAACGCGCTTGAAGTTCGATTTGCACCACAACACGCTTACCATTACGCGCGGCATTGATAAGCGAACTGATGATTTGGGAGTTCTTTGCCAAGCGGTACAAGGTAATTTTGATTGTGGTTACTTTCGGGTCTAAAGCAGCTTCTCTCAAGAATTTGATCAGGTAGGCAAACGACTGAAAGGGAGCGTACACCAAATAATCTTTTTTGGCAATTTTATTTAAAATACTGCCTTCTAGAGACAACCCAGGAACGGGTAGCGGTGTCTTTTTTTGGTATAACAAATCAAAACGACCGAGGTTGGGAAAATCCATATAATCACGACGGTTGTGGTAGCGGCCGCCAGGAATGATACTATCGGATTTATCAATACCCATTCTGTTTAAGAAAAAGTTTAGGGTATCTTTATCGATGGCTGTATCGTAGACAAATCGCACCGGTTCACCCACACGACGCTCTTTCACCGAAGATGCAATTTTCTGCAACATACTTTTATTCAAATCACTATCGATATCCAACTGAGCATCGCGTGTAATTTTAATCATATGGGCAGAAATACTTTCGTAATCGAAAATATTAAAAATTGAACTTAGATTATACCGAATCACATCAT
The DNA here is from genome assembly GCF_004122105.1 of Flavobacterium stagni. Lineage (GTDB taxonomy): Bacteria > Bacteroidota > Bacteroidia > Flavobacteriales > Flavobacteriaceae > Flavobacterium > Flavobacterium stagni. Next base: position 81,311 of record NZ_SBKN01000010.1, read on the forward strand.
CCAAAAGCATGATGTATTGTTTGTTTTCAAGAGAAGGTAATACAACTACACGGTTGATATTTTTGGGAATTTCAACTATGGCATATCGAACTTCTTTAGAAAGAACACGACTAAACATGTTGGCATTTTCATCCTTTCGCATGACTAATTTCACAGCCAGATAGCCCGAGGTATCCTTCAACAAAGGAAATTCTGCTAAATCATTTAAGATTACTGTAACGAGTTCGGGACTTACACTTTGAATGAAAAAATCGTGAATATAATTTTGATGTTCCTGACACAATTGTGTCTCATTCACAATGATAATATTCTCTTTTTCTAATTGCTTTTCAATATCACTAAGGATTCGTAAACTCTCCGTTTGTTGCTTGATTACAATATCGGTAATCTCTTTCACCAATTGCTGGGCGGAAATTCCTCCTAAGATTTTTTCACCGGTTTGTCCGGACAAACTAAGTCGTCGAATGGCGGCAAACCGTACACGGAAAAACTCATCTAAATTGTTAGAAAAAATACCGAGAAAGCGAAGTCTATCGAGTAAGGGTACCGTAGGATCAGCAGCTTCTTGTAATACACGGGCATTGAAAGTGAGCCAGCTTTTTTCGCGGTCAATGAATTTGTTTTTTTTATCGTTTATCATGCTAATTAATCTCTGGGTGTCCGAAAACGAACGGTTTTTCCTTTTTGAATTTGGCTCCAATTTTCGCAATCAAATTCAATCGTTACCCAACCGGAAGTGGGAACATTTTCAATATAACGGTCCCCAAATTTATTAACAAAATCTGTAATAGCAGAATTATGACCAAAAAGAAAAACGTGTGTTAACGAAGAAGACAGTTTTTTAACAAATGTTTCAAGTTGTCGCACGTCAAAAGTGTAGAGTTCAGGGATAATTTCGAATGTATTTTGTTTGATTGGCAATCCCTCCAACATAAGATTTGCCGTTGAACGTGCTCGAACAGCCGGACTTGAAAAGACATAGTCGGCATCTTTTATTATACTTTGAACATGCTCACGCATCACTAATGCTCGTTGAATTCCGACTTCATTTAAAGGACGAAGTTTATCCTCAAGGGGAAGATTCCATGAAGATTTTGCATGTCTAATCAGAGAAAGTTGATATTTCATGTTATTGTAAGATTTTTCATGTTATATATTGTATCAAATGCATTTTATCCGCTTTTTTATGCATTTTATCGATGTTTTTTTTGGTCAGACAGAAAATACTGACTACTTTCGATTTGTTAAATTATGCATTTTATCGATAGTAATATATATCAGATGTAGAATTTATTCAACAAAAAATGAAGAAAAAACGTTCTAAAATGCATCGCCAACTAGCACAAATATGCCGTTAAATAACCGTAAAAAGGTTAAAATCGGAATTTCAACGAGTTTTGTGGTAGTTCACAGATAAAATTAAGATTGAGAAACTTATCAACATAATTTTGAACAATGTTAACTTTATCCTAAATGCATAGTAACAATAGTAACAAAATCAACCCAAATAAATCAAACATGAACAAATCAATTAGTTCTTATTCGGTCTTGAGAAACGTGATTACGATAATCGTTTTCCTCCTCTCAATGCAAAGTGAAATGTTTGCCCAGCAAGCAGGTTCGCCCAGAGTTTCAACGATTAAACTACTTGACACCTACGTTGGAGGCGGTACTGATCCTGATCGTACCCGACTCAAAGAATTAGTGTATGAAGTACAATCGTCTGTTTATTTTTATGACAATGTAGTGAAAACTTATGGCGCCACTCCTGTCAGTTTATACACTGATTTCAATGGATTTATTCGTCTACCGCAGGCTACTTTTCAAAAGGAAACGATTGAATTGATAACCATTCGTATTGACAATCCTTCTCAAATCATCAGTACATTGAATCTTTCAACCTTGAGTGCTTTTACCAAGTTGAAATATGTTTATATACTTACAACCTTTCCTTACACTCTTCAACAAATTTCTCAGGTTGTAACTTCTACAAACACCCCATACATAGTCGTTTACAAAAGCGACATGGGATCGTAATCATTCAAATTTAGCTCAAAGTTGAATACCATGAAAAATAACTATATGACTCACAAATCTAACAAAACCAAATTTTTGCTTCTTCAGCTTTTGTTCCTTTTTGGAATGATTGGAAGCTTAAATGCTCAGGTTTATGTTCCCTTTACACAACGTACTTCGTCGTACACTCCGACGAAAACCGTTTACAATGTTAAAGGGGATTTTACCATGATTGGTAATACCAACCTGACCCTACAAAATTATGGTGCTACTACGCTTAACAACAACAACACTATGGTGTATGTTGACGTCGACGGAAATAGCATTACAGGACTAGGTGGTAGTCCGACCTTCAACTCTTCGTCAGCGGATTTGACCCTTTCAACCGAAAACGGTGCAATTCCTTCTTGTTCACGAATTGTTTTTGCCGGATTATACTGGACAGGTCGTGCTAATCAATCGGGGACTGCTTCCAATACTTTCAGCGTAACAAAAACAATTGGAGGTACATCGTACACCAAGACTTTTGACAAACGTAAAGCGTTATTGAAAGGACCTGGTGCAACTGCTTACACTACACTTCAAGCATCTTCAACAAATATTTATTACCCTACTTCTAATGGGGATTATATTTATTCTGGATTTGCAGAAATTACCGACTATGTTAGACAATACGGTTTAGGTTCCTATACTGTAGCCGATTTAGCATTACGTGATGGTAATGGAGGTGGAACAGGATACTCCGGAGGTTGGGGTATCGTTGTTGTTTACGAAAACTCCAAAATGAAATACCGTGATGTGACTATCTTTGATGGTCATGCCTACATGAATGGTTCATCTACAACAAATTTACCTGTATCAGGTTTTAATACGGTACAAACGGGTAACGTAGGTATCAAATTAGGTATGATGGCTTCTGAAGGTGACGTAAACCTGACCGGTGATTTCTTTAGAATTAGAAATTTAAACACAAATAATTACACTACTCTTTCCCATACCGGTAATTCGGCGTCGAATTTCTTTAATTCTTCTATTGCTACGGGTGGAAATACGCGAAACCCTAACATAGCAAACAATACTGGTATAGATATAGCGATGTTTACGCTTAACAATACCAATAATACAATAATTGGTAACAGTCAAACGTCAACCAACTTCCAATACGGTAGTGGTGGTGACGTTTATGCTATTTTTAATATAGCCATGGCTGTAGATGCTTATGTACCTGAGCAAGAAGGTATGTTGAGTGTAACTCAATTGAACAATGTTAACGTTTCAACTCCTCCATATTCGATTCAACCAGGTCAAGACATGACCTTTAGTGTGGATATCAAAAACTTAGGTACTGAAGCGGTTAATAATACTAAAATTGTTATTCCTATTCCCTACAATGCTACTTATGTAACTAATAGTGCATCAGGATCGGTATTATTCACGCCTCTACCTTCACCAAATACGGTAACCTTTAACCCTACATTAGGTGCAACAGGTTCGATTGTGTGGGATTTTGGTACTTTACCTTTACCTTCTTCACCTAATCAAGTATTGGCTCGATTAACTTTTAAATTAAGAGCTACTACTGATTGTACCATTTTGAACAACACTTCTTGTGGTAATAACATTCAAGTAAACGGAACCATTTCTGGTGTCGGAGCGATAACTGGAGTTGCTTTAAACAACAAACCGTTAATTCAAGGATATACCACCAATGGTACTTGTGTGGGAGAACCAATCGCTCAAGCCATTTCAATTGGAATCAATGGAACGAATTATGTGAATGCCAATTGTCAAGGTGTTCCAACAGTTCGTAACTTCTACTATTGTGGTGCTGGAACAACAGTTCCTGTATCTGATGTAGCTTCAAGTTTTCCTACAGGATCTTCTTTCTACAATGAATATCCAGTAGATTCTAATACTGTGGAATACAATGCTTCAAATCCATTCCCAATGAATGCAGGAACAACTGTAACTTATTATGCAGTTCCTCCTGGAAGCACAGGATGTAATATTCCTTTCACCATTTCAAGATGTAATAAAATTATTGCAAATGACGATACAGGAACTTCAATTGTAGGAGCTGCTGGTGGAACTTCATTTACCAATGTATTGACTAACGATACATTAAATGGAAATCCAGTTGTTGCTTCTCAAGTAACTATATCGCAAATTTCATCGACCAATGCCGGTGTTTCATTAGTTGGAAACAATGTTGTTGTTGCTCCTGGCACTCCTGCAGGTAACTATACTTTGGTGTATCAAATTTGTGAAGTTTCCAATCCTACAAACTGCGACACAGCAACGGTAACTGTACCTGTTTCTGCAGCAGAAATTGAGGCTGAAGACGATACTGCAGGCCCTATAGTTGCCACATCTGGAGCTAACAATGTTTTAAATGTATTGACAAATGATACTTTAAATGATAATCCAGCAACTTCATCAAATGTTACCATTACTACTATTGTAGCCAACCCGAATTTGGTATTAAACAGTAATGGTTCAGTTAACGTAATTGCGGGCACTCCTAATGGTGTGTATACATTAACATATCAAATTTGTGAAACCATCAATCCTTCAAATTGCGATACTGCAGTGGTAACAATCACAGTGAATGACGGCGTTTTAGCATGTAACCCTGCTGATTTTGTACCTTTCACAAGCATTCAGTTTGATGGGTTAACGACTTCTTCCTCAACAAGTGGAATTTGTTTAATTGGTTGTGGATTAAGTAATGTATCGCGTTTAATTGATGCGAGTTTAACAAACTATGCCACTGCTTCAACAGGTATTGGTGTAGGTGTTTCACATCGCGTTCGTGTAACAGATACAAATACAACTTATACAGCTGGAACATTTGCAGGTTACCGAATCGAACCAACTGGTGGTTTACTTTCTGCAGATTTATTGAATGCAATCACTGTTAAAACATATTTAGGAGGAACTCTTAAAGAAACATTTAATGGTTCATCTTTAGTTAACTTAAGTTTACTTGCTAATCCTGGTAGTTTTGTAGTGGGTGCTAATACCAACCAACAATTTGATGCCATTGAATTTACAGTAAACAGTTTAGCTTCTGTTGCTTCTTCAACAAATATTTACTATCCAGTTATTGTAAACTACTGTCCAGGTCCAGCTTTGGAATGTAATGAAGTTACAGCTTTAAATTATCCTACATTCCCTGCTACAGTTGAGTATTCTCACACAGGTATGTCAGGAATTAGTGTAGGTTCAGTATCTAATGCTACTAACTTAGTTTCTGCTAGCTCTACAGATTTCGCAACAATTACTTTATTAGCAAGTGTTGCTGGTTCAGGAAGTGTTGCTGTTAAAGATCAAGTAGTGGATTACCCTGCTGGAACTTATGCTGGTTTTGAAATTGAAAATAGAAATATTGTAAGTGTTGCTGCTTTATCGAATCTTACTGTTCGTACCTATTTAAATGGTTCATTGAGAGAGCAGATCTCTGGAAATAACCTTTTAGTTAATGGTTTATTATTAAATAGTACTGGAAGATATAAAGTAGGTTTTGTTGCGACTCAATCTTTTGATGAAGTACAATTTAGCATCAATCAAACGGTTGGTGTAAACCTTGGAAATACTAAAGTATATAATGCAGTTATTGAAAAATTCTGTGCCGGACCTGAGTTGCCTTGTAACACTCCTGTTGCAATTACAGCTCCTACATATCCTGTATATGTAAATGGTTCAAATACTGGAATTGATGGTTTAGCTTGTTTATTATGTGCTGTATCAAATACTGAGAATTTAATCGACACAAACGCTTCTAACTACGCAAATGTAGATTTAACTGCTTCTGTTGGAACAAGTGCTAGTATTGCAGTTAAAGATCAAATTACAGATTACGCTGCTGGTAACTTTGCTGGTTTTGATATTGATGCTGTAAATTTAGTTAACGTTAATGCTTTAGATGCTATTCGTGTAACTACTTACTTAAATGGTGTTCAGCAAGAAACGAAAACAGGTGACGGACCTTTAGTAGCTGTAAATACAGACTTATTAGTAGGTTCTAGCAGACAAACAGTTGGTTTTGTAACTACAATGCCATTTGATGAAGTGAAAATTTCATTTGTGAATTTGGCTACAGTTACTTTGGGCACAATTAAAGTTTACAATGGAGTTTTCCAAAAATTCTGTCCAACAACAATTGACTGTAACCAATCGTATGCGCTTACCTCTCCTACTTTCCCTGTTACTTTAGATGGTAAAAGAACAGGAATTGACGGTGTAGCTTGTGTGGCATGTGCTGTTAATAACTCAAACAATGTATTAACTGCTTCAACTACTGATTATGCAACTATCTCTTTAACTGCTGGAGTTGCTGCTACAGGTTCGATCGCAGTAGTTGATCAATTGACAACGTATCCAGCAGGTACTTTTGCCGGATTTACAATTAAAGACTTAAATAGTTTAATTGAAGCGGATTTATTACAATCGCTAACAATTTCTACTTATAACAACGGTCAATTAAAAGAAACCCGTAGTGCTGGTCAATTAATTAGTTTAACTGCTATTGCTCCTATTTTAGGAAGTGGTCCAGGTTACTATAATGTTGGATTCTATGCTACACAATCTTTTGACGAAGTTCGAATCAAAGTTGCTTCTTTAGCAAGTGTGATCAGTAACTTACGTGTGTACGGTGCATTTGTGAACACTGGAAATAGTTCTGGTGGTTCCTTAAATTGTGCGGTAATTGATGCAATTAATGATACTTTGTCTAGTGTAAATGGTTCTATTGGATCTCAAAACGCTGGAAATATATTAGTAAGTAATGGTGGTGGTGCCGATAATATTAACGGTACAGCTGTTACTACATCACAAGTAACTATTAGTGTTGTAAATCCTGCTACACCAATTAATGGTGGTGCAGTTCCAACTATTGATGTTACTACTGGTAATGTTGTTATTCCTGCTGGAACTCCTGCTGGAACTTATACAATTACTTACCAAATTTGTCAAACTATCAATCCAACTAATTGTGATACGGCTGTTGTTACGATTCCTGTAACAGCTGGAATCATCATCGCTAACGACGATAATGGTTCAGCTAACGGTTATACGGGTGGTACTGCTGTACCTAATGTGTTGGTAAACGATACCTTAAACGGTCAACCTGTTACTTTGGCGCAAGTGAACTTAACACAAGTTTCTACAACAAGTCCGAATGTAACTT
>NZ_SBKN01000011.1 GCF_004122105.1 Flavobacterium stagni
CCAGCGGAGTCAAGTCATAGGCAAACTGCCCATCGTTTGTTCCGTCGGTATCACAGGTTTCAAACGGAATAGACGGTACGTCAGCTTGTGGCTTGGGATTCACCAAGATATTGAATGTTCCCGCTACTGAGCGACAACCTGTCGTACTGTTGGTCGCTACCACATACAACGTTTGTGGGTTGCTCGTATTTAGGTATCCATTAGGATTAGCAATCAACTGCGTAAGTGCTGCATCTTCGTAGAAACTCAAGGTATAATTGCTTAGCGGCAATGCATTGCCTGTAAGCAAGTTGGCCTCTCCCCAAGCGGTTAAGTTAAACGCCGTGATGTTATCGGTATCGTCGTCACATTCTTGGTAATCGGTCACAGGCTGTACCAAAGTCGGCAACGGATTCACCGTTAAGGCTTGTTCAACCAGTACATAACAGTGTTCGCTAAACGAGTCTATGTTCAAGTTGCTCTCCACACGAATCCATACGTTCTGATTCACGTTGGCTACCGTTGGTGTAAGAATCTCATTGGTATCCGCCACCGCATCGTTATAACTCGGGTAGTAATGCAAACTCACATTGGCTTGTCCGTTTAAGATATAAGTAGCATTCACCGTCAAGTCAAAAATCTCATAGCCATCTCCCGGACTATTCACATCACACTTCGCTGCCAAAGCCGGTGGGTTGGTGTTGGGCGTCGGTATGGGTAATACTTTCACCGTCAACGTGGAATAACTCTTACAGCCTGTTGCATTGGTCAATACCAAGAAAATCGTTTGGTTAGCCGCTATGGTATTCATAAACGCGCTAGGATTACTAATAGGTTGCGTATGCGCCGCATTCAAATAGTAGTTAACCGTTAAACCAGGGGTAGCCCCAATAAAACTCACCAAGTCAAAAGTGGTGAATTGATTATTCGGTGTGGCATCATCATCACATAATGCATATAAGGTAGGCAAACTCACAGGAGTTGCTAGGTTCACTTGTAAGTCAAACGAACCCACCGCAAAACAATGTGTTGATTTGTGCTCCACACGCACCCAAATGGTCGTCGTGCCACAAGCGGTATAGTTGGTTGTATTCACAATCGGGTTGATACCCGCTGGTGAAGCCGAAGCATCGGCCTGTGAAGTGTAATAGGTTACCGTATAATTGTTGGCAGCTGTAGTTTGTTGGGCCAAAACCGCAGGGGTCTGTGACGCTAAGTTGAAGGTCGTACACCCATCTGTAGGATTACTATCCACATCACAGTTATTTATCGTCGGCAAGTTAAACGGCTCGATAGGTGCAATGTTTACTTGTAACGTAATAGGTGCAATAGTCACACAACCTGTAGTCGGGTCTTCGGCGCGAACCCAAATGATTTGCGTAAACGGATCGTTGTTCACAAAAGGAACCGTCACATTGATTGGGTTCAACGGTGTCTGCGCATCAATCTGCGTTACGTGGTACGTAATGGTATAAAGTGTAGGCGCTCCCGAAAGCAATTGTGGGGTCAACGTACTCAAATCAAACAGACCCACACCGTCTTGATTGTCGTCACACACGGTATAGGGTGCTGTTGGTACCAAAATACTTGGCTTCGGATTCACGACTAAATCCATGGTCGTTACTACAAAACAACCCGTCGTAGTGTTGGTTAAACGAATACCAAGGGTTTGGTTGTAAGGCGGTACGTTTTGATAGGCTGCCGTATTCGTAATCGCGTTGGTATTGGCATTGGCATTAGCCAAAGTTGGATAAAACTTCACTTGAATGCCTGTTTGTCCGTTTAATATTGTTGGGAGTTGCGAATTCAAATTAAAGAATTCATAGCCTACTGGAGCGGTTGTTTCACACAATTCATATTGCGGGAAGTACCCAACGGCAGGTAACAGCGGTAGTGGGTCAACCACCAAGTTTACGGACACTACATCAAAACAACCCGTAGTATTGTTCTGCACCCGAATCCACAATGTCGTCGAGGCCGAGGCAAAAGCATTCGTTCCCGATAATACATTTTGAGGAACCAAGGCATCCGCTTGTGAGGCATAATAGGTCACCGTATGCTGTGAGGCGGCTAAACTACCCAATACCTGTGGGTTCACCACTGTATTCAAGTTGAACACCGCAATACCATCCGTGTTATCATCACATTTGTGGTAATCCGCTGGAGGCGTCGCTACTGGTTTTTTATTCACGATTAATTGTAAAGTAGTGTACGACGGACAGTTGGGTGCTGCCGGGTCAAACACACGGATATAAATCGTCTGTTGGTCGTAATCATTATTACAGAACAATTGCGTGAGCGGTATCGGATTCGAACCGGTCTGCGCATCGGTATTCGTCACATGGAAAGTAACCTGTACCGATGGATTGGTTGTAATCTCTGGAATCTTCGTAATTAAATCAAACGAACATGCCACGCCGTCGTTGTTGTCGTCACAAACGATATACGGTGTTGGGGTCGAAATCACGGGAGCAGCCACAATAGTAATCGCTTGGGTCACAGTCGTAGCACATTGTCCCGCATTCGGGGTAAAAGTATAGTTGTTACTCGCATTCGGAGTGTAGGCTGGCGACCAAACACCTGTAATTCCATTCAAAGAAGTGGTGGGTAATGGAGAAGGCAAGCCCGGACAGCGAGTCGCGGTGATATTGAACGTAGGTACAATAGAATTGTTAATTACATTCACCGTCATGGTTGTGGTGGTCGCACATTGTCCTGTATTCGGTGTAAACGTATACGTTGTTGTAGCTGTGTTATTGGGTGCAGGCGACCAGGTTCCTGTTATGCCATTATTTGAGGTCGTTGGTAAAGAAGGAAAGGTCGTGTTAATACAAATCGGTGCCACTTGGGTAAAGGTTGGGACAACAGGTGCAGTAATCGGCACGGATAAAGTAGCGGTATTGGCACACTGGCCTGCACTTGGGGTAAACGTGTAAGTCGTAGTGGCCGTATTGTTAAAGGCAGGCGACCATGTTCCTGGTATCCCGTTATTAGAAGTAGCGGGTAACGGATTAGTAGTCGTACCCGAACACAACGCACTGATAGGCGTAAAGGTTGGCGTTACCTTTGGGGTAATCACAATCTGTAAGGTCGTGGTATTCGCACATTGGGTACCACTCGGCGTAAAGGTATAGGTTGTCGTTGCCGTGTTATTTAAGGCAGGCGACCAAGTTCCGGTAATCCCGTTGTTGGATGTGGTCGGCAACGGACTCAAAACTGTGCCTGCACATACGGCAGCAACAGGAGTGAAGGTAGGCGTCACATTGGGCGTTACCGTAATGGTAAACGAATATTGATTGGCGCATTGACCGGTTGTAGGGGTAAAGGTGTAGGTGGTAACACCTGTAGTCCCCGTTTGTATCGAAGCAGGTGACCAAGTACCCGTAATTCCGTTATTCGAAGTGGTGGGTAATAAAGGTTGTGTTACGACAAAATCTTCACAAAAAGTTTGATTCCCTTGACTAAAGATTGGCGTTCCCGTGGAATTGATCGCTACCGTTAATGTCGTACTCGTGGCACAAGCACTGTTAATCGGGGTAAAGGTATAGGTCGTTGTTGCAAACAAATTAGGGGCTTGATCCCATGTTCCCTGAATACCATTATTGGAGGTAGTCGGCAATGTAAAAGACGTTCCTGCACACAAGGGTCCAATGGGGGTAAAGGTAGGCGTTGCCTGAGGCGTTATAGTGACATTCAAAGTCTGCGGATTCGCACATGGAAACAAAACAGAATCAGGAGTAAATGTATACGACCCTGAAGTGTTTGGGTTAATGGTGGCCGGACTCCAGGTTCCACTTATTCCGTTTGGTGATGTAGTGGCTAATGTCGGTACCGCACTGCCTTGACAGATCGAACCAATAGCAGGGAAGTTCGGGTTGGTAAATGTCGCACAAGGTGTATTACACGTCACGGTCATGGGCGACACACAGGCCACTCCATTCGCTTGTAAAGTGAACGTCACCGAAGTCCCCGGACTCAATCCCGTTACCGTATAGTTCGACGGTGCTACCCAAGTACCCGTTACAGGAGCACCTCCGGCAACGGTATAGGTATAGGTAAAATTCGTTTGCCCCACATTACTAAAATCAAAGTTGATAGAAGTTGGTGTGGTATTCGGACTCGCCATATCACAGAATAAGTTCAATGAAGGTCCGGTATTGGCTACATTTACTACAATCGGTACACGGTTGCTTTCACATCCCGCAATCGTCTGACTCACATAATACGTAAACGTGCCTAAGGTAGCAGTAGAAGGGGTCGGGGCTACCGCTGAAGCCGTTCCTCCTGTAGCATTAGTTCCATACCAGTTTAAGGTTCCCCCCGCACTAGGTGTGGCTACCAAAGGCGTCGCCACGGCATTCTGACAGTAATTCACGGGAGTGGTTACTGTTGGATCAGCTACGGTTGTAAAGTTGATCGTCACTGTAGAAGTAATCGCTAAACCACAAATGTTGGTCGCGGTCAACGTTAAAGTAACCGAAGAACCCGTTGTGGGTAAGGTGTAGGAAGTAGTGAGACTCGTAGGGTTGGTAAACGTTCCACCCGGTGCTGTCCACTGCACCGATTGTTGGCCTTGTGCCGTACCCGTAAGGTTAATCGAAGCGCCACGACAAGCGGTTTGGGTAGTACCCGCATTCACCGTGAAAGGTTGTACTGGAGCCAAACAGCCATTGTTCACATAGGTTGGAACACCTGCAGGCGTAAAGTTAACAGCTGCACCATCTTGACTGGTCAAGGGTCCGCCATAGCCGCCCGTATTGTTAATCAATAAACTGCGTTCGTAAGTAACCGTATCCGCACACGTTCCGCCAAAAGACATGACTAAGGTTCGTGTTCCCGGTATGGTATTGTAATTGGCAAAATGGCCACCGATATTCGCGGTATTATTTTGAAAGATCATGTACACGGTTGTTGTCAGTGTAGCAAACGAATTAAACGTCACATTCACATTCTGACTGGTAACCAACAGTACTGTCGCATTGGCTGGCAGTACACCACCCGTAGGCTGAAGAATTTGGCCACAGTTACCCGCGGTTGCGATACTGGCATTTAATTGTGCCACAATATTAGCTGTAGTGGCATTTTGAATAACGCCTCCCCATGGATTGTTCGGCCAAGTAACGTTTAAATTGGCGGTATTTAAGGGGTTCGGACCCACTTTGAAGCGCACCATTTCATTGAAGCCTTCCTCGTTGGTAGGATTGGTAGGGGAACAAGCGTCCACTAAAATACTCTCAATTTCAAAACATTGCCCATAGGAGGTACCCGCAAAGAGTACGGTTAGAGTAAGTACCACTAGGCGCAAATAATTTCGTAAAATCATGTGTTTCCGTTTTTTAAAGGGTCACAAAGTTACATAAAATAACGGCTTTGCCCTCGGTTGTAGATTAATTTTTCATTAGGATTTAAAGAGAACAAGTCAACAACACAAAACCCTAATCAGAGTAGTGGGAAACAGAGAAAGTCGCAGTCGCAGTCACAGTATTCAGAGGGAATTGTGTGGATTGACATTTGCAGTAATTCAGAAGCTTAGTAGCTTAGCATCTTAGTGGATATAAAAAGTTTCAGGTTTTAGTGTATAAAGTTTAAAAGTGGAAAAGGTTTATGATACCTTGTAAGTTAACGATATCAATTACTCAGAAGCTTAGCGTCTTAGCGTCTCAGCAGCTTCTCTCCCCCTTTGGGGGTTTTGGGGCTTCCCATCCTGAGCGCTACGCGCTGAAAATAAAACACATAAAAAAAATCGCTCAAGTGAACTTGGCAGTGGTTTAAGAATCACATTTTACGAATCCAGGATTGGCTTCGCCCATCCTGAGCGCTACGCGCTGAAAATAAAACACATAAAAAAATCGCTCAAGTGAACTTGGCAGTGGTTTAAGAATCACATTTTACGAATCCAGGATTGGCTTCGCCCATCCTGAGCGCTACGCGCTGAAAATAAAACACAAAAAAAAAATCGCTCAAGTGAACTTGGCGATTTTTTTTTTGTGTTTTATTTATTCGTGGGGAGAGCAGGATTCGAACCTGCGAAGGTGTAACCAGCAGATTTACAGTCTGCCCTCGTTGGCCGCTTGAGTATCTCCCCAACGCTTTAAGCGGTTGCAAATATAACAACACTTTTGGGCTTTCCAAATCTATTTTTCTAAAAAAAATAGGTCGCTTGGCTAACTCTTTGAAAAACAGTAAATCATTTGTGAAAATAAATTAATGCAATAGGGATGCCACTTTCGCGCGCAAAGCTTCTCCAGTGAGTCCGCGGGCTATAATATTTCCTTCTGCGTCTAGCAAAAAGGTGGTCGGAATTTCTTCGATATTATACAATCGTGCAATAGGATCTTTCCAACCTTTTAAATTGGATACTTGGGGCCAAGTAATTTTGTCTTTAACAATAGCAGCTTTCCATTTGGCAACATCATCATCCAAGGAAACACCCAAAATATTAAAACCTTTGGCATGATAATCAGCATACAATTTTACCACATTTGGATTCTCTTTTCGGCAAGGAGGACACCAAGATGCCCAAAAATCCAATAAAGTAATTTTACCTAGAGCTGATTTTAAAGTAACTACTTTGCCATCGGGGGATTTGCCCTCAAAATCAGGTGCTTTAGTAGTATTTGATTCGGTAGATAAAGAAGCGTTGGAGGGTGTAGCTACTTGAGTAGTTTCTTTACGGGAGTTTTCTACTTCTTTTAATTTTTGTTCTAATTCTTTTCCAATGCGACATTCCTTTAATTTGCTGGGTAACTTTTTAAAAGCACTATTAATTTGAACAAAAGAGGTGTCTCCATTCATCAATCGTTGCTGTAATAAAAATACAGACATGAAATGGTCCGGGTTTTTTAAAGGATAAGTATTCAAAAAGTCAAATTTCTTTTTATTCAAAGTCATTGCCTGATCCAATAATTGATCTACGATTACCGTATCTTTGGCCTTTACCGCTTTTATATATTTATCTTTGTTTTTGTTTTGGAAAGCATACAAATCCGTATCAAACTTCAGTAATGATTCATTTAATTTTTGAAGTTGGTCGTTATAAGGTGTGCCACCCACTTTGGGATAGTCAGTAGCTTTGTCTGGAAAGTGAACATTAATAGTTCCAGGTTCCATGATTACAGAGACAGAACTGTTTATTTTCTCTACAGAAATCGAATATAAGTCTAAGTTTTCTACACTTCCCTCAAAAGAAAAAGTTCCATTTGTAACCGCTGTGGAATCTATTGTTTTTAATTCGCCCATTGCATTCTCATTACGTAAAAAGGCCATGGCACCGTCATTTTTTTTATCAATAGTACAATTAATGGTGTAGGAATCTGAATTTCCACATGAAGTAAAAAGTACTGTAAATATTCCGATTAAAAATATTTTTTTCATAGCATCTAAATAAATTATTGACTCCAAAATTACTTCTAATTTCCATTGTATCCTTGCTAATTAAGGTTTATTTAAGTCGGAACTTCTAAAATTCAGTGTATCTTTGTGTTAGAATTATACGAAAATGACAAACCGAATCTTAGGAATCGTAGCCTTGTTATGGGGCTGCTTTTCCCATGCCCAAATTGTAATCAATGAACTTGATGCAGATACCCCAAGTACCGACGTCAAAGAGTTTGTGGAGTTAAAATCTACGTCTGCCAACATGCCTTTGGACGGCTATTGTTTGGTATTTTTTAACGGTGGCTCTGGAACATCGAATGTGAGTTATTTGGCCATTGACCTTGACGGAATGGTGACCGATGTCAACGGTATATTGTTGATTGGTAACTCTCAAGTAACCCCCGCACCGGCGTATGTAATTCCTAATACTTCCATTCAAAATGGACCCGATGTAGTGGCGATATACCAAGCCAATGCTAGTGATTTTCCTTTGAATACGGCGGCTACAACTACAGGACTTATTAATGCATTAGCCTATTCCAATGCAGCAACAACCACACCTTCTGCAATTATGACCGCTTTGGGATTAACTGTTTGTGTAAATGAGAGTCTTAACCAAAATGCGGCTAATCAATCGATGCAACGCAACAATGATGGGACGTTTTCAGTCACTACACCAACACCCGGTATGAATAATGATGGGAGTGGAATTATATTGAATGGCATAACCATTACCGCAACACCGGCACCCATTACTGAAGGGCAAACACTTTCTGTTACTTTTACTACGGCAAGTCCTGTTTCGGGTAGTGCTTTAAATGTGAGTTTTACCATGAACAATGGTAGTTTCACTTTATCCGATTACAGTGGTACTTCCTCCATCTCAATTCCTGTAGGGAGTTCGTCCGCTACGACCAATCTTTTAATTGTAGATGATACGAACAACGAAGGTGATGAAGAATTAAAAATTAAAGTAAATTCGGTTCCCTCAGGATATGTGTTGAATAACAACAGTATTGTGGTGCGTGTGAATGATAATGATTACATCGTATCACCTTGGGGAACACCATTAAATCCAACCTATGGAATTGTTACGCCAACCATTCCCAGTGGCTATTACGATAGTCTAGAAGGATTGTCTGGAGCCGCACTAAAGCAAGCTTTACAAGATATTATTGCGAATCCTAATGTGGTTCATGCCCACAATTATGGGGATATTGCTGATATATTACTAGAAGCCGACCGTAATCCTTTAAATGGGAGTCAGATTTGGATGATGTACGTTGAAAGTCCGCGCTCCAAAATCGATTACCAAACAGGAAACAGTAATATCGGGGTTTGGAATCGCGAACATATTTGGCCCCAATCCCGCGGCGGATTTGCAGATGCTACCTCTTCAATTCCAGATGGAATCAATGTATGGTTGCCAACAGGACCCGATGATATTATTGCTGGACACGCCGATGCGCATCATTTACGGGCAGAAGACGGTTCAGAAAACACCACCCGAAGCAATCGCGATTATGGTTCTGATTACAACGGGCCAGCAGGAAATAGTGGAAGTTGGAAAGGCGACGTTTCTCGCGCCTTGTTTTATATGGCTGTTCGCTACAACGGACTTAATCTCGTGAATGGAAATCCGGTCGATACAACCGTAGGGCAGATGGGTGATTTGGCATCGTTGCTCACTTGGAATCACACGGATCCCGCTGACGACTTTGAAATGCACCGCAACAATTACATTTATACGTGGCAATACAATCGCAATCCCTTTATCGATTATCCGTTATTGGCCGATTATATTTTTGGAAGTCATTTTGGCGAACCCTGGTCGTTTGCCTTACAACAAAATACATTTGATTCTCAAGCTGTAAAAGTATACCCCAATCCGGCTACCGATCGAATCACCATTCAGGGAATTACCCAAACGGCTCAAATTTCTATTTGTGATGTTGCTGGAAAAGAAGTGTATACGAATACGATTCAAAATGATCAAGCGATTGATTTCAGCGGATTTCAATCGGGAATTTATATAGTAAAAATCCTTTCCGATTCGCAAAACAAAGCATTCAAAATCGTAAAACAATAATTAGACAAAATACACGGTGAAAGTAGTCCCTTTGTGGGGCTCACTTTCCACGGTGATTTTACCACCCATAGCTTCGATTTGGTTTTTGGTAATGAATAAACCCAATCCTTTGGCATCGGCATTTTTATGAAAGGTTTTGTACATGCCAAACATATTGTGCCCGTGTTTCTTTAAATCGATTCCGATACCGTTATCGCTGACACTTAATTTTTTCAATACGGCATTGTATTCGATTTTTACAATAGGTACGCGATCATGGGAAGCGTATTTAATCGCATTGGAAACCAAATTCAACAATATACTTTCCAAATAGGCTGCATTGTAAAATACCGTAGCGTTTGAGTCTACATCAACAAATAGCGTGGTGTCTTTTTGAAGGATTTGTTCATTCAATACATGAAGGGTAGAATCAATGAACACTTTTAAGTTCAACTCTTCCCGTTGAAGTCCGATATTGGATTGAATATTCACCACTTCGTTCAAATTGGTCATCGTGTCTTGTAAAGAAAGTGACACTTTACGAAGCATCTCCATGAGTTCTAATTTTTCCTCCTCCGTTTCGGCTTCATCCATTAAATTGGAAATGGATTTGATGTTGCTCGAATGGGAACGCAAGTTATGTGAAACGATATAGGAGAAATTCAGCAAGCGTTTGTTTTGCTCATTGACTAGGTCAAATGAATTGCGTAAATCTTCCTCAGTTGTTTTTTTGGCATCGATGTCTTCAATGATTAAAATATATTTTTGGGCTTCTATTTCATTACTCCAAATTGGAGCAACTAACAAGTTGATCCAGATTCGTTTGCCATTTTTGGTTTGTAATTGAATCTCGGTGTTAAATTCCTCTTGTTCTTTAGAAAGTAGGCGTTGCAATCCTTGTTTAAACGCTTCATAATCTTCTGGACTGAGTAATCGATCTAAGCTACGTGTTTTTAATTCATCCTCGGTATATTCCGAGATTTTAGAAAAATGAGCATTGGATTCTAGAAAGATATTGGAATTCACATCAGCTTTGGCAATACCTACCGGAGCTTGTTCAAATAAGGTTTTGAATTTGATTTCGTTTTCTACCAATATTTTCGCTTGTTCCAAAATCAGAATGTGCTGTTCCGCCGGCTTTTTCATCATGGAATACACCCATAAACCAAAGATGAGGCAAAGCAATGTTCCTAAAATTAAGGAAGTATAGACTTGATAAATGGCATTGTTGGAATGACGGGATATCAAATACAAATTCCAATTGCCTTCGGGTATTGTTACACTTCGGTAGTACTTATTACTAAAATCGGCTTTTTCCTTTAAATAGAAGGTTTCTTTACCTGTTTTGGGGTCGGTTTTAGAGAATTGAAAGTAGTATTTGGTGTCGTCTATCGAACCGATACCAGAAGCTTTAAGTAAGGTATTCATGCGAATAACGACGGCAGAAAACCCCCAGAACTTATTTTTTTTGTACACGGGTAATCTTCCTACTACGCCGACGCCCCCTTGTTTTAATTCAAGCGGACCCGCAAAATAAAAGTTTTTGGTTTTAAGGGAGACAAATGCCTCTTGTTTGGTGTTTTTGGAGGCAAGAATATTATAGTTTAACGCCGCTTCGTTGCCTTTTAAGGGATAAATATATTTAATGGTACCATTTGGAACCAATTGAACAGCATCAATAGAAGGATTAGATTCTACCAATTGTTTACCCACTTTTTCAAAATCTTCAGGTTGCCCATTATCATTGATGGTTAAGGCTAAGGTGAGGGTAGTGGTATAGCTGTTTTTATAAATTTGCGCCATGTTGCGTTGCACCACATTGAGGATATTTGACATTTCGCGGTGTTCATTTTCACGAATAATCTTATATCGTAGTGAAATAGCAAAATAGACAAAGGGCATTAAAAATAGAAAGGCCAATATACCCGCAAGCCTCGGTTTTTGGGCAAACCAGGCGGAAAAACGTTGGGCAAAATTTGTATTGTGCGTTGAATTCATAAAGGGCATATCATCATGCTTATCGATAAATGTACGAAAAAAAACGATGAATGGTGTTAAATTTTTTATTTTGTACTAAAAATACAGGTTTTGTCGAAACAATCTATAGGTGAAATTACTTGATTTTTAACCTTCTAATCTTTTAAATTTTACAACTATTTTTTTTTGAGTTTTGGTATTTTTGGGTTCGAAATTACATTCATGGAAGCAATCAAAGTCTATTGTTTAGAAGTTATTCCTGACCTGAGTTCGGCGAACACCAGTTCGATTCCCTATTCACTCGAGCAATTGGCACTGCAAGGCGGAGTTTCCAATGTGTATGCCACTTGTGATAGTATGGAAGGTTTGGAAGCTCAATTGGAGACGTTGCTGTATGAAGATCGCCAATTTAAGGACTACACCTTGTTGTATTTTGTGGTGGAAGGTGCTGAAGATTATATGGAAATTGACGGCTATACGTATGGACTGGGGGAATTAGCTGAACTGTTTGAAGGAAAATTACGCGGAAAGCACGTGCATTTTGCGAATACCAAAACCTTGGATTTGGATACGGCGGATAGTCAGTATTTTTTGGATGTCACGGGTGCCCAATCCCTTTCGGGTTATACCCGTTCCATGCCTATTTTAAGTACGCCCTTGGATTGCCAGTTTTTTGCCTTAGCGGCAGATTATGATGATGTGCGGGAATGGACCGAAGCCTTGTACCAAAAGCATTATGCCCAATGCAAGACGTTGGGGTTTACACTCTATTATTAAAGCAAAAAATGTCAATTTACTTTGACCGGCCCGGGTGGAAGCGGCATCCCCCGATTCCTATCGGGGATATAGCGGACGACCGGAAGTTGCCGGCCAAATATAACTTGTCAATACAGAAATTATAACTTTGCCAATTAATAATGGGTTTTGATCGTTTGAGTTACAAACAATGTACAATTTAAAATTAGTAGTTTTATTTACAATATTTATTTATTAATTCAATTGCCTTTTCATCACCTAACTCTTTTGCTTTGTTAAAGTCACTACAAGCATTATTTGTTTGATTAATTAAAAGTTTAACTCTTGCTCTTTGTAAGTAATATAAACTATTTAATGGATTGATTTCTATTGCTTTTGTGAAGTCGAAAATTGTTCCATTATAGTCTTTTAACTTTAGTCTAGAAATACCTCTACTGTAGTATGCATCATAATCATTAGGGTTAATTTCAATAGTCTTTGTATAATCTTCTATTGCTCCTAGAAAGTCATTTAACATATACTTAGCGACACCTCTATTTCGGTATGCATCTTCATAATTTGAGTTTAACTCAATTGCTTTTGTATTATCTTCTATTGCTCCTTTAAAGTCTTTTAACTCAAATTTAGAAATAGCTCTATTATTGTATGCTTCACTATTATTTGGGTTAATTTCAATAGTCTTTGTAAAATCTTCTATTGCTCCATAAAAGTCTTTTAACTTAACCTTAGAAAAACCTCTATTATTGTATGCTTTATCGAAAATAGGGTTTAACTCAATTGCTTTGGTACAATCATCTATTGTGCCTAAATAATCTTTTAACTTTAGTTTAGAAATACCCCTATTGTAGTAGGCTTCATCATAATTAGGGTTTAACTCAATTGCTTTAGTATAATCTTTTATTGCTCCATAAAAGTCTTTTAACTTAACCTTAGAAAAACCTCTATTATTGTATGCTTTATCGAAATTAGGATTTAACTCAATTGCTTTAGTATAGTCTTCTATTGCTCCTGTAAAGTCTTTTAATTCATCCTTAGAAAAACCTCTATTATAGTAGGCTTGATTGAAATTAGGTTTTAACTCAATAGCTTTTGTAAAATCAGCTATTGCGCCTAAATAATCTTTTAATTTATATTTGGAAATGCCCCTATTGAAGTAGGCTTCATCGAAATTAGGGTAAAACTCAATTGCTTTTGTATAATCTTCAATTGCACCTTTGAAGTCTTTCAACTCAAATTTAGAAGCGCCTCTTTTATTGTATGCTTCATCAAAATTAGGGCTTAATACGATAGCTTTCGTGTAGTCTGAAATAGCTCCATTATAGTCTTTTTTACAAAACTTTGAATTTCCAGATTCTAAATACTCGTCTGGAGTTTGGCTGTGAAGTGTTGAAAATATTGATAAAAATAAAAGGCAACTGTATATTTTAATGTAACTGTAGATATGATTGTAGATCGGCATATTTTAAATTATAGATGTATCAAATCTATTAATTTTTTCATTAATATAAAATGTTCAGTTATGACTGAATAACAGTGATTTAGTTAATTTACTTCCCAATACAGAAATTCGCGAAGATATTGCCTAAAAGTTCGTCGTTGGTCACTTCGCCCGTAATTTCTCCAAAATAGTACAACGCCTCCCGAATATCGATAGCGACCAAGTCGGAGGGCACCTGACTCTCCATACCCCATTTCACTTTTTGAATGGCTTCCAAGGCTTTGAGTAAGGCATCGTAGTGGCGGCTATTGGTGACTATGGTTTCGTTGTTGCGCAGTGCGCCGGTATTGACCAAGGCATACAATTCGTTTTTCAATTCGTGTACACCTTCTTGGTTTTTAGCGGATAACAAGATGCGTTTTACATCCAGTGTTTCTAGTTGGGATTGGATTTCTTGCAACTGCTGCTCGGTGACCAAATCGATTTTATTTAGAACGACCACCACTTGTTTTTGAGGGTATTTGTTCTTGATTTTTTCAATTTCGGTGCGGTATTGTTGTCCGTCAGCATGGAACTTCGCACTTTCAAACAGGTAAAGCACCACTTGCGCTTGTTCGATTTTCTCGAAGGTTTTTTGAATTCCGATGCTTTCCACATAGTCGGCTGTTTCGCGAATTCCGGCCGTATCGATAAACCGGAAACCGATGCCGTTGATATTCATTTCGTCTTCGATGGTATCGCGTGTTGTTCCCGCGATATCCGAAACGATGGCGCGTTCTTCATTGAGTAGTGCATTAAGCAACGTTGATTTCCCTACATTGGGTTCGCCCACAATCGCTACCGGAATTCCGTTTTTAATAACATTCCCCACCGCAAAGGAATCGATGAGTCGTTTGAGAACAAACTCGATGCGATTCAGTAAGTCGGTAAACTGACTGCGGTCGGCAAATTCGACATCCTCTTCTGCGAAATCCAGTTCGAGTTCGATCAACGAGGCAAAATTCAACAATTCTTCCCGGAGACGGTGAATTTCGCTACTAAATCCGCCACGCATTTGTTGCATGGCAATTTGATGCGAGGCTTCATTGTCAGAAGCAATCAAATCAGCCACAGCTTCGGCTTGGGATAAATCCAATTTACCATTAAGAAAAGCGCGAAGGGTAAACTCGCCCGCTTGTGCCATACGGCAACCTTTTCGAAGTAATAATTGAATGATTTGTTGTTGGATAAAGGTCGAACCGTGACACGAGATTTCGACTACATTTTCACCCGTATACGAATTGGGGTTTTTGAATACGGATACCAGGACTTGGTCCACTACTTTGGCTCCGTCCACGATAGTGCCAAGATGGATGGTATGCGTTTTTTGATTCCGTAAATCTTTCCCTTTGACGGATTCAAAAACAGCTGCAGCGATGTCAATGGCTTCTTTTCCTGAGATACGAATGATGGCTACAGCTCCGGCTCCAGTGGGCGTTGCCAAAGCAACTATGGTATCGTGGTGCATGGATTTTTTTTGCAAAGATAGGGAAAAGGGGAAACTTTTTTATAGCCGCTAAGTTGCTGAGCTACTGAGATGCTGAGCCACTAAGCTACTGAGCTACTAAGCTACTGAGCCACTAAGCTACTGAGAAATTCTAAAAGGGAGTTTATTTGGAAACAACTTGAAACTTTAAACTTGAAACTTTTTAGTCATATAAATCCCTGTTATTTCTTTGTTAATATGAGCATTATCATATTTTATAAGTAAAAATGGAGCTAACTTTATAGTACACATTTAAACACGCACTCCCATGAAAAAGATTGTAGTTCCCACCGATTTTTCTGATGTCGCTCAAAACGCTTTGGTGTATGCGTTGGAGTTGGCTAAAACTTTTGAAGCTGAGATTTTCTTGGTGCATACGTATACGTTACCGATTGTAGAACATCAATTTGCTCCACAGAACTACCAAGTTTTATTCGATTCCTTGGAATGGACAAATTTCGAACTATTTAAGCAAGAGATGCCAGCTATACATGCTCTGGCAGAAACCCATAAAGCAGAACATATCCGGATTACTCCAGTTGTGATGGATGGTGATTTGTTATTTAATTTGAAAGAGTTCATTGCGAATGAAAAGGCCGACTTTGTTGTGATGGGCACTTCGGGAACGAGTGGATGGAAGGAATATTTTTTAGGCAGTAATACTGCTGAAGCCATAACAAATTTAAACGTTCCAGTAATGAGTGTACCTGTTACTGCTCGCTATGACGGAATAAATACCCTTGGATTTACTACGCGATTTCGAGAAAAAGATAAAGACGCTTTGGATCAAGTCATTGCGATTGCCAAAGGATTGCATGCTCAGGTTCATTGTTTGTATGTAGAAACCAAAGATACCGACAATACACCGGCTACGTATGAAGATTGGAAGGACCATTATCGTCATGATCCGGTGGCATTTCACATTATTCCTAATGAAAATATTGAGGAGACAATTACCGATTTTATCATGAGTGAATCAATAGATGTAATGGCGATGCTAACTTACAAGCGCAATTTCTTTGCCCAACTATTTTTAGAGTCCGTAACCGAGAAAATGGTGAATCATGCGAGCATTCCCATTTTGGCCTTACATGAATAAAAAAAGCCGCTTTTTGAAGCGGCTTTTTAGTTTATAACAGGAAGAATTATTTTTTTGCAGCAGCGGCTAAATCTTCTGGTTTTGTGGCTACAGCAACACCGGGTAATGCAACAGGAGCACCTAATTGAGCTAGGAAACTACCTTGTACTTCTCCTGTTTTGTAGGTTGTAAATCCGATACGATACAAGCCCATAACTAACGATTTTGTTGGGTTACTTGGATCGCTTGTAATACGCATTAACGAATTGTATTTACTTCCTGACGGTTGAGCTGGCATTTCGCTTGAATCATCATTGGATTCAATAGTTGTCCATTTTGCCGTTTTGGCTTTGGCAGCTACATCTTCCAATTTCAAAATACCTTCAGCACGTTCAAAGGTTACCCAAGTATCAAAATAACTGCTTCGTTCTGCATTGGCTGTAAAATCTGCTGATACATAATCTTTATCCGTTGGTTTTGCATTTTCAGGAGCGGGTGAAATCATGCGCACACCGATTTCTGGAGCGGCAATTGGAATCCACACGTACAAATAGTACATTTTTTTTCCTCCTTTTACTTCATCCGGTTTAGAACCGGGTTTGATGTACCCATAGTAGCTAATTAAATCGGTGTAAGGAACACGGATTTCTTTACCCATTACTGATTTTTTGGCCAGGTCAGCGCCAAATTTGTCTAACTTTTGTGCTTGTGCGGATAAGCCAATCATCACGCAAAGTGCAAGTAATTTTTTCATGTTTGTTTAAATTAGATTAGTACCTACTCTTTTATAGGTTTTCGGTTACGCCTTGTCAATCAAATATATTAATTTTTGGCATAAAAAAAACCACTCGGGTAAGGAGTGGTTGTTTTTTTATAAATAGTCGCTTTTAGTTGTTCAACATAACTGGCATCACCAACATGGTTACGCTTTCCCCTTCATCCAAACCATCAACCGGAGTTAAAATACCGGCACGATTCGGCATTGACATTTCCAATTGGATTTCATCCGACTGTAAATTGGTCAACATCTCAGACAAAAAGCGGGAGTTGAAGCCAATTTGCATATCGTCTCCTTGGTAATCACAGGTCAAACGCTCTTCAGCTTTGTTGCTGTAATCGATATCTTCAGCAGAAATATTCAATTCGGCACCAGCAATTTTTAAACGAATTTGGTGGGTCGTTTTATTCGAGAAAATAGCCACACGACGCACCGAACTAAAGAACTGCGTACGGTCAATGATCAATTTATTCGGATTTTCTTTTGGAATTACCGCTTCATAGTTGGGGTATTTCCCATCGATTAAACGACAAGTCAATACATAATTTTCAAAAGAGAAAGTCGCATTAGAATCGTTGTATTCGATTTTCACTTCAGCATCCGAAGTCCCTAAGATATTCTTTAAAATATTCAAAGGTTTTTTGGGCATGATGAAATCAGCTACTTGTGAAGCTTTTACATCCGTGCGTGCATATTTTACCAATTTGTGGGCATCGGTTGCTACAAAAATTAATCCTTCTGGAGAGAATTGGAAGAAAACACCACTCATCACCGGACGTAAATCATCGTTTCCAGCGGCAAAAATTGTTTTGCTAATAGCTGTAGCTAATACTTCAGCAGGAACCAGGGTAGAAGAGGGGTCTTCCAATTGTACCGATTTAGGGAATTCTTCTCCCGGTGCATAAGCGATGGCATATTTTCCAGAATTGGAACTAATTTCGATCGTATTGTTTTCTTCTACAGTGAATGTTAGGGGTTGCTCAGGAAATGTTTTTAAGATATCCAATAACAACTTGGCAGGAACTGCGACACTTCCGTTATCTGTCGATTCAATTTCAAGCGTTGCTGACATCGTCGTTTCAAGATCAGATGCCGAAACGGTCAATGCTTTTTTATTTAATTCAAAAAGGAAATTATCTAAAATGGGCAAGGTATTGCTACTGTTGATCACACTACCTAAAACCTGAAGTTGTTTGAGTAAATACGAACTCGATACAATGAATTTCATTTCTATTTATTTTTTACAAATATATCGTAAAGATGCAGATTTCAAAAAGTTTTTTTATTAACACTAGCGGGCAAAACGGCGCTTGCGTAAGAAAGTAAACAAGAATCCAAAAACCCCTAAAATCAATAAAGGAAGGGCAACTGTAATGATTTGAGAACTCGTATAGTTTTCTTTCACTTTATTTGGGTCCAATAATGCCAAATGCACTTCTTTGGTTCGGATGTTGATAAGTCCGTTGTCATCCAACAAATAATTGACACAGTTCAGCATAAATTCTTTGTTGGCATACATTTTACCCGTCCATTTGTCGTAACCCAATTCCATCGGTTGGAAATCCTTGTCCAATTGATTTTTGACAATATCACCATCGCCAATCACAATCATTTTCCCCGGTTTTCCTGTAGGCTTAAAAGAAGGGTCTTTAAAAGGCAATACGCGGTTTTCAAATACCGAATGGAAATTACCTTCTAATAAAACCGCCAGCGGAATATTTCCATAACCTTTGGGGAAATCTTTGGGTTCGGGTCGTTCAGCCACCATATTTAAATTCACGGGAAGCGGTGTACCAATCGCTTTTGAATATTGGGAAGAATGAAGTAAAATCGTTTTCTTTACATCATTTTGTAAAATTTCGATAGGATTACAGAAATCAAACTTGATCATGTCCAAATTATTCACAATCGGATGTTTGGAATCGGAATAGACTGCGGGAGAAAACAACCACGGATATTGATTATATTGGGTAGCATTCCCTTCTTGACCTGTAGCCAAAGTAATGGGGCAAGCCAAGACATCTTTCACTAAATCACGTTTGAATCGCACCCCATATTTAAAGAACATATCGTCCAAATTCAAATCTCTTGGAAACGCCAAGCCTTCGCCTGTACGCATCAAACTGTCCATTTCAATATTCACTTGATCGAGCATCCAAATGGATTTTCCTCCATTAACCACAAACTGATCCAAGACTTCTTTTTCTGCATCAGTGAAGGCCTCAGTGGGTTTTGCAATGACCGCCAAATCGTATTTCTGCAATTCTTTTAATGTAGCATTGGGGTTTTTGGCCACAGAATCCAACGTAAAGGGTCCGATGAAATAATTCTCTTTGATGTTGCGCAAGAAATCACCCATTTGCAATTCATGCAATTCGCCATTCCCTTTAATCACTGCAATCTTCTTCTGACGTTTGGTAGTAATCGTATTGAATCCGTTGGCAAACGCATATTCCAAGTGTTGGACCGAACTCTCGACTTTTTGTGCTGTCGAAGCGCCCATCATGTTTTTCAACAAGGGAACTTTGGTGCTGCGATCGCCATAAGTTACCACCGCCCATGGAAAAACGAGTTCTTCGGTTTGTTTTCCTTTGTCGTTAAGCGTCACATTGATGGGAGTTAATCCGCGTTCATAAAACTGTTGAATGGTTTTGTCGCGGGTGGCATCATCTTCCAACGGATTAACAAATTGGAAAACAATATTCGGATTTTGCGCTTTAAATTCCTCTAATAATTGTTGGGTTTCTGTTTGCAATTTTTTGAATTCACCCGGAAAGCTTCCTTCTAAAAAGACATCCACATACAGCGGTTTGTCAATTTTTTGTAAAATGAGATCGGAAGTCTCGGAAAGGGTATAGCGATGATCCGAAGTAAGGTCAAAGCGTTTGAATACCAGATTTCCGGCAATGTTCAAAGCTACTATGGCAACTAAAGTGGCTCCTAAAAATTTAAAATTCAACTTTTTCATTACGATTTCAAGGCTTTAAGTTGTTGCACAGTCAGGGTCAAAAAGAAAAAGGAAACACTCACAAAATAAAGGACATCACGGGTGTCGATAACGCCGCGCCCCATACTTTTAAAATGGTATTCCATACCGATGCGGGAAACGTAATCACGACCATCTTTTAAAAAATCAAGACTGGACAATCCTTCAAATCCGTAATAAAATAAGAAGCACAAAAATACCGACACGATAAAGGCCACAATTTGATTTTCGGAAAGTGTTGAAGTGAATATACCGATGGAGGCATAACTCGCTATTAAAAAGAGCAAGCCGAAATACGAACCGAGGGTATTGCCCAAGTCGATCGGACTGTCTTTCATGCTCAAATCGGAAATGGTGTACACGTAAATTAGAGTAGGCAGGATGGCCATCACAATTAAAACGACGGCACCTAAAAACTTCCCATTCACAATTTGCCATAAACTCAACGGTTTGGTCATCAATAATTCGATAGTTCCTTGTTTCTTTTCATCGGAAAAACTGCGCATGGTCACGGCAGGAATTAAAAAGAGTAAAATCCAGGGAGCCAAAGTGAAAAAGGGCGTCATGTCAGCAAACCCGCTATTTAATATGTTGAATTCTCCTTCAAAAACCCAAAGGAAAAGTCCGTTGAGTAACAAGAAAATAGCAATCACCAAATAACCAATAGGTGAGCCAAAGAAGGATTTAATTTCTCTAAAAAGAATCGATTTCATGAATAATTAGGGAGTTTAGTTTAAAGTAAACGCCAACTTTTAATTTTATTGCAAACTTACTAATTTATCGACACTCCACGCTTGGGGTTTGTCGTTGAATAATTTTTTGGTGAATGTCCAAATTTCATCAAACAAAGCCGAATTGCGGTAGTTGTCCAAATCCGCTTCCGAATCCCAGTAACTGTAAGTGAAAAACACACACGGGTTGTGCTTGTCTTGATACAATTCTAACAATTGGTTGCCAGGTGAATTGCGAATGTGTGTTTTCATCAATTCGAAATTTTCTAGAAATGCAGGGATGTTTTCTTCGTGAAACGATAATTTGACAATGCGTATTAACATGTTAAGATTTAAATTCGATTAAAATAAAGTCGCGGTAGCGCAGTCCCAAAAGGGTGGAAGCAGTTCCGGTATGCGGACTACTTTTATAGATGCCAATTTCTAAAAACCCCGCTTCATTGAAAATGGCAATGGTTTTTCCGGTGTGATCCGACTTAGAATCCACTAGTTCAATGTCGGCATATTTGGCATAAATCGTTTTGAGTTTATCTCTTTTGATGGTCAATTCATACGGCCTTCCTTTGGCCATATCCAGAAATAACTGTTGATGAATGTTGGTTACTGCATTTCCAAAATGGTCAATGTACATGACATAGCCTTTGATGGACTGATTTTCGGGGGATAGTACGGGTTGCAATTCGGTAACTTCATGCAACTGGGTAATTGTTTTTCCGATTACATTTAGATTTCCCCCTTTGACAAGATGAACCGCTACAGTTGCGAACACATCCATATCCGTAGCATCCGGTTGGAGTCGATCGTGGATGGTAATTTCGACCATTTTTTCGGGAACTATTTTACGCATAAGCATACTCAAGATACCGTTATTGGCCGCAATAAAATAGTGTCCGTTCCATAAAACGGCAATATGATTGATTTTTGGTGTCCGACTAGCATCCACGCCAATAAGGTGCACGGACCCTTTTGGAAAGCGAGTATAGGCGGCACCTACAATGTAACTGGCTTCGGCAATGTTAAACGGACTCACCTCATGGGAAAGGTCAACAATCAATGCCTCAGGATGTTGAGAAAGCAAACTGCCTTTCAAAGCACCCACAAAGTAATCCTTGAGTCCGAAGTCGGTCGTAAGGGTAATTATTGACATAAAATTGTTTATAACTAAATTCGGAACAAACCGCCGTGTTTCTTAAATTTGAGATGATTGCAAAGCTAATCAAATATTAGGAATTTTTAACCCTAAAACCACTGCTTTTGAACGAAAGAATCATCGAACTGCATGACATCGCACCTAAAGAATTTTGGGGTGCACAAGATGCCCACTTGGAAACCATCAAAAAGTATTATCCCAAATTAAAAATTGTAGCGCGTGGCACTACGTTGAAGGCATTTGGTGAGAAAGAAGAATTGGATGAGTTTGAAACCCGTTTTAACCGATTGATGTTGCATTTTACACGCTACAATAATATTGATACCAATGTCATTGATCGTGTTATTCAGAGCAATACATTTGATGAACAACGAATGCCCGATCACGATAAGATTTTGGTGCATGGATTGGGCGGAAAATTAATCAAAGCCATTACACCTAACCAACAAAAATTAGTCGAATCAGTGATGAAAAACGACATGGTTTTTGCAGTGGGTCCGGCGGGTACGGGTAAAACGTATACCGGAGTTGCCTTGGCTGTAAAAGCCTTGAAAGAAAAGCAAGTCAAGCGTATCATACTAACGCGACCAGCTGTTGAAGCCGGAGAAAACTTAGGGTTTTTACCAGGAGATATGAAGGAAAAACTGGATCCGTACATGCAACCCTTGTACGATGCCTTACGCGATATGATTCCGCCGCAAACCTTGGAGGATTATCTTTTAAAGGGAATTATTCAAATAGCGCCTTTGGCCTTTATGCGCGGTCGAACGTTGGACAATGCTTTTGTGATTTTGGATGAAGCGCAAAATACGACACATTCGCAGATGAAAATGTTTTTAACGCGTATGGGGAAAAATGCCAAATTCATTATCACGGGAGATCCGGGTCAGGTGGATTTACCGCGTCGCACTATTTCTGGATTGAAAGAAGCACTTTTGATTTTAAAAGATGTAGAAGGAGTCGGAATTCTGTATTTGGATGATAAAGATATTGTACGTCACCGTTTGGTGAAAAAAATAATCGATGCCTACAAGCGTATTGAAAATCAAGATTAATGAAAGAATATTTTAAACACGATAAAGGCTACCTCTTAATTAATGAGGAAGCCTTTTTTTTAACATCATCCGGTAATTGGTCGGAAATTCAACAACTCAATGAAAAAGGTTTTTATGAAGTGCGACAACAAGCCATCCGATCATTTAAAGTGTTTGTATGGGTTGGATTAATCCTGTTAATTTCTCTATTTATTTCGTTCAAAAGTCAATCTTATTATAGTTTTCTTGTTGGTTTAGGATTGGCATTCAGTGTTTGGCGTTACTTGATAACCGAGACAACTATACGATGTAAAATCCCAATGGACAAGATGAGTGAAGTAAAAATTAATGAAGAACAAAATGTCATTGTTTTTCATTTTAAAAATGCTAGAAATATTGAGGATTTCGAACTTTTGAATGAAGTTGATCCAAAAGCAATCCTTTTTTTCAAAGATCATTTTAAGAATTTAATTAAGGGAGCTTGATTTAATCGTTTAATAAAGTACTTTTGCACCACACAACAACATAACTACATAATGCAAACGCTAACCACTACTCAGTTCCAATTCCCGGGACAAAAATCAGTCTACCGCGGAAAAGTTCGCGAAGTCTACAACATCAATGATGAATTACTTGTCATGATCGCTACGGATCGCCTTTCAGCTTTTGATGTTGTTTTGCCTAAAGGGATTCCTTATAAAGGTCAAATTTTAAATCAAATTGCAACTAAATTTATGCAGTTAACTCAGGACATAGTGCCAAATTGGTTAATTGCTACACCCGACCCAAATGTGGCCATCGGACATTTATGTTCGCCTTTCAAAGTAGAAATGGTTATTCGTGGGTATTTATCCGGACATGCGGCGCGGGAATATGCAGCGGGAAAAAGAACCTTATGTGGTGTCACTTTGCCTGAAGGAATGAAAGAAAATGATCGTTTTCCAGAACCTATAATAACGCCCACAACAAAAGCGGATTTTGGGGTACACGACGAAGATATTTCTAGAGAGGCTATTTTAGCTAATGGGATTGTTTCGGAAGAAGATTATTTGGTGTTGGAAAACTATACGCGGGCTTTATTTCAAAGAGGAACAGAAATTGCGGCTTCGAGAGGATTGATTTTGGTGGATACCAAATACGAATTTGGAAAAACTAAAGAAGGAAAAATCGTTTTGATTGACGAAATTCATACACCCGATTCTTCCCGCTATTTTTATGCCGAGGGCTACCAAGAACGTCAAGTAAAGGGAGAAGCCCAAAAACAATTATCGAAAGAATTTGTACGCCAATGGCTAATTGCCAATAATTTCCAAGGAAAAGAGGGGCAAGTTATTCCTGAAATGTCTGAAGATTATGTTAATTCGGTTTCTGAGCGGTATATCGAACTTTACGAGAATATTCTTGGTGAAAAATTTGTGAAAGCCGATATTCAGCGTATTGAGCAACGCATAGAAACCAATGTGAACCACTATTTGGAACAACGCTAACGTTAACAAAATACTAAAATTACAAGGTCGCTCTAAAAAAGCGGCCTTTTTTTGTAACAAAGGTTTTTAAGGTTCGTCTAGTATATTGTAACCGAGTTTGATTTTAGGTCAGCACCGATAAGGCTACTAGGTTATACATAGTAATTAATCATCATCAATCACATTAAAAAATAACAAAAATGAAAACAACAATTATTTATTTCGGACTTATCGTTTCTTTGTTTGGAAACACCGTATTGGCTAACAGTAAAAGTAATGATCGAATAGGATCTTTTGAATCAGTTTTGTCTTTTGATAAAGGAGTGCGATTAACAAAACCAGAAGTAGCTGTAGAATCAGATACCACGCAGTTAAATGAAGTGTTAGCACCGATTGCTTCTGCAGATAAAAATGAATTGGATTTGGTTGTTGCAGAAGGATACAAAATTACTGAATCCCAACCACAGGAATACCAAATCTTGACCATTCAACCTACCATTAAAGATACGATCTTATTCAATGAATCGGTTATAGAAAGTGATACTTTACTAAAAAAATAAAATCGATTCCAAGTACAATAGAAGGTTTGACCCCCTTCAAAATTAGCGTTGTCAATTAAAAAATCCCAAACCGTAAGTTTGGGATTTTTTTTATTGGAAATACGAAAAATTATGGTTGTTCTCTATTTTCAAAAGAGATTCATAAATCAGTTTAATCACATTTTCCACATCATCACGATGCACCATTTCAACGGTGGTATGCATATAACGCAAGGGTAAAGAGATTAACGCGGAAGCTACGCCCCCATTACTGTAGGCAAAAGCATCGGTATCGGTTCCAGTCACACGAGAAGTCGCATGACGTTGGAACGGTATTTTATGAGCATCCGCTGTATCAGTGATTAAATCGCGAAGTTTGTTTTGAACAGCGGGTGCATAGGCAATTACGGGTCCTTTCCCCATTTGTAAGTCGCCTTCAATTTTTTTGTCAATCATGGGTGTAGTGGTGTCATGACAAACATCGGTAACAATGGCAACATTGGGTTGGATGGTTTGTGTAATCATTTCTGCACCGCGTAAACCGATCTCCTCTTGAACAGAATTTACGATGTACAATCCGAAAGGAAGTTTTTTCTTATTTGCTTTTAATAATCGAGCGACTTCTGCAATCATGAATCCGCCCATTCGATTATCAAGGGCACGACAAACAAATTTATCACCATTCAATATCATAAATTCGTCGGGGTACGTAATTACACACCCAACATGAATACCAAGTTTTTCAACTTCTTCTTTAGTCGAACACCCCACATCAATAAAGATGTTATGTAAATTGGCGGTTTCCTCTTTACCACGATTGCGGGTATGAATGGCTGGCCAACCGAAAACCCCTTTTACAATTCCGTTTTTGGTGTGGATATTAACACGTTTTGAAGGTGCAATTTGATGATCAGAACCTCCGTTGCGAATCACATAGATGAGTCCGTTGTCTGTAATATAATTGACATACCAAGATATTTCATCAGAGTGTCCTTCAATGACAACTTTAAAAGAAGCTTCAGGATTGATTACACCAACCGCCGTACCATAAGTATCGGTGATAAAAGTGTCCACGTAGGGTTTCAGGTATTTCATCCATATTTTTTGTCCTTCGGATTCGTAACCTGTTGGTGAGGCGTTATTCAGGTACTGTTCTAAAAACTGTAACGAATCGTTAGTAAGAATTGTTTTTTGTGCCATTTGATTATTTTTTGGCTAAAATAAAAATTTGGCATCAGACTTGTATGGGCTTTTCCATAAATTTGTATATTGTTTTATAGGTATGAAAAAGATTTTAGTTATTGTCGTTTTTTTATGTTTTGGTTCGATTTGGGGACAAGAAGTAAAACCGGTCACACAAAATGATCAAACAAGGGAAGTAGAAGTGGACACCATGAAAATGGACACTATATTATTAGACGAAGTTTTAATTTCAAAAATTAAAATGAGCGAGGCGGATAAAAAAGAATTTTTATTGCTTCAAAATAGAGTGTATAAAGTATATCCCTATGCTAAGTTAACGGCAGAAAAACTAATTGCAATTAAAAAGACCATGGCGACCTTAAAAACAAATAAGGAGAAAAAACGCTATATGAAGATTGTAGAGGATTATTTAGAGAATGAATTCAAAGAACGATTGAAAAAGCTTTCTCGAAAGCAAGGACAAATTTTAGTAAAACTAATCTACAGGCAAACGGGGATTTCAACCTATGACTTAATAAAGGAGTACAAAAGTGGTTGGAAAGCATTTTGGTCGAATACAACAGCCTATTTATTTGATATTAATTTAAAGACAACGTACCGTCCTTTTGACAATAATGAAGATTATTTGATAGAAACCATATTATACAGAGCGTTTTTTGACGGACGGTTGGTAGAACAAAAGCCAGCAAATCCCATCGATATTGACGAATTAAACGCCCATTGGGAAGAATTAGCCAAGAAATTAAATAAAAAGAAATAAAATTTAGTTTAAATAAAACTAAGCCATTCAGTGTTTTACGAATGGCTTTTTCTGTTTTTAGCACAATTGTTAATAACTACGCTAAATTTTATTTGGATTGAAAAGGAATAGGTTTCTATATTTGCACTCCCAAAACGGAAGAATTGGGGTTCGGGATTGAGAGAAAAGATTTCGAAAAAAAATTGCGAAAGTATTTGCTAATTAAAAAAAAGAGTTTTACTTTTGCACCCGCTAACCGAGAGAGGTTGGATGAATAAGAGAAGACAAGTTCATAGACATATTGGATTGACAGCAAAATAAGAGAGAGTAAGGCTAATTGAATAGATTAGAA
>NZ_SBKN01000012.1 GCF_004122105.1 Flavobacterium stagni
CCAAAACCAAATAATGATAAAGTCAATTATTGTAAGGAGAAATAATTTTGTAAATAACTTCATATGTCTTTTTTAGCAGATTTTTTAGCCTGACGCATAACGTTCCGCCGCTAGCCGACTGTGGCGGAAAAGCGAAACGATTATTTCTTACTAAGATAAACGTTTTTCGTGTAATCCAAACTCCAAACTAGCACTTACCAGCCATAGCGGCTAGCGGCTGTTAGCCATCGTTTTTTATATCTTCCCACTCATAATAATATTCGGCTCTTTTTTTTATTCCAGTTAAGAGCGAATTTTCGTCAATTATTATTTTCTCTCCTTTGGCTTTTTTGAATTCTATGAAGAGGTTATAAAGTGTGAAATTGTTCCAATTAAATAATTTGTTTACAGTAACTTTTCGGCTTGGACTTTTAAAAATAATAGAATAACCTAAAACATTTCCAACTTTCGATTTATGTTCAATGATTTGAATATCTATATCATTTATTTTAAACTTCTCATTCCAATCTTTATCGTATTTTTTACCATAAAACTTTATTTCATCAGAGTTAATTCGTACTTCATAAATATATTTTTTCGTAGTATTTAAAGTTATAAGTATTAAAACAGAAAGTATAAATAAAGGAAATAATATTGTTATTAAAAGATTATAGGCATTCCGATTAACTGCTAAAGGAATTAAGCTAAAAAAAAGAAAGGCAATAATCTTAATTCCCAAATCTTTTTTAACCCTCTCTTCAAAAGTTAGTTTTTCTGATTTAAATATTTCTTCCTTCACAGTTATTTTGCAGATAAGGTTGGTTCAAAATGATGGCTAACGTTCCGCCGCTAGCCGACTGTGGCGGTCAAAGCGAAACGATTTTTTCTTACTAAGATAAACGTTTTTCGTGTAAACCAAACGCCAAACTAGCACTTACCAGCCATAGCGGCTAGCGGCTGTTGGTGGTAGTTTTATTTTCCGCCCCTACTTTCAATCATTTTTATAATTTCTAAAAGCCCTTTAAAGGTGCCTTCGTAATATTTTTCTCTTCTAAAATCAGGGATAAAATAATTTTCAATAATAACTTTAGTTTCTTTATCACTTATTATTTTCTCAATTCCATAACCATTCAAGATTCTAATTCTTCTGTAACATTTAGAAATTGCTATCAAAATCCCATTGTCTTTACCATACTTTCCAACTCCCCATTTATTGGCTAAATTCAAACTAAAGTCATCAAATTCTTCTTTAGAAGTTTTTAAACTATCGATAGTTACTATAGCTATTTCAATTTTTGCTTTCTTCTCAAAATTTGCAATTACACTATCAAGTTTAGTTTGCTCAATATCAGTGTACAAATTTTCAAAATCGGTAGTCCAATTTGTTGGCTTTGGTAAGTACTTCCAAAAGTTTTCTCTATGAAATTCTAAGGTTTTTTCTTTAAGACTATCTTTTTTCTCAATAATTTCATTTTGAGCATTTAAGTTCATTGCCACAAAAATGAAAAAGATAAATTTTAAATTCATAGTTTCTTTTTTTAGTAGTGGTTTCCCAAAATTACCACCAACGTTCCGCCGCTAGCCGACTGTGGCGGTCAAAGCGAAACGATTATTTCTTACTAAGATAAATGTTTTTCGTGTAAACCAAATACCAAACTAGCACTTACTAGCCATAGCGACTAGCGGCTGTTAGCGGTAGTTACTGAACTCAAAACTTGGATCAGCGTTATCTTTATAATATTTTGAATCAAGAATTTGTATTGCCATTGTTTTAGGCTTTGTAATCAAAGGTCCAATAACTATACTGTCAATTTCTCCTTTTCTATAAACTGTTCTAATTTCTTGTCCTTCAAACTTGCTTTTTTCGCAAACCTTTAGACCTAGTGAATCCATAAACAGCCATCTATTTATATACTTCCCATAAAGCGAACTAGGTTTTTCATCTAGCAAACTTTCTAATTTAAAAGTTTCGGATTCGCAAAGTTGAGCCAAAAGTTTATTGTCAATTTTACAACTTACATAAAATGCATCTTCTTTAAGATACTCCACGCTTTCTCTCCAATTTACAGGATAGCAATAACAAGCATATTTTAAATCTGCTTTCTCATTTATTCCCAGGTCTTCATAGCGTAAAATTTTTGCTGATAAAATAACTTTCGATGAATCGATTGGTGCTTTTTCAGGTTTGTTTGTGCAAGCTGAAATGAAAAGTAAAGTTACTATTGCTAAAAAATGTTTCATAGAAAGATGGGCGTTTTAGTAATTACCGCTAACGTTCCGCCGCTAGCCGGCTGTGGCGATCAAAGCGAAACGATTTTTTCTTACTAAGATAAACGTTTTTCGTGTAATCCAAACACCAATCTAGCACTTACCAGCCATAGCGGCTAGCGGCTGTTACCGGCTGTTGTTTTCCTTTATTTGCGAAAAAAAATATTCTTTATCCGTTTCCAAAAAATTCAGCGTAGATTTTATTTTATTAACTCTCGACGCCGCTTTAAACATTTCTTTTTCTGCGTCTTTTCTAAATGGATATGATTTGGGCATTTTTGTTTCATGCAATATTGAGAATTTGAAGTAAACTTTATTTACGTTTCCATATTCTTCGTTGCTAAAATATTCAGGCTTTTCTATTTCAACAATAATTTTAGAAAGCTCTTTACCATCTTCATTGTTTAATACCGTGTAATAGTTCTTCTCTCGTATTTTGTCTTTCAAATACAAAGTGTCTTTTCCAGAATATTTTATTACGTAATCATTCTGAGAATCAACATAGCTAAAAGCAAAAATTGGCATTTTAATGCTTTCGGTTTGTCTTCCGCAACTTGCGAGTATTAAAAACAGAATAAAAAATATTGTCTTTTTCATGCGGTTTTGTTATACAATAGACGGTAACGTTCCGCCGCTAGCCGACTGTGGCGGTCAAAGCGAAACAATTTTTCCTTACTAAGATAAATGTTTTTCGTGTAAACCAAACACCAAACTAGCACTTACCAGCCATAGCGACTAGCGGCTGTTACTGGCAGGCCATTTTAATCGTTTTGTATTTATTTTTAATTACTTTGATAACTTGTAATTATTGTATCATCATATGATTTAACTGTCACCTCATACTTCTTGTCAAATTTTTTGCAAAAAAAAGTCTTGTATAAATATAATCTCTCATTTGGATAAATAACAATGCAAGCTATTTCAATATTTTGAATTGCATTTTTTTCATCCACTCCTGAAACTTTATTTTTTTCTAATAACTTCTTTGCAAATTTATGAGCTAAAACATTTCTTTCAATCTGTTGCTCTGGACATTCAGTAATTATTGGTCTAATAAATGGTAAACCTGTATTTGCTGTATATTTCTCTTCAACTATTTTTTTGGACTTTTTTTTAACCTCAAATTTTATTTTATCATAAGAAATATACAAAGTGTCATTTGTCAAATTTGTGATTTCAAATTTTAGTTGAGGCCAATTCTCCAGGCAATCTTGAAAAAAACCTACATAAGTAATTCTTAATTTGTCTTGAGCAATTAAAGTTTTAGAAGTAAAAAGAACAAGAAGAAATATTAGATTTTTATTCATACTTAAAAGATTATGATTTCTTTGGCTTGCCAGTAACGTTCCGCCGCTAGCCGACTGTGGCGGTCAAAGCGAAACGATTTTTTCTTACTAAGATAAATGTTTTTCGTGAAATCCAAACGCCAAACTAGCACTTACCAGCCATAGCGGCTAGCGGCTGTTATGCGGCGTTGTTGTTAAAAAGAAACAAATAAGTCAAAATATAGAATGCAAGCGGAACAATAACAGTCAATGGGTTTAGCTTCATGTCAATGATGGAATTTTTAGGATTCTCTGGATCATACGCAATTTCTATTTTTTGGTTTTCATTGAAATTGTACTTTTTCGCAAAATTCTTAAACGGTGTTATAATTTCGAAGTTTTTTGTCACGCAATTATTTTCATATTCTATGGAGTTTACCGTGTAGTTATATTTAATATTTTCTTTCCAGCCTTCATTGTCTGAGTCAGTTTTTGACCGAAACCATTTCAATTCATATTCAATGACTTTCGCTTGAGTAGTTCGCCATTTCTTAATTGTTACTGAATAGAAATAAATTGTTTTAAAAACAAAAAATATCCAAACGACAAAAGAGATAATAAAGATTATCAAAACAAAATTCATTATTTGGATTTCTCCCATTTTTACTTTAGTTGCAGTTAGTTAACAATGACGCATAACGTTCCGCCGCTAGCCGACTGTGGCGGTCAAAGCGAAACGATTTTTCCTTACTAAGATAAAGGTTTTTCGTGTAAACCAAACATCGAACTAGCACATTCGAGCCATAGCGGCTAGCGGCTGTTATAGGCAGTGCAAATTCTTCGTTTTCTATTGTTTTAATCTACTTATTGATGGACAACATTCCAAATATTCTATTTCGACTTTTTCTCCAACTTTACATTTTTGATTCCTTGAATCTTCAATATAACTCTCATTTTCGGCATAAAATTCATAAGAATATGAATACATCTGAATAATAACTCCTTTACCAATGAAATTTTTTTCATCTATAATTACACCAGTAGTTACTTTACTGTAATTATCCAAAAGAAAATTAAAAATTGGCCACTTTGCTATATTCAAAATCAAATACAAAATAGGCGATAAAACACAGATTATAATAACACGATTTTTAAATTTTCGCATTTTCTTACTAATCTCATTTCTTCTACTCTGCATTCTTTAAGATATAATTTTTAAGTTCAGTAGGTCTGCATTGCCTATAACGTTCCGCCGCTAGCCGACTGTGGCGATCAAAGCGAAACGATTATTTCTTACTAAGATAAACGTTTTTCGTGTAAACCAAACGCCAAACTAGCACTTACCAGCCATAGCGGCTAGCGGCTGTTAGCGGTAGTATGATTTCATCAGTCATTTAAGTTTAGAAATATTAAAATTGGAATTAATAACAGTAACCATACCCAAAAAAACATTAATACTTTTCGATGATTGTTTATCACTTTTTGCAAATCTTCACTTTCAGTTTTGTCATTAATCGGAATAACTACTTCGGGATTTATAAAAAAAGTACCCCCGTGCCAACTTCCAGTACTATTTTTCTCGTCGTTTTTTAAACGTACATATTCATTGTACATTAAAACAATTACTAATAAGGCGCTTAACAAGATTATAGAGTAAACCAATAAAATTAATGTTTGGAAATCTTCCATAAATTT
Organism: Flavobacterium stagni; assembly: GCF_004122105.1. Lineage (GTDB taxonomy): Bacteria > Bacteroidota > Bacteroidia > Flavobacteriales > Flavobacteriaceae > Flavobacterium > Flavobacterium stagni. The sequence goes on from NZ_SBKN01000012.1 coordinate 5,208, forward strand.
CTAGAGTTTCTTTTCAACGCAAACTTGTTTACATATTACCGCTAACGTTCCGCCGCTAGCCGACTGTGGCGGTCAAAGCGAAACGATTATTTCTTACTAAGATAAACGTTTTTCGTGTAAACCAAACACCAAACTAGCACTTACCAGCCATAGCGGCTAGCGGCTGTTATAAGCCGTTTTTATTTCTGACCACCCAACCATACGTCACCACGTTTAAATGAATATAATTCTGTTGTCTCACCAATTGGTTCTTTAAACTTCTGTGTTCGATGTGGCTTTTTTAAAAGTTTGTCAAACCATTTTACCGTTTCTTCATAATCCTGTCTTGATACATAAATTTCTGGTTCACCAACTAAAGTATTGTCATAATGGTCTTCGTCTAAGCTATAGTCCCAATTTAAATTAGATAGCTTTGTCTTTAATGTTCCATATCTATCGAGTTGTATAGTTTTGTCCGAGTCAGGCTTATAAAATGTGTTTTCATAAAAGCCAACATTGTCACCAATAGCACATACAACTTGCGATTGTGAAAAACGCGGTTCAAAAAGCCAAACTTTTAAATAATATGGTTTTCCTAATTTGTCGAGCTGAGTTTTCCAATTCTCGTAAATATCAAGTAGCCCATTGAGCATTTTTTGTTTTGTCTTTCCTTTCGGTTGTGGCGTTATGCTATTTGTCAATGAAATTCCACTCCATGGATGCACTCTGATTTTTGCATAATATCTGTCACGCTCGTTTAGCAAATAGTCAGTCAGGTCAAGCGATAAATTGTCAAGTCGCCAATTGTCGATTTGCTTATGTCGTCTCTTATGTCCACGAATTTTCTTTTGTCTCACGGTCGTCTTTTTAAAATGGCTTATAACGTTCCGCCGCTAGCCGACTGTGGCGGAAAAGCGAAACGATTTTTTCTTACTAAGATAAATGTTTTTCGTGTAATCCAAACACCAAACTAGCACTTACCAGCCATAGCGGCTAGCGGCTGTTAGGCGCAGTATTTTTTTCAAAATATTTCTTTTTCGTCTATTAATTTTAAAAATTTCTCCAATAAGCTAAAGGCCCAAGAATTCATTTTTGGCGAAATACATTCTGACTCAATATTTTTATATTTTCCATTCTCTTTGTATTGAATGTGTAGATAGTTTCCATGAGAACAAATAATTTCTTCTTCTTTTGGTTTTAATTCAACTGCTGATTTTAACTCTTTAATCAGTAAATCATATTTTACTTTTTCTATTTCAAATGGCATTTCCATTTTGTTGTCAATTGTCTTATAAACCATGATAGAAGTCAAATTAATAATTTTGAATTCCACATTTATTTGTTTACCATTTATGCCAAATTTTCTGTATTGAAAAAGTAAGAAAGTATTGTCTATTTGTGCTGAACAAACAACACTTAAAAACAGAATCAAGTTGAATAGATTTTTCATTTAAAGATTTGGTTTGTTAATATTGCGCCTAACGTTCCGCCGCTAGCCGACTGTGGCGGTCAAAGCGAAACGATTTTTCCTTACTAAGATAAACGTTTTTCGTGTAAACCAAACTTCAAACTAGCACATTCCAGCCATAGCGGCTAGCGGCTGTTATGTGATGCTGCATTTATTCAGTAACAGTGGTTTTCGGCTAAATTAGGTTCTGCATAGCCAATTTTCTCCTGCTTTTCTAAATCATTTAATATTTCACGAATTGGTTTGTAATCTACATTTTTAGGTATCATAAGGACAAAATAATTCTCACTGTATTTTTCATAATCACACCCAAGTGATTTCAATTGATCTCGTAATTCTTGGGCATCCATATTCTTTTCGGTAACTATCACTTGAATTGTTGAATTCCCAGAATGTTCGACTGTTTTCCGGTAAGTTAACATTTTCTCATCTGTATCAAACTCAGCATAAACTATGTCCTCACAGGAAACAGAAGCATAAAACGGAATATTATCAAGTTTGTAAAGCCCTTTGTCAGCATTCACAATTTCAGCCCACAAAGTTTCAACTGTCCAACTTTCTATAATATCACTGTAAAATCTAAATAATATTTTTACAGACGTTTTTCCCATAGGTGCAGTTTTTAAGCAGTATCACATAACGTTCCGCCGCTAGCCGACTGTGGCGGTCAAAGCGAAACGATTATTTCTTACTAAGATAAACGTTTTTCGTGAAAGCCAAACGCCAAACTAGCACATACCAGCCATAGCGGCTAGCGGCTGTTATGAGCAGGCTTAATTTCGTCCCAATATATTACCATCAAAGGAATTCTCTGAACAGCTTTTTTAGATAGTTTGTCAAATTTATTACCAAAACTGAAAATTGATTTTTCATCATATCTAAACCAACTTTTTTTTCCTTTTTTTTCAGTTTTTGAATTTGGATATATTCTCTTTCTCTCTGTTAAATTATGAGCTGTTAGTTTTTTAAGTTCTATTATTTCATTCCATTTCGTTATGTATTCTTTCCCTTTATGATTGGCGAGTTCAATTACGAATCCACCCCCATCTCGATCAAATTGAAATGTTAAAAGATTAGTTATTTCGCTTTCTGTTTTTCTAAAATGTGGAAAGCTCCCCTTAAAATTTAACTTTCTTAACTCAGGAACAAAAATTTTGTTTAACGACTTTATCATCTCGTCTCTTTCTGCACTCATGTTGATTAAAGCTTGCTCATAACGTTCCGCCGCTAGCCGACTGTGGCGGTCAAAGCGAAACAATTATTTCTTACTAAGATAAATGTTTTTCGTGAAAGCCAAACACCAAACTAGCACTTACCAGCCATAGCGGCTAGCGGCTGTTGGTGGTAGTTTTATTTTCCGCCCCTACTTTCAATCATTTTTATAATTTCTAAAAGCCCTTTAAAGGTGCCTTCGTAATATTTTTCTCTTCTAAAATCAGGGATAAAATAATTTTCAATAATAACTTTAGTTTCTTTATCACTTATTATTTTCTCAATTCCATAACCATTCAAGATTCTAATTCTTCTGTAACATTTAGAAATTGCTATCAAAATCCCATTGTCTTTACCATACTTTCCAACTCCCCATTTATTGGCTAAATTCAAACTAAAGTCATCAAATTCTTCTTTAGAAGTTTTTAAACTATCGATAGTTACTATAGCTATTTCAATTTTTGTTTTCTTCTCAAAATTTGCAATTACACTATCAAGTTTAGTTTGCTCAATATCAGTGTACAAATTTTCAAAATCGGTAGTCCAATTTGTTGGCTTTGGTAAGTTCTTCCAAAAGTTTTCTCTATGAAATTCTAAGGTTTTTTCTTTAAGACTATCTTTTTTCTCAATAATTTCATTTTGAGCATTTAAGTTCATTGCCACAAAAATGAAAAAGATAAATTTTAAATTCATAGTTTCTTTTTTTAGTAGTGGTTTCCCAAAATTACCACCAACGTTCCGCCGCTAGCCGACTGTGGCGGTCAAAGCGAAACGATTTTTCCTTACTAAGATAAACGTTTTTCGTGTAAACCAAACACCGAACTAGCACATACCAGCCATAGCGGCTAGCGGCTGTTAGCGGCAGCTTTTTTATATAAAATCAGTATCAGATAAAATTTTCCAATTTCCACCTGCACCTAATATATCAATATGGTTACCATCAAAACTGTGAAACCCATTTTCCGTTTCTTTATCACAAGGTGAATAAATCAATTCAACATGGTTGAGATTATCTTGATTCCAACCTTCTCCGACATTGAAAAAGAATCTAAACTTTTGACCACAATTATTAACTTCTTCAAATCTGAAACTTGTAAAGCCTAAATCTTCCATTTTCACTCGCAACTCTTCAGACACGTCGTCTAAATCCATTTCCTTATTTGGTATTCTTTGATTTGAAATTTCGTTGGTTGCCAATCTAATCATTTGATTAAGTTCATTTCTGTTATCATCTAATTCTTTTACATTCTGTTTGAATTTATTCTCAAAATTTGGATTGAAAAAGTCGTATGATTTCCAAATTAAAATCAAAATTATTGCAATGAAAAAAATAGATGATATTCGTTGGATTTTCATTTTTTAAGCGGTGCTAAAGTTGCTGCTAACGTTTCGCCGCTAGCCGACTGTGGCGATCAAAGCGAAACGATTTTTTCTTACTAAGATAAACGTTTTTCGTGTAAACCAAACACCAAACTAGCACATAGCAGCCATAGCGGCTAGCGGCTGTTAGCGGGAGCCTTAATTCCTACGTTACTGCAACGTTCCAATTTTCACACAAAACATTTTAATCGGAAACCAAAACACAATCCAAATAAATAAAAAATACTACGCTCTGATTGGTTCAAGGTTGCCGCTAACGTTCCGCCGCTAGCCGACTGTGGCGGAAAAGCGAAACGATTTTTCCTTACTAAGATAAACGTTTTTCGTGTAAACCAAACGCCGAACTAGCACATTCGAGCCATAGCGGCTAGCGGCTGTTAGTGGCAGTATTGGTTTTCAGTCCCTTTTCACATTCTTGTCGGATATTATTTAGCTGTGATTGATATGACTCCAGTTCAACGCCACAATGGTAATTTGGCTGTTCCATTTTTTCAATAATATCTAAATATTGTAGCGCTAATTTAAAGTCTTTGTCTTTAACGGCAAACCAGCTAAGTCTAAAGTAAGATTGTATAACATAATAACTCCAACTATTGATTTGTATAACTTCTTTGAAGCAACTTTTAGCTTCCTCTATTTTGTCGGCTAAACAGCCTTTTGTGTACAAGTAAAAACTGAGATTTTCAGATTTTGGGAACTTTTTAATCAACAAAGAAAATGAGTCATAAGTTTTCTGTCTAAGTTTTAAAGAGTCTGACTCATGCATTCCTTCTATATAATCCGCCATTTCAGAATCAGCTTTTGTTCTAAGTTCTGATTCAGTAAACTCATTGACCTGCGCATTTGTAAAAATGAAGCAAAAAAAAGTTAATATAAATGCACATATTCTCATTACAGCAGATAGTTTAATATTGCCACTAACGTTCCGCCGCTAGCCGACTGTGGCGGTCAAAGCGAAACGATTATTTCCTTACTAAGATAAATGTTTTTCGTGTAAACTAAACGCCAAACTAGCACTTACCAGCCATAGCGGCTAGCGGCTGTTGTGCGATCGCTTTAATTTTTAGTCACGCTTTTATTTAATTCGAATCATGTAACCTTTAACAATCACATAAATCGAAAAAGCTAAAAGTATAAAACCGGAATAGTACTCAAAGCTATTGAATTCCTCAGGGAATTGTAATTTGGTGGCAGACTTATCGGTTAGCATTTTTACTTTACTCTGCCCTGACACTAATGAACAATACTTATTACCTGCTCTTACAACATATACTTTTCCGTTATACTCCAATTTGCAAAATCCTCCTCTTGATGAAACATTATCACAATTTTCAGGCGCATCAATCACATTAACCGTAATTTCAAATCCATTTTTATAGATATCATAGTCAACTAAGTTTCCCCAAATGACCATACTCGAAATGAACAGCAAAATTAAACCTGCTATAAAAAGTAAATTATTGTAAATTAAGTTTTTCAATTTCGAAAATTTAAAGTTCCCTCATTTAACGAACAGTTTTTCAAAAGTGTCGCACAACGTTCCGCCGCTAGCCGACTGTGGCGGTCAAAGCGAAACGGTTTTTCCTTACTAAGATAAATGTTTTTCGTGTAAACCCAACACCAAACTAGCACTTACCAGCCATAGCGGCTAGCGGCTGTTAGGCGGCGTTCATTATTTTAAATACAATTGTTGATACTTTGTAATTGTCGTCTAATTCGTATTCTTGATTACCTTTTATGAAATATAAAGTCCCATCTCTTCTTTTTTCAACCCATTCTGGTATTGTAGTTTGTACATATTTAATAAATTTATTTTGTGTTGGAAGAAAAAAAAGTTCTGTGGTTTCATCATAAACTATATTATGAGTTTCAAATAAGCCAAATAGTTCTTTTAATTGTGCCAAACTTAATAATTCACTTTCATTCCTGTCTAAAAACCAAACTATTGATTCTATATTGCGATTCATATCAAAGTTCAAAAAAATTTGTCGAAATCGCTTATCATCCGGTTCAATATAATATCTCAATATAGCTTTTGATTCTTCACTTCCTTCATTACTTTTTCCAATGCCAAAATATTTTAATGATGAATCAACATTCCAATTATCTTGGATTTTTGAATACATTTCTTTGAAATATTCGTTCATATTACTTCTTTTTAGCAAATTAACGTGTCGGTTTTGAATGCAGCCTAACGTTCCGCCGCTAGCCGACTGTGGCGGTCAAAGCGAAACGATTTTTCCTTACTAAGATAAACGTTTTTCGTGTAAACCAAACACCAAACTAGCACTTACCAGCCATAGCGGCTAGCGGCTGTTAGCGGGAGTGCGAATTTAGAATGTTAAAATCACACCTCGAACAAATACGATAACAATTACTAACAAAAACGATAAACTTATAAATCCAATAATCCTGTTTGCCTTGTAGAGTTTCAAACTCCCTTGCCTTTTAAGCTCTCCACTTTCATATAACAGAAAAATAGATGAAAGTAAAATCAAAAAAAACACACCAAAAAGTGAACGGAATATAAACTCAGCTATATCTTTTGGTTTATCTTTTAAGTAAATAACAACTAAAGTTATTACAAGCCAAATACTAAATATTCCGATTCTCTTTAAAATATGTTTTTGCATTACTTTTAAAGTGTTATGGTCAGCGCATTGCCGCTAACGTTCCGCCGCTAGCCGACTGTGGCGGAAAAGCGAAACGATTTTTCCTTACTAAGATAAATGTTTTTCGTGTAAACCAAACACCAAACTAGCACTTACCAGCCATAGCGGCTAGCGGCTGTTACCGGTAGCTTTGTTTTCAGTTATTATAATTGAATCTAAAATTTTTTCTAATTCTTGCTGCGGAGAATTTTCATTCCCTACTACTTCATAAATCTTAATTATTGACTCTAATGATTCTATTTTCCATGCATCATGGACAACATTCAATCTTTTCGAGAATAATTTAAAATCGTTCAAAGTTAAACTTGGCCCCACTTCATCTTTCAGTTTTCCAATAAACTCGTCGGGTTCTTTTAAATTTAAAGTTGGCCAATCATTCATAGCATCAAGAAATAATTGAGAAATCAATATTGATTTCTCATCTGCTGACTTTTGTTCAAGAACTTGATTTAATTTATTGGCTGATATTATTCTGATCTTTCTTCGTTTGATTGGTTAAAGTTACCGGTAACGTTCCGCCGCTAGCCGACTGTGGCGGAAAAGCGAAACGATTTTTTCTTACTAAGATAAATGTTTTTCGTGTAAACCAAACACCGAACTAGCACATACCAGCCATAGCGGCTAGCGGCTGTTACTGGCAGGCCGAATTTTCTCCAATAATTCGTCGCTAACAGTAAATGAATTTGCGTTTGGAAATATTTCAATTCCACTAAATTCTAAAGGATACATTAGGGCTGATTTCCATTTAATAGAATTTGCAAGTTGAGTCCTAAATTCAAATTTAAATTTTTCCGCAATTATATTTTTAAGTTGCTCAAAGTTATCCGCATAAAATGATATTTGCTTTGTTGAGCCGTCTTCCAATATAAAAATCATGAAATAGTCATCGGACAAGGATTCAAAAGTTAATTCTCCAATTGCTAAGATTTTATTTAATGGGATTCTACAAAGAATTTCATCTTTCAAAGACCAAAAAATTATTTGATTTTCAATGTAAATTACTCCGCTCATATTACGATCTGTTCTACACGGCTTGCCAGTAACGTTCCGCCGCTAGCCGACTGTGGCGGTCAAAGCGAAACGATTTTTCCTTACTAAGATAAACGTTTTTCGTGTAAACCAAACACCGAACTAGCACATACCAGCCATAGCGGCTAGCGGCTGTTA
>NZ_SBKN01000013.1 GCF_004122105.1 Flavobacterium stagni
ATAAAATCAGAAATGAATACTTATTTGGATTCAGAAACTCAACAGATAGTATAAAATTGACTAAAATTGAACGATAGTGTAGATAAAAGCCCGAACGCATAACAGCCGCTAGCCGCTATGGCTGGTAAGTGCTAGTTTGGCGTTTGGTTTACACGAAAAACATTTATCTTAGTAAGAAATAATCGTTTCGCTTTGACCGCCACAGTCGGCTAGCGGCGGAACGTTATGTGTCATAGCCAAAAAGAACCGATTAAAAATATTTATATGAAGAAAATCATTTTAACCTCACTACTTTCAATTAGTTTTTCGATGACTTCTCAAAATGAAGTCCAAAAGCGAAATAATTTCAAACTTGAGATTGCTGCTAATGAAACTCAACAATACGTAGCTGATATTCCAGAAGGTCCTTATTTTGTAAAGGATAAAATTCTTCAAATTTATTGTGGAGAAAAGATTTTTGTTGAATGTGAAATTGAGTCAGATTCAATAAGCAAAATGAAAGTCGTAGAGAAAAATAATTTTCCTGAAAGAACAATTGTTATTGAGTTCACTCAAAATTCTGAAAACAGAAAAGAAATAAGCACGGAATTGTGGGTTAAAAATCCGTTTTCCAAAACTTTAAAATATGAAGCTATGATGTTTACACCAAACCGCCAAGAGTGGAGATCTACTTCAATATTACCAATAATGCCAAATTTGCAAAATTTTGAGCATTGGCCTCATGCAATTGTAACTTTGGTTTTGGGGAATTGGAGGGTCGAATAAAACGCTACGCCACATAACAGCCGCTAGCCGCTATGGCTTGTAAGTGCTAGTTTGGTGTTTGGTTTACACGAAAAACGTTTATCTTAGTAAGAAATAATCGTTTCGCTTTGACCGCCACAGTCGGCTAGCGGCGGAACGTTATAGGCAAGCGACCTAGATTTCGTATAAAAACAATATGGAAAACCAAACCAAACTAAAAATCTTACTTGAAAGAAGAGAATATTTCAAAAATCTTTTCCCGAAAATTAAAGGATGTAATTTTAGAAGAGATATTGAATTTGGACTTCCAAATACTTGTCCAGCCTGTGGATATTTTACCTTAAGCGAAAGATGCAGTTGGCAAATTTGTCCAATTTGTTTTTGGGAAGATGAAGGTCAAGATGATTTTGATGCTGATACAGTTTATGGCGGACCTAATGGTAAGTCTTCATTAACTAGTTACAGAATTAATTTTTTTAATGAATTTGAAAAGTTTAAAACTGAAAATAAAGAATCAGAATCAATAAGTGAATTGAGGTTGTTAGAGCATTATATTACATCAAATGAAAAAGACATTGTGAAAGTTAAAGTAACAATGGAGAAAGTTTTGAATGATTTTGAAGCGAAATTATTGAAATTTTAATGCCTGCCTATAACAGCCGCTAGCCGCTATGGCTAGTATGTGCTAGTTCGGAGTTTGGAATACACGAAAAACGTTTATCTTAGTAAGAAAAAATCGTTTCGCTTTGACCGCCACAGTCGGCTAGCGGCGGAACGTTAGCCGTCATTATAAGCCGAAAATGCAAAAAAAGATGAACCGTTATAAAAAATATACAATACTAATTTTAATCGCATTTGTCTGTAATTTTCTAATTGGAAAGTTTACTGGAACTTTTAGATATAGCAAAGACTTTCACAGGATTTATTCTTTCGGTCAAACCTTCTGTTTTATAGTGTTTTTATTGTTGCTTGCTTTGTCATTTACAAATACAATTCTAATTCTAAATGAAAGCAAAATGTCATTGAGAGTAAAGATTATTTGGGCTATACTTAGTTCATCATTCCTTATTTTCTTTTTAATTACAATGACAATTGCAGTGTTGAAAATTGAATAAATTGAACCGTGAAAATTGAAAAAATTATCCGAAATGATTAACCAAAATTTAAAAAAAATAACGCCGGCTAACAGCCGCTAGCCGCTATGGCTGCTATGTGCTAGTTTGGTGTTTGGTTTACACGAAAAACGTTTATCTTAGTAAGGAAAAAACGTTTCGCTTTGATCGCCACAGTCGGCTAGCGGCGAAACGTTATGCGCAAATTGCCAACAACACTTTATCTAAAATGAAAATACTCCAATACTTGTTTCAAAAAAGAATTGTCATTGTTTTACTGCTAATTTTAGTTTTTATCAATTTGTTTAACGAAAATTATATTCACTTTGGAATAAACAAAACGGTTGGATGGGCTTTTGACATAACTGACTTCAGTCCAATAATTTTCTTAATTACATTTTACAGTTTCATATTAATTTATGGAATTTTAGCTCTTAGTAAGAAAGAAACAAATATGAAAATTTCAATCGGACATGTTATAGTTGTTTCTATTTCAGCAATTTTATTAGAAAACAGAAACGCTGGTTTACTTACGATTTTGAATTGTTTGTCAGTCATTTTGTTTGTAATGAATATTTTTAAAAGCTTAAAACAAAAAAATCAATCTGCGCATAACAGCCGCTAGCCGCTATGGCTTGTAAGTGCTAGTTTGGTGTTTGGTTTACACGAAAAACGTTTATCTTAGTAAGAAATAATCGTTTCGCTTTGACCGCCACAGTCGGCTAGCGGCGAAACGTTATGCGTCATTGTTAACTAACTGCAACTAAAGTAAAAATGGGAGAAATCCAAATAATGAATTTTGTTTTGATAATCTTTATTATCTCTTTTATCGTTTGGATATTTTTTGTTTTTAAAACAATTTATTTCTATTCAGTAACAATTAAGAAATGGCGAACTACTCAAGCCAAAGTCATTGAATATGAGGTGAAATGGTTTCGGTCAAAAACTGACTCAGACAATGAAGGCTGGAAAGAAAATATTAAATATAACTACACGGTAAACTCCATAGAATATGAAAATAATTGCGTGACAAAAAACTTCGAAATTATAACACCGTTTAAGAGTTTTGCGAAAAAGTATAATTTCAATGAAAATCAAAAAATAGAAATTGCGTATGATCCAGAGAATCCTAAAAATTCCATCATTGACATGAAGCTAAACCCATTGACTGTTATTGTTCCGCTTGCATTCTATATTTTGACTTATTTGTTTCTTTTTAACAACAACGCCGCATAACAGCCGCTAGCCGCTATGGCTGGTATGTGCTAGTTTGGTGTTTGGTTTACACGAAAAACATTTATCTTAGTGAGGAAAAATCGTTTCGCTTTGACCGCCACAGTCGGCTAGCGGCGGAACGTTATAACCAATGCGAAAATCCTGCAATGAAGAAGACAATCATTTTAATAATAATATTTTTTTCTATAAAAGCGATAGCACAAGATGGCTCAGATATTAATTATATAAAAGTTTCTAAACTTGACAATTCATATATTGGAAAAATAGTTCATTTAGACTTTTACAATCGTTCATTCGGAGGTTTAAATATAAATAACAGAGATTTAAATGATAAAGTTTTCCTCGAACTTGAAAACCAAAAAATTGAGTTTAAAGAACACAGAAGTGATGATGGACACAATAATTGGTTTTCAGAACAATATTTAGAATCTATTGAATTTATAGATGGTTATAAAATCCGAATTACAATGTGTAGAATTGAGGAAGTTTTAATAGACTCAATCAAAGTAAAATTATTTGTTAAGTATATTGACAGTTACGGAAAAGCAAAAACTGATGAACTAAGTGTAATTGAATATAGCTTCCCCAAAAAAATAATTGCTGAAATATTAGTTAAGGATTAAATCGCACTGGTTATAACAGCCGCTAGCCGCTATGGCTGGTAAGTGCTAGTTTGAAGTTTGGTTTACACGAAAAACATTTATCTTAGTAAGGAAATAATCGTTTCGCTTTGAACGCCACAGTCGGCTAGCGGCGGAACGTTATAGGCAATCAATCCAAAATCCTGCAAAAAATATGGATCCGATTAGAAGAATGGCTGAAAGTTTCAGTTACAATATGGAAAGTCACGGTTTTTCACTTGAAAAAATTGATAGCGAATTAAATTCGAAGCTTATATATATTAATCGAAATAGTGAAAAATTGAGATTTCTTTCATATTTGCGTGATATTGCAGAAACAGAATATAAAGAGCATGCTCCAAATTGTCATAATCCAGATAATTGTGGAAAAAATCAAGCTTTGGAAAATGTAATTTACGCTATTGATCAACAATATGCTGAATATGTAGATAGCGATAATGGAATTTCACTAACAGAAAGACCAGCTATGCAATTTTTTGTTGAAGGTCAATACTTTGATGCTTTTTCAGCTATAAAAGAAATAGTAAAAGAAGCAAAAACTTCAATTGTTTTAGTTGACGGATATGTTAGTTCGGATACATTAGCTTTTTTTCCTGGAAAAGAGCCTACAATTAAGTTAAGAATACTCACAGACAAAAAATCAATTGGTGCTGAATTTGAACGCGCAAAGGATTTATACAATAAACAATATGGTAATTTAGAAATTAATACTTCCTCAAACTTTCATGATAGATTTTTAATTTTGGATAATCAAAATTTCTACCATATTGGTGCATCAATAAAAGATGCTGGTAATAAAACTTTTATGTTTACAAAAATTGAAGATGAAAGCTTAAAAGATACGATCAGAAAAAAGATCGAATCAGAATGGCCAAAAATATATTCATAATTTGACTGCCTATAACAGCCGCTAGCCGCTATGGCTGGTATGTGCTCGATTGGTGTTTGGTTTACACGAAAAACATTTATCTTAGTAAGGAAAAATCGTTTCGCTTTGACCGCCACAGTCGGCTAGCGGCGGAACGTTAGTGGCAATATTAAATTATCTGCTGTAATGAGAATATTTGCATTTATATTAACTTTCTTTTACTTCATTTTTACAAATGCGCAGGTCAATGAGTTTACTGAATCAGAACTTAGAACAAAAGCTGATTCTGAAATGGCGGAATATATAGAAGGAATGCATGAGTCAGACTCTTTAAAACTTAGACAGAAAACTTATGACTCATTTTCTTTGTTGATTAAAAAGTTCCCAAAATCTGAAAACCTCAGTTTTTACTTATACACAAAAGGCTGTTTAGCCGACAAAAAAGAGGAAGCTAAAAGTTGCTTCAAAGAAGTAATACAAATCAATAGTTGGAGTTATTATGTTATACAATCTTACGTTAGACTTAGCTGGTTTGCTGTTAAAGACAAAGACTTTAAATTAGCGCTACAATATTTAGATAGTATTGAAAAAATGGAACAGCCAAATTTCCATTGTGGTGTTGAACTGGAGTCATATCAATCACAGTTGAAAAATATCCGACAAGAATGTGAAAAGGGACTGAAAACCAATACTGCCACTAACAGCCGCTAGCCGCTATGGCTGGTAAGTGCTAGTTTGGTGTTTTGTTTATACGAAAAACATTTATCTTAGTAAGGAAAAATCGTTTCGCTTTGACCGCCACAGTCGGCTAGCGGCGGAACGTTAGCAGGCATTTTGGACAACCGTAAACTATTGAACAAAAATGTTAATAGACAAACAATCAAATATTAATTCACAGTGGCAAGTCGGAATACTAATTGTTATTTTCATTATTTGCGAAATAATTATAACTGACATTAACATTTCAAATTTTGCGAAGCAGACTTTAAAAATCCTAACAATTCTGATATCAGTATCAGTCATTGGAATTGGAAAATGTGTGAAGTATAATAACGGAAAATTTGTTGCTGGCAAATGTTTAGGTATACTATATATTTATGAAATTGAAAAGGAAGTTTTGGTAGAAGACATAATAGAAACAAAAATAGTTCAAAATCAAGAGTATTATTTTGAAATACAAGCTGTAACTGAAAATGAAAACTTAACTTTAGCTAAAATCCCGAATAGAATTAACGCAGAAAAAAAACTTGAAAAAATAAACTCTTTATTAAAAACGCCTGCTAACAGCCGCTAGCCGCTATGGCTGGTATGTGCTAGTTCGGTGTTTGGATTACACGAAAAACGTTTATCTTAGTAAGGAAAAATCGTTTCGCTTTGACCGCCACAGTCGGCTAGCGGCGGAACGTTATGCGTCAGGCTAAAAAATCTGCTAAAAAAGACATATGAAGTTATTTACAAAATTATTTCTCCTTACAATAATTGACTTTATCATTATTTGGTTTTGGGTGAAAGAAATTGACCCTGAACCAAG
>NZ_SBKN01000014.1 GCF_004122105.1 Flavobacterium stagni
AAAAGAAGGCGGCGACATACTCTCCCACAGTTATGCAGTACCATCTGCGCAGTCGGGCTTAACTTCTCTGTTCGGAATGGGAAGAGGTGAGCCCCGACGCAATAACCACCTTAAGTTGTGGCTTTGAGCTAATCGGATTAGCTAAAGCGCGTATTGCTACGCTAATATTTTAACATACTAAGATAAGATAAAAGAACAAAGCTGACCCGTCCCGATTGCTCGGGACGGTATCGATACATAAGCTTACGGGTTATTAGTACTACTCGGCTATGACATTACTGCCTTTACACCTATAGCCTATCAACGTGGTCATCTTCCACGACCCTTAAAAGAAATCTCATCTTGTGGTGGGTTTCGCGCTTATATGCTTTCAGCGCTTATCCCTTCCCGACGTAGCTACTCTGCGGTGCCCCTGGCGAGACAACAGATACACTAGAGGTCAGTCCAATTCGGTCCTCTCGTACTAGAATCAGATCCACTCAAATTTCTAACGCCCGCAGTAGATAGAGACCGAACTGTCTCACGACGTTCTGAACCCAGCTCGCGTGCCACTTTAATGGGCGAACAGCCCAACCCTTGGGACCTTCTCCAGCCCCAGGATGTGACGAGCCGACATCGAGGTGCCAAACCCCCCCGTCGATATGAGCTCTTGGGGGAGATCAGCCTGTTATCCCCGGCGTACCTTTTATCCTTTGAGCGATGGCCCTTCCATGCGGAACCACCGGATCACTATGCTCTACTTTCGTACCTGATCGACCTGTATGTCTCTCAGTCAAGCTCCCTTATGCCATTGCACTCTACGCACGGTTACCAAGCGTGCTGAGGGAACCTTTAGAAGCCTCCGTTACTCTTTTGGAGGCGACCACCCCAGTCAAACTACCCACCAAGCAATGTCCCCCGCAACGCGGGGTTAGGCCTCAGATAAGCAAAGGGTGGTATTTCAACAATGACTCCCCGAATCCTGGCGAACCCGGTTCATAGTCTCCCACCTATCCTACACATCACTTATCCAAGGTCAATACTAAGCTATAGTAAAGGTGCACAGGGTCTTTTCGTCCCACTGCGGGTAATCGGCATCTTCACCGATACTACAATTTCACCGAGCTCATGGCTGAGACAGTGTCCAGATCGTTACACCATTCGTGCAGGTCGGAACTTACCCGACAAGGAATTTCGCTACCTTAGGACCGTTATAGTTACGGCCGCCGTTTACTGGGGCTTCAATTCAATGCTTCTCCGAAGATAACATCTCCTCTTAACCTTCCAGCACCGGGCAGGTGTCAGGCCCTATACTTCATCTTACGATTTTGCAGAGCCCTGTGTTTTTGATAAACAGTCGCCTGGACCTTTTTACTGCGGCCAGCATTGCTGCTGGCGACCTTTCTCCCGAAGTTACAGGTCTATTTTGCCTAATTCCTTAGCCATGAATCTCTCGAGCACCTTAGGATTCTCTCCTCGACTACCTGTGTCGGTTTACGGTACGGGTACTTATAATCTAAGTTTAGAGGTTTTTCTTGGAAGCCCTTAGGTACACTATCACTTTGTCCGAAGACGCCGTGTACTATCGTATTTCACCAGTCCCTGCGCATTTAACTACAAGGCCTTTAGTTACGTACTTTAACCAACTATTCCGTCAGTTGGCGGTACTTTCATCACTCCGTCACCCCATCACAATTATAAGTAGTACGGGAATATTAACCCGTTATCCATCGACTGTTCCTTTCGGATTCGCCTTAGGCCCCGACTAACCCTCAGCTGATTAGCATAGCTGAGGAAACCTTAGTCTTACGGTGTGCGGGTTTCTCGCCCGCATTATCGTTACTTATGCCTACATTTTCTTTTCTAACCAGTCCAGCATAGCTCACGCTACACCTTCGGCCCTGTTAGAATGCTCCCCTACCACAGAATATTCTGTCCATAGCTTCGGTAGTATACTTATGCCCGATTATTATCCATGCTCGTCCGCTCGACTAGTGAGCTGTTACGCACTCTTTAAATGAATGGCTGCTTCCAAGCCAACATCCTAGCTGTCAATGCAGACAAACCGCGTTTGTTCAACTTAGCATACATTTGGGGACCTTAGCTGATGGTCTGGGTTCTTTCCCTCTCGGACATGGACCTTAGCACCCATGCCCTCACTGCTGATTATATTATATAGCATTCGGAGTTTGTCAGGAATTGGTAGGCGGTGAAGCCCCCGCATCCAATCAGTAGCTCTACCTCTATATAACTCAACATCAGCGCTGCACCTAAATGCATTTCGGGGAGTACGAGCTATTTCCGAGTTTGATTGGCCTTTCACCCCTACCCACAGGTCATCCGAAGACTTTTCAACGTCAACCGGTTCGGACCTCCACTATGTGTTACCACAGCTTCATCCTGCCCATGGGTAGATCACACGGTTTCGCGTCTACCACTACTGACTCAAGCGCCCTATTCAGACTCGCTTTCGCTACGGATCCATACCTGAAGTACTTATCCTTGCCAGCAACGGTAACTCGTAGGCTCATTATGCAAAAGGCACGCCGTCACCCCTCTAAAGGGCTCCGACCGCTTGTAAGCGTATGGTTTCAGGTTCTATTTCACTCCGTTATTCACGGTTCTTTTCACCTTTCCTTCACAGTACTGGTTCACTATCGGTCTCTCAGGAGTATTTAGCCTTACCGGATGGTCCCGGCAAATTCAGACAGGGTTTCACGTGCCCCGCCCTACTCAGGATACCACTATCAATAACCTCCCTTACCTGTACAGGACTATCACCTTGTATCGTCTACCTTTCCAGGTAGTTCCAGTTCAGTTAGCATCAAATGTCGTGGTCCTACAACCCCAAAATTGCCGTAACAACTTTGGTTTGGGCTCCTACGCTTTCGCTCGCCACTACTCACGCAATCACTATTGTTTTCTTCTCCTCCGCCTACTTAGATGTTTCAGTTCAGCGGGTTCGCCCTCCTATCGGAGTAATACATCTTCAATGTATTGGGTTGCCCCATTCGGATATCTGCGGATCAATTCGTATGTGCCAATCCCCGCAGCTTTTCGCAGCTTATCACGTCCTTCATCGCCTCTGAGAGCCTAGGCATCCCCCATACGCCCTTATTTTGCTTATGTATGTTGGTGCTTATTCTAAAATAAGCGCCTGTGCTTTCTACTTTGTTTGTATTTTATCTTATCCCAATATGTCAATGAACTTTATTAATTTGAAAATCTGATGATTTGAGAATTTGAAAATGAATCTTCAAATATTCAAATTGATTAATCTTCAAATCAATTCGTGGAGAATATCGGAGTCGAACCGATGACCTCCTGCGTGCAAGGCAGGCGCTCTAGCCAGCTGAGCTAATCCCCCGTTTTCCAGTGTTCAGTTAACAGTTTTCAGTTAACAGTACTTCAAACGGTTACTCAACCTCTAGAATTTCCTTTTTAAGCATTTCAGTAGTCCCGGGCAGACTCGAACTGCCGACCCCTACATTATCAGTGTAGTACTCTAACCAGCTGAGCTACGAGACTCTGTAATTATGCTTATCTTTTTTTTTGAACTAACAGCGAGAGTAATACTAATCTCTTTTCCTAAAATCAATTCCCCTTTAACGTCTCTAGAAAGGAGGTGTTCCAGCCGCACCTTCCGGTACGGCTACCTTGTTACGACTTAGCCCCAGTCACTAGTTTTACCCTAGGCAGCTCCTTACGGTCACCGACTTCAGGTACCCCCAGCTTCCATGGCTTGACGGGCGGTGTGTACAAGGCCCGGGAACGTATTCACCGGATCATGGCTGATATCCGATTACTAGCGATTCCAGCTTCACGGAGTCGAGTTGCAGACTCCGATCCGAACTGAGAACGGTTTTATAGATTCGCTCCTACTTGCGTAGTGGCTGCTCTCTGTACCGTCCATTGTAGCACGTGTGTAGCCCAAGGCGTAAGGGCCGTGATGATTTGACGTCATCCCCACCTTCCTCACAGTTTACACTGGCAGTCTTGTTAGAGTTCCCGACATTACTCGCTGGCAACTAACAACAGGGGTTGCGCTCGTTATAGGACTTAACCTGACACCTCACGGCACGAGCTGACGACAACCATGCAGCACCTTGAAAAACGTCCGAAGAAATATCTGTTTCCAAATACGTCGTTTCCCATTTAAGCCTTGGTAAGGTTCCTCGCGTATCATCGAATTAAACCACATGCTCCACCGCTTGTGCGGGCCCCCGTCAATTCCTTTGAGTTTCAAACTTGCGTTCGTACTCCCCAGGTGGGATACTTATCACTTTCGCTTAGTCACTCAGATAAATCCAAACAACTAGTATCCATCGTTTACGGCGTGGACTACCAGGGTATCTAATCCTGTTCGCTCCCCACGCTTTCGTCCATCAGCGTCAATCAACTGTTAGTAACCTGCCTTCGCAATTGGTATTCCATGTAATATCTAAGCATTTCACCGCTACACTACATATTCTAGTTACTTCACAGTAATTCAAGTCTAACAGTATCAATGGCAGTTTGATCGTTGAGCGACCAGATTTCACCACTGACTTATTAAACCGCCTACGGACCCTTTAAACCCAATGATTCCGGATAACGCTTGGATCCTCCGTATTACCGCGGCTGCTGGCACGGAGTTAGCCGATCCTTATTCTTACGGTACCGTCAGGCTCCTACACGTAGGAGTGTTTCTTCCCGTACAAAAGCAGTTTACAATCCATAGGACCGTCTTCCTGCACGCGGCATGGCTGGTTCAGACTTGCGTCCATTGACCAATATTCCTCACTGCTGCCTCCCGTAGGAGTCTGGTCCGTGTCTCAGTACCAGTGTGGGGGATCTCCCTCTCAGGACCCCTACCCATCATCGTCTTGGTAAGCCGTTACCTTACCAACTAACTAATGGGACGCATGCTCATCTTTTACCGTTGGAACTTTAATATACCAAACATGCGAATGATATATACTATGAGGTATTAATCCAAATTTCTCTGGGCTATCCCTCTGTAAAAGGTAGATTGCATACGCGTTACGCACCCGTGCGCCGGTCTCAA
>NZ_SBKN01000015.1 GCF_004122105.1 Flavobacterium stagni
CAGTAGTATCTTGAACAGTTACTACTTGCGTAGCAGTAGTCGTGTTACCACAAGCGTCAGTAGCAGTCCATGTACGAGTCAATGTATAGTTACCTGCACAGTTACCCGCAGCAGTTACTTCGTTGAAAGTAACGTTAGCCGCACCACAGTTGTCTGTAGCAGTCAATGTTGCTGCCGCAGGAACGTTAGAACATTCTACAGTTACGTTAGCTGGTGTAGCTTCTACGAAAGTAGGCGCAGTAGTATCTTGAACAGTGACTACTTGCGTAGCAGTAGTTGTGTTACCACAAGCGTCAGTAGCTGTCCATGTGCGAGTTAATGTATAGTTACTAGCACAGTTACCTGCAGTAGTTACTTCGTTGAAAGTAACGTTAGCCGTTCCACAGTTGTCTGTAGCAGTCAATGTTGCTGCCGCAGGAACGTTAGAACATTCCACTGTTACGTTAGCTGGAGTAGCTTCTACGAAAGTAGGCGCAGTAGTATCTTGAACAGTTACTACTTGCGTAGCAGTAGTTGTGTTACCACAAGCGTCAGTAGCTGTCCATGTACGTGTTAATGTATAGTTACTAGCACAGTTACCTGCAGCAGTTACTTCGTTGAAGGTTACCGTAGCCGCTCCACAGTTGTCTGTAGCAGTCATTGTTGCTGCTGCAGGAACGTTAGAACATTCCACCGTTACGTTAGCTGGAGTAGCTTCTACGAAAGTAGGAGCAGTAGTATCTTGAACAGTTACTACTTGCGTAGCAGTGGTTGTGTTACCACAAGCGTCAGTAGCTGTCCATGTACGAGTCAATGTATAGTTACCTGCACAGTTACCCGCAGCAGTTACTTCGTTGAAGGTTACCGTAGCTGCTCCACAGTTGTCTGTAGCAGTCATTGTTGCTGCTGCAGGAACGTTAGAACATTCCACAGTTACGTTAGCTGGAGTAGCTTCTACGAAAGAAGGCGCAGTAGTATCTTGAACAGTTACTACTTGCGTAGCAGTGGTTGTGTTACCACAAGCGTCAGTAGCAGTCCATGTGCGAGTTAATGTATAGTTACTAGCACAGTTACCTGCAGCAGTTACTTCGTTGAAAGTAACGTTAGCCGTTCCACAGTTGTCTGTAGCAGCCATTGTTGCTGCCGCAGGAACGTTAGAACATTCAACTGTTACGTTAGCTGGTGTAGCTTCTACGAAAGTAGGCGCAGTAGTGTCTTGAACAGTTACTACTTGCGTAGCAGTAGTTGTGTTACCACAAGCATCAGTAGCAGTCCATGTACGAGTTAATGTATAGTTACCTGCACAGTTACCCGCAGCAGTTACTTCGTTGAAAGTAACGTTAGCTGCTCCACAGTTGTCTGTAGCAGTCATTGTTGCTGCCGCAGGAACGTTAGAACATTCCACTGTTACGTTAGCTGGTGTAGCTTCTACGAAAGTTGGATCTACAGTATCTTGGATAGTGAAAGTAGCAGAAGTTGTTGCTGTATTACCACAAGCATCAGTCGCAGTGAAAATTACAGTTACTGCTGCTGAACAGTCATTTGCCATAGCACTGAAATTATTAGACCAAATTACATTACCACAGTTATCAGTTGCTGAAGCACCACCTTGATTAGCTAACCAAGTTTGTAAAGCATTGGTATTACCTGATCCATCACACTCAACAACTAAATTAGAAGCTTGAGCAGTAATTTGAGGAGCAGTAGTATCTTGAACAGTTACTACTTGCGTAGCAGTGGTTGTGTTACCACAAGCGTCAGTAGCAGTCCATGTGCGAGTTAATGTATAGTTACTAGCACAGTTACCTGCAGTAGTTACTTCGTTGA
>NZ_SBKN01000016.1 GCF_004122105.1 Flavobacterium stagni
GTTATGCGTCAGGCTAAAAAATCTGCTAAAAAAGACATATGAAGTTATTTACAAAATTATTTCTCCTTACAATAATTGACTTTATCATTATTTGGTTTTGGGTGAAAGAAATTGACCCTGAACCAAGCATTTCAATCGCCATAGTAATTGTAGTTCCTGGAGTAATATTTATTAACCTTGCAATTGCTTTAATTTTATATTTCACCAAAAAAGAATACTCAAAAATTTTCGTTATAAATTCATTTATTTCAGCAATCTTAATGTATTTTTTATTTCTGAAAGGTATTGAAAGACATCAAAATCTTAGATATGAGAGTTGGAAATTTAACAGAAAAGACACAATTTTTGCTATTATACATTCGAAACTTGACAATACTTTTAGCATGACAGAAAGTACGAATCAAGGCTCAACAACTGAGTTTCTAGAAGGAAAATTTAGAAGAAATGGAAACGAATATTATTTGACAACTGACTCAACAGAATATAAAATCAGAAATGAATACTTATTTGGATTCAGAAACTCAACAGATAGTATAAAATTGACTAAAATTGAACGATAGTGTAGATAAAAGCCCGAACGCATAACAGCCGCTAGCCGCTATGGCTGGTA
>NZ_SBKN01000017.1 GCF_004122105.1 Flavobacterium stagni
GCTCCACAGTTGTCTGTAGCAGTCATTGTTGCTGCTGCAGGAACGTTAGAACATTCCACCGTTACGTTAGCTGGAGTAGCTTCTACGAAAGTAGGCGCAGTAGTATCTTGAACAGTTACTACTTGCGTAGCAGTGGTTGTGTTACCACAAGCGTCAGTAGCAGTCCATGTACGAGTCAATGTATAGTTACCTGCACAGTTACCTGCAGTAGTTACTTCGTTGAAAGTAACGTTAGCTGCTCCACAGTTGTCTGTAGCAGTCATTGTTGCTGCTGCAGGAACGTTAGAACATTCTACTGTTACGTTAGCTGGAGTAGCTTCTACGAAAGTAGGAGCAGTAGTATCTTGAACAGTTACTACTTGCGTAGCAGTAGTTGTGTTACCACAAGCATCCGTAGCTGTCCATGTACGAGTCAATGTATAGTTACTAGCACAGTTACCTGCAGTAGTTACTTCGTTGAAGGTTACCGTAGCCGCTCCACAGTTGTCTGTAGCAGTCATTGTTGCTGCTGCAGGAACGTTAGAACATTCCACCGTTACGTTAGCTGGAGTAGCTTCTACGAAAGTAGGCGCAGTAGTATCTTGAACAGTTACTACTTGCG
>NZ_SBKN01000018.1 GCF_004122105.1 Flavobacterium stagni
CACAAGTTACCAGTTCGGCAGTTGCTTTAGTATCGGTTTACCGCTACCAAGTCCAACGTTTGGATGCGAGCAACAACGTTGTAAGCACACAAGTGTTGACGAGCGGTTTGCGTTACTTCTCTTTTGATCAGGTGACCGACTTCCTTTATGATGCGAACTATAGCGTTTCGTGTGCGATTCGCAACTTAGACGGTGTATTCATGGCGTACGGTCCAGCATGTACCATTCAAGCTCCGAAACACCCCAATACAGAATTGCGAGCCACGCAATGTAATGACTATGCAGTTACGAGTTATACTGAGAATATCAATGCGACTTTGGTTCGAAATGCGGTACAATACCGTTACCGTTTGTATAATGTGGGTCAGAGTTATGACTACAGTGTCGACAAAAATGCGAACTACTTTAGATTGACTGATTTCCCGGGCTTGGTTCCTGGTGAAACGTATTCCGTGCAAGTAGCGGTGAAAATGCCCAACCAACCTGATTTTGGATCGTTTAGTAAAACGTGCTCGATT
>NZ_SBKN01000019.1 GCF_004122105.1 Flavobacterium stagni
TGGGTCAGGTCGAGGTTACGGCGCATGCGCGCTGCGTCTACTTCAATGCCCTCGGCAATGACCTGGGCCTGGCGCAGCGCGCCGGAGACCAGGCAGCAGATGTCCGGGAGGGTTTCCCATTCGGCATGCCACAGGCCCAGGCTGCGCTCGTGCTCCTGGGGCATGGCGGCGAACAGCGTCGATACCAGCCCCGGCACGCGAGTCGCGGCACCGATCAGCACCGCAGCGCCCACCGGGTTGCGCTTGTGTGGCATGGTCGAGGAGCCGCCCTTGCCTGGTGCAGAAGGCTCGAACACCTCCCCCGCCTCGGTTTGCATCAGCAGGCTGACATCGCGGCCGAACTTGCCCAGGCTGCCGGCCACAAGGCCCAGCACCGAGGCAAACTCCACCAGGCGATCACGCTGGGTGTGCCAGGGTTGCTCGGGCAGGCTCAGCTTCAGTTGCT
>NZ_SBKN01000001.1 GCF_004122105.1 Flavobacterium stagni
GTTGGAACTTTAATATACCAAACATGCGAATGATATATACTATGAGGTATTAATCCAAATTTCTCTGGGCTATCCCTCTGTAAAAGGTAGATTGCATACGCGTTACGCACCCGTGCGCCGGTCTCAAAGGAGCAAGCTCCTTCTACCCCTCGACTTGCATGTGTTAGGCCTGCCGCTAGCGTTCATCCTGAGCCAGGATCAAACTCTTCATCGTAGATTTTTGATTTTTTTTGACTCGGGTTCTAGCTTAATTCTAATCTATTCAATTAGCCTTACTCTCTCTTATTTTGCTGTCAATCCAATATGTCTATGAACTTGTCTTCTCTTATTCATCCAACCTCTCTCGGTTAGCGGGTGCAAAAGTAAAACTCTTTTTTTAATTAGCAAATACTTTCGCAATTTTTTTTCGAAATCTTTTCTCTCAATCCCGAACCCCAATTCTTCCGTTTTGGGAGTGCAAATATAGAAACCTATTCCCTCTTATTCCAAATTTAAAATCACCTTTTTTTTATCTTTTTTTCTATCGGCTTGTTTCCAACTACTTACACCGCCACTTTTTTCTACCCATTACCGCAAAACAACCCTACTATGGGTTTATTCGCTGCTTTTAGCCTGCAATTCCTTTGAAAAATTCACTTGGAAAAAAGTACCTTTTGTTCATAACCGCGATTTTTTTCGTGAAATCAAGTCTGAAAAAAAGCGAACTTCTTCACTAGGTTGCCTAAAAAATGGCTTTAAAAATTGGTACTTCCCTCTTTAGCCCCGATCGAAGCGGCATCCTGAACATGGCCTCAAGCCATGGGCAGATACAGCGAAGAGCGGGAAGGTAATTCTTTAACACTATAAATGCGTGCTCCTAGAAAAAAAACTCTCCTATTATATATAAGGATATGGTTTTAATCGAATCGAATGGTTTTGGAAGGGACAATTCGGGTAATAATATAGGAAGGCAATAACAATACGATTAAACAAATGAGTATGGTCCCGACGTTGAGCGCAAGTATGTGAAGCGGATTAATGGCAACTGGAGCAACGGTGACATAATAACTTTCGGGGTTGAGATGAATGACTCCGAAAAATTTCTGTATAGACAACAGCAATAAGGCTACCCCATTCCCCCAAAGCAAACCGCGTACGATTAAATGAAAAGCATTGTAGAGGAAGATTTTCCGGATGGACCAATTGTTGGCGCCCATCGATTTTAGAATTCCAATCATTTGGGTTCGCTCTAAGATCAACACCAGTAAGGCCACCACCATATTAATGGTTGACACCACAATCATGACAATTAATATAATCAAGATATTGGCATCAAATAAGGTGAGCCAGTCAAAGATGTAATAGTATTTTTCGGTTATGGTTTCTGAATTCAAGGTAGAAGAGGTTTCGTCATAAACTTCTTCCCCTTTTTGGGCGATTTGGTCAAAATCGGATACAAACACTTCGAAGGCCCCTACTTCATCAGGACGCCAATGGTTGATGCGCTGCACCTGACGGATATCTCCAATCAAATAGGCCGAATCAAATTCTTTGACTCCCGAATTATAAATTCCCGAAACGACAAATCGGCGGGCTTTGGGCAATTTATTCTGTCCTTGAGCAAAAAAGAAGGTGTTGAATTTGCTCCCGACTTTCAATTGCAGTCGATTGGCTAGAAACTCGGAGATCAACACTTCATTGGAATAGGCGCCCGACATAGATGGAATTTTACCGGCTACTAGGTACTCTGACAACACATCCCAGCGGTAGTCTTTTCCTACTCCTTTATATATAATTCCTTCGAACGAAGAAGCGGTACGAATAATCCCGGCCTTGGCGGCAACAGCTTGGACATGATCGATGCCTTGTACATTTTTAAAACGGGGATAGAATTTTTGACGTATCGAAATCGGATCGGTACTTACATCCGACTCGTTCCCATTGAATCCAGAGATAATAATATGGCCGTTGAACGCTGCAATCTTATCACGGATTTTCTGTTGGAGTCCGACCCCCGTCGACACAGAAATCAGCATCATAAACATACCCAATGCAATTGCAATGGTTGCAATTTTTATAATTGGCGCGGAAATACTACTTTTATCCCTCTTGGAAGCCGTAAGTCGTTTTGCTATGAAAAATTCTAAATTCAATCCTATGTGTAATTGGGTGCTCAAAAATACTGTTTTATTCTTGGTTTTGCTAATGGTTTCGTGTGGTGGTATGCAGTCCAATTCACAAACAAGCAGTACAACCTCGCCAACCATAGAACAATCCAACGAACTTTTACTTACGGGAGCTGAAAACACAAAGGCTTATCTTTCGCTTTTAAAGGGAAAGAAAGTCGGAATAATTACCAATCCTTCGGGGATACTTTTTGCCAGCAATGCTGAAAATGACACCCTATCCAACGGGAAAATTATTACCGTTCATCAATTTTATCAACGTGATGAAACAGGTGGTTTTCAAAAATATAGTAAATCCATTGTTGACTTCCTTTTGGAATCCAACATAAATGTCCAAAAAATATTTGCTCCCGAACACGGTTTTCGCGGAACTGCCGATGCGGGCGAACACATTGTAGACGGCAAAGACACCAAAACGGGTTTGCCGATTATTTCTTTATACGGGAACAATAAAAAACCGAAACCCGAGCAATTGGCCGGAATTGACATTATGGTTTTTGACTTGCAAGATGTAGGCGCGCGTTTTTACACCTACATTTCCTCCTTACATTATATTATGGAGGCTTGTGCTGAAAACCATATTCCATTGCTTGTTTTGGACCGACCCAATCCGAATGGCGGTATTGTGGACGGACCTGTTTTGGAAAAAGAAAACACTAGTTTTGTGGGCATGCACACCATACCTGTTCTTCATGGAATGACCATTGGTGAATATGCCCAAATGATTAATGGAGAAAAATGGTTGAAAGACGGGAAACAATGCGAACTTACTGTGATTCCCTGCCTAAATTACAAGCGGGATATGGAATACAGCTTACCCGTTCGCCCTTCGCCCAATTTACCCAATGACCAATCCATAAATCTGTATGCAAGTTTGTGTTTCTTTGAAGGTACTAATGTAAGTGTGGGTCGGGGCACCGATTTACAATTTCAAATCTACGGTTCGCCCTTCCTCAAAAACATGCCTTTTCGTTTTACGCCTCAACCCAATTTGGGCGCCAAAGAGCCTATGCACAAAGGACAACTTTGTTATGGAGAGGATTTGTCGATGGTAAAAAAAGTGAGTCGCCTCGAATTAAAATGGCTTTTGAAAGCGTATGCGAACACGGAAGATAAAACCAAATTCTTCAATGATTTTTTCACCAAATTGGCTGGGACCAAAATATTACGCCAACAAATTGAAGCAGGACTGACCGAAGAGGCGATTCGGGCAAGTTGGAAAAAAGGTCTGGAAGCCTTCAAAAAAATACGTCAGCCTTATTTATTGTATTAGGCCAAGCGGCGTTCCATTAATTGTTTGAGGAGTTTAAAACTAAAAAACAGCGTGTAAAAAATACTAGTTAGCAATCCGAAGACGATAACCGACATGCAAAAAATTTCTAATCCAAAAGAGAACTTATTAGGATTGGGCGCATCGGTATCGATATAGGCTCCAAATAAAGTGAGTGCCAATCCTACCGCATAAATCCCAAGAAGGATAAAAACATGTCGCATAACTAAGAGTGTTTTTTACACAACGAAAACGACAGAAAAATATTACTTCGCCGGAATTCTTTTTTTCATTTCCTCGACAATATTGAAAGCAGCCGGACAAATGGACACGTTCTGCAAAGTCAAATTCGCGATTTGATAAAACTTCGTGCGATCCGTGTGCGGGTATTCCCGACAAGCTTTGGGACGCACTTCATAAATCATGCAATAATTATCCGCATCCAAAAACGTACACGGTACACTTTTCAACACATAATCGTTATCCTCATCAATGCGTAAATAGTGATCGATAAATTGCTGCGGCTTTTGGCGAAAATGCTTCGCAATTCGTTCGATATCGGCGGAAGTAAATAAAGGTCCCGTTGTTTTACAACAATTGGCGCATTGCAAACAATCCGTTTTTTTGAATTCCCGTTCATGCAATTCCTGCATTTGGTAATCCAAATCGCGCGGCGGATTCTTTTTGAGTTTATCAAAATACTTTTTGTTCTCACTCTGGCGCTCTTTTGCCAATTTCGCTAATTCGTGTAATGCTGGTTTCACCATTGTACGGTATCTTTGTGCAAAAATACAATCATGTTGGATTTATTCGGCCAAGCCATCCTCGATTTTTATACCCAAAACAATCCACAACCCTTACTTACGGAAACTTCGATTTCTGAAGAAGACGAAATGGACGTAGCGTATTTGTTTCGTACGTTTAAAAATATGCCCAAAATCGAGCAAAAAGCGCTCCAACTCGCAAAAGGTAAAATTTTAGATATTGGTGCGGGTGCGGGTTGCCATGCTTTGTATCTTCAACAAAAAGGAATGGAGGTAACGGCATTGGATCAATCTGCCCATGCTATTGAAGCTTGTCGTTTGCAAAATATTCAATCCTGCGTTCAATGTTCAGTACTCGATTACAAGCCCGAAACCCAATTTGACACGTTGCTATTACTCATGAACGGCACGGGAATTTTTGGCAAACTGAATCAAACCGCCACGTACCTCCAGAAATTAAAATCCCTTTTGTGTCCGGGTGGCCAAATTCTAATTGACAGTTCGGACCTGATTTACATGTTCGATGAAGACGAAGACGGCGGACGATGGATTCCCGATACCGGTTATTATGGCGAACTCGAATTTACACTCCATTACAAAGGGCAAAAAGAGCAATTCCCGTGGTTATATTTGGATTACAATACGCTACAAAACGCAGCCTTGGCCAACGGCTTCCATTGTGAATTGGTTGCCGAAGGCAAAAATTACGATTATCTAGCACGGTTGACGGTTTAATTTTTTGGGCAGCAATTCCGGCTTTCCGCTGTACCTGCCTGCCAGTAGGCAGGTCCCTCCACTTCGTTGCGGGGATGCCGCTTCAACCTGCCTGCCGGCAGGCTGGTCCGGGCTGCAAATCTATATTTCAATCAAATCCGTGGTTTGAATAATATCCCATAAGGCTGCATACAACGTATCCAAATCGGCAATCGTATTGTATGCATTAATTGAAAACCGCAAATACACACCATCATTCAACGGCATGACTGGAATTTGAATGTGGTATTTGGAATACAAGATTTCTTTCAACTCCATCGGTTTTGACGTACACACAGGAATACTCGCCATCTGACCCAAAAATTCTTCGGTTACGGGACAAAGGGGCTGACTATTTAACAACTTACAAAATCGCGGATATTGTTCGAGTACCATAGCACGACAGGCTTTGGCCTGCATTTCCCAATCGTTATCCTTTAAAAATTGTATCACTTGGGGCGTACATAAGTACGTTGAGTGATCATTGGTTCCTTGGTATTCGTGGTAATCCAAAAATTGACTTTCGCTAGGAAACAAACTTTCGTAGCCCCAACTCACAACCAACGGATCGAGGTCGGCTTGAAACTCCTTTTTTACATACAAAAACGAACTTCCTTTGGGGGCCAACATCCATTTGTGCAGCGTTCCTGTATAATAATCGGGGTTGAGTTCGCGCAAATTCAACGGAATATGACCCGGCACGTGTGCGCCATCAACGATAGTAATTAATCCGAGTTCTTGGGCTTTGTCACAAATTTCTTTGACGGGAAAAATGAGTGCGGTCGAACTCGAAATTTGATTGATAAAAACCACTTTCGTTTTGGAGGAATACCCTTTCCAGAAATCTTCCAGTAGTTGTTCTTTAGAAGTAATGGGTAGGGAAATGTTCTGGCGGATGTATTTCGCTCCTGATTTCTTACAATAAAAATTCCACGTACGATCCATCGCCCCATATTCATGATTGGTGGCTAATATTTCGTCACCTGGCTGCAATTGCAAACTGTGCATGATGGTATTGATGGCCTGCGTTGGATTAGGTGTAAAGAAAAAATCAGACGTATCACAACCAATGAATGCTGCCAAGGGTTCTTTGGCCGCTTTTAAATATACCGGGAGTTTCTTCTGAATAAAATGCACCGGATCGGCTTCCATCTCGCGTTGCAAATTGACTTTGGCCTCAAACACGGGTTGAGGCGTGGCACCAAACGATCCATGATTTAAAAAGGTAATCGCTGGATCCAATAAAAAGTGTGATTTCATAGCTTTTGGTCAAAAAAAATCCCAAACAAACTGTTCGGGACTTTCTTATTTTTCATGTCGTTATTATTGCATGTATTTCATCATTAACGCTTGCAAGTCCGTTTGAATATCCATCATACTCTCTTGCGACTTTTGGTTAACTTCACCTGCTTTGTCCTTCATTTTTTTACCCACTGGGCTGTTATAAAAAGCTTTCATTGCTTTGATATCTTCTTTGGTATATACTTGCATATATACTTCAGCTGTTTTTTCATTTACTTTTTTCATCAATGCATCAAATTCCACGATAAAAGCAGCGCGTTTTTCTTCAGCTACTTGGCCTACAATTTGATCACGGTATGAGTTTAACATATTTCCTGATCCGCTGGCTTCAATTACCGCTAAACATTCTTTTTTAAAAGCCTCGTCTACAGCTGGTTTGGCAGCCTCTTGAGAAAATCCTAAAGTTGATACGCAAACAAATGCGAAGGTGAAAACTAATTTTTTCATTGTATGTTTTTATTATTTGTTATAAATGTAGTGTTTTTACATTTAACTCTTTTAGTCGCTAAAAAATATTTTTTGTTACTTAATCAAATTAGATTTATCGCTTTTCTTTAAGTCTTCAATTTAAACTCAAATGGAAACTTTATTGTTATGCTTGTTGGATTCCCATTTTTTGTTGCAGGCTCCCATTTTGGCGAATTTTTTAAAACTCGTATCATCTCTGTAGCAGACTCAACATCAATAAGCTGTATGATTCGAATGTCTGTAACTTCGCCATTTTGATTAATCACAAAAGAAACCAGCATTTTCCCCTGCTTTTTTACTTTCCCAAAATCATAGTTTTGATTCACAAAATCATAAAATTTTTCAAGACCTCCTCCTTTAAATTTAGGATTAATTAGATCGCCTTGCAGATATACTTCACCATCCCCTTGAATTTGAGAAGTTACTGTAGTTGTAAACAACAATAAAATGAAAAACAAATATGGTCTCATGGTTTAATTAACCTCAATCTTAGTTGGAATAGTGATATTACCCTTTATTGTTAATTTTAATTGGAAGGGTATAACTGCAACGCACGGGCTTGCCCAATTGGTGTCCAGGCTTCCATAGCGGCGAGAGTTTTAAGACACGGATGGCTTCTTCCCCTGTTCCATAGCCAATATCTCGGAGTACTTTCAATTCGGTTAACGAACCATCTTTTTCAATCACAAAGGATACAATTACAGTGCCATTCAAACCCGGCACATCAGGAGTTCGGTAGTGCTTTGCAATCAACTTATAAAATTCATTGGGTCCACCTGGATATTCGGGTTTAGCTTCAATGCCACTAACATTATAAATGTCGTCGTCTTGTATAACATCTGTTTTTGGTACTTCATATTGGGGCATAAAAACCACTTTGCTCTGACTTTGTAATTCTGAACGATCAATACTTTCCAGTCTATACGACATCATTTTCGTTTTTACTTCCCATTTACCCGCTTTGAAGGTTAGCTTTTTTTCCACTTTTGTAATGAGGTCGGGAAACATTCCTTCTCTACTCCATTTGGGAGAAGTTGGAATAGTAGTATAAAGCTGTTGGGCAACAGCTTCGTGCATATTGTAAAGTACTATTGGATATTTGACCGAACCGTCTTCATCAATATAAAATTGAATAGTAAACCGGTATTCTAATGAAGTATCCCAAGCTACACCAGATTGTTTCTCTAAAAACTCTTCAAAGGTAGGCCAAGTCGTGGTGGGAAACACAGGCATCTTCGGCGGTTGCATCGGTTGAGCTAGGGTTACTCCCGTTACGATACACGCCAAAAACAACAATACATTTTTCATATTAGGGTATATTTAAATACTTATGTGTCTGTAAAGATACGCGCCATTTGGGATGTTGCATCACATAATCCACAATCATCGGCGTCACGATTTCTTTTTTGCTCCATTCGGGTTGCAAAAACAATACAGCATTACCATTGACTTTTTCAGCTTGTTCTTCGGCGAAAATGAAATCGTGTTTATTGTGAATAATCACTTTTAATTCGTCGGCTGCAGCATAAGCAGCATCAACCGGGAGTCGGTTTTTTTTGGGAGAAAGACAAAACCAATCCCAATCGCCTGTTACGGGATAACTCCCAGAGGTTTCAATATGCACCCGTAAATTCGCTTCTTTCAAACCTTTTGTTAACGCCGTCATGTCCCACGTTAAAGGTTCGCCCCCAGTAACCACTACCGTATCGGCATAGGATTTTGCGTTTGAGACAATCTGATCAACTGCTGTAGGCGGATGCAAATCGGCGTTCCAACTTTCTTTTACATCACACCAATGGCAACCCACATCACAACCGCCAATGCGTACAAAATAGGCAGCTGTACCGGTATGGAATCCTTCCCCTTGAATGGTGTAGAATTCTTCCATCAACGGAAGCATCAAACCTTTGTCTACGGCTTGTTGAATTTCTTTGGCTAACATAACAAACTATTTATCGCGGATGTAAATATCAATAGGCACGCCAGTAAAGTTCCAGTTTTCACGGATTTTATTTTCTAAAAATCGTTTGTACGGATCTTTTACATACTGGGGTAAATTGGCAAAAAATACAAATTGCGGCACCGGTGTGGGCAACTGCATGCAGTATTTAATTTTGATGTATTTCCCTTTTAATGCTGGTGGCGGGAAATTTTCAATTAAGTTCAACATGTATTCATTGAACTTTGACGTTTGAATGCGTTGTTTTCTGTTTTCGTAAACCTCGACAGTGGCTTCCAACGCTTTTAACAAACGCTGTTTCGTTAATGTCGAAGTAAACAAAATCGGCACATCGGTAAATGGCTCTAATTGTTTGCGAATGCGCAATTCGTATTCGCGCATGGTCATAGTTTCTTTTTCCACCAAG
Source organism: Flavobacterium stagni (assembly GCF_004122105.1). GTDB lineage: Bacteria > Bacteroidota > Bacteroidia > Flavobacteriales > Flavobacteriaceae > Flavobacterium > Flavobacterium stagni. The sequence continues at coordinate 9,089 of NZ_SBKN01000001.1, forward strand.
TCCCATTTGTTGACCAAGATGATGATTCCTTTACGGTTTTTTTGGGCCAACCAGAAAATATTTTGGTCCTGACTCTCAAATCCGCGGGTGGCATCGACCATCAATATACACACATCACTGTGTTCGATAGCGCGCACGGAACGCATTACGGAATAAAATTCCAAATCTTCTTTCACTTTGGCTTTACGGCGAATTCCGGCCGTATCCACTAAGTTAAAGTCGAAACCAAATTTGGTAAAACGGGTATCAATAGAATCGCGTGTTGTTCCGGCAATATCGGTTACAATGTATCGATCTTCACCAATCAAGGCATTGATAAACGAGGATTTTCCAGCATTGGGACGACCCACAACACAAAAACGAGGCAATTGTTCTTCTTCATCGGAAGTCTCTGGTAATTCGGGTAATACTTCTACCAATTTATCCAACAATTCTCCGGTTCCACTTCCGTTCATTCCCGAAAGGGTGAAATATTCGCCAAGCCCAAGATTATAGAATTCGTAGGCATCTTTTTCGCGGCTAGCCGAATCTACTTTGTTGACAGCAAGCAAAACGGGTTTGGTCACTTTGCGCAACAACTTGGCCACTTCTGCGTCCATGGGTGTGATTCCTTCTTCGACATCTACCACAAAAATGATGGCATCAGCTTCATCGATAGCTAATTCGACTTGTCGACGAATTTCTGCTTCAAAAATATCCTCAGAACCCTTGATGTAACCACCGGTATCGATAACCGAAAATTCTTTTCCGTTCCATTCGCTTTTTCCGTAGATACGGTCACGGGTTACACCGCTCACCGAATCAACGATCGCTTCTCTTCTTTGAATGAGTCGGTTGAAGAATGTAGACTTTCCTACATTGGGTCTTCCGACGATGGCAACAATATTGTTCATACGTATTCTAAATTGGGATGCAAAGGTAATAAAGTTGGGTGGAGCATTCTAATTTTTTGTATCTTAGTTCGTACCAATCAAACAAATAAACTATGGAAAACGAACATGCGGTCCAACTTCGGTTGCGATTTTATAAGGACGTTCCGGAGGCGGTAACGGAAATTCGCTCCAAATTTGAGCAATTCAAAACGGCATGTCCGGCCGATTATTCCATCAAAGTGAACGACACGCACATTTGGTTTCATATCGTGGGTGCGCAGAAACAATATTACTCACCCCATTTGCATTTGCAGTTAGAAGAACATCGAGAATCGGGCACGCATATTCGGGGATTGTTTGGTCCGGACCCGACATTATGGACCTTGTTCATGTTTTTGCATTTTGTGGTGGCGGGTATCTTTTTAATTTTTGGGATGATGGCGTATTCGAACTACACCATGAAATTACCCATTTTCTGGAATATCTTGACCATGGGAATAATGGTTGGCGTTTGGTTTATGCTGTATGTGGTTGCCCGACAAATACGGGAACGCGGCTTGGACCAAATGCACGAACTGGAAGCATTAATGGAAAAGGCACTTCAATAAAAAACAAAGTTTGAATTTTAGCCCCGACCCGCCTACCGGCAGGCAGGTACAGGCGAAAGCGGGAAGATACTTGAAAAATATGGGCACGTGTGCTCCTATTTTTGATTATAGCCAAAACGGCGCAATTGAAAAGCATTACTGCGCCAGTCCTTGTTGATTTTGACAAAGATTTCGAGATAAACTTGTTTGCCAAAAAACTTCTCCATGTCTTCACGCGCCATGACACCCACTTTTTTAAGGGCTGCGCCTTTGTGACCGATGATGATTCCTTTTTGGGTTTCGCGTTCGACCATGATTAAGGCTTTGATGCGAATGATATTTTCCTCTTCTTTGAATTCTTCCGTTTCTACTTCGACCGCATACGGAATCTCTTTATCATAGTTCAGTAAGATTTTCTCGCGAATGATTTCATTCACAAAAAAACGTTCCGGTTTATCGGTCAACGCGTCTTTGGGATAATACGGCGGCGAATCGGGAAGCAGGGTTAGTATGCGATCAAAGACTTCTTGCACATTGAAATTTTGCAAAGCGGAAATAGGAAAGATTTCGGCATTGGGCACTTTTTCTTGCCATAAAGCCACTTGTTCTTCGAGTTGCTCCTGATTGGATTTGTCAATTTTATTCAACAACAAAAGAACGGGGATTTTGGCGTTGATGATTTTATTGAAAAAGGCTTCATCTTTAAGTTCTTTTTCACCGATTTCGACCATATACAACAAGACATCAGCATCTTCAAAAGCGGATTTCACAAAGTCCATCATGGAATTTTGCAACTCGTAGGCGGGTTTGATGATACCAGGTGTATCCGAAAGTACGACCTGGAAATCGTCTCCATTGACTATCCCGAGAATGCGATGGCGCGTGGTTTGTGCTTTGGAAGTAATAATCGACAAACGTTCACCAATGAAAGCATTCATTAGTGTTGACTTTCCTACATTGGGATTTCCGATGATGTTTACGAAACCGGCTTTGTGTGACATGGTAATGGGATTAAATAAAAAAACCCAGCAGTTGCTGGGTTCTTAGTAGCGGGAACAGGACTCGAACCTGTGACCTTCGGGTTATGAGCCCGACGAGCTACCTACTGCTCTATCCCGCGCTGTTCGGGTGCAAATATACAACTTATATTTAAAATACAAGTCGAAATTAAAGATTTTAATTATATGATTTTTTTAAACGAACAAACCCCGTGAGACACAGGGTTTTTCGACTTGGAAATAGGGAAAAAAATTATTCTTCTTCTGCGATTGCAGTATCTCTATCAGCTTTGATGGACAAGTTAACCGCTAAACCTTGCTCGTTAATCATGGTCATGTTCATCATATCTTTGCTATACATTTTCTTAGTCACAAATCCATTGAATTTGTTGTAGGAAATATTCATAGCTGTAAGGTTGTTCATTTTTTCAATCTCAACTGGAATACGACCGTTCATTTGGTTGTCAAATAAACTCAAGGTTTCCAAAGAAGTAAGATTGGCAATTTCAGGTTTTAAGCTACCTGATAATTCGTTGCTGTTTAATTCTAGCGTACGTAACCCTTTCAAGTTGTATAATTCGGCTGGAATCTCACCAGTTAAACGATTGTTGTACAAAGAAACAATTTGCAACTGAGTTAATGTTCCGATTGAAGTTGGAATTGAACCAGTCAAATTGTTCATGAATAAGGTCAATTCTTTAAGAGAAACAGCTCCTGAAATTTCAGCTGGAATTTCACCCGACATTTTATTGAAGGACAAATTCAACACTTGAAGGTTTTTCAACTGCCCTAAAGTTGCAGGAATCACCCCTTCAATACTATTTTTAAACAACACTAAAGATTGTAAGTTTTTTAAGTCGCCTAATTTAGCCGATAAGGTCCCGGATAAATTATTATCAGAAAGATCAATGGCAACTACCTTATCATTTTCTACTTTTACACCGTACCAGTTGGCAACCGGTTTAGTCACATCCCATTTATTGGTCCACTGGGCACCATTGGTAGATTTGTTTAATTCTAATAATGCTTTTTTCTCAGAGTTGGAAACTTCAGCAAAAGCATTGACAGACAAAACTAATAAAGCAACAAGAGTAGATAATCGTTTCATGGTTATTTTGATTTGGTGATGTAAAAATACATTGTTTTGTCGTTTATAAGCAAATAAAATCGACGAAATGCATTTAAAGAATAAATTTTAATATTATAAATAGTCTTTTTCTTACAAAAATCGACAAACTACATCTTTTGTATTTTAAAATATTGTAGTTTTGGTATACTAATCAAAATCTAAACAAACTATGGAACTAGAAATGAATTGGCTAGCCATTCTATTGGCTGCTTTGTCAACACTTGTTATGGGATTTATTTGGTACAATCCCAAAACCTTTGGAAACATTTGGATGCGCGAATCGGGTGTGACCGAAGAAAAAATGAAAGGCGCCAATATGGCTTTAATTTTTGGCCTTTCCTTCATCTATGCCATTATGATTTCAATAATCCTCAACTTCCTTACTATTCACCAATGGGGTGCTGTAGGAATGATTGGCGGTAAATACAATGAAGCACTTCCTTCGTATGCCGCATTTATGAATGATTATGGAACACATTTTAGAACCTTCAAACACGGTGCATTACACGGATTCATGTCGGGCGTACTGCTTGCCTTTCCTTTGATTGCTACCAATGCCATGTATGAGCGAAGATCATTTAAATATGCATTAGTAACCAGTGGCTTTTGGATTGTGTGTTTCACAATTATGGGAGGCATCATCTGTGGTATGCCAAAATAAATCCTTAACATTTTATTATCAAACAATCGCTCTACATTTGTGGGGCGATTTTTTATTATGAGTTCGAAACTTCATTTTACTATTTATTCAAAAACAGCAGAATTGCCAACACATTGGGATGATGTGGCACAGCAGAATGCCTTCTTACAAACTCCCTATTTAAGTGTTTTAGAACAATCGGCGCCCACCAATATGGAATGTTTTTTTATTGGGATTTTTGAAGGAGAAGAACTGATAGGCGTTTCATTGGCTCAATATTTAAATGTCGATAAGCTGATTTCTTTTGGGGAACGATTGCATTGCATGAAAACCCGCGTTCGGAATTTCGCTTTTCGTCAATTTGCCTCCCATGTTTTGATTATTGGAAATAATATGATTACGGGACAAAATGGTTATGTGTTTTCCAAATCGATTGACTTCAATGACATCAGCATCCTTTTACGCGCCATGGCGGATGAAATCATTCAGTATTTTAAAAAGAAATGCATTCGCATCCATTTGGTGTCATTCAAAGATTTTTATGAAGAATGTGCAACAGAATTAAAGCAGCATCAATTTAAATCCTTGTTTGGGTTTACGGTTCAACCCAATATGATTTTTTCGTTGCGATCGGACTGGAAATCCATGGCTGATTATGTGGATTCGCTTTCCAAAAAATACCGCGACCAATACAAGCGTTCGCACAAAAAATATGAAGGAATTGAATGTGTGGAATTAACGTGGGAGCAAATTCAGCAAAATGAATCACGTCTCTACGAATTGTATTATTATGTTGCACTCAATGCCTCTTTCAATACGTTTTTCTTAGCCCCGAATCATTTTAGTACATTTAAAAAACAATGTGGCGATCGATTCAAATTATTTGGGTATTACTTTGAAGGTAAATTGGTAGGATTTCATACGTTATTGTTGAATGGAAAAACATTGGAAACCTATTTTTTAGGATATGACGCTTCCCTTCAAAAAGAGAAAATGCTGTATTTAAACATGCTCTACAACATGACCGAATTTGGGATTACCCATCAATTTGAACGCATCATCTATGGCCGTACAGCGATGGAGATAAAGAGTTCGATAGGCGCCTCACCCACACCTATGCACGGTTTTATGTACCACACCCAACCTTTAATCAATCGATGTGTGCCGCAATTATTCAAGAACTTAGAACCCCCTGTAGCTTGGGAGCAACGCCATCCGTTTAAAGAGGCTTAAGAAAAAGCCTCCAAATCCATTTGAATGGTTTCCCATTCTACTAGCAATTGATCCAATTCCCGTTTCTTTTTTTCATAGGCGCTAAAGAAATTGGCATCCTCTATATGTTTGTCATAATTATCAGCTAGTGCTTTATCATCGTGTTGAATGTCTTTCTCCAATTGCTGAATCATCGACTCTACTTTACTCAGACGATTTTGCAATGTTTTTGCTTTTTTCTGATCCTCATAGGAAAGACTCTTAACCGCTTTGATTTCGGGAGCTGGTTTGGATTCCACTTTCACCACATCTTTTTGTTCGAACTCCCGCATATTTTGTGCGTTGCGTTGTTCCAAGAAGAAATTAATATCTCCGAGATATTCTCTAATTTTTGTATCCTTGAATTCGTAAACGATATTCGCCATGCCTTGTAAAAAATCACGGTCGTGGGAAACGATCAGCAAGGTTCCTTCATAAAGTTGCAAGGCTGCCTTCAATACATTTTTGGACTTAATATCCAAGTGATTGGTGGGCTCATCCATTAACAAAACGTTAATCGGCTGTAATAACAAGCGGCATAAAGCCAAACGATTGCGTTCACCACCGGAAAGCACTTTGACTTTTTTCTCAACATCATCCCCGCGGAATAAGAAAGCCCCGAGCATGTCTCGCACTTTGGAGCGGTTAGCATCCGTGGCGGCTTCTAGCATGGTATCGAGAAGTGTTTTTTCACCATCCAAATGATCGGCTTGGTTTTGGGCAAAATATCCCAACTCCACATTGTGCCCTAATTTGATGGTTCCATCATAGGGAAACTCATCCACCATGGCTTTGATAAACGTAGATTTTCCTTGACCGTTTTGGCCCACAAAAGCAATCTTACTTCCGCGCTCCACCATTAATGAGATATCTTTCAAAACTTGCTTATCGCCAAATGCTTTAGAAACATTTTCGGCTTCAATGACCACACGACCTGGAGTTTTAGAAACTGGAAATGAGATGGCCATTACGGCATTATCGTCTTCATCGACTTCGATGCGTTCTACTTTATCTAACTTTTTTATCAGCGATTGTGCCATAGAAGCTTTAGTCGCTTTGTATCGAAAACGCTCGATTAACTTTTCTGTCTCTTCAATTTTCTTTTGTTGGTTGCGTTGTGAAGCCAATTGCTTTTCGCGGATATCTTCGCGCAATACCAAATACTGCGTATACGGTTTATTATAATCGTAAATTTTACCCAAAGAAATTTCAATGGTACGATTAGTCACATTATCCAAAAACATTTTATCGTGGGAAACAATCACAACTACTCCTGGAAATGTTTTTAAGAAATTCTCCAACCAAATGATACTTTCAATATCCAAGTGATTGGTCGGCTCATCCAACAACAACACATCATTGAACTGCAATAATAACTTCGCCAATTCAATTCGCATGCGCCATCCCCCAGAAAACGTTTCGGTAGGATTATTGAAATCTTCGCGTTTGAACCCGAGTCCGAGTAAAATCCGTTCCGTATTCCCTACATAATTGTACCCATCCAACAATTCAAATCTATGGGTATAATCCGAAAGGTCTTCTATTAATTGAGAATACCCTTCACTTTCATAATCGGTTCGTGTTGCCAACTGTTCGTTGATGGATTCTAGTTTACGTTCAACGTATTTTATCTCTTCGAATGCTTCATAAGCCTCTTCAAGCACGGTTCGTCCTTTTTCAAAATCAATATCCTGACGCAAAAATCCCAATTTAATATCGCGTTCTGTGGCAATGGTTCCGCTATCGGGTTTGATATCTCCAGAGAGAATTTTCAGCATGGTTGATTTACCGGCTCCGTTTTTGCCCACTAATCCGACGCGATCACCCGACCCTAATCGGAACGTTACTTCTTCAAACAAATAGGTTCCACCAAAGGAAACCGATAAATTATGGATATTGAGCATAAAAAATGTGACTTTAGTTACATGAGAAAGATAAGCGAAATCTTACCTTTGCTTAAAATTTTTGCAAATGTTAAAAAAAGGCTGGAAAATCAATAGTATTTTAACAGGAAGTTGTCCTCGTTGTCAAGAAGAAAATATGTATGTAGAGAAAAATCCCTACAAACTCAAGACAATTTATGATATGCATGAAGAATGCAGTCACTGCCATTTACATTATGAAATTGAACCTTCGTTCTTTTATGGTGCTATGTATGTTGCGTATGCCGTTTCGATAGCGTTTGGCGTTGCCATTTTTGTGATTACAAAATTATTTCTGGGATTGTCTACCAAAGTTTCATTCATTTCATTGGGTATTGGCATTTTGGTTTTAATGCCGGTAACCGCGCGAATTGCGAGAAACATTTATATCAATCTCTTTGTTAATTACGATAAGGATTGGAAGGAACATTCTTAACGCGCTTAATATCAATATAGGGATCCAATGGGGTCCCTTTTTCAATATGTTCAAATAAGGCTTTGGCCATGGCCGGACCCAACATGACACCGCGTGTTCCTAAACCGTTTAACACATGAAGGCGATCAAAATCGGGATGCGTCCCTACCAAAGGTCTGCGGTCTTTCACTGTGGGTCGTACGCCCGCATAGTGTTCGATAACTTCGTAATCGCATTGTAAAAAAGAATCCAAATCCTCCAGGAGTTCTTTTCTTGCTTCTTGTGTTTGGATAGCAGTTTTATCTTCCCAATTGTAGGTAGCTCCTACTTTGTATAAATCTTCCCCTACAGGTAAAACAAAAACTCCAGATTTGATGATTTGTTTTAATTTTAAATTAGGCGCTTTAATAAGCAGAAGTTCCCCTTTGGTTCCATCAAGCGGCAAATAATTGAAAAAGGGATTTTGTTGTACACCAAAGCCTTCTGCAAAAATAATGTGTTGTGCTTGTATTTCGCCATAGGTTACATCCTTTTCTCTAATTTGTAATTGAGAATAATCCAATCGTTTTGACCGGAACTGCTGGTTACTTTCTAATAATTTAATATACTCATTGACTAAAGTAGTCGTATCCACATAACCACAATGCAAGACATGACCAAATCCAAGGGGTGCATTAATATTTGAAATCTTGGTTTGTAGTAACGTTGTGGAAAGAAAAGGGGTCAAATTGGGTTTGTCAGCAGCAGTGAACCAATTGTTTTGTTCTTCAATGGAGTGAAAAATTCGAAATAATGGCAATGGAAAATCTACAGTAGTTAGTAAATCCGATTCTAATTGCTTGTAAAATGGAACCGCTAAATCAAGTTGCTCTTGCGCTTGCCAAACTGCGCTGAAGCGTTTTAAAACTACTGGATTATAGAGTCCGCCAGCTATACGCGATGAATTTTGAGATTCATCACTAATCACTATAAAGGTTTTATTATTTTGTCGACAAAACTGTGCAAAGGCGATACCCGCTAAACCTGCTCCTACTATGAGATAATCTACTTTCATGGTCAAAAAAAAACTCCCACCAAAGGTAGGAGTTTTCTATGTTGTTGATTGAAAAACTTTTTAGTAGTTCCACATATCTTGTTCAAAGTTGCGGATTTTTTCTTTCACACGTTCCGCTTCAAGAAGTTGCGTTTGTGCATTGTCTTTCATGTAATCTTGAATCGTACGGTCACCATACACGTTTTCTTCTTTGTAAATCACACCGTTAAATCGGCGCGTATTTAGCAAATGGTCAAACGTAATGGGCATTGCCGAATTTCGATCATTGAAAGCTTTTGCATCATGCAACAATCCACGTACAGATGGGAAGTATACCCAAAACAATTCGATAGGATCATTATTACCTCTCGCCTTATCACGTGCTTCTACTGCTAATGGACAAATGGCCATTAAACGGTATTTTAATTCACTCTGACGTTTGTCAAAATACCAAAATCCTTTTACTTTATAACCAGATATATCAGAGGCATCCAATTCAGTCTCATTAATAAACTGTTTATCTAATACCTTTCTACCTGATTTGTAATCATCGTAATAGTTGTTGATTTCGTCTTTACCAGCATCAGTAGTATCAATAAATTTGAACACTGATTCCATATCTTTCAACGTTTTCTTGGTATTGAAATAGTCATCACCGTAAACTTCGGTAATTTTTCCATCTTTAATACCTTTCAACAAGACAGCGAATAAAGAACGACGATCTTTACCTACGAAGGCTGTATCTACTGGATAGTATAAAGGGAAATTGATACGTTCATCCAAATCAATTTGTTCCCAAATCATTTTACCCATTAATACATCACGATCGTGAACATAACCGTAAGGTAGCGGTTTGTCATTATCGGATTCCAACTGAGCAGCCGTTTTTTTACCGATTTCATCCGGAGTTTTGGCATTCAATAAATTCGATTGCGCAGAAACTGTTGTTCCTAACACTCCGATGGCAATTAATAAAAGGTTTTTCAATTTCATTTTAATTCAGTTATTTATGATACAACGGCTTTAATCAAGCATTATTGTATTTCGTAGATTGCTGGAGCAGCAGTTTTAACATCAATTGATCCTGCACCATCTACTTTAGACTTGATATCTGAAATAGTAACTTGGTCACCTTTAGATACTCTTGCTAAAGCAGCAATACATTGTGGACTTAAACGATCACCATTAACTACGATAGAAGCTTGTCCTGGTACTTTGAATACAAATTGAGTTACACGGAATTTCAAGTCATATAAGAAGTCTGGCAATACTGCAGAAATCTGTGACGCTTGTAAACGTGATTTAGCACCTTTTTGAACACCTGGAGTACCTCCAATTGCACCTAGTGGAGCAGGGATGTTTTTGATACGGAATACTTTTTTATCTGTTACAGATTTACCGTCAGTCATTTTACCAGTAACATTGATAACTACTTCAGTTCCTGCACCTGGATTTAAATCGTATTTTCCTTTACCTAAATTTTTCAATCCAGCAGCTGTAGCTGTTACATTGTTATCCGAAATACCCGCGATAGAAATAGTCATTGGGTTAGGTAAACCACGGTAAACCACATTCATCTTATCTGCAGAAATGTTAGCATTGTTTGGACGAGGAACTACCACGTATTTCCCTTCGAAAGGTAAATTAACTGGTTTACCGTCTTCCATGAAGGTAAAGCTACCGTTTAAGTTTTGCTCACCAATGCTACCAGCTGTAGAACTGATTACTGCTTGACCGTTTACAATTTTACCAGGACCTTTGAAACTAGCTACTTTTACGTTTTCATCGTATTTACCGATAACCACTTTACCTGTAACTTGTTCTCCTTGGAAATAAACGTTTTTGTCTAAAGCAACAATTGCTTGGAAGTTTTTCAACGACATCGTTTCGATAGCCGCTTTACCTAACAAAATTTGATAGATATCTGCTTCTGCTTTTTTGATGTCATTTTGCGTTAACGCTAATTTTGATAAAGTTGCCACTGCTGGGAATCCTTTAAAGTGATAATCTAAATATTTTTTAGTTACCCCTTCACCATCTTTAACGTCTTTAGTGCTGAATTTAGCATCTAATTCGCGTACAATAGGAGTCAATTTTACATTTTCTCCCAATACCGCTTTCATGTCTGATAAATATTTAGCAAAAGCACCTACAATTTCATTTCCTTTTGGAGAATATCCATCACCTTTGAACCATTTCTCGTCAATGTTTGACTTATCCATAGCTTCATAAGGTAATTTACCTGTTTTCTCATCCAAAGGGAAATCTTTCGTGATTTCACCTTTCACAGTTTCTAAATATTCATAGAAAGTTTTTGAAATTTCCTTAACACGATTCGCTTGATCCAATGCTGCTTTAAAGTTTGCATTTTCTTCAGCTTTTGATGCTAAAACTTTCAACATATCTTCGTTGGCTTTTTTAGCACCTGCGTTAACTTCTTCAAATTTTTCGTCCATCAAACCGAACGCCGAAAGAACCTCTTTCGACATGTTCAATGCCAACATCGCGATGAAAACCAAGTACATCAGGTTAATCATCTTCTGTCTAGGGGTTAATTTTCCTCCTGCCATTTCTTCTAATTAGTTTTAATTCGTTAAAATAAATATGAGCGTTTAAAACTAATTATCGGTTGCTCATTGCAGTTAACATACCACCGTATACAGAGTTTAATGACTGTAAGTTGGATGCTAATGATTGCATTTGATCTTTTAATTTTAAGTTATTTTCAGCAACTTCGTTGTTGATTTGAGCATTTTTCTCAGCTGCTTGCAATTGAACTTGGTATAAGCTGTTCAATGTTTCTAATTGCGTAGCCGCTTTCGTCATTTCTTCAGCATATTTTTTAGTTGAAGCTACAGAATCAACTGTTGGAGAAATTGCTTTAGCAGCTCCTTCAAAGTTTTTGATACTGTTTCCTAAGCTAGCCATCAATTCACCATCGATTTTAGCTTCTTTTAATAAGTTATCCAATTTTTGAGATAACATTCCTTGAGCTTCAGTTGGGTTTTCTTTTTTCTCACGAGCTTTAGCTTGACCACCTGCTAATTCAGGATAAACTAAAGACCAGTCTAATTCTTTTTCAGGAGCATCAAAAGCAGAAAGACCGAAGATCAACGCTTCTGTACTTAATCCTACGATAAGCATCAAACTCGCACCTGGCCAGTGCATCAATTTGAATAACGCTCCAACGATTACAACAGCTGCACCCATACCATAGGTGAAATTCATAACTCTAGGTGGTAATAGTCCCATAATAATAATAATTTAGTTAGTTAAGTTTAATATAATTAAGTTAGTTAATATACAATTTTGATTAGCGTCTTCCTTTACCTGCGTTACCGGTTACTTGCGTACCCATGTAATCTTGTACTGTACGGAATCCGATGTAACTTCTGGCTGTATCTTGGTATTCGAAGTCACGTGTACCTACTTGTAGGAAATAAGCAACATCTTTCCATGAACCTCCACGAACTACCTTACGTTTGTTTGAAGTGTCCGGCACGTTAGGGTTCATCGTAGAAACGTATTCATAAGCAGCAGCATCATACGATGAATCTGTCCATTCTGCTACGTTTCCAGACATATTATATAAGTTGTAACCGTTAGGTTGGAATGATTTTGCTTCAACTGTATAAAGTGCTTGGTCAGCTGCGTAGTCTCCACGATTGGGTTTAAAGTTAGCCATAAAACAACCTCTGTCATTTTTAGCATAAGGACCTCCCCAAGGATAAGTCGCTGATTCCAGACCACCACGAGCAGCATATTCCCATTCTGCTTCGGTTGGCAAACGGAAAGAGTTTACTAAATCTCTTCCTTTTTTCTTTGACTTGATATACACATTCTTATTTAATGTTCTCCAAGCACAAAAAGCTTTGGCTTGCTTCCAGTTCACACCCACTACAGGATAATCCCCATACGCTTGGTGCCAGAAGTAGTCATTGTGCATTGGTTCATTATACGAATATGCAAAATCTTTAATCCAAGTAGTAGTATCTGGATAAACTGGCGTTTTCTCATTGCGGATGAACTTACTACGCTTACCCACTTTTGCTTTTGCAGCCGCTTGAATATCCATCCATGAATAACGGAAAACCAATTTATTCACATCGATAGTACGTAATCCATTATAAGATTCAGTCGCTGGCAAATACATAGAGTCCATTACTTCTACGTAATACTCATCTGGATATTTCTTAGTATCTGTGATTAATTTTACTTTACGATTTAGTCGTCTACCCGCATACGGATCATCAGGAGTTCCTACGCTGTAGTAATTCTCGTACATGTATTTATCGTATGGCGTCATTTTAGCAGGATCTTGATCGTTGAAAGCAAAGTCACCTATACTTCCACCGCCTTTACCTCCTTTACCAGCACCAGGCTTCACCCCTACTTCATCAGCAAGAATAGCTAAACGCACACGAATAATAGAGTCTTTAACCCATTCTACGAATTGACGGTACTCACTATTGGTAATTTCAGTTTCATCCATATAAAAGGAACGAACTGTAACCGTTTTAGTAGGCGCATCTTGTACATTGGCTAAATCGTCATCCGACTTACCCATGATATAAGCTCCACCTGGAACTAATGTCATTCCGTAAGGTTTCTCTGGATGCCATTTCTTACCCTTTACTCCTACTAATTCGCCCTTGTCACTGGACTTTCCACAGCTAGCTAACAGAGTTAATACAGATGCAAACGCAATGAACTTCTTCATATAATTTGGGTTAATTTATGTTATTTTTTTTGAGGCCGTAAACCTATCTATAATTTTTGAAAAAAACAATTATTTATTTCTTAAATTTTGATACGCAATCCAAAAATACAATTTAACTTGAATCCACAATGGGATTTTGTCGATAAAATGCATTTTTTAATCGCTAAATTGCAAAAAAGTGCTTTTTTATATTATTTTTCTTACAATTTTTATCTAAATTTACTACAGAATACTTTTTCGTTGTGCCTTCCACCAGCGTTCAGGGAATTCTTGGTTGCAAGCCGCCAAATAGTCTTCGTGTGTACAAGGCATTAACGTATTTTTATGAAGCTTATTGTGCACATTTGAAAAAAATGGAACTTCGATCCACCAACGGTCAGTTTTATTGCTTTTGAAAAACACAATTTCCTCTTCTTCGAAAGGCACTATATATTTTAAATAATGTTCTCTGCTGCCAAATGGGTACTCGTTTGATCGATAATTGGCACCTTCAATAAAATACCAAATAATTTGTGCAATCAACGGTGCTTCTTGTCGCGAAGCTTGATGATTAAAAATACCGAAAGCACTTACTTTATCGCTAATCCCCGCATAACGTGATAAGGCACAAATCTCTTTTCCATTAAATCCGTTGGGTTGGAAATTGATGAAATTTCCAGAATCAGCTGATTTCACTGCCGTCAAATCCAAACTTACCAAATCCGCATCTCTAAATACTGGCTCTGCAATGGCGATATTATTACAAACTTCGCCCAATCGATAGGCATCAAAATATAATTTTTCAACCAAATCAATTTCTTCCTGCGAATTATAATAGGTTTGAAACCCCACATTACTATAATTAAACAGATTTGTAGGTTCTTCAACAATCATTTTTGACAAATAGGATAACGCTGGAATAGTATCGTCTTGTTTTCCAAAATCGAAACGATTATCAATAGAAACCAAATTCACCATTTGTTCCAAATCGTCATACCCGCGGTAAACGGCATACGTAAGATCTTGTGAACCGCCAATTACAATGGGAATCACTTTATTCTTCAACAAACGAGAAACAACTTTACTTACCGCAAAATAGGTGTCCTCTGGAGAATTCCCCGGATTGATATCACCCATATCGGCAATGGTTTTGTTCCAATTCCCCGGAAAAAGACGGTACAACTCCATACGAATCTCCGACAAATCTTCGTGTTCTACATAAAACTGTGATCCTCTGTTTTCAGGAACTCCTACAATAGCAATGTCAACTTTTTGGATGTCGGGAAACTCTTCTTGGGTATGAAAAACAACTTTACTCGATAAATGTTGCGATGATAATCGTTTGATATCAATCACTAAATCAGTATCCAACGGAGAGAGAAAGTCAAATTCCATGTAATTTATTTCTTTTTAGCAGTTGTTTTTTTAGCTGTAGTCTTTTTGGCTGTCGCTTTTTTAGCGGGTGCTTTTTTCTCAATCATCTCTTTTACTTCTTCTAAAGACAACTTCGAAGCATCCACGTCTTTGCTTAATTCAATTTTGATTTTTCCTTTCAAAATCACAGATCGTCCCCAACGGGCTTTTTCAATACGAATGCCCTCAGCTGGCCAATCTTGCAACACCTTTTCTTCTTCTTTTTGAAGTTTGTCAAGAATTAACTCTTTAATATCTGCTGCAGATAAGTGATCAAAATTGTATTTTTTATTGACATTGATAAACATGCCATTCCATTTAATAAAAGGTCCGAAACGCCCTACTCCTTTCTGCACTGGCATTCCCTCATATTCTCCAATTGGAGCATCCGCTTGATTCTTCTCTTCAATCAAACGTTGCGCGATTTCAAATGTAGTATCCATCGGATCCATTCCTTTAGGTAAGGAAATGAATTGTTTCCCAAAACGAACATAGGGTCCGAAGCGGCCATTATTCACCTCTACCTCTTCTCCTTCATATACACCCAATTTTTTGGGAAGTTCGAATAAATTCAACACTTCTTCTAAACTCACGGTGCCAATATTTTGATCTTGACGTAAACTCGCAAACTGCTTGTTTTCATCTTCAGCATCACCAATTTGTGCCATGGGTCCGAATTTACCCAAACGAACAGAAACGGGTTTCCCTGATTTGGGATCAACTCCTAAAATGCGTTCCCCACTTTCGCGATCCGCATTTTGCTCTACATCCACTACATTGGGATGAAAATGATTATAGAAATCATTCATCATGGCTGCCCAATCACGATTACCCTCAGCAATGTCGTCAAAATCTTGTTCGACTTTAGCCGTGAAGTTATAGTCTAATATTGTATCGAAATTTTTAACCAAGAAATCATTCACAATCGTTCCGATATCGGTTGGCACTAACTTCCCTTTATCTGAACCTACATTTTCCGTTAAAGTTTGTGCCAATAGCTTCCCTTGCTTCAAGGTTAATTGCTGATAACTGCGCTCTTGCCCTTCAAAGCTTCCTTTTTCAACATAATTACGACCAATAATAGTTGAGATTGTAGGTGCATAAGTTGAAGGACGCCCGATTCCGAGTTCTTCCAGTTTTTTCACTAAAGAAGCTTCTGTGTAACGACTCGGCGGACGTGAAAAACGTTCCGTTGCTGTAATCCATTGATTCAACATGCGTTCCCCGACTTTCATAGCGGGCAACATGCCTTCTTGTTCTTCTTCATCGTCATCATGTCCTTCCAAATACACTTTCAAGAAGCCTTCAAACTTGATAACTTCCCCTGAAGCCACAAATTGTTCGGAATGGTTGTTGGCAACAATCTTAACATTGGTGCGCTCTAATTCGGCATCACTCATTTGTGAAGCCAAGGTGCGTTTCCAAATCAAATCATACAAACGGGCTTGATCGCGATCAATATCAACGGTATGACGCGACATATCCGTAGGACGAATCGCTTCGTGCGCTTCTTGAGCCCCTTTTGATTTGGTATTGAAATTTCGTGGTTTACTAAATTCAGGCCCATAAGAACGAGAAATTTCAGCTTTAGCTGCTGCCATCGCCTCTTGGGATAAGTTAACACTATCCGTTCTCATATAGGTAATCAACCCTGCTTCATACAAACGCTGTGCAATTTGCATGGTAATCCCCACCGGCAAATACAATTTACGGGCGGCCTCCTGTTGTAGTGTGGAAGTAGTAAATGGTGGTGCAGGTGATTTCTTAGCGGGTTTGGTTTCTAAGTCGCCTACTTGATAAGTGGACGCCATACTGTTTTGCAAAAACGCTTCCGCTTGTTGACGTGTAGCAAAATTTTTAGACAATTTCGCTTTTACTACTTTACCGTCTTCATTCGTGAATTCAGCGGAAATGCTATACGATGCCTCGGGTTTAAATTCTTGGATTTCGCGTTCGCGCTCCACAATCAAACGCACAGAAACGGATTGCACCCGACCCGCAGACAAACCGCTTTTCACTTTTTTCCAAAGCACGGGTGACAATTCATACCCCACCAAACGGTCCAATACACGACGTGCTTGTTGGGCGTTGACTAAATTATAATCGATTCCTCTCGGATTCTCAATCGCTTTTTGAATAGCGGTTTTCGTAATCTCATGAAAAACAATACGCTTGGTTTTGTTTTGGTCCAATTTTAATTCTTCCGCCAAGTGCCAAGAAATGGCCTCTCCCTCGCGGTCCTCATCGGAAGCCAACCAAACGACTTCAGCTGATTTAGCAAGATCCTTGAGTTTTTTCACCAATGCTTTTTTATCGGGAGAAACTTCATATTTGGGTTTGAATCCGTTACTCACATCCACCCCAATTTCCTTGGAAGGTAAATCGGCAATATGACCATAACTGGATTCCACTTGAAATTCTTTCCCGAGAAATTTTTCAATGGTTTTTGCCTTGGCAGGCGACTCAACAATCACTAAATTCTTTGCCATGCTATACTTTTATTTGGGGCAAAAGTAGCCCTTTTTTTTATAAATCTTAAAAGGCTACACGATTCAGGCCTTTTTTATTATGTGTGAAAACTAGGGAAACACCTTGAAAAACAGCATTTTTATGGTTGAAAAAATTATTATTCAAGGCTAAACATTCCTTTTTCAACTATAGAATTCAGACGGTTAAAAAAACCGAAACTAGATTTTTATTCAAAAAGATTTCCAAATGTGTCACACCTATTATATATATACAATCAAATATTAAATCGAGTTTAACACTGCCATCTTGTCATAAATTTTGATTTTAGTATTATCTTTGCAGTCCGTTTCACGCAATTGAACGGCACTACATTGATGGAAAAAGAAATTAATGAAAGCATCCAAGGTCAGAGCATGATTCTGGATGAACGAAAAGGCAACACTAAAAAAATGTTTATTGAAAGCTACGGCTGTCAGATGAATTTCTCTGACAGTGAGATTGTAGCTTCAATTTTGGCGAATGAAGGGTACAATACAACTCAGAATCTGGAAGAAGCTGACTTGGTATTGGTGAATACCTGTTCCATTCGCGACAAAGCCGAGCAGACCGTTCGCAAACGTTTGGAACAATACAATGCAGTAAAAAAAATCAATCCTTCCATGAAAGTGGGCGTTTTGGGTTGTATGGCTGAACGTTTGAAAGAAAAATTCTTGGATGAAGAAAAAATCGTAGACATGGTGGTAGGTCCCGATGCCTACAAAGATATTCCGAACTTATTAAAAGAAGTGGAAGACGGTCGCGATGCCATCAATGTGATTTTGTCCAAAGAAGAAACCTATGGCGATATTGCGCCTGTGCGCTTGAATAGCAATGGTGTGAATGCTTTTGTATCGATCACGCGCGGTTGTGACAACATGTGTACTTTCTGTGTAGTTCCTTTTACGCGTGGACGCGAACGCAGTCGGGAGCCCCAAAGTATCCTTGAAGAAATTCAGGATTTATGGAACAAAGGGTTCAAAGAAGTGACTTTATTGGGTCAAAATGTGGACAGTTATTTATGGTATGGCGGTGGCTTGAAAAAAGACTTTGTCAAAGCGACCGAAATGCAAAAAGCAACGGCTGTAGATTTTGCCCAACTCTTGGACATGTGCGCGACACAATTTCCAAAAATGCGTTTTCGCTTTTCCACCTCCAATCCGCAAGACATGCATATTGAGGTGATTGAAACTATGGCGAAACACCATAATATTTGCAAATACATTCACCTTCCTGTGCAAAGTGGAAGTACACGCATATTGGAAGCCATGAATCGCCAACATACACGCGAGGAATATATGTCCCTAGTCGATAGAATCTATGAAATCATCCCCGAAATTTCATTGTCGCAAGACATGATTTCTGGTTTCCCAACCGAAACAGAGGAAGATCATCAAGATACGCTTTCGCTCATGGAACACGCTAAATACGACTTCGGATTCATGTTTGCTTATTCGGAACGTCCGGGAACATTGGCCGCACGTAAAATGGAAGATGATGTGCCTGAAGAAGTAAAGAAACGCCGTTTGAACGAAATCATCGCGCTCCAACAAAAATTAGGTTGGGAACGCACCCGCCGTTTTGTGGGTCAAGAAGTCGAAGTTTTAATTGAAAAAGAATCGAAACGTTCCGATGCCCATTGGAGTGGAAGAAACTCGCAAAACACCGTAGTGGTTTTCCCCAAAGAAAATTACAAACCCGGCGATTTTGTGATGGTTAAAGTAACCGATTGTACTTCGGCTACCTTGATTGGTGAAGCAGTTGGCTATTCAGAAAAAATGCAATCCTAACTATGGAAATTCGCTTTAGTTATCAACCCGAACTCAAAGAAATGGCAGCCGCTACGCGGTATATGCTGTTCAACAAACCCTTGGTAAAGGTGTTGTTGGTCTTTGTTTTTGGAATGATTGGCCTGAGCGTTTTTTCAGCGATTTATTATAAAACCAATGAATACTGGGAATCGGCATTTCATGGCTTGATCTTAGTTTTTATTTGGTTAATCATCTATGGATATACCATGTGGAGTGTGAAACGCAATCTCACAGAAAATCCGAAAAACAGAGAAATACAGCATTTGACTTTTGATGAGAAAGGGATTGACCAAAAAGGAGATTCTTTTCATGTCTACCGCCAATGGTCTGAAATTCATAAAGTCAAAGAAACCAAAAGTTGGTTGTTTATTTACGTCCAACGCAATGCCGCGTTACCCATTTTTAAAAACAAATTACAACCGGAAGACATCATTGCCATTCGTCAATTGATTCAAGGGTTACCCATTAAAAAGAAATTGCTCTAATCCACTGAAGTATGGAAAGTGTTCAAAGTATAAAACAGCGTTTTGAAATTATCGGAAATGATCCGAAACTGAACCGTGCCTTAGAAAAAGCAATTCAAGTGGCGCCAACCGACATTTCTGTTTTGGTTGTTGGTGAAAGTGGTGTAGGAAAAGAAAGTATTCCAAAAATCATCCATTCCCTCTCCCATCGCAAACACGGGAAATATATCGCCGTAAACTGTGGAGCTATCCCAGAAGGTACCATCGACAGTGAATTGTTTGGACACGAAAAGGGTTCGTTTACCGGAGCTACCAATACGCGTGAAGGATATTTTGAAGTGGCAGATGGCGGAACTATTTTCTTGGATGAAGTGGGCGAACTCCCGTTAACGACGCAGGTTCGATTGCTGCGTGTATTAGAAAACGGTGAATTTATCAAAGTGGGGTCGTCAAAAGTTCAAAAAACGAATGTTCGCATCGTGGCTGCGACCAATGTCAACATGCATGAAGCGATTGAAAAAGGAAAATTTCGTGAAGATTTGTACTATCGATTGAGTACGGTCGAAATTGGACTGCCGCCTTTACGTGAACGTACCGATGACATTCATTTATTGTTCCGAAAATTTGCTTCTGATTTTGCCCACAAATACAAAATGCCGCCCATCAAATTGGAAGACGATGCGGTTCGCTATTTGGTGAATTACCGTTGGAGCGGAAACATTCGTCAGTTGCGCAATGCCGCCGAACAAATTTCGGTTTTGGAAACCAAACGCGACATCAGTGCTTCTACGTTAGCCTCTTACCTACCTTTAGACAATCGGAATTTACCAAGTGTAGTTTCAAAAAGTAAATCAGAAAGTGATTTCTCTACAGAAAGAGACATTCTTTACAAAGTACTTTTTGACATGAAAAGCGACTTAAATGATTTGAAAAAACTTACGTTAGAGTTGATGAAAAACGGGAAAAATGTGCAAGACATTAATCCGAGTTTGATTCAAAAAATATACGGCAAACCGGAAGACAATACGGTTTTTGCTGCTGAACCAGCGGTAGCGGTTTACCAACCGCATGTGGAACCCCAGCAAGAAGAATTTCATGACGACGATACGGAGCAAAACTACTTGTTTGCCGAAACCGTTGAAGAAGAGGAAGTTTTGCGCTTGGAACAAAAAGAAATCGAACTAATTAAGAAGGCTTTGGAGCGCAATAAAGGCAAACGAAAAGCCGCTGCAGACGAGTTAGGCATCTCAGAACGCACACTTTATCGAAAAATTAAGCAGTTTGACCTGTAAATTAGTGGGAATCGAAATCACTTTCTATTTTCGAAGTCCAAATCTATCTTAAATGAAAAATCTAATGTTACTTTTTGCGCTTGCAATAAGCTTTGTATCGTGTTCTAATGATGAAACTCCAATCACGCAAGAACCAACTCCTCAACTTGAAAAAGTAATCGTTTTTAAAAATACCGCTAACGAACAAACATGGAATTTTTCTGCAACGGGTCAGTTGTACGAATGTTTGAATAACGCGGGACAACGCATCGAATCGTATACCTATAACGATAAAAACCAAGTGGTGAGTTGGTCAAAATACACCAACGGTGCTGTAACGGCAACTTACAATTTCACCTACAACGCAGCAGGTATTGTTTCAAAAATCAACACCACAGACATCACATTTAATGCAAACACAGGCTACTATAGCTATACAAACAATGGCATTACGCGTGAAGTGACCTTAAATGCAGATCGCATGGCAACATTTGTAAAAGAAACCAACGGTACTGCAACCACAAATTACCAAATGCTATATACGGCAGGGAATTTAATGTCGTTTGCACGCACGTCTACTTCTTCAAATTTCACTAAAAATTACACCTACAATACAAGCGCTACTTATAAAACCAATTTAGGAGCTATGATTGCTCCTGTTGCACTTATCAAATCATTCATGGAACCTGATTTCCTTGCCAACGGATTTACTTCTATTTCTGTTCCTGAAGCTAGCCAAAACGGTAATCCAGCGGCGTTGCGTTATGAATACGGGGCCATTCCAAGCGAAAGAGCCATGTTGTTCATTGGGGAAGAATTTGTAAATAACAACCCTGGAAATTTAACATCGTACCAAGAGTATTATTACGCGAATTAATCGTTTTTTTTCAAAAAATCAACTATTTTAGCTGACTTATAATTTGACAATGAAAGCAGTTAAAATCGTCCTTTTCCTTCTACTATCGCTCAGCTTTTATGGCTGTGGGAGTTATAGTTTTACAGGCATTCAAACCGACGCAAAAACCGTTCAAGTCAAGTATTTTCAAAATACGGCTGCGATTGTCGAACCTGGAATTGAGCGTACATTTACCAACAAATTACAAGAGGCCATTCAGAATCAGACGAGTCTCGGACTCACGAATTCCAATGCAGATTTAGTGTATGAGGGAGAAATTGTGGATTACCGCATTTCGCCCATGACCGCAACAGCAAATTATACGGCATCCCAAAACCGTCTCACCATATCCGTTTTAGTCAAATTTTCCAACGCCAAAAAAGAAGAGGAAAATTTTGAAAAACGTTTTTCATTTTACCAAGATTACGAAGGTGATGCCCAACTTACAGGAAGTAAATTGACCGAAGTAGTGGACTTTATCTTTACCCGTATCACGCAAGACATCATTAATGAATCGCTAGCCAAGTGGTAAAATGAATACAACCGACTACACCTATTTAATCAACAAACCTTACGCGATTAACGAGCGTCAATTCCAAGAAATGGAGGCAATTTTGGAAAGTTTTCCTTATTTCCAAAGTGCGCGGGTGTTGCGGTTGAAACATTTGTACAATCAAGATAGTTTTCGCTACAATAATGCTTTGAAAGTAGCCGCGGCCTATACTACTGACCGTAGTGTGCTCTTTGATTTTATAACGGGAGATCATTTTGTCACGGTTGACAATACCCTTTATGATCGAAAAGTGGCCGAATTGTTAAATATGGATGTCATCGATTTGGAAATTGTCGAGCCGATTTCCATGCCTGAACAACCCCTAAATACGATTGAGCAATCTTTACGCACCTCAATTAAACAATCGGGTGAAACGGAAAAGGAAATTGCTGTATCACCGGAAGAAAAGTTAGGAATTGGAAAACCACTGGAATTCAACCCGTCGGAAAAACATAGTTTCCAAGAATGGCTACAACTATCGCGTTTAAAACCGATTGAACGGAAAGAAATGTCGCCACCAACGCCAATTCAGACTCCCGAAACGGACGAACGGAAAAAGAAATTGGACTTGATTGATAAGTTTATCGAAACGAATCCTAAGATTCCTGCAGTCTCAAAAGACAGTCTCCCTTCAGCTAAACTTGCTGAAAATGAAGATAAAAGCTACTTAATGACAGAAACGCTGGCCAAGGTGTATTTGGAACAAAAAAAATACCAGCGGGCAATTCAAGCCTATGAAATTTTAATTTTGAAATATCCAGAAAAAAGTAGTTTCTTTGCAGACCGAATTGAAGAAATTAAATTAATACAACAAAATAATAATTAATAAGTAATGAGCACATTTACAATCTTTTTGGTTTTGATTACGATCGTATGTTTTCTATTGATTATCGTAATTATGGTACAAAACCCTAAAGGTGGAGGATTATCTTCATCTATTGGCGGTGGTACACAACAATTAGGAGGCGTTCAGAAAACAACTGATTTCTTAGATAAAAGTACTTGGGTTTTAGGAGGAGCTTTGATTCTTTTAGTATTGTTATCCAGCTTAAGCTTCTCTGGAGCTGCGGGTGATAATGACAAAATTATCGATGCTAGCCAGTCGAAACCTACAACCGAAGCCGAAGCGACAGAGAAAAAAGCAGACGATAAAACTGCTACTCCAACGCAAACACCGGCCACTCCGGAGAAAAAATAATAAGAGTCCCGATTGGGACTTTTTTTTTACCCCATAATTAACTGTCAGTTCAACTGAAAAATTGACAGCCTTTTTTCCCTTGGCACAATTTCTGAAATAGGGAGGTCAAACTTAAAATTAACTTTTAAAAAATAAATTCATTATGGCTTTAAACATTAAACCCTTATCTGACCGTGTTTTGGTAGAGCCTGCAGCTGCAGAAACTACTACTGCTGCAGGAATCATTATTCCAGATACTGCAAAAGAAAAACCACAACGAGGAACTGTTGTTGCTGTGGGAAATGGTAAACAAGACCACCCAATGACAGTGAAAGTTGGTGATACGGTGTTGTATGGAAAATACGCCGGAACCGAACTCAAATATGAAGGCAAAGATTATTTGATCATGCGTGAAGATGACATCTTAGCGATTATTTAATGTAAGGTTTAACTGAATTCAACAAACAAATTTTAAAAACTATGGCAAAAGATATCAAATTTGACATTGAAGCACGTGACGGCTTAAAACGTGGTGTAGACGCTTTGGCAAATGCAGTAAAAGTAACTTTAGGTCCGAAAGGCCGTAACGTAATCATTTCGAAATCTTTCGGAGGTCCAACAGTAACCAAAGATGGTGTTTCTGTTGCAAAAGAAGTAGAATTGAAAGACGCTCTTGAAAATATGGGCGCGCAAATGGTGAAAGAAGTCGCTTCAAAAACCAATGATTTAGCCGGTGATGGTACCACTACTGCTACCGTATTGGCACAAGCTATCGTAAAAGAAGGTTTGAAAAACGTAGCCGCAGGTGCAAATCCGATGGATTTAAAACGCGGTATTGATAAAGCCGTAGAAAGCATTGTGGCGGATCTAGGTAAACAATCGCAAGAAGTAGGAAGCTCTTCTGAAAAAATCAAACAAGTAGCTTCGATTTCTGCGAACAATGACGATGTAATTGGCGATTTAATTGCAACCGCTTTTTCAAAAGTTGGAAAAGAAGGAGTAATCACTGTAGAAGAAGCGAAAGGAACCGATACTTATGTGGATGTTGTTGAAGGTATGCAATTTGACCGCGGTTATTTATCACCTTATTTTGTAACCAATGCAGAAAAAATGGAAGTAGACTTGGACCGTCCTTACATTTTGTTATACGATAAAAAAGTTTCTTCTTTAAAAGAATTATTACCAATCCTTGAGCCGGTAGCGCAATCAGGCAAACCTTTATTGATTATTGCAGAAGATGTAGACGGTGAAGCTTTGTCGACTTTGGTTGTAAACAAATTACGTGGCGCTTTGAAAATTGCAGCTGTTAAAGCTCCTGGTTTTGGTGACCGTAGAAAAGCAATGTTGGAAGATATTGCTATTTTAACGGGCGGAACAGTGATTGCTGAAGAAAGCGGATTCACCTTAGAAAATGCTACTTTAGAAATGTTGGGTACTGCTGAAAAAGTTACTATCGATAAAGACAATACAACATTAGTAAACGGTGCAGGAAATGCGGACATGATTAAAAATCGTGTGAACCAAATCAAAGCGCAAATTGAAACCACTACTTCCGATTACGATCGTGAAAAATTGCAAGAACGTTTGGCGAAATTAGCTGGTGGTGTTGCGGTATTGTATGTTGGTGCTGCTTCTGAAGTGGAAATGAAAGAGAAAAAAGACCGTGTAGACGATGCCTTACACGCAACTCGTGCTGCAGTTGAAGAAGGAATCGTTGCGGGTGGTGGTGTAGCTTTGTTACGCGCTAAAGCTGCTTTAGCCAACCTAAAACCTGACAATGCAGACGAAGCAACGGGTATTCAAATTGTATCGCGTGCGGTTGAAGCACCGTTGCGTACCATTGTTGAAAATGCAGGATTAGAAGGTTCTGTAGTGGTTGCAAAAGTCGCAGAAGGCAAAGGTGATTTCGGTTATAATGCCAAAACCGATGAGTATGTGGACATGCTGAAAGCGGGTATTATTGACCCGAAAAAAGTAACCCGTGTAGCTTTAGAAAATGCTGCTTCTGTAGCAGGTATGATTTTAACTACAGAATGTGCATTAGTAGAAATTAAAGAAGAATCGGCTCCAGCAATGCCTATGGGCGGCGGAATGCCCGGAATGATGTAATTCATCAACTGATAAAAAAAGAAAATCCGACTCTTTCAAGTCGGATTTTTTTATTTGCGTTTGCGAAGAATTTTTATCAAAACGGGAACTGTAGTGACCATCACAATTCCGATGACAATGTATTCGATATAATGCTTTAAATCGATATTGAATTTAATCTTAAAAAGTTCGTACAAATAATGTCCGGCAAAAATCATGACGATTGCCCATACAACCGAACCTAGTATATTGTAAAACATGAATTTTTTACGATCCATTTCTACAATACCCGCAATGACGGGTGCGAAGGTGCGTACAATCGGCAGGAAACGTGCAAAAACGACGGCTCTACTTCCGTACTTATCGAAAAAATCTTTGGATTGGTACAAGTATTTCTTTTTAAAGAACAAACTATCTTCTCTTTTGTAAAGGTATGATCCGCTTTTTTTTCCAAACCAATACCCAAACATATTTCCGAAAATAGCCATTAATGCAATTAATAAGGCCAAGAAAGTCACATCGAGAAAATCACTCCCCGTTGCAAAATCTTTCATGAGTAATTCGCTATAAATCCCGCAAAGAAAAAGCAAACTATCTCCGGGCAAAAAGAAACCGGCTAACAAACCTGTTTCAGCAAAGACGATAAACAACACTACATATAAACCGATTTTTATTCCGCCTACTTGAAGTAAAATATAAAACTCGGGATTGAAGAGTTGCTTCCAGTCAAAATGATTCATGTAGTCAATATTTCAGTTGGTGAAAATAGGCAATATTTTCGAAAGGACGTCTTAAATTTTTCACATTAAAAAAAAGAGACCGGTAACCAAACAGGAAGTCACCGGCCTCAAAACTAACACACTCTTTCTAATTTAAAAACACCTGATATTGGGCTACTAAAGCGCCCATGTGATCGGTCAGGTCACTGTTAGCTGTATATAACGGCCGATTTTGGTACGAAAAAGTCAATTTCGAATTGTGACCGGCCAACAACCAATTCACACCCACATCATAATAATTCATGGCGTCATGCAATCGGTCATAATTGGCATGTTGCACGGATGCATAGGGCATCAATGTCGTTTTACCCATTAAATTGTCTTTGAATTTATAACCAATTTGCGCATACAAAACCGTACCTGTTCCAAACATCGGGAAACCATTGCCCGATCCATTTAATAAATTGGTATTCGTTGTACCGTTGGTAGGATTCATTATTGCAGAATTTCGGATGTAATTTTGACCAAAGTTATAGCTTACCAAAGTTCCATAACATGAAACTGCAGCTCCTTTTGCCCCTATTGGCGCATCATAAAACACATCTATTGCAAAATGTGACATGTCTTCCCTTTCAATTGAGTTGGGATCTGCAGCATCGGTTAAATGCCACATTGCATCTTTTTGAAATATAAAACCTGCACCAACATTAAAGACTTTTTTCTTTCCTAAATAAGTACCTGTAGTATAGGGAGTCAAGTTACTTTCTTGATCCAAAAATTGGTATTGAACATAGCCATTCCATTGAATTTTGGGAGGCTCCGCAGAAAATGCTGTTGTAGTTGTTAAAGCTGTAGCTGCATTGTAAGAAGGGCTTTTTTGAATTGCCATGGGTTGTGCCCATTCAAAACGATAATCAACTTTACCCAATTTCCCTTTAACAAATACCGACAATTTTCGCAAAAACTGATCATTTACATCATTTGTAGATTGCAAAAAAATAGGTGAATCCAACCCCATTATCGAGGTTACTGAAGCCGCAGAAAAACGAGATAACCCACTCCATCCCGACAAACCAGTACCTATTTGAAGTTTAGTTTTGTCAATTGCATAATCAGCAAATGCATCGTGTACAAAAAACCCCTGTTTCCGATCGGCTATGTTGTTAAAATTATTTTCTCCAAATTGGCTGTAAAAAAACACGCGATCTGTGACTTGTGAAGTCAGTATTAATCGATAGCGTCGAATACCTAAATCTGTTCCTGAGTTCTTGCTATATCCATATATCGTAGAGCCAGGATTATATTCCATATTCCTTACCCAACCTTGAACAAGACCTGTTAATTTTATGTAATTACTTCCTGACTCGTTCAAGTTTAATTGATGATTTTTCCAATAATCTTGTGCAAAAATCAGATTATTAGTCATAAGTAACAGTAAACTTATAACCCCAAATAAACATTTTTTCATGTTAAGCTATTTTTTTACGAGCAGCTAATTTATGTTCCGACAATGGCTGATGGGATTCTAAACCAATTATCTTAACTTTTCCGCCATCAACCGCTTCATAATCGTGTTTGAAATGTTCCAAACTTTCCATGACCGAGTGATCGACCATTTTGGTTTTTTTCAAATCAATGGTCACATTAAACCCTGTTGGAATTTCTTCCAATTTGCGTTTGATTCCCAAGAAATTGGTAAATACCGCTGCTTTATTAATTTCTACTAAATATTCATCGCCTTCAAATGACACCACTGTTGGCGCTTTAAAAAAGGAAGACAACGGCGTTCCATTAATCATGTGAACTATCATTTTCAACAAGATACCTGCTGCAATCCCAACCAATAAATCTTCGTATAAGGTGAAGAAAATGGTGATTAAGAAAATCGACAATTGTTCTTTACCAATATGGAACGTATGCATGAATTCTTTGGGATGTGCCAAGCGAATCCCTACCGTAATTAACATGGCTGCCAAAGCTGTATTGGGTATCAATTCAATTAAATGGGATGCTAAAAGTACAAAGGCCAAAATGAAGAAACCATGATAAAAGTTAGCCCAACGTGTTTTAGCGCCATTAGCCACATTCGCAGATGAACGCGCTACCTCTGAAATCATGGGTAAACCCCCAAAAATTCCCGCGATGGTATTCCCTACTCCTACTGCAATTAAATCTTTGTTGGCATTGGATTTACGTTTGAACGGATCCATTAAATCAATTGCTTTTACGGTTAACAACGATTCTAAAGTTCCCACTAAAGCAAACATGATTACGTATTTGATGAAAAGACCCGTTTGCGCCATTCCGCCAAAATCCACATTCACTTTTACATTATCCAAAAGATTTCCAATATGCACCAAAGCGTAAGTCGGCTCTGTCGTTTGAAAATCCATCATCAATTCGGCTGGAATCGCCACAAACAAGACCATAAGAGGAGCCGGAATCATTTTGATGTATTTATTTTTAAGATAAGGCCAACCCAACATAATCGCCAAACTAATCACACCAATTCCCGTTGCTTTGGGATCTAAATGCGTAAAAAACTCGGGGATTTTAGCAAACAAACCTAAGGGACCTACTCCTTTTGTCATTGCAGGATCGACATCCAACAATACGGGAATTTGTTTGGCGATAATAATTAAACCGATAGCGGCCAACATACCGTGAATGGCTGACAATGGGAAGAAGTCAACTAATTTCCCGAATTTTAGAAGTCCGAATAGAATTTGAATCACACCCGCAACGACTATGGCTCCAAGCGCCAAATGCCATCCTTGTTCACCGCCTCCAAATTCAGCTACAGCACCCGCAACAATTACAATCAATCCGGCCGCCGGACCTTTGATGGTTAAACGGGAACCCATTAAAAAACTCACGACTAAACCACCAATAATAGCAGTAATCAACCCCATTAAAGGAGGAAATTCAGATGCTTTAGCAATCCCTAAACTTAGAGGTAATGCTAATAGGAAAACGATAAAACCGGAAATCGCATCGGTTTTGAAATATTCTTTTAAGCCGGCTAATCCGTCGGCAGGGATGTTTTTATATTGTGACATGATATTTATATTTAAGATGATTTATAGGGTAATTCATGATAGGTTTTCACGTGGGGACCAAGGAAAAGTCGGGCATACAAACGAATCCCTGCAATCCCTGAAACGATAAAACTTGAGGAGATTAAAAACGCAAGTATGTATTGATGACTTTCCACGTGACTAAAGATTAAGTCTTCTCCAATGAAAGTGGTTGTAATGGGAAATCCGGTGATCCCTAAAGTGGCCAATAAAAAGAAAAAGGCAAACTTCGGATGTTCATAAACGTGGCCGAGGTATTGACTAATCAAAATGCGTTTTTCCATTTTTTTCAACTTCAATAACGCCCAATAGCCCACCAATCCGGCAACTACAACACCTGATAAGTACACCGCAATTTCGGACCAATCTACTTTTTCATTGAAAGCAATGGCCAAGGCAATCCAAAAATGATTGAGCACCACTAAGGTCCAGGCCACAAACGGACTTTTTCTTTCTGAAAATGCTTTGAATACGAATATGAGTCCGAACAACCCAAATACCTCAGGCAAATTCCCCATAATTTGATACGGTAATTGGTCCCGGTAGAAAAAGCTGATCAGTCCTAATCCATACACAGGAAGAAAAACTAGGTATACCCGATTAAGGTTTAGGAAATCCAACACCTTCCCGATTTTCTTTAGTGGGTGCCATAAAAACACGCTTAGAAATCCTTCAAGGTTGAACTCTTTAATCCCTAAAACATAGAGGGAATTGTTCCATTTTTGAGGAATCCATCCTTTGTGAGTGGTGTCTTTGGGTTGGAACGTATAAAATTGCTCCCGAATTAAATAACTCACTACAGAAGGTGAAACCAATAACTGATAAGTTCTTAAAAAAGCATTTCCAGCAAAGTGAATCAAGGCCAAGGTATCCCATCCTAAAGCAATTTCAATAAAAATTAATCCGATTTGGGAAATGGAACTGTACGCCACCTGACTCTTCACTGTCGATTGCACATTCGCCATCACAGAAGCGGCAATACTTGTTACCAATCCCATCAAACCAATGGCAATTCGCATCGAAGTTTGGTGTTCCCAAAAAGGAAAAGTGCGCAACATCAAGAAAACACCCAAGTGAACGGACAAAGAGCCGTAGAAAATTGCACTGGAAGGCGTCGGACCTTCCATTGCTCTGGGCAACCAAGTGGAAAAGGGTACTTGCGCCGATTTTGCGGCAGCTGCACAAGCCAAACACAAGGCGATAAATGCCCCGATGAAGGTGTGACTTTGCAAATGTTCGCTCACCAAGTCGGCATTCGCCAATTTCATAAATGTAATATTTTCATGAAATAAATGATGGCTCGCCCACATCGCCAATATCAATCCCACATCGCCAATGCGGTAAACCGAATACACTTTGAAGGCATTGCGCACCGGCAAATAGCGCTCACGATAAAATCCAATTAATAAAAAGGACGAAATTCCGATGATTTCCCAGCCAATAAAAAGGGTTTCAAAATTTCCAGACAAAATCGCCAAATTATAGCCAAAAAAGAAAAACAAAACCGTATTGAAAAAACGTTTATATCCTTTTTCTCGGTGCAAATAATACCGACTATAAGTGGTAATCATTCCCGTGAGTAACGTACCGATAAACAAATAAACAGCCGTTACTTTATCAAAATAAAAATCAACAAAAAACTCGTAATTCGCCGTTTTCAACAACGTGATTTCATTCAGGTTTAAAGGAGAAAATCCCTTCAACAACCACACTACGATAAATGTTGTTAACCCTACCAATTGTAGAACTACCGTTCCAAAAGCCCATTTGGAAATTACTGCTTCATGACGTTCCGGCAAGACAAGACTTACAACGAAACCTACAAAAGGAAGCAGAATAAAATATTGCAATAACTCATTCATAACCTTCTGTATTAATTCATGATATAAACTGGTAAATTCTCAAGGGTCTCCACCACTTTTGGCATTTCATCTTGAATGACTTCCAATTGGGGAGTTAAGGGCTGATACAATTCAAATTGCTCGTTATCAAAATGAAAAATATCGTGCGTTTCTGGGTGTACCACAACCAACTTCACCCATTGATTCTTGAACCATTCATAGGTCGCCTGATTTTTGGTTATCGCATATTTCGCAATCTCAGGAAAATGTTCGACCACAATTAAAATGCGTACGGGATCGTGCACTTCAATCATCTGACTCGGTAATCCCGGACGTAAATCGCCGTCGATTCCATTGGCCACACCAATCAATCCCATGACATTGTGGGGAAGTTTAGTTCCGGCACCTAACTTGTGGTTGTCGACTCGAGAAAAATAATATTCCAAATTAATCCCACCGGCAACAGGCGCCACAGCTCCGAGAATTCCGGCTAAATAATCACCCGATGGATCCACTTCATAATCGTAGGAATTTAAAAACGAACGACGGTCCAAAAACAATTGTTTGGATAACGTTCGGCGGCCCACAATAGCCATAGCATTCGTGGCATGGTTCAATTCGGGACGCGGTTCAAAAAGCGATACCGAACGGCGTTTGATTTTTTCATGAATCGTTTTGGGATTCGCTTTTGAATCAATCAAATCAAAACGGCGGGAACGTTCAATGGCATTGGTTTCTAGCGCTCGTAAAAAAGTAAGTTCGTTGTGCTCGTGCAAATGACGATTGTGCTCTGTCAAGGTTTCTTCGTCATAAAATGTAATCTCATCGCGCGTAGTATCGTGCAAAGCCGGCAAGAATTGTGTGGTGAAAGGAATATGAATTCCACGTTTTTTCAACTCTTCTCGCACTTTAGGGTGATTGGCAGCAAAACAAGCTACTTTGGCATTCACCGAACTCGGACGACCGCTACATGCACCACAGTCGTAACCCGCATAATGCGTATTGTTAACACTGGTAGCACCATGACCTACAACATATACTATTGGCGCAAAATGATCGACTAATCCGATACTTTTTAAAAGTCCTTCAAGACGATTGGCCATTTCTTCTACGGTGAATCCCACTTGCAAACCATCCACTTGATCCTCCAAATTTTTATTTTCAATATGGAGTTGTGATTTTTTATGCAAATGTTTGAACGAGGCACTGGTTGCCGGAGTCATTTTTGGATTGAAAATATTCAAGAACAACTTCAAAGCGGCACTAAATCCGAGTGTTTGCGAAATTATCCAGCCAAAAAACAAATTGTGCGAACCTTTGTGATAGGTTAAATCCACCGCCTGCTTTTTCTTGCGGTCCATTTCTTTAATCAAATACTTTGGCGTAACGGGAGCGGGACACAGCTTGGTAAAAAACTTCCCGTTTACGGGTTGGTAAAAGAACTCGAAATTAAAGAAGGCCGCCGTACCAAAAGTCACAGCATTTTTATCCAAATGTTCAATATGACGTCGGAACGAACATTCGCGATCGTCCATACAAAACAAACCTTGGAACGTTGGATTTTCATTTTTGGGTTCGGGTGCAACTAACTTAATTCCGGCCAATACTTGATCGTACAAAGACCATTCAAAAGCTTCTTGCCAAAGTTGATAGACTTCAAATCGCTCGTCTTCCTTGACAACTTCAAATAAATCAAAAGGCGATTGTTTAATTTTAAACGATAAAGGCGCCCAGATTTCATCGAACTTGGAATCCAATGCATCAATTTCAAGCAACAATTCCAATTGAATAAACTCGGCTAAGGTAATGGATTTTTTATCCAACAATGAAGCTGGATTTTCTTCAATGGTAGCGACCATACCGCTCCAACCAGGATGTCCAAACTGTTGGTCAAACAAATATTGTTCGTAATAACGTTCATCACCCACGACAATATGGAGTAACTCGGTAATGGATGCTTTTTTGAAAAGTAATTTTCGAGCTCGAGGCGCGTTGAATATACTGACAGAACTATTGCGTTCCAACGCTATGAGTCCGTCTAAAAGTCCGGCGGCTTCTAACGGAAATGGGTTAATCGAAACGCCTTGATCGAGGTAACTGCACACCAATTTGAAAAGCAAACCATAGGTCATTTTTTCCAAATTGACGGTATATTCTTTACGCCAATTGGAACGTAAAGCGCCAATGCGAGAAAAAGAAGATTCATCGTAGGCCGCATGCAGCATTTTTGAAGTCCAAGCTTCTACTGCGGCTTCGCCTTTGTGTTTTTGTATTACACGCTGTAGAATATCGGGTCGAATTTCCCCTTTGGCAAATCGCGAACGGAAGTCGGCTAACGACAAATAGGTATGGTATCCAAAAATCGTAGCCGCTTCATGCAAAGCTTTATGAAAATTGCGATCCTGAAACGCATGCAAGGTATTGTGATGCACGAAATCCTTCAGCGGATTTTGCGCCGGTAAATAGTGCTTGAGGTGATGAAGAACATGTGATTCTTCAAAACCATGTGCGGTATGTTTCATGATGTATAAATAAAAGTTAAACGATTGACTTTAAAGCGGAAAGACCGCGAATCAATTCGTAAGCCCGGGGTGGGAGCATAAAACGTTTAAACTTTCTTTATACTAAGTGTATTTTAAGTTTACAGAAAAGAATATACAACGGTTGGGGTGAAGTGACCGTTGATTCTGTTGTCGTTTGAAGATAATCGGAGGAAGATTTGAAAAAATGAAAGATGCGTTCTTGGATACCAAAATCACAACAATCTAAAACATCATCACTTTCTGCTTCTTCAAAATCAGATTGATCATCATTTTCGGTCAAAACACTTCCTTTATATACCGAAGCATTAACCCCTAACTTTTTTAAGGAATTCTCTTGCTTTTGAAGGAATTTGGAATTGGAAACCGAATAATTAAAATTGAGCTGCGAGAATAAAATCGACAATAGAAAAAGTGCCGAAACAAAGTTTCGGTTCCAAAAGGAAACACGGTATCTTTTTGTCAATTTGCTCATAATCGGGAACAAAGTTATTGGAATTTCAACACGCCAACTCTTTTTTAAAGAAATTTTTACAAAAAAAATCCCGAAAACAATTTCGGGATTCGTCTATTATTAGCGTTCATACTTGCAACAGTGATGTAATTTATCATATACTGCATCGTCTGCTTTCATATCACCTACATCATGTCCCACGGCTACAATCGCTTTTTTCACAGCCGTAACATCTGTTTTTTCTTCATTAATGATAACATCCAACTGATGTGTTTCGATATTCCAAACCGCGGATTTGACGCCTTTTACACTATACGCCGCTTTTTCTATACGCTGTTTACAGGTTTCACAATTACCATTCACCTCAAAAGTGTAGGTCGCATTTTTATTTTTCTTTTCTTGTGCTTGGATTCCCACACTGAAAAGGGTTACTAAAAGAATTACTATTGTTTTCATTTGAATTAATTTTAATTATTTGATTTTATAACGGAGTCCGGCATACAGCATTCGACCAAACACTGGAGCATATACGATGGTGGCATCGAAATAATTACCAAAGGGATTATCGGTGCCTAAAACAGCGCGTTGTTGACGGTAATTCAACACATTTTCGCCTCCTAAATACATTTCAAAAGTGGGTGAAAATACGCGGGTAATTTGTGCATTAACTAACGAAAACGCCGGAGATTTTGCGCCCAACTGTTCACTTATGGGATTGTTTTGCGTATTGGGCAATTGCTGAGCTCCCAACCAATTGTAAGTCACATCCATTTTCCACAAACGGTTTTTATCTGTGGTTGCTGTTTCGTAGGCAACGTTACTAAAAAACCGATGTCGTGCTTGCAATGGACGCTGAAAACGACCCGATTGGAAGTCGGTTGCCAAATCATAATACTTATACGAATTACGAATGTTCAATCGGTGAATGGGTTCGATATTGAAATCCAACTGTACACTATTGGCGTAGGAACGTCCTTGCAAATTATAGAACAACACTTGTTGGGCATTTTGCATGACATCAACGACAACTTGGTTTTGAAAATCTGTGCGATAAACATCCAAAGTAACTTCTGAATTTTTATTGAATAATCGGAATTTCTGGGTAAAACTTACTCCATAATTCCACGCAATTTCAGGATCTAAACCGTACAATTTCCCACCGCTATTTTGAATAACAAATTGACGGGAACTTCCAAAATACTGTTGGTTTTCAGCAAAAATATTCGCAGCGCGTTTGCCTCGACCTATAGAAAATCGAAACACACCCAAATCCCACGGATTGTAGCGCACATGCAATCTTGGCGTCATAAAAATGCCCAAGCGATTATGGTAATCGACACGACCTCCGATGATATAACTGAAGGTTTTTCCATTGTCGAAAGTATATTCAAAAAAGGTTCCGATTGAATTATCGATCCGACTGAAATCGGTTGCATTCACCCATTCGGTGTAGCGATCCAACGTATAATTGAGTCCGGTTGAAAATTTATTCCGCGTATTTTGAATAATCGAATTAAAGATAAAATTGGAATAGGCACTTTGTTGTTTGATATGGTAGGTGCGTAATCCAAAATATGATTCCTGATTGTGGTACGAAAACGCATTTTGCCATCCCATACTTTGGTAGGGCATTCCCTTAAAAACATAGCCTGTTTTCGACGAAAAATCCAATCGCTCCGTATTGATCTCAGAACCCCAAAAAGTGGTTGTCCCTCGATGTTTATTGGGGTCAAAATCCACTTGACCGGATTGTTTACGATCATTTAAATATTTGACATTAAAAAAAGAAACCCAGCCTTTTTCAGCATTGGTGTATTGCCAACGATTGGTCACATTTATTTGCTTACCGAGTGGATTATCCAAAAACCCGTCGTTGTTCATGTCGTTTTTACCCACTCGGGTATTGCCATGAATGAACAAACTCGAGGCCCAATGTTTGCCTAATTTCCGATTAAAATGGGTATTTAACTCATACCGATTTCCCGAATCACCATAAGCATTCAAGAAAAACGGAATGTCTTTAAGTGGTTTAATTAATTCCGTATTGATTTGGCCAGAAATACTTTCGTAGCCATTTACCACACTCCCTGCACCTTTGGTAATTTGAATACTTTCTACCCAAGTTCCGGGCACAAAGGACAAGCCATAGACTTGTGAAGCGCCACGCACCATCGGAATATTCTCTTCAGCTATGAGTAAATAGGGACTTGTGAGTCCGAGCATTTTGATCTGCTTGGTTCCCGTCAACGCATCAGAAAAATTGACATCGATGGACGGATTGGTTTCAAAGCTTTCGGCGAGATTGCAACAAGCCGCTTTGAGCAATTCTTTGGACGACACGGTTGTCGTATTAACAGTAGTACTTAATGATTTTTGTAGTCCGCGATTGTTGTTTTTCACTTTTACTTCATCCAACTTTTGTTGTGAAAAAATAAATGTAGAAAACAACAACGTCGTGACTAACGTTATTTTTTTCATGAATAATAATTTAGAATTCGACAATTAAAGCATAAGGTCGAAAACTAAATCAGGCGTAAAAAACAAATTGGGAATAGAGTTGGTATAGCGGAGGCCCGTGGGCATCACAATAATACGCCAAAACTTGCGAAGAAATGGATGGCGTAGCTAGTACTGTTTGAAAATGATATCCCGGAATTTCAAATTTTACAAAGTGAAAATCGGGGGCTATATTTTTTACTAAAACTTT
Organism: Flavobacterium stagni; assembly: GCF_004122105.1. Lineage (GTDB taxonomy): Bacteria > Bacteroidota > Bacteroidia > Flavobacteriales > Flavobacteriaceae > Flavobacterium > Flavobacterium stagni. Next base: position 46,150 of record NZ_SBKN01000001.1, read on the forward strand.
GGCAGAAGTGTCTTTGAAGGTCAGTTGCTTGTCGTCACAACAACTCATTTTTTTGGGCTTTACTTCTGATTTCCCACAACAACTTTGTTCTACATCTTTGAAGAATTCAGTACTGCCTACTACGGTTTCAACAGACGCGACTTCCCCGGCACAATAATGCACATGCAAGGCAATACCCATTTGGGCTACCAAAATTAATAGGGCAATAGTACCGCTAAACAACTTTTGAAATCGCATGAGGCAAAGGTAAAAACAAAAAATGGAAATTTTTATAAATTGCTGTTAAACAAACTATTTTGGGTGTTTAATCCGCTTTTGATAATAAAATGCAGGTACAAAAAGCAGGAGGAATAAGGGCTGAATCAAAAATCGGCGCAAATAAAACAACTCCACTTTGTGTGTATTTCCAAAATTGAATAAGACAACAAGAAAAGCGACAAACAAAACAAGCCCCAATACAGTGTATAAGAAAGAGGCAAATTTATTCATTCTCCGATCTTTGAAAATAAAATGAATAATGCCTAGAGACAATACGGAATTGATGATATAGCGAAAAGCAATGTTTAGACTAAAATTAAAATGATCCAAATGCGGAATGGGTTGGTTTTGAAAATCCCCTTTAAAATAAACTGTCAACGGATCATAAAAAAATACGGTTTCCCCAGCACGAACAGCAATGAGAAGCAGAAGCAATATCCCGAGGATAAAAATTTGCAGTTTACTTTTGAGTAGTTCCTTTGGCATATTTAGAAAAACGATTGACCCAAATCATCCACAAAATAAAAACTATTCCGTAAATCAATAAGGGAAATAAAACCCCGTGCAAGAGATGTTCTGCCTTTGGAAAATGGTACAACGCTACCGCTAATAAGGCAATTCGTAGGATATTGGCGATATGAATCACCGCAATCCCGAAAGGTAAAAACCAAACCATGGCTTTTAATTTTCCTTTAAAAGCGATGACAAAACTGACAAAAAGTATCATGACACTAATGGCATTACACCCTTCCACTATTCGGGCGATCCATCGGTGATGAAAGAATAATTTTACACCAGCCTCTTTGGGATTGGGGTCTATGTAGGCTTCTGAATCGACGAGTTGCAACACGCATTTAGATTGTTCGGCAACCCATTGAGTGATACCGTCAACTTCTTTCCTTTCAACCGAAAACTGCTCTAAATAAAGGGCATAACAATACGCAAGCACCACATACGTCAATGCAAATCGAAGCAAAAAAAAGAGGAATGGACGGTATTGTTTGAAGTATGAGGTCAATTATTCTTTTAACAAATTTTAGGTAAAAATACGAAAACGCATTGGTTACTTTTGCAAAAATAGTTTGAAATATGAGTTTTGAAGGATTACAATCGGGTGTGGTTTCCATCTTGCAACAGGAAAACAAAACCCGTGATGAAAAATTACAAGAATTGTGTGCGTATTTAAGCAATAACGTAGCGTATTACAATTGGGTTGGCTTTTATTTTGCCAATCACGAAACCAAAACCTTGCATTTGGGACCTTATGTTGGCGCACCGACCGATCACACTGTGATTCCCTTTGGAAAAGGGATTTGTGGACAAGTCGCTGAATCCAATGCCAACTTTGTCGTGCCTGATGTATCGGCCCAAGACAATTACATCGCTTGCAGCTTTACTGTAAAATCAGAAATTGTGGTACCGTTGTTTGTAAACGGTGTAAACATTGGTCAGATCGATATTGACAGCCATGTTTTGGATCCGTTTAGCGAAGTGGACGAACGCTTCTTGGAGTTTGTAAATCAAGAAGTTGCTAAATTATTCTAAAAGGAAAGTTTTTATTTGTGCAATCCAAAAATAAACTTACCTTTGCAACCGAATTGGGAACGACCCAATCTACATAATAATTATTTAAAGAAATATTAGCATGTACTTGACTAAAGAAGTTAAAGAACAAATCTTCGCTAAACACGGAGGAGCTGCTGCAAACACTGGTTCAGCAGAAGGACAAATTGCTTTGTTCACATTCAGAATTAACCACTTAACCGAACACTTGAAAAAAAATCGTCACGATTTCAACACTGAGCGTTCGTTGGTGAAATTGGTAGGTAAACGAAGAAGCTTACTCGATTACTTGAAAAATAAAGATATCAACAGATATCGTGAAATCATCAAGGAATTAGGTATTAGAAAATAATACAAAACTAAAGAGGTGCCTGCGCGCCTCTTTTTTTTAAATAAAAATAGAAAAAAGTTTCAGTTTTTCATTGGGTTACAACAACTAACAACAACAGCAACAACACAACTAACCTTAATGTTTAAATGAATTGAATTTTTATGATTCCAAAAGTAACCCAAGAAACGATTACTTTGGTGGATGGAAGAACCATCACCATTGAAACCGGTAAATTGGCAAAACAAGCGGATGGATCTGTTGTAGTACGCATGGGTGACACTATGTTATTGGCTACAGCGGTTTCTGCACGCACTGCTAATCCCGGTATTGATTTTTTACCATTAACGGTAGATTACCGTGAAAAATTTGCCGCTGCAGGACGATTCCCAGGTGGTTTCTTCAAAAGAGAAGCGCGTCCAAGTGATGCAGAAGTATTGACCATGCGTTTGGTTGACCGTGTGTTACGTCCGTTATTCCCGGATGATTACCACGCAGAAACCCAAATCATGATTCAGTTAATGTCGCATGATGAAGAGGTTATGCCGGATGCTTTAGCAGGTTTAGCCGCTTCAGCAGCATTGGCGGTATCTGACATTCCTTTCTACAACTTGATTTCTGAAGTACGTGTGGGTCGTGTGAACGGCGAACTCGTAATCAATCCTAGCCGTGCACAATTAGAATTATCGGACATCGACATGATGATTGGTGCTTCTAAGGATTCGGTATGTATGGTGGAAGGTGAGATGAAAGAGATCTCTGAGAAAGAAATGGTAGACGCGATCAAGTTTGCACATGATGCAATCAAAGTGCAAATTGAAGCACAAGAACGTATGCGTGCTGCTATCGGAAGTCCTGCCTACCGTGAATACGAAGCAGAGAAAGAAGACAAAGTGGTTTACGAGAAAGTTCGCGCCGCTTGTTATGACAAATACTACGCAATCGCTCAAGAAGCCTCTTCAAAACAAGAGCGTGGCGAGAAATTTGGTTTAGTAAAAGAAGAAGTTGTCGCTTTATTCACCGAAGAAGAATTGGCTGAAAACGGTGATTTAGTGAGCAAATACTTATACAAATGTCAAAAAGAAGCCGTTCGTAACGTGATCCTTGATTTAGGAATTCGTTTGGATGGTCGTAAAACGACAGAGATTCGTCCGATTTGGTGTGAGGTGGATTACTTACCAAAAACACACGGTTCAGCGATCTTTACCCGAGGTGAAACACAAGCTTTAGCAACTGTAACACTAGGAACTTCTCGCGAAGCAAACGTGATCGATTTGCCTTCAGAACAAGGAGAAGAGCGTTTCTATTTACATTACAACTTCCCTCCTTTCTCAACGGGTGAAGCGAAACCGTTACGCGGTACGTCACGTCGTGAGGTTGGACACGGAAACTTGGCACAACGTGCTTTGAAAAATATGATTCCCGCAGATTGTCCGTATACTGTTCGTGTGGTATCTGAAGTATTAGAATCGAATGGTTCTTCTTCGATGGCAACCGTTTGTTCAGGAACTTTGGCTTTGATGGATGCTGGTATTCAAATGATCAAACCTGTTTCAGGTATTGCGATGGGATTGATTACTGACGGTGACCGTTTTGCGGTTCTTTCAGACATCTTGGGTGATGAAGATCACTTGGGTGACATGGACTTCAAAGTGACGGGTACTGCTGATGGTATTACCGCTTGTCAAATGGACATCAAAATTGACGGTTTACGTTATGATATCATGGAACAAGCCTTGGATCAAGCCCGTGAAGGTCGTATGCACATTTTGGGCAAATTGACTGAAACTTTGGCTACTCCAAGAACGGATGTGAAAGCACATGCTCCAAAAATCATTACACGTACTATTCCAGGCAACTTCATTGGAGCGTTAATCGGACCAGGCGGAAAAGTAATTCAAGAATTACAAAAAGCTTCGCAAACGACAATCGTTATTAACGAAGTGGACGAGCAAGGAATTGTGGAAATCTTGGGTACAAATCAAGACGGTATCGATATGGTATTGGCGAAAATCGATTCGATTATCTTCAAACCACAATTGGGTGAAACCTATGAAGTTCGCGTTATCAAAATGCTTGATTTCGGTGCGGTAGTAGAATATACTCAAGCGCCAGGAAATGAAGTATTGTTACACGTATCAGAATTGGCTTGGGAACGCACTGAAAAACCATCTGATGTTGTAAACATGGGTGATGTTTTTGAAGTGAAATATTTAGGTATCGATCCAAAAACGCGCAAAGAGAAAGTTTCGCGTAAACAATTGTTACCACGTCCTCCAAGAGAAGACAAACGTCCTCCAAGAGAAGATAAGCAAGATACGCCCAAGGGTTAATTAGGGCAAACAAATGAATAGAACTCCCGTTTCAATTATTAGAAGCGGGAGTTTTTTATTTAAAATTTTAAGAAAAAATTATATATTCGGCTTGATTATTGTTGTATCTCTCATCTAAATTGTAAAGTATATGAAAAAATTAGTTCTACTCCTTTGTGTATTTTTAACGACAACTATCGTATCATGTGAATCAAATTCGAGTTCAGTGGCAACCGAAAGTACTATGAGTTTGGTAAAAAAAATCACCTTACAAACCTATTCGCAAACCCCTCAAGACAACACTAAACGTATTCAGTATTATGCAAACAATCAAGTCATAGCCGACACAACTTTTAACCATTTAAATCAGTGGATTAGTCGAAATGTAATTACAGAAAACGGCAATACAAAATCGTATAAAACCTTTAATAATAGTAATCAATTAATTTTTCAACAAGACTTAATTCATGATGCCTCTGGTCGATTGATTGAAAAGAGAGATGTTTTACCCAGCACATCATCCAAGACTTATGTTTATAATGATGTGGAGGGAACGGTAACGATTTATACAACTTTTTTAAATCAACCAGGCAACCCATCCTTTTACCTTGCAACCTTTTACTATCATTCCAACGGGCTATTTTTTAAAGAATCCGTAGGACAAGACAACCCTGACATTAGAACAGTAGTCTACAACAATTTACAACCTGTTTCTTACCAAAGTACAAACAACCCAAGTATAAACTTAACTTATGCTTTTTATCCATTCCCAAAACCCTCCAACTTTACGACCTCAATTTTAGAAATGAATAATATCATGCTTAAAGATTTAACGATAAGAAATATTAATACCATTTGTAATTTTTATCCCCAATATACCAATACCACTAGTGGAAATTTCACAACCACTCATCAAGCTACTTTTAACAGCTCAAATTATATTACTAATCGCACAAGAACTCAAGTAAACAACAACAATAGCGGTACTTTTACTGAAGAACTCATTTATTTTTACAATTAATAGCGGGTCCTTCGTGAAGTCATAAAAAGTTCCCCTAAATTACCGAATGAAAACTTAATCTTTATTTCGAAAAAAATTAAAAAAAATACTTTGATACTCTTTTCACATAGCAAACCATGTAGTTATTTAAATATATTATGAATGCTAATGTCTTAAATTAGTCCACCTTTCAGTACTATAAAAGCTATCTTTCATCAGAGTAAGGTATAATAGTGTAATGAAAGCCTTAGTTAAATTTAAAAATTTGATTTTCCATATAGCATCAATAGCTAGTTTAGGAAGTAATTCTAATGAGCCTGATTAGCGCTACCAATTGACCCCGCAAACCGTTTCACAATAAAGGTGAAAACAACCAAAATCAAGAAGGTTAATCAGTATTGATTTAATAATAAGCATCCCCAATTCGGTTGAATTGGGGATTTTTTTGTCTAATAGGTTAGGTATTCTAAATTGGAATTATTGCCTTTACATATCAAAAACAACTTACATGAATGAAGCAGCTTTGCGCTAGGGGTAGCAGCGGTATCCCGCACGTACGTTAGGGAGTGCGGATATAGCGGATGACCCGCCCCAGTTGGGTTTACACATTAAGACCATTTGAACTTGGAAAAACCAACGGGGGAGCGCCCAAATCAGAAACCGAAAGACTCAATAGGAAATTCGCTATATTTGAGTTCTTATCACCAACTTATGGAAGTTATCGTTTTTAACTTTTTGTCCATTTGGTTTATGGTTTTCTGAAACAACAAAAGGGCAATGACCTTTTTATGGGTGTTGGAAGCATTGGGCTTATTGGTTTTGAGCATTACCTTAAAAGAAAAATACTACCGATATGTCTCTCTTTCTGTAGTGGGTTTGTGTATAGTACGGTTAATGTTTTTTGACCTTTCGAATACCGACTTTTTGATACGCGCATTGGTGTTACTCGGAGTCGGAATCGTGTTGTTGGTGATGAACAGTTCATTCAAAAATTACAAGGATCGATTGGATTAATTCAAAAGGGAATGCTTTTTAAAAGGAATGCCTTTTCGAATTAAATAAGCATGATAAGCGCTCGGAACATCATGAGTCCATTTCGGTAGTATCAAAATAATGAGGTATACATCCAAATGGCTAATCACGCCGAAAATTATAGCCAAGGCAAACGGAACACCTGCATGGGCAAAGCCAATTAAGGAGACAAAAACTACCAATAATGTTATTCCCCAAAGTTTGGATAAAAACGCATGAGTACACGTTTCACGACCAAATTTGAGAAAACTATACACATAAGTTAGTGCTTCCATTGCCAAAACGGTGAACACAGCCAGTCGATTTTCGGCGATTAATTCTGGATTTAATAACCAAGCACAAACGCCAATGCAAACCCAAAATACCATATCAGTTTGACTGTCCATGCGGCGTAATTTGGCAGATGCGACACCTGTTTTGCGAGCGATTATACCATCTAAAATATCACTTATAAATCCGAGACTTAAAAGAACCAACAAAATTGGTCGAACATGAGAGATGTCCCATACAACTAAAGTAATCGCTATGGGACCTAATAACAATCGAAACAGGATAAGGAGTAAGGGGATCTTTTTCATTTTATTTATTTTTTAAGTAATTCATTAATTGAAATAAGAGGTACTTTATTTGCTTTCGTAAAAGGCTTTCGGGTTCATACCATTCAACCCCTTTTCGATAGATCCAAGACAAAAACAAGAGTGCCTTTTTTTGCATGATCATTCGTTTTATAGAGAATATTAAAATCCGTTTGGATTAAAACCGCGTCACCATTCCACAAGAAATGAGTGTTCCACCAAAATGCGCTTCATTTTTTTTATAAAAAAGGGTATACGGTTGTAGTGAACCTGTGACATAGAATCCTATACGATTCCAATTGACTTTTACTGTTTGGGATACAAAAAGGGTATGTAAGTCCGTTTTTTTATCCAAATCATGTTGGAATTGATCGGGATATTGGGATGACACTTTATAATAGAGTGCCGCCCATCCTAGACCGGAATTGGACTCTAGGGAAAACCTGTCAGGATTTGAACCTTTGCACCAAACTAAACTGTACCGAAAACCCAATTTCAATCCCACTCTAGACGATTCAAACTGAATAAGGGAATCGGCATAGCGATAAGCAATAGCGCGCGGTTTTTCTAGAAAATTTAATTCTAAACCATAATCCAGATAGTTGTTTTTGGCTAATCGATTGCGCAACCAATAGCCTACTTCAACGCCATGTACAAACTTGTTGCTTAAATTTCCTTGTGGATAGTTAAAACCTATTTCCACATAATTTCTTCGGAATGTATCCGGGGATTTTACAAAAATGGTGTCCTGTGCTTGACTAATTTGAAAGCCTAAGATTACGAGTAGGAGTATTTTTTTCATCGTGAAATGGATTTAAAAATGGAATAATACGAACCGGAGTTACCTGCTCCCATTATAAAGAGCATTCCGCTATGATCAAAGGATTTCAGCACTACTAAACTTGCGTCTGGTTGCCGATACAATTGAAATTTAGTTTTTTGGGTCATTATTAATAAAGGCGGAAAATTCAACGTCTCATATTCGGTGTAGAATTCAAAACAATGCCGTTTTAATTTTCCTTCATACTGCAAAAAATGATTGCTTCCTAATCGATCTCTAAAGTGAATTACCAAAGCTTTGGTGGTGATTTCTAAATGATAGATCGAATCGGCATTGTAGCGATTCAACTCGAGTAATTCAATTAAATTTCTTGATTTGGTAACCGAATCGATGGATTGGATAGCATAATTGTCTTTCCAACCGTTCCCTTTTGTTTTTACTGTTTCGATAGCGTTAAATTTCTGCTGTGTCACCGAACATGAAGTCGCTAAAGCACAAAAAACAAACATGAGTGTAAAGGATACTAATGATTTCATAGGGGTAAACTTTAAATTATAGCCCAAAATTAATTGTGATTATCACGATTATAATTGTGATTTATATTAATTTTGAAAATAATATTTGCGATTTTCACAAATGAATAGACAAGACTTATTATTTTCGAGTATCCGAAAAAAAATTGGAAACCGTTCTTTACATGATGCGTTGACCGAAAGTTTACACATTAGTTATGATGCTGCCCACCGCAGGATTAGTGGAAAAAGCAAACTGTCCCTAGATGAAGCCATGACCTTGAGTCAGTTTTTTGGAATCGCATTAGATCAATTGGAACAACACCAAAACCATTTGATTTGTAAAAAATCAACTGCGGTGACCTCGCAATCGGAATTGGCGGCTTATCTTAAAGATGCTTATTTTCACTTGAAAGATTTTTCGAAAGATGGTACCTTTTATTATTCGGCCAAAGACATTCCTTTGTTTTATACGTTGGAGGGAAGTGTGCTCACGAAATTCAAATGGTATGTATGGTTGAATTTATTGGCCCAACCTGAGGAAATTAAACCTTTTGACCTATTTTACATCGAACAATCTTTGGCTGAGCATGCGCAAAAATTACAACAGCTTTATCAAAATGCAACGGTTCATGAATTGTGGAATGATTCGACATTGAATAGCACCTTATACCAAATCGATTATTATTATGAGTCGGGTTTATTACAAAGCCATCAAGCGTTGTTGCTTCTGGAAGACCTATTACAATTAATCGAAACCGTTGAAAGAAAAATGACTGTAAAGTCCAATTTCTATATGTATTATCACGAATTATTGCTGATGAACAATAATGTTTTGGTCCAAAATAAGACCACTGCCAAATTATTTGTACCGTATACGATGATCAGTTATTTAATTACCGACGATTCACAAACCACTAAGGAATCCGAAGTATATTTTCAACGCCAACTTCTGAATGCCAAATGTTTGAACACTTCTGGACCGAAAGATCGGTTACAATTTTTTGCACGTAATCGCCAAAAAATTGCTTGGTATGTAACAAAATTTAATTCCTTTTTATAAAAAAAAGGATAATAGACGCAACCTTTTCTATTCTTCAAGACTATTTTAAAAAAAACGTTGGAACTCCCACTTCAAGATATCATCACAGGGTGTCAAAATTTTGACCTCAAAGCCCAAAGGCAGCTCTTTGATCGCTATGCTAAACTATTGTTGAGCATCAGTTTAAAGTACTGTAATTCCATGGCTGATGCTGAAGATAATGTTCAAGATAGTTTTATTGAAATTTATCACACGATTAATTCATTCAAAAATAAAGGGTCATTTGAAGGTTGGATGAAACGCATTGCCATAAACAAAGCCATTACAAAATTCAAGAAAAACTGTAAAGTAGTCCCTTTGGATACGGCTAAAAATTTATATCCAATTACTGAAGTTGTAATTGAGGCTGAGGAAATCGAGATGGACATCGTACTTCAATGCATTCAAAATTTACCCCCTCAATACCGAATGGTTTTTTCACTTTTTGAACTCGACAATTACAACCACAAAGAAATTGCCGAATTATTGGGAATTTCTGAAGGAACCTCAAAATCGAATTTGCATCGCGCCAAACTCATTTTAAAAGAACAAATCATACACTATCGTCAAAACCGTCACCATGGAGCATCCTAAAAAAGATATTGGAACCGTTTTCAAATCCCATTGGGAACAGATGGACATTACTCCATCAGAGGCATTATGGCATAAAATTGAGCCCGAACTTCCACGCAAAAAAAAATCTAACCGCATATTTTTTTGGTGGTTTTTCGTCATGGTAAACTTGGGCGGTGTACTATTCTATTTTGGAGAAAAAAATACGGCTCATAATTCAATACAACACAATTCTACTCCAAAAAAAGTAGAAAATAATAGCAAGCATAAAAATGCTAATTATAATTCTCATGAAAATTCCTTTTCGCTTATACATAAAGTAAGTGGAAAAGGAAAACAGGAAAAAATAGAAACCAACAAAACCACAAGCAGCTATTTCAACAAAAAGAGAAAGGAGCCTCTTAAAAAGTTTGATTCGGAGTCCAGTTCCGAAATTAACAACTTCACTCCTAGTTGGATTGTTAATTCTGAACAAACCTTTGAACACAATGAACAAACGAGTGATAATACAAATGTTGACGATTTTAATAGTGTCGCTCTCGCTTGTGATACATTACAAAAAATTGTAAAACGACAAAAAAAGACACAAGAGAAAGACACCTCTAAGACAAAAGAAAAAGCAGTATTTTGGGTTGGAAGTTTTAGCAAAATCTATCTTTCCGACTTCAATTCTAATGCGTCAATGTTCATCAATTCGGGCGCAACGAGTGAAAACAAGAAACTCAATTATGGCTATGGTTTACTTTTAAAATGGCAATGGAATTCTGATTGGAGTGTACAAATGGGTTTAGGTATTCTCAATCAACAGGAACAATTAGAAATTCAAAATGCACCAAATATATTCAACACACAGAATGTAGCTTTAAACCGTTCTTCACAAGAGATGAATGATTTATTGGTTAACGAGACTTCATTTGATATGATTCACACCACGCGCTATTTGGAAATTCCTGTAGAATTCTCTAAACAATGGCCATTAAAACGAATAACACTCAATGCAACAGCGGGAATTAGCAATTGGATACTCCTTAACAACGAAATTACAGTTCAATCGTCACGTTTATCAAAACAATACATTGGAAAACTAGACGCTCAAAATAAATTTACTACTTCGTTAAATCTTCGCGCTGGATTGCATTTTAAAATTTGGAAACAATTTACGGGAGGTATTGAACCGGGGCTTCAAATTCAAATTTTACCTACCAAAGCAAAAGATTCCAGATTGTATTACCATTACCTAATTCAAACTGGATTGTATTACAAACTGTAAGTGAAATCGACCACGGATTAAAAAAAAACAGAAAAAAGTAATTTTATGTAACTTTTTAGAAATTCATTACGTAGAAGTACCTGAACACTTTAATTTAATAAGGAGAGAACGTAATGAGACAGCTCAAAATCACCAAGCAGGTAACCAATCGTGAAACTGCTTCCTTAGACAAATACCTACAAGAAATCGGTAAGGTAGATTTGATCACCGCCGACGAAGAAGTGGAATTGGCACAGCGCATTAAAGCAGGTGACCAACGCGCACTTGAAAAATTAACAAAAGCCAATTTACGTTTCGTTGTATCCGTAGCAAAACAATACCAAAACCAAGGTTTAACACTTCCTGATTTAATTAATGAAGGAAATTTAGGTTTGATCAAAGCCGCTCAACGTTTTGATGAAACCCGTGGTTTCAAATTCATTTCGTATGCGGTTTGGTGGATTCGTCAATCGATTTTACAAGCTTTGGCCGAACAATCTCGTATCGTTCGTTTACCGTTGAACAAAATCGGTTCGATCAATAAAATCAACAAAATGTACGCTTTATTAGAGCAATCTAATGAACGTCCACCTTCTGCAGAAGAAATTGCTAAAGAATTGGACATGACGGTCAATGATGTGAAAGAGTCGATGAAAAACTCTGGTCGTCACTTATCGATGGATGCTCCTTTAGTTGAAGGTGAAGATTCCAACTTGTACGACGTTTTGCGTTCAGGTGAATCTCCAAATCCCGACCGTGAATTGATTCACGAATCATTGCGCATCGAAATCGAGCGTTCGTTAGAAACCTTAACACCAAGAGAAGCAGATGTTGTGCGTTTGTATTTCGGTTTAGGCGACCAACATCCAATGACGTTAGAAGAAATTGGTGAAACATTTGACTTAACTCGTGAACGTGTACGTCAAATTAAAGAAAAAGCTATTCGTCGTTTAAAACATACTTCGCGCAGCAAAATTTTAAAAACCTATTTAGGATAAAAAAACTATATTTGGATTCTTGAAAATAAGACACTCCAAGTTTACGATAACAACAGTTTCAAACTGTTCGTTTTTTGATTGATGATTGAAACTCCGGCTGATTACCGGAGTTTTGTTTTTTGTAGGGCAAACAAAACCCGGTCTGTTCGCTTTCGCTCGAGTGCCCGGAGTTTTGTTTTTTGTAGGGCAAACAAAACCCGGTCTGTTCGCTTTCGCTCGAGTGTTCAAGGATTTGATTTGTATTTCTATCAACTCATATTTCATAACTCATAATTCATAACTATAATTAACTACTTTTGTACCACAACACAACAAATTATCTTTTCTCATGAAAAATACCCTAATTGCGCCTTCTGTTTTGGCAGCCGACTTTGCCAATTTGCAACGTGATATCGAAATGGTCAACGCCAGTGAAGCCGATTGGTTTCATATCGATATTATGGACGGCGTTTTTGTTCCCAACATTTCATTTGGTATGCCTGTCTTGGAAGCCATTCAAAAACATGCTAAAAAAACAATCGATGTCCATTTAATGATTGTCGATCCTGATCGTTACATTACCACCTTCAAAAAATTAGGCGCCGATGTTCTGACGGTACATTATGAAGCTTGTACGCATTTGCACCGTACTCTTCAAGCCATTAAAGCAGAAGGAATGAAAGCAGGTGTAGCTTTAAATCCGCATACAAATGTTGATTTGTTAGAAGATGTTATTCAAGACATTGATTTGGTATGCATCATGAGTGTGAACCCTGGGTTTGGCGGACAATCTTTTATTGAAAATACTTATTCGAAAGTGAAAAAGCTGAAAGCCTTAATTCAAAGAAAAAATGCGGCTACTTTAATCGAAATTGACGGTGGCGTAACCAATAAAAACGCAAAACAATTAGTCGATGCAGGCGCAGATGTTTTGGTCGCAGGCAGTTATGTGTTCGGGGCTGAAGATCCCATTGCAACGATTCAAAATTTAAAATCCATTACCCAATAAAAAAGGCTTCTTCGGAAGCCTTTTTCAATACTGTGCCAATAAATACTTAATTAAATCGGTGGTGGTGACAATACCTACCAATAATTCATCCATAACAACAGGCAGTGCATGAAATTCTTTGGTTGCTAAAATCTCAGCAACTTCTCTAATGGACGTTTCCGGTGAAACTTTTACTAAATTTCGAGCCATTACCTGCTCAACCGTAAACATATTATACACCGTAACATCCACTTCTTGAGCTTCATCATCAACGGCATCCGCGAAAGAGATACGTAACAAATCCGTTAAACTCAACATCCCAACGATTCGGTTCCCATTCACTACAGGGATATGTCGAATATGATGCTTCTTGAAAAGCGTTTCCGCCTTGGTCAAATCATCGGTAACATTAAGTTTGATTACATTTTTGGTCATTATAGAAGTGACCGGTACATGCTGTTTCATAAGGCATTATTCTTTAGTACTATAAAGTTACTGCCGAATAAAAAAGGAAAACATGACATTCATCACCTATAAGGATTGTCGCTCAATTAACCGACTCGGATTTTCTTCCTGAATGCGTTGTTGTTCCCAAACAAGTGTCGCCAAGCGTTGCCCCATCGCTGCAAAGTCAGTCGAAATCGTCGTAATTCCATTAGCTACAACTTTCTTTAACGGCGTATCATTATAAGAGATAATTCCAACATCGCTTCCGATTTTCCATCCTAATTGTTGTGTCTTTTCAACTACATCAACCAAATCACGGTCATCAGGGATAATATAAACGGTACCTTTTTCTGGTTGGTAGGCAGCAAATGATTGTAGAATTTGGTTCTCAAATTGATAATCGGTACAAAATCGTTCAAAACCATGCACCATCCCCAAAGGTTCTTTATTCCCGGGAAATAACAAGATAAGTCGGGCATACTTTTGAATTCGTTCCCAACCCAAAACCAATGCTTCATACATGGCTTGATCAAAATTTTGATAAATAGAAGGATAGTGTTGTAATGAATCCCGCATTTGATCCAAAATATACACCTCATTTTCGGGAAGCAATCCAATAACAGGTTCTACTCCTTCTAAATTGGAAGGCATGATAATATATTTGGAATAATTTCCCTGCGCATCATGAATCAATTTGCGAAACATTCCTAAATTAAAATGATGAAAGTAAATGTCAATTTGAGCTTTTCCTTCTAAAGCCGTCACAAAAGCATGATAAACATCTTCTTTAAAGGCATTTAATTCATCAAACAATAAAAAATACCGCTGTTCATAATCGAACTCCTCAGTCTTCACATAATACCCTTTTCCTGTAATCGCGTAAATCACGCCTTTCTTTTTTAACTCTTCGTAGGCCAACAGAACCGTATCCCGTGACAACTGATTCTCCAAACAAACTTTATTCACCGAAGGCAATCGATCATTTTTAAATAACTTCCGATTCATGATTGCTTGTTCAACCTGACCTACAATTTGCTTGTAAATCGGAGTAACTAATTGCTTATCAACCTGTATTATTCGCATGTTCTAAAAAACCGGTAGGATGTTTACGAAAACCGGTAGGTACTGGTATGCAATTTACAACTTTGTCGCTTACTTTTGATAAATCCAAAAAAAATTAGGGATGAAAAATGAAAATTCGCAATTAACCTCACACTCTATTGCTAGATTGTTTGGTTTCACCCAAAAAGAAAAAGAAGTGTATGTTCGCACGATTCGTAACCAAAACGGCATGGAACTAACTGTGAGTGATTTGGGGGCGACGATTACTTCACTAAAGATTCCGGTGAGCGACTATTCCAATGTCGATGTAGTCCTTGGCTTTGATAATGCAGAAGACTATGAAGCATCATTCTCATTACCGAGTCCACCCTTTTTAGGAGCTGCAGTTGGCTTGTATGCGGGCAGGATAAATAAAGGAATAGTGAAATTCAATGGCCGTGTAATCCAATTGGAGACCAACTTAGGCATGCACCATATTCATGGGGGCAATCGCAACTTGAGCAATCAGGTGTGGCGCTTTAAATCGGCAACTTTGGATGAAAACCCGAGTTTGACTTACACCTTTACCACGCCCGAAAATCATGGAAATTATCCCGGATCGACTACCGTTACCGTAACCTATCAATTGCTTGAAAACAATGCATTAAAAGTTACATTCCATGCGACTGCAACTGAAGATACGCCGATTAATTTGACCCAACATAGTTACTTTAATTTGAACGGACATGACCAAGCGGTGGAAGGTATGCAACTCAAACTGTATGCAGATACCTTCTTGGATACCGATTACGAACTTATTCCTTCGGGAAAATTTATTCCCGTTAAAGGTTCGATCCACGATTATTCCTCCATCGCCGAGTGTCCAAAATCAATCGACACGACA
The DNA here is from genome assembly GCF_004122105.1 of Flavobacterium stagni. GTDB lineage: Bacteria > Bacteroidota > Bacteroidia > Flavobacteriales > Flavobacteriaceae > Flavobacterium > Flavobacterium stagni. The sequence goes on from NZ_SBKN01000001.1 coordinate 61,771, forward strand.
TTTGTATTGAACCAACCGCTTGCCGCCACCCTTTTTAGCCCAAAAAATCAGTTGCGTATGGATGTTTTTACCAACCAACCCGCCGTCCATATTTATGTAGGCGGTAACTGCTTCAACCAAATCAAAGGAAAAGAACAATCCAATTATCACCCGCTGAGCGGAATTTGTTTTGAAACCCAAAATTTTCCCGACGCTCCCAACCATAAGCATTTCCCAAATGCCCTATTAAAAAAAGGAGAAGCGTACCTTCAAGAGACATTATTTCAATTTAAAAAAACTACGGCACTATGAAAAAGTTCTTTTTTATTCTAATAACCATTTCTCTAGTTGGTTGTTCAAAAAATGAAGAGTCAACCTCACCCACGCCAACGCCAACACCAACGGAAACTTTTATTCGGGCCGCCGACATGTCGTACCTCCCATTAATCGAAAGTGAAGGCACACAATACAAATACAACAATACCGTACAAGACCCCATTCTTACGCTTAAAAATGCGGGGTGCAATACCATTCGTGTTCGCCTTTGGCAAAACCCCTCTGACGGACATTGTGGGCTGAATGAAGTAAAGTCCTTTGCCCAACGTATTAAACAAGCGGGATTGAAAGTGTGGTTATCCGTGCATTATTCAGATACTTGGGCCGACCCAGGAAACCAAACCAAACCAGTGGCTTGGCAGTCGTTTGACTTTACTACCCTCAAAAATACGGTAGGCACGTACACTTCATTAGTCATGACCGAAATTCAGCCTGACATCATCCAAATTGGGAATGAAATCAACGACGGTATGCTGTGGCCAGAGGGTAAATTATCCACAAATGAATCGCAATACCTACAACTTGTTACTACCGCTTGTGCGGCGGTTCGGGCTAATTCGTCTACTACAAAAATCATGTTACACCATGCCGGCATGAGCGGTTCGGATTGGTTTTTTAGTAAAGTAGCAACAGTTGATTATGACTATATCGGACTCTCCTACTACCCCGTGTGGCACGGCACGGATATGAATGCACTTCAAACCAAAATGCAAAGTTTGAGTCAGTTGTATTCCAAAAAAATTCTCGTGGCCGAAACCGCTTATCCTTTTACCTTGGGTTGGAATGATTGGACAAACAATATTGTCGGACTCCAAAACCAACTCGTTCCTGGATATGATGCGACGGCTGATGGACAAAAGAATTTCCTTTTAGACCTTAAAAACAGAATCAAACAAGTGCCAAACGGTCTAGGATTTTGTTATTGGGGGGCCGAATGGCTTGCCTTCCGCGGACCAACTTCTACCAATGGCTCTTCTTGGGAAAACCAAGCGTTATGGGACTTTAATAATAATGCATTGCCCGCGATGAGCGTATTTAATGCGAATTAATACAATACAATGATTAAAAATTTTATTTTTCATGTTTTGCCACTGTTAATGGTAGGGCTTCAAGCCGCATCGGCGCAGCAATCGACTTTTGCTAAAGGTGCCGATGTGAGCTGGTTGCCCCAAATGGAAGCTAGTGGTGTTCAATTCAAAGATGAAAAAGGGAATCCGAAAGATTGCCTCCAAATTCTTAAAGAACTAGGTATGAACAGCATTCGTTTGCGAGTATTTGTCAATCCCAACGACGATAAAGCCAGCGGACATTGCAGTAAAGAGGAAACCGTTCAAATGGCGGTTCGCGCTCAAAAATTAGGCTTTCGTGTGATGATCGATTTTCATTACAGCGACTCTTGGGCTGATCCTGCCAAACAAAACAAACCGAAAGCATGGGAAAATCATAGTTTTCCTGAACTATTAAATGATGTGTATACCCATACTTTTGAGGTACTTTCTGCACTTAAAAAAGCAGGCGTTACACCAGAATGGGTTCAAATTGGGAATGAAATTCCGGGTGGGTTACTTTGGCCCGACGGTTGTACCCACAATTGGAAACAATTGGGCCAACTCTTAAACAAAGGCTATGACGCCACCAAAGCGGTGGATCCAAAAATCAAAGTGATTGTTCATGTGGATGAAGGGAACAACATCGATAAATTCAATGCTTTTTTTGATCATGTCACGCAAGAAAATGTACGCTATGATGTTATCGGACTCTCTTATTATCCTTTTTGGATTAAAAAAGACTACACCGAAACCATTGCTGATTTGGAAACAAATTTGATTAACTTGTCTAAAAAATACAACAAAGAAGTGATGGTCGTTGAAGTAGGCGGCGAAGTTTCTAAAGTGGAAAATACGTATAAATTACTAGAAGCAACCATCAATGCAGTGCGCAAAGTCCCCAACAACAAAGGCTTGGGCGTAATGTATTGGGAACCTCAAGGTATTGAGAGTTGGAGCCATTACAGCTTAAACGCATGGTTGGAAAACGGTCAACCTTCACCTGCCTTACAAGCATTTAAAAAATAATCGCATGAAAAAAATCGCGTTACTTTTCACTACCATTTTTTTGGTTTGCCTTTCGGCGAAAGCCCAATTCAAAACCAACCTTGATACGGATTGGCGCTTTCATTTAGGTCACGCTGCCAATCCTGAAAAAGATTTTAATTACAGTATTGCTACGATTTTTTCCAAATCGGGTGGCGCTACCAAAACGGCTATCGATCCAAAATTTGTTGACACTACTTGGACCAAACTCAACATACCGCACGATTGGGCTGTGGATTTGCCCTTTGTGTATTCTCCCAATTTTGATGTCGAATCCCACGGCTATAAACCCATTGGCGGCTTGTATCCCGAAACCAGTATTGGTTGGTACCGCAAACATTTTACTGTTACCCCAAAACCGGGTTTGGACCGTTACGAACTTCAATTTGATGGTATCTTCCGCAATGCTTCGATTTGGTTAAATGGATTTTATGTGGGTACGAATCAGAGTGGTTATGTAGGCGTTTCCTATGATGTTACGGATTACATTTTGACCGATAAAGAAAATATTTTGGTTGTGCGTGTGGATGCTACACAATACGAAGGTTGGTTTTATGAAGGTGCAGGCATCTATCGTCATGTTTGGCTTAATCAATTCAACAACCTACATGTTGCCGATGGCGATTTCTTTGTGCATTCTACCCAAAACGGCAAAAAGGCAACGGTCACCTTAGAAACCACGGTAACCAACAAAAATTTTTACCCCACTAATTGCACCGTTTCTACCTATATCAAATCCCGTGAAGGAAAAATAATTGGAACAACAAGCGAACAAAAATTGAGTTTGACCACCAATCAACAAAGTACGATAAAACAAAAAATAACCCTTTCAAACGCTACCCTTTGGGACATTGACAATCCGTATTTGTATCGAGCGGTAACCGTGGTCAAACAAAACGGAAAAATAGTAGACCAACAGGAAACCAAATTTGGTCTGCGCACCGTGGCATTTAACGGTCAAAAAGGATTTTTCTTAAATGGAAAACCGCTTAAAATCAAAGGTACCAATAACCACCAAGATCATGCAGGCGTTGGTAGTGCATTACCCGATGATCTTCAATATTTTCGTATAAAATTATTAAAAGAATTAGGTTCCAATGCTTACCGTGCTAGTCATCATGCGCCCACACGCGAACTACTCGAAGCCTGTGACAGCTTGGGAATGTTGGTTTTGGACGAACAACGTTTGTTAAATAGCAGTCCGGAGTACTTGGACCAATTTACCCGCCTAATCAAACGCGATCGCAATCATCCGTCCGTGTTTTTGTGGTCGATTGGCAATGAAGAAGGATGGATTCAAAAAAATGATTTTGGTAAAAAAATAGCGCTTACACTTTTGGCCAAACAACGCGAACTTGACCCGTCACGTACAAGCACCTATGCGGCCGATATGGGCAATGAATTTCCCGGCGTTAATGAAGTCATTCCCGTTCGCGGCTTCAATTACCGTCAGTTTGCGGTCGCCGATTATCATAAAGACCATCCCAACCAGCCATTATTGGGAACAGAAATGGGCAGTACAGTTACCACACGCGGTATTTATGAAAAAGATCCGATTCGGGCCTATGTTCCCGATCAAGATATCACCGCACCATGGTGGGCTAGTAAAGCCGAAGAATGGTGGAGCCTTGCCGCTGTGAACGATTATTGGATGGGCGGATTTGTGTGGACAGGCTTGGATTATCGCGGCGAACCCACACCCTACAAATGGCCGAATATCAACTCGCACTTCGGTATCATGGATGTTTGTGGTTTTCCAAAAAACATCTATTACTATTACAAAAGTTGGTGGACCAATGAGGATATTATTCATATTTCACCGCATTGGAATTGGGCTGATAAAGTGGGACAACCCATTGAAGTTTGGGTCAACACCAATGCCGATGATGTGGAACTCTTTTTAAATGGAAAAAGTTTGGGTAAAAAAGTCATGCCCCGAAACAGTCATTTGAAATGGTCGGTTCCTTATGAACCTGGCAAACTAGAAGCCGTAGGTATTAAAAAAGGTAAAAAAATCATAACCTCAGTAGAAACTACAGGCGCACCTTATCGCGTGATTGCTACTCCGAACCGCACAACATTAAAAGCCAACGGAACCGATGTGGTGATTGTTAACCTTTCTATTGTAGATGAAAAAGGACGTGAAGTTCCGGTGGCCGACAACCGTATTCAATTCCAACTTATGGGCGATGCCAAAATAATTGGTGTAGGCAACGGCGATCCGAGTTCGCACGAACCCGATCATTGTCCCGAAAGTGCTTGGCAACGCAGCGCCTTTAACGGTAAATGCCAAGTGATTCTTCAAGCGGGAAAAACCAAGGGCACCCTTACTCTTAAAGCGACCGCCAACGGACTTGCCTCAGAAACCATTACCCTCACTCAATCGAATTAATTTGCCATGAAAAAGCAACTCGTGCGTCAAACACGCGACCACTTTCAACAGATTTATCATCAAGCTCCCGAAGCTGTTTTTCTCTCTCCGGGGCGCATCAATATTATTGGAGAACACATCGATTATAACGATGGATTTGTACTTCCAGCTGCCATTAATAAATACGTTTGCTTTGCCCTTAGCAAAACAAACAATTCTACCATTTCCTTTCATGCCAAAGATTTAAACGAATCCTATACGTTATCAACGGAAGACAATTTAGTCCCTGTGGAAACCATGTGGGTGAATTACCTGTTGGGTGTTTTGGACGAACTCAAACGAAGCAATAAAATCGTTTCGGGATTTGAAATGACGTTTAGCAGTACGGTACCTATGGGGTCCGGACTTTCCTCATCGGCTGCTGTGGAGTGTGGTTTCGCTTTTGCGTTAAATTCACTTTTTGACCTTAACCTTTCGCGTCAAGACATTGCGCTGATTGGTCAACAAGCCGAACATCGTTTTGCAGGTGTAAAATGCGGGATTATGGATCAATTTGCTTCAGTATTTGGCAAAAAAAATAAAGTCATCAAACTCGACTGCACAACCCTTGATTACACCTATTACGATGCTCATTTGGGCGACTATAGCTTACTGCTTTTGGATAGTTGTGTGAAACATACCCACCTTACCTCTGGCTATAATGACCGTCGAAATGAAGTAGAAGTAGGTTTGAAAATGATCCAATCGCATTATCCTGAAGTAAGCACTTTTCGCGATTGTTCGTTGGATATGATCGAAAATCTAAAATCCGAATTGGGTGAAATCATCTACAAACGATGTCATTTTGTAGTCAAAGAAATTGCACGGGTTGACGTGGCTGCCCAAGCCTTAAACAATCATCACTATTCGTTGTTGGGACAAACCATGACCGAAACACATTGGGGTTTATCTAACGAATATGAAGTGAGTTGCCCCGAAATTGATTTTTTAGTGGAAACGATTCTAAAAAAAGAAGGCGTTTTGGGTGCTCGAATGATGGGAGGCGGATTTGGAGGTTGTTCCATTAATTTGGTCCCAAAAGAAAAAGAAAAAGAAATTATAGCCCAAATGAAAACCGCTTATTTTGAGCAATTTGGGATTACTTTAAACTATTATCCTATCAAAATTTCGAAAGGAACTACAAAATACGAAAAAGCATGATGCAGTTTGACCGCAATGACCACCCGCACCGTCGCTATAACCCATTGCTAGGGGAATGGATATTGGTTTCTCCGCAACGGGCAAAACGTCCGTGGCAAGGGCAAAAAGAAACGCCTGTAACCGTTACCTTACCCTCACACGATCCCGAATGTTATTTGTGTGCGGGAAATGTTCGCGCCAACGGAATTGCAAACCCAAATTATAGTGATTGCTATGTGTTTGACAACGATTTTGCGGCATTGTTAAATGACGAAGTGGCATTTACCCAACCTGAATCCAATTTCTTTACATTGCAACCCGAACGCGGGATCAATCGAGTGGTTTGTTTTTCTCCAAATCATAGTTTGACGTTAGCTGAAATGGATGTCCTTTCCATTGAAAAAGTGATTACAACTTGGCAAGATGAGTACCAAACCTTAGGGCAATTGGATTATATCAATGCTGTTCAAATTTTTGAAAATAAAGGCAGTGTTATGGGGTGTAGTAATCCGCATCCCCATGGACAGATTTGGGCTCAATCATCGCTTCCCACATTAGTCGCTAAAACACACAACCATTTATTGCAGTATTACCAACAACACGGAAGTACTTTGTTGTCCGATTATGTTAACGCCGAACTCCAAGCGAAGGAACGAATTGTGTTTGAAAATAATCATTTTGTTATCGTAGTTCCTTTTTGGGCGACATGGCCGTATGAAACGTTATTAATTTCTAAGCGTTCGATGGCGCATCTATTAGAACTTACTAAGGATGAAAAAGCGGCTTTTGCTGAAGCAATTCAAGCAATTACCGTGAAATACGATAACCTTTTTGAAATACCTTTCCCCTATTCGGCAGGAATTCATCAAGCGCCCACCGATGGTAACGATCATCCTGAATGGCACCTACACATGCATTTTTATCCACCCTTATTGCGTAGTGCTTCGGTCAAAAAATTTATGGTAGGCTATGAAATGTTGGCTGAAGCCCAACGCGACATTACTCCCGAACAAAGTGCCGCAGTTTTGCGTGACTTATCCCTTCAACACTATAAAACCCGCACGTTATGAAAACCTTAGCGACCCAAGATTATATTGTCTTCTTCCTGTATTTTGTCATCATTGTTGGCTACGGGTTATTTATTTATAGAAAAAAGAAAAAAACAGAAGTTGATAGTAAAGATTATTTCTTGGCCGAAGGTTCGCTGACCTGGTGGGCCATTGGTGCTTCATTAATCGCGAGTAACATCAGTGCCGAGCAATTTATCGGCATGAGTGGTAGTGGTTTTAAAATGGGCTTGGCTATTGCTACGTACGAATGGATGTCGGCACTAACCTTGATCATCGTGGCTGTGTTTTTTATTCCGGTCTATTTAAAGAATAAAATCTACACCATGCCCCAGTATTTAAATCAACGTTACAACGGGCAAGTTGCCATGATCATGTCGGTGTTCTGGTTGTTATTGTATGTCTTGGTCAATCTCACTTCGATTTTGTATTTGGGTGCTTTGGCCATCAGTAGTATATCGGGTTTAAACCTAACTCTATGCATGGTTTTTCTAGCTGTATTTGCGTTGATGATTACGTTGGGAGGCATGAAAGTCATTGGTTATACGGATGTGATTCAAGTTTTCTTCTTGATTTTAGGCGGATTGGTGACCACGTATTTGGCATTGAAATTGGTGGCCGAACAATTTGGTTCAACGGGGGTGATAGAAGGATTTTCACTAATGAAAAACAATGCTTCCGACCATTTCCACATGATATTTGATAAAACCAATCCCAACTATATGGACCTTCCCGGGTTATCGGTTTTAATTGGGGGGATGCTTATTATCAATTTGAATTATTGGGGCTGTAACCAATACATCACGCAACGGGCTTTGGGAGCCGACTTAAAAACAGCGCGTGGCGGAATTTTATTTGCTGCCTTTTTAAAACTTTTAATGCCCATTATTGTGGTTATTCCGGGGATAGCGGCTTATGTATTGTATCAAAAAGGGTATTTTGGCGCTGAGTTGATGCAAGACGGCAGTTTGAATCCCGATCGGGCTTATCCTACCTTATTGAACTTACTCCCTGTTGGTTTAAAAGGTTTGTCTTTTGCAGCATTAACCGCGGCTATTGTCGCTTCATTAGCAGGAAAAGCCAACAGTATTGCGACCATTTTTACCTTGGATGTTTATAATAAAAACCGAACCGAACCCGCATCGGAAGCACAATTGGTTAAAGTAGGCAAGCAAGTTGTTGTTGCCGCTTTGCTAATCGCTATTATTGTAGCCCCATTGTTAGGCATTGATAAAAAAGGAGGATTCCAATACATTCAAGAATACACGGGCTTTGTGAGTCCGGGCATCTTTGCCATGTTTATTTTGGGCTTTTTCTGGAAAAAAACCACCTCCAATGCGGCATTATTTGCTACGATTGGCGGATTCCTTCTTTCCCTGGGTTTCAAATTCTTACCCAGCATGGTGAATTTAGAATTCCTTTACAGCACGGGCTTTGCTGTTCCTAATGCGGAGGGAATTTATGAAATACCGTTTGTTGATCGTATGGGCTTTGTATTCTTAATTTGTGTTGTAGGAATGGCTGCCATTAGCCTTTATGAACACAAAAAAGGAGTGCCAACCAATGGTTTAGAAATCGATGCTACTTTATTCAAAACGACCCCATCCTTTACCGTTTGGAGTTTGATTATTTTAGGAATTTTAGCGGCTTTATATACGATTTTCTGGTAATTGAAGCGCGTGAGCACTATTGAGCATCCGACTTACTTTTTTAAAAAGATTAGGGAACTTTGCTCTAAATTCGTTTGGGGTTTCATAATAATGTTCGATAACCACCGCTAGAAACTCGTATTCATTGGTAAACGCATATTCCCGAAAATACTTGGATTCCACGATTTGATGTTGGACATTAGGGTGTTTTACAAATTCCATCAAAGCATCAAAATGTCGTTTAAATACGGAGGCTGTTGTATTCCCTTCTTGATAGGCGTTACGTTGCAGTACATGGGTAAATTCGTGAATTCCCAAATTGAGGTTGTCATTTTCAATAGAATGTCCTTCGAGTAAATCCGCCCAAGAAAAGACTACAGCACGTATTCCTGGATTAAACTCGCCTTTATGGTATTGTTCGGTAATATTGGAATAATAGACTTCAGGATAGACAATGACTCGTTCGAACACATCGGCAAGATAATCCCGAAATCCGAAAGTCAGCATCACATACGTGCCTGCGACTAACATTCGAACTTCCTCGGTAATTTCGAAATCCCTTCCATGAAATTCATATACTTCCAGAAAATGCGCCACGCGATGTTCAAATTCGATACGCCGTTTGGGCGATAAGCGTCGGTAAAACGAAAAATAGTGGTGCAATAAACTGGACTGTGAAAGGGAAAGTTTTTTGGTTTTCCAACGAAAGGGAATGCGCAATGGACGACCAAAAAGAGAGGCTAAAAAATAATCTAGAATATTGATGAAAAAATAAAAAATGAGTACGGCAAAAACCAGTACGATCATTAACAAAAGTAAAATTGCGATAACTTCTCCCATGTGCAGGTAAAATCCAAAGATAGGGAAATGGATTGGTAAAGCAGTACAATAAAAAATTTAGAATTCAAGAATGGGATTCAACTTCGTTGTTCCCTCAAAGCTCCGCTTTGAAAATAAAACGACTGAAAAGAAATTTTAAAATAAATCCAATACCACGAATGGGATTCAACTTCGTTGTTCCCTCAAAGCTCCGCTTTGAAAATAAAACAGCTGGAAAGAAATTTTAAAACGAATCCAATACCACGAAGGGGATTCAACTTCGTTGATCCCTCAAAGTTCCGCTTTGAAAATAAAACGACTGGAAAAAAATTTTAAAACGAATCCAATACCACGAAGGGGATTCAACTTCGTTGTTCCCTCAAAGCTCCGCTTTGAAAATAAAACAGCTGGAAAGAAATTTTAAAACGAATCCAATACCACGAATGGGATTCAACTTCGTTGATCCCTCAAAGCTCCGCTTTGAAAATAAAACGACTGAAAAGAAATTTTAAAATAAATTTTAATTTCTTTTCAGTCGTTTTATTTATTCGTGACCGCGGAGGGATTCGAACCCCCAACCCTCAGAGCCGAAATCTGATATTCTATCCAGTTGAACTACGCAGCCAATAATTGTATGCTTAAGCTAAAAGCTTTTTCACAATAGTAGAAATCGTTTTGCCATCGGTTTGACCTGCTAAGGCTTTTGAAGCAATACCCATCACCTGACCCATTGCGGCCATTCCTGAAAATCCGTTTTCAGCGATGATTTGTGCAACGGCAGCTTCAACATCAGCTTCACTCATTTGCGCAGGTAAAAACTTTTCAATTACAGCAACTTGAGCTAATTCCGGATCAGCCAAATCGGCACGACCTTGTTCCGTATAAATGGCAGCACTGTCTTTACGTTGCTTCACCAATTTTTGTAATAACTTAATCTCATCCTCTGGCGCTAAAGTATCCGAGGCACCTGCTTCGGTTTTCGCTAAAATGATACCTGATTTAATGGCACGCAAAGCTTCTAAAGCTACGGTATCTTTAGCACGCATCGCGTTTTTCATTTCGTCCATAATTTGGGTTTCCAAACTCATCGTCTTCAGAATTAAAGGATTAGTATACTAGTTTTCGCTTTTGCGATTTTTAGTGTGCCAAAGGTAAAAAAATAACCCGAAAGAAACAATTTCTTCCGGGTTACCCATCTTTAATTAACTTATGATTTAATCTACATTATCGTGTAAGAATGAATTGTTGGAACGCAATTGAATGTCATCATTGCTGTCTGTTCCTAAAGACATTCTGGACTGGTTATTAAAGTTGGCTGTATTATCCAAATCCACTCCCATACGTTTGTATGCTGGTTCTTTTTCCAACTCATCTACACGTGAGGGATTGTTGTGGAATTTATAATTGAAATCTTTTAATTTTCTGCGACGTTCATCTGCACGCATTTTCAAAGTCTCTTCAATACTCATTTCTACAGGCGAAATGTCATCTGAAGCAAACGTTGTATATTTCGGTTGTGCAGGTTCTGCCGCAACTTTGGTAGAGAAATTCAATTCTTCATCGATTTTCTCTTCTACCTTCGCTTCAGCAACTACAGGTTTAGCCGAGCCTAACAGTTCGTTTTCAATTTCCATATACTCTTCTAAAGAGTAACGAATTACGCCGTTATCAACCTCTGTAACCGGCACAAATTCTACGTGCTCATTTACTTTGATATTACGGGTTTCTTCTGTTAAATCAAAAACAATTTTATGGTCTTCTTGTGCTACAGGTGCAATCGGTTCGTTCACGGGTAAGTCAAACGTGAAAGTTGGTTGAACTTCCTCACGGAACGTCACTTGTTGCGGTTCATTCACAAAAATATCATTCACTACGGGTGTCGCTGTTGGTGCTGCTACTGGAGTAACAGGTGCCGCAGCAACGGGTGCTGAAAATGAAAAATCTAAATCTTTGATTGGTGATACGATTTCAAAAGTTACATCCAAATTACGGATAAACTCATTCATCGGAATCAACTCGTTTTCATTAATCGTAGGCGTCGTGAAAGCCACAGGTGCTTCATCTTCCAACAATTCAAAAACCACTTTTTCTTCTACAGCAGGAACTTCAACTACTGGAGCTACAAAAGTTGCTTCTACGGGAGTTTCGATACGATTTTCGAAAACTTCAACGGGTTTCTGACTCAAGTCGCGCACCAAACGTTGTTCATCTTCTAACGAGTGGATGATTTTACGTGGTTCTGTATTTACGATTTCCGCTTGTTGATCCGTTGTAAATCCGGTAGCAATAATAGTAACGGCAATCGCCTCACCTAAGGATTCGTCTTCACCAACCCCCATGATGATGTTCGCGTTATAACCCGCTTCCGTTTGGATATGGTCGTTGATTTCTCCGATCTCGTCAATCGTGATTTCGCTAGAACCTGAAACGATAAGCAACAATACGTTTTTAGCTCCGTTGATTTTATTATCATTTAAAAGTGGCGAATCCAACGCAGAAATAATCGCGTCTTTGGCTCTGTTTTCACCCACAGCTGTCGCCGATCCCATGATGGCAGTACCGCTATTAGATAAAACCGTCTTCGCATCTTTTAAGTCGATATTTTGTGTATAGTGGTGCGTAATAACTTCAGCAATACCACGAGAGGCTGTAGACAAAACCTCGTCTGCTTTGGAGAAACCGGCTTTAAATCCTAAGTTTCCATAGACTTCACGCAATTTATTGTTGTTGATCACAATCAAGGAATCCACTTGCTTACGCAAACGTTCTACCCCTGCCATTGCTTGTTCGGAGCGAACTTTTCCTTCAAATTGGAAGGGAATGGTTACAATACCAACCGTAAGAATATCGCGCTCTTTCGCCAATTGAGCAATCACTGGCGCTGCACCGGTTCCTGTTCCACCACCCATACCGGCAGTAATGAACACCATTTTGGTATTGCTGTCCAACATTTTTTCAATCTCAGCGATACTTTCGATAGCGGATTGTTGGCCCACTTCTGGATTGGCTCCTGCACCTAATCCTTCTGTCAAGCCTACGCCCAACTGAATTTTATTAGGTACTGCGCTGTTTTGTAATGCCTGTGCATCAGTATTACAAATCACGAAGTCTACTCCTTTGATACCTTGCTTGAACATGTGATTGATCGCGTTGCTTCCGCCGCCACCTACACCGATAACTTTTATAACATTTGATTGGTTTTTAGGCAAATCAAATGAGATGCTTCCAAATTCTGAGTTGCTCATCATACGATTTTGGTTTTGTTTGATATTGTGTTTTTGTCTACTTATTCTACGTTGTCTAAGAAATCTTTAATTTTATCTACATACCGATCGAAGAATGATCTGCGAATCGTACTTTCTGTAGTAATGGGTTCGTTCACTTGAGCTTTGGGCGTTTCTTGAACCACGGGCTCTTGTGGAATGGCAGGTTCGTCAAAAATCTGAACCGGCTGTGGTGTTACAGGTTGCTGATACACCGGTTGTGCAACGGGTTGAGGCACCTGTAATTCAATTTTGTAAGCGCTTTGTGTATTATTGGCTACACTATTCATCACCAAGCCAACAGCAGTGGCGTACATCGGACTCGAAATTTCTTCACTAGAGTTGCCCGCTAAATGCTCGTTAGGATAGCCTAAACGGGTATCGATGCCGGTAATGTATTCCACCAATTGTTTGATGTGTTTTAATTGTGATCCTCCACCCGTTAATACAATTCCTGCAATTAACTTTTTTCTCGGATTTTCATGACCATAGGCTTTGATTTCGGCAAACACTTGCTCGATAATTTCAACCACACGCGCATGAATAATTTTCGAAAGGTTTTTCAACGAAATTTCTTTCGGATCACGTCCACGAACACCCGGAATCGAAACAATTTCATTGTCTTTATTTTCACCAGGCCACGCTGAACCAAATTTTACTTTTAGCAATTCGGCTTGTTTTTCGATAATCGAACAACCTTCTTTGATATCTTCTGTAATAACATTCCCTCCAAAAGGAATTACCGCTGTGTGACGAATGATACCGTCTTTAAAGATGGCTAAGTCTGTCGTTCCACCCCCGATATCAATTAATGCTACTCCGGCCTCTTTTTCTTCTTGACTTAAAACCGCATCAGCAGAAGCTAAAGGTTCCAATGTCAAACCCGACAATTCAATGCCTGAACTTTGTACACATCGTCCAATGTTACGGATGGAAGAAGCTTGACCAACTACTACGTGAAAGCTCGCTTCTAATCGTCCACCATACATCCCGATGGGTTCTTTGATATCCGATTGACCGTCGATTTTGAATTCTTGAGGTAACACATGGATAATCTCTTCTCCAGGTAACATCGCCAGTTTACTTACTTGGTCAATTAACAATTGAATGTCTTTCTCCCCAATTACTTCTTCTGGATTACTGCGAATCAAATAATCGGTATGTTGAATACTACGAATATGTTGGCCCGCAATACCCACTACAACATCATTGATCTTGTAGCCTGAATTTTCTTCGGCCTCCAACACCGCTTGTTGAATGGATTGGATGGTTTGGGTAATGTTATTTACCACACCACGCGAAACCCCCAAACTCTTGGCTTTACCAACGCCTAAGATTTCTAGTTTCCCATATTCGTTTTTCTTTCCGATCATGGTTACAATCTTGGTTGTTCCAATGTCTAATCCAACGGCAATGTTTTCTTTCTGGTTCATAGTTTCAAAAATTGACACTTTCTGTTTGTTTATCGGGTGCATACCACTTGTTTTGTAAAACGTAAGTTGATGCGTTTGTATTTATTAATTGTACTGTCTAGAACTGCTTTTTGATAAAACGCCTTGTAATTTTTAAACTTCCGATCGATTCGAATCATTTTCCCGAATTCGATGGTATAGTTGAAATTACGACTGGTCAATTCCAAACTTTCATCATCCAACACTTTCACTCCCACAATATTCTTTTTCAAGAAATCATCTTTGTGAATTTGTTTTAAAACTTGAGTCAGCCTGGGAAGCATTTTTTTTGTTAATGAACCAACAACCAAAGGCACGCGAGCCGTATGATTATCTGACAAAGGCATTTCTTTGCCGGTTTGGTCAATGTAAAAAGAACGACTTTCCCCAAAATAGCGCGCTACGGGTGTGCGCGGTATCACTTCCGCCCGTAAAACGCCGTCAACACTCACGTAAACCTCTGATTTCTCAATCATTGGATTTTGGTTGACAGAAGACTCCAATTTATCCAAATTTAACTGCTCTAAACGAATGCTTCGCAGGTCTGTTTTATTTTCTATTAACAATTTATTAACCGTTTCCTGGCGGACAAAATTGGCGTTTTCACCCACAAAAACCACCTCCGTTTTTTTGAGGGTTCGCTGCCCATTTCGCACTTGTGCAAAAGCATACAAAAACCCCGCCAATCCTAGGATAAGCAGCAATCGAATGTTTGTCCAAGTCAAGATTTTCATCGCAAAGCTTTTTTAATTTCAGGCACCATTTCTCCAATATCACCAGCCCCTATGGTTACAATAACTGGCGCGTCGTTTTCCACTAATGTTTGAATCAATTGATCCTTTGCTATTAAACGCACATTCGGGTTGGTCATTTTACGCATTAACCATGTCGAATTCACCCCTTCCACTGGAAGTTCGCGAGCGGGATAAATCTCCAACAAAAGCACTTCATCAAACTGGGACAAACTGGCCGCAAATCCGTCAACAAAATCCTTTGTTCGGCTAAATAAATGCGGTTGAAAAACAGCAGTAACTTTTTTCCCAGGATACAATTCACGTACGGCTTGATACACTGCATTGATTTCTGTGGGATGATGGGCATAATCATCGATATATACTTTCGCATCGGTTTTGATTTGATACGAAAATCGACGTTGCACGCCTTGAAATGAAGCCAAAGCTTTAGCAATGGAACCGGTTGGGGTGCCGTACGTGTAAGCCATTGCTAAAGCGGTTAAGGCATTCATTAAATTGTGGTGCCCGGGTAATCCAAAGGCAATATTTTGCAAGGTTCCTGTCGGAGTTTTTACATCAAAGACATAGGCACTGTTTTCAATACGTATGTTATGCGCAACAAAATCAGCGTCTTCATCTATGGCCAAAGTAGTCCCGTCAAGCGGCAATCCTTTGGGAATAAACAAATGTTTTTTATCGGTTACTTTGGCAGCAAATTCGCGAAACGATTCCTCGATAGCAGTCGCATCGCCATAAATATCCAAATGATCGGCATCCATCGAAGTGACACACGCCAAATCGGGATGCAAATGCAAAAAGGAACGGTCAAATTCATCGGCTTCCACCACCGATATGGTTTTCCCTTGTCCGATTAAATTGGAATGATAATTTTCTACTATTCCGCCCAAAAAAGCAGTTACATCGGCCCCACTTTCGTATAAGATATGACCGAGAATACTGGAAGTTGTCGTTTTACCATGGGTTCCCGCCACTGCAAAACAGTAAGTGTCTTGGGTGATAATTCCCAATACTTCTGCTCGCTTTTTAATCGCATAACCTTGTTCCAACAAATAATTCCATTCCGAATGATTTTTGGGTATGGCTGGTGTAATGACTACCAAGGTGTTTTCTTGGGTATAGTCTGCTGGAATAGCTGCAATCGAATCTTCAAAATGAATGGTCATGCCGCCCGCAATCAATTCGTCCGTCAACATGGTCGGCGTTTTATCATAACCAGCTACATTCTTCCCGATAAATTGGAAATAGCGCGCCAGGGCACTCATTCCGATGCCACCGATTCCGATAAAATAGACATTTTGAATTTGATTCAGATTCATTTTTTAACGCATTAATTTTACGATTTCATCCACTATATCGCGAGTGGCATGGGGTTTTCCCAATTGCTTCATCGCAGTACTTAATTGTTTTTGTAAGCCTTCATTTTTCAACAAATCAGCAAAAGTAGCTTCAAACTTCTCCTCCAATTCTGCTTCTTTCAACAACAAGGCTCCGCCTTTGTCCACAATGGCTTTGGCGTTTTTGGTTTGATGATCTTCGGCCACATTGGGCGACGGAATAAAAACGGTTGGTTTTCCCACCAAACACAATTCAGACACCGAAGAAGCTCCAGCTCTTGAAATGACCACATCAGCTGCAGCATAAATCAAATCCATGCGGTCAATAAAAGCTGTTACCTGCACATTGGGCTTTTCATTCAAGTGTTGGTATTCTTCGAAATATAATTTCCCGCATTGCCAAAACACTTGCACACCTTGTTCCAACAAAAAATCAAGTTCTTTGGCGATCAATTGATTGATGCGACGCGCCCCCAAACTTCCACCCAAAACCAATAGCGTTTTTTTGGTAGGATCCAACTTAAAATAAGTCTGTCCTTCTTCGCGTTTGTGGGATAAATCAAGTAAATCTTGCCGTACAGGATTCCCCGTAAAAACAATTTTTTCTTTGGGAAAAAAGCGCTCTAAATTTTCATAAGCGACACAAATTGCATTCGCCTTTTTACTCAACAATTTATTGGTAATTCCGGGATAGGAATTTTGTTCTTGTACTACTGTTGGGATTCCTTTGCTATTGGCCACTTGCAATAAGGGTCCGCTAGCAAAACCTCCCGTTCCAATGACCACATCGGGTTGAAACTGGCGGATGATGCGACGTGATTTCCATAAACTGCTCAACAATTTGAATGGAAACATCATGTTTTGGAGCGTCAATTTACGCTGCAATCCGGCAATCCACAAGCCTTCTATGGGATAACCTGCTTGGGGCACTTTTTGCATTTCCATTTTATCTTGAGCACCCACAAACAAAAATTCCGCATCGGGAAAACGTTGCTTTAACTCGTTGGCAATAGCAATCGCGGGATAGATATGTCCACCCGTTCCGCCGCCACTTAAAATGAATTTATGCTTTTTCATGGTTTACTTATTTAACACCGCATTCATCGGATTATCCTCTTCATTTTCTTCATTGGCTGCAGCCAACTCCGCTTCCTCTTCCTCTTTGATTTGTTTATCGATTAATCGCTGTAAGGCTTCATCGCGACGTTTTTTATCTTCTTCTTCTGCAGCGATTTCTTCCTCTTTTTTGGTGACACTTAAAATAATTCCAATCGCGATACACGTCATCCAAACCGAACTCCCTCCCGAACTAATTAACGGTAAGGTTTGTCCCGTCACGGGCAATAATTCTACCGCAACTGCCATATTTATTAATGCTTGAAAAACGATAGGGAATCCCAAGCCGATGACGACTAGTTTTCCAAACAACGTATTGGCTTTG
The DNA here is from genome assembly GCF_004122105.1 of Flavobacterium stagni. Lineage (GTDB taxonomy): Bacteria > Bacteroidota > Bacteroidia > Flavobacteriales > Flavobacteriaceae > Flavobacterium > Flavobacterium stagni. Next base: position 79,508 of record NZ_SBKN01000001.1, read on the forward strand.
TGTGAAGCAATTACAAATCGAAACAATAGCAGGATATAGAAAAACAATACGGATAATCCGCCCACCAAACCATATTCTTCAACGATAATGGCGTAAATAAAATCGGATGACGATTGGGGTAAAAAGTTTTTCTGTACACTTTTCCCCGGACCCAATCCGTAGATTCTACCAGAGGCAATGGCAATTTTTGCTTTTTCAATTTGGTAATCGTCTTCATCGGGTTTATCGGACGTGAAATTTTCAATCCGACTCTTCCAGGTATCCACACGGTTAGGGAAAGCTTTCGGAAAGGCAACCACCAAGAGTATAAAGAAGGCTGCTGCTGCTACCGCCAATCCTAAAATCATGGCTATATATTGCAATGGATATTTTCCAATAAAGGCAATCATAATCACCATAGAAAATATCAAGGCAGCGGTAGAAAAGTTGGCCGGAAATATCAACCCCAATGTAATAAATACGGGAAGCCAAAGTTCGAACAACGAATTTTTAAACGTTAGTGGCGTCTCCCGTGTTTTCGACAAATAGCGGGCCACAAAGACATACAACACAATGGCTGCCAATGTTGATGTTTGAAACGAAACGCCGATAAACGGAATTTGGATCCAACGACTGGCATTGGCTCCTTCAATCACCGTCCCTTTTACCAAGGTATACAACAACAACGCCCAAACTATGGGAAGGGCAATGCGGGACAATCCTCGAAAATAATGGTACGGTACTTTATGAACTTTATATATGATGAAAAATCCAATCGAGATGTGTAAGGCGTGTTTGATTAAATAGGTCAAAGCATTCCCCGAACCGTGACGCATATACGCTAGGTTGCTACTCGCACTAAACACCGGCATAAATGAAAATACCGCCAAGAAGGCCACTAAGGCCCAAATGACTTTATCTCCATGTAAACTGCTGATTAGCTTTTTCATTTTTTAATTTAAAATTTAGAGTTTAGAATTTAGAATTACTATTCTTAAAATCTATAAATTTCTTACGGCGTCTTTAAATTGACGACCTCGGTCTTCGTAGTTTTCGAACAAGTCAAAACTCGCACATGCTGGAGACAACAAAACGGTATCGCCTTTTTCAGCAATATGTTTGGCGGTATTGACTGCATCGCGCATATTGTCAACTTCAACCATCATGTCTACGATATTTCCGAAGGCATCGATGATTTTTTTATTATCCACCCCTAAACAGATAATCGCTTTTACTTTTTCATTCACCAAAGCCATCAACTCGGTGTAGTCGTTTCCTTTATCGACACCTCCGACAATCCAAACTGTAGGCGTTGTCATACTTTCTAATGCGAAGAAAGTAGCATTCACATTAGTGGCCTTACTGTCGTTGATGTACTGCACATTTTGAATTTTCAACACTTTTTCCAAACGGTGTTCTACCCCTTGAAAGTTGGATAAACTCTCGCGAATCGTTTGTTTGCGAATACGCATCAATTGCGCCACCGAAGTCGCAGCCATCGCATTCTTCAAATTGTGTTTTCCTTCTAAAGAAATTTGAGCAGTTTCCATCATGAACTCCTCTTGATTAATGTTGATCTCCATAGTTTTGTCGTTTAGGTAGGCTCCTTCTTGCATTACTTCTGTAATTGAAAAAGGAATTTGTTTTGCTTTGATTTTATTATTGTTGAGCCAATTGCGAATGGCTTCGTCGTCATTGTCATAAATGAGGAAATCCTCCTCGGTTTGATTCATCGTGATTCGGAATTTAGATGCGATGTAATTTTCATATTTGTATTCATAGCGATCCAAATGGTCCGGACTGATGTTGGTGATGATGGCAATGTGCGGTTTGTAATGCACAATTCCATCCAACTGGAAACTACTTAACTCCAACACATAGCAGTCGTAGTTTTCTTCAGCCACTTGCCAAGCGAAACTCTTACCGATGTTTCCGCCGAGTCCGACATTCAACCCGCCTTCTTTTAATAAATGGTAGGTTAACATCGTTGTGGTGGTTTTCCCGTTGCTTCCCGTAATTCCGATGGTTATTGCATCCGTAAAGGGGTAGGCAAACTCGATTTCAGAGATTACCGGAATTCCTTTTTCTACCAACTTCTTTACGATGGGCGCTTTGTCTGGGATGCCCGGACTTTTCATTACCACATCGGCGTTTAGAATCAAGTCTTCCGTGTGTTGGTTATCTTCCCACGGAATGTTGTATTGTGTAAGAACGTCTTGATAATTTTGTTTGATGGCTCCGAAATCCGATACAAAAACTTCGTATCCTTTCTTTTGCCCTAGTATGGCAGTTCCCACGCCACTTTCACCGCCCCCCAACACTACGAGTCGTTTCATCTTAGCGTAATTTTAAGGTTACAATGGCTACAATGGCCAACATAATCGTCACAATCCAAAAGCGGGTTACGATTTTACTTTCGTGGTATCCCTTTTTCTGATAATGGTGGTGCAACGGTGACATCAAGAAAATGCGCCGCCCTTCGCCAAAGCGTTTTTTGGTGTATTTGAAATAGGAAACTTGTAAGATTACAGAAGCACTTTCGGCAAAGAAAATTGCACACAATACGGGCAACAACATTTCTTTACGAACAGAAATAGCCAAAACCGCAATGATTCCACCAATGGTCAAACTTCCGGTATCGCCCATAAATACTGAAGCGGGATAGGAATTGTACCACAGGAATCCAACCAATGACCCAACAAATGCAGCGATAAAGACGGTCATTTCCCCCGAATTCGGAATGTACATTACATTCAAATAGCTGGATAAAATGATGTTCCCCGAGATGAAGGCAAATATTCCAAGTGCCAGCACCGATATTGCTGAAGTTCCAGCAGCCAATCCATCGATTCCGTCGGTTAAATTGGCGCCATTGGACACCGCTGTAATGATAAAAATTACAATTGGAATGAATACCAACCACGCCCACTTGTGGTAATCGTCGGTAAACGGTTTTAAGATCTGTGCATATTCCAATTCGTTATTTTTCACAAATGGAATTGTCGTTGTCGTTGATTTTATCTCTTTCGCTTGCTCTGAAATCACACTTTGTGACTGATTGAAAGTAATGGGAGTTGTCGATTTTTCGCGAACGGTCACCCCAGGGTGGAAGTATAACACTGACCCTACAATTAAACCCAATCCGACTTGACCGATAACTTTAAAAATTCCTTTTAAACCTTGTTTGTCTTTTTTGAAAATTTTGATGTAATCGTCAATAAATCCAATCGTTCCCATCCACAAGGTGGTTACAATTAAAAGAATGACATAAATATTGTTCAACTTGGTAAACAAAAGCACCGGAATAAGTGTGGCAATAATGATGATTAAACCACCCATAGTTGGCGTTCCCGCTTTTTGTGTTTGTCCTTCTAAACCCAACTCACGAATGGTTTCACCCACTTGTTGATTGCGCAAGAAATTGATGATTTTTTTACCATAAATGGTCGAAATCATTAAAGACAAAATCAACGCCATCGCCGATCGAAAGGTGATATATTGAAACACACCGGCTCCTGGGAAGTCGAAATGCTTATCGAGATAGTCAAACAAATAGTAGAGCATGGTTTATTTATTTAATAGTTCGAGTAATTCTTTTACAATTTGCATGTCGTCAAAATCATGACGCACACCGTTTATTTCTTGATAGGTTTCATGGCCTTTTCCCGCAATCAGGATAATGTCATTGGCTTGTGCCATTTGACAAGCGGTTTTTATCGCTTGTTTACGATCCAAAATAGAAACCGTTTTTTTGAAATTCTGGGGTTCGACACCCGCTTCCATCTCCACTAAAATCTGTGCAGGATCTTCGGTACGTGGATTATCCGAAGTGAAAATCACTTTGTCACTTAATTCAGATGCGATTTGCGCCATCACCGGACGTTTGGTTTTATCGCGATCACCACCACAACCCACAACGGTAATCAGTTGTTCGTTTTTGGTTCGGATATCAGCAATTGTTTTTAAGACATTTTCCAATGCATCGGGTGTATGGGCATAATCGACAATGGCGGTGATTTTTTCTTTGGAAACAATAAATTGAAAACGACCCGATACACTTTCCAATTCGGACAGTAAGCGCAACGCTTCCATTTTTTCCAAACCTAACTCAATCGCTACTCCATAAATGGCCAATAAATTATAGGCATTGAACGAACCGATTAATTTCACCCAAACTTCGTTATCGTTCACTTTCAACAACAAACCCGACAATTGGTTTTCTAAAATTTGCGCTTTATAATCGGCCATCGATTTCAAAGCATAGGTCAGTTTACGTGCCGATGTATTTTGCAACATCACGGGGCCGTTTTTGTCGTCGTTATTGGTTAAAGCAAATGCGGTTTTGGGCAAATGATCGAAAAACGATTTTTTTACATCGCGGTATTCGGCAAATGTGGCGTGGTAATCCAAATGATCGTGGGATAAATTGGTGAATACTCCGCCTTCAAACACCAAACCTTCAGTGCGTTTTTGGTGTACCCCGTGCGAACTCACTTCCATAAAGCAGAATTCACATCCTATTTCGGTCATTTCATTCAAATAATAATTGATGGTCAACGAATCTGGTGTGGTGTGTGTGGCTTTGTACTCGATATCATCCACCATTATTTTTACGGTAGAAAGCAATCCTACTTTGTAACCCGCTTTTTTGAACATTTGGTACAACAAGGAAGCGATAGTGGTTTTCCCATTCGTTCCCGTTACACCCACTAATTTTAACTTTGACGAAGGATTTCCGTAGAAATTATTCGCCATAAAGGCTAAGGCTGCATTGGTATCTGCCACTTGGACATAGGTCACACCCTCTTTGATATCCGCTGGTAATGCATCACAAACTACTGTTGTGGCACCCAATTGGATGGCTTTTTCAATAAAATCATGTCCGTTGGAAACCGAACCACGGATGGCTACAAAAGCGTCATTTGCTTCAATTTTTCTAGAATCAAATTCGATTTTGGCCACGGCTTTATCGGTCGATCCGTGAACCGACTCCAGCGCTACTTTATATAATAAATCGCGTAATTGCATTAGGATAATTCTAGTGTAATTAGTGTATTCTTTCTGAGTGCTTCTCCTTGTTTAACCGATTGGGTTTTTACCTTCCCTGAACCCGTTACTTTAACTTTCATTCCCATATTTTCCAAAAGGGAAACAGCATCCATTCCGGGCATTCCTTTTACATTCGGCATGGTATTTTTGGCCTTGTGCAATTGGGTGTAATACTTATGGTAACTCGACTCTTGCACGGGGATTTTCTTGTCTACATTTTTCACTTCATTGGTGGAAGGGGCATCCGTAAAAATCTTTTGCGCAATTCGTTTGAATACGGGTCCGGCCACATCCGCTCCATAGTAATTGTTATTGGAGGTGTTGGGTTTATGAACAACAACAATGCACGAGTATTTCGGATTATCCGCAGGGAAGAAACCTACAAACGACGAAATGTAATGTTTATCGTTACCGTCATTTTTTCCATAATTGGCTTGTGCAGTTCCCGTTTTTCCTGCCATTGAAAAATCTTTGGAATACAATTTTGATCCTGTTCCGCGTTTCACCACGTTTTCCATTACTGCTTTTAACTTTTTGATGGTAGCGTCCGAACAGATTTTGGGATTAATTACTTCCTTGTTGTATTTTTTAATGGTGTTGTTCCACTCTTTAATTTCTGACACAAAAAGCGGCTTGATCATTTCACCGTTATTGGCAATGGCATTGTATAGTGTTAGGGTTTGCAAGGGTGTCACGGAAACGCCATACCCAAAGGCCATCCATGGCAAGGAAATCGCACTCCACTCGCCTTTTTTTCCAGGTTGTGGAATAATCGGAACTCCTTCTCCTTTAAAGGGTAACCCTAATGGTTTATTCAAGCCCATACGATCAATACGATCTACAAATTGTTTGGGATTATTTTTATAATTTTCATAAACAGCTTGAACGAGAACCGTATTGGATGACACTTCAAATCCGCGCCCCAAAGAAATCTTTCCATAACCACCCTCATGGGAATCGCGCACTTTACTCCCGTGATAAGAAATTATACCTCCGTGACTGTCATATACCTGACTCGTATCTACTTTTTGATCATCCAAAAGAGCGATCATGTCAATGAGTTTGAAGGTCGATCCCGGTTCATGGGATTCCGCAACAGCATAGTTGATGGTCTCGTAATAGTTCCCTGATTTTTCATCCAAACCTAAATTGGAAATCGCACGTACATAACCTGTTTTGGTTTCCATTACCACCACACAACCGTGTTCGGCACCGTATTCTTCCAACTGCTTTAATAAGGCATGGTGAGCAATATCTTGAATGAATACATCGATGGTGGAGATTACATCGTAACCATCGCGCGGTTCTTTTTCATTTTCATCGCGAATGGGTTTCCATTGCCCTTTTGCGATTTTTTGTTTTAAAATCTGTCCGTCTTCACCTTTCAGGTATTTCCCGAAAGCGCCTTCAATTCCGATTTTACGTACCGTTCCGTCTTCAAGAACGCGCTCATACCCGATGGTACGTTCTGCAATTTTTCCAATAGGATGTTCACGCACCGTATGTTGGTCCACGATAATCCCGCCCTTGTACGCCCCTTTATTGAAAAGCGGCATATTTTTCACTTCCACATATTGTGTATAGGTCAAATCATCAGCGATTAACAAGTAGCGGTTTTTATTGGCGCGGGCTTTACGCAGCACATCTTGATAATGGTAAGCGGGTTTACCAAACATTTTGGAAAGTGCTTTGGAGAGATCCCCTAAATTTTCTTCAAAATCCGATTGTTTGGGAGCTACCGCATCAAAACGAATGGTATAATTGGGAATGGATGTTGCCAACAAACTCCCGTCAGCGGAATAGATATTTCCTTTATTGGCGGGAATTACAAAGGTTTTTACAGTGCGTTCTTTGGCCAATTTTCGGTAATACTCGCCTTCTACCCATTGGATATTGGTGAGTTTCACGGCAATAGCTAAGGCAATAAAGAAGATGCCCACAGCCGTCAGGTAGGTACGGTACGAAAGCGCTTTATCTTTATCTTCTACTCCCATAATTTGGCAAAAAATCCTTTTTCTTCTTTTTGTTTAACGGTTATTTTCTGAGGTGGCACTTGTGAAGGATAGATTTGTCGTGTTTCCATTTTTTTAGAAACCGTAGATTCCATACGTAACTTCATCAATTGAGAACGGCGATCCACAAAACGGGAACGCAATTCTTTCACCTCATTATTCAATTCGGCTATGCGAAAAACCTTTTGTTCATAGCGGTGTGTATTGGCAATCATGATAATGGCCAACAGTATAAGAAACAGAATAAAGCGCCAGTTTTTGGTGGCATCTTCATTCACTAGAAAACGTGCTTTTAAAACACTGTAAACCCCTTGTTTCATTAATTTTTCTCTGCTATTCGCAATTTGGCACTTCGAGCGCGGTTATTTATTTTTATTTCCTCTTCCGAGGGCACTATCAATTTCCCAATGTTTTTGAATGGAACGCTGAAATTCCCGAAGAAATCGCGTTCAGGCTCACCTTCAAACATGCCATTCTTCACAAAGCGTTTCACCAACCGATCTTCCAAGGAATGGTAGGAAATCACACTCAAGCGTCCACCCGGATTTAACAGTTCATTGGTTTGTTCCAAAAACTCTTTCAACACTTCCATTTCTTGGTTCACTTCGATGCGAATGGCTTGATAGATTTGAGCTAAAATTTTATTACTCAAGTGACCTGGCAAGTATTTAGCCAATACCACTTTTAATTCTTCGGTAGTTTGAATTGGCTTTTTGGAACGCGCTTCTACGATGGTGCGCGCCAAAGCAGGAGCCTGTTTCAATTCGCCATAATCCAAAAACATCTGTTTCAAAGCCACGTCGTCGTATTCATTGATGACACGATAGGCATCCAATTCGTTTTGTTGACTCATGCGCATATCGAGTTTGGCTTCAAATCGGGTTGAAAATCCGCGCTCTGGCACATCAAACTGATGGGATGAAACCCCTAAGTCTGCCAAAATCCCATCAACTTTTCGCACGCCGTGAAAACGGAGAAAGCGCTTGATGTAGCGAAAATTCTCTTGAATGAGTGTAAATCGATCGTCGTCAATAGCATTCGCCCAAGCATCTTCATCCTGATCAAAAGCAAACAGCTTTCCATGAGGACCGAGACGTCTTAGGATTTCTTTGGAATGGCCGCCACCTCCGAAGGTAACATCCACATAAATTCCATCCGATTTGATATTGAGACCGTCAACTGTTTCTTTCAGCAATACTGGGTTATGATATTCCATTGTCATCGTCGTTTACATTTCCCATTACATCTTCGGCCAAATCTGCAAAGTCAACGACAGAATCATCAATTGCTTTTTCGTATAAGTCTTTATCCCAAATTTCAATGATATTGACCGCTGAGGACAGTACCACATCTTTAGAAATTTGAGCAAAAGTGGTGAGGTCTTTGGGGACTAATAAGCGGCCCAAGTTGTCGATTTCTACCACTTTTACCCCCGCCGTAAAGCGTCGGATGAAGTCGTTATTTTTCTTTACAAATCGGTTAAGCTTATTGATTTTTTGCATCATTTGATTCCATTCTGCCATCGGATACAATTCCAGACAAGGCTGAAATACCGAGCGCTTCAGCACGAAACCGTCCTGAAGAGAGGCCGTCAGTTGCTTTTTCAAAGGCGCGGGCATGAGAAGCCGTCCTTTGGCATCAACTTTACACTCGTATGTACCGATTAATGAATTCAAAATGGGTATTCGATATTGGTTTGAGCAAAAATATAAAACTTTTTACCACATTTTACCACATTCTACCACTTTGTTGATAAGTTTTACCACTTCATTCGCAAATGCTTAGCCGTTAACCCACTTTTGATTTTTAACTATTTTTAGGAACTGTGGAAAAAGTTTGAAAATCGTAAATCAAATCGTGCATTTTATCGAGATTGAATTCATTTTTCTTATCATTTTAACAAAAATCGAATTCAAATTATTTTCGAAACCACTTGACTATCGGTGGGTTAGCATTTCCAAACAAGAAAACAAGCTTATTCACAGTGGTTTGTTCTTAAATTATAAAAGGCGACTCGCGTTATTGTTTTGAAAAAACTATATTTGTAACAACTCAAAAACACAGCATTCACTATGGATGTAAGCGCAAAAAAAGAAGGAAAATACCAGTATTACGAAGCAGGAGAAGGCACACCAATTGTCGTGTTGCACGGCTTAATGGGCGGCTTGAGCAATTTTCAAGCTGTTGCCGATCATTTCTCCAACAATGGCTACAAAGTGGTCATTCCCGAATTGCCATTGTACACCCAAAACATTTTAAAAACCAATGTAAAAGCGTTTGCGAAATACGTCAAAGACTTTATCACCTACAAAGGTTTTGACCGTGTAATCTTACTCGGGAATTCCTTGGGCGGACATATCGCTTTGTACCATACGAAAATGTATCCTGAAAAGGTGGCCGGACTCGTCATCACAGGTAGTTCGGGGTTGTATGAAAGCGCCATGGGCGACAGTTACCCAAAACGAGGTGATTACGAATACATTCGCAAAAAAACAGAAGATGTGTTTTTCGACCCAAAAATGGCAACCCAAGAATTGGTAGATGAAGTGTTTGGTATTGTGAATGACCGAATCAAGGTTTTGAAAACATTGACTATCGCTAAAAGTGCCATTCGCCATAACATGGGGAAAGATTTGCCCAAAATGCACGTGAAAACCTGTATTATTTGGGGAAAAAATGACCGTGTAACGCCTCCTGAAGTTGCCGAAGAATTCCACAAATTAATGCCGAATTCCGACTTGTATTGGATTGATCAATGTGGTCATGCGGCAATGATGGAACGTCCAGAAGAATTTAATCAGCATTTGGAAACCTGGCTGAAAAAAGAACATTTATAATATGAAAGTTACCTCAGCCGAATTCATCATCAGCAACTCTGTAGTGAGCAAATGTCCGCAAGAACCCTTGCCGGAATATGCTTTTATTGGGCGTTCTAACGTAGGGAAATCCTCGTTGATTAATATGCTGACGAACCATAAGAATTTGGCCAAAACCTCTGGAAAACCCGGAAAAACACAATTAATCAACCACTTTAAAATCAACCACAACTGGTTTTTGGTGGACTTACCCGGCTATGGTTATGCTCGCGTATCCAAATCGGCTAAAGAAACCTTTCAAAAATTCATTACCGATTATTTTGAAAAACGTGAACAATTGGTTTGTGCTTTTGTATTGATTGACGTCCGACTCGAAGCCCAGAAAATCGACTTGGAATTCATCAATTACTTAGGGGAAAGTGGTGTTCCTTTTTGTATGATCTTTACTAAAGCCGACAAACTTACCCGCGTGAAAGCTGAATCGAATGTAGCGGCCTATCGCAAAAAATTATTGGCCAACAATTGGGAAGAAATGCCACCCTATTTCATCACTTCCTCAGAAAGTGGTGTTGGGCGTGACGAATTGCTTACATATATTGACCAAATCAACGAAGAAGTTAGAAAAACATTATAAAAAAAAATCCGGAGCATTACACTCCGGTTTTTTTAGGCTTTTAAATTTAATTTTTCAGCAAAGAAATCGGTGAAATCCCGCATGGTATCTGCCATCTTATCATCTTGCGTCGCCCGTTGATAGGTGTCGGCCAAGGCCACTAAGGTTTGATGAAAAAACACTTTCATTTCATCAACAGGCATGTCTTTTGTCCACAAATCAATACGTAACGTTTCTTTTTGTTGGTTATCCCAAATGGATAACAACACTGCTTTGGCTTGGGCTTCACGAACACCACCGTCTTCGGCGGTCCAACTCAAATTCTCCGGAATTCGGTTTTCATCGAGTTCGACATTAATTTTTATTTCTGAGGTAAAGGTATTTTTACTCATTTTTCTTGGGTTTGTATTTTGAGCCTTCAAAGATACGATGTGCATCCATAGCCAACAATTCTTTGGGCGTTACTTTTTCATTATTTTCCACAAAAGAACGAATGATTTGCCATCCCACCCATTGCCCGATACGTCCCGGCGTTTCGTTATCGATTTCCAAATAGAACTTTGAAAACGGAGCCATATTGACAAAGCGATTGGCTAATTTTGAATCGGTGCTGTATAAATACTTATTTACAATAAAATTCTCCCAAACGTAGCCTTCGTTTTCTTGACAAAATTTCAATTGTTCGGGGGTATACCCCATTTTTTCAGCATCGGTATAGCTAGGAATCAAAAGGTCTTTCAAATACATTTCTTTCCCTGCATCAATCATTTGACTGATAAAATCATCGTGCTTGGAGCGCGGAATTACGGTAAATCCGATGGCAGCCACCACATCGGGCATCATTTGTCGGGGCTCAAAATTTTCACGGATATATTTATCTATCCCTGTATAAAACTTATGGTTTTTCCCGAGATACATTTCCAATGCAATCACCAATTCATTGTTGATATAAATCGCCTTGGCCATGTGGTCCATACTTCCAATACAGGTGTAAATTGTGGGCTCTTTTACCTTTGGAAAATAATATTTTACATGTTTAAAAATATCTTCGATTTCGGTTTGCTCCGAACTGAAATCCTTGTATTTGGCTTCAACTTCTTGATAAAGCGCCTGCCAATCTTTATTTTTCAATTTATTCACCCAAACAGAATCCGGAATATCACTAGGAAAAAACTTTGGATAGGTCGCTTTTACTTTTGCTAAGTCATTGGGATTAGTTTCAAAAAAAGCCTGTTCAAAACGAACCAATTTCATATTTACGGGAATCGCTTCAACCTCTTTTTCAATTTTTGATTTCTGATCACAACTCCAAAACAGAATTACAGCAACACAAAAGCCTAATACTCTTTTCATTAAGTAAATTTTAATTTTTCGTTAGTAAATAAAACCTTACCTTCGTTTTGTTCGTATATAATTGAAACGTTCTAAAATGGTTAATTTCTTTGTCAATTAATAAAAAACGAAGAAGTGTGATTATTCGTATAAATTAATATTTTTGCAAATATACGTTAGTTAAAACACTTTTCGGTATAACACAACAAATGACAAAAATTAGCACACTTCGAGTGGCCCAAGTGAATGAGCACATTGTTTCCTGGCTCAAATCCTATGCTGAAAAAGCAAACGTTCAAGGATTTGTGATCGGAATTTCGGGCGGCGTTGATTCAGCCGTAACCTCAACACTTTGTGCGCAAACGGGATTGCCTACTTTATGTGTAGAAATGCCAATCCACCAAGCCAGCAGCCAAGTAAGTCGTGCGCAGGAACACATTGCACAATTGATGCAACGCTATCCGAATGTTTCGGAAACGCGCGTGGACCTCACCCCCATTTTTGAAAGTTTTAAAAAGGAAGTACCCCAAAGTGGTGATGAGAAAGCCTACTTCTTATCATTAGCCAATACCCGGGCACGACTTCGAATGACTACTTTGTATTATTTAGCAGGCATCCACGGCCGTTTGGTCGCAGGAACCGGTAACAAAGTAGAAGATTTTGGCGTCGGGTTTTACACCAAATACGGTGACGGGGGCGTGGATGTGAGTCCGATCGCCGATTTGATGAAAAGTGACGTATATGCACTTGGAAAGTTTTTAAACATTCCTGAATCAATTCAGCTGGCCGCTCCTACGGATGGATTGTTTGGGGACAACCGAACCGATGAAGATCAGTTAGGTGCCAGCTATGATGAATTGGAATGGGCAATGCTCGAAGATGCACAAGGCCGGCAAGCTGAAGAATTTGAAGGAAGACAACGCGAAGTTTTTGCGATTTACAAACGCTTAAACCGAGCCAACAAACACAAGATGGACCCTATACCCGTGTGTTTGATTCCCGACGAGTTCCGATGAGACGAATCTTCAACGTTTAAAGAGAATTTATTAATCAAAAATAAGTTAACCCAACCACACTCTAAAAACGTTTATTTATGATTACAGTTTGTCTTGCCGACAATTTACCCGTAGTTCACTACGGTGTAAAATCCTATTTCAGGGACCATCCTGAAATATCGGTAGTTTCCAATGTAGGTAGCTTCTACATGGTTCCGGATGCTTTGCGCAACCGTGAAATCAATGTGCTAGTTATTGACCTGGAACTCGATGGTTTAAAAAGTATCTATGAACTGAAGGCCATCATTAAAAATTTCCCTAACACCAAAGTTTTGGTTTTCTCAAGTCTTAATGAGCAAGTGTATGCTCCCAATGCCATCAAAGCTGGTGCAGCTGGGTACGTACACAAAAGTTCAAAACTAGAAACGTTAGGAACCACCATTATCCGTGTGCACCAAGGACTAGTAATGATGAGTGAAAACATCAAGAAAAACTTGGCCTTGATTGCCAAACAAAACAAAACGGAACGCGTGTACCGTAAATTATCCAACCGCGAAATTGAGGTTTTACGTTACTTATCGGATGGTAAGAAAAACAATGAAATCTCTAAAATTTTGAATCTTAACGAAAAAACAATTAGCACCTACAAATTACGCTTGTTGCAGAAGTTAAACGTAACCAATCTTGTAGACCTTGTGAACAAGGCGAAAACTTTGGATATTGTTTAATTCAATCGGTGTCTCGAGATTACACGACCCAATTTTTTAGAAAATACGTTCGTGAGACCCAAATAATCAACAATCATTTCTAACGTGCTTGTATTATCAGAATCAGCCTCCGGGCTGATTTCTTTTTTTAGTTCATCGATAATTTGGTTGACCCAATACCATCGCAACGTCAATATCGTCTCAGTAACATACTGACCAATCGACTGGTCTTTTCCTTTGACCAAAATATTTTTCGCTTCCCAATTGTGCAATACTTCCCGCTCTTCATTCATTAAAATTCCGGTAACCTCCTGCGAGAGTTCGGGCGGCAATTGGGCAATATATTGGTCCAATTCAAAATTTTCATTACTATAAAAATACTGAATGACATCGTCGTAAATCTGCTTGAATCCCGTATGGGCCAATTCAATTTCGTCTTCTTGCAAACTCAAATAAATGCGGTGAAAAACTTTGTAACGGTTCATTTCCTTGACCTCAACCATTTCCCCATTCTCATCAGCTTTTATCAGTACGTCTTCAAAATCATCTTCGCTATCGCCATACAACAACAGCATCTCAATGATTTTGCGTTCCAATAATAACTGAATATTGACACCTTCTACCGGTTGGTTGGGTGTTTCATTGCGGTGGACTTCAAACGCTTTCTGTTCTTCCTTCTGCTTTTTGCCCAACTCTTCCAAATCCTTTTTGAGCAATTGGGCCAACGTATTGAACAGCACATCTTCTGAAATGTCCATAATGCGAGAACATTCTTGAATGTAGACTTCCCGCTTGATACGATCCGGAATTTTGGAAATACTCACGACCATGTCCCGAATCAAATCCGCTTTTTTTATAGGGTCGTTCTTGGCCTCATTCATCAACAACGAAGCTTTGAACTGAATAAAATCTTTGGCATTGGTATCCAAATACGCCACTAAATCCTGCAACGGTGTTTTCTTGGCAAAACTGTCCGGGTCGTCACCATCAGGAAAGGTGCAAACTTTGACGTTCATTCCTTCTTCCAAAATCAAGTCAATCCCGCGTAAAGACGCCCGCAAACCTGCCGCATCGCCGTCAAACAATACGGTAATGTTTTTGGTTAACCGACTCACCAATCGAATCTGATCGGGTGTCAATGCCGTACCCGACGAAGCCACCACGTTTTCGATACCTGTTTGGTGCATTTGTATCACATCCGTATAACCTTCGACTAAATAGCAATTGTCGTTTTTGGCAATCGCTTGTTTGGCATGCGAAATTCCATACAACACCTTACTCTTGTGGTACAAATCACTCTCGGGGGAGTTTAAGTATTTGGCCGCTTTTTTATCATTGGTTAAAATACGCCCACCAAATCCGAGTACGCGACCCGACATGCTTTGGATGGGAAACATCACCCGACCTTTGAACCGGTCGAACGTTTTGTCTTCGCCAACAATAGTCAAACCTGTTTTTTCGAGAAACTCCAATTGATAGCCTTGGGCTTGGGCTTCTTTGGTTAATGCATCCCACACATTGGGCGAATACCCCAAACCAAACTTTTTAATGGTATCGTTGGTAAAGCCGCGCTCTTTGAAATAGGTCCATGCAATGGCTTTCCCTTCTTCCGATTCCCACAGTTGCTTTTGGAAGTATTGGGAAGCAAACTCGGTCACCAAGAACATACTCTCGCGCTCGTTTAACGCTTCTTTCTCTTCATCGGTGCGCTGGGTTTCTTCAATTTCGATATTGTATTTTTTGGCCAAATACCGAATGGCTTCCGGATAGCTGAAATGCTCGTGCTCCATCAAGAAGGCAATCGCGTTACCGCCTTTTCCCGTACTGAAATCTTTCCAAATTTGCTTGACGGGCGAAACCATAAACGACGGCGTGCGTTCGTCAGAGAACGGACTCAAGCCTTTGAAATTACTACCCGCACGTTTGAGTTGGACATAGTCGCCTATGACTTCCTCCACGCGAACGGCGTCGTATACTTTATCGATGGTTTCTTTGGTAATCAAAATGGATATACTTTCATTTTTGAACTGGTAAAAATACAAAAAAAGACGCCCTAAAAAAGACGTCTTTTCTCCTCAACAAAATAAATATGAAATACTCCTGGGATTAATTGAAATCGAAGCGTACACCCAAGGAAATATTGTTCTGTTTTACGGCGTTGTTTTGGAACAACGGATTCAAATCGTATTTCAAATACAAGCTGGTTTGTTTGTAACCAATGTAGGTACTCAACCCATAAACAAAGTCGGATGCATTGAAATCTCCTTTTACTTTGGATTCATACTCCATATCGTTCAACTTGTATTCTGTTTTTTGTTTGGACTTGATGCGCAATCCAGCGTAACCTCCTACGCCTAAACGGAAACTATTGTGCGTACGGAAGATGGTTTTATCGTTTTTCATTTCTTTTTTCGAAAAATCAAATTCCAAATGTACGGGTGCAACCAAATACACATTGCGGAAACGCGCATTTTTCAATTCGACCGGACTCGTCACCAACACTGTTTGATCACCTTGTTTTTCAAACACCCGATTGTTGGTCGGACGCAAATCGTTGTACATTAACGACAACCCGTATTTGGCGTGCAATAAATTATCGTTTTTGAAAATACGTGTGTTATACGCCAATCCCCACTCATAGAAGCGCGAACCGGGATAACGGAAATCCGAATCTTCTACCGAACCGTCGGTTACCACATTGTTTAAACCAATGGCAAAAACAAATTGTGAGGTAGTGCGGCGTTCACCATTAAACTCGTATTTCTTGCCTTTAAGATCTTTTCTCTTTATTGAAAAAATATAGGTATGATTACCTTTTGTAGTATCAGAAGCGGCAATACGTCCGTCGACTTTGTCTTGCACCAAGGTGCGCAATTCGTCGTTTAAGCGATTTACTTCGGATTCAATTTTGGCAGCAGTAGCTTTCGCTAACGCTTCTTTCTCGGCAGCCGCTTGTTGGGCGTTGATTTCGCCTTTGTCCACTTTAACATTGACTGCTTCCACAGCGACTTTTAAAGCTTCTTTCTCGTCTTTAGTGACTTTCTCAATCTTTTCAGCGATGTTTTTCGCTTTGGATTCAAAGGTTTCTTGAGCGTGTACTTTGGTCGCAAGAGCGCATAAGGCTACGGCCAAGTAAAATGTAAAATTTCTCATGACTTCGTGATTTTTGTTTTTTGATGAATGATTGTTACTCCTGATTTCGGGTAGCTAAAGCGGATTTAGCCGATTGATAATTGCGGTTGAGGCGGTCAAACATGCGCTCGCGAAACGACTGATTGAGTTCGCCATCCACCTGATTCAACAAACTAGCGGCGTCCACTTTGATGTTGGTTTTGGCCAACTGCGGCTGGGCCATCGCTACGTCTGTTTTTGGGTTGGAACCCGTACTGTTTTGTGTATTCACAGTTGGGTTTTGTACTACCGATTGTGGCGCAGGCACTGCAGTTGCTGCATAACTTTCGGTAGTGGGTATTGCTTTTTGATTGATGATGCGTTTTTTCGGTGAAACCGTGTTCGACTTCTGACTGTCTGCTGTGCTTTTCGATTCTGTAGGTTGCACAGCTACGGCTTCTGTGGGTGCGGGTGTTCCAACAGGTAATTCGTTTACAGTTGTACCTGTGGGCTGACTTTGGGTCTCACTCCCTTCTTTTTGAGTGACTCCGGTTTGGGTATTCGCATCCGGCTCGGGCAGGTCGGAGGTGAAATAAAAGCCTAACGAAAGGAAGACCAAAACGGACGCCGCAATAGCCATATAGCGAAAGTAAACGCCAAACGGACGCTTGGTTTTTTTTTCTTCGGCTACGGTCAACATCGCATCCAAGCGATCCCAAGCTTGGGCTGTAGGCTGAATTTCCCGGCCTTGCAGTTGTTGTTTGATTTGTTCTTCCCAGTTATTCGGTGCCATTGGTGTACTGTTTTTGTTGGTTAAGTTGCTGTTGCAACATTTTTCTTGCGTGCGACAATTGCGATTTGGAGGTGCCTTCACTGATGTTTAGTAGTTCGGCGATTTCTTGGTGTTTGTACCCTTCAATGCAGTACAAGTTGAACACCATTTTGTAGCCCTCCGGCAACTGATCGATGAGGAACTGAATTTCATCTAAGGTCAGCTGACTCTCGATGCTGTTGTGTGTTTCCTCAAAGTAGTCTTCATCGTCCATGAAGCGCACTTTCTTTTGAACCCTGAGAAACGAAATGCATTCGTTGACCATGATGCGCCGAATCCATCCTTCAAAACTGCCTTTTTGTTCGAAGTGCTTCAAATTCGTAAACACTTTCATAAAAGCGGTGATCATCACATCTTCGGCTTGGTGGAGGTCTTTCACATATTGGCGACAAACTCCCAACATCTTCGGCGCAAACTTCGAATAGATTTGATGCTGCGCGTGACGGTTGTTGTCTTGCGCTAATGCGATCCATTCGTTTTCATCTTTATGGAGGTTAATGACCTTCATGTTTTGTTTGTTCCTAAGGGTTTCTATTGGGTAAGACGCCTCAACTTCAAAAAGGGTTGCATGAGGAAGTAAAAAAAAGTGATTTTTTTTGCAATTATTTTTTAAATCACTGAAAAACAGCAAGATAAAAATAGTTATTTTTTTCGTTCAGTAACGTAATTCACCATCAATTGAAGGCTTTCTTTATAGGGTGAATGGGGAAAATGGGTTAAAAGTGCCAAGGCTTCTTCTTTAAATTCCATCATTTTTTGCTCGGCAAAAGCCAATCCGTTCTTGTCTTTCACAAATTGGATGACTTCTTTGACGCGCTTTTTGTCTTTGTTGTGGTTTTTAATCGAATTGATGCACCAGCTCTTTTCTTTTGACGAACAGTTATTCAACGCATAAATTAACGGTAAGGTCATTTTTTGCTCCTTAATATCAATTCCGGTGGGTTTGCCAATGGCATCGTCGGTATAATCAAACAAGTCGTCTTTGATTTGAAATGCCATGCCGATGAGTTCGCCAAACTTCCGCATCCGCTCCACAACTTCATCGTCATCGGAAACCGAGCGCGCACCCAAAGCACAACAAGCGGCAATTAAGGTAGCGGTTTTTTGACGGATGATTTCGTAATAAATAGCCTCGGTAATGTCGAGACGGCGAGCTTTTTCAATTTGCAATAATTCGCCCTCACTCATTTCGCGCACAGCGACTGAAATAATGCGCAACAAATCAAAATCACCGTGATCGATGGACAGCAATAATCCTTTGGACAACAAATAATCCCCCACCAAAACGGCAATTTTATTTTTCCATAAGGCATTAATGGAGAAAAAGCCCCGGCGGCGGTTGCTATCGTCGACCACATCATCGTGGACCAAAGTGGCGGTGTGAATTAATTCGATGACACTTGCCCCGCGGTAAGTACGTTCTTCCACCCGACCGTTGTTGAGCATTTTCGCGGTGAGAAACACAAACATAGGTCGCATTTGCTTCCCTTTCCGATTCACAATGTAGTGGGTGATTCGGTTTAACAACGCCACCTGAGACGACATGGAATCCCGAAACTTCTTTTCGAATAATTCCATTTCATCCTGAATGGGTTGTTTGATTTGTGCCGTAATATTCATGGACTCCAAAGATACAACAATCCCTATAGTGTGAAAATTTTTTGAGGCGGCATTAAACTTTTTTTAACTTTCAGATTCTAACGGTTATAACCGAAAAATTAAAACCTATGAAAACAATGAAATGGCTATTGAGCGCCTTCGCCGTAACCTTAATGGTAAGTTGTTCCAAAGACGATAAAACCGCCAACTTCTCTGCAGAAGAAGCGACCGTAAATGCGAAAATGGATATCGCCAACAATGATGTAACCGACATCGTTGAAGAACAAGAACGCAGTACGTATGACAATACGTTAACCGGTAAAACCACCGAACCCACTACACAGAATTTACCTTCTTGCGCCACAGTTACCCGTGTCCCTGCTTTTGGTACGGCCATCACGCCGGGTACACAAGTAACCAAAACCATTGATTTCGGCACCACCGGCTGTCCGCTACCTAATGGCAATGTGGTTAAAGGTCAAATCATCATCACCTTTGTTTTTGATCCAGGAGCTACCAGTCATACCATCAATTATCAATTTGTAGATTTCTACCACAATGCGATTAAATACGAAGGGAACAAAACGTTTACCCGCACGATGACCACCGCTACAGCAACGTCTCCAAGTCACCCGATTGTAACCATGAACATGGACATGACGGCTACCTTCCCGAACGGCAACAGCTACCACCGTGTGGGTCAGCGCGTGCGCGAAATTATTGCCGGATTTGATACGCCTGCCCTATTAGCCGATAATGTGTACCAAGTAACCGGAAGTTGGACCACTACCTTCCCGAACACTACGATTCAAACCAGTACAATCACCACTCCGTTACAAGTGAAAATGAGCTGTATGGCGGTGAACAAACCACTGATTGTAAGCGGCGTAATTTCTATTGTTCGTAACGGCAACACCGCTACTTTGGACTATGGCGACGGTACTTGCGACAATACGGCTTTGTTTACCTTCAATGGCACCACCGTTACCATCATCATTGGCAATTAAATAAAAAAGGTTAGTTATAAAAAAAAACGTCCCGAGATTTTCGGGACGTTTTTTGTTTAGGATTTGTTGGCCAACTGACCGCAGGCAGCATCGATGTCTTTGCCGCGGCTGCGTCGGACTTTCACCACAATATCATTTTTCTCCAAAGCAGTAATGTAGGCCTGAATGGCTTCCTCCGACGCTTGTTGGAATTCTCCGTCGTCGATGGGGTTGTATTCAATGAGGTTGACTTTACACGGTACGTATTTGCAAAACTTCACCAAGGCATCCACCGCTTCACGGTTGTCGTTGATGCCGCGCCACACCACATATTCATAGGTGACTTTGCTTTTGGTAGTTTTGTACCAATATTCCAAACTTTCTCGTAAATCGGTAAGCGGGAAATTGGTCGTAAACGGCATAATCTTGTTGCGCGTACTTTCAATCGCTGAATGCAAGGAAACGGCCAAATTAAACTTCACGCCGTCGTCGGCCATTTTTTTAATCATCTTCGGAATCCCAGAGGTGGACACGGTAATGCGTTTGGGCGACATTCCTAAGCCTTCTTCGGAAGTAATCTTCTCGATGGCTTTCATCACATTGGGGTAATTCATTAAGGGTTCGCCCATCCCCATAAACACGATGTTGGAGAGTGGGTGGTTATAGTACAACCGACTCTCGCGATCGATTGCCACGACTTGGTCGTAGATTTCATCGGGTTGCAGGTTTCGCATGCGTTTGAGGCGCGCGGTGGCACAGAAGTTGCAATCGAGACTACAGCCCACCTGACTCGACACACAGGCGGTAGTGCGGGTTTCGGTAGGAATCAACACGCTTTCTACCACCAAACCATCGTGGAGTCGGACCGCATTTTTCACCGTCCCGTCGGCACTGCGTTGCATCTGGTCCACCTGAATATGGTTGATGACAAAGTGCGTTTCCAACAACGCGCGGGTCTCCTTGGCGATGTTGGTCATGTCTTCAAACTGGTGGGCACCTTTGGACCACAGCCATTCATAGACTTGATTTCCGCGAAAGGCTTTATCGCCTTGTGCTACAAAAAAATCACGCAATTGTTCTTTGGTCAGCGCTCGAATGTCTTTTTTGTCTTCCATGGGGCAAAGGTAGATAGGAATTGTAAATTATGAATTATAAATATAGAAGTTTCAGGTTTCAAGTTTCAAGTTTAAGGTTAGGTTCTGGTAAACTCACGTTAGGAATTTCTCAGAAGCTCAGCGGCTCAGCCTTTAAGGAGCTTTAAAAGGTTTCAAGTTTCGTACGCTAGAAGGGGTGACGCAGTTTTCAGTCGCAGTATGCAGTGGGTGTAGAAGTTTATGGTTCTAGTAAACTCACGTTAGGAATTTCTCAGAAGCTCAGCGGCTCAGCTACTCAGCGGTTTTCTTTTGGTTTCCTTCGAATTTCCTCCCATTTCAAAGCCATTCATGTTACCTTTTACATAAGGTTTAGTGGCACAACTGTGGCACAACCGTGGCACAACCCCGAACCAAACCGCAACCAAACCGGAAGATGAGTCGGAGAAAGTGTACAGTAATCAGTGAACAGTATACAGTATACAGTGTTCAGTATTTCGTAAATGTTTCAGGTTGGGAGTATGGGCAATTTTTTTTAAAATTTAGAATTTAGAATTTAGAATACTAAAAAATGGGTGGTGCGGAATCCCGTAAAATTCCACTCCTTGCCTATTGTACCTTTGGAATGGAAAAATACCTGCGGGAATTCGGAAAAACCCTAGTAGGTGTTTGTAGAGGAATGTTTAAATTGCCGCTTAATGATGATTTATAGAAATCAAGTATTCGGATCCTCTCATTTAAGTTAAACAGTAAAGAAATCATATATTAATGGAATATTTTTTTGGAAATATAAATTCCCCTTTTTCAAATGAAAAAATCGAATCAGTAAGATTATTGCATACTGAGAAGAAAATTGAAATTGAATTTCCATCTGAAAGTAAAGAAAATGTAAAAATAGAGGCAATACATGGCTACTTCAACGGTTTAGGAAAAATTACACTTTTAGATTGTTATTACTCAGGTATGGAAATTGGATCTGGTGGAGCAACTGTTAAATTCAGTGCCAAATATATATTGAAAGGTGATTTTGTTTTAAATCTCAACCATTCGCAATTCAGTACATTAAAATTTGAAATGAATGGATTATTGGGTTGGACCAAACTATCTCAACTAAACTACGATTTTTTCAAGAATAGGACAATAAAATTAAATGAAATAGAGAATATTGAAATATACAATTCTGATGAAATAAAAATAGAATTGTATGTCACACTTAACTTAAATTCTCAGAGAGAATTTAATGAGTTAAGATTACGCGAAAATGTTGGTATTAAGGTAATATTTAAAAATAATTTAAGGTCAATAAATGATACATTAAAAATAATAAATGCTCTTCAAAAATTATTCAAAATTATCGGAAATATTTATACAGGATTAGAATCCATATGTTTATATAAAGAAGATGATTTAGAATATGAAGCTATTCTGATATGCAGTGATTTAATCAATTTTGGAGAACCAGAAATTTACAGTCCAAGTCTTAATTTCATCGAACTTAAAGATAATTTTCAAAAAATAATTGGTAATTGGTTAACAAATGAAGATTTAAAAATAAGTGTTGACTTAATTTTAGAAAAATCAATTAATTCTAAGCTAAGTATTGAAAATTATTTTTTAAATAATTGTTTTTCAATAGAAACCTTACACAGAAGATTTAACAACTATAACCCTTACGACAAAAGAATATTAGAAAATTATAAAAGAGAAATTTTAAGCCTAATTTCTGAAAATGAAATAAAAGAATCAATAATTAACAGCTTTGCTCACATAAATGAGCCAAACTTCAAAGGAAGACTTTATCAATATATTGAAGATTTTAAATCTATTTTACCTAATGATATTGATGTGGATGATTTTATCACAAGAATTGTAAAAACAAGAAACTACTTGGTTCATAGAAGTTCAAAGAAAAAAATATTTAATAACATTGAAATGCTTTATGCTTCATTTTACATTGAATCTATAATTAAGATAAATATTTACAGGATTATTGGTGTTGATGAGAATCTTTTAAAAAAATCTATATTAAAACCAAAAGATTTAATTAAATCAATGTTTGATTATAATAATACAATTGAATAATTAAACCCCGATAGCGCGGATTTACTTCGTCTGTTCGGCTAAAGCCTTGAGTGCAATCCGTGAAAGCAGTAATGAGTAGGAATTGAAAACTAAATTATTAAATCAAAGCACGGTTTGAAAATCTGGAATATGAAAACTGACACAAAACTTAAACTGCTGTTTGTTTGTACCATAAATAGAATGAGAAGTGCAACAGCTCATAAAATTTATGAAAATGACGACCGTTTTGAAGTTAAGTCGGCAGGGACAGACAAGTCAGCAAACACCGTTCTAACAGAAGAAATATTGCATTGGGCAGACAGTATTGTAGTAATGGAAAAACACCATAGAAATCATATACGTAAACATTTTCCCGAAATCTATAACAACAAGAGAATTGTTTGTTTGTACATTCCTGATGACTTTGATTATATGCAGACAGAACTCATCGGAATATTAAAAGACAAAGTGGAAGATGTTTACAGCAGAAAACTTATTTGACAGACGCCCTATATCGGATTTACAACCCATGGAAGAAGTATTGCATAAGAATTAAAAACCAAATCATCAAAGTAAAGACTAGATTGCATATCCACACTATCAGAAAAATACCTGCGGGAATTCGGAAAAACCCTAGTAGGTGTTTGTAGTGAAATGTTTAAATTGCAGAAGGATACAAAAACGTAAACCAAAAATAAATTTTAGATTTAAAAACCACTTAAAATCTGCATTTGAAGGTATAAAAGAACGTGCTTCAAATCCATTTTCTGAAAATAATAAAAATAAAATAAGATGAGAAAATACTTTATATTATTGATTGGTTTACTAAGTTGGAAAATTAGCTTTTCTCAAATTTACTATTCTAATTATCTGGACACTACTTCGGAGTGGCGTATCATTCAGCATAATGCAGATGCTACAGAACATGAATTTTTCTTCAGAACACTATTTTTTGATGGTCTTGAAAATATAAATGGGTACACGTATTACAAAATGTATCAAACCTACTTTTCTATTATTTATAATATCGATTACACTTCTATTTTTACACCTCAAACTTCACCCAACACCCAATTTATTGGATACCTAAGAGAAGACATAAACGGCACTTTTTATTTATTCAACAATGGACCCCAAGCTTTTTATTTTAACGAACAAATTTTCCCAACAGGTACTGAGACGGTCTATTTTGAGAATCAAGCGGTACTGAACGCACAATTAGGTGATCCTTATTTCTCCAATTGCAATGTAGAAAATATTGATACGTATACGATGTCAACGGCTAATTATAAGAAAATTTCCGCTGCAACGGGAAGTATTCCAACAAAAGGATCAGCTTTGGAGGGTGTTGGAACCCTCCTCAACTTCTGCAGTCCCCAAGGTAATTTAGATTTAACATTGATTAATTACAATAGAATTCATTGCTACACCAAACAAGGCCAAACCTATAATTTCTTTCCAAATTATTATTTACCCGATTTCACGTTAGTGGAGTGTTCTTTCTTTGCCAATGCTAACAGACAAAATTTAAACACCGTTAGCGTAACAGCTGCAGATTTTAAAATCTATCCTAACCCTGCAAAAACTGGGGTACAAGTAACTAGTGATACTAAAAACATCGCATCAATCGCTCTATTCGATATGCAAGGAAGGATATACAAAACGGTTACTGTAAATTCGCTACAAGCTTTTCTTGATTTAACTGAATTGCAATCTGGTAATTACATTTTGAGCCTAACAACTGAAAATAACACCTGGAATTATAAGTTAATTATTGAGTAATACAATACATGCAAATTTGTATTCCGTACTCCCTAAACTCAAATAAGGAAACCACCTCTCTACGCTATAGTTCACCCACGATTGCTAATGTAACCCTGCTTTAAGCTGTGTAATACTGAGCATGATGCTGGGTAATACTAAGCATGATGCTGGGTAATACTATACCCGATAGCGCATTTGCTATCCGTATTAGCAGTAATGCATAAGAATTAAAAACCAAATCATCAAAGTAAAGACCGGATTGAAAATCAGTGTTGTTGGTTAAAAATTACAATTCCAACTCTTCAAATTATTAGTATATTCACATTAACATTTATGAATCAAAGCCAGAATAATTTAAACTCATGGAAATACTCTATTTACAACAATTGAGAGACGAAGGCAATTCGATATCTCATTGGCCTATGCAACCCATATCATTATCAGAAATAGAACATTTGGAACAATTATATAATAATGGCAATCCGTTTCCAAAGGTTTTGAGAGAGTTTTTGTATATCGCAGGCAATTATTGTCCTGTAATCGATATGGGTATTGAAAACACGCAAGAGGAATGCCAAGAAAGGTATAGGGAACTTCTGTTAAATGAAGGAAAAGTACTTCCAAGACCTTTTTTTGGTATTGATGTTTGGAACGGAGATAGTTTTTTATATATGTATTTAGACGAAGGTGACAATCCTTTGTTAAGAACCGTTTACTACATTGACGAAGCTGCTGGATTAATGCCTGTACATGAAATAACACAATTTACATTACAAAGTATAATTGAGTTAAGAATCGAATTACGAAAAGAAGGGTTTTAATAAAAAAAGATGCGGAAAAACAGAGGAAAGAGTGCTGAAGATGAGGGTTTATTTGGTTTGGTGAAAGAAATTGATAAACTCAGGATAGCTTTAGAAGATATGAACTATCTATTAAGTAGAGGCTATGCGGCCAAATCATCCTTGGAACTTGTAGCTCGGAAATATCGATTTAAAACAAAACAAACCATAGCCTTACAAGGAATGTCATGTGCAATACACGATGTTGAGTTACGAAACCTGAAGCAATGCAGCGTATCACAAATGAAGGATAAAAAAGTATACATCGATGGTTTTAATCAATTGATTCTGCTTGAAAGTCTTTTATCAGGAGCTTATGTATTCAAAGGAACAGATGGAGTATACCGTGATACATCATCGATTTATGGTAATTACAGACTTGTGAACCAAACGGAAGAAGCATTATTCATCATTGGTACTGTTTTAAAAAAATTAGAAGTTAAAAAGGTAGTTTGGGTTTTTGATGCTCCTGTATCAAATAGTGGTAAATTAAAAACCGTTTGCCACAAAATTGCAGAAGTGAATAATTTTGATTGGGAAGTTATCTTAGAAATGGCTCCTGACAAGTACCTTTCAAGTACGGAGGATGTAGTTGTTACTTCAGATGCTTTGATACTTAATCAATGTCATCGTTGGTTTAATTTATTTCAATTTTTAATTGAAAATGAAAATTTAGTTGATTTGAATGTAATAAATATTGTGGATTAATAGTATCCTCGTTCCCACGCGCATTATGAAATTCGAATGAGTCAACTTGATAGCCGTTTTACAATCCGTGCAAGATGTAATGAGTGAGAATCTAAAACTAAAGTAGTAAAGTACTGCCTGAAAATCCACGCTATCGGGAAGTTCAATTCAAATTATATCCCAAAAGCATTTAAAAATCCGTTTTGTGTCATTATAAAAAAGTAAATATATGAAAGTAAATGAACTGATGATTGAAATCAACAATTTACTACTTCATCCGATGGGTCGCTATGAAATCGATGGATATTTTTGGAGGGCCCATAAGATTTTGGAAACTTTTACCAGTCAGGATTGGGAAGATTTAAAAATTGACTTACCAAAATGGAGTCAAAATCAATTAGACTTTTTAGTTGAAACGTTATTTAAGGGTGATGGGTTGAATGATCCTATGGATGATAATTTTTTTATAGGATACATTTTTACACTATCAGAAAATCAGTTAGCAAGTTACATTTTGTCAGAAAGATTACACTATTTTTTAATAGAACAAAACATTACATCAACCGTATTATTACAAAGTATTTTAAATAGAATAAACCAATTACAAAAGACAGAATACCGATGCGAAGAAAACATTTATGCTTTTTATGTCAACAAGATAAACGAAATAATGAAAGACCTATAACGCGGATTTACTTCGTCTGTTCGGCTAAAGCCTCGAATGCAACCCGTGAAAGCAGTAATACGCAAGAATTAAAAACCAAATTATCAAAGCGAAGTAATGATTGAAAAGCTACGCTATCAGATTGAAATCAAATGAGTATATCGATTAAATATAATAATGAACTTGGTAAAGAAATTAGTTATTCTAAAGCAAGTAAACTTCAAGAATATTTTAAAGTATTTTTAGAAAATAATACACCTATAAAAGAAGAAAGATATCAAAAAGGATTATTGGTTGATACTTCCTTTTATGTAACTTCTCAATCTCAAATAGATACTATTTTATTAACAAACCCTGGGGTTTCATTTGAATATGAGTATCTAGTTAATGGCCATAGGATTAAGGAATATTTAAGTTATAATGATAATGTATTGGCAGATAAAAGAGTTTTAGTTTATAATTCACTAGACGAAACTATTTGCTATTGCAGATATAAATTAGAAGGTACTATTTTTATTCCTGAAGAGACAGAAAAATACTATTACGAAAATGGAGAGCTGAAATATAAATTTGATTACCTCAATAATGACGGGACTTTATATATGATATATGATGAGGTATTCTATCAATCAGATATTTATCCTGAAGACATCGGTAATACTGAGATTACCAATTTTTCATGGGCAGGTTTTGAGTACTATCAAAATGCCTTACCAATACTACCTTTATAATAAAAAACAAATGGCAAAAATCTTAGATAAAATACTTATAGTTGACGTAGAAGCAACTTGTTGGGAAGGTAAACCACCACATGGTATGGAAAGTGAAATTATTGAAATTGGAATTTGTCTATTAGATGTAAAATCAGGAGAAATATCAGAAAATAGAGGTATTTTAGTAAAACCTGAAAAATCTGTCATAAGCCCTTTTTGCAAAGAACTTACATCAATTACTCAAGAAATGATCGATGCAGAAGGTATTTCTTTCAAAGAAGCTTGTAATGTATTGAGGAATGAATATAAAAGTCAAAGTAGGGCTTGGGCTAGTTTTGGAGCTTATGATTTTAATCAGTTTCAAAAACAGTGTAATTTAACTGGATTACCTTATCCATTTAATAGTTCTCATATTAATGTTAAAACACTTTTCGCTCTAAAAAAGAAATTGATTCACGAACAAGGAATGGCTGGAGCATTAGCAATTTTAGACATTCCTTTAGAGGGAAAACATCATAGAGGTGTTGATGATGCAAAGAATATTGCAAAAATTATGAATTGGATTTTAACTAATTAGTAAATAGCCTCAATTGCGCAAAGTCCCGCGCTCTGCGAATTCTCCTGACTTCGTAGCTCGTAAACCACCTAAAAATTATTATTTGTTACCACACGAAAGATTCGCGCGGCAGTAGGGGAAGTAAACCCACGCTATCAGGGTCAAACAATAGCCTTCGCAAATTCCAGTTTCTATTCGTACTTTTGCCGAAAATTCATCCTTATGCATTTCATCTCTGAAGAACTGGAATTGTATGTCGAACGGCATTCGCAAAACGAACCGGAATTGTTGGTGCAACTCTTTCGCGAAACGCACCAAAAGGTATTGCAACCGCGCATGCTCAGTGGGCATTTCCAAGGCAGGGTGTTAAGTATGCTATCGAAAATCATTCGCCCCAAACACATTCTCGAAATTGGAACCTATACCGGATACGCTGCACTTTGCTTGGCCGAAGGTTTAGCCCCTGAAGGCACATTGGACACCATTGACATCAAAGAGGAATTGGTGGGCATCCAACACAAATACTTCAACCTTTCCCCTTGGAAAGACCAAATCACCGCGCACTTGGGCAATGCCCTAGAGGTGATTCCGACGCTGGATAAAAAATTTGACTTGGTGTTTATCGACGCCGATAAAGAAAACTACATCGCCTATTTCCACCTCATCGTCCCGATGATGAATCCGGGCGGGATTATTTTATCCGATAATGTATTGTGGAGTGGAAAAGTCTTGGAGGAATTGGATCCACGAGATACGAGTACGAAAGTGCTGCTGGAATACAACGCGCTTTTGAAAAACGATCCGCGCGTAGAAACGGTCTTACTACCCATCCGCGATGGATTGACCGTGAGTCGGGTGCTGTAATTATTGTTTTAAAACGAACTTGCGAAACAAGCGGTAAGCGCCATAGCCGTAGAGCGCTCCAAAAAGATAGCCGGTCAAAATATCACCGGGGTAATGCAAGCCCAAATAAATACGGCTGTACGCAAAAATCAGCGGAAACAAAAACAACAGTGCCGCGTATTTGTAATACGAGCGCAACAGCGCAAAGACCAAAACCGTTGTCGCCATGGAATTGGTGGCATGTCCAGAATAAAAGCTATAGGTATCACTGCATTTCACTACACGTATCAAACCCTGTAAAGCGGGTTCGTTACACGGTCGCAAGCGCATGAAATAATTCTTGAATAAATTGGCTGATTGGTCGGTGACCACCAACAACAGTGCCGTACACAACAGCAAATACAGAAAGTTGGTTTTGCCTAATTTTTTATACGCCAAAAATAAAATGACGGCAAAATAAGGCGCCCAATGCAGCTGTTTGGTTATAAACAACCAGAGTCCGTCATACGTTGACGAACCCAGGTTATTTAAAAATATCATCAGGGATTGGTCCCAAGCTATGAGTTGGTCGATCACTAGCGTTTGCGTTTTATAGGTCCGGTCATGGACTCAATATCTTCTTCGACTTGTTGCACAGGATTGGGTAAATCCAACAACGATTCGTCTCCTAAATCAATATATCCGGCGGGGCCAACACTTTCCTTGGCTTGATCAACCTCTTTGGTAAAGGTTTCGGTCAATTCCTTCATGGAGTCGGTTATCCCTTCGGTTTGCGCACTTTTCTGAATTTCGTGTTTGATTTCGTTGGTCGTACTTTTCAAATTGGCCATGAACTTCCCAAACGTGCGGGCAAATTCAGGGATTTTATCCGTCCCGAAAAGCATCAACGCGATAAAGATGATGAAGATTAATTCGCCTCCTCCTATTCCAAACATAATTCTTGTATTAGTGTCGCAAAGGTACGAAGTAATTAGTCAAATTTCGACTTCACTTCTTGTTTTGGCCACACGTTATTTTGTGTATCAATATCGGCCGTTTCCTCTTTGGGGTCTACGGTAATTTTGGTAATCGCTTTGGTTGTGGCAAACGTACGGCTCACTTCCTTGTCGTTCATACGCCAGATTTGTGCTGGAAATTGGTGCATTTCAGTCGTTCCGTCTTCAAAGGTGAGCTCGACCAACAACGGCATTACCAATCCGCCCGGCTTATCAAACGTTACTTGATAGAAGAACTTCGGTTCTTTTAATTTTGCACGTTCTTCGGCGGTAAAATGTTCGTTAACATAGGTGTCCAAAGCTTTGAAATCCTTAATCACAAACGGTTTGTTCAATTCGGGTTTGTAATCACTGCTGCCTTCTTCGATCATATAGACCATCGGACCCACATCTGCATTGCGACGGCGGCGTTTTTTCATAAACTCCTCCACTTCTTTCGAAGGTTCGTTGCTGACAAAATACTTCTTCACTTCTTTGATGCCAATGTCGTTGTAATCGGTGGTAAAGAACCATCCTCTCCAGAACCAATCCAAGTCAAACGCCGACGCATCTTCCATGGTACGGAAGAAATCTTCGGGCGTTGGGTGTTTGAACTTCCAACGGTTGGCGTAAGTTTTAAAGGCATAATCAAACAATTCACGCCCCATAATGGTTTCGCGTAAAATATTCAATCCACAAGCGGGTTTGCCATAGGCATTATTCCCAAACTGACGGATGCTTTCCGAATTGGTCATGATAGGCTCTAAGTTTTTTTGGTCACCACTCATATACGGTACTATATTTTTGGCCGGACCACGTGTTGCAGGGAATTTAGGATCCCACTCCATCAAGGCCATGTATTCCATAAACGAGTTCAATCCTTCGTCCATCCACGTCCATTGGCGCTCGTCAGAATTGACAATCATTGGGAAGAAATTATGTCCCACTTCGTGCACAATCACGGAGATCATACCATTCTTTACACGGTCAGTATATTTTCCATCGGCATCCGGACGACCCCAGTTCCAACAAATCATGGGGTATTCCATCCCTTGGTCTTGGGCATGCACCGAAACCGCTTTGGGATAGGGATAATCGAAAGTATGGCTGGAATAACTTTTTAAAGTGTGCGCCACGACACGGGTTGAATATTCACCCCACAACGGATTTCCTTCTTTGGGATATACAGAAACTGCCATGACATTTTTTGTGGCTAATTTCACCGCCATCGCGTCCATGATAAACTTACGGGAAGTGGCAAATCCAAAGTCGCGTACATTATCCGCTTTAAACTTCCACGTTTTCTTTTTGTCTGAAAATCCTTTTTCGGCAGCTGTAGCTTCTTCTTGGGTTACAATTACAACGGGTTTGTCAAACGACTTTTCCGCTTCCGCATAACGCGCCAATTGAGCGGGTGTGAAGATTTCGTTACGGTTCATCAGGGTACCTGTAGCTTCCATGATATGGTCAGCAGGTACGGTGATTTCTACTTCGAAATTCCCAAACGGTAAAGCAAACTCTCCCGAACCCCAGAACTGTTGGTTTTGCCACCCTTCCACATCGTTGTACACGGCCATACGCGGATAGAATTGGGCTACAATGTACAGGTTGTTTCCGTCAGCATCAAAGTGTTCGTAACCCGAACGGCCGCCATCCAATAGGTAATTGTTGATGTTGTACCACCATTTGATGTTCAAACTAATCTTTTCACCATGGGCCAAAGGCTTGGGCAACTCCACGCGCATCATCGTTTGGTTGACGCTATAGGCCATCGGTTTACCCGCAGCATCTTTGATATATTCGATATTGAAGCCGCCATCAAAGCGTTCTTCCAAATATTTACGTGAGAATTGTTGCGCGCCCAACGCCGGTTCGGTACGGTCACCGTTTTGCAAGGGAGACAACGACTTGCGGCTGTGTTGGTTTTGATCCAATTGAATCCAAAGGTAATCCAATGCTTCTTTGGCGTTGTTGGTATAGGTAATGACTTCCGAGCCGTACACTTTTTGGTTGCGGTCGTCCAATTCCACTTTGATTTTGTAATCGGCTTGCTGTTGGTAGTACTCAGGCCCCGGTGCTCCCGATGCCGTACGGTACATATTGGGCGTAGCCAACACATCATACATTTGCTTGAACTTATCCGGATTGCGGTAATTCGGATCGGGTTTTGGCGTTTCCTGAGCCACCACAAGAGCGGTAGTCAACAAACTTACAAGTAGAAAATTGGATTGCTTTGTCATTAGTGTTTGTTTTTTAGGGTCATAAAAATACTTTTTTCTCGTTGGAGGCCAAGTATTCCCAAATTATTTTAACATTCCTTTAGTTTTTTCAGCATCCAACACAAGTGTCTGTTTTCCTCCATTGAATTGAAAATGCATCATATTTTCTTGTTCGTCAAAAACCTCCGTCAGGATAGTATTGGACACTTCGATTTGAGTTACCTTGGCTACATCGGCACAATTCAAATAGCAAACCAATACGTTTCCATCGAGTTCGCTGCTCTTAAACGTGATCGGCTTTCCTTGGTGGTTGACCGTGATTTTGAGTTGGTCCAAAAGGTATTTTTTCAAATCTTCGGTATCGGTAGATGATTGTTTGTCCGTTCCTAAAAAATGTTTGGTTTTGTATTTTTTATCCAATGCCGAATTGAGGTCATCGACAAAAATACGGGCGGTAATTTCCAATCGTTTTTTGGCCACATTGTGATTGACCTGATAAATGGCCATGTAAAATTTGTGTAGGGTAAAACTGGAACACAGCACCCATACCAAAAGGAAAAGGACATTATTTTTTTTCATCGCTTTCTTTGGGTTTTAAAAATTCGACGAGCAACTGACTCAGTTTAAACTTTAACGGGATTAAGTTATCGGATTTGACCAATGCGCGCACCTCAGCGTTTTCCACAGCATAGTATTGAAACGCTTTAACCTGATCGGGCGCCAAATGCAATTGGTCGGCGAAATAAAGCGAATCCAGTTTAGTGGTCAAGGCGGCTAACGCCAATTCTTTTCGTTCGACTTCCAACTCTTTTTTAAGCATGGCGGTACGACCGGTAATCGCGTTAATCATGGGATCGAGCGGCATTCCTCCTAACGGAATCATCAGAATTTGCCAGGGAGAAAACTGGCCTGCAGTACGCAATTTCCGTTCGGCCGGCGTATAGTGTTTAGGCTTGTAGTCGATGATTCCCATTTTTTGCGCATCGAGTTTGACCACACGCACTTCGTCCAAATTATAGACGGCAGCTCTTAGTTTGACTACCAATTGTTTTTTCTTGTAAAGGG
Source organism: Flavobacterium stagni (assembly GCF_004122105.1). Taxonomy (GTDB): domain Bacteria; phylum Bacteroidota; class Bacteroidia; order Flavobacteriales; family Flavobacteriaceae; genus Flavobacterium; species Flavobacterium stagni. Next base: position 113,015 of record NZ_SBKN01000001.1, read on the forward strand.
CTTCGTCAATTTTCACAAACTGTTCTTCATAGCCAACGGCAGAAATTTTGAGCGCTTCATTGAGTTGTACGGGAATGCGAAAGCGCCCCGTTTCATTGGTCATGACGGTGGCATTGGTCACAATATTAGACACGTTGATGTTTGCGAGTTCGTTGCGCAGTTCCGACACAACAAGTCCTTCGAGCCAAACGGGTTCGTTCTGACTCCAACTGCATTGGATCACGAAAAGAAGAAAAAGCCATTTCCGCATGGGGTAAAAATACCGAAAACCAAAAGGTTGTTTCCAACCATCAGTCTAAATTTTTGTTAATTGTTACCTTTGTGCGAATTGAAATCGGATTTCCATGAAAAAAATGATCATCGCTAGTACGTCGACCTTACACGGCGGCACCTATTTGGAGTATTTGTTACCAATGCTTGAACACCATTTTTCCAACGCCAAAACGATTGTTTTTATTCCGTTTGCCCGACCTGGCGGAATTTCCCATGATGAGTATACCGCCAAAGTGAGTGACGCTTTCGCAAAAATTGGAAAATCCGTGGTGGGCTTGCATACGTTTGCCGACCCGAAACAAGCGGTCATGGAAGCTGAAGGAATTTTTACCGGCGGAGGCAATACGTTTCAGTTGGTTTCCCAATTGTATGCCTTAGATCTTTGGGACAGTTTGCGTGCGGCATTAGAAAAAGGCACTCCATATTTGGGTTGTAGTGCAGGCAGTAATATCACAGGAGTGTCGATGCAAACCACGAACGATATGCCAATAGTGTATCCGCCATCGTTTCAAACCTTGGGTGCGATTCCTTTCAATTTGAATCCGCACTATTTGGACCCGGATGCAAACAGCACCCACATGGGCGAGACGCGGGAAACCCGAATCAAAGAATTTCATGTATACAACCGTTTACCCGTTTTAGGGTTACGCGAAGGGAGTTGGCTGGAAGTTCACGGGGGCACAATTACTTTACGTGGCGCTTTAACCGCACGTTTATTTCTACAAGGGCAAGAACCCGTGGAATTGGAATCGGGAACGAATTTGAGTGATTTATAAAAAACAAAGCCTTCTTGAAAGGCTTTTTTTTGGGCATAAAAAAAACCTCCAGAATCATCTGAAGGTTTTTGGTGGAGCGGAAGACCTACCTTAGGCAGGCAGGCGAGTTTGCTCGAACTTCTTTCGCTTATGTGTTTTTTATGATAAAAAATGGCATAAAAAAAACCTCCAGAATCATCTGAAGGTTTTTGGTGGAGCGGAAGACGAGGCTCGAACTCGCGACAACCAGCTTGGAAGGCTGGAGCTCTACCAACTGAGCTACTTCCGCTTTTGTGAGTGCAAATATAAGACGATTGTTTTTACTTGTGCAAGTTTTTTTTAAAATTTTTTTGTCGGAATTTTAGACTCGATTTCCCGTAAACGCTAACGTTTTTAGAATTAATCCCTTACGGTCATCGCTTATGACATTGCGCATTCAAAAAATAGATTCGGCTACCACCTACCCCCTACGGCAGGTGGTATTACGACCGGGAAAGCCGCCGGAAAGCTGTCTATTTGCGGGAGATGATTTACCTTCAACAACCCATTGGGGGGCTTATGTTGGGGAAGAATTAGCAGGAATTCTTTCGGTATACGAACAATTCCATCCCTCCTTTTCGGAAAACTACCAATTCCAATTGCGCGGCATGGCTGTTTTACCAAATTACCAAGGTCAATCGATTGGTAAACAATTACTTTTGGCGGTGGAAAATGCTATGTTTACAACACAAGATGTGCGAATTTGGTGCAATGCCCGTTCGAGTGCCGTCGGTTTTTATGCGCTTTTGGGATACGAAACGGTAGGCGATGAATTTGAGATTCCATCGGTAGGTCCTCATTTTATAATGACTAAAAAACGATGAAAACAGGAATCCTTTGGTTGTTGAGTTTACCCCTACTTTTTGTCATTCTGTATGGAAAAAGCGGGCGTCATAGCATTGCGCCAAACGAAGGCACACCTATTGACTCTACCCTTACTTTGTTTCAAAAGAATCCGTTACTTAAAGAATTTTACCGTTTGAATCAATACACGTCCCAATGGAACGACACGTTGATTCGAAAAGAGCTGTTGGATCATCTTGCCCGTGCCGAAGAAGAAGGTTTACAACCCAAAGATTACGAATACGAAACCTTACGAGACAGGGAAAATCACTACACCGAATTATCGGATTCCTTAAAAACAGATTATGAGGTGCGTCTGAGTCGGAGTGCCTTACGCTGGTTGCGGCATTTATCAGACGGTAAACTCAACCCCTATTTGATTTATGATGACTGGGATTTGCGGCGCACGCCTACCCAAGTTGCCCCGCTATTACAGGAAGCGTTGCAACAACGGAATTTGACTGCAGTTATTGAGGGCTGTAAACCCAACCATCCGGTCTATCAAAAATTAAAACGAAGTTTAAAAATCTTACGAGGTTATCCCGACAAGTTTATTGGTTTGGTGAATTTAAAAGAAAAAATTCTTCCCAATCAAAAAAGCAAGTACATTCCCATTATTAAAAAACGGTTGATGTATTGGGGCGATATGCCGGAAAAAGACACGATATTGAATCAAACCTACGATGCCAAAACCCAGCGAGCGATGTTGCGTTTTCAAAAAAGGCACGGGTTGCGTCCGGATGGAATAATCGCACGGGCTACAATTGATGCGCTGAATTATTCGCGGGATCAACGCATTGAACAAGTGATTGTCAATATGGAGCGGTGGCGGTGGTATCCGCGGGAATTGGGGTACCATTATCTGTTAGTGAATATTCCGGCCTATAATATTGTGGCGGTGAAAGACCAAGACACCTTGCAATACCAGCGTGTAGTGGTTGGCAGGGACACGCGCCCAACGCCCATTTTATCTTCCAAAATATCGAATATCAATTTGAATCCGAATTGGACCGTTCCGCCCACCATTTTAAAAGAAGATTTATTCCCAGAGGCGGAGAAAAACCCCTATCATTTCCGTAAAAAAGGATTGCAAATTTTGGATAAAGACAATCAGGAAGTCGACCCAAAACTGTGGAAAAAAGAAGATGCGTTTCGGTATAAATATGTTCAAAATCCGGGACGCAATAATTCATTAGGACTCATGAAAATTAATTTTCCCAATCGGTTTACGGTGTATTTGCACGACACCAACCATCGGGATTATTTTTCTTTGAGTTACCGATCGCTGAGTTCGGGCTGTGTGCGTTTGCAAAAGCCGTTGGAAATGGCCGAACATATTTTGAACGACAGTATCATTTGGCCCTTACAAAAAATCAAAGATACTACCGATATTGCGCATTACCAAGCGTTGCGGGAATTGAAAATCAAACAACTTACCCTGCAACAAGCCAAATTGAAAAAGAAATATCCCAATCGGGTAATTGCTCCAATCGATTTACCGAAAGCAGCACTAAAAACGATTTACATCAAAGTTAAAGATGAAATCGCCATCCATCAATGGTATTGGACGGCTTGGGAAGAAAAAGGAGTTCTCCAATTCCGGGAAGATATTTATTGTTTGGACGCCAGTTTATATACTCTGCTCCGTTATAAATGACGATTGTTCCAAATAGGTTTTTTGCGGTGCATAAATAAACAAACACGACTGGTCTTTGATCATCGGAATGATGCGGTTGGCTTCTTTTTGAGCTAAGGCAGGACAGCCCTGACTACGCCCTAAACGATTGAACTTTTGAATGTGTTTTTTGGAAACATACGTGGCGCCGTGCATGACAATAGACCGTTGTTCTGCGAGATCATTAAACCCTGGTTCTAATCCTTTTAATTTTAATGACAGGCCGTGTTTGCCATAATAAATGGATGTGGTCAAGTAAAATCCGAGGCTACTTTTAAACGAACCCTCTTCATTGGAAAAATCGGTGGGCTGCACTAATCCCGAATTCATACCGTGGGAAACATAAGTATGTTCGACCACTTTGTACTGGCGCATGTCAATTACCCACAAACGTTTTTCGGTGGATGGTAATGAAAAATCAATTAAGGTCAGATACGGTTGCTGAATTTGCCCTTCATTATCAAGCTTTAGATACCCTTGCATTCCATATGCAAAACAATCCCAATGGGGAAGTTCCTGTGAATTAATTGTCAGTTGGTCATATAAACTGCGGACTTCTTGCACCGAAAAAACACGAGAGGGCACGGTTGTAAAGGAGAAAAAAAAGAAACAGACCATCCCTGCAAAAAAGCGTAAAGGCATAGGCATTAGTAGGTTAATTGTTAAACTTGGGGAATCAAATGTAAATTTTAGTTTTGGAACTACCAACATAAAAATGTTAAAATTATCGACGTAATGATTATTTTAATCGATGTAATGCATTGTTTGCTCATTTATTTGTGCAAATTCGTATTTTTAGCACTGTTCTGATATTGGAATATCTAATGTACTGTGTTACATTTGCATGCCTTTAAATATGTATATTTGTCCACCAACCAAAACTCAATGAATCTAAAATTTGCGCCTTTATTATTTTTATTCGCAATGGCTAGCTCCTTCTGCTGGAGTCAGGCTCCTAAAAAAGTGTATCACACCAAATTCACCAGCGAAAAAATAACTATCGACGGAAAATTAGATGAAGTAGTTTGGCAACAAGCCGAAACGGCAACCGACTTTGTCATGGTGCAACCGGGTAATGGCACACCAGAAGACTCCAATCGCAAATCCATTATTAAGATCACTTATACCCATGAAGCCATTTATGTAGGAGCTTTATTATTGGATGATCATCCCGAAACCATAGCCCGTGAATTGACTACTCGTGATGATTTTGCTACTGCGGATCATTTTGGAATATTTCTAAATGGATTTAATGACGGACAACAAGACTTCCGTTTTTTTGTGAGTGCGGCTGGGGTACAACAAGATTGTGTGTATACTGATGCCAATGGTGAAGACTTTTCGTGGAATGCCATTTGGGATAGTGAAGTTCGCATTGTTGAAAATGGTTGGATTGCAGAAATGCGTATTCCCTATGCGGCACTTCGTTTTTCGCCAACAGCGAAACAAACTTGGGGGTTGAACTTCTACCGTGAAGTCAACAAAACCCGATTCAAATACACTTGGAATCTTATTGATAATAAAATCAATACCGAATCCAATCAAGCGGGGATTTTAGAAGGCATTGAAAACATCAAAACACCTACCCGTTTATTTTTTATCCCCTATTCTTCATTTTATTTGAACGGGAATAGTTTTACGAAAACGAGTGGCGAACTCAAAGGCGGGATGGATATCAAATACGGTATTAATGATGCGTTCACCCTTGATGCCATTTTAATTCCGGATTTTGGTCAGACAAAATTTGATAATGTCGTTTTGAATTTGGGTCCGTTTGAACAAACCTTTAATGAAAATCGTCCTTTTTTTACGGAGGGAACTGAATTGTTCAGCAAGGGCGATCTATTTTATTCGCGAAGAATTGGAGGTGCTCCAAGCCTTTATGAAAATTTAGGTCCGGACGAAGAAGTCGTTGACCGACCCAATAATGTCAATCTTTTTAATGCCTTAAAAATTTCCGGTCGCACGAGCAAAGGTTTGGGTGTGGGTGTTTTAAATGCAGTAACGCGTCCCATGTATTCTGAAATTCGCAATACGGTAACTGGTGCAACGCGTGAAGAGTTGGTCGAACCTTTAGCAAACTATAATATTTTGGTATTGGACCAACGTTTTCGAAAAAATTCCTCGGTAAGTTTTATCAACACCAGTGTCGTCAGAAATGGTGGAAACCGCGATGCCAATGTTTCGGCATTAGTATTTGATTTAAATACCAAAAAGAATACTTATAAGTTGAGTGGTGATTACAAGTACAGCATTATTTCGCTAGCGGATACCAAAAACAGCACGGGGTACAATACTTCATTAAACTTTGCAGAAACCAGTGGCAAGTACCGTTACAGCTTTGGTGGACAATATGTGAGTACCTTTTTTGACAACAATGATTTGGGGGTCAATTTTACGACGCATTATCATTCCTTGTACATGAATGGGAGTTATCGCTTATTGAATCAAACGCCAAAACTAAATACGTTTAATATCTTTTTCAATAATTATTCTGAATTTGATAACCGCACCGGTCGTTTGCAAGCCTTAAATCACGGTATTAATGTCAATATTGTCGATAAGAAAAATGATTATTACGGCTTTGGATTTAATGGGCGGCCGCTTCATGTCTATGATTTTTATGAACCGCGAACGTATAACGAATCGCGTTTCATCCGTTTACCTCGGGTGGTGAGTGCCTATTTTTACTTCTCTTCCAATTATGCCCGAAAATTTGCCATTGATATCAATCCATCTTTCACGCAATCGGATGAGAAAAACCGCTTTACGTATGGATTCCAGTTTGCGCCTCGCTATCGTTTTTCCAACAAATTATCCTTAGTTTTAGATTATACCTACAACCATTTGAACAACAATGTAGGCTATGTGGGACAAGATGATAGTATCAATGCCATTTACATGGGTCGCCGAAAAATCAACACCCATACGTTGAGTTTGAACGGTAAATACTCCATCAACCACAACATGACCTTTAACTTAGTTACCCGTTATTATTGGTCGTATGCGCTATACAATAACTATTATGCGCTATTGGATAATGGTGGCTTATTGAATGTAACCGATACCGTACTCTTGGATGCTGACCGTAACTTCAACACCTGGAATTGCGACTTGAACTTCTCTTGGTGGTTTGCTCCAGGTAGCCAGATGAATATTTTATACCGCAACAAAGCTTTTCTCCAGCAATCTCAAAACATTGATGAATCGGTTAAAGGAAATTTAGGTCGGGTATTGAGTTCCCAAAATTTGGACCATATCTTCTCTATAAGTATTCGTTATTTCATTGATTATAATTCATTGAAAAAAAACTAACAAACCCTGTAAATTTTTACGAATAATCCATGGCTTTTCGGTTGATTTCCAGGGGCAATTTGGCGTACCTTTGTACCAAATTTGATTACCATGAATAAGAAAGTCATTCTCATGATTTTGGACGGTTGGGGAAAATCACCCGACCCGAAAGTGTCGGCTATCGACAACGCCAACGTGCCTTTTATCAATAGTCTTTATACCGAATACCCTAACGCTGAATTACGTACTGACGGACTCAATGTTGGACTTCCTGAAGGGCAAATGGGAAATTCAGAAGTGGGCCACATGAACTTGGGGGCGGGACGAATTGTCTACCAAGATTTAGCCAAAATTAATTTAGCTGTTCAAAACCATACTTTAAGTAAAGAACAACCCTTAATTGATGCATTTGAATATGCCAAAGCCCACGGTAAAAAAGTCCATTTTTTAGGATTGGTTTCCAATGGTGGGGTACATTCGCATACCTCACACTTATACGGACTTTTAGATGCGGCAGCTTCGTATGATTTGGAACACGTATATATTCATGCTTTTACCGACGGCCGTGATGTAGATCCCAAATCGGCACAAACGGACTTGGCCAACTTGCTTGCTTACACCGAAAAATCCAACGCAAAAATCGCTACTGTAATTGGGCGTTATTATGCGATGGATCGCGACAAACGTTGGGAACGCGTAAAATTGGCCTACGATTTATTGGTTAATGCTGAAGGAGAAAAGACCAATGACTTATTGGCTAGCATTCAAAATAGCTATAGTGAAGGTGTGACCGATGAATTCATCAAACCCTTAGTGGTCACTCAAGCTGATGGGCAACCCACTGCGGTGATTGAAGAAGATGATGTGGTGATTTTCTTTAATTTCCGTACCGATCGCGGAAGGGAATTGACCGAAGTATTGTCGCAAAAAGATTTCCACGAATTCAACATGCACAAACTGAATTTGTACTATGTAACGATGACCAATTACGACGAAACCTATCAAAATGTTCATGTGATTTACGACAAAGATAACATCACAGAAACCTTGGGAGAAGTTTTGGAACAAGCGGGCAAAAAACAAATTCGAATTGCTGAAACGGAAAAATATCCGCACGTGACCTTCTTCTTTTCGGGCGGCCGCGAAGTACCTTTTGATGGCGAAACGCGTATTTTACGCAATTCTCCCAAAGTGGCAACCTACGACTTGCAACCTGAGATGAGCGCCTTTGAATTAAAAGACGCTTTGATTCCCGAATTGGAAAAAGGAGACGTCGACTTTGTGTGTTTGAATTTTGCCAATGGCGATATGGTCGGGCATACCGGAGTGATGGAAGCCGCCATCAAAGCTTGTGAAGCTGTGGATGTTTGTGTGAGCGAAATTGTAACAACAGCTTTAGCCCACGATTATACAACCATCATCATCGCTGACCACGGCAACTGCGAAACCATGATCAATCCTGACGGTTCGCCCAACACTGCCCACACCACGAATCCTGTCCCTATCATTCTAGTTGACAAAGAATTGACAACCATTCAAAGTGGGATATTAGGCGATATTGCGCCTACCGTTTTAAAACTAATGGGCATTCCCCAACCGGCGGCAATGACCTGCCATTCTTTAGTGTAAATCACAACTACAACATACGTTAAGAGGTTCCTAAAAGGAGCCTCTTTTTTTATAATTAAAAGTTAAATTCTCAAAACTGAAAGTATTACTATTATATTTGCATGAAATTATATTAAATAGCTTACAAGAATAGTATGGAATTACTTTCACAAATCGTGATATCGGTCAATCCGAAACTGTATGTTAAAAATCCCGAAACCTCTGAATTGGGACGGAAAATCATACAACAAAGTATTCTTTTGATCGACGAAATTGGTTTCGAAGCTTTTACTTTTAAAAAACTAGGGGAACGCATCGGCTCGAATGAGAGTTCGTTGTACCGTTATTTTGAAAACAAACACAAATTATTGCTTTATCTCACTTCTTGGTATTGGGGATGGATGGAATACCGAATGGTTTTTGAAACTAATAACATCTCCGACCCAAAGCAACAGTTGTTGAAAGCCATCGAAATTTTAACTGAAAAAATCAAAGACGATACGAGCACACAACATATCAATGAAGCGGTTTTAAACAACATCATCATCTTTGAATTTACCAAAACCTTCCTGACCAAAGAAGTGGATCAGGAGAACCGCGAAGGGTTCTTTATCATTTACAAAAAAGTGATCAATCGTTTGGTGCTAATGATCCAAGCGGCAAAACCCGAGTATCCCTTTGCCAAAAGCTTGGCATCATCCATTGTAGAAGGTTCATTGCATCAGCATTTTCTTAAAGATCATTTGAAAACCATCACCGATTGCAATGATACCCAATCGCCGACCCATTTTTACCAACATTTAATTGAACAAATCTTGAAATAACATGAAATATACTCCTTTTCAACGTTTAACAAACCTACTCAAACTCGACCGAAAAGATGTCGTACAAATCATCTTGTACGCCGTATTTGCAGGTTTGGTGAGTTTATCTCTACCACTAGGAATTCAAGCGATTATCAACCTGATCCAGTCGGGACGTGTAAGTGCTTCCTGGGTGCTTTTGGTAGTCATCGTGATCATCGGAGTGGCGCTGGGCGGCATATTATCCGTGATGCAATTGCGGATTACCGAAAACTTGCAACAGAAAATATTCGTGCGCTCTTCTTTCGAATTCAGCTACCGCCTACCCAAAATCAAATTGGAAGCGCTCTACAACCAATATGCGCCTGAATTGGCCAACCGCTTTTTTGACACCTTAACCATTCAAAAAGGAACGTCAAAATTGTTAATCGACTTTTCATCGGCCTTGCTTCAAATTATTTTTGGCATCATCTTACTTTCGTTGTATCACCCGTTTTTCATCTTGTTTGGTGCGTTATTGTTGGTTTTATTATATTCGATTTTTAAATTTTCGTATACCACCGGACTCAACACTAGCTTGAAAGAATCCAAATACAAGTATAAAGTCGTAGGCTGGTTACAGGAAATTGCCCGCAACAACAGTAGCTTCCGTAAAAAAGACAATTTTGAATTTGCTTTAGCAAAAAATAACAGCTTGGTCGAACAATACTTGGTGCACCGAGAAAAACATTTCAATATCATCAAACGTCAATTCCTTCAATTGATTGGTTTCAAAGTGATCATTACCGCTTCTTTATTATTGATTGGAGGATATTTAGTGGTAAGTCAGGAAATGAATATCGGTCAGTTTGTCGCCGCAGAAATCATTATCCTTTTGGTGATTAACTCGGTTGAAAAAGTAATCCTCGGTTTGGAAACTTTCTATGACGTCTTAACTTCTGTGGAGAAAATCGGTCAAGTGGTGGATATGGAAACGGAAAAAACCATTTCTAAAGAACCTGATTTTTGCTACACTAACATTCAAATGGAAACGGACAACCTAAGTTTTAAATTCCCTGATAGTCCGGATTATGTGTTATCAAAAATTAATCTCGTCATCAATCCCGGAGAGAAAATTTATTTGGATGGAAAAAATGGTTCCGGGAAATCCACCTTAATTCGGATACTTGCAGGCTTAATGCAACCTACATCGGGTTCGTTTGCCATCAATGATGACACGTATCGAAAGGTCGATATCAACCAGTTTCGTTCACATATTGGCACCATTCTTCACGAAGAAACCCCGTTTGAAGGCACCATTTTGGAAAACATTACCTTCAACAATCCGCACGTGACGCATGACCAAATTAAATGGGCTATTGACAGTGTAGGTTTGGGCGAATTCATCAAATCACTTCCTGACGGACTCGACACGATGATTTTCCCAGAAGGGCGCCAACTCTCCTCGTCCAACGCGCAAAAGATTTTGTTAGCACGCAGTATTGTCAACCGTCCGAAAATTTTGTTCTATGAAGATCCTTTGGACAAAATGGACGACGATGCCGCTGCTCGCATCATCGACTTCTTAACGGATGCTAAAAATCAATGGACGCTGATTGTCACTTCAAAAAATCCGTATTGGAAACAAAAGTGTATGCGTGTCATCGAAATTCAAGAAGGAAAAATTAATAACGATATTTTAAAATCATAACCATGCTTAACTTATCCAAAGAAAACCCCATAACTGAAAACATTGATCAGTTTAGCACGGTGAAAAACTTAAGTAACCGTCCGCATTACAAAATCCTGAACCGCATTATTTTATGGGTTTCCGGAATCACTTTGGTCATTCTCTTTTTGCCTTGGACACAAAATATTTCAGGCTCGGGAGCGGTGACCACTTTGAAACCCGACCAACGTCCGCAAACGGTGCATAACGCCATTGCGGGTCGTATCGAAAAATGGTACGTGAAAGAAGGGGATTATGTCAAAAAAGGCGACACCATCCTATTTATTTCTGAGATTAAAGAAGATTACTTCGACCCGAATTTGGTGGACAACACCAAAAACCAAGTCGAAGCTAAAAAAATGGCTGTAGAATCGTATAGTGGTAAAGTTTCCACACTTGGCACTCAAATCAGTGCCATTGAAGCGGAACGGAACTTGAAACTGCAACAGGCAAAAAATAAAATTCGCCAAAGCATCCTAAAAGTGCAAAGCGACAGTATGGATTTGGAAGCGGTGAAAACCCAATTGAAAATTGCCAACACCCAGTTCAATCGTTCCCTAACCTTGAACAAAGAAGGCTTGAAACCGCTAACGGATGTCGAGGAAAAACGCTTGAAACTTCAAGAAGTGGAAGCCAAAATCATCACCCAAGAAAACAAATTCATTTCCAGTAAAAATGAATTGATCAATGCGCAGGTAGAAGTCAACCGTATTGGCGCTGAATATGCAGAAAAAGCTTCCAAAGCGCGCAGCGATCGTTTCACCGCGATGAGCAGCCAATACGATACCGAAGCGCAAGTCAACAAATTGCAAAACCAATACACGAATTACAAAATTCGTAACGGCTTGTATTACATCACGGCGCCCCAAAACGGCTATGTGAACCGCGCTTTGAAATCGGGTTTGGGCGAAACCATCAAAGAAGGGACCGAAATCGTGAGCATCATGCCGGCCAAATACGACATCGCCGTGGAAACGTATGTGAGTCCGACCGACCTACCCCTGATCCACAAAGGCGAGAAAGTTCGCATCTGGTTTGACGGATGGCCGACTATCGTATTCTCGGGCTGGCCGAATATGTCGTACGGAACCTTTGGTGGCAAAATTGTTGCGGTGGAAAATTTCATCAGTCCAAACGGAAAATTTCGCGTACTCATTGCTCCCGACAACGAAGATCATCCGTGGCCGAAACAAATTAGTATGGGTTCGGGTGCTCAGACTTTGGCGTTATTGGACAATGTACCAGTTTGGTATGAAATCTGGCGAACGCTCAACGGATTCCCACCGAATTATTACCAACCCAAAGGTGGCGGGAAAGGCGACGCCAAATCAGAGGCGAAGAAATAATTTTTGGGAACTAATGGCTAGGGCTTCCCGGCCATCCCTATTCCTGCTTTCCGTTGCAATCTGCTTTCGCTAACGCTACAGCAGGATTTCCACTGCAATCAGGGTTAAAATAAGAGGCTATTGGCCAACAAAAAATTATGAAAAAATTACTTTTTATACTGCTTTCCTTCCCGCTCTGGAGTCAGGCTCCATCGATGAACACGCTCACTTACGACGAATATTTGGGCTATGTAAAAAAGTTTCATCCCCGGGTAAAGAGTGCCGATTTGAACATCAGCAGTGCGCAAGCCAACTTGATGATGGCGCGGGGTGCATTTGACCCTAAAATCGAAGTGGACTTTGACAACAAACAGTTCAAAGGCAAGGAATATTATTCGCTTTTAAACAGTAGTTTCAAGATTCCAACTTGGTACGGAATCGAAGTTAAAGCCGGATTTGACAACAGCGAAGGGATTTATGTGAATCCGGAGAACACTTTGCCAAATCAAGGATTGACATCATTGGGAATCACAGTTCCTTTGGGACAAGGGTTGTGGATTAACCAGCGTATGGCCGACTTGCGAAAAGCCAAAATCCAAATCAACTTGAGCAAAGCCGAACGCCAATTGGAAGCTATTAATGTGCTTTATGATGCTTCGGTTGCTTATTTTAATTGGAAACGTACGTACGATGAAGTGCAGTTGTATAAAAATTATTTGGTCAATGCCGAAACCCGATTTACAGGGATTCGGAGTTTGATCAAAAACGGAGACAAACCGGCCATAGACAGTGTAGAAGCGGGAATTGTAGTGCGCAACCGAAAACTAAGTTTGACCGATGCTACTTTGAAATTGGCCAAAGCCAAATTGGAATTGTCCAATTACTTGTGGTTGGAAAACAACATCCCGATGGAATTGCAGGATGGAATGCTTCCTGAGGAAAACCTGGACAAAACCATTCAAGAAATTTTGCGCACCAATGCGTTGCTTTCGGGGGATATCAGTATTGACAACCATCCCAAAATTACGGCCTTGGAAAGCAAAGTTAATTTATTGGACATCGACCGAAAATTGAAGGCCAATATGCTCTTGCCAAAAGCCAATGTGGGGTATTTCTATTTATCGGAGCCCAATTATTGGAATTCGACCGACTTCAACAATTATAAAGTCGGGGTGAATTTCTCGTTCCCCTTATTCTTACGCAAAGAACGCGGGAGTTTAAAGTTGGCCAAATTCAAAGTCCAAGATGCGCAATACGATTTAAGTTTAGAACGGGTGCAATTAAGTAACAAAATCAAAGCACAACAAACTGAGTTGAGTTCGCTCCTCGAGCAACAAAAACTGACGGGTGATTTGGTAACCGATTATCAAATCATGTTGCAATCGGAAGAACGTTTGTTCTCGTTGGGTGAGAGTTCGATTTTCTTGTTGAATTCCCGTGAAAACAGTTTGGTTTCTGCCCGACTCACGGCGATTGCTTTGATGAATCGGTATTTGATTTCGAATGCCGAGTTGTTTAAAATCATGGCGCAACCCGATTAGTGATTTGAAAATCGTTCGTGTCATTTAGCCCCGAAAGAGCCGGTATCCACGTAACGCAGTGGAGAGACCTACCTGCCGGCAGGCAGGTAAAGGCGAAAGCGGGAAGACATGTGAAAAAAAACCCTACTTCTGCTCCAAAAAAAACTCCCCGAAGGGAGTCTTTTTACATTTGATGGAGCAATTCGTAATACTCCTTATCAATGCGCTCCCTATGGGAAGGATGCGCGATTTTAACTAACTCATCAGCACGTTGTTTCAAGGTTTTGCCATACAAATCGGCGATACCGTACTCGGTGATCACGTAATGAATGTGGGCGCGAGTGGTTACCACTCCGGCACCTTGTTTTAGAAAAGGAACGATGCGACTCTCCCCTTTTTTGGTAATGGATGGCAAAGCGATAATGGCTTTTCCGCCCGGACTCAAAGACGCGCCACGGATGAAATCCATTTGACCGCCTACTCCGGAATACATACGTGGCCCAATGGAATCGGCACACACTTGACCGGTTAAATCGACTTCAATAGCCGAGTTAATCGCCACCATATTCGGATTTTTACGAATACGTGCGGTATCGTTCACCATCGACGATTCTTTCATTTCGATAAACGGGTTGTCGTTGACAAATTCGTATAAGCGTTTGGAACCGATTAAAAAAGTAGCCAACACGCGCCCGCGTAACGTTCCTTTGTAATTGCAATTGATCACATCTTTTTCAATCAAATCGATCACGCCATCGGAGAACATTTCGGTGTGTAAACCCAAGTCTTTATGATTGGTCAATTGGCGAAGGGCTGCGTTGGGAATGGAGCCAATACCCATTTGCAGGGTGCTTCGGTCTTCGATAAGTGAGGCGATGTATTCCCCGATTTTATTTTCCTCGGGCGTACAAGGTTCGACATCATGCGCATAAATTTCAGTATCGACTTCGACCAAATAATCGATTTCAGACACGTGTAAAATACCGTCACCAAAGGTTCGGGGCATATTGGGATTCACTTGCGCTACCACGATTTTGGCGTTTTCAATGGCTGCTACGGTCGCTTCAATGGAAACGCCGAGTGAGCAATAGCCGTGGCGATCGGGTGGGGAAACATGGATAAAAGCCACATCGATGGGCAATACATTTTTGCGAAACAAATGCGGCAATTCACTCAAGAAAACGGGCGTATAGGAACCGTTTCCTGC
This sequence comes from Flavobacterium stagni, assembly GCF_004122105.1. Taxonomy (GTDB): domain Bacteria; phylum Bacteroidota; class Bacteroidia; order Flavobacteriales; family Flavobacteriaceae; genus Flavobacterium; species Flavobacterium stagni. The sequence continues at coordinate 128,065 of NZ_SBKN01000001.1, forward strand.
TTTGAGGGTGTGGCGCACATTGGATCCAATAAAAAAGGAATTCACATGAAAGCTATCCGCGAGTTCGGGATTGGCATACCGTGCTTCGCCTTCGATATGCAAGTGGCATATTTCAACGTTGCGCAATTCTTCGGCACGCTCGGTGAGGGCGTTGGCCAAAACAGTGGGTGCAGCGGCGGCGGCCTGTAAATAGACCCGATCGCCGGATTTCACGACTTGTACAGCTTCTGCTGCAGTTACATATTTGCTCATACCTGTAATTTTGGACAAAGTTAGGGTTGGATTTTAGGTAAAAATATGACATTTCTCATGGTTTATCCGTAAAGTAGTGTGGGTAAAAAAGTCCGTTTTTCGAAAAAAAATACCTACTTTTGCCCACTCATTTTCAGACTTATGATTATACCTAAAACCCGTGAAGAAATTGAAATCATGCGTGAGAGTGCGTTGTTGGTTTCCAAAACCTTAGGGGAAATTGCCAAAGTTATTCGTCCTGGTGTTACCACCTTACAATTGGATAAATTGGCGGAAGAATTCATTCGTGATCACGGTGCTGAACCCGGTTTTTTGGGGATGTATGGTTTTCCCAATTCGTTGTGTGTAAGTCCGAACGCCCAAGTGGTTCACGGCATTCCCAACAACAAACCGTTGGAAGAAGGCGATGTGATTTCGGTGGACTGTGGGGTGTTGAAAAACGGGTATTATGGCGATCATGCGTACAGTTTTGAAATTGGTGAAGTAGCACCTGAAACTAAGAAGCTCTTACAAGTGACCAAAGAAAGTTTGTATGTGGGTATTCGCGAATTTCGTGCGGGCAACCGTGTAGAAGATGTGGGGAATGCCATTCAAAAATACTGTGAAGGACATGGTTACGGGGTAGTGCGCGAATTGGTCGGACATGGTGTAGGAAAGAAAATGCACGAAGAACCTGAAATGCCCAATTACGGCAAACGCGGTCGCGGAAAATTATTTGTGGAAGGCATGGTGGTGGCGATCGAACCGATGATTAATATGGGAACAAAAAACATCAAGCAGTTGAAAGACGGTTGGACGATATTAACGGCGGATGGTAAACCCAGTGCGCATTTTGAGCACAATGTGGCGTTAGTGGATGGCAAACCTGAATTGTTATCGACGTTTCAATACATCTATCAAGCGTTGGGCATTCAAAGTAATGAGGAGGATGAATTCCGTAAAAATCCGTTGGTGCTATGATCAAAAAAGTTTTCAAATGGGTTTTAAATACAATTCCGCGTCCGGTGTTGATTCGTTTGAGTATCGTGGTGCGTCCGTTGTTGGCTTTTTTGTTGAAAGGAAACCGATTCACCGACCCGATTGACGGCAAAAGTTTCCGTATGTTTTTACCGTATGGCTACGGGAGTCAGCGCAACAACGTGCTTTCTCCGAGTACGCTTTCGTTGGAAAGACACCGCTTGTTGTGGATCTTTCTTCAACGGGAAACCGACTTTTTTACTGCGACTGAAAAGAAGAAAGTCTTACATTTTGCACCAGAGCAAGAGTTTTATAAGCGCTTTAAAAAGCAAACCAATATTGAGTATACCACAACCGATTTATTATCGCCCTTAGCGGATGTGAAAGCGGATATTTGTAACTTACCTTTTGAAGACAATACCTACGATATTATTTTCTGTAACCATGTATTGGAACACATTCCGGATGATACCAAAGCGATGCAAGAGTTGTATCGGGTGATGAAACCGGGTGGGATGGGCATTTTTCAAATTCCTCAAGATTTGAATCGTGCGGTTACGTTTACGGATGATAGCATCACCGACCCGAAAGAACGGGCGAAAATCTTTGGACAATACGATCACGTGCGTGTGTACGGGCGGGATTACTTTGATAAACTGCGCCAAATTGGGTTTACGGTTGTGGAAGAAGATTACACTTCAAAATTAAATCCAGCCGATGTAGAACGTTTTTGTTTGGCCAAAGGCGAAATCATTCCGGTTTGTTTTAAATAATTTGGCTTTTTTTTCGTTGCTTTAGTATCTTTACGAAATAAACAACGATCACATGAAGCGATTTTGGGCAGTGCTCGCCGTATTGGCAAGCGTATTCACCTTTGCACAAGAGAAAGAAGTCAATCCACCGTATTATATCAAAACCATCACTTTTGTTCAAAACGGACAAAACATGGTACCTGTTTTCCAATTGGGGGATGACATTCAATTGCAGTTTGATGACTTACAAGGCTCGGAAAGCAATTACTATTACCACATTACCCATTGTGATTACGATTGGAAACAATCCCAATTAAGCATCAATGAATATTTGACAGGGTTTAATGACCAACGTATTATTGACTATACGAATTCGTTGAACTGTTTACAGATTTATTCGCATTACCGTGTTACTTTTCCCAACAAATTCACCCAATTGAAAGTGAGTGGCAACTACATGATTAGCATTTTAAATGAAGATCGAGAAGTTGTTTTTTCGCGAAAGTTTGTCGTTTATGAAAATCTGGTTTCGGTACCGTTGCAAGTCAAACGAGCACGCCAAGTGAATGATACGCCTTACAAGCACAATATGGATTTTGCCATAAAATCTGGGACGATTAATTTCCAGAGTCCGCTAAAAAACGTCAAAGTAATGGTGCTTCAAAACGGACGTTTGAACAATGCCCTGACCAACATCAAACCCATGTATACGGTGGGCAATGATTTGATTTACAAATACGATAGCGAAACCCAGTTTTGGGCGGGGAACGAATTTTTATATTTTGAAAATAAAAACATTCGGGCGGCCACCAATACAATTGCTAAAGTGGACACCAATTCTGGTTTATACGGCTGTTATTTGTACACCAATACCGCACGTGGGAGTCAGCCCTACACCTATTGGCCTGACAAAAATGGGAATTTCTTCATCAACAATGTGAATTCGACGGTACCTGAAACAGAAGCTGATTATGCTTGGATTTACATGTCGTTATCCGCTCCCGCTTTTTATGAAAACAAAAATATTTACATTACAGGGATGTTTAATAATTACGCCTTGAATGACGAATATAAGATGGATTATAATGAAAAGAAAGGGCTTTATGAAAAAGCGATTATGGTGAAACAAGGCTTTACCAATTATTGTTTTACGGTAGCGGATTCCAATGGAACGATTGACAATGCTAATGCGATTGACGGAAATTTCTACCAAACCGAAAACGATTATATGGTATTGGTATATTACCGTGAAAACAACCAACGCTATGATCGCGTGATTGGTAAAGGCATTGCTTCCTCGGTTGACATCATTAATTAACACTATCTTTAAACGGTAAAGCGTTGATTATTACCTTTTTTTTGTAACTTTACGTCAAATAATTGAACATGGTAACCCAAATCACAAAAGGCATTAAAATTTCGGTGAGCACGGTTTTCGAAGGGACTTACTTCAAAAACTACAAGCTTCACTATGCTTTTTCGTATGAGATTACCATTGAAAATCACAGCAAAGACTCGGTACAACTCCTTTCCCGCCATTGGGAAATTTACGATTCTCTAAATGATTTAGAAATTGTCGATGGTGAAGGAGTGATTGGAAAAAAACCGGTATTGAAACCCGGCGAAACCCACACCTACACTTCCGGTTGTCTGCTTACTTCTCCTCATGGCGCCATGCACGGTTGGTTTAACATGGTGAATTTTACTACGACACGCAACTTCCGTGTAATTGTTCCTGCTTTTCGCTTGAATGCGCCTTACGCCTTAAATTAATCATTTCATGAAATTGTAACATGGGTTGACAAGTTTTTAGTCAAACCTTTGTATTTTTGTTCGTTGTTGGCAAATTCGTAAAAAGCCAGCCAACTTTTTTATTATTGTTCAATTTCAAAAAATACAACTCATGCCTAAAGGATTTTTCAATGTCCCTAAAGCGGTCAATGAACCCGTAAAATCATATATTCCGAATTCACCGGAAAAAGCAGCGGTATTAGCCGCTTATAAAAAAATGTGGAACGAAACCATCGACGTCCCAATGTACATTGGTTCGTCAGAAGTTCGCACCGGAAATACCCGCACCATGAGTGCCCCTCATGACCACAAACACATTGTGGGCACCTATCATTTGGGAGAAGCACAACACGTAACACAAGCCATTGACGCAGCTTTGGAAGCGCGTAAAAAATGGGCCAACATGCCTTGGGAGCACCGTGCTGGTATCTTTTTAAAGGCAGCCGAATTGATTGCCGGACCCTATCGTGCCCGAATCAATGCAGCGACAATGATTGCCCAATCAAAAACGATATTTCAAGCCGAGATTGATGCAGCCTGTGAGTTGATAGACTTTTTGCGTTACAATGTACAATTCATGACGCAAATTTATAGTGACCAACCGGCTTCGGTATCGGATATTTGGAACCGTGTGGAATACCGTCCGCTAGAAGGATTTGTGTATGCCATTACACCGTTTAACTTCACGGCTATTGCAGCGAATCTTCCTGCAAGTGCGGCGTTAATGGGAAATACCGTGGTTTGGAAACCAAGCGACAGTCAGGTGTTTTCTGCTAAAGTAATTATCGATGTATTCAAAGAAGCGGGAGTTCCTGACGGAGTAATCAATGTGGTGTTTGGCGACCCCGTAATGATTACGGATATAGTTTTAAAACACCCTGATTTTGCAGGTGTTCACTATACAGGCTCGACCTTTGTTTTCAAAGAAATTTGGAAGAAAATTGGCGAAAACATTCATACTTACAAAACCTATCCCCGTATTGTTGGAGAAACAGGTGGAAAAGATTTTGTGTTAGCACATCCTTCGGCAAATGTGAAACAAGTGGTGGCCAATACAATTCGCGGTGCTTTTGAATTCCAAGGTCAAAAATGTAGTGCGGCTTCCAGAGCATATTTCCCAAAATCATTATGGCCGGCTATTAAAGAAGAAATGGGCAAAGAATTGGCGAGTATCAAAATGGGATCGCCTGAAGATTTCTCCAACTTTGTGACTGCAGTGATTCACGAAGGTTCGTTTGACAAATTGGTTTCTTATATCGAACAAGCGAAACAAGATGCGGATGCTGAAATTTTATTTGGTGGAAATTATGACAAATCGGTGGGGTATTTTATTCAACCTACAGTGATTTTGACAACCAATCCAAAATACAAAACGATGGAAACCGAGTTGTTCGGTCCTGTTTTGACGGTATATATTTACGAGGATGCCGATTGGGCAAAAACCTTAGAGTTGGTGGACAGTACTTCAGAATATGCGTTGACAGGCGCTATCTTCAGTCAAGATCGTTATGCCATTGTAGAAGCCACACAAGCGTTACAAAACAGCGCGGGTAACTTCTACATCAACGACAAACCGACAGGAGCTGTCGTAGGAATGCAACCGTTTGGTGGTGCACGTGCTTCAGGAACGAATGACAAAGCGGGTTCAATGCAAAACTTATTGCGTTGGGTTTCGCCACGTACAATCAAAGAAACGTTTGTAACGCCAGCTGATTACCGTTACCCTTTCTTGGGCGAATAATCACAAGAAATTAAAAGTTTAAAATCCGATTCTTTACAGGGTCGGATTTTTTTATTCGCTTGATTCTTAATTTTTTGTACATTCGAAAATCAAAACAAAAAACTATGCATCGAAAATTACTTGTAACCGCTTTCGGATTATTTTCATTCTTCCTTCAAGCGCAAGAAAAATCCTTTGATTTATTGGAATCGGATTCAAAAACCCATATTCTTATTGATCGGGTTTGGTGCAGTTCGAAGATCAACGAACAACTGCCGACCGAATTCAATGCGAGCAATTTCCGACAACTATATAGCGAACTTCAGCGGGCCGATTTTGACCATCGCTTTCCAGAATTGTCTGATTTAGACACCCAAAAAGCGATAGCAATTGCCCAACATGAAATTCCGTTGGCAGTTTTGGTGGCTAATTTCGAATCGATACCCCAAAATCAATTCGCCAGTTTACAAAAAAACAGCCAAGGCCAATGGATAGCCCAAGGCAATTCTGGCTATTTGAAACAACATGCATTGAATTGCATCGCTCCGTTGTTTTTATCTTCGCGAACCAATACGGTAACTTTCACGTTGCCTGAGGCGCTGATTTTTAGCACCTCCAAAACTCTACAATCCGTTCAATTGCAATTGGAAAATGGAGCAACATTTGTTTTGAACAAAGGGCAGCAACTCCCCGTTACTTTTTCAACGGCTGGGCAACATACGATTCAAGCAACCTTACATTTTACAGACGGGAGTCAGACCCAAAACCAATTCACCTTGACTACAGAAGGACAAGTGTATGGCAAACACAATGGATTTACCGTTATGCCCAATGTTGTGAATTCCATTACCTCTACCCTTGCCTATCAAGGTTATGGTGAAACCGCGGCTTTTCAGGGACAAGGTGAATACGAGATTTTCATGGACACGACCAATGGTGTTTTGGATAAGCCTATCATTTTGGTGGATGGCTTTGACCCTGGAGATACCCGAAATACTTCTATCGTTTATAATGCATTGAATTATGGAACAGGTCAAAATATGGGTGATGACCTCCGAGCTTTAGGCTTTGATGTCATTGTGTTAAATTTCCCGAATTATGTTCGACCCAATACCACCACAACCGTTGACGGCGGCGTCGATTTTATCCAGCGGAATGCTTATATTTTGATTGAACTAATCAACCAAATCAATGCCCAAAAAGTCGGAAACGAACAAAATGTAGTTATTGGGCCGAGTATGGGTGGTTTGATTTCGCGCTATGCCTTACGGTATATGGAGCAAAACAGCATGAGTCACCAAACCCGCTTGTATATATCTTTTGACTCGCCACATTTGGGTGCCAATGTTCCGATTGGGTTCCAACATTTGTTCAATTATATGGCGTACGGACCTTTAGGCGACACGACGATGCAAACCATCGTCAATGGGATGTTGAAGAGTCCGGCTGCACGCCAAATGCTTATTGATCATTTGGAAGGCCATTTGCAATCGGGAAGTGCCTATGAATTCATGACGGCGACCAATTCGTTATTGCCGACTGGCGCACCCAACTACCGGGATGCTTTTCAAAACGAATTGAATGCCATGGGATTCCCTGCAACCGTTCGCAATGTTGCTATTGCAAATGGGGCAGGAAACGGCACCATGACGGGAACGCCCGATATGGTAGTGATGGATCATACGTTTAACCAATCCTCAACCCAACGTGCGATTATCAACTTACGGTTTACACCAGCAGCGGGACAAACGAATCAAGTGAGTCGTTTTCGGGGTCAAACTTTTGTGTTTACATGGATTACCTTATTGGAAAGTTTAGCCAATTGCAAATACCCAACAACAACATCCGGATTGGATTCGGCACCCGGCGGTCGCTTTGACATGAATGGTTTGAATCCGGGGACAACGAATGCATTGCTCACCGAATTCTTCAACAATTTACAAATCTTGTATTTTGATTTTATTCCTACGGTTAGCTCTTTAGCGATAATCAATACCAACAACTATTACAGTCCGGTGACTGCAAATTCAACTACTCCATTTGTCAATTATCATGTGCCCACCACTAATGAGAATCACGTGACGTTGACGCCAACGAATATGTTGTTTGCCTATAATGAAATTGTACAAGGTCAATTGGGAACGCCTTCGTATGCTTTGGATCATTTGCAAATCAAAAACCCAGTGGGAGAACAATTGGAAATCTTTGCACCTTATGCAATGCATCCGTCGCAAATGACCGTAACGGATGCTTTAGGAAAAGTGATTTGGACACACAATCAATCCAATTTCACAGGGCAGCTCACGCTACCGCTCACTTTGGAAAATGGCATCTACTTGTTGACCATCCAAAACGAAAGCGGAAAATCAACATACAAACTCATTAAATCCTAATAAAAAAGTCCCTTGCTACAAGGGACTTTTTTTATGACTTATATTTCAAGGGTAGGTAAACCACTTTCTTTGTTTCAAAAAATTCGTCTTCAAAATAATCGGAGAGATTGTACAAAACAGTCTTTTGGAACACCGCTAATTCTTCGGTCAAATCCCCGCCTTTTAAATACAATATACCGTTGTCCAAGGTATGTTTGGATTGCTTTTTCACTTTACCGCGCACCCACTTGACAAAATCGGGCATGTTAGTTACGGCACGACTCACGATAAAATCAAATTCTTGCTGTACCTTTTCGGCACGCATTTGTTCGGCTTTCACGTTGGTCAAACCCAAACCTGCGGCTACTTCATTCACCACACGGATTTTCTTGGCGATCACATCGATCAAATAGAATTGGGTTTCGGGAAATAAAATCGCCAAAGGAATGCCCGGAAATCCACCGCCTGTGCCCACATCCATCACCGAGGCACCGGGTTGAAATTCCATGATTTTGGCAATTCCTAACGAATGCAATACGTGACGGGTGTACAATTCGTCAATATCTTTTCGAGAGATTACATTGATTTTTGCATTCCATTCCGAATACAATTCGTGCAACTTGGCAAACTGAGCACGTTGATTATCAGAAAGATTAGGAAATTGCTTAAGAATTTCGTCCATGAAGTTAATTTTGTGCAAAATTACATTTTTTCGTTGATAAAATATGATGAATATCAGGATGGAAAAAATTATAATCCGTAAATTTGACACAACTTTAAAATTTAGATTACATGGAAGCAGGAAGTCCTATCTTCTCCAAAAATGACCAATTAAAATTCTTCAGAACGTTGAACAAACGTGTCAACGACTACTTCAAAGACAACAATATTGACCGTACCGGAAACTGGAAATTACATTTAAAAACCATTGTAATGTTCTCGCTATTCTTGGTACCTTACTTTTTCCTAGTCGCTATGGATATGCCCTTTTGGACCTATCTTTTACTGAACATCGTAATCGGTGTGGGTATGGCTGGCGTAGGGATGAACGTGATGCACGACGGGAACCACGGCTCGTATTCATCAAAATCTTGGATCAACAAAATCATGGGCGGAAGCATCTATATCTTGGCAGGTAACGTGTACAATTGGCAAGTACAGCACAATGTGTTGCACCATACCTACACCAACATTTTAGGCCATGATGAAGACTTGGAGGCCGGACGTATCTTGCGTTTCACCAAAGAAGCCGAATGGTACAAACACCACAAATTCCAACACATCTACTCGGTATTTTTATACGGTTTATTAACCTTCAACTGGGCAATCACTTCGGATTTCCAACAAACCAAACGCTATTTACAACGCAAATTATCGTATGGCGAGTTCAAGAGTCCTGTCTTCCGTTGGACAACATTAATCATCACCAAAATCATTTACTTCTCGATTTGGTTGGCAGTTCCGATGGTGATGGGAATCACTTGGTGGAAAGTCGTTCTAGGTTTTGTAGTAATGCACTATACCGCAGGTTTGATTTTAAGTATCGTATTCCAATTGGCGCACGTGGTGCATGAAACGCACAATCCTGTTCCGAATGAGGACGGCGAAATGGAAAACACGTGGGCGATTCACCAGTTGTATACTACAGCCAACTTCGCTCCGAAAAACTGGTTGGTGAATTATTACACGGGCGGATTAAACCACCAAATTGAGCACCACATTTTCCCTAATATTAGCCACATTCACTACGACAAAATTGCGGAAATCGTAAAACAAACGGCCAAAGAATGTAATCTCCCTTATTATGAGTTCAAAACCATGCGAGAGGCGGTGATTTCTCACTTTGGACACTTGAAGGAATTAGGAAAAAAACCACAATTCGCTTAAAAAATAGGGCTATATTTGCCCGAAACCAATAACACAACATAATGAATCCACTTTCTGACCGGATCAACAGTCTGAGCACGTCACAAACCTTGGCGATGGCTGCATTAGCCCGTGAATTAAAAGCACAAGGAAAAGATATCATCAGTTTAAGTTTGGGCGAACCCGATTTTAATACGCCCGATTTTATCAAAGAAGCGGCCAAAAAAGCCATCGATGATAACTACAGCACCTACTCACCCGTTGACGGCTATTTAGATCTTAAAGAAGCCATCTGTAGAAAATTCAAACGCGATAACAACTTGGACTATACTCCAGCCAATATCGTGGTTTCTACCGGCGCCAAACAATCCTTGTACAACATTGCTCAAGTGATGATTAACCCGGGTGACGAAGTTATTCTTCCAGCACCGTATTGGGTTTCTTATTATGAAATTATCAAAATCGCGGGCGGTATTCCAGTAGAAGTGCCTACCACCGTGGAAAGTGATTTCAAAATTACCCCCGAGCAATTGGCACAAGCCATTACACCCAAAACCAAAATGATTTGGTACAGTTCGCCCTGCAACCCCAGTGGTTCGGTATACAGCCGCGAGGAGCTAACGGCACTGTCGGAAATCATTCTACAACACGACAATCTTTACGTCGTTTCGGATGAAATCTACGAACATATCAACTTCTCGGGAACTTTCTGCAGTATTGCGTCAATCCCTGGGATGTTTGACCGCACGATTACTGTAAATGGTGTGGCCAAAGCCTTTGCCATGACCGGCTGGCGCATTGGTTACATCGGCGCTCCCGAAGTTATTGCCAAAGCCTGTACCAAAATGCAAGGCCAAGTAACGAGTGGTGCCAATTCCATCGCACAACGGGCCACGCTAACCGCAGTGGATGCCGACCCAAGCGTATTAAACGACATGGTTGCGGCCTTCCAACACCGTCGTGATTTGGTGGTCGGATTATTACAAGACATCCCAGGCATGAAAATCAACGTTCCCGAAGGCGCATTCTATGTCTTCCCCGATGTATCGTCGTTCTTCGGAAAAACATTGCGCGGAAAATTGATTCAAAACGCCGACGACTTCTCCATGTATTTACTGGCAGAAGCCAATGTGGCCACGGTAACCGGCGACGCTTTTGGTAACCCCAACTGCATCCGTTTCTCCTACGCTACAAGCGAGGATTTACTAACGGAAGCCCTACGCCGCATCAAAGAAGCCGTAGCATAAACCCATCGCCTCAAGGAAACTTGGGGCTTTTTTATTTTATTTTTTGGGCGTTCCCTTTCAGGTCGGGTGTTTCCCTACAAGTCCGTTGCCTTCGTAAACTCCGGCATCCGGGCTTTCCGGTTCACCCCCTAACGCGACCTGAAAAAGACGTTATCCATAAAGAACCTCTCAACACAACTATCATGAAGAAAAAAATTGTACTCTTAGGCTCGGGCGAACTCGGTAAGGAATTCGTAATTGCCGCCCAACGCATCGGACAAACCGTGATTGCGGTCGACAGCTATGAAAACGCACCCGCAATGCAAGTCGCCCACGGCTTTGAAGTCATCAACATGCTCGATGGCGCTGCCTTGGATGCTGTCATTGCCAAACACCAACCCGACTTTATCGTTCCCGAAATCGAAGCCATTCGCACGGAACGCTTTTACGACTATGAAGCGCAAGGAATAACGGTAGTTCCTTCTGCCAAAGCAGCCAATTTCACCATGAACCGCAAAGCGATTCGCGACTTGGCGGCCAAAGACTTGGGTCTGCGCACTGCCAACTACCGCTATGCGACCTCCGCTACCGAATTAGAACAAGCCGTTGCTGAAGTGGGCCTACCCTGTGTGGTAAAACCGCTGATGAGTTCGTCGGGCAAAGGCCAATCTACGATAAAATCAGCCGAGGATATTGCCAAAGCTTGGGCATATGCGGTGGAAGGTTCGCGCGGTGATGTGGTTGAAGTGATTGTGGAAGCTTTTGTGAACTTCCATTCGGAGATTACCTTACTCACCGTTACGCAAAACAACAATCCGACCTTGTTTTGTGCGCCTATTGGTCACCGTCAAGAACGCGGCGACTATCAAGAGAGTTGGCAACCAGCTCGCGTCTCTGATCGCGACTTGGCCGAAGCCCAAGACATGGCGCGTAAAGTTACCGAAGCGTTAGGTGGAGCAGGATTGTTTGGCGTTGAATTCTTCTTAACCGATGAAGGCGTCTATTTCTCTGAACTCTCTCCGCGTCCGCATGATACGGGCATGGTAACCTTGGCGGGTACGCAAAACTTCAACGAATTTGAATTGCATTTACGGGCCGTGTTGAGTTTGCCTATTTTTGAAATCACTCAAGAAAAAGCAGGGGCCAGTGCGGTACTTTTAGCGTCAGCCAACTCTGAAAACCCTACGTACACCGGCATGGCAAACGTGGCGGGCTTACCCAAAACTGATTTTCGTATCTTTGGAAAACCAACCTCACGACCCTATCGAAGAATGGGTGTGGTGTTGACCCACGATGTTTTAGCAACACCGATTGAGCAACTTGTTGAACGCGCGCAAGAAACGGCGCAAATGATCACTGTAAACCCGTAAGTTATGAAAAATATAGTCATTACTTTTTGCTTGTTTGTATTATCCTACACAACACAAGCCCAAACAACCCAAACGCAACCCAAAACACAGTTGGTCGAAGTCTCCTGTGGGCAATGCCAATTTGGAATGAAAGACAAGAAAGGTTGTGATTTGGCGGTGCGCATTGACGGTAAATCTTATTTTGTCGTTGGCACTAAACTGGACGATCATGGTGATGCCCATGCCGAAGACGGTTTTTGTTCGGCCATCCGTCAAGCGGAAGTGATTGGCGAAATCAAAGGGAACACCTTTGTCGTGACCTATTTTAAATTGTTACCGTTAAAACACTAACGTGCAATCCTTGATCGCACATATCCAAAAACACAGCCCCCTCACTCCGGATGAGGCGGCTTTGTTTTTGGTCCATACTGAAACCCGAAAGTACAAATCCAAATCGGTGCTACAGCATGCGGGGACGGTATGTACGGAAACCTATTTCATCACTTCGGGTTTGGTGCGGAGTTTTTACATCAACGACAATATTGTGGAGCACATTCTCCATTTTGCGTGTGAGGGTTGGTGGATCAGCGACATGTACAGCTTGTTTTCGGGGAAGCCCGGCGATTTGTTTATTGAAACGTTGGAAGACACTGAGGTCATTGTTTTGTCCAAAGCGCAGCAAGAACTCCTTTATCAACAACTACCCCAACTGGAACGGTATTTTCGCATACTGGCTGAAAATTCGTTGGTGGCTCACCAAGAGCGACTGATGGACAATATGAGCCGCAGTGCTGAAGAGCGTTTTGAAAAATTTTGCAAACGCTACCCTTCCTTGATTCAGCGTGTTCCCCAAAAGCAGATTGCTTCGTATATTGGGGTTACGCCCGAGTTCTTTAGTAAGATGAAAGGGAAAATGCTTCGGAAGTGATTGAGTTTTCTTAGAAATAAAAAAAACACTTTGACACGATTGTGCGGATATGTTATCCGTGCCCACCCTGTAGAAAGCAAAACCTACACCTAAATAGATGCAGTTTTACCTATTTTTGAAGAGTAATGTAAAAGCCAATTCTAGTGTATTGGCACGGATTGAAAATCCGCGCCATCGGGATTCCATCAGATAAAAATTTAATTGATTGGAAAAAGTGGTTTAAACGAAACAAGAAATACTTGTATTGGGATGAAAAAGAGCAAAAAGTAAAGTTAAAATTATAGACAATTCAGCTCAAAGTAGGGAAACTTCACCTTTACTTTGAAAAGCAATTAAAAAGAGTAATTTTACCCAGATGGCTCGAATTTACTTCGTCCGTTCAGCCAAAGCCTCGGGGTTACTGCAACTCAAAGTCAGGAGACTTTGCACAACAGGTTTTAAAATATGCTTTGTAAACCAACCTCACCCATTCAAATAAAAAAAGCACTCCTCTCGAAGTGCTTTGTTATCCAAACACAAAATGTATATAGACTTTTAACAGTAATATATAATTTGTGTGATATTAAAATAATTTCAATAATTGTGAAACAAATCAAACAATTATATTTTATGGCTTCAAATAAATAAAATCAAGAATAAATAACAAATCTACTGAACCTCTAAAAATAATTCTCCCATTTTTTAATACTAAAATTGTTGGAAAAGACTGAACATTGAGTTTTTCACTAATTTTTCTATTTTGAAAATAGTTTTTAAAATTATATTTTAGTGAATCCATTATAAGTTTTCCCTCTAGAATTTCATTGTTTTCTTCAAAAGAATTTATTGTAAGAAATAAGATATTATTATTCGATTTAAATTTATTTTCAAGTTTCTTGTATGAAGGAAATTTTTTATAACAAGGTGCGCAATTATTATTCCAATAGTCTAATACAATTATTTTACTTTTTAAATTTGAAATATTAATATTTTTTTTCGTTTTAAAATCATATACAATCAAATTTTTAGAATTTACTTTATAATTAACTTTACCAGTTATAGTCCCATAAAAATCAACTTGTTCACTTAAAACTGTTATTAATTGAGAAACGAAAAAAATAAAAACAAAATAAATTATTGTTGTAGAGTAAAATAATATCCTCCCTTTTTTTGAGATGTAATTCCCAAAAATTAATGAACAAAAGTTAATTGCAACAATAATGTTACCGCCTAACTTCACACCAGCGAACCCTTTAACAATTAGTGCCGTTATTAAAAAAAAAGTATGAATCAAAATAAAAAAAACAATAACTTTCAATGAAGCTTGACTAATGTTTTTTAGAAAAAATACAGGAAGAAAAAAAAAAATAAAACTAGAAAGAAATACACCAATATACCCTAATTCAACTGAGACAATACCAGAAATAGTATATAAAATTAAAACTGTAACAAATAATAATGAATTTTTCATTTTACAACTTTAGCTTTGAATTTAATAATATTAAACTTTTCTTTAGTATTTAAATTGAATGCAATTGATTCCTCATTTAATCCTATCTCTGTAGCATGAAATTCAAAAATAATTTCGACATCATGTTTAGGTTTCAAAACACCCATATTATTGTTTACTTTAACACATTGGCATGATGGCTGTATTTTATGTATGATAAGATCGCTTTCTCCTAGATTCTTTAACCTAACAATAATTCTTTTTTTATTTCCAATTTTTATCTCACCAATATATTTTTCATAGTAAATTCCTACTTCTGTAAGTTTTTCATTATTCATACAAGCTGAAACGAAATAAAATAAAAAAAGACAAATTATTTTTTTCATCTAAATCTAAACATTAATATTTACATCTTCCAGTATTGTCTGACTCCCATAAACCAAAAAAATATGTCCTTGTATAACAATTTCCACCACAAGTACCATATTCCCAACTTACCCCCCAAACACTAATTCCTGTAACTCTAACACATTCAGAACTGCTCTCACAAGTACAAGATCTTAATGCTTTACTCATATCACCTTCTTTTTCAATTTCATTTAAAGCATTAATTCTTGCTATTCTATGATTAATATTTTCAACCTTTGTTAACAGATACCACCCTTCTTTTTCACCAAAAAGATTCTTTGCGTTTTGCATTATTTCATCACTTCTATTTTGAAGAAATTCAATCCTCAAATTAGATTTTTCATCGAATAAATTTTGGTTCAATTCTGATATCAAGCTATTGATAAAATTTATTTGCTCACTAGTAAGTGAATTATTCTCTTTAAAGTTTTCTAATTTGTAAATCCAAAGTGATAATTTATCCTCTGGAGAAAGTGTTGATGCTGCAAGAATTTGTTCATTTGTATCGTTAAGTGATACAATTTTATTGAAAGTATCTTCTATTTCAGCTGAACTCATTCTTTGAACATTTGAGTTACTACTAGAGTTGAAGAAATTTGATTGTTTAGGAATATTAGAATCATCATTACTACAACTGATAAATCCAAAAACAATAAAACTAAGTACAATTTTTTTAAATAATTTTCTCATGATATTAAATTTAAATGGTTAATATTATTTATGAAAGTGAATATAAATATTCTTATAAACTTTATTAAAATTTATTTATTTTATATGACATTCTTAGAAATTCATCTAATCAAACTAATCTGTTTTGAGTCAAATGTAAAAAAAGGAAAAGTTAAAATTGAAAAAAAAGTAAAGGAAAAAACCCTGTAACTATTAGGAAAAAACCCTGTAACTATTAGGAAAAAACCCAATGGCGCAGATTTGCAAACCGTGCCCACACAACAAAAATTATATCCCTATTGATGTCGTTTTTTTACTTTTGAGAAAAACTATATAGGCCTATTTGTATTAGCACGGATTGCAAAACCAAGCTATAGGAGGTTACTGCAGCTCAAAGTCGGGAGAATTTGCGCAGCTGGTTTTAAAAAAATGTTTGTAAACCAACCTCCCCCATTCAAATAAAAAAAGCACTCCTCTCGAAGTGCTTTGTTCCCCAAATAAAGTCGGTGTCAAAATTAAGTTAACCCATTAATTAATAATGATCGAATCCTTCTTTACTTCGGTTTTTTATGGCCAATAATTTGGCGTCTCTTTCTTTTCTTTGTTTTAGAATGCTTTCCACTTCACGAATATTTTCATCCGTGAGTGCGATATCGTTTTTTAAACAAGTAAGAATGGCTTCTTCTCGTTTGGTCGAAAATAGTTTTAAAAAATTCTTGATTTGGGAAAACATATATCGAGGAAAATTTAGATTTCAAATTTCAGAAAATAAGTACAACTCACACCATTTGGGGCGGGTAGTTCGCGGGTAGTTTTTTATTTACTCTTAAAAATTTAGGTAATGTTCAATGATAATCTATATTTGCAATTCCAATTTTTTCTACAATTTTTAAGCTGATGAACTACCGATTTTTACTGCTATTCCTACTCTGCAGTAGTTTTATTTATAGTACGCCTATTACCATAGAATCGCTGGAAAAAAAGGTATTTCAATTCAACGATTCATTTGAATATGAAAAATCCATTTTGGCAATTAACACCTTTCTTGATTCTCATAAAAATGAATCCGATCAAAAGCTTAGGGCATTAATCTTAAAATCCCAAACCTACAAGCGCCTTTTTAATTACGAGGAAGTGCTCCTTACCTTAAAATTGGCAGAAAAAGAAGCAATTCGCACCAAAACTCCTCAAAATAGTTTAAATGTTGTACGTGCCGAAATGGCGTTTGCCTTGTTTGACATTCATAAATACGAAGCAGCCCGAACACTAATGTTGGAACTCGAACTTAAAAAGTTTGAGGGCTTACCTAAAATCAGTGTTATATTTCTAAAAATGCAGGAAGGCTACTTGGAGTATTTGGATAATCGCTTACCGGAATCGGAAAAAAAGCTTAACGAAGCATTGACCATGGCAAAGCGTTATTCGCCGAGGGATGTGCCCAATATATTAGCCAAACACTTGGAACTGTATGCTAAAATGGGAAATCCCGCAAAAATGGAAGCGGCGTTTCAAGAAGGATTAAGGTATTCCCGTCAGTACAAAATTCTAAAGTACGAACTGTACTTGTATGAAATCCGGAAAAAAATAGCCTTAGCGGAAAAAGATTACGAACATTTTCCAATGTATCAAAAAGTATTTGATTCTTTGAGTACGCTGTATAATTCTACTGAAAACATTGGTAAAGTACATTTGCTTGAACAAAAATTACAACGTCAAAAAAATGATCTTGACAAAAAATACGAAAAGGCTTTTCAAACTTTTTTATTGCTACTCATTGCGGTACTTGTCGCGTTGGCTGTCACGCTTTTTAAATATAATATTGTCAATAAAACCAAGCGTGAATTGGCTGAAAATGAAAATCGACTCATTCATGATGAATTAATGCGCTTGACGAATTCAAAAAATGAAGAAAAGCTTCAACTTACGGATTATAATTTGACCGAACGCCAATTGGAAATCATTCAATACCTGAAAGAAGGCAAAACCAATAAGGAAATAGGCGCTTTACTTTTCATCTCTGAAAATACTGTAAAATACCATTTGAAAGCGATTTATGAAATCTTGAATATTGCTAATCGGACGGAGTTAAAGTAAGGGTTTTTTAGAATTTAGAATTGGATAAAGAGTACTAAAGAAAATTCGTCATTAAAATCAAAACTTGATTTCTAGCCCCGATAGGAGCGGCATCCCCGTAACGCAGTGGAGGGATATAGCGGATAGCGGGAAGACACTGGATAAAGAACAAAAACGTCTGCTTCAAAAAATCAAAATCATTTTCTTAACCTAGATTAAGTGGCCTAAAGTGAGTCGCGCCCTACCTTTGTATCGTAATAATGATTAAATTTAAACGATATGAAAAATACAGTTATCCATAAATCAAATACCCGTGGTTATGCGAATCACGGTTGGTTAGAAGCTCGTCATACTTTTAGCTTTGCGGGCTATTACGATCCCAATCGCGTACAGTTTGGCGTATTGCGTGTGTTAAATGATGATATTGTAGCCGGTGGTATGGGCTTTGGTACGCATCCGCACGACAATATGGAAATCATTACGATTCCGCTGGAAGGCGATTTGGCCCACAAAGACAGCATGAACAATGCTGAAACCATCAAGTTTGGCGATGTACAGGTGATGAGTGCGGGAACGGGAATTCAGCATAGTGAGTTTAACCCGAATCATGACCGCCGTACCAATTTGTTGCAAATCTGGGTGTTCCCTAAATACCGTAATGTCGAACCCCGTTACCAACAAATTACGTTAAATGTGCCGGATCGTGAAGGGAAGTTTCAACAAATTTTATCGCCCAATGCGGAAGATGAAGGCGTTTGGATTCACCAAGATGCTTGGTTCCACATGGGGAATTTCAAAGCGGGAGAACAAGCGAACTATACCTTTAAAAAAGAAGGCAATGGGTTGTATGTTTTTGTAATTAAAGGCGGGTTAACCGTAGATGGACAAGCACTCGAACTTCGTGATGGCATGGGCATTTGGACCGACGACAATAGCTTGGCTACGGTGGATTTTCAAATGACTGAAGACACTGAATTATTACTCATGGAAGTTCCCATGTTTCAATAAATAAGTGGTATGGAACCGATTGTACATCTCGAACAAAACGACAAAAATGGTTTTTTTCAAATTACCATTGACGGCACAGAACAAGGTCGCATGACCTTTGTGTATGCGGGACCGGATAAGATCATTATCGATCATACGGAAGTGAGACCCGGCAACGAAGGCAAAGGGTTGGGCAAAAAAATGGTAACGGCTGCCGTTGAAATGGCCCGCGCCAACGGATTGAAAATTTTGCCCCTATGTCCGTTTGCCAAAGCGGTTTTTGATAAAACACCCGAATTTAACGACGTACGCGTTTAACATGAAGAAGTTATTAGAAAACGATATCATCGGAAGTATTAGTACCCAATTGTACCGTTGCACCATTCAGTGGCGCAACGGTCAACTGATTATGGACGAACCCGAATCGCTGGGCGGACAAGATTTGGGGCCTGACCCCTACACGACTTTGTTGGCTTCTTTGGCGGGTTGTACCCTCTCGACCTTACGGATGTATATTGACCGAAAGGGATGGGATATCCCTGTGTTTGCAGTAACTTTAAATATGGAACAAGAACAAACCCCGGAATTGGTTACCCATATTTCGCGAACCCTCACTTTTCCAGAAGGTGTGGATGAAGCAATCCAACAACGGTTGTTGGTGATCGCTGAAAAATGTCCCGTATCTAAAATCTTAGAAAACAAAATTGTTATTCATACCCAAAACCAATAATTATGGATCCAAAAGACCTTACCAAAGAATACAGCAATGGCGAAGTGACCATTGTATGGAAATCGGGATTGTGTAAACATGCCGCTGAATGTGTTAAAAACAATCCGGCGGTATTTAAACCCAAAGAGAAACCGTGGATTGTTCCCGAGAATTCGGATACCGAAGCAATTGTTGAAACGATTAAAAAATGTCCTTCTGGGGCTTTGACCTATTATTATAACAAATGAAACCACCCAAAAAATGGAAGTTTGCCTTAATGGTTTGGATTGCGATTTATCCTGCCATTACTCTAGCTTCTTTTCTTTTAGGCGACTACATTAAAGACTTGGCCCTGCCGATTCGCACCTTGATTATGACCGGAATTTTGGTTCCGCTCATGGTGTATGTCCTATTGCCTTTATTACGAAAACTATTCGGAGCTTGGCTCCACACCTAACCATGAAAAAAATTATTGCTTTTGGCGGTTCGACCAGCCAAACTTCAATCAACAAACAATTAGCGACCTATGCCGCTCATTTATTTTCCGATGCTGAAATCGAAGTATTGGATTTAAACGATTACCCTCTTCCCGTATTTTCTGTGGATTTAGAAAAAGAAGGCATGCCAAAAGCTGCTCAGAATTTTTATGCAAAAATCGGTTCAGCCGACTTGCTCGTTGTGTCTCTTGCGGAGCATAACGGGGCCTATTCGGCGGCATTTAAAAACCTATTGGACTGGACTTCGCGCATCAATGGCAAGAATTTCCAAGATAAACCAATGGTATTGCTAGCGACCTCACCGGGTGGTCGTGGCGGTGCCAGTGTATTAGAAATTGCCAAAAACCGTTTCCCTTTTCAAGGCGCACAGGTTAAAGGCACTTTTTCTTTGCCTAGTTTTTATGAAAATTTTGATGTCAACAACGGCATTATCCAACCCGAATACAAAGCCCAATTGGAGGCAATTGTTCGCGGCATCGAATTCTAATCAGGGCCCGTATTTTTTTGTATTTTTGTCGCCAAGACAATAATTAATACCCGATACATACTATGAAAGCATACGTTTTCCCGGGTCAGGGAGCACAATTTACCGGAATGGGTAAAGACTTATATGAAAACTCAGCTGTAGCACGTGAGTTATTTGAAAAAGCCAATGAGATTTTAGGTTTCCGCATTACCGACATCATGTTTGAAGGTACAGCTGAGGAATTGAAAGAAACCAAAGTTACCCAACCCGCGGTGTTTTTACACTCGGTGATTTTAGCCAAAACCCTTGAAGATTTCCAGCCCGAAATGGTGGCCGGACATTCGTTAGGGGAATTTTCAGCCTTGGTTGCTAGTGGGGCTTTGTCGTTTGAAGACGGGTTGAAATTGGTTTCACAACGTGCCCTAGCGATGCAAAAAGCCTGTGAAATTACTCCTTCCACTATGGCAGCCGTATTGAACTTGGACGATAAAGTAGTCGAAGACATTTGTGCTTCTATTGATGGAGTTGTGGTTGCTGCGAATTACAACTGTCCCGGACAATTGGTGATTTCGGGCGAATTCAAAGCGGTAGAAGCGGCTTGTGAAAAAATGAAAGAGGCAGGAGCGAAACGCGCTTTATTATTACCGGTTGGTGGTGCTTTCCACTCACCCATGATGGAACCGGCTCGTGAGGAATTAGCGGCAGCCATTGAAGCTACGCATTTTAACGATCCAATTTGTCCTGTATATCAAAATGTACCTGCAAGTGCGGTGAGCGATGCGGCTACTATCAAACAAAATTTGATTACCCAATTGACTGCCCCAGTAAAATGGACGCAATCGGTACAACAAATGATTGCTGATGGCGCCACTTCCTTTACCGAAGTTGGTCCGGGCAAAGTATTGGTTGGATTAGTAAATAAAATCAATAAAGACGTAACTACCTTATCCGCATAATATGAAAAAGTTCATTGTAAGTTTTGCACTGCTTGCTGTATTCGCGTCATGCAAAGAAGAAACTCAAGAGAAATTGGATGCTGCAAAAGATGCCCTATCGGAAGAAGTTAAAGAGAATGTAGATTCGGTGAAAGCTAAAACAGAGAAAGTTTTAGATTCTACGAAAGAAAAACTGAAGTCCAAAGTAGACACTCTTTTGGTAAAAGGCGCTTCCAAAGTGGAAGAAAAAGCCAAACAAATCAAAGAATCTGCAAAAAAATAAATTTAAGAAGCCCCGTAAACAGGGGCTTTTTTATTTTTAAAATGTTAAAATTTATTCTTTTTTTCGTTTTGGCTCGGTACTACTATTTTTTTGGCATTCGATTTGTAATAAGGGAAAAAGTTCTTATTAATTATTAATTCTTAATCCCTTAAAAAAATGAAAAAAGTAGTTTTAAGCTTAGCGCTTATCGGAGCATTAACTGTTGTTTCTTGTGACAAAAAAGCCGACCAAAAAGTAGAATCTGAAACTGAAATTTCGGCAGATACTTTGGAGCAAAATCAAGATTCAACGAACACTGAAAAAGATTCAACTGTTGAAAAAACAGGTGAAGCGGTGAAAGAAGAAGCTTCAAAAGCAAAAGCAGAAACCCCTGCGGCTCCTGAAAAAGTAGCCAAAGAAACGAAAGAAGCCGTTAAAAAGTAGGCTGTATTTAGTTGTAAAAGGAAAGGGGGCGTTCAATTGAACGCCCCCTTTGATTTTATATTCTCCAAAAACTATCGTTTTACTACACGTAGTGTTTTGATATTCGCTCCTTGTGTTAAGATCACATTGTAAACACCTGCTGGGAAGTTAGCCCCCACTTCTGTGCTTTCTACTGAATCAGCAGCTACCGTTTTGGTTTCTACTAATTTACCTAACATATCATACACTTGGATAGTATACTCTTCGTTACTCGCTGAATTCACTTTGAAATAGAAGTTCTCTGCAAATGGGTTCGGATAAACTGTAGCTTCGAAGCTGATGGCTCCTGCTGCTTGTGTATCTTCGATAGTACGTGCTACGTTTGGCACTACAAGCGTACATGTTTTTCCGAATGGACCAAAGTCAGGTTGACCTGGCATACTCACCGCTACTTGTACTGAATACGTTTCTCCAGGTACTAAACCAGGGAAATCAGTCAATTTGAAGTAGTTGGCATTCTTGTCTACACTGTAGTCGTATCCTTGTGATACGTTATACATACGGTAACGGTACAACACTACATTACGAACTAAGTTCGCGTAGATATTTTCGTTATAGCTTGATACCGCGTAGTCGTTACATTGTGTAGCACGAACTTCACTAGTTGGGTGTTTCGGTGCTTGAATAGTACATGCAGAACCGTAAGCCATAAACACACCGTCTAAGTTACGGATTGCACACGATACGCTATAATTAGCATCGTAACGGAAATCGGCTACTTGATCAAAAGTAAAGTAACGAGAACCACTTGTAATTACTTGTGTACTCAATACGTTATTACTTGCGTCCAAACGTTGTACTTGGTAACGGTATACCGATACTAAGGCAACTGGTGAACTTGTTACTTGAGTAGTCATATTCGAAATCTGAACACCACATGCAGCCACTGTACTTAATGGTGTTGGCGTGAACACGAAGAATGCAGGCGCATAGTTCGGTTGCCATACGTTATTGATACGAACCGTAGTTTCTACTTTAAACTTCGCACCATAAGCATAGTTAGACAAGTTAGACAAGAACAAGTTACGCATACCCATATCCACAGTTAAAGGAGCTGACATCGGTGTATCATCGGCTGGATTCACACGTGTAACCACGTAACGGTATCCTTGTGCATTTGCAACTAAGCTCGTAATGATAGAAGCACCATAATTGATGGTTGAGTTAGGTACTGATACTGCAGGAACTGTATAGTTTGATGGACAACCACCGGGCAAACCGATGTTATCGATGTTACCGTTACAGTCGTTGTCAATACCATCGTTACATACATCAACTGCTACGGGGTTTACGTTTGCACGTGCATCATCGCAATCTAAATTATTTGACACGAATCCAACAGGTATTGCACAAGCTTGTATACTTGAACTTCCATTTCCATAGCCATCACCATCTGTATCCGCATAAAAGGATTGCACTGAAGCAATAGTCAAAACCAATTCTTCATTTACACAACCTACTTGATGGGTATAGGTCCCCGAAGTGGTATAGGTTTGACCGTTAACAGACCATTGGTAACTATTACAAGATGTAACAGTCGTTGTATTGGTGGAATTTGAAGTAATTGTCAAGTTTAGTGTCGCCGTATTGCATCCTACGCTATAAGTATACGTACCTGAAGTTGTATACGTTTGCCCATTTAATGGCCAAGTATAATTTGAACAAGTCGTAATAGACTCGCTTCCATTAGTAGTTAATGGATCCAATGTTAAATTTAAAGTATAAACATGATTACAACCATTTCCAAGCGGTACACTATGTGTGTAGACACCACTTGTTGTATAGTTTTGACCGTTGATTGACCAGGTATAATTGCCACAAGCGGAAATAGATTCTGAGGATGTAGTATCCGCACAATTTTCTGCCAATTGAATCACACCAAAAGTGGTAAGACCGGTTAATTCAACACTAGTAGCCGTTCGATTTCCTACCGATGGATAAGTCCATGATGATCCATTATACAAACCTGCCTGCATCGTTAAAGGATTCGCTCCATTATCCAATGTTGAAGAAGGATAAGTGAAGGTTCCTTGATAACTGCTAAAACCGACACCATTGTTCACCAAGGTCCAATTTTGATTTACCGATTTATTAGCGATAAGTGAAGAGGTGCCGATAAAACTACTATCACCCTCACTGGAAGAAACAGTCAATGCGCCGTTAGTGGTTACTGTATTAAAGGTTAACGCAACAGGAGAATAGGACGAAATTGTTGATCCTCCGATTTCAAACTGTGGACTGGAGCTCGTTGACGAAACAACTTTACTCAATTGTCCAAAAATATGACCAGACGTTCGAGTTACACTGCCATTGGCAGACATTATCACTTTATTTGAGCCCGTAATCAGTAAACCATTAGCTAGTTCTAATACCCCATCGACAGATAGATTTTGATTGGAATCTAAGGATATTCCATTGGCATTATTGAGTCTGAAATTTTTAGCAGTAAGCGGTGCCGAACCCAAAATGCTTTGACGTAACTGCCCCGAAAACTCCAACGTTGATGAGCCTGGATTGACAACCCCATTATTAACCCAATTCCCTTTCGTTATCAATGTAAATGTTGTGGGGTTTACAATGCCGTTATTCGTTACCGTATTTAAAACGGTTAGATTGGAATTCAGCTGTAAACTTGGGGTATTTGTACTATTAATTCCTAAGTCAAATAAAGGTACATTTGAATTAATTTTGAATAGTTGACCACTTGGAGTCGTTGAATTTCCGAAAGTAATCGTTCCTCCAGAAACTACATTATTGGTTGCTAGATTGATAAAATCATTACTATTCGAACTTTGTCGTACAAGTGTGATGGTTCCACCCGTTACTTGATAGGTACAATTAACCGTCATTTCAAACAAACCTCGAGTTGTACTTGTTGAACCAAATAGCCCCACATTAACATTCCCGCCATATTGTTGGTAAATTCCATATGAAGTAACGCTATTGGGAGAAATTCTTCCTGCAACATTAAAAGTACCTCCTTCAATAATGAATTTCCCACTATTCAAATAGGTTATCGTGTTATTACTGGCGGTTCCAAAATTGAATGTCCCACCCGAGATTCGAATTAAACCTGAATTATTAAACCAAGAAAAATTACCCGAATTTACTACTCCTCCATTAATCCATAACCCCATATTCGTTCCAATTGAGGTTGAGGAAGTAAAGGGTGTAATCGTTGAATTACTTGACAATTTAAATGTTCCTGAAGTCAACGTCAACGGATTTGTGGGCCCTGTGAGTGCTATTTGTGATGTAGCCTCCAGTATAGTATCGACAAGACCTTTGGTCACTTTTAAATTATAAAATGAGGTTGTAGAATTACCACCAATTTCTTGATAGGCTAGCGTATTATTGAATTCTACAGTCCCAATGCCACTACTAAATGAACCATTATTAATCCAATCGCCTGATACAGAAAGTGTGTACGCTGTACTATTACTCATGGATAATGTAGCCCCTGAATCAATGGTTATACCGGCACAAACAGCGCCTACTTGATTGATTAAAGGTTGATTGGGAGCAGAGGCTGGAATTACTACATTGTCAGACGCTGTTGGCACCAATCCACTTGCCCAGTTATCGCCATTAAACCAATCTGAAGAAATCGTTCCTGTCCAACTTAATCCTGCACAATTGCTATCTCCTGGAAGTTTAGTAATAGTAAGACAACGTTGTCCTTCTGAAACACCCGAAACTGCACTTACTGCATAGTATTCATTCGCGGTTGTACTTTGTCCAGTTAATACGGCAGTCGAGCCAGAAAATGTAATATTAGTTGTCACTTCCTCCATGTATTGTGTTCCTAAACGGTACACTTTATATTGAGTAGCACCATTTACAGGAGACCATTTTAATGTCACTTCATCGGCACAGGATTTAAACACTCTAAAATTAGTGGGTACCGATCCAATATAATTGACTTCACTAAAGGAAGTTAATCCATTACGCTGCACTCTGAACTTAACACTAGCAATACCATTGACAGTGGGAGCTATCCATTGAAAATTGCGCTTATTCGCATCATAACCCGAAGTAATTGCAACCCAATTCCCACTGTTATTCAATTCATAAGCCAAATTGAAAGTCCCAGTTTCCCCATAACTATCCCAACGTAAATAGTAGTTTTCTCCTGAAATCAATTTCTCATTATACAACGGATATGAAAACGTCAGTTCATCAGCCAAAAACTCATAAACGATATAGTAGGTTTGTGGACCAAAAGGAACAGAAGCGCCAGAAACTTCCACAGTCCAATTTCCTGCTTGCGGATTATCAACAGTCACTTGCTCAATAGTATTTATCCCATCGACACCGCGAGTAGCAGGTAAACTCAAATTGACAGCATTGGGAGTAGAATCCAATACCCATGGATTATAATTCGTATTTGATGGATCTTTTAAGGATAGATTCAAATTATTGACAATAGCAGGATTCGCATTCACTGCTGCTGCTACATCGGGCCAAACAATCATTACGCGTACTTGCTTGGTGTTGGCAGGAACCGTTATGGATTGCGTTTTTGTCTGTCCGTTGGATATTGAAGTGGTCCAATAGCGATTCTCATTGAGGGTATGGTAAGCACGACGAAGATTAGGTCGGCCATAACCATGAATATGATCGGGTCCCTGATTCCCTAGGTCATCGGCGGTATTCATCATTACTGCACGCAACAAAGAAGAAGCGGGTTCAGCACCTCCATTTTTTGTTTTGTACACTTGAGTAATTTGCGCCAATTCTCCCACAAATTTCGGCGATGCATAAGAAGTTCCTTCTTCACCTTCAACTACCAATTGTGGAATAATTCGTCCATCATACATAGGTCCGCGGCTACTAAAACCCGTCACTTGGTCATCTACTGTTAATGCTCCAATCGCCACATGATTTTTATTTTGCTTCACTTGTCCTGTAATATTGGACCAGCCTGCAAAGTTGTAGGGTGCATACCCAACATCGGTTCCTGAATTTCCAGAAGAATAGGATACCAAATGATTAGGGTAAGTGACAATTCGCAAATCATGATTCCGAGCCGAACTATCATACCCACCCGAAATGGCATATCCATACGAATGATTGGTAAATCGTAAATTATGCGAATTGTAAAGACTTGAATAGTTTGGTCCACCATCAGCACTTAAAATGGTAGCGCCCCAAGCATTATTACGATCATTGGGATCCTCATTACCTGCACCACCCGAATTTTGAGCACAACCCACTTTGTGACTTTGGATAACGGTTGATGTCCCTACTTCTTGAGTGCGACCTTTAACATCAATTAACGACGATAACAAACCGTCTTCACCAATAGCTATTACAACACCTGAACCATTGTAATTTAAACCGTTATACCCCGAGTTTAAGTAATTGGATCGTGCTGTAGAATTACGGTGAGAATAATTGGATTCTTTAATGATGGGCCCCGGAATAGCACCTACAAATTGAATGTAAGGTAAGTTTACAACATCTGTAAAAATTGACTCCGGAACCTCAACATCGACTTGGAACGAATACTCCCGATGCGCGGTTACAACGCCATTTTTTGCACTTAAATCCGCAATAACTTGTGCGGCATTCAGTGTTTTATAATAACTCAATGTTAACAATACTTTACCTCCTTTTTTCGCATGGTCAGGAATACCAGACGATTGTAGTGTAGACTCTAATTTAAAACCAGGATCTACCGCGAATACTGCTCTTATTTTCGATTGTAATCCCGAAAGATTAAAACCTTCATCAATAACCGCATAATAGGTGTTTCCTGAGAGATAATCGGTTAAAACAAGTCCTTGTTGCTCCCACAATTTTCGTTCATCATCGGTGGGTAAAGAGTAGAATTGAACCAGTCGAAAATACTTTCCAAAATAGGGTGTTTCTTTTCGAATGGAAAGTTCATTTTTCGGGGTTTCATTCACTCTAAGTGTTCCGTTCGTTGTTGAAATTGAATAAGGATCGGTATTTTGACCCACAGCTGAAAACTGAATGGCACAAAAATAGAGTACTACAAAAACCCGTTTTACAAAAAAGGTTAGGGTTGCTTTTTGCATAAACGTTTGCTATTTAATTTGTTTGACGCTTCAAATATAATACAATACATATTATTTTAACATTTTGTTAAGAACAAAAAAAGGCCACCAAATGGTGACCTTGTTATTTATAACTGTAAAAATTTAACTCCGAATTTTCTGCTCCCATTTCCAAGCACTCGCTAGCGCTTCTTCCAAGCCTAGCTCTGCTTTCCAACCCAAAACGTTGTTTGCACGATCGGTATTGGCATAAGCTTCTGTGATATCACCTTCTCTTCTGCCTACAATTTGATAGTTCAAGGCTTTTCCACTTACTTTTTCAAAAGCTTTAATAACTTCGAGTACCGAACTTCCTTTTCCAGTACCCAAATTGAAAGTCTCCACTTTGGTTTCATTTTTTTGGTGAATCAATCGCTGTAACGCCACCACGTGGGCTTTGGCTAAGTCGACTACATGGATATAATCACGAACGGCTGTGCCATCTGTTGTGGGATAATCATCCCCAAACACCGATAATTTCTCACGCAACCCAATGGCTGTTTGCGTAATAAACGGCACTAGATTTTGTGGAACACCCAACGGTAATTCTCCAATTTCTGCGGATTCATGCGCTCCAACTGGATTAAAATAACGCAACAAAATGGCATTCAACGGAGTCACCTTTGCGGTATCTTGAATGATTTCTTCTCCGATTTGTTTGGTATTTCCATAGGGAGACATCGCAGGTTGCACGGAAGCATTTTCAGTAATTGGCATTTGCTCTGCCTGACCGTAAACGGTACATGACGAACTGAAAATAAAATTCGCTTGCTGTAATTGGGTCAATTCCTGTAAAACATACACCAACGCATTGATGTTGTTTTCGTAATACAATAACGGATTTTCAACACTCTCCCCTACTGCTTTACTCGCTGCAAAATGGATAACACCGGCTAAATCATGGTACTTTTTAAAAAAATCTTGAACCGCTGCTTTGTCGCGTAAATCAATATTTTCAAAAACGGGTTTCTTTCCTGTGATGCGCTCAATACCGTCCAAAACTTCGATGGAAGAATTCGACAAATTGTCAATAGCAACGACATCAAATCCCACATTTTGTAATTCTACAACGGTGTGGGAACCGATAAATCCTAACCCTCCGGTTACTGCGATTTTCATAAATTAATAGTTGTGTTAGAGTTCGTTTATACAAACGCTAAAATAGCATCCGTAATATATTTTATTTGTTCGTCATCCAATTCGGTGTGCATTGGTAACGCGATTACTTCATCTACCAATTGATTGGTTACTGGGAAATCTTCTTCGCGATAGCGCACATCCAAATAGGCTTTTTGACGGTGCAACGGAATCGGGTAATAAATTGCACACGGAATTCCCATCCCTTGTAAATGCGCTAATAAACCGTCGCGTTTCCCATTCAAAATACGAATCACATATTGGTGAAATACATGGCAATCACATGCATCACAAATGGTAGGTACCCAAATATTGGGATTGGCCCCTAACGCTTCTGAATATTTGCGGGCTGCCTCTTGACGGGCTTTATTGTAGGTATCCAAATGCGGTAATTTCGCTTTCAAAACCCCAGCCTGAATACTGTCTAAACGGGAATTTACCCCCACTACATCGTGATGGTAGCGCTCGTACATTCCGTGGTTCACGATCCCGCGAAGGGTATGGGCTAACGCATCATCATTGGTGAAAATCGCTCCACCATCGCCGTAACACCCTAAATTTTTAGAAGGAAAAAAGGACGTAGCGCCCACATGTCCGATGGTTCCCACTTTGCGTTTTGAACCGTCTTTCGACGTATAATCGGCACCAATGGCTTGCGCATTGTCTTCAATTACAAATAGATTATGTTCGTTGGCAATTTCCATAATCGCATCCATATTGGCCGCACGACCAAACAAATGCACGGGAACAATCGCTTTTGTATTGGGAGTAATCGCTTGACGAATACGCTCCAAAGAAATGTTCATATTATTCAAATCCACATCCACCAAAACAGGTGTCAATTGCAACAACGCAATCACCTCAACGGTTGCGGCAAAGGTAAAATCAGCGGTAATCACTTCGTCACCCGGCTGTAAACCCAACCCCATCATCGCAATTTGTAAGGCATCAGTTCCATTGGCACACGGAATAACGTGTTTCACGCCCAAATAGGCTTCCAAATCAGCTTGAAATTGATGTACTAAAGGGCCGTTAATATAAGTTGTAGTATCGAGAACGTCTTGAATGGAAGCGTTTACTTCCTCTTTTATTTTATCGTATTGACTTTTTAAGTCAACCATTTGTAATTTTCTCATGGTCTGTTTTTAAAGCGTAACAAAAGTACACATTTTCTGATTTTATGGAGCAAATGGCTCGGGCTTTTTCAGCCATCGTCTTTCCCGCTTTCGGCCATAGTCCCGTAGGAATCGGGAGCTATTTGCCTCTTTCGGGGCTAAACCCGCAACGTCTTTCGAGAAAATAATCGTACTTTTAACCCCCGTAAAGCTGAGGGCATGTTGTTTTTCTACAATTTACTGGTTCATTTATTGGCGGCATTGCTTCCGCTTCTTGCCCTATTCAGCTCCAAATTGAAATTATTTGTCCAAGGTAGGAAATCCGTTTGGGACACTTTGACTTCTAAACTTCAAGCTTCAGACAAAACCATTTGGTTTCATGCTGCCTCATTGGGAGAATATGAGCAAGGCTTACCCGTAATTGAGGCCATCAAAGTAAACTATCCCCAGCATAAAATCGTCGTGACTTTTTTCTCTCCTTCGGGTTATGAAGTTCGAAAAAACAATACGATTGCCGATGTAACAGTTTATTTGCCATTGGACACCCAATCCAATGCTCAACGATTTATCGAAACTATTCAACCCGAACTGGTCTTCTTCATCAAATACGAATACTGGCCCAACTATTTGAATATTCTTAAAAAGAAAGCAACACCTACTTATTTACTATCGGGTATCTTTCGTCCCAATCAAGCGTTTTTTAAATTCTACGGCGGATTTTATCGCCAAGCCTTGCAAACCTTTGACCATTTTTTTGTCCAAAATGAATCCTCAAAAAAACTGTTGCAATCGATTGGATATTCCCAATGTACGGTTTCTGGGGACACGCGTTTTGATCGGGTAGTTGGAATATTGGAACGCGACAATCAATTGGACTTTATTGCGAATTTTAAAAACAGCCAAACAACATTGGTTGCAGGAAGTACCTGGCCCAAAGATGAAGAATTGTTACTTTCCTTTATCAATCAAGCGCCATCCGACTTAAAATTCATCATTGCACCACACAATATCAAAGCGGAACAAATTGCCAATCTCCAACAACGATTACAAAAACCGACCGTTTTATTTTCAGAAAAAGAAGGCAAAGACCTTTCTTCTTATTCTGTCTTCATCATTGACACTATCGGAATTTTGACCAAAATTTACAGTTATGCCGATATTGCTTATGTGGGCGGCGGATTTGGTCATCCCGGCGTGCATAATGTCCTCGAACCCGCTACGTTTGGGATTCCTATTGTTGTCGGACCCAATTATAGCCATTTTGCAGAAGCGACGGCTTTGGTCGATTTGGGCGGTTGTGTTTCCATTCAAAACACCCAAGAATGTGAAGAAGCGCTGAATCGTTGGATTCAAAATGAAGACGAACGTTATGAAAAAGGACATATTTGTGCCACTTTTGTTCAAATGAATAAAGGGGCTACAGCTACCATAATTAAATATATCACAAACACACACCAACTTTAATCCTATGAAAAACTTGAAACACTTGTTTTTGTTTTTGTTCTTATGCCTTAATGCCGTTGCACAACAAGGCGGAATGTGGTTGCCCAACTTATTGAAAGGCGACCGTGAAACGGAAATGAAAAATCTAGGCATGAAATTAACTGCCGAACAAATTTATTCGGTGAACAAATCCAGCTTAAAAGATGCCGTTCCGCAGTTTGATGGCGGTTGTACGGCAGAAGTTATTTCCAACAAAGGTTTGATTTTAACCAACCACCATTGTGGATTTGACGCGATTCAAAATCATTCTACCGTAGAACACGATTATTTACGTGATGGATTTTGGGCTTATAAAATGGAGGACGAATTGGCAAATCCCGATATGGTCGTCACGTTTGTGGTGCGCATTGAAGATGTGACTTCAAAAGTATTAGAAGGCACTACAGGCTTAACTGAAGCCGATAAACAAAAAAAGATTCAAAGCACTATTGCTGAATTGACAAAATCGTTACCCAAAGAAGCTTGGCAAGACAACTTGATCAAAACCTTTTACGATGGCAATCAGTACATTCGTTTTGTGACCGAAACCTTTAAAGACATTCGTTTAGTTGGCGCACCACCGAGTTCGATCGGGAAATTTGGCTCCGATACCGACAACTGGGTTTGGCCACGCCATACAGGAGATTTCTCGATTTTCCGTATTTATGCGGATAAAAACAACCGACCTGCGACCTATTCCAAAGACAATGTTCCTTACACACCAAAATACTTTTTCCCTATTTCTATAAAAGGAGTTAAAGAAAATGATTTTACGATGGTGATGGGGTATCCGGGTCGCACACAAGAATACTTGCCTTCTTATGCGGTTGAACAATTGGTGAATACGTTAAATCCCGCAAAAATTGAAGTAAGAGACGCTGCCTTGAAAGTGCAAGATCGTTTTATGCGCAAAGATCAAGCGATCAAAATTCAATATGCTTCGAAATATGCCAGTATTGCCAACTATTGGAAAAAATGGATTGGCGAAACCAAAGGCTTGAAAAAATCAAATGCGATTGTAGAAAAGCAAAAGTTTGAAGCAGCATTAACTGCAAAAATTAATGCGGCAGGTAAACAAAGTGAATACGGTCAATTGTTAAGTGATTTTGAAAAAAATTACAGCGCCATTCGCGATTATGCGTTAGCCCGTGATTTGTTTACAGAAGTGGTGTTGCGCAATACCGAACTTTTACAAACGGGGTATAAATTGTACCAATTGGAGCAATTGTATACCAACAAAGGAGAACAAGCTTTTACAGATCGTAAAAACACCTTACATAAAGGTATCGATGCATTTTATAAAGATTACAATAATGAGGTCGATAAAAATGTATTTGAACAATTGATCGCCATTTATGCGCAACGCTTACCCAAAGCGTTTTTACCAAGTACTCTAGAAAATTTGAATGCGACTCAAATGGCTCAGGATATTTATTCAACTTCAGCGTTGACTAATTTAGAGGCATTTAGAAAAATGTTGGAAGGCGATACGGCTACTGTTTTAGCAAAAATGAATCAAGACAAAGGCTATCAATTGGTGAAATCCATTGCTGATGCCTATTTGCAAAAAGTGGCCCCTAAATTTGATGAATTGAATTTAAAAAACATGGCCACGCAACGCACGTACATGAAAGCGATTGTGGAATTGAGTCCGAAGTCGGCCCGTATTTTCCCCGATGCCAACAGTACGCTGCGCGTGACTTACGGTAAAGTTAAAGGTTACAAACCCACGGATGCTGTGTATTATGAACCTTTTACTACACTTGATGGTGTCATGGAAAAATACGTTCCAGGCGACTATGAATTTGATGTTCCTCAAAAACTGATAGAATTGCACCAACAAAAGAATTATGGCCGATATGCCAATACCCAAGGCAAAATGCCAGTTGCTTTTATCGCTACGAATCATACTACAGGAGGAAACTCGGGTAGTCCGGCTTTGGATGCAGAAGGTAATTTAATTGGTTGTAATTTTGACCGCGTTTGGGAAGGCACGATGAGTGATGTTTTCTATTCTCCAGAGATCTGTAGAAACATTATGGTGGATGCGCGCTATATCTTATTTATCATTGATAAGTTTGCAAACGCTCAAAATTTGATTAACGAACTGAAAATCATTAGCCCAAAAAAGAAGAAATAAATATTTCAAAAATAAGACTTTGGCACGGTCTTTGATAAATAATGGACGGAATTCAAAGTGCGAATTTTTTAAAAAAATAAGAACTTTTGTTTTTGTGATTAAAAAAATTTATATCTTTGCTCCGAATTAATAATTAACCTTTTATAATTAAGTAAGATGAAAAAAGTATTTTTAAGCTTAGCTGTTATCGCTGCTTTGACTGTTGTATCTTGTAAAAATTCTGAAAACGCTGAAGCAACTACAACTGACTCAACTGCTGTTGACTCAACTGCTACTGATTCTACTGCTGCTACTACAGATTCTACAGCTACAGATTCTACAAAAGTAGATTCAACTGCTGCTAAAACTGAAGCTCCAGCTGAAAAAAAATAATTAGAACTCAGTTCTGATTAAGAAAAAAGTCCCGATACCGGGACTTTTTTGCGTTTATATACTTCGTGAATTGTTTATCTAGCTTAAATAGTTGCAATAAAAAAAGCTCCTAATGAAACATTAGGAGCTTTTGTACTCAAGGCGGGACTTGAACCCGCACGGGCATTACTACCCACTGGATTTTAAGTCCAGCGTGTCTACCAATTCCACCACTCGAGCATTTGGTATGTTGAGCGAAAAACGGGGTTCGAACCCGCGACCTCAACCTTGGCAAGGTTGCGCTCTACCAACTGAGCTATTTTCGCATTATCAATGTATTTAAGAACTGCACCGCATTGCTTGCGATTGCGGATGCAAATGTAACACTTAAATTGAATTCTGCAAATGAAAATTAGAAAAAAATTCAGGGTTTTTCTTAACCCACTGATTGCCAAACTTTACTTTCTGTTTAACATTCGTTTTAATTCATTTAACTTCATCAATGCCTCCACAGGCGTCAATGTATTTATGTCCAATTGCTCAATATCCGTTTTGATTTCTTCTAACAAAGGATCATCCAAATTGAAAAAGCTGAGTTGCATTTCATCTTGCGCCGACTTGATGCCGTTCAACACTTCTGACGAATGTCCTTTTTCCATCTTCTTTAACATCTTCTGTGCTTTTTGAATTACGGTTTGTGGCATCCCAGCCATTTTCGCCACATGAATACCAAAACTGTGTGCGCTACCGCCTTCTACCAACTTACGCAAGAAAAGCACATTGTCTTTTAATTCTTTTACCGAAACATTATAATTTCGAATTCTCGGTAATACCTCCGTCATTTCATTCAACTCATGGTAATGGGTCGCAAATAAGGTTTTGGCACGTGCCGGATTTTCATGCAAATATTCTGCAATCGCCCAGGCAATGGAAATACCATCATATGTACTCGTTCCGCGTCCAATTTCGTCAAGTAAAACCAAACTTCGTTCCGACATATTGTTCAAAATAGAAGCTGTTTCATTCATCTCCACCATAAAAGTAGACTCACCCATGGAAATATTATCACTGGCTCCTACCCGCGTAAAAATTTTATCCACCACCCCCATACGAACGGATTCGGCCGGTACAAAACTTCCAATTTGCGCCAACAGTACAATAAGCGCTGTTTGACGTAATATGGCCGACTTACCCGACATGTTCGGACCCGTAATCATGATGATTTGCTGACTGTCGCGATCCAAATACACATCATTAGCAATATACGGCACACCCACCGGCAATTGTTTTTCAATTACGGGATGACGACCGTTTTTGATGTCCAAATCAAAACTATCATCCAATTCCGGACATACATAATGATGATCCAAAGCCAATTGAGCAAAAGCAACCAAACAATCCAATTGCGCAATCAAATGCGCATTCATTTGCACTTGCTTGATATACGTTCCAATCCAATTCACCAATTGCTCAAACAGTTGGGATTCGATTTGGTGAATCTTTTCTTCAGCACCAAGAATGGTACTCTCATACTCTTTTAATTCTTCCGTGATGTAGCGCTCTGCATTGACCAAGGTTTGTTTTCGAATCCAATCTTCGGGCACTTTGTCTTTGTGGGTGTTTCGAACTTCGATATAATACCCAAAAACGTTATTAAACGAAATCTTCAAAGAGGTAATTCCTGTTCGTTCCGATTCCCGCTTTTCAATTTGCTCCAAAAATTCTTTCCCAGAAAAAGCAATATTGCGCAACCTATCCAATTCTTCGTGTACACCCGGAGCAATTGCATTTCCTTTAGTAATGGAAACAGGCGCATCTGGATTTAAAGTAGTCGCGATTTTTTCCCGCAAAACATCACACGAATGCAACGTATCTCCCAACACACGAACAGCTTCTTGGGGACTTGCCAAGGCTATCGTTTTTACTGGAACAATAGCATCCAAGGATTCTTTTAGATACATCACTTCACGCGGCGCAATTCGTCCCGTAGCCACTTTCGAAATCAGTCGCTCCAAATCCGATATCTGTTTGATTTGATATTGAATTTGTTGCATAATCTCTTGATTACTTTTCAGATAGGAAACCACTTCATGGCGCTCTCTGATTTTTTGAATATCCTTTAACGGGAGTGCCAGCCATCTTTTTAACAGGCGAGCTCCCATAGGCGAAAGCGTTTTATCGATAATATCTAAAAGCGTTACCGCATTGGGATTATAGCTATGGTATAGTTCTAAATTGCGAATGGTAAATCGGTCCATCCAAACATACGCCTCTTCGGCAATGCGTTGAATAGACGAAATATGCTGTAATTTATTATGCTGTGTTTCGGATAAATAATACAAAATCGCCCCAGAAGCAATCACTCCTTCCACCAAATCGTCAACTCCAAATCCTTTTAAGGAATTGGTTTGAAAATGTGTAGTTAAGCGCTCTAAGGCATAATCTTCTTTATACAACCAGTCTTCGAGATAAAACACATTGTACTCTTCACCAAAAACATCTTGAAATTGCTTTTTCTGCTGTTTGGGAACCAGTAATTCAGCGGGTTGAAAATTCTGAATCAATTTATCCAAATATTCTTCATTCCCTTGAGCCGCGAGAAATTCACCCGTTGATACATCAAGAAAAGCGATTCCTAATGTTTTTTTACCGAAATAAACGGAAGCCAAAAAATTGTTGGATTTGGCTTGCAGCACCTCATCATTCATGGCCACACCTGGCGTAACCAATTCCGTAACCCCTCTTTTTACAATGGTTTTAGTCATTTTGGGATCTTCCAATTGGTCACAAATGGCAACCCGCAAACCGGCTTTAACTAATTTAGGTAAATATGTGTTTAATGAGTGATGAGGAAATCCAGCCAATGCCGTTTCTGATTCCGAGCCATTCCCTCTTTTGGTCAAAATAATTCCTAAGATCTTAGAGGCGCGTATGGCATCTTCACCAAAGGTTTCATAAAAGTCGCCTACGCGAAACAACAAACAAGCATCGGGATACTTGGCTTTAATCTCGTTGTATTGCTTCATCAATGGGGTTTCCTTTGTACTTTTTTCTTTGGCTGCCACGCTATTTCAATATTAAAAAATGAGGTACGAATGTAACGAAATCTATTGAAGTTTGCCACGAAATTTATTAGTGATTTTTACTCGGAAAATTTGGACAATACATGATTTTTTTTGCTAGATTTGCTTGTAAATCTAAATTTTGTTAGACCATGAAAAAAATTCTTTTGGTTGCAGCACTTTCAGTAATGGGTTTAGCCAATGCACAAACCCCTAATGCGAAAACAACTACTGCTCAGCCAGCGCAAACCACTCAACCTGTTGACGGTGCACAAATTACATTTGAAAACGAAACGATTGACTACGGCACCATTGAACACAATGCCGATGGTAATCGTCAATTTGTTTTCACTAACTCAGGCAATAAACCGTTAATTATTGAGAGCGCTCAGGGTTCTTGTGGTTGTACAGTTCCAACGCCTCCTAAAGATCCGATTCAACCCGGTCAAAAAGGAGTAATCAGTGTTCGTTACGCAACAGACCGCGTAGGACAATTTACTAAAAACGTAACTGTGCGTTCCAATGCAGTAGGCAACGAAACTAAGGTTTTAACCATTAAAGGTAACGTTTTACCCGATCCGCAACCCGCTACTCCAGCAGCTGCACCGGTAAAAAGTTAAATAAAATCTTATTTTTCCATATTTAAAGCTCCTCAACGGGAGCTTTTTTTATTTTTGTAGTATGAGAAAATTAGCCAATAGCGAACTCGATCGTAAATCCGTTGAAGATTTTAAAAAAGCGACAAAAACCCCAATAATCATTATACTTGATGATATCCGAAGTCTGCATAATATCGGATCTGTATTTCGCACATCGGATGCTTTTTTAGTAGAAAAAATTTACCTCTGCGGCATCACGGCTACACCTCCTCATAAAGAAATTCATAAAACGGCATTGGGTGCGACAGAAACTGTTGCATGGGAATATGCTGAAAATATTACAACTGTTATTCAACAATTACAAAAAGAAGGCATTAAAGTCTATGCAATCGAACAAGTCGAAAACGCTACGTTCCTAGATCAATTTCTACCCATCAAAGACGAACGTTACGCCTTGATTTTTGGCAACGAAGTGTATGGCGTTTCTCAAGAAGCCATAGCTCTTACCGAAGGTTGTATAGAAATTCCGCAATTGGGATCTAAACATTCACTCAACATCTCCGTAAGCGCAGGCATTGTCGTTTGGGATTTTTTTCAAAAATTAAAATAATCAATAAATGTCCCGCATCTACGCCATTTTTCTATTTTTCTATTGTATTGCAATATGGTCACAAACGACTAATGTTGCCCCCGTACTCCAAGCCACAGGCAACCAACCCTATTGTGCGGGAACTTCAGTAAAAATTGCCACTTCCATGACCATTACAGACCCCGATGATTTGGGCGTCAACAATATTTTTATACAAATTTCTAACGGCTATGTTCAAGGGCAAGATCTATTGACATTAACTGGCATTCATCCTAATTTAGGAAGTTCCTGGGATGCAACTGCTGGAAAATTAACCTTATTTGGCATTACTGGACAACCTACTTATACCGAACTCACCGCTGCAATTCTGGATGTGGAATTTTCGAATAACTCGCCTAATCCATCAGGAACTCGGTCGTTTTCAATTTCTGTAGGTGATGCCAACTACCTCCCTTCCACCGGCCATTTTTATTTGTTTGTCCCCAATCTTGGTATTACCTGGACCAATGCTTTAGCATTAGCGAATTCAAGTACCTATTTTGGTTTGCACGGTTATTTAGCTACCCTAACTTCGTTAGACGAAGCCGTTTTTTCAGGCAACCAAGCCTCAGGAACCGGTTGGATTGGTGCGAGTGACGAACAAGTGGAAGGACAATGGAAATGGATGTCCGGACCCGAACTCGGCACAGCACTTACCTTTACCTATTGGAATACGGGCGAACCGAATAATCTCAACGATGAAGATTATGCCCATATTACGGCGCCTGGTGTTGGACTTTCCGGTTCGTGGAATGATCTCTCCAATACCGGAGCAAGTTCAGGAAGTTACCAACCCAAAGGCTATATCGTCGAATTTGGCGGTATGCCCGGTGATCCTGTTCTACAAATTTCCACGAGTACTTCCCTTTATATTCCACAAATTACAGCAACTACAGACGGAAGTTCGTGCGGACCTGGAACAGTAAACTTACAAGCCACTACCAATCAAGGAACCGTAAATTGGTACACCTCTGCCACGGGTGGAACGCCAATTGCAACTGGAAATTCTTTTACAACACCCCTATTAAACACAACTACAACTTTTTACACCGTAACTTCCGATTGTTTAAATAGTCCGAGAACAGCAATAACTGCAACCATAAACGACATCCCTGTGCTCTCAGTAAATCCTGTTGCTTCGGGTTGTTCTGGTTTAAGTACCATTTTAAGTGCTACCACAACGGCCGGTGTTGTTCGATGGTATGCGTCAATGACTAGTACACAACCGTTATTTACAGGCAATCAATACACGACGCCCGTTCTGAACCAAACGACGACATTCTATGTTGAAGCCGACAACAACGGCTGTATTTCAACACGAATTCCGGTGACGGTAACCTTACTTCCAACACCGAATCTTGGGCCGGATGAAACCATTAATGTATGTGCCAACCGATCCGCTTCACTCGCGGTATTCTATCCCAATGCCACGTATTCATGGTCGAATGGCAGCACAACCCCTTCCATTAGTGTCACACAAGCAGGCGTTTATCAAGTGACGGTTACCTCTGCTGCAAATTGTGCAGATACCAAAACCTTTACCGTCAATCATTATCCTTTACCCGAATTAAATTCCTTATTAATCAACGGACTAGACATGACGGTTTTTATGGTTGAAAATGGTGATTTTGAATACAGTATTGACGGTGTTACCTTTCAAACTAGCCCCATTTTTCATTTGGACGAAGGTGGTTTTTTCACCCTCACAATTCGCGAAATTCACGGTTGTGGCTTACTCGAAATTCCGTTTCAAGCCAATGTTTTTCCAGCTTACTTTACTCCCAATCAAGATGGTATAAACGACAGTTGGTCTGGCAAAGGCTTGCTTATTTCTGCATCAGAAACCCTAACCATTTATGATCGTTACGGAAAAATTGTATTTGAAATTAACCCACGTAATCCAAGTTGGAATGGTCAAATCAACGGACAGTTGGCACCCGCAGATGATTATTGGTTTGTGTATGAAAACAAAACCAATGGATTACGTCAAAAAGGGCACTTTGCGTTAAAGCGATAATTGCTTTTGGATGGCCTTTAAAATGGTTATATAATCGGATTGATTTTTAACAAAATCCAATTCGGATACATCAATCACCAATACGTTTAAATTTTGCTGGGTTTTGATAAAATCCAAATAGCCGTTATTAATTTTCTCTAGATAGTCAGCCGGAATTTCTTGTTCATAGCTTCGCCCCCGTTTACGGATATTTTGCAGTAAGCGTTCCGTATTTTGGTACAAATAAATATACAAATCGGGCTTGGGCATTTCTTTGTAAATGATATCAAACAGCGTTTTATACAGACGGTATTCGTCTTCGGCCAACGTAACTTTGGCAAATATTAACGATTTGAATATGTGGTAATCTGCCACCACAAAATCTTTAAACAAATCAAATTGGGACAAATCATCAGAAATTTGCTGGTAGCGATCCGCTAGAAATGACATTTCCAAAGGAAAAGCATAGCGGTTTTGATCTTTGTAGAATTTAGGTAAAAACGGATTGTCAGCAAATCGTTCATAGACCGTTTTTGCATTAAAATCTTCGGCCATTTTGGTTGCCAATGTCGTTTTTCCAGCACCAATATTCCCTTCGATAGCGATATAATTGCATTGCTCTAAATGAATCGCTTGCAAAGGAGCCGAAAGATTACCAACAATTTGATATTCGCCATTATCCGAGCACTTTTGAATCAATTCATGCACGGATTGTTGGGTTTTCGGATGCGTCCAATTGGGCAAAACTTTAGCTAAAGGTTGCAACACAAATTGCCGTTCTGTAAGTAAAGGATGTGGAATGGTCAACTGTTCCGTTTCAACCAATTCATGATCAAAACTTATGATGTCGATATCGATAATTCGGTCTTCATAGCCTTCAGAACCGCTTCGTGTTCTACCCATTTCGCGTTCAATTTTCAAAATGGATTTCAGAATTTT
Source organism: Flavobacterium stagni (assembly GCF_004122105.1). Classification (GTDB taxonomy): domain Bacteria; phylum Bacteroidota; class Bacteroidia; order Flavobacteriales; family Flavobacteriaceae; genus Flavobacterium; species Flavobacterium stagni. Next base: position 169,707 of record NZ_SBKN01000001.1, read on the forward strand.
CTGAGGCGTTTTATGGGAATGAACCACAAGTATACAATTGTAAAACGAAGCGCTTTCAAAGCCCCAAGAAGTGGTTTCGTATACCGGAGAAACAGCGATTACCGTGGCCGTATTTTGATGTATCAAATGTACACATTGCTCCAAATTACTGAGCCTTTCGCCCGAATTGGTCCCCAATGCTAGTACAATTTGATGCTGTGAATTCATACCCCGCAAAATAACTAAATCTAATTCAGAAATCGCTATTTTTGCGCTCGGTGTTGATAACTATTTTTGAGAAGTTAGACCCAAAATTCCGTAACAATTTTAGTGAATTGGAAACTAATGTGTTAAAATTTAAACTATGCGCTTTTTAAGTAATGTATTGGCCACTTTGGTCGGACTCTTTTTATTCTTCATGATTGCTTTTTTTGGGCTCATTTTTATAGCTGCCCTTTTTGGTGGTGATGAAGAAACCGTAACGGTTAACTCAAATTCGGTAATTGAATTGGATTTATCCAAAGTCGAATTGGACTATGCTGGAAAAATTAATTTCACCGACATTGGGCAATTTACGGCAAATCACGACGGGTTAATCGATATTTTGAATGCTATTGATTATGCGAAAACCGATGCAGACATCAAAGGAATTTCATTGAAAAATGTGAACTCCGGTCTCGGTTTAGCTCAAACCAAAGCGTTACGGGACAAATTAATTGATTTCAAAAAATCAGGTAAGTTTGTGTATGCCTATGCGGATGTCTATTCGCAAAAAGACTACTATTTAGCTTCTGCTGCGAATAAAGTTTGTATCAATCCGGTGGGCGAATTGGATTTTAAAGGATTGGGCGCCGAATTGATGTTTTTCAAAGGCATTCAGGAAAAATCGGGCATCAAAATGGAAGTCATTCGCCATGGAAAATACAAAAGTGCGGTCGAACCCTTTTTGGAAGACAAAATGAGTGACGCCAATCGCGAACAAACGAGTCAGTTACTACAATCTGTTTGGAATGCTGTCATCGCGGATATTTCTAAGAGTCGGAACATCTCTGCAGAAGAATTAAATGCTATTGCCGATAACCTCAGCGCACGTACGCCTGAATTGGCCAAACAAAACCGTTTGGTTGATGTGATTACGTACGAAGATCATTACGATGATTTAATTCGGAAAGCCCTAAAAGAAGACCCTGACACCGATTACAATACAATTTCAATCGTCGATTATGCGGAAGCCAAAGCCACTGCAGCGGTGAATTTAGATGCTACAGATGAAATTGCAATTATATACGCTCAAGGTGAAATTGCGGCTGGAGAAGGCGATGTGAATGTGATTGGGGATGGCGCTATGCGAAGAGCCATTCGCGATGCCCGCAGGGATGAAAATGTGAAAGCAATCGTATTGCGTGTCGATAGTCCAGGTGGTAGTGCATTGACCTCCGATTTGATTTGGAGAGAAATTGAATTAACGAAAAAAGTGAAGCCCGTGGTCGTTTCTATGGGGAATTACGCAGCTTCTGGCGGGTATTATATTTCGTGTAATGCCAATACCATTTTTGCTGAAGAAACCACCATTACAGGTTCGATTGGTGTATTTGGGGTGATTCCTAATTTTACGGAATTGGGTCAAAAAATTGGCTTGAGTGTGGACCAAGTGCAAACTAATAAAAATGCCTTAGATTACAGTCCGTTCCGCCCTATGGATGAAAATTTCAGAATGGTAACACAAGAAGGAGTTGAACGAGTTTATGCCACTTTTGTAAAACGTGTGGCGGATGGCCGTAAATTAACTCCAGAGCAAGTTGATGCTATCGGGCAAGGTCGGGTATGGAGTGGCGCCGATGCCATCAAAATTGGTTTAGTCGATAAAATTGGTGGTTTGGACAAAGCTATTAAAGAAGCTGCCAAATTAGCTAAACTCAAATCCTATCGCACCCAAGATTATCCAGAATACGACCGTGAATTGTTGGCTTTCTTTGAGGATATGGGGTTAGTTCAAAGTCGGGCCGAACTCTTAAAACAAGAAATTGGCGAACAGAATTATGAAATCTTACAACGCATTCAATTACTTTCCCGTCAAAAAGGAGTGATGACCCGAATGCCGTATGAACTAAAAATAAATTAAAATGTAAAACCGCTTTTCAACGAAGCGGTTTTTTTTAATCTTTTTTTGGGAAAATCAAGAGTGGATTCCACCACAGTAAATTGTATTTTTGTGGAACAAGGTCAATTTAGGCAAGGTATTTGCGTTTTGGCTTTTTATAAATATTGAATCCTATGTTAAAGAAAATCGCCAAAATTACCGGAATCACTTTGGGAGTAATCGTCTTACTTGCTTTTGCCATCCCCTATTTTTTCAAAGATCAAATCAAGGCTCGCATTGAAAAGGCCTTAAACGAAAGTGTAGATGCCAAAGTCTCTTTTGCAGATGCCGAAGTAAGTTTGTTTAAAAACTTCCCGAAAGCCACCGTCTCCGTTGAAAAAATGTCCATCATTAATAAAGCACCTTTTGAGGGTGATACGCTTGTAGCCTTTGATGAATTGCACTTAAAATTATCGGTGATGGAATTGTTTAACAGCGACACCGAACCCATGCATGTTGATGCGATTTCAACTAATAATGGATTAATCAATATTATTTTTAATGAAAAAGGTCAAGGGAATTACGACATCGCCTTAAAAGATAAAAAAGAAACAGACTCTGGTGAAGCCAGCAAACCGTTATCGTTGAAAATTAAAGAATACGAAGTCGAAAATTATACGTTTCGCTTTACGGATAGAAAGTCCAAAATCAAAATGCAATTGGACAGTATCAATCATACCGGTGAGGGAGATTTCAATAATGATGTATTGGATTTAAAAACCAAAACGACGACCCAAGTATCAATGTCCATGGACAAAATGAACTACATGAATCACGTTCCTGTGGCGCTGGATGCGGTTCTGGGAATTGATTTAAAGCAAAGCAAATACAGCTTTAAACAAAACGAAGCCAAAATCAACGACTTGCCATTAAAGTTTAATGGTTTTATTCAAATGGCGGAGAACGCGCAAATTTATGATCTCACCTTTGAAACCCCCACTTCAGACTTTAAAAACTTCTTAGGCTTGATTCCAGCGGCTTACCGAAGCAATTTAGACAATGTAAAAACAACTGGTGCTTTTTCTGTAAAAGGATTTGCCAAAGGCCAATTAACCGAAACTACCGTACCCAAATTCAACATTGGTATCGCGTCAAACAACGCCTCTTTCCAGTATCCAAATTTGCCAAAAGCGATTAAAAACATTCATATTGACACAAAAATTGTGAATGAAACGGGAACAATGAACGATACTTATGTGAACATTGACCGCCTCTCATTTGCCATTGATCAAGATGTTTTTACTGCCAAAGCGACACTAAAAAATGTAGCTGAGAATGCCCAAGTCAATGCAGAATTAAAAGGCACCATCAACTTAAATAATTTCTCAAAAGCCTATCCCATTAAATTAGATAAACCCTTATCGGGAATTTTAAAAGCAGATGTAACCACAGCCTTTGACATGGCATCCGTGGAAAAAAGCGATTATGCCCGAATTCAAAATGCGGGAACCATTGATTTGACCGGATTCCGTTATACCGATGAAACTGGAAAAAACATGGATATCAGCAAGGTTTTGGTCGAATTCAATCCGAGTCGTGTGCACTTAAAACAATTTGCGGCGAAAACCGGGAAAAGTGATTTGGCGGTGAATGGCGTTTTGGAGAATTTTTACGGTTTCATTTTCCGTAACCAAAACCTTCAAGGCAATTTCAACTTAACTTCCAATCAATTAGCCGTTAATGATTTCATGACTACGGAAACTACCCCAAAAACAGAAAGCAAAAAAGCAGCGGAGCCATTAAAAATTCCGGCCTTTTTGGATTGTTCGTTAACTGCAAAAGCCAATACCGTTTTGTACGACAACTTAACCTTAAAAAACTGTATGGGTAAGTTGATTATCAAAGACCAAAAAGTGACCTTGGAGAATGTAAAAACGAATATTTTTAACGGTCAGATTACGTTTAACGGAGACGTTTCCACCAAAGAAAAAACACCAAAATTCGCCATGAATCTTGGTTTGAGTCAGGTTGATATTGCCCAATCGTTCACACAATTGGAGATGTTAAAAAAGATTGCTCCGATTGCAGGCGTAATTAACGGAAAATTAAATTCGACGATAAAATTAAATGGCAACTTAAACGCCACTGAAATGACCCCCGACATCAAAAGTCTTTCTGGTGATTTAATAGGGCAATTGCTTTCTACTACGGTAAATCCAAGTAATTCAAAATTGTTGAACACTTTGGATGATCAATTGAAGTTTATCGATATTAATAAACTCAATTTAAACGATTTAAAAGCAGCCGTTTCATTTAAGGACGGAAAAGTGGTGGTAAAACCGTTTGACATCAAATACCAAGACATCAAAGTCACCGTAAATGGCTCACATGGGTTTGATCAATCCATGAATTACGGTTTAAAATTGGATGTTCCTGCGAAATATTTAGGCAATGATGCCAATAAATTATTAGCCAAATTATCCCCTTCAGATGTAAATAAATTGGACAACGTTCCTATCAATGCCAATTTGACCGGAAGTTTTTCCAATCCAAAAGTCACCACAGATATAAAAACGGCAACGACAGCTTTAGCTAACAATATTGCCAAACAACAAAAAGATAAATTGGTTGGAAAAGGGAAATCTGCGCTAGACCAACTCATTGACCGCAACACCAAACCGGGAGATACTGCGAAAACAAAAACCAAAGAAGACATAAAAAATAAAGCCGGCAATTTAATTAATGGTTTATTTGGAAAGAAAAAGTAAGTATATTTACCCCAACATTAAATAGTATATACCATGAAAAAATTAATGATCAGCTTTCTTTTATTAAGCGGAATTGTTTCAAATGCACAGCGTCGTACAGGGGGCGATATCGAACTTGTTCCTTACATTGGCTATGCCACCTCCACCTTATCTGGAGACTATATCGATGACTTGGATTATCGAAATTCGGCAGACTTTGGTGTTGTAGCCGACTATTACTTCAACAATCGCTGGAGTCTTCGTTCAGGATTGCAATTTCAAAGTATGGGTGCTGAAAATCAATACTTCGTTGACAAATTAAGTTATTTAAGCATTCCTGTTAATGCGAATTGGCACTTTGGCAGCAATCGTAAATGGAACTTAAATTTTGGTTTAACACCAAGTTTCTTACTCTCTGCCGATGAAAACGGTCAAGACATTAGTTCATACCTCAATAGTTTTCAAATGGGACTTACGTATGGTATTGGCTATAAAATTGAAGTCTCCAAAAAATTCAGCATTTTGGTAGATTGGCAAGGATTTAGCGGCATGTCAGACATTACGAAAAAAAGTGGCACCGTTGCAAATGCACACTCTGTGTTTAATGTAGGTGGCGTATTCAAATTGTAACTTTAGAATACAATATAAAACAAAAGCGACTAATTAATTAGTCGCTTTTTTTATGCTATTGTGATTCGAACTTCATACCCTTCATAGGTGCGGACATTAAAAACGGTCTGATCTTCAAAGAGTAAATATTGTCCTTTCACTCCGATTAATTTTCCAGAATACTGCTTGGTTTTTTCCAGATTTAAACTGGTAACTTTAGAAGGATAATTCAAAACTGGATAATGCAATTCGTATAAATCTTGTGCTTCGGGATGAAAATAAGGCCTAACTTCCTCTGGCAACACGGAAGCAATTTTCTCCCTTTCTTGGAATAAATCCACCCAAGCCACTTCATTTTTGAGCATTTTTTGCCAATTGGTTTTGTCGGCAAAATAATTTTTAAGCGCAACTTCGGTGATTCCTGCCAAATACCGGTTGGGCACTTCCACGATAGGCAATGCTTGAACGGCACCTTGATCGATCCAACGAGTGGGTACTTGTGTTTTGCGTGTTACACCTACTTTCACTTCACTAGACAACGCCAAATAGACTATATGCGGTTGCAATTGCACCCGTTTTTCATAATCCAAATCACGGTCTTCAATATCCAAATGGGCTGTACTTAACTCAGGGCGCATAATCCAATCGCCTGCTGCAGGACTGCCCATAAAGCAATCGTAACAAAAGCCTTGACGGAAGATTTTCTTCTTTTTACCACAATTCAAACACTGGTAACCCGTATGCTCAAACTCAAGGGTTTTGCCTAACATTTGATTGATATGTAAAAAACTTTGATCCAAAACCAAATAGTATTGAATAGGGTCTTGAAATTCCGTTTGCATCTTGGAAAGCACGCCTTCGTAAATCATTTGAATACAATAAAAAAGTTAAATCTGCGTAAAGATAGAACAACCAAAAAAACCAAACCAACATGAAAAAAATATTTTTTACACTATTACTAGTTGTAATTTCCTTCACCCTTCAATCTCAAAACATCGCAGACAAACCAAAAATTAGTGTATTAGGCAGTGGCTCGGTTTCTGTTTTTCCTAATGCCGCATCGATTACGCTACAACTGACTCATGTGAAACCTACCTTGCGGGAAGCGGTGAATGAAAACCAACAAACCATGAAATTGATTCGGCAAATTGTGCTGCGTTATGTAAAAGATACCACAGAAATTAAAACGAGTTTAATTACAACCGATAAAGCTACGCGTTGGGATTCTAAACTGGACAAAGATATTTTCCTCGGATTTCGTTCCAATCAAAAAATCATTTTCACCATTTTGGATTTGGATAAAATTCAGGATTTAACGGAAGAATTATTGAAAACCAAGTTCCAACGCATTGAACGAATTTCGTATTTCAACACCAACTTTCAAGAACATTACAAAAAAGCAGAAGAATTGGCGGTGGCTGATGCTCTAGAAACCACACGAAGATTGGCCAAACACAGTGATGTACAATTGGGCAAAATTTTAACCCTGAGTTCGAATAAGAGTCCGAACGACAGCAACGTACGCATCAATACCGAAGAATTTGAAACCTATGGAAAAGGCATGGGAGGTCGCGGAGTTTCTTCGAGTGGCGAACTCATCAAATATTCTGTCTCTGTAAACTTACAAACGGAAATTCTTAATTAATTATTTTTTACTATTTTTATAATCATACTAAAACGCCAAGCCATGAAAAAATTATTGAAAATTGCCACTGTTGGAATCGGTTGTACTGCTTTACTGTTATCCATTTTCTCATTTGATAAAAAAGAATATACCGTTGTTATTGATGCTGGCCATGGTGGTCAAGATTATGGAGCGCAAACAGCGGACATATCAGAGAAAGCGCTTACCACTTTGATTACTCAAAAAATTCAAGAAAAAATGAAAGATGAATCGGTAACGGTTCATTTCACGCGCTTAGACGACCAAATGAAGAGCTTATCTGATCGTGTGAATTATGTCAATCAACTCCAACCCGACCTGTTAATTTCACTACATGTGAACCATAATAAAAACGAAAACGCGCATGGATTTGAGGTGTATTATTCCGATGATTCTAAAACTGCGGCAACTTCATTATCACAAGCAGAACAATTGGCTACAACCTTAGCGGCACGAACTTCTTTGAACAATAGAGGAGTAAAAAAAGGACCGTTTTATATTTTGAAAAATGCAAATTGCCCTGCCGTACTTTTGGAAATGGGATTTGTATCGAATGCGAATGACAAAGCGTATTTGACTAGTCAAGCGGGTCAAAATGCCATTGCGCAGTCCATTATTGAACACCTTCAAAACCAAAAATAAATTATGCCATTTCCCATTATCAATTCCATTGCCTCGTGGGTTTTAAAACAGCGCATTCACCAGATTGAATTGTTTTTAAAATACCCAAATGAAGTTCAAGAGGATTTACTTTTGAACCTCATTCGCAATTGTGAAGAGACGGTGATTGGGAAAAAATATGATTTTGCTTCTGTGAAAAGTTACCAAACCTTTATCGACCGGGTACCGGTTTCGCATTATGAAGATTTGGAACCTTTGATTGAAGAAACCCGTAAAGGCTATCAAAATATATTTTGGCACACCCCGATTAAATGGTTTGCCAAATCCAGTGGAACAACTAACGCAAAAAGTAAATTTATTCCCGTAAGTACAGCGGCTTTGGAGGATTGTCATTACAAAGGCAGCAAAGATTTGCTAGCGATGTATTTGCACAACAATCCCGAATCCAATTTGTTTTTAGGAAAGAGTTTACGTTTGGGAGGAAGTTCGCAAATTTATGCCAACAACAATACCTATTTCGGCGATTTATCGGCGATTTTAATTGAGAATATGCCGCTGTGGGCTGAATTTAGTAGCACACCCAGCAATAAAACCTCGTTAATGAGTGAATGGGAAACCAAATTGGCAGCCATAATTCATGAAACGAAAAGCGAAAATGTGACGAGTTTCGCAGGTGTTCCTTCTTGGATGATGGTCTTGATGCAACGCATTCTCAACGAAACCGGCCATACCCAATTATTGGATTTATGGCCCAATCTCGAAGTGTATTTTCATGGCGGTGTGAGTTTTGAACCCTATCGTGAGCAATACCAAAAATTGTTACCCAAACCCGACTTTAAATACTACGAAATTTACAATGCCAGTGAGGGATTTTTTGCCATTCAAGATTTAAACTATTCCAATGATTTGTTGTTAATGTTGGATTATGGCATTTTCTATGAATTCATTCCCATGTCCACTTTTGGTACACCCAATGAAAAAATAATCCGACTAGCCGAAGTTGAATTGGATACCAATTATGCCGTTGTGATTACGACCAATTCTGGCCTTTGGCGCTATATGATTGGCGACACTGTTCGGTTTACTTCTATCAGTCCGTACCGCATTCGGGTTTCGGGTCGGACCAAACACCATATCAATGTTTTTGGAGAAGAACTCATGGTGGAAAATACCGATAAAGCCTTAGCGCTGACATGTCAAGCCTTGCATTGTTCGATTAAAGATTATACGGTGGCGCCCATTTTTATGCACGGCAAAGAAAAAGGCGCACATGAATGGATGATTGAGTTTGATCAATCGCCTGACTCCGTGGCGGCATTTGCCGAACTTTTGGACAATCACTTACAATCCGTCAACTCCGATTATGAAGCGAAACGCTACAATAACATGACGTTAAATCCGTTGAAGTTAAATGTTGCCCGTGAAAACCTTTTTTATGATTGGTTAAAAGAGCGCGATAAATTGGGCGGTCAAAATAAAATTCCGCGATTGTCCAACCAACGGGATTATCTCGAGCAACTTTTACAACTGCAACACAGTGCATCGCTATGAAGTATTTTATTCTAATTTGTTTGGCAATACTCACCTTTTCTTGCGGTCCCAAACGCATGAAATGTTATGGCCGTAGATGCGTAGAAGCCAAACCATTAGTAACAAAAAACGATCCATCTGCCCTTCCCTCTTAAAATTTTAACACAAAAAAACGGGATTGATTTGTAACAATTGTACGACTTAAAAGTCTTACCTGTAATCATCAATCAATCACAATCATGAAATTAGTATTTCTGCCACTCATGGCGTTGCTATGCGGTAATGTCATGGCACAAGAACAGACTTCCCGCAACGAAAACAATCAAAAAGTTAACGACACTACCAAAGCCAAAGTCACCACACTTGACGAAGTAACTATTGCACAAAAACGCAAATTCATCAAAGTTGAATCCGATAAAACTACTGTTACCATCAAAGACAATCCGATGGTGAGTACCGGAAGTAGTTTGGATGCGATTAAAAAATTACCGGGTGTAATTACTTCTCCAACGGGTGAAATCACTTTAAATGGAAAAGGCGTACGCATTTACATCGACGGTTCGCCGAGTTCGCTATCGGGTACCGATTTACAGAATTATTTGAGCTCGCTTCCAGCGAATGCTATTGAAAAGGTCGAACTCATCTACAATCCTGGTGCTTCCTATGATGCAAATTCTAGCGGTTCTATCATTAATATTGTTACCAATGCCAAACGCAGAGCGGGTGTTAATGCAAGTTTCAATATCAACTACAATTTCAACAAATACCAAAAACCGAGTCCGCAAGTTTTAGTGAATGGTAAAGTTGGAAAATTAAGTTGGCAAACCATGACGGGTTACAATTATATCGATAGTGAAAACCGGCGTGGAACGCAGCAAACGTTTACTGCTTTTACCCCCGTAAAACAATTGGATCAAGAGAACTTCAGTCAGACCACCTACCGCAATTTTTATTTCCGTGGGGGAACCAATTACCGATTTAATGATAAAACGAATTTATTATTGAATTATAATTTGAATGCGGCAAATGAACGTAATGAGTTCAAAAATTACACCATTGGTGACAACATTGACTACCGCAATAACGGGACGACCAAGAATAAAAATTACAACCACGAATTGAGTTTACAATACAAACAAAAACTAGATACTATCGGTTCTACTTTTGATGTTACGGCCTATACGAATTTCTTGGATCAAAAGCCAAGATCAATGGCCTCTGCGGTGGATTATGCAACCTTGGCAACCTATAACAACTCCAGTAATTCGGTGTTTAAATTAGGCAATCAATACTTGAAATACGACTTTGTTTTCCCTGTTGAAAAATGGAAATTTTCATTGAGTACGGGGGGTAAATACAACTTTTTACAGGTACAACAAGACGGTAATTATTACCTCAACACGGCTGTTCCCAATGTGATTACTTTTGATTATAAAGAAAACAATTTGGCTTTTTATGTGGAGGCGCGTCAAAAAATCAAGAAATTAAATTTGACCGCGGGATTGCGTTATGAGAATTTCCACATTGAACGTTTAACGAACACTTTGTCACAAAAAGTGAGTTTTACCAACCGAAATTTGTTCCCAAACATCAGTGCGATTTATGAGTTTACGAATCAATTGAATGTATCCGCTTCGTATTCCAAGAAAATTAGTCAGCCTAATTATTTCACTTTGAATCCGAATAATGGCTCCAATTTTGACCAATACAACTCGTCACAAGGAAATCCTTTATTGAACCCGACATTTATTGACAATTTTGAATTGAAATTTTCGGCGTTCCAATTTGTTCAATTGGGAGCCAATTATACGATTAGCAAAGACATCAACCAATTCGTATTTAGTGCAGATGCAGCGGCTACTACACCAGTTAGTAATGCGACTTTTAAGCAGTTTGATCAGTTCCGAACCTTTAGTGCCTATGCGAATTTCCCGATTCCGTTGGATTATTTTTTCAAAGGAAAAGAAGAATTTCAAAAACGCATGAACAATATGGATCAGATGAACTACATTTTTGTCAACATCAATTATGTGAAATCAGATTTACGTGGGTATTACTTACCTTACGGTACCAAAGGATTGTTTAATTATGCGGCGCAGTCGCAAATCATTTTGCCTTGGGGCATCAAAAACACTATGTCGTATTTCATTTTACCAGGCAATGGAAACTGGGAAATTTACCGCATTACTAAGCCGATCCAACAGTTTGACATTTCGTTCAATAAAGATTTTATGGACAAAAAATTAAAAATTGGTATTCACTGTTTTGATGTATTCAATCAAAACAATGTCAATGCTTTAGTGGCAGGAGAGAATTTGGATACCCGTTTCAGAGAAAAAATCGACTCGCGCGTATTTCGTTTGTCGTTAACATACAATTTCGGAAATCTAAAACTACAAAAAGAGAACACGGACATCCAAACGGACAAAGTGAACTCGGGTGGTGGATTGATGAAATAGGTTTGAGGTTAGTTAGAAAAGAAAATCCCGATCGGTTGATCGGGATTTTTTTATGAGGCGATTTCTAATCGTTTCAATAAATTTTTGTTCAAAGCATGTTCGGCATAATCTTTATCGATATCCAAGACTTTGTCATCCGTGCTTGGCATTTCATACATCGCATCGGTAAGAATCGCTTCGCACAGGGATCGTAATCCACGTGCGCCGAGTTTGTATTCCAAAGCTTTATCGACAATATAATCCAAGGCTTCATCAGTGACCGTAAGTTGGACCTCATCCATAGCAAACAATTTTTGGTATTGTTTGATCAAGGCATTTTTAGGTTCGGTCAAAATGGCACGCAATGTAGGTTTATCTAGCGGATCCATGTGGGTTAGCACAGGCATACGACCGATAATTTCTGGAATTAAACCAAAATCTTTTAAATCTTTTGGGATGATGTATTGCAAAAGATTGTCTTTGTCGACCGCTTCTTTTTTATTTGTACTGTAGCCTACCGCTTGTCGATTCAAGCGCTTTGAAATGACACGTTCAATACCGTCAAAAGCACCACCGGCAATAAATAAAATATTTTGGGTATTGACTTCTACAAATTTTTGGTCGGGGTGTTTACGACCGCCTTTTGGTGGAACGTTGACTACAGTACCTTCCAAAAGTTTTAGTAAGGCTTGTTGAACACCTTCACCTGACACATCACGGGTGATGGAAGGGTTATCGCTTTTGCGGGCGATTTTGTCAATCTCGTCGATGAATACAATGCCTCGTTCTGCTTTGGCCACATCGTAATCAGCGGCTTGAAGTAAGCGTGTCAAAATACTTTCAACGTCTTCCCCTACATAGCCGGCTTCTGTCAATACGGTAGCATCGACAATCGCTAACGGCACATCAAGCATGCGCGCGATGGTTTTGGCAACTAAGGTCTTACCAGTACCGGTTTGCCCAACCATAACAATATTGGACTTTTCAATTTCCACTTCGTCGGCGGCTTGGGGTTGCATCAATCGTTTGTAGTGATTGTATACGGCAACGGATAGTACTTTTTTGGTTTGTTCTTGACCGATTACATATTGATCGAGGAATGCACGAATTTCTTTCGGGCGTTGCAACACCAAATCGGAAGGTAATTTCACGCCATTACTGGAACGGATTTCTTCCAAAACAATGCCGTGCGCTTGTTCGATACAACGGTCACAGATGTGCGCATTGATACCGGCAATCAACAGATTGGTTTCGGGTTTTTTGCGTCCGCAGAAGGAACATTCTAAAATTTCTTTAGCCATAAGTAAGCTGCTGAGCTACTGAAAAACAGAGCGGTTGAAACTTCGTTGCTCCGTTTCTAAGTAGTTTGTTAAAAATTATCTACGTAATACCTCGTCGATCATACCGTATTCTTTCGCTTCATCAGCAATCATCCAGTAGTCACGTTCTGAGTCTTTGTATACTTTTTCAAACGATTGTCCCGAATGGTTGGAAATGATTTGGTACAATTCGTCTTTTAATTTCAACATTTCTTTCAAGTTGATTTCCATGTCGGTTGCTACACCTTGCGCACCGCCTGAAGGCTGGTGAATCATTACGCGAGAATGTGGCAATGCTGAACGTTTACCTTCGGCACCAGCGCATAATAATACGGCTCCCATAGAGGCTGCCATTCCGGTACAGATGGTAGCTACATCGGGTTTAACGTATTGCATGGTGTCGTAAATTCCGAGACCAGCGTAAACACTTCCTCCTGGAGAGTTGATGTAGATTTGAATGTCTTTGGAAGCGTCAACACTTTCCAAGAACAACAATTGGGCTTGAATAATGTTGGCTACATAATCGTCAACACCGGTTCCCAAGAAGATGATACGATCCATCATCAAACGGGAGAACACATCCAATTGAGATACGTTCATTTGACGTTCTTCAATAATATAGGGTGTCATTCCTGCTACGATTTTATCGAAGTAGAGGCTATTTACACCGTGCTTTTTCGTCGCAAATTTTTTAAATTCTTTTCCGAAATTCATAAGTTGTGGTAGAATGAATTAATATACTTTTTAATACTAGATGCAAAAAGGAGTACAAAGGTTGTACCGCTTTTCTTAAACATGCCAAAGTGGCGGTTTAGGGGATGCAGCCCGGATTGTCGTGGAGGTCACCGGAAGTGGCGGTCGTGTTTTTGTGGGAACCGCAGTGCGACCGAAGGAAGCGCCTGTGGGGGCCGAACAAAAACCGAGCGGCAAGACGGTACCGCAACAAAAGCCGGAAAAGCTGCCCAAAACCCGAAAGAACGTTTTAAAAAAAAGCGTCAAAATCGGGCCGACTTTGACGCTCAAATATAGCAATTATATTTTAATTAGTGTTTCAACTCACCGTACATCGCTTTCACGAAATCTTCGTAGTTTACTTCTTTGGTTTTTGCTTTTACTTTGTCTTTGAACAAATCCAACATTTTTTGGTTCATCACTTGTTCTGACAAGCGACGCACTTCGTCTTGGTTGGACATTACGCGCGCCACGATACCTTGAACGTCCTCATCGGTTGGATCCATTTGACCAAATTGTGCCATTTGTTGTTTGATCAAACCAGAGGTGTAGTCTTTCAATTCGTCGAACGTAATTTGAAGGTTGTTGTCCTTCATGATTTTTCCTTCGATCAATTGGTAGCGCAATCCTTTTTCGGAACGCTCGTATTCAGTAGCCGCTTCTTCTTCAGAAATTGGGTTTTCACCAGTGGTTTGAATCCATTTTTTCAAGAACTCAGCAGGTAAATCAAATTTGGTAGATTCTACTAAAAATTCAGTCACATCGTTTAAGAATTTTTGGTCGGCTTGTTGTGCGAATTGACGTTCAGCATCTTCTTTGATTTTCGCTTTCATCTCGTCAACAGAAGTCACTGCTTTAGGGCCGAACAAACGATCAAACAATTCTTGGTCTAAGGTTGCAGGCTCATAACCAATCACTTCATCAATCGTGAACGTGATTTCGATATCCAAACCGTGTACATCATCGTGACCGATATTTAAGACGTCCATCAATTTGTGATCGTCGTTGAATAAACCTTTTGTTTTTAGGGTAACCACATCACCAACTTTTTTACCCATGATTGATTTTACTGCTTTTTTATCGGCTAAATCTTCAAGGTCTAAAGTTGTACGATTATTGATGCCACGCTCTTCGTTGGCGAAGATCCCTGCTACATCATTTCCTTCTTCTACTTTATCTTTGGCTACTACTTTTCCGTATTGTTTTTGGATACGCGCAATTTGACCGTTTAGCATCGTATCATCAGCAACTACATTGTATTTTACCACGCTTGTTTTTGCTGCTAAATCCACGGAGAACTCTGGAGCAAGACCCAATTCGAATTCGAATTTAAAATCGTCGGTATCCCAATTGAAATCTTCGGTTACTTTAGGAAGCGGATTTCCAAGGATGTCCAATTTTTCTTCAACCAAATAGTTGTTTAAACTGTCTTGCAACAATTTGTTTACTTCATCTAATAACACGGCTTTACCGTATTGTTTTTGAATTAAACTCATTGGCACCGCACCTTTACGGAACCCAGGGATGCTTGCATTCTTGCGGTAGTTGGTTAACACTTCCTGTACTTTGTCTGCATAATCGCTTTTGTTCACTTCTACAGTCACGACTGCATTCAAAGCGTCCACATTATTTCTTGTAATATTCATGAGATTGTACTAATTTTTAGTAAATAAAATCGGGTTGCAAAAGTATAACTTTTCTGCAACCCGTCCAACTTTTATTCTATTGATTTTTAAAGTCTTATTTTTTGGCTTCTGTTAATTTGAAAACAATTGACTGCGAGAGCGAAAGCACAACACTGAAGAGCATGGCCCAGCCGATATTTTTTACATCAAAACCATCTACGAAATAGTCACAAATCATGATCATCATTCCGTTGATGACCAACAGAAATAAACCCAAACTAAATACGGTAATAGGCAAGGTAAAAAGCACAAAAATAGGTTTAACTAAAAAGTTTAACAACCCCAACACTATCGCAACTTTCAGTGCGGTGGTGAAGTGATTGACAACAATTCCTTTGAAAAAGTAGGGTAAAATCATTACGATTAAAGCAGTAATCAACACTCTTACAAGAAGTTTCATAAAATATTTTAATAAATTTAACAGCCCTAAAGGTAAAAAAAATTGTTTGTTTTGATATTATTAGCTAAGTTTGCTAGGTAATTAATAATTTTTGTACATGAAAAAACTTTTACTTTCTTTAACTTTATTGGCTTCCTCTTTTGGTTTTAGCCAAATCCTTACTCAGGATTTCCAAGGTGCAGATTGGCCTCCAACTGGTTGGACAACTGAAACTGGTGATGCAACTCGCCCATGGGGTTTTACAACCACAATTTTCAATGCAAATGGTCAAGCAACTTTCAACATCACAGGTGGAAAGTCGGCTTGTATTGCTTGGATTGAAACTCCAAATGATGCCCATTTAACAAGTCCATCGTTTAGTTTGGCTGGTTATTCCTCTGCCACATGGACATTCAACATTAAATGTGGTTATGAGTATCAAGTGGATCCATTTCCAAACGGTGACATCTTAGCTCGCGTTTCTACAGACGGCGGTGCAACTTGGACAACTGAATGGGTAGAAGAGGATTACGGTCCTTACACTGACTATGAAACATTAAACATTTCTCTTGACTTAGCCAATTATTTAGGTCAATCTAATGTTATGATTCGTATTCAATATGTGGGTGCTGATGCTGACTCAGTATCTGTAGATGATTTCGTAGTTTCTGGTAACTTAGGAACAAACGAGGTTTTGGCTGATTCATTCAGTACTTTCCCTAATCCAGTAAACAATGTATTGAACATTAAAAACAGTGAAAACACAACAATCAACACGATTTCAGTTGTCGACATCAACGGAAGAACAGTGAAAACTGTTAACGGTGGTGATGTTACTGAAGTTGCTGTAAATGTTGCTGATTTATCTGCAGGTGTTTACATGGTAAACATTGACACTAATGCTGGTAAAGCGGTTAAAAAATTCATCAAAAACTAATTTTAGTTTTGTCAAATAGAAAAGGCTTCCGTTTGGAAGCTTTTTTTTTGCTACTATTTGAATCAATCTTTCAAAAATCGTGCTGTAATTTCAAAAAACGCTATCGGATTCTCTGCGTGAAGCCAATGCCCTACATTGGGAATTGTATCCAATACCGCTTGCGGAAAATGACTTTGAATTCCTTCCCAATCAGCATCTAGGATATAGCGTGAATTTCCGCCACGTAAAAATAAAGTGGGTTTATTGAAAATCGTGTTTTCGGGCAAAGCAGCCCCAACTTCCTCAATTTTCTCATTAAATATTTTCAAATTGAAACGAAAATCCAATTGACCGGGTGTTTTCCAATATAAATTTTTCATGAGAAATTGGCGTGTACCAAAATCGGGAATGTAGGGATACAACATTTCTTCGACTTGCGCACGATCGGGTTGGCTCGTAAAATCCACGGCATTAAGTCCGGCCAAAATATCCTGATGATGAGGCGCGTAATATTTGGGTCCGATATCGGCCACAACTAATTTTCGCACACGTTCAGGATGACGAACGGCCAACAACATGGCAATTTTCCCTCCCATAGAATGTCCGATAACATCCATTTGTTGCAATTGATGAGCATCCGCATAATCGATGACATCTTGCATCATGACGTCGTAATTAAATTCATCGGAATGGAAACTTTTACCGTGGTTTCGTAAATCCAACAAATGCACTTGATAGCCTAAGGCTGCGTATTGCGAGGAGAATGACTTCCAATTGTCAGACATTCCCATGAAACCATGAATAATAATTAAGGGCTTGCCTTCACCTTCAATCCTAGAGAACAACATATCTTTTGAATTATAAATTTTAAATTATGAATTATGAATTGTTGTGCTATTATTTCAATTTTTGAAGGTACATATTTACCACATTATCGAGGCCAAAATACAAGGCTTCTGAAATTAATGCGTGTCCGATAGAAACCTCTAAAAGTCCGGGAATATTTTGTTTAAAAAACTGAATGTTATCCAAACTTAAATCGTGACCTGCATTGATGCCTAATCCTAATTCCACGGCTTTTTCTGCAGCCATTCGATAGGGCTCGATTCCTTTTTCATTCCCTACACTGTATTGATGTGCAAATGCTTCTGTATACAACTCAATCCGATCGGTACCGGTAGCCACTGCGCCTTCAATCATAGCAACTTCTGGGTCGACAAAAATGGATGTTCGAATCCCGTGGCGTTTAAATTCGGTAATCACTTCCTTTAAATAATCACGATGTTTTACCGTATCCCAACCTGCAGATGACGTAATAGCCCCAATAGCATCGGGAACCAAGGTGACTTGCTCGGGTTGACATTCCAAAACCAAATCAATGAAATTATGCTGAGGATTCCCCTCGATATTATATTCGGTTGTAACTACACTTCGCAAATCACGCGCATCTTGATAGCGAATATGGCGTTCATCGGGACGGGGATGCACGGTGATTCCATGCGCACCAAACCGCTGAATATCGGTTGCAACTCGTAATAAATCAGGCACGTTGCCCCCACGCGCATTGCGCAACGTGGCAATTTTATTGATGTTGACACTTAATTTTGTCATTTTATTCAATTTTAAAGACACAAAAATACAAGTTAAATTCCGCATACTTAAAGCAAAAAAATGATTATTTTGCACTGTATTTAGTTACTTATGACAGTTATCAACGATTACATCACCAATGATTACAAAGCATTGGATAGTTTAACCACAATTTCTGAGACACAAGATTTCTTTTTTGATGTCTCGTTTACAAACTTTCCAGTTACCCAAGAAGGCGTTTATATTGGATGCATCGCAGCTGATGATGTAGAAACTTTCGATGGGGACAAAACCATTGGCGATTATCGCTATGCGCTTGAAGGTTTTTTTGCTCGAAAAAATATGATCTGGCTGGATGTTTTGGAAGTTTTTGCCAAAAATCACAGCAACATTGTACCTGTTTTGGATGAAGAAACCAATGCCTATTTGGGTTATTACGAGTTGGAAGACATTGTAAAGTTTTTCCATGAGACACCTTTTCTAAAAGAACAAGGCGGTATAATCATCTTAAAAAAAGGTATTAATGACTATTCCATGAGTCAGATTGCTCAAATTGTAGAGAGCAATAATGGTAAGGTTTTAGGAGTTTTTGTTTCCGATGCGGATACAGAAAGTGTTGAAATCACCCTTAAAATCGCATTGGGTCCTATGAATGATATTATCCAAACGTTTCGTCGGTACAATTATGAGATTGTTTCTGAACACCATGAGGATTTGTATTTAAACAACTTGAAAGAACGTTCGGAATATCTGAATCGCTTTCTTAACATCTAAGGTATGAAAATCGCCATCTTTGGTCAATATTACCAAAACGACACCCGTCCCATCATAAAGGATATCTTTTTGTTTTTCAACAACAATCAAGTGGAATTGGTGATTGAAGCAGAATTTCTTGCCAAATTATACGAACACGAAATTTTAAAAAAAGAATACAAAACCTTTCAGAGTTACGCCGATTTAGATTCAAGTTTCGACTTGATGATTAGCATTGGTGGTGATGGAACTATATTGCGAGCAGCCACCTTTGTACGCGACTCAGGGATTCCCATTTTAGGAATTAATGCAGGTCGACTAGGGTTTTTAGCCAAAGTACAAAAGGAAAATATTGATGTTTTTCTTCAATTGGTTTTGGAAAAACGCTACACCATTTCAGAGCGAACCTTGTTACAATTGGAATGTCAACCTTCAAACGCTTCCTTTTCAGAGATCAACTTCGCTATGAATGAAGTTTCGGTGAGTCGTAAAGACACTACTTCGATGATCACAATCGACACCGATTTAAATGGTGAATACCTGACTTCTTATTGGGCGGATGGATTGATCATTGCTACACCCACGGGATCTACAGGTTATTCATTAAGCTGTGGCGGACCTGTGTTAACACCCGATGTCAAAAGTTGGGTTATTACACCGATAGCTCCCCACAATTTAAATGCACGACCTTTGGTTATTCCAGATACAACCGAAATTCGCTTACGGGTTTCTGGGCGTGAAGAACAATATATGGTTTCCCTAGACTCACGAATTGCAACCTTGAACCGCAATGAAGAATTAATCATTCGCAAAAATCCATTTTCAATAAAAATGGTTGAAATTCCGGAGGAGAGCTTTTTAAAGACTTTACGCAACAAATTATTGTGGGGCGAAGACAAAAGAAATTAACTTACAAACTACACTACTTCCCTTTTTTTTTCGTTTAGAAATTGGTTCTTTCAATTGGAACTAAAGTCTTGTTTAATTGTGCATTATTTTATTTGTCAGAAATACTATTTAGATGTTATTTAAGTACTGATAATTATTATATTTGCACGCTATTTTTCATTTAATGAAACGATTATTTTTAGCGGTATTATTTTTAGCTTTAAGCAACGTATCTGCACAAATTCACGAAATTGGCGTTTTTGTTGGTGGAGCTAATTATATCGGAGATGTTGGAAAAACCAATTATATAGATCCTCATGAGCTTTCATTTGGTTTATTATATAAATGGAACAAAAGCACACGTCATTCCTACAGAATTTCTTTCTTGCAAGGAAGATTAACCGCCAATGATTTCGATTCAGAGGTGACCGGTAGATCGCGTCGGGGCTATAATTTCACCAATACGGTTCGTGAAATTACCGCGGGTTTGGAGTTTAATTTCTTCGAATTTGACTTACATCAAATGGATCGACAATTCACTCCTTATGTGTTTACGGGGCTAACCTACACCAACTATGATGAGTTGTATGTTATCAACGGGAGAACAAAAGTTGACATCAATTCGGGAACTTTTGGAATACCCATGATTGTAGGATTTAAAGGAAATATAGCAACGAATTGGATTCTGGGGTTTGAAGTCGGTGCACGATACACCTTCACTGATAATTTAGATGGAAGTAATCCAAAAAATAGCAATTTGCAAAGTTTGCAATTTGGAAATTTAACAAGCAATGATTGGTATGTGTTTTCGGGTTTAACCTTGACATATACCTTTGGAAATAAACCCTGCTTTTGTGCAGATTAAACTATGAGTTTATTAAATAACCTAAACCAAAACAATCTTCCGAAACACATCGCCATCATTATGGATGGCAATGGTCGTTGGGCAAAACAACAAGGAATGTTGCGCACGTTTGGTCATGAACGAGGAACACGCTCCGTAAAAACTACGGTAGAGACTTGTGCACGTTTAGGTATTGAAAACTTAACCCTTTACGCCTTTTCAACTGAAAATTGGAACCGACCCAAATTGGAAGTAGAAACATTAATGAAACTCTTAGTAAAATCATTAAAAGGCGAATTAAAAACACTTCAAGAAAACAACATCCGACTTAGTGCCATTGGAAATTTAAATTTGCTTCCAAAATCAACTTTTAAAGAGTTGCATGAAGTAATGGATAAAACGAAAAACAACAAAAGAATGACGTTAACTTTGGCGCTGAGTTATGGCTCCAGAGAAGAGTTATTAAATGTTGTTAAAAACATCAGCGACAAAGTTAAAAATAATATAATTTCAATTGATACCCTTGACGAATCCATTATTAATCAACATCTTTACACACACGATTTACCGGACGTTGATTTATTAATTAGAACCAGCGGGGAACATAGAATCAGTAATTTTTTACTCTGGCAAATAGCCTATGCCGAGTTATTTTTCACTGATGTTTTATGGCCCGATTTCACGGAAGAACATTTGTATGAGGCCATTATCAATTACCAAAAAAGAGAACGAAGATTTGGAAAAACCAGCGAACAAGTCAATATACCTAAAACTTAGAATACTCACGTTATTCTGCATTTTTGGGACAGGGATTGGAAACAGTATAGCGCAAGAAACCGAGCGCCTACCTTTTGAAAAAGGGAAAAAGTACATCTTAGGAAAAGTTAATGTGACTGGAAAAATCAGTTACAATGAAATGACTGTAGTCACTTTTGCTGGTTTGGAAAAAGGTCAAGAAATTACCGTACCCAGTGAGCAAATCAGTAATGCCATCAAAAAACTTGGAAAATTAGGTCTCTTCAGCGACATCGATTTTTATGTCCAAGAAGTTCGCGGTGATACCATTGACTTGGAATTGAGCATTGTTGAATTGCCAAAATTAAACGATGTTAAAATTAATGGGGTCAAAAAAAATAAGATTGAAGATTTGATCAAAGAAAATTCGTTAACAAAAGGGAAAATTGTGAACGAAAATTTGATTACAACCACACGAAATTATTTAGAGAGCAAATACCGTAAAGAGGGCTATTACAATACCAAAGTAACGGTTAAAACAATTCCTACAGACACCACTTCCAATCAAGTGAATATGGTGGTCAACATTAATAAGGGAGAAAAAATAAAGATTGCGAGTATCACATTTGATGGCAATGAAAAATTCTCAGATGCCAAGTTGCGAAAAGCGATGAAAAACACAAAACAAAAAAATCCGATTCGTGTTTTCAAAGCTTCAAAATTTATTCAAAGTAAATACAACGAAGACCTTACCAAAATCGTTGAAAAGTACAAAGAAAAGGGATATCGTGATGCGCGTATTGTATCTGACACAATTTGGCTAAATGAAAAGAAGCAAAAATTAGCTTTAAAAATCAAAGTTGAAGAAGGAAGAAAATATTACTTTGGCAACATCAAATTCTTAGGGAATTCAGTATATTCCGATCAAGTACTTTCTAGTTTATTAAGTATTAAAAAAGGTGATACCTACAATGGTGTTCTTTTGGAAAAAAGAATCGCGGATAAATCAAAACCTGATGGCGAAGACATTACCAATTTATACCAAAACAATGGATATCTTTTTTCACAAATCAATGCTGTAGAGGTTAAAACGGAAAAGGATTCGATTGACTTTGAAATTCGCGTCATTGAAGGTCCAGTTGCCTATTTTAATAAAATTACTGTGGTAGGTAATGACAAAACTAATGATAAAGTTATTTATCGTGAGTTACGTACAAAACCGGGTGAAAAATACAGTAAAGAAGATTTGGTTCGAACCGTGCGTGAGATCGGACAATTGGGCTTCTTTGATCCTGAAGCTATCGATCCTAAATTCAAAAATGTGGACCCAACCGCGGGTACGGTAGATATTGAATACAATTTAGTTGAAAAAGGATCCAGTCAAATTGAACTCCAAGGTGGTTATGGCGGTGGCGGATTCATTGGAACTCTTGGTCTTTCCTTCAACAATTTTTCAATTAAGAATATTTTCAAAAAAGAAGCCTACAAACCTCTTCCCATGGGCGATGGTCAGAAATTGGCTTTGCGTTTACAAGCAAGTACTTTCTTTAGAACGTATAGCTTCTCTTTCTCAGAACCTTGGTTTGGTGGAAAAAAACCGGTGAGTTTCTCAGCATCGATTTCACAAAGTAAGCAATATTTATATTCAGGCTCCTACAGCAGTATTGACAAATCGCGAAGTTTTGATATTACATCGGCATCTATTGGTTTGGCGAAACGCTTAACTATTCCTGATGATTATTTTGTGCTTTCTGGCAACCTGAGTTTTCAATATTACAACTTAAACAACTACAATACTGGCTTGTTTAAATTTGGTAATGGTAGTTCGAGAAACTTTGGAATTAGTGTTGGCTTAACGCGCAACAACAAAGCGATTAACCCAATCTATCCTACACGTGGCGCAGAATTCAGTTTAACAACTAAATTCTCTCCTCCTTATTCCTTAATTAACGGAATAGATTATAATGCCTTAAAAAATCAAGCCGATTATAAATTAAAATATACAACTTCATTACCGGTCAACCCAAATCCTGATCCAGGAGTAAATCCACCTCAAGTAGGAGATTATGTGAAATTGGTGAACGGTTATTATGAAAAAGTAGATAATTATCAAGATGCTGATTTAGACCAAGCTAAGTACGATCAAAAACGTTACAATTGGTTAGAATACTATAAAGTGAAATTCCGTGCGGATGCTTATACGCGTCTACAAGGCAATTTAGTTCTGAGAAGTTTGACTGAATTTGGTTTCTTGGGCGCTTACAACTCGGCACGTGACGTAGTTCCTTTTGAACGTTTCTATGTAGGTGGAGATGGTTTGGCTAACTTCTCATTAGATGGCCGAGAAATGATTCAATTACGCGGTTATCCTAATCAATCTTTATCTTCGGTTAATGGTGGAACGATCTACAATAAATTCACGTTAGAACTTCGTTATCCAATTACTTTAAAAGCTGCGGCATCGATTTATGCCTTAACCTTTTTAGAAGCTGGAGCGTCTTATGACAATTTTAAGAACTATAATCCGTTCTTATTACAGCGTTCTGCCGGATTTGGTGTTCGAGTGTTCATGCCTGCCTTTGGATTATTGGGTATTGACTTTGCAAATGGATTTGATTACATCCCTGGAACAACACAAAAAGGGGGTTGGCAAACGCATTTTATTATTGGACAACAATTTTAGTATATTTGCTTAGGCATTACCAATTTTAAGGTTTATGAAAAAACAGCTGACATTACTTTTTTTACTGCTATTATCTACCGCTACTGCTGTAATGGCACAATCTAGAGGAATTAAAATCGGATATATCGATATGGAATATATCTTAGATAAAGTTCCGGCCTATGCTGAAGCTAAAAACCAATTGGATCAAAAAGCAGAAAAATGGAAGCAGGAAATTGAAACCAAGAAAAATGATATTGCTAAATTAAAAGAAGCATTAAAAACGGAACGTGTTCTTTTAACCAAAGAATTGATTGAAGAACGCGAAGAAGAAATTGCCTTTCAAGAAAAAGAACTCATCGATTACCAACAAAAGCGATTTGGACCCAACGGTGATTTGGTAGTACAAAAAGCAACATTGGTAAAACCGATACAAGATCAAGTTTTCAATGCAGTTCAGGATTTAGCTGAAGCCCGTAAATTTGATTATGTTTTTGACAAATCTTCAGATATTACCATTTTATTTGCAGCAAAAAAACACGACTTGAGTGACCGTGTCATTAGCGTACTAACGCGTGCTGAAAGACGTCAACAAATGTCCAAAAAACAAATAAAAGAGGAAGAAGAAAAAGAACGAAAAGAAGATATGATTGCTGACAATCCGGAAATGTCGGAGCGTCAAAAGCAAATGGAAGAGCGCAAAGCAGCTCGTTTAAAACTAATTGAAGAGAAAAAACAAGCCGCGGAAGATCGTAAAAAAGCGGCCGATGAAAAACGCAAACAACAATTAGAAGAAAAGAACAATAAAAAAACTGGCACAGTTTCTGATACTGCAAAAACAACTACTGCTGACAAACCTTCGGCAACAGATAAAAAAGAAGAAGATAAAGCGAAAGTAGAAGAAACAAAAGCTGCTCGAGAAGAGGCCAAAAACAAATCGTTAGAAGAGCGTAAAAAACAAATTGAAGATCGCAAAAAAGCTGCTGATGAGAAAAGAAAGCAACAATTAGAGGCTCGAGAAGCTGCTAAAAAAGCTAAAGATAGTATTCGAACCAGCAAACCTTAAAATAAATTGAAACACTAAATTAAATTCGAAATGATGAAAATTTTCAAAAATGCCATTTTAGCCGTTGTTGCCGTATTGGGTATGCAAACTGCCAATGCACAAGCAAAAACTGCACATGTTGATGTAAATGATATTACGACTAAAATGCCTGCGATGATTGAGGCAAGAAAACAATTGGAAAAACTTACTGAAAACTACAGTAAAGAGTACAAAACTTTGGTTGAAGAATATCAAGCAAAAGGGAAAAAATATGAAGCAGAAGCGGCTACTGTTTCTGACGCTGTAAACCAAACCCGTCAACAAGAAATGCAAGATATGGGTAAACGTATCAGTGATTTCCAAGAAAATGCTCAAACGGATATCCAGAAAAAAGAAGGTGATTTGATGAAACCTTTGGTAGAAAAAATCAAAGCTTCTATTGCTAAAGTAGGAAAAGCAAAAGGATATCAATATGTTATGGATGTTTCTAGCTTATTATTAGCGGATGGTCCAGATATCACTGTAGATGTAAAAAAAGATTTAGGTTTTTAATAAAACCCTTACCACATAAAAAATGCCTGTAGCCCATTGTTACAGGCATTTTTTTATCTTTGTATATGCACAACAATCAACCTATCGGACTTTTTGATTCAGGCATTGGAGGCACTTCCATTTGGAAGGCAATTCATCAATTAATGCCCAATGAAGCAACGCTCTTTTTAGCGGATAGTTTGAACGCACCGTATGGCATAAAATCGAAAGATGAGATTATTGCCCTAAGTTGTAAAAACACAGAATATTTACTGAATCTGAATTGCAAAATTATTGTTGTAGCCTGCAATACCGCTACCACAAATGCAATCAAAGAACTTCGTTCAAAATACGAGGTTCCTTTTATTGGTATAGAACCGGCTATAAAACCGGCCGCGCTACATTCGCAAACCCAAAAAATTGGAATATTAGCCACAAAAGGAACCATAAACAGCACCTTATTCCATAACAGTTTACAACAATACCAAAATGTAACCTTTGTCGAACAAATCGGTCATGGCTTGGTGGAATTGATTGAAAATGGTCAAATAAACAGTCCTGAAATGTTCGACCTACTCAATTCCTACCTCCAACCCATGATTGCCTCAGATATCGATTATTTGGTATTGGGCTGTAGTCATTATCCCTATTTGATTCCTCAAATTAAAAAAATTCTTCCACCCCATATTACCATTATTGATTCCGGTGAAGCCGTGGCACGACAAACGCAAAAAGTATTGCAAGAAACTTGTGGCTTACATGATTTAACTACGCCAGCAGAACAAATTTTCTATACCAACAGTCAATCGGAAGTGCTGCAAAGTTTTGTTGGCCCAAACTATAGTGTATTCCCGAAAAAATTTTGATTACCTAGTTCACTCGTGCTTTATTATAAAAGGGTTATCTTTGCCAAAAATTAAGGCAAATGAATCGTTCTAACTCCAATCGTTCGGGCAAAAAACCCAATTATACTCCCAAACCTCAAGGGACAAAAAAGCCCTTCAAAAAAACTTCTGCACCAAAGAAAACTGAAAAACCGGTTGTGAAAGAAAATCCAGACGAAATTCGTTTGAATCGATACATTGCCAATTCAGGCATTTGTTCCCGACGTGATGCCGATATTTATATTCGTTCTGGAAATGTAAAAGTAAATGGAGAAGTCATCATAGAAATGGGATTCAAAGTAAAACCCGGCGATGTTGTCAACTTTGATGGTACGGAAATTACGCCAGGAAAAAAAGAATATTATTTACTCAATAAACCCAAAAACTTCACCACATCAGGGGAAGATAGTGGCAGTGCACACAATGTTTTGGAACTTTTAAAAAGTGCCACACGCACAAAATTACAGCCGATTGGTCGTATGGACAAATCCACTACAGGATTGTTAATCTTAACTAACGACACGGATTTAATTTTAAAATTTTCAAAACCCCAACAAAAGTCTACCAAAATCTATCAGGTTTCCTTAGATCGCAATTTAAAGTTTGAAGACTTAGAAAGCATCGCCGCAGGAGTTACCCTAGATGGACACCGTATTTATGCAGATGAAGTGAGTTATATCGAAAACCAACCTAAAACTGAAATTGGTATTCAATTGCGTACCGCCAATGTAAAAGTGGTGCGTGCCATATTCGAACATTTTAAATACGATGTACTAAAAGTAGACCGGGTTTCGTTTGCCGGACTCACCAAAAAGAACTTACCGCGTGGATTCTTCCGTCATTTGACTGATCAAGAAATCATTAACTTAAAAAATATCTAAGATTATGTTGGCAGCAGAGGAAAAGTATGTGACTTCTGTTAAAGATTACTCGATTGAATTTTACAACGTAATTATCGATTACGTTCCCCGTTTAGTTTCTGCATTTGTCATTCTTTTAATCGGACTCTATGCTATCCGTTTTATTTCACGAATGGCGAAGAAGATTATGGAGAAAAAAGAAGTGGAACGCACGCTCGCTGAATTTTTGTCCAGTAGTTTGTTGTGGAGTTTGCGGGCCTTACTCTTTGTAACTTTTATCTCCAAACTGGGCATAGAAACCACCTCATTTGTAGCCATATTAGGAGCTGCAGGTTTGGCTATTGGGATGTCATTACAAGGGTCGCTTTCTAATTTTGCAGGCGGTGTTTTGATTATTATTTTCAAACCTTTCCGAGTGGGTGACACGATTGAAGCACAAGGCGCTATTGGAACCGTTACTGATATTCAAATTTTTGTCACCAAATTAGTTTCTGGAAATAATCAAACCATTCTTATTCCGAATGGTATTCTTTCTAACGGCATTATTACCAATTATTCGGTTGCGGGAAAACGCAGAGCCGATTTGATGTTTTCGCTTTCCTATGACACCGATATCAAAGCCGCTAAAACGATTGTACTCGAAGTAATGAACAATCATCCCAATGTATTGAAAACCCCGGCTCCTGAAGTATTGGTGCGCGATTTAACCGACAGCGCGATTCATTTGGCCATTCGTCCGTGGAGCAAAAATGAAGATTTTGGAAAAGTGTCTTCGGATATTTTAGAACAATGTAAAACGGCTTTTGACGAAAAAGGAATCACCATTCAACCGTTTGTTCGGGATGTTTCCAAATAAATCTTATTTGGTAATCATAAAATCTTTCAAATAAAAAGGCTCAAAATAAGCGACATCAACAAATTGGTTCTTCTTGAACTGCTTCTCTGCTAAATTGGCCATTACTTTTGCTGAAGGAAATTGTACGCTTTCTAAGAATTGAAAACGCACATCCGTAAGTACTGTTTTTGCCTTTTCAGCACTATCGCCTACAAAATAAATTGGACCTGAATAATCTCCAAAACTTTCATCAGTAAGTATTTCTGCTTCCACGCCCCTAACCTCTTCATGAGCAGCATTATATACAGCGGCATAAACTTCCATTCGGCGCGCATCTATCATGGGAATGATAAGGCCACTTTCAACAGAAACTGCATGAGCCAAAACCGCTAAAGTATCCACTGCTAGCATCGGTTTTTGCAAGGCATAACAAAGACCCTTTGCTGCAGAAACTCCAATGCGTAAACCCGTGTAAGAACCCGGACCTTTACTCACTGCAGTGGCCTCTAATTCGGTCAAAGCAACTCCGGCTTCTTGCATCACTTCTTCTATAAAAACGTGCAATTTTTCGGCATGCGTATAGCCTTGTTCCGCGATTTCTCGGTAAGCCAAAACTTGACCGTCGCGAGCCACTGCTACCGAACAATTGCGGGTTGCCGTTTCTATATTTAGAATAAGTGCCATTACTTTTTCTCCTTCGTTGTCGCCTTAACTTTTATTTTATCTCCTGAATTCAAATCTTTGGAAACGGTGTTATAAGGGCCAATGATAATCTCATCTCCTTTTCTCAAGCCCGAAATAATTTCAATGTTTGTATCGTCTTGAATCCCTGTTTTCACCACGCGAATTTGCGCTTTATCTTTGACTTTTACAAAAACACACTCAAACTTTTTATCGCTTTTGGATTTTACTTTTTGCGCCGTCTCTCCTTCTTCTTCATCATCGTTTTCCATAGGTACTGAAGCTGTAGCTGTTGTATCCGATTTTACCAAAACCGCACTGATAGGCACTCCGATTACTTTTTCTTTCCGGGTCGTGATAATATCTACTGTTGCCGTCATTCCTGGGCGAAATGGCGAATAAGTAGCCGGTTTTCCTTCCAATAAATCTTGGTAGGATTCTTTTAAAATACGCACTTTCACTTTGAAATTGGTCACCTGATCGGCTGTAGTACTCGTTGTAGCAGAATTTGAAATACTGGTCACGATGCCTTTAAATTCTTTTTTCAAATAAGCATCCACCTGAATATTTGTTTCGTCACCGATATTAATTTTCACAATATCATTTTCGTTCACATCGACTTCCACTTCCATATTGTTGAGATTGGCCACGCGCAACAACTCCGTTCCCGCCATTTGTTGGGTTCCTAAAATCTTTTCGCCCAACTCTACATTCAACACCGAAATCGTACCGTCAGCGGGTGCATAGATGATTGTTCGACCCAAATTATCTTTCGCCTCAACTACTGAAGCGTTGGCACTTTGTACATTATAATACGCCGATTGCTTATTGGCTTTAGCCACTTCAAAATTAGCAATCGCTTTATCCCAATCTGCTTTGGAGATAATGCCTTTTTCGTACAAGGTTTTATTGCGTTCAAAATTCGCTTGTGCCTCCTTAAAGGAAGCATCGGCTTGGGTAAGACCTGCCTTTGTACCTGCATAATTGGAAACGGTGCGGTTCAATCCAGAAGTATAAATATCCGGGTTGATTTTCACCAACAAATCCCCTTTTTTCACCACTTGCCCTTCTTTTACAGGCAATTGAATAATTTCTCCCGATACTTGAGAAGAAACTTTTACCTCAATTTCTGGCTGAATTTTTCCGGTGGCCGAAACGGTTTCTACAATAGTGATTTCGTCAGCTTTGGCAATTTCAACTTCTTTGCTGTTATCGCGTTCGCCAAAAACTCCCATTTTGGATAATCCAACTAATCCTACGATAACAATGATAAGAATACCAATTATCCATTTTAATTTTCCTTTTTCCATGCTAATTATAATTTGTCCACGATGGGAATTCCGAAATAAAATTCAACTACTTTAACTTTAAAAATATAATCGTATTTGGTGCGAATCACTTCAGATTGCGCGTTGGTGTACAAGGTTTGGGCCTGACTCAAATCAAAGCTATTCATCATGCCGACTTTGAACTTTTCTTGGGCATATTCAAATGCATTTTTACGGGCTTCCAAAGCGGTTTGCGCCGATTCGTAAGCGTTCAATGCCCCTTTGGCATCGGTAATGGCCGTAAACACATTGCGTTCCAAATCCAATTCGGCTTGCTTTTGTGCAATTTTGGAACGCTCCAAGGCAATTTTGGAACGTGCCACGGCATTTGAAGTCGAAAATCCATTTAAGATGGGAATGGACAATTGTAAGCCGAAGTTATGTCCTTTGTTATCACTAAATTGGTCAAATAAAGATTTGGGACCTGTTAGTATATAATTTCCATTAGCATCAATTCCAACAATGCGATCGGAATAACTCGCCCGTGTACCAAAACCATAAAATCCGGTAATTGAAGGTTGATAAGCCCCTTTTGCAACTTTTAAATCTTTTTCAGCCGCTTCTAAATTGGTGCGCGCAATTTTCAATTCAACTCGTTCTTGCTTCGCTTTGGCTACAATTGTTTCGGGAGATTCCGAGAGTGTCGGACTCATACTTGGCGTATAATTCGCGTCAGCGGTATCAAAATTTTTAAAATCATCCAATTGAAGCAGTTGGGCTAAACTTAATTTGGATAAAAACAAGGTATTCTCAGCCGCAATTACTTTTTGACGATCGGCAGCTACTGTGGCTTGGGCATCCAATAAATCACCCCGCGCAATTGAACCGGCTTTTACCAATTCTTCAGTTTTGGCTAATTGCCGTTCGTCATTGGCCAATTGATCTTTTTGAACTTTTACATTTTCTTTATTGAAAAGAACTTGCAAATAGGCATTAGCTACGTTTAATCCAATATCATCTTTCATTTTCGCTAATTGATACTGCGAAGAAAGAATGGTCAAATTGGAACGACGTAAACGATTCACATTTTGTAATCCATTATAAATAGTTACATTGGAATTCAATCCTGCCGAGGTATATTGCGTGGTTTGGTTTTCCAACAAACCCGTCGTAATGTTTTGGTTCAAACCGATATTCCAAGAGTGAGAAGCATTGGCATTGATATTGGGCAAAAAATTTCCCAAGGCATCTTTTTTAGAGATCTGACTCGATTGCAAATCCAGTTCGGATTGCTTGATTGAAATGTTGTTTTTCAGCGCGTAATCGACGCATTCACGCAAGGTCCAAGGTTTGCTTTGACCCCAACTACTTATTGAGAGCAATAAAACTCCTAAAAAGCCAAATTTAAATTGCTTATTTTTCATATTGAATCCCTTCTACAAAAGTAATACAAAGGAAAGTAGTCTGGCTAAATCCCTAAGAATTTTGATTGCTTATCTGACGGCTTTCTTGTTTTTTTGTTACATTCACACCGAAATTAATTTTGCCTTTATGTCACAAAAATGGATCGTCGGTATTTTAGGAAGTCTCCTACTTACGGCATGCGGTGGATCTCAAAAAATTATAGCTGAAAAACCACAACGTTCTACAAACATCGATATGGCCTACAAAACCACAACTTCCTTTGTGAGTATGCCGTTGGAAATTAGCTTGCGCGAAATTGAAAACCAGTTGAATAAATCCTTGAACGGTCTAATTTATGAGGATGCCAACTTGGAGGACGACAAAACGGCGTTGAAAATTTGGAAGACGGCCCCCATTAAATTATCCGTTAAAGACGGTAAAATTGAATCGATTATCCCTTTAAAAATTTGGTCCCAATTCAAATACGGCACTGATTTTATGGGTTTAAATGACACCCGAGAAATCGATTTGAACGGCACCATTACTTTATTGAGCGACGTTCAACTGTCCAATTGGAAAATGAACACCCATTCCAACTTACAAGATTTTGAATGGAGCGAGAGTCCGACCATCACTGTAGCGGGCAAAAAAGTACCGATTACCTACATTATCAATCCCACTCTTTCACTTTTTAAATCAAAAATTACTGCAAAAATAGACGAGGCCATTTCAAAATCCTGCGACTTCAAACCGTATGTTCTTAATGTTTTAGAGACTTTAAGTAATCCGATTTTAACGAGTGATGCATATCAAGCTTGGTTTAAATTGGTGCCCATTGAAGTGTATGTCACTGATGCGGTGATTGAGAAGTCAAAAATCGCTATGAATTTAGGATTAAAATGCGGAATGACAACTTTGGTGGGACAAAAACCAAAAACAGGCATGGATCGAAATGCTATTGCTTTTAAGGCGGTGACAAAAGTGCCCGACCATACTACAGCATCTATTGCTGCGATAACGACTTACGATCATGCTTCTGCTGTAATTACTCAAAATTTCAAAGGACAAGAATTTGCTTCAGGCAGTCGAAAAATTACCGTTCAAAAAGTGGATTTATGGGGAAAAGATGGGAGAATGATTATAGCTTTGGATTTACTGGGAAGTTTGAACGGGACGATTTATTTATCAGGTATTCCCAAATACGATCCCGTGAATAAAGAAATTTATTTTGAAGACATGGATTATGTGCTGAACACGAAAGGTTTGTTGACCAAAACGGCCAACTGGTTGTTGCAAGGCTATATTATTCGCAAAATGCAAGAAACCTGTCGTTATTCCATCAAGACAAACATGGAGGAAGGCCGCAAAAACTTGATGCCGTATTTGAACAATTACAGTCCGATGAAAGGCGTTTTTGTCAACGGATCCATTCAAGATTTAGAATTTGAAAAAATCGAATTAACCAATGATTTGATCATTGCCTTTATCAATGGAAATGGCAAAATGAGTGTAAAAATTGACGGAATGGATTAAGCCGTTTCTTTTTTCTTGGTGAACATTCGATATACTACATAACCTACGACTCCAACCAATAAATACGGGAAAATCATTAGGTAAACGATACCATCATTAACGGCTTCTGCCTTTACCGTGTTGCCTTCGCTTTCTAGAGAAGCGCGACACATGGCACATTGTGCCGTCATAGAATGCGCACTCAAATAAAGTAGAGCGACAACGAAAAATCGAATTATTTTAGTGAGCATAATACGGTGAAATCATCAAATACACAATTACACCAGTCACAGCTACATACAACCAAAGTGGGTAAGTGATTTTGGCCAATTTACGATGGCGGTCAAATTGTTCTGACAAGGCTCGAACATAAGAAAACAAAACCAACGGAATAATGGCCACAGATAATGCAATATGACTAATCAAGATAAAAAAGTAGATGGGACGTAAAATTCCTTCACCTCCGTATTTAGTGGCTTCTGAAGTGAGATGATACGCTACATACATCACCAAAAACACCACTGAACAAGCAATGGCTGCAGTCATCAGTTTTTCGTGTTTTTTACGATTTCCCTTTTTTATTGCGGCTACTGCCCAAACAAGTAATACTGCAGTTATCGCATTAATTCCAGCATAAATGGGAGGTAAAAATGATAAGGGTTCAACTTCGATTCCAAAGTCTTTTAATTTGATTGAAAATAATACCGCCACGGCTACTGGTATCAAAACTGACACAATGATAATGGGGGTTTTAAATCGTTTCTCAACTGTAGCGTTCTGCTCCATTTATTATTCGTTTAAAAGTAATTGTATGTCTTCTTTTATTGCCTTAACACCAGCGGCTTCCAATCCGTCATAATACAGAATTGGATTTCCTTGTTGATCTCTGCGGCAACGGATGTTTCCATTTTTATCGATCAAAGCAAAGAGGCCTGAGTGTTCAAATCCGCCGTTTACCTTTTCTTTGGATTCTCCTGCAAAAATATTAAATCCTTTGTTGGAAAGCTCAAAAATATACTTTTTATCACCGGTTAATAAGTGCCAATTTTTATTGGTTACGCCTACTTTTTTAGCATGTTCTTTCAATACGGTAGGCGTATCGTTTTCTGGGTTGATGGAAATGGAAGCAATTCCGAAATTGGGATTGGATCCGAAGGCCTCTTGAAGCGTAGCCATATTCTTATTCATAATTGGGCAAATACTGGGACAAGTTGAAAAGAAAAATTCCAATACATAAACTTTCCCTTTGTAGTCGGCTTCCGTAATTGTTTGATTATTTTGATCGGTTAGCTTAAAACTGGGTGCTTTACCCATAATTACTAAACTCGATTTGGCTTCCTCTTTGTTGATTTCATTCGAAAGACTCATGCGGTCATTTCGTACGACATCGTCTTTTTTAATCCGTTCAATAATTCTCGGAATAAAAATAATCCCGAAGATTAAAATGATGAACGAAATTCCGATATACGATTTATTTTTCATGTTATATTTTACGTTTGGCTTTATTATTCACTTTTAAAGCAAGGCGGTATTCGGCTAAAATGACTTTTACATCATCAATCATGTTGTTATATAAATCCGATACTTTAAAGGTATTATACCCTTCTTGATATTCTTCCTCCCCTTTTTTATTTTGTCCATTACGGCCTCGCAAATTGCGCTTTTTGTCTATGATGTAAACATTGGGCGTTCCTAATTGCTCATCGAGTTTCCCAACCAAATGCATCGCATTATAAAAGGACTGAATTTGCTCGGGGTCTGCAAAGACAAAATACCAGTTGGTTTGGGGTCCTAATTTTTTGAGACTCTCTTGAAGTTTGGCTACTTTTTCTTGTGTTCCTTCTGGTAAGACCATTACCATCTGAAAATCTTTAAAATCTTTATTCCGGGCATAAATCTTTTCATACAAATTGAAAAAACCACCTTTGTGTTTTTCAACATCATTTCCAATGAATCCTAAGATCGTAATTTTATCATTCAAGGTCACGTGTTCTCCATTAGCAGTTGACCATGACTTTATGTCGGGAATATTCTTGGTAAGCATCGGGAGCTTGGCAAAATTATTCACTCCAGAAGCAAAAAAAAGGTAAGCCACAATGGGTAGAATAAAAAGAATAAATAAGACCAGATTCTTTTTCATAATTGAGTATAATTCAAGTATACAAAAATAAAAAAAGGTACGCGATTGCGTACCTTAAACTGTAATTAATATGCTGTTAAAAATTCCACTTAATGGTGGCATCTCTAAACACGGTAAACACATAGTGTCCTTCCGTTAATAAAATGAATGTCAAATACAAGATTAGGAAAATTCCTGTCCAAACAACCGCACGACGAAGCGCTTTGGTTTCCCCTTCCATGTGCATGAATGCCCAAACGATATAGTAAGCTTTCACTAAGGTTAAGATGATGAAAATCCAGTTCAGTAAGTTCATCGTTAGGAAATGTGAATGGTATAAGGCTTCTGGTCTTTTGATACCTAATGCTACCTCTACAATGGTAATGATAGAAAGGTAACCAAATACTAGCCAAATTCTTTTTGTATTAGAAACGTGATCGTGTCCCATGATTCTTTTTCTTTATATAATTATACCAAATAGAAGAAGGTAAATACGAATACCCATACTAAGTCGACAAAGTGCCAATAAAGACCAA
Source organism: Flavobacterium stagni (assembly GCF_004122105.1). GTDB lineage: Bacteria > Bacteroidota > Bacteroidia > Flavobacteriales > Flavobacteriaceae > Flavobacterium > Flavobacterium stagni. The sequence goes on from NZ_SBKN01000001.1 coordinate 205,552, forward strand.
CTTTTTCAACCATTTCATACGATTTTCTTCTTTCGTAAGTGCCTAATAAAACATTAATAAAAATGATAATGTTGATTACAACTCCTGAGAAAACGTGGAATCCGTGGAAACCAGTGATGAAGAAGAAGAAATCAGCAAACAATTTACTTCCGTATTCGTTGTGTTTTAAATTTGCACCTTCAATAACTAATTTAGCCGCTTCTAATCGTTTTAAAGATTCTTCACGGGTTAAAATCGTTTTATGTTTGATGTGATTTAATGTAGGGTGAACTCCAGTTGCATTTTTAGCAGTTTCTTCTGAATAGATCACTTCAGTTCTCACTAATACATCAGGGTTATTTTTAAATCCTTCTACTACCTCATTAACTGAATAAGTTGGTAAAGAGGACTCCGACATAAACCAGGTTGCCTTACTTCTTGTCAATTGTTCGCGCTCTTCTGGCAAGGTTACTGCAAAATCAGCTAACTTAATATGTTCCCCTTTGGAATTCACAAACTGTAAGATACTTCCTCCTTTGGTTTCCACTGCTCCGTACTCCCCTTTGATGAAGTTTTTCCACTCCCACGCTTGTGAACCTACGAAGATTAAACCTCCGATAATGGTTAAAAACATGTAAAGTGCAACTTTTCCTTGTTTCATCTGGTGACCTGCATCAACTGCCAACACCATCGTAACGGATGAAAAGATAAGTACGAAAGTCATGAATGCCACATAATACATCGGCATTGATACACCGTGCATGAATGGAAAGTGCGTAAACACTTCATCGGCAATTGGCCATGTTTCGATAAATTTAAATCTTGAAAAACCGTAAGCCGCAACGAATCCAGAAAAGGTTAAAGCATCTGAAAGAATGAAAAACCACATCATCATCTTTCCGTAGCTCGCCCCTAGAGGTTGTGCGCCTCCGCCGTTCCAAACATTAGCTACATCACTGTTTGTAGTAACTGTCGATCCCATATTAAGTATTAGTTAAAAAAGTTCCCAAATTTACATTTTTTTCTTATTTAAAGAAATACAAGAACAAAAATAAATACAGCCACAAAGCATCCAAAAAATGCCAGTACATCGCACCCAGCTCAATACCAAGATATTGTGCGGCAGTATACTTCTGTTTAAAATGATTATAAATAATGATTAATAGCGAAATTACACCCCCAAACAAGTGCGCTAAGTGCACATACACAAGGATATACATAAACGCAATGGTCACCGAACCCGACTTTCCGGTAGGAAACAATCGGTGCATAAACAACTGATCAAAACCCTCAAATTGAAACTTAACAAACAATCCGCCCAACACTAAAGTAAGTAACAACATCACTGTGGTCATGGAGCGATTATCTTGTTTGATAAATCGTTGTGCCAAATAAAAAGTGACACTGCACATTAGAATTAAAACGGTACTAATTGTAAAAGCCGTGGGCATTTCATAATCCTTCAACCAATCGGGACGGGATTTACTCACAACCATGGCACTTGTTAATCCAGCAAAAAGCATCACAATGCTAATCATACCAAAGATCAATAGTAATTTGTATGACCTGTCTGTGCGTGCTTTGTTTTCAATATCTGTCATCATACTATCGTAAAAATTTATCTGTAATGTAAATAATTTGCAGTAAGGTAATGTAAGAAACACTCACCAGCATCAATACGCGAGCGGACTTGGGTGTACGCAAACGGTACAATTTTATGGCATAAAACAACATCCACAATCCCAACAACAAGACTGCAATCGTTGCTGGTGTTCCAATGTATAATTGTCCCGTGTATCCAAAAGAAGGCAAAATAGAAGCGACAATTAGCCACAAAGTGTAGAGTATAATTTGCAAAGCCGTTCGATTATCGCGTTGCCCTGTGGGTAACATGAAAAACCCAGCTTTTTCATAATCTTCAAATAAAAACCAGCCAATCGCCCAAAAATGAGGAAATTGCCAAAAAAACTGAATTAAAAATAACGTCCCTGCTTCAATGCCAAATTGATTAGTAGCCGCAACCCATCCCAACATAAAAGGAATGGCTCCGGGAAAAGCGCCAACAAATACGGAGAGTGGTGTTACTGCTTTTAAGGGTGTATAGACACTGGTGTATAAAAAAATAGAAACGGCACCAAACATCGCTGATTTGGGATTGATGGTATACAACAACACCAAACCTGTAATGGTAAGTGCACTGGCTACAAACAAGGCCACATTGGGCGTCATTCTACCTGAAGGCACTGGACGATTTTTGGTACGATCCATTAAAGCATCCAAATCTTTTTCAATGACTTGATTAAAAGCATTGGAAGCGCCCACCATGCAATAACCACCAACAGCCAACACAAATAGTGTTAACCAACTGAACGGATGTTTATCACTAAATCCCAACAAATACCCTGCAATAGAAGAAAAAACCACACTAACCGCAAGTCCGGCTTTGGTTATTTCTTTAAAATCATTGAAGATTTTCACAGGATGTAAAGAGGCAGCTGATGAACTCAATGTAATTCGTTTAAGAATTATTTATAATTGCGGTGCAAAAGTAGTTCATCCAAGAGGATTTGCCAACAAACAACCCTTAAATATTATCGAATTCTTAATAATCAAAATACCAATTAAAAATATCTGTACGAATTCCTAGGGTAAACCACGATGTCGAGCTATCGGTAATAGCCGCTGTTGCCGTTGTTGGATTGAAATTTCTATAGATAAAGTTGGCAAAAACTTTCAAATTGGTCGTTGGATTCAACGTGTACCCCGCTTGAATATCGGCAATCATTATGGTGGTTTTATTTCCTTGCCCCACAACAACACCTTCATTAAATGGACGTTCGTTATTATAACTTAAATAAATATTGCCTCCGTAATTGTAATTATTGTCCGTTGTATTATAATCCAATCCACGAATTCCATAATGCAATTTTGCTGATGCATAATAACGCCCTTTTACATACCGTGCAATGGCAATCAGTTCTTGCGTATTACCGCCCCATTGGTGGCCAAGACTTTGGTTGCTATTTCCATAATTAGTTAACACATTACTATGAGAATACACATAAGGTCGAATGAAATTGTACTCCAACTGCAATGTTAAATTATCGACATCAAACGCATTGTAGTATTTCAGACCCATTTGGTAGGCAAATTTATTTTTCCAACTGCGCTTCCCTGAACGCATTTCGCCCAACGAGAATTCATCCAACAAAAACTGTCCGTAAAGATTTATGCTGTTGCTGAATTTATATTTTCCTGTCAAACCCAACAACGCATTTCCGCTTTTGGAAGAAGAAGAAAACTCAACCGCTCGATAGAAAATAATGGGATTGACAAAACTCATGTCAAAACCGCGATCGTTTTGTTTAGACCATACCACCGATTCAAAAAAGCCTAAATTCAATCGGGAATTGACATTCCAACTCAAATAATGACTGGCCACAAATTTGGTAGCGTAGGTCCCATCCACAGTAGCTTCAGGACGAGTATCTTTCATCCACGTATACAAATTGGTATACTTGATTTTCCAAAAAGTAGTATTGATTTTAAAATAAGGATACGGACTAACGCCATCCGTTAACAACAAAGACCGGTAGCCATCACCTATGAAATTTCGACCATGACCCAACTGAAAGGAAACATGTTTCCCCGGCGCATAGTTAATATAAGCTTCCGCCATTGGGAAATCAAAAGCATCCGTTTTAAAATCTTTGGCAATACCCACACCCGGAATCGTTGCTGGATTACCCCCAGAAGGTGCAATTGATTGGGCATAATTATTAAAATAATCTGCGAAGCGTCCCTGACTTTCGAATATAGTGGCAGAAAAATTCACTTCTTTTCCTAAACCGCCACGAATTTGTATTCCGCGTGTGTTGACATAGGTAAATTCTTTTTTGGAAGGCGTATTTATCCCCGCTTGCAAATCAAAAATGGGATTTAATGTAAACCAATAATCATCGCCTTGAATGGCAACTAAATCTTCATTCCATAGTTTTCTTCCCCACCATGATTTTTTGGCTATCATTTGTTTTTCATTCACTTCCCGCAAATTGTAATATTTGGAAACTTCTGCGAATGAATAGGGTTTTGAAGAAGTGTGTGTATTGGCTCCAACTTTATTCAAAGCCCAATCAAAGGTGCTGTACATTTGATGGGAAATGGGAATATTCAATCGACTCTCGTATTGAGGTTGTGAAAATTTTTGATAGACCATACTGTCCAATTCTTTCAATTCAACATCTTTATTGAAGACAGTGGTAGCAGTAGTTTTGGGTGCTTCTTTTTCTTTTGGTTTAGCCAAATCATCGGGATTTTGAAGCGGTACTGTAAAACGCAAGGTGTATTTCGCATACGTAGGTTTACCCGAAAAAGTAGCGGGTTTTACCTGAGGTAAAGCATCAAATACCCGTTTCGTTTCTTCTGTTGCCTTTTCATCGGAACAATCAATATACAAAGGCTTGAATTTCCCTTGGTCATTCACTTCAAAAAGGACAATGATAGTCCCTTGAAATTTCTCTGGAGCTTTATAATTTTGATACACAAACCGCTGCACTTCGCGATCAAAACAAGACTGTGCTTCTTGTTCGGATGCCGTTGCGCAATTGGGAAATAGAGGCGGATTTTGCGAATAAGATTGAGCATTTCCGTACAAAATTGCGCCAAATAAACTAAAAAGTAATATTGCTTTTTTCATAGTTTTCTAATAATCTGCAGCGCCATCAGCGCCATTAGCTATCGCTTTAGCCGAAGAGGTTCCGATTCGTTTCACACCTAATTTAATCATTTCTACGGCTTCATCATACGAGCGAACGCCACCTGCAGCTTTGACAGGAAGCGGCGAACTGTTTTCCAACATCATAATAATGGTTGGAACAGTAGCTCCATTGGGTTTTCCTGCTTCCGTTGGATAAAAACCGGTTGAAGATTTAACAAATACCGAAGGATAATAGTGTTCTTTAAAATTGGCAATCACCACATTTTTAATCAATGAAGATAACTGGATAATTTCATCATCACTTAAAGCCGCCACTTCAATAATCCATTTTACGATTTTGTGGTGCTCCAAACCCAAGCGTGTGCCTTCTAAGATCTCTTGCTTAACCAAATCAATCGCTCCATTTTTAAAGGCTTGATAATTACACACAAAATCCAAGTCATCAGCTCCATCTAAAATCGCTTGATGGGCCTCATCCAACTTTTCGTCCAAAGTGGCAGTACCTTCCGGAAAACCAATTACAGTTCCAACTGACACTTTCGAACCCGCTTCATCAATTTTTTGACGCGCCATTTTCACAAAATCAGGTCGAATCATAATCAACTTGAATCCTTCATCAATGGCTTCTTGTATGCATTGACTTACGACTGCTTGATTTTCTTCAACGGTAAGTCCGGCCTGTTCTGGCAACTTCAAATAGGTTGAATCGAGGTAGTGTTTAATATTCATAATTAAAAAATGGTAGTCAAAAATACAAATTAAGTCCGAGCTTCAATTCAACACATAAAAAAACCACTTCGAAAAGTGGTTATTTTATTTTTCTTTTTATCCAATAATAACTGGCCATAGCGCCTATTGAATTGGCAATTATATCCAAAATATCTGCCGAACGGTCTGTCGTTAACCAAAACTGAAGTCCTTCCATCAAGACACCATAAAGCAGGGCTACAACTAACAGCACCACCAAACTTTTAGACTGTTGGAGGGAAAGTCCTTTATTCCACCAAAATACAAAACCAAAATAAAACGCAAAATGGACTATTTTGTCTTTGTTTGGTATAGGAATTCGGCTACTCAATCCGTCTACTGTGGCTAAACTTAGGTAAGTGATTACTACCGTCCACAATAGGGCAATGACTAAAAAAAGCTTTTTCTTAGGCTCCAATTAACGCTTTATAGGCATCTGCATCCATCAAACCTTCCCATTCCGAAGCGTCTGAAACTTTCACTTTTACCATCCATCCTTTTCCATACGGATCAGAATTTACGGTTTCAGGGGCTGTTTCTAATTCTTCATTGAATTCAATAATTTCTCCTGATAATGGCAAGAACAAATCAGAAACGGTTTTTACCGCTTCAACAGTTCCAAAAACTTCATCTTTATCTAAGGTTTGATCCAATGTTTCTACTTCAACATATACAATATCACCCAATTCGCGTTGTGCGAAATCAGTAATACCTACAGTAGCTACATCACCATCCAAAGACACCCATTCGTGATCTTTAGTATACTTTAAATTAGAAGGAATATTCATTTGTTTGAAAGGTTAAAATTTGCTCAAATGTAAGGTTAATTCTCGGACTTAAAAATGATTTTTTTCAGTTTTCTATTAGTTTCCAAAATTATAGCGTAAGGTAAATCCGGTACGTATATTGGTAATTGGGAAAGAGGTTGAAATCACCGCTTTGGAGAAGGTATGATCATAGAAGAATATCGCCGTTAAGTTTTTGCTGAACGAATAATCCGCTGTCATTTTTGCCGACCATAAATTCTGCCCACCGCCCAATTGGTTGTTATTATAATCCAAATAACGCACTATGGTTTTACTATTTCGATACGACAAATCCAATTTGATATTGATGTCACTTTTAATAACACCTGTTGGATTATCCGCTAGACGCGAAGAAATGATCACATCTTTAAATCGGAAACCTGTTCCCACAATGTACTCCAAACCTTGTTGTTCGGTTAATAAATTATTATCGAAACTGAAGGATAACGCCCGGTCTTTTTTCATTTCCAATAATAATTTAAACGAACTCTTAGTTTCAAAATCAATGCGGAATAACGGACTGAATTGTTCCACTAAATTCACATTACCCACAATGGTTTTTGCATAAAAATTATTGTTCAACGGATTCACAGCTCCTTCTACATAATCAATATTAGATCGGAAGGCATTGATAGTATACGATGCCTTATAATTATGTTGAATGGAGAATCGTTTAAAATTATCTTTAAAAAATTTATAACGCATCAATCCACTGTACTTAATGTTCCATCCCGGGATTGGAATGTTTTTGAAAATACCCGTTGACACGGAATTCGCATCTTTACCCGTGTAGGCAGCAATGAATGCTGGCAACAAGACATCTTGACTATTTTTTCCAAAATGTTCAGGGTATCCTTCCGCGTCTAAGTTGTACGGACCTTGGTAATATTGTTGCGCCAAACGATGTGCAATAACCATACGGTTTTCTCTAAACTTATCAAAAGCTGCCGATCCAAACTCATCACTCGGTTGGAACGAGGTTAAAATCATATTGGTAGAAATCGCAAAATTACCCGTTGTATACGGTGAGCGCGAATTATAATTTCCATTAGTCACATCATACTGCTCAGAGAAATTGGTCGCATACGTGCGATTACCCGACAAATCAATTTTGAAGTCAGGGAATAAATCAATGTTCGCCGTAACATCTAATGTTCGGTTTAACACCTCAGTATAATTTTGGTTAAAATTCTGATAGGTGGTCAACCATCCGCGTTTTGCGGCTTCAAAACGCACGTCGTCTTGTAAACCAAATACAAATCCTAAAGAAGGTTTACTCGACCCGAAGAACCCTAAGCCCGGAATGAATCCCGGCAAGGCTGTCCCTTGATTTTCTGAGTAATTAATTTGAACATTTTTCACGCTTGTCAGCACACCGATCAATCCTTCCATAAACACACTGCGTTCTGCTTGTGGTGCTACCGTTGTATTGGTGATTTTTTGACCCGGTTTGGGTGGTGCCGTTTGCGTTGACTTCGAATTCTTTTTTGTTTTGGTTAACCCTAAATATTTATACAAGGTTTCCATGTTGAATTGCGTATTCAACTTGTGCGAACCTGAATTCTGAATCGTATTCCCTAAATTGTACACTACCCCATTGGCGTCGGTATACGAAGACAAAGCTACCGAAGCACGTTGCCATGAATACGTTCCGTTGTATGTATAGGTCGGCTTGATAAACGCCAAGAATGGAATTTTGGATAATGGCAATTCGTAATTAACGGTCAACTGTTGGTTGTGCGTATTCGGTAATCCGGGATTCCAGAAATCGGTCCATAATGTGTACGTGTTATCAGGCACATTATTTTCATCCAAATAATTACGAACGATATTACTTGATGTCGCATTGAAATTCACTTTCAGCGATTTGGTCAAATTATAATTAAAACCGTATTGGTAATTGAACAAATAATTACGTTGGTATAGGGTTTGCAAACCAATACCTTCCACATCAACCAAACGGTAATTTTGACGGTTCAACTGACGGTTAATGTTGGAACTAAATGAAATATTGGAAGGCAAAAAATTAAAATTAAAATCACTTAACAATTTCCAATAACTGCTTTTCTGGAAGCGTTTCACTTTTTTGAACGGTTCCACCGGTTTATTTTGAAAAGCATAAGTATAATCTACAGCCGTGTTGACTTGCTGATCTTGGTAACTTTCCAATTCATAACTGTGGCGATCCATTTGGTTATAGGAATACGACAAGGTTACATTTTCCACATCATAAAAATGCGGTTTTTGTTTTTCACCACGGTCTTTTTTCACCCCAATAAAATTGATACTCTTACGCTTGGTGTAATCCATAGCCCGATTGCGAATATTCCGTTTTTGCGCTTCATCGGCCGTATAATCAATTAATTGTTGCAATTCAATATCTTGATAATACGGATCGTATTTAGGGGTAATGATTTCTTCACCCACCGCATAATTGAATGGAACATTCATATTCCATTTTTTAGGTAATAATTTACCCAAACTCATGTTGGTAACTACATTATACTGCAAAATATCTTCACGACTACGCTCATTCGGACCCTGATCGATAGACCCAAATCCGATAGTACTCATTTTACCAGTAGCCGATAAATTGGCAAAATCTGCAAGGTTAGCATCTAAATTAGCTACGGCCGCCATACCGCCTTTGTTGTCCATATCGGCAATACGCAATTCGTTAAACCACGCTTCCCCAGCCACACGACGCGGATTTAAGGGATGTTGTGCGGTATTGAGAATGTGAGTATTATTTTTAATCCCCACCATCAAAACCCGAATCAATCCGAAATTAGGATTTCCTCGAATCCCTAGTCTTGCTTTGTTAGCTTTTCCAGAGAGTGAATTATCCAATTCGTCTTCGTATTTGAAATAGATTTCTCCCGGTGACGTGTAAATATGACTTAAGGCTAAGACTTTTAATTGGGTCAATAAACTTAAGGAAACATCAATTTGATTGGCGTCAGGCCACACTGCTGAAGGCGTATTGTCATTGAATTGAGATTTCTTTAAGGGCAACTCGATTTGATAGAAGTTATCGGTGACGTCATTACCAAAACGGATAAATCCGACCAATTCATCATCTTCAATAGAACTTGGTGTATCAGGTAATGCCTCAGCATGTAAAAACATTTTGATTTTTTTAAACTGACGCATATCCACGCTCACATTTTTAAACACCCCGCGCGAATCACCAGGTTCCAAACCTAATCCGGAAGCGCGCAATGAAAGCGATTGCTCGTTTTGTGGAATCAACGTATTGTTTTGATACAATTGTTCCAATTGCACTCCAGGAGGCGTTACATAATTAATTGGCGAACGCGATCCATTTTCTTGAACATTCAAGGCTTGAACATCAAAGTCGGTTCCATCATCTGTGACATCAGTATCTACAGCATCTAGGGTATTTTCATAGCGTCTCCATTCGCCTCGAACCAAATCCAACGAACCAAAACGTAAGGTGATGGGTTGGTTGAATTTCGTCATGAAAATACGCATAAAACGAATCGAACGAAAATCGGAAATACTTCCAATCGTGTTGGTAGGATACGCTACCGGAATTTTAAACTGAATCCAACGGGCTTTCACAGGCAATCCATTGGCAGCCGTTACTTCCGTTTCACGAATGTCTGTGATGTAATTGGCCCCAACATTGGACAAACTCGTTTGAGACACATTAACACGGTACTCATAATACGCATTAATCGTATTCATGGTATTGTCTCGGTTGATATCTTCCACATCGGGAATGGTGGTCGAACCGCGATTCGTGTCGGTCACATCAACGGGTGAGTTTCCTTGTACGTTGTTATAACTTTTGTAGCGTTCCAAAACATCCCCATTGGCATTTAGATAATAATTATAATTATCTGCAGCGGGGTCTGGGAAGGATGCAAAAGAGGAATATTTAGCCGCTTCTTCCGCATCATTCAAACCGTCATAACCCACGTCTTGTGCATTACGATTAGTGGTATCGGTATCAAAAGCGTAAATTAACGATTGAGAAGCGGGAACATTCCCCCACGTTTCATTGGTGACCACTTGGTTTGGACCCAATCCGTTTTCATAAAACTTACGGCCATCTTTTAAAATATCTTCTGAAATTTCACCCAAGTTAAAATAGATTTGTCCTGTATTGGTTAAATCTGCTGCTGCGCCTGGATTATTGGGATCATAATACGGATCCATCATCCAAAACTGGATGTACTCCACATTCGATTGTTCAAAATTCGTTGAATTCAACGAACGCATAATCCCTCCAAAATTAGTATCAGGGTTGGGTAACGTTCCATCGGGTTGGGTAGCCGTACTAAAGTTATAGGGGCCGCGCTCTTGGGGATAAAACGATAAATCCAAAGTACTCACAACTTGTGACTGTCCTTGGGCAATTACCGTTTGTGGATACAACTCGGAACTATAAATACGACGCGTACTGTTTAGTGACAAATCGTCTTGAGTAATTCCAGTAGGTCGTTGTGTATAGAATATAGGATCAATGGTATACCAAGCAATTTTTGCGCGTTTGAAACCGTAGTCTAAATTAAAACTAGTTCCATTAAAATCGGAATAATCCACATTCCCAGTAGCTGGACGTTCTGGCGTTGAAGAAATAAACCACGACAACGGGGAACGTAAATCGATATTGGTTTGTGACCCCTCAAAGTCGTCCACGTACAAGGTTGATTCGCCATTGAATCGATCCCCTTTCGGAGTATTGGGCATCAAATAAGCAATCTCTCCACGGAACGATACGTTTGATGGAACGTCGGTATCTACATTGGGTAATTTATTAACCAAACGAGTAAGGAAAGGAACTTCTGAAGATAAGTTAGTATTGATACCAAACATGGTGTTGTTTACCGATTCTTGGCCATAGTTTGATTTTTGAGTAAAGGGACGCTCTGACATTTTTAGGAATGTCGCACCCACCATCGCTTTGCTGTTGAATTTGTGTTCCACATTTACCCCCATGAATCGGCGGGTTTGTTGACCAAAAACCGAATTGTTCTCTACAGATACTTCGATGGGTGTATTGGAAGCTTGAAGGGATGGGTCCAAAATTTGTACCCGTCCGGCTTGATAGTTTACAGTATAATCTACTCCCTCTACCAATCGACGTCCACCAGCCATCACGACCACAGAACCTTGAGGCACGTTGAATGCTCCAATTGGAATTCCTTCCCCTCCTGAGGATTTGAATTTACCGCGCAATTGGAATTTGTTCTTCTCACTTTCTTGAAGTGCTGCAGCTTGGGTGCTTGTATATAATTTTCTAAAAACGTACTTGGATTGGTTAGCGTTGAAATCTGTGGTTAAAGTAGGATCCCCATAATAATTTTCAGCTGTTGTTCCTCTTAATTTTTCGAATAAATAACGACCAAACGGTTCGGCTTTGGTAAAGATAATGCGTCCGTTTTGTTGGTCAATGGTTAATCCTTGTACAAAATCGAAAAATCCGTCACCACCTGTTTGTGGGTCGTTGGCAAAATTCAATTGATCCAAAGAAAATACACGTAAAAGAGGGGTGTCTTGCACTCCGTTAGGAAGCGGTGAAGTTGGATTCGCCTGTACAATATAGTTCAATGGCGAAGGATCCGTATATAAGATATTGAACTTGAAATCTTCTTTTTGCAATTGATAACCGCCTGGAATTTGATAGATATTTTTCATCATCAACCCCCAAATTGGTTTGTCAACAAACGTCAAACTACTTTTCAGCATTTTCAAAATCAACGATTGGGATGTAGGCACTTGCTGACCGCCTGTATTGGTATTGACTTGGGTAGCATCAACACCATCCGTTCCAAATTCCCCTACCTGATACACTTCTCCTCCGATGGTATATTGGTAAGCCACTGCTAATACTTCATCATTGGCTAGTCGTTGTTGTAAGGAAACATACCCCAATTGTGGGTGGTAGGTATATTCAGAAGGCGCTAATTTTCGAGCATTTTCCAATTTGGCATAATCCGTCCCTTCGCTTACTGGGTTGATATTGTTAAAGCCCGCACCCGCTGTGAAAATTTGGCGAATCCCCGAATTCAACAATCCTGTTGTGCCTATTAAAGCCGGATCATATCGGTTGTTCGAGTTGTCGGTTGGAGCATCCGTTGGATTCAAGAAGAATCCATTGGTGATCTCATCCGGGTGAACCGCTACAACGCGATTGTCGGCCAACACAGAATTATCATAGGTATCGGTCAATCGGGTTTCCCCTAAATCCTGAAGCGCTATAATATTTCGTTGGTTATTATTGGTATTGTTAACGCGATTTTGTTTGTTGGTTACCCAAACTTCGATTCGGGTAATCTGCACCCGACTATCAATGAAGGGATAATTACGTAACGCAAAATCGTATTTGTTTTTAAAGTATTGGGATAAAAAGAAGTGGCGATCGTTATCGTATTCTTGTGCAAACAATTGAAAATCTTGAATCGTTCCACCGCCTTGCGAAGTCACTGTTTTCGTTTGTGATTTTTGTTCTGAGAAAACACCTGTTACCGTTGTTTTTCCAAATTGCAATTGGGCTTTCACCCCAAATAAACTTTGTGCTCCACGAATCAAAGTACTATTAAGTGGCATACTCACATTTCCGACTTCAATTTTTTGAATGATGTCGTCTTCTGTGGGAGCGTATTCAAGTTTGATTAAGTTTTGAAAATTAAACGTGGATTGGGTGTCGTAATTGGCATTCACGTTCAAACGTGTCCCCACTTTCCCCATCAAACTCATGCTGATGCGTTGGTTAAAATCGAAGGTCGTGGTCGAACGGTTACGCGGAGAAAACGAAGGGTTGTCTTGCTTGGTATGGCGTACTCCTAAATCCACTTCTACCGAACCTGTAGGCTTGATATCGATGGTATTACTTCCGAATATAGATTCAAAAAAACTAGAGTTTACATAGTAGCGAGGAAGTAAATCTTTTTTATCCTTTTCATCGCCTTTTCCTTCTACGGCTCTGGATTTCTTTTGAAAATAATCCCGCATGGATTCCCGCATCACCAATTGCTCGTATTCTTTTGGGGTCAATATTAACGGATAATTAATATTAAAACCTTCAAAGGTTTTAGTTAAAATGTAACGGTCAATGGTTGGGTCGTAGGTATAGGCTTCTACAACACTTTTGGGATCTCCTAATTTGATGGCTCCCGTGTTGTATCCTTCAATTTTTTCTCTTTCTTTTTCTTCCTCTTCTTCCTCTGGTGTTGTTTGTGCTTGGATATTCCAAGCAGTCAACATCAAAAAGAAACAAAAGAACTTGAGTAATAATGATTTATTCCGGCTGTTTGTTTTCAACAGTTATAGGTTTTTTAAAGCTTGTTTGATTATGGTTTCAATGGTTGCATCAGGTTGGTCCTTCATAATTTTATCAACGACCTTTTCAGCATTTTTACGAAGAAATCCTAAAACTTCTAACGCAGATAACGCCTCATCCCGATTTGTATTGTATGACACCAGGGAAACTTCCCCTACATCATGGATTTTTAACACTTTATCCCTCAAATCTAAAATTACACGTTGTGCCGTTTTTGCTCCAATTCCTTTGATGGATTGCACGGTTCCCACATCGCCATTAGCTATGGCTGCAATAATTTGTTTGGGATCTAAAGAAGACAACATGGTACGCGCTATTCCAGCTCCAATTCCGGAAACAGAAATCAACAACTTGAACAATTCGCGTTCAGCTTTTTCAACAAAACCGTACAAACTATGCGCATCTTCTTTAATTAATAAACAGGTATACAACCGCACCGTTTCAGTTTGCGGAAGTAAGCCGTAAGTATGTAAAGAAATATGAATGTGATACCCCACTCCATTGCAGTCGATTACCACTTCTGTGGGTGATTTTTCAACTAATTTACCTTGAATGTGTGCAATCATATTTCTGATATAGTTTCTTCAAATATAGAAAAAATAGTTTTGATGCGTCATGCCTCAAAATCTAGCCTATTTTTTTACAATTAATTCTTTCAATCGTTTGCTTTTTTCTTGTGCATCAACCACGGCTACAGCAGCCATATTGACCATCTCTTCCACACTGGCTCCCAATTGGAAAATATGCGCCGGTTTATCCATCCCCAACATTATGGGTCCGATGGAATCTACCTTATACAATTCTTTCAAGAGTTTGTAGGTAATGTTCGCCGATTCTAAATTGGGGAAAATCATGGTGTTGACTTTACGACCCGCCAATTTTGAAAACGGAAATTTCGCTTTCAACATATCGGGATTCAAGGCAAAATCGGTTTGAATTTCACCATCCACAATCAAATCGGGATAATATTTATGCAAGTAAGAAACGGCTTCGCGGACTTTATTCGCACTTTCATGAGTGGACGACCCAAAGTTGGAAAACGAAACCATCGCAATAACGGGTTCCATACCAAACATACGCACCGTTTTTGCTGTCATTAAAGCAATTTTAGCTAAATCATCAGCCGTTGGATTCGGGTTGATTGCGGTATCTGACAAGAACATTGGCCCGCGATTGGTCATCATCATGTTGGTTGTCGCAATCAATGAAATGCCAGGTGCTTTTCCAATTAACTGCATCAACGGACGAACTACCGAAGGATAACTACGTGAATACCCAGATAACATTGCATCCGCATCGCCTTCATTGACCATCATGGCGGCAAAATAATTGCGTTCGCGCATCCATTTTTGGGCATCCAATAAAGAAATTCCGCGGCGTTGGCGTTCTTTCCAGAAAATTTCGGCATAGCGCATGCGTCGCTCGTCTTCTTCTTTGGTTTTGGGATCTAAAATCGGCACATCGGCGTCAAAACCGATTTCCTCTTTTAATTCTAAAATATCTTCTTTTCTTCCTAATAAAATAGGCTTTCCAATACCTTCTTCATAGACAATCTGGGCGGCTTTCAACACATCCAACTGATCGGCTTCGGCAAATACAATACGTTTGGGATCAGTTTTGGCGCGGTTGATCAATAAACGCACCATTTTATTATCCGAGCCCATGCGTTCCATGAGTTCTTCCTCGTATTTTTCCCAATCCGTGATGGGATTTTGTGCAACGCCCGACTCCATTGCGGCTTTCGCAACAGCGGGTGCCACTTTGGAAATTAAACGTGGATCGAACGGTTTCGGGATAATGTAATCGCGACCGAAAGCCAACTTGGTTTCACCGTAGGCAATATTTACTTGCTCGGGCACCAACTCTTTGGCTAGACAGGCTAAGGCTTTAACTGCGGCCATCTTCATGGCTTCGTTAATTTTTGTGGCGCGAACATCTAAGGCTCCACGGAAAATATACGGGAATCCTAATACATTATTCACTTGGTTGGGATGGTCTGAACGACCCGTTGCCATGATGATATCTTTACGGGTAGCAATCGCTAAATGATAATCGATTTCGGGAACTGGATTGGCCATGGCAAAAACAATGGGGTTTTTGGCCATACCCAAAAGCATTTCTGGCGTCAATATATTTCCTGCGGACAATCCTAAAAATACGTCTGCCTTTTTTAAGGCTTCCGTCATTGTAGTGCCTGCTTTGGCATTGGTGTAACGGCGTTGCAAATCGGATAAATCGGTACGGTCTTTATGCAGCACACCGTCTTTATCAAACATGACGATGTTTTCGGGTTTTACACCCAAAAGCACATAGAGATTCGCACACGCTAATGCTGCTGAACCTGCTCCAGAAACTACTACTTTAACTTTGTTGATTTTTTTTCCAGCCAATTCTAAGGCATTCAACAAGGCCGCTGAAGAAATAATAGCAGTTCCATGTTGGTCATCGTGCATAACGGGGATATTCAATTCCTCCACCAAACGTCGTTCAATTTCAAACGATTCGGGGGCTTTGATATCTTCCAGATTGATTCCGCCAAAAGTGGGTGCAATATTTTTTACAGTGGCAATAAATTCCTCCACGTTTTTTGTCCCAACTTCGATATCAAAAACATCAATATCGGCGAAGATTTTGAACAATAGTGCTTTCCCTTCCATAACGGGTTTTGAGGCCTCGGGACCAATATCACCTAGCCCTAAGACAGCTGTACCATTTGAAATTACAGCTACAAGATTCCCTTTGGAAGTATATTTATATACGTTATCGACGTCTTTGGCAATTTCCAAACAAGGCTCCGCTACTCCTGGAGAGTACGCTAAAGATAAATCGCGTTGTGTCGCGTATTTCTTGGTTGGAACAATTTTAATTTTACCCGGTGTAGGCTTCGCATGATACAATAATGCGGCCCGGCGTTTACTCGAGTTGTTATCCATTTTTCAAAATTTGTCTAACTACAAAGGTATAAGTATCCGTTGAAAAGCGAAACAATTGCGGGATTTATTTAAGGAAGTCGATGTTGCGTTGGAGTCCTTCAAATTTGGTGCGTTTAACCGCCGAATTTTTAAACACTTTTCGGAAGGTTTCTTCGGTGATTTCCTCCCAATCTTTTTTGGTAAACTGCAACAAATCAGGATGCGGATTGAAAGCGGGTTCTTGATGGGGTTTTGCAAATCGGTTCCAAGGACATACATCTTGACAAACGTCACAACCAAACATCCAATCGTTCCAAGCGCCTTTCATTTCGGTAGGTAATTGGTCTTTCAACTCGATAGTATAATAGGAAATACATTTGCTTCCATCGACCACATAAGGCGCTACTATGGCTTGAGTGGGACAAGCATCGATGCAAGCCGTGCAAGTGCCACAATGATCGGTGGTGGGCGTGTCGTAATCGAGTTCGAGGTCAACAATGAGTTCGGCAATAAAATAAAACGAACCTGTTTTTTGAGTGATTAAGTTGGCATTTTTACCGATCCAACCGAGTCCGCTCTTGGCGGCCCAAGCTTTATCTAAAACAGGTGCCGAATCTACAAAGGCACGACCGTTGACTTCGCCGATTTCATTTTGTATAAAATGTAACAATTCTTTGAGTTTGTCTTTGATGACAAAGTGGTAGTCTTGACCGTAAGCGTATTTGGAGATTTGATACGAATCAGGATTTTGTGTATGTTCAGGATAATAATTGAGTAATAATGAAATGACACTTTTAGCCCCATCGACCAATAGCGTTGGGTCTAATCGTTTATCAAAATGATTTTCCATGTAATGCATTTCCCCTTGAAAGCCATTTTTCAACCAACGTTCGAGGCGTGGTGCTTCGGCTTCCAGGAAACCCGCTTTTGCAATACCGCACGACAAAAATCCGAGGCGCTTGGCTTCAGCTTTAATTTGTTGGGTAGTATGGACGCGATTGGAATTCATTTGCATTAGGGATTGAAGCGAAGTACCCGACCGACGTTAGGAGGGCGCGTACTGCGGAAAGCCCGCCCCCGACCGAGTTCGTGATGAATACTTCTGACTTGATTCGGGGGAATGCCTTTAAAACAATTCCCCTTGGGACGAACTTTTGATTTTTCCCAAATGGCGGTACGCTTTATCGGTTACTTCACGTCCGCGTGGTGTGCGGATGATGAAACCTTCTTGGATTAAAAATGGTTCGTACACCTCTTCGATGGTCTCGCCATTTTCGGAAACTGCGGTTGCTAATGTGGATAATCCAACAGGGCCTCCTTTGAATTTATCGATGATGGTAGAGAGAATTTTATTGTCCATTTCGTCCAAACCGTGGGCATCCACGTGTAAGGCTTGCAGGGAATACCGAGCAATTTCGATGTCAATTTTTCCATTTCCTTTGATTTGGGCAAAGTCGCGTACACGACGCAAAAGTGCATTGGCAATACGCGGCGTTCCTCGACTGCGTCCTGCAATTTCGATTGCCGCTTCCATGGAAATGGGTACGCCGAGAATGGTCGCACTGCGTTGCACGATGGTGGTGAGTAATTCGGTATTATAATATTGCAATCGGGATTGGATGCCGAAGCGTGCGCGCATAGGCGCCGTTAATAGACCGGAACGTGTTGTTGCACCTACCAAGGTAAACGGATTCAAACTGATTTGAACGGAACGCGCATTGGGTCCGGTTTCAATCATAATGTCAATTTTGAAATCTTCCATCGCAGAGTAAAGGTATTCCTCAACGACAGGGCTTAGGCGGTGAATTTCATCAATAAACAACACATCGCGTTCCTCGAGGTTGGTTAACAAACCAGCCAAATCACCTGGTTTATCCAGTACTGGCCCCGAAGTAATTTTGATTCCCACCCCTAATTCATTGGCTAGAATATTGGCTAGCGTAGTCTTACCGAGGCCAGGCGGACCGTGAAACAAGGTATGATCCAGCGCTTCGTCGCGAAGGTTGGCTGCTTTTACGAAAACTTTTAAGTTTTCGAGCACTTGATCTTGACCTGTGAAATCGTCGAAGGAGAGCGGACGTAATTTTTTCTCGACATCGAGTTCTTCGGGATTATAGCCTTTGTTGGTGGGATCTAAATTTTCGTTCATACTACAAATATAGTACAAGTTGGCAGGAATAAAAAAAAGCCTCTCCGAAGAAAGGCTTTTGTATATTTTAGTGGTGAAGAACTTCTTCTCCGGGTTTCATCGGTACATTTTGTGGTACGAAATCCTCATCATGACCTGGCTTACTGTAGTCGTAAGGCCAACGGTGTACTTCTGGAATTTCGCCAGGCCAGTTACCGTGCATGTGTTCTACAGGTGCTGTCCATTCTAATGTATTGGATCTCCATGGATTCTGAGGTGCTTTTTCACCAAAGAAGATTGAACTGAAGAAATTGTAAATGAAAACCAATTGGAATGCTCCACCGATTAAGGCAAACATAGTAATCACTACGTTTACATCTTGCATATCGTCGAAGATTGGGAAATTGGTGTTGGTGTAATAACGACGTGGTAGACCTGCCATACCGATAAAGTGCATTGGGAAGAATACACCGTAGGCACAAACGGCAGTAACCCAGAAGTGAACATATCCTAAGGTTTTGTTCAACATACGTCCGTACATTCTAGGGAACCAGTGGTAGATACCTGCAAACATTCCGTAAAGTGCAGAGATACCCATTACTAAGTGGAAGTGCGCTACAACGAAATACGTATCGTGAACGTTAATATCGAGTGTACTATCTCCTAGGATAATCCCTGTCAAACCACCGGTGATAAAAGTAGATACTAAACCGATAGAGAATAACATGGCAGGGTTTAACTGAAGGTTACCTTTCCAAATGGTAGTAATGTAGTTGAATGCTTTTACGGCAGATGGGATTGCAATCAATAACGTGGTGAAGGTAAATACCGAACCAAGGAATGGATTCATACCGGAAACAAACATGTGGTGACCCCATACAATTGTAGATAAGAATGCAATCGCAAGGATAGACATGATCATCGCACGGTAACCAAAGATTGGTTTACGTGAATTGGTTGCGATAACTTCAGAAGTGATACCCAATGCAGGTAATAAGATGATATATACTTCAGGGTGTCCTAAGAACCAGAATAAGTGTTCGAACAATACCGGTGATCCTCCTTGGTAATCCAATACTTCTCCAGCTAAATAGATATCTGACAAGAAGAAAGAAGTACCAAAACTACGGTCCATGATTAACAATAAAGCGGCAGACAATAATACTGGGAAGGAAATCACACCAATAACAGCAGTAATGAAAAATGCCCAAATAGTTAGTGGCATACGCGTCATGGTCATCCCTTTAGTACGTAAGTTCAATACCGTAACGATATAGTTTAACGAACCTAATAAAGAAGAGGCAATAAAGATCGCCATAGAAACCAACCATAAGGTCATCCCTAAACCTGAACCCGCAATCGCTTGTGGTAAGGCACTCAATGGAGGATAGATTGTCCAACCCGCTGATGCAGGTCCTGATTCTACGAACAAGGAAATAACCATGATTACACTTGACAAGAAGAATAACCAGTAAGAAACCATGTTTAAGAAACCAGACGCCATATCACGAGCCCCCAATTGCAATGGAATAAGTAAGTTACTGAACGTACCACTTAAAGCAGCTGTTAATACAAAGAATACCATGATGGTACCGTGAATAGTGATCAATGACAAATAAGCTTCATTGGTCATTACTCCTTCAGGAGCCATTTTTTCACCCAAGAAGAATTTAAATACTTTAAAAGATTCTTCTGGCCATGCTAATTGCATACGGAACAATAAAGACATCCCCACACCTATGATTCCCATGATAATACCAGTAAGTAGGTATTGTTTAGAAATCATTTTATGGTCAATACTAAAAATATATTTAGTAATGAATGTGTCCTTGTGGTGGTGATCATGTGCATGATCGTCAATGTGAAGGTCGTGTGCGTGACTCATATGATATAAATCAATTATATTTTTCTAATTATTTAGTAGCAACTACTGTAGTATCGTTTTTAGGAGCGGTTGAATCTGCAGGCTTTCCAGCTTCTGCAGCAGCTGTAGCCGCTTCTTCTTTCGCTGCATTTTTAACAGCTTGTACTAGGGTAGTTTTTTCTTTTAACCATTTTTTATAATCTTCTGGAGAGTCAACTACAATTTTCATTTGCATGTTGTAGTGTGAAGCTCCACAAATTTTATTACACAAAAGTAAATAATCAAAAGTATACGGATCCAAAGCTGGTTTACCTTCTGCTTCTAATTGTTTGCTTTTTTGACTGCGAATTTCATTAATGTGATGCACTTTCTCAGTCATGGCTTTCGTATCACGCATTTCTTGTGTAGTCATGATTGGTGTGAAAGCAAATTGTGTAACCATACCTGGAACACAGTTCATCTGTGCACGGAAATGTGGCATGTACATCGAGTGCAATACATCTTGCGAACGTATTTTGAAAATCACTTTTTTACCTTTTGGCAAATGCAATTCTTCCGCTACGATATCGTCTTGTGCATTTGGATCTGCTAAATCTACTCCTAAAGTATTAATACCTTCAATCAAACGAACGTTAGCTTTACCTAAAACATTATCGTCACCGGCATAGCGAGCAGTCCATTTAAATTGTTGAGCATAGATTTCAATTACAATAGGCTTCTCCTCTTTTTCATTCACGAACATGATATCATTCCATGTGAAAAGTCCGAAGAAAATCAACACCGCCAATACAATAGCAGGGATAGAACTCCAAATA
This sequence comes from Flavobacterium stagni, assembly GCF_004122105.1. Lineage (GTDB taxonomy): Bacteria > Bacteroidota > Bacteroidia > Flavobacteriales > Flavobacteriaceae > Flavobacterium > Flavobacterium stagni. Next base: position 226,832 of record NZ_SBKN01000001.1, read on the forward strand.
AACTCTAATTTGTTGTTATCAGATAAATAGGTTGCAACTTGACCTTTTTTACCGCTGTATTTGTATCCAAAGTAATGCAATAATGCCTGAGTAATGGTTTGAACAGTAAAAATCAATATCATCGAAATCCACATCAATTGATCTACTTCTTTACCATGTTCAGAAGCTGAATCTTCCATTAAAGGAAATGCACCGTATTTTACAATACAAACAATTGTTATCAAATAAATGAAACCTAAGAATCCGAATAGTAAGTAACCGTTGATTCTGTTATCATTATCGTTGGCTACATTCGTTACTTCTCCCTCGGGTTTTTTTCCAATCTGAGTAAGAGCAAAAATTTTGCTTAATTGCCATAAAGCAACTGCTAGTAAAACTACAACAAGAACTACTAATAAACCTGTCATTTGTTCTTTTCTTTAAATATTAATAATGAAAATGTTTACTCTCCTCCATATAAGGATTGCGTTTTGGTGTTAACGGAGCTTTAGTAAGCGCTGTAAATACAACCAAGATGAACAAACCTAAGAAGAACAATACGGATCCGATTTCAGAAACTCCAATATACCATTGGTCACCTACTGTTGCAGGCATAATCATGTTGAAGAAATCAATATAGTGACCAAACAAAATTACAACACCAGCTGTAACTACAATTGGAGCTACACGTTTGAAATCTGTATTGATTAATGTCAAGAATGGGAAAATGAAGTTCAATCCTACAGCACCCCAGAATGGTAAGGTATAATCGTTGATACGAGTAATGAAATACGTAACCTCTTCAGGAATATTAGCATACCAAATCAACATGAATTGAGAGAACCATAAGTATGTCCAGAACACACTAATACCAAACATGAATTTTGATAAATCGTGGATATGGCTTGAATTTACATACTCTAAATAACCTTTTGATTTCAAGTAAAGCGTAACCATTGAAATTGTAGTGATACCACTTACAAAGAAACTTGCAAATACATACCATCCAAATAATGTACTGAACCAGTGTGGGTCAAGTGACATAATCCAGTCCCAAGCCATGATTGATTCAGACACGATAAAGAATACTAAGAACATGGCTGATAACTTGAAGTTCTTTTTGTAGTAGAAATCATCGTTGGCTTCATCTTGAGCTAAACAATTCTTTCTTGAATAAAAACGGTATAAGTTCCAACCAATTAAAAATACAGCTGCTCTACCAATCCAAAAACCAAAATTTAAATAACCTGATTTCCCTGCAATTAAAGCATCATAGTCAGGTGAATTTACATCGGTTACACCTTCAGCCATCCATGGAAATAAATGATTCACGTGTGTACCTGATAAAATCAACAATACAAAGAAAATTACAGAACCTACCGGTAAGTAAGCCGTGATTCCTTGCATAACACGGAATAATACGGGTGACCAACCTGCTTGTGCTACTTGTTGAATTGCATAGAATGCTAAGGCACCCATAGTAACTAACAAGAAGAAAATACACGCTACATACAAAGCAGCCCATGGTTTATTTTGTAATTGATGAAAAACATGTTGAATGTGTTCTTCGTGTTCTTTAGCTGCATCTACTTTTTTCTCTTCTTTCGCAACCACGTTTACTTCATGTTTTTCAGCTACAGGAGCTACAGCTACATGGGTAGTATCAGTTGTTTCTGTTTTGATTGAATCGTGTGCTTCATGTGCAACAGGTTCAGCAGTTGCAGATGTCTCATGTGCTGATTCTGTTTCGTGATGAGCTGCAGATGCTTTTTCATCATGACCTTCATGCGAAACGGCTTCGTGAGAATCGTGAGAAGCAGCAGCTTCATGACCACCTTCATGACCACCCTCATGATGAGCTGCAGCCACAATTTTCTCAACATCTTCTATAGTTTTCGGAGTAGATAAAAACCCGTATACAATTCCTACTAATCCTAGAGCAATTAGTATGAAAGCGGTAGTTTTTAACTTTTGTGAAAATGTGTACATATCTATAACAATCTGATAATTCTACAATTATAATTTACTTTTCAATTGCATCACGTAGTTAGAAACCAACCAACGTTCTTCACGATTCAATTGATTGGCATACGAACCCATAGAATTTAATCCATAAGTGATTACGTGATTCACACTACCTTCAGTGATTTGACGGTCTTTGTAGTTTGGAACTCCAAGGAATTTTCCTTGCGTTACCAATTTACCTTTACCGTCTCCCGCAGTACCGTGACAAATGGCACAGTAAATATTAAATAACTCTTCTGCTTTCTTAGCATCCATTTTCTCAGCAGGGAAAGGATTCGTTACCGCTTTAGAAGCAGCATAACCCTCTGGAGTATTGGGTAATTCATAAGGAACATACCCTCTTTTGATTGTTCCAGCAGGAGGCAATTGACCTTCTTTACCGTTTTCTGATTTAGCATTTGGTGAACGAAAAGCATTAGATTCAGAATAGGTTTCATAAGCCACCGATTCATACATGTTAGGCATATATTGATAGTTCGGCGATTTATCATCTTTACAAGCTGTCATCAAAGCTACAGCTCCTACCATAAAGGATAATTTTAAAATATTCTTCATCTTCTTAGTGCTTTTCAATTACTTTAACTTCAACAGCACCTGTGTTTTTGAAGAAAGAAACCATTTCTTCTTCGTTACCTGATACTGCTACTTCCATTAAAAAGTGATCATCTGTAGTTCTCACATCTGGATTTTCTGCTTTTTTGAATGGCCACAATCTACTTCTCATATAAAAAGTAATAACCATTAAGTGCGCTGCAAAAAATACCGTCATCTCAAACATCACGGGGACGAAAGCCGGCATGTTTTGAAGATAAGAGAAACTTGGTTTACCTCCAATATCTTGAGGCCAATCGTTGATCATAATGTTCCACATCATCCAAGTAGCCACGGAAATACCGATACAACCGTAGATGAACGCACAGATTGCTAAACGCGTAGGTGCAAGACCCATAGCTTTATCTAATCCGTGAACCGGGAAAGGAGTAAAAACTTCCTCGATATGATGATGTGCTTTACGTGTTTGCTTTACAGCATCCATTAATACATCATCATCATTATATAGTGCGTGAATAACTTTAGTACTGCTCATGACTTTTATTAATGATTATCTGAATGATGATTATGTCCTTCTTTTTCACGTGCTCTCTTGTAGTTGTCACCCGAAGACTTCAAAATAGTTTTAACCTCTGCTTGTGCAATTACAGGGAACGAACGTGCATATAATAAGAACAATACAAAGAAGAAGCCGATTGTTCCAATATAAATTCCAATATCTACAAAAGTTGGTGAGAATTTAGTCCAAGAAGACGGTAAATAATCACGGTGCAATGAAGTTACGATAATTACGAAACGCTCAAACCACATACCGATGTTTACTACAATCGAAATAATGAAAGAGAACATGATACTTGTTCTTAATTTTTTGAACCACATGAACTGTGGAGAGAACACGTTACACGTCATCATCATCCAGTACGACCAAGCGTAAGGACCTGTTGCACGGTTAAGGAAAGCGTATTGTTCATATTCTACACCTGAATACCAAGCCACGAATAACTCAGTGATATATGCTACCCCTACAATCGAACCCGTAATCATGATAATGATGTTCATCAATTCGATATGTTGTAACGTAATGTAGGCTTCAAGATTGGACACCTTACGCATTACAATCAAAAGTGTGTTTACCATGGCAAAACCAGAGAATACAGCACCCGCAACGAAATAAGGTGGGAAGATGGTAGTGTGCCATCCTGGAACTACTGAAGTAGCAAAGTCAAAGGATACAATAGTGTGTACAGAAAGTACAAGAGGAGTTGCTAGACCTGCTAAAACAAGTGAAACTTCTTCAAAACGTTGCCAATCTTTAGCACGTCCACTCCATCCGAAACTTAATATAGAATATACTTTTTTAGTAAAAGGAGTTACTGCACGGTCTCTTAACATCGCAAAGTCAGGTAATAATCCTGTCCACCAGAAAACTAATGAAACGGATAAATACGTAGAAATCGCAAATACGTCCCATAAAAGTGGCGAGTTAAAGTTCACCCACAAGGATCCAAATTGGTTTGGAATAGGTAATACCCAATACCCCAACCATGGACGACCCATGTGAATTACAGGGAATAAACCTGCTTGAACTACCGAGAAGATAGTCATCGCCTCAGCAGAACGGTTAATCGCCATTCTCCAACGTTGACGGAATAATAACAATACTGCAGAAATCAAAGTTCCTGCGTGACCGATACCTACCCACCAAACGAAGTTGGTAATATCCCAGGCCCAACCAACAGTTTTGTTAAGACCCCAGGTTCCGATACCTGTAGAGATGGTATAAACGATACAGCCTATTCCCCAAAGGAATGCTGCCAAAGAAATTGAAAAAACGGTCCACCATTGTTTGTTGGCTCTTCCTTCTACAGGAGCAGCAACATCAACAGTTACATCGTGATAAGTTTTATCACCTATAACTAATGGCTTTCTAATGGGTGCTTCGTAATGAGACGACATAATCCTATATAGTGTTTCTTATTAATTTAATGATTAGTTATTTCTAACTTTTACGTGATAGAATACATTCGGCTTCGTTCCAACATGCTCCAACAAGTGGTACATACGGTTGCTTTCTGCCAATTTTGCCACATCACTTTCTTTGTTGTTAACATCACCAAACACCATAGATCCTGTGCTACAAGCTGCAGAACATGCGGTTTCAAATTCGTTAACATCAACTGGACGACCTTCACGTTTTGCTGTCAAAATAGTCAACTGTGTTTTTTGGATACACATAGAACATTTCTCCATAACCCCACGTGAACGAACGTTAACATCTGGATTCACAACCATACGACCTAAATCGTCATTCATATGGAAATCGAATTCACTGTTGTTGTTGTACAAGAACCAGTTGAAACGACGTACTTTATACGGACAGTTGTTTGCACAATAACGCGTACCTACACAACGGTTATACGCCATTTGGTTCTGACCTTGACGACCGTGTGAAGTTGCTGCTACTGGACATACAGTTTCACAAGGAGCGTGGTTACAGTGTTGACACATGATGGGTTGGAAAACAACTTGAGGGTTGTCTGATGGGTTCTCCATTTGACCAAATCCACCTAATGAACCTTTATCACCAAATAAACCATCAAATCCTTCTTTTTTCTCAACATCTTGAGCAAAAGTTTCTTCTGAAGAATAATAACGGTCAATTCGTAACCAGTGCATATCACGGCTTCTTCTTACCTCAGATTTACCAACTACTGGTACGTTGTTTTCAGCATGACATGCAATCACACAAGCTCCACAACCTGTACAGCTATTTAAATCAATTGATAAGTTAAAGTGATGTCCGATTGAACGATCAAAAGATTCCCATAAGTCTACTTTTGTAGCTTCTGTTTCTTTGTGATCTAAAGATACCATTGGAACTGGATTCCAAATTTCAGCATCTTTAGTTTTGAAAACTTCTAATGTCGTTTCTTTAACAATGTCACCACGACCCATTAAAGTTTTGTGCGACTGTACACAAGCAAACTCGTGTTCTCCTGATTCAGGAGTAACAGTTACTGACTGTACATTATTGAAGTCTTTGTATAAAGCGTAAGCATTAACACCTACTTGCATTTCTTCTTTTAAAGCGGCTTTTCTTCCGTAACCAAAAGCTAAACCTACTGTTCCTTTTGCTTGTCCAGGTTGAACAATTACAGGAACATTTTTCAATTCAGCACCATTTATGGCTAAAGTTACATAGCTACCATTCAAACCACCATTGGCAACCAAACGGTTTTCTAATTTCCATTCTTTGGCATCCGCTTGTGAAATAGTCACATAGTTATCCCAAGATACACGTGTAATTGGATCTGGGAATTCTTGTAACCAAGGGTTGTTGGCTTGTTGGCCATCACCCATACCCGTTTTGGTGTACAATACCAATTCAACACCATTCGATTTTGAACTAGCCAATGCATTTGCAGCACCTGCGTAATCAGCAGTTCCTCCCGCTAAACCAGCACCGCCATAAACAGCAACACCATCATGTAAGGTTTGGTTCCAACTTGCATTTCCTAAGAAACCTGCCGAACCTGCTCTTAAATAATCATAGTAATTACCACTTACTCCATTCCATGACATTAAAGCCTCTTGGAATTGTTTTGTATTGAATAAAGGACGAATCGTAGGTTGCGTTAAAGAATAGGTTCCTTTAGTCAACACATGATCATTCCATGATTCTAAATAATGAGGAGCCGCAGCAGCAATTTTAGATTTAGCAGCCGTTTCATCTTCACGTTGTGTGAAAGAAACAGACAATTTTACTTTACCAAGAGCTGCTCCAAAAGCTTCTCCATTTGCTAAAGTGTATACTGGATTAACACCACTCATAATAAGAGTGTGAACGTTTCCAGCCGTCATATCTTTTATCAATTGTGCTACTTGTGCATCATTCCCTTTACGAGTATAACGAACACCAGCAGTAGCTAAGGCTTCACTTTTCAATACTTGATTGATTGCAAACACCAACAATTGCGCATTTTTATCTTGAATTCCACAAACCAAAAGTCCTTTAGAACCAGCTTGTTTCAATTGTTCTGCCGCTTTTGCAATTTCAGCATCTGCAGCAGTTTTATTTGTACCAACAGAAGCTCCTGTAATTACATTGTAAATTTTTACTAAAGCTTGCTTTTGATCGGCAACTGTCATTGCTACACGCTTATCAGCAGCAGCACCTGACAAAGTCATATTGGCTTCAAATTGGAAATGTTTGGACATTTGACCATTTTGAGGCACACGTCCTTTAGCATAAGAACTATCATAGCCTCCACCTTGCCAATCTCCTAAGAAATCTGCACCGATAGAAACAATAGTATTCGCTTTTGAAAAATCATAATCAGCAAGAGCGCGTTCACCATAAACGGCTTCGAAAGCATCTAAGGCAGCCGATTCTGAAACTGAATCATAAATAACATGTTTAGCTGTTGGGTTTTTAGCGATAAAATCAGCAACTAAACGTTCTGTCGATGGACTTGCCAAAGTATTCGTTAATAATACAACTTGCTTTCCTGAAGCTTTTGCTTCAGCCAAAGAAGCTTTTACTTGCGCATCTACATCAGACCAAGAAGCATTTTTCCCGTCAATTTTTGGATTTTGAAGTCGCAAACTATCATACAAAGACAACACTGATGCATGTACACGAGCATTTGCAGCAAACTTAGCTCCAGCTAAACGGTTGTTTTCAACTTTAATTGGTCGACCTTCACGAGTTTTAATCAACAAATTCGCAAAATCAAACCCATCAAACATAGTCGTAGCATAATAATCTGCTACACCAGGAATAATTGTATCCGGTTGAACTACGTAAGGAATTGATTTGTGAACAGGTCCTTCACACGCTGCCAATGTAGCAGCAGCTGTAGTAAAACCTACGTATTTTAAGAAATCACGACGGGTAGTTGATGAAGAAGATAATGAACCATCAGCTAAGAATTCATCCGTTGGGATTTCTTCCACAAATTCATTATTTCTAAGCGTCTCAACAATAGAACTATTTTCGTTTAGTTCTTCAACACTTTTCCAGTATTTTTTGTTAGATGACATCGTATATAAATATTAGCTTCTTAATAATTGATTAATAGTGACACTTACCACATTCTAAACCACCCATATCTGCGATGGTTAACTTGTCTTTTCCATACTTTTTGGATAACTCCGCATGGATTTTTTCATAGTAAGCATTACCTTCCATTTTCACTTCCGTTTCACGGTGACAGTTAATACACCATCCCATAGTCAATGGAGCAAATTGTTTTTGTACTTCATACGTTTGTACAGGTCCGTGACATTTTTGACACTCAATACCTGCTACAGTTACGTGTTGAGAGTGATTGAAGTAAGCAAAATCAGGTAAGTTGTGAATACGTACCCATTTCACTGGATGCGATTTACCTGTATATTTTTGAGTCGATTTATCCCAACCCACTGCATCATATAATTTTTGAATCTGAGCATCATAAAATGCTTTAGAATATTCAGCAGTAGCCGTAGTATCTGATACTTCAGAAATATTTTTGTGACAGTTCATACAAATATTCAATGAAGGAATACCTGCATTTTTACTTACACGTGCCGCAGAGTGACAGTATTTACAATCAATACCATTGCTTCCCGCATGGATTCGGTGTGAATAATGAATAGGCTGAATAGGAGCATAATCCTGATCTACACCCACCTGCATAAAGTAACCGTAAGCAAAATAACCACTCGCCAACAACAAGAAGATAGAGGTCACTAAAACCAAAAATTGATTTTTAGCAAATGATCTCCAAATATTCATTGGGTTACCCGCAGCAGGAACTTCAACTCCATTGGATTTTGCGATTTTGGTTAGCACATTGTTCACTAAGAACAACATTACTACCAACATCAACATTACTAGAGAAAGTGCTCCAAGAATTACTTCATTTGACAAACCACCTTCAGCAGCACCTTCGCCCCCTTTACCGGCAGCACCTGCAACAGCAGCAGGAGCTTCTGGTTTTGGCTCAGAAGTATACGCTATAATGTTATCAATATCTGCAGTAGACAACTGAGGAAAAGCTGTCATTACAGTTTTGTTATTTTCTTCGAATACTTTTTTCGCTTTTGCATCTCCTGAAGCAATCAAAGCGGAACTGTTATTGATCCACTTGTATAACCATGCTTTGTCATACTTGTTGGCTACTCCACGCAACGCTGGACCCGTCATCTTTTTGTCTAAGTTGTGACAAGCCGCACAGTTGGTGTTGAACAATTCCTTTCCTTTAGCAGCATCACCACCTCCTGCAGGCGCAGCAGCGGCATCGGCAGCAGGCGCAGCAGCAGCAGGTGTCGCAGCAGCTTCAGCTGGCTTATCTTGTGCAAAGGTTGAAAGGGAAAAAGTTAGCATTACTGCTAATCCGAAGGAATAAATTTTCGAAATCGAATTATGGTTACCCACTTTTTTCATATTATTAATGATTATCGACGTTTTGGCATAGTTTTTATTGCGTTTTTACACATCAAACCATACACTTTTTTAAAAACTTGAGCAAAAATACGATTTATGCAGTATTATCAAAACCTTAAAAGTATCTTAAATAACAATTTATATTAATTCTAAATAACTTTTTTACCCAATTCCAAATGTATACCCTTACATTTGCATAAAAATCAAAAGATTATGAGATTTTTAAATCAAAAATTACTTTTTAAAGTCGGATTTTCTACCTTATTTTTTTTCAATTTTAACATAAATTACAGTCAAAATGTTACTGTAAATCAAGACCCTAAAATTGATCAATTAATGGCTGAAAAACGAAAAATCAATGCGGCTATAACCGTCAATAATCGCTATAAAATTCAGATTTTCAATGGTACTAGTGAAGAATCTAAAAAAGTCTTAGCTCAGTTCAAAAAAGAGAACAATCAATACGATGCAACCATAGTTTTTTATACACCCGCTTACAAAGTATGGGTAGGTAATTTTAAATCTCGTATTGAAGCAGAACGCAATTTAATTTTTCTCAAGAAAAAATATCCCAACGCTTTAGTTATCCAACCAAACAAAGGCTAGTAAGCATAAAAAAACCCCGATAGCTCGGGGTTTTTTAATTGTATTATTTCAATTTCTTTTTGACTTCAACTTCGTGGAAAGCTTCAATCACATCATTCAACTGAATGTCATTGTAGTTTTTAATTTGAATACCACAATCGTATCCTTTTGAAACTTCTTTCACATCATCTTTGAAGCGTTTTAAAGCTGTTAACTCACCCGTGTAAATAACCACTCCTTCACGAATTAAACGAATTTTAGAATTTCTAAACACTTTACCGTCTGTAATCATACAACCAGCAATAGTTCCTACTTTTGAGATTTTGAACGTTTCACGGATTTCAGCTGTACCTGTAATCTCTTCTTTTAATTCAGGAGACAACATACCTTCCATCGCATCTTTCAAATCATCAATCGCATCATAGATGATCGAATAATGACGGATATCAATTTCTTCTTTTTCGGCTAATTGTTTTGCACTTCCCGCAGGTCGTACGTTAAACCCGATGATAATCGCATCCGATGCAGAAGCCAACATTACATCAGATTCTGTAATAGCACCAACTCCTTTCAGGATAATGTTGATTTGAATTTCTTCGGTTGACAATTTTGAGAAGGAATCCGAAAGCGCTTCTACTGAACCATCCACGTCCCCTTTCAAAATAATATTTAATTCTTTAAACTGACCCAATGCGATACGACGACCAATTTCGGCCAACGTAATGTGCTTCTGTGTACGAACCGATTGTTCACGAATTAACTGTGTACGTTTCGCTGCAATTTGTTTCGCTTCACGTTCATCTTCAAACACATTGAATTTATCACCTGCCGTTGGCGCACCATCCAATCCTAAAATTGAAATTGGCGTTGACGGACCTGCTTCTTTAATACTATGTCCACGTTCATCATACATGGCTTTTACTTTACCGTGGTTTTTACCAGCTAAAACGTAATCGCCCACACGTAAAGTACCCGCTTGCACTAATACAGTAGATACATATCCTCTACCTTTATCCAATTGTGCTTCCACAACGGTTCCGATAGCAGGTTTATTTGGATTTGCTTTTAAATCTAAAATTTCAGCTTCCAACAATACTTTTTCCAAAAGCTCATTCACACCTTGACCAAACTTAGCCGAAATTTCATGGGATTGGTATTTTCCACCCCAGTCTTCCACAAGCAAATTCATTTGCGCCAATTGTTCTTTAATACGCTCTGGATTTGCAGCGGGTTTATCCACTTTATTGATTGCAAAAACCATTGGTACTCCGGCAGCTTGTGCGTGACTAATCGCTTCTTTGGTTTGCGGCATGATGTCGTCATCCGCAGCACAAACGATTACTGCTACGTCTGTCACTTGAGCACCACGTGCACGCATCGCGGTAAACGCCTCGTGACCTGGTGTATCTAAGAATGCGATTTTCTTTCCATTCTCTAAAGTTACAGCATAAGCACCAATGTGTTGTGTAATCCCTCCCGATTCACCTGCGATAACATTTGTTTTACGAATATTATCCAGTAATGAAGTTTTACCGTGGTCAACGTGACCCATTACGGTAACGATAGGTGCTCTTGGCACTAAATCTTCTTCCGTATCTTCTACAACCTTGATCGATTCTTCGATTTCTGCGGTTACAAAATCCACTTCATATCCAAACTCATCTGCAACGATTGAAAGTGTTTCTGCGTCTAAACGTTGGTTCATGGTTACCATGATTCCCAAAGACATACACGTTCCAATCACTTTGGTAATTGGCACATCCATCATACTTGCAATTTCACCAACAGTAACGAATTCAGTAACTTTTAATACTTTGCTACCTTCTTCCATTGCCTGCATTTCATCTTCTGAACGCTGACGGTGTGTATCTCGTTTCTCGCGACGGTATTTAGCCGCTTTGGATTTATTTCCTTTCCCTTGAAGACGCTCCAAGGTTTCTTTAATTTGGTTTTTAACTTCCTCTTCTGTTGGCTCAACTTTTTGAACTACAGCTTGACGATTTCCGCCTTTTTGAAAACCGGGTTTGTTACCAAATTTATTATTACCGGGACCTCCATTTCTGTTATTATTATTGGAGTTTCCACCTTGGTTATTTCCAGGAGTGCCAGGTTTAGCATCCGGTTTGGCTTGAATACGTTTGCGTTTATTTTTATTTTGACTATCGTTGTTATTATTTGAATTACCTTCTTCTTTTTTCTTTTTAGGCTTTTCAAATTTTGTCAAGTCAATTTTTTCACCAGCAACTACAGGACCAGTTAACTTGGTGTAAATGGTTTTGTATTGCTCCTCTTTTCCATCTTCTGTGGTTGTTACTGCTGGAGGCGTAACTACGGGTGCAACTTCAACTTTAGGCGTTTCAGCTACCTTTTCTGTTTCAACCGCTTTAGGCGCTTCAGTCTCAGGAGCGGGAACAGATTTGGGTTCCAATTCAATTTTACCAATTGCTTTGGGACCGCTAACAACAGCTTTAGCCTTAATAACTTCCTGCTTCTGACGTTCTTCTTCCTGTTTTCTTTTTTCTTCAATTTCGCGCTCACGCTCCAGACGCAAGGCTTCTTTTTCTTTACGAATTTCTTCACTTACCCCTTTGGACGCTTCCTTGTTTCCGCGGTCACCTGCAAATTGATTTTGAAGAATATCAAACTCTTTCTCTGAGATTTTTGCGTTAGGATTGGAATCAATAGAAATTCCTTTTTCTTTCAAAAAATCCACAGCGCGATCCAGAGAAATGTTTAATTCTCGTAAAACTTTATTAATTCTAATATTTCTTTCGTCAGACATATAGTGTTATTAAGTTCTGTTCTTTGTTTTGAGCAAGCAATTAGTCTTCAAACTCTTCTTTTAAAATACGCATTACCTCGATAATGGTTTCTTCTTCTAAATCCGTACGACGCGCTAAATCTGCTACTTCTTGTTTCAAGATACTTTTTGCCGTATCCAAACCAATTTTAGCAAATTCATCAATGATCCAACCATCGATTTCGTCTGAGAATTCAGTCAATTCAACATCATCATCTTCAGCAACGTTACCTTCACGAATCACATCCAATTCGAAACCGGTTAATTGACTTGCTAATTTAATATTTTGTCCGCCACGACCAATCGCTTTGGAAACTTCTTCTAATTTTAAAAATACTTCGGCAGATTTTGTTTCTTCATTCAATTTAATGGAAGAAACTTTAGCCGGACTCAAGGCTCTTGAAATCAATAAAGATGGATTAGTAGTGAAATTAATCACGTCAATATTTTCGTTTCCTAATTCACGAACAATTCCGTGAATACGAGAACCTTTCATCCCCACACATGCCCCTACTGGATCAATACGATCGTCATAAGAATCAACCGCTACTTTTGCTTTTTCACCCGGAATACGAACCACTTTCTTAATTATGATTAATCCGTCGAAAACCTCTGGAATTTCTTGTTCAAATAATTTTTCCAAGAACTTTTCCGATGTACGCGACATCACAATTTGTGGTTTATTTCCTTTCAATTCTACATTTTCGATAATTCCTTTTACATTATCTCCTTTGCGGAAAAAGTCAGAAGGAATCTGTTTTTCTTTTGGCAATACAATTTCATTACCATCATCATCCACTAAAATTACAACTTTTGGGCGAACGTGGTGCACCTCAGCCGTGTAAATTTCTCCGATAATATCTTTAAACTGTTTGTATAAATTGGTGTTATCGTGTTCGTGAATCTTTGAAATCAAATTCTGACGCAAAGCCAAAATGGCACGACGACCTAAATCAATTAATTTAACCTCTTCCGAAACATCTTCACCTACTTCAAAGTCGGGCTCAATACGACGCGCTTCTGAAAGTTCGATTTGTGAGTTGGGATCTTCTACCTCTCCATCAGCAACCACGACACGGTTTCTCCAAATCTCCATATCTCCCTTATCAGGATTGATAATGATATCAAAATTATCATCTGAACCGTATTTCTTTTTCAAGGCATTACGAAAAACATCTTCTAGGATGGCCATCAGCGTAACGCGATCAATCAACTTGTCATCTTTAAATTCAGAAAATGATTCGATTAAGGCAATATTTTCCATTATATTGATGTATTAAAATTTTATTGTAACAATTGCTTCTTTAATTTCTGTATAAGGTAAATCCAACACTTTGGTTACCGTTTCTTTTCCTTTTCCAATTTGCTTGGGCTCACGCGCCGTCCAGGTTAAGGTAATTTTTTCCTCATCCACCGATTGCAAGTCCGCTTCAATTTTTTCACCCGAAACGGTTTTAACAATTAAAGGTCGACCGATGTTTTTTTTGTATTGGCGAACCAACTTCAAAGGCGAACCCACTCCTGCTGAGGCAACATCCAAAGAAAAATCTTGTTCCTCACGATCCAAGTTGTGTTCAACAGCTCGACTGATATCCATACAATCTTGCAACGAAACACCATTGTCACCGTCCAAAGTTACACTAATTTTGTAACTATCTGAAATCGAAACGTCTATCAAAAACAACTCCGGTTTTTCAGCCAATCCAGCCTCCAAAAGTTGCATTACTTTTTCCTTAAAGGTCATAATTCGGTATAAAAAGAGGGAAGCATTGCTTCCCTCATTATTCATCATTTGTTAAATAACGGTGCAAATATAGCAATTTTTTATTTTAAAAAAACACTTACAGATGATTAATTTTTTGTACCTTTAGGGTAGAAATAAATGAACATTATATAATTATTCTTACAATGAAAAAAATTCTTATCCCAACGGATTTTTCAGACCATGCCGAATATGCATTAAAAGTAGCTGCGCAAATTGCCCGTAAAAACAACGGTGAAATCATCTTATTACACATGTTGGAATTACCTCACGAAGGTAGCGACGCAATTAGCACAGGTCACGATATCCCTGAATTAATGTTTTTCAAAAACGCTGCTATCAATAAATTAGAAGAATTAATGGACGCTGACTACTTGGAAGGCATTAAGGTTTCTGAAGTAATTCAATTTGAAATGGCTTTTGAAGGCATTTTAAACATTAGCCGACTAAACGACGTTGACTTGATTGTGATGGGTTCACATGGTGCCAGTGGGTACAAAGAAATGTTTATCGGATCGAACGCAGAGAAAGTAGTACGTAATTCTGAAGTGCCCGTTTTAATCATCAAAAAAGAACAAGGTGAATTCAATGTGGACAAATTTGTTTTTGCCTCTGATTTTGCAGAAGAAGCTAAAAAACCATTCAGCAAAGCCGTTGATTTTGCCAATAAATTTGGAGCCACATTACACCTAGTGATGATCAACACCCCCAACAACTTTAAATCTACTGCAACTTCACAAGCTACGATTGATAGCTTTATAAGTGGTTTCCAGGTCAACAAATATGAAACGCATATTTATAATGAAACCAATGTTGAAAAAGGAATTTTAAACTTTGCTAACAGCATCAATGCTGATTTGATTGGAATGAGTACCCACGGAAGAAAAGGATTAGCTCACTTTTTCAATGGAAGCATCAGTGAAGATTTAGTAAATCACGCGACTCGTCCTGTAGTAACGTTTAAAATCTAATCCATAGACTTTATACACACAAGCCTCTTCGGAGGCTTTTTTTATTGACAAAAACAAAAAAGCCCAACATTTCTGTCGGGCTTTCTGTTGGTCTACAAGGATTCGAACCTTGAATGACTGAACCAAAATCAGTAGTGTTACCGTTACACCATAGACCATTATTGCGGGTGCAAATTTAATACATTTTTTATTTAAAGCAAGTGTTTTAAATATTTTTTGCCAAAATATTTCGCCTTTACACTAAAAACATTGGGCTTGCGTTAGTTGAACTTGTGTAAATCAGTTTTTTAGAATTTTTTGTTAACCGATAGACCAATACGCAAAAAAATAGTTTCTTTGCATCATTAATACTAAAGCCAATTTATGACGCCTTTCGACTTTAAAAAGTGGAATACCATTATGGGATGGTCCGCCTTCGGAATTGCCCTACTGACCTATAGTCTGACTGTAGAACCCACCATGAGTTTTTGGGATTGTGGAGAGTATATTGCTACTGCTGCCAATCTTGAAGTTGGCCACCCACCCGGAGCACCTTTGTTCCAAATGTTGGGCGCATTTTTTGCCATGTTCTCATTTAGCAAAGAAACCATCGCCTTGATGGTAAACATGATGTCCGTATTTTCAAGCGCCTTTACTATTTTATTCATGTTTTGGTCTTCTACCATTTTATTGCGTAAAGTAGTAGGTTCCTACAGCGAATTGAACGACACAAATACTAAAGTAATTTTAGGATCTTC
The DNA here is from genome assembly GCF_004122105.1 of Flavobacterium stagni. GTDB lineage: Bacteria > Bacteroidota > Bacteroidia > Flavobacteriales > Flavobacteriaceae > Flavobacterium > Flavobacterium stagni. Next base: position 242,673 of record NZ_SBKN01000001.1, read on the forward strand.
TTTTATTGGAGCTTTAACCTTTACGTTTTCGGATAGTTTTTGGTTCAATGCCGTTGAAGCAGAAGTGTATGCCATGGCCATGTTCATGATTGCACTACTGTTATGGCTAGGATTGCGCTGGGAACAAGAAATGCATACCCCAAAAGGAAATAAATGGCTAATATTGATTAGTTTGATCATCGGACTCACCTTTGGTGTCCATTTTATGGCTTTACTTACCCTACCTTCAATTGGATTCTTGTATTATTTTAAAAATTATCCAAAAATCACAATAAAGAATTTCATTTTGGCCAATGTTATCATCATTGCCATCTTGTTGTTTATCTTCAAATTATTATTACCCTATACCCTTGCTTTCTTTGCGAAAACAGAAATATTTATGGTAAACACCTTTGGTTTACCTTTTAATTCAGGAACGATTTTCGCTTTCTTGTTAATCATAGGTCTTTTCTATTTTGGCTTACGTTATACCCAACAAAAAAATCTAGCGGCTGTAAACACGGGTTTGCTATGTGTGCTTTTTGTTTTGATTGGATTCTCCACTTGGATCATGTTGCCTCTTCGCGCCAATGCCAATACACCGATTAACGAAAATAACCCTTCCGATGCGGCTGAAGTTTTGGCGTATTACAACCGAGAGCAATATGGTGTCAACCCTTTATTCTATGGGCCACAATACACCGACATGTTCGCAGGTGCTGACGAAGAACAACCGTATTTGGATAAGAGTCCGAACTACGAAAGAGACCTTAAAACAGGCAAATATGTAATTGTCAACAACTACAAAGATGCTGAACAAAACTCCAACAGCAACCACCGCGCTATTTTACCTCGTTTATGGAGCAATGACAATGTGAAAGGCTATGTGAATTTTGTAGGAGTGCCCAATTTTAAAATCAAACCCGAATATGCCGATAGCGAAAAACTAGTGGAAGAAGTAGCTGCGTTTCGTCAAGCCTACAACCAAAAACAAATGGACAATGACGATTACATTAACTTCATAAAATACTACAGCGAATACCTTGACGTTGAAAAACCAAGTTTCTGGAGCAACATTAGCTTTATGGTTGAATACCAATTTGGGTATATGTATGGCCGTTATTTGCTTTGGAATTTCGTTGGTCGTCAAAACGACAACCAAGGTCGCTATGACGCCTTGGATGGCAACTGGATGAGCGGAATCAAAGCGATTGATGAAATGCACGTGGGCTCACAAGACAATTTACCCGATGATGTGAAAAACAACAAAGGAAGAAACTTCTATTATTTCCTTCCCTTCTTTTTAGGATTACTCGGATTCTTATACCATGCGCAACGCGATTTAAAATCGTTTTATGTGGTATTGGCCTTGTTTTTATTCACCGGATTAGCCTTGAAAATATATCTTAACGAACGTCCGTTTGAACCTCGTGAAAGGGATTATGCGTTAGTAGGTTCATTCTATGTTTTCGCTTTATGGGTCGGATTTGGGGTGTATGCCTTGTACGAACTTTTAGCAGAGAAAATCAATGCCAAAACTGCGGCTATTGCTTCATTGAGTCTTTCCTTACTAGCTTCACCGGTGCTTATGGCGGCTCAAAACTGGGATGATCACGATCGTTCTAACCGTTATACCGCAATTGCAATGGCTAAAAATTATTTGGATTCTTGTGACAAGAATGCTATATTATTTACCATAGGTGATAACGACACCTTCCCGCTTTGGTATGCGCAAGAAATTGAAGGCTACCGAACCGATGTTCGTATCGTAAACACCAGTTTGTTAATGACCGATTGGTACATTGATCAAATGAAACAAAAGGTTTATGATTCTGACGGATTACCTATTTCGTTTACCCATAACCAAATTGTAGCCGATAACCGCGATGTTATTTTATTCCACAAACAAACGGAGAACCGTTGGAACCTGAATGATTTCTTAGAATTTGCCAAAAGCGAAGACACGATTACGACTATCGAAATGCAAAACGGTCACCGTCTTCATTTTTTCCCAACGAATAAAGTCAGAATTCCAATTGATAAAGCGTCCATTTTGAAACACAAAATCGTGAATGCGAAACAAAGTGATTCTATCGTGCCTTATATTGATGTCGATATCAAAGGCGGTGCATTGTACAAAAATCGCTTGATCATGTTGGATATATTGCGCAACAACAACTGGAAACGCCCAATTTATTTCAGTCCAGGTAGTTTTGGTGATGACGATTATTTGTGGATGAAAGATTATTTACAATTGGACGGAATGGTGTATAAATTAGTCCCCATCAAAACTCCTGTAAACGAAGACAATTATCCCGATATGGGCCAAATTGACACCGATAAAATGTATCCCTTAATCATGAATTGGAAATGGGGTAATGGTGAATTGACTACCATTTATCACGACCCAGAAACCAGACGCAATTGTATTTCCTACCGTGGAAATATGTCGCGCACCATGGATCAATTAATAGCTGAAGGCAAAACAAAAGAAGCGAAAAACATCATTGCATTAGCGCTGGATAAAATGCCTTTGGATTATTACGGTTATTACCTGACTTTAGAGCCATTTGTAAATGGTTACTATAAAGTGAATGAAAAACAAAAAGCACGGGAATTGGCCAATCGCTTAATCGGGAAATACCAACAGGAATTATTGTATTACAGCACGTTCAGTGTAAATGACAAAAATTTCATGGCTACCGATATCATCTCAGCGATTGAACGCTACCGCAGTCTACTCAAAACCATGAAGAAAAATGGAGATGTAGACGAATACAATAAACAACGTCCAACGTTCAACAGTTATAACAACCGCTTCAAAGGGTTGTTTAACCGACCAACAGAATAAATGAAAAGTGCTCCAAACGGGGCACTTTTTTTTACATTTGAATAATGAATATACTTTGGATAAAAACACCTCGCTGGGTAAAACGCATTTTTTCAAACCTGATTTGGGAAGTACCCAATACGGAAAAAGTGGTGTACCTTACCTTTGACGATGGACCAACACCAGAAATCACGGATTGGGTTCTGGAGGAATTGGCGAAATATCATTTTAAAGCGACTTTTTTTCTGATTGGTGACAATATTCGCAAATATCCTGAAACGGCTCAAAACATTCTCAAAGAAGGCCACACCATCGGGAACCATACGTTCAACCATTGGAATGGATGGCAAAAAAACACCGATACTTATATTGCCAATACAGAATTAGGCACTCAACAAATCAAAAGTACCCTTGGTGTATCACCTGTACTTTTTCGTCCACCGTATGGAAAATTGAAGCCTGGCCAAGTAAGAGCATTACGTAAAAAAGGGTTTAAAATAATTATGTGGGACATTATCACTTACGATTGGGATACTACTAAAAGTCCCGATTTTTGTCTAAACACAATAACTAAAAATGTGGAATCGGGTAGTATTATCGTTTTCCATGATAGCAAAAAAGCCTTCGGCAACCTGAAAGTGGTATTGCCCAAGGCTTTACAATATCTTAATGAAAACGGGTTTCGTAGCGAAAGTCTGACCTAAAGTTGGTCGTTGACAATATTAATGAGCGAATTGGCGTCCAACTCACCCGATTGTCTCCAAACCATTTGACCATTTTTGTAAATCATCAACGTAGGTAAACCTTTAATACGAAGCGCTTCTGCTAATTCTTGATTTTTATCTACATCAATTTTGATCACCTTTGCCTTATCGCCTAACGCGGCAGCTACATCGCGAATCACGGGATGCATCGATACTGATGACTCATTCCATTCGGTATAAAAGTCAATCAAAACCGGCACTTGCGCATTGATAAGTTCTCCAAATTTCGACATATAATCAATCGGTTTTTAGGGTTCTCTACTCAAAGTAAAGAAAAATTAGAATACAAATGTAGTATTTTTAACAAATTATGCGATACTCTTGCCTTTTTTTAGTTCAATTACCGTAATTTCAGGCATAATTCCTACGCGACCGGGATAGGCATGGAATCCAAATCCGCGATTGACGTAAATGTACCGACTGGCATTCTCATACAATCCTGCCCATTGATTGTAGACATATTTCACCGGACTCCATTTTAACCACCCTGGAATTTCGATACCGAATTGAAATCCATGGGTGTGACCTGATAAAGTAAGCTGATAATGATCGGGATGGTTCTTGACTTCTACATCCCAATGACTGGGGTCATGCGACATTAGAATCTTAAAATCTTCAGCCGTTAGTCCCGCGCCTGCTTTGGCCAAATCGCCTGCTTTTTTAAATTTTACACCCCAATTTTCAACTCCTACCAACGCCAAAGAAGCCGCGTCTTTCTGCAATTTTACATGTTCATTCAGCAACAATTTAAAGTCAATTTTTTGGTGTAAATCTTTAATGTTTTGAAAATTTTGTTCTTTCTCTTTCGGAGAATCCCAATCCAAATATTCACCATAATCGTGATTCCCTAAAACGGAAAATTTCCCATACGTATGCGGGCGAATGGATTTAAACATCGCAATCCAAGGTTCCATTTCATCGGCATGATTGTTTACAATGTCACCTGTAAACAATAACAAATCGGATTCTTGTGCATTGATTAAATCGATGGCGTGCTGAATTTTCTCGGCATCGTCAAAACTCCCACTGTGAATATCGGAGATTTGTGTGAGTGTAAATCCGTCAAACTCGTTCGGTAAATCTGGAAAATGCAGGGTTTCTTTTCGAACTTTAAAATTGTATTTTCCTTTGGTCATTCCGTAGAAAAGTGACAAAAACGGAACCGCTGCAATTCCAAGAGCAATTTGACTTACAAATTTTCTACGCTCGGTAAAGGTCACCGGACTCGAATCCGAATTACCAATTAAGTCTTTAATCCAAATAAATACACGGATGACATCTTCAAAAAACAGCACCGGAACAATCAATAATTTGGGCACCGTAAACAACAAAAACAATCCGGTCGCCATTAATGTGGCTTGTGTTTGACCAACTTTTCGATCGAAAGTGAGAAGATTATAAAAAAAGATGCCGTATACCAAAACCGACAGCAATACATAACTCCAATGCACCCAGCGCGGTCTGAATAAGGTTTTCACTACCTGAAACGTATACACTTCTACCAAAGCGACTACGGCAAGCAGAATGGTGAGAACGATTAAAAATCGAGTTTTCATAATTAAAATAAAGTGCAAAAATATTGGACTACAATAAGAAACAATACGTTTTATTATTTAATTTAACATTTTAATCCATCTGAAACATTATTTATCAAACAGAACACTTAGAAGGCAACGCTATGAAAATTTCAACCTATAGAATTTTTTTTTATTCAAAACTCGAACAATTGCTTTTGATTTTTCTGTTTATGCCTTTTTTAACAATTTCCCAAAATGCTCAAAAAGACTTTGATTTTAATTTAAAAAAAGCAATAAACCTTACTGAGAATGAAAACGACAGTGCATTATATTATTTTAAAACTTGCAGAAAAATAATTACAAATGGTCATTTAAAACCCACAAACAAAGTTGTATTACTTGAAGCTGAGGGAAATTTTCAAAACTTCGTAAAAAGTAATTATAATTTAGCGGCTTCAAAGTTTCTTGAGGCAATAAAAATTTGTGAAAAACAAAACATAGACTATATTCATAATCTTTATCATGATTTAGGCGTCTTGTTCCATGTCACCGACAATTACCAGAAAGCCAAACACTATTATTTAAAGGCCATACCGCTATCTATAAAAGCAAAAGATACTATGCTTCAAGTACGTAGCATGGTCAATTTAGCTTCCATTTATTCTTCAACAAACAATTACAAAAAGGCTAACGAATTATATCAAAAAGCACTTTCTCTACCTTCCACTGTAATTTTACATAACGCCATTTTAGCAAACTTGGGAAATTTAAAAATTCGTGAAAAAAAATTTGAAGAGGCGATACAATATCTCGAACCATTGGTTTTGGACAACCAAAATCCTGACGCCATTGACTTTTCTTATTATTTGGATGCAAAAATTGGCGCAAAACAATTGAATGGTTTGAAATCAATTCTACCCAAAGCATTAACTACATACGAACAAACCACTGATCTTAGAGATAAAAGCATACTGCTAAAATCAATTAGCGAAGTAACTGCAACAATTGGCGATTATAAAAACGCACTTAAATTCAACAATGAGTATATCAAAATTTATGACAGTTTAAAAGTACAACAGCGTGATGATATAGTTTATGATTTGGAAACTAAATATCAAACGGAAAAAAAGCAACAAGAAATCCTTAGAAACAAGAAAGAAAAACAAAAGTTGATTTATCTCATAGGATTCATTTCAGTTTTCGTTTTAGTTCTTTTATTACTTATCGGACTCACGATACACCAGAAAAGAACACTTTCAAAACAAAAAAAATTACTCGAAATCGCTGTTGATGAAAAAAACATTCTATTAAAAGAGACACATCACCGTGTAAAAAACAGCTTTCAAATTGTCTCTAGTCTTTTGTATTTGCAATCGGAAAACATGAAAGACAAAGAGGCAGCATTAGCAGTAAAAGAAGCGCAAAACCGTGTAAAATCAATGGTATTAATTCATCAAAAGTTATACAGTAAAGATCAACTTATAGGGATAGATGCTAAGGAATATATTGAAGATCTTGTAACCGACATCATCGAAAACCAAACGGATTCAATTTCAAATTTAGGATTATCACTTCAAGTTGAAAGTTGTGTTTTTTCGATTGATACGATTACTCCGCTAGGACTGATAATCAATGAAGTGATAACCAATTGTATTAAACATGCTTTTCCTCCAACGATCAGCAATCCAAAGATAGAATTGGAATTTAAAAAGTCAAATGACATGTACTTACTAAAAGTAATGGATAACGGTATCGGATTTTCCAATGAAATAAGCGACAATTCATTTGGAATAAAGCTAATCACGGCCTTAGCCAAAAAACTGAAAGGAAAGATTTCATTTGAACTTGAAAAAGGCACCCATTTTATTATGGAAATTCATAAATTTGAAAAACTGAACTAGTTTGCTTCCAACCAAAATATATATCGTCGAAGATGAACCCCTTATTTCTGAAACCATAAAAACAGTTTTAGAAAAAGAGGGATATTCTATAATTGGAATTACGGATAATGGCAAAGAAGCATTGTTTGATATTCAAGAATTGGAACCCGATTTAATCTTAGTTGACATTACCTTAGAAGGTAAAATGGACGGCATAGAAATGGTCAATCATTTGAAAAAAAAATCAGATGTACCCTTCATTTTCTTGACTTCTCATTCTGACAATAACACGTTGGAACGCGTGAAACAAACAGACCCCGCAGGATTTATTGTGAAACCTTTCAATGAAAAAACATTAAAATCGAATATTGAACTAGCGTTATATAAAAACAAAGTTCAAAAACAATCGGTATCTTCAAATGAAGAAATGAATTCATTTTTTGTTAAAAACAAAGGCGAACTCATCAAAATTGAATTGGATGATATACTGTATTTAGAGGCATTTGACAACTATTGCAATCTATATACCTCCAATCAAAAACACCTTATCAGTCATACCCTAAAAAGTGTTGAAGAAAAATTACCCCAACACAAGTTTATCCGCGTGCATCGTTCGTATGTAATCAATGTTTCTAAAATAAAATCACTCCAAGACGGTTACATTTTTATTGAAAAAAACAAAGTACCAATGAGCGCTTCTAATAAAGAAGAACTGATGAAACACATCAATTTGCTCTAATTTCCTTTACTTTAAAAAATACTTCACTCACTAAATTTTCCGGGCAATTCACCCAAATGGGCCTAAAGTAAGCTATTGAATTCTATAGCTTTACTTAAAAAAATATGTTTTTATTTAAAGAGAAAAATCAAATCATCCTTTCTACTTTAACAGAAGGTATGTTTGAAATTATCATAACTTCTAAAGACAACAAACCCGTATATAGTGATAGGATTAGTTCCAAAGACAAGAAAATTGTTTTGAAAGGATTCTCAAAACGCTTGTACAATGTCACCTTGATTCCAATTTTATTTCATCATAATTTTTAGCAACGAACAATCCATGAAACGAATAGTATATTTCCTTTTTATTCTTATCCCCACATTTTGTTTTTCACAAGTTGGTGTAAACACAACCAATCCAGACCCATCATCAATGCTCGATATTACCTCAACTGACAAAGGTGTTTTGGTCCCTAGAGTTAGCCTAACAAGTGTTGCTACAACTTCTCTAGACGGAACCAACACGGCTGCAACTGGTTTGCTCATTTGGAACACCAACGCAGCAACTACAGGAGGAAACGGAGTTGGTTTTTACTTTTTTAATGGAACACAATGGATGCCGATTACGCAATCGGGAACTGGCAACACACTCGACCAATCGTATGACCAAGGTGGCGCAGGAGTTGGAAGAACTATTACCGCCGATGCCGGAGCAGTAACTATAAACGGAACTGATGGTTTGGTAACTACAGGAATATTTGGCAATGGTGCAGTGGCACCAAGTGGTGCTGGAACCAAAATGTATTTCAACCCAAAAAAAGCGGCTTTCAGAGCTGGCAATGTTAACGGAACACAATGGGATGATGTCAATATTGGTAATTATTCTATGGCATTGGGTCAAAATGTAATAGCAAGTGGAAGCAATTCCGTTGCTTTTGGAGGCTCAACCACAGCTTCTGGTAGTAGTAGTGCAGCATTTGGATCAGTTAGTTATGCAACTAGCGATGCGGCATTTGTGGCCGGAATATTTAATAGCGCCAGTGGTGTTGCCTCAACTGCTTTTGGCTATCGTTCCGTAGCTAGTGGCGTCGCTTCAACAGCTTTGGGCAATGACAATTATGCTCGCAGTTTTGGCGAAACCGTTATTGGTATTGGCGCTACTGATTATACGCCTATAAATACGGTAAACAGTTTCCCAAGTAGTGCAACTGATCGCCTTTTTGTTGTTGGAAATGGAATTGATAGCAATAGTGATTATATTACTCAACTTTCTGAACGAAGCAATGCTTTAGTCATTTTAAAAAATGGCGAAACGGGTTTAGGAGCCAATCCAATAACTGGGAATCGTTTGACTGTTGGCGGAAAAACGTCAACCACCAATTTTCAAATGACTTCTGGCGCAACCGCAAATTACATTTTGCAAAGCGATTCAACAGGAAATGCAACTTGGGTAAATCCATCTACCCTCAACGGAAGCGATCATGACATCTACGAAGTAGGCGGAACCACAGCACCCAATTCTATATCCGACAACAAGTATACCGAGGGAACTTTATCCATCGGAACCAATACAGCAGCAACTGGTGTTTTGGATATTGACAATGCAACCAAGACAACGAGCGTTGACATCAACAACACTTTTGCCACCAATCCAATAGGAATTGATTTAAATTTAACATCAAATGCAGCGGGAAAAACAGGGGTAAAAACCCAATTCAATGGTACGGCGGCTACAGGAACCAATTCGTTCATTCAAAATACGGATAATATGGTCGGCAACACCAACCGAACCGCTATCAACAACGATTTTAGCGGAACTTCATCCAGTATTTCCACTACAATTACTGGTTTGAAAAACGATTTCAAAAGCACTTCAAATTATTATGCTGTATTATATGGTGTGAACAATTCATTTGCTTCCACAACAAATGCTTGGGGTTATGGAATGCTAAATTCTTTCACTAATGGGGGTTCAACGCCTTCGTTTGGAGTTGTAAATAGTTTTAACGGATCCAGCTCCGGAAGCGCAACCGGTATTTCGAATTCTTCGAACAATTACAATGGGGCAGTTACCGGTTTGGAAAACAGTTTTTCAGGAATAGGAAACGGCATACATTACGGTATCAGCAATTCTTTAACCGGTACTGGATCGGGTGATAAATACGGAACGTATAATTACATCTCTAACACCGCAGGCGGAACACATTATGGATTATATTCAAATGTGTTAAAGACAGGAAGTTATGCGGGCTATTTTTTAGGAAATGTTTCCATCGGAACCACCACAAGCAATAACTATATTTTACCTACATCTAGAGGAACTAATGGTCAAATTATGCAAACCGATGGCAGTGGAAATGTTTCTTGGGTAAACTCTGTAGTTGATACCGACACTGACGATCAAACTACTGATGTGTTCAGTTTAACAGGAAACACACTTAATCTTTCTTTGCAAAACGACGGTGTAGCCACTCAAACCGTAGATTTATCACCATTAAAAGATCATGATTGGTATGAAGTGGGCGGCACGAGCCAACCCGATTTAATTACCGACAATATCTATAAACAAGGAAGCGTCACTATAGGAACAAATACCGCTGCAACTGGAGTATTGGATATCGATAATGCTTCAAAAATAATTAGTTTGGATGTCAATAATACATTCTCTGCAAACCCTATTGGCGTAAATGTTGACATCAATTCAACTTCAGGAACTAAAACCGGTATTGAAATAAATCATAGTGGAATATTCACGGGGTTTGGAGGTGTTGGTTCTATGATTAAAACGACAGACAATTCAAGCGGAAACAACAATCGTTTTGTGATGTACAATATTTTTAACGGAACATCAACAGACACAAACACTAACTCATTCGGAATTCGAAACTCTTTCATAGCTAATTCATTTGTGGGCGATTTTATTGGTGTGGATAATTATGAAAATTCTACTTCAAATGGAGACCGATATGGCCTTAATAATTTGTTTGCTGGTACTGGAAGTGGAACTAACTATGGAGTATATAATTATATTTCTGGAAGTGGAAGTGGTACCAAATATGGAGTTTACAATACTATTCTCTCAACGGCTGGCGGAACACATTATGGATTATATTCGAATGTGTTAAAGACAGGAAGTTATGCAGGTTACTTTTTAGGAAATGTTTCCATTGGAACAACTGCTGGCAATAGTTATATCTTACCTCCTTCGAGAGGAACTAATGGTCAAATTATGCAAACCGACGGCAGTGGAAATGTTTCATGGGTTAGTCCGACAATAACTACAGACACCGATGACCAACAAATTGATGTATTATCGTTGACGGGTGACACCTTAAACATTTCACTTCAAGACGATGCTGTAGCCACACAAACCTTAAACTTATCGTCTATTGATAATCAGGCAACAGATATTTTTAGTTTGACAGGAACAACTTTAAACTTATCATTACAGAATGATGGAGTGGCGACACAAACGGTGGATTTATCACCTTTAAAAGACCATGATTGGTATGAAGTAGGCGGATTGACTCCGGCTGATTCTATACTAGATAATATCTACACAGGTGGAGATGTATCAATTGGTAAAGCGACTGCGGCAACAGCAAAAATTGATATCGTAGCAAACGCTAAATTGAATACTTTGAACTTGGAAAACAACAATGCGACTTCGGGTACAAAAAACGGAATCTACAATGTCCTTACTACAAACAACAATAACAACTTCTCAACTGGTATTTTAAACAATGTAACTGGAAACGCCCCCAGCAAAGCAGCAATAACTAATCAATTTTTTACCAATAACTCTGGAGCTGCAATAACAGAATATGGTAACCTTACAACATCTTATTCAACAGGTAATGTAAATTTAATAGGGAACAGTAACTATGTTTATCCATCTACAAGCTGTATAGGTAATATTATTGGTTATGAAAATGTATTAAGTGGTATGGTGTTAGGATCATTCGTTGGCCTATCAAATTTTAATTGGACTTTTTCTAATTCTCAAAAAACTGGAGTAAGTAATAATTTTAATGGCGATGGAAATGGAGGTTATTTAGGAGTTGACAATTCATTTGGAGGAATCAGTAACGGAGAAATTATTGGTGTTGGTACAATTATTACTAATACTGGAATGGGAGAAAAGTATGGTGAAAAAATATGGATTAATAATTCATCCCCCGGTACCCATTACGGAATTTATTCTGATGTAACGAAAACAGGTAGTTATGCCGGTTACTTCCTGGGAAGAACTTCTATTGGAACTACAACTGCCAACAATTACATTTTGCCCGCTTCAAGAGGAACCAATGGTCAAACCATGCAAACCGATGCTCTTGGAAATGTTTCATGGGTGAATCTACCAACGGATTCCGACAACCAAGCTACAGATGTTTTTAGCTTGACAGGAAATACGCTGAATTTATCGCTTCAAAATGACGGTGTGGCTACACAAACAGTGGATTTGTCATCTTTCGCTAACGACTGGAAACTCTCAGGAAATGCAGGGACCCTGTCAGGAACTGATTTCATAGGAACCACTGATGCGCAAGACTTGGATTTTCGTACCAACAATACTATCAAGTTAAAGCTAACTCAACAAGGGCAACTTTCCATACAAAACACAGGGGGTTCCGTATTTGTCGGTGCAGGTTCAGGTAATGTTGATGATTTAACCAATAATCAAAATACGTTTATAGGAACCAATAGTGGTTCTCTTACATCGACTGGGAATCTGAATACTGCCATCGGACATTCCTCTTTAGAATTCAACACCAGCGGACTTGGGAATACAGCCATAGGTAGAGGAACTTTAGCAACCAATGTTATTGGTTCTAATAATACTGCTTTGGGACGTTTAGCCGATGTTTCAGCAGATGGGTTATCTAATGCAACTGCTATTGGATTTAATTCCGTGGTGAATTCCTCCGCAAAGGTCCGAATTGGAAATACCGCCGTTACCGTAATTGAAGGTCAAGTTGCTTACACTAACCCGTCGGATGCGCGTTTTAAATTCAACATCCAAGAAAATGTACCTGGTTTGGATTTTATTCAAAAATTAAAACCTGTTACCTATAACTTTGACACTAAAAAATTTGAGGAACATCTGAATAAAAGTCGAAACCACGAAACGGTAGCTAACGAAGATTTCACTAAATCAACTGCGATTGTTCGAACAGGATTTTTAGCCCAAGATGTGGAAAAAATCTGCAACGATCTAGGTTATAATTTTGATGGATTACATATTCCTGATGCCAATAACCCAACTGATAATTACGGAATTGCTTACAGTCAATTTATCATGCCCTTAGTAAAAGCCGTTCAAGAACAACAAGTCATCATTGAAAACCAAAAAATTGAATTGGAAAAATTGCAAAATGAAATCAATAAAATAAGAGACCTTGAACAACGAATCAATGCTTTAGAGGCTAAAAAATAATCGCTAATCACTTTATTTGATTCCGAATTTATTTGAGCTGTCCTTTTATCTTTTTCATAATTAAGTTTACTATTTTTGAAAAAACATCTAAAACGATTATTATGAAAAATTGTATCAGCCTTTTGTTATGTTGTGTTTCCTTCTCACTATTCGCTCAAACACCGTATACCTATCGAAGTGGCGGTCGAATTTTTGATGGTGAACAAAAACTAACCCGAAGTGATATCGAGAGTAGTTTCAGTTCAAATACAGCTATTATGGAACTTTACAACTCAGGTAAAGCCAAACAAACTTGGGGGAATGTATTGTTGTATGGCGGTGTTGCTACGTTAATGATTAAACATTATACGATGATTCAAAACCATCCATCCCAAAATGGTAATGTAAGTCAAAAAAGCACCAACAACATTGCGTATTTTGTCAGTTTCGGAATGATAGCTGTTGCGATACCGATTAAATTGGGTTATCCCAAAAAAATAAAAAAAGCCGTAGAATTGATGAATCAAGAAATTCAAACGCAAAACAGTGCATTTCATATTGAATCCTTACATTTGATCAGCAATGAAAAAGGAATTGGAATTGCCTTAAATTTTTAATTATGTCTCAAAAACGATTATTTCTGCTCGATGCCTACGCGCTTATTTTTCGTGGGTATTATGCCTTTATCAAAAACCCGCGCATCAACTCCAAAGGAATGGACACCTCAGCCATTATGGGGTTTATGAACTCCTTGATGGATGTGATCAAACGCGAGAAACCCGATCATTTGGCCGTAGCTTTTGATAAAGGAGGCAGCGATTACCGTTTGGAAATGTTTACTGACTATAAAGCCAATCGTGACGAAACCCCTGAAGCTATCAAAATTGCTGTGCCTTATATTCAAGCGTTGTTAAATGCAATGCACATTCCCATTATTGAAAAAGCCGGATTTGAAGCCGACGATTTGATTGGGACATTGGCAAAAAAAGCAGAACAAAAAGGCTACAAAGTCTACATGGTCACTCCCGATAAGGACTTTGGACAATTGGTTTCTGAAAATATTTTCATGTACCGTCCCGCCCGAATGGGGAACGATATCGAAATCTGGGGCGTGGAAGAAGTCAAACAAAAATTTGAAATCACCGACCCGCTTCAAGTCATCGATTTCCTAGGAATGATGGGCGATGCGGTGGATAATATTCCCGGACTCCCTGGCGTAGGTGAAAAAACTGCCAAAAAACTGTTGGCCGAATTCGGTTCCATGGAGAATCTTTTGGCCAATACCGACAAATTGAAAGGAGCATTGAAAGAAAAAATTGAAGCCAACAAGGAACAAGGGATTCTTTCTAAAAAACTCGCCACTATCCTACTCGACTGTCCGGTTGAATTTGATGAAGATTCCTTCGAACTCACGCGACCCGATATTGAAAAAACCGATGCGCTGTTTCAAGAATTGGAATTCCGTCAGATGAAGACGCAATTTGACAAACTCTTTGGTAGTGGGAAAGAATACGACGAAATTGACACCACAACAGTGGCAACAGGTTCAACGCCGGTAGCCAAAAAAGCACCTGCCAAAAAAGCGCCTGAAAATCAGATGGACTTGTTTGGTTTTGTCGATGAAGAAGATGCACCAACGTTTTCCAACTATGCGACTTTAGCAACAACTTCCCATTTTTACCAAATCGTGCAAGGCGATTTACCTGTAAAATTATTATTGCAAAATATGTTGAATCAATCTTCGGTTTGTTTTGATACGGAAACAACGGGAATTGATGCCAATGTGGCCGAACTCGTAGGTATGTCATTTGCTTGGGAAAAAGGAAAGGCTTTTTATGTTCCTGTGCCTGAAAACCGCGATGAAGCGCAGACATTGGTTGATAAATTTCGTCCCTTTTTCGAAAATGAAACCATTGAGAAAATTGGTCAAAACATAAAATACGATTTAAAAATATTGGCCAATTATGGTGTATCGATTCAAGGAAAAGTCTTCGACACCATGATTGCGCATTACTTGATTAACCCCGACATGCGCCACAATATGGACGTGTTGAGTGAAACGTACCTTCAGTATTCACCCCAATCCATCGAAACATTAATTGGAAAAAAAGGGAAAAATCAGTTGTCCATGCGCGATGTGCCACTTGAAGCCATCAAAGAATATGCGGCTGAAGATGCCGACATTACCTTTCAATTGAAAGAACATTTCCAACCCATTCTGGAACGGGTGGGTACCAAAAAACTTTTTGATGAAATCGAAATTCCGCTCGT
This sequence comes from Flavobacterium stagni, assembly GCF_004122105.1. Taxonomy (GTDB): domain Bacteria; phylum Bacteroidota; class Bacteroidia; order Flavobacteriales; family Flavobacteriaceae; genus Flavobacterium; species Flavobacterium stagni. The sequence goes on from NZ_SBKN01000001.1 coordinate 258,050, forward strand.
GCAAGTCCTCGCCGATATGGAACGTGAAGGAATTCGTCTCGATGTGGATTACCTCAAAAGCATGTCAACGGATATGGCTGTAGAGGTAAAAGCTTTGGAACAAAAAATATACGAAGCGGCTGGTGAAACCTTCAACCTTGCGTCTCCAAAACAATTGGGTGATGTATTGTTTGACAAACTAAAAATTGGCGGCAGCAAACAAAAGAAAACCAAGACAGGCCAATATGCCACAGGAGAAGAAGTGTTAAGCTATTTAGCCAACGAACACCAAATCGTGCGGGATATTTTAGAATGGCGCCAATTGGTCAAATTACAAAGCACCTATGTAGATGCTCTTCCCAATCAAGTTGACCCGAAAACCTTACGCGTTCATACGGACTATATGCAAACGGTAGCTGCTACGGGACGCTTGAGTTCGAACAACCCCAACTTGCAAAATATTCCCATCCGCACCGAACGCGGACGCCAAATTCGGAAAGCATTTGTAGCCAAAAACGAAGATTACGTGCTACTTTCTGCCGACTACTCGCAAATTGAGTTGCGCATTATCGCCGCCTTAAGTGGTGAGGAAAACATGATAAAAGCATTTCAAAACAACGAGGATATTCACAGAAGTACGGCTGCAAAAGTATTCAATGTCGCTTTAGAAGAAGTGACCAAAGAACAACGAAGTAATGCCAAAACGGTCAACTTCGGAATCATTTATGGAGTTTCTGCCTTTGGATTATCCAACCAAACGAATTTGAGTCGGAGCGAAAGTGCAGCCTTAATCGACGCCTATTACCAAACCTATCCGAAATTGAAATCCTACATGCAAAACCAAGTCGATTTTGCCCGTGAAAACGGATTTGTAGAAACCATTTCGGGTCGCCGTCGTTATTTAAAAGATATCAATTCGGCCAATGCTGTGGTACGTGGTGCCGCAGAACGCAATGCTGTGAATGCACCCATTCAAGGTTCGGCTGCTGACATTATCAAAATTGCCATGATCAACATACACCGAAAATTGAAAACCGACAACTGGCAATCCAAAATGTTATTGCAAGTGCATGACGAATTGGTTTTTGATGTTCACAAATCGGAATTAGAACGCATTCAACCGCTCATTAAACACGAAATGGAAAATGCCTTTCAAATGGCCGTGCCGCTGGAAGTTGAAATGGGATATGGTGTAGATTGGCTGGAAGCGCATTAACAGCATGTAGTGATCAGTGGACACTGATTAGTAGGTAATGATCAGTATGTAGCGATCAGTGGACACTGATCAGTAGGAATTGATCAGTATGTAGCGATCAGTGGGCACTGATCAGTAGGAATTGATCAAATTTCAGTAAAAAGCATAAAAAAATGGGTCTTTTGAGACCCATTTTTTATGATTCAACTATTGAATTATTCTTTAATCACTTTAGTGTATTGAACGGAACCATCAATCATTTGCAGGGTAACCAAATACAACCCTGATTGCAAATCGGTTAGATGAATCGAATCTTGTGGTTTATCAACTGTACGAATGATTTTACCCGTTGTATCTGCAAACGTAACCGATTGAATTTCGGTGGCATTGGTCAAATGTAAAACGGAAGTAAAAGGTACAGGATAAATATTCACTTTTGTAGATGCTGCCTCATTTATACCCATATTTTGGGTCAAGGTTACGGTAACTTTCCAAGAATTATTATCCACACGATTATAATCGGCATTACAAGCAGATCCGCCGTAAGTGCGCCAAGCACGCAATTCAAAATTCACCGCACCCGTTAAATTATTAGCCAAACCTAAACCCGTACGGTTGTAAGTGTACGTTCCAGTAGTTCCTCCTACACCCGAAGTGATGGCTGCTTCAGTAGTGTTGTTTGTAGTACATACTAATAATGAACGCTGTTCACTCATCCATCCGTTACTGGCTGTAGTCATTGTGTAGGCCACATCGGTAGAAGCGATATAATAGCCTGCTGGAACATTCACTGTAAGTGTTCCTGGACAAGCGGTCGTACTGGTCAACGTTGGCCCCGTTGAATATTCTGTGTTGATATCGCCATTGGTGTAAGTCACCACAATTTGACCCGTAGTAAATACTTTCATTTGCCAGAATCCTTGTGTACTACCACAATTGGAACGCACCCAAAAATAGTAGGTTGTTCCTAAAGGTAACCCGGTTAAGGTTACTGATGTCACTCCTGCAGCGACACTTCCTGAAGGTATAGTCGTATCGTTTGGAGGTGTTGCTGAAGTACTGTAATAATAATCATAACCCGAAGAAGGTGCACTAGCCGGCGCCGTCCAACTCAAGGTTCCTCCATCATTAGAAGACACATAGGTAATGTTTGTCGGACCAGAACAAGAAGTGTAGGCATCGACTGAAAAAGCCATAATATTGGGTATTCCACCGGTACCTGTTTTTGTAATGGTAACGCTTTGAATCAATTTGGATTGATTGGCAGCGGATATGGCGATCGGAATTTGATACAGTCTCGGATTATTACCTCCTCCGGTTTCTAAAACATCATTGGTACGGTTGATACGACCCAATGCTGTAATCGCAAAGTTGGTCCCTCCATACCAATCCGACAAAGCCAAATTGGTAAAGGTTTCTGTAGTAGTATCGACATAGTTTACAGTAACATTAACCGTGGAAGCTCCACTACCTGAAGTGGCCAACATGTATAAATTTACCGCGGCTAAGGGTGTGGTAAAAACCAAAGTTCCTGAATCATTGGTGTTTTGCAAACGCAAAGCATTGTTGGCACTGTACGATGCCAACTGATAGGTTAATCCAGCTGGTGATGCCACTGCACTTGTAATTAAGCCGTTAGTTGGTAAACCATACGTCAAAGCAGCACTAGTCGATGTCAATTGGAAATCACGGGCTACAAAATTGTAATTCACGCCATCCACATCGGCTGAAGTTGATAAGGCCGAACTCCCAATACCATTCGCAACAACGTCGGCATTAAAACCGGTTTGCACGGGCATGGTTTGTAAATTTTGTGCATGCATAGGCAATAAACCCATCAATACTGCTGAAATGGAAGAAAAGAAAAGTAGTGTTTTTTTCATAATTTGTTCTTTGTAGTTAGGTATATAGGCCACTAATTTACAACTTATTACTTAATCTCTATTCCTATTTTTTTCCAACAATAAAAAAACGACTCTCAAAAATGAGAGTCGTTAATCTATTTATTTTAATTAGGTAATGTAATTTATTCCACCACTATTTTTTTCCAAATCTTTTCTGAGTTGGACTGAATTTCGAGCAAATAACTTCCCGTTGATAAACCAGAAACCTCCAATTGGGCACTTGCGGTTTCAGGTCGGATTGTTCGCACCAATGCTCCATTCAATTGATATATAGCTACTGATTGAATGTCAGATTCCGAACTAATGGTAACATTACCTTGAGACGGATTGGGATAAACACGGGTAGTTTCTTTCACGAGCTCAGTTGTTCCCAAATTTGTAAAACCTAAAGTCGTGTTCATGATGCGATTTGCTGTTCCATGATTAGAAAGCGTAAAAGAAGCCCCATTGGCTCGGGCCAAACCGATTGCAATCGTTTGATCGGCGTAGTTAAAATCATAATCCGTGGCATCTGGCGAATCGAAAGGACGGGTAGCTATTAAGGTACGCATACCGCTACTAACAGTATTTTGAGTAATCGTCCAATTGTTTTGCGCATCGGCTGAAGGGGTTTGTCCAGATCCGTTCATACGACCATCCACTAAGGTTGTTCCATTAAAATAAGCCATGTCCGATCCGTTCTGCATACCGCCTGTAAATTGCCCATATTGAATGGCAATCCAACGATCCGACGGACCTACCATCGTTAACGTGACTGTTTGTGTGTCGTTGTTCAATACCATTCCTGCATTGAGATTTTGCACACTGATCGGATTTGTTCCTTTGGACTGCGCGATACCCAGCAAGGGTAAAGCTAATAAAAGTAAAGTAGTCTTTTTCATTTTTGTTTTTTTAGTGTTTTAGTAATTGTATTAGTTGCTCATTTCCAGTTTTAACAGCATGCTCAAAGGCGGTTTGTCCTTTTTCGTCTTTGGCATCGCGATGGGCGCCATGGGAAAGTAATAGTTTGACTATTTCCACATTTTGAAACATCGCTGCATAAATCAATGCGGTGTTCCCTTGGTCGTCGGCCAAATTGGGATCCGCTTGATGGGTCAATAATAAGTTCACCAACTCCAAATTCCCTTTTACGGTAGCTGCCATTAGGGCCGAACCCATGGGCGAATTGTAATTGATGGCTACTCCTGATGCGATGATACACTTTGCTACGGGAATGTTTCCTTTGTAACAAGCTAGAATCAACGGAGTGAATCCTTCACTATTTACGAGATTAAAACAGTTTTTGTTTTGAAGCAAGGCTTCTTTGGCCTGATTTTCGGTTCCTTTGCGTGCAATTTCAAAAACATCGGGTGTGCTTTGGGCCCAAATCGAAACGGAACTTATTAAGGCGAAAATCAGTCCTTTCATCTATACTAAAGTTTTTTTACCGAGTCGCGCTGACGCAATTCGGTGGCCACGACAACCGTCTTGGCTTTGTAGTGCTCTTCTTTTTTTTCTAATCGATCAATTAATAAGCGTGTTGCCACTTCTCCAATTTCAGGGCCGTGCTGACTCACGGTTGACAAACTAGGCGTCATGCGACGGGACCAAACCCCATCTGCAAAACCAATCACCGAAAGTTCGTCTGGAATGCGCAATCCTTTGGTGATTCCCAATTTCATGGTCGTCACTGAAGCATGTTCGTCCAAAGCAAACACGGCATCTACTTTTTTACTATCAAAGAATCCCGCAACTTTTTTATCAAAATCCTCATTCGAATCAGATAAAATCACAATGTCTTCATCAACCGTTAAACCCGCATCTGCCATGGCTTTACGAAAACCGTCGGCACGTAACTTTGCTACACTTAAATTCGCAATCGCCGAAAACAATGCAATGCGCTTGCAACCCGTTTTAACCAAATGACGCGTCGCATTGACCGCCGAATCAAAATCATCCACAATCACCTTATCACAATTCACTTCTTCTGCTATACGGTCAAACATCACAATCGGCGTCCCTTCATTGATAATGGTTTTGAAATGATCAAACTGGTGCAACTTCTGCGCTTCTTCTGAAACCGACAAAATAAATCCATCAATCGCACCATTGCTCAACATCTCCAAAGCGGTTACTTCTTTATCCAAGGATTCATTCGATATATAGGTCATTACCTTGTACCCTTTTTCATCAGCCACCTTTTCGATACCGGTAAACACTTTCGCAAAGAACGAGTTCAATATATTCGGAATAATCACACCAATGGTTTTGGTCGAACGGTTTTTCAAATTCAATCCAATCGCATTGGGCTTGTAATTTTTCAGCTTGGCATACTCCTGCACCCGTTGTTTGGTGGGCTCACTGATTTCCGGGCTGTCATTCAAGGCTTTGGAAACAGTAGAAACGGAAACGCCTAATTCTTTGGCAATTTGTTTTAAAGTAGCTTTTGATTTCATGGAATTGTGCTTATTGGAAGTAAAATTACGAAAATAATCACGAAATTTTCGTTGTCGTGTTATTTTAAGGTTAAAAAAGCGGTGAACAAAAAGTAAACACGGGACTTCACAAAAGGATTTAGCACACTAAGAGCCAATTTTTTAAGAATCAAAAAAATAATTAAAAGTTAGCGTTTGGATATATGAGAATAAATTGTACTTTTGCACTCCCTTAATTGGGAATGGAATGTTTAATTAAAATTAATTACTGTGAACACATTAAGCTACAAGACAGTTTCAGCCAACAAAGCTACTGCAGACAAGCAGTGGATTGTTGTAGACGCTGAAGGTCATAACTTAGGTCGTTTAGCTTCAAAAGTAGCCATGCTATTGAGAGGTAAATACAAACCAAGTTATACCCCGCACGTTGATTGTGGTGATAACGTAATCGTTATCAACGCTGAGAAAATCAACCTGACTGGTAACAAGATGGAGGATAAAACATACATCCGCCATACCGGTTATCCAGGTGGTCAAAGAAGCTTATCTGCCAAAGAAATGTACCGCAAAAACCCTGCGATCATGGTGGAGAAAGCTATCAAAGGAATGTTACCTAAAAACAAATTAGGTGCGCAATTATTCCGCAATTTGAATGTATACGTTGGCGCTGAGCACAAACATGCTGCTCAAACACCAAAAACCGTTAACTTAAACGATTTGAAGTAATGGGAACAATTCACAAAATTGGTCGTAGAAAGACCGCTGTGGCCCGTGTTTACGTTTCTGAAGGAACAGGTAAAATCACGGTAAACAAAAGAGAGTTCGAAAACTACTTCCCAACAGCTACGTTGCAATACAAAGTATTACAACCTTTAGCAATGACTGATAACGCTTCTAACTTTGACGTTAAAATTAACGTGTACGGTGGAGGTTCAACAGGTCAAGCAGAGGCTGTACGTATGGCGATTGCTCGTGCTATGTGCGAAGTTGAAGCTGAGAACAGAGCTATCCTAAAACCAGAAGGATTACTAACTCGTGATCCAAGAATGGTAGAACGTAAGAAATTCGGTCAGAAAAAAGCACGTAAGAGATTCCAATTCTCTAAACGTTAATCCGATTTTCGTTCACTTAAGTTTGAAATTAATCTGTTGCCGTTATTCCTTTTCGTCAAAGGAAGTTAGTTTAGCATCTAAATTATCCCAAAAAGCCCTCAAAAGCCCGATAATTGCTAATCAACGGAACGTAAACTATTAAAAAGATGGCAAATAAAATAGACGTTAAAGAATTACTAGAGGCTGGTGTTCACTTCGGACACATGACTCGTAAGTGGGACCCCAACATGGCTCCGTACATTTACATGGAGCGTAATGGTATCCACATCATTAACCTTTACAAAACTGCAGCTAAAATTGAAGAAGCTAACGAAGCTTTGAAAAAAATCGCTGCATCCGGTAGAAAGATCTTATTCGTAGCTACCAAAAAACAAGCAAAAGACATCGTAGCTGAAAAAGCAGCGGCTGTAAACATGCCTTACATCACTGAAAGATGGCCAGGTGGTATGTTGACTAACTTCGTAACTATCCGTAAAGCTGTTAAAAAAATGGCTACTATCGATCGTATGAAGAAAGACGGTACGTTCAACACTTTGTCTAAAAAAGAAAAATTACAAATCGATCGTCTTCGTGCAAAGTTAGAGAAGAACTTAGGTTCTATCGCTGACATGTCGAGACTGCCTGCAGCTTTGTTCGTAGTAGATATTAAAGCTGAGCATATCGCAGTAAAAGAAGCTCACAAATTAAACATTCCAGTATTTGCAATGGTAGACACAAACTCTGACCCTCGTCAGGCTGAGTATGTAATCCCTGCCAACGATGATGCTTCTAAATCCATCGAAAAAATCCTTTCATTAGTAACTGCTGCCGTTCAAGACGGATTAGCAAACCGTACTAATGAAAAAGAAGCTGATGAAACTCCAGAAGTGGAAACAGCAGAAACAGTGGAAGCAACTGTAGCTCCTGAGGCTACTGAAGCAGCAGCTGAAGAATAAATAAAACACTAAATTCCAATGGAAGGATTCCAAATTCCCTCGGTATTTAGTTACCCGGAGTTTGGAATCTCGAAATTGGAATTTGATTTTTTAAACGAATTTTTTAATCAAAAAAAATAAAAAGAAATGTCAACTATTACTGCGTCTGACGTAAACAAACTAAGAACCATCACCGGTGCGGGTATGATGGACTGTAAAAAAGCCTTGGTAGAAGCTGAAGGTGATTTTGACAAAGCAATCGAAATCCTTCGTAAAAAAGGACAAAAAGTTGCTGCTAACCGTTCGGATCGTGAATCGACTGAAGGTGCTGTTATCGCTGCTGTAAATGCAGACAGCACTTCAGGAGCTATCATCTCGTTGAACTGTGAAACTGACTTCGTAGGTAAAAACGAAGGTTTCGTGAAATTAGCACAAGAATTAGCCGCTTTAGCATTGAACTTCGATACGAAAGAAGCGTTATTGGCAGCTGACTTCAACGGAATCACTGTAGCAGAGAAATTAATCGAGCAAACCGGAGTTATCGGTGAAAAAATCGAAATCGGTTCTTTCGAGCGTTTAAATGGTGCTTTCGTGAATTCTTATATCCACGCAGGTAACAAAATCGCTACTTTAGTAGCTTTGTCTGCTAACGTTGCTGGTGCTGATGAAGCAGCTCGTAACGTAGCTATGCAAGCGGCTGCAATGAACCCAATCGCTTTGAACGAAGAAGGAGTGGATGCTTCTATCATCGAAAAAGAAATTGAAATTGCAAAAGACCAATTGCGTGCTGAAGGAAAACCAGAAGCAATGTTAGACAATATCGCAAAAGGAAAAATCAACCGTTTCTTCAAAGACAACACGTTGGTTAACCAAGATTATATCAAAGACAGCTCAATGAGTGTAAGCGCTTACGTAAAATCAGTAGATGCTGGTTTAACTGTAACCGGATTCAAAAGAGCGGCTTTAGGTTAATTCTAAATTCACTTGAAATAAAAAAACCCGATGCTCTTGTATCGGGTTTTTTGTTTTTTGGAGCAGACGTAATCGTGTCTTTATCCACTGCCTTCCGGTTTTCCGCTATAGCCCTCCACTGCGTTACGGGGCTGCCGCTGCAACCCGGGCTAATTAAGAAGTGCCTATTAAAAAACCCGGACTCAATCCGGGTTCTTCATTATTTTATCGGAAAATTTCGTGCACGCATCAAAGCATCTGTCGTTGATTTTTTCCCTCGGAACAACGGATAAGAAACTTCAGGATCTACCGTATTCCCCACACTAAACACATGCTTCAACAAGCGTTTCGCCACTTCTTTGTCATACAATCCTTTGCCATCTACCGTAAAAGCTTCTGTCGCATCCGCACTAATCGCATCGGCCCACAAATAACCATAATAACCCGCAGCATAATCATCGCCCGAGAAAATATGTCCAAACTGCGGAATACGGTGACGCATCACAATCTCGTGCGGCATGTGCAAACTGTATAAGGTCTTCGCTTCAAAATCTTTAGGATCAATCTCCGGATTCTCTAACAAATGCAATTGCATATCTACCAACGCACTCGAAATGGTTTCTACCGTTGAAAATCCTTCGTTAAATGTGGCCGCCGCTTCAATGCGGTTCACTAAATCCATCGGCATCGGTGCTCCCGTTTGGTAATGCAACGCAAATCGATTCAAGACTTCGGGTGTCGCTAACCAACGCTCTAAAATCTGTGACGGAAACTCTACATAATCCCGTGGGGTATTCGTTCCCGACAACAACGGATAATTTACATTCGAACACAAACCGTGCAACGCATGACCAAACTCATGGAACAACGTACTAGCATCATCCCACGAAATCAATATCGGTTCGCCTTCTGCTCCTTTAATGAAATTACAATTGTTGGAAACGATCGTCATCACTTCGCCGTCAAAACGACTTTGCTCACGGTAGGCTGTCATCCAAGCGCCCGAACGTTTGCCTTTACGCGCATACGGATCAAAATACCACAAGCCTACTACTTTACCCGTAGTTTTGTTGGACACTTCCCAAACCCGAACATCCGGATGAAAAACAGGAACGTCATACACTTGCTTGAAATTCAAATTGAAAATTTCTCCCGCAACCCAAAACATCCCTTCACGCAATTTTTCCATTTGCAAATAGGGCTTGATTTGATTGGCATCTACATCGTATTTGGACTTTCTTACTTTCTCCGCATAATACCGGTAATCCCAAGGTTCAATCGCAAAACTGTTGCCTTCCGCGGCAACTATCTTTTGCATTTCTGCAACATCTTCCCGCACTTTCAACACCGCAGGCTCCCAAACGGATAACATTAAATCCAAAGTGCGTTGTGGTTTTTGCGCCATCGTATTGGACAAACTCCAATCCGCAAAGGTTTTAAAACCTAACAACTTGGCTTTCTCGGCACGCAACTTTAATATCTTCACCAAAGTCGCATTGTTATTATTGGCATTGTCGTTATCACCTCTACTCACGAAAATGCGGAACGCTTGCTCGCGCAAATCCCGGCGATTAGAAAAGGTCAAAAAAGGTTCGATCGACGAACGCGTATTCGCAATACATCCCAACGCCTGCAAATGACGCTCTTTGGCTTCACTGCGGGCGGCGTCGGCCAACTCCTTAGGAAGACCATCAAAGTCGGCTTCTGTTTGTAACGCCAAATACAAATTGTTTTCGTCGGCCAATTGGTTCTGACTGAATTTCGTGAACAATCCCGCCAATTCTTTATTGATTTCAGCGATACGGGTTTTGCTTTTGGGATCCGCCAAGGCGCCTTCGCGCACAAAATTTTGGTAGTAAACCGTCACCAATCGCTTTTGCTCCGGCGTCAATTTCTTCATTTCGGCACTTTTGTACACCGCTGCAATGCGATCAAACAACTTTTTGTTTTGATACATTTGGTTATTGACTTCAGAAAATTTGGGGGTAATGTCCGCTTCTACCGCCTCAAATTCGGGCGTGTTTAAATTCGAACTGTAAATGTCAAAAATCGCTTTAATGTGCGATAACCTTTTGCCTGAACGCTCCATGGCAGCTATCGTATTTTCAAAACTAGGCGGCGTGGGCAGTGTAGCAATCACATCGATTTCGCGCAACTTATCCGCGATAGCAACATCCACCGCCGAGCGGAATTGGCTCACTTTGTATTCGGAAAAAGCGGGCACTCCGCCATATTTTCCCTTCCAATCGTTCAACAACGGATTGGTGTTTTGGGCGTCAAGATTCATCATAGGAACAGCAATCAGCACAGTGAATAATAAATTTCTCATCGTAGTTTAGTATTTACTCAAATGTAAAAAAAGCAAAGCAATTGCCCTCTGAAAAAAACCATTTTTTAACAATTATTCAGCACAACTTTCGTTTTGTTTTTTAAGTATATTTGTTGAAAACCAAAACTTTTTATTTTGAAAACAGCTATTCGCCTCGTTGTACTCTTACTACTCTCTTGTTCGGTTCACGCACAATTTGAAAAATCACTTTTATGGGAAATCTCTGGAAACGGACTCAAAAAGAAATCCTATGTGTACGGTACATTTCACGTAAGTGAAAAAATTTCCTACCATTTATCCGATGCCTTTTACCAACATTTATTGGAAGCCGACATTGTGAGTAACGAAAGTAATCCCGAAACATGGGATATCCTTTTTGATCTCGCGTTGGGCGAAGCCAATTTCAATCAAGAATCCCACCAACTTTTTTCTGATAACATTTTAAAAGGAGCCGATAAACAAAAGATTCCGGGTTTGTTTGCCAATATGAATTATTTCAGCAACATGACCTCGGGCAACGATGGTGAATCCGCCGATTATCGCGAAAACACGGTGTTGGACATGTTCATTTTTCAAACCGCTAAAAAATACAACAAGAAAATTGTTGGTTTAGAAAATGCCAAAGAATCGTATTTGGCCTTGAACCGTTATGAAAAAACCCGCAACTACGACGAAGACGAAACAGAAGAAAATTCAGAAGAGGCTGAAGAAAAAAGAGCGGTTTTAGCTAAAATCATCAAAGGAAAATCAGCCTATCTTGCACTTAAAGACTTCTACCGCGAGAAAGACATTGTGATGCTAGATTCGTTGAGCAAACTCACTGACGGACCCAAAAAACACAAAATTCTCATCTTGGACCGCAACTACATCATGGCCAAAAGCATTGACTCTTTAGCGCGTCAAGGGAGTTTGTTCAGTGCGGTAGGTGCTGCACATTTGGCCGGAAAAGAAGGCGTTTTACAATTGTTAATCGACAAAGGTTATACCGTAAAACCCGTCCTTGGTCCGCTTACTAAAAAAGGCGAAGCCCAAAAGAAAGTTTTGGAAGAATTATACGTTACTCCAAAAACCAAACCCAGTGCAAGTCAGGACAACATGATCCAAGCGGTGAGTTTCGATTTGGATCTGGAATTTGGTCCGATGAAAAGTACGTTGGACATTTCCAACGGAGGCGTTCTCAACATTACGCGTTTACCCCTCAACGATTTTATGGTGAAACGCAAGGATAAATTCAATCCCAAAACCATCGATAGTTTGCTATACGAATTCATCCCCGGTAAAATCTTAGAGAAAAAAGACATTGCCGAGGAATCGTTTGTAGGTTATGATGTGCGAAATAAATCCAAAACGGGTAACTACCAACATTTTCGTTTTTATGTCACGCCACTGGAGATCATTAGTATCTGTATGGTAGGACCCAACGACTATGTTAAGAAATTTGAACAAAGCATTTACGACCGCATAAAAATCAAAGGATTTGGTAAAAACTGGGCAACCGTTTCCCCATCCAAAGGTGGATTTAGCGTTAATCTGCCCGAATACTGTGTTCAATATGGCAATTCAGAGAAGTTTGATTCCAATGTGACGTTCCAAGCCTATGATCCAACTGAAAAAGGCTACTATTTTGTGTTGGAACAAACCATGAACGACTTTGAAAACTTGGATGACGCTTTTTTCCAACACGGACGTTTGCACAACGAATTCTACATGAATCACGAGTTGAAAGAAACCGCAACCTTTGATGAAAAAACCACCGTATTTGAATCAGCAAACGACAGCGAAAGCCATAAATACCGATTAAAATCCTTCATCAAAGGCAACAAATATTACCTTTTAGGAGCCGTAGATAGCGGTGAAGAAAATACGCGTAAATTCTTCGACTCCTTCACCATTGCTCCTTTTAAATTGCAAAAAACTACGGTACACCGCGATACTGTATGTAAGTATACCGTTGAAATTCCGGAGAAAGTTAATGAAAGTAAAATATTAGGCGTTAGCCGCAGCGAAATGTACCGCTTCATGCCCAAGTCGCTTCGTGAAAATCGCATCAATACTTCTTTTAACTCCCATTCGGGTCAGAGAGTATCCATCAATGAACTATACATTGGACGTTACAATCAGTTGAGTTCGATCGATAGTTTAAAAATAAATACGTTGAACTATTTGGAAATCGAAGAAGAAGACAACGATTCGATTCCCGATGCGGATCCATTGCATTCCAAATGGGATACGTATTTTAAAACCAAAAAGAAATCCAAAGTAACCCTCATCGACTTCAAGCAGGATACCGAGCAAAACGCACATATATTGGATGCAATCATCACCAAAACCGACGCCGCTCAAGCGATTAAAGTTCGAGTGATCACCAATAAAAACCGCCAAGTGATGCTAAAAACTTTGGTGGATAAAGACTATAAAAACGACGATGCTTTTATTGAAAAAGTGTACAGTTCGTTCCGAATGGAGCCCAATGAAGGCGCCGGATTTTTAGACGACAAAGTTCAGTTATTTATGGATGAAGCCCGCAGTGAAACGGATTCCATCCGTAAGTTGGCCTTTGAAAACATCTACTCGTTAAGTCTGAAAGAATCCGATTTTGAGCGCATTAAAAACTTTATCGACACCTTCTCGTTTAAGGATAAAGAAATTGAAGGCAAAAGTACGTTGTACAGCGAACTCAGTCATTTGAAAAATCCAGAAATTGAAACCTATCTCGAGGCAAAATACAAGGAAGAAGGTGTCAAATCGATTGAACAATTGGCGATTTTAAATGCCCTGGCATCGCATGAAACTGAGAAGTCATTTAAAACCATTCTCCAATTGATGGAATACGATTTGCCGGTTTCTGAAGACAGCTCAGAAATTTACCAACTCTTTGGTCATTTGAGAAAAAAACCGGAAATCAGCAAGGTACTGTTCCCCGATATTTTTCAATTCTACGGCATCGATGAATACAACAAACCGATTATTTTATTTTGCAACGAACTTCTCGAAAAGAAACTGGGATCACCCAAGAAAATTGCCGCTTTCCAGAAAATTATCTTGACCCATTCCAAACTGGAATACAAACGTATGGTGAACCGTCAAGAGAAAAAAGCCGCCAACGCCGATGAAGATGGTGAAGACAATTATATTGAAGATTATGTTGTAGCTGCTGAAGGTGAAGAAGAGGGAGAAAACACCCAATACAGTGATTTACTCAACTACATTTCCTTATTGTACCATTTGCCTTCGAACAAAAACGTGGATGAGTTGTTGGAAAAAATGAAGAAGATAGACGACCCGAGCTTGCAATTGGAAATTGTACAGTTGGAAATGGCGCACAACAAAACGACTAAAGAACGATTGCAAAGTGCGTTGGAGAATCCCAAATCCAAATTCAACACCATCTTGTTGTTGCAACAAAAAGACGACTTCAATTTATTAGATGCACTCAAAGACGATGAAATTTCTGAGGCAGCTATGTTGTTTTTTGATAAAGTGGGTGCCAAAGACAAAGTACAATTTTTAGAAAAACGCACAACCCAAAAAGACGGTCACGATTTGGTCTTCTATTTTTACCAAACCCAGCCCATGAAAGATGGAAAACCCAGTGGAACCAAGGTGTTTCATGCGATGGCATTTGTAGTGAAAAATGGCAAAATTCTCCCTCAAGTTTTCAAATCACCCGTTGTGGAAGATATTGACGAAGAAAATACGGTGGAAAAATTGATGCCCATCATCATGAATGAAACATTGAACGAAAACCGTCCGATGGCCAATTACCGCAAAGACAGTAACAATTATAACCCTTTAATGGATTACGAAGACTAATGTTTCAGACGCGTAAAGATATGGTCTACATCGTGTTGGCGGGTATTTTTATCACCAACGCATTGGTTGCCGAACTCATCGGCGGGAAACTCATTTATGTGGGAGAAGCCGTGATGAGTTTGGGAATCCTCCCCTGGCCAGTCGTTTTTGTGACTACTGACCTCATCAACGAATATTTTGGTGAAAAAGGCGTACGCAAACTGTCTTTACTCACCGCTTCGCTGATAACGTATACGTTTGTGCTGTTGTTCATCGGACTCCAGATTCCCGCTGTGAAAGGCGATGGTTTGGTGACCGACGACCAATTCAAAGCCGTTTTCGGACAGAGTATGCTCATTATTATCGGAAGTATTACGGCCTTTTTGGTCTCACAATTAATTGATGTTACCCTATTTCACTTTGTCAAAAACAAAACGGGCAACCGCATGATTTGGTTGCGCAGTACGGGTTCGACCGTCATTTCCCAACTCTTTGACAGTTTCATTGTCTTGGGAATTGCTTTTTGGCTACCCGGAAAAATGGACAACGACACCTTTATTCTTTCCGCGTTTACGGGCTATTCCGTCAAACTTGGGATTGCCATATTACTGACACCGCTTATTTATTTGGGCCATTCGTTAATCGACAACTATTTAAAAAAAGATGGACACTAAACACCGTTGCAGCTGGTGCGAAAAAGACGATTTGTACCGCGCGTATCACGATCACGAATGGGGCCGCCCGGTGCGCGACGACCAAAAAATGTTTGAATTCCTGATTTTGGAAACGTTTCAAGCCGGACTGAGTTGGTACACCATCTTGGCCAAACGCGAGAACTTTCGCAAAGCCTTTGACCAATTTGACGTTGTGAAAGTCAGTCAATACACCGAAACCAAAATCCAGGAATTATTGCAAGACGCGGGTATCATTCGCAACCAATTGAAAATTCGGGCAGCCGTGAGCAACGCCCAGGCCTATAGAAAAGTTCAGGAAGAGTTTGGTTCGTTTTGCGACTACTTTTGGAGCTTCACCGGTGGCAATCCCATCGACAATGCACCCCGAACCTTGAAAGACGTACCCGCCTCTACCCCGCTTTCGGATGCCATTAGCAAAGACTTAAAAAAACGCGGCTTCAAGTTTGTCGGCACCACCGTGGTCTACGCCCACATGCAAGCTACGGGAATGGTGAATGATCATGTGGTTGGGTGTTGGACGAGAAAATGAGCTGCTGAGAAGCTGAGCTACTGAGCGACAACACCTACTAAAAAATAAAGGTAGTAAATTAATCCACCAAGCCGCATAAATTAAAAGTCTTAAGTCGGCCAAAGGCCGCGGTTCTTTGCAATCGTAAACTTGGCAAACTTTGCCTCTTTGCGGTGAAAAAACCTTGTGAAACTCTGTGCCCAACTTAGTGAAACATTGTGTTCCAAAATTTTATAACATTAAGGTATTAAGTTAATCCACCGAACCGCATAAATTAAGACTATTAAGTCGGCCGAAGGCCGCAATCTTTATGCCTTAAACCTTAGTGCCTTTGTTACTTCGTGGCAAAAAGAAGAAAGAAGAAAGAAGCAAGAAGAAAGAGGAAAGAGGAAAGACAACTGTGGTATTCAACACGGCAAGCACTACACTCCTAAACCCAATACACTTATAAACTCTCATTTGAAAATGTGATGATTTGAAGATTTGAAAACAGGTGTTCTTTCGCACCTACTGCTACACTCCTAAACTCTTCCACTTTTCCACCCCCTACCCATTGCGACTGATAAACACGGCATCCAACCTAAAACTTTAAACCTGAAACTAAGTTTACCTCCGCTTAACGCGCAATCAACACGCGTAATTGCGTAATAATTTGCCCGTTTTTGTTTTGTAAGGCTGTGAGGTAACTCCCTACTGGCAAGGCACTCACATCCTCAGTAAATTGGGTTTCTCCATGGGGCAATGGCACTTGACGTAAAATGCGGCCCGTTAAATCGTACCAAATCAAGGCTGTCGCTTCAGGAAAAGCAGTATAATCCAACGTGATAATATCACTAGCCGGATTGGGATACCCTTTCAAGACCGCACTGGCTGCTGTAACCTCGGGCGAGCTTAACAAACAAATCCCCGGAACTTGTACGGGTACCGTACTGCTGTTATCCGATGTACCGTTTCCAAATTGTCCATACGTATTATCGCCCCATACCCAAAGCGTACCGTCGGTTTTGGATGCAATCGCAAAATTCTGACTCTTGCATTTGACCTTGTCCCAATTACTATCCGTTCCAATTTGCACCGGCAAGGGCTGGTCTATTAAATTCCCTATCCCCAATTGACCGAAATCATTGGCCCCCCAAGCCCATAAGGTACCGTCAGTTTTGATTCCGTAAGAGCTAAACAATCCCGTAGCAATTTCCCGCCACGTATCCGTTCCCACTCGACGGGGAACATTACGAAACAACGTTAAGGACAACCCATCTCCTGTCTGTCCATAACCGCCTTCTCCCCATGACCATAAAGAACCGTCGGTTTTCAACGCGAGTATGTGCGCACCAAAGGAACTGATTTTCTGCCACTGATTTTCCGTACCCAATTGAATCGGCAAGGGAACCAAGCCCGTACTCGACCCCTGCATGAGTAGTCCAGAAAAATTTCCTCCCCAACCCCATAAGGTACCGTCACTGCGCAAAGCAATGCCAGTACTCGATGCACTACAAGCCACATCTATATAATTGGATGCCGTAGTGATTTGTACCAAACTCAGTTGACTGAGCGGTGTAGTACTGCCCTGTCCCATTTGGTAAGAATCATTAACACCGGCACCCCACAGCGTTCCGTCACTCTTGATAAAAAAACTAAACTCTCGGTAGTTGGCTACTTTACTCCATAAACCCGTGCCTATTTGAGTAAAATTAAATACTCCATCAACTGATGAATTGATTCCCAAGCAACCATAAGAATTCATCCCTACACCCCAAAACGTACCATTGGAACGAGAAACAAAAGTGTTGTTGCCCCCATTAATATTGCCAATGATGTCTGTAAAAGTTCCCAATTGTATAGGTGTCAACTCAATGTTTTGCTCTAGATCACTCGCTAAATTGTAGTAATTGTTGAATCCCCAACCCCACAACGTGCCATCACTTTTCAAAACCGTGACATAAAATTCTCCAGGGTTAAAATCTGTGTAACATTGTGCTTGCCCCATGCGTGGGAGCAACAAACAAAGGAGAAGAAAGGAATTGCGAAAAATGTGCATGGCGTTCGAGTCTATCAATTGTTTAAAATATCTGTTTCAGTTCCGCTTAACGCGCAATCAACACGCGTAATTGTGTAATAATTTGCCCGTTTTTGTTTTGTAAGGCTGTGAGGTAACTCCCTACTGGCAAGGCACTCACATCCTCAGTAAATTGGGTTTCTCCATGAGGCAATGGCACTTGACGTAAAATGCGGCCCGTTAAATCGTACCAAACCAAGGCAGTCGCTTCAGGAAAAGCAGCATAATCCAACGTGATAATATCACTTGCCGGATTGGGATACCCTTTCAAGACCGCACTGGCTGCTGTAACCTCGGGCGAGCTTAACAAACAAATCCCTGGGACTTGTACGGGTACCGTACTGCTGTTATCCGATGTGCCGTTTCCAAATTGTCCATACGTATTATCGCCCCATACCCAAAGCGTTCCGTCGGTTTTGGATGCAATCGCAAAATTCTGACTCTTGCATTTGACCTTGTCCCAATTGGTATCCGTACCGATTTGCACTGGCATGGGCTGGTCTATTAAATTCCCTATCCCCAATTGCCCATAATCATTGGCCCCCCAAGCCCATAAGGTACCGTCGGTTTTGATTCCGTAAGAGCTAAACAATCCCGTAGCAATTTCCCTCCACGTATCCGTTCCTACTCGTCGGGGGGTGTTGCGAAACAACGTTGGCGACAACCCATCTCCTGTCTGTCCATAACCGCCTTCTCCCCATGACCATAAAGAACCGTCTGTTTTCAACGCGAGTATGTGCGCACCAAAGGAACTGATTTTCTGCCACTGATTTTCCGTACCCAATTGAATCGGCAAAGGAACTACACCTGTACTCGACCCCTGCATCATTAACCCTGCCGAATTAGAGCCCCAACCCCACAAGGTACCGTCGCTGCGCAAGGCAATTCCTGCACCTGATGCACAACTTACCACCTCAACATAATTAGATGCGGAAGTGATTTGTACCAAACTCAGTTGACTGAGCGGTGTAGTACTGCCCTGTCCCATTTGGTAGGAATTATTAACGCCTGCACCCCAAAGTGTGCCATCATTTTTAATAAAAAAAGAAAAACCTCTACGATTACTAACTTTACTCCAAGATCCAGAACCAATCTGAGTAAAATTGGAAATAGCATCAACACTTGAATTCACACCTAAAGCACCATTGGTATTCTGACCTACCCCCCATAAAGTACCGTTCGAACGAAAAACAAAAGTGTTGTTGCCCCCATTAATATTGCCAATGATGTCTGTAAAAGTTCCCAATTGTATAGGTGTCAACTCAATGTTTTGCTCTAGATCACTCGCTAAATTGTAGTAATTGTTGAATCCCCAACCCCACAACGTGCCATCACTTTTCAAAACCGTGACATAAAATTCTCCAGGGTTAAAATCTGTGTAACATTGTGCTTGCCCCATGCGTGGGAGCAGCAAACAAAGGAGAAGAAAAAAAGCGGAGTTTCGATTCATGGCGTAAATGTGTATTAAAAAAGATTGATTGTATATTATACTCTGCAATTTAAAAAAGTATACTACAACAACCATCAGGAATTTTCCTAAAATTTCAAAGTATTTTTCCTATTTGAGAGGAAAGAGGAAAGAAGCAAGAGGAAAGAAAACGCGTGAAATTTTCACGGCACGCAGTACACTCCTAAACCTAATACACTTTTAAACTTCAATTTGAAAATGTGATGATTTGGAAATTTGAAAATAGGCGTTCTTTCGCACTTACTGCTACACTCATAAAACCATTACACTTTTAAACTCCCATTTGAAAATGTGGTGATTTGAAAATAGGCGTTCTTTCGCACTTACTGCTACACTCATAAAACCATTACACTTTTAAACTCCCATTTGAAAATGGGGTGATTTGAAAATTTGAAAATGTTCGTTTAATCACAGTCTATGCTACACTCCTAAACCCTTCCACTTTTACACTGAAATTCCAAATTCCAAAGAGAAATTCCTCCCGAAGTTTCGGGACCAAATTCCAACTGAAGTTACGAGACTAACGACTAATGTCTAAAGACTAACGACTAGTCACCCCCTGCCCCCTGCAACTGAAAACTCCAATTACTATACCGTTCAACAACCACTTAAACTAAACGCTGCATCGAACGGTATTCGCAAAACATTATAAATAAAAAACTAATTTTATACCATGAAGACAATTATTTTCCGCGCACTACTATTTTGCTTCCTTTTACTAGGAAAAATAAATGCATCACTCTATGCACAATATGATGTCGATTCGCTTAAACGCGTTATCGCTAACCCAAAATTGCACGACACCGCTCGATTGACCAATATCGCTATGATTATTGACAATCTATATGAAGATAAGGAATCGGAACGCTACAATGCATTAATGGGAAAAATTGCCCAAAAACATTTAAATGAAAGTGGATTAAATTCTGAACTCAAAAAAAAATATACCATGTACCTGGCAGCCTACTATAACAATATTAGTTATGCCATGGAAAATAAAGGAGACCGAAGGGCCTTATCGTATTTACAAAAATCACTCGACCTTTACCGTACTGTAGAAGCGTATGATGAATACTATTCGTCTTTGGTTAGTAAGGGATTGCTTTTGTACCGTCAAAAGCGGGAACGAGAAGCCATACAATGCTACTTTGAAGCCCTAAAATTTTTTGAAAAAAACCCCAAAGAAAACGCAGACGGAATCTCCTATGTGTATTCCAACTTAGGGGTGCTTTATGGTGAACAAGACTTGTTTAAAGAATCCATTAAATGTCTTAAAAAAGCCATTTTCTATTTGGACAGTAAAGACACAAAGCCAACCTTAGAAGATGCGCTTCAAAAAGCAGGAATGTATTATAATTTGGGAGCGGCCTATGCTGCCCGTAAAGAATTTCGATTAGCAACCCATAGCTATCGCCAAGCTTTTAAATTTGCAGAAATAACGGAACAGCGTTCCTACCAATGCTATGTGTTGTGTAAACTCAGTGATATCGACCTCTATTTTAAACGTCTTGATGCCGCTGAAGAAAAATTAATGAAAGCAAAAGCGCTCGCTGAAAATGAATTATCAAGTTGCGGGGTATTGGTAGCGTTGGGCGAACTCTATTTTACCCAAAAAAAATACGATAAAGCCATTCCTGATTTAAAAGAAGGGCTGCGCCAAGCCATTCAAATCCGTAACCGTAACCTTGAGATGGAAGCCTGTCATTTGCTCTACAAATCTCACAAAGCAGTGGGAGACACCAAAGCGGCACTCGCTATGGCTGAACGTTTTCACCAAATCAACGACTCGCTAAAAATTTATGAAAACCGAAAAGAACTAAAAGTTCAAAATTTAAAATACAATTATGAAAAAAGGGACTTACAGCACCGCTTGGAAGCCCAACAGAAAAACTATATCGTCTATGGCTTAAGCGCCCTATTCATTCTCTTGACTGTAATTGTGTTTTTTGTAGTGAAAAACTACCGTCAAAAAAATGCTATTGCTCAATTTGAAAAAAATGAGCTCCGTCAAAAACTGTTGCGCAGTCAGATGAATCCCCATTTTATTTTTAATTCAATCGACAATATCCAAAGTTTGATTTATAACCAAAAACCAACGGAAGCCGTTAATTATCTAACTAAATTCTCCAAACTTACCCGACAAATACTTGAATATTCCAACGAAAACTACATCACCTTGGAGGAAGAAATAACAATGATGGAGAACTATTTTGCCATCCAACAATTGCTCTACAACAATAAATTTGATTACACGA
This sequence comes from Flavobacterium stagni, assembly GCF_004122105.1. Lineage (GTDB taxonomy): Bacteria > Bacteroidota > Bacteroidia > Flavobacteriales > Flavobacteriaceae > Flavobacterium > Flavobacterium stagni. The sequence goes on from NZ_SBKN01000001.1 coordinate 279,622, forward strand.
TTGACATTCCCGATGAATTAAAAGAAGAACCGCTTCTCATTCCGCCCATGTTGACCCAACCATTTATTGAAAATGCGATTAAACATGGTTTAAAGGATAAAATAACAGGAGGTCGTATTCAAGTTCGATTCTACTTCAAATCAGCTAAATTATATTTTGAAATCACTGACAATGGAAAAGGGTTTGCACAACAAGAAACGGATAATCACAAATCCTTGGCTTTGAAAATTACGAAAGAACGACTTATGTATACCTCTGGAAATATTGATTTTAGTGTGAAAATTGAAAATCAAACCGATACTGAAAACAAGGTAATCGGAGCCAAAGTTTCTTTTGAGATACCGTATCTTTACGAAAATTAATCGCCTATGTTACGCGCTGTAGTTATCGACGACATTGAAGCAATTCGCACAAAAAATTATGAATTAATTAAAGTAACCTGCCCCAATATTGCCTTGGTAGGTCAGGCGGACAGCGTGGCTTCAGGTTTGCAATTAATCAAACAAGTAGTTCCTGATTTGATCTTTTTAGATGTTGAAATGCCCGACGGTACGGGATTTGACCTTTTGCAAAAATTGGGACCCACCCATTGTAAAGTTATTTTTGTCACAGGATTTGAAGACTTTGCTATTCGTGCTTTTCGGTTCAGTGCCATTGATTACCTTCTAAAACCTTTGGACCCTGAAGAACTAATTGAAGCCGTTCGCAAAGCAGAGGCCTTACAAAATAAAGAAGTTTGGGAACTAAAACTGAATACCCTATTCACCAATCTTGAACGCCCTAAAAACCTTCAAAAGTTGGTGTTAAAAACCGCTGAAAAAATCTATTCTGTCAATATTCAAGATATTGTTCATTGCGAATCCGACAAAAACTATACGACATTCTATTTCATCAATGCCCCAAAATTAGTCGTTTCAACAACCCTTAAAGAATACGAAACGCTTTTAAAACCATTCAACTTTTTCCGCTGCCATCAATCGCATTTAATCAACATGCTCTACTTTGATCATTTTATAAAATCGGATGGTGGAAATACTATAGTGATGAAAAACAAAAGTGCCATACCGCTTTCCATTCGTAAAAAAGAAGAATTTTTACTGCTTATCGACTCCCTTTAAGCCTCATTTTAGACCAAATTTGTCTGAAATACATTAAAAACGTTTTTAAATCCCACACGAATTTTCACACATCCCCAACGAATGTTCATTCAGTTGTAGGCGACTATTTCTTTATCCCTTACAAGCCCGTAATATCTACTTATTTTAGTTTTTGAATTGCTAGTTTAGTTATCCAAAAAAACACGAACATTCATGAAAAAAAATGACTTTTATACCCAGTTCATTATTTGGATTTTGGGGATAAGTTGCGGCTTAGGACTTTCAACAGCCAATGCACAAACCCCTTGTTTAGACCCAATTGACCCGATAATTATTTCATTATCCGCAACGGAAGTAACTATCCAATGGACGCAACCTAATCCTAATCCTTGGAACGGGTACGACTATTACCTTACCCAAAGTTCACAAGTACCGAATTCAAATACAACACCTACAGGTACAGTAACGGCTGATAATGTTACGCTCAATGTGCAAGTAGGCAATACCTATCGGTTTTATGTACGTTCCAATTGCGGTACCGTTACAGGAAGTGTCAAAGGACCGTGGCAGGGATTCTTGACCTTTACACCAATTCCAACGGGAAGCGGATGTGCCCAAGCTCCCTACGGCCTTCACCCAACAACTACATTTGTACCTGCCTACACCCAACTACCCGAACTCATCAATGCCGATGCCTATGCAGGTGAATTTTGTAAAGTAGATGTAATGGCAAACCGCCAATATGAATTCACCACTGACCGCAGTACAGACTATATTACCATTACAAACTTTAACGGAAGTGTGGTTTATGCCCATGGTGTCAATCCAGTCATTTACAATTCTGGTACAAATGATTATGAAATTCGCTATTACATCAGCGCGAATAGTATGTGCCTATCACAAGCTTCTGAACGGGAAAGATACATCACTGCGCGACTAGTTCCTTCAACTACGTGTCCAGCACCGTCCAACTTAACAACAACTTCCATTAGTACAACAGGAGCAATTGCCAATTGGGTAAACAATGCTCCAGGAGTAATAACATCGTTTCAATACTATTACAGTACAAGTGCGACAGCTCCCAACATTAACGCAACGCCAAGTGGTACGACAACATTTACCACATTTACCCTGAGTGGTTTAAGTCCAAACACCACCTATTACTATTGGGTGCGCAGTATATGTGATCAAGAATATACCCAGTGGATTGCAGGGGCGCCATTTACCACTCAAGCCACAGCAGTCACGGGTTGCACAACAGCATTGTATGGACAAACACCCGCTAATGTATTTGTTCCCGCCTGTACAGGGGTGCCTGAAATAATTGCAACCAACATGTGGGCAGGAAATTACAGTCAAATCGATATCTTACCCAACAAAACCTATACCTTCACCAGTTCGGTGGGAACTGACTTTATTACTATTCGTGATAATGACACCTCCATGGCCTATGCCAGTGGCCCCACGCCTTTGGTTTGGTCATCAGGTGCCAACACTGCACGAATAAAAATGTTTGTGTATTTAAACACCTCTTGCAGTACACAAAATGTTAATCGAACAACTACTATAACTTGCCAAAATGCAGTAACCAGTTGTAGTTCACCTTCCGGACTCACCATTAACTCCGTAACAGCCAACAGTGTCAACGCAACATGGACAGCTGGAAGTCCGGCCCCCAGCAACGGCTATCACTATTGGATCGCCACTACTGCCGCGACACCCAATAGCGCAACAACGCCAACAGGTTTAACGTCAACGCCCTCATTAACCGCTTCTGGATTGGCTGCAAATACTACGTATTACTTGTGGGTGCGTGCCAACTGTGGTTCCACAACCAGTCAGTGGGTATTTGGCACTTCATTTACAACGGTAGGTACTAGTGTTGGGTGTACCAATGCTCCCAATGGGCAATTTCCAGTCGCCACATTTACCCCCGCGTGTTTGGGTAACGATGAAGTAATTGTGACCAATGCCTATGCTGGTGAATATACGGTAGTAGCCATCCAATCCAACACCCAATACACCTTTAAAAGTTCGATTACTAGCGACTATATTACGATTACCAATTCCGATGCATCTGTGGTATTCACTGCAGGGAATACACCACTTTCGTGGAATTCAGGGAGTACAACAGGAACAATTCGCTATTATTTCCATGCCAATGCGGCTTGTGCGACACAAAACTCCGACCGCACCCGCTACATCGCTTGTCAGGCAACAACACCGACATGTGCGAGTCCGACTGGAGGAAGCTTTAGTGCCATAACGGCCACTACGGCTACTGCTTCATGGAACGCAGCCAGTCCAGCACCTGCAACAGGGTATCAAGTATACCTCAGCACTAATGCTACACCACCAACAGCATCTTCGACTCCTTTGGGCACAGTTACATCCAATGGAGCTTTACTATCTGGACTTGTTGCACAAACCACCTATTATGTTTGGGTGCGTAGCGATTGTGGAACCGGACAAAGTAGTTGGATCTTATTGGGTAACTTTACTACATTGGCTGCTAGTGCGGGTTGTACCACAGCAGTTAACGGTTTATATCCAGCAGCAACGTTTACCCCAACCTGTAATGGAACCACTCAAATTATCGCCAACAATGCGTGGACAGGAGAGTACAGTAATATTACAGCAACTGTAAACACCCAGTATACTTTTAGTAGTTCCGTCACCGCCGATTATATTACAATCACTAATACCGATGGATCGGTCATTTATGCACAAGGTGTAACGCCATTGGTTTGGAATTCAGGCAGTGTGAATGGTATACTACGCTATTATTTACACAACAATGCCAACTGTGCCTCCGAAAATGTGAATCGTGTTCGCAGCATAAGTTGCACCCCTTCGTTAGGCAGTACCGATTGGACACTCCAACCCAGCTTTACCGCCTACCCCAACCCAGCCTCGGATTCCGTTACTATTACAGGAACACAACCGATACAAACCCTACGAGTGTTAAATACCTTGGGACAGACAATAGCTACTTTTCACGTGAAATCCCAAACCCATTACCAATGGGATTGTAGTCACTACCCTCCTGGCTTGTATACGCTTATCATTGAAAGCGACACTAGTACACAAATCCTACGAGTAGTTAAACAATAAACTAAAAAAAACCGATAGCAATACACTGTCGGTTTTTTTTTGGAAGAAAGAGAAAAGAAAACGCGTGAAATTTTCAAGGCACGCACTACACTCCTATACCCAATACACTTTTAAACTCCCATTTGAAAATGTGATGATTTGAAAATTTGAAAATAGGCGTTCTTTCGCACTTACTGCTACACTCCTAAACCCTTCCACTTTTACACTGAAATTCCTCGCGAAGTTTCGGGACCAAATTCCAGCTGAAGTTACGAGACTAACGTCTAATGACTAAAGACTAACGACTAGTCACTAGTCACTAGTCACCAATCACTAATCCCTATCCAGTTGCGTTAAATCGACCTTATGCAAAATCTGCATAAACGCGTCTCGGGAGATTTCGAAGGCGCCGAGTTTTTCGAGGTGGTCGTTGTGGACTTGGCAGTCCAATAAGTGGTAGTTTTTTTCTTTGAGGTCTTGAATTAAGGTGATGAAGGCTACTTTACTGGCGTTGGGTACGGTGGAGAACATGCTCTCGCCACAAAATACGTGACCGAGGTCCACGCCATAGAGTCCGCCCACGAGTTGGCCCTCTTGCCATACTTCATAGGAAACCACGAGTCCGAGTTCGTACAACTTCGTGTAGGCTTTGATGATGTCTTGTGAAATCCAAGTGCCCGTTTGTCCGCGGCGTGGTGTTTTCTGGCAGTGGCGAATCACTTGGTCAAAAGCCGTATTGCGGGTTACGGTAAATTGTTTGCGGTTGAGGATGTTCCGCATGCTTTTGGATACTTTATAGGTTTGGGGATGCACGACCATTCGTTTGGGCGGTGCCCACCACAAAATGGGTTCTTCGGGATCGTACCAAGGGAAAATCCCTTGCGAATAGGCCAATACCAAGCGCTTCACCGACAAATCCCCGCCCACAGCCAAGAGTCCGTCGACCGTTGCCTCGGATACTGGGGGAAAATAGAGGAATTTGTTGAGGAAATACATGGGATTAACGAATTTAGATTTTAGAGTTTAGATTTTAGATTTTGGTGTTTAATCGCGTCAATACTAATCACTAGTCACTAATCACTAGTCACTAATCACTACCCAAAACAAATTCCAAACCCTACAGCCTAAACAATAGAATTTGGAATTGGTTTGATTTAGCCTTGATTTCAACCGGTTCCAACTTGAAACCTGAAACCTACCTACGGCAGGCAGGCCTGAAACAAAAAAACTAGAACGGTAAATCGTCGTGCTCTTCTTCGTTGAAGTTGGTTGCGGGTTCGAACGCTGGAGCTGCAGGCATCGGTGGCATTTGTTGTGCCATCGGTTGACCACCTTGTGCAGGCGCTTCGGCAGCTACACGCTCAATGCGCCATCCTTGAATCGAATTGAAATACTTGGTTTCTCCTTGTGGGCTTACCCACTCTCTTCCGCGTAAATTAATGGAAACTTTCACGGGTTCCCCAACTTGATAACTGTCCAACAAATCACATTTGTCTTGGGTGAATTCCACCATAATGTGTTGTGGATACTGCTCTTCGGTAGTTACTACCAATTCTCTTTTTCTGAAAGTGGGGCTCACCTGCTGTACGGCATTAATCACTTTTACTCTTCCTGAAACTTCCATAATCGTATTGAATTAAATAAAAAAATATTAACCTACTCGTTCGGCCAGCAAGGTTTTCCAAGCGGAAAGCACCTCTCCGGCGTCTAAGAATGCTTTGGCTTTTTCGTGTACTTTTTGTTCGTCGGCCGAACTCAACGCGGCTTTCACCTGCACATTCGCATTCACAAATATAGCAATTTCTGCTGCCGTTGGCAAGGCTTCTACATTTCCTAATTTCCCCAAATCATTGCCGTTAAAAACAGCGCTTTCGCGAATAAAAGTAGGGATAGCATCCACACCAATTCCCAAGGTCGCTAGCGGTTTTTCGACTTCGAAGAGTCCGGCCTTGGCTCTAGAATACCAGTTGCCTCCCAAGCGCGACACCAAGTCGATTTTCTCGGGATCGATGGTTCCTTTTTCGTCCAAAACGGCTTCGTTGATGTGGATTTTAACCACTTCACAAATGATGAGATTGCCCGCTCCTCCTTCGGTACCGAGTGCGATGATGTCGTTGACTTTGCACTCAAATTGCACCGGACTCTCTTGTACACGATAGGGCTTTACCAGATGCGAAGGCACAGGGGTGAGTCCGGACTTGGCAAACTCGTTTACGCCTTCGGCATATTCGGTACTGGACAAGGACATTTGTTGTACGATGTCATAGTTGACGACATTGATGACCACTTCACGGGTGTCTTGGCAGTTGATGAGGGTATGTTTGATGGAATTATCGCGCACCCGTCGGGCGGGAGAAAACACCAAAATGGGTGGATTGGCACTAAAAATATTAAAGAAACTAAACGGCGATAAATTGGGCTTCCCGTTTTTGTCTACCGTACTGGCAAACGCGATGGGACGGGGCGCAATGGCCGATTGTAAGTACCCTTGCAATTGCATGGGGGAAAGCGACTTTGGGTCGATCGTTAACATGATTCGTGGTTTTGGACAAAGATAGCCAATTTTAGTACAAACGCGAACGTTGCAGGGGTTTGCAGCCCGGACCTGCCTTTGCCGGCAGGCAGGCCTGCCTGCCGGCAAAGGCAGGTACAAAGGAAAGCCGGAATAGCTGCCCAAAAAAACAAAAAAATATGTATTTTTAGGCAAATTATTTCTGCATGCAATTTACCGACCGCCGTGCTGTTACCCGTTGGATTATCATTGCCACTTCGTTTTTGATTGTGGTGTTGATTCTATGGAACACTTATTCGTTTTTCCAGATTTTTAAGGAGGAAGAACGAGTGAAGATGAATCAGTGGGCGTTGGCGCAGAAGAAAATGGCGGCTGCCGACTTGGATGCGGACATCGAGTTGCCGTTTGAAATTATCCAGAATGCGCACATCCCGATTATGGTGACGCAGCAAGGAAAAATTGTGAATCACATTAACATTGACCCGTCGATTGAGAAGGATTCGCTGCAAATGCGGGCGTTGTTGGAGAATTTAAAATCGCAGAACGACCCGATAAAGATGGAGTACCTCCCGGGGAAGATTCAATATTTGTACTACGGCGACTCGGACTTGCTGAACAAACTCAAGTATTATCCTGTGGCGTTGTTGCTGATTATCTTTTTGTTTGCGACGGTGGTGTACAACTTCTACCGCAGTACGAAGATGGCTACCCAAAACAAATTGTGGGCGGGAATGGCGAAGGAAACGGCGCACCAAATTGGAACACCCTTGTCCTCGCTGATTGGTTGGCTGGAATTTTTGAAAGCCGACAGTTCGGTGGACGAATCGACTTTGGAAGAAATAGAAAAAGACATTGTGCGGTTACAAACGATTACGGACCGTTTTTCGAAAATTGGTTCGGAGCCCGTTTTGGAATCCCGAGATATCATTGAAGAAACGCGCGCTTCGTTTGACTATTTAAAATCCCGTTTTTCCAATCAGGTGGAGTTTACCTTCACGGCACCGAGTGAAACGGTTTGGGTAAAAATGAATCCGGCGCTCCACAGTTGGACCATCGAAAACCTCATGAAAAACGCTATCGACGCAATGCGTGGGAAAGGCAAACTGGACTTGACACTTGAAAACGATGGAACTAACCTCAAAATCAACGTGACGGATAACGGCAAGGGGATTCCGAAGAACCAGTTTAAGAAAGTTTTCGAACCCGGTTTTACCACCAAGAAACGCGGTTGGGGCTTGGGATTATCGCTCACAAAGCGCATCGTGGAGGAATACCACAAAGGCCGCATTCGGGTGTTGCACTCGGAGGTGGGCAAAGGCACGACGATACAGATTGTGTATGGGGTGGCTTCCTAGCCCCTGAATATTGTTTCAAGTTTCAGGTTTAAAGTTTAAAGTTGGGTGCCGTTATCAAAGGAACACAAGGTTAGACGAAGTTGGCACAAAGTAATTTAGTGTATAAGTGGAAGGGGTTTAGGAGTGTAGCACATGCCGTGATAATAACACGCACCCTCTTTTCTCTTGTTTCTTTCTTCTTTTATCTTTTTGCCACGAAGTCACAAAGGACTAAGGTTTTAGGTTATAAAAAACAAAAACCCCGATGGATGCGAAGCAGCGCCAAACGGGGAATAACATTTCAAAGATAATTTATATATTTGAAAATCAATAGTTACTCGTCATTTTTTAACATTTTAAGCCAAATAGCAATGCAATATGATCAATTTGAAAATTTAATTTCTGCGCCTCGTTTATCTCGTTATTGGTTATCCTGCAAGTCTTCAACTGCTCTAACTCAACAACTGTATAGTACAAATATTCGATTATCTCAAGGTTTTATAGGGGTGCTTAGTATTTTTGAAGTGGTACTAAGAAATAAAATTGACCAATGTTACAAATCAACTTGTATGAATCAAAATGTAGTTGACGAATGGTTAGTGAGTTCTATTCAAAAAGGTGGTTTCTTGACCCAAAAAGGATGTGAAAGGTCATTTATAAAAATTCAAGCCGCTTATGAAAAATTGGGTAAAAACTATACCCATGACAAATTAGTTGCTGAATTAAGTTTTGGTGTTTGGGTATTTCTTTTTGCAGGTAAACAATATCAAGCAGGAGGTAATGTATTATTGAGCATTTTTCCAAAGCGACCCTATAAGGTGAATCAAAAGGTCATCTATCAAAAATTAAATCAAATTAATTCTTTAAGAAATCGAGTTGCCCATCATGAGCCGATTTGTTTTGGACCAACAACAACCATCAGTTCAAATTATGCCCGCATTCATTTTCAGCATGTTGTTGATTTATTAACTTGGATGGATGTGGATGCTACTGCTTTATTTGAAGACATTTATTCGTGTACAAGTGAAATGGATGCTCTCGAAAGAATTGCATAGCTATATACATTAATATTTATTGATGAAGTGTATAAGTGGAAGGGGTTTAGGAGTGTAGCAGTAGCTGCAATTGAACGCTCATCTTCAAATCTTCAAATCTTCAAATTGACTCATTGACACATTGCCGCATTAAAAAAACCACCGTTTCCGATGGTTTCTTTTTTATACTTTTTCTGCGATAGTTTGAGCAAGTGCTGTAAATTCTTCGGGGGTGAGACTCGTTTTGCGTTGGAAGCGCATGTCATCCATGTCTTGGAGCGGAATCAAGTGCACGTGCACGTGCGGTACTTCGAGTCCGACCACCGCCACGCCGATGCGTTTGCATTCCACGGTTTGTTCCAAGGCCTTGGCCACTTTACGCGAGAATTGCATTAATCCCAAGTAGTGCTCTTCATCCATATCAAACAACTTGTTGATTTCCTGTTTGGGAATACACAAGGTATGTCCTTTGGCATTGGGATTTACATCCAAAAACGCCAAGTAGCGGTCGTCTTCAGCTACTTTATAACTAGGAATTTCGCCATTTACGATTTTGGTGAAGATACTACTCATGATTAGTCGCGTGAGATTTCTAAGATTTCAAATTTCAAAGTCCCGTTGGGCACAGTAATTTCAGCGACTTCGCCTACTGATTTTCCTAATAATCCTTTTCCGATCGGAGAAGTTACCGAGATTTTTCCAGTTTTTAGGTCGGCTTCACTTTCCGCAACCAAGGTATATTTCATTTCCATGCCGTTGGCTTGGTTTTTAATTTTCACATTGGAAAGCACCAATACTTTGGACACGTCCAATTGGGATTCATCAATCAAACGGGCATTGGCATACAATTCTTCCATTTTGGCGATGCGCATTTCCAACAAACCTTGGGCTTCTTTGGCAGCATCGTATTCAGCATTTTCGGATAAATCGCCTTTATCGCGCGCTTCGGCAATGGCTTGCGACGCTTTGGGACGTTCAACTGATTTTAATTGCTCTAATTCGTCTTTCAACTTTTTTAAACCTTCCGCGGTATAATAAGATACCTTACTCATAATTCCTTTCGTTTTTTAGTCATCTTTGGGGTTAATTACAACAAAAAAGCGTGTCTTCGCGTTGTATATAAAATAGAAAAAATCCCATCGTGACGGGATTTCTACCTCCAAAGATATATTTTTTTGGTTAATTAATTCCTACTTTTGTTGTGTTGAGGAGCACAAATGTAATCAAATTCGTTGAGCAAAAATTCAACTTTTTAAAAAAATTAGCATGAAAAAAGCAGTAATTCTTTCACTTTTAACGGTTCTAACCTGGGGTTGCAGTAAAGATGGTTTTAGCAATCAAAACCCGTACTTGCCCAATTACGGCTTTTCCATGGAAGTGAATACGAATCTTCCCTCCTACAATTCCTTATTGTTTACCGGAAACAGTGTACGCGTGTATCCCGTAAACGGCCCAACTAATGGCGTGATAGTGTTCAATACGGGTTCGACCTACAACGCCTTTGACGGTTCGTGCCCGAACCAAAATATTACCAGTTGTTCGAAACTTACCTTATCCAGTTCCAATGCCCATTGCGAATGTGAAGGTGAAAACTACAACCTATTCAACGGACAAACCACCGGCAAACCCTACGGCTTAAAGCAATACCGTGTGCAAGTCAACGGAAATATCATTACTGTATATAACTAAAAAAAGCCGGAGTGAATCCGGCTTTTTCATTAGAATTTTAAGGTGAGTCCGGCCAAGAAATTACGCCCCGCTTGCGGGTAATAATACGGATAGATATCATACATGTAGCCGTTGGAGATGTATTGTTTGTTCAACACATTGTTTACCAAACCATTTACCGTGATGGATTGGAACACTTTTTTGGGTGTCCACGTCACGGATACATTGAAATCATTCACCACATAATCGGGTAAGCGCGCTTCTGGGGTTTCCAAATTGTTTAGGTATTGTTCGCCCACAAACTTCGTCAACCAAGTAAGCGTTACCGCTTTTACGGGTTGGAACACGATTAAATTCCCAGCGATTAAATTCGGAGAATAGGCAATAGCTGTATTTCCTTTGGCGACACCGTTGTTCGTCAAATCCACATTTTTATTGGCGCTTACTGTCACATTCGGTTTCCAATACCATTTACTGGAAAGTGCCACCGTTGCGTCTACTTCTAGTCCAAGGCGGTAACTTTTCTCGCTATTGGAACGAATGGGATTCCCCACATCATCCAAGGCGCCCGTTAAAATCAACTGGTCTTTGTACAACATATAATATACGTTGGCGTTCCATTGTACTTTCGAACTTTCATGGCGCCATCCCAATTCGAAATCGTTTAATTTTTCAGGACGAACCGTTCCGCCTTCGTAATCGGTACGGTTGGGTTCGCGGTTGGCACGGGCATACGAAAAATAGAAACTATTCTTTGCATCCATGTTGAAGTTTACCCCAGCTTTGGGATTGAAAAAGTTAAATGTATCGTCGATGAGATTGGCTTGTACGCCGTTCGCTTTATAATTCACGCGACGGTATTGGACATCACCATAGATACTCCATTTGGAATTGAAGTCGTAAGTGGCTTTCGCAAAAACATTCCCGTCGGTTTTGATGCCGTAGTCATTGTAGTACTCATCCCCTAACTCTGAAGTAGAAGCGTATCGCGCCCAAATGACTTTGCCAAAATGCAAGCCTTCGTATTTGTTCCAACCTCCGCCCAAAATGACGTTCCAGTTGGTTTTTTTATAATTGGCCGAAAAGGTCGTTCCGTAAAAATCATTGTCCAACCATTTTTGACGAATCAAGTCGGTGGTGGTTTGACCTGCAACAGGCGTTAAACCGTAATCCGCGAAATCGGCATCTTCTTTGTAATTTTCGTAATAGCCTTTCCCTTTGGTGTAATGCACGGCAAGATTGGTACTCCATGCATTCGACCATTTTTCATTCCAATGTAATTGTGTATGATCTTGCTGGTAATTATCCGTTTCGTTGTCGTAATAGCGGATATTTCCAAATTCGTCGGTGTACATTCCGGCCGAATTGAACGTGCGATCACCGGCTAGTGTAAAGGCGTCAATTCCATTCCATGACTGGTACGTTTTTTCGTTTCCACCAAACACAAGTGCCTTGATTAAGGTTGACTTTCCAACATAAGTTCCTTGCAAAAAATACGATTTTAAATCGGCACTCGCTCGGTCAATATAGCCATCCGAATTCAATTTCGAGAGACGACCCGCGATTTCAAAGTGATCGTTCATCAAACCCGTACTGAACTTAACTGTATGCTTGTGCGAATTGAAACTCCCGAAAGAATTGGAGATTTCCCCCGATCCTTTGGGTGAAAAAGAATCTGTCAACATGTTCAAGCTGGCGCCAAACGCTCCGGCACCGTTGGTCGACGTTCCCACTCCGCGTTGCAACTGCAAACTTTGTACAGACGAGGCAAAATCGGGCATGTTCACCCAAAACGTTCCGTGACTTTCTGAGTCGTTGTAAGGAATACCGTTGATGGTAATGTTGACGCGGGTCGCATCGGTACCGCGCACGCGAATGCCCGTGTAGCCAAAACCGTTTCCGGCATCGGAAGTCGTCACTACCGACGGCATGTAGTTCATTAAAATTGGGATGTCTTGCCCAAGATTGCGAGTAGCAATGTCTTTTTGGGTCAAATTACTAAAGGATACCGGCGTTTTTTTGTTCACGCGAACGGCTTGGACCAAGACTTCGTCCAATTGGGTGGTTTGGGTCGAATCTTTGGGTTTTTGTTGCGCCCAAAGCGACACCGGAAGGCAGATTGCGAGTGCAATACCTTGGATGGATTTTTTGAATACGTTTTCCATTCGTAAAAAAGATTACGAATAATTGGGGTACATTATTCTAGGTTAAAAAAATGATTGTACTGGCCCGACAAAGGGGAAGGCGCGCTTCTTCGCCTTTGTCTTTTTCCTTGGCAGCATTACCTGCCCAGGTTCAATGGGTATGATCTCAGCTCGTTATTTTGAGCACCCCGATGAGACGGTGCAAAGGTAACTTAAAATAAAGGGGAATTGCAAAACCTTTTTTCTAAAAATTCGGTTTGCGTCGGTTTTGTTTGATCTCTGATTTTGATTTTTTGTTGGCCAAACGTTCCATTTTCACACTAAAAGGAATGGCCGTCACTTTGCGTGGCTTGGCTATTTCGAGGGCTTGAGCCACCAATCGGAACAATTTCTTTTCGACGTTGGTGCGGTTTTTCAACTGACTTCGATCGGCTTCTGAGGAAATTTGGAGTACACCCTCGTTAGAAATGCGGGAAGCTAATTTATCCAGAATGCGTTCCCGTTCCTCTGCAGTAATCGCTTGGGAGGCATTGACATCCCAAGACAAGACGGCCTTGGAGGCCACTTTGTTGACGTTTTGCCCACCGGCACCGCTGCTTCGCACGGCTTTGAATTGGAGTTCACTCCGTAAAATATCCGCGTTCATGTTAGGGTTGGTGCGCGGGTTTTAATAAGTCGTTGACTGTTTTCACAGGATTGAATGTCACCAATGGCACTTCGACAAATACGGTTAACCATTTGGCCATGGCGCCATTCCAAAGTCCGGGTAATTCAAAAGCTTTCAACGGACGACCGTCTTTGTTTTTCTCGACGATAAATCCGGTATTGGGATCGACAAATTGGGTCAGATCAAAATTACGCCCTTGGTAATCGCGGATGCCACACACCAAATCCACGGGATTGAAGTGAGTCGCTTGTTCCATAATATAGCGTTGTTCTTTCTCGATTTGTGATGATTCGATAATTTGCAAAAACACACGCCCTTTGTGATCGCGCACCCAAAATGGGCCACCACCGGGTTCGCCTTCATTTTTCACCATCCCGCATACGCGAATGGGTCGGTTGAGTGCTTCAAACAAATACTCGATTTTACTTTCACGGGTATATTTTGGAAAATCTTCGGTGATTTCCATGTGGAGTTTGTTATTGACAAAATAGGCGATTTCACTGAGCAATTCATTGGTTAATTCCCCGCTTGCTAAAACTTTCAAATACCGAAAAACCGTTTCTTGCAATTGTAAAAGAATTCCGGCCAAGGCTTTTTTATACAAGGCCACTTCACGGGTATGATTCTGGGTCACGTTATCGATGTTTTTCACAAACACGATATCGGCATTCAGACGGTTTAGGTTTTGAATCAAGGCTCCATGTCCACCGGGTCGAAATACAATTTGGTCGTGTTTATCCCGAAACGGTTTTCCTTCCAAATCCACAGCAATGACATCGGTTGATTTGTCTTGGTACGAATATTTCACCTGAATGGACAAATTGTTGTCGGCTTCAACCTTGGGTTTGACTTGTGCTACAATTTGTTCAAACCTATCTTGATGCTCTTCCGAAACGGTAAAATGCAAATTGGATACCCCGCGTGAATGCGCATAGTGGGCACATTCATTCAAATGTTCTTCAATGGCTGTGGCTGTATGGGCTGGGTATTGATGAAAAGGTAAAACGCCTTTGGGTTGGTTAGCAAAGTTAAATCCTTGAGACGACAATACCGTTTTGACAAAGCAATAACTGCGCTCATCGGCTTCCATGGTATCGTAGGTAGGAAACAATTGACGGGCTTTCTCAACGGCTGCTTGGTAAAAGGGAAATTTGTCTTTGGCTACCAAAAACAAGGACAAGTCTTTGTTTTGGGAATGATTAATATAGGAATTCAGCGTATCCTGACCCGGCTTGAAATCATTTAAAAATTCACTCAAGAATTTAAACATGCGACTGGCTGCTCCCGAGGCGGGAACAAACTTTTTAAGGCAGAGTTTTTCCTTTTTTTCATCAAAAAGGGCGGCATAATAAAGCGCTTCTTCTTCGGTGAGCGACTGAATGCCATCGTCAATCGTTGCGGCACGTTCAAGGTGAATCTTGGGCAATCCGTTTTTAAGTATGGAAAATTGATAACGCAAGGTATCCCAATTCATTTGACGGTGGTAGATTTCGATAAAATCAAATGAAGTAAATCCTAATTGCAGGGCCTTTTCCAAATCCAATATGATCTTTTGAGCCTGTTCCAATCGGGAGGCTACGCTACCGCTTAATTTGATATATGGTTTTTTGTAATGAATTAGATTCTCTTCAAAAACACGAAGCGTTTCTTCCCGATTTTCAGGTCGATCCCGCAGATCATCGGGTTCCCATGGCACATCAACATCGGTGAGGAAAATCAAATCGTATTTGTGTTTTTTGGCTGCTTTTTCAATATCGTGGTGGACTGAACCGTAGTAGATATCACCAAAAACTTTGGTGACCAACACATTGGTGTCGCAAAACAGGAAGCGGTTGGCTTGTTGCAAACGCTGATTTTCCAATTGTGTTTGCCCCACAGCAATGGGAAGTAAATCTTCGGGTTGGCAGATTTCGCCCGACTCGTTCCATTTATCTTGGAGATAATCGCGGGCAAATTCGGGTGTCCAAACCGTGTCAAAGGCTTCGGCTAATTGCGCGGCAATAGTCGATTTGCCCGTTGATTCGGGACCGTAAAAAGCAATGCGTAAAACCGTTCTCCCGTCAATTACGGACGGGTGTTGTTTAAGATTTTCTTCCATTCGATATAGGCTAAAACGGCTAAGACCGTAAACACTAAATATTGCAGAGAGAGCATGCCGAGTCCGCGGTAAGCAAACAAAGGTACGGCAATGCAATCGCCAATGATCCAAAGGGTCCAGTTTTCAATCTTTTTCAACGCCATATACCACATGGCGGTGAAAAATAACCCTGAGGTAAAAATATCAATATAATTGGGAATTTCAAGGGTATAGTCAAAAAATTGGTACACCCCATACGTCACCAAAAGCGTCAAAACAAACATTCCCAACCCTACAATTTTCTCCTGAGTGGAGGTTCGCGTGATGGCGAGAGCACCCTCCTCTGCCCCTTTAGTCCAGCGGTACCAGCCATAAACACTCATGATGGAATAATAGATATTCATGGTCATGTCTCCAAAATACTGGGCTTGGTACAACAAATACACCGTGATAAGAGTAGAAATGAGTCCGGTAGGATACACCCAAATATTTTCTTTTTTGGCGAAATACACGCTTAGGATTCCGGTGACAAAGGCCAAAAACTCCAAAGCAATTTGGAGCGACGAGGCATTTTCATAGGATTTTAAAAAGAAATCAAACATGATTTTGGGTTGGAGCGTAAAAGTACGGATTCTCTACAGAAAACGAGGTTATGATTTTGTAAAATGGTGATAACGTAACATGAGTTACCAAATAGCGTTGATGAATGATTAGTTTTGAGTTCACAAACCCTAAGTAAAAAAACTTGTATGGAAATACAATCAGCGTATATTCAAGGAAACGAACCTGTTCTTATTGAGTTTATAGGTCAAGAATGTGAACCTTGCGCCATCTTGGAACCTACTTTGGAGCAGGTAAATCAAGTGTTGGGCAAACGAATGCGAATTACACTTCTTTATTTGTCAGACGCCCCTGAATTGGTCAAAAAGTATGAAGTCACATCAGTACCCACTTTATTATTATTTCAAGAAGGGGAACTGAAATGGCGCACACAAGCGTTGTTTTCAAAAGAAGAATTGATCGAAAAGATTCTTAAGGAACTGGATTAAAAAAATTGGGGTTTTCTTCAAAAGCGGTTCCAATCACCACCATGGTAGCGCCTGCTTGGTGGGCTGCCTGAATTTGCGCCATCGAACGAATACCACCGCCTACAATTAACGGTATTGCTAAGGTTTGGGCAACCGTGACAATCATTTCGAGCGGCACGGCGTGTTGCGCTCCACTCCCCGCTTCCAGATAAATTAGTTTTTTACCCAAGAGTTGGCCCGCGAGTGCAGTCATTGCTGCGTGATGGGAATTGTTACGCGCCAAAGGCTGCGTGCCACTTACACGTTGCACAGCGGTTTCGGTACCGCTTTCAATCAGGAGGTAGCCGGTGGGCAGAATTTCTAAGTTGGATTGATGCAACAGGGGCGCGGCTTTTACCTGTTGTTCAATTAAGTATTCAGGGTTGCGACCGGAGAGTAACGACAGGAATAAAATTCCGTCGGCGGCTTCGGTGATTTGGGCATAATCGCCGGGAAACAAGAGTACGGGCAAACCCGAAGCTTTTTTGAGTTGGACAACCAATTCTTCCAAATGCGGTCCTTGAAACGTACTGCCACCTACGAGTAGATGTGTCACGGGCGTTCCTTTTAACTGCGCGCACAACGCAACCGCTTGATCAGGTTGGGTTTTCTCGGGATCAATGAGTACCGCCAACAACGGTTGTTGGTTTTGGTAGGCCGTTAAAATGGTGTCGTATACCTTCATTAGGATTCAAAAGCGCACACAAAGATATAGTCTTCGCGCTGAATAAAATGCACGGGGAACAATTCGGTGCATTGGTTAAAGTCCAATCGAGCTGTCGTTTTCCCATCGGCGAAACTAAACGGGTGTTCGCTGATGTGGTTGGGATAACTAATGCCTTTTTCGTTTTTGATTTTGAACACTGCTTCTTTGATGCTCCAAATGATGGTCGCTTTCTGAAGTTGCTCCGAGAGTGTGAGTCCGGCCAAATGCGTTTCAATATCCATAAAGCGGGGCGCAATGTGCAACACTTTGGGTCGCATGGCTTCGGCATCGAGGCCGAGGTTTTCATTGCTAATCGCTACGGCTGCAAAATCATGCGAATGCGAAATAGAAATATGTTGCCCGTTGGAAAGTAGTGGCTTGCCATTGGGATCGTATTGTACATCCGCATCGGTAAAACCCAAATGCACGAGCAATTGCCGTACGGCGAGAAACCCTTTTTGGTGGGTGACTGCTTTGAGTTTATCCAACTTTTGGCGGGAGCGCTCTTGGAGTGTGAGTCCTTCGGCCAATTGTTCAAGTGACTCCTCGATTTTCCAGAGGTGTAATTGGGTTTGTGGACGGATGGATATGGTTTCGTAAAATGGCATTTGTGCAGATTCTCCTAGCCCCGATAGTAGTGGAAATCCTTTTTGGGGTGGTGGTAACGGCGTGAATTCGATGCCTTTGACGTCATCACCCCAAAAAGATTGCAACGGATAGCGGGAAATAGCTCCTTATTATTTTTCTGATACTTAGCGGGTTAAATCGGATTAACGATTCATAAAATTACATTAAAGTTTTTTATTTCGAAACTTAGTTTGTAATTTTGCACCCTCAAATATAAACACAAATATACACAATACATGAGTACGAATACTGTGCCTTTCGTGGCGTACAAAGTAAAAGACATTTCCCTAGCTGAATGGGGACGTAAAGAAATTGAATTGGCTGAAGCAGAAATGCCTGGATTAATGGCATTGCGTGCGGAATACGGTGCATCGCAACCTTTAAAAGGTGCGCGCATCGCAGGATGTTTGCACATGACGATTCAAACAGCGGTTTTGATTGAAACGTTAAAAGCTTTAGGAGCAGAAGTTACTTGGTCTTCTTGTAACATTTTCTCTACGCAAGATCACGCTGCGGCTGCGATTGCTGCTGCAGGGATTCCCGTATATGCTTGGAAAGGTATGAATGAGGAAGAATTCGACTGGTGTATTGAGCAAACGTTGTTCTTTGGTGAAGATCGTCAACCGTTGAATATGATTTTGGATGATGGTGGAGATTTAACCAATATGGTATTTGACCGTTACCCAGAATTAATTGGTGGTATCAAAGGCTTGTCAGAAGAGACAACAACTGGTGTTCACCGTTTGTACGAGCGTATGAAAAACGGTACGTTACACATGCCAGCGATCAACGTAAACGACTCGGTTACAAAATCAAAATTTGACAACAAATACGGTTGTAAAGAATCGGCTGTAGATGCAGTTCGTCGTGCAACTGACGTGATGTTGGCTGGAAAACGCGTAGTAGTTTGTGGCTACGGTGACGTAGGTAAAGGAACTGCAGCTTCATTCCGTGGTGCAGGTTCGATTGTTACCGTAACTGAAATCGACCCAATCTGTGCGTTACAAGCCGCTATGGACGGATATGAAGTGAAAAAATTGGATACGGTGATTGCAACAGCGGATATCGTCATCACGACTACAGGAAACAAAGATATCGTAGTAGGTCGTCACTTTGAGAACATGAAAGACAAAACGATTGTATGTAACATCGGACACTTTGATAACGAAATTGACATGGCGTGGTTGAATGCTAACCACGGTGCTTCGAAAATCGAAATCAAACCGCAAGTGGACAAATACAACGTAAACGGTAAAGACATTATTATCTTGGCTGAAGGTCGTTTAGTGAACTTAGGTTGTGCTACAGGTCACCCAAGCTTTGTAATGAGTAACTCGTTTACCAACCAAACGTTGGCACAAATCGAATTGTGGAACAACAGTGCGAACTACAAAAACGAAGTGTACATGTTACCGAAACATTTGGATGAAAAAGTAGCGGCATTGCACTTAGCGAAATTAGGTGTGGAGTTGGAAGTTTTAAATCCAAGTCAGGCCGAGTACATCGGAGTTCAAGTAGAAGGGCCATATAAGCCTGAGTACTATAGATACTAAAAAATTTAGAATTTAGATTGAATCTTCGCAAAACTCATAATTCATAATTTATAATTTATTAAAGTCGTTTCTTCGTTGAGACGACTTTTTTTATGGCGTTCCCCCCGATGAAGATTATAGCTACAATACACGTTGGGTTGTCGGGGGTCAGGCTTTCCGCTGTATCTCCCGAAGGATCGGGAGGATGCCGCTTCAATCCTTAACGCGAGGAGAGGCAAGAAGAAAGAGACAAGAAGAAAGAAAAAAGAAGAAAGAGAAAAGAATTTTTGTAACTTCGTAATCCATTCATTATCAATTTTAACGCCATGAAAATTCGTCACCTTTTACTATTCCTATTTTTTGGTTTTCGATTATTTGCTCAAGGACAACAATACGGTATGATATACAATTCGATGTATTACACCACAAGTGACAACACTTTTCATTTTGAATCCTATTTTGCCTATGGTAATGGTCAAATCACCATGACTTCTACCACGCAGACTGTGGTAGGAAATACCCTATATGTTCGGGGCTATTACAATACTTGCGGCTTTTGGCCTCAAATTGGAGGTGGTGATGTGCATACGGTTTCTTACCCGATCCCTGCAAATGTCACCGCTGTAATCATGTCTACCAACATCATTCACTGTCAGTCCGGATCACCTGTAACCGCTGAAGATGTGTATACGTATTCCTTTAATCCTACATTGAATACTATTGGATTTAATCCCGCACAATTATTGTGGTTCCCCAATCCTGTAAAAGATCAATTACTCCTCGATACATCCGCCGAACCGGCTACCGCCTATGAATTGTACACGGTTCAAGGGCAGTTGGTGCAATCAGCTACGGGAACAACATCGACTATTGAGTGTAGCGCTTTACCCAAAGGGATTTACCTCCTCCGATTTGAACAGAATGGTGTTTGGAAAGTGGAGAAGATTTGTAAAGACTAAAGAAGAAAGAAGAAAGAAGAAAGAAGAAAGAAAAAAGAGAAAAGAGAAAGCCAGTGCAAAAACACTGGCTTTTCTATTATAACGTCTCTTTCAACCATTTGTAAAATTCATTTTGCCACACGATGGCGTTTTGCGGTTTCAGCACCCAATGGTTTTCATCGGGGAAATACAAAAACCGACTCTTAATACCTTTCAATTGAGCGGCTTGGAAAGCTTCTTGTCCTTGTCCAATCGGCACACGGTAGTCTTTCCCTCCTTGTATGATCAAAATTGGTGTGTTCCAGTTATTCACCATATTAATCGGGTTAAACTGACTGAACGTTTTCTGTGCTGCAGCATTGTCTTTTTCCCAATAGGGTCCGCCGTGGTCCCAATTGTTAAAGAAAACTTCTTCGGTGGTTCCGTACATACTTTCTAAGTTAAACACCCCACAATGGGAGATAAACGTTTTGAAACGGTTGTTGTGAATTCCGGCCAAATAAAACACCGAATACCCGCCATAACTCGCTCCTACCGCTCCCAAACGGGCTTTGTCGACATAGGCTTCTTTGGAAACATCATCAATCGCCGACAAATAATCTTGCATCACTTGACCGCCCCAATCTTTGGAAATTTGTTCGTTCCAAGCCACACCATGACCGTGCATACCGCGTCGGTTGGGCGCCACCACGATATACCCTTGCGAAGCCATCAACGAGAAATTCCAACGGAACGAATACGACTGCGTCAGCGGCGACTGGGGTCCGCCCTGGCAATACAACAGCGCGGGGTATTTTTTGGTTGCATCAAAATTGGGCGGTAAAATCACCCACACCAACATTTTCTTATTATCGGTAGTGGTCACATAACGACGCTCGAATTTGGGTAAGTTCAAACTCGCATAGGCCGCATCATTTACATGTGTCACTTGATTCCACGCTTTTGATATTAGATCATACGTATACACCTCAGCGGCGTGATTCATGTCGGTGCGCGACACGACCACTTTGGATCCTGAAAACCCAATGATATCGGCCACATCATAGTCGCCGTTGGTCACTTGTTTCACGGTTACCGCAATTTTGGTTAGCCCCGGATTGTTGACTTCAAACAGTTGTTTTGTTCCATCGATAGCGGCCACAAAATAAATCTTTTTACCATCGGGTGCCCACATAAAATTATCGACACTACCGTCCCAAGCGGCGGTTAAATTCACTTTTACTTGATCGTTAATGCGAACGATGATATCATTTTTGTCGGCTTCGTAGCCGTCGCGTTGCATTTGCAAATAGGCCAAAACACCTTGTGCTGAAAACGCGGGATTGGTGTCGTATCCTAAATTCCCTTCAGTCAGGTTACGGGTGGTTTTGGTTTCGATATTGTACTCGTACAAATCGGTATTGGTCGAAATCGCATAGGCCGTTCCTGCTTTCTTTTTACACACATAAATAATGGTGTTGTTGGGTGACCAAATGTAGTCTTCTTCACCCCCGTGTGGTTTTTGGGGTGCGTCAAAAGGTTCGCCCGCCATAATATCAAATGGCGTGGATTTAGGATCCTTCGCATCGGCAAAATACACATGGTTGTGGGTACCGTCGTTCCAGGTATCCCAGTGGCGGTAATCGAGTCCGTTGTAGACTTGCGCCGTAGACTTTTCCAATTCAGGATAAAAATCTTTTCCTAAAACCTTTTCAACTTTCGTTTCTTGAGAAGACAGCAAATACTTCCCATTGGGGGATAGATTGCGGTTGGCCACCAGTGCTTCTGCATTTTGAACCTCGGTAGCGGCACCGCCAGCAACGGGAACTGTAAAGTATTTTGATGACGATTTATTTTCAGCCACGGAAGGCGTTGAAACTTTATATACAATTGTTTGTCCGTCTTTGGTCAAACCCAAAACGGAAACTCGCCCCAGTTTCCAGAGCATTTCTGGAGTAAGGGTTTGCGCAGTTGCAGCAACACTCATAAGACTTAGGATTACAATGCCAATTTTTTTATTCATAATTCGTAACGTTTAGTTTGTGGGAATAGTGATTCCGCCTTAAAAGTAATAAAAAAACCACTCCGAAGAGTGGTCTTTTTTGAATTGAAAAAACGATACTTATTGTTTGATGAAGCGTTTAGTAGCATTACCATTTGTATTGCTCACTTCGATTAAGTACGTTCCAGGCGCAAGATTTACAACTTGTAACCCTTCACCAGAAGTAGTTCCACGTTGTACTTCTTGACCCATCATGTTTAGAATTCTATACGATGTCTCCGTCGAAATATCCGAAAGATTCAATACGTCTATTACTGGATTTGGATAAACATTCGTTGCAAGTGTATTCATTTCTTCTCCTCTTGCAGTTGAAGTAATGTTTACGGTATAATCTTCCACTTGTCCATAAGAAAATACTTCACAAGCTGTAGGAATTGCATTGTATTTCATGGATACACGCATACGAGTCGTACCTAAACTTGCAGAAGCTGGTATTGTAAACGATCCTGTTACAGGTGTTGTCGTTGAAGCTGCTCTTGAATAAACACGTTCACCAGTATCTAAAAAGTCGCCATCTCTATTTAAATCAATAAATACAGCATATCCTTCTTTATATTTGGTTGCTGTCCATGAAGGTGTTATGGTAATAGTATTGGCTACGCCACGAACAAGATTAGTAGAAAGAGCAGTAAAGTCCTCATAACCTGCTGCTCCAGTTGAAGTATTATTAATGGTACCCAATTGTACTCTTCCAATTTTTTCATCAGCTGTGCTATTCCCTTGAGAAGTACAATAGGTAACAGTAGCAACAAGAGTAGTCACAGAAACGACATTACTATCCACAGAAACATTTCCTGAAGCATCTTTAGCGCGAACCGTAAATGTATAGGTTGTTGAAGCTGTTAAGCCTGAAACTGCATAAGTAGTAGCCGTTGTTGAACCCAACAACGTAGTACCGCGGTATACATCATAACCCGTTACTGCTACGTTATCTGTAGCTCCTGTCCACGATAAATTTGTACTATTAGAAGTAGTTCCTGAAGCCGTTAATGTGGGCGCAGTTGGCGCAGTGGTATCTGGAGCCGTGGTAGTTACCGAAACGGTATTACTTGCCACTGATACATTACCCGCCGCATCTTTTGCTTTTACAGAGAACGAATACGTTGTTGCTGCTGTTAAACCAGTAACTGTATAAGTAGTAGTGGTTGTTGATCCTAACAATGTAGCCCCTTGATATACGTCATATCCGGTTACTGCTACGTTATCTGTTGCACCTGACCAAGTCAATACAGTTGAAGTTGCTGTAGTTCCCGAAGCTGCCAATGTTGGTGCCGTTGGAGCCACTGTATCTGGTGTTCCTGACGTAATGGTAAAGTTAGCATTTGACACATCAAAGAAAATGTGGTTAGATCCTTTTACCATGATACGACAGGTAGTACTTGGCGTATTGGGTAAAGTTACCGCTTGTGTTCCGTCATTAGGAGTTCCAGCTAAAATGGTTGTCCAAGTTGTTCCTGCATCTGTAGACAATAAGATATCTACATTGGCACAGTTTACTCCATTCGCGGTTGTTCCCGCTACGTTCCAAGTTACGGTTTGAGAAGTTCCTCCTACATATGACACAGCTGTGTTTGGCGCAGTTACTGCAAAAGGTCCTGCTGTAGCATTTACCGTAACAATCATATCGTCACTATTATTCGTTCCTCCACCTACGCGGTTGTCGCGCACAGTCAAACGGAAGTTCATTGTACGTGCAACAGAAGGTAATGCTTCAACATTAATCTCTGTTCCAGCAGTAGTTGTAGCACCTGCTAAAACCGATTGCATTCTAGGGAAGTAACGCACAGGAGAGGTTGATGAATTATATGAACGGAAAGTTGGTCCGCTAGTACGAGTAGCACTTGCTGCCGAACTCGCTCCAGTTGCAGTTGAAGCTGCGTTATCAAACTGTTCCCAGTTGTAGGTAATCACATCACCATTCGCATCAGAAGCGGCACCTGTTAACATGAACGGTGTACTTTTTGGAACAGTATAATCCAAACCAGCATTTACCACAGGCACTGCATTTCCAGTAGCTGTATTAACCGAACAAGTTTTCGCTTTGATGTTGTTGGTTACTTGTTGCACGCTGATCGCATGGAAATAGGCATCTGAGTGAGGCTGCACATCCTGACTTGTAATTCCGGCATACCCCATGATGGTTGATCCTGAACCCGGTTCCATATTGGCACCTGTTCCTTCGTTACTCATAGAGAAGGTATGATTTGCTCCAAATTGGTGCCCCAATTCGTGTGCTACGTAGTCGATATCAAAGTTATCTCCCGAGGGAATTCCATCAGCTGGAGATGTGTACCCACTTCCTTTGTTTTTATCAGTGGTGCTTGCTGTGTCATCCACGCAAATACAACCAATACATCCCGCATTTCCACCGCCTCCAGTTGCACCAAATAAATGGCCTACATCATAGTTGGCATTTCCAATAACAGACGTTAAGGTATTTTGCAATTCCGTGTTCCATACTCCACCTGCACCCGTAGCTGCTGCTGAATAGGGATCGGTTGAAGCTGATGTATAAATTACCAAATCATTATTAGCAATGATTACCATACGTGCATTGAAGTCTTTTTCAAAAACACCATTCACACGGGTCATGGTATTGTTCATCGCTGCCAAGGCCAAGGCTTTAGTACCTCCAAAATAAGTGGTATACTCTCCAGTACAAGAAAGTGCCAAACGGTAGGTGCGCAATACCGCATCATCAGCATTAGGACGTGCTGCAAGAGCATTTGCCTGATTAACCATTACAGGCTCATCATCTACCAAACAACGGAAAGTTCCTGTAGCTTGATGGTCGGTTTTCTTATAAATAGTATATGTTGTTAAATCTTGTGTCAACGGCTCAATGAACTCCGCTGTGCGATCGGCGCCCAATACCATTGACTTAAATCCTAGAGGCGACACACTGAAATAGGCGGTCAACGTAGGATTGTCGATACCGTAACCTACATACGACTTAATTTCAGGAAATTGTGCTGCCAGTGCTGGGTCCATGTTCGAACTCTCATACACACTGAAACGATCCATATCGCCTTTACTGTTGGGAATTTCAACAATTACATTGCTTGATCTTCCTGTAAAACTGCGTGCTGGAGCTGCCTGCAACGCCGTTTTCAAATCATTCACATTCAACTGCATTAGGGTTTTTTCAGGCAACTGCATGCGACTGTCCAATAAAGTAACATTGCCGCGCGAAGCAGGTGTCCATACCGATCCCTTTTGCTGTGCCGATACCAATCCGGAGATGGCAAAAAAGGCCACTGAAAGTAATCTGTACTTCATATAAAATTGCTTTTTTAGGTTATTCAAAAACGAAAGTATTAAGATTTCATTAAGAATTAAGCGACAAAACCCAAAAGATATTAACAAATCGATGAATTGCAGCGCGATTCTATTTGTTTATGTCAAATTATTTCTAAATATTTTAAGAAGTATTCATAATTTGATAAAAATAATTACTTTTAATTTTAGCAAAATTTTGAACATGCAACTTAGCTTTTGGGAGATTAAAAATTGGTTTTCAAATGTGGATTTCACCATTGTCGGGAGCGGTATTGTGGGAATTCATTGTGCCTTAACGCTTCGCGAACGCTTCCCTCAGGCTAAAATACTTATATTAGAACGGGGTGTTTTACCCCAAGGTGCGAGCACCAAAAATGCTGGATTTGCTTGTTTTGGAAGTATTTCGGAAATCATTGACGATTTAAAATCACATTCCGAAGAAGAAGTGATGCATTTGGTACAAAAACGTTGGGCCGGACTCCAACTGTTGCGCAAGAACGTAGGCGATTCTAATCTGGATTTCAAACCTTTTGGCGGTTATGAGTTGTTTTTAAAAGAAGATGAAAACCTGTATCATGAATGTTTGCAAAAACTTCCTTTTATCAACGAACTCTTAAAACCCTTATTCAAAACCGACGTTTTTGCTCGTGAAATGGATCGTTTTGATTTTAAAGGCGTTCACGAATATTTAATTTTCAATCCATTTGAAGCGCAAATTGATACAGGAAATATGATGCAGTTTCTTTTACAAAAAGCCGCTGCCGCAGGCATCCTCATCTTGAATCAAATGGAAGTCAAAAATCATGTTGATACAGGAACAAAAGTTGAAATCGAACTTGACCAATTCTCTTTTATCACCCAAAAATTAATTTTTACCACTAATGGTTTTGCCGGGCCATTAACCCGTAACGAATTAAGACCCGCGCGAGCCCAAGTTTTGATTACCGAACCCATTCCTGACCTCGATATTCGCGGCACATTTCACTTGGATCGCGGTTATTATTATTTCCGTAATTTTGAAAACCGTATTTTATTGGGCGGTGGACGAAATTTGGATTTTGAAGGTGAAACAACCACCGAGTTGGAAATCACTGAAAAAATTCAAAACCGTTTGGACTACCTTTTAAAAGAGGTTATTTTGCCGGGGAAAACAGTTGGAGTGGCACACCGTTGGAGCGGCATTATGGGCATTGGCAACAGCAAAAGACCGATAATCGAACAACTTTCCAACAACACCTTTTGCGGCGTACGCATGGGCGGAATGGGCGTTGCGATTGGAAGCTTGGTCGGAAAAGAACTCGCAGAAATTATTACATAAATGAAAAAATTCTGGAAAATACTACGAAAAATCATGCTCTGGTTTTTCGGCTTATCTATCGCCTCCGTGATCCTATTTCGTTGGGTTCCGGTTCCGTTTACGCCTTTAATGGTCACTCGCGCTATCGAAAATAAACTCGATGGCAAAGAAATGATTTGCAACCACGATTGGGTGCCCATTGATAGTATTTCAGTGAATTTACAAAAAGCAGTGATTGCCAGTGAAGACGGAACGTTTACCAAACACTGGGGATTTGATTTTGGTGCGATGCAAAAAGCATTTAAAAACAATAATAAAGGTAGACGTATCAAAGGAGGAAGTACCATTACGCAACAAACGGCCAAAAACGTTTTCTTGTGGCAAGGCCGAAGTTATATTCGTAAAGCCTTTGAAGCCTATTTTACAGTGCTCATCGAACTCTTTTGGAGTAAAGAACGCATCATGGAAGTCTACCTCAACAGTATTGAAATGGGTGATGGCGTGTACGGTGCCGAGGCAGCTTCAAAGTATTGGTACGGTCATGATGTGAAAAGTCTGACCAAAGATGAAGCGGCCGGAATAGCAGCCATCTTACCCAATCCTAGAAAATACAAACCGATCAATTCTTCGGCGTACATTCAGAAACGAAAAGCAAAAATAAAACGCATTATGCGCTATGTCGGGCGACCCGATTATCTGGATTAAAAAAAAGCGTTGGGGAGTTCCAACGCTTTTCTTTTTTATAAAAACAACGACCGGTATTGCGACCAGTGTTTGTAGATCAAAATTCCATTTAAGGCAGCAATGACTATAGCGACAGCCATTCCCGATGCATCCAAAAACATATGAAATAAAAGAATGTTTAACGAAATCGGAGCCAATAATATTAAGGCAAAGGCCACCCATTTTTTGAGTAACAACAACGCCCCAATCACCACTTCTAAAATCCCAACTACTTTTAACACATAACCGGTCGAAGCCAACGAAGTCATAAACGCCGCAGCATCAGGAGGCAATTGAGGTAACGGAATAAAAGGGGACGGCATCAATTTATTTAAGCCAAATACAACTAAAATCAGTCCGAGCAGGATTCTGACAATTCGCGTAAACATTGAATTCATAATTTTATAGTTTTTTGGTTATCATTATGGTAAAAATATAACATTATTTTTTAGCTTTTCTTATTCTCTTTGTTAATTTATGGAAATTGCAGTCATCCCGTCGTTCACTTGTAACTTTTGTAAGCCTTTTCCAACTAATACCCAAAACCTTATTTATGAAAGCACACGAAATTGATTATACCATCTACGGCGAAGAAATGCAGTACGTAGAAATTGAGTTGGACCCTCAAGAAGTGGTCATCGCAGAAGCCGGAAGTTTTATGATGATGGACAACGGCATCCAAATGGAAACCATCTTTGGAGACGGCAGTGAACAAAACCAAAATTCAGGTTTGTTTGGCAAATTATTATCCGCTGGAAAACGGGTTTTAACTGGGGAAAGTCTTTTTATGACCGCCTACATCAACAACAATCTCGGCAAAAGCAAAGCGTGTTTCGCTTCTCCTTATCCTGGAAAAATTATTCCCATCGATTTAGCGCAATTTAACGGCAAATTTATTTGTCAAAAAGATGCGTTTCTCTGCGCCGCTAAAGGTGTAGCTGTAGGAATTGAATTCTCGAAAAAACTTGGGCGCGGACTCTTTGGCGGTGAAGGATTTATTATGCAAAAACTCGAAGGTGACGGCATGGCGTTTGTGCATTCGGGCGGAACCTTGGCCAAACGCGAACTCGCTCACGGTGAAGTTTTGAAAGTAGATACAGGCTGTATTGTTGGGTTTACCCAAGACGTGGATTACGACATTGAGTTTATCGGAGGTATCAAAAATTCGCTTTTTGGTGGCGAAGGTTTGTTTTATGCCACCTTACGCGGACCCGGAACGGTGTACGTTCAATCGCTTCCGTTTAGTCGTTTGGCCGATCGTATTATTGCCTCAGCACCTAAAGCCGGTGGAAGTTCGCGCGAAGAAGGCAGCATCCTCGGCGGACTCGGGAATTTACTCGACGGGGATAACCGATTCTAACATAAAAAAAGCCTAACATCACTGTTAGGCTTTTCTTATTATAAGGTGTAATTTAATCCCAAAACGATGGTTCGACCCATATTGGGAATCCCGTCGACTTTGAGTCGGGACAAATGGGAAACATAGGTTTTATCGAATAGATTATTCGCATTCAAACTCAAATCAAAACTGGATTTACCTAGGGTAAGTTTTGTTCCAAAGGCCAAATTCACCAACGTATAATCCCGTGTACTGGTTTCAAAAACGCCTGGATTATTTTGAGCAAAAATATGTTCGGTGTTCACAGATGCAAACGACTCTTTCCAACGTTTTCCGTCTTTTAATTCCGCTCGGAAAGTTCCGGTGACTTTATTAGCTGGAATCAAAGGTAAATAATCCCCGTTGCTTTTCTTACCCGTTACACTTTCAAAGGTAGCCAACACGTGCAACCAATCGATGGGATGGGGATGAAAATGGATTCCCGCTTCTCCCCCAAACAAATAGGCGTTGTTTTGCACATAATCAAACACATCGTACCCATCAATTTGGGTGCCGTTGGGTGCGATATAAATGTAGTTGTTCAAATGATTATAAAACCCATTGGCAAACAATTCAAAATGCGGATTGCGGTATTCTACATTCACATCGGTTTGAAGGTTTTGCTCATTTTTCAAATTAGCATTTCCAATTTCGTAGCGGTTGCTGCCTTCGTGTACGCCATTAGAGGACAATTCGGCCAAGTTAGGCGCACGGAAACCCGAAGCCACATTCAACCGCACCACTACATTTTCTTTGATGTTGGCTTTATACCCTAAAGAAGCATTGAAACTGTTGAACGAACGGTCGATGGCTTGAAAATAACCTTCGTCACCGGGTGTGCCGTGTTCTTCGGATTGTACACCGCGACGGTCCCAACGTAAACCCGCTTGAAGCGCACTTTTCTCCCATTGGTAATTGGACGTTGCAAAAACACCAAAGTCGCGGGTAGTGGCATCTGGAATCAAATATTCTTCGCCAGAATTGGTGTTGGTTTGGTACATCCCTTGGGTTCCAACGATGGTTTCTAGTTTGCCGAATGCAGGCAAATGATAGCGAACATTGTAATTGAAGGTTTTCAATTTCATGTGCAATACAGGAATCTCGCTGTCTTCCAATTCGCTGCGGTCGTTATCAATGTATCCAAAATCGGTTTCCAATTTGGATTTTCCGAGGTAGTAAATAGTGTTCCAACTCAGAATTTGACCGATTACTTTTTGCCGTGGAAATTCGGGATTCTTGGTCGTGGTTTGTTCGGCGATGCCTTCTTCGGGGATACCGAGATTTAAGCGGTTATAATTGTAACGAAAAACCGTATTCATAAAGGCATTGGAATAGCCTAAGCCCGTTTTGAAATCCAATTCTTTGTAGCGCGTATTGGTCACACGATCACCCGTTCCTGTTTGGTAATCGGAATGAAGGTTTTGGGAAACACGCGTGGTGAATTTCAAGTGATCACCAGAAAGTTTGTAGCCTAATGTAGAATTGCTTCCGAGTGTATTCGTAAAATAACGCTGACCGAAATTGAGGTGCATTTGGTTGGCGGGAGCAAATTTTTCAGGGTTAAAATACAACACACCACCGAGTGCATCCGAGCCGTAGAGTAAGGAGGCCGGACCTTTAATCACTTCGACGCTTTCGATTCCGGCGTCATTGAGTCCGAGCCCGTGTTCTTCTCCAAACTGTTGGTTTTCCAGGCGCACGCCTTGGTTGTATACCAACACCCGATTACCGCTTAACCCGCGAATAACCGGTTTCCCGATGGATGTTCCTGTAGACACTTGCGACACCCCAGGAATAGTGGCCAATCCTTCGATTAAGGTTGCCGCTCCTTTTTGACGTAAATCTTTGGTGGTTTGGTGTTCGACCTTCATTACGTTCTCCGATTGGAGTCGGTTGAACGCCGTTGACACAATCACCTCATCCATTTGGTGGATGCTTTCTTTGAGTTCGCAGTTTACCGTTACAGCCGTTGTACCCACACTGATGGATTGGGTTTGGGTTTCAAAACCCACAAAGGAGAACACGATTTTGTGGGTTCCTTTGGGAATGGATTTGAAGGTAAAATTTCCTTGAGCATCGGTTTGGGTTTCAAGATGCAAACCGGGCAATTGAACAATGGCGGATTCCAGTGGTTTACCTGAAGCGGTTACCGTTCCTGATAGTATATTTTGGGCTTGTGCGAGCGAACAAAAGCTCAGCACAACCATCCATAAAAGTGATTTCATGTGTAAATGGGATTGATTTGTGATTAGAAAAATAAACGTTCCGGCGAACCGGTTCGCGCCAGGGATGGGAGCAAGGTGCCGTGCACCGCGTACAGCCCGACCTTGACGCAGGCTTCAGCCCAGGCAAGGTGGCGCCCAAAAAATAAATCTAACCGACAATCGGGGGTGCCCGAAGGCTGAAGAAACTTCCCTCAAAAACCGTTACCAACCGCTGTGGGGCTTGGATAACGTGGGTTGAAGTCGTATTGGAATTTTGGGGTTGGAAGGAAATGGCGGTGGGTTCGATATACGAACTGATGGCAAACTCACATTGAAAACATTTTTCGTAATCGTGGTGGGCGTGACCGACTTCCGTTTTCCCTAAAGTGTAATGATGATGGCAGTGCGTCACTTCGAATTCGTGCGCAATGTGGTTGACGGCATGCACAAACTGCAGCACGAAAACGAGCAGCAGTGTGGCGGTCAAACCTCCTCCGAAAAGTAGTTTACGGATATTCATCATGCCGCAAAGGTAGGCAATGGATAAAAAAATCCCACCGATTTACCATTTTTTTAGGATTCGGTGGGATAAATATATTTTGAAACGGGTTAGACTAATTCTTTAGCCACTAAATATTCGGCAATTTGAATCGCGTTGGTCGCGGCTCCTTTGCGCAAGTTGTCGGCGACTACCCACATGTTTACGGTGTTGGGCTGACTCTCGTCTTGGCGGATGCGGCCGACAAATACCTCATCTTTTCCGTGCGCGTAAAGCGGCATGGGATACGTATAGGTATCGGTGTTGTCTTGCACGACTACGCCGGGAGTGTGGTGCAAAATTTCGCGGATTTCGCTCAAATTACACGGATTGTGGAACTCGATATTCAAGGCTTCGCTGTGGCCACCAACCACAGGAATACGAATGGCAGTTGCGGTCACATGAATGCTGTCGTCTCCGATGATTTTTTTGGTTTCACGGGTGAGTTTCATTTCCTCTTTGGTGTAACCATTGTCTTCAAACACGTCGCATTGTGGAATGGCGTTGCGGTGGATTTGGTATTTATAGGCCATCTCCCCTTGTATGCCAGCGTATTCATTTTCCAACTGCTGCACGGCTTTCACACCCGTTCCAGTGATGGATTGGTAAGTGGAAACGACAACGCGTTTTACGCCGTATTTTTTATGTAAAGGAGCCAAAACCATCACCATTTGAATGGTGGAACAGTTGGGATTGGCGATAATTTTATCGGCTTTGGTTAATTCGTGTGCATTGATTTCGGGTACGACCAATTTCTTGGTTGGATCCATGCGCCATGCGGAAGAGTTGTCGATGACGGTGGTTCCGACTTCGGCAAATTTCGGTGCCCAGTCAAGTGACGTTTGACCGCCCGCAGAAAACAATGCAATATCAGGGTGCTTGTCAACCGCTGTTTGCAATCCGACTACGGTGTAGCCCTTCCCTTTCCAGGTGATTTCTTTTCCGACCGACTTCTCAGAAGCGACGGGAATTAATTCGGTTACAGGAAAATTTCGATCAGCTAACATTTGTAGCATCACTTCGCCTACCATACCGGTAGCACCAACAACGGCAACTTTCATGGTCTTTCTATTTTTAGTTGAAATTTGAGTAGTTTGCGATTCAAGGAAATGATCGGCTCCTCGAACAGTCACGCAAAAATAACGAGAAATTGTATCGGTTGGTACATTTTAAAAAAGAAAAACCACTCGCGTGGGAGTGGCTTTAGTTAGAATATATAGGTAGCGGTTTACTTCTTCAATAAATCACGAATTTCGGCTAATAATTGTTCTTGTGTGGGTCCCGCAGGTGCAGCAGGAGCGGCTTCTTCTTTTTTCTTCATACCGTTAATTCCTTTAACCATCAAAAAGATAACGAAAGCGATGACTAAGAAACTGATTACTGCGGCTAAAAATTTACCGTATAAAATTCCGCCCTCGGTTTTTAATCCGGCTAAATCTTCCACATGAGCGGCTTTCAAAGCAGGATTCAACAAAGCGGGTGTAATTACATCCGACACTAAGGATGAAACAATCGCGCCAAAAGCACCTCCAATGATTACCCCTACGGCCAAGTCCATAGCATTTCCCTTGGCGATAAAATCTTTAAATTCTGATACCATTCCCATAATTTACTGTTTGTTAAGGTTATTGACTCAAAGCTAAGAATTTTAACACAAATAAAGAACGGTAAAAAGGAAAAATCTTACTCCCGATAAAAAATTCGCTTCACGCGTTGGGAAATAGAGGTCATGATTTCGTAGGGAATCGTACCCAACACTTTGGCCATGTGCATCACCGAAGGATCTTTTCCAAAAATGATTACTTCGTTACCTTCTTTACAATCGATATCGGTCACATCAACCATCAACATGTCCATGCAAACACTGCCTAGAATGGGTGCTTTTTTATTTTTAATAGTGACGTAACCGTGGCCGTTGCCCCAATGGCGCGAGATTCCGTCAGCGTAACCAATCGGCACTGTAGCAACTCGAGTAAGACGTTCGGCCATGAATCGGCGGCTGTAGCCTACACTTTCTCCGGTTTCGATTACCCGAATTTGTGAAATAATCGACTTTAACGTGGCGACTTGTTCCAGCAACTTTTGTTCGTCTTCGTCATTGGAAACTCCGTACAATCCAATGCCCAAGCGCACCATATCAAATTGCGCCTGACCGAAATTGGAAATTCCAGAAGTATTTAAAATATGACGGATAGGCTGGATTTGCAGGGCTTCCATCAATTGCTCTGAGAGGGTTTTGTACAATTTAATTTGGTCTAAGGTGAAATCGACAAATGCCATAGAATCGCTGGCTGCGAGATGCGACAAGATACTTTTCACTTCCACCGCTTGGGTTTGTTGCAAACGTGCGATGAGTTGGGGCATATCGGCTTCCATAAAACCTAATCGGTGCATGCCCGTGTCGAGTTTGATATGAATGGGAAAATGTTTGAGTCGTTTTTCTTCGGCCAATTTCACAAAAGCATTAAGACCTTTTAACGAATAAATCTCCGGTTCGAGTCCGTGTTGAATCAGCGATTGGTAACTCGTACTCTCGGGATTCATCACCATAATGGGGAGTTCGATCCCCGCTTGTTTCAAGGCGATTCCTTCATCCGCGAAAGCGACACCCAAATAATCCACTTTGTGATGGGCCAGCAATTTGGCAATTTCATACCCACCATTCCCATAGCTAAAGGCTTTCACCATCACCATGAGTTTGGTGTCGGGTTGGAGTTTGGATTTGTAAAAATTCAGGTTATGACTGATGGCATTGAGGTTGATTTCCAACACGGTTTCGTGGGTTTTCTCTTCCAAGGCCGTTACAATTTCTTCAAAATGAAAATGGCGCGCACCTTTGATTAATACCGTTTCATTGGCAAACGGAATTGTGTCCATCACATCCAAAAACGCTTGTGTAGTGGGAAAGGCCATCCCGTTGGGGAACTTCCGTTGGTAACCCGAAATCGTGGGACCAATAGCAATCACCCGATTGATTTGGTTGGTCACAATCAAAAATGAAACCTGAGCATAGAGTTCGTCATTGCTCAAACCACTTTGAAAAATATCAGATAAAATGAGGGTTTTCTTTTTGTATTGCTTCTGACTCTCCAAGAAATCCAATGCAATTTTCAGCGATTGGAAGTCGGAACTATAACTATCGTCAATAATGCGCGTATTGTGAATCCCGTTTTTGACTTTCAAGCGCATTTCGACGGGATACAACTGCTGCATGCGCGCTTGAATGACCGCTTCGTCATACTGCAAATACAACATGAGCATGAGGCAATGAATCGCATTTTCAATCGAAGCTTGGTCGGAAAATGGAATGACAACTTTGAAACATTGTTTTTGGTAAGTAATGCGCAATTCCGTTTGGTCGGGTTTTTCATTCGCCATCACAAACACATCGGCTTTGCCATCGTCAGAGCTCCAGGTGAAGGTTTTGACTTTGGGCGAAAGAAAGGCTTCAATGGTGCGGTTCTTATTGAGAATGAGCACGTCGACGGAGGGAAACAATTTGAGTTTTTCCTTGATTTTTTCACCAGCATCATGAAAACCTTCATCGTGTGCCGATCCGATATTCGTAAGAATTCCGATGGTGGGACGGATGATTTTTTCCAAATGCACCATTTCATCCACGGTAGAAATTCCCGCTTCAAAAATACCGAGGTTGTGTTTTTCGTTAATTCCTAAAACCGAAAGCGGTACACCCACTTGGGAGTTATAACTTTTCGGACTACGAATAATATTATAATCCGGACTCAGTAAAAAGTTCAACCATTCTTTTACGATGGTTTTTCCGTTACTTCCGGTGATTCCTATAATGGGGAAGGTAAAGTTTGAGCGGTATTTAGCGGCAAAGGTTTGCAGCGCTTCGAGCGAATTTTCAACGATTAAAAAATTGGCTTTGCCTACCAATGCATCGGGCACCTGCTGCACCACAAAATTAAATACGCCTTGTTCCAAGAGTTCAGATAGGTATTCATGCCCGTCGTGATTGGGTCCGATCAACGCAAAAAACAAGGTGTTTTCTCCATTTTGGAGCGAACGACTGTCGATAGAAACGGAGTCGATAATAGCCACCTCCCGATCACCTTGAAATTGTGCTTTAAGAATCGGAATGATATTTCGGATGGATAGTGTCACAGGATATTATTCGTTGGTGTCAGAAGGTAATTCTTCGTGATCGTTGACTTCGATATTTTCGCGCATCGCTTTGAAGTAGGCAGCGCGGCTGAGCGGTTCGTATTCTTCGGTTTCTCCAAGCAAAACCAGATTGTCGTTACTGGATTTACGGAAACTGTAATGGGCCAAATTTCCCGTTCGGGTACACACGGCGTGCACTTTGGTCACATACTCGGCGGTTGCCATCAGCGCTGGCATGGGTCCGAACGGATTGCCTTTAAAATCCATATCCAATCCGGCTACAATCACGCGAATGCCCGAATTGGCGAGGTCGTTACAAATTTTTACAATTTCATCATCAAAGAACTGCGCTTCATCAATACCGACCACATCACATCCTTGCGCTAGAATGGCGATATTGGCGGCAGCGGGAACGGGTGTAGAGCGAATTTCGTTTTTATTGTGCGAAACCACCATTTCTTCGTCGTAGCGAACATCGATGGCGGGCTTGAAAATCTCCACGCGTTGTTTGGCAAATTGGGCCCGACGTAAACGACGGATTAATTCCTCCGTTTTGCCTGAAAACATGGAGCCGCAGATGACTTCGATCCACCCAAATTGCTCTTCGTGATTAACCGTATTTTCTAGAAACATTTACTAATTTCGTTAGTATGAATTAGGTATTTTTCTGTTACATTTGTACAGAAACAAAAATATCAAAATTCCCATGACTTCCTCCTACCCGAGGCATAAAGTTATAAAGAGTTTGATGATTTCGTAACCTAAACCTAAACTCAATCGATTCTGTAGATGAGACTCCACGCGGGTTTTCGTCTTATTTGACAAATTGTAACGCACCATGAAAAAAAGACTGGAAGCTGAACTCATAAGTATTGCACACCGTATTTTAAAACTCCGCAACAAATCGGAAGTCGACCAATTGTATTTAGAATCCAAAAAATTGTACGAAACCTTAGCGGTTTTAAAATTTTACGGCGATAACTATGAAGTCGTGAAAAACGATGTGACGGTAGAAGATTTGGAAGCCAAATTAGACGCTGCGTTGAATGCTCCAGAAGCAGTAGCAGTGGCAGCTCCCGTTGTGGAAGAAGCTCCTGTAGTTGTGGAAGAAAAAGTGGAAACTGAGGTAGTGGAAGAAGTGGAAGAAGTGGAAGTAGAAACTGAGGCGGAAACGGAAGTCGTGGAAGAAGAAGTGGAAGAAGTGGAAGAAGTGGAAACTGAAGCTGCAGAAGAAGAAACTATAGAGGAAGAACCTGTAATTGTGGGTGAAATCACTTTAGATGAGGAAGACGAGGAAGAAGAAGTACCGATGACGGAAGCAAAATCGGATTTGGACTTCGAACCCATATTTGAATTGGCAGCCGAGCCGATGGCGGAAGAAGAAACGGTAGAAGTTGCCCCTGAAGTTGTCCCAACTGTGGTGGACGAACCCGCAGTTGAAACTCCGAAGAAAGACGAACCTAAACAAATTTCGCTAGCCGATTTGTTGGGTGAAAATTATACCGAACCCGTATTTGTTAAACCCGATGATGTAGTGGTGCCGCCTTCCCTAAAAAATGTGATTGAAGAACAAGGAAAATCCTTGAATGAATTGCATTCCAAATCCATCAACATTGGTTTAAACGATAAAATTGCGTTTGTGAAATTCTTATTTGCAGACAGCACCGAAGATTACAACCGTGTGTTGTCGCAGTTGAACACCTTCTCCACATTTGCAGAAGCGAAAGATTTTATCGACGAAATCATCAAACCCGATTATAACAATTGGGACGGAGTGGATGATTACGCGGAACGATTTATTGCTATTGTGGCAAAAAAATTCTCGTAAATGGGAAAATTGTATTTGGTACCCACGCCCATCGGTAACTTAGACGACATGACGTTTCGCGCCGTGAAAGTCTTGCAAGAAGCCGATATGATTTTGGCAGAAGATACCCGAAACAGCGGTAAACTCTTGAAACATTTTGAGATTACCACACCCATGCAAAGCCACCACATGCACAATGAACACAAAACTGTGGACCATTGGGTGAAACGCATTCAAGCGGGAGAAACGGTTGCTTTGATCAGTGATGCGGGAACACCTGCGATTTCCGACCCCGGATTTCTACTGACCCGTGCTTGTGTGGAAAATGGTATAGAAGTGGACTGCTTACCCGGCGCCACGGCTTTTGTTCCGGCTTTGGTGAACAGCGGCTTACCCAACGATCGTTTTATTTTTGAAGGTTTTTTACCCGAAAAAAAAGGACGGCAAACACGTTACCTCCAACTCGCTGAAGAAACCCGAACCATGATTCTCTATGTTTCGCCGCATAAATTGGTGAAAACCTTGGGCGAATTTGTTCAGTATTTTGGAGCTGACCGACCGGTTTCCATCTCACGAGAAATCACCAAACTCCACGAAGAAACGATTCGTGGGACTGCCGAAGAGGTGCTTAAACATTATGAAGCCAAACCACCCAAAGGGGAAATTGTCGCTGTAGTCGGTGGCAAACCCACGAAATAATAAATTGATTATGTTTTTATACGCCAAAATTTTTAAAACCAACACCTATGCGCTGGAACTTTCACTCAAAGCCGAATCCCTCCGCCGTACGCCATTTGATGGACGTACTGCAAGTCGATGAACTCGTAGCCAACTTATTGGTTCAA
This sequence comes from Flavobacterium stagni, assembly GCF_004122105.1. Taxonomy (GTDB): domain Bacteria; phylum Bacteroidota; class Bacteroidia; order Flavobacteriales; family Flavobacteriaceae; genus Flavobacterium; species Flavobacterium stagni. The sequence goes on from NZ_SBKN01000001.1 coordinate 318,358, forward strand.
CGCGGCATCACCTCCTACGAAGAAGCTAAAGCTTTTTTTCGTCCAACCTTAAACGACTTACACAATCCGTATCTCATGAAAGATATGGAACAAGCGGTGTTTCGTATCGAACAAGCCATAAACAACCGAGAAAATATCTTGGTGTTTGGCGATTATGATGTTGATGGTACAACAGCCGTTTCTTTGATGGCCTCCTACCTTCGTAGTTTTTATCCCAATGTGGCTACTTATATTCCCGACCGCTATGCCGAAGGCTACGGCGTGTCCTACCAAGGAATCGATTTTGCCGAAGACAACGGGATGACTTTAATCATCGCCTTGGATTGCGGCATTAAATCCATCGATCATGTTAATTACGCCAAAGCCAAAGGCATTGATTTCATTATCTGTGACCACCACCGCCCCGGCGACACCTTGCCCGATGCCGTGGCCGTTTTGGATCCTAAACGAGACGATTGTAGTTATCCCTATGACGAACTCTGTGGATGTGGCGTCGGATTTAAATTGATTCAAGCTTTGTCGGAACGCCGTGGGCAAACCATTTTGGATTTAATACCCTATCTCGATTTGGTCGCCACAGCAATCGCTGCTGATATTGTGCCTATCACGGGTGAAAATCGGGTGTTGGCCAAATTTGGCTTGCAAGTCATCAACGAGAATCCGAGAGCCGGCATCAAAGCCTTGCTCACACAAGTCAAAAAAAGCGAACTCACCATTACCGATGTCGTATTTATCATAGCGCCGCGCATCAACGCCGCGGGTCGTATCCAACATGGAAACGCGGCCGTGAGTTTGTTGACCGAAATGAACTTGGAACAAGCCGTTCAATTTGCCGCCGACATTGAACAACATAACAAAGACCGTCGGGAATTGGACAAAACCATCACCGAAGAAGCGTTACGTCAAATTCAGGATTTGAACGAAACCGAACGTTTTACCACTGTAGTCTATCAAGAAAATTGGCACAAAGGCGTCATCGGAATCGTGGCTTCTCGCCTCACCGAAACCTATTACCGTCCGACTATCGTGTTTACCAAAAGCGGCGATAAACTGGCCGCCTCCGCGCGTTCGGTCAAAGATTTTGATTTGTACGAAGCTTTGGAAGCGTGTAGCGAACACCTTATTCAATTTGGCGGGCATAAGTATGCGGCTGGAATGACCTTATATGAAGAAAACTATCCGGCCTTTAAAGCCGCTTTCGAAGAAGTGGTCAAAAAAACCATTGACCCCAACCTTCTAATTCCTGAAATAGCGGTCGATGCTGAAATACAATTTTCAGAAATCACACCCAAACTGATGCGGTTGTTGAAGCAATTCGAACCTTTTGGTCCTGGAAATATGACGCCCACCTTTTTGGCCCAATCCGTGTATGATACAGGCTATGGAAAACGTATTGGTAGTGACGAAACCCATCTTAAACTCAACCTCAAACAAGGCGTTTCTGAAACCTTGGGCGCTGTAGGATTTGGCTTGGGCGAAAAGTTAAAGTTGACACAAAATCGCCAAAAAATCGATGCTGTCTTCTGTTTGGATGAAAATGAATTCAACGGTTCCGTAACTTTGCAACTCCGATTGAAAGATTTACAACACCATAATGACTAAAAACGATCCCTACGAAGCGTTACGCTTTCGCGAATTTAATTTCTTCCTCCTCATGCGCTTTGCCTTGGTCTTTGCCTGGTCCATGCAATTTGTCATTATCGAATGGGAAGTGTATTCCATGACGAAAGACCCGCTATCGCTGGGAATTATTGGTTTGATGGAAATTATTCCTGCGGTAAGTATGGCTTTATTTGCCGGACATATCGTCGATCAAAGCGAGAAAAAAGGGTTGTTGGCCAAATGTTTGATGGCCTTTTCTACCATTAGTCTCGGTTTATTTTTAGTCACAATCCCCGGAATAACGAAAGGCTATTCTACCCAAACGGTGCTCTATACCATTTACGGCTTGGTGTTCTTGGGCGGCTTGGTTCGGGCCTTCATCACGCCTTCCGTATTTTCACTTTTGGGTCAGTTGATTCCCAAAAAGGTGTACCCTAATGCTTCCACTTGGAGCAGTTCGGTGTGGCAAATCGCTGCGGTTACGGGTCCGGCCCTTTCCGGAATTGCGATTCGGTATTTTGGCGTCCATTTTTCGCTTTGCTTTGTGTTTGGCTGTACGGTTTTGGCCTTACTTTTCCTTACTCAAATTGAAAGAAAACCCATTTTGAACACCAAAATAGGCGAGCCCATCATGCAAAGTTTGAAAGAAGGCGTGCGCTTTGTTTTTCACAATAAAACCATATTAAACGCGATTACGCTGGACATGATTGCCGTACTATTTGGCGGTGCAATCGCATTACTTCCCGTATTTGCCCAAGATATTTTAAAAGTAGGTTCCGAAGGATTTGGTATTTTGCGGGCGGCCCCAGCTGTGGGTTCGTTTCTGACGATGATTCTCGCTGCTTACATTCCCTTAAATAAAAATGCGGGCATGAAATTGTTGGTGGCCATATTTCTGTTTGGCGTGTGTATGATTGTGTTCGGACTCTCCACCTACTTCTGGGTTTCAGTAGCGGCACTGTTTTTAAGTGGCGTATTTGACGGTGTTTCTGTGGTCATCCGCCAAACCATATTACAATTGGAAACGCCTGATCACATGCGCGGAAGGGTGTCTTCGGTGAATTCCATTTTTGTGGGTTCGTCCAACGAACTCGGGGCGTTTGAAAGTGGCTTGACCGCCAAATTAATGGGAACGGTGACGGCTGTGGTTTTTGGCGGCACAATGACTCTATTGACGGTAACCGCAACGGGATTTCTCTCTCCTTCCTTCCGGAAACTGGACATTCATAAAAAAATTGAAGAATTGTAATTATTAGGCAGCACACACTTTGGCTTTCTAATGACTACTGTCCCGCTCTTTGCTATATCCCCGATAAAAATCGGGGGATGCTCCCGAGACTTCGGGACGATCGGGGCTGAATCGACGTACCGTTTTCAAATCATGAAGGTAAAAACCGTATCTTCACTTCATGAAGCCACTATTTTCAACGCTATTTCTCTGCCTACTCCTATCTCTTGCTCCTGTTTCACGGGCACAAAGCCAACACTATTTACTTCTAGATGAAGAAACCAGCGAATTTTTACCTGAAGTGAATTTTCATCTTTTTCACCAAAAAAAGAAAGTCTTTGAAGGCATCTCCCCCGAAAAAGAAGCACTTATGCTACCCCAAATTTCCTTTGACTCCATCGCGTTTTCCAAACTTAATTTCGAAACCAAAGGCGTATCCCGAGATAGCTTGACCGATATTATCTTTCTCAAGAAAAAAATCTACGAATTGGATGAAGTGGTCATTGGAAATCATCCAGAAAAAATAACATTGGGCGAACAAGGCCGTATTTTACCTAATTCAAGAGGAATGTACATCCAAAAACAGCTTATGTTTGGCATCCTTCTTACGAATAATAATGGGTCAGATTTAGCCTTAGAACAAGTGCAATGGTATGTGAAAAAAGTGGTGCATACGACGCGCTATCGGATTTTGTTTTATAAAGTTACCGTAAACAATTCCGTTCCACAACGCACCTTTATCAGTCCATTTCAAGCGATTCCTGTTTATATTTCACCTATTCAAACAGTAGTGCCCAAACAAAAAAACAAAATCATTACACCCATTGATTATGTCATGACAAAAGGCGAAGAAGTGTTGGTTGCTTTTGAATTGGTCGACTATTTGGACGAAAATCAAAAAGTGATTCAACCGCCTGTAGAAGAACAAACTTTGATTAAGTTTCAATGTTCGGAAGAAACAAACTTTTATACCAAATACCGCGATTTAGTGACTCAAAAAGATACGGAAGAATTATACAATGCCAATGTTTGGATCAACTATGATTTTGCCTTTCAATTTTTCAAAAAACCGAGTAAAAGTAGTATCCGAACACCCGCCGTTAACTTGATTGGCCGAAAATTATAATTCGAATTTTTCTAAAGAAAATTGCGTTCCATCAAAAACGCCATAAGTAAAATAGCCCACCCAATCGCCGAGATTGATATAGGTTGATTGCTCATTTAAAGCAATTGTCATCGGCAAGTGGCGGTGACCAAAGACAAAATAATCGAAGTGTTGGGTTTCCAGTTTTCGTTTGCAGTATTGTACGAGCCATTCGTTGTCTTCGCCCAAAAACTTCACATCGGATTCTCCCGATATCAATTTGTTTTTTACAGAAAGATATTGGGCCAATTTCACCCCGACATCGGGATGCAACCAGCGGTACAACCATTTGGAAAAAGGATTCGTGAATACTTTTTTCATGCGCTTGTAGCCTTTATCACCTGGACCTTTGCCGTCGCCGTGACCAATTAAAAACGACTTCCCATGAAAAGTGAATATTTGATTGTCGTGGTAAACGGGAATGTTCAATTCTTTTTCAAAATAATCACCCATCCACAAATCGTGGTTCCCTACAAAAAAGTATATCGGAATACCGCTGTCGCGAATTTCGGCTAACTTTCCGAGAACGCGCACAAAGCCTTTAGGCACTACGGTTTTGTATTCGAACCAAAAATCAAATAAATCGCCGAGTAAAAAAATAGCTTCGGCATCTTGCTTTACCGAATCAAGCCACGCCACAAATCGTTGTTCGCGCGGGAAACTCGCTTCAGGTGTGGGTGCACCCAAATGTTGGTCGGAAGCAAAATAGATTTTCTTGGTCATATTTAGGAATTATCAGAAGCATACCATTCGGCATAAGACGTTTCCGTTTCTTGTAAACGTAAAGAGAATAATTGAATGTTTTCGGGAAGTCGGCTTCGAATTTTAGCTGCAAAATCAATCACCATATTTTCACTGGTGGGTTGGTATTCTACCAAAATCACATGATGCCCACGCGTTTGGAGTTCGGCTGCTAACTCAATATGGGGCGTATTTTTATTAAATACTGTCGCGTGATCAAACACATCGACGATTTCTTCTTTTACGATTTTCTTTAGATCAGAGAAATCGATCACCATCCCGTATTTTACATTGGAAGTATCGGTAATCGGCTTACCAATCACGGTAACGGATAATTTATAGCTATGCCCGTGAACATTTTTACATTTTCCATCATAGCCATATAGGGCATGACCGGTTTCAAAATTGAATTGTTTGGTAATACGAATCGTACTCATAAGGTAAATTTACTCGGCAAAAATACGATTTATTCTAAATCCTTGCGGTTTTTGGAACGGTAATACATCCAATAGGCGGCACCGGCTAATAGGACAAAAGGTAGAATATTACCTATCCATACCCCAATGGCATAACCACTATCGGGTGCGTTTTTCAGTTTTTGATCGATGTTGACCGCTTGAACGAGAGCAAAAAATGTCATGTTATAAAAGTATACTCAAAGGTACAAAAAAGGCCACCCATCGGACAGCCTTTTGTGTTATTTTTCTTAAGGATTTTCTTGGAAACTTTGGTTCTCATTGGCATGAGCGGCCCGTGCATTAATCGCAATATTATCGGACGCTTTGGTCAAGAAAGCCACAAAACTGATGTTGGCAGGATTGGCAATATTAGCTGGCACCGGAACCGAAAAATTACGCGTAACGGTTGCTCCATTCACTGTACCAGTTATTGCTTCACCGGTAATATCGGTTAACGAAGCGCGCAATACGTGATTGTGTTCAAAATTGGGTATCGGATTCACACCACCGTACAAATCACTGTAGTAATTGCGTTGGTTATAATATAATTTGTCTTCTAAAAGGTACACGACCAATTTCAATCCTTCATAATTATCTAAGCATTTTACTTTGACATCCAAATTGATATTCCCGTTGGACACTGTTGAATTCATCGCCAAACCTATAGTGGTATTGTTACCTGTAAGGTCTAAAGCTTGTTGTACATTGGAAGTTTCAGGAAAACTCCATACAATCATACGGTTTAAACGCGACACAGGTAATGCCAACTGAGATGTGGGTAAAATCAAATTTTTCAATGGCGCAATATCCGCATAATGATACGGATCGTTTCCGTTGTGAATGGCAACAGATACCACTTTATCAGAAACCGCTTTAGCTTCTTCAATGGCCCAAGCCACGCGTGTACAGTTTCCACACCATGTTCCCGTGTAATCTTCAATGAGAACATTTTTTTTCAAATATCCCGAAACAGGTGGCGCTGTAGCAGAGCCATCGGGACGGTTTTCTACAATGATGGTATCTTGACAAGAAACCAGCACAATTACAGCAATAAAAAGGGTGCTTAATGCCTTAAAATTCATAGCTAATCAATGCATTAGTTTTATAGTTACAAATAAAAAGAAAAATCCTTTACTATTTATAAGATTATTTATTTATTTGTACGACAATACCAAACAAACATGAAAAAACTAATCGTATTTCTCTTCTTTTTTAGCATTTTATCAAATGCACAAACGGCCCTACCTGAAGTTACCCTTACCAACTTGGAAGGCAAATCCATCGAACTGAAAAAAGAATTTGCTGAAAAAGACAAATTGTATATTTTCTCCTTTTGGGCGACATGGTGTGGCCCATGTATCAACGAGTTGGACGAACTTAACGACGTTGTTGAGGATTGGAAAAAAGAATTAAACCTTCAAGTTATCGCTATTTCAACCGATGATGCGCGTACGCAAAAGCGGGTAAAACCATTAGTCAACGGAAAAGGTTGGGGCTACACGATCTTATTGGACACCAATCAAGACTTAAAACGCGCCCTAACTATTGTCAATATTCCTTATACAATTGTAGTGAAGAATGGACAAATAGTTCATATTCAAAACGGTTATGTCCCCGGAAGTGAAAACGAATTATTAGCGAAATTGAAGCAATTATAATCATGACTAAAAAACACCTTTTAAATACTACGCTAGCGCTTTTTATTTCGGCTACAACATTTGCACAAACGGAAGAAAAACCTAAAGAAAAAGGAACATTAAGTGGCGGAATTGAGTCCAACATTCAATGGTATTTAAACGACAAAGGATTAAAAGACGAATACAACAATCCAACTGTTCATCCTGTAGAACCGTTGCGTTCGAATAGTTACCTCTTTTTAAATTATACCTATAAAAAATGGGTAGCAGGTATTCAAGGTGAAGCCTACGAGCAGAATGCCTTGTTGAACATGAACCCCAAATACAACGGCACCAATTTAGCGACCTACTTTGTTCAATACAAAGGAGAAAAATTGGATGTAACTGCAGGTTATTTTTACGAACAATTCGGGAGCGGATTGCTTTTCAGAAGTTGGGAAGACCGTGCTTTGGGTATCAATAATGCTCTTCGAGGAGGTCGTGTACTATTTAAACCTTCTTCATCTTTTACGTTAAAATTAATTTATGGGAAACAACGTACAGGTTTCGATGTAGCCCATTCGGATATTTTTGGCGGGGATTTTGAATGGGGACTTTCCAAATTGTTTAAATGGGAAACCACGGAGTTCACTTTGGGCGGAAACTATGTGGGACGATATGAAAAAACGGATGTTGTTGACCCAAATTTTGATGCTTTAACCAGCGGATTTTCTGGCAGAATTAATCTTTCCCATAATTCGGTTTATTTCTCAGCTGAATACGATTACAAAACCAAAGATGCCGTAGTACAAGCGCCCGGCCAAATCGATAACCGATTAATTAAACCGGGAAGTGCCCTCTTAGTCAATGCTGGTTTTTCCAAAAAAGGATTTGGAATTGACGGTACGTTTCGCAGGCTGGAAAACATGAGTTTCTTTTCAGAGAGAGCGGCCAAAGGGAATATTTATAATGATCGCATCATGAATTTTATTCCGAGTTTGACGAAACAACACCATTATAATTTAGCAAACATTTACGTTTATCAAGCACAACCTAATGTATTGCTAGCGGGTTCTGACTTCGTGAAAGCGGGAGAAATTGGTGGTCAAATTGATATGTTTTATGACATCAAAAAAGGGACGAAACTGGGCGGTAAATACGGCACAAAAATCGCGGCCAACTTTTCCAATTACAATGCTTTAAGCGGCACTTACTACATCTATAATCCGCAAGATTACAAAACAGATTTCTTTGGGTTTGGCCAACGCATGTTTGCTGATTTCAATGTAGAAATCACAAAAAAATGGAACCCAAAATGGCAAACTATTTTGAGTTATATCAACCAATATTACAATAAGAAATACATTGGTGATGCTGAAGGAGAAGTAAAAACGCACATCATTGGTGCCGATGTCATTTATAAATTTGAAAAAGGGCAATCGTTGCGCTTCATGGGCGAACACATGTGGGCGGATCACGACCGAAAAAATTGGGCAGCAGCTACTTTAGAATTTAATTTCAATTCTAAATTTTCCATGTATGTGTATGATTTGTACAACTATGGCAATGATTTAGACTATTACCGCAATCATTATTATAATATTGGTGGTTCGTTCCGCAAAAAAGCCTCACGCTTGTCTCTCAATTATGGTCGTCAACGCGGTGGTTTGGTTTGTGTTGGAGGTGTTTGTCGATTCGTGCCTGAAAGTTCAGGTCTAACCGTAACCTTTAATACTTCATTCTAAGATGAAATTGGGACGATTGATAAGAATTGGGCTGCTTTTTATTGGAAGCTTATATTTTTATTCTTGTTCCTCCCATGAAGAGAACTATGAAGCCGTTCCCGAATCCCCTGTAGTTTGTGACCTGACGCAAGTGCCGTATGCCAAACTATCGGATTATCATTTTTTTGAAGGGGAATTGAAGAATCTTCAACCCGTTTATGGTGTATTGCCGTATAAACCCGCTAGCGAACTTTTCACAGATTATGCTTTGAAAAAACGCTTTGTTTGGATGCCTAAAAACACCAAAGCTACTTATGTGAGTGATGCCGATATCTTGGAATTACCTGTAGGGAGTGTATTGATTAAGGTGTTTTATTACGATACTGTTTTACCGAATTTAACCACACAAATCATCGAAACCCGATTGATGATTCGCAAGGCTGACGGATGGATTTTTGCTGAATACATTTGGAATCCTGATCAATCCGATGCTTTCTTAGAAACGGTCAGCACCACCCGAAGTTTGAGTATCCAACAAGGGAATGAAGTATTAAATTTTACCTACCGCACACCCAATACCACTATGGAATGCAATCGCTGTCATGGCAATATTGTTACGTTGAAAAAAAATCCGATTGGTATCAAACCCCAAAATCTTAATTGGAATTATTCCTACGGTACTGAAACAACCAATCAACTGAGCAAATGGACTAGTTACGGTTACTTAGAAAACAACCTCCCTAATTCCATTTCTTCAATAATTAATTATAATGACACGTCACAGAATTTAGACCTCAGAATTCGTTCGTATTTTGATGCAAATTGCGCTCATTGCCATAAAGACGGCGGAGAAGCACAAGTACATCCCCTGCGGATGGAATTTAAAGACACGACCGATCCAGAAAATATGGGCGTGGGTGTCGCAGCACTTCATCAATTACCGGGATACAATGGTCGAATTGTTCAGCCAAATAATATAGGGCAATCGATACTTCATTATCGTGTCAATACCACAACCGATTTGTTTTACATCATGCCAGCTTTGGGCCGATCGGTAAAACACAAAGAAGGCGTTCAATTGGTTGAAGATTGGATCAATTCTTTTTAAATAAAAAAAGCCTGTTCGTGAAAACAGGCTTTTTTTATGGTTTGAACTTACAATTATCCTTTAATAACTTTCTTAGAAGATGTATTGCCGTAAGCATCCGTAAACTGTAAAATGTATACACCTGCATTCCACGAAGCAGTGTCTACTATTTGAATACCATAAGGTAAATTTTGTTGTGCAATTAATTTTCCATTGAAATCAAAAACTTGTAAAGTAGACGCTTTTAATACATCTAAAGTTAATTCATTCGAAATGGTAGTCGCTTTAATTAACACGCCAGTTTCTTGCAATTGTTGAATATCTGCTGTCGATAATCCTGGGTCATAGCGATACGTAACATCTACTGTATTTCCTGTTGGATTACCCGCTTGGAAAAAACGAAATGCATAATCTTTAGGATAGGGAGCAACTCCTGCAACTGTATTTAAAAAATGGCCATCATTGCCACTTTGTCCTCCTGCTGGAATGGTTAAATACGGTAAATTTACAGGGTAATTATTCCCTTCTTCGACATCCGAAAGACATTCATTGGCAAAACATAATTCGAAACCAATTCCATCTGAATTGGTTAATGTCATACAGTTTATGCGAACATTTACAGGCGAAGACGATAAATTTTTAACGTAAAAATCCAACTCCGCTTGTGGATAATCAATAGTGTTAAATGCTAATACCTGACCGTTAGCAATGGGTGTATTGTTATGTCTTGTTACTGCAATTTGAGCTTGTGACAAACCAGCAACTAAAAACAAACCGAAAAATAGAACTTTTTTCATGTTTTGGGGATATAAAGGGGGAATCACTTCCCCCGTTATTTAATTAATTTAAAACAATTTTTTGAGACTGTGTAGCACCTGATGTGTTGGTCATTTTAGCTACATATACTCCTTTTTGCAACGATGTTAAATTCATAGAAGCACCGTTTTCAAGACCTGCCGATTTGAAAACCACTTTTCCAGTCATATCAGTAATTTCAACTGAAACTGCTTCTTCTGAAGCAATTTGAACAATACCGTTTGATGGATTTGGATATAATGTAGCAAATGCATTCGATTGGAATTGGTTATTTGCTAAAGCATCTGTAGCGTACGCTGCTTGCATAATTGCCTTAGTTGCTGTATTTTGAACGAAAACAACAACATCAATATCAGATAATTCCTCGATATTCAAACCAACCAAACTTTCTTGTAATGAGAATGTATTCGGAGTATTATAGGTAAAATTCACTGAAGACCCAGAAGCATCAGGTAACATTTTCATCATTACATTTTTAAAGGAAGTTTCGCCATTGGTTGCAACATTTCCTGTAGTAATTCGCTCCACAACTACGGCATGTACTGTGTACGTCCCCGTTAAATAAGGAGTTGTTGTAATATTTACAGTTAAATCTGTTCCATTTAACAAACGCGTAGCATTGATGGCAAAATAAGCAGGTTCAGCCATCTCAGCATTCAAAGCTGATTGCAATTGAGCCGTACTGAAATTCGTTCCTTCTTTTGAATCCACATACAATGTAGGCGCACCAGTTACTCCATAATAAGCAACGCGTTCACCTACTTCTGAAGTATAATAGGGATCACCTGAACCTGGCCAGTTTACTTGATAGCAAATCAATGCTAAGTTATCGTGGTTGGTTCCAGTCGTGTAGAAAGGACTAAAATAATTGGTGTTGAATGAGTAACATGGTCCACAAGTCGAACTCGAAAATTTTTCATATAAAGGTAAGCGAGTTGTGCTTCCACTTGCTACAGCTACTGATTTTGTTACTAAATCGTTTGTCGCATCTCCATCAACTGCTTGACCATTTACATTCGCAACCCAAACTTTTAAGGAGTAAGTTCCTGGAGTTGCATTCCATTGATCATTGTGTGTATAATTATACGTTTGTCCTGCTGTAATGTTCAATCCAGATAACGATTGTGAATAGATTGTTCCATTGTCAACTTGCCACTTGATATCCATAGTTGTGATTGGCGAAGTTCCCATATTTTTAATAGTTCCACTGATTACTTTTGAACCTGCAGCAACTATAGCATTCATGTTTACAGTTGTAGTTTCTGCGTCTACAGCTTGAATTTGTTCAACCGTAATTTCATCAATAAATATATTATTTCCGTATTGAGAAGTTCCTAATATATTAATATACCCAGTACCTGAAAGATTACCTGGAATATCAAATGAATAAGCATACCACCCATCAGCAGCAACAACAGGAGCTAACTGCACTGAACGGTTAACAGTCCCTAATAATGTTCCCCCAGCAGCCGCTGTTGTATTGTAATAAACTTTAATATTATCAGCATCTGTTGGATACCCTGAATCACGGAACATTTTCAATTTTACGCGGTAAGTTGCCCCTGCAAAAGTAATGGCTGGCGATGTTAATCGGCCTGTTCCATTAGCAGGAATATTATACGAATTGAAACGCGCCATACCGGCACCTGCAAATGGGGAACAAACAGGAGCACCTCCAGTTGTTCGTCTTGCCCAAGCATTGATAGTTGTTCCAGCATCACTGGTTGTTGTCGTAGAAGTCCACCCCAATGCCGCATCGAAATTTTGAGAAGCAACAATTTGTGCCTGACTCAAGAATGACACCAAAAGGAATGCAAAAAGTAAAGTAGTTTTTTTCATTTTTGGTAAAGGTTAATCGTTTGTAAGTTTGTATTTCTTAAAAAAGTTGCACAATTTTAAGAAAATAAAACAGATAATCGACTATCAATCAACGCTTTTTTTAAATTATAATTGTTAAAATTTGCTCTAGCAACAATTTGTTTGGCAGTCTATGTGAAATGTTTATATTTGTACACCAACATGGGGATGTAGCTCAGTTGGCTAGAGCGCTACGCTGGCAGCGTAGAGGTCGTGGGTTCGAGCCCCATCTTCTCCACAAAAAAACCGAAACATTATTGTTTCGGTTTTTTTATTTTTTGCGCTCTTCGGCCAATTCACCGGCGACCTTTTCCAATTCAGCGTACCAATTTTCACCAAAGCGACGAATCAATGCTTCTTTCACAAATTTATACACTGGCACTTGGAGTTCTTTTCCCAGCGTACATGCATCGTCACAAATGTCCCAACGATCGTAGTTTACCGCTGCAAATTCGGAGAAATCTTTAATTCGGATGGGATATAAATGACAAGAAACGGGTTTTTTCCAATCGACTATTCCTTCGTTATAAGCTTGTTCAATGGCGCACAAAGCAGTATCGCCGTCAAAAATAACATAGGCACAATCTTTATTATCGATTAATGGCGTTTCTAAATCCTGTTCCGTTCCCACGACCCATGTTCCTAAACGCTCAATAGCTTCAATGCCTTCGGGACGCAAATAGGGTTTTACTTTGGGATAAATAGCTTGAAGAATTTCTGTTTCCTCTTGGGACAATGGCGCACCGGCATCACCGTCTACACAGCAAGCACCTTTACAGGCGGTAAGGTTGCACACAAAATCTTTTTCGAGTATATCTTCCGATACGATGGTTTTTCCCAGTTGAAACATAGTATTTTCTTTGCCACAAAGATATTACTTTCTTCGAACAGAACCACTGATCACTACATACTGATGACTGAATACTGATGACTGAATACTGATCCGTGCCCACTGATGACTACACCCGCGCTAAGGATAGGAGTGGAAAGCCCGGATGCGGAGGAACGGAGCAACGGACTTGCAACGGATAGCCTGACCCCGACCGATAAAAACAAGCTTGTAAAGCGTAGTTTTTACGGGTCGGGGGAGCGCCCAAATTATTCAAAATCAGATTTTTAAAATTTAACTTCAATTTAAAATTGGCATCCTTTTTTTAAGCGTACTTTTGCAAAAAATTTGAAAAACAATGTTAGGATTGGACTTTAAAGAGATTGTGACCATCGGGATGGTGCTTTTTGCGGTGATTGATATAGTGGGAACGATTCCGATTATTGTGGATTTACGTCAAAAATTTGGGCATATTGAATCGGAGAAAGCCTCTTTGGCGGCGGGAATTATCATGATTACGTTTTTATTTGCAGGGGAAGAATTCCTGAAACTCATTGGCACCGATGTGCATTCGTTTGCGGTTGCGGGTTCGTTTGTGTTGTTCTTTTTGGCCTTGGAAATGATATTGGGCATCCGAATTTATAAGGAAGAAGCCAATACTTCTGCGTCGATTGTGCCTTTAGCGTTTCCGTTGATTGCGGGTGCTGGGACCATGACAACCTTACTTTCGTTGCGATCGCAGTACGCTTCCATAAATATTGTGATTGCTATCATTTTGAACATTATTTTGGTCTATGTGGTTTTAAAATCATCGGCAAAAATCGAGAAACTTTTGGGTAAAAACGGCTTGGGTGTGATTCGTAAAACCTTTGGTGTCGTGCTTTTGGCGATTGCTGTTAAATTATTTGCATCGAATGTTAAAGCACTCTTTGTGTAGACGAGAAATTTTTAACTTTACACCCTTAAATTTTCATCATGAAACTTTTCACCACGATATTAATTTTTATTGCCATTGCCTTAATTGTTGTCAACGTAATTCAATTGGATTTTGAACATCCGTTTGAAGGAAATAGCTTGGTAGCGTTGATTGGCATAGTAGCTTCATTTTGTGCGGTTTTCATTCTTTTGATTTTCAAAATGTCGAAGAAAATCGAAGAAAAAATGAAAAACTAATTCCATGTTTGATGTCTTAATCATTGGCGGAGGCGTATCGGGAATTTCCTGTGCCTTGGTGTTGGGTTCGGCGGGAACCAAACCCTTTGCTGCCACCAAAAAAATTGGCGTGTTTACCCATCAAAAAGCCTCGTCACTTCAAGATGCGGTTTTTAATAATGCCTACGGAATTCCTGCTGGAAAATTGGGTTCTGAATTATTAACCGAGAGTACGTCGCAACTCGCAGCCCTTTATCCGCAGGTAATTCAACTACCAGATATCAAAATTCTTCGCATCGAAGGCGAATACCCCCACTTTACGTTGTTCGCTAACGACGGAACGACTTATGAAGCCCAAAATGTAGTGATTGCTATTGGTGCTGGAAATCCGTTTACCATTGCCGGTTTGGAAGAATATGTCATGCCGCATCAAAAAGCGAATCCGGCAAAAAACCGTTTGCAATTGCGGAATTCCGATCACTTGGTAAAACCTGGGATTTATGTAAGTGGAACTTTAGCGGGCTGGCGCAGTCAGTTGCCTATTGCCGCAGGGAGTGGTGCTTCAGTAGCTACCGATATTCTTACCGCATGGAACGGTGGCGAACCCGTGCAAATTCACGACAGCACACGCGTAAAACCCTAGTTACTTTTTCAAAACTTTTTGGATCATGGGATCCTCTTTCAGCAACAAGCGGTAATAGTCGGCATCCCCGAACAACTGTCGGGCGAACTCGGCTTGAACATACCGATTAACAAGTGCTTTACTGTTTTCTAATTTTAACGGCACACCGCTTTCTTCCAAGTATTTTTCAAATTTTGACGCATAAGAAGCATCTTTTTGAATGGCTGCTAAAAATTGGTCGAACGAAAGATTCGCATAAAGTTTTCGGTTCTGGTCCAATTGTTCGAACACAAAATGACCAACGACACCCGTCTTTAAAATGTATTCCAAGCTTTCTTCGCCGTGAGCCGACTCTAAAGGCACGAATATATCCGGAACGATGCCGCCTCCACCGTACACAATGCGTCCTTTTTTGGTTTTGAATTTTAAGGAATCAGAAATTTTAATTTTATCTTTTTCATACAATTCCCCCGACTCAAAACGGTCTTCAAATTCTTTGTAGTACGCCGCCGCATCGCCTTTTCGGTAGGGTTTTTGAATCGAACGACCGCTGGGTGTATAATAGCGAGCAATGGTTAAACGCACCGCTGAACCGTCATCAAAATTCATTTCCCGTTGTACCAATCCTTTTCCGAAAGAACGGCGTCCAACCACAAGGCCGCGATCGTTATCTTGAATAGCGCCTGCCAAAATCTCACTGGCTGAAGCTGAATTTTCATCGATTAACAAGGTTACTTTACCGCGTTCGAACAATCCCTCCTCAGTCGCGTAGGTTTTTTCGATAGCGCCTTTTTTATTTTTTGTAAAAACAATAAGTTCGTTTTCTTTCAAAAGTTCGTCAGCAATTGCCACCGCCGACTCCATGACACCTCCCCCATTTTCACGAAGATCAATCACCAAAGACTGCATGCCTTGTCCTTTTAATTTTTGCAAAGCAGTATGGAATTCACGCCCTGTGGTTTCCGAAAAACGTTCAATTTTAATATAACCCGTAGTGGCATTTAACAGCGTTGCTACATCGACGCTTTTCAGCGGAATCACATCGCGTACCACTGTGGTTTTGAATGTTTTTTTGGTGGATTTACGGTAAATAGTGAGCACCACCTCCGAATTGGGTTCGCCCCGTAATTTGTTATACAGTTCTTCCGATTTTAATTTTTTGCCAAATAATTTGGTTTTGTCTGCAAAGAGAATGCGGTCGCCCTCTCGAATTCCTGCTTTGGCTGCGGGTCCGCCCTCAATAGGTTTGATCACAGCGATAGTATCATTGTAGGTGTAAAAATTAATGCCGACTCCTACAAAATCACCTTTCATATTATCGGCCAACAAGGCTTGTTCTTTGGGTGTGACATATACCGAGTGCGGATCCAAACTCGCCAAAATATTGGTCACGGTCAAATCCACAATAGAATCGGTTTTCACCTCATCCACATATTCATTATCAATAAAATTCAGTAAGCGATTGAGTTTTGCGCGGTAATCGTTTTTAGCATAGGTGCGCTCAACCGGATAATTGATCCAGCCCCCTATGACGATTCCTAGTGCAACACAGGAAAAAAATAAAAACGGGATGTAGATCTTATTGATTTTCATACCCAATGTGTGTGTTTAGTTTTTTTACTAACGGACAAAATCCGCTCTTTATTTTATTCCAGCTCTTCAATTTGTAAGACTTCGATGCCGGCTTTCTCCAAAAAATCAAGTCCCGAAGTATCGCGGTAACCGTTTTGATAAACCACACGTTTAATCCCCGATTGATGGATCAACTTGCTACATTCACGACAAGGTGAAAGGGTAATATATAAAGTCGCGTTTTCACACGATTGGGTAGACCGCGCCACTTTGGAGATGGCATTGGCTTCGGCATGCAAGACATACCATTTGGTCAAACCTTCTTCGTCTTCGCAATTGTTTTCAAAACCAGAAGGTGTTCCGTTGTAGCCATCAGAAATAATCATCCGATCACGAACAATGATGGCACCAACTTGTTTTCGATGGCAATACGACAATTTACTCCATTCAGAGGCGATGCGTAAATAAGCTTTATCGTATTTGTTTAATTTCTCTTTTTTCATAGTAATGTGTCGCTCAAATGTAGGGAATTTTAAACGATTCTATGCTATTTTTCCCAAATCGGATTTTGCAACAATAAAGGCACCACAACACCCAAGACAAATGCAGAAAAAATCAGCACAAAATCGCGTTGGTTGAATCGGAATAAGGTTTTGAAAATAAATCCGATTAACAATACTAACAACACAATACAAATTTGCGCGCCTTCAATTCCGAGTGCGAATTCCAGCATGGGAAGCATTTTATCAGAAGCTTCTCCAGGCAATAAATGGTTGAAATAATTGGAAAATCCTAAGCCATGGATGAGTCCGAAAAACAACGTAACCGCTCCTACAAAGGTGATTGAATCTTGTTTCCCCGGTTTTCCGGCCCGAATAATATTGAATAAAGCTGCCATGCAAATGGTAATCGGAATTAGAAATTCGATAATCGATGGTTTCACGGTAATGATTTCCAAAACAGCTAAAAATAACGAAAGCGTATGTCCAAGGGTGAAAAGAGAAACGAGCAAAAGTAAACGCTTCCAATCTTTTGCCGCATAAGGCACTGTTAATGCCATTAAAAACAAAAGATGGTCATAGCCATTGAGGTTCAACACATGTTCGAAACCAATTTTTAAATAGATCCAAAAATCTGTCATACGGCTTGATTTTGGGGTTAAGCAGGGTAAACTTACAATTTATTTGAATAAAATTTGGGACCAAAGCTTAAATTCTGGTTAAGAATGAACGATTGCATCAAATTTCTCGTTAATTTTAAAGAACTAAAAACAATATATTATGTCAATAGCTGATTTATTTGATAGCGAATTCAAAGACCGAAACAGAGGTCATTTTTCGGCTATCGTACGTGTAGCCCTCGCGGATGGTGATTTAACTCCAGAAGAGAAAAATTTCTTAGACAAACTCGCTGTTCGTTTAGAAATTTCAGAGGATGAATATGCCGAAATCTTGGAAAATCCATTAAAGTACCCTATTAATCCTCCGTATTCGTATGCGTTGCGATTGGAACGTTTATATGACCTGTCGCGTATGGTTTACGCCGACCACGTATTAGGGCCAAAACAAAAAGAAATTTTAACCCGTTTTGCGCTCGCCTTAGGATTTACACCAGGTAACGTGCAGTACATTGTCGATAAAGCTTTATCCCTTTTGGTCATGAATGTTGACCTCGACACTTTTGTCTACGAAATGCGTCACATGTATAAATAAAATAAAAAGTCCCGAGTAATTCGGGACTTTTTTGTTCAAGTTAGTTTTAACTATTATTGGGCATTGCGCATAAACTCTTCTGCTTTGGTGACCATATTTTCGCTACCGCAGAAAAATGGCACGCGTTGATGTAATTCTGTGGGTTGAATTTCCATAATTCTTTGGTATCCATTTGAGGCTTTTCCTCCTGCTTGTTCAGCGATAAAGGCCATCGGATTGCATTCGTACAATAAACGCAATTTACCCTTGGGCGCTTTGGAGCTTGTGGGATAAATATAAATTCCACCTTTAATCATGTTTCGGTGCATATCGGAAACCAAACTTCCAATATAACGCGATGTATACGGACGATCGCCTTCTTCCAACTGGCAATACTTGATATAATCTTTCACGCCTTGAGGGAAATGGACATAATTTCCTTCGTTGATGGAATAAATCGTACCGTCTTTGGGATATTGCATGTTGGGATGCGACAAATAAAACGTACCGATCGCTGGATTAAGTGTAAATCCGTTCACTCCAAACCCCGTAGTGTATACCAACATCGTCGAAGTTCCGTAAATCACATAGCCCGCTGCCACTTGATTAATTCCGGGTTGTAAAAAATCTTCTAAGGTTACCGGCGTACCTACTGGAGTCACCCGACGGAAAACAGAGAAAATCGTTCCCACCGAAACATTCACATCAATATTCGACGAACCATCCAACGGGTCCATCAACACCACATATTTATTGTTATGACTGTTGTCGCTTCCCGCAACGGTGATAAAATCATCATTTTCTTCGGAAGCAATCCCACACACAATTTCGCGATTAATTAAGGTTTGAATAAAAACATCATTGGCATAGACATCCAATTTTTGTTGGTCTTCACCTTGTACATTTTGTTCTCCAGCAGCTCCTACAATGTCAACCAATCCGGCTTTATTCACTTTGTAGTTGACCACTTTCGCCGCCAAGCGAATGGAGTTGATAATTCGGGACAATTCGCCCGATGAATATTGAAAATCGGCTTGTTTTTCAATGATAAATTCCCCTAAGGTTTTGTTGCGTTCTTCCATTTACGAAATCGTTGTAGTAGTCGTGCAAATATCTAATTTTTTCGGAATTAATTCGACATCACACACGAAAATAATTCTACCCTTCGTTTACAGAACAAGATGTATCTTTGTCCAACATAAAATCACATAACCATGAATGTAAAAAATAGTCTACTCACCCTAATTCTGGTTGCAGGAACTCAATTCGTTGCTGCTCAGATTAATTTGGGCGAAAAAGCATTAGGCGCCTTACAAAAAGGGATGGCCGGATTCACTTTTTCCAACGAACAAGCCGCCGCTTTGGCCAAAGAAGGCGTTCGAAAATTGGATTCCGCCAGTGTCATTGCAGGTCCGAAAGACGGATATACCCTACGTTTAAATCGTATTTTTGGAAAACATGCCGCAGAAAACGGATTGCAATTGAATTACAAAGTATACTTAACCAAAGAAGTAAATGCTTTTGCCTGTGCCGATGGTAGTGTGCGCGTGTATTCGGGATTGATGGATATTATGGACGACAACCAACTCTTGGCGGTAATCGGTCACGAAATTGGTCACGTGGTCAATGAAGATTCCAAAGACGCTATGCGTGCTGCCTTGAAAAAAAGTGCGTTAATGGATGCTTTGTCTTCTCAATCGGATAAAATTGGAAAAGTTACTGATGGCGAAGCGGGGCAAATTGCCAGTGCTGTCATTGACAGTAAATACAGCCGCACCCAAGAATCGGAAGCAGACACCTTCGCCTACGATTTTATGAAAAAACACGGCTATGATGTGAATGCTGTCGAATCGGCTTTTTTAATATTGGCTAAATTGAGTGAAGGCGCGCAAACCGATTTTATTTCCAGAATCTTGAGTTCGCACCCCGACCCGAAAGACCGTGCTCAACAAGCCCATGAACGTGCCGTTGCCGATAAATTGTATAAAGCCTATGTGCAAAAACCCATCAGCAATAAAGTGCCCACACCTCCTAAAAAGAAACCGGCCAAAAAGAAAAAATAATGCAAATTCGCAAAGCAAAACCAGAAGATATGAAGCAAGTTCTCGAGCGTATTCGGGAACTTGCTGTTTTTGAAAAAGAACCCGATGCCGTAGTCATCACCGAAGAAGATCTTATCCGTGATGGGTTTTCTGAGCATCCGCTATTTTATTGTTTCGTGGCCGAAGAAGCAAACGAACTCCTCGGCATCGCCCTCTACTATTACCGTTATTCCACTTGGAAAGGCAAAACAATTCACTTGGAAGATTTGATTGTAAAGGAAGACCAACGGGGCAAAGGGATTGGGTTCGAACTCTACAAAGCCATTATTCAAAAAGGAAAAGAAGAAGGAGTACGTCGCATTGAATGGGCTGTATTGGAATGGAATACGCCCGCCATTGCCTTCTATGAAAAAACGGGTGCCAAAGTCTTTTCCGATTGGCGCGTAGCCCAAATGGACGAAAACGGTATCGCTAATTTTTACAAAAAGTAAAACGCTAAAAAAAAGGAATTTCTTAGCTTTGAGTCCGCGATAAAAATCCTAATCAATTCAAAAGGAAACCATGAAAGTATTCAAATTTGGTGGGGCTTCTGTAAAAGATGCTGACGGTATAAAAAATGTATTGCACGTATTAGAAACGGTAGGACATGAAGAAGTATTAATCATTATTTCTGCGATGGGAAAAACCACCAACGCCTTGGAAATTGTAATTAAAAACTATTTTGAAAAATCAAGTGCCTTTCACGCCTCTTTGCAAGACGTTCGCAAATACCATAACCAAATCTTATTGGACCTTTTTGAAGATGAAAACCACGATGTGTTTTATGCGGTGAACAGTCATTTCGCCGATTTGGAATACTTTTTACGCAGTAACAAATCACCCAATTACAACTTTGTGTACGACCAAGTGGTGAGTTATGGAGAAATTGTATCAACTACAATTGTCAGCCATTATTTCAATGAAAAAGGATTGAAAAACAATTGGATTGACGTGCGCAATTTGATCAAAACCGATGCAACTTACCGCGACGCTTTGGTGGATTGGGACCAAACCCAAAAATTGATTACTAAAAACGTCAAGAAAAAAGCCTTAAACATTACCCAAGGATTTTTAGGCTCCGATGAAAACAACTTCACCACTACCTTAGGTCGCGAAGGCTCCGATTACACGGCGGCTATTTTCGCCTATTGTTTGGGTGCCGAAAGTGTAACCATTTGGAAAGATGTTCCCGGGGTATTGAATGCGGACCCACGGTATTTCGACAATGCGGTTTTGCTGAACCAAATTTCGTATCGTGAAGCCATCGAATTGGCGTTTTATGGCGCTTCGGTGATTCACCCTAAAACATTACAACCGCTGCAACGCAAAGAAATTCCGTTGTATGTAAAATCGTTTGTGAACCCGCTATTACCCGGCACAAGCGTTTCAAAGGGAGCCGACCTCGAACCCAAAACGTCCTGTTTTATCGTGAAGAAAAATCAGTTGTTGATTTCCTTATCAGCCATTGATTTCTCATTCATTATGGAGGAAAACATCAGCGAAATCTTTGCTTTATTCCACCAACATAAAATTAAAGTGAGTTTGATTCAAAACACCGCCATCAGTTTTACCGTTTGTGTGGAAGATAAATTTGGTCATTTTGACAAATTGAAAGCGGTTCTTTCAAAAAAATTCAAAGTAGCTTACAATGAAAATGTCTCCCTCTACACCATTCGTCACTTCTCCAAAGAAGCGGCTGAAATGGTTGAAAAAGGGAAAACAGTGTTGGTGCGCCAAACTTCTCGCGAAACCTTACAATTGGTAACCAAAGAATAATTCGATTTTTAGCATTCCAAAATCCCTGAGGAAATACTACTTTTGACTTTTAGGAGTTATAAAGGGTATGCAGAATTGGTGGTTTTGGGGATTGATCTTAGGCTGTTTTTGTACGCTTTCGGCACAAACCGATTCGCCGTACAAAAGCAAAAAAATCGCCTTCTCCAAAGATACCATTGCCCTTCACGGCACAAGCAT
Source organism: Flavobacterium stagni (assembly GCF_004122105.1). Taxonomy (GTDB): domain Bacteria; phylum Bacteroidota; class Bacteroidia; order Flavobacteriales; family Flavobacteriaceae; genus Flavobacterium; species Flavobacterium stagni. Next base: position 340,552 of record NZ_SBKN01000001.1, read on the forward strand.
TCAAAAGGAATTTTTCAAAATTACCGACGCCAAAGGCCAAGAACTGGACACCGCTTTTTATCGGGTGGATTATGCCAAAGCCAAACTGCTGTTCAAAAACAATTATTCAGCTACCGATTCCCTCACGGTGCGCTACCTGCAATTCCCTGAATTTCTTACTAAATCCTATACCATCTACGATCCCAAACGTGTCGTTCCCAATGAGGCGGGGGTTTTAGTAACCGTAAAAAAGGACGAACGCACGCGATTTAAACCCTTTGACGGACTCACGACTTCGGGAAGTATTAGCCGTGGAGTGACGATTGGCAACAACCAAAACACTACAGTCAATTCCAATTTGGACCTTCAAATTGTAGGTAAACTTTCCAACAAAGTCAGTTTGCGAGCCTCCATCCAAGACAGTAATATTCCGCTGCAAGATGGCGGTTACTCGCAAAAACTAGACGAATTTGACCAGATATTTGTCGAACTCTTTTCCGACCGCTGGAGTATTCGCGCTGGGGATTTGTTCTTGGAAAACCGGCATTCCAAATTTTTAAATTTTAATAAAAAAGTCCAAGGCATCAACACCCGTTTTACTTTTGGAACCCCCGAAAACAAAACCGATGTTTTTGCTGCAGCTGCCGTGGTGCGCGGGCAATACGCACGTAGTACATTCACCGGGCAAGAAGGCAATCAAGGGCCGTATAAATTACGCGGCAATAATGGTGAATTGTATGTGCTTGTCATTTCAGGCTCTGAGCGGGTTTATGTCAATGGGGTTTTAAAAACGCGCGGTGAAAACAACGATTATGTGATTGATTACAACGCGGGAGAAATTCGGTTTACCTCGCTTTTTCCCATCACTTCTGAAATGCGTATCGTGGTGGAATACCAATATTCGGAGCGAAGTTATACCCGATTTGTCACTTACGGCGGCGCGAATCACCAAAGTGAAAAATGGAATATTGCCGGTTATGTTTATTCCGAAAATGATGTCAAAAACCAACCGTTACAACAGAGTCTGACCCAAGAACAAGTAGCAGTTTTACAAAATGCGGGGGACAACACCAACCTGATGAGCGCGCCTTCCGCTTATATAGACAGTTATTCGGAGAATAAAATTTTATATAAAAAGGTAATAATCGGCGCCGTTGAAGTGTTCGAATATTCCAACAACCCTACCGATGTTTTGTACAACGTCAGTTTTACTTTAGTGGGCGCCAATCAAGGGAATTATACCTTAGCCAACAACAGTGCAGTAGGTAAAATCTACCAATATGTAGCCCCCATTGCAGGCGTTCCACAAGGGAATTACGAACCCATCACCCGATTGATTGCGCCCATCAAACTTCAAATTGCGACGCTTCTTGGCGGATTTCATCCCAGTGAGAAAACCAATCTCGACTTTGAAGTGGGCATCAGCAACAACGATTTGAATTTATTTTCTAAGGTCGACGACGGGAACAATCAAGGTATTGCGGCCAAATTCAATGGCAAACAACGTGTTTTTTCGGGAAAAACCAACTTGAATTCGTTTGCATCGTTCCAACTCATTCAACAAAATTTCAGAACGGTCGAACGATTATTTACCATCGAATTTAACCGCGATTGGAATTTGAACACCGCGATTACGGGCAATCAAAGTTTACTGACTGCCGGTATGGAATGGGATTTAAAACAAAAAGGGACCGCTTTGTACCAATTTGAGCGGTTGGATTTGGGCGAACTTTTTACGGGCAACCGACATGTGTTGCGGGGGATTTACACCGATGGCAAATGGCAAATTCAACAAAATGCGAGTTCGCTCCATAGTTCGGGCACCATCTCGGAAAGTCGTTTTACCCGAAACCGCACCCGGGTGAAGTACCATTTTGGGAAAAATTGGGTAGGCGGCACCTATAATTTAGAAGACAATACCGAAAAAAATACGAGTACCAAGGTGTTGAGTGCGTTGAGTCAGCGCTACCGCGAAATGGGAATTTTTACTGGTCGCGGCGATTCTACAAAAGTTTTTGTCGAAGTCGGTTGGCTCCACCGCAAAAACGACAGTTTGCAAAACGGATTCCTGCAACGGGTAAATACGTCCAACCGCTGGTATGTGAATTCGCGATTAATCCAAACTGAAAAAGCGAATTTATCGGCGTTTATCAATTACCGCCGACTGACCTATGTTGACAACACCCGCCCTGACGAACCTTCTCTCAACTCCCGAATAGTCTACACCGACCGGTATTGGGGGCAATTGGTGCAAGTTTCAACGGCGGTAGAAACCGCTTCAGGGACCATCGCACAACAGGAATTTACCTATTTGGAAGTCAACCCCGGTCAAGGCGTTTATATGTGGAACGATTACAACGGGAACGGCATTCAGGAGTTGCAAGAATTTGAAGTAGCGCCGTTTCCTGATTTGGCAAAATACGTTCGGGTCTATTTGCCCAATCAAATTTTTGTCAAAACCCATCAAAATAAATTTGCGCAATCGTTAGCCTTGAATCCAGGAGTGTGGCTGAATGAAAAAGGATGGAAGAAATTCTTGTCCCATTTTTACAACCAAACCGCGTTGACGATTGATCAAAAAACCAAACGCGTGGGTGATCAATTTCATTTAAATCCCTTTGATGCGGGTAATGCCGAATTGTTGGGATTGAACGAATCGTTTCGCAACAGTTTGTTTTTCAACCGTGGACGGCAATTTCATTCCGTTACCTATACCTTTTTAAATACTAAAATTCGAACCCTTTTATCCATTGGATCACAAGAAAACCGTTTGCAATCGCACCAAATTCAGTATGCCCATTTGTGGAAAAAAGCTTGGTTGGTGAATGTAGAATCGGCGGTGGGGAAAAATTTAGGATTATCGGATAATTATGCCTCCCGCAATTATACGCTGGAAACGTTTCAAGTCCAACCCAAACTTTCCTATTTATTTTCTGCGAACAAAAGTTTGAGTGTTTTCTATGAAATCAAAAGCAAAATCAACACGATTAACGATCAAGAGTCGCTCACCCAGAGTCGGATGGGCATTGCAGTCAATTATATAGGAGAAAAAAAATTCACATTGACAGGCGAATATTCCTTTTACCGCAATGACTTTAAGGGCAATGCGCAATCGCCGGTAGCTTTTCAAATGTTGGAAGGCTTGCAACCGGGGAAAAATTCGACCTGGCGCGTTTTGCTTCAGAAAAATTTGACCCAATATTTGGACCTCAACATCAATTACCAGGGACGACAATCGGAGACTTCAAAAACGATCCATACGGGAAGTGTGCAATTGCGCGCCTTTTTTTAATCCAAATCCTACTTTTGAAAAAGAAGAATTTGTATCTTTAATTGTCAAATCAAATTTTAGAACCTTATGAAAAAAGTAATTGCACTCGCAGTAGCCTTTGTATTTTCTACCGGACTTTTTGCACAAGAAGCCAAAGAGAAAGTAAAAAAAGCCAAAAAAGAAACCGAGAAAGTTGTCGCTGAAAAGAAGGAAAAGTCCAAGAAAGAAGGTGAAAAACTGAAAAAAGACGGCACGCCCGACAAACGTTTTAAGAATAACAAATCGGAGGAAAAAAAGCCTGCGCTTAAAAAAGACGGAACAGTAGACAAACGCTTTAAAGAAAATAAAGCTTCCGCAAAAGGAGACGTAAAATCGGATGCTGGAAAAGCCAAAGCGGAAGGAAACAAAGCCCGAGCCAAAGCCAAAAAATTATCCGCAGCCGAAGAAAAAGAAGACATCAAAGAATCGGCGTTATCCAAAGCCGCTGAGAAAAAAGTGAAAGACAAAGCCACGGGCACTTACAAAGGGAGAAAGGTCTATACCGGACCTCGTGGCGGCAAATATTACATCAATAAAAACGGGAATAAAACCTATATTGATGGAGAGCAAGAAGAATAAAATTAGTCCCTAAAAAATCAAAAACCGTTTCTGCTGTGATACGGTTTTTTATTTACAATTTCACAACATTCAGCGCCTTGAAAAATCCTACGAAAATTATTTACGCCTTTTCCGAAAACCCTTGATTTTTCAGCCTTTTAGCAAAAAATGCACTTCTATATCCTTGTTTTTCAACAGGTTACAAAATTGTTAAAATTAGGAATTTTCGTACACGTTGTTAAAAACTAAAGCCGATTGTGGATAAGTTTGACTTTCATTTTTGACGGTATTTAATCAAATTTGTAACAGTCAGAACAACGTTAACGAAATCATAAAAAATAACACACTTATGTCATTTGTAGAACCCATTCTTCAGGATAATAAAGACCGATTTGTAATCTTCCCAATCAAACACCATGATATTTGGGAATGGTATAAAAAACAAGAGGCTTGTATTTGGACTGCAGAAGAAATCGATTTACACCAAGATTTAAACGATTGGAATAATAAATTAACCGACGATGAGCGTTACTTTATTAAACACATCTTGGCGTTTTTCGCAGCATCTGACGGAATTGTAAACGAAAACTTGGCCGAAAACTTCGTGAGTGAAGTTCAATATCCAGAGGCAAAGTTTTTCTATGGTTTCCAATTAATGATGGAAAACATCCACAGTGAAACCTATTCGTTATTGATCGATACGTATGTAAAAGACGAAACTGAGAAAAACGAATTGTTTCATGCTATCGAAGTATTTCCAGCGATTAAAGAAAAAGCAGATTGGGCGTTGAAATGGGTGCAATCGCCTAACTTCAGCGAGCGACTAATTGCTTTTGCTGCTGTGGAAGGGATCTTTTTCTCAGGATCATTTTGCTCTATCTACTGGTTGAAAAAACGCGGTTTAATGCCGGGACTAACCTTCTCCAACGAATTAATTTCGCGTGACGAAGGAATGCACTGTGATTTTGCCGTTCACCTACACAACCACCATTTGGTGCATAAAGTTTCGAAAGAACGTATCACCGAAATATTAACCAATGCTTTGGACATTGAACGCAAATTCATCACCGAATCGCTTCCAGTAAGTTTGATTGGTATGAATTCCAAATTGATGACACAGTACCTTGAATTCGTAACCGACCGATTGTTGGTGGAATTAGGGTGTAACAAAGTGTTCAATGTGACCAATCCTTTTGATTTTATGGACATGATTTCGTTGCAAGGAAAAACTAACTTCTTCGAAAAACGCGTTTCTGAATACCAAAAGGCCGGAGTCATGAACAACGACTCTAACGCACAGAAAATCAGCTTCGACGCCGATTTTTAATTCGATCAAAATCATTCAAAATACAGCTCCGGGAGGAGTTCACATCCGATTCGGAAAAGGGGATTTATTGCCTTTTCCCATCAAAAATCAATTCGAGTTAGAGAAGGGATTGTCTAGCTCATAACCTAAAACCAAACAAATATGTACGTAGTAAAAAGAGACGGCCACAGAGAGCCCGTAATGTTTGACAAGATTACCGACCGTATCAAAAAATTGTGTTACGGATTAAACGAAATGGTAGACGCTGTAAAAGTGGCTATGCGTGTAATTGAAGGCTTATATGACGGAGTAACTACCTCTGAATTGGACAACCTTGCTGCAGAAACCGCTGCCGCCATGACCGTAACCCATCCGGATTATGCTTTATTGGCTGCGCGTATTGCGATTTCGAATTTACACAAGAACACGAAAAAATCGTTCTCCGAAACCATGAACGACATGTTCCACTATGTAAATCCGAGAACCAACCAAGAAGCACCTTTACTTTCTGATGAAGTGCACCAAGTAATCATGGAAAATGCAGAGTTCTTAGACTCTCACGTGATTTACAACCGTGACTTCAACTACGACTATTTCGGTTTTAAAACCTTAGAACGCTCGTACCTTCTCAAAATAAATGGTAAAATCGTAGAACGTCCGCAACACATGTTGATGCGTGTCGCTGTGGGTATTCACTTAAACGACTTGCAGTCGGTGATTGAAACTTACGATTTGATGTCGAAAAAATTCTTTACCCACGCCACACCTACCCTTTTCAACGCAGGTACACCAAAACCACAAATGTCATCGTGTTTCTTGTTAACAATGAAAGACGATAGTATCGATGGTATTTACGACACGTTAAAACAAACGGCGAAAATCTCGCAATCTGCTGGAGGTATCGGTTTATCTATTCACAATGTACGCGCGACAGGTTCGTACATCCGCGGAACAAACGGAACTTCGAATGGTATTGTACCGATGTTGCGTGTATTCAACGACACGGCACGTTATGTAGACCAAGGTGGTGGAAAACGCAAAGGAAGTTTTGCTATTTATATCGAACCTTGGCATGCGGATATCTTCGAATTCTTGGATTTGAAAAAGAATACCGGTAAAGAAGAAATGCGTGCGCGTGACTTGTTCTTTGCGATGTGGATTTCCGATTTGTTCATGCAACGTGTAGAAAACGACGCGGAATGGACTTTAATGTGTCCCAACGAATGTCCTGGATTATATGATACCTACGGAGAGAAATTCGACGAATTATATACTTCGTATGAATTGGCGGGTAAAGGTCGCAAAACGATCCGTGCGCGTGAATTATGGGAGAAAATCTTAGAATCACAAATCGAAACGGGAACGCCGTACATGTTGTACAAAGATGCTGCTAACCGTAAATCGAACCAGAAAAACTTAGGAACGATTCGTTCATCCAACTTGTGTACTGAAATCTTGGAATACACTTCGGAAGATGAAATTGCAGTATGTAACTTGGCTTCGATTTCGTTACCGATGTTTGTGGAAGATGGCAAATTCAACCACGAATTGTTGTACAATGTGACCAAACGCGTAACCCGCAACTTGAACAAAGTAATTGACCGTAATTATTATCCCGTTCCCGAAGCAGAGAACTCCAATATGCGTCACCGTCCCGTTGGATTGGGTGTGCAAGGATTGGCGGATGCATTCATCATGATGCGATTACCGTTCACCAGTGACGAAGCCAAACAATTAAACCAAGACATCTTCGAAACGATTTACTTCGCTGCCGTTACCGCTTCGATGGAAATGGCCAAAGAAGAAGGTCCGTATTCAACATTTGAAGGTTCGCCCATCTCACAAGGAGAATTCCAATACAACCTTTGGGGCTTACAAGACAGCGATTTATCGGGTCGTTGGGATTGGACGTCGTTACGCAAAGAAGTAATGGAACACGGAGTGCGCAACTCGTTATTGTTGGCACCAATGCCTACAGCTTCTACGTCACAAATCCTTGGAAACAATGAAGCATTTGAACCATATACTTCGAATATCTACACGCGTCGTGTGTTGTCAGGTGAATTCATCGTGGTAAACAAACACTTGTTGGAAGACTTGGTAAAACGCGGTTTGTGGAACGAAAACTTGAAACAAGAAATCATGCGTCATAACGGTTCGATCCAAAACATCGACATCATCCCGCAAGATTTGAAAGACTTATACAAAACCGTTTGGGAAATGTCCATGAAAGACATCATTGACATGTCACGTCACCGCGGGTATTTCATTGACCAATCGCAATCGTTGAACTTGTTCATGCAGGATGCCACTTATGCAAAACTGACTTCGATGCACTTTTATGCATGGAAAAGCGGCTTGAAAACGGGTATGTATTATTTACGTACAAAATCGGCAGTAGATGCCATCAAGTTCACTTTGAATAACGAGAAAAAAGAAGAACCGACAGCAGCTATTCAACAACCCGAACCCCAAGCGGTAGAAGTGATCGCACCAGAATCAGGAGAAATGACCGCTGAAGAATTCCGATTGATGGTAGAACGCGCCCGCAACGCTGGTCCAGAGGACTGTGAAATGTGTGGATCGTAATCCAATTTAGAATTTAGAATTCAAAATTTAGAATTATAACAACAGCTGTCAGTAATGATGGCTGTTCTTTTTTACCAAAAGTATGTTACACTTACTCCGCACCCATTCCGAGCATCCCGATTTTGAATTGTTGGTTAAACCACTCAATACCTATCTCGCTATTTTAGACGGTGAAGACCATGCCTTTTATGCACAGTTTAATCAGTCGGCTTTATTGAAAAATACACTGGTTGCCTATTGGAACGAGCAACCTGTGGGTATAGGCGCGTACAAAGCTTATGATGAAACTACAGCCGAAATCAAACGCATGTATGTGGATCCTGAATTTCGCGGCAAAGGCATTGCCAAAGCGATTTTACAAGAATTAGAACGTTGGGCATGGGAAGACGGATTTACATCTGCTATTTTAGAAACGGGTCACCAACAAATAGAAGCGATTCAGTTGTACCATAAAACGGGCTATGAACGTATAGAAAATTACGGGCAATATGCGGGCGTTGCCAACAGTTTATGTTTTCAAAAGTCATTAAAATAAGTACATTTGTAAAAAGCACTACCACATGATGACATGGGAACAATTACTCTCCTTGAAACGTCAAGGCGACACCGGAAAACGCTTACGCATCGAGCAAGACGACACCCGTTTGGGATTTGAAGTCGATTACGACCGTATTATTTTCTCGGCGCCTTTTCGCAGTTTGCAAGACAAAACCCAAGTGATTCCGCTGTCCAAAACCGATTTTGTGCATACGCGCTTAACGCACAGTTTGGAAGTTTCCGTGGTAGGCCGGTCGATTGGTCGATTGGTCGGAAAAAAAATCATTGAAAAATACCCGCATTTGAAGGAAATTCACGGCTATCAACCCAATGATTTTGGAGCAATTGTGGCAGCCGCTTCGTTGGCACACGACATCGGGAATCCACCGTTTGGTCATTCGGGTGAAAAAGCCATAGGCGAATATTTTTCACGCGGCAACGGACAACAATTTAAAGAGCAATTGAGTCCGAAACAGTGGCAAGACTTGGTTGATTTTGAAGGCAATGCAAACGGATTTTCGGTATTGACGAGTTCGCGCCCCGGCATTGAAGGCAGTTTACGTTTGTCTTATGCAACCTTGGGTGCTTTTATGAAATACCCGAAAGAAAGTTTGCCTAAAAAACCTTCAACCAATATTTCCGATAAAAAATTTGGTTTCTTCCAAACCGACAAAGCCTTTTTCCAAGAAGTGGCTGAAGAATTGGGATTGATCAAAATCAACACGGGTGACGATTTGCGTTATTTACGTCATCCCCTCGCCTTTTTAGTTGAAGCCGCTGACGATATTTGTTACACCATCATTGACTTTGAAGACGGCATCAATTTGGGATTAGTTTCAGAAGATTTTGCCTTAGAATATTTAATCAAATTGGTCAAAGACACCATAGACGCCAATAAATACCAAGCCTTAACTACCAAAGAAGATCGCATCAGTTATTTACGTGCTTTGGCGATTGGCAACCTCATCAATGATGCGGTAAAAGTGTTTTTAGAAAATGAAGAAGCCATTTTAAAAGGTGAATTCCATCATGCCTTAACCGACAAAAGCAAATACAAAGCCCAAATGAATGACATCATTAAATTGAGTGTCAAAAATATTTATCAGAGTCGGGAAGTAATTGAAAAAGAATTGAAAGGCTACCAAATTATCAATTCCCTTTTGGATAAATTCATTACGGCATACAATAATCAATTTGAAGGAAAAACCTCCAATTACGATCAATTACTGTTAAAAGTATTACCTGAAAAACATCGATTGGAAAAAGAAACGTTATACGAGCGTTTGATGCACATCTGCCATTTTGTTTCCTTACTTACCGATGGCAATGCATTATTGTATAACGAAATGTTGGGTTAACAATTCCTAAATTTCTGATAGACAACGGGGTGTCGCTTGTTTTTATGAAAAGTTAGTGCTAGCTTTGAGGCAATTAACCAAAAACAATGAAACGATTACTCTTTTTAGCATTCAGCCTTGGGATGAGTGCATTAGCTCAAGATATTCCCAACAAGGCGATTCAAGAAGCTTTGAATACAAAGCAAGCGGAACTCAAATTAACCGCTTCCGATGTTACTAATTGGAAGGTTGTGAGCGAAACCTACTCAGAATCGACGGGTATTCACAATTATTTTGTTTGCCAAACCTACAATGGTTTGCCTTTGTTTGATTCTGTGAATTCTATTTGGGTGAAAGAAGGTAAAGTAATCCAAATTGGCGACCGATTTGTGGTCAATTATTCATCAAAAATTAAAAATTCCTCCAAAAATTTAAGTGCTGCGGATGCGTTGTCTCAAACCTTTGCGGCCCTTGGTTACCATCAAAGTACCGAACTCATTTCCAAAAAAGAAAATGGGGTGTTCCAACTTAAAAATGGAAATTTAGCGGATGATCCTGTACGTGCCGAATTAGGCTATGTCGAAAAAGAAGGACAATATATTTTAGTTTGGCGTTTTGAATTTTACAGTCCGGATTTCAAAAATCTTTGGCATATTGATACCGATGCCAGTTCGGGAATTATTGTATCCAAACGAGATTTGACGGTTAATTGCAATTTCGATCATCCCCACACTACATCTGCTATCGTAGAACAACCTTTCTTTTTTGAAAATTCAGTTCAAAAAGTAGCGGCTCCTTTACAGGTTATGGCCGGCAATTATCGTGTAATTCCCTTTAATTTTGAAAGTCCGAATCACTCTCCTTTTCAACTCCTAACTGGCATAGAAGACCCAACTGCTTCACCAAAAGCATGGCATGACACCAATGATTTAAGTGCAAATTTGACCGCAAACAAGTTTACATACACACGTGGAAACAATGTTTGGGCAAGAGCAGACTATACAAATACAAATCCGACCACTGCTTCAACAACATCTACTGCAAACGGGTATGCCCCTGATGGAGGGAGTTCATTAACTTTCGACTTTCCTTATGGGGGAAATTCGGTTCAGGCATCAACTTATATAAATGCGGCTGTCACTAATCTATTCTATATGAATAATATTTTGCACGATTTATGGCATAAATATGGATTTAATGAACAGGGCGGTAATTTCCAACAAAATAATTATGGCCGAGGTGGCTCAGGAGCTGATTTTGTTTGGGCCGATGCGCAAGATGGATCAAAATCAACAACACCAACTTACAATAATGCTAATTTCTCGACACCAACCGATGGTTCCAAACCACGTATGCAGATGTATTTATGGAAAGTAGCCCCAGTAATTTATCCAATTACCATTCAAAGTCCGGCTTCAATTGCAGGCAACTATCGTGCAGTTCAAAATACATTTAGTCCGGGATTTGTTAGTTTACCGCAGGCTCCCAACTCTATTCAAGCTGATTTGGTCTTGTACCAAGACAATACAGGAGTTTCAAATGAAGGATGCGTTGCGCCAACAAATGGTGCGGCAATGAATGGGAAAATTGTAGTGATACGCCGCGGTAATTGTAATTTCACAGTGAAAGTAAAAAACGCACAAACGCGTGGTGCATTGGCCGTAATTATTGTTAATAATGTAATTAATCCAGAATATATCACCATGAGTGGTGCCGACAGTACTATTACAATTCCAGCAATTTCTGTCAATCAACCCGACGGAGATTTGCTAATAAACGAAATGTCATCTGGAACAGTAAATGCCAAACTTCAGTTAAATGCAGCTCCTTTTGTCAATACAGACGGCGATTTTGATAATGGTATTATTGCTCACGAATACGGACATGGTATCTCCAATCGATTAACTGGCGGACCTAGCTTAAGTAATTGTTTGACCAATGAAGAACAAATGGGAGAAGGTTGGTCAGATTGGTTTGCATTGATGCTTCAAATGAAACCAGGTGATGAAGGTACAACGCCAAAAGGAATTGGAACTTTTGCGGTTAGCCAAGCAACAACAGATGGTGGTATCCGAAATTTCCCTTACACCACCGATATGAGTATCAATCCACAAACTTTTGCTACGGTCAATAATAATTATTATGATTCCGATGGCGATGGTATCGTTGATTCACCCGAGTCGCATAATATTGGGGAAGTTTGGTGTACCATGCTTTGGGATTTAACTTGGGCTTATGTGGCAAAATATGGCTATGATGACAATAAATACACAGGGACAGGCGGAAACAATAAAGTAATGCGATTGATAATAGATGCCCTCAAATTACAACCCTGTAACCCTACTTTTGTAGAAGCCCGTAATGCGATTATTGCTGCCGATCAAGCTACGACTGGAGGGGCTGATTATTGTATGATTTGGGAAGTTTTTGCACGAAGAGGATTAGGCCTTAATGCAAATTCGGGTAACCGTGATGATTCTACCGATCAAGTGGAAGATTTTACTCAACCCATACCAGGTCCAAACTGTACGGCTTTAGGAACTTCAGCATTTGCCAATACAATTACTTATCATATATTCCCGAATCCCACACAAAATGAAGTGCATTTACAAATTCCAAACTACACTTCTACAATTAGTGTTCGGGTTTTGGATATTCATGGTCGCATAGTCTATCAAAACACAAAAGCAACGGATAACAATGATATCCTCATTCCGATGCAATCCTTGGAAAGCGGTTTGTATATCCTACAAGCAACCGGAGAAAATTTAATGATTACCGAAAAAATTATCAAAAACTAAATTGAAAACGGACCTCAAAAGGGTTCGTTTTTTTTTGGAGCATCCTATTTAGATTATCAATCATGTACCGTCCGGCTTTCCGCTATAGTCCCTCTTGCATCGGGAGTTGCCGCTTCAACTTGCCTACCGGCAGGCAGGTCCGGGCTAGAATTCACGCCAATTGCTCTAAAAGCGTCCTTAAAAACTGCTGAATGGCCATTGGGGATATACCACATAGTTCCTGCAATTGTGCGATGGTACCATGCTCAATAAATTGATCGGGAATACCCAATCGATGAACAGGAAGTTGATAATCGTGCGTCGTAATAAATTCGGCGACAGCACTGCCCAATCCGCCTTCAATCGTTGCATCTTCTAAAGTGATCACAAACCGATGCTGCTTACAAATAGTATGTAAAAGTGCTTCATCTAGCGGCTTTACACATCCAAAATGATACAAACTCACCTTTTCATTTAAATCAAAATCAGCCAAAGCGGCAAGCGCATTATTTCCAATAAAACCCGTTGAAATTATCGCAATATCCGAACCTTGATGCAGTACCTTTCCTTTTTTATAGTCTATTTTTTGAAAAGGTATTTCCCAATCCAATCCAACGCCACGACCCCGTGGATACCGAATCGCAATCGGATTTTCCAATCCTAAAGAAGCGGTATACAACAGTTGGCGCAACTCTACTTCATCCAGAGGCGCAACAATTTCCATATTGGGCACACAGCGTAAATAGGCCAAATCAAAAACTCCGTGATGCGTAGCGCCGTCTTCACCTACCAAACCCGCACGATCCAAACAGAAAATCACGGGTAATTTCTGTAAAGCAACATCATGAATTACTTGGTCGTAGGCTCTTTGTAAAAAGGTCGAATAAATGTTGCAAAACACCACCATTCCTTGAGTTGCCATACCCGCAGCCAATGTCACTGCATGCTGCTCGGCAATCCCCACATCAAATGCACGTTCAGGAAAGGCTTCCATCATGTATTTCATCGAACTCCCCGACGGCATCGCTGGAGTGATTCCGATTATTTTAGGATTTTGTTGTGCCAATTCTACTAAGGTATGTCCGAAAACATCTTGAAATTTGGTGGGCAAATGGGACTCTTCTTTGGTAATGAGTTCGCCTGTCGCTGCATCAAATTTCCCTGGTGCATGGTACTTGACTTGATCTTGCTCGGCTTGCAACAAGCCTTTGCCTTTGGTAGTGATGACGTGTAAAAATTTTGGCCCTTTCACCTTTTGCAATCGTTGCAATTCTTTGATTAAAATAGGGAGATCATGACCGTCAATCGGACCCGAATACGCAAAGTTCAACGACTTAATCATGTTGTTTTGCTTCGGATTTTTACCTTCTTTTACCGCAGTCAAATAGGTTTTTAGCGCCCCTACACTCGGGTCAATTCCGATCGCATTATCATTTAAAATCACCAAAATATCGGCCTCGGTGACACCTGCATGATTCAATCCTTCAAACGCCATGCCGCTGGCAATCGAGGCATCGCCAATCACTGCAATATGAGACCGTTGCTCGCCTTTCAGTTGGGAAGCAAGCGCCATACCTAAAGCCGCAGAAATCGATGTGGACGAATGACCCACACCAAAGGTATCATAAACACTTTCGGAACGTTTTGGGAAACCCGAAATTCCGCCTTTTTGCCGATTCGTTTCAAATTGATCCCGGCGACCTGTCAAAATTTTATGGCCGTAGGCTTGGTGCCCAACATCCCAAACCAACAAATCATCCGGTGTATTGAAAACGTAATGCAAGGCGATGGTCAATTCGACAACGCCCAAACTCGCTCCCAAATGGCCCTCTTTTACCGCAACCACATTAATGATTTTATCCCGCAATTCCTGAGCAACTTGCTCCAATTGCGCGATATCGAGTTGCCGTAAATCGGACGGAGATTGAATTTGTGCGAGTAAATGTTGGCTCATGAGTCAAAGGTACAAATTGAATTCCTATTTTTGTTTTATGGAACCCATTTTCACCGACGAATACTTTATGAAAAAAGCCTTGGCGGAGGCTGAAATCGCTTTTGAAAAAGGTGAAATTCCGGTTGGCGCGATTATTGTTGTAGAAAATCGGGTCATTGCCCGAAGTCATAATCTCACCGAAATGTTGAACGACGTTACCGCACATGCCGAAATGCAAGCCATCACCGCAGCCGCCAATTTTATTGGAGGGAAATACCTCAAAGGCTGTACGTTGTATGTCACCTTAGAGCCTTGTCAAATGTGCGCCGGCGCCTTGTATTGGAGTCAGATTACCAAAATTGTGTTTGGTGCACGTGATGAACAACGCGGTTTTATGACTTTAGGCACTCAATTGCATCCCAAAACCGAAGTCGTTTCGGGAATAATGGCCGATGAATGTGCCCAATTGATGAAAGATTTTTTTAAAAAAAGAAGATAACTGTATATGCCTAATTCTTTGTACATTTCCTACTACTAACACCTTCGTTCTTATACAATTAGTCAAACCACCACTAAATTCTTAAACACTTTTATACCGCCAACTTTTATGAAAACCCAAAAGTTCTTGTATGTGCTGATCGCCTTTTTGGCGTTGGCCTCTTGTGGCAAAAAATCGGCTGCCGATTTTGACTCTGACCCTACTCTTTTTAAAGAGTACATTGCTGGTTTTACCTCTGGTTTTATTCCTGCAAAATCCGACATTCGGGTGCAACTTGCTTTCCAAAAAAAGGATTGGAATCCCGAGCAAGAATTGGATGATGATTTATTTTCCATTTCACCCAGTGTGGATGGGAAAGTGAAAATGTTATCTTCCAACACAATTGCCTTTATTCCGGATGAACCTTTGGAACAAAACACTTTGTATCAAGTAACTTTGAATTTGGAAAAATTAACCACTGTAGCGGATGAAAAACTACAGGCTTTTAATTTTTCATTCAAAACCATTAAGCAAGATTTTATTGTTCAAACCCAGGATTTACAGTCGTACAACAAGAACTATTATTACCAATACGGGACGATTCGCACCGCAGATGAAATGGATATTGCGTTGGCACAAAAAATTCTTACGGCGACCCAAAACGGTAATGATTTAAAAGTAAAAATCGACAAGGAAATGAGTTCGCCTACCGAATTCAAATTCCTTATTGACAGCATTCAACGCTTTGACGATGAAAGTACGATCACCTTAAAATGGGATGGTGACGAAGCCGATGTCGAAGACCAAGAAGGTTTTGTGGAAATTAAAATTCCAGGGAAAAACCAATTTAAAGTGGTGCATATTACATCGGGGGATGAAAACAACCAATCGATACTTATCAATTTCTCGGATCCGTTGAAAAAAGACCAAAACTTTGCCGGCTTGGTCAACATACAAAACACCGACAACTTGAAATTTAGTACGATGGGCAATGTACTCAAAGTCTATTTCGACAATGTCGGTCCCACCACCAATACCCAAAAAACAGTACAAAACGAAGTGGTTGCCACCGAGGAAGTGGCGGTAGATACCGTTGCAGTGGCAGCTGACTCAACAGCTACTTATATCAATACTTCCGACGAGGTTTCCGATTATGAAGAAGAGGAAGAGCCCAAAATGATTTCGGCCAATAAATTAGTTGAAATTTTTGCCGGAATTGAAAGCAGTGACGGCTTCAAACTCAAAGAAACCTATTCCGAAACATTGATTTTTGACCCGATTAAACCGGGAGTAAAATTGGTGAAAAGCGGAAGTATTCTTCCTAGTTCGAACAATTTAAAAGTAAATTTTGAAGCGGCCAGTTTGAATGCCGTGGATGTAAAAATCTATAAAATTTACAAGAACAATATTCTTCAGTTTTTGCAAGACAACGAACTCAATGGCACGCAAAACTTGCGACGTGTGAGTCAGCCCATCGCGAAAACCACCTTGCAACTCAAGCAAAACAATCTTTATAATTACAACAAATGGAATACCTATGCATTGGATATTTCCAAGATAATCGAACCCGAACCTGGGGCGATTTATCGTGTTGAGTTTTCGTTCCGTAAAAAATATGCTTTGTACAAATGTGACGGTACTTCTGAGGAATCTTCTAATGAAGATGAGGAAGAAGAAAATGAAGACGATGTGAATTACAGTGGCGGTGGTGGCTATTACTACTATTATGAAGAAGATTACGATTGGCAATCCAGTCAAGACCCGTGTTCTAACTATTACTATTACAACACCAAACGCGGGACAAATATTCTTGCAACAGATTTGGGAGTAATTGTAAAACGCGGCAATAATAAATCGGTGACGGTTGCGGTAAGTAATATTGTGACAACCGACCCTGAATCGGGGGCGAAAGTAGAATTATTCAACTACCAACAACAAAAATTAGCCGAAACCTCCACAGATGGCGACGGTATGGCGACTTTTGAATTGACGAAAATGGCCTACTTCGCGGTAGTTTCCAAAGGTGATCAAAGTACGTATGTAAAGTTGGATGACGAACTTTCATTGTCGGTAAGTAATTTTGATGTTTCAGGGGAAAGTTTGCAAAAAGGCTTGAAAGGCTACATTTATGGGGAACGCGGCGTTTGGCGTCCCGGAGATAAGGTGTTTTTGTCTTTTATTTTAAATGACAACAACAATAAACTTCCAGAAAACCATCCGATTAAGTTGCGCTTTAATGATCCCAAAGGAAAAACGGTATATCAAACGGTCCAAATCAAAAACGAGTTGAATCATTATGCCTTTACGATTCCTACAGAAGCCGATGCGCCTACGGGGAATTGGGAAGCGCGCATTAGTGTGGGTGGTGCTCATTTTTACAAAAGCATTAAAATTGAAACCATTAAACCTAATCGTTTAAAAATTAAAAATAGTTTTAATGGCAAAATGCTATCTGCGGGTGAGAAAAACACCAATACCGTTCAAGTGACTTGGTTACATGGTGCAGTGGCTAAAAATTTAAAAACCGAAGTACAAGCCAAATTCTCGCAACAAGTTACCAGTTTTAAAGGGTATTCGAACTATATTTTTGACGATCCTTCTCGTAAATTTTCCACCGAAGAAATCAATATTTTTTCAGGAAAAGTCAACGAAAATGGGCAAGTTTCGATTCCGATTAACCCGACCATACAAGGACAAGCTCCGGGTATGCTTCGCGCGGCTTTCATCACCAAAGTTTACGAACAAGGCGGTGATGTGAGTACCGATGTCGCGGCTGTTAATTATTCTCCCTACAAAACCTATGTCGGCATAAAAGCACCCGATCCAAATAAATACGGTTTAATCGAAACAGACAAAAACAACCGTTACGAAATCATTTCGGTAAATGAAAACGGAAATCCCGTTGCGGTGAAAAACTTGGAAGTTCGCGTCTACCGTTTGGAATCCCGTTGGTGGTGGGATGCTTCCAACGAAGATTTATCCAATTACAATACGGCAAATGTGACCACTTCGTATAAGTTATTCCGCATTAATACCGATGCTTCTGGCCGTGGTCAAGTTGTATTTTCTGTACCTGGCGATGATTGGGGACGTTATTTAGTGCGTGTTATCGATCCAACCAGTGGCCATGCTTCTGGTACGACTGTATTTTTAGATTATCCCTATTGGTCGTCGCGTTCACGCAATGTTGATGGCGATGGTGCTACTGTTTTACGTTTTAATACCGATAAAAAAGAATACGCGGTGGGTGAAACTGCAAAAGTGTTTTTACCATCTAGTGAAGGTGGTCGAGCTTTGATTTCGATAGAAAATGGTTCCAAAGTTTTAAAAACATTATGGGCTAAAACAAAATCGGGTGAAACTACAATTGATCTACCGATTACCGCCGACATGGCGCCGAATGTGTACATCAATGTCACCTTATTACAACCGCATGCCTCTACAAAAAACGACGCGCCGATCCGTATGTATGGTGTTGTTCCGATTGGGGTGACGGATAAATCGACGGTTTTACAACCCAAATTGGTGATGCCTGAAGTTTTAAAACCCGAGCAAACGGTTAACATTAAAGTCAGCGAACAGCAAGGCAAAGCCATGACCTATACCATTGCGATAGTCGATGAAGGTTTGTTGGATCTTACGCGTTTCCAAACGCCCAATGCTTGGGATGATTTTTACAAACGCGAGGCTTTGGGTGTACGCACTTGGGATATTTACAATGATGTGATTGGGGCCTATGGCGGTCGTGTAAATCAGGTTTTCAGTATAGGTGGAGACGCTGATGCAGGCGGTGGCAAATCGAAAAAAGCGAACCGTTTTAAACCGGTAGTTGTCTTCTTAGGTCCGTTTAAATTAGAAAAAGGCGCCGAAAAAACGCACCAAATCAAGTTGCCGAAATACATCGGTTCGGTGCGCACCATGGTGGTTGCGGCTAATGCTGAGAGTAATGCCTATGGAAGTGTGGAAAAAACGACGCCCGTTCGCAGTCCGTTGATGGTCTTGGCTTCGTTCCCAAGAAAAGTAACACCCTCGGAACAAGTGACCTTACCGGTGACGCTTTTCGCTATGGAAAATCAGGTGAAAAATGTTACGGTACAAGTGAAAACCAGTGGCGGTATTGTGATAGCAGGAAAAGCAACACAATCGGTAACTTTTGCGCGTCCCGATGAAAAAATGGCCTTTTTTAATTTAAAAATTGCCAATGTCACAGGTGTTGGAAAAGTACAAGTGATTGCTACTTCGGGTAAAGAACGCTCCGTTTACGAAATTGAAGTCGATATTTTTAACCCGAATCCGGTAACTACGACTTATACCGATGTCGTTTTGAATCCGAATTCGAGTAAATCTGTCAACTGGAAAACCTTCGGAATTGCGGGAAGTAATAAAGCGGTGGTCGAAATTTCATCCATGCCTACTGTTGATTTTGGCCGTCGATTGGATTATCTCATTCTGTACCCACACGGTTGTGTGGAGCAAACAACCTCATCGGTATTCCCACAATTGTATTTGATGGATATCATGGATGTGGACACGAGTCGCAAAAATCGAATACAACGCAACGTCGCTGCGGGAATCCAACGATTATCAAAATTCCAAACCGCAAGTGGCGGGATGAGTTATTGGCCCGGTAATAATTATGCTGACGATTGGGGAAGCAGTTATGCCGGACATTTCTTGCTAGAAGCCGAGAAAAAAGGATATGCTTTGCCGCCAACATTCAAAGCAAAATGGATTGCCTACCAACAAAGGGCTGCCAAACAGTGGCGCATTGAAAGTCATAATGATATGGCACAAGCGTATCGTTTATATACTTTGGCTTTGGCTGGGAATCCTGATTTGGCGTCGATGAACCGTTTGCGAGAGACCCGCGACATCTCCAATGAAGCCAAATTACGCTTAGCGGCCACTTTTGCTTTATTGAAACAAAATAATGCGGGTATGGCTTTACTTTCCCGAGCAAAAATCGATGAAGAGTATACAGATGAGAACTATTACGACTATTACTACGGTTCGCGTGAACGCAATCGTGCCATGGCGTTGGAAACGTTAATCTTATTGGGACAAAAAACACAAGCCTTCCAATTGGCAACAAAATTGGCCAAAAATATGGCTTCTGACGAATGGATGAGTACGCAAACTTCAGCCTACTGTTTGTATGCGATGTCGAAATTTGCGCAATCGAATGGCGGAAAAGGGATGAATGTGAATGTGATTCAAAAGGGGAAATCGGAGACAATCAATTCGGCTAAATCGCTTTCGCAACGTACCTTAGTGGTCCAAAACGGTTCAAATAATGTGACTTTGAAAAACAATTTGAAGAACACATTGTTCGTTCGGGTTTACAATAGTGGCATTCTACCGGTTGGGAAAGAAAAACCAATGGAGAACAACGTGAAAGCTTCGTTGGTATTCAAAGATCGCAAAGGGAACAAAATTGATGTGAGTAAAATCACGCAAGGTACTGAGTTTATTGCGGTAGTGACTCTTACGAATTTGAAGAATGATTATGTAGAAAACATTGCATTGACACAAATCATTCCGTCTGGATTTGAAATTGTAAACACCCGTTACACGGATTACGGCAATGCCACTGAGAATACGGTGGATTATATGGATATTCGCGATGACCGTGCTAACTATTATTTTGGTCTAAAAGGCGGTGAAACCCGAACTTTTAAATTATTATTGAACGCTTCATATTTGGGGAAATACTATTTACCCGGATTACAATGTGAAGCGATGTACGACCATGAATTCATTGCCCGAACCAAAGGACAATGGGTGGAAGTGGTGAATGAATAAGCAATAAAATAAATTTAACCCAACAGATTATGGAAATCTGTTGGGTTGTTTTGTACTGTGAAAACAAAAACTAGTCAATTCTTCGATAGGTTAAAAAAAGGTGGACGTGTTGGCTATCAAAAAGTCAAAACTCGCATACTGAAACATCCCAAAAAATCTGCAGTCCTAATGATTGCTCTTTTGGTGTATTATTTCTCGTTGCCCCGCACTTTGTTTCAAGTCCCCTACGCCACCGTGATTGAAAGCTCGGATGGAGAGTTATTGGCTGCAAAAATTGCCACCGATGGACAATGGCGCTTTCCAGCGAAAGATAGTGTACCCGAAAAATTTAAAAAATGTATTGTCTATTATGAAGACGAACATTTTTATCAGCATTGGGGATTCAATCCGGTTGCGATGTACAAAGCAGTACAACAAAATCGGGCAGCAGGAAAAGTAGTCCGCGGTGGAAGTACCTTGACCCAGCAAGTCGTTCGCCTATCGCGGAATAATCAAGACCGCACCTATTGGGAGAAAATAAAAGAAATCGTTTTGGCTACGCGATTGGAGTTTCGTCACTCCAAGGATACGATTCTCGAACTCTATGCCGCGCATGCGCCTTTTGGGGGTAATGTGGTCGGATTGGAAATGGCTTCTTGGCGGTACTTTGGCGTGCAAGCGCACCAACTTTCGTGGGCAGAAAGTGCAACCTTAGCGGTTTTACCCAATGCGCCACGATTGATTTATCCTGGAAAAAATCAGGAAAAATTAATGAAAAAGCGCAATGCCTTATTATTAAAATTATACCAAAATAAAGAGATTGACCAACTCACTTACGATTTGGCACTGAAAGAACCGTTACCACAAAAACCCTATGATTTACCCCAATTGGCACCTCATTTATTAGAACGGGTGGTCAAAAAACATCCAGGAGAACGTATCAAGACAACCATTGAATTGCCGTTGCAAAATCGGGTGAATCAAATTGCGAGTTATTATTACAACCAGTATAAACAAAACGAAGTCCATAATCTGGCGGTGATTGTTATTGACGTACAAAACCGCAATATTGTGAGTTATGTGGGCAATGCACCTACGGATGTGCAACATGGCAAAGATGTTGACATTATTGGCGCTCCGCGAAGTACAGGAAGTATTTTAAAACCCTTGTTGTTTGCTTCGATGTTGGATGAGGGCGAACTCTTACCCAACACTTTAGTTGCAGATATTCCGACTCAAATTTCGGGATATGCCCCGCAAAATTTTAACCAAACCTTTGATGGTGCCGTTCCAGCACAACGCGCTTTATCGCGTTCGTTGAATATTCCGGCGGTTTTGATGTTGCAAGAACACGGCATTCCGAAGTTTTATGAAACCTTGCAAAAGCTAGGTCAAAAAAACATCAACAAACATCCTGACCATTATGGTTTATCCTTGATTTTGGGAGGTGCCGAGAGTAATTTATGGGATTTAACGAAGACGTATGCCTATTTGACGTCGACCTTAAATTATTACAACCGTACCAAAAAATACCGAACCAATGAATTTACTGACTTGAATTTCATTCATGGCTTTGAACAAGATTTCGGGTCTGATACTTATGACAAAACAATTTATGGAGCGGGTTCGATTTACCTCACCTACACAGCGATGAAAGAAGTCAACCGTCCAGAAGGCGATGAAGCTTGGAAGTTTTATGATTCAGCCTTACCGATTGCATGGAAAACGGGAACGAGTTTTGGTAATCGCGATGCATGGGCGATTGGAACCAATTCACGATATGTGGTGGGCGTTTGGGTAGGAAATGCTTCGGGAGAAGGCCGACCTGAATTGACAGGGGTAGACAGTGCAGCTCCCATTTTGTTTGATGTATTCAATACGCTACCTAAATCAGGTTGGTTTAAAGCACCTTTAAACGATTTGGAACAAGCTGAAATTTGTACCCAAAGCGGACATATTGCGCAAGATGATTGCCCGAAAACGAAGCAATGGATTCCGGTTAAAGGATTGAAAACCAGTGTTTGTCCCTATCATAAATTGGTGCATTTGGACCCAACCGAACAGTTTCGTGTAAATAGCAATTGTGTATCGGTAGACCAAATTGTAACCAAAAAATGGTTTGTATTGCCACCGGTTTGGGAATGGTATTATAAAAGTTTACATATTGATTACCATCCTCTACCCCCTTTCCGAGCGGATTGTGTGGGGGAAACACAAGTACAAATGGATTTTATTTATCCGCGGGCTACGAGTAAAATTTATTTGACGAAAAACTTTAACGGAGTGATTCAGCCTGTTGTATTTAAGGTGGCCCATTCCAATCGAGAGGCCAAATTGTATTGGTATGTAGATGACCGATTTTTGGGAACCACCCAAACCTTTCACGAAATGCAGATTACGGCCCAAACGGGTGTGCATCGTGTGACGGTAGTAGATGAAAAAGGCAATGAAATCAAACGTAAAGTTGAGTTGATTCGCGATTGATAGCATGATGCAGCCCGGACTTGCCTACCGGCAGGCAGGGCTGCCCAAAAACAAAAAAACCGCCCTTCACATTGAAAGGCGGTTTTTTCTTTATTCTTTAATCTCGTTTCCTTCTTCGTTAAAGAAACGGTATTCGAGGTACGTGTAAGCATCACGAGGTATGATTTTCACCCATTTTTTATGTTCGAAGAACCACTTCAAACGTAAAGATGGAAAACCTTTAGTAAGGTAGGCAGCCACAAACGGGTGTGCATTGAGCACAAGTTTGTTGTGGTTGTCTTTAATTCGTTCAACATCGGAAGCAATGCGGTCGATGAGCAGAATTGGTGCATCGACTTCACCGGTAGACCCTTGACTAGGATCATCTTCCTGAGTTTTAATGTTGACTTCGGGACGCACCCGTTGTCGAGTAATCTGCACGAGACCGAATTTACTCGGCGGCAGGATTTTGTGTTTGGCTTTATCGTCGCTCATTTCCTCTTTGAAATGATCGTAGAGGACTTTGCGATTTTCGGGATTTTGCATGTCGATAAAATCGATAACAATAATTCCGCCCATATCACGTAAGCGCAATTGACGTGCGATTTCAGTAGCGGCAATCATATTCACTTCGAGCGCAGTGGCCTCTTGGCTTGCGGCTTTGTTGGAACGATTTCCGCTATTTACATCAATCACGTGAAGTGCTTCCGTGTGTTCGATAATCAAATAAGCTCCTTTACTCATGGAAACGGTTTTCCCGAATGAGGTTTTGATTTGACGTTCGATATGGTACTTTTCAAAAAGCGGTACATCCACAGATTGATAAAGCTTCACAATTTTTTGTTTCTCCGGCGCTATTTCGGCTAAATAGTCCTTTGTTTGTTGGTACAACTCCTCATCATCTACAGTGATACCGGTGAAGGTATCGTTAAAAATATCCCGAAGCATGGAGGAAACTTTAGTCAATTCGCTCAATACTTTGGAGGGATGATGGGCCGTTGGTAATCTTTTACACATTGCAAACCATCTGTTCATCAGATTTTGCAAGTCTTTTTCGAGTTCGGCTGTTGATTTGCCTTCGGCTACTGTTCTCACAATAACACCAAATCCTTTCGGTTTGACAGCGGAAACTAGTTTTTTCAGACGGTCTTTTTCTTCGCGGGAATTGATTTTTTGAGAAACCGAAACCCGGTCGGAGAACGGCACTAACACCAAATAGCGTCCTGCGAATGATAGCTCAGAGCTAATGCGGGGACCTTTAGTGGAAATGGGTTCTTTGACCACTTGAACTAGAACCGATTGATTGGCGCTCAACACATCAGCGATGGCACCATTTTTATCAATCTCTTTTTCAAACGGAAAGTTTTTTAGGGAGAAATCTTTTATTTTACCTGTGCTTACAAGTTTAATGAATTTCAAATAGGAAGTAAGATTAGGTCCTAGGTCGTGATAATGCAAGAATGCATCTTTCTCGAATCCAACGTTTACGAAGGCAGCGTTGAGTCCAGGTACCGGTTTTCGGATTTTGGCGATAAAAATATCACCCACCAAAAACTGGCTACGATCTTCTTCTTCTTTGTGTAATTCAATGAGTTTTCCATCTTTTAATAAGGCAAAATCTACAGCATTTTCATCCTTTCGAATGATTAATTCTTTATTCATGTTGTAAATTTTTATCCCGGAACAGGTTGATTTAAAGACAAATCGACCAATTTTAGGATGGATTAAACATTTTTACAGGTAGTACCCGTAGGGAAAATTTCAAATGCTAAAATTCCATTTGAACCCACTAAAACGTAAAAAGTGAGCGCAAAATCTATTGAAATTCAGCGTTTTTTGAAATATATCCCGTAATTTCAAGGAACGTGTAAAAAGAAAAAAGTAGTTAAAAACTACTTTTTCTTTTTATGACGGTTTGCTCTCGCTCTTTTCTTACGTTTATGCGTCGCAACCTTATGTCTTTTTCTTTTTTTACCGCTTGGCATAGGTTAATTTGTTAGTGATTAATAAATATTTTTATACTGTAACTTCAGTTTTAGCTTTTACACCTTCTACAAATACTTTTGCAGGTTTAAATGCAGGAATATTATGAGCTGGAATTTTGATTGTTGTATTTTTTGAAATATTTCTTCCTGTTTTTTCAGCTCTTGTTTTGATGATGAAGCTACCGAATCCTCTTAGGTATACATTATCTCCGTTCTCCAATGAAGTTTTTACTTCTTCCATCAACGCTTCTACAGTAGATTGAACATCTCCTTTTTCAAGACCTAATTTCTCTGAAATCTTCGCTACGATATCTGCTTTCGTCATTTTCTTTCGTATTTAATAATTATGTGTAAATTTTTGAGAGTGCAAATATAGGAATTAAAAAAACAAATTTTCAAGTATAATCTATTAAAATTTAAATACATAAAGTTATACTTTTGTTAAACTCAGAATTGCTATGGATTTTACTAACTCCCTATTGCTTTGGTATTTAGAAAACCAACGCGATCTTCCTTGGCGTCAAACGCGCGATCCGTATCGCATTTGGCTGTCCGAAATTATGCTTCAACAAACGCGAGTTGCACAGGCAACGCCTTATTTTTTTCGCTTTTTAGAAGCGTTTCCAACGGTTACCGATATGGCAAACGCCCCTGAAGAAGCCATTTTAAAACAATGGCAAGGATTGGGTTATTACTCCCGAGCTCGTAACATGCATTTCACTGCCCAACAAATTGTAGCAGAGTACCAAGGGAATTTTCCAAATTCTTATAAAAAGTTATTACAATTAAAGGGAGTGGGCGAATATACAGCTGCTGCCATAGCTTCCATTGCTTTTAACGAACCCGTTGCTGTTGTCGACGGCAATGTATACCGTGTTTTATCGCGCTTTTTTGGTATTGAAACCGACATCACTTCTTCTAAAGCCAAAAAAGAATTTTCGGAATTAGCCAATACCTTATTGGATAAAAATCGTCCAGAGCAATTCAATCAAGCGTTAATGGAATTTGGTGCCATTCATTGTACACCCAAAAATCCGAAATGCGAAAGTTGTGTCTTTCAATCGGGTTGCATTGCTTTACGGGACAAAAAAACCACAGAATTACCTGTGAAATTGAAGAAGACTAAAGTGACCAACCGCTTTTTTCATTACTTAGTGTTTGAAGATCCAGAAGGAAAAACCTTACTGGAAAAGCGAACTGAAAAAGGGATTTGGCACAATTTATATCAGTATCCGCTTCTAGAAACAACAGAATCAAAACCTTATGAAGAAATTCTACGTAAAATAGAAATAGAACATGCTGAAAAATCGATATCTTCTATTAGGGTATTAGAGAATGATGCTGTTTTACACAAACTATCACATCAAAATTTGTATATTCGTTTTTACAAGATTAGTCTTAATAAATCATTAACTTCAGGTATAAAGGTCGAATCACTTGAAAATTACCCTTTTCCCATTGTTATTTATAATTTTATTAAGTCGAATTATTTATAAATTTGTATTTTTGCGTGATATAAACACGCCATATTATTATGAACGGGACACTTAACAAAGTTATGCTGATTGGTCATCTGGGGGATGATGTTAAAATGCACTATTTCGAAGGCGGTAATTGCATTGGTCGATTTCCATTGGCCACGAATGAAATTTACATTAACAAATCAACAAACGAAAAAATCACTT
The DNA here is from genome assembly GCF_004122105.1 of Flavobacterium stagni. Taxonomy (GTDB): domain Bacteria; phylum Bacteroidota; class Bacteroidia; order Flavobacteriales; family Flavobacteriaceae; genus Flavobacterium; species Flavobacterium stagni. The sequence continues at coordinate 367,273 of NZ_SBKN01000001.1, forward strand.
CAACGGAGTGGCACAATTTAGTTGTGCGCAACAAAGCCGCTGAAATTTGCGAACGCTTTTTAACCAAAGGCGATAAAATTTATGTAGAAGGTCGCATCAAATCGCGTCAATGGACGACGGAAGAAGGTGTAACCAAATACACAACAGAAATTCAGGTGACAGAATTTACCTTTCTAAATGTGAAAAAAGATTTAGAAAGTCGTTCTGTTCCAAATCATGAACCGCGAAATTCAGGTTACGAAACACCTAGTTCTCATGTTGAAAACGACATGCCTTACTAGATAGAAGTTCAACTAATCTTTTTCATTTGGAGCCAGACCCCGGTATACATTCGGTAGTAACATTCGATTCTGAGATGCTTTTGGGCAGTATCGGCATTTTAGTTCTGCTGTTTTGTTGTGCTATGGTCGCTGCTACTGAAGTAGCTTTTTTCTCCCTAACACAAAAAGATTTACAACAACTTTCAGAAAAGCAACCAGGCAAGTTTCAAATCATTTCCGATTTATTAGCAAAACCTAAAAAGTTGTTGGCGACCATTTTGATTGCCAACAACTTTTTACATATTGCTATTGTCATTCTTTTTTCAGTTTCTCTGGATCGTTTGTTTTCGACCATTGCTATACCTGCGGTAAAATTTATTGTCGAAGTAATCTTAGTCACCTTTTTAATTTTATTATTTGGTGAAGTTTTACCTAAAGTGTATGCGAGTCGGAACAACACAAAATTTGCCGTTTTCATTACATACCCACTCGTTTTTCTCAATAAATTACTTTCGCCAATAAGCTTGCCTTTACGATGGCTCACGCTTTTTATTCAAGAAAAATTAGGCAAAGAAAAAACCAACTTTTCAGTCGATCAGCTTTCGCAAGCGCTGGAACTTACTTCATCCGAAGACACTACACAAGAAGAACAAAAGTTATTAGAAGGCATTGTATCCTTTGGGAATACCGAAGCCAAACAAGTGATGAGTCCGCGCATTGATTTATTTGCGCTCGATATTAAAGAATCTTTTTCAGAAGTATTTCCTAAAATTGTGGACAAAGGGTACTCTCGAATTCCTGTTTACCAAGACAATATCGACCATATTGTTGGCGTTTTGTTTATCAAAGATTTAATTCCCTACATCAATAAGAAGGAGTTTGAATGGCAGAAGTTAATGCGCGAACCTTTTTTCGTTCCAGAAAATAAAAAGCTGGACGATTTATTAAAGGATTTCCAGGGCATGAAAAACCATTTGGCCATTGTAGTAGATGAATATGGAGGTACTTCGGGTTTAATTTCTTTGGAAGATGTTATTGAGGAAATTGTGGGCGACATTAGTGATGAGTTTGATGACGAAAACATTAATTACTCCCAAATTGACGAACGGAATTTTCTTTTTGAAGGAAAAATCAACTTAAAAGATTTATACCGTATCATTGATGTGGACGAAAATCTTTTTGAAGAACACAAAGGAGAAGCCGAAACCTTAGCGGGATTTTTGTTGGAATTACAAGGAAACTTCCCCAAAAAAGGACAAAAAATACATTTTGCCAACTGTCTATTCACCGTAGAAGTTGTCGACAAAAAAAGAATCAAACAAATTAAAGTCACACTCGATGCCGCTTAAACGCTTATATTTATTAGGATTTGCCGCTGTAATTTCCATTTTACTATCCAGTTGTAAAGACGACATCTTACCCAAGCCGCCGGGTCATTTACGGTTGGAATATCCATTAGCTACTTATACTAAATTTGAAAGTAATTGCCCTTTTGAATTTGCTGTAAATGCCCATGCTGTAATCAAAGAAAAGGGTTCGTGTGGCTATACTATTACTTATCCCAAAATGAAAGCTACCTTGTTTTTAACCTACAAACCGGTTCAAGGCAACTTAGAACAATTGTTACGAGATACGCAAAAACTTACGTATAAGCATGTCATTAAAGCGGATAACATTTTAGAACAACCTTTTTACAACCCAAAACATAAAGTCTACGGCATGTTTTATCGAGTGGGAGGTAATGCGGCTACTAACGCACAATTTTATGTAACCGACAGCACACGACATTTCTTAAGTGGGTCGATGTATTTTTATGCGAAACCCAATTTTGATTCTATTATGCCTGCCGCTGATTATATCAAAAACGACATGCAAAATCTAATGGAAACCATTCAATGGAAATAAAAAAAGGGCCTTTAAAAAAGCCCTTTATATTTTTTGTAGCGTCTATTAATTACGCTTTCTTATCTACTTTTACATTCGACACTTTGTAGGTTTTACCGTCTGCACACGATTCTACCAATTTAGTTAAATCTTTTTCTGATAGTTTATCGGCATCAAAGTGAACCGTTGCTTCTTTCTTATCAAAATCTACTTTTGCTTCTTGAACACCAGGTGTTTCAGCCAATTTTTCTTCAATTGTTTTGGCACAACCGATAGCACACGTCATTCCTTCAATATGCATAGAAGCTGTTTCAGGTTTCACAGCAGGTGCTTTTTGATTTTGAGCGGTTTCTGTTCCAGCGGCTGCCGCCGTTTCCTGTTTACAAGAAGTCATTAGCATTAAAGACGCAGCTGCAACAGCTACAATTTTTGGAGCATTCATGATGTTGAGTTTGATTTTCAGAAACAAAATTAAAAATATTTTTAAACGGACATTCATAAAATAATGCCAATTTTGCATTGATAAACAACGAAACATGTCCAATCAACAATTGAAATGGCTTTTCCTTATGGTATTGGCCGTAATCTGGGGGAGTTCATTTATATTGATTAAACGGGGGTTGGTCGGACTCACACCCATACAACTAGGGGCGGCGCGAATCACCTTTTCTGCCGTATTTTTATTGATCATAGGCTTTGGAAGCTTACGCGAAATTCGGCACCATCAATGGAAATACATTGCTTTAACTTCCCTGTTTGGAACGTTTATTCCTGCTTTCCTGTTTGCCATTGCTCAAACCCAAATTAGCAGTTCGATCAGTTCTATTTTAAATTCGTTGACGCCCTTGAATACCTTATTAATCGGAATCTTGGCTTTTGGACTTACCTTTAAAAGAGCACAATTATTAGGTGTAATCATTGGTTTAATAGGCACTTTATTATTAATTATCAACGGAGCAATTTCGCACCCGAATCAAAATTATGGGTATACCGTACTCGTTTTGATTGCCTCATTATGTTATGCCACCAATGTCAATTTGATTAAGAAATATTTATCCGATGTAAAACCGTTAAGTATTACTACGGGTAATTTCTTGGTGATGCTACTTCCGGCGGCTATCTTATTATTCTCTTCGGGAATATCCGCTCATTTTCATGAAGTTAAAATCCAGCATTCTTTGTTTTATGTCATGATTTTGGGAGTTATCGGAACTGGGATTGCCAACATTTTATTTTACAAACTAATTCAGTTATCGGCTCCTGTATTTGCCACTTCGGTAACCTATTTAATTCCTGTGGTTGCCATTGGTTGGGGGATCTATGACGGAGAATCCTTAACCGCTGTTCAAGGTTTGGGAGCTTCCATTATATTATTAGGTGTTTATCTTTCAAGTAAAAAATAAAAAAGACCGCCATAAAGACGGTCTTTCATTATTATTTTATGATTTAATTACTGAAAATCAGCATCGGTTACTCCTTCGTTGATTTTTACTTCAGCTACTTTCACTTCAATATCTCTTCCAGCTTGTGACAATACAATGGTAAAAGGCACTTTAATCCCCTTTACATCTTTGTAATCTGAATACAAAATAGAAGAAGTCATTTTTTGACCGTTACGCTCTTGTGTTGTAGATGAACCCAAACGTAAACCTGTTTTCACATCATAGTAATACGTTGTTTTTCCATTTTTCACAGCATACGCATCAGCACCATTGAAAGGTTCGATACCATCCAACACCACATCTGCTTTTTTCGTTAAAGCCAATTCTTCAAAAGTACCTGCAATCGCTTTTTTCTCTGCAAATTCTTCAGCAGTTAAGTCTTTTTTCTGACCTTGACCTGAATTATACCCTGATTTATCGCCAATCACTTGTTTTGACAATTCCATCATTCCGGTTAATTCTAATTTCAACATCATTCGACCTTTATTATCACGTTTAGTGATGTACGCCAATGGAGCGGGTGCACCTTCGATTTCAGAAGTTCCGCTAACGAAAATAGATTTTACTCCAGCCACTGCTTTATCACCACCTACGGCTTTGATGTAGTTATCCATTACGGTTTTCACAGTAACTCCTGCTGGAATCGGCATTTTCATTTTTGGCTTCTCTGTAGGATTACCAAATTTGTCAAAATAGAACATTGGAATTTTTAATTTTTCCAAACCAGGAATTACTTCACTTCCTTTACCCGTTACGATGATACGTAAATTGTCCGCTAAGACATATTTATTCATCACACGCATCACGTCGTCAGCGGTTACCGCTTGAATGTTTTTAATGAAATTTTCATAGAAATCAGCTGGTAAACTTTCTGTTTCAATATTTAAAGCATAGCGCGCTACAGTTTGTGGTTTTTCAACTTGCATCACAAAACGTCCGATGTAACCTGCTTTTACATTAGCTAAAGCCTCTTCACTCACTTTTTCAGTACGGATTCGTTTGATTTCTTTCAAAACTTCCACCACTGCACTATCGGTAACGGAGTTACGCACTTGGGCATTGGCTTTAAACTTACTATTCATGTATTTGTTATTGCCAATACTTGAATACGCACCATAGGTCCATCCGTGAGCTTCACGTAAATTCATGTTCAAATATCCGTTGAAGTCGCCTCCTAACACTTGGTTGGCTACAATCACTGCGAAATAATCCGGATCTGATAATTTTAAATTCACCGAATTCACAACAGCAATTTCCGATTGAACCGCATTAGGCATATCGACAAAATTGATCTGTGTGAATTGTACATTACTTGGCGAAGTGTATGAAATTTGTGGAGCGGTAGCTTTTGTCCAATTTTCGAACAATTTGGTAGCCATTTTTTTCACCTCTTTGAATTTCACATCCCCGATGATCACCAAATACGCTTTTTCAGGAACAAAATAGGTCGCATAGTTTTGTTTAACGTCATCTAACGTAACATTTTTGATGGTTTCTTCAGTCAAATATTCTCCTGCAGGATGATTTTTGCTGTACACCAAAACATTCTCCACGCGTCCCGCTACAGCTGGAACACTTTTTTCTTGGGTTTTTAATCCTTCGATTAATTTATCGCGTTCTTTATCAAACTCTTCTTGTGTGAAATTGGGCATCAACATTCCTTCAGCCATCAATTCCATGATGCGTTTTGAATATTTTGATAATCCGCTACCATAAGCACCACGTGCACTGAAACTAATATCTGCGCCTAAGAAGTCGATTTCTTCATTGAACGCATCTTTGGAAGTTTTGGTAGAACCGTTCCCCATCAAACTGCTGGTTAGGTTGTCAACCCCTTTTTTATTTCCTTCCGCAAATGGAGCATTATCGATAGTTAAACTAAAAGATACACGGGGTAACTTATGGTCTTCAACCACCATTACTTTTAATCCGTTAGGTAACGAAAAAATTTCAGGTTTTTTGATTTGAATCGCAGGGGCTGGTCCCGGTTTAGGTTGTGGTCGGTCTTGTGCTTGCATAGTTAAGGTTAAAAACAAGCCGGATAGAAGTATAATAGATTTTCTCATGTTGTTTCAATTATTTAGATTCAGCTTTGTCTTTAGCAGGAACATAATCCAAAATCAAACGCTGATTTGGGTTCAAATACTTTTTCGCAATATCACGAATTTCTTCACGCGTGATCGAACGGTACATTTCGATTTCTGTGTTGATTAAATTCACATCACCGTATAACAAATAGTATGAAGCCAAATTCTCAGCAACTCCTTCTACACTTGCATTGCTATTTACATAGTTATTTTCAAATTGATTTTGCAATTTTTGATAATCCTTTTCAGAGATTAAATCCGTTTGCAATTTCACGATCTCTTCATCGATTTCTTTAATCAAATCAGCTGACGTGGCATCTCCTTGAGGCATTCCATATAAAATGTACATACCATAATCTTCTTGCGAATAGTTGAATGCGCCAATCTGTAACGCCATTTTCTTATCGTCTACGATTTTTTTGTACAATTTCGAACTGTTACCATCGCTTAAATACGAAGAAATCATATCCAACACACGCGCGTCGCGTGATTTCATGGAAGGCGTTCTATAAGAAGCCACCACCATTGGTTTTTGAATATTAGGATCTTCATAAGTGGCGTGCATTTCTTTAGTGATTGGATCTTCTACAAACGTTTCACGCTTAATTTCTTCACCGCGCGGAATTGGAGCAAAATATTTTTGAATCCATTCTTTGGTTTGAGCAACATCGATCTGACCTGCTATCACCAAAACAGCATTGTTTGGAGTATAATACTTTTTATTGAACGCTTGGAACTCTTCTAAGGTTGAAGCATCCAAATGTTCCATTGATCCGATGGTTGCCCAACGGTAAGGGTGTTTGAAAAACATATTGCGTTTTACCTCGGCAATTAACTGACCATAGGGTTGGTTATCAACACGCAAACGTTTTTCTTCTTTTACCACTTCATTTTGTGTATCAACACCTATTTGATTAATTACAGGGTGCATTAATCGCTCTGATTCCATCCACAATCCTAATTCAAGATTATTTGATGGAAAAACTTCGAAGTAATAGGTACGGTCATCGGTAGTATTGGCATTGTTTGTTCCTCCATTACCTGTAACTATTTTAAACCATTCCCCTCTTTTAATGTTTTGTGTTCCTTCAAACAATAAATGTTCAAAAAAGTGAGCAAAACCAGTACGGTCCGGTCTTTCATCCTTGGCTCCCACATGATACATTACCGAAGTAATCACTACAGGCGCCGAAGGATCATTATGGAGAATGACGTGCATTCCATTGGCTAAATCATACTCTTCAAATGCAACTTTTTGAGCATGAGCAGTACCTCCAAGCATAAGCAATGAACTTAAAGCGATTAAAGATTTTTTCATAAGAATTAGTTATTTGTTTTTTGGGTTATCACCCTGCGTTAAATCGAATGTCCCATTAGTATATCGGAACGGAATTCTGTTACACAAATGTAATTTTTTTACCTGAGGATACTGAAGAATTTAATACTTGACTTTCAAATATTTGTAAGTCCTTGATTATAAAGGAAAGTATTTTACAAAAGCGCTTGTTTCGATAAAATATATTTGTATATTTGCAACCTTAAAATTTTTAACTAAACATTATTGTTATGTACGCAATCGTAGAGATAGCAGGGCAACAATTCAAAGTAAGCAAAGACCAGAAAGTTTTTGTTCACCGTTTAGCGAACGAAGAAGGTTCAAAAGTTTCTTTTGACAAAGTTCTTTTATTAGACGACAACGGAACAATTACGATCGGCGCCCCAGCTATAGAAGGTGCTTCAGTAGAAGCGAAAGTTTTACAACACCTTAAAGGTGAAAAAGTAATCGTTTTCAAAAAGAAAAGAAGAAAAGGTTACAAAAAGAAAAACGGTCACCGTCAAGCGTTAACCCAAATCGTAATTGAAGGTATTGCAGCAACAGGTGCAAAAAAAGCGGCTAAAAAAGAAGCAGCTCCAGCAGTAGAAGCTACTGAAGAAGCGCCTAAAAAAGCAAAAGCGCCTAAAGCAGAAAAATCAGAGGATGCACCAAAAGCTCCAAAGAAAACGAAAAAAACAGAAGAGTAATAACTTATAAAACCAAAACATCATGGCTCACAAGAAAGGTGTCGGTAGTTCTAAGAACGGTAGAGAATCAGAGTCGAAACGACTTGGTGTAAAAATCTATGGTGGCCAAGCGGCTATCGCAGGTAACATTATCGTTAGACAACGTGGTTCTAAACACAACCCAGGTGAAAATGTATATATGGGGAAAGACCATACATTACACGCTAAGGTTGATGGAATTGTAAAATTCCAGAAAAAAGGGGACAACAAATCATTTGTATCTGTTGAACCATTCCAAGCTTAATACTTTGTATTAGAATATAAAAAAACCCGCTCCTTTGGAGCGGGTTTTTTTATGCATATTAATTAAAAATGAAAATATTCTTGGAGTAGTGCAAAAAAAACCACCTCGAAAGGTGGCTTTATTTTAATTGGGATCTTTCATTTTGAACGATTCCATGAATTTTGTGGTGTAATTACCCGCTACATAATCCGGTTCATCCATCAATTGACGGTGGAATGGGATTGTGGTTTTGATGCCTTCAATATAAAACTCATCCAAAGCACGTTTCATTTTGTTGATGGCCTCTTCACGAGTTTGTGCCGTAGTAATCAACTTCGCAATCATGGAGTCATAGTTAGGCGGAATCGTATACCCAGCGTAAACATGCGTATCTAAACGAACTCCATGTCCGCCTGGCGCATGCAATACGGTGATTTTTCCTGGAGAAGGACGGAAGTCATTATACGGATCTTCCGCATTAATACGACATTCGATTGAGTGCAATTGTGGTAAATAATTTTTACCAGAAATCGGCACACCCGCTGCCACCAATATTTGTTCGCGAATTAAGTCGTAATCAATTACTTGCTCCGTAATAGGATGTTCCACTTGGATACGCGTATTCATCTCCATGAAGTAGAAATTACGGTGTTTATCCACCAAGAACTCAACCGTTCCAGCTCCTTCATACTGAATAAACTCTGCTGCTTTTACGGCTGCATCTCCCATACGTTGACGTAAATCATCCGTCATAAATGGAGAAGGCGTTTCTTCAGTTAGTTTTTGGTGACGACGTTGTACAGAACAATCACGTTCTGACAAGTGACAAGCTTTACCATAAGAATCTCCTACTACTTGAATTTCAATATGACGAGGTTCTTCAATCAATTTTTCCATGTACATACCATCGTTTCCGAAGGCAGCAGCTGCTTCTAATCGCGCACTTTCCCAAGCTTTTTCAAGCTCTTCTTCTTTCCAGATAGCACGCATTCCTTTACCACCACCACCGGCAGTAGCTTTCATCATTACCGGATAACCGATTTCTTTCGCTACAACTTTTGCTTGTTCAAAAGATTCTAAAATCCCATCTGAACCCGGTACACAAGGTACACCAGCCGCTTTCATAGTCGCTTTGGCAGTTGCTTTGTCTCCCATTTTTTCAATCATTTCAGGAGAAGCACCAATAAACTTGATACCGTGCTCTTGACAGATTTTAGAAAATTTTGCATTTTCTGAAAGGAAACCATATCCTGGGTGAATTGCATCTGCATTGGTAATTTCTGCAGCCGCAATGATATTGGACATTTTTAAATACGACAGATTACTAGGTGCAGGTCCGATACAAACCGCTTCATCTGCAAACTTTACGTGTAAACTTTCTGCGTCAGCTGTAGAATAAACCGCAACGGTTTTGATTCCCATCTCACGACACGTACGAATTACGCGCAAAGCGATTTCGCCTCTATTGGCAATTAATATTTTCTTGAACATCCTGTTTCAATTTAAATTAAACATCGATTTGAACACGACACAAGAATCCTGTGTGCGTATTAAAATCACAACAAATTAAGACGGATCTACCAAGAATAACGGTTGATCAAACTCTACTGGTGACATATCGTCTACCAAGATTTTTACGATTTTTCCAGAAACCTCTGATTCGATTTCGTTGAATAATTTCATCGCTTCAACTACACATAGTACATCTCCTTTTCCAATAGATGTTCCTACTTCTACGAATGCAGGTTTATCGGGAGCTGGCTTACGGTAGAAAGTTCCGATCATTGGCGATTTAATAGTGATATATTTCGCATCATCGGCTGCAGGTGCGGCTGCTACAGGAGCTGCAGGTGCGGCTGCTACAGGAGCTGGTGCGGCTACTTGCGTCATCACAGGAGCTGCAGGAGCAGACTGCACATAAGTAATATCAGGAGTATTCCCTTCTAGGGTAGTACGGATGGTAATTTTCACATCACCTGTTTCCAATTTAACCTCAGCAACACCCGAGTTGGATACGAATTTGATTAGATTTTGAATCTCTTTTAAATCCATAGTTCTTTCGTTTTAGTTATCGTTTTATTGTTTGTTGTATGCCCATTTTAAGTAGATAGCTCCCCAAGTGAAACCACCACCGAATGCGGCAAAAATCAGATTATCTCCTTTTTTCAACTGACTTTCATAGTCAGATAACAACAACGGTAAAGTTGCTGAAGTTGTGTTTCCATAACGTTGGATGTTGATCAATACCTTTGATTCATCCAACCCCATACGTTGGGCAGTTGCATCAATGATGCGACGATTAGCTTGGTGGGCAACCAACCAATTGATATCATCGTGTGTCAAATTATTGCGTTGCATAATTTTTTCGCTCACATCTGCCATACCAGAAACTGCATATTTAAATACAGTTTTCCCATCTTGGAATACAAAATGTTGTCCGTTTTCTACAGTATCTTTTGAAGCGGGAAGGATAGAACCCCCTGCGTCAATTTTCAAATATTCGCGTCCAATTCCGTCAGAACGTAAAAATTCATCTTGTAAGCCTAAGCCTTCTGTATTGGGTTCAAATAAAACCGCTCCACCACCATCACCAAAAATGATACAAGTAGCACGATCGGTGTAATCAATAATGGATGACATTTTATCGGCACCAATCAACAACACTTTTTTATAGCGTCCTGATTGAATGTAAGCGGAAGCTGTAGACATCCCGTAAAGGAAACTCGAACAGGCGGCTGACAAATCAAAAGCGAATGCATTAACTGCACCAATTTGAGAAGCCACATAGACTCCGGTTGAAGCCACAGGCATATCGGGTGTAGCCGTAGCCATAATGATTAAGTCGATAGTTAACGGATCGATATTATTTTTTTCAATAAGATTTTGAGCGGCTTTTATCGCCAAATAGGAAGTTCCTTTTCCGGGCTCTTTTAGCAATCTTCTTTCTTTAATTCCGGTACGCGTAGTAATCCATTCGTCGTTGGTGTCAACCATTTGTTCTAATACGGCATTCGACAAAACGAAATCCGGAACATAAGAGCCTACGGCTGTAATAGCGGCGGTAATTGTACTCATAGTCTAGTTTAATAGTCCTTGAAAATCAGAAATTTTCAAAGGGTGGAAATTACAAAAAAATATTGAGTTATTCTTTATCTACTGAAAAAACAAAAAACTCCCACATAGGTGAGAGTTTGATGGAATTTTTTCCGTATATATTAAGCCTCAGCTACTGATTTATCAATAACTACTTGCCCTCTGTAATACATTTTACCTTCATGCCAGTAAGCTCTGTGGTACAAATGAGCCTCACCAGTCACAGGACATGTAGCGATAGTAGCTACAGTAGCCTTGTAGTGAGTTCTTCTCTTGTCTCTTCTGGTAGATGACTGTCTTCTCTTAGGATGTGCCATTTTTTATATTATTTATCCGTTAATAGTTGTTTTAATTTATCCCATCGGGGATCTGTATTTTCTTCTTTAATCTCTTCTTTTACTTCTTTAACCGAATTTACCGACAATTGCTCCAATGCTTCATTTTTGAGTGTTCCATCTTTTACTCCAGGATGCACTCGCTTTTGCGGCACAGACAACACGATTAACTCGTATACATATTGTGTAATGTCAATTTGATGTTCGCCATGTGGCAAAATCAACAATTCTTCATTTTCATTATTAAAGGCATCTCCAAACTTAACCAACAGTTTTATAGCACCTTTGATTGGCAAATCAAACATTTCTCCTGTAACATCACAGGGCACAAAAACAGTTCCTTTATGTTTGAACGTCATTTCCATAAAAGTAGTCTTCTTATCTAAGGTTACTTTTACATCGACGGCACAATTTTCAAAATCACAATACTCGTATGCGTCAAAGAACTTCTGTGTAATTTGATAATCAAATTGGTGTTTTCCCAACTTTAACCCTGTGAAAGGAATTAAAAAATCATTCGTAACTTTCATCATTTCACCAATTTGCCAAAATTGAAGCCTCAACTTTGGGAGTGCAAAGATATAAATTTATCTCAAATCCAAAAGGGTTATGCCCCTTTTTTTGATTCCAATTGTTTTTCTTTGATTTTCAATGGGTTTTTCGACCATTCTTGAAACTCTTGACGGGCTCCATAAATATCAATTGCCTTATACACTGCTTCTTTAAAAGAGGAAGCATCGGCTTGATTTTTTCCTGCAATTTCAAAGGCTGTTCCATGATCAGGTGAAGTACGAATTTTATCCAAACCTGCCGTATAATTCACCCCTTGTCCAAAAGACAAGGTTTTAAACGGAATTAATCCTTGATCATGATACGATGCTATTACTGCATCAAACTTTTCATGTTGCCCCGAACCAAAAAAACCATCAGCAGAGTACGGCCCAAAAGCCAAAATGCCTTTGTCAAACATTTTTTTAATAGCGGGTTTTAAAATCTCTTGATCTTCTTTTCCTATCACGCCATTATCTCCCGCATGTGGATTTAAACCCAACACAGCAATTTTGGGGCGATTAATGCGAAAATCTTGTTTTAATGTATGGTAAATGGTTTCAATTTTCTGAATTACACGCGCTTCTGTAAGGTGTTTTGAGACTTCATTCACAGGAACATGATCGGTCATTAAACCCACACGCAATTGGTCATGCACCATCAGCATTAACGCATCTCCTTTTAATTCTTTATCCAAATAATCGGTATGACCTGGGAAAGCAAATCCTTCCGACTGAATGTTATACTTATTAATAGGTGCTGTTACCAAAGCATCGATTTCATTCTTCTTCAAGGCTTCGGTAGCGGCCTTAAAGGATTTAATCGCATACGCTCCTACTTCATCACTCAACTGACCAAATTGAATATCAACAGCTTCTTTCCAAACATTCAACACATTCACTTTGCCTACCACCAACTGATCTAAGCGATCAATACCATGCAATGGCAATTCAGAATTCATGGTTTTCTTAATAAAAGACAGAATTTTTACATTGGCAAAAATCACTGGCGTACACAACTCCAACATTCGTGTATCCTCAAAGGTCTTTAACACCACTTCACTGCCAATGCCGTTTAGGTCTCCGATGGAAATTCCAACAATTATAGATTCTGCTTTTTTCATGCGCTTTTGAAGTCGGTTTTTATTGCGTACTTTTGAAGGGCAAATTTAGAAAATAAAAACGACAAATGTTTACAGGAATCATAGAAACCCTAGGAACAATCACGGCATTGGAAAAAGACCAAGAAAACTTGCACATTACCGTGTCCAGCTCCTTAACTCAAGAATTGAAAATTGACCAAAGTGTTGCACATAACGGCGTTTGTTTGACTGTTGTTGCTATTCAAGACAATCAATATACGGTTACCGCCATTCAAGAAACACTTTTAAAAACCAATTTAGGGGATTGGAAAGTGGGCGATAAAGTGAATCTGGAGCGCGCTATGAAATTGGGTGATCGTTTGGACGGACATATTGTTCAAGGACATGTGGATCAAATAGGATTATGTAAGGAAATCAAAGAAGCGCAAGGCAGTTGGTATTTTACATTTGAATACGATACTTCTTTATCCAACATCACCATAGAGAAAGGCTCAATAACCGTTAATGGCACCAGCTTAACCGTTGTAGATTCTAAAGAAAACGAATTCAGTGTGGCCATTATTCCTTACACCTATGAACACACTAACTTTCATACGTTTGAAATCGGCACCAAAATAAACCTGGAATTTGACGTGGTTGGAAAGTATGTTTCCCGACTGTATGGCTTACACAAAGGATAATTGTAAAAAACAAAAGCTTCAAGAATTACTTGAAGCTTTTTTTATTTTACTTATTTTATAAAATGCATAAAAAAGTGACGACACAAACAAGAACACCACTCCTTCATCTACGGGTAAACCCGGTGGTGGTGGGGGAATTGGGGCTGGTGGATTCGGGGCAGCAAACGTTACGTTTCCACTCAGAATCGCTACCATTAGCAGCAATACTTTCGTTAGGTCGATTTTCATAGGGCGTAAAAGTATAAAAAAAAACTCTTTGTCAAAATTTTTTATATCATATTTTGGGACAATTGTTTAACTATTTACAATTCGTTAAACTTTCCTCATACTTTTTTATATAAACGTAAAAATATCAATTTTGGTTTACAAGAGGTAAAAAAAAAGACTCCAAATTTGGAGTCTTTCTGTTGTGGTCCCACTTGGGCTCGAACCAAGGACCACCTGATTATGAGTCAGGTGCTCTAACCAACTGAGCTATAGGACCGGCTTTGAGGATGCAATAATACTACTATTTCTGCTATTCTGCAAACACTCACCTCCATATATTCATAAGAATTTATCCTGCATCTTGACAAAGCTCAATGAGCACACCTTGAGTGGACTTGGGGTGTAAAAAAGCGACTAATTTATTATCCGCTCCACGTTTAGGCACTTCATTTAACAAAATAAATCCTTCTTTTTTGAGTCGTTCCATCTCCGATAGAATATCTTCTACGTCAAAAGCGATGTGATGAATCCCTTCGCCTCTCTTTTCGATAAACTTAGCGATCGGACTATCCTCTCGGGTTGCTTCAAGCAATTCAATCTTATTGGGCCCATTCATAAAAAAAGAAGTTTTCACGCCTTCACTTGCCACTTCTTCCTCTTTATAAGCAGGAACACCCAACAATTTTTCAAACAAACTATTCGATTCACTCAAGGATTTTACAGCAATGCCAATATGTTCAATTTTTTTCATCGTATTTCGTTTGCCACAAAGATAAAAAATAGCAGAGGGAACTTCATCTGATTTTTATCAAATCCGTAAAAATTCAAATTCAATTTAAAGTTGTATTTTTGCCCCATGGAATCGAATAGACAGAAAAAAATAGGCAGTGTATTGCAAAAAGATTTAGTAGATATCTTACAAGGTGAGGTGCGCAAAAATGGCATCACCAATTTGATTATCTCCGTTTCCAAAGTTAATGTAACTACTGACCTATCGATTGCTAAAGTGTTCTTGAGTGTTTTTCCCGCTGAAAAAGGTCCGGAACTCTTAACCGCCATTCGCTCCAACACTCCTTTAATCAAACACGATTTGTCCCAACGGGTGAAATTGCAATTGCGCAAAGTGCCCAATTTGATTTTTTACATTGACGACTCCTTAGAATATATTGAACAAATTGATCGCGCACTTTCCGGAGAAGAGAACCCGATTGAAAACCGCGAACTTTTAGCCAAACGCAAAAAATCGTAAGTGAATATTTCGCTCTACATCGCCCGTCGGTATTTATTTTCATTGAGTAAAAACACCTCAATCAATATAATTACGGGTATTGCTTCGTTGAGCATCATTGTAGGCGCCATGGCTTTGTTTGTTGTACTCTCCGTCTTTAGCGGTTTACGAACGTTTAGCCTTTCCTTTTCCAATGACTTGGATCCCGACTTGAAAGTGGCCGCAAAAAAAGGTGAATATTTTTCAATCCCTCCTCAACAAGAACAAAAAATTCAAAAAATAGACGGCATTGCACATTATAGTAAAGTCATTGAAAAACGAGTGTTGTTCTTATTTGATGGCAAATCCCAATTTTCGTATTTAAAAGGAGTAGATACTCAATTTAATTCGGTTTCTAAAGCTTCACAAAAATTATTTTCTGGGCAGTGGCTTCAGCCCGATACGTATCAAGTAGTGATTGGTTATGGAATGTCCAATAAACTTTCATTGGGATTAATGGACTACAACAATCCTTTTGAAGTTTATGCGCCCAAACCGGGGACAGGCGACTTAAGCTTGAATCCCGAAGAATCGTTTTCGCATATTGTGTTGTATCCCGTCGGAATTTATGCCATCAATGAAGAACTGGATTCCAAATATGTGTTTGCCAATTTGGGCATGGCGCAAGAATTATTGCAATTGCCACCCCATCAAGTCACCCACTTGGAAATTGAACTACAACCCAATGCGGATGAGCAACACGTTATCCGTGAATTAAAAAAACTCATACCTAATATAGACGTTAAAAATAGAGCCCAACTGAATGAGACCTTATATAAGATGTTGAATTCAGAAAACATCGCCGTCTATTTAATTTTTACCTTGGTCATCATAATGGCGCTATTTAGTTTGGCCGGCGCTTTAATTATGATGATTTTGGATAAAAAAGGCAACTTGAAAACGCTGTATAATCTGGGTGTCGAAGTTAGACACCTGCGCCGCATCTTCTTATTGCAGGGCACTTTGTTGAGTATTTTTGGGGGGATTGTCGGACTCGGTTTGGGTTCGCTTTTGGTGTATTTACAAGAAAAGTATGCCTTGATCATGATAACCCAATCGTTAGCTTACCCGATTGAGTTCCATTGGAGCAACTTGTTCTTGGTATTTGCCACCGTGGTCGCTTTGGGAGGTATCTCCAGTTGGATAGCCAGCAGTCGCGTTTCTAAAAAAATTCTGGATTAAATAACCAAACCCGTAAACGCTTCGGTAATGTCTTCAAAAACTTGAAGCAAATCGTCACGACCGTCTGTGGTGACCAATCGCGTTTTGTATTCTTTAAAATTCGGAATGCCTTTGAAATAATTGGTGTAATGGCGGCGCATTTCGACAATGCCTAATCGCTCCCCTTTCCATTCCATGGACCACAACAAATGATTACGGGCAGCTTCCACACGATCTTTGATGGTGGGCACCGGTAAATGTTCGCCCGTCGCAAAATAGTGTTTGATTTCGTTGAAAATCCACGGATAACCAATCGCAGCGCGACCAATCATAATGCCGTCAAGACCGTATTTGTGCTTGTATTCCAAGGCTTTTTCGGGAGAATCAATATCGCCATTTCCGAATATCGGGATATGAATACGCGGGTTGTTTTTGACGCGTGCAATGTGCGACCAATCCGAATGTCCTTTATACATTTGTGCGCGGGTACGACCGTGAACCGTCAATGCTTGAATGCCGACATCTTGTAAACGCTCGGCGACTTCATCAATATTGATTGAGTTCTCATCCCAACCCAATCGGGTTTTTACGGTTACGGGCAATGACGTACTTTTAACCACTGCTTTGGTCAAGCGCACCATCAAATCCACATCTTTCAACACCCCAGCACCAGCACCTTTACACACTACTTTTTTTACAGGACACCCAAAATTGATATCCAACAAATCGGGTTGGACCGTTTCTACGATTTTGGCACTCATCGCCATCGCTTCTTCATCACCGCCAAAAATTTGGATACCGACAGGACGTTCGTAATCGAAGATGTCGAGTTTCATCCGACTTTTAATCGCGTCGCGGATGAGTCCTTCCGAAGAAATAAATTCTGAATACATTAAATCGGCGCCGTGGGCTTTACACAAACGACGGAACGGCGGATCGCTCACATCTTCCATAGGCGCGAGTAACAACGGGAAATCCGGGAGTTCAATGTTTCCGATTTTGACCATAATGCATGTATTTCAGGGTGCAAAAATAGGATTATTCTAGGATTAATAAAGTGAAAATCAATTGAAAAGAAGTTAAACATTTGTGAATCAATTGATAAACCCGTTAGAAAAGCCGAAAAATATACGCTTGTAATCCTTTGCAATCCTCTTGATATTCTAAACTTTGCGTTATATTTGCACGATGTTGCGCTAGGGATTGCAGCAAAGTACCCCGCCGTAGCCGTTAGGCAGGCGTGTACTGCGGAAAGCCCGGTGAGGAGGGACGACGAGAGCGCCCTTCTTATTATTCTAAATTTTGAATTCTAAATTTTAAATTTTAGCGCTAAAAAAGGACTATTGAAGATGAAGAACATTCGTAATTTTTGCATTATTGCCCACATTGACCACGGAAAAAGTACGCTGGCCGACCGATTATTGGATCAAACCCAAACGGTAACTGCCCGTGAAGCCCAAGCGCAATTGTTGGACAATATGGATTTGGAGCGTGAACGTGGGATTACCATTAAGAGTCACGCCATTCAAATGGAATACACCCACAAAGGGGAAAAATATATCTTGAACTTGATCGATACGCCCGGTCACGTGGACTTTTCGTATGAAGTGTCGCGTTCGATTGCGGCTTGTGAAGGCGCACTTTTGATTGTAGATGCAGCCCAAAGTATTCAAGCCCAAACGATTTCCAACCTGTATTTGGCGTTGGAAAACGACTTGGAAATCATCCCAATTCTAAATAAAGTAGACTTACCCAGTGCCAATCCAGAAGAAGTGAGCGACGATATCGTGGACTTGTTGGGTTGTAAATTGGAAGATATTATTCATGCTTCGGGGAAAACCGGTTTTGGTGTGGATAAAATTCTTGAAGCCATTGTGGACCGTATTCCGGCACCCAAAGGTGACAAAGACGAACCGTTGCAAGCGTTGATTTTTGACTCGGTGTACAATCCGTTTCGTGGAATCGAAGTAATTTTCCGAGTGAAAAATGGCGAAATTCGCAAAGGTCAGAAAATCAAATTCATGTCGACGGGCAACGAATATTTTGCCGATGAAATTGGAACCTTAAAATTGAATCAAGTCCCAAAAGACGTGATTAGCTGCGGCGACGTAGGCTATTTGATTTCGGGAATTAAAGAAGCTAAAGAAGTAAAAGTAGGTGATACGGTTACCGATGCCAAAACGCCTACTACGAATATGATTCACGGATTTGAAGACGTGAAACCTATGGTATTTGCCGGAATTTATCCCGTTGATACTGAAGATTATGAAGACTTGCGCGCTTCCATGGAGAAATTGCAGTTGAATGATGCCTCGTTGGTGTTTTCACCGGAAAGTTCGGCCGCGTTGGGCTTTGGTTTCCGTTGTGGATTCTTGGGCATGTTGCACTTGGAAATTATCCAGGAGCGTTTGGAGCGCGAGTTCAACATGACCGTAATTACTACGGTTCCCAACGTTTCGTATTTGGCCTATACCAAAAAAGAACCGGAAACACCGATTATTGTAAACAATCCCTCCGACTTGCCCGAACCGTCCAAATTGGAGCGCGTGGAGGAGCCATATATCAAAGCGACCATCATCACCAAATCCGATTTCGTGGGTAACGTCATGAGTTTGTGTATTGAAAAACGCGGCATTATTACGAATCAAACGTATTTGACTACTGAGCGTGTGGAATTGAACTTTGACATGCCGTTGGCAGAGATTGTATTTGACTTTTACGACCGTTTAAAAACCGTTTCCAAAGGGTATGCGTCGTTTGACTACCACCCGATTGGCATGCGCACGTCGAAGTTGGTGCGTTTGGATGTTTTGTTGAATGCGAATTCAGTCGATGCTTTGTCGGCCTTGATTCACGAAGATAATGCGTACCATATTGGAAAGAAAATGTGTGAGAAATTGCGCGAATTGATCCCGAGACAACAGTTTGATATTCCGATTCAAGCGGCAATTGGTGCGAAAATCATCGCTCGTGAAACCATCAAAGCGTTGCGTAAAGACGTTACAGCAAAATGTTATGGAGGGGATATTTCGCGTAAGCGTAAATTGTTGGAAAAACAAAAAGCCGGTAAGAAACGTATGCGTCAGGTAGGGAATGTAGAAATTCCGCAATCGGCTTTTATGGCGGTGTTGAAGTTGAATGACTAATATGCAACTATTCTAAATTTTAAATGATACATTATAAATTAAGTTCGGTTTTGGCCGGACTTTTTTTATGGCAGCAAACGGCTCTGCTTCTTCGGAAAGTATCACCCGCTCTTCGCTGTATCTGCGGCCTCCCCTTTATGGGTCGGCCGCAGGATGCCGCTGCGATCGGGGCTGAATTCACGAGCCATTTTCAAATCGCATAATCCCTTAATGTGCAACTTGGATATGCAGGGTGCTTATCGTACCTTTGTTCCAAATAAAACTCAAAAAACATGTTAGAAGACAAAGCGCCACAACGAACCCCTTTATCGCAATTTGGCGAATTTGGATTAATTGCCCATCTTACTGAAAAAGTGGAAGTTAATCAACCCACAACCCTTAAAGGAATTGGTGATGATGCGGCAGTTTTACGCTTTGAAAACACCTCAACAGTTGTCTCAACAGATTTACTTGTAGAAGGTGTTCATTTTGATTTATCCTATATGCCGTTAAAGCATTTGGGATACAAAGCCGTGGTGGTGAATGTCTCTGATATTTGTGCGATGAACGCAACCCCGACACAAATTACAGTATCCATTGCCGTTTCCAATCGGTTCCCTGTGGAGGCGTTGGAAGAATTATACGAAGGGATTCGTTTAGCCGCCAAAACCTATAATGTGGATATTATCGGTGGTGACACGACTTCTTCTCAGAAAGGAATGATTATTTCGATTACCGCCATTGGTGTAGCCCAGGAAAACGAATTGGTGTACCGCAGCGGTGCCCAAGAAAACGACTTAATTGTGGTGACGGGCGATTTGGGTTCGGCCTATATGGGCTTACAAGTTTTGGAACGCGAGAAACAAGTATTTCAAGTAAATCCGCTGAACCAACCCGACTTGGATAATTACACCTATTTGATTGAGCGCCAGTTAAAACCTGAAGCACGCACCGACATTAAAGGATTGTTAGCGCAATTGGAAGTGCAACCCACTGCGATGATTGACATCTCCGACGGACTTTCTTCTGAGTTGATTCATTTGTGTAAAAACAGCGGAACGGGATGTAATTTATTTGAAGACAAACTGCCGCTTGACCCGCAATTTATTAGCACTTGCGAAGAATTTAATATTGACAGTACAACCTTAGCCATTAATGGTGGCGAAGACTATGAATTGTTGTTTACCATTAACCTTTCCGACTTTGACAAAATCAAAGGCAACCCCAATTTGACGGTGATTGGACACATGACAGCCGCCAACGAAGGCATGCATATGGTTACACGCGCCAACACTAAAATTGAATTAAAAGCCCGCGGCTGGAATGCGCTAACGGAAGAAAAACAGGATTAAAGCAACATGCCACGGTCCTTGGCTACAGCAACTAAGGTAGCGTCGTCGGTACCTGAGATGCCCAACAAATCTTTCATGTTTTCTTTTCGGGTTTTCACCGAGCTAGAGGAAATCGTGATGTAAAGCGGAATGTCGTCGTAGTTAATCCCTTTATTGAGGTAATGTAAAATTTGACGGTCGATGACGTCTACGTATACTTTTTCTTTTTGTTGGTTGTTCAAAAACTTGATTACTGAATCGCTGTAATACGTTTCCCCTTGAATAATTGATGTTAGCGCTAGAATCATACTGTCGAAAGTCAAGTCATTTTTAATAACCAATCCAACCGGGTTGATTTCCTCGATAATGGACTGTACTTTCAAACTTTCCGAGTGCATGGTTAACAAGGCAATCTTACAGGAAGGCATGGTTTCGATTAATAATTTCGCCAAATCTTCACCGGTATGGATATTTTTTTCGGGATATTCAGGCATACTGACATCTAGGAAAGCAATATCAAACGGTTGAGAAGCATTAACAATCGTATCATAACCCGATTTACAGTCGGATGCCTCAATAAAATTAAACGTAAAGGATTTATCAGGGAATAGGTTGATCACATTTTTATACCCTTGAATGATGAACTGGTGATCATCCACGATTAAAATGTTAACAGTTTGGGACATGATTCTAGTTTTGGTTTTTGTTAGTGTTTGATGTTTTTGTGTTCTAAAGGTACCGTAATACTGATTCGGGTTCCTTTACCGGGTGCTGATTTAATTTCGATAATTCCGTCGCTTTCATGGGTTCGCGTCACAATGTTTTTGAGTCCGATCCCCCTACTTTTCTTATCGACTTCAAATCCGTCACCGTCGTCGGTAATGTTGAGTACTAAGTTACCTTTTTTATCTTTACGGAACTCCACTTTAATATTTTTTGCGTTGGCATATTTATTTATGTTCTGCAAACACTCTTGTAGAATGCGGTATAAATTAATCTTTGTGGTGTTGGAAAGTAAATCCCAATCGACATTTTCCCCGATGAGTGCGTTGAGTTTGGCGGGATTGATTTTGGCTTGTTCTTCGAGTAAGTTATTGACGATGGCCACAAAGTTGTTGACCAACACATATTTCTCACGACTCAATTCGTGGGAGATTTCCCGAAGATCTTGTTCGATAATTTTCAATTCTTCAAGGCAACGAATTCGTTCTTGAATGGCAGCATCATCATCCCGGTGATTGAGTCCGTCCAAATTAAGGCGCAACCCAAATAATCGACCGAGGACACCGTCGTGGAGTTCTTTGGCAATTCGTGTTTTTTCTAGCACACGGCCTTCTTCCAGTTTATTTTGTTGGGAGATGATGAGTTTATAAATATCCTCATTGGCACGCTGTTGGGCTTGGCGCAACAAGAGCTCCCGACTCTTCGCACGTTGCGCACGCATAAAAAACAACAACGCCCCAATGGCGATGGTCCCGATAAAGTAATTAAGGATGGAACGATTTTTTTGCTCGAGGGAGTCTTTTTGCTGGAGGATTTCTTCTGTTTCGAGTTCGATTCTAGCAAAACGGTCTTTAGATGTCCTTTCAATCATCTGAAGACTGTCATTTAATTTAATGTAATATTCTGAGTAATTTAAACTCTTACTTTTATTTACATTTGAAGCTTGTTTATATGCTGCAATTTTATATAAAGGAATGTTTAATTTCTTTGCATAAGAGATTGCTTTATCTGAATAATAGACTGCATTTAAAGTGTCTTTTATATTTGCAAAATACTCTGAAAGATGAATGTTCACTACTGTTATAGAGTTTAAATCTTTTAATTTATCTTTCTTTTCTAATGATTTAAAAAATAATTGTGGTAAATCAGATAATTGATTAGATTTCAACTTTGAATACGCTAAATTATCTATAATAATAGAGTATAATCTAGGGTTTTCTTTAATTAAGTTTTCATCTTTTAAAGCAAGTTTATAATAGTAAATAGATTTTTTATAATCTTTTAATTCGTTATATAATAATCCTAAATTATTTAAACAATTAGACTCTTGACATTCATGATTATTTAATTTCCCTTTTTTTATTACACTTAATGCCTGGTTGTAGTAATAAATTGCTCTACTATATTCTTTTAATTCAAC
Source organism: Flavobacterium stagni (assembly GCF_004122105.1). Taxonomy (GTDB): domain Bacteria; phylum Bacteroidota; class Bacteroidia; order Flavobacteriales; family Flavobacteriaceae; genus Flavobacterium; species Flavobacterium stagni. The sequence continues at coordinate 390,223 of NZ_SBKN01000001.1, forward strand.
AGAAACAGAACCTAATGTATTCAAAGTTGCATATAATTTTTGATACTCATCAGTATCTTTGAAAAGATTATATGCTTTCCTTAAAGACAGATCAGAACCTAAAAAATCATTTATTTCTAATTGTACAATACCTTTTTTAAGTAAAATAACAGCGCTGTTTTCTTTATCCTTTAACTTATTAAATAGCTTTTCTGATCTCGTATAATAATAAAATGTACTATCTAAATTTTTTAAATTATAGTGATAATTACCAATATATCTCAATGCCAATCCAACATATAAACTATCTTCATGTTTTAATGAGTAAATTAATAATTTTCGGGATGTGTCCTTATATTTTTCCCATGCTCCTAAATCAAAATATACATTTATAAAATCGTTTAAATTTTTTAAATCAGTCTTTTTAATTTCTTTAGTTATTGTTCTTACAGCACTATCATTAAGTTTCAACTTTTCTTCTAAACTGAATTTAGAATTGTTTATTTTACCATAAAATTGATTCAACTCATTTTCATGTTTTATTTGAACGTTTTTTTTCTCATCCTTATTATCACATGACAACAAGAATGAAAAAGTTATAAGAAATATGACAAATATGATTTTTTTCAATTATGTATTTTTTACAAAAATAAAAAAACCAGCATAAAATGCTGGTTTAGAAATATATTATTTAAATAAGAAATTAACTTCCTGTTCCTACTTCACCACGACCACCAATTGAAAAACTTCCTGTTCCTACTTCACCACGGCCACCAATTGAAAAACTTCCCGTTCCTACTTCACCACGACCGCCAATTGAAAAACTTCCTGTTCCTACTTCACCACGACCGCCAATCGAAAAACTTCCTGTTCCTACTTCACCACGACCGCCAATCGAAAAACTTCCTGTTCCTACTTCACCACGACCTCCAATCTCAGTTGGAGTACTGAAAGATGTTAATACCAACATCATTGTAAATAATGCAGAGATAATTGCTGACTTTTTCATAATTGTATGCTTTACTAGTTTTTGTTAGACTTTTTCACACTGCTTAAAGCCGGTTTCATTTGGGGGCTTTTCACGGTGTAAAACTAGTACAGCTCTTGAGTGCGATTGCAACGATTCTCTCTATATAAAGTGGATGAACGTCATTTGTGAGTGGATGATGCCCAAATTTGGGTGAATGACTATTTTTTATAAAATAGGCTAAAAACGATTCAATTTTTATTTATTTAATTGATTTTCAATTACTTATGAAAATACCGGAGTATTGATTTGAATTTCTGTACCTTGATTCCGCTTACTGGTAATCTTCACTTTTGACTGAATTTGCTCTGCCCGTAGATGTATATTTGCCAAACCAATACCCGATGTTGAGGAAGAAAAGTCCAATCCTTGTCCATTGTCTTTGATGCGTAAGATAATGTTGTTGGATTCATACTGGAGTTGGATAAGTACTTGTGTGGCTTTGGCGTGTTTGACTACATTATGTAAGGCTTCTTGAATAATACGGGTAAATCCCATTTTGATCTCTGCCGACAATTGTTCCCAATCCCAATTGTCTTTTTGCAATTCAATTTGGATATTGTATATCTCTTGGTGGACATGGATCAATTGTTGAATAATTGGGATTAATAATATGCGGTCATTCGAACTTTGGGCATGTAAATCGTGGGTGAGATTGCGCAATTCCACTTCAATATTCTGAATAGAGTTAACGTTTTGAAGGGCTTCTTTAATAGTTTGCGCTTCTTGATTGAGTTCCAATTTAAACAATTTAAACCGGATGCTCGCCAACTGATTTAAGACGCCATCGTGGATTTCCATGGCAATGCGGCGTTGCTCTTTTTGGCGCACCTCAACTTCTAACGCTTGATTTTGCACGATTAACTCGTGAATGCGTTCGTTACTTTTTTGGTGTTTCTGTTGAAATTCCATTTTACTGTTCATTAACCGGTTGCGGTAGATGATAAACAAAAAGGCAGAAACAAATAAGAGAATACCGATAGCCCAAACGACTTGATTGCGTTGGTTTTCGGCCTTTTCTTTGGCTTGGGTAATTTGGTTCGTTTCGAGTTGGATTTTGTAGAATATATTTCTTGATTTGTCTTCAATCTTATCAATCTTGTTTCTTAAGTTTATGTAATTAATTGTATTTGCTTTTGTATTATATTCTAATTGTATTAGTTTTTCCAAAATAAACAACTCACATTTAAGTGCTTTTGCCAATCTACTATACTTTAATGCGTTAACCCCTTTAAAGTCAGAAACCTTCTTGTTTTTTAATTTTTTATACAATTCTGATTGCTGAATTAAAACTAAAGACAATTCTTCATAGTTTTTTAACTTTCTAAACACAGTTTCTGCTATTCTAAAATGTTTAATTGCTTGATTATAATTTTTTAAATTAAGATAACAGTGACCTAAATTGGAAATTAAAATACCATAAAGTTCATAATCTTTCTGAATTATCACACTTTTATTTCGTAAGGCTTTATTAAACAAATCAATTGCTACTTCATATTTAGTTAGATGTTTATATACATTTCCAATATTATTCAGAAATACTTCTCTATGTAAAAAATTAAAATCTAATTTTTCTTTGTTTTTAAGATAATATTCATGAGCTTTTTTATGATAATAAAGGGATAAATAGTAATCTCCCTTACTCATATAGTTATTTCCTAATGCTATACATGAGATATAATAATATTTATAATTATTATTTATTGTTGATAGATTTATTACTCTTTTTAGTTTAATTTCAGAGGTAACATAATTATTAAATTTAGACTCTAATTCGGCCATTCCGTATAATGATGATATAAGAAATTTTATGTTTTTAATATTTTCATTCTTTTTCTTAGCCTCATTATAATAAAAAAACGATGAGTCCAAATTTTCAGTTTTTCTAAAATATAATGCCTTATTAATAAGATAGTTAGCATAAATTTTGTCATATCTATCAACAGAACTTTTATCAATCTTTTTAATTATTTCAAATGAAATATGCTTGTAATCAAATTTGTTTGTCTTAGTTAACAAACTATTTAACAAACTTATTCTTGAACTATCTTGTTTGACTGAGTCAATCTTAATAATTAAACTTTTTATTTGTTTTACATTGTTTATCGATTTTTCATTAGAATTAATGATTCCTAATAGTTCAGAATAACTATCCTTTTCCTCACAAGAAACAAACAATAAAAGCACTAAAAGACTGAGTAAATAACGCATACTACAAATAAAAAAAGCGGATTATTCCGCTCAAGTTAATTAATCCAAATTAGAAATAAAAATTCAAAAATCTCCTGCTCGGAAAGGCGTAGAAAAAACAAAGAATCCGGGCTTATACAACAGAATTAACGAAAGTGACAAATTCCGAGGCAGGAGATATTGAATTTAAGTTCGGCTTATACCTTTTGAAATGTGTGCTTAGAGAACGTAAAGTTACCCGACTAATTTTAACTATTGGTACACAAAAAGTGTACATTTTGTTAAATTTTAAGGAACGTTTCTCGCATAATTAACCCACAACGCATTGATTTCTTGTTCGATACATTCCAAATCACAAAAAACAGTTCCCAAACATTGCTCAACCTCATTCGGCATTGCAGTGTTAGTTCCCAATAAATACAATCCCAATTGTATCTTTGGAATAGGTTCGTTTCGCTTTCGATCATTTTCTAAATAAAAATCGGAATAGTTGAACTCCATTTCACGCAATGCGCTCTCCCAATGGGTTACTGAATCAAAGTAAAAGGAAAGGGTATCCGACTGAAAGACAAGCCTAAACATTATTTTCCCGGATTCGATGTTAGCATTTTCCTGTGCTACAGGTACATTGTAAAAATATAAGGCGCATACTAAAAAAAGAACGTGTAAAGACATGGCATAAATAGGCTTTCGATTTCAACTTCATCATCATCTTCATTCTCGGTTTCCCGAAGTTTGGGGCTTTCAACACTACAAAACTAGAGCAGTCGATTGACATAATTGCTACACAAAAAGTGTATAATTTGTTAAAAATCAAACATATCCCTTTTTCTTGGCCAATTGAATAATGTCTTCATCGTTTCCTTTTTCTATCTCAAAAAACTCACGGATTTGTGCTTTTCGCTTATCAATAGCGCTTTTAGAGAGTTTCAATTCGGTCATGATATTTTTGGTTTTATAGCCTTTTGCCAACAACTTAATCAATTCGCGATTGGTTGCGTCAAAGATTCGGTAATTGTGGAGCAATTCTTCTTTGAGTTTCAATACCGTTTTGGTATAAAATTTACCTCCTCGATATACGTTTTCAAAGGCTTCAAGCATTTCGATGGAAGAAAAATCACTTTTAATCATGATGGCTTCGGCACGGGATTCCATAATCACTTTATACAAGATTAAGGCTTCGGAATGCGATGTCAAAATCATGATTTTTGCCTGAGTTTGCTTCGCGCGAATAAAGGGCAACAAGTCAAAACCATTCTGAATTTGAAGCTCTTCAAACGCAGGAATTGTATAATCTACAATAATGACATCAAATTTGTTGGCGTTGTCTGAATCGGTTAGAATGTGGTATGCATTTTCGGCACTCAAGGCTTCAGAAACCACTAAATTGGCCTCGAGACGGTTGTTGGAAAGAATGGTTTTGTACCCTTCAATAATGGGCATGTGGTCGTCAATAATCAAAACGTGTATATCCATGGCGTGTAAATTTTAAACGAATTTAAAAGAAAAAAAATTAAATTTCCAAATAATTGCCAGAAGCTATACTGTTGATTATCTGATCTATATTCTCTTTATAGGATTTAGAGAACGGTAATTTCACGGTTGAATTTTTCAAATGACAAACAGAATTACCCGTGTGAATGCGACCGATATAGTCGATATTTACGATATAACTGTTATGAATTCGCACAAATGGATGCGTCAATACACCTTCAAAATGTTTTAAAGTTTTAAAAGCCGTTATCATTTCACCAGTATTTAAGTGAATGTCGGTTGAATTGTTATCGGCTTGCAAATAACAAATTTCTGCGGCATCGATATACCGGTAATCCCCATAGGATTTCACACAAATCACTAGCGGTTTAGTTGCATTACCTGCTTGAACTATAACGGAATCGGACGATTCTTTGGGTACATCTTGAGCTGCTTTAACCGCTATCGCCTCTTGATCTTCAACTTCGACTTCTACAGCAGTTGCATTTTCCTCATTTTCAGTGGTAGAATCAACTATATCTTGTTCTTCTACAATGTCATTCTCTTCCTCATTCTCTTCATCTAATAGATGATCAACTGGATTATTTTCGACAGCAATGGACTGCTTTTCTACTAAAACTGGTGGCGTTACCACGGCAGAAGCAACCGGTTTTGATAATACAATCCCATTTTCTTTTTCAAATCGCATAAATGTTTTACGCAATTCTTTGACTTCAATAGGGTGAATTAAATAATCGAAAACACCGTATTTAAAGGCTTGTAAACACAAAGTGTCGTTTTTGGTGGTGACAATTATTTTGGGTAATTGGGTTAAATACCGATGCAATTCACTGATGAAATGCAAGGATAACCCTGAAGTTGCATCTTCGGGGTCAATTTCTAATAAAAGGAGCTGGGGTTGTTGTTCTAATACCAAATCAATTCCGTCATCAAACGTTCCAGCACTCCCCAAATACGTTAAAAAAGGGAATGTCTCGGCGGTTGCCAAGGTTTTTTGGGCACGATGGGTATCATCGTCGATAATGACGTACGTAAACGTTCTCAATTGCCTTACTTTTTGGGTAAAGCATTAGTACATTTTAACTTAAAATACGGTTAAGTCATTGATAGTTAAGGATTAAAAATCCTAGCGTTTGCGGGGGCTCGCGGTGTCTAAATTAGATGGAATTTTACGTGTTCCCAATTTCTTCAATTCTAAAATCGAGCAACGACAAGCTTTTCTGACCAAATGAGAAAATTCTCGACTATCTACCAACCTGTGTTAGTATTTATCTTACAAAATGGCTGAAAAGGCTGTACTTTCGGTATTGTAATTCTATCTAATTTTACATATATGAATATAGTACGAATTCAAAATAAGGCTTAGACCTTGTCATTACTATTTTTGAACAACTTTATAAACAAAAAATGTAATTGTTTTTTTCCTAAATTTGCGCAAAAACATTGATCAATGAGTCACAAAGAATGCACTTATTGACAGAATGAAAAACGATATTTATACTTGGCAATATGGGAATTACAAAAACTCAAGGTTTCTCTTTTAAAATCAATGATTTAGCCGATATTTTAAAGGCCATGGGGAATCCTGCCCGTTTGAAAATATTACAATATTTAATGACGACACCCGCTTCTTCCTGTGGAGAAATACTTGAAGTACTGCCTTTAGCGCAATCTACCGTGTCCAAACATTTGTCCGAATTAAAACGGGTACGATTAATCAAAGGAAAATCAAAAGGGAACAATATCTATTATTCGCTTAACCCAAAAACGTGGGACAAGGTCAAGGAGTTTTTACTTTCAGAAATAAACGCACCTCGCGAAGAGGAATAAAAAAAGCGACTTTTTTATAAGTCGCTTTTTTTATTGATATTTGATTACAATTATTTTGTTCGTAATAACCAATTGCGCATCGAAACTTCAGCGTTTATAATTCCACGTAAATCCGCAATTTTAACGCGATCTTGAACCATAGTGTCGCGATGACGAAGTGTTACGGTTTGATCCTCTAAGGTTTGATGATCCACGGTAATACAAAATGGTGTACCTAACGCATCTTGACGTCGGTATCTTCGACCTACTGCGTCTTTTTCATCATAAGACACATTGAAATCCCATTTTAATTCCTCCACGATTTCTCGCGCTAATTCCGGCAAACCGTCTTTTTTCACTAAAGGTAAAACCGCTGCTTTGGTTGGCGCAAGAACACTAGGTAAACGCAATACGGTGCGCGTACTTCCGTCTTCTAATGTTTCTTCTTGTAATGATTTAGAGAAAACAGCTAAGAACATACGGTCTAATCCTACCGATGTTTCTACCACATACGGCACATAGTTTTTATTTTCTTCGGTATCGAAATACTGTAATTTTTTACCCGAATATTGTTCGTGAGCTTTTAAGTCGAAATCAGTACGGGAGTGAATTCCTTCCAATTCTTTGAAACCAAAAGGGAAATTGAATTCGATATCGGCTGCCGCATTGGCATAGTGCGCTAATTTCTCATGGTCATGGAAACGGTAATTTTCAGCGCCTAATCCAAGTGATTGGTGCCATTTTAAACGCGTTTCTTTCCAGTATTCATACCATTTCATCTCTTCACCTGGCTTCACAAAGAATTGCATTTCCATTTGCTCAAATTCTCGCATACGGAAAATAAACTGACGCGCTACAATCTCGTTACGAAACGCTTTTCCGGTTTGTGCAATTCCGAATGGGATTTTCATACGACCCGTTTTTTGTACATTCAAGAAATTGACAAAAATTCCTTGTGCTGTTTCAGGGCGTAAATACAAATCCATGGCGTTTTCAGCTGCCGCTCCTAATTTGGTACCAAACATCAAATTAAATTGGCGCACTTCCGTCCAATTTTTTGAACCGGTATCAGGATCCGCAATTTCTAACTCTTCAATTAAGGCTTTTACATCTTCTAAATCACCACTGTCTAGCGATTTAGCCATGCGCTCAAGAATTGTTTTCTTTTTAGATAAATAGTCCACAACGCGTCCATTTGTCGCCACAAATTGGGCTTCATCAAACGCATCTCCGAATCGTTCGCGGGCTTTTTCAATCTCTTTTTGTGCTTTTTGCTGCAATTTTTCGCAGTAATCTTCGATCAGCACGTCAGCACGGAAACGCTTTTTCGAATCTTTATTATCAATTAACGGATCATTGAAAGCATCTACGTGACCTGAAGCTTTCCATGTGGTGGGATGCATCAAAATCGCAGCATCAATTCCCACAATGTTTTCGTGCATTTGCACCATTGCTTTCCACCAATATTCACGAATATTCTTCTTTAATTCGGCTCCATTTTGAGCATAATCGTAAACGGCACTTAATCCGTCATAGATTTCGCTAGAAGGGAAAATAAACCCGTACTCTTTTGCGTGCGAAATCACATTTTTGAAAATATCTTCTTGTTTTGCCATAGTGGTGCAAAAATATAAAAAGTGGTTTTGAAAATGCAGGATTTACAAGGTTTTTTCTATCTTTAAACTTTAATTTATACGCCTATGTTATCGAATCTTATCCGCCTGTTCTATCCTGAGAGCTGTGCCGCCTGTCATGGTTTTTTATTGCAAGACGAATTTGTGCTATGTACCCAGTGCCGTCATCAATTGCCTACAACCTTACACCATAGCGAACCCGCACATGAAATTCATCAAAAGTTTTATGGTCGGATTCCCCTTGTTTTTGCAGCCGCCTTGCTGTATTTTCACAAAGAAAGTTTGGTGCAAGAACTCATTCATCAATTAAAATACAAAGGCAATGAGTCCGTTGGAACCGCCCTAGGAATGTGGCACGGAGCTATTCTCAAAGATTGCTCTATATCGCCATATCCAGATTTTATTATCCCCGTTCCTTTGCATCCTAAAAAATTTCGGGAACGTGGCTACAATCAAGTTACCACTTATGCCCAAGCTATCGCTGAGAGTTTGGAGATTCCATTTTGTGATGATTTGCTAGTGCGAAATTTGTATTCCAAAACACAAACCAAAAAGTCTATTTTGGGTCGAACTGAAATTGTGCAGTCTATTTTTGGTGTCACATTCACTGAAGAACACTACGACAAACATTTTATTCTTGTCGATGATGTAATTACAACCGGTTCAACACTTGAAGCGTGCGCGCGGGAACTCTTAAAGATTCCTGGCGCAAAAATCAGTATAGTTTGCATGGCCATGAGTCAATAATTCGTTAAATCCGTTGAAAAAGATTTTATGCTAAACAATTATAATTGTTACTTTGCGGAGTAAATCAAAAAACATGCTTAAAAAGGCTTTATTTCTGATACCCCTTGTCATTGTGCTTCTTTGCCTGCCTTCTTGTGCGCGAAGAGGAACGATTTCAGGCGGCCCCAAAGACACGATTGCTCCGCAGTTACTTTTTAGCTATCCCAAAAATTTAAGCACGAATTTTACCGGAAGTGAAATCAAACTTCAATTTAACGAATATATTAAATTGAAAGATTTACAAAAACAATTGGTGGTGTCCCCTCCCATGAATAGCGCGCCTGAAATATTTCCACAAACGGCAAGTAAAACCCTTACGATTCGAATAAAAGACACCTTAAAGCCGAATACGACGTACAGTTTTAACTTTGGGCAAAGTATTCAAGACAACAATGAAGGTAATCCGTTTTCGCAGTTCAAATATGTAATGTCTACGGGGCCTACGATTGATTCGTTGAAATTGGGAGTGAAAATCAAAGATGCTTTGGAACGGAAAACGGACAACTTTGTGTCAGTAATGTTGTATGAAGTCAATGCGACTTACAATGATTCGATTGTTTACAAAAAACAACCCCAATATGTAATCAATACTCTGGACAGTTTAAAAGCGGTGGTGTTGGAAAATTTAAAACCAGGAAAATACCGTTTGATTGCCATTAAAGACGTCAATAAAAACAACAAATACGATCCTAAATCAGAAAAAATCGCTTTTCAAAAAGATTATATCACTTTACCGAACGACACCCTTTACGAATTGGAACTTTTTAATGAGAAAAAATCATTTAAAGCAGTTACCACATCGCACATCAAATCCAGTCGTGTTCTTGTTGGTTATCAAGGATCTGTTGAAAAAGCAGAACTGCAACTCACTAAAAACAATGAGAAAATTCCGTTTCAATTAACGCGAGTCGTAGGAAAAGACTCGGCCGAAGTTTGGTTTAAAGCAACCAAAGGGGATTCGTTAACCTTGGAAATGAAAGCGAATAAATACGCTAAAACCTTTGGCTTTAAGGTAAGGGATTTCAAAAAAGATAGTCTATCCTTAAGCCTAGAACCTAAAGGAACATTGAATTTTAGGGATACACTTCGAATTGTATCATCTATTCCATTGACGGCATGGGATTCGAATAAAATACAACTCCGAAAAAGAGATTCATCAGCTGTTCCGTACAAGACCAATTATGATTCATTCAAAAAAGAGCTTCATTTGTTTTTTGAAAAAGAACCCAACCAAAAATACCAACTCCAAATGTTGCCCGGAGCATTAACTGACTTTTTGGGCAATAAAAATGACACCCTAAAATACACCACAAACACGCTTGATGTGAGCGAATATGGGAACTTAAAAATTAACATGGAGCGTATTAAGCGATTTCCTGTAATCGTACAATTGACGGACGCTCAGGGCAAAGTTAAAGCATCGGCATATAGCGATAATTCAAAAACTGTTTCTTTTGATTTGATTCAACCTAGCAAATTTTTCATTCGTGTCATTTATGATGATGACAAAGACGGTTTATGGACGCCTGGTAACTTTTTAGAACACCGACAAAGTGAGGAAGTCAAATACCACCCCGTAGAAATCGATGTGCGTTCCAACTGGGACGTGGAGCAAACCATTGACGTTGGTGATTAATCAATAATCGTAAATGTATCTTGATCCGAAAGGAAGGCAAATCGCTTTCGATTTTCTTCTAAAAGGGTTTTGTCTAATTCTACATAAAAAATAGCTTCTGCGGTTTGGGGCGCTAACAAATAGTTCCCAAAACAATCAATTGCTTGTGAATGGCCAACGTACGGATGATTATTTCCATCTGTTCCTACTCGGTTGACACCAATAGTGTAACACATATTTTCAACCGCTCTAGCGCGTAATAAAACATCCCAAGCCTGAATTCGCGGCGCGGGCCAATTAGCCACATATAGCGATATGTCATAATTTTCAGTGTTGCGAGAGAACACTGGGAATCGAAGATCATAACAAATCAGAGGACAAATTTTCCAACCCCTATAATCAACAATTAATCGCTTTTTACCTGCAGTATATACTTGATCTTCTCCTGCCAATGTAAACCGGTGTCTTTTGTCGTAAACTTCTATTTTACCCTCAGGATGCACAAATAGCAAACGATTGTAATAGTTGCCGTTTTCTTTAATCACGACACTTCCTACTACTGCTGCTTCGCACTTTTGTGCCCAACGTTGCATCCATTCTACTGTTGAACCTTCCATGGTTTCGGCACAATGTTGGGGTTGCATGGTAAAGCCTGTAGTAAACATTTCGGGCAATACAATTAAATCGGTATTTGGCGAAATAGCACTTAGTTTTTCTTCCAACAATGTCCGATTATCACTAGGATTTTCCCAAACCAAGGACGTTTGAACTATTGCAATTTTCATGACTATTTAATTTCGATTTCGTCAATAAAAATAAACGCATCACCGCCCGCACCGATATGCCAATCGGGAAGTTTGCCAAAATTATAGGCTTTCACTTTAAGGTATCGGGCTGGCACTCCTTCAGTAAGTTTCAAAGCAAAATCTTGAATTGTATTTTCATCTTTTTTGGGATCAATCGTATTGGTCACTGTTCCAATTAAAGTAAAATTGACTCCATCATTCGAACTGTAATATTCCACTTTCGTTGGCATGACAATCCAGGAGCGGGTATCTTGTAAACAAAAGGCTTTAAACCTTGAAACATTTTTTACCGATTGTAAATCTACGGTAGCCTCAAAATCTTGTGCTTGATATCCTTGCCAATCACCTTTACGCCAATTGGTCGTTCCGTGGATACCATCCAACAAACCGTCAGGACCACCAGCATGGTATTGCGGATTGTATTTCGAGGCAATAGAAATCGTATAATCGTTGGGTTTTTTATAAAAGGTTGCGGTTACTTCTCCACTTTTATACCCCATTTTATTGGTACGAGCCACAATCGTTGTGGTAGCATCCAAAGTAAGGGGCGCACGGTATTCTTTCCAAACCGGTTGTGTATCGTCTTCGTTGAAATAATATTCTAATTTGTCCTGAGAATTGGAACGAATGGCAACTGAAACATACTCCTTAAACGCTTTTCCAGGCGCATCAATGACTGGCACAGGAATAATCATTTCCGTTGATAACGGATTCATTGTGGGTTCTTTAGCCAATTCTTTGGTATAACCCACCAACCCTTTGGGAGTAATCACCAAATCTTCTCCATTTTCAAACTTCATTTTTACATCGTTGAAATAGGGCGTTACACGGGACCAAGTGCCGCTTCCTGGAGTTACATTATAAAATCCAATCGCACTTAACACATACCAAGCGCTCATTTGGCCGCAATCTTCATTACCAATCAAACCGTCGGGCGAATTTTTGTAAAAATTATTGAGTATAAAATGTACTTTTTCTCTCGTTTTTTCTGGTTTCCCAACATAACTGTACAAATAGGTCATGTGATGACTGGGTTCGTTTCCGTGCGCATATTGGCCAATTAATCCCGTCACATCAGCTTGTTCCCGACCCGTAGTTTTGCTTTCGCTGTTGAACATTTCGTCCAACTTGGCTTCAAATTGAGCCGCGCCACCATAGGCTTCAATCATGCCGGGTATATCTTGTGGTACAAAGAACGAATATTGCCAACTGTTGCCTTCTGTAAAATTATTATTGATTTCGCGCGCATCAAAAGGTTTGTCCCAGCCGCCATTTTTCTTGGGTCGCATAAATTTCACATTCCAATCAAACACATTTTTCCACGATTGGGAACGTTGCATGAAATACTTATAATCGTCTGTTTTACCGAGGATTTTGGCCATTTGCGCAATACACCAATCGTCGTAAGCATATTCCAGTGTTTTGGAAACACTCTCATGCTCGTCATCCATCGAAATAAATCCTTGTCGTTTATAGGCTTCTAACCCGAGATGATCCAACATCGCCGAATGTTTTGAGGCTTCAAAAGCTTTTTCGTAGTCAAATCCTTTGATTCCTTTCACCATGGCATCTGCAATTACCGAAACCGAATGGTAGCCAATCATGCAATCGGTTTCATTGGAAGCCAATTCCCATACAGGCAGACGACCGCCTTGCTCGTATTGTTTCAAAAAGGTATTGATGTAATCCGCGGTGCGTTTTTTATCGATCAACGTATACAGCGGATGCGCCGCACGAAACGTATCCCATAAAGAAAAAACCGAGTAATAGGTAAACCCTTCTGCTTTGTGAATTTGGTTATCCCGACCGCGGTAATTGCCATTGCGATCTTGGGCGACATTCGGCTGCATCATGGTGTGGTATAATGCTGTATAAAAGATGGCTTTTTTGTCGTTATCTGGAACGGAAATTTGAATTTTGGACAATTCTACATTCCAAGCACTTTCGGCTTGTCGTACAGCTTTATCAAAATCCCAATCGGTTATTTCACTACTGTTTAAAAAAGCGCCTTCATACGAAGTGGGAGACAGCGTCACTTTGACTTTGATTTTATCCCCCGCGTTTACTTTTTTACTCATTGCAATTTTGACTTCGGTTCCAGAATAAAAACCATTTTTGTTGTCTTTGTTTCCTATGGCTTTTGAAACGGTCATGGGCGCATCAAATTCAATTCTTGCATAGACATACTGATCTTTGGCCCAAGCTTCACTGCGGCGTAAAATTTCGATGGTTCTTGTATCAATCACTCGAATATCACCATATAGTAATTTGTCTCTATGATTCAAATCGATGATAAGGCTTGCCATTCCTGACTTTGAGAATGTATATTCATGGAATCCAACACGCGTAGAAGCTGTTAAGCGAACGTCAATTTGGTGTTTTTCTAAACGCACTTGATAGAAGCCGGCTTTGGCTTTTTCGGTGGAATGATTAAAAGTGGAACAGTAATTTTTTGGGTCAAATGAAACCTCACCCATCACAGGCATTACCATGATGTCTCCGTAATCAGTGCAACCGGTTCCGTTTAAGTGAGTATGTGAAAATCCGTATATCGTATTATCGGAATAATGGTATCCCGAACAACCGTCCCAACTCCCGTCAATACGGGTGTCCGGCGAAAGTTGGACCATCCCATAAGGCAAGGTTGCCCCCGGAAAAGTATGCCCATGACCATCGGTTCCAATCATAGGATTGACATATTGTGATAAATTTTGAGCGGGAAGGGTTAGCGCCCAACCGAAAAGTAAGAGTGTACTAAGGGATTTCATTCGTGTCGTTGGTTTGTTGTTTTCAAATATACGTTTTTTTGTGCAGGGATTGCGAGAGGGACCTACCTATCGGCAGGCAAGTAGCAACCAAGTGCCGTGCACGGCGGATAGCCCGGCCCCGAATTCTAAAAATTCCAATTTTTTAGCCAAAAACGTGACGGGGCTCGCTCTAATAAAAAAAGCACCTCCGAAGAAGTGCTTTCTATGAATTAACCTTTTAGGGTTGGGTTTATTTGATACTTGCTTTTAAGTATTCGCGGTTCATGCGAGCGATATTTTCCAAAGAAATTCCTTTTGGACATTCAATTTCACAAGCACCGGTATTGGTACAATTTCCGAATCCTTCTTCGTCCATTTGGCGTACCATGTTTAACACACGTTGTGTAGCTTCTACTTTACCTTGAGGTAACAAGGCATATTGAGAAACTTTTGCACCCACGAATAACATCGCAGATCCGTTTTTACAAGTAGCCACACAAGCTCCACAACCGATACAAGCTGCCGCTTCAAATGCTTTATCTGCATCGTCTTTTGGAACTGGAATCGCATTAGCGTCGATTGTACGACCCGAAGTATTTACCGATACGAATCCTCCAGCTTGTTGTATACGGTCAAATGAACTGCGGTCAACCACCAAGTCTTTGATGATGGGGAACGCGCGACTTCTCCAAGGCTCCACATAAATGGTGTCGCCATCTTTGAACATACGCATGTGCAACTGACACGTAGTGATACCGGTATCTGGCCCGTGAGCGCGTCCGTTGATGTACAACGAACACATCCCGCAGATCCCTTCACGACAGTCGTGATCGAACGCGATTGGTTCTTGTTTTTGTGATACTAATTGCTCATTCAATTGGTCTAACATTTCCAAGAATGAGCTATCGGTAGATACGTTATCTAATTTGTAATCTACCAATTGACCTTTGGCTTTGCCATTTTTCTGACGCCAAATTTTCAAATTTATGTTGATGTTCTTTTTAGAAGCCATGTCTCCGATTATTTATAGTTTCTAGCTGCAATTTTAATAAACTCGTATTTCAGCTCTTCTTTATGAAGTTCTTCTTTGCTGATGTCGTCACCTTTGTATTCCCAAGCGCCTACGAATGAGAAATTGGCATCATCACGTAAGGTTTCTCCCTCAGCATCTTGGTATTCTTCACGGAAGTGACCTCCACATGATTCATTACGCTGCAAGGCATCCATGGCCATTAACTGACCCAATTCGATGAAATCAGCTACACGAAGTGCTTTTTCCAACTCAGGATTCAATTCATCAGCACTTCCTGGAACATAAACCTCTTTGTAGAATTCTTCACGTAAAGCGGCAATTTCACTTACGGCTTCTTTCAAACCTTCTGCGTTACGGCCCATCCCTACTTTATTCCACATGATCAAACCTAAACGCTTGTGGAAGTGATCCACTGATTTAGAACCATTGTTACTTAAGAAGTTATTGATTTGATCTTTTACGCGTTTTTCGGCTTCGTCAAATTCAGGTGAACTTGTCGAGATTTTACCTGTACGGATATCGTCAGCTAAATAATTAGAAACGGTATACGGCAATACGAAATAACCATCGGCTAATCCTTGCATCAAAGCCGAAGCTCCTAAACGGTTAGCACCGTGATCCGAGAAATTGGCTTCACCTGCCACGAAACAACCTGGAATTGTTGATTGTAAGTTATAATCCACCCAAACACCTCCCATGGTATAGTGAACCGCTGGATAAATTTTCATTGGGGTTTCGTATGGATTTTCGTCGGTAATTTTTTGGTACATGGTAAACAAGTTACCGTACTTTTCTTCTAACCATTTTTTACCTAAACGAGTAATTTCTTCAGCAGAAGGATTGTGGTTACCCGCAGCATACGCCGCTTGTTTTCCTTTGTTTTGAATTTCGGTAGAGAAATCCAAATATACTCCTTCGTTGGTGTCATTTGCTTCAATACCAAAACCGGCATCACAACGCTCTTTTGCTGCACGTGAAGCTACGTCACGAGGCACTAAGTTACCAAACGCAGGATATCTACGCTCCAAGAAATAATCTCTATCTTCTTCAGCGATTTGTGTTGGTTTTAATTTGCCCGCACGAATTGCTTCTGCATCTTCTTTTTTCTTAGGTACCCAAATACGACCTGAGTTACGAAGCGACTCCGACATCAAAGTCAATTTCGATTGATTAGTTCCATGAACTGGAATACATGTTGGGTGAATTTGAACGAAACATGGATTGGCAAACAAAGCCCCTTGACGGTGAATTTTCCATGCAGCCGTTACGTTACTTCCCATTGCATTGGTTGACAAGAAATATACGTTTCCGTAACCTCCCGAAGCAATAATCACAGCATGTGCTGAATGGCGCTCGATTTCACCTGTAACTAAGTTACGTGCGATGATTCCGCGTGCTTTACCATCCACTTTTACCAAATCCAACATTTCGTGACGGTTGAACATTTGTACACGTCCTAAACCGATTTGGCGTGATAATGCCGAATAGGCCCCTAACAACAACTGTTGCCCGGTTTGACCAGCTGCATAGAAAGTACGTTGTACTTGCGTTCCACCAAAAGAACGGTTGTCCAACATCCCGCCGTATTCTCGAGCGAAAGGAACACCTTGCGCCACACATTGGTCAATAATATTTCCAGAAACTTCTGCTAAACGGTGAACGTTTGCTTCACGTGCACGGTAGTCTCCTCCTTTAATTGTATCATAAAATAAACGGTAGGTTGAATCCCCATCGTTTTGATAATTTTTTGCTGCATTGATCCCTCCTTGTGCCGCAATCGAGTGAGCACGACGTGGTGAATCTTGGAAACAAAAGGCTTTTACATTATAGCCCATTTCCCCTAAAGAAGCCGCTGCCGCTGCTCCAGCCAAACCTGTACCTACCACAATAATGTCAATTTTTGGACGGTTATTGGGAGCCACTAATTTTAAATTATTCTTGTGATTGGTCCACTTCTCTGAAATGTGACCTTCCGGTATTTTCGAATCTAACTTCATATCGCGATGTTGATTATTTTAAGAAAAAGTGAATGTAAACTGGAATTGCTGCGAACAAAGCAGGAACCACAATTGCAAACGCAGTCCCGAAGAATTTGATTGCTGGCGTGATTTTTCTACTCGTCACTCCTAACGATTGGAAAGCACTTTGGAATCCATGTAATAAATGGAAAGCCAACACAATCATGGAAGCAGCATACAACAACGTAAACAACAAACCGTATTTCGGTTGCTTAAAGAAATCAATCGTGATTTTGTAAAGGTCTTTATATCCTTTAAATATAATTTCTCCTTTTTTCAAATCTTTGATTGCATCCGAACCTTCAACTTCAAACTTTTTCGCTTTCTCAAGGTTTTTCTCACCCATTGCTTGCGCTTGAGCCATCGCTTGCTTATTCACTTCATCTACAATTTCATGTAGTGATTTGCCTTGAGCTGGAATAGAAGGAACACGACTTCCGGGCACTCCAATAAATTCCATCTGACCTGGCATTTGCATGCTTTCTTGTTGCGCTAAAGGCATGTTTTTATCAAAATGCATTTTTGCCCAAAAATTAACCATGTGCGTTACGATAAAAATCAAAATTACCGTTCCTAAAACAGCCATGTTGCGCGAAGCAAAAGAACTGTTGGCCGAAGGATTGGTTTTTGCATAACCCACCGGACGAGCCGCTTTGTTTTGAGCTGCCAACATCAATCCGTCGATCGCGTGGAAAAGAATGGAAATGTACGTTAAATAAGAAAGAATTTTTACAGCAGGATTTGACGTCATAAACAAAGCATATTCATTGAAGTGCTTCGCATCGCTGAAAATCAATTGAAGATTTCCTAACAAGTGACCTGTCAAAAACAAGCATAAAAATAAACCCGTAAGAGCCATCCAGTATTTCTTTGCAATGGACGACTTTAAAAGTGCAGATTTTGCCATAATTTGTAGTTGATTGTAACAGTTTTTAAAAAAATCAAACAAAAATAAGGCTTCTTACACTTAACTACAACCTTTTCGTGCTTATTTATAATGAATTTAAAAAGCGTTTAACGGCGATTGAAAATCAACTGTTTATAGCAGTAAAAAATAGGAATTATGAAAAAAATATGGGATTATTTTACATAGGTCGGAAGCAATCCGCGTAATCCCATGTCTACAACCGTCTCTCCCGCTGAAGGTTCGTATTTTCCATCCGGGGTAGAATCGATCCATTCGAAGCTATGATTCGTCGAAAGTGACAGCGTTACCACTACATCTTTGGATTCATTTCCTGAAATTTGCAAAGGCACCGCAAACTGCCCTGTGACTACACATGAACCTGCAGGAATCGGCGAAGTAGCGGCTAAAGGATTAGGCACTGTTGTTGCACCAGCTGGAGCTTGTCCCGAACTCGAATACGGAAAATCATTTAACGCAAAAGCCCAATAGCCTTGGGATCGGTTACCATTCACCGTAAAAAAAGTATTGCCAATGGAATGATTGGTGATATACGTATTAAAACCTACAAAACTTGCCAAAGTTCCTTGATAATCGGCGCCTGAGTGACGAACGGTTATCCCGTAATTTTGATACGATAACGAAACACGCATCCATTGATAGGTACCCGCCGTGACTTGTTTTAACGGAATTTTCAAAAACACTTCGTCTTGGGCTACAATTTTCGCCTGACTGAAATCGATGGCTGTAGTGCCTCCCGCTGTGGTTTCGGGCGCATGATATAAAACCGTGCCTTGCCCCAATTGAGTGTTGGCATTGGGCGCCATTTCTACATAATGGGAAGAAATAGTATTAAAAACAGGTGATTGTGCTGCATGACCCACCGGAACGGCTGTGGGCTGCCCTAAATTATTCAATCGCGCTTGTGTAGGATCAAACTTGAATTTTAAAATCAAATAATGTTCCGTCGACGTTTCCTCTTTGTCACAAGAATAAAAAGGAACAAAAGCAACAATTGCCACGACGATAGCAATGAATTTCTTCATTTGTTTTGGATTAGGTTATGAATGAAGACGAACCTAGTAGGTCTTTGTTACATCTTCATCAATAACGAGAATAAAGTCGGCTTTATTGTAATGTTCTGCTTCCAATTGATCCAAATCCTGTTGCTCCACCGTGGCAATCGTCATAATTTTCACTCCCGGTTTATACGTTTTTAAATACCAATTGATGCCGTCAAAATTATCAGAATGATAGGTGCCGTTATAATGCACAAATACAGCATTAGGCTCTAAATTTTGCACAATAAAATACCCCATTGTCGCATCCTTGGTGGCTTGGGCTTTGGGCATGTTCGGACTCGTGTGCTCCCCCATCATTTTCATCATTTCAACATAACCAGGCAATTGAGCATCATAGGGCATGGGCAAAGGCGCCATCCACGATTTTTCTTCAGCAGTCAATGTTTCCAATACTTCAAATCCTTTTTTGGACACCATCGATGCATACCGTCTCGGAATGTTGGTGGCCACAAATTTGATTTTTTGTTCTTTCGCAAAATCCAACAACGGCTTGTAATCGGTTTTGTAATTGGGCCACAAACGCGCCGTGCTGTCCAATTTTTTTTGGGTAATACTATCCGCCAAATACCGATTCACCGCCTTTTGGTTGTCGGCTTCAAACATTTCAGCACCCATGACAATTTTCTTTTCAGCCGCCATGTCTTTAGTGAGTTCCAATTCCAACCAATGGCTAATCGCATTGTTGTGGTATTCGCCAAACAATACAACTTCAGTATCTAATGCTGCTTTCAACATCTTTTTATATGTCACTTTTTTGCCGTTTTTATCAAACAACTGATAGGCCAATTTTTCTTGTGCATGCAACGAAACACCAAAAAGTATAAGTAAAGAAAGGATTGCCTTTTTCATGGATTTATTTTTTTCTAAAAATACACTTTTCAATTCATTTCCAAAAATTGCCTAATATTGAACCATGAATTCCCATTTGAAAGTCACCCAAAGTCAGCTCACCGACGTGCTCGAAATCTCGCAGCACCGCTTTACGCTACTGGAACTTCCCAAAAATGAATTCCTCGTACGCGAAAACCAAGTTTGCCCCTATTTCTGTTTTATAGAAAGTGGCCTTCTCCAACATGCTATCGACGTGAATGGCGAAGAAAAAACGACCTATTTGTCCCTGCGTCATACGTTTACGGTTTCCTTACACAGCTTTTTACATCAATTGCCTTCGCGCAAACACATTAAAGCGCTTTCCGATTGCCGTTTGTGGGTCATCGACTTGCCGACTTTTCAGGATTTAATCGCCAACCATCCGCCGTTTCATGATTTTTATTTTCAATTGATCGAACGCCAAATCTGCTTGATTGACGAATACCGTATTGACTTACTGACACTTTCCCCCGAAGAGCGGTATTTGAAATTGTTGCAAAACGATGCCGTATTGATTCAGCAAGTGCCCTTACATTATCTCGCTTCGTTTCTCGGAATTTCCAACCGCCACATGAGCCGCATTCGGAAAAACATAAAATAATGCCAAATGGCTACTTATTGCAGCTGACTTATCTTTAATTTTGGTAAATCATTTTCAAATTTTCAAATTAAAAAATCTTCAACTCAAAGAATATGAAATACCATGCTATCGACCGCGAGCTGTTTATCGCCAACCGCGCGAAGTTTACGGCACAAATGAAACCCAATAGTGTTGCCATTTTCAACTCCAACGATATTTATCCGGTATCGGCCGACAGCACATTGCCTTTTGCCCAACACCGCGACATCTTTTATTTATCGGGTGCCGATCAAGAGGAAAGTATCTTGTTGTTATTCCCCGATGCGCCTTATGCACATTTACGTGAAATCTTGTTTTTACGCGAAACCAACGAACATATCGCCATTTGGGAAGGAGAAAAACTAACCAAAGAACGCGCTTTCGAAGTTTCAGGAATCCGCAATATTGTTTGGTTGCAAGATTTCCAAAAAACGTTAAAAGAAGTGATGACCTACGCCGATACGATGTACATCAACACCAACGAACATTACCGTTCGGCCGTGGAGACTCAAACCCGCGAAGATCGTTTCATCAAATGGTGGAAAGAAACCTATCCCGCACACAAAGTCGAGAAATCCAACCCGATTTTACAGCGCCTGCGTTCGGTAAAAGAAAACCAAGAATTGGCCTTGATGCAAATGGCTTGCGACATTACCGAAAAAGGATTCCGTCGCATCTTGAACTTCGTAAAACCCGGCGTGATGGAATATGAAATCGAAGCCGAATTTGCCCACGAATTCTTGCGTAACCGTTCCAAAGGTTTTGCCTATACCCCAATTATTGCGAGTGGTGCCAATGCCAACGTGTTGCATTACATCGAAAACAACCAAGAATGTAAGGCCGGCGATTTATTGCTTTTGGATGTGGGTGCCGAATACGCCAATTATTCCAGCGATTTGAGTCGCACGATTCCCGTTTCAGGTCGTTTCACCGATCGCCAACGCGCGGTGTACAATGCGGTTTTGAAGGTGAAAAACGAAGCGACCCAACTGTTGGTTCCCGGCACGCTTTGGAAAGAATACCATGTGGAAGTGGGTAAAATTATGACCTCCGAATTGCTCGGCTTGGGCTTGTTGGACAAAGCCGATGTACAAAACGAAGATCCCGCATGGCCTGCGTACAAAAAGTATTTTATGCACGGCACTTCACACCATTTGGGCTTAGACACCCACGACTACGGTTTGTTGTACGAGCCGATGCAACCGAATATGGTATTTACGGTCGAACCCGGAATTTACATCCCCGCTGAAGGTTTCGGAATTCGTTTAGAAGACGATGTAGTCATCCAAGCGAGCGGCGCACCGTTCAACTTAATGCGCAACATCCCGATTGAAGCGGCAGAGATTGAATCATTGATGAACGGGGAATAGTGTACAGTCGCAGTCACAGTGAACCGTTTGTTTGCGGTGAAAAGATCATCATTGCTATAATAATAAGAGACGGCCTTATGGGCCGTTTTTTTATTATGCAGCAGAAGCTTTGTGCACTTCTCATGCATCTTCCCGCTTTACGCGCTATCTGCCGTAGAAATTTAGTTTTCTAATCAAAAAAAGAGAACGGCAGGATAGCTTGCTGCAATCGGGGCTGTAGTCACGAATTGTTTTATTTTAGGAATTTGATGTTTTTGCAAAAATGAAAAGTTATAAACACCGTCCGTCCATTGCTGTATAACCGTTATTTTTGCAATCAACTATGGCGCAGATTCAGTATAAAAATATCACCATTGACTACACCGCAACGGGCAAAGGAACTGCGGTGGTGTTATTGCATGGTTTTTTGGAAAACCAAACCATGTGGCAGTATTTGGCTCCCGTTTTGGCGACCAAATACCGTGTGATTACGATAGATTTATTGGGTCATGGCAACACCGATTGTTTGGGCTATGTACACACCATGGAAGACCAAGCCGATATGGTGCATCATGTGTTGCACGAACTCAAAATCCGGAAATCGGTCTTGATTGGGCACTCTATGGGCGGCTATGTGGCGTTGGCGTTTGCCGAACTCTATCCTGATAATGTGAAAGGATTGGTCTTACTCAATTCAACTTCCCGCGCCGACAGTGACGAACGCAAACTGAACCGCGATCGCGCCATTGCAGCGGTGAAGCAAAACTACACGGCTTTTGTACGCATGTCGATAGCCAACTTATTCAGCGAAGACAACCGCGAAAAATTAGCCGAAACCATCGAGAGTGTTAAACTCGAAGCGTTAAAAACCCCTTTGCAAGGCATTGTTGCCGCTTTGGAAGGCATGAAAATCCGGAACGACCGCGAAGTGCTTTTGCATTTTGGCCCGTATCCCATTGCATTGATTTTGGGTAAAAAAGACGGCGTACTTCCGTATGACGACAATGTCACCCAAGTCGAAAATACGCGCGTGCAACTCACCACCTTCCCCGATGGGCACATGAGCCATTTGGAAAACCAAAAAGCCTTGGAAAAAACGGTTATGGCGTTTTTAAAAACGGTTTAATTGATTTTCTCCACAAACGGTACTTCAGGATTGAACAATTCCGCCAATAGCGTGGCCAACTCTTCCAAATAAGCGCTTAGGATATCTAGGGTAATGGCAGTTTCTCCTTCTTTGTTTTCCACAAACGTAAACGGTAAAAATCCGGCTTTTAGATTTTTAAAAGAGATAATTCCCACTTCCATCGGTTGTCCTTTTGCCTGCTCTTCATACAAAAAAGCATAGGCCAATAACTGAATGATCTTATCGTTTTTAATATCTTCCGTCAAACCCTCCCAAGTGGATAATTTTAGCGAGTTGGCATCTACTTTTCCTGTTTTATAATCAATAATCCGCACACGTCCGTTTCGGAGTTCGATACGGTCTACATTACCGCCAATATTGATTGGAAAAGGCAATTTGGGGTGTTCTAAGGTGCGTAAAAAACCCTGCTCCAAAGCGACAATTTGCACCTCATCGCCTTGTTTTAACGTTTCCAATTCGAGTTTCAAAAAATTAAACACGTTGCGCTTGGCGACTTCATAAGCAAGAAGATTGCGCCCTTTTTTGATCTCACCCTCTTTGTAGACTTCTTTGAATTTCTCGGCGACTTTATCGTCAATTTTTGGAAAACAATCATCGATGTCTTGTGCAGTTAAAATACGTCCGATAAAAGGCGTATATAAGTCCTCTAAAACAGCATGAATAATTGTTCCCAACGTATTCACGGCGATATTTTCTTCCACTTCTTCCACTTCAGAAATGCGCAATAAGCGTTGAAAATAAAACTGAATTGGATTGCGAATATAGTTGGTCAAGGCCGAAGGTGAAAAGTATTTTTCCGTGGCAATTTCTTGTAATTGTTGCATTACGGTTTCATTCTTATGAATTTCCATTGGCTCATAGGCCGTTTCTGGAACTTCCGGATGAAACATTTCAAATGTCAATTGGTGATTGGAAAGGTGTTCTACTTCCAATTGGGTAATAAAACGACTGCGTTCACCCGCATCCAAACCTTCAGAATCGGCATTGTAAATGAGATAAATATTTTTGGCACGTTGCAATAAATGGTAAAAGTGATAGGTATAAATCGCGTCTTTTTCCTTGAACGTTGGCAAGCCATATTCCCGTTTTACATCATAGGGTATAAAGGAATTCCCCGACTTTCCAGCAGGAAATTTTCCTTCATTTACAGAAGTAATGATTACGGTTTCAAAATCAAGCACCCGACTTTCCAAAACCCCCATAATTTGAAGTCCTTCGAGTGGTTCACCTTCAAACGAAACCTCAGCCACATCAATCACTTGTTTGTACAATGCATAGACGGTTTCCGGACTGTTGTCTACGGCATGATTTTGATAATAGGTAATGAGTTTGTTGATTATTTTAAAAATAGAATACAGAAAGGCATTCGTAATTTTCTCCTCTGTATTCTCATAATTGAGTTGACTCTTGATTTCAAGTAGAATAGCCGACAATTGTTGCAAAATTTCTTGAGGTTGCGCCTCCCATTTTTTAAATAACAAGTGGAACAAAGGCGAATCCTTCTCCATCATTTCCAACAATCGTTTGTGCGGAATAAAGGTGAAATTATTGGAACGAATGCGATGCACCAACTCCTGTGCCTGAGCATACGGCTCAATTAATGGATGGGTTAGCACATCGACAATTTCTTTATAATAAAACACATACGAATTCGCATTCCTGGATAGCGCATTGGTATGCATTTTAAACCATTTATTGACTAAAATCTGAGCCGGGTTATTTTTACTCGAATATCCCATAGTAATATTCAAAGCAGGGATTCCGGCAGGTAAATTGTAAAGCAACGGCATTAAAAGCGATTCTTCTCCCAACACCACGGCACATTGTTGCAAATTGGAATCGGGATGCGCTTGGAGATGTTCTTCTAAAATAGAACCCACAAGTTTCGCCTGTCCAATGGATTTGGAAGTACCAATCACCGAAATATGTTTATCCTGTGAAAACTCTTTTTGAATCCATTGCAACGGATTGGTTTTGTAATACGGCCATTCTTTGTGAAAACGCCGAATAAACAATCCGGCATCATGTAGTGGATCATTTAAAAATGCCGCATCAATATCCCAATAAATTTGGGCTTTATCCAAAGCTAATAAATGTTGCACGATAACTTCCTCGGCTTGATTTAAAGCATTGAATCCGGCAAATAGGAAAAACTCATTCCCAAATGCATTTGTAAAATGATTCAGGTTTTCTTTGGCTTCGCGGTATATTAACCCTTGATAGCCTCTTTTTTTAGCCAATAAATGCTGGTAATAAGCATGGTAGTAAGTGGGTAATTTTTTCCAAAATGCCAAATGTTTTTCGATCAGTTCGGTTTGTTTTTCAACGGTAACCGACCAATGTTCGATCTCTTTGATATTTTCAAGATACTTCAATATTTTGTCGGGATCCAACAAATACCGGTCGATTTCATTAAAATCTTGGAGAAGGGTTTTGGCCCAATTAGCAAACAAATCAAAAGGCTCCGGATTGTTGGGCGTTAATGCACAATACACCTCATAGAATTCAAAAAGTTGTTCAATACTATCTATGCTTTGAATCCCCGCAATATCCTGTATAAAATCCTCAATACTGATAATTTGAGGTGCGAAATGCGTGCCTTTTAATTGACTTTGCAGTTCTTTTATTAAAAATATTCGTGCGCGTTTATTAGGTAAAACGACGACAACATCTTGAAGATGATGGGCATGTTCTTGCGCTATAGTGGCGGCGATTTGATGTAAAAAGGATTTTGTTTGCATAGTATAAAAATAAAAAACGCCCCGATAAATCGGAGCGTTTTCTGTATTTATTTAGGAGGAAATTATTTTACTAATTTCACTTCAACACGTCTGTTTTGTGTTTTACCTGCTTTTGTTTTATTTGAAGCTACTGGCATAGTTTCTCCGTATCCTTTTGAAGATAAACGAGTACCGTCAATTCCGTTAGCTACTAAGAAGTTTTTCACTGCAGCTGCTCTTTCTTCAGACAATTTCAAGTTGGTTGCATCTTTACCATCGCTGTCAGTGTGACCTTCGATAGAGAATTGTGCATTTGGATATTCTTTGAAGATAGCTGTCATAGCTTCTAAAACTGGATACGTTTGTTTTTGGAAAGAAGCTTTTCCTGTGTCAAACAAGATAGTTTTTCCATAGTCATTCAAACGTTTCATTACTTCTTCAGTAACTTCTGGACAACCTTTGTTAGCAGCAGTACCTTTTACATCTGGACACTGATCGTCTTTATCTAAAACGTTATCACCGTCTCTATCTGGCCAAGGACAACCACCGTTTTCTTTAGGACCTTTAACATCGATACATTTGTCATCTTTGTCAGCGATTCCGTCACCGTCAGCATCTGGACATCCACCTAAAGCTTTCACACCTGCAGCATCTGGACAAGCATCTTCTTTATCTTGGATTCCGTCTCCGTCTGTATCAGGACAACCACCAAATTGAGCTAAACCTGGAGTTTCAGGACAAGCATCTTCTTTGTCAATGATTTTATCACCATCTGAATCTGGACATCCTTTGAATTCTAGTGTACCTGCGTCAGTTGGACAAGCATCTTCGTTATCATAAAGACCATCGTTATCAGAATCTTTAGCACCAAATTTGAAGATTAAACCTGCAAAATGTTGAACATGTGTAGGAACATCAAAAGTTGGGTTTCTTGCATCGTCAAATGAATATTTGTAAGTAGCTGAATACGTTAAACCGACTTGTTTACCAAACCAATACGTTAATCCTAAACCACCATTAATAGTACCTGCAGAAGCATCACCTAACCAAGTGTAACCTCCACCAATATGAGCTGTAGGTTCAAAAGATTTAGATTTGATTAAGTTCATCATGCTATACTTCACAACTCCATCAAAGCTGTAGTACATTAAATCCCCAGGATTTGCTACAGGATAATCAGATGTGTTTGTTGCAGCATCATAAACACGTTCGCCAACAAATTTGTTGATTTTGTTCACAGAACCTGTAACACCAAATGAAAAGTTGTTACCTACGTATTTAGAAACATTGACACTGGTTACAGAAGGAATAATGCTCCAGTATTTTTTCGCATCAAAGAATTGTGAAAACTGATCATCAATTTTTGAAGCTGCACTTACTCTTCCTCCGTCAACTGCATTAGCACCGAAAGAGATCGCCCATTTGTTGTTACTGTCTTGAGCCTGAACACTTAATCCGGCAAGCATCAAAATAGCACATAATTTGTTAAGATGTCTCATACTTAATTTTGTTAGATATTATATGAATATGGCGCAAAATTATAACCAATTAATGAAATATCAAAATGTTAACACATATTTCACTTGATTATGTTTAAGCTTTTTCCTACCTCAGTAAATGCAGCTATTGCTTTATCGAGATGGTTTTGGGTGTGTGCTGCTGAAAGTTGCACGCGAATTCGGGCCTTTTCTTTTGGCACTACCGGGTAAAAGAACCCAATTACATAAATCCCTTTTTTCAATAATTCATCGGCCATCACCTGTGAAAGTTGGGCATCATAAAGCATTACGGGTACAATCGCTGAGTCCCCATCAATGATATCAAACCCTGCTTCTTTCATTCCTTTTTTGAAATAATTGGTATTCCATTCCAATTGATCGCGCAACGAAGTGTCTTTTTCTAATAATTCAAAAACTTTGATGGAAGCCCCAACAATACTTGGCGCTAACGAATTTGAAAACAAATACGGACGCGAACGCTGTCTTAAAATTTCAATAATTTCTTTTTTGGCAGTGGTATAACCTCCCATGGCACCTCCCAAAGCTTTACCTAAAGTTCCAGTAATAATGTCTACCCGACCCATTACACCTTTAGCTTCTAGCGTTCCTTTTCCAGTTGCACCAATAAATCCGGCGGCATGACATTCATCCACCATGACTAATGCATCATATTGATCGGCCAAATCGCAAATTTTATCCAAGGGTGCTACTAAACCATCCATAGAAAACACACCATCGGTTACAATTAATTTGAATCGATGTCCGGCCGCTGTGGCTTTTTGAAGTTGTGCTTCTAAATCGGCCATGTTGTTATTTTCATACCGATACCTTGCTGCTTTACACAAACGCACGCCATCAATGATCGAAGCATGATTCAAACTATCCGAAATAATACAATCTTCTTCACCCAACAAAGGTTCAAAAACGCCTCCATTTGCATCAAATGCAGCCGCATATAAAATCGTATCTTCTGTGCCGTAAAAATCAGCAATCTTTTGTTCTAAAGTTTTATGAATATCTTGGGTCCCACAAATGAATCGCACCGAAGACATTCCAAAACCATGGGTATCCATAGCGTCTTTTGCTGCCTGTATAACTTCTGGATGTGAAGATAAACCCAAATAATTATTCGCACAAAAATTTAAAACGGTCTCACCATTAACTGTGATTTCAGCACCTTGAGGTGAGGTGATGATGCGTTCTTTTTTAAATATTCCTCCGTCTTTAATCGACTGGATTTCATTTTGTAAATGTTGTTGAATTTTTCCGTACATAGTATTCGTTCGTTTGTTAGTGCAAATGTACAATTTCGACTTGCTCGCCAATGTAAACCAATGTTTTTTTCATCACTTTCAATCCCATGGCTTCCAAAGCTTGTGCATAACCGTCAAGTTGTTTACGGTATTTCTCTTGATGCGTTCCCGTTTTGTAATCCAATAAATAAGCCTGATTCTGTGCATTGATGACTACACGGTCGGGTTTTAATACGGGACCATGCTCAAGCAACAAGGTCTGTTCATTGTATACTTTGGCATGGGTTTCAAAAAATTCCGTCAACTCCTCATGAAAAACGAGAGATTCAACCGTAGCTTGAATTGTAGCTAATTGATCACCATGAATTAATCCTTCTTCTAAGGCGCGTTGTAAGGCCCATTCCACATCCGAAGCTACTTTTATTTTCGCCATTATTTCATGCACCAAATTTCCATAAGCGATGGCTTCTTGTTGGTGGGTGTTCCACAT
This sequence comes from Flavobacterium stagni, assembly GCF_004122105.1. Taxonomy (GTDB): domain Bacteria; phylum Bacteroidota; class Bacteroidia; order Flavobacteriales; family Flavobacteriaceae; genus Flavobacterium; species Flavobacterium stagni. The sequence goes on from NZ_SBKN01000001.1 coordinate 419,294, forward strand.
CAAACTTTCGCGTTGGGCGATTTTTATATTTTTTGGGTCAAATTTTTGAACCACTTTGGGGATGATTTGCGACGATCGCCCCTGAACTTCAGGTCTTGAAATTCGCTGGGGATTTCCAAAATATACAGGCCCTTCATCAATTGAATGTCCGTTATTTTCTAGAAATTCAATAAAAAAGGAAGAGAGATTATTTCGTAATTCCCCTTTTGTTGTTCGATTATTCGCCGAAATCACATACAATTGCTCTACCGCACGGGTTAAAGCTACATATAGCACATTAATCGTATCGAGTAAATCTTCTTGTTTGCGTTGGTTATAGACCACGGCAGCTTCGGCATTATAACCTTCTACCTCATTCTTTTTGGCGACTAAGGCTTTGGAAATTCCAATTTCATCCTCATTGGTGTCCAACCACATTTTATCCCCTTTGGACAACGACAAATTTTCTTCAGCAAATGGGAAAAGTACAACGGGGAACTCCAATCCTTTCGACTTGTGAATGGTCATAATTCGAATAGCATCGTTGCCCTCAGGAGAGGAAATACTGAGTTTGTGCGCGTGATTGTCCCAAAAGTTCAAAAAATCAGACAATCCCATTTGTTTTCGCAGGTCTTGCTCCAAAACTACATCTTGAAAATATTGGAGGTAGGCATTGTGTTTTTCGGCTGGAATGATTAATTCTGATAAATATTCTACCGCATCAAACAATGCTTTTTTTCGGAGGTTTTGAAAAGAAAAAGAAGCCCATTTTGGTCCTAAACTCGTTTTTAAATAATGTTCCCAAAGCGACTCTTGTTTCATTGTCATTCCGTTGGCTATAAAATCGTGAATGGATTCAGGAAATGTGTTTTTGGCCAAATAATAGGAAAATTGAGCTTTGGCTTCCAAATCTGACGGATTGTTCAAATACCGCAACACGGCAATTAAGACCCGAACTTCTCCCGAAGCAGCCAACATTAAACTCTCCGAAGAAACAATCGGCAGTCCTTGTTCGGTCAAAAATTGGGCTAGCAACGCACCATGACGGTTGTTGCGAATTAGTATCGCAATATCGCGATAGGCAAATCCTTGATTTCGAATGGAAGCTATCGTATTTACTACCGATTGAAGATAATGATCCGCTTTGTCTAATGTATCTTCGTCTTGCTCGTTTTTGGGTACATCTGGTAGAAATTCAAAGGAAACAAACCCGCCTTTTTTGGCTGTTGTTTTCTGACTGCTGTACTGTTCGTATAAATTTTTATAATCTTCATTATCAAATTTGCCCGACAAAAATTGAAAGAAATCGTTGTTAAATTCGATAATTTCCGAATAACTCCGGTAATTCGTTTCCAAGGTTTTTCGAGCAAAATCTTTGTTGGAAAAGGGATTTTCTCCTTTACCTAAAGCAATAAACTGTTCCGCTTTTCCACCCCGCCAACGGTAAATGGATTGTTTGGGATCGCCCACTAACAATAGCGAACCTGCAACTCCATTTTCTTCGCCTGCCAAGGCATTGTCAATTAGTGGAATTAAATTTTTCCATTGCAATTCCGACGTATCTTGAAATTCATCAATGAAAAAATGACGGTACTTCTCCCCTAATTTTTCATAAATAAAAGGCGCGGGTTGGTGCTGAATTTGTTCGTGAATCAACTTATTAAATTCGGCAATCGACAATATGTTTTGCTCTTCTTGTAAAGCTTGTAATTTTTTCTGCAAGGTGTTGAGCAAAGAAAGCGGTGTGACGTTTTTCAAAAAAGCCGTGTAAAACAATTGCTTATCCAAACACGCATATAAAGTTTGTAACATCGCCATGATTTCGGGCAAAAGCGATTCGATCAAAGCACCATCTTTCGCCGTTTTATTGATTACAATGGCTTCCGGTTCGCGATACGATTTATTGCTCGGGTTGTATTTATTGGCAACAATTGACTTTAAATGGTTGGGGAAATAGCTGCCTTTAAATGATTTTAAATCGACTCCATGTCCTTCCAAGAAATCCAAAATCGCTTGGGCTGTTGCAATCGCTTCTGATTCAAGAGATGCGGTGAGTTCGATCAATTTATTTTTCAACACCACAAAGTCTTGAATTGACTTTTCCTGAAGTTGTAAAATCTCTTCCCGATTGTTTTCATTTAATAACAAACGGCCCGTTTCAAAAATGTCTTTGGAAATATCCCAACTCTTGTCATCGTCGGTTTTTTCCATCGTATAATTCACTAAAAGCTGGGTTAACGTTTCGTCTTCACCGGCTTGCGCAATGATAGCATCAATGGCTTCTGTCAACAAACTATCGGTGTCCAAGGAAACTTCAAAAGTGATGGGCAAATTCAAATCGTGAGCAAAGGCACGAATGACTTTGTGGGTAAATTTATCAATAGTTGAAATATCAAAAGCCGCATAGTTATGGATCAAATGTTTGATAATCAATCGCGCCTTTTCTTGAATGGCTGCTAAGGAGAGTCCGGTATCTCGCGCAACATCCTGCATAAAATCCATCGCCTTTTCTGAAGGAGTTTCACTCGCAAATTGGGATAAACTTTCTACGACCCGACTTTTCATTTCGTGCACCGCTTTGTTGGTAAAAGTGATGGCTAAAATGTGGCGATAGGCATCGGGTTTGGGTGTTAAGAGGATAATTTTTAGATACTCTTTGACCAAAGTATAGGTTTTCCCTGATCCGGCTGAAGCGTCATACAATGAAAAGGCGGTCGTTCTCATAATCCAGAAATTTGATGGCGTTGAATTTCGTACACAAAGTTAATCTTTTCGGGTTCGCCGTAATACGCCACTTCGATTTCACTTACTTTTTGGGCACCAATTTTTTCAATGGCTTTTTGCGAACGTAGATTCTGCGCGCCAATGTGAAAGAAAACGGTATCGACATATTGGAATATGTATGAAAGCATGAGTTTCTTTAATTCACGGTTGAATCCTTTTCCCCAATACGACCTACCCACGAAGGTGTAGCCAATCAAAATAGAGGAAGTTGAAGCATCATAATCGTAAAACCGGCTGCAACCCACTACGGCATCAGTTTCTTTTTCCACAACCAAAAAGGCACCATGAGAAGCCAGAGCACCTTCAAAATAATTTTCAAAAACGTCCCGTTGATACCGATTGGGATTGGGATGTTGTGCCCACAAAAGCGGATCTGCAGCCACAGCAAAAAGTCCTTCAAAATGCTCGGATTTGAGGGGAAGCAACCGAATTTTATTTCCTATTAAATCGGTGGGCTGTAGCGTAAATGGCGTCATTAATAATACGTTAAATCTATCGTTAAATCGAGAAATAGTATTTTCTATTCCGAAGTTAAATGTATAAATTTGAATTCAATTTAGTATTCACTTAAACGAAATAATTATGGCTTTTGAATTACCACAATTACCCTATGCGTATGATGCATTGGAACCTCATATTGATGCTCGTACGATGGAAATCCACCACAGCAAACACCATAACGCGTATACAACGAACTTAAACGCGGCCATTGCTGGAACCGATTTAGAAGGAAAATCCATTGAAGAGATTTTAGAAAACTTAGACATGACCAAAGGAGCAATCCGAAATAACGGGGGTGGTTTCTACAACCACAACTTATTTTGGAACATCATGGCTCCCAATGCAGGAGGCAAACCTTCAGGAGATTTGGGTGCAGCTATCGACCGTGATTTTGGCTCTTTCGAAGAATTTAAAGCACAATTTGCGAAAGCAGGTGCTACGCAATTTGGTTCAGGTTGGGCCTGGTTATGTGTTCACAAAGGTGGAAAATTAGAAGTATGCGCCACTCCTAACCAAGACAATCCGTTAATGCCGGGTGTGGCTTGTCAGGGATTTCCTATTTTAGGGATGGACGTTTGGGAACATGCCTACTATTTAAACTACCAAAATCGTCGTCCTGATTATATTGAAGCCTTTTTCAATGTGATTAATTGGAACGAAGTTGCTCGTTTATTCGAAGCGAATAAATAAAACGATTCCAACTAATAATACTAGCCTGATTGCCTTTGCAGTCGGGCTTTTTTTATAGCTATAAAATAAAAAAGACGTTCGTGGTTACGAACGCCTTTTTGCCCCAAATCTACCATAAACTTAACCTACTAAATTCTATGGTAGAACAAATTTAATAATATATGTTTTGTTAAACAACTGTTTACAAAATTTTAAGCTAAAAGGATTAAAATAAGAGGGGATACTAGGGAAATAAAAGTGGTTGAAAGAAACCGTGTAAAAATAAAAAAGGTGAAAATTTCTTTTCACCCTTTTTGCCCCAAATCTACCATAAACTTAACCTACTAATGCTATGGTGATCCAAATATATAGCGACGCTTTATCTGATTCAAAATAATATTGATGAATAACCATAAAAATCGATAAAGTGCATGTTTTTCAGAATTTTAGTAAGCTCTAGCGTCTTTACCTTCATAAAAATTCATGAATGCTTTATTCACAACACGATTGCCTCCTGGTGTAGGATAATCTCCTGTAAAATACCAATCACCAATATGCTTTGGACAGGCCAAATGTAAATTATCTACCGTTTGGAAAATAATATCCACCTCAGCCTGAATCCCCTCTGGTTTCAGGAGTTCAGCTATCTTCTTGGAAATTTCTTTATCGCTAAATGACGAATAGATCGCCTTCACATGATTGACTATTTCAACATCGGGCTTTCCTTCTTGTTCTTTACACTTGCGATACACCTCTTCTATGATATCCAGTTGATTATTGTCTTTTAACAATTCAACCGCTGCGCGAAAGGCGACAAGTCCTTCCAGTTTAGCCATATCTATTCCGTAACAATCGGGATAGCGAATTTGTGGCGCTGAAGAAACTACCACAATTTTTTTCGGTCGTAAACGATCCATCATGCGAAGGATACTGTTTTTTAACGTCGTACCCCGCACAATACTGTCGTCAATAATCACCAAGTTGTCTGTAGGCTGAATCACGCCATAGGTGACATCATACACGTGAGCCACCAAATCATCCCGACTGCTGTCTTCTGTGATAAAGGTGCGCAACTTAGCATCTTTGATGGCGATTTTCTCGGTGCGGATTTTTACCGCCAAGATTTCTTCCAATTTTTCCTTCGTTAACGTTTTACGATTATCGAGAATATATTGGTTTTTACGTTGGTTTAAAAAGTCATTTGCCGCTTCTGCCATACCGAAGAACGAGGTCTCAGCTGTATTCGGAATATAAGAAAACACCGTATTGTCGGTATCTTGACCTATCGACTCCAATACATCTGGTAAAATTAATTTCCCTAAAGCCTTGCGCTCTTGGTAGATTTCGGCATCGCTTCCTCTTGAAAAATAGATGCGCTCAAACGAACACGCGCGTTTTTGAACTGGTACAATAATTTCTTCCTCTGTAACGGTACCGTTTTTCTTAATAATCAAAGCATGTCCGGGCTGTAACTCTTGAATGGAGTCAAAAGCAACATTAAATACAGTCTGAATCACAGGCCGTTCTGAGGCAACGACAACCACTTCCTCATCTTCATAAAAAAAGGCGGGACGAATTCCTGCTGGATCGCGCAACACAAAGGCATCGCCGTGTCCAAACAGTCCGGCCATCGCATATCCGCCATCCCAGCCGCGTGACGCACGTTTTAGAATACGATTAATATTTAAGCGTTCGGCAATAACAGGAGAAGCTTCTCTTTTGGACAAACCTTCATTTTTACATTCTTGGTACAAATCGGTTACTTCGTCATCCAAGAAATGCCCAATTTTTTCCATTACGGTAACGGTATCCGCCATTTCTTTAGGATGCTGCCCCAATTCTACCAAACTAGCAAAAAGTTCGGTCACATTGGTCATATTAAAATTCCCCGCCACAATTAAGTTGCGGTGCATCCAATTGTTTTGACGTAAAAACGGGTGTACACTTTCAATACTGTTTTTACCAAAAGTACCATAACGAACATGCCCTAAAAACAATTCACCGATGTACGGCAATGTTGCTTTTTGCCAAGCCACATCATCTGCTTTATCGGGATGGGCTTCGAGTTCGCTATTAATACGCTGATTGATTTGGGCAAAAACATCTTGTATCGGTTGTGCATCATTGGAACGAATCCTACTGATGTACCGTTCCCCCGGATCGACATCAAATTTGATCGAAGCAAATCCGGCACCATCTTGCCCACGGTTGTGCTGCTTTTCCATAAGCAAATACATTTTTTGTATGCCATAGAAAGCCGAACCGTATTTTTGTTTGTAGTAATCCAACGGTTTTTTCAACCGTAAGAGTGCAATTCCACATTCGTGTTTTACTGCATCACTCATAAATTGTTGTTGTGTTGTGTTTGTGTTGTTGTGTTGTGGTTTAGTGTCCTGAAAACCAATGAAATTCTCAAAACATTTATTTTTAAAGTAAACAAAAATGCCCCGAAAATTTCGAGGCATAAAGTTACTATAATTCTATTTCAAATTGCGTCAGCGCTTTAAATTGTTTCAAGCGTTGCGCCACTTCGTCTTTCGTTAAGCGCACCATTCGCTCCGTTCCAAATTGCTCCACACAAAAGGAAGCCAAATTAGACCCTTGGATGATAGCAGTTTTCAACGTTTCAAATGAGGTGTCACCTTGTTGTGCAATGTATCCGGAAAATCCTCCTGCAAAGGTATCTCCTGCTCCTGTTGGATCAAATACATCTGCTAAAGGTAATGCCGGTGCAAAGAAAATATGTTCGTTATGGAACAACAATGCGCCGTGTTCTCCTTTTTTAATCACTACATACTTCGGACCCATCGTATGAATTTTAGCGGCAGCTTTCACCAAGGAATATTCGCCCGACAATTGACGCGCTTCTTCATCATTAATGGTAATAACGTCTACACGTTTGATTACATCCAATAATTCGGGCAATGCACAATCCATCCAGAAGTTCATGGTATCCAACACGACCAACTTAGGCTTTGCAGTCAATTGATTCAAAACACCGGTTTGTACCAAGGGATGCAAGTTCCCCAACATCACTACGTCGGCATCTTTGAAATTCTCAGGTACAATGGGGTTAAAATCAGCCAATACATTAAGCTCTGTAGCTAAAGTATCACGAGAATTCATATCGTTATGGTAACGACCGCTCCAAAAGAACGTTTTGCCACCTTGTACAATTTCCAAACCGGAAATGTCAATATTACGTGCCGTCAATAAATCCAAATAGTCTTGTGGAAAATCATCTCCAACCACTGAAACAATCGCGGATTGTAGATTAAAATGTGAGGCCGACAATCCGATGAATGTACCCGCACCTCCTAATATCTTGTCGGTTTTTCCAAATGGCGTTTCGATAGCATCAAAAGCCACAGTACCTACGATTAAAAGCTTGTTCATGAACTCGTTTTTATTTTAAAGGGGCAAAGATACATTTTTAGATTAAAATGTAGCTAAGGGTATGGGCTTTAAAACGTGTTTGATGGATTTATTTTTCATAAAATTTCCAATCATCGGTAAGTTTCTGTACCAAATTAAAATTGGCTTCATAATAATCGTCCCATTCTTTTGGATCTTCTGGATTGTATTCTGATATAATATAATTCCCGTTATCGATAATAAACCCATGTGGATTTTTAAACATAAACACCATTTTTTTCACCATACTATCACTATTATAGGCACACGATTTATCGATATACAAATTGCCTTTGTAGATATGAAAACAGGCTCCAGGAAAATTGCGATGGGTCGAACTTCGTTTCTTATCAAATGCGAAGTTTTTATAGTAGGTATCCAACAAAGCGTTGAGTTCGTCCAAGCTTTTGGGCTTTTGTTGCACAGCATGTCTAAAAACGACATAAAAATCGGGCGCTTGAACAAGTACGGTATCCTTTTTGGTAAACGCGCCGATTTTCTCCTCAGAAGGAAACCCTTTTTGCCTTAGGAGATCAACGAGTTTTGCAGTAACCCGTTCCGTAGTTTCATAGAGTGCTCGAGAATCTTTACGATTTTCTAAACCATAGTCGGATTGATCTTCATCGCATAGTGCTATCATCGCTTTTTTCAGCGGAATATCCCAATTTTTTTGGGCTTGTTTTGCGATCGAATCGTACCGTGCACTAAATGACTTCCAACGCGGATTCTTTTTTAGTCCACTGACGAGCTTCGAATTAAAATAAGGCAATTCAATTCCTTTGGCGGCTAACTTTTCGCTCCACCAAAATGCAGAATCAAGATCGCGGGACAAAATGCAAACCCGAATCGCATTGTGGATATCACGTGCATATAGTGTAGGATAAGATGCCGCCAACGAAGTGTATGCTGCTTTGGCTTTGGCATATTGGCGTGAAATAATACATTGCTCTGCTTGGGCAGTCAATTGATAATAGGCCGACGCCTCTTCTTTAGGTTTGGCGCTGTTTACTTGCTCATTATTTTCAATGATGGATTGAAATCTAGGAGCGTCTTTGGGACGTCGTGGACTAATCTTGGGTCGCTTTTTATTTTGAGCAAAAACCATTTCGCCCAATGCATATAAATGGCCATAACAGGAAGCTTTTCCAATACTTAAGACGGTTGTGGGTGTCACTTTGCATCGAATTTTAAACGGCATTGCTGCATTAAATTCTTTTTTGAACTGCACAGCAGTAAAAAAGGCAGCATCCAACGTATCTAGAGGGAAAGTAGTTTGCTTCGGCACACCGTTATGGGTAACAAGGGTATAAAAATCCCCATTTTTACCTTGGTATTGGTCTTTAACATTATAGGGAAAATAAATCGTTCTTTTCCCTTTTTCAAGGGCTCCAAGAGTCACTTCTACCACATCTCTAGGTGGCTTTCCTTTGAAGTCCATAACGTTCCATCCGCCAGAAATTCGCCCTTCTAGTTCCACTATACTGTCTGCAACCGAAAAATTACAGCGCTCAAAAGCAACATCCGTATAATAAACTCGATAATCTTCGATAAATATATAATTCCTTTTGTCGCTGGCTTCAAACGATACGCCATAATTCAAAATACCTTTGTAGTTTTTAGGATCTAAAAAATACGAACTCGTATCGACAGCGGAATGACGCCTTAGGTAACTATCCTTTCCAATAAAATCATAGGTGTTTTGATCCAGTTGATAGGCATTCAGATCCTTTTGAGTGAAGACGTTCACCTTCGATTTTGACGTTTGGGCAAATACATTTGTTGCTATAATGGCAACAATACTTAAAATAATGGCTTTCATAAAACAGTTTATAAGCTAAACGAAAAGAAAGTGCGTTTCGTGTGTTTTCCAATTTAGGAAAAATAAAAAACCCGGCCTAAACCGGGTTTCGTCACTTTCTAATTATAGCTTTCAAGTCGTTAATCTTGAAAACTACCGTGTAAACACACGACCTGTTGCACCTCCACAGAGGCCCATAGGTTTATATTTTGAAATAATCCATTTACTTTGTCTAAATTACAAAACTTTCACACATCTGAGAAATTTTTGAGAAATATTTTTCCCACATAGGTGTAAAACTTTGCACTATGGAACACCGCGGAGAAATACTCAAAAATGCGATTTACTTAAGTGGCATTCCCATTAGTTTAATTGCAAAACGAATGGGTAAGAGTCGGCGGTGGTTCTATTTGATGTTTGAAAACCAAAATGTCTCCCTTGACACCGTGCTCGAAATAGGAAAAATTATCAAACACGACTTTAGTACTGAAATCAAGGAAATTCGCCGAAATCACATACAAGAGCCTGAAAACAAATATCCCGATGAAGAAAATACGTTAGAATTTTGGCGAAAGAAGTACATCCTACTCCTCGAAGAACACAATGCGTTATTAAAAAGTTTGAAGCGCAATTCAAAGTAAGCTGTCCTGATGCTGCTCATAGTAAGTATCCACCGATAAATTGGGCTGCATGGAAGCCATCACCGCCAATTGATCGCAACGCTCGTTTTGCGGATGATTGTTGTGCCCTTTCACCCATTTAAAATCCACTTTGTGCTTGCGGTATATTTTTAAAAAACGAATCCACAAATCGGGATTCTTCTTGCCTTGAAAGCCTTTTTTCTCCCAACCCATCACCCAGCCTTTTTCGACCGCATCAACCACATATTTACTGTCCGACACCACCAATACGGACATGCCTGGTTGTTTCAATTTTTCCAAACCCACAATCACCGCTAACAATTCCATACGGTTATTGGTTGTCAAGCGAAAACCTTCATAAAACTCTTTGCGATAGCCTGTTCCCACTTGCTCCAAAACTACACCATACCCGCCATTGCCCGGATTTCCTTTCGCTGCGCCGTCGGTGTAAAGATGGATTTGATACATATAAAGAGTTATGAATTATGAGTTATGAATTATGAGTTGGTGGTGAGTAGTTGTTCAATTACTTTGGGGAAATGATCTTGTTCCAAATCATGAACTTTGGCTGCAATACAGGTTGCAGTTACACAATCTACAATGGAAGTTTCAAATTGGGCTATAATTGCGCCCTCGTCATAGTGCTCGTTAACATAATGAATGGTAATTCCTGTAACAGATTCACCCGCATCTAGTACTGCTTGGTGCACGTGATTTCCATACATTCCTTTTCCACCGAATTTAGGGAGTAAGGCGGGATGAATATTAACGACTTTGGGATATAACTTTAAAATAGAAGTCGGAAACATCCATAAAAATCCGGCCAATACAATCAAATCAGGGTGATAATTATGCAAACGCTGCAACACGTCGCCATCAGTCAGTTGGGATTTATCAAACAACTCAACGGCTACACCAAGCGACTGTGCTTTCGCAATCACTCCCGCTTGGGGATTATTGCAAAAAACAGCGGATACATGAACCTGTTTGTTAGAAAAATACCGAATAATGGCTTCGGCATTGGTTCCCGAACCGGAGGCAAAAATCACAATTTGTGACATATGAGCGAAAAATTAGTCGTGTTTCGTATGCAAAAAAACAAATAATTAATGAGATAAATCACCGATGCCTAAAGGATTGTTAAAATATTTTATTACCTTCGTTACAACATTTATGAATCAAAATGTAGAAATAAAATAAAGTTTTTTATTTTTGCCATCAATTTAAAATTAAAAATTAGAAACTATGTCAGACATTGCATCAAGAGTTAAAGCGATTATCGTGGACAAACTAGGAGTTGACGAAAATGAAGTTGTATCTGAAGCAAGCTTCACTAACGATTTAGGAGCGGATTCATTAGATACTGTTGAGCTTATCATGGAGTTCGAGAAAGAATTTGACATCCAAATTCCAGACGATCAGGCTGAGAACATTTCAACTGTTGGTCAAGCTATCTCTTACATCGAAGAAGCTAAAAAATAATAAAATATAGTAAACCCGTATATTCGAAACGTCTGTACGGGTTTTTATTATTTTTTAAAATTACGATTTTACGATTGTAAATCAATCATTTATATAAATACCCCTGTCTCTTTGCGCTAACACAAAAAAGGAACACGGGTATTCTTTATATTAAGAACAAACTAAAAAACATCTCTATGCAATTAAAGCGTGTTGTTGTAACCGGACTTGGAGCCCTAACTCCTATTGGAAATTCCATCGAGGAATATTGGGACGGTTTAGTAAACGGTCGTAGCGGTGCTGCACCCATTACGTATTACGATACCGAAAAACACAAAACAAAGTTTGCTTGTGAAGTCAAAAACTTTGATGTGGAGCAATACATGGACCGCAAAGAGTCCCGCCGTTTGGATAAATTTTCACAATATGCCATTGCAGCCAGTGACGAAGCCATTAAAGACGCCGGAATTTCCGACGACAATGTGGACAAAAGTCGCGTAGGAGTGATTTGGGGTGCCGGAATCGGTGGTTTAGAAACTTTCCAAGATGAAGTTTTAAACTATGCCAAAGGCGACGGAACACCTAAATTCAATCCTTTCTTTATCCCGAAAATGATTGCCGATATTGCCCCTGCGCACATTTCTATGCGCAACGGCTATATGGGACCCAATTATACTACGGTTTCTGCTTGTGCTTCTTCAGCCAATGCCTTGATTGACGCATTCAACTACATCCGTTTAGGAATGTGTGATGTGATCATCTCTGGAGGTTCTGAAGCAGCAGTAACGATTGCCGGTATGGGTGGATTCAACTCCATGCACGCCCTTTCAACCCGCAACGATAGTCCGGCAACCGCATCGCGCCCTTTTGATGCGACCCGTGACGGTTTCGTATTGGGAGAAGGTGCTGGAGCGTTAGTGTTGGAAGAATACGAACATGCCAAAGCCCGTGGCGCAAAAATTTATTGTGAAATCGGCGGTGGTGGTTTATCTTCTGATGCCTATCACTTAACCGCACCACATCCTGAAGGAGTGGGCGTTATTGCCGTAATGAAAAACACCTTGCGCGATGCGGGTATGAACCCTAACGATGTGGATCATATCAATACACACGGTACTTCAACCCCACTGGGTGATGTGGCCGAATTAAAAGCCATCAGTGCAGTATTTGGTGACCATGCCAAAACCATGAACATCAATTCAACCAAATCCATGACAGGTCACCTTCTAGGTGCTGCGGGTGCGATTGAAGCGATTGCGGTAATTTTGGCTATGAAACACGGTATCGTTCCGCCAACCATCAACCATGAAGTTGTCGATGAAAATATTGACCCTTCATTAAACTTGACCCTAAACAAAGCACAAAAACGCGAAATCAATGTCGCGATGAGCAATACATTTGGGTTTGGTGGCCACAACGCTTGTGTACTTTTCAGAAAAATTGAGGCCTAATCACGTCTATGCGTATTATTAAAAAAATATTTGGTAAAACTTCCCGTCCTCAACTTGAGGGCGGGATTTTTTTTGAATCCATTCAACAAATTCTGGGCTTTGCTCCCGGAAATTTGCGGTATTACAAAAAAGCGTTTACCCACCGCTCCTCCAATATTCTTGATGAAAACGGGAGTCCGATTAATTATGAACGCCTTGAATTCCTCGGGGATGCCATGCTAGGCTCTGTCATTGCAGCCCATCTCTACAAAGAAGCTCCATCTGGCGACGAAGGCTACCTCACTAAAATGCGTTCGAAAATCGTGAGCCGCGAACACCTCAACGAACTCGGACGTGACCTCAACCTCATTCAGTTTGTGGAGAGTAAAGTACCGCCCCAACATTTTGGCGAAAACATCCATGGTAATATTTTTGAAGCTTTAATAGGCGCTATTTTCCTAGATAAAGGCTATAGTTTTTGCGAAAAATTTATCCATGAAAAAGTCATTATTCCTTATGTAGATATTGCCAAACTGGAAGGCAAAGTTATTAGCTACAAAAGTTTGGTTATCGAATGGTGCCAAAAAGAAAAACTGCATTTCCATTTTGATGTTTTTGACGACAATGGAAACGATGGCCAAAAATATTTTGGGGTCCGACTCAGCATCAACAACAAAGTGGTCGCCAAATCAAGAGCCACCTCCAAGAAAAAGGCAGAAGAAATTGCTGCTAAACGCGCTTATTTTGCATTTCAGGAAAAAATTAACAAAAATTAGTGCAATCTCTTAAAAATCTACAACGTTTTCGTTCATAAAATAACGTTAATCTAACTTCCTTTCGGTAAAACCGATTCCGATTACCCGTATATTTACAACTTATTTTGGCGTAAATGGCAACTCAAAAAATCTACATCCATGAGTTTGAGGAAAGCGATTATGAAGTAATTGCAATCCACACCACTTTGGAAGATTCTCGCTTGGCTTACCACATTAACCGCCAACTCGAAGTGCTTCTCGCACGCAGTGAAGAAGACCTTCAAATTCAGGTGAAAGACGGATTGACCGGACTCTCCCGCTTTGAATTTTACGACGAAGCCCAGTTTATAACTTGGAATTTGGTACAAAATAAAAGCGAGATTGCCAACGTTACTTCAGGAACTGGTGATTTATTTGCCAGTTTACAAGAAGAAATCGCAACCACCGTATATCTTTTGCCCGAATTCAAAAAAGTAGACTATTTGCTCAAAATCGAAAATCTAGAAGACGATTTGGATGTAGAAGCCTTAGTCAAAAAAATAAGCGACATTGAATGGGTAAGCCTTGCTTACTGTATCGATAAAGACAAATTGAAGTCAAAACACAATTTAATTTTTTAAAGAATGCCAACCACTAGAAAAAAGACCAAAATTGTGGCCACATTAGGCCCGGCATGTAGCACACGCGAAGTGATTAAAGACATGATTGATGCCGGAGTAAATGTGTTCCGTATCAACTTTTCACATGCCGACTATGCCGATGTAAAAGAACGCATTGATATCATCCGCGGATTAAACGATGAATTTGGCTATACTACCGCCATTTTAGCCGATTTACAAGGTCCAAAATTGCGTGTAGGCGTGATGAAAGAAGATGTAGTCGTGAATCCAGGTGACATCATCACCTTCCAAACTGCTGAAGATGTTCCGGGTAACGCCGAACGCGTTTATATGAACTACAAAGCGTTTCCAAGTGATGTAAATCCGGGTGAACGCATCTTGTTAGACGATGGAAAACTTATCTTCGAAGTGGTAGCAACCGACGGAAAAGACGAAGTGAAAACCAAAGTGATTCAAGGCGGACCTTTGAAATCCAAAAAAGGAGTAAACCTTCCCAACACCAAAGTTTCCTTACCGGCTTTAACGCAAAAAGACATCAAAGACGCCATTTTTGCCATTGAAAGCAATGTGGATTGGATTGCACTTTCTTTCGTGCGTACCCCAAAAGATTTGATGGAATTGCAAGACTTAATCAGTGAGCACACCGACCATAAAATTCCGATTGTAGCCAAAATCGAAAAACCTGAAGCGGTAGAAAATATCGACAAAATCGTGGCGTATTGCGACGGTTTGATGGTTGCACGTGGCGACCTCGGTGTTGAAATTCCGGCACACGAAGTACCGTTAATCCAGAAAAAATTAATCCACCGTGCCAAAACGGCTCGCATCCCTGTAATCGTGGCTACTCAAATGATGGAAACCATGATCACGAGTTTGACGCCAACACGTGCCGAAGTTAACGACGTGGCCAACTCAGTAATGGACGGTGCCGATGCGGTAATGCTTTCAGGAGAAACTTCGGTAGGAAACTATCCCGTACAAGTAATCGAGAAAATGACACAAATCATTGAAGCAGTAGAAGATTCTCCGCTGATTCAAGTGCCTCAAAATGCACCGCACGTGCGTACCAAACGTTTCATTACCAAATCGATTTGTTACCACGCGGCTACCATGGCCAACGACATCAAAGCGAAAGCGATTTCAACCTTAACCAACAGCGGTTATACGGCATTTCAAATTTCGGCTTGGCGCCCATCAGCGCATATTTTGGTGTACACATCAAATAAGCGCATCTTGACCCAATTGAATTTATTGTGGGGCGTAAATGCGTTTTACTACGATAAATTTGTAACCACAGATGACACCGTGGACGACATCAACCAAATGGCCAAAGAACGTGGCTTTGTGAAAAAAGGCGATATCTTAATCAACTTGGCCGCAATGCCCGTAGTAGAGCGCGGAATGGTGAACACCCTTCGTATTTCGGAGATCGAATAAGACCAATAAACAATTACATACGAAAAGGATTGTCGAAACGTTAGAATTTTGATAATCCTTTTTTCTTTTCAAAAAATCAATCTATCTTTGAGTAATAAACACACGTAATATGGAATCTAAAAACCCATTTTTCAACACCAAATCGTACAACAATTCCGAAACGGTTCACGATGCCGTACTTATTGATTACAACCAAACCATGAGCCTTAGCGGCACCATCAACAAAGCATTCATCATGTTAATCTTGTTGGTTGCTGGTGCAGTGACCACATGGACCATGACCGGCTCCGGTTTCAATCCAGTAATTCTTATTATTGGCGGCGCCATCGTAGGAATGATTGCCGTATTGGTTTCGACTTTCAAACCCGAATTATCACCGTATTTAGCGCCGGGTTACGCCATTTTTGAAGGTTTATTCATTGGCGGTTTATCGGCCTTTTTTGAAGCAAAGTACCCCGGAATTGTTATCCAAGCAGTAGGTGCAACCTTTGTCACCTTTTTTGTGTGCTTAGGATTATACAAATTCCAAATTATAAAAGTGACTGAGAAGTTCCGTTCCGTAGTGGTAGCGGCGACTTTAGCCATTGCAGCCTATTATTTAATCACTTGGTTAATTACCTTGTTCACCAACTTCCAACCCGTACATTACGGCAACAGCTTGATGAGCATCGGAATCAGCGTATTTGTGATTGTGATTGCGGCATTAAACATCTTTTTGGACTTTGACCAAATCGAACGCGGAGTGGCCAATCGTGCCCCAAAATACATGGAATGGTACGGCGCCATGGGCTTGATGATCACCTTGGTGTGGTTGTATGTCGAGTTCTTGCGTTTACTTTCTAAAATAAACAGCAGAGACTAAACGGTCTTCACGATAAAACACTACAAAACCATCCTTCGGGGTGGTTTTTTGTTTGAAAAATGAAGTTGTTATTTGGAGCCTTTTCCTGTTGTTCGTTGCAACCTGCCTGCCGGTAGGCAGGGTCCTCAGCGGCCTGCTTGTTTTTACAGCGCCGCCTTCAGGTAGACAACAACTTACTAATAGCTAAGCACTTTACTAATTTTAGCATTTGCTTCAAGCCCTGCTATTAGTTTATAAAAATCATCATTTTTTGCTATCCTAAAACTAATTCTATTTGCATTAGTTAATTCAATCTGTAACGTAGGATAGTAATTCAATCGTAGTCTTTTGAATTTTACATTTTTTATATCGTCCAATAGGAACTCGCTTTCTCCAACAACTATTTTCTTTTCATTAATCTTAATTTCTGTGCTGTGTGATGATTTTGAAAAAGAAAATTTATAAATATAGTTTGCAGAGACCAATGCTGTTACAACAAGAACCAAATTTACATTACTGAATTTAGGGTAAATCATAGTTAGAATACTAATTACTAAAATCATTAAAAAAACATAACATAATACCCCAAATAATAGGAACAAATAAAACTTGCTAATATTTATTTTTTCAACGGTGTACAATTTCATTTTTTGCTAATAATTACAGTATCCATTCCACCCGATAGCGCGGATTTATAATCCGTGCTAAACCTGGGATATTGTATTCCTTATTTATGATCAATAAATAAACTAAACCTTATTAGATGTAGTTTTTCTTTTTTCTTAGCGGGCACGGATTGAATATCCGCGCCATCAGGTATTACAATCCATTACTACATCTACTTTTTGCTTAGAAAGTAGTTAAGAAATTCACCATTCATTCCTTTGTGTCTTATTGTATTGTTTTTTATTACCCATTTTTCATTTTCAAACACCCTATTAGTTTCCATAGTGATTTTGAAATTATTTACATTTTTTCCCAAAATAAAATAAGTAGGTGATGTTATTCCTTGAGTTGTTTGTACATAAAAACTTTTCAACGCTCTAGAATTAACTATTAAATCCCCAAATTGATTTTCAAAACGAGCTACACTATCATTTTCAAAAAATAAAGTAAGATGATAAGTTATTTTTTCCTCTCTTTTATTTTTTACTGTAAAAATTGATTTCTTTTTACTCCCTTTGAATGACTCATTAACTATAATTTTATCTCTTTGAGGATAGCTATCCAGTGTCAGAGTATCTTGATTAATGTTATAATTTCCATTGACAGTAAATTTTGAAAACTCCCAAGCATAATTATAGGTAAACGTATTATTGGGGAATAAGTTGATACTCTCTTTCAAATACATTGCACTATTTTCATTAGCGCTATATTCGTAAAGCCCAGCGTATTCCTCGTTCTTGATAAGAAATAAGAATAAAAGAATAACTACTTTGTTCATGATCTAGATTTTTTTAATCCTTTTTTATAATCTTCTTTCCACCCCATATAAACTTCAAAAACTTGAGTTTTTTCAGCTCCTGCTCTAATAGTCTTCTTCCTTAATTCTTTTCCAAATTCAGAATTGATATTTCTCTCAGTTTTTGGTAAAAGATTATAAGGTATATTATTTAAATAACCCGATAGCGCAGATTTATAATCCGTGCTAAACCTGGGATATTGTATTCCCTATTTATAATCAACAAATAAACTAAACCTAATTAGATGTAGTTTTTCTTTTTTCTTAGCGGGCCCGGATAGAATATCCGCGCCATCAGGAGTTTATAAATTCCTGTAATGGTAATAATTTCAACTTCTTTGACACACCCCTGTTTTTAGTTGTATTTAAAAACTCATTATTAGTGTATGGCCCGTATACTTTGTAATTTGAAAGGTAGGTATTTCCTTCCAAATCATATTCTAGTCTTGGTTTTGTGTTTTTTTCAATAATCCAAAACTCCTGTAACGAGCTATTTGCAATCTCTTCTTTTAACTTTTTCAAATTATTTGAAACTTCTTGAGACACACTTTTTCGTATTTTATCTACGGGTTTAATTTTAGCAATGATAAAATTTGAATCGGCATTTATTTCTAATATTTCACCATTGATGACATGCCCTGCTGTTCCTTTATCGCGTTCATTCATTTCTACTACAGCCATGTATCCATTGCGGTCATAATCCAAATAGAAATCTTGTCCCAACGATAAAGGGACTGTCCCTTGACATCCAAATAACAAAATGAGCAGAAATAGATAATAAGTACGCATAAAGTAATGACTTAATATAATTCGGATTTAATGAATGGATCAGAATAAAATTTTACTCCCGCTTCCGTTTCTCAATAAAACGCACTACCAAATGGGAATATAAAAGAAAATTCGCTTTTAAAGGTTCACGTAACGAAACCCTACTCGTATTCAAACCCACTGAACCATTGAAAATATAAGTGGTTTGTGGTTTTGAATCCAAGGTTTCTAAGGGTAATTTTTCAGTCTTTTTCGTTAATGTGTCCAAAATATACCCTTGAAAATTGAGATAAATTTCATTTTCCATACCGTAACCATTGCCTTGTCCATTTCGATCAAACTGTAGTTTCTCTACTTCATGAATGGTATATTTTACTTTTTCAAGATGCAATACAAAACGCGATTTCGTAGTAACCAATCGGATATTCTTCCGATAAAAAACCGACTGCATCACACTATCTATCTCAGGTAACATGAGTGAATCACTCACTTCATAAGCGGCAGGTTTTTCCAACTGTACCAAAGTTGGTTTGGAAAGCGAACGTTGAAAAAGAATGGAATTACCAAAACTTCCACAAGAAGTACAACTAATCAATACTAAAATAAAACTGAGAAAACGAAAAATGGTTCTTTTGGATATACTATAACGCATATTATGGCTTTTAATAATGAAGTAAAAATACTCGTTTTTGGGAATTATTCTATCTTTTTAACAAACCCAAAACGCATTTTAACTCAACAACTAAAACGCAAACTTCAACTGCACCACCACCGTTTTCTTGACTTCGGTGTTTAAATTACTCAACGAAATCCCCAACAACCGCACCGATTCTTTCAAGCGCTCTTGGTACAACAACTCTTTGGCAGTTTCAAACAACAAGCCTTTGTCGGCGATAAAATAGGGTAAGGTTTTGCTGCGGGTTTGGGTGGTAAAGTCGCTGTATTTGATTTTTAAAGTGACGGTCTTTCCCGAAATGTTGTGCTTTTTTAAGCGGCGTTCCAACTCCTCCCCGATCCGTTGCAGTTTTTCTTCCATAAACAATTCCGAGGTCAAGTTCTCGCGAAAGGTGTGTTCGGCGGCAACCGACTTGGATATGCGGTTGGGTTTGACTTCGCTGTAATGAATTCCTCGAACGATGTTGTAATAAAAGCCACCGCTCTTGCCAAAATGCTCCTCCAAATAGTCCCGGGATCGCGCTTTTAAGTCGGCCCCCGTAAAAATCCCGTGGTGGTACATTTTCTCGGCCGTGACTTTCCCAATGCCATAAAACTTTTTGATGTCCAAAGCTTCTAAAAACGCTTCCACTTCATCCGGTGGCACCGTTTTTTGACCGTTGGGTTTGTTGTAATCGCTGGCAACTTTGGCCACAAACTTCGTGTTGGATATCCCTGCCGAGGCTGTTAACCCGATTTCATTGAAAATCCGGGCCCGAATTTCTTGCGCAATTAACGACGCACTCGGGTTCCCTTTTTTATTTACCGTCACATCCAAATACGCTTCATCGAGTGACAAAGGTTCGACCAAGTCGGTATACTCCCGAAAAATCGCCCGAATGCGTTTGGAAATTTCGGTATAACGATCAAAGCGAGGACGCACAAATATTAATTCGGGACATTGTCGTTTGGCTTGTACCCCACTCATTGCACTGCGCACGCCAAACTTTCGGGCTTCATAACTCGCTGCCGAAACCACACCGCGCACTTCACTACCGCCCACCGCAATGGGCTTTCCCTTTAATTCGGGATTGTCCATTTGCTCCACAGAAGCATAAAACGCATCCATATCGATGTGAATAATTTTGCGCTGGCGAAACTCGGGTTCCATATCAATCGTTTACAGGAATAAAAAAGGCCAAAGGGTGTTTTTTGAAATACTTCCACGTCGCCCGAAACAACAATCCCAATTCAGAAAATGGAATATTACGGGAGCGTAATGCCAACCCGAGCGACAAGGAAAAACTCACGATAAAATTAATAAAACCAATGACACCAATTCCGATAATCGCCCAAAACAACATGGGCACAGCGACATGAAAATCGGCACCATACAGCCCCATCGCAAAGTTACCCGCCGAAAAAGTAATGTGGCGAATATCTAAGGAGAGTCCGAAGAAAATTCCCAACGAAGCTGTGCTTCCCAAAAACACACCAAACCAACCGTTAGAAGCCACACCGGGCCAATAGTGGGTAAACCAACTGGCTATTCGTTCGGTTTTAACTACTCCTAAAGTTTGCTTCAATACAGGATGTTCTTTGATTCGAAAATAGACACGATTGTGTTTGTTGGCGTTGGAAATTGTCCCCGAGATAATTCCCGATAAAAACAAAAATAGACCAGCGATGGCAGCATGAACTATTGCTAAAGAATCAATGGGTGACAAATCGGTGAGTAACGTATATGCTTTTTCCGAAGCGATATTGACTTCCCAGAGTTGATCAATCCCCCAGATTAAAACAAAAGCTACGGGAAATGCCATGATTACATTTCCAAAAAAGGCTATGAATTGCGAGCGAAAGAGTCGGGCAAACAAACGAGCAAACGAGCGGTGTTTATTGTCCTCTTTTGCTGATGATTTTCGCATACCCTCTTCAAGAGATTTCACGATGGTCGCTGCTGTCATAGCGGGTTGTTTGGTCGCCAAGGTACAGCCCGTAAGGTAAATCAATATAAATCCAAAAGCATAATTTAAACTATAGAGTACCGCGTGTGCAAAAGCACTTCCTTCGGTTTTGGAAAACAACAATTTGAAAATACACAGAAATCCGACGATAAAACCACCGCCTAATGCGGCTTTAAGCATAGAAAAATAAGCTGAACGGGTTTCGGTAATATAATGTTCCCCAGTACGAGCGGTGTGCTGGGTGATTTCGTAGGCGATGAGTTGCGTACTTTCATTAAACAATTGGCGCACATTATTCTTTTGGCAATTGAACCGAATCAAACGCAAAGCCAATAGGATAGAATTATTTTTTCGGTCAATCGGTTTTTCAACCACCAAATACGTCAACAATGCTTTAACCCGTTGCAATTGCTGTCGAATACGCAATAAACTTTGGTTTACTTTTAAGGAAATTCCAAACTTGGCGCTGTTTTGAAAGGCTTTATCGACGTATTCTTCGCATTGTTTGTGCAAGATGAGCAATTGTTTGTAATTCAAATCAGCAGCAGAAACGGCATGATATTCTCCTTGACGAATTTGGTGATGTAAAACTTCGAATTCATTTTCAAAGGCCAAAAACGGACTTTCTAAATCGGCATACTCGGGCACCATTTTAATCACATCGCTTTCCAAGGCACGACCGCTCATTCGTTGCGACAACAAAGCGGTTGCCGTTAACAATTCCGATAAAGGAGTAGCATCCGCCGCAGTCGTATAGGCATCAGAAAAAACTAACAATGAAAAAAGTTCTTGTAATTCCTCCAACGGAATTTTGGCCAACCAAATGGGATCCGACGATTTATAAAACACTTGATTCAGTACAAATTCAAGCGTATCTTCATCGGGTTGAAACGGCAAAATCTTAGCCCATGCCCGTTGTTTGATTTCACACCAAAAATCGGAATCCCGTAAAATACCGGTATCCGACAAAATTCGAGCAAATTTTCGACGGTGAAGCACGTTCGTTACACGCTTGCCAATTTGTTTGCGATGTTCTATATCTTGGCTTAAAAAGGCTAAAAACGACTGAATCGATAGTGATTCAAATGATTTTGGATTACGCGGACGAAGCATTTGAACCAAATCGACCAAAAAACTCAGGGAATCCTTGGGATTGGGCGTTAAAAAATGAAATGCATACCATTCAGAATAGGTCGAAAATTTTTGTTTCTTTTGCATAGGCTTTGGAATGGGGTCGATTGCGTAAATATACGATTTGCCCCTCTAAATTTTCTTAACTTCGTACTAAATTCCCCCGAAATGATCGAAATCGAACGTAAATTTTTAGTGAAAAACGACGCATTTATAGCGGAAAGTCGGACGTCCTTTGCCATTGCACAAGGTTATTTATCGTCTGTGCCCGAAAGAACGGTTCGCATTCGCATTAAAGGGGATAAGGGCTACTTAACCATCAAAGGCAAAAGCAGTGCTTCGGGTGCGAGTCGGTTGGAATGGGAAAAAGAAATTTCGGTAGAAGAAGCAAAGCTATTATTGCCCTTGTGTGAAAAAGGAGTGATACAAAAAACCCGATACGAAGTGGTATCGGGTAATCATATCATTG
This sequence comes from Flavobacterium stagni, assembly GCF_004122105.1. Taxonomy (GTDB): domain Bacteria; phylum Bacteroidota; class Bacteroidia; order Flavobacteriales; family Flavobacteriaceae; genus Flavobacterium; species Flavobacterium stagni. Next base: position 442,075 of record NZ_SBKN01000001.1, read on the forward strand.
AAATTGATGTTTTTGAAGGAGAAAATGCGGGATTGGTTTTGGCCGAAATCGAATTGCAAGACGAAAACGAAAACTTTCTTAAACCCGATTGGTTGGGCGAAGAAGTGACGCAAGACGAACGTTACTACAACGCGTATTTATCGCATCATCCGTATTCGTTATGGTAATTTCTTTTCGACTTCGATCACTTCAATCGTAACGATGGCCGAACCTGAGTTTTTGGAACCTGAAATTAATACAAAAGCCCTTTTGGACAAATCGATTTCACGGCCACGGGCAAAAGGACCACGGTCTGTAATTTCGACAATCACGGATTTTCCTGTCGCTTCATTGGTCACACGGACCAAAGTGCCCAACGGTAATTTTTTATGGGCTGCCGTTAACTTATTACGGTCATAGCGTTTACCACTTGCAGTCCGTTTACCATGAAAACGATCGGCATAATAGGACGCGTGGGCTTTTTTCTTATAGGGTTTGAATTTACCATTGATGACAACTGTGGTGTCTTCAATCGCTTCATCCACAACAAGTTTGTCTTTTTTAATCGTGTCTGTTTTTTGCTTTTTCAGTTCCGGACTTACCGTTGTTTGAGCGGTAAACGTATAACTTAGAAAAAGGGCCAACAGCATAGACAAGCCATAAGTAATGGTTTTTGATGATCTCATTGGGCTTTATTTTGTTTTCGAATTAAATTATTCTACCAAAGAATAACCATGAATTCTTAAAATTAGTATTCCGATTGCCGGAAATTAAAACCACAAACTCCAAGGAATACGTGATAAAATCAACAGTAATCCCAAGGTATAGAAAATGGTGAATTTATTAAATTTCACACTTGATTCTGTAGCTTTTTTGTGAGTTGACCAGCCAACAGTAATCAATACAATAGCAATAATATTTACCAAAGGATGTTCCATAGACGTTAGGCGCGCTTCTGCATTGGACATGTCTCCCAACAAGGCTTTTCCTAGCGGAGATACAAAATACAAAATCAAACCTACTACCAATTGGATATGAGTGGCAATCAACGCAAACAATCCTATTTTACGATCTCTAGCTGTAAACTCGCGTCCAGATGACTTACCCATTAACGCATTAATAACTGCAAATAACAATAATGCCAAAGCTAAATAGGCCCAACCCGAGTGAAATTTTTGTATGAAATGATACATGATTTTTATTTTTAGTGGATAACAAAAATAGGCAAAAAAAAACGATACCCAAATGAGTATCGTTTTATATTGATTGAAATTAAATTAGAAATTATAGGTAATTCCAAAATTCCAAGTTCTACCAAAACCAAACCAAACACGGTTGCCATCAGCTACCCCATTGTACAATTTGTTGTTTGAAGCGTAGGTACCCGCAGCTGGATTTGACGGAATCACATTATCATCTGCAAAAATATTCGTTTGCGATTCTAGGATATAGATGGTATCAAATACGTTGGCTACATTCAACACAAAATTAACCGAATCCTTGTTGTCTTTTCCTACTAACATTTTATAAGACAAACCGGTGTCAAATAAAGTATAGGAAGGTAATTTTAATGTTCCCTTGTTATTTTGAACACCAAAATTTGCAGGATTTATATCCGCGTACAAATTGTCAAAATAGTTGCTGTTTGCACTGAATTTCAAACGTGGTAAAAATTCGTAGTCAAAACCTAAAGCAGCCGTCATTTGAGCCGCACTTCCCACTTTTACACCATCTAAAAATACTTGTGTACCTGTTGAAATAATCTCATTTTGATTGTTAAACTTATCTCCGGTAGAAGTTCCTATATAACTCCAATCCCCTTTAGAAAACATACCGTTAACTTGTAAACCTTTGAACGGTTTGTAGGTAAAATCAACTTCAACCCCTTGGTGCAATTCACTTACCCCACGGAATACAAAATAACCGGATGGGTTTGCAGGATCTGTATCTGCTCTTGAAGTGAATCGATCGTTCCATTGTGTACGGTATACGTTTACATTGGCATTGAATTTAGCCGAACGATAGCCATACCCCAATTCGATCCCTAGAATTTTTTCATTAGAAACATCATCATTTACAATATTTCTGCTATTTGGAAATACCGCATCAATAAACGGTTGACGAGAATAATAACCGGTATTTACAAATACATTATGTTTTTCGTTTAGGTTATAATTTGCTCCAACTTTTATATTCCCCCCCATACGTTTTTGCTTATCTGACGTTTGTAAAGGAACATTATCGGCGTACACAAAATAATCTACGCGTTGGTAACTTTGGTTGGAAACTGCACCTTGAACAAATACCGACAACTTATCTGTTTTATACTCCGCTTGCGCAAATCCACCCAACCAACTTACTAAACCTTCCCAGTTACGATCTACGATGGTATTTTTTGTAGCATTGAAAAAAGGATTAAAAGAAGGTGAAGCAGCAAAGGTTTGATTGGTGTAAAATGAATTATTATTGACATTACGCTGGTCTCGGTAATAATCGGCACCTAATAGATTATTCACATTACGAACGTGAATTCCTTTATAATAACGGTAATCCACCCCTGCATCTACCGTAATTTTATTGAATTTACGGTTCACATTCATAATCGCTCCATACCAGTTGTGCGAGTTAATTCCAGAGATCATCGACAATCCACTTGACGATGTGTTTACATTGCCATAGGTTGGATCTTGTGGACGTGATAAAGTAACAGTTCCCGGAGGATTATTTGTGTCTGGAATTGTAATTGCATTTCCAGAGTTGTATTGAGAAATTAAATCATAGTTTACTAATCCATTTGCATCGCGCAAACGGTCTGATGTATAAGCAATTCCAGCAACATTTCCGAAAGCACCCGAACCGCCTCCGCGGCCCCATGAACCGTAAGCTAAGGTATTTACTCTTGTTTTGTCATTGATTTCCCATTCCCAGTTTAAAGACATGACTGGTTTATGGTAAAAGTTTCTACGGATATTGAATTCCTCCCCTTTGTAGTAACCCCAATCATCATTCCAACGCACATTGGGTTCGCCACCTTCCCCTTTTTGGATATAACGATGAATGGTAATCCCTGTTCCACGTTGGTGGTGCCATTGCGGTGCACCTGTAAAGGTAAACTCAATATTATGTTTTTTGTTAAACTCATAGCCCATTGCTAGGAAATAGTTTTGTGCTGAAAATTTAGTACCGTCAACATAACCATCACCTTCTGTATTGCTTAACAATACCGAAGCAGAGAAGCCGTTTTTCATTTTACCTGTCGAATACGTCGCTAAGAATTTACGGTAATCGTCATTTCCTAACATTGATTGTACAAAACCTCCTTCTTTACGTTGTGACGATTTGGTAACGATATTTATAGTTCCCCCAACAGAAGAAATAGCTAAACGCGAAGAACCTAAACCGCGTTGCACTTGCATTGCAGAAGCTACATCGGATAGTCCAGCCCAGTTACTCCAGAAAACACGACCGTTTTCCATGTCATTAACAGGCATACCGTTGATCATGATCGCGATATTTTCTTGGCCAAAACCACGAACAGTCACACGAGAATCACCAAAACCACCTCCACCTCTTGAAGCGTAAACGGAAGGCGTATTGTTAAGAATTTCAACAAACTCTTTATTTCCTAACTTTTGTTGAATTACTGCTGCATTAACCGTTGAAACGGCTACTGGCGTAGAGCGATCTTTAGCAATATCAAATAAAGCAGAACCTTTGATTACAACTTCATCCAATTTGTTGCTTTCAACGGTTAAAACTATTTTACCCAACTCTTGCTCTTCACCTTTCGCAACTGAAAAAGAAAGTACTTTAGTTTGGTAACCAATAAATGAAATAGAAAGTTTTCCTGAAGAAGGAACAGAAATTTCAAATTTCCCATCCACGTCTGTTAATACTCCTCCAGTACTCCCTTGTACTGCAAGATTAACTCCAATTAAAGGTTGATTTAACTCATTGTCTACCACAATTCCTTTCAATTTACCTTGACCTAAAACCGTCAACGAAAACAAAAAGAAAAAGAATACATTGATTGCTGTTTTTTTCATTGTGTCGTTTTTCTTAAAAATTTTTGCAAAGGTCGAAACCTACCCGTAATCTAATGTTACGAAATCATTAAGAAAAACGCTATTTTGAAAGGTATCGTTGAGAATTATCCTTCAAAAAACACAATTGACTAATTATTTTCTATGTGTTTTGTAGAATTTTAACAACATTGCTGTAGAATTATCATGACTAATAGCTGTATCGTTTACGATTTCATCTAAAATGGTATTGGCCAACTGTTTTCCGAGCTCCACACCCCATTGATCATAACTGAAAATATTCCAAATAATTCCTTGTACAAAAATTTTATGTTCGTACAACGCGATTAATTTACCCAAAGCTGCTGGTGTTAACTTTTGAATTAACAAGGTATTTGTTGGTCGATCACCCGAAAACACTTTAAAAGGCAACAAATACGCTGCTTTGGCCGCATCCATTCCTTGTTTATCAAACTCGGCTTGCACTTGCACTTCGGTTTTACCATTTAACAAGGCTTCGGTTTGAGCAAAGAAATTGGACATTAATTTATCATGATGGTCTTGATCACCGTGTAAGGAATGAACAAAGCCAATAAAATCAGTCGGAATCAACTTGGTACCTTGATGAATCAATTGGAAAAAAGCGTGTTGGGAATTTGTTCCGGGTTCGCCCCAAATAATGGTACCCGTTTGGTAATTCACAGGGTTTCCATCGCGGCCAATGCTTTTTCCGTTACTTTCCATGATGCCTTGTTGTAAATACGGCGCCAACTTTTGCAGGTATTGGGTATACGGAATCAAGGCCTCACTTTCCGCGCCATAAAAATTATTGTACCAAATACTTAATAAGGCTAAAACAACCGGAATATTTTGATCAAAAGATGTCGTTTTAAAATGTTCATCCATTTGATGCGCCCCCGACAACAATTGGTCAAAATGATCGAAGCCTACGGCTAACGCAATGGATAAACCTACCGCACTCCACAAGGAAAAACGGCCGCCAACCCAATCCCACATCGGGAAAATATTATCGGCATGAATCCCAAACTCGGTTACTTTTTGAATGTTGGTCGAAACCGCCACAAAGTGTTTGGCAACATCTTCAGGTTGTGCCGATTGTAAAAACCAAGCTCGTATGGTTTCCGAATTGGATAAGGTTTCTTGCGTAGTGAAGGTTTTTGAAACAATCACAAACAAAGTTGTTTCAGGATTGATTTTCTTGATCACTTCTTGTACATGGTCACCATCCACATTGGATACAAAATGAACATTCAAGTGATTTTTGTAGAACTGTAAGGCTTCTACAACCATGGCCGGACCCAAATCGGAGCCCCCAATTCCAATATTGACAATATCGGTAAATGCTTTTCCAGAAAACCCTTTGCGAGCTCCAGAAATTACTTCGTGGGTAAAGTTTTTGATTTTATTTTTTACGGCAAATATTTCAGGCATCACATTTTTCCCATCAACCAAAACAGTGGCCGACTCTGGATTACGTAAAGCGGTATGCAAAACCGCTCTATTTTCGGTTTGATTAATTAAAGAACCGCCAAAATACGCCTCAATAGCTGCTTTCAAATGCACCTCATCTGCCAAAGCGAGCAAGTGATTCAGTGTTTCTTTCGTTACCGCATTTTTAGAATAATCCACTAAAAAATCGTCCCATTGAATATGGAATTGTTCTGCACGCGCTGGGTTTTCAGCAAATAAGCCTTTGATGGATTGCTTTTTCATCTCCTCAAAATGCTTTTGAAGTTGGTTCCAGGCTTGAGTTTGTGTCGGATTTATTGCTTGTAATGCCATAACTAAAATTTTTGCGGGACAAAATTATACAAAAAGGAGTTGGTTTGGAAAGACAACCCTACCAAAAAAGGGATGTCTACCACCATGAAAACGATGTAGTTGGAAAACTTCTTTATTTCTTTCTAAACTTCAGGTCGGCAACGCTATCCAACTCGCGCTTGAGCGGACGCATTAACTCCTTGAATCGGGGAAGATTTCGACCTTCCATGGGTTGTGCATTGGGTAAAGAAATGCGTAAGGGATCCACTTGTACACCATTTTTCCAAAAACGGTAACACACGTGCGGACCTGTAGCCAAACCTGTACTTCCCACTTTTCCAATAACATCGCCTTGTTTCACGTGTTGACCCCGTCGAACGAGGATACGCGACATGTGTAAATATTGGGTGGAATAGGTGCGGTCGTGTTTGACTTTGACAAAATTTCCATTACCGGCAGTGTACCCTGCTTGCTCTACAACACCCGTTGCGGTGGTCATGATGGGCGTTCCTGTAGGCGCGGCGTAATCGGTTCCATTATGGGCTTTCCAACGCAATTGTACAGGGTGGAAACGGCTTCGCGAAAAGCGTGAGGTAATGTGAATGTATTTCAATGGCGCTTTTAAGAAAAAGTTTTTCAACGCTTTTCCATTTTCATCGTAATAGTCGATGCGCCCTTTGCGCTCTTGCTGGAAAGGAAACGCATAAATTTTGCTGCCTTTGTATTCAAAAAAGGCACAACGCAAACTGTCGACACCGTCAAATATCGTGTCGTTGATATAACGTTCGGTAAAACTTACGGCAAACTTGTCTCCTTTTTTCAGTTTAAAGAAGTCAATCGACCAGGCATACACTTTTAAAAGTTTGTTGGAAAGCGAAGGATCAACTTTCATATTGCGGAGGGTTGACGATAACGAACCGTCCAATTCACCGGCAATGGTTTTGGTTTTAAAAGTTAACGGGCGCGATTTTTTATGACCAACAATGGAATCCGTTAAATCCACCAAGTAGTAATCGATACGATTGGGTTGGTAGATTAAATATTGCAATTTGTGGTATTTATCTTTGGATCGAAGGCAAATATACGGGCGCATGAAGCGAACGGATGTAGGCATTGAATCCTTGATTTTTGCGATAATTTCGGCCGCTTTATGATTTCCTAAATTTTGTTTTTTTAGAATACGTTCGAAAGTATCCTGACTGCGAATGGTATCAAATTGCACATTGTAATCATCGAAATTGAATCCGAAATCAACAATGGGTTTACGGGGCTCCATGGGTTCAATGACATAATCTTCCTGTGCGTCTTTACAAGAAAAAAGCAACAAGAACAAGCACAAAGCGCCGGTAATTTTAAGCAGTCGTCGTATCATATTAGCAATCCTCTCCCCAGTGTTTTAGTTCGTCTTCCGACCACAATTCGGGGAAGAAAATACGGCGTTGGTATTTGGGGTGCATGTATTTTTTCCAGTCGCTTCCGCCTGTGGCTTCCCCTGAACCTTGTCCGCTTTCAATATATTTTTTGGCGGCATTGTAATGACCCATTACCCAAGTAATGTTCACGGTGCGGTCATAATGACGCATGGCAGCAACCAATTCAGGATGGGCTTGGTCTTCTGCAGGTAATTGTTTGAATTTTTGCCAAATATTGATGGTGTTGTATTCTTCCATAAAACGGAGGAATTCTGCATCGTATTTATCTTCAAAAGCTTGAATGAGATAGTTTTTTTGGCCCGTTTTATGATCTTTTCCAGCCGCTTGCCAATACAAATGTTCGAGGGCATGACGGTAAGGCGTATTGCGATCGATAGTCGCTCGGAATCGATAGTCAATCAAATTAATTAAATCTGTGGATGCAAATTCAATTTTACGGTATTGCGCACTTTGGAAACCGCTGGCTGGAGTGAGTGTATTGCGGAATTTCATGTATTGCTCCACTTCCATTCCATCACGCATGATGTCAAAAGACGTCGTTAACATGTCAAAATACCGACTGATGCGACGTAGTTTTTCCGTGAAAAAGTCGGTAGTTAATGTTGTAGCATGACATACTTGATTAATTTCCCACAGAATCATTTTGAACAACAATTCATTGACTTGATGGTACATGATAAAGACCATTTCGTCGGGTAAAAGGGTGCGTTGTATTTGTAAATTTAACAAAGCATCCGTTTGGATATAATCCCAATAGGTAATGGGTTTGGACCATAATAGGCCTTCCAAATGGGTGTCTGTATTTTGATTCATGCCTTGAAACTTTTCTTCTAAGGCATTGATTAGTTCGTTTGTTGTTTCCGAAATCATTTTTTTACTTTAATTTCAAAAGGATTTGCCAATCCTTTAAAGGCGTCCAAATCCGCTTTAATCGAACCCACCATGAGGCTGGCTTTAATTCGGATGGGAACTTTGTTATCATCACTGGAAATCCATACCGTTAAACTTTCTTCTTCTTTAAAAACCCGTCCTTTTTGAACTAGAGGTCTAAAAATCATACACGGTACAGTTCCAAATTTAGTATCTAAATCTTCTCTCCCAATAAATTTGAGTTTGAATTTCGTCGTTTCATCGTCAAAAAACATATCTACATTAATGGATTCCCCAACTTTCAATTTATCCACATTGGGATGATTGCGCAGGTAATAAAAGGTAGACACGATGTCTTGAACGTTTTCAGGTGTTGTAAAGGTGTTATTGGTATTGTTTTTATAATCCTTTACTAAGATGGTGTTTTTATCTTGATTAAAAAAACCTTCTTGATTTTTGGTATAGCCACCTTCGTCAATTTTTCGTACAAATTGATAGGGTTTTCCCGTTACTTTATCAAAATAGGATTCATAATTATCCTCTACTTTAAAAAACAAACGCGACATACCTGTGTTGTAACCTTTCCCTATTGCATGAAAGACTTTACGGTTGTTTCGAACGGCTTCTTTTACTTCTAACGTAGCGTAACCAGCAGTAACAAAACCGTAATGAACCCTAAATTTAAACCATTCCCCAACATCAAAAGCAGAGGACTTTTGGGCATCAAATGCTACAGTAAAAAACAATAATCCGAGGAGCAATATCTTTTTCATCATAAACTTATTTGTTTTTTACGGCTTACAATTATTGTTCCAAAAGTAAAAAAACAAAAAAACCCAGCCAAAATAGACTGGGTTTTTATGCTATTAACCAACCAAAAAACTATAAATTATGAAAAACTTATTACTTTCGAAAGACATCCCTGCCTTTCTAGTTTTTTTCTGTGGCAAATGTAGGGTGATTTTTGAATAATTACAGTAAAAAAACTGACTTTAACAAATAATTATCAAAAAACACTAGACTACAACGTTGTATTTTGGAAATAATGCAATAAAAACCCAAATATTACAGTGTTCCTCTTAACGCTTGCTCGCGTTCAATGGATTCAAACAACGCTTTGAAGTTTCCTGCACCGAAGCCTTTAGCACCCATTCGCTGAATAATTTCATAAAATAAGGTCGGACGGTCTTCAACAGGTTTGGTGAAGATTTGCAACAAATACCCTTCTTCATCAGCATCGACAAGGATAGAAAGCTTTTGCAACTCTTTGATATCTTCTTTCATGATTTTCATGTGCTCACCCAAACGCGCCGGAATTTCGTCGTAATACGCTTGAGGTGGCGGGGGTAAAAACTCTACGCCACGCGCTTTCAAAGCAGCTACTGTTTTGATGATATCATCCGTAGCGACAGCAATGTGTTGCACGCCTGGCCCTTCATAAAAATCCAAATATTCTTCGATTTGTGATTTCTTTTTTCCTTCTGCAGGTTCGTTAATAGGAAATTTGATACGTCCATTTCCGTTGGACATTACCTTACTCATCAACGCTGAATATTCGGTGTGGATTTGGGTATCATCAAATGATAAGAAATTTTCAAAACCCATCACTTGTTCGTACCAAGAAACCCATTGGTTCATCTCGCCCCAACCCACATTTCCTACCATGTGATCGATATATTTCAATCCGACAGGCTCTGGGTTATAATCCGAGTTCCATGCTTTATAGCCAGGTAAAAAAGTTCCGTTGTAGTTTTTACGCTCCACAAACATGTGAACGGTTTCGCCGTAGGTGTAAATACCTGCACGAACAACTTCCCCATTTTCGTCTTTTTCTACAGTAGGCTCCATAAAGGATTTGGCACCGCGCTTCGTCGTTTCTTCCCAAGCCGAACGGGCATCTTCTACCCATAAAGCCACAACTTTTACACCGTCACCATGCTTGCGCAAATGATCGTTAATGGGCGAATTGCTGTTCAAAGGTGTCGTTAAAACCAAGCGAATTTTATCTTGTTTCAACACATAACTCACCTCATCACGCGAACCCGTTTCTAAACCTTTGTAAGCATGCGATTGAAAACCAAACGCGGTTTTATAATAATGTGCGGATTGCTTGGCATTTCCCACATAAAATTCGACATAATCTGTTCCTAATAAGGGAAGGAAATCTTGTGCGCCTTGAAAGATTTTTTCAAGACCGTATTCTACATTTTTTATTTCTTTTGACATGATTTAATTTTTTTAAAGTTTGACTTCTACAGAGTCTTCCACAATTGAATCTTGACTTTTTTCTTGATACAACGCGTCGTCTTCTTTCGTATCCATAGCAGTAGTGTCAATCGTAATGGTCACATTTTTAGAATTCTGTTTTTCCAATTCTTTTCGAAATTTTTCAAATATATCCGATTGGAAAAACAACATACCTACCGCAAAAACCAGAATTAAGAGTCCGTTCAAAATAGTACTTACTATACACAGTAATCTTGCAATCCCCACATTAGAGCGACTATTACTACTGAATACTTCTGGGTTGATTTCGTATTCTTTGATGCTTTTATGTGCCATTACCCAACCCACAATAGCTAGGGCCAATGAAACGGGCAATAACAATCCGCAACAACAGACAAAAAACAAAATGAACAAGCTTATAATTCCGAGAATAAGCGCCGTTGGATCAGATGAAAGTTTACTTTTATACATATTATTTTTCAGGTTCTAACCAAGATTGGAAATAACGGTCGTCCGCAATTTGCATCGCTGCTTCCGTGACCATTAATGGCTTAAAGGTATCGACCATGACGGCCAATTCTAAGGTTTCTTTTTTACCGATGCTACGTTCAACAGCACCAGGGTGCGGACCGTGCGGAATCCCCGCTGGGTGCAAGGAAATATGTCCGGCCTCAATATCGTTCCGACTCATAAAATCGCCATCTACATAATACAATACCTCATCGGCATCAATATTACTATGATTGTACGGAGCAGGAATAGATTGCGGATGGTAATCATACAAACGCGGCACAAAGGAACAAATCACAAAAGCATCCGTTTCAAAGGTTTGGTGTACCGGCGGTGGTAAGTGAATACGACCGGTCATCGGTTCAAAGTCGTGAATCGAAAAGGCATACGGATAGTTATACCCATCATACCCAACCACATCAAAAGGATGGGTGGCATAAATCATATCAAAAATCTCGTCTTTCTTTTTGATTTTGATTAAAAATTCCCCTTTTTCATCATAGGTTTCTATCTCGTAAGGTTTGCGGATATCACGTTCACAAAAAGGCGCATGTTCCAATAATTGTCCAAACCAGTTGCGGTATTGTTTTGGGGTATAAACTGGACGATGCGACTCCACAATAAACAAGCGATTGTCCGTGGTGTCGAAATCCATTTTATAAATCATACCGCGTGGAATTACCAAATAATCCCCGTATTTAAAATCCAAATTACCCAACATGGTGCGTAATTTACCCGAACCTTTATGAATAAAAATCACCTCATCCGAATCGGTATTTTTATAAAAATAATCGGTCGTGGATTGGCGGGGAGCAGCCAAAACGATGTGACAATCGGAATTGGTTAAAACGATTTTCCGACTTTCCAAAAAATCATCTTGGGGTTGAACCTCAAACCCACGCAAACGGTAGGATTGAATATTGTTGGCCTTGGCAATCGTAGGCGCAACACTGTATTGTCGGCGAATTTCTTTGACTTGTGTCGGGCGGTGCACATGATACATATTGGAATACATTCCATCAAAACCGATGGTTCCAAACAACTGTTCGTAGTACAAATCACCGTTGGGCTTGCGAAACTGAATGTGTCGCTTGTGGGGGATTTCCCCTAATTTATGATAAATCGGCATACTTTCAATTTTTTGTGTTAAACAAAGGACGAATGTCCATTAAACCAAAATTGAAACTTCCTCATTCAGGATTTCTCTTGATGAGGAATTTGAGATGGGACAATAAATCCTTCCAGCCTTTCATATAAACAAATATCGAAAAAAAAATCCAAACTCTTTCGAATTTGGATTTTGAAGTTTTATTCGGGTAAATTGTTCAAATTGGATTTTCGCTTACCGTATACAAAGTACACGATGATTCCTAATGTACCCCAAACAATGAAGGCTTTCCAAGTATCAATGCGCACAAAATACATTAAGAATAAATTGAACAATACGCCTAATGTTCCTACTAAATAAACCGCTGGCGTTCGGTAGGGACGTTCCAATTCAGGTTTTTTGTAACGTAAAATCATTACCGCAATACAAACCATAGCAAAGGCCAATAAGGTTCCCATCGAACACATTTCTGATACTTTATCAATGGGTGTAAAAGCCGCTACTAAAGAGATAATACCTCCAACTAAGAACGTACTTTTATGGGGTGTTTTGAATTTTGGATGTAAGGTTTTAAAGAAACCTGGTAACAATCCGTCTTTGGCCATACCTAAGAAAATACGAGTTTGACCTAACATCATCACCAACATCACACTCGTTAAACCAGCTGTTGCTGCAAGCGTGATGATAAATACCGCCCAACTGATTCCGTTTTCACTAAACGCAGAAGCCACAGGAGCGGATTTGTCCAACATATCGTATTTCACCATACCCGTTAACACCAACGACACTAAAATGTACAATACCGTACAAATCACAAGTGAAGCTACAATGGCAAACGGCACGTCTTTCTTCGGATTAATTGCTTCACCCGCTTGGGTCGAAACCGCATCAAAGCCTATATAAGCAAAGAACACAATCGTTGCTGCCGTTAACACACCGCCGTAACCAAAACTGATCTTCTCAACGCCATCAATCATTACAGATTTTGCTTCTGGAATAAATGGCTGCCAGTTTTCTGTTTTGATATAAAATGCTCCGACAATAATCACAAATAACACTACAGCAATCTTAATGATTACAATAATATTATTCGTTTTAGCCGCTTCTTTAATCCCTTTCACTAGAATCCATGTTACCACCCAAGTGATTAAAAAGGCGGGAAGGTTAAACGCAAAAGAAGGTGCTTCTTCCCCTAATTTCGCTGCTTTTTCAGTAGCTGTTGCCAAATCGTTACAGAGCCAAAGCGGAAAATCAATACCAAAGAGATGGAGCAACTTGACAAAATATCCACTCCAAGCCACGGCGACTGTGGTGGCACCCATCATGTATTCCAAAATCAGGTTCCACCCGATAAACCAGGCGAAAATTTCACCCACTGTTCCATACGCATAGGCATACGCTGAACCTTCTACAGGTAATACCGAAGCAAATTCGGCATAGCACAAGGAAGCAAATAAACAACCGATTCCGGCAATTACAAAGGATAAAGCTAAAGCAGGTCCCGCATAATCATGGGCAGCAATTCCGGTAAGTGTAAAAATTCCACCTCCAATGATCGCCCCAATTCCCAATGAAGTTAGTCCCCACTTGGTCAATACACGGTTCAAATCACTTTTCTTCATATCGGCTTCAAAAGCGGATACGGGTTTTAATCTCCAAATTGACATATATTTCTGTTTTGGTTATGTTATAGTTCCCAAATATAAAGTTTTTACGGAAAAAAATACAACGATTGGCTCGTTAGAACCAAAATCCTACACTAAACCAGAAAAAGCCCTTAGGTTTTTCAGGCGACCACGTGTATTTGGCCTCAATCGGACCCAATACGGTTTCCAATCCATAACCCACTGCGTAGCCCGATAATTTGGGTTTGGAAAACCAATCGCCCGTTTCAAAAAGTTTGTCGGCTAAATTGGCATAATTGGCAGAGAAATTAAGATGGTTTTTCTTGTAAAATTCTACATCTACCGTGGCAACCGATTTGATATAACTATCCGCGGCAGCACCTACAAAGTCATAACCGTAGAAATGACGGAAGTTATTAATCGTATAAAAACCGTAACCGCCCAATACGAAATCCAAGAAATGGGTATTATTCGATCCCATCGTGATGCCCGCTTCAGAAACTAAGCGCAAGTTAAAATACTTGTAAAAGGTTCGAGTAATGCCCGCTTCCCCTTTCACAACTGTAAAACGATTGAAATTATTCGTATAATCCGAAGAATACAAATACGAATTGACTTCACCGTTAAAAAACCAACCTTTTTTAGGAAAATATTTGTTGTCAAACGAATCGTATTTCATGTAGCCAAACACACTCAAATAATCGCTGTTTTCAAAATATTGCTTAGTGTTTTCTAAGGTTTGGGATTTGATTTTAAGCAATTTCCATTCTAATCCGCCACCCAACAAAAACTTTTGCGCAAAGATGGTTTGCAAATAGGCTTGATTGGAAAAATCGGAATAATCGACATTCAACGAACTAATCCCTTCTTGACTAAAAAATGACCCATTACTGAAATCGGTCTCAACGTTTCTATTGAATTGATAATACCTCGATTTGAGTCCGAAACTAAAATAAAACCCATTATCAATATAATAATCCAAATTGTAGCGAAACTTATCCCCCAATCCAAAATCGACCGACAACACATCGTTTCTAAAAATGGTTTTCTTTTGGGTAAAATTCACCACAGCCGCACTTTTATAGAGTCCGTCATAGTGCAAGCCAAAGCGCAAAAAGGTTTTGTTATTGCTTTCGGTCAATTTCATTTCCAATTCATCGCCATCATTAAATTTATTGATTTGGAAAAGAATCGAACTGAAGTTGCCCGTTGCCGTTAATTTATTAATCCCTTTTTTCAAATCGTCGTAACTGATTTTGGTCCCCTGTTTGAAACCCAACTTTCCGATGATATAGGCTCGGGTATAATTTTTAATCGAATTAATCGAAATCCGATCGATTTGCAAACTGTCTTTATGAACCGCTATTTCTTGCGCAACATAATCTTTACTGCGAAGTTTTTTGAAATCATTCCAAAAATTACGCGCGGCATCTTCGCCTCGCTTTATAATTTCCGGTCCTTTTTCAAAAGAAATCACATTGTAATCTTTGATATCGGGTTTGATGTAGTAATCGGTCAATTTTTGTTTGGACTTCATACTTTCAATCATTTCCATATTGGAAATCTGAACCAAAATACGCGTCGCCTCTTTTAAATTTTCTTTGGTTTGCAAATCATCTTGCACATCTACTCCTATGATAATTTCCGCACCCATCTTTCGCAATTCTTCCACAGGATAATTGTTGGTAACTCCCCCATCAATCAAGAGTTTTCCATCAATAGTAACGGGTGAAAATAAACTCGGAAAGGCCGAACTCGCTAACAACGCCTCGGGAAGATAGCCATTTCTCAACACCACTTGCTCGCCGGTTTCGATATTGGTGGCTACACATACAAAAGGTATCGGCAGTTGATTAAAATCCCGCACATAGCGGACTTTATGCGTGAGTTTGGTCAATAAATTGTAATTGTATAAGCCCCGCGACAAGGCAATAGGTACCCCGATCGTCAATTTGTCAAACGGTAACGTTAACGCGTACATTTCATCGTTCCGTTTTTCATAAAAACTCTTGGAATCCCTCGGAATATAATCGCTTAATAATTCGTCAAAATTGGTGTTGGTAAAAATAGAATCAATTTGTTTGGCGCTGTATCCCGTGGCATACAAACTTCCAATCACTGCCCCCATGCTGGTTCCACCGATATAATCGATCTTTACACCCGCTTCTTCCAAAACTTTTAATACCCCAATGTGGGCAAACCCTTTGGCACCGCCGCCACTCAAAACCAAACCTATTTTGGGTCGTTTTATCGTGTCTTGAGCTTGGGAAAAGGAAGTGGTTAACAACAACAATAGCACGAAAATCCCCAAACGGTTGATTGAGAAAAAGGAACTTCGGCGTGTATTAATTGTGTTCAAGTGAGTTGTTGTTCTGAATTGTGGTGTAAAATTCGTAAATTTTTTTGGCTTTCGACGGTCCGATGACGTCAGAAATTTCACTTTCTGAGGCTTCTTTCAATCTTTTAACACTTTTGAAATGCTTAATTAACGTTTGCATCGTTTTTTCACCTATACCCGGAATGGTTTCTATACTCGTTTGCAATGCCGACTTACTGCGTTTATCTCGGTGGAACGTAATCCCAAAACGGTGGGCTTCGTTGCGTAAAAACTGGATGACTTTTAGGGTTTCCGACTTTTTATCCAAATACAACGGCACCGAATCGCCCGGATAAAACAATTCTTCCAAGCGTTTGGCAATTCCGATAATGGCAATTTTACCGCGTAAATCCAAGGCTTCCAAACTTTTTAAGGCCGACGACAATTGCCCTTTTCCCCCATCAATAATAATCAATTGGGGCAGTGGCTGATTTTCATCCAACAAGCGTTTATAGCGTCTATACACCACTTCTTCCATCGTCGCAAAATCATTGGGCCCTTCTACCGTTTTCACATTAAAATGTCGGTAATCCTTTTTACTCGGTTTGCCATCTTTAAACACCACACAGGCCGAAACGGGATTGGTTCCTTGAATGTTCGAGTTGTCAAAACATTCGATATGTCGCGGCTCAACCGACAAACGCAAATCTTTTTGCATCTGCGCCATAATGCGGTTGGTATGCCGCTCGGGATCCACAATTTGGATTTGCTTCAATTGCTCCAAGCGATGGTACTTGGCATTGCGCTGCGACAACTCCAAAATCTGCTTCTTGTCGCCCAATTGGGGTACCGTCACCTTGATTTTATCCCCCAAATCCATCTCAAACGGCACAACGATTTCTTTGGAGGTCAAATGAAAACGCTCGCGCAATTCGATCACTGCCAATTCCAACAGTTCTTGATCGGTTTCATCCAATTTCTTTTTGAGTTCTAAGGTGTGTGAACGAATAATCGCGCCATGAGCAATCTGCAAAAAGTTGACAAACGCCATACTTTCATCCGAAACAATCGAAAACACATCAATGTTGGAAATTTTCGGATTCAAAACCGTCGATCGCGCTTGGTAATTCTCCAATGCCTCGATTTTCTCTTTCATTTTTTGGGCTTCCTCAAACTGCATTTCGGCGGCAAACTCCTGCATTTTCTTCTTAAAATCGCGCAAACTGTCTTTGAAATTTCCTTTTAAAATTTCGCGAATCGCCGCCACTTGTTCCAAATAATGCGCCTCCGACTCCAAACCTTCACACGGCCCTTTGCAATTGCCAATGTGGTATTCCAAACAGACTTTAAACTTACCGCTCTTGATGTTGGCTGGTTTTAAATCCAACTGGCACGTGCGCAACGGATACAATTCTTTGATCATATCCAAAATGGTATGCACCACTTTAAAATTGGTATACGGCCCAAAATATTCCGAACCGTCTTTGATCATTCTTCGCGTCGAAAATACCCGCGGATAGGGTTCGCGCTTGATACAAATCCACGGATAACTCTTGTCGTCTTTCAACAACACATTGTACCGCGGTTGTAATTTTTTAATCAAATTGTTCTCCAACAGCAGCGCATCGGCTTCCGTCGCCACCACAATATGTCGAATCTCATGAATCTTGCGCACCAACACATTTGTCTTGGCATTGTCGTGCACTTTATTGAAATACGACGACACCCGTTTTTTCAAATTCTTGGCCTTTCCCACATACAAAATCTTCCCCTCGGCATCAAAATACTGATACACGCCAGGATTGTCGGGCAAGGTTTGCAATTGAAGTTCCAAAGAAGGAGAAAGCGCCATCGAATTCTTTTTTACAAAAATACACAGAAGATGAACGGAAAATGATGCAATTTTAATTTTTATGCAGCAGACGCTGACCGCCCGAATCCAGTACCTTCCGGCTATCCGCTATAGTCCCGATGGAATCGGGAGCTGCCGCTTCTATCCGGGCTGAAATCCAGTGCCTTTTTCAAAACGCGTAATCCGTTGCAGCATTGAACAAGTACTTTTTCACCTGACTTTTATCATAGTTCGATCCTGACCATTCCGCTACTTTCGCCCAAAAAAAATATGCAGTATTGGACCAAATTACCCGACAGCGAACGCAAAGCCAAAATCCAAAAGGCACTGGCCGCCAACATCAACTTTAGCGAAGATATTACTTTAGGATTTCCCGCGTCTCATTTGGATTCCAAAGTGTTTTATGACGCACCGTTTCTGAATGATGCGCCGGTTTTACAAACTTTTGTAGCCAATCCCAATCATATCGGTTGCCATACTTTAGGCGACTCAGAACACGTATTCCAAGGTACCCAAGAACTGGAACGCGAAGTGCTGAACGTGTTGGCCGTCGATATTTTTAAAGCCGAACCCCAACAATTTGACGGCTATATTTCTCCTGGCGGCACCGAAGCCAATATTCAAGCACTTTGGATGTACCGCAACTATTTTAAACAGCAATGCGGCGCACTTTCCCATGAAATCGTAATCATTTGTTCCACCGACACCCATTATTCCATTCCAAAAGGCGCCAACCTATTGCAATTGGATTTACTGCAAATTCCAGTTGATTTTGAAACACGACAAATCGACGCTACACTGTTAGACATTCAATTACAAAAAGCCCGCGAAAACGGAAAAAAATACGCCATCGTAGTCAGCAATATGGGCACTACGCTTTTTGGAAGCATCGATAATCCCACTGTGTATGCCGAGGCTTTGGAAAAATGGGGATTCCAATTCAAACTGCATTTGGATGGCGCGTACGGCGGATTTGTTTACCCGTTCAGTCAGCCCGATTCCGAACTCCATTTTGGAAATCCCTTGGTGAGTTCGATCACCGTTGATGCGCACAAAATGTTGCAAGCTCCTTATGGTACGGGTATATTTTTATGCCGCAAAGGACTCATTGAAAATGTATTGACCGAAGATGCCCAATACGTAGAAGGCATGGACTTGACCTTGTGCGGGAGTCGCAGCGGCGCCAATGCCATTGCCGTGTGGATGATTTTATTCACTTACGGTCCACACCAATGGTTTGAAAAAATTAGTGTCTTACAAATGCGCACCCGATTTCTATGTCAGCAATTGGATACTTTGGACATTCCGTATTACCGTCATCCCGATATGAATATTGTAACGATGAAAGCAAGTGCAATCCCCGAAGAAATTGCCCATCGCTTTCATTTGGTTCCCGACACCCATTTTGGCGAACCGCTTTGGTATAAAATCGTCGTGATGGATCATGTAGAAGTTAGTCATTTAACTACCTTTACAGAAGAATTGAAGTTGCACGTACATGCTTAAAAAAGAATTACGAACGGTATACAAAGCCCAACGCAAGGCATTGAACGAAGAAGAAATCGAATTCAAAAGCTTGCAAATTGCCAACCAATTGGTGCGTTTACCCCTTTGGGATTACGTGTACTACCATTTGTTTTTAACGATTGAAAGCCAAAAGGAAATTCAGACTGAGTTTATTTTACAAATCTT
The DNA here is from genome assembly GCF_004122105.1 of Flavobacterium stagni. Classification (GTDB taxonomy): domain Bacteria; phylum Bacteroidota; class Bacteroidia; order Flavobacteriales; family Flavobacteriaceae; genus Flavobacterium; species Flavobacterium stagni. The sequence goes on from NZ_SBKN01000001.1 coordinate 461,491, forward strand.
ATTTGGAAAAGATAAAGAAGTGGTGCTCTCCAAAAGCAATTTTGAAACGGGCACGCTTACCCATTATTTATTGACCGACAATACCAAACTGCGCAAAAATGCGTACGATATTCCCGAACCGGTAGACGGCATCGAAGTTCCCGAAACCAAATTGGATGTGGTTTTCATCCCTTTATTGGCTTTTGATGAAAAAGGAAATCGGGTGGGCTATGGCAAAGGCTTTTACGATCGGTTTTTGGCCAAATGCCGACCAGAAACGGTAAAAATAGGTTTGTCATTTTTTGAAGCAACACCTGAAATAACCGATGTTTCCCCAGATGATATTCGATTGGATTGGTGTGTTACACCCGAAAAAGTTTATTCGTTTTCGGCAGCGGCTTCTTCATGATGCTCATCTTCCCAATGGGTTATGGACACATTGGATTGAACGGGAGCATGGGCAAACGCGCGTTTGTTAAAGACAATTAATATACCGACTCCTGTTGAAATAGCGACATCGGCCACATTGAAAATGGCATTGAAAAAAGTAATTTCTTTTCCGCCCCAAATTGGCACCCAAGAAGGCAACATATAATTTTCAATAATGGGGAAGTAAAACATGTCCACTACTTTACCGTGGAACCACGTTCCGTAGGGATTATCGGAATTAAAAGTAGCCAAGTGGCTGATACTATCGTCAAAGAAAACGCCATAAAAAACGGAATCAATAATATTACCCAAAGCTCCGGCAAAGATCAAACTGATGGCAACAATCAAAAAATTGTTTTTGTTCTTTTTAATGGAATCCCACAACCAATAGGCAATTACGCCCACCGCTCCAATACGGAAAACGGTTAAAATAAGTTTACCATAGGCCCCCGGAATTACGGTTCCCCAAGCCATTCCTTCATTTTCAATGAAATAAATTTTAAACCAACTCAAGACATCGTGTTTTTCACCGAGTATAAAATTGGTTTTAATATAAATCTTAGAAAATTGGTCAATAACCAATAACAGAAAGATAATTAGCGCGGCATTTCTTAATTTCATAGAGCTTTGCGTGTATTGAAAGTGTTGGTTTGCTGTTTTTTGCGGGGCAAAAGTAAGTCATTTTTTAAGAAAAACGCCCCTAAAAGGAGCGTTTGACTATAAAAAAGGTACAGATTAGCGTTGCATATTTTTTGCTTCGATACTCATCGTTGCGTGGGGTACGATTTTCAAACGTTCTTTAGAAATCAATTTCCCCGTTACTTTACATATACCGTAGGTTTTATTTTCCACACGGAACAAAGCATTTTTTAAATCGCGAATAAACTTCTCTTGACGAATGGCCAATTGCGAGTTCGCTTCTTTACTCATGGTCTCACTTCCTTCTTCAAACGCTTTAAACGTTGGTGAAGTATCGTCAGTACCGTTATTTAAATCATTCATATACGCACTTTTGATCAATTCAAGATCGGCTTGTGCTTTTTCAATTTTCTTTAAGATTATTTCTTTGAATTCTGCTAAATCAGCATCTGAATATCTCAATTTTTCTTCTACCATAATTATTCCTATTTTGAGATTAATATCTTAGTTTTTATGTCATCGAACTCAATTTCTGTGCCTTTATCCAACGTATCGGTAAAAATCAATGCTTCGGTTAAGGTTTCTGAACATACGTAATTTTCGTTGTTTCGGATGGCCTGTTCCAAAGCTCCGTTGCGTTGTAACTCGACTTTAATTTTATCAGTTACTTCAAACCCGGAGTCCTTACGAATATTTTGGATTCGGTTAACCAATTCGCGGGCGATTCCTTCTTCTTTTAATTCCTCGGTTAAAGTTATGTCTAACGCGACTGTTATTCCGTTTGCGTTAGCCACTAACCACCCAGGGATGTCTTGCGAAGTAATCTCTACGTCTTGGGTTGTTAAAGTTATAGTATTTCCTGAAATTTCAATAACCAATTCCCCATTGGCATCGATGGCATTGATTTGTTCTTGACTAAAGTCTTGTATCGCTTTGGAAATCAATCCCATATCTTTACCAAATCGCGGTCCGAGGGTCTTGAAATTGGGCTTAATTTGTTTCACCAACACCCCTGAAGCATCGTCTAATAACGCCACTTCTTTGACGTTTACTTCGGATTTTATCAAATCGGAAACCGCCTCAATTTCTGCTTTAAAAGTAGCGTCAAGTACTGGAATCATTACTCTTTGCAAGGGTTGACGCACTTTAATCATCTCTTTCTTACGCAGTGATAATACTAAGGAAGAAACGGTTTGTGCCTTTAACATTTTGCGCTCTAGTGATTTATCAACAAATTTTTCAACAAATTCAGGGAAATTTGCTAAGTGAACACTAGTAAATTCGGGGCTTCCCGTCGCATTGACCAAGTCGCGGTACAACTGATCCATGAAGAAGGGTGCCACTGGAGCCGACAATTTTGCCACAGTTACCAAACAAGTATATAACGTTTGATAGGCTGCAATCTTATCTGTTCCGTATTCACCTTTCCAAAAACGACGACGGCATAAACGTACATACCAGTTACTTAAGTTCTCTTGAACGAAATCAGATATCGCTCGTGCAGCTTTGGTCGGTTCATAATCGGCATACGCTTCATCCACGGTTTGGATTAACGTATGCAATTCAGAAAGAATCCAACGGTCAATCTCAGGACGCTCGTGTAACGGCACTTCGGCTTCTTGGTTGGTAAACCCATCGATATTCGCATACAACGCAAAGAACGAATAGGTATTATATAATGTTCCAAAGAACTTACGGCGCACTTCTGCAACGCCTTCAATGTCAAATTTTAAGTTGTCCCAAGGATTCGCATTGGAAATCATGTACCAACGTGTTGCATCCGGACCGTATTCTTTCAATGTTTCAAACGGATCTACGGCATTGCCCAATCGTTTGGACATTTTTTGACCGTTTTTGTCCAATACCAAGCCGTTGGATACAACATTTTTATAGGCTATTTTGTCAAACACCAAAGTACCAATAGCATGTAAGGTATAAAACCAGCCACGGGTTTGGTCCACACCTTCTGCAATAAAATCCGCAGGGAAGGCTTCGTTGTTGTCAATGAACGCTTTATTTTCAAACGGATAATGCCATTGTGCATACGGCATGGCACCCGAATCAAACCACACGTCAATCAAATCGGATTCCCGTTTCATGGCTTTCCCTGAAGATGCCACCAAAACGATGTTATCTACAATGTTTTTATGCAAGTCCACCAAATCATAATTGGCTTCGTCCATATTCCCGATTTCAAATCCGCGGTAGGGATTCTCGGACATTACCCCAGCAGCCACCGCTTTTTCAATTTCGTTGTACAACTGTTCGACCGAACCGATACAGATTTCTTCGGTTTTGTCTTCCGTACGCCAAATCGGCAACGGAATTCCCCAATAGCGGGAACGCGACAAGTTCCAGTCGTTGGCATTTTTCAACCAATTCCCAAAACGGCCTTCTCCTGTAGCTTTGGGCTTCCAGTTGATGGTATCGTTTAGGTCAAACATACGGTCTTTGACTTCTGTAATTTTGATAAACCACGAATCTAACGGATAGTAAAGAATCGGTTTATCGGTGCGCCAACAGTGGGGATAACTGTGTACGTATTTCTCCACTTTGAAGGCTTTATTTTCTTCTTTTAAACGAATGGCGATTTCCACATCTACCGATTTCTCGGGGGCTTCGCCTTCGTTGTAATATTCATTCTTCACATATTTGCCCGACAAATCACCCAAACCTTGGATAAATCGTCCTTGCAAATCCACCAACGGCACAGGATTTCCTGCTTCGTCCAACACCAACATAGGCGGAACTTCAGGTGTAGCTTCTTTCGCTACTTTAGCATCATCTGCACCAAAGGTTGGGGCGGTATGTACGATACCCGTTCCGTCTTCTGTGGTCACAAAATCACCCGAAATCACGCGGAAAGCATTTTCTGGCGATTGATACGGTAATACATACGGTAACAGTTGTTCGTAACGAATCCCTACCAAATCAGCGCCTTTTGCTTCGGCAATCACGGCATAAGGGATCTTCTTATCTTCCGATTTGTAGTTAGTAAAATCGGCTTCACTTTCCGCTGCTGCATATTTTCCACCAAAAACTTTATTTAGCAAGGGTTTGGCCAAAATCACTTGGATGGGTTCGAACGTATATTGGTTAAATGATTTTACCAAAACATAATCGATTTTTGGCCCGACAGTCAACGCGGTATTCGAAGGCAACGTCCAGGGTGTTGTCGTCCAGGCCAAGAAATGAATGTCTCCGAAACCTTGTAAGAAGGTCGGCAAACTATCAGCGACCGCTTTAAATTGTGCTACAATCGTAGTATCGGTCACATCGCGGTAAGTACCGGGTTGGTTTACTTCATGAGAGGATAAACCCGTTCCTGCTTTGGGCGAATACGGTTGGATGGTATAGCCTTTGTACAACAAGTCTTTGTTATAGATTTGTTGCAACAACCACCAAACGGTCTCCATGTATTTGGATTTGTAGGTTACATACGGATCGTTCATATCGACCCAATAACCCATTTTTTCTGTCAAATCATTCCACACATCGGTATAGCGCATAACGGTGCGTTTACACGCTTCGTTATATTCAGTTACGGAAATGGTTTTCCCGATATCTTCTTTGGTAATACCCAATTCTTTTTCGGTACCTAATTCAACGGGTAAACCGTGGGTATCCCAACCCGCTTTTCGTTTTACTTGGTAGCCTTTTTGGGTTTTATAACGACAAAAAATATCTTTAATCGCACGCGCCATCACGTGGTGAATTCCGGGCAAACCGTTGGCTGAAGGTGGCCCTTCAAAAAACACATACGGGGTAGCTCCTTCACGTGACGTTACACTTTGCTCAAAGACATTATTTTCTTTCCAAAATCGAAGCACTTCGTCAGCCACTACAGGCAAGTCAAGTCCTTTGTATTCAGTAAATTTTGTACTCATTTTGTCGTATTCTTAAATCAGTTTGCGAAAGTAATGAAAATTGCTTTACGAGGATACAATTTGGGCGAAACTGCGCCGACTTTTAGCAATAATTTAAGGAGGGAAAGGAGAAATTGTGAAAAATATATTTTGGGGCTGCTGAGTTACTGAGATTCTTAGCTGATGATATCCATAGACAATGAAACTACGCAAACACTTCCCGAAGTACATCCAACGATTTGGGTTTTTTGAAGCCGTCGAGGTGGATGGAGTAGAAATCGAGAAGGATTTTTAGTAAAATGGAGCGTTCAGTGCTGGTGAAGACTTTTCCGGGATTCTCGATGTTTTGTTCCATGAGTTTGCGCCAAAGCACTGTTTCATGTTCGCTCAAACAACTCACCCCTTGAAACGGCACGAATACACCTTCAGTCAATTCAAAAAAGGGGTCGGTGGTATTGTCGCGTTCGGGATAAAAGCCGAGGTATTTGGTTACTTCCAGCAATAAAATCAAATGGAAATTGGCAATGTCATCATGGGCATCAAGCCAAAGTAAGGCCGATTCGAGCAAATCAAACAGTGGAGCGTTTTTCGCCTCTTCGCGAATGCTATGATGGAGCATTTCGGAGAGAAAAATTACAATCGTACTTTTGACAACATCCATCGGAATGGATTGGTAAGCCGCGGCGAGTTTGATTTCACGAAAATGTTCGAGAGTCCCTTTGTTCTTGTGCACTGCTTCAATTTCGAGTAAAGTCAAAGGTTGGAAATAGGCAATTTTTTGATTGGATTTTTTACCCGAATAGGCACTTGGCACGAAGTAGGATTTGAGTCCGTCACTTTGGGTAAAGCACTTCACGATCAGACTTTTTTCCTGATACTTGAGGGTTGATAAGACGATGGCTTTGGTTTTAACGAGCATGGTTTATCGAATGATCATCACCTTACGAACCGCAGTTTCAATCCCATCCTCACCCGAGATAAAAATCATGTAGACACCCGAGGCCACGCGGTATTTCCCAAAAGCGGTGGTATCCCATTCGATTGTTCCTCCGGAAGCTGTGGTTTCATACACTAAATTCCCTTCAATATCCGTGATTTTCACAATGGCTTTGTCAGTGAGTTCGGCTATTTTAACCGTGCCTGTATATTCGGGGCGAACGGGATTGGGGTACACATACACGCCCGCCAAATCATCACTGGGTTTTGTCGCCGTTCCTTTATAGGAAATCAATCCTTTTTCGGTAGCAAAAAACACTTCGCCAGTGGTGCCGTCAATTTCGATATCGGCTACGTTATTGCTGGGCAGTGGTGAATTTTCTTTGGTAAAATGATAAATGGTTTCTTGACCATTTGCAGACACCAAATACACACCAGAATCGGCAATGGAGACCCATTTACGATTGGCTCCATCCACACAAATGTCCAATATCACTTGTTCGTAAAACAACTCTTGTGCGAGTTCGACCCCATCAATTACCTCGTTAATAATAATAGCTTTGGACTGAATATTGTCCGCATTGATAAAGGTATCTGCAGAAGAAATCGTACGGAGTCCTCGCGCGGTACCAATCCACACTTGATTGCGGTTATCTATAGCTACGCAGCGCACGTCCATGCTAGGGAGATTTCCTTCTGTTCCGGTTTTGACCAACAAACACTTGTTGTTATAATTCTCATTAAAAATAATCAACCCATTTGCTCGATAGGACGGAATCCATTTGGTGTCGTTTTTATCAATTTGAATTTGCCCATAACGTTCGAAAAAAGGCTCGGTTAAAACGGTATTTAAATCAAACGATTGCCATTGTCCGCCTGACTTCAACACTTTAATTCCTTTATCGACATAGGCATTGGTCATCCATAAATTTCCTTTGGAATCGTATTTTAAACCGTTGATGCGGATATCTACATAGGTTGGATCAGGAGGAGAAAGGACTAACGACTCCAAGCCATTAGTACCTGTATTGGTTTGATTGTACAAAACCGTAGGTACCATGTCTTCCAATTTTAATACTCCTGAAAAATAGGAACTGATATAGGCTTCACTGGTGTTTTTCGGATTGACGGCTACAGAGGATAAACTTCGGGCGTTAAAGATATCGGTAGTCGGGATTTTAGACCAACCCAAGTCTTTTGTAAAATAATTAATAGGAAGTAAATACGGTTGATAGGGCGGTGTCGGACTGTACGGGTTGTAAGTAAAATTAAATTTACCGTAAGTCACAAACAATTTATCATCTGTTTTTAGTAATCGAAAAGGTTGGTTGGAATCAGGGCCCGATGGTTTTAATACTTGCAAGTTAATCGAACTCATACCTGTTTCTAACAATCCGACTTCATTGGTTGCAATGTACAATTGATCACTAGCCACAATAGCGGCATTAAAAGTGACCGGCTCTGCGGTATATTGTGATGTATTTACAAGGGTTTCTAAAGTATTTCCTGCATTTAAAACCACCACTTTTTGAGCGGTTGTAATCACGGTGTAGTTATCCACAACGCGAAAATCGACCGCAGCTTGACCCAAAGTATACACCGGATTAAATCCAGTACCGTTGGAAGTGTAAATGATATTGTTGGTATTGCAAAGCATTAATTGATTTTGTTTGGCTTGAATTCCGAGCCAGTTCCCACTGTCAAAGACTTGCCACTGGTTGAAATCAATCAAAAACGGATTGGTAACTGCGGCACTTTTGATTCCGTTGGAATCGGTTGCAGCATAAATAAATCCATTGTAAACTGTGGTTTGGTAGACTTTCACTTGTGCACCTCCGTTACCGATGTAATAGGTATCTCCAAATTCCATTTGATCCAAATCAAAAACGGAAATTCCATAATCACAGGCGATATACACTTTGCCGTCATATTCGTTAAAATGATTGATTTTTTTGACTGAAGCAGGCACAGGCACTTCGGTAAGAATCCCATTTTTGTAGGCTACTTTTCCGTCTTTATCAACTACTAAAAGTAAGCCATTATCATTTCCAACTAAAAGCACTTGATACGCTTCACTATAATGAATAGTAGTAATGTTATCGGCTTTGAGTCCGTTAATGGTAGTAATGGTTTCTAAAAATCCGTCGGTTGGTTTTTGAAAGAAAACTGCATTTTCAGAAGCGGCATACACTGTGCTGCTTTTGCGGGTTACGTCTTTTAAGGAATTGAAAGAGAAATAGCCTTGCCACAGCCGATTGGTTTGGGCATGTGTCATTTGCAAACAAAGGACGAAGCAAAAAAGGACTATTTTTTTCATGTAACGAACTACCACGTTTAGGTAACGCAATATTACGTAAAATCATATGGACGGCATAAAAAAACCTTCTCTCGGAGGGAGAGAAGGTTGGATTTATTTGAAAAGAAGTGCGATTATACGACTCCTTGACCTAACATAGCATCGGCTACTTTAACGAAACCTGCGATGTTTGCACCACGAACGTAGTCTACATATCCAGTTTCATCTTTACCGTATTTCACACAAGCTTCGTGAATATCACTCATGATTTTGTGTAAACGTTGGTCTACTTCTTCGCGAGTCCAGCTTAAACGCAATGAGTTTTGCGACATCTCTAATCCCGATGTAGCTACACCTCCTGCATTAGAAGCTTTTCCAGGTGCGAATAAGATTTTAGCTTCCAAGAATGCTTCAACTGCCTCTGGAGTAGAAGGCATGTTTGCTCCCTCTGCTACACAGATACAACCATTTGCAATCAATTGTTTAGCTTCATCCCCGTTTAACTCATTTTGAGTGGCACAAGGTAAAGCGATATCACATTTTACTTCCCATGGACGTTTACCTGCTACGAATGTTGCGTTTGGATATTTCGCTACGTACTCGTTGATACGACCGTAACGAACATTTTTAATTTCCATGATGAACGCTAATTTCTCAGCATCGATACCGTCAGCATCGTAGATATATCCTGATGAATCTGAAGCCGTAACTACTTTTCCACCCAATTGTGTTGCTTTTTCAATGGCATATTGCGCTACGTTTCCAGAACCCGAAACGACAACTGTTTTTCCAGTAAAGCTTTCGCCACGTGTAGCCAACATATTTTGGGCAAAGTATACATCTCCATATCCTGTAGCTTCAGGACGGATTAATGAACCTCCGAAAGTGATTCCTTTTCCAGTTAACACTCCGGTAAACTCGTTGCGTAATTTTTTGTATTGACCAAACATATAACCTACTTCACGACCTCCTACTCCGATATCACCCGCAGGAACGTCTGTATCGGCACCAATATGGCGAGAAAGTTCTGTCATAAATGCCTGACAAAAACGCATAATTTCGTTATCTGACTTTCCTTTTGGATCAAAATCAGAACCACCTTTACCTCCACCCATTGGAAGTGTTGTCAAACTGTTTTTGAATACTTGTTCGAAAGCCAAGAATTTAAGGATACTTAAGTTTACAGAAGGGTGGAAACGAATCCCTCCTTTGTAAGGTCCGATAGCGGAGTTCATTTGGATACGGTACCCACGGTTTACTTGTGTATTCCCTTGGTCGTCAATCCAACACACGCGGAACATAATCACACGCTCTGGCTCAACCATACGCTCTAAAAGCATCTTGTTTTGGTATTTTGCATTTTGTTCAATGAAAGGAATTACGGTCTCCGCTACTTCCTTTACTGCCTGCATGAACTCAGGCTCATTCGCATTTCTTTTGGCAACTTCGGCTAAGAAATTGTTGATTGCTTGTGACATAATATTTTAGTTTGTTAAAGAAAACGTTTTCGTTTTTATTCCGACAAATATACATTTTATTAAAATATGGGGGTTGTTTTTTTTAAATCCTCATAATTTTTATGAGAACGCTAAGAAATTCGAAAGAACATTGACTTTTTACAGTCCTTTTAAAACATTTTATGCTTTTTTTCGTATATAAAGAAGTATTTTTTTATTTTGTTTTACAAGTGAATGATGTTTTTATATATTTGTCGGGAATTGAAAAAACACGTATGAGGATGTCTAAGTATTTTATTCTGACCTCTTTGCTGTTGCTAGGTTTTACCAACCGTATGGCAGCACAATTTGGCTTTTCCCACGAGATTGGAGGAATCTTCGGTCCGGTGGCGTTCCAATCGGATTATGGTGAAAGACACGATTTTTCCACGAATGCTGGGAATACAGGATTTAGTATTGGATTGATCCATTACTTAAACTTTTCTTACCGTGCGGAATGTAACTGTTACACGCCGGAAACGTATTTCAATGACCACTTCAAACTACGCAGTGAATTATCCTACAATAAAACCAAACTACAACATTTTGGTCAATGGGTGGATGCAAAGAAAAATTCATTAATTGCGAATCAATTGCGTGCAATGCGAGGTAGTACAGCTGTGACAAACATCGGTATGCAATTGGAATTCTATCCACTTAGCATTCGTGATTTTACAGCAACACCAGGAGCGTGGGCACCTTTCTTAGGTTTAGGTGCACAATTCAGTTTTTTCAAACCAACCGCTTATTCTACTTTAGGTGATGGACTAGGAGAATTGACAACGGTAACCCCAATAAAATATATGGATGCATTTGATACCCGTGGGGGTACAACTTGGTCCATCGTGTCCAGTGTTGGTACACGTTATAAATTAAATGAAATGTCTGACTTGATGTTGGAATTGCGTTGGCAGTATTACTTCTCCAACTGGGTAGACGGTTTGAGTCCGGACCCACGTATTTACACTGAGAATAAAGCCAACGACTGGAATTTAATGTTGAACTTCGGTTATATTTATTACTTACAATAGGATTATTAATTCCAAAAAAATAAAGCTCCGTATATCGGAGCTTTATTTTTTTATAGTTGTTTCTAATTATCGAAATGCTTGTTCCAAATCGGCCAACAAATCATCGATATCTTCTACTCCTACACTCAAACGAACTAAGTCATCAGAGATACCGCCTTCTTTGCGCTTGTCTTCTGGAATTGACGCGTGTGTCATTAAGGCTGGATGGTTAGCTAAGGATTCTACGCCACCCAAAGATTCCGCTAAAGTAAATACTTTCACTTTCTCTAAGAAAGCAATTGCATCTTCGCCTTTACCGGATTTAAACGTAAACGACACCATACCGCCAAAACCACTCATTTGTTTTTTGGCAATAGCATGGAATGGATGGTCGGGTAATCCCGGATAGAATACTTTATCAACTGCAGGGTGATTGCTTAAAAACTCCGCTACCTTCATTCCGTTTTCGCAATGACGTTGTACCCGTAAATGCAAGGTTTTGATCCCGCGCAACACCAAATAACTGTCCATGGGGCCGAGCGTTCCTCCAGTAGCAAACTGTTTGAAATGCAATTCGTCACCCAAATCTTTGTCCTTGATAATTAGAGCTCCCGCAATCACGTCGCTGTGACCACCTAAATATTTAGTAGCCGAATGCATCACGATATCAGCACCTAAATCCAAAGGCTTTTGTAAATACGGCGTTGCAAACGTATTGTCTACTGCAAAAAGGATGTTGTGTTTTTTAGTGATTTTAGCGATTTCAGCAATATCGGCCAATTTCATTAACGGGTTCGTTGGTGTTTCTACCCAAACCAATTTTGTATTCTCGTTGATTAACGCTTGGAATCCCTCCAAATCATTCATGTCCACAAAGTGAAACTTGATGCCGCTGTCTTTGTACAAACGGGTGAACAAACGATAGGTACCGCCGTAAAGGTCATCCATCGCAATAATTTCGTCACCGGCTTTAAAGAGTCGCAACAAACAGTCGGTTGCCGCTAAACCGGAAGCAAAGGCTAAACCACGCGCGCCGTTTTCGATCGATGCTAAGGCATCTTCTAACGCTTGACGGGTAGGATTGGCCGCACGGCTGTATTCGTAATCGCCTACGGGTTTGCCCGGACTCACTTGGGCATAAGTAGAAGTTTGAAACACTGGAGTCATTACCGCTCCTGTAACTTCTTCATGGTGTTGACCACCGTGTATTACTTTGGTATTAAATTTCATTTTCGTTAAAAATTAGAATACAAAGGTATTAACTTCATCGGAATTATTTAATTTGCAGGTTTTACTTCTATAACTAGTTCATTTCAAAATCCCTTTTTGTGCATCTATGAAAAAAATATTGTTGGTTGAAGATGAAGTTCATGTTGTCTCGTTCATAAAGAAGGGATTGTCCGAAGAAGGCTTTGAAGTATCCGTGGCTTTTGATGGAAATTCGGGATTACAATTGGCCCTCACCAATACATTTGACCTGATTATATTGGACATAATGTTGCCTGAATTGAATGGATTAGAAGTTTGTAAAGCTATTCGCAAAGAAAATACCCAAATTCCCATACTCTTTCTAACCGCCCTTGGGACTTCTGAAAACATTGTCTTAGGACTAGAAAATGGAGCGGATGATTATTTGGTAAAACCCTTTAAATTCATCGAACTTGTCGCGCGTATAAAGAATCTTTTGCGCCGTCTAGAAGGAACGGCAAAAACGAATAAAAGTGGAATTATTGACCCAACATTATACAGTTTTGGCCCTCTTGAAATTAATGACTCCACAAAAAAAGTAGTCTGTAATGGTGAAGAAATCACCTTCACTACCACTGAGTATAAGTTACTCCTGTATTTTATACAAAATCAAACTCGGGTACTTTCGCGTCAGCAAATTCTTGAAGCTGTTTGGGGTGTTGACTTTGATCTAGGCACCAATGTGGTTGATGTCTATGTAAATTACTTGCGAAAAAAAATAGATGGCCCAGCCCAAGAAAAACTCATCCATACGGTTATTGGAATGGGGTATGTATTACGTGAATCCAATTCTTAGCCTATGATCAAGCGACCCACTGGAACCATCACCTTGTTTATGATGCCCTTTGTTACCCTCATTGGGTTATTTAGTGTATTTATCTATTACACCGTTTCTAGTTATTCTGAAAGTTATTTATTTCAGCTTTTAGAAGCGCGTGCGCACAAGGTTGCTCGTGAAAACTTAGACGAATTATCCAGTAAACGGTCAGCCCCTTTTCAATCCAATTTATCGGAAAAATTACCCCATGAAAAGGACTATTTTATTCCTGTGAATGCTCAATTAAATACGACTGTTGAATCTACTAAAATTGGGGTGCGCCCTGAATTCTTAACAGAAGTTATTCAAAAAGGTGCGGCTGAAGAAGTCACGCTTCGTTATCTATATAAGGGGATAGTGCATGATACGCCTCATGGCCAATACATTGTCATCACAGCAGGTGAAAACTTCTTTGAAAAAAACCACACTGAGACCCTTTTTAAAACCTTGTTTTTTACGCTGGGTGCCGCCTTCTTATTGCTGTTGTATATCGCCGTTTTTTATTCTAAAAATATTTACAAACCCATCTCTTCAATTATTGAAAAAGTAAAGAATGTGGGGTCTGAGAACCTACATCTTCGTTTGGATGAAACCAATTCTAACCAAGAACTCAATGCCCTCACGCAAACGTTTAACGACATGTTGGACCGTATTGAGACCTCTTTTGAAACCCAAAATAACTTTATCAGTAATGCCTCTCATGAATTGCGAACGCCTCTTACAGCTATTATTGGTGAAGCCGATGTGGCTTTAGCGAAACCGCGTAAATTGGAAGATTATGTCGATTCGTTAAAAATTATTTTACATCAAGCCGAAAAATTAGACGACAAAACCAAGGCCTTGTTGTTTTTGGCTCAAACTGGATTTAGTGGTAAAACGATGAAATTTGAAAAAGTCCGGATTGACCAACTTTTATGGGACGTTAAAGAAACCTTGGAACGTTTGAATAGTAAAAACAAGATTTTTTTGGACACCGAATTATTGCCCGACAACCCGCTTAAACTTAAAGTTAATGGTAACGTACAACTCTTGCATCTTGCCTTTAGTAACATTTTGAGTAACGGCTGTAAATATTCCGATTTCAACACCGTTTTCCTTTCCATAGGTGCTTCTGATGACAATGTATATATTGCTATTAAAGATACGGGGATTGGGATTCCTGAAAACGAAATTAAATACATCTATGATCCATTCTTTAGAGCTTCCAACACCAAAAACTATGAAGGGTATGGAATCGGACTCCCTTTAACGCGAAATATTATTCGGATGCACCATGGTAAGTTGGTCGTTTCTTCAACTGAAAACGAAGGAACTTTGGTACAAATCACATTGCCTTCATGGAAACCAAATGCTTAAAATCGTTCTAATTTCCTACTTTTCTAATCTCATTTTAATATATGCGTTTAATTCTAATTGCATTCTAATTTCAGCTTAAGGTCGTTCTAATAGTCTACCTCTACTTTTGGTAAAAAAAGAAAACCAAGTAGATATGAAAAAGACCCTTTTGCTTCCTACCGATTTCTCATTGAAGTCGTTGCAACTGTTAAAATCGGTACTTCAAGCCCATAAATCAATCGAAGACTACCGTATTCTAATGGTTCATGGTTTCTATCCTAGCGATTCTATTCGTGATTTGCTTTTCTTCTCCAAAGCAAAGCAAATTGATGAATTAACAACTCCCGAGTTTCGTGAAGGATTTAAAATTCTTCAAAACAAATTTAATTTACACGATCAAGACATCCAACTGGATTTATTTTCGGGGATAAATCGCAATGCCTTTCAACAGTATTTGGAGGTGAATGAAATAGAAAAAGTTTACCTCAATCAGGGTTCATTCCAGGCAATACATTCTCAAAGTTTTGATCTCACACCATACGTTTTGAAATCGAAAGTTCCTTTTACCTGGGTTGAATTAGAACCCAATATGCGGGAAAGTGAAGGTAAAATTGCTTCCATCTTGTTGCATTCTGCTACTATCAATTAACCAATGAAAACATTAGCGCGTTATAGTATGATTTTAGGACTGAGTGTACTACTCATAGTTATACTTGCGTGCCAAGCAACCAATCCTGAAAACTTGATGGAAGGGAAATGGAAAGAATGTCGGTGGGAATATGAACGGAGTGATTTACAACTTTCTGTGAAGCAATCCTCCGAAACGGTTAAAGCAATTGCAGGGGAAAATCTCATGATTCATAAAGCAGAACAGTGGTGCTTTTATCCCAATGGACTTTTGCGATTACATGGAGCATCGTATACACGTGATTTGCATTGGGCGATTAAAGGGCGTGGAAATATCCTCGAGCTCAAATACGGGACTATCATTGAACATTATCAATTGTCGCAACTAACCCCAAAAAAACTAGTTCTCAATTTTGAAACAGAAACCCAAATGCGTGGTATTGCACGCCTGACCTTTGAACGAATTTAATCATGCTAAGAAAATACAGTTCGAGTCGCACCCATAGCGACAATCTAAAATTAGGTTCGCTCTCTGCTTTTGCAGCGGGAATGGTCAATATTGGCTCTCTGTTACTATTTTTCTCTTTTAGTTCCAATATTACCGGACACTATGCTATTTTGGCCTCCGAAATTGTGAAAGGAAATTACTACCAAATTGGAGTGGTTCTTACTTGGTTATTCTTATTCTTTCTTGGGAGTTTTGTTGCAAATTTATCCGTCATTCACCTCAGCCCAAAAAATCGCTATTGGGCGCATGCCCTTCCGCTGCTGTTGGAAATTATTTGCCTATTATCCGTTGGATTGTATGGTGAATTTTTATACAAAGAAACGCTTATAGAAACCGAGGTTTTACTCTCTATAATGCTTTTTGCTATGGGACTACAGAACGGACTTACAGCCAGTATTTCCAATTTTTCTGTAAAAACAACCCATCTCACGGGAACTACAACAGACTTAGGAATTCTATTTTCTCTTTTTACCAAAAAAGAATACCGCAACCAAAAAATATTACAAGAAAAAGCGGTTTTGTTACTCACAATTACCTCCTCCTATATGTTAGGAGCCTTAAGCTCCGGACTTGCGTATACTGTTTTGGGGTTCCGTATTTTTCATTTAGTCAGTTTGGTATTGATTGCGATTATCGCTTATGATGGGTCAAAGCTGTATGTCAAACAGTTTTGGCGCAAACGGAATCTCAAAAACGGTGTACCTCCAAGAAATTCACTGATTACACTCGAAACGAAGAAAGAACGTTCGATTGCTTCTTAGTTAAGTTTTATTGCTCAAATCCCGATTATAGTCGGGATTTTTGTTTTACACCAATTTCTTCAAATACATCAACATACCAAAGTGAATACCTTCGTGCAAAGCGTTGAAGGTTACAGCATCTTGGAAGGTCGCCAAGTGAAAGCCGGTTTGGGACTGGTATTCGTTGAATGTAGTGAACTTACCCGCTTGCCAATCTTGCTTGAATTGTTCGACTGTAGAAAGCAATAACGCTTTGATTTCATCCACCTCTTCTTGGGTCGCGTTACCATCAGGACGGGAACCGTTTTGGTACTTCACCACCATATCTTGGGAAATGTTGATGGGTAAATTGGATAAGGTGTACATCAATTTTTGTTGAGAAACAATAATATGTCCCGCTTGCCAAATCATGTTGTTGGACAAGCCCTGAGGGATAGTATTCAGTTGGTCAAGGGTATACGACTCAAGAAATTTAAGATACAATTTACGACTGGTTTCCCAGGTTTTTAGAAAGGATTCCATAAGGCTATATTTTTCTTACGAAGATAAAGTTTTTACTGTTTTAAATTTTGAATGCTAAATGATAAAATATTTTAATTTTTAGGGCATAAGGGTTTACTGATGACTGATCAGTGACCACTGATTACTACATACTGATGACTGATCAGTGCCCACTGATCACTACATACTGCATGCCGATTTAGGCAGGAAATCTCCCCCAGAATCCCTACTTTTGTCAAAAAATACGCTATGCGAAAAATCTACTACTTAAAAACCTGCGATACCTGCAAACGCATTTTGAAATCGCTTCCAAATACCGAAGGTTTTGCCTTTCAGGACATCAAGGAACAGCCCTTGACTGTAGCACAGTTGGAAGCAATCCATGCGTTGACCGGTTCATATGAAGTGTTGTTTAGTAAGCGAGCGAAGCTCTACAAAGAGCGCAACATGAAGGATGAAGTATTGTCAGAAGCCGATTATAAGCGGTACATTTTGGAGCATTACACCTTTTTAAACCGACCCGTGATTGTGGTGGATGATCAGGTGTTTGTAGGGAACAGTCCGAAAGTAGTTGCACAAGCTATAGCTGCCTTATCATGAGTAAACGTGCATGGGCGCTCGTCGCTGCTACCTTAGTTTCGATTATTTATGGTGTAACCTTTACCATTGCCAAAGACGTCATGCCGCAGTATGTACAACCGTTTGGGTTTATCGTGTTGCGTGTTGGGGGTTCGGTGCTTTTGTTTTGGCTGTTGTCGTTCTTCGGTCCGAAAGAGAAAATCGCATTAGAAGACTTTCCCCGTATTGCCGCAGCGGCTTTGTTTGGGGTGGCATTTAACATGCTCACATTTTTCAAAGGCCTGAGTTATACCTCCCCGATTATGGGTGCGGTACTCATGGTAACTACGCCGATGATCGTGTTGGTTCTCTCGGCATTAATCATGAAAGAGCGCATGAAAACCCAAAAAATCATGGGGATTTTACTAGGCTTGGTGGGAACGATTACCCTTATTTTATATGGTAAATCGGTGTTGAATGCCTCCAATGCTATGCTAGGGAACTTGCTCGTCTTTGTGAATGCGGTTTCCTATGGCTTTTACCTCATCATCGTGAAAAAATTGATGGACAAATACAATGCCTTCACCTTTGTGAAATGGATTTACACCTTTGGTTTTCTCATGGTGTTGCCGTTTGGGTGGAGGGAATTTCAAGCCATTGCTTGGCCGACCCTAGGCATTGATATTCTCTGGAAAATCGGATTTGTAGTGGTCTTTTCTACATTCCTCACCTATTTATTAAACTTAGTTTCCATGCGGGAATTAAAACCTACTACGGTGGCTGTATTTATCTACTTACAACCACTATTTGCCACTATATTTGCCGTTAGCTTGGGCAAAGACGACTTGAACCTCATCAAAATCCTTTCAGCGGGGTTGATCTTTGCGGGGGTGTATTTGGTGACAAGGAAGAAGTGACTAGTGATTAGTGACAAGTGATTAGTTGGAGTTTTCAGTCGCAGTCGCAGTTGGCAGTGATTGTGTAGAAGGTGGAAGGAGTTTAAGAGTGTAGCAACTCACCTGAGTAAACTCACATTTTCAAATTTTCAAATTGACACATTTTCAAATTGCCCCATCGGCATATCGACTCATTGCCACATCGACTCATTGCCACATCGGCTCATTGACACATTGCCTCATTGCCACATCGGCACCCGCCCCAGCGATAGGAGCGGCATCCTCCTGACGTTAGGAGGGAGATACAGCGGATAGCGCGGTGGCTTGCCAGGGGCCAAAAAAAAATAACTATCTTTGAGCTCATTTTTATGCGTATATGATACAATCGATGACTGGATTTGGGAAAGCTTCGTTGCAATTGCCCACCAAGAAAATAACTGTAGAAATCAAATCGTTGAACAGCAAAGGACTGGACGTGAACACGCGGATGCCTTCGATGTACCGCGAGATGGAACTGGGCTTGCGCAATTTGCTTTCGCAGCGTTTGGAGCGGGGAAAAGTAGATTTTTCGTTATTTATCGAAATCACGGGTGAGGAAACGGCCTCGAAAATCAACGGTCCGATTGTGAAGGGCTATATTGCTCAAATGCGCGAAATTATTCCGGATGCCGACCCTACAGAATTGATGAAAATGGCAGTGCGTATGCCCGATGCCTTGAAAACGGAACGCGACGATATTGACGAAGCGGAGTGGCAACACATCCAATCGGTGATTGATGAGGCGTTGCAAAACATCATCAACTTCCGCACTGATGAAGGCTTAGCACTTGAAAAGGAATTTACCCAACGCATTGCCAACATTCGCGCCTTGATGCACGAAGCGGTATCGTTTGATAGCGAGCGCATTGACACGGTGAAAACGCGTTTGCGCACAGCATTGGACGAATTGGAAGCGGCAGTAGACGAAAACCGATTCGAACAAGAATTGATCTTTTATCTTGAAAAATACGACGTGACCGAAGAACGGGTCCGCTTGGACAACCACCTGAATTATTTCTTGGAAACCCTTGCTGGCTCTGAAGCGAACGGCCGTAAACTGGGCTTTATCACCCAAGAAATGGGTCGGGAAATCAACACCATGGGTTCGAAGTCAAATCATGCAGAAATGCAAAAATGCGTGGTGATGATGAAGGATGAATTGGAGAAAATTAAAGAACAAGTGTTGAACGTTTTATAAGCGTTTGCACCCTAAACAACACACATGTCAACAGGAAAACTTATTGTCTTCTCGGCGCCTTCGGGATCGGGAAAAACCACCATTGTTCGTCACCTATTGGGTATTCCAGAGCTGAATTTAGAGTTCTCGGTTTCCTGCACTACGCGTGAACCGCGCGGCACAGAGGTGCACGGCAAAGATTACTATTATATCAGCATCGAGGATTTCAAAAAACACATCAAAGCCGAGGATTTTGTCGAGTGGGAAGAAGTGTACCGCGACAACTTTTACGGCACCCTAAAAAGTGAAGTAGAGCGTATTTGGGCTTTGGGCAAAAATGTGATTTTTGATATTGATGTGGCGGGTGGTTTACGCATCAAAAAGAAATTTCCAAACGAGACCTTGGCGGTATTTGTAAAACCCCCAAGTGTGGACGAATTGAAACGCCGTTTGAAAGAACGCTCCACTGAAAGCGACGACAAAATCAACATGCGTATTGCCAAAGCCCACGTGGAATTGGCAACAGCCCCCCAATTTGATAAGATCATCAAGAATTATGATTTGGACACGGCGAAGCAAGAGGCGGTGGAGTTGGTTCAGAGTTTTATTGAGGGTGATTAGTGACTAGTGATTAGTGATTAGTGATTAGTGGCTAGTGGCTGGTACTTGATGATTGAGGCAGAAATTTGTATATTTGACTTTTAAATTTAAGCCATTATGAATTCAATTAAAAGCCACAAAGATCTCCATATTTGGAGAAAAGGAATGGATATTACGGAAGCTGTATTTCGACTTGTAAAATCTTTCCCAAAAGAAGAAAAAGATATTTTAATCAATCAAATGAAACGTTGTGCTCTGTCAATTCCTTCAAACATTGCCGAAGGATTTGGGAGAAATTCAAATCGATCTTTTATATATTTTCTTGCTATAGCAAGAGGTTCACTTTACGAATTAGAAACGCAGTTACTACTTGCTGAACGATTTCGCTATATCACAGATGATAAATTAATGCATGCTATTCTTCTTCAAATCCAAGAAGAAGGTAAAATGATTAATGCATTTTCGAAAACATTACATTAAAAAAAGTTCTTACTTTAGAACATAAAAATACTCATAACTAGAAACTCCCGAAATATCGGTACTAGTTACTAGTCACTAATCACTAGTCACTCTATGAAAATCGGTCTTTACTTCGGCACCTTCAACCCTATTCATGTGGGGCATTTGATTATTGCGAATCATTTGGCAGAGTACTCGGATTTGGATCAAATCTGGATGGTGGTGACGCCGCACAATCCGCACAAGGAGAAGCGCACTTTGTTGGATGATTACCAGCGCTTGCATTTGGTGCATTTGGCGACAGAAGCCTATCCAAAAATCAAGCCTTCGGACATTGAGTTTAAGTTACCGCAGCCCAATTATACCGTGAATACGTTGGTGCATTTGCTGGAGAAGTTTCCGCAACATGAATTTGCTTTAATCATGGGGGAAGACAATCTGAATTCGCTGCACAAGTGGAAAAACTACGAATACATCTTGGAACACCACGCGATTTATGTCTATCCGCGTATTGCAGCCGGTGAAGCCTTACCAGAATTGCTGCAGCATCCTCACGTGCACAAGATTGACGCTCCTGTGGTCGAAATTTCTTCTACAGCGATACGCGAGGGCATTGCACAACAAAAGAATGTTCGTCCGCTCCTACCCGATGCGGTTTGGGAATATGTGGATGCGAATTTGTTGTATCGTTAAGTTCTTCATCTAAAAATGTTATATGAATTTCACTTTTTTTCCAGTAAATACTTCTAGATATCATTCAGAATTTGATGCTGTGAAAATCAGTCAAATTCTGAAAGAAAACACTTTAAAAGGTAGCTTAAGTAGCACGGCAAATCATACAAATAAAACTTTTATTGGTACTATTGAAAGTGAACGATTTAAAATAATTTCATCTTCAAACAGCACTTCAATGTTTTGTGTTTTTGAAGGAAAAATTCTTTCAGAAAACAATCAAATTGTTATGATTACTCGATTGCATCCCACCTTTAAAAACTTATTTTTATTTTGGTTTTTGGCAATGATTTCACTTTTGATTTTTCTGCCTGGAAAATCGAATAAAATAGTAACAATACTAATGTTTATTTGTTTTGTTCTACTTTTAAGGCAACTTCTTATTACTTATATTTTCAAAAAATCTGAAGCCGAAGGAAATAAAAAACTTATTCAGCTCTTGAAAATGACTGCAATTCAATAGACATTCTATTTATTGAGTCACATCTTTTTTGAAATAAATATGTAATGTGATTCAGAAATAAACAGATACCTTAACATTCCCTTACCATACGTTTTCTAGGCAATGCTTTACCTTTGCCAAATAAATTTTTACAGCTATGACAAATTTTGAATTATACAATCCCGTAAATTATATTTTCGGTCAAGGGCAGATTGCCAAGTTGGCGGAATTAACACCAAAAAACACCAAAGTCTTGTTGGCTTATGGCGGTGGAAGTATTTTTAAGAATGGTGTGTACGACCAAGTGAAAGCGGCTTTGGCCGGTTTTGAATTGGTTGAATTTGGAGGTATCGAACCCAATCCACGCTATGAAACCTTGATGAAAGCGGTGGAATTGATTCGTGCTGAAAACATTGGTTTTGTATTGGCGATAGGCGGTGGTAGTGTAATTGACGGAGTGAAATTTATTTCGGCCGCCGTAAACTATCCCGGTGATGCTATCGAAATCTTGAAACAACGCATCTTATTCAAAGATGCTTCAGTTTGTGTGCCGTTTGGAACGGTGTTGACTTTACCTGCTACCGGTTCTGAAATGAATTCGGGTGCGGTAGTGACCATTGAAGCAACCCAAGAAAAATTGACCTTAGGAGGAAGTGCCTTGTTTCCAAAATTCTCGATTGTAGACCCCACAGTAATTGCTTCGTTACCGAAAAGACAATTGCAAAATGGAGTGGTTGATGCCTTTACCCACGTAATGGAGCAGTACCTCACATATACGCACGATGCGTTGTTGCAAGACCGCATTGCCGAGAGTATCTTACAAACTTTAGTGGAAATTGGTCCGTCGGTGGTTGACAATCCTACGGATTATAAATTGGCATCCAATTTTGTATGGTCGGCGACGATGGCCTTAAATGGTTTGATTCAAAAAGGGGTACCCTCCGATTGGGCAACGCACATGATTGGTCACGAATTAACGGCATTGTATGAAATCGATCATGCCCGTACCTTGGCGATTATCGGTCCGAACCTCTACCGAGTGATGTTTGATACGAAAAAAGAAAAATTGGCTCAATACGGTCAACGCGTATGGAATTTAACAGGAACTACTGAGGAAATTGCCAAAGCGGCCATTGACAAAACCGTAGATTTTTTCCACACTATGGGTATGAAAACGCGCATTTCGGAAAATGCTGAAAACATTGAAGGCACAGCGGACTTCATCGTGCAACGATTTGAAGAGCGCGGTTGGTTAGCCATGGGAGAGCGTCAAAATATTACGCCTGAGAAAGTGCGTGAAATTGTAGAACTTAGTTATTAATTCGCTAGTGTTTCTAAAGTCAAAAGGCGTTCAGTTTAGCACTGAACGCCTTTTTTCAACCCAAAACAAAAATTCACTAAACTAATCTAACCTTTGTTTAATAACGATTGGTTTTAGCTCAAATTGTAGCGGCTAGTGTTAAAATAAACGTTAAAGTTTTTAGAGGGTGACCGGCTGTTCTTTTGGGCAAAACCGATAAAAAGAGTATTTTTGGAACTTACAAACCAACAAACATGCAAAAACATCCTAAAGTAGCGGTTATCGGTGGCGGTAGTTGGGCCACAGCGATTGCGAAAATGTTATGTGTTAATCTCGATGAGATTGCCTGGTACATGCGCAATGCTTCCGCGATTGACCATTTAAAAGCGTATAAACACAACCCGAATTATTTGAGTTCGGTTGAATTTGATATCACCAAATTACGGTTAACCCAAGACATTAACGAAGCAGTCGCTTATGCTGATTATGTCATTTTTGCGATTCCTTCGGCGTTTTTAAGTAAGGAATTGGAAAAGTTGACCGTGAGTCTGGACAACAAAATTATCTTCTCTGCGATCAAAGGTATCGTGCCTGAAACGTTTTTGATAGTTGGCGAACATTTTCATAAAATGTTCCATATTCCTTATGAGAATATTGGAGTGATTACCGGACCTTGTCATGCGGAGGAAGTTGCTTTAGAGCGTTTGTCGTATTTGACGATTGCCTGCGGGGATACTAAAAAAGCGAAAGAGATGGCGAAGTTATTGGCGGGGAATTATATTAAAACCAAGACTTCAGATGATATTATTGGGACCGAATATGCGGCGATGTTGAAAAACATTTACGCGATTGCGGCGGGTATCGCGCATGGTTTGGGCTATGGTGACAATTTCCAATCGGTGATTATGAGTAATGCCATTCGTGAAATGAAGAAATTCATCAAGAAAGTGCACCGCATGAAGCGAAATATCAATAACTCGGCGTATTTGGGCGATTTATTGGTAACAGGTTATTCGGTATTCTCCCGCAACAGAATGTTCGGAAACATGATTGGAAAAGGCTATACGGTCAAATCAGCAATGATGGAGATGAGTATGGTGGCCGAAGGGTATTATGCCGTGAAAAGCGCGTATAAACTGAATCAAGAGTACAAAGCGAGCACACCCATCATTGATGCGGTCTATGCGATATTGTACGAAGGAAAAGATGCGAAATCGACCTTTAAGAAATTGACGGAGAAATTGGATTAATTTTCAATGATTATAAAATAAAAAAGCCCTGAGAAAACTCAGGGCTTTTTATATGCTGTGGATCAAGAATTATTGACCCGTAACTTTTACGTTATCTACTTCCCATGTACGAGAAGCTGAAGTTGTTGAAGTGTATTTAAACGCTACACGGAAGTTCGGATTTCCGATATAAGACGAAATATCGATATCCCCTGAGTTGGTCCAAATATAAGCTGATGTATTCAAATCCAACGTAGCATTCGTGATTTGCGTCCATGTTGCTGTTGATGGCGCTCCACCCGTATAGTTTGTTGAAACATAAATCTCCAATACATTTCCTGTAAAACGAGAAGCGGTTTGGAAAGTCATTTTTGCATTTGTTGTCAATGTAGACAAGTTAATCGCTGGAGAAATCAACCAATCTTCGTTAGCATTGTTGGTGCTGTTGGCGAAACCTGACATTTTAGCGCAAGAACCTGGATTACCGAATTGCGTATCTAAGGTCCAAACTTGTGTACCGGTTACGGACATTTTTGCCCAGCTACCGAAGTTAGATGTAAACGTTTCTTCAAACAAAGGCACAACACGAGGATTCTCCATTTTCACATCGTTGATTGTACGGATCATGAATTGGTAATCGTTGTTGTATTTCGTCATTACTCCACGGATTTTACCGTTTTTAGAAGGAATAATGTTGGCAGCAAAATTCACAAACTCAGACACACGAACGATCAAAGTATTTCCGTCTGCATCTTTGATTAAGTTGTTGGTAGCGCCACCGATAACATTAGTTGCATCATAATAGGTTTTTCCAACATAAGCATCGTCAAACTGTACCGCATCAATTTCGATTAACTTATTGATGTTGGCATTGTTTTTCGCTTGAGTGATGGTCATTGGAAGCACTAAATCGTCTTCATTCTTTTTATCACATCCACGGATGATTGCTTGTTCGTATTGAACCCCTGACAAACGTCCCACAGAACCGTTGTATAATGAACCAATTTCAAAAGAAGCCGTTTGCGTATCGTTTGCATAATACAAGCCTTTCATTTTCACATAGACTTTGCGTCCTGGTTCAAACTTTGTATACAAATTATATGCATCCACAGGCATAGAGAAAGCTTGCGAATTGTCTGCAGTAACAAAAGAAATGGATTTGTAGAAGTTTCCTCCCTCGTCACTTGAAACGGCATACGCTTCAATGATATCGTCACCTGTGTACTCCTGCGCGGTAGTTGTAGCCGTAGTTTTTATATCGGCAACGGTTTTAGTAGCCGTAAGTGTCGTACACTCATTAGATAAGTCTGGAGCATCATAGTAATCACTATTGATACAGCTTTGTAAGGCTAATACTAATGCTCCGGTAAGTACTAATTGTAATTTTTTCATAGCAAATTAGTCAATTTTATAATAAATGAAATCATCAAGTTGAAAGGCACCGTCTAAGGTAGTATCGGTTCCTGATCCTTTAAATTTAAAGGCAATATAGGCTTTCCCTGTTCTACCTGACAAATCGATATTGCTAGGTAAAAAAGTATACCAAGATTCTGCTTTTTTAGGGATATTAGCGGATAAAGGCTCCCAAGTAGCCGCTGTTACATTCGTTCCATCAAAATTGGTAGAGATTAATACTTGAAGGCTATTCCCTTCTGCATCAACATCCAAGTGGTGTTGCGCTACTTTAAATGCAATCCCTTTTTTAGGCGCAGCATCCAAGTTAATTTGCGGAGAAATTAACCAACCTACATTTACCGCATCGCCTGTATTGAACGAACTAAATTCAGCATAACCATTTCCACTAAAAACTTCTTCTTTCCACTTTTTATTTCCAACTTCATTGAAGTTTACCCAACCCGTAATATCCAGGTCAGTTGCATCTGTAGCTGATTGAAAATCTTCTGTCATCAATCGCTCCATAACCACGGGTTTATCTGTTTCTTCTACATCACACGATGCTACTAACCAAAGCGTTAGAACAGATAATGTTACTTTTAAAAATCTTGTATTCATAGCTATTTTATTAGAAGTTTACGTAAAGATTCAAGAAATAGTTTCTACCAAATCCATAGAAGTACTTCGGACCGAAAGCTGGTGATCCATAAGCATTATCAGCTTGATAGTCGGCAAAGTTTGCTTTTCTCGATTGTTCAAATCCGCCTGTTTTATAGATATAATTAAAGGCATTGTTGATTGAAGCAAAGAAACCGATAGTTGTTTTATCCACTCTCCAAGATTTACCACCCGAAATATTCACAAGGGTAATATCGCTTAACTTTTGTTGTTTTAACGCTTTAGCAACTGATTCAGAAGTAGCACCATCATAGCTCAATCCTGTGGAAGGATTAGTCACAAAATTTTGTGTACGGATGATATTAGAAACAGAAATATACGAATCGGCTAAGTAGTTCACGTCAGCGCTCACCCACCAGAAATGTGGATCGCGGTATTCAATTTCCAACGATGCTGCCGATTGTGGCATACCCGCTTGACGGTAGTTTTTCAAGAAAGCCGTACCGTAATCTACTAATGGATATGGATTTGTTGCAGATGCTAGAGCATCGTCATTTACACGTAAGTGTGGATTGTTTGCATACAAATACTGACCGTAAGAAGCTGCAGCTGTAGCTTTAATGGTTGAAGTAATTTGGTATTCTGCACCCAACTCTAATCCAATATTACGACGGTCTACTCCAGTTAAGATTTCAGAGATGAAAGCATCTTCATTTCCATCTGCATCATCACCGGTGAACTCACCGTAATAGAATGAAATATTGGTAGAATTTTGAATTTTTGAAGCGAAAGCTGTCAAACGTGTTTTCAATTTAGGCGTACGGATGATGTACGAAACATCGGCACTAGCAATTCGCTCATTTTGTAAATCAGGCGTGATGTTGTTATTGATACGTGCATTAGAGAACGTGTTGCGTAAGTTAGGCGCTTTCGTTAAATAAGCTCCGTTGATATCAATAAACTGACGACCTGTAATTTTGTACGTTAAACCTCCTTTGAAACCGAAGTTTTCAAACGATTTCTTCACGCTCTTACCATATGAATTGTTGGCATAAATACCATTTCTGTACAAACCATTTCTTTGGTACTCATGTTTAGAGAAACTTTGAGCCAAATAGAAATCTACTTTTTTGTATGAAAATTTGAATTGTGTAAACGCTTCGATAACGTCGGCATTCAATTTATAATTGTATCCGTATTTGTCCCCTTCTTTTACAATACGGTTTGGATTATTCAAATCGGCTTGTTGAGCATCACCTACATAGAAAGGATCCACATCTCTAAAGAATTGACCGCCTAATAAATCCAACATGTTTTGGAAATTGTGAGATGATAATTTGCGGTACGTTACACCACCATTCAAACGAATATTATCAGATAATTCAGAGAATAAAATTGAATTGGCAGTGAATTGTTTGTCATCCGTACGGTCTTCATACAAAGCATATAAACTACGTCCTGCCTCAGAAGAAGAATTCATGTTGGCATAGTACATCGCATTCCAATTGATTTGGCTATTGTTTAAGAAATAGGTTTTCGCTGCATCAGCCAAAGGATTGGTTACAGTAGTACCTACTGTTACATAATTGTCTGGATTATTCAAGTAATAACTTGGTAAATTTCTATAATACGTAGGATCAGGGTTGTTTGCCCCTTGGTAATCCAAACGAGTATTACCAATTGAACCGAATTGGTAAGTAACATTTGTGTTTAATTTTGTTTTACTGTTGAATTTCCAATAGTGACTCAACATTAAAATAGGTTCTAAGATATCTTTATCACGTGAGTTACGTTTTCTTCCATCTTGCCATCCCCAATACGAGTTGTATTGGTGACCCATTAAGTTGATAACTTCTTGAGTATTAGGTGAAGATTTTCCACGCGTGTTTTCAGCATAGATACTAGTAAAATTCAATGAATGTTTATCATTGATTCGTTTTTCAACAGAAACAAAAACAGAATTTGCACCGTAATCCGTTCCTTCAAAATACCCTTCTTTGGCCCAACGACGAGATGCAGAAATTACATAAGCCCAACCGTTTTTATTCATTCCGGAAGCATGAGTACCCATAGCTCTCCAGCTATAATTGGTATTGGTTCCTGAAAAAGAAATACGAGAACCTGGACGATATAAAGACGCACGAGTATTGATTTCTTGTGTACCTAATATACCTCCAAAAGTATAATCTGAAGGCGCAGTACCCATCGTAAACTCTTGGTTACGAGTTGCATCATTTAAACCACCCCAGTTACTCCATTGTGGGCGACCGTCGTATATTTTATTCATTACCACCCCATTAATCATGGTATTGGCATTTTCATTATCTAAACCTCTAATTCTAAATCGAGCTTGTCCCCAGTTAAACGCAGCTGTTTGTTGAAAAGCATCACGAGACGCTTGCAATAAACCTGCAGTACTTTCTGAACCTCCGTTATCATCACTCAAATCATTATCAGTGATGGTTACTAAGCTCAATTGTTGCTCGGCTGTAATGTCTTCTTCCATTACGATACGTCCAAGATCCACTACTTTTCCATTGGTTACTTCAACTGAAATCAATTGATCTTTGTAACCTGATGTTTTCAAAAGAACGATTTGTGCTCCTACAGGAACCGATTTAAAGGTGAATACACCTTCTTTGTTTGTAACTTCAGTCAGTGCTGTATTCTGAACCGAAACAACCACCTCAATTAAAGGGCGTTGTGATTTAGCATCCACCACTTTACCTGTAATTCCGTTTTGGGCAAACCCCACAACCGCTTGCATTACAAACAAAAGACTAAGAACTAGTTTTCTCATAAAAAAATTAAATTGTTGAACTGATTTCCTGTCAAGTGTTAATAAAAACTTAACAGCCTACAAATGTACATCTTTTCATAATATTATTTACTTTTGGCGCGAAGTTTGTACGAAACTTTACGTTTACTTAATACGCTATCTGATGAAGATTAAAAATTTTATCGCCGCTTTTGTTGTGTTTTTCGCAATAAACAGTGCGCAATCGCAGGACAAAAAATATATTGTGCATACGGTTGCCTTTTACAATTTTGAAAACTTGTTTGACACCATCAACCAAGCCAATAATGATGAAGAGTGGTTGCCGAGCGGTGCAATGAACTGGACAAAACAGAAGTATCAGAAAAAACTTGATAATTTAGCCCGAGTAATTGCTGAGTTGGGCACTAGTGACAAACAAGCCAATGCTCCTGTGCTTTTAGGCGCTTGTGAAATCGAAAATCGCGGGGTTCTGGAAGACTTAGTAAAACAACCCAAAATCGCGAATAAAGATTATGGAATTGTACATTTTGATTCGCCAGACAAACGCGGAATTGATGTGGCGCTTTTGTACCAAAAAAAGCATTTCAAACCAACGAGCTATGTGAACATCCCACTTTACATCTACCGAAGCATGGAAGGCAAAGGAGATAAAGACAAAGACAAAGACGAAACCGATGACAAAGTAGAAACTGACCACAGTTCCGATCGAGTGTATACTCGTGATCAACTCTTAGTCACAGGATTTTTAGATGGAGAAGAAGTCAACATCATTGTAAATCACTGGCCATCGCGTTCAGGTGGTGAGAAAAAAAGCGCTCCCTTCCGTGAGGCAGCAGGTGCTTTAAACCGCAAAATCATGGACTCATTAATCAAGATTAATCCAAATGCCAAAATTATCACTATGGGCGACTTGAATGATGGATCTTACAACAAAAGTGTCAAAGTAATGATTGGGGCCAAATTGAAAAAAGAAGAATTAAAAAACAACGGCGACATCTTCAATCCTTTTGAACAAATGTATAAAGACGGAAATGCAACCTTATTTCACCGTGATTCAGGAGATATTTTTGACCAAATCATGATTTCAAAATGTTTCATTGGTGATGACCGATCAACCTTTAAATTTTGGAAAGCGGGAATTTACAACAAACCGTTCCTCATCCAAACCACAGGTCAATATAAGGGATATCCCTTGCGAAATTCGCAATCTGAACCCGGATTTAGTGATCACTTTCCGGTCTATATTTATCTCGTGAAAGAAGTAAAATAAATGATAAAGGTCAGCTACGGCTGACTTTTTTATTTTGTACCTTTCGGCTTCTAAAAATAAAGCAGTATGGCAACGGCAAAACCTTTTAACTTAAAGCAATGGATTAAAGACAACAAACATTTGCTTCAACCACCAGTCGCCAATAAAAATCTTTATGTGGATTCCGGAGATTATATCGTCATGATTGTCGGCGGACCCAATGCTCGTAACGATTTTCATTATAATGAAACGGAAGAGTTATTTTATCAATTAGAAGGAAACATTACCGTATATATTCAAGAAGACGGAGAGAAAAAAGCCATGCCATTAGGACCTGGTGATCTATTCTTACTTCCAGCCAAAGTACCGCATTCTCCTGCGCGAACAGAGGGTTCGGTGGGTTTGGTGATCGAACGTAAACGCGAAAATCAGGGTTACCGCGACGGACTCCTTTGGTTTTGTAACCAATGCAACCACAAACTGCATGAAGTGTATTTTGAATTGCACAATATCGAAACTGATTTTCTTCCTCACTTCAATCATTACTATGAATCCGAGGAACTTCGCACGTGTAGTCAGTGCGGTACCGTGATGGAAACCAAGCCCGGATTTATTAAGAAATAATTAAGTCATAAACAAACCTTTATGGCGTACCTTTGCAGCAAATTCCAAATTATGGACGAGTATTCGAGTTACCGACTGAGTATTAACCCGGATTAACGTTTTCGCTGTAAAACGTAATCCGAAACACGATTTTTTATGATTACGTTTTACCAAAACCAAAAGGGTTTAGTGCCAACTGCTGCACAAGAATCTCCTTACTGGATTAACACCGTTTGTCCCACTGCGCTTGACAAGAAATATTTGTTGGACGAACTGCAAATTCCTGAAGCTTTTTACAACGATATTGAAGATATTGACGAGCGACCTCGTATCGAATACGAGCAAGGGTGGTATCTTATTTTAATTCGAATCCCCTATAAAAGTTCCGATCCTAAACTTCCGTTTTCAACGGCACCGCTGGGATTTATTTTCAACGCAACGAACTTTGTTTCGATTTGTTTTGAAGAAAATGAATTACTCACCGATTTTATTGCCTACACCCAACGTAAACAAATGACGATTGCCAATCATTTTGATTTAGTACTCAAATTGTTGCTGTCATCAAGTGTTTGGTTTTTAAAATATTTGAAACAAATTAATCAAAGTATCAAATTGGCCGAAAACAACTTGGAACAATCCATTCGCAATGAAGATTTACAAACCTTGTTGCAATTGGAAAAATGTTTGGTGTATTTTATTACCTCCATCAAAGGCAATGACAATGTTTTTCGTAGAATCAAAAATATCAAAGAACAACAAGCGTTTTTTGATCCAGAGTTATTGGAAGATGTTGATATTGAATTGCGACAAGCTGAAGAGATGGCTAACATCTACAGTAATATTTTGGCGGGAATGATGGATGCGTATGCTTCGGTGATATCCAACAACCTCAACGTGATTATGAAACGCCTTACGTCGATATCTATTATTTTGATGATTCCCACAGTAATTGCAAGCTTTTATGGCATGAATGTTCCGAATAATTTAGAGCAAAACCCTTATGGTTTAGTACTTTTAATTTTACTTTCGGGTCTAATTTCAATCATGGGAGTATACCTCTTTAAAAAGAAAAATTTCTTCTAATAAGAAATTAGTCGAATGTCATAGAATAACTTTAGAAAATAAAATATATTTGAGCCCAACAAACAAACCAGAATTTATGTCAACAATTGCACAACAATTCGGCATGACCGAAGCCTTGGAAATCTTAGGAATTAAAGCCGTAAACGAAGGAACTTCTACAGGAGGCCAATGGTTTTCTGGCGGAGAATTAATCGAAAGTTATTCTCCCGTTGACGGTCAGTTAATTGCCAAAGTAAAAGCTTCCACCGAAGCCGATTATGAAAAAGTAATGCAATCTGCTACCGAAGCCTTCAAAACGTTTCGTTTAATGCCCGCTCCAAAACGTGGCGAAATCGTGCGTCAATTTGGAGAAAAATTGCGTCAATATAAAGAACCGCTTGGGAAATTAGTTTCCTATGAAATGGGAAAATCCTACCAAGAAGGTTTAGGTGAAGTTCAAGAAATGATCGACATCTGTGACTTTGCCGTAGGTTTATCGCGTCAATTGCACGGATTAACGATGCACTCTGAGCGTCCATCGCACCGTATGTATGAGCAGTATCATCCGCTAGGCGTTGTCGGAATCATTTCTGCTTTCAACTTCCCTGTGGCGGTTTGGTCGTGGAATACGGCTTTAGCATGGATTTGTGGTGACGTTTGTGTATGGAAACCTTCAGAAAAAACACCTTTGTGTGGGATTGCTTGTCAAAACATCATTGCAGAAGTATTGCGTGAAAACAACTTACCCGAAGGAATTTCTTGTTTAATTAATGGCGATTACAAAATTGGTCAATTATTAAACCGCGACACTCGTGTTCCTTTGGTATCTGCTACTGGTTCGACCCGCATGGGTAAAATTGTAGCCCAAGAAGTAGCGGCACGTTTAGGTCGTTCCTTATTGGAACTAGGTGGAAACAATGCGATTATTGTTACACCCGATGCTGATATTAAAATGACAGTAATCGGTGCGGTTTTCGGAGCTGTGGGAACAGCAGGACAACGTTGTACCTCAACCCGTCGTTTAATTATTCATGAAAGCATTTATGATAAAGTAAAAGACGCTATTGTGGCCGCTTATGGACAATTGCGCATTGGAAATCCTTTGGATCAAAACAATCACGTAGGTCCGCTTATCGATACGCATGCGGTAGAATTGTACAACAAAGCTTTAGCACAAGTGGTGGCTGAAGGCGGTAAAATTTTAGTAGAAGGTGGCGTACTTACTGGTGCTGGCTATGAAAGTGGTTGTTATGTGAAGCCCGCTATTGCTGAGGCGAAAAACGACTTTGCCATTGTGCAACACGAAACCTTTGCACCGGTATTGTATTTATTAAAATACAGCGGCGATGTAACTGAAGCCATCGAAATTCAAAACGGAGTTGCTCAAGGTTTATCTTCGGCGATTATGACCAATAATTTACGTGAAGCTGAAGCCTTCTTATCGGCAGCTGGTTCCGATTGTGGTATTGCCAATGTAAATATCGGAACGTCCGGTGCTGAGATTGGTGGTGCTTTTGGTGGTGAAAAAGAAACCGGAGGTGGCCGCGAATCAGGATCAGATGCCTGGAAAGTATATATGCGTCGTCAAACGAATACCATCAACTATTCTACGAGTTTGCCATTGGCCCAAGGAATTAAGTTTGATTTATAATTTCTTTTTAGAAGAAAGAAGCAAGAGAAAAGAAAAGCGTTCCAATTTTAGAGGGCGCTTTTTTTTAGTTTAATTCTAAATTACGGTTAAAATTTTGAGCCTCAATAGAAAAATGTATTTTTGCCCCGAATAAAAAAAACAAGTTATGTCTAATTTCACTTCAATTTATACGCTAGTACGCGACTTCGTGATGGAAGGCGTGTGTGAAGTCGGGTTTGGACTACTTTTTGAATTGTAAATTTACAATACCAAGATATTTTCAACCCGGACTTTTGTTCGGGTTTTTTTTGTAAAACTATGAAACTAAAAAAACAAAATCACGAATCCTTTTTAACACTCCGTTATCGGTATCGGTGGTGCGTATAGAATATCTATATCTAATCTATTCCTCCACCCGATGCTATAAAATCATCGGGTTTTTTTATACCTAAAAATTTAAAACACAATATAAATGACTTAAAAACTAGAAATCATGGAAACGCTTTTGGCGACTAACAAATTTTCATTAATCACTTCAAAAACCTCAAACTTTGCTTGGAAGGTACGGTACTGTGCGGCACTTTCTCGAAATACCGAAAAAATCGGTACGTTGGGTTGGACCATAGCTGACAGTTTCCTTCGTATGCCTACTGAACAACATGAATGGAGAAAAGAAGTTTTCAAAAGTTTGCTTTTAACGTTAGAAGAAAAGAAATATTTCGCGCTTTTAAGAAATGATGAAGCGATTCAAGTAGTGGCAAAAATTGCTTTTTTCGGAAATAAAACAATTCGATCTATCGATAGTTTAACCCGAACCCAATGGGAGGCAGAGGCGCAATTAAGTACACTTATTCAGCATTGTTTCGCGCAATATCCCGTTGCTAAATTTTTAGAAAGTGCTTTTTATGGAGATAATAAAGTGCATATGTTGTGGTATATCCAATTAGGTCGCGGGAAAAGTGTTTTGCAGTTAAATGGATTTCCTGTTCAATTCACAGCAAAAATGGCCCATTTATTTACTCATGCGAGTGATGAATTGGAAATTAATCAAGCCATTCGATGGGCGCAAGCGAAAGGATACGGGGCTTCTGACCTCATGGCGGAAATCGTAGCTTGGTCTTCTTTAGCGACGCATTTTGATCGTGAAGAATTTTGGAAAACCGTTATTCAATGGCTGGCCAAAACAGCTAATGCTTCATTGGACCAAGTAGATTTAGTTTTGCAGTACATCGATTTCAAAAGAAATGCTCAAGCAACTTTTGACATGAATGGTCGAACCTGGAATGCATTATATCGACAAGCAGAAGCATGGCATATCGAAATGTGCAAGGCACAAGAAGCCAAAGGACGTGCAGAATGGAAAACATCAGGAATTCAAGGTTTTTCAAAAACAATGCATTTGGAAATACCTATTTCTTATGTCATTTATGAGTTAGTTAACTCTGAATCATTATACGAAGAAGGAGCTTCCATGTATCACTGTGTTGCCGAATATGAATTTGATTGTATTGAGGGTTCCTCTGCCATCTTTACAATGAGAAAATTCAAAGGAACTGAGGAAACCATTGAGGCTACTTTGGAGGTAAATCTTGACTATAAAACAATTGTTCAAGCAAAAGCGAAGTACAATGAAGATATCAGTGAAGAATCGTATATTTTGGTACAAGAATGGGCTAAAAAAGCGGGGTTACGTCTTGATTTTGAATGGTATGAATATGAAAATTATCCACCTCAACAACAGCAACCCGTAGTTTACAATCGTGTAAACAACACCTATGATACACAATTTATTGTGCGTATAATTTTGTTTGCTTTATTTCTATTGTATCGAGCATGTTCCTAAAAAAAGAGCTGTCTAAAATGACAGCTCTTTTTATTTACTTTGTTTTCTTCACATACTGCGTAAGAATCACAATGTATTGTCCTTCCACCCTTCCTTCAATTTGTTCGGCGTTGTCCCAAACTAATTTAATATTGTGTACTGGAGCGCCACGTTTGGCCGTGAAATTAGCGCCTTTTACGTCCAAATCTTTGATTAACACTACAGAATCACCATCATTTAGGATGTTTCCGTTGGAGTCTTTATGGATGATTTTTCCTTCCTCATCTTCGCCTTCACCCGTGGCTTTTGCCCATTCCAAAGCGTCTTCATCAAGGTACATCATTTCCAATAAATCGTGATTTTTCAATCGGGCCAACATACGCCATGATACAATTTGTACCGGAAGATGTTCGTTCCACATACTATCACTTAAACCCCGCCAATCGTTGGGATTTGTGGTTTCTGGATTCTCGATTTGATCCTTTAATTTTTTAGAAATAAGAAGGCTGTTTTCCAAGCTTTCTGTAGTTTGTGGAGCCACCGTATAGACCACTAAGTCTTCGGTAACGCCACTGATTTCACACACGGATCCACTACGGTCGTGTAATTTTTTTTCAATAGGTGTCATACTGCTGGTTTGGTTTTATTACAAATTGAAAGATGCTCCAATTGTAAACATAAATTGATTGTTGTAGTGCTCATACCCAATCACTTCTGAATCATACCGCGATAATGGTGCGCTAAATTCAGTAAACAGTCCAAATCCATTGGTAAAGAAATAGCGTGCGCCTAAATGTCCACCAAAATTGCGCAACCCTAAACTTAAACCTGGGTAGATATCCCATTTTTTATCTAAATTGAAAACATTTCCAATATTGGCATTGAAACGCAAACGCACGTCGGCACGGTCTTCAAAGCGGGGTTTGAAATTCAAATACCGATTCGCATTTAAGATATAATTGGTTCCCAAACCGATAGAAATATTTTCTCCAATTCCGAAATCAGCAATCACAGCAATACCATTTCCTCCGTCTTGGAAGGAAGCACCCACTTGCCCTTTTACATCTCCTTTTCCTTTAAATGCTTGTGCTTGGCCAATCATGCCTGCAATTAAAGCCACTAAAATAAAAATACGTCTCATAAAATATTATTTGAGGACAAAGATACTAATTCGAATACATTGAGGCGAAAATCCTATTAATTTCTCCCTTTTTCTGTAGGATATAAATGGGACAAAGGTTCGCTCTGCCAAAATTCTTTAGTATCCACATCCAAAATCGTTAACGGCCCTGTAAATGCAGCACCCGTATCTACATTCCAAACACCAGCTTTGTGTACGGGAACCGTTTGGCCAATGCGTGTTACCGGTGTATGTCCAATATAAATTTCGTGATAAAGGGTGAATCTTTTGGGATAATAAACGCTTTCTTTGGATAAATCCTCCGGCAAAGCCAATGCCGTTTCCCAAAGGGTTCGATCCCAGTAAAAAAGACGGGGATAATATTCGTAATCAATTCCATTCATATTGGTAAATCCGGCATGAATAAACAACCGGTTTTTGTCATCTAAATGATAATTTTTAAGATTCTTCAAAAATTCAATATGACGTAATTTCTGTGCCTCAGAAACTTTTTCGTAGGCAAGAACTGTTGCTTCACCACCGTGTTTGTACCATTGGGTTTCGTCGATATTTTCACGACGGGATTCCAACCAATCCAACAATAGTTCATCGTGATTACCACGAATAAAAATACAATAGTGTTGGTGTTGCAACTCAATTAAAAAATCCAATACTTCGGGTGACTGACTCCAACCGTCGACATAATCGCCCAAAAAAATTAAGGTGTCATGGGGTTGTACAGTAGCGCGTTCCAATACTTGATGTACCGCACGAAGGCCGCCGTGTATATCGCCAATAACTAAAATTCTACTCATGTTTCTTTATTGTATTTCACTTTCCGCAACACCCGCATCGCTTCTTTGAAGTTGGTGTACACTTCTGAACGTTGGGTTTGCTTGAATAAAGGTTTGGAATCGATTAATTTCTGTTTGGCTTCTTCAAATCCGTTTAAAAAACAGAGCATTAGGGTGTAGGGTAAATTTTCCAAATCCCGATTTTCTCGATCGGAAAGCACCAGTCCCTTTTGCATTTTTGCCAACAAAGATAAGCCAGCATTATAAATGTGAAACAACATTTTGCGGTTGTATTGCGGAGGCTCAAACAGCATTTGGGTTTCAATTTTATAATATCCATTGTCAAAAAAGGTAAGTTTTTGTTGTTCCAAGGGATAATAACTCGTCTTATCGTTTAAGCCTAAAGGCACGTATTCAGTGATGGTAAACGAACTCTCGTCATAGGTTACGGTAACTACATCTTGAGCCGAATAAAACAATTTGATTTGCTCATTCACCAATTCAATATCAACCCGCGAAAGAAATTGTTTGTCTCTAATTTTTTTGGGATTCCCCGACCAACAAATGACAAACAATTCACGAAAGACTTTGTACTGGGACGGCATGTCTTTGTGCCGGTTGTTGACAAAATCAATAACGCTATCCAACGTATGCGCAATACTATTTCGAGCATTATTTTCAATGCTTAAAACCGTTTCAATATTCTGTTTGGAATACGGGATTTTATCTTCAGTAGGCGTTGAATTACTCCCAATTCGAATAAAACTAGTCTGCGCTGGAATGGTATGAATAACTTTTTTGAAATAGGAGGGTTTTGATTTGGGTCGGATAGTCACCAAACCCACCACACGATCTTTCGGCAAATTGGGAAAAGGAACATTTTCATACTGAATTTTAGGAGGATTTTCCAAAAAGGCATTGACTAAGTTTTGGATACGACTGTCGTCAAAAAAATCATCACCGATAATTTCGTTGGACTCATCCTCTACCCCAACAACAATATAGGAATTGTTGGAAGGATTGGAATTGGATAAGGCACAAATATGCTTCAAGAACTTCGCTTTCCCTTCTTTGGTATGCAGATTTAACTGTCGTTTTTTATCATAGAAACTACTCTCATCGTTGTGAGCAAGTAAATTCCGAATCAAAAGACGTTTGTTAATCATTAAACCAAACTACTGATTACTGAACACTGAATAACTGTACACTGACTACGGCACCTTGTTCCCCATACTTTCCGTCCAGATAGCAAACCAATCCAAATCGGTCAATGGCAATTCAACCGCTTTCATCAATTGTTGGATGCGCGCTATATTCACGGTACCCGCCACGGGGATAACACCCGAAGGATGTTTCAACACCCAAGCGAGTAAAAGAGTATCCGAACCTACTTCATATTTTTCAACCAATTGGACCAGAAGTTTTTTCAAACGACGGGTTTGTTCAATGTCTTCCCGAAAAACCGTTCCTAACGGATTCCAAGACATCGGTGTAATATTGTGCACTTGCATATAATCCAAACTGCCGTCTAACATGGGTTGGAAATGGGTGGCCGAAAATTGAATTTGATTGTAATGTACTTCGGTGCGTTGGCGAATCAAATCCGTTTGGGAATTGGTAAAATTTGACAATCCAAAATCGCGAATTTTCCCTTGCGCTTTGAGTTGCTCCACAGCAGCGGCAATTTCGTCAGCTTGCATCAACGGACTCGGACGGTGCAAAAGAAGCACATCCAAATAGTCCGTTTGTAAATTTTTAAGCGAATTTTCAACGCTCCAAATAATGTACTCTTTGGAATAATCGTAGTGTTTTAGGGTATTGGGTCGGCCTTCAGTATGTTGAATCCCGCACTTGGAAATCAACTGAATGCTGTCTCTTGCAATTCCGCTGGAGCGAAAACCATGTCCAAATTCGGCTTCAGTCGTATAACCGCCGTAGATATCAGCATGATCAAAAGAGGTAATTTTATGTTCGACGCAAATGCGAATCAAATGCGCCATTTCTGAGGTGTTGAGTTTTTTATCCCAAGCACCCCAATTCATGGTTCCTGCAACAACAGGAGAAAGAATAGTATTTTTCATGGTCACTTAAAAGTCTAAAATTACTAAAACGAAATCATAAAACCTCCTTAAAGGCCGATTATTTGGGCAATATTTAACGCTCTATTAACACCGCACTGGAGATTAAATTTTCAACTTTGAATTGTTAAAATTTATAGTTTATATTCGCAAAAAAATAGGTTTTATGGAAGAAAATGCTGCGGCTTTAGATATTAGAGCAATTAATGAAAAAATCGAGCGTGAAAGTGCCTTCATTGATTTGCTTTCCATGGAGATGAATAAAGTCATTGTGGGCCAGAAACATATGGTGGAACGCCTCATGATTGGCTTACTAGGACAAGGACATATTCTTTTAGAAGGAGTGCCCGGTTTGGCCAAAACATTAGCCATCAACACCCTTTCGAAAGCCGTTCACGGTTCGTTTAGCCGTATTCAGTTTACCCCTGATTTACTTCCAGCCGACGTAGTGGGTACGATGATTTACAACATCAAACAAAACGAGTTTACCATCAAGAAAGGGCCTATTTTTGCCAACTTTGTATTGGCCGATGAGATCAACCGTGCGCCTGCCAAAGTGCAATCGGCTCTTTTGGAAGCCATGCAAGAAAAGCAAGTGACCATTGGAGAAACGACTTTTAAATTGGACAAACCTTTCTTGGTATTGGCTACCCAAAACCCTATTGAACAAGAAGGAACGTATCCGTTACCTGAAGCACAAGTCGACCGTTTTATGTTGAAAACGGTGATCGATTATCCCAAAATGGATGAAGAGCGTTTGGTCATTCGTCAAAACCTAAAAGGCAGTTATGAAGAAGTGCGACCTGTAGTTTCCATCGAACAAATTTTGCGTGCTCAGGAAGTAGTTCGCGAAGTGTATATGGATGAAAAAATTGAAAAATACATCCTCGATATCATTTTTGCCACCCGTTATCCTGAGAAATACCGTTTGGAAAGCTTGAAGCCGTTAATCGGATTTGGTGCTTCTCCACGTGGAAGCATCAATTTAGCTACTGCAGCCAAATGTTATGCCTTCATCAAACGCCGCGGGTATGTTATTCCCGAAGATGTTCGCGCCGTGGTACATGATGTTTTGCGCCACCGTATTGGAGTAACCTATGAAGCTGAGGCGGAAAATATTACTTCGGTTGATATCATCAACAAAATTGTGAACGAAATCGAAGTTCCATAAATCAGTGTAAAGTAATCAGAAAGCAGTTTCGTACCTAAATACGATGGTGACTATTGACTTACGACTTCATTGACTTACGACTCCAAATCCATGGATACCAAAGAAATTTTAAAAAAAGTTCGGAAAATCGAAATCAAAACCCGAAGATTGAGTGATCATATCTTCTCGGGGGAATACCACACGTCGTTTAAAGGCCGTGGGATGACGTTTTCAGAAGTGCGCCAATACCAATTTGGGGACGATGTTCGTGCCATTGATTGGAATGTTACAGCGCGTTACAACGAACCCTATGTCAAAGTTTTTGAAGAAGAACGGGAGTTGACCATGATGCTGATGGTGGATGTTTCCGGCTCTGAAAATTTTGGTACCCAAAAACAATTGAAAAAAGAAATAGTCACTGAAATTGCTGCCACATTAGCGTTTTCAGCGACACAAAACAACGATAAAATTGGGTTGATTTTATTTACCGATCAAATCGAATTGTACATTCCACCCAAAAAAGGAAAATCGCATGTATTGCGCATTATTCGGGAGTTGATTGAGTTCCAGCCCAAAAGTAAAAAAACGCATATCGGTCAGGCCTTGCAATTTCTCTCGGCTACCCAAAAGAAAAAAGCAATCGTTTTTGTCATCTCCGATTTTATTTGTGCCGATGACTATGAAAAAACCTTGAAAATCGCGAGCAAAAAACACGATGTTACGGGTTTTCGCGTGTACGATTCGCGGGAAGAACGACTTCCCAATGTGGGGATTTTGGAAATGACGGATGCTGAAAATGGAGAACAGCTTGTGGTAGACACCCGATCGTCTAAAGTGCGTCAAATTTACGAGCGCAATTATGCTGAACGCGTTCAATTTTTTAAAGAAGTTTTTTCGAAATGCGGCGCGGGAACCGTTCAAACCCGAGTGGATGAAAGTTATGTAACCCGTCTTTTGGGCTATTTTAAAGCACGTGCATAATATGAAGTGGAAAGGTTACATCAGTTTGTTTTTCTTGTGTTGCGGCTTATTCGTACAGGCACAAAAAGTGACTGTTACAGTAGATTCGCTAAAGAAAAAAATTGGCGCTGAATTCAAATTAACACTAAAAACTGAAGTTGGCCCAAAAGACAAGGTTGTGTTCCCTGGTGGAAAAACGTTTGGCGCATTAGAAGTATTGGAATCCTATCCCGTTGATACCGTTAAAAAAAATGAACGCTGGGAATTGATTAAAAAATACGGGCTTACCCAATTTGATAGCGGACGATATACGGTACCTAAATTACCGGTTTCCATTAACAAAACCCAAGTCTACACCGATCCGTTGGAGTTGGAAGTCGCCGATGTTAAAGTCGACACCTTAAAACAAAAAATGTACGAAATCAAAGGGATAACTGCAGTGCCGCCTGTCTATTCTTTCCCTTGGCTTTGGTTATCATTGGTAATTCTAATCGGCATTGCCCTCTTCATTTTTATCAAATACAAAAAAAGAATTCCGAGTTTCAACAACGAAGAGACAACACCGCTACAACCGATTGAAAAAGCGACTTTATTACTCCAAGAATTGGATACCCAGAATTGGGTTGAAAAAGGAGAAATCAAACAGTTTTACTCCAAACTCACCGATATTGTTCGCACGTACATCGAAGAAGAAATTGAAGTGCCAGCTATGGAGCGTACCACTTCTGAATTAATAGCTACTTTGCGTGAAGTAACACAGAGCAAACATTTGAAATTATCCTCTGATACACTACAGAACTTAGAACAAGTGTTGCGTCAAGCCGACTTGGTGAAATTTGCCAAAGAGCGCCCTATTTTATCAGAAATTGAAGCGGATAAAAAACGCATCGAGAAAACCATACTTACCATTCATGAAGCGCTTCCTGAAGAATCGGAAGTGGTCAATGAATTAGAGGCTTGGAACGAACAACAACGCGAGTTGGCCCGTCAAAAATTAGAAAAGAAAAAAAGAGAACGCCGCATTTTATATTCCAGTTTAATTGCTTTTTGGGTATTGGCCGTAGCTATCGGTTCCGTTTTTGTGATTTATG
Organism: Flavobacterium stagni; assembly: GCF_004122105.1. Taxonomy (GTDB): domain Bacteria; phylum Bacteroidota; class Bacteroidia; order Flavobacteriales; family Flavobacteriaceae; genus Flavobacterium; species Flavobacterium stagni. The sequence goes on from NZ_SBKN01000001.1 coordinate 503,701, forward strand.
GCTATGAAAACGTGAAAGATTATGTTTTGGGTAATCCCACCCGTGAAATGTATGAAGGACAATGGATAAAAAGTGCTTACGGTGACCCCAATGTGGAGTTGGAAACCCCAAAAGTGTTGACACGCGTGGACAAAGACCAACTCCCTAAAAACACCTATGCAGTGGTGAAAGACATGCGAATGTTTACCAGTGGAACACTCCATGACCCTTTGTATGTGTCGGTTTCTACCAATTATTACAAAACCAATTTGGACGCCTATTACGACAAAAATGTTCAAGGTATTGATTACGACAAAGTATTGGAAGGAATTGTAAAAACCTGGGAGGCACAAGGCGCACGGAATATTTTATACAAATCCGATGGCGATTTTCAATTGGAGAACGGAATAAAAGGAACGAAAGCATACGGAATGATGACGGTTGAAAATAAAGCCAATGGCGCAACCCATCGCATGTATTATGAAATTTATTTGTTTAACCAGAATGGCGGATTACAACAAGTGGCGGTGAGCTATGAAGAAGGTGACGCTTATGGTAAAAAAATAATGGCGCGAATTATCGATTCGATTAAACTCCAAATCTTTAATTTGAATGGATAAGCTCTCTTTTTTACATCCCCAGTTTTTACTGCTGCTGGCAGTTTTGCCTTTGCTTGCTTTTTGGCTGTACAAAAACCGCAAGCAACAAACCGCTACTGTGAATATGAGTTCGATCCAAGGTTTGGCGGCAACAGCAACATGGATAACGCGGTTCAAGCCGTATTTGGTCGTGCTTCGACTGATAGCGTTGGCCTTAATTATCATTGCCCTTGCGCGTCCGCGAACGGTTGATATTAGTAATCAAACCAAAACCACGCGGGGAATTGATATTGTGATGGCGGTCGACTTATCGAGTAGTATGCTGGCCAAAGATTTGAATCCGAACCGAATGGAAGCCTTAAAAACAGTGGCTTCGCAATTTGTGGATGACCGCCCCAATGACCGCATTGGCATTGTGGTTTATGCGGGGGAAGCCTATACTAAAATTCCTGTAACTACCGATAAAGCATTGGTTAAGCAAGTTATCAGCGAACTCAATTACGATCCAACGGTAGAAGACGGAACAGCGATAGGAATGGGATTGGCAACAGCCGTTAACCGACTCAAAGAGAGCAAAGCCAAGAGTAGAGTAATCATTTTATTGACCGATGGTGTAAATAATGCCGGATTTATCGAACCCGAAACGGCAGCAGATTTAGCCAATGAATACGGCATCAAAGTATATACCATTGGTTTGGGCTCGAATGGCATGGCTTTATTTCCGGTAGGTGTCAATCCTGATGGTAGTTTGGCCTACCAAAATTTACCCGTCAAAATTGACGAAGGATTGATGAAATCGATTGCCAAAAAAACCCATGGAAAGTATTTTCGCGCCACTAGCAACAGTCGATTAGAAGAGATTTATAATGAAATCAACCAAATGGAAACGACGGAAATCGAAGAATTAAAATACTACGATTACGATGAAAAATACCGTCCATTTGTGCTTTTAGCGTTATTACTCATTGTCATCGAATTGAGTTTACGTCAAACTATTTACCGTTCAATTGTGTAACCATGTACGAATTAGAATCTAAAATTTATTTTTACGGTTTACTGCTGCTGCCTATGTTAATTGGCTTGTGGTGGGCTGCGCGTATATGGAGAAGAAAAAAAGAACGCGAATTTGCTAGTGCAGCATTACTGGATTACTTAAGTCCAGAACGTTCCCGTTTTAAGTCCAACACAAAATTCTTTTTGGGATTATTGGGAATTGTATTTCTCATTATCGGACTCGTCAACCCAAAGATTGGGACCAAAGTAGAGAAAGTCAAAAGTCGCGGTATCGATATTGTATTTGCCATTGACGTTTCCAAAAGTATGCTGGCCGCCGATGTCGCTCCGAATCGTTTGGAGAAAAGCAAACAAATCGTTTCCCAACTCATCAATCAATTGGGAGGAGACCGCATTGGGATTATTGCTTACTCGGGAAATGCGTTTCCAGTGTTGCCTATGACATCGGATTATGCCGTGGCAAAAATGTTTTTGCAAAGCATGAGCCCCGAAATGATTTCTACACAAGGAACATCCATTGACCAAGCCATTCAATTAGCAGCCAATCGGTATTTTTCTGCCAAAGACAAAAGCAACAAACTCTTGATTATTTTATCGGATGGTGAAGATCATACCAATAATGCAGTCGCTGCCGCAGAATTAGCAAATGAAGTTAAAATGCGTATATTGACAGTCGGTGTAGGTACAGAAAATGGAGGTCCGATAAAGATCATAGAAAACGGAAATGCTACCTATCTTAAAGACAAAAATGGTCAAGTTGTGATTACCAAACGCAACAGTAAAGTGTTGGAGGAAGTCGCCCAAAAAGGTAATGGGGGTTACATTGATGGAAACGTGACAAAAAACGTAGTGGATTATGTGAAAAATACAATTAACAATACCGACAAAACGGAATTGGGTTCCGCTTTAATGGCCGATTATCAATCCCAATTTCAATGGTTTTTGGGTATTGGATTAATCCTTTTATTTTTGGAGGTGTTGTTTTGGGAGCGCAAAACCCAATGGATTGGAAAAATGAATTTATTCAATGAAAAAGATGAAAAGCGTTAAACGTATTTTTACGGTTTGGATAGGCTGTTTTGCTGGGGTATTTGCTCAGGAAAATAAGTCTGCTTTGCCTGATGGTAATGCCCAATTTGAAGCCAAAAAATATGCAGCAGCGGAATCCAATTATCGTGTAGCTTCGGCATCCAATAAAAAGCAAGAAAGTACGGCAGAATACAATTTGGGTACGGCCATTTACAAACAGAATCAAGCAGGAGAAGCTAAGTTTAAGTTTTTAAAGGCCGCAGAAACAGCACAATCTAAACCCGAAAGACACAAAGCCTATCACAATTTAGGCAATGCGTTAATGTTGGAAAAAAAATATGATTTGGCAGAACAAGCCTATAAAAATGCATTGCGTAACAATCCGAATGATGAGGAAACACGTTATAATTATGCATTAGCCAAAAAGAAAAACAAAGAAAATCCGCCCCCACATGACGGCGGAAAAAAGAAGGACGAAAAGAGTAAAGAGAAAGAGAAAAATCAGCGTCCAGACGACAACAAAGGCGATCAAGAAGATCAAAGAAAAAAACCGGAAAACAATCCGAAAAATTCGGGTGGACCTCAAAAACAACCCGATCCACAGCCGCGTCCTAGCGGACAAAACAAACAGCGCATTGACAATTTATTAGATGCGGTTAATAACGAAGAGAAAAAAGTTCAGTTAAAACGAAAAGATAAAGATGCCCAAGCTAGTCCGGAACGACCGGAAAAAGATTGGTAATGGGAATGAACCGTATGAGACAACTGTTATTTGTTTGCTTGACCTTTTTCATGGTAAATGCTACTGCCCAAATAAAAATGGAGGCGGCAGCTAGTAAATCTACATTGCCTTTACATGACAAGCTACGAGTAGATTTTACAGTTAATGCAGATGGAGACAATTTTGTACCGCCAGATTTTGAAGAAAGTGGTTTCAGTGTGTTTTCGGGTCCTATTCAATCGATTCGTGAATTATGGGTAAATGGTCGTGGCACATTTAATAAAACCTACACGTATTTATTGGTTCCTGAAAAAAAAGGAACATTAACTATCAAACCCGCTACAATTGAATTCAACAATCGTATTTACCGTTCGAATGGTTTAAAAATTACCGTTACTGACGCAGTTGACCCTTCAAAAGATCCTGCGAATATGCCGGTGGCATCGAATTCCAACATGTATTTGGTGACGGAAGTTTCCAAAACCAATCCATATGTAAACGAACCCATAACCGTTGTTCAAAAGTTATATTTCAATTACAACACCGACATCAATGATGTTCGCGACATTCAAAAACCGCATTATAATGATTTTTGGAGTCAAGAGATTGAAACGGCGAATTTTGTTCCGGAACAAACGGTTTTTAGAGGACACCGTTGTCTATCCGTTGTTTTAAAGAAAGCGGTAGTTTACCCTCAAAAAGCAGGCAAATTGGTCATTGACCCTTATATTTTAGAGGTGGATTGCAGCATTCCAACAGGACGAATGACCATTTTTAACCAATTGATAACGAGAGATATCAGTCAGCGACTCACTTCATCGGGGAAAGCCATTCAAGTAAAAGCCTTACCGGAATCGGGCAAACCAACAAATTTTACAGGAGCCGTTGGTAATTTTAATTTTGAAGCAATTCCTTCGAAAAAAACTTTAAAGTTTGGTGAATCGTTGGATTTAACCTTGCGGGTAAGTGGTGATGGTAATCTAAAATTATTTCAGCTACCAAAATTGGAATTATCAAATGACTGGGAAGTATATGATCCGGAGCATATTGAAAAAGTAGTTACTCCAATTTCAGGAATGACGGGTTACATTGCAGATCGATATACTTTAGTGCCCCAGAACAAAGGTACTTTTGTAATTCCGGCGCTGACTTTTAGTTATTTCGATCCACAATCACAGTCGTTTAAAACAAAATCAGTTCCTGCAATTACCATTGAAGTTAAAGACGGTCCAGGTTTGCCTGCAGGTGGACTTGCCCATGGTAAAAATGGAAAAACCAAAACCGAACAAGCCGTTTTTGAACCCATCAAAACAGCATCCCATTGGGTGACACGAAATGCGACCGATTTCTTGGGCTCAACCTTGTATTTCATCTTACTTATATTACCGTTTTTAGGCATTCCGCTCTTGTTGATGTACCGCAAACGCAAATCAGAACAAGAAGCCGATGTGGAAGGTAATAAAATCAAGCGTTCGAATGCGCTTGTTAAACAATATTTATCAGAAGCGCAGCGCAATCTCAACCAAAAAGAACCGTTTTATGTGGCGTTGGAAAAAGCGTTGCATAATTTCTTGAAAGCCAAATTGCGTTTAGAAACTTCAGAGATGAGTAAGGAAACCATCCGTAATTTGATGAAGGAAAAAGAGGCGGATGCAATAACAGTGGCTGAATTTATCAAACTCATTGAAAATTGTGAGTTTGCGCGCTATGCACCTTCTTCAGCGGCAGCTATACAAACCGATTTTGATACGGCAGTGCGTTTATTAACCGAACTTGAAAAACAAATGGTATGAAAAAAGTAATTGTATTTCTTGTTTTCTGTTGTTTTGGAATGGTAGCAGCGCAAAGTAAATTTGATGTTGCGAATGGTTTGTACCAAAAAAATGATTTTACAGGCGCGGCACAACTGTATGAAAGCGTGCTTCAATCAGGCGAAGAATCAGCGGAACTGCACTACAATTTGGGGAATTGTTATTACAAATTGCGCAAAGTTGGGCCTGCCATTTTTCATTTTGAAAAAGCCCATTTGATGGATCCCTCGGATGAGGCGATTGAAAACAACTTGGTTTTTGCTCGAAAACTTTCTTTGGATACGATTCCGCATTTTCCAAAAGTAGGATTTGAAAAAATGGTAGTACAAAGTACCAGCATCATGCATTATGATCGTTGGGCGTTACTTTCCATTCTTTTGGGTTTTGTCATTGTAGGCTGTTTTGCTAGGTATTACCTCACAAAAATAAGTTCGAAAAAAAGAACCTATTTCTCAATTATGGTAGTGGCCTTCTTGGTGTGGTGCATCAGTCTTTTTGCCGGTTTTTATCAACGAAATTATATCCATAACCAACATCCAGCAATTGTTTTTTCGGATAAATTGGATTTGCATACCGAACCCACATCGCGTTCCACTACTTCATTACAATTACGGGAAGGGGCCAAAGTGTATGTTTTGGAAAAATCGGGGGAATGGTTGAAAGTTCGACTCACCGACGACAGCCTCGGTTGGCTTCCAGCAAATGGCGTACGGGAAGTCAATCCGTAATTGGGAATAAAGACGTAGTTTTGCGTCAGTTTTAAAAAAATCAAAATTTTGTCTAGAGACGAACAATTAAAATCCCGTTGGGATGCTGTAGTTACCTTACTATCCGACCGATTTGCGGATGGTGATCCGTTGGATTTGGATGCCATTATTTATTTAATCGGAATCCAAGAATACGGAAAAGTGAACCAAACGTTTCAAAAGGACGACAAGGTGAACTTAATGCACATTGCGATTTGTCGTCTGCTTGTTCCCTACGGCTACTATGAATTTGACTATGTAGATCGCGATGGATGGCCACATTTTAAAGCCAAAGATGCTTTACCTCCCTTGAAAGCCGGTGAACAAACAGTTTTGATGAAGGAAGCCGTGGTGCATTACTTTTTAGAAAGCGGCTTGATTGAGTAATGGTAAGACGTTGGACATTAGACATTAGACGTTGGACATTAGACGTTAGTCTGTCTTCTGAAGACTATCCACTGAATACTAATGACTGCTCACTGAAGACTGCCCGCTGAATACTGTATACTGTTCACTGATTACTGCCCACTGAATACTGTTCACTAACGACTGACTTCAAAAGAAAGACGAACGAACATGATAGCCCGGGTTGCAGCGGCAGCTCCCGAAGCATGAGGGACTATAGCGGAAAACCGGCGGGTTTGCGATTGAAAAATAAAGGTTGACGCTCCAAAAAATTCAGACGAAATCTGCGCAGAACTGTCCCATTTTTAATCGAAAAGCCCTATTTTTGCACCTCAATTGCATGACGATGATCGATAAGATAAAACAACATATTGAAGAAGCGAAGGCCTTTAACGACAAGAATAAAGAGGCGTTAGAAGCATTTCGTATCAAATATTTAGGAAGTAAAGGCTTGTTGAAAGAGCTTTTTAACGAATTCAAAAATATTCCAAACGACCAGAAAAAAGATTTTGGTCAGGTGATCAATACGTTGAAAACGGTGGCCGAAGAGAAAGTGAGATCCATCCAGGAAGAGCTTGAATCTAAGGAAGAAACCAAAGGATTATTTGGCGACTTGACGCGTCCAGGGGAACCTTTCCCAATTGGTTCGCGCCATCCTATTTCTTTAGTTAAAAACCAGATTATTGATATTTTTTCGACCATTGGATTTAATGTTTCAGAGGGTCCGGAAATTGAAGACGACTGGCACAATTTTACCGCGTTGAATTTACCCGAATACCATCCCGCGCGCGATATGCAGGATACGTTTTTTATCCAAACGAATCCCGACGTATTGTTGCGTACGCATACTTCTTCAGTGCAGGTGCGGTACATGGAAGGCAATAAACCGCCGATTCGCACAATCTCTCCAGGGCGTGTATTCCGTAACGAAGCGGTTTCCTCGCGTTCACATTGTATTTTTCATCAAGTAGAAGGACTGTACATTGACAAAGATGTATCGTTTGCGGATTTGAAACAGACGTTGTTGTATTTCACGAAGGAGATGTTTGGCAAATCGAAGATTCGTTTACGCCCGTCTTATTTCCCGTTTACGGAGCCGAGTGCGGAAGTAGATATTTATTGGGGATTGAAAACAGAAACCGATTACCGCATTACCAAAGGAACCGGATGGTTGGAAATTATGGGTTGTGGTATGGTGGATCCCAATGTATTGAAAAACTGCGGTATCAATCCGGATGAATACAACGGCTTTGCTTTTGGAATGGGGATAGAGCGCATTGCGATGTTGTTGTACCAAATTGGTGACATTCGCATGTTTTATGAAAACGATGTACGCTTTTTGGAGCAATTCAAAACCAACATATAAATTAGAAACCGCAACTCGAAAGAAATGCGGTTTTTTATTGGTTAACAATATACCCACAATAGTAAACTCTTAATGCTTCCCGAAATTTCGGGATTAAACTCTAAACTCTAAACTTGTATGAAAGCAGATATTACCATTCCCAAAGTTGAAAATGTATTCTTGGCCGCGGTGCAAGAATGGAGTGATGAATTTATGGATAAGGTGTGGTATGTTTTTTTAATCAACGATTCGGATCACGATTTAGAAAGTGTGATGGTGGTTTCTAAGGCGTTTGGCACCTTAGATGGAGAAATGAAAAAAACGTCTTTATTGCGTCATGCTTACGTAAATGTTCCTGCGATTTCGGCTGTAAAAATTGAAATGATTGAGCAAAGTGTATTGGCGTTGAACAACGAATTTATGGTGACCTATTTCATTGGAAATACCTTATATGATAAGAAATTCATCTTCAGAAAAAACACCATTAATGAAAGAGCTACGGAGGAAGTGCCTATTTTGTGGCAACGGGGTGTGGTGGTGAAATAGGTTTATTTCGCTTTGCTACATTCGTCGGCTAATACCTCGTGTTAGGTTTAAGTGTAAAGTTAATTCCTGGACAATCAATTTAACTGCTTTAAAAAAAGTATTGCCATTTAGTTGTATTTAGCATTTTTAAGCAACTTTCAGTTCGAAAACGCAATCATGTGGCTAATGATGATAAAACCGCTTTAAAACAAAAAAGACAGCCTTTTGAGCTGTCTTTTTTATTGCAATGAAAAGTAATTATTTTTTAACGATCAAGAATTCAGAACGACGGTTTTGAGCGTGTTCAGCTTCTGTACATTTATCACAGGCCACTTTTGGTTCGGTTTCTCCCATTCCTTTTCCAGAAATACGAGAAGCGTCAATTCCTTTAGAGATGATGTATTGAACGGTTGCTTGTGCACGACGCTCTGATAAATTCATATTGTATTTATCGCCACCTCTACGGTCTGTATGTGATTTTGCGAAAATAACCATGTTCGGGTTATTTTTCATTACTTGAACTAACTTATCCAATTCGAAAGCACCTTGTTGAGTGATGTTGCTTTTGTCAAATTCAAAGAAAATTGGATTTAAGATTACTTCTGTTTCCGTAACAATCACCTCGATTGGGTTCAATGGCGCTTTCACGTCAGCTTTTGGTCCTTTGCTTTTTGCTACAGGGAAAGCATTTCCTTCAAATCCGTCTTTTGCGGCTTGAATGGTATACGCTTTATCACATTCTACACGGTAAGCCACTTCTCCTTTTTCATTAGAAGTTTCCGAACCGATTACGTTGTTTTTGCTATCCAAGATAGACACTTTAGCATTAGGTAAGATATCGCCTGTTTTTGCATTGGTTACGATAACCAACACATCAACACCACAAATTGGGTTAACGGCTAAGATATCATCGTTACCGTTACGGTTACTGGATACAAAACCGAAGTTTTTGTCTTTGTTGAATGTAAAGGCAAAATCGTCTTTTTCAGAGTTTACAGGTTTACCCATGTTTGATGCATCTGTTCCTTTTGCTAAATCAATTTTGAAAACATCCAAACCTCCTAAACCTTGTTTCCCAGAAGAAGCAAAGTATAATGTTGAATTATCATCAGCGATAAATGGGAAGTTCTCATTACCTTCTGTATTTACTTTAGGTCCTAAGTTTACAGGTTCGCCGTATTCCTCTCCATTTACACTAACTTTCCAAATATCGGTACCTCCCATTGATCCAGGGCGGTTAGAAGCGAAGTATAATGTTTTTCCATCACGACTTAACGAAGGATTTCCTGTTGAAAAGTCGATGCTGTTGAAAGGTAATAATTTGAAGTTGCCCCAAGTTTCACCTTCTTTGGTTGCTTTGTAAAGATAGATTTGACTTTTCTTAGCATTCGCTTCTTTATCCTTAACCGATTCTTTATTTTGGAAACTTTCAGTTGAATAATAACAAGTATTTCCATCGGCAGAAATGGTTAAAGTTCCGTCATGGAATTTTGAATTCAATTCAGTAACCGCTGTCGGTTCAGCAAAAGTTCCGTTGTCAGCACGTACCGATTTGTAGATGTCTAAAAACGGTTCGTCTGTCCAGCCGTAGTTTTTACGAGCACCGTTACGAGCGCTACTGTAGTAAACTGTATTGTCATACATTACCGCACCAAAATCAGACTTATCTGAAGAAATGCTAACAGGCGCAACCGTATATTCTTCTCTACCTGACAATAATTTGGGTAAGTAGTTTGGATTTTCTTTAAATGCTTTTGCACGTTGATCATTAGGTGCTAAAGAAGCAAATTTTGCCATTTGTTTGTTGGCATCTTCATATTTCCCATTAGCTTTCAACATTTGTGCATAACGGTAATACGTTTCAGCATCTTGTTGTGATTCGGTTGCTTTTGCATACCATTTTGCAGCGTCTCCAGAATTGAACATGTTGTAGTTAGCGTCAGCTAATTGCTTGTAAACATAAGCATCACCTTTACCAGCGTCTACTAATTTTTGATATTCCTGAACAGCTTTTACATATTCAAAACGCGCGAACAACTTATCGGCATTTTTGGTGTCTTTATTTTGGGCAATCATAGTTCCGCTGATTGCGACAAAACTTAAAGCGATATATAAATTTTTCATTGTGAAATTTAGTTTAGTTAGATTAGAAATAACGTGGTGAACGTGAAACTTTTTTCGGGAAGTTCAAGTCAAATAATAAAATCACCTCATGTGAAGATGGTGTAGTTACTTTCAAATCTGAAACGATATGATCGTAAGCATAACCAATTTTCAAGTTGGGAGTGATTGCATAATTTACCATCGCTCCAAATGAATCTTCTTTACGATAAGTTGCCCCAACTTCAAATTTTTCATTGAACAAGAAGTTGGTAGAAAAATCAATCGATACAGGTGCATTGAAAGCCGTTTTAATCATTGCAAACGGTTTAAATTTCACATTCTCGTTCAAATCAAACACATAACCTCCCGTTAAGAAATAGTGCAACGTTTCTGTACCAAATTGTCTTCCATTAAAATCTAAATATTTAGATTTTAACATATTTGGAATCGATAAAGCTACATAGTACTTATTCGTGTAATAAAATACACCTGTACCAATGTTTAAAAACGTTCTGCTTGTGTTTTGACTAAAAGCTGGGTCATTTGGATCTGGAACATAACCGTTTCCGATATCTGAATACAATCCTACTTTGTGGAAAGTAGCACCTGCTTTTAATCCAAAAGCAAGACGGTGCTCACCACCCATATTCAACGTATACGAGAAGTCTCCATAAATATTATTTTCCTCAACCGGACCGATTTTATCGGTAATAGCCGATAAACCTAATCCAACATTTTTTCCTGCTGGACTATGAAGAAAAAAGGTTCCTGTGGTTGGTGCACCTTCAATATTTACCCATTGTTTTCTATACAGTAAACCACCGGTCATATTCTCTTTAGAACCGGCATAGGCAGGGTTAATTACACTCATGTTGTACATGTACTGCGTGTAGTGTGGGTCTTGCTGCGCACTTACATCCAGAAATGTAATGAGTGCAAAAGCGGTTAGGAAATATAATTTTTTCATTGCTTTGAAATTTATCATTTATTATTTAGTTTGTTATTTCACTTCTCTATTGATGTAAATCCAACCTGTTTTGGAAGCTTCTCCGCTATTGAATTCAATCACGTAAAAATAAGTACCATCTGGTAATTCGTCACTATTATCCGATTGACCTACCCATTGGTTTGTATAGCTTGATTTGCTATAAACTTTTGTACCATAACGGTTATAGATACTTAAATTTTTCACTCCTAATTGTTCTAAATCGAAGAAATCATTAAGGCCATCACCATTTGGTGAAATACCGCGTTGGATTTCACAATAAATCGTTGTCAATACGATTGTACTGTATTGTGTACATCCATTGGCATCTGTTACTGTAACTCCAAAAGTTAACGGTAATGTTTCAGAAGCAGGAGTTGAATTCAAATATGAAGTTACATTAAATGTAGGTTCGTCATTACCCACAGCGACAGGAATACTACCGTTAATGATTTCCCAATCGTATTGAGCTGTTGCTGGGTCAAATGAATTATTTAATGGTTTTACTTCTAACATATAGTTGTTACCCACACATCCATCTTCAATTTCAAAACTGAAGGCAGGATTAATAGTAACGGAACCACTAGCAGATGTACTTGTACAACCTGTTGTTGTATCAGTTATAATTACACTATACGTTCCTGCAACAGTTGTAGTGAATGTATCTACATTTCCTGGATTTGTTGCTCCTGTAGGTACAGTCCAAGCAAAAGTATATGTTCCTGCTGTTCCTGGTGTGGCAGTAACCGTAGCGGCAGCGCCAGTACACACAGTAACATTGGCAACAGAAACGGTTGGTAAAGGATTAACAGTAACTGTTCCAGAACCCGAAGCACTTGTACAACCTGTTGCGGTATTTGTAATCACAACAGAATAGTTACCTGCAGTTGTCGTTGTAAAGGTACTCACGTTACCTGGATTTGTAGCTCCTGTTGGAACAGTCCATACGTAAGTGTAAGAACCTGTTACGTCTGGTGTTGCAACTACAGTCGCAGATTGACCTTGACATACAGTTGAACTATTTACTGTAACTATTGGATTAGCATTTACAGTTACCGTTCCACTAGCTGAATTACTTACACATCCAGTAGTAGTACTTGTAATTACAACACTATAAGTACCTGCTATCGTTGTAGTAAATGAGGCAACATTTCCTGGATCAGCAGCACCTACTGGGTAGGTCCATACATAAGAATAAGTGTCTGAATCACCTGGAGTCGCTGTTACAGTAGCTGTTTGACCTTGACAAACCGTCGCATTATTTACAGAAACCGTTGGTTGTGGATTGATAACGACTGTTGTGGTCGAACTTCCACCATCTTGACAACTTGCTATATTTTGAGCAACTGTATAGGTAACAACATAAGAACCAGGTTGAGAACTTGCTACATCAATTACACCCGTAGATGGATTAATACTTAAGTTCGCCGAATCCGCTGTATACTGACCACCTGCTGTAAATCCAACAGTTGATGTATTTGGTGTTAATGTTGAAACAGCATTAGCACACACTGGACTAGTGTAAGAAATAGTAGTAACAGCTGGTAATAAAGCTGGAGTGTCAATAACAACTGTTACTGGTAGAGATACACATCCTGTTGCTAAATCTCTAACGGTAATAGTATGAGAACCTGGTGTTAATCCAGAGAAAACTGGACTTGATTGGTAGGTTCCATTATCTACAGCATATTCATACTGTACTGGAACTGTTACTGGAGTGTAAGTACCAACATCTGAATAATCTTCAGGATCTAAAGCAGTCCATTGAGAAGGAGTCCAAGTCGTTGTTGGAACAGGTGATGCATTTGTATTTCTACGATATACATAGCCCGCAGCATTTGCTGGAGTAAAGCTTGTACCTGTTATATCACCCCAAACATCAATTTCAACATCAGTTGAGGTAGTCAAACGAATGTTATCGTTGTCATTAACCCCTCCACATGAAGTAAATACAAGATTAGGAACAACTCCACCTTGATTCGCACTTGAACTTACTTTAATAACCACTGTAGTGTTATTTGCAAGTAATCCGCTCAATTGATTGTCACAAGATGTAAATGTATTTCCATTGTTATAGAATTTCAATTTATAATTGCTCAAATCTTTTGTAGTACCTGTACCATTGAAAATTTCTACATAAGTTAACGAACCTGTCTCAGCATCAGTTACCTCAGATATAAATAAATCTGAAGGAACAGTAGAAGTTACATTTAATGGTGAAGTAACTTGAGCGGTTCCTGTTGGCGTTGCACAAGTTGCTTGTTGTGTAACCGTAGCTGTAGGTGTTGGAACACTATTAATTACAACAGTAATTGAAACAGATTCCGCACATTGCCCTGCATCAGGAGTGAAATCAATATAAAAAGTTCCTGCTACTGAAGTGTCAATTGTACTTGGTGTCCATGTACCTGTGATACCATTGTTTGATGTAGTAAGTAATACAGGAGCCGTAGCATTCAAACATAATGGTGCAATTGCATCAAAAGTTGGAGTTACTAATGTATTTATTACTACAACAGCAGTAGCAGTATTACTTGTACAATTTGTCACTGTATCCGTAATTGTTACTGTATAATTACCCGAAACTGTGGCATCAAATGATGCAACATCTCCAGGATTTGTTGCTCCTGTAGGAACTGTCCACACATAGGAGTATGTACTAGTACCCGATGGAACTGCTGTTAACGTTGCTGGAGTAGTTTCACAAACTGTTACATCAGAAACTGAAACTGATGGAGGTGTAGGGTCTACCAATACAATTGGAGTTGTATTGGGCATATTACAACCATTCACATTCAAGTTAAAGTTAGTGTAAGTACCCGCTGTTAAACCAGTAATTACAATTTGACCATTGTTGTCTGCAATATATGATGATGGTGGGCTTGGAATTGTATACGTATATCCAAAGTTATACGATGTATTAGGCGCCAAACCTGTGATGGTAATTGTTCCATCATTACCATTACATGTAGTAGGATTAGTACTAGCATAAACTGGAGTAGATTGTAAGGTATATGTTGCAATAAAGTTTGCACCACCATTATTGATTAATTGGGTGTCGTCACATTGTGTTGGTGAATCCACGTCTCCAGTTAATTCATAATACACTTCCAAATTATAGTCACCTGGAGTATAAGCTGTTAAATCAATCGGACTTTGAATATCACTCAAGACCCTTTGCCATTTTTGATCACGTGGGTTACAAGGTCCTCCTGACGGATAAGTATCCACAGTTCCATTTGAATCACTGTCGATGGTACAATCATCAAAGAATGGTAAATCCAAAGAAGTAAATGCTCCAGGAGTACCAGCTACTGGATATATTCTATAATATAGACGAGCGCTACATACATTTGCGGTTACCGATTTGAATGTTTTCACTTCTGCACCACGCAATTTTAATGTCCCTGAATTTTGAACATAAGTACCTAAATCACTGTTAGGGAAAACGTTTTGCGCAGGACCAATAATATCAGTTCCAGAACCTTGTGTGTTGAAGAAATCAGAAGTTTGACAATTTGTTAACCAAACTGCATTAGCATAACTTCCAAAATCACAACTTGGTAATACTGTAATGCTCATGGAAACTGTTGCACCACATTGACCTGCATCTGGAGTAAAAGTATACGTTCCAGAAGCTGTATTACTCACAACAGCAGGATTCCACGTACCTGTAATTCCATTACCAGAAGTAGTAGGAAGTAAAGGAGCAGGTGATCCAGGGCAAATTGGAGCTGGAGTAATAAATGTAGGTGTTGTTAATGGGTCAATCGTTACATTTAGTGTTGTTGGATTTGTACAGAAAGTTACATCTGGTGTAAAAGTATAGGTTGTAGTTCCCACTACATCTTGAATTGTAGCTGGTGACCAAGTTCCTGTTACGCCTTCATTAGATTGTGAAGGTAAATCAGGGAAAGTTGAACCTGTACAGAAACTAGGGAATGCATCAAATGTTGTACTGAAATAGTCAACCACCGTAATAGTTTGGGTGCTTGATGCAGATTGAGGACAGTTTGGATTATTGTCTGTTGATGTCGCTGTGATGTTGAAGGTACCAACACCAGGAGGAGTAAACACAACCGATGCTCCTGTAGTCGCACTAAGTGAACCTGACGGTGTTGCCCAAGTAAATTGTCCATTACCACCAGAAGCATTTAATGTTGCTGTCTGACCCAAACAAATTGTTGGTGTAGTAGTATTGGTTGACGTTGTAATTTCAACAGGTGCTTGAATACCTGAATTTGAAGCAATTACATAATCACAAACGTCACCTGCAAAACCATCAATCATGATGTAATATGTCTGACCTACCGTCAAACCAGTTGCTGTGATATTTGTAGAACCTGGTAAAACATCACCCGGACTCCAACAAGTGTATTCCGTTACAGGTCCAGAGCCACAAGTGTCAGCTCCAAATACCATAATTTGAATACCATTTGCATCTTCACTGCTAGTTACCCAAACATCAAAAGATATTGTAGTATCGGCAGCCACAAATGACAAGAAAGAGTTGTTTTCTAAAGATCCACAAAATGCAGCTGAAAGTTGTGGCCAAGAATTTGAAGTATACGAAGCAGAAGTATTTCCACAATAACCATTCAAATTACAAATTGGAGTTGCCTCAGCACATGTATTTCCAGCAGGTGTATTGGTAATACAGCTTGGTGGTGGTTGTGGTGTTCCAATACAAACTTGGAAACTTGACGTTTGATTCGCCGTAGCAGTCCAAGAGTAGATTCGAATGTAATACGTTTGACCTGGGGTCAAGTTATTCGCAATACTGTTATTCGGATCACTACAATACAATTGTGTTAAGTTGCCACAAGTTCCCGAATATAAAACGTGGAATAAATCGGTTGTTCCACCAGTAATATTATTCAAGTTAATCGTATGTGTAGTACTGGTAGCTGTAAAGCTAAACCACACATCATCGTCATCAGTACCACCACAAGTATTGGGTTCTGATGAAGCAGTTGCACCAATTAGTGATCCACTTGAAAACACTGTACACGTTGTAGAAGTATTCACTGGAGTTACTGTAGCATTCAAACACTCATCATTTGCGATAATGGTATTAAACGCTTTAACATTAGACCATAAACTAATATCTGATGCTGAACAGATTGAACGAACATACACAATATATTGTGTTGCTGGGTTTAATCCTGTTGCAATGTAGGGGTTAGTATTGACAATGATACCCGTTGATGCTGCTGTTGGAGCAGGTGAACCTGCAGGCAAAATCAACACCTCCCACTGTGTAGCTGTTCCAATTTCATTCCAAGCAATTTGAGCTGTAGTGGTTGTAATATTGGTAACGGTTACGTTAGAAGGTTTTGGACATGTTGGTGGTGGTGCACAAGTTACATCAGCCACCCATCCTGGATTTGTTACAGAACCATCACTTCTAAATCGGAATGTCAAACATCCGGAAGCACTTGATGCCGTAAATGGACCTGGTAAATTTGCCCCAGTTAAGTTCCCCCAGTAGGAACCGGGCAATCCGCCTGGTACGTTATTCGCTGGGTTATTACTTGCAATTTGTTGCGCATTGATGGTATCACCATCAAATACATAAAGTCCGTCCCAGTTCGCTTCCGTATTAAACGTAGTAAAGGTTACTGTTACTTGTTCTCCAGGAATTGTAGGACATATAGTTACTGTATAATCGGTATTATTCGCATAGTTAGCATTTGCTCCAGCTGGGTCTGTAAATACAGCTCCACAAACCGGTGGTGCAATTTGAGTAGTAATTGGACTTGGACCAATCCAATAACTCAAATCTCCTGCTCCACATACTGCTTGAACATACAAATCATAACAAGTATCAGGAGTTAAACCTGTAAAAGTATACGGATTTGTTGTTACTACTGTAAACCCTGTTGTTGCTGCAGTTGGTGCAGGCGATCCACAAGGCAACGCAATTACATTCCATGTAGTAGCGGTGTTCGGATTTGTCCAAGCTAATGTTGCACTATTATGGGTAATGTTAGAAGTAATTAATGTATTTGGATTTGGACATGTTGGTGGTGGCGCACAAATTACATTCGCCAACCAACCTGCTGCCGTTACTGAAGTATCACTTCTAAAACGGAACGTTAAACATCCATCAGGAGAAGTTGACGTAAATGAAGGTAAATTTGCTCCAGTCAATGTTCCCCAATACGAACCAGGTAAACCACCGGGTACATTACCCGCGCCATTCGTACTTGAAATTTGAGGTGCATTAATTGAGTTACCATTGAAAACATACAATCCGTCCCAGTTAGCTTCTGTTGCAAAAAATGTAAAGTTAACCGTTACGACATCACCCGGTGCTGTGGGACAAATGGTAACTGTTGAATCGGTACTGTTGTCGTAGTTAGCATTCCCTCCTGGATCAGAGAATACACCTCCACACGCTGGAGGTGCAACTTGTGTTGTGATGGATACTGGTCCGGTCCATGTGCTCACATCTGGTGAAGTACAGATGGCACGAACATAGACATCATAACAAGTTAAACCGTTAAGGTTTTGAATTGTATAAGTATTTGTGTTTACTACAGTTCCCACAGTAGTAGCCGTAGGTGCCGCATTTCCACAAGGTTGTGCAATGATTTCCCATTGGTTTTCCGTACCACCAGCTGTCCATGTAAAGGTAGCTGATGTTCCTAAAACAACCGTTGGTGTTAAAGAAAATGGAGCTGGACAAGCTGGAGGAGCCGCACACGTTACATTGGCTACCCATCCTGCTGCCGTGGTGGTTGCATTACTACGGAAACGGAATGTCAAACATCCATCAGGGCTTGAAGAAGTGAACGAACCTGGATTCGTAGTTCCCCAATAAGCACCTGCTAAACCACCAGGAACTGCTCCTGCGCCATTGGCACTGGCAATCTGTGGTGCTGAAGTTGAGTTTCCGTTGAAAATATATAAACCATCGTTTGTCGCTTCTACATTGAAACTAGTGAACGTTACAGTTACCACATCTCCAACTGTTTGTGGACAAATAGTTACTGTTTGGTCGGCATTGTTCGCATAGTTTGCCGCTGCACCGCCACCGTCAGTATACGTTCCACCACATACTGGAGGAGGTACTAAGGTGTTGAATACATACGGACCTGCCCAAGCACTGAAGGTTCCGTTACCACAATCGGCACGAACCCAGTATTGATAAGCGGTATCTGGATTTAATCCTGTTACAGGAGTTCCAGCATTAGTGGTTACTGTTGTTCCTGATCCTGATGGGATGGCCGAACCTGAAGTCTGCACTACATACTCCCATGATGATGCATTGCCTGGATTGCCCCATGAAAGTGTGGCTCCTGTTAAGCTAATACCAGTGGCTGTTAACGCATCCGGTTGTGCACAGTTCAATTGTTGAATAATTAAACTATACGAATAACTCTGCGTTGCTGCAGAGGATGATAATACAATAATATAGGTCTGACCCGCAATTACATTCAAACTCGGAATGTTACGTACACCAGAAGTAGCATCTGCTACACCAGCCACACAGTTCACCCCTACATTGTTACAGCCTTGATAAACAAAAATACCCGAGTTGGATGCGCCTGGCGTCATTGTGATGCTGATAGCACCTGTTGTAGTAGGTGTATACGAATAATACACTTCATTACCAATCATATAATTGGTTGTCGAACCACACGATCCCCCTTGATTGGTATCGTTGGTGTCGGCATAAACACTCGTGTTATCATTGGTGCTGTAAGGTAAATTCGGAATCGCTATGGCTGAAGTACACGTTAACCCTGGTGTGGCCGTAGTAAAGTTAAACGGCCCTACCCATGCACTGTTACTTTGCGAACACAACGCACGAACATAATATACATAAGGTGTAGCAGGTGTTAACCCTTGTGCCGAATATGAATTTGTAGTTACAATTACTCCCGAACCAGTTGGAATACCAGTAGCCGGTACCACTTCCACTTCGTATTGAGGTGCAGTGCCCGTCCATCCTAAAAGCGCAGAAGTCTGTGTAATACTTGTTGCTGATAAATTGTTCGGAACCAAACAACGTTCTACTAAACTCACCGAATCAATTAACCAACGGTCTCCACCCAAAGCTGTAGTAGGCTGTGTGAAACGCATCATGAAGGCAATGTATACTTGCTGACCCGCATACGCTGATAAGTCCACCACTTTCTCTTCATACACATTAAAGGTAGTCGAAAGCGTTGCTTCAGTGTATGTTTGAGCTGTTACAGTATAACTCGCAATGTTGGTTTGTGTCCCTGCAGTAGCTGTAGGGTTAACCAAAACAAAATATTCTGTACCCTGCGGACCGGTTAAGGTTGAACGGGTCCAAAAGTGTAATTCACCGTTGGTAGGTACTGTAACTTTTGGAGTAGCCAAGTAATCCTCGGAAGTGTTTCCTTGACCAATGTTTTCATTATTCATGAACGCCGAATTAGTACCGGCATAAACATTGGCAGCAGATGTGGTAATTGTCCAACGACGGGCAGTACCCACACCGTTGTCAAAAACTGCCCACTGGTTACCTGTGGCTCCTGTTCCTAAAGTCCATGGTGAAGGATTCGTCGCTACGTCCGGATTGGTCGTATTCTCAAAACCTTCAACCCCAGGAGTAGGAAACTGGGCAAAGCCCAAAAACGTACACAGTAAAGCAAGAACGAAAGTAATTTTCTTCATTTACAATGGAGATTAAGTTAATTAAAGTATAGTATTCGATTGATTTTAATCTCCAAATTTAAAAAAAAATCTGAATCACAGCCGAAAAACTGAATTTTAAGATTTAAGAAAGCCTTTAGAATTGTTGATTTTAAGAAAAATGCAGTCATTTATATGTATTTTTGCAATCAGAAAATGAAATTATGCTCGAAAAGGAAAAAGTAAATTTTGAAAAAACGGTCATCGTAGGTATCGTTACCCAATCCCAAAACGAAGATAAACTCAAAGAGTATTTGGACGAACTTGAATTCCTTACTTACACTGCTGGAGGAGAAGTGGTTAAACGTTTTTGGCAAAAACTGGATCGCCCTAACCCGAAAACATTTTTGGGTACAGGTAAAATGGACGAAATCCATTTGTATGTGAAAGAAAACAACATCTCAACCGTAATCTTTGACGACGAATTATCGCCTTCGCAACAAAAAAATATTTCTAAAATTTTAGATTGTAAAGTTTTAGACCGAACCAACTTAATTTTAGACATTTTTGCCCAACGTGCCGAAACATCCTATGCCCGAACGCAAGTCGAACTGGCACAATGCCAATATTTGTTGCCGCGACTCTCAGGAATGTGGACGCATTTGGAACGTCAAAAAGGGGGTATCGGACTCCGCGGTCCTGGGGAAACGGAGATTGAAACCGACCGCCGTATTGTGCGCGATCGCATCGCCTTACTCAAAGAAAAAATTCGCACCATCGATAAACAAATGGCTATTCAACGCAGCAACCGCGGCGCCATGGTTCGTGTGGCTTTGGTCGGTTATACCAACGTTGGAAAATCTACACTCATGAATGCTGTAGGAAAAAGTGAAGTTTTTGTAGAAAATAAACTATTCGCAACGCTGGATACCACCGTGCGTAAAGTTGTCATCAAAAACTTGCCTTTTCTCCTCTCCGATACCGTTGGTTTTATTCGAAAACTTCCGACACAATTGATTGAATCATTTAAAAGTACATTGGATGAAGTTCGCGAAGCCGATTTGCTCTTACATGTAGTCGATATCTCCCACCCCGACTTCGAAGATCATATTGAATCGGTAAACCAAATATTAATGGATATCAAGAGTAATGACAAACCGACCATCATGATTTTTAACAAAATAGATGCGTACCATCACGAGGTCATTGCAGAAGACGATTTAATTACCGAACGCACCAGTAAACACTATACCCTAGACGATTGGAAAAACACGTGGATGAGCCACCTCGGTGAAGACAATACCATTTTTATCTCCGCCACCGAAAAAGCCAATTTCGAGGAGTTTCGGGAAAAAGTCTACGAAGCCGTGCGAAAAATCCATATCACACGCTTCCCGTACAATAAATTTTTATATCCCGATTATAAAGACGCCGTCGAAAAAGAATAACAAAAAACCTGTCGTATTGGACAGGTTTTGTTTTTTTATTTTGGGCGCGCCCCCGTGAACGAACTTCTTACAAATCAATTTTATTTTACGGGGTCGGGTCATCCGTTTCAAGCTGCCCGCTCCTTCGTCACGGTCAGGCTTTCCACTACTACCCCTCGCGCAAAACCGTTATACAGTGGAATGAATTGCTACTGAAAAGTGTAGTTCACACCCACCCCAATGTTCTGGCGCGTTTGAAAACCTGGAAAGGCATTGTCGTCATAAATCGTTTGAAACGCAAAATTGGTTGACAAATACTTGTTCACTTTCATATTGATGTTTAACGTATAATCCAAATCCACATTTTGTGGGTCTTCATTATAATTGGAATACATGTTCAAAATGTTTTCCATCGTTATATTCTCCATCAACGTACATTTGTAATAAGCATTCACCGCCGCACCAAACTCATAACGCATCGTTTCGCCTTGTAAAACCCCAAAAGAAGGACCATCAACTGTAAACTTTTTGGCGACTAAAACCACTTTTGAAGTGGCCGGCGCCACATTGATTTTAAAATTATCACTGCGCTTCCACAATACCCCCAAACCAAATTGCATGTACACAGGAGAAAAGAAACGCGAGGTTTTTATTCCACCTTCAAAACCGGAATCAAATTGGGATTTGAAATTGAAAAACGAAGAGTAATACCAAACCTCTGTAAACTTCTTACCTAACAAAGAGTTGAATTGCACACGGTCGTCGGTTTTTTGTAAATCTTGTTGCTTTACTTTAGTAATACCGTAGCCTGCTGTTAATTTATTATCCCAGTTCCAGGTGTCACTTTTGTAATTAAAATCATAATTGAACGTAACATTGCCCGCAAAACTAGTCTGTCCACCGGCTAACCAATTGTTGAAAATAGATTGGTTGGCAATAAAAGTAGCCACCCCTTTTTTGGTCCACCCGTTGGGTTTCTCCATCGTGATGTTTTTTACAACTTCTTCGGTCTTTTTTAAAAGCTCTTTTTCACTCAATTGAGCCTTTGATTGAAAAGCCGTACTTAACAGTACAGTCAACACAATCCACTTTTTCATGGTGTACTAAGGGTTTTGATTTTCGGGCGCAAAAGTAAGAATACTTCTTTAGTTTACAAGGGATAACGCAAAGGTTAACATTTTCGTATTACTTTCCTTTTTTGAAGAGCGGAACCGCCGAACACGCTTCGCCAAACATTATGCTTTTGGCCACCTTTTGTAAATGCTGCATTGCGACGATATAGGCGCTTTCGGGAACCGGTTTTTTAGAACAACCTTTTAAAATAACGGGCTTATCTTGGTAGTCTGAATAATCCAGTTGCTCTAACTTTTTTTGATAATACAAATCCAACAAAGATTCCGGCTGACCCAGAATTACCCAGTCAGCTGTTTCTGTCAAATAGGAGGCTACTAAAATGGGCGCCCAAGTGGGCAAAATAGCATCCGTACTGCAATAAATGGCAACCCATTGGTCTTGGTATTGCGACCAATCGTGCTGTTTTAATGCTTCACGAAAGTCTTTTTCTTTCAACAAAAACCCTTCGTAAAGCCATTGGGATACGTCAATGCCTGTTCGAACCTGCTTCGGAAAATAATCCTCCAAGTCAAACACCATTAACGCCGACTGCGCTACCCGATTTACAATTTCGTCCATGACGTATTATAACATGCCTAGTTCTAACTTCGCTTCTTCACTCATCAAATCCTTGCTCCATGGCGGATCAAACGTGATTTCAACTTCGCAAGATTTCACATGCTCTATCTTCTTGATTTTTTCTTCAACCTCAGCGGGTAAGGTTTCCGCAACAGGACAATTGGGTGAAGTTAAGGTCATCAGCACTTTTACTTCATGATCTTCATTGATCATAACATCATATATCAACCCCAATTCATAAATATCAACCGGAATCTCAGGGTCGTAAATGCCTTTCAACACTTTCACCACATTTTCTCCTAAGTTGATGGTATCGTTAAATTCTTCCATGAATGTATTTTTGTTATTGGTTTTTTGTTTCAAAGGCCAGCGCGTACATCTTGATTTGCTTGATCATTGACACCAAACCATTGGCCCGCGTAGGCGATAAATGTTCTTTTAATCCGATTGCGTCAATAAAATCAGTATTGGCTTCCAAGATTGCTTTGGCCTCTTGACCCGAAAAAGCACGAATCAAAATCGCAATAATTCCTTTGGTCAAAATCGCATCACTATCGGCCGTAAACCAAATTTTTCCTTGTTTTTCTTCGGCGTGCACCCACACTTTCGATTGACACCCTTTGATAATATTTTCATCGGTCTTGAATTGCTCCTCGATTAAAGGAAGCGATTTTCCGAGTTCGATAATGTACTCATACCGCTGCATCCAGTCGTCAAACATCGAAAACTCATCAACAATCTCTTCTTGAATATCGTGTATCGTCATGCGCTTATTTTTCTGAAATTAAAGAGAAAATTTTGTCTACTAAAGCTTTCAATTCCTTAGGCGGATTCCCATGATCAAAATCTTTGGAACGGTATACTTTTCCATTGTATTCCACCGTCAAATTAGCGATAGCAGCACCATCATGAAAACGCTCCTGCGACGGATCAGCGTAGGTTTCCATTTTTTCTAACTCAATTTTATCAAACTGACGCACCAAATCATTCCAATCGCCTTCCGAAATCGTGGAAACTGTAACCGTGGCGTCTTTACCCCGACCCGATTCCACCGAGATATCCTGATTTTGAATCGTGATTACTTTGTTCACCCCACGCGATTGTGCAGTATAAGTCAATTTTGCTAAGGCCAACTCGGCACCGTTTCCTGAACATCCTTTTCCCATCAATAGGGTAAATAGGACAATGGCAATTGCTTTCATACGTTTTGGTTTTAAGATAACATCATTACGGCTTTTTGAAGTGCCTCTACAAAAATATCAATTTCTTCTTTGGTATTGTAAAAAGCAAAACTCGCGCGAACCGTTCCGGGGACTCCGAAGAAATCCATCACGGGCTGGGCACAATGATGACCGGTGCGCACCGCTATCCCTAACTTATCGACAATCGTGCCAATATCGTACGGATGGATATTCCCGACGTTGAAAGAAATCACCGAAGTTTTGTGTTCTGCAGTTCCAATGATGCGTAAGCCCTCGATTTGTTCCAACTTTTGCGTCGCATATGCTAACAATTCGTGTTCGTACGCCGCAATAGCTTCAAATCCGATTTCGTTCAAATAATCAATCGCCGTTCCTAACACAATCCCACCTGCAATATTAGGCGTTCCCGCCTCAAATTTATGCGGTAAATCGGCATAGGTTGTTTTTTCAAAACTCACCGTGGCAATCATTTCGCCCCCACCTTGATAAGGTGGCAACTTATTCAACCACGCTTCTTTTCCATATAAAATTCCGGTTCCCGTAGGGCCACAAACTTTATGCCCGGAAAACACATAAAAATCGCAATCCAAAGCTTGAACATCGGGTTTTAAATGCGGCGTCGCTTGTGCGCCATCAATCAAAACTGCCGCGCCTACTTCATGTGCTTTTTGTATGATATAGTCCACCGGATTGATCGTTCCCAAGGCATTGGAAATGTGATTCACCGTGACGATTTTCGTTTTCTCCGACAATAACACTTCGTATTCCGAGCGAATCAATTCTCCTTTTTCATTCATCGGGATGACTTTCAATACGGCTCCCGTTCGCTCACACAACATTTGCCAAGGCACAATATTACTGTGGTGCTCCATCGCTGAAACCAAAATTTCGTCACCCGGTTGCAACAAAGCCGCAAAACCATTGGCCACCGCATTAATTCCATGGGTTGTTCCCGCCGTGAAAATGATTTCATGGGCGTGTTTTGCATTCAAGTGCTTCTGAATTTTACCGCGCGATTCCTCATACGCATCCGTTGCCCACTGACTCAAAGTATGCACGCCACGGTGGATGTTCGCATTGATTTCGCTGTAATATTTAGTAATCGCATCCAGCACCACTTGTGGTTTTTGTGCCGTTGCGCCGTTATCGAAATAGACCAACGGTTTGCCATTTACTTTTTGGGTTAAAATGGGAAAATCCGCTCGAATTTTTTGAAGGTCTAACATTTTTATTTAGAATTTTTCTAAATACAAAGATATTAAAACTTTCGCCTTTCTATGGGCATTTTGGTCAATTAACTTTTCCTTATCACTTGTCCATTTTACCCTGTTTTTTGAACGCGTTTTTTCTGTAATTTAGAAATTCTAAAACTGAACTTTCACCATGAAAAAAATCCTGAAAATCGTTGTTGTCCTAATCGCCATTTTAGCCGTAGTTTTTTACTTTGCCGTTTACCCCAAACTGGATTTAATCTCCGGTTTTGCCGCCAAAAGTGTGGCTTCAGGAACGTTTCTCGATAACCGTCCGCTGGAGGTAATTGAATCGGGTGACAACGATATTCCTTTGGTAGATTTGGCCCAAAATGCAGTAGACAAAACCGGTCAATTTGCAGTTTCTAGCGTTTACGGCATCAAAGCCCGAAAAGCGATTTACCGTCCGGGATTGGGCGCAACTTTAATTGATGATTCCTTTGATGTTTCGAAACCTTACGAGGTTCCGCACCGTAACTTCCATCCGAATACGTCCATTCCTTATCCCTATGGTGCAGGTGCTCCTCATGACAGTACTTTTTCCAACATTGATTATGCATTATTGCAGAAAACCGTCGCGCAAGCTTTTGATGCCAAAGGGGAAAAAAGCAAACGTACTCGTGCCGTTGTGGTGCTTTACAAAGACCACCTCATTTACGAACAATACGCTAATGGTTTCACCAAAGATTCCCGTTTACTAGGCTGGTCCATGACCAAAAGTTTAACCGGAACCTATTTCGGGATTCTGCAATACCAAGGAAAAATTGACATCCGCAAACCCGCTCCCATCGCGGCTTGGCAAAACGACGACCGTAAAAAAATCACGTTACACAATCTTTTGCAAATGAACTCGGGACTGGAATGGGAAGAACAATACGATAAAATCTGTGATGCAACGCAAATGCTGTTTCAAGCGCGCGATATGGCTGCCGTGCAACGGGACAAACCCTTAATTGGCCAACCCAACGCTAGCTGGAATTATTCTTCAGGAACGACCAATTTACTGAGCGGCATTTTGCGCCAACAGTTCAAAACCCATCAAGACTATCTCGACTTTTGGTACAGCAGTTTGTTGGATAAAATTGGGATGCATTCAGCACTTGTAGAAACCGATATGGCGGGCAACTTTGTGGGTTCGTCCTACGGTTGGGCTACTCCGCGCGATTGGGCCAAATTCGGGTTATTGTATTTGCACAAAGGCCTTTGGAACGGTGAGCGCCTATTTGCCGAAGAATGGGCAAAATACGTTTCGACACCCACCCCAACTTCAGAAGGGCGGTATGGGGCGCAATTCTGGTTGAATGCCGGCGGAAAGTTTCCCGACGTACCTCGCGAAATGTACTATTGCAGCGGATTCCAAGGACAAATGGTCGCGATTTTCCCCAACCATGATTTGGTGGTAGTGCGCATGGGATTAAAAGAAGATCCCGGCTTTGACTTTAACGCATTGTTGAGCGGAATTGTAAAGAGTATCAAAAAATAACGCAGGCTTTTCACCTGCGTCATTCGTTTATTGTAAACTCTATTTTTATAAATCAAATCCCAAATTCACGCCCAATTTCTGTGCGATGATTTTGGTGATACGCTGTTTCAATTCGGGGATTTTAATACTTTCAATCACCTCGTTGGAGAAGGCATACATCAATAACGCTTTGGCTTCTTTCTTCGGGATACCGCGTTGTTGCATGTAGAACATGGCGCTTTCATCCAATTGGCCAATCGTACAACCGTGGGAACATTTCACATCATCGGCAAAGATTTCCAATTGGGGTTTGGCGTTGATCACCGCTTTATCACTCAACAAAATGTTATTGTTTTGCTGAAATGCATCGGTTTTCTGCGCTTCTTTTTCCACATAAATTTTACCGTTAAACACACCTGTTGCGTTGTCATTCACGATACATTTATAGTTTTGGTGACTCTCGCAATTCGGTTGCGCATGGTGCACTAAGGTGTAATGATCCACCAATTGTTTGTCACCAATAATGGTAATCCCTTTTAAAGTTGAATCAATGCGTTCGCCTTGGTGATAAAAATTCAAGTTATTGCGGGTCACATTTCCTCCAAATGAAAAGGTGTGTACCGACACGCGACTCTCTTGTTTTTGGGCAATATAGGTATTGTCAATCAAGTTGGCCGAACCCAAATCATTCTGAATTTTATAGTAATCCACAATGGCGCGTTTCAATGCAAATACTTCAGTGACCGTGTTGGTCAACACCGGATTCTCATTCAAACTCTGGTGGCGTTCAATGATTTGCACGTGGGCATTTTCCCCTACCACAATCAAGTTGCGCGGCT
This sequence comes from Flavobacterium stagni, assembly GCF_004122105.1. Lineage (GTDB taxonomy): Bacteria > Bacteroidota > Bacteroidia > Flavobacteriales > Flavobacteriaceae > Flavobacterium > Flavobacterium stagni. Next base: position 531,445 of record NZ_SBKN01000001.1, read on the forward strand.
GCACCATCAAGGCATTTTCTTGTCCGGTAGAGAAATAAATAATCTCAATCGGTTTTTCAACCACCTTGCTTTTGGGGATATTGATGTACGCTCCTTCTGCAGCAAATGCAGTGTTGAGCGACGTCAACGTCTCGTCTTTATTGGCAATCTGATTGAAATAGGTGTCGATGACCATTTTGTATTTGGGCTTGTTCAAAGCTGCCGACATCAAACATACATCCAAGCCATCGTGGGTGGTTTGGGATAAAAACGAACTGTATTTCCCGTCAATGAAAATCACTTTGTAGGTGTCAATTTCATGCAAGAAATACTTCTTTACGTCTTTGAATTCAATTGCCGATTCGTGCTTTGGAAACACGGTAAAATCGTGCTTCAACACCGCATTCAACGAAGTATATTTCCAAGCTTCTTCCTTTTTGGTTGGGAAGCCTTTGGTTTCAAAATTTTTAATCGCTGCCGTGCGTACATCGTGCAACCCTGAGTTGACATCGATTTGCTCTTCGAAAGCCATGAAAGAAGAAATAAGTTTCTCTTTTAATTCCATATGTTTTGTATTGAGTCACCGTTTTCAGCACACACTGTTTACTGCGACTGTGACTGCGTACTAGTTCAACTCACTCTTAATCCAATCGTATCCTTTTTCTTCAAGCTCCAACGCCAATTCTTTGCCGCCTGATTTTACGATTTTTCCATCCATCAATACGTGAACGAAATCCGGGATGATATAATCCAACAAACGCTGGTAGTGGGTAATCACCAACACCGCATTGTTTTCGTTTTTCAATTTGTTCACACCGTTGGCCACAATGCGCAATGCATCGATATCCAAACCTGAATCGGTTTCGTCCAAAATTGCAATCTTCGGTTCGAGCATTGCCATCTGGAAAATCTCGTTACGCTTTTTCTCACCACCCGAAAAACCTTCGTTTAATGAACGGGATAAAAACTTACGATCCATTTCCAACAGTTCCGATTTCTCACGGATTTTCTTCAACATTTCATTCGCCGGCATCTCTTCCTCACCATTCGCTTTGCGCTTTTCATTGATGGCCGTTTTGATAAAGTTCGTTACCGAAACCCCCGGAATTTCAACTGGATATTGGAACGATAAAAACACACCTTTGTGGGCACGCTCTTCAGGAGCCAATTCGGAAATATCTTCTCCATCCAACAGGATTTCTCCTTCTGAAACTTCGTAATTTTCATTTCCCGCAATGATAGAAGACAACGTACTTTTACCGGCACCATTCGGACCCATAATCGCGTGAACTTCACCCGCTTTGATTTCTAAATTAATGCCTTTTAAGATGTCTTTATCTTCAACCGAAGCATGTAAATTTTTTATACTTAACATTTTATTTTTGTTTCAGGTTTAAAGTTTAAAGTTTCCGGTTGGCTTCTACACATTTGAAACTTTTATTTAAATCGTGTATTTTTTTATATTTTGTTTTTGTCAACTGGAATTCTTTTAAAATTCAAAATTTATAATTTATAATTTTCAAATTATCCCACGCTTCCTTCCAATGAAATCTCCAACAATTTCTGTGCTTCTACCGCGAATTCCATCGGTAATTTGTTCAAGACTTCTTTGCTAAATCCGTTCACGATTAACGCAATAGCTTTTTCCGTAGGAATACCACGTTGGTTACAATAGAACACTTGATCTTCCCCGATTTTTGAGGTCGTTGCTTCGTGTTCAATTTTTGCCGTCGAATTTTTGTTTTCGATATACGGGAAGGTATGAGCGCCACAATTGTTCCCCATTAACAACGAGTCACATTGTGAGAAGTTGCGGGCATTTTCAGCACGCGCTCCAATTTGCACCAAACCTCTATAGCTGTTTTGCGATTTCCCCGCTGAGATTCCTTTGGAGATGATGGTCGAACGGGTGTTTTTTCCCAAGTGAATCATCTTCGTTCCGGTATCGGCTTGCTGGAAATTGTTAGTCACGGCAATGGAGTAAAATTCGCCAATCGAATTGTCCCCTTTCAACACACAACTTGGATATTTCCAAGTCACCGCCGAACCCGTTTCAACTTGGGTCCACGAGATTTTGGCATTGGTTTCACACAATCCGCGTTTGGTTACGAAATTGAACACCCCGCCTTTTCCTTCTTTATTTCCTGGATACCAGTTTTGTACGGTCGAATATTTGATTTCGGCATTGTCCAACGCAATCAATTCCACTACCGCAGCGTGCAACTGATTCTCGTCGCGACTCGGTGCCGTACAACCTTCCAAGTAGGAAACATAACTGCCTTCATCGGCAATGACGAGCGTACGTTCAAACTGACCCGTACCGCCTTGGTTAATGCGGAAATACGTCGATAATTCCATCGGGCAACGCACGCCTTTTGGAATGTAACAAAAACTTCCGTCAGAGAATACCGCCGAATTTAATGCGGCATAAAAATTATCTTTTTGAGGCACTACCGAACCGATGTACTTTTGTACCAATTCGGGATGCTCTTGAATCGCTTCAGAAATCGAACAGAAAATAATGCCTTTTTCAGCTAAGGTTTTCTTGAACGTGGTCGCTACAGAAACCGAGTCCATCACAATGTCCACCGCTACTCCCGCCAACTTCTTTTGTTCATCTAGCGAAATCCCCAACTTTTTGAACGTATCCAACAATTCAGGATCCACTTCGTCCAACGATGCGTATTTGTCTTTTTTCTTGGGCGCTGAATAATAGGAGATTGCTTGAAAATCAGGTTTTTCATAGTGTACATTCGCCCACTCGGGTTCGGTCATTTCGCTCCAAGCACGAAACGCTTCCAAACGCCAATCGGTCATCCACTCGGGCTCGCCTTTCTTTTTGGAAATGGCGCGCACAATGTCTTCATTCAATCCGGCAGGGAACGTCTCACTTTCGATATCGGTATAAAAACCGTATTCGTATTCTTTATTCTCGAGTTCGACCTTTAAGTCGTCTTCGGTATATTTTGCCATGGTTTAGATTTAAAAATTTAAGGAGTACAACAGCAACTGTTGCCCTTTTTTACAGCGAAAAACTCTCTCCACATCCGCAAGTTCGCGACGCATTCGGATTGTTAAACACAAATCCTTTTCCGTTCAAACCTCCAGAATATTCTAAAATGGTACCCGCCAAGTACAAGAAGGATTTCTTCTCTACCGCGATACGTACCTGGTTGTCTTCAAACACTTTGTCGTTTTCACCGATGGCTTTATCAAACTTCAATTCATACGACAAACCGGAACAACCGCCGCTTTTTACCCCTACGCGAACGTAGTCTTGGGCGGCATCAAAACCGTCGTCTTTCATCATTTCGACGATTTTTTTACTCGCAGATTCGGACACTTTAATCATAGCTTATTTTGATTTTGTCTAAATTAATGGCAAAGATACGCCTTAAAAGTGTTTTTTCAAGGTTTTAACTCATTTTTTGGATTGATAACTTCATAGTTTTTATCGATTTTTAAGGGAAACGAAATGATGATTTCTTAAATTGCGGCTTCATTTTTAAATTTCTTTCGAAAAAAAGAAGCCTGATATCGGAAATCCAACGTCACTTCTTCGCCTTCGAAACCCAAAAAAATAATCCATACTATGAAAATTTACCCCATTGAAGCCGGCAATTTTAAGCTTGACGGTGGCGCCATGTTTGGTGTTGTGCCCAAAACCATTTGGAGCAAAACCAATCCCGCTGATGCCAACAACCTCATCGATATTGCGGCGCGCTGTATGCTGATCGAAGACGGCAACCGACTCACCCTAATCGACACGGGAATGGGCACCAAACAATCGGAAAAATTCTTTAGCTATTATTCCCTTTGGGGCGATCATTCGCTTGATAAATCCTTGGCCCAACACGGTTTTCATCGCGACGACATCACCGATGTGTTCATGACGCATTTGCATTTTGACCATTGCGGTGGAAGCGTCAACCGCACAGCCGACGGAGAAGGATTTGAAGTGGCTTTCAAAAACGCCAAATTTTGGACCAACGAAAACCACTGGCAATGGGCTACCCAACCCAATGCACGTGAAAAAGCGTCGTTCTTGCATGAAAACATTATCCCCATGCAAGAAAGCGGCCAACTCCATTTCATCCAACGACCCGATACCGATTTTGGCTTTTCCAACGAAATGGGATTCAACATTTTCTTCGCCGACGGACATACCGAAAAACAAATGCTCCCCCATATCCAATACGGCGATAAAACCATCGTGTTTTGTGCGGATCTTTTGGCGACAGCCGGACATATCCCGATTCCCTATGTAATGGGCTACGATACGCGCCCGCTTTTGACCATGGGCGAAAAAACGAAATTCCTTACCGCTGCCGCCGACCACAACTACTACTTGTGGCTCGAACACGATGCGCACAACCCCATCGTAACGGTGGAACACACCGAAAAAGGAATACGACTCAAAGAAGTTTTCCGCTTGGAGGATATCTTAATCTAATGTTAATCGATACGGCTATTTGTTAAAAAGCCAATATTTTTAAACCGAAATTGCCGTACACGGCAGAGAAATGAAGACTATGTTGCACTTGAATTTTGAAAAATCATTTTGGGTTTCCGCAATAACTGCGACCCTTTTAACCGGATGTGGTTCGTCGAACGCTCCATTTGTGAGCACCGATCCCGCCAAAATTGACAAAACGGTTTTAAAAACCACACCCATCAAAGAAGCCGACCTTCAACGTTGGAGTCATTTGGACCTAATCAAAGATACCGTTCCCGGAATGAGCGTTGATCGCGCCTATGCCGAATTACTTAAAAAACGCAAAGGAACCAAAATCATCGTGGGAGTTATCGACTCGGGATTAGACATCGACCACCCGGATTTACAAGGACACATTTGGACCAATACCAAAGAAATCCCTGGCAACAACATCGACGACGACAAAAACGGCTTTGTGGATGATGTACACGGATGGAATTTCTTGGGCGACGCCACGGATATGACGCTGGAACTGACCCGCATCGTACAAAAAGGCGACGACGGTTCGGAAGCTTACAAAAAAGCCAAAGCGGAATTGGATCAAAAAATCCAAGAAATGAAACAACAAAAACCACAAGTGGACATGATCGCCAAAGCGGACAAAGATATTCGTGAATTTTTGAAAAAAGAAACCTACACGAAAGCCGACTTGAAAGCAATTTCAACCACGGATGCCGGAATCAACCGCAGCAAAATGATCATGATGTCGATTGCTGCACAAGCCGGAGACGGTTTCCAAGAAGAAATCAAATCATATATCGATTACATTTCTGACCAATTGAATTACAACCTCAACGTAAACTTCGACGGTCGTAAAGCTGTAGGCGATAATCCTGAAGACTTGAACGACAGAAACTACGGAAACGGTAACGTGAAAGGTCCTGATGTGGAAGATGCATTGCACGGTACCCACGTGGCTGGGATCATTGCGCAACTTCGTGGCAACGGTATCGGTGGCGATGGTGTGGTAGCGAAAAATGTGGAAATCATGGCCGTGCGTGCTGTACCCAACGGCGACGAATTTGACAAAGACATCGCTTTAGCCATTCGCTATGCGGTAGACAACGGCGCCAAAGTGATCAACGGCAGTTTTGGAAAAGACTACTCGCCCCACAAAGAATGGGTGTGGGATGCCATCAAATACGCCGAAAGCAAAGACGTGTTGATCGTTCACGCGGCGGGTAACGACAGCAAAGATGTGGATGTTGAACCCAACTTCCCTACTGACGAAGTGAACGGGAAAGAAATTGCCGACAACCTCATCACCATCGGTGCATTAAATACCGCAACCGGCAGTAAAATGGTCGCTGATTTCTCGAACTACGGTCAGAAAAACGTTGACGTGTTTGCGCCCGGAGTGAAAATCTACGCTACGATTCCGAACAACAAATACAAATACGAACAAGGAACATCCATGGCATCGCCTAATGCGGCGGGCGTTGCGGCCTTAATTCGTTCTTACTACCCAAGTTTAACTGCTTCCCAAGTGAAACACATCTTGATGGACTCTGGAGTGGCGATTCCTGGAAATGTAGCTGTGGGCGAAGAAAAAGTGCAAATTCCATTCAGCAACACCTGCGTGTCGGGTAAAATTGTGAATGCCTACAACGCGATTTTAATGGCGGATCAAATGGCACGCGCTACAAAAAAATAAGGGGAATATGGAGCAGTTGTACCTGCATTAATCCTGTAACTTCCCGCTTTCGCCTTTACCTGCCTGCCGGCAGGCAAGTCGGGGCTAACAATCACCTACCGTGCCACAAGTTCGCGAAATTTGTGGCATTGTTTTACCCTAGGGTTTCATCCCTACTCAAATGAACGATTATGAAAAAAATGCTGTTTTTGGGAACGCTGTTCAGTTCCTTTTTCATCCAAGCGCAAACCGGCTACTGGCAACAACGTGCCGATTACAAAATGGAGGTTTCGCTCGACGTAAAAACCTACCGCTATTCGGGAAAACAAGAATTGACTTATACCAACAATTCCCAAGATACCCTACGCAAAGTGTACTACCACTTATACAACAACGCGTTTCAACCGGGCAGTGAAATGGACATGCGCATCCAACACATCAAAGATCCGGACAGCCGCATGGTGGACAAAATCAAAGAAGGCGACAAAGAAATCAAACAGAGTCGCATCGCCAAACTCAAACCCGAAGAAGTGGGTTTCTTGCACGTGAATGACGTGCGACAAGACGGCGCGCTCCTTAGCGTAAAAGAAGTGGAAACCATCCTCGAAGTGCCGTTGGCTCTACCATTACTCCCCGGAAAATCCACCGTACTAACCCTTAATTTTGAAGGCCAAGTACCGGTGCAAATTCGCCGCTCAGGACGCAACAACCGTGAAGGCATCGCGCTTTCCATGGCGCAGTGGTATCCCAAAATGGCCGAATTTGATTTCGAGGGTTGGCATGCCGATCCCTACCTCGCCCGCGAATTTCACGGCGTTTGGGGAAGCTTTGACGTGAAAATTACCTTAGACAAAAACTACATCGTAGGCGGAACGGGCTACTTGCAAAACGGTAACGAAATTGGATACAACTACCAAGAAGCCGGCGTGAAAGTGTCGATTCCGAAGAAACAAAAAACCTTGACGTGGCATTTTGTTGCTCCAGATGTACACGACTTTACCTGGGCTGCCGATCCCGATTATATTCACGATACCTATCCGGGACCCAACGGTGTAACCCTACATTTTTTATACAAAAACAAACCTGAAATCGAGCTGACCTGGAAAGCGATCGAACCCAAAGTGGCCACCATCATGGACTTGTATAACCACTGGGTCGGACCCTATCCCTACAAGCAATATTCAGTTATTCAAGGCGGTGACGGCGGTATGGAATACGCCATGTGTACTTTGATTTTGGGCGAAGGCAAGTTGGACGGACTCACCGGACTTATCGCACACGAAATGGGGCACTCGTGGTTCCAACACATCTTAGCAACCAACGAAAGTAAACACCCGTGGATGGACGAAGGATTTACTTCTTACATCGAAGACAAAGCCATGAATGCCTTGGCGGCACAACCCGTGGCCAACCCGTATGCAGGAGCGTTTAAAGGCTATATCAATTTGGCCAACAGCGGCAAAGAACAACCGCTGTCAACCCACGCCGATCGCTACGACGAAAACCGCAGTTACAGCATTGCGTCTTACAGCAAAGGCGAAGTGTTCTTGGCACAGTTTGAATACTTGCTAGGCCGCACCAACATGGACAAAATCTTGCGTAAATACTACGACGATTTCAAGTTCAAACACCCGAATCCCAACGATATCAAGCGCACCGCCGAACGCGTTTCGGGTGCAACCTTGGATTGGTACCTCACCGATTTCACCAAAACCATCAACACGATTGATTACGGTTTCGGTGCGGTCGAAGAAAAAGACGGCGCCACAGTAGTGAACTTGGAACGCATTGGCCGCATGCCGATGCCCATCGATTTGCAAGTGACCTACACCGACGGCAGCAAAGAGAATTTCTACATTCCGTTGCGATTAATGAACTTTGAAAAACCCAACCCCGACCCGGAATTAGCGCGCGTAGTCCTCCCCGATTGGGCGTGGGGCAACCCGAACTACCAATTCCGCATTGCGAAACCGCTCAGCACAATCAAGAGCATCGTTATCGACCCAGCGGGACTGATGGCGGATGTGAAGGGGAATAATAATAAATTTGAAAGGTAAGCTACTGAGAAGCTGAGCCACTAAGCTGCTGAGCAACCCTGTTTTAAATATCAAAAAATGCATCTAACCCGTAGTGTCACGCTGCGGGTTTTTTTGTTTCAAGTTTCAGGTTTCTCCCGAAATTTCGGGATCAGGTTCTGGGTGTGAAGACAGGAATGGTAAAAGTGTTGAATTTGAATAAAGCTTTTGCTGCATCCAAAAAAAAATGTAAAACTAAGTGCTACATTGTATTACTACCGTTTTACCATTAAGGAATTAAGAGTCCCACAAGGCCGAAAATGGGTTAAGAAAATTAAAAAGGCCAAAGGCCGTGAACTTGGTGGACTTAAAATCATCGTAATACTTGGTAAAAACTTCGCGGACTTTGCGCAATCTTAGTGCCTTTGCGTTAAAAAACATAGTGAAACTTGGTGAAAAACTTAGTGGAACTTTGTGCTCCTAAATTTAATTTCAGGTTTCAAGTTCTGGGCGTGAAGACAGGGATGGAAAAGAAAGCGTGTTACTTGCACCTTGCTACTGATCACTGATGACTGTACACTGATGACTATACACTTTTAATCTCTTCCACTTTTACACTCTAAAAACACTCTGCGGAACTTGAAACAAAATTTTATACTTTTAAGTCGCAAATCCCTACACCATGACATCACGACGCAAATTTTTATATACGGGCGGACTCGGTTTATTGGGCGTGTCTATGGCGCAAAGTGCCGTGGGCTCCCGACTTTTGGACTTTCAATTGGAACTGTATCCATCTAAACGTCCGCTGCTCGCCCAACGAAAGTTTACTTCGCCTGCCGTAGAATCGTTGATTCAGCAGGTCAAAGGGCAAATCAAAAACCCCAAACTCGCGTGGTTGTTTGAAAATTGTTACCCAAATACCCTCGATACAACCGTGCATTTTGGACGCAGAAACAACCAGCCCGATACTTTTGTAATTACGGGCGATATCGATGCCATGTGGCTTCGGGATTCTTCGGCGCAAGTGTATCCCTATGTGGCGTTGTGTGCTAAAGACCCCAAACTGAGTGAGATGATCGAAGGGGTGATTCGCCGTCAAACGCATTGCATCCAAATCGACCCTTATGCCAATGCCTTCAACCGCGAAGCCACAGGCAGCTATTGGGAAAAAGACAATACGCGCATGCTCCCCGAATTGCACGAGCGAAAATGGGAAATCGATTCGCTCTGTTACCCCATTCGATTGGCGCACCATTACTGGAAAACCACGGGACAAACCCAAGCATTTACAGGAGAATGGCGCAATGCTATGCGAGCGGTGGTTCAGACTTTTCGCCAACAGCAACGTAAAAACGGTACAAAAGACACGCCCTATACCTTCACCCGACAAACCGACCGCGCAGCCGATACGCTGATGAACTTTGGGTATGGGAATCCGATACAGCCGGTCGGACTCATTTGTTCGGCGTTCCGACCCTCAGACGATGCAACAGTGTTGAGCTTTTTGATTCCGTCCAACCTTTTTGTGGTGGAATCGTTACGGCAATTGGCCGAAATGAGTACCCAAATCAACAACGACAGTGCGTTTGCCACGGAATGCCTCGCCCTCGCTGACGAAGTGATGGCCGCCGTTCAACGTTACGGCATTGTCGAACATCCGAAATATGGCGCGGTCTACGCCTATGAAGTCGATGGTTTTGGCGGACGTTTGTTGATGGATGATTCCAATGTGCCCAACTTGCTCGCGTTGCCGTATCTGTGTTCGTTTATCAAAACGACGGATCCTATTTATCAAAACACCCGAAGATTGGTGTTAAGCGAAGACAATCCTTACTATTTCAAAGGCACGGCCGCAGCCGGATTGGGCGGGCCGCATGTGGGTATCGACTGGATTTGGCCCCTGAGTTTGATCACCCAAGCCTTGACTACTTCCGACCCCGAAGAAATAAAAAGTTGTATTGAAACCTTGGTACGAACGGATGCCGACACGGGTTTTATGCATGAAGCCTTTCACAAAAACGACCCCAAGCAATTCACACGCGCCTGGTTTGCGTGGGCGAATACGCTGTTTGGTGAGTTGATTGTGCAAACGGCGGGGAAGTATCCGGAGATTTTGAGATTCTGAGCCGCTGAGATTCTGAGCCCCTGTGCTGCTAAGCAAATCCCTTTTAAACAACACGAAACTGAGACTGCGACTGCGACTCTTTCCATTTTTCCTCTTAAATAGCATTCACCTCAACTAGTTCCCAAAATATCAGGAGAAACCCTATCAAATATTTCCGAAAATTCCTCGTTTTCTGTGTAGGTGTTTTTCTGAATTAGAATTTGTAGTTTTACACCGTATAATTTTTTCGCTATGAAATTTTTACGCTTTGTAGGTACCGTTGCCCTTTTACTTTTTTGTATACAAACCCTCCATGCCCAAAAATACCGGTTCAAAGCCAGTAGTTTGAGTGTTATGGACCGTGGTGAAAAAGGTCAGTGGTCGGAATGGTCGGAATTTAAACCTGCCGATGTGGTGATTACCCTTGACGGAGACAAAGACCGTATTGTGATTCATTCCAAAGACATTCAGTTGTACCGAATCACGGCCTATTACGATAAAATTGAAACCGAAAAAGAACAAACCTTGGGATTTGAATGCTTGGACAATACCGGCGAAATGTGTGTGGTCCTCTTGGTTACGCACAAAGACGAAGGCGGTCGAATGCAGTTTTACATCAACTACCGCGACTTGAAAATGGTGTACAACGTGTATAACGCAAAATAAATGTTGGAATCCACGCACTCATTTCGGTATCCCAAACAGGAAAAACTCAAACGCCGTAAGTTGATCGAACGCCTCTTCACTGAAGGAGAAAGCGTTGGACAATACCCGTTGCGCTTGGTCTATCTTCCAGTTCCCGAAGAGCAGGAAACGTTGCAAATCGCCGTTTCGGTTTCCAAAAAATATTTCAAAAAAGCCGTGGATCGCAATTATTACAAACGGGTGCTTCGGGAATGCTACCGACTCCACCAGTACCGGATAAAAGACCACCTCACGCAACCCTATGCGATGTTGTTCTTTTACCAAACCCGCGACCGCATGGATTTTGCTACCATAGAACGCAAAACGCAACAATTGTTTGACAAATGGGTCACGTCCCAAACCCTAAAAAATGCAGAAAATGATGTTCAAAAACCTTAAAAAAAGATATGTACTTCCTGCTGTTGCCGCCGGAATGTTCTTTATAGGCACCAGTTTCAAAGACGATTTCTTTGAAATTGCCAAGCAGATTGAAATCTTTACCACCCTGTTCAAAACCGTCAATCAAAACTATGTGGATGAAGTCAATCCCGCCGAATTGATGGACAAAGCGATTAAGAGTATGTTGGCCAATCTCGATCCCTACACCAACTATTTCAACGAGCAAGATGTCGTAAAATTTAAAATCAACAATACAGGCGAATACACCGGTATCGGGGCTATGATTGCACGTAAAGAAGATAAATTAATCATCAAAGAACCCTACAAAGGCTATCCTGCCGACAAGGCCGGACTCAAAGCGGGGGATGCGATTGTTCAAATTGGAGATGTGCTTTTGGCCGACTTCAAAGACGATGCCTCGCAATTGTTGAAAGGGGCGAAAAACACCAAAGTTGAAGTAAAATACATCCGCCAAGGCAAAACGCTTTCGACGACTATTGTTTTGGATGAAGTCGAAATCAATGCTGTGCCGTATTTTGGTATGGTCGATGCTAAAACGGGTTATATCGTATTGAGTGCCTTCAACCGCAAAACCACTACCGAAACCAAAGAGGCGTTGGAAAAATTAAAAGCCCAAGGTGCCGAGCGAATTATTTTGGACTTGCGCGGCAATCCGGGCGGACTACTCAACGAGGCTGTGAATGTATGTGGTTTGTTTGTACCCAAAGGCGAAACCATTGTAACCACCAAATCCAAAAACGAGAAATACAACGCAACCTACAAAACCACGCGCGAACCCGTGGACCTTACCATTCCGTTGGCGATTATTGTGGATGGAAAAAGTGCTTCTGCCTCTGAGATTGTTTCGGGTGGATTGCAAGACTTGGACCGCGCCGTGATTATCGGTAGCCGCAGTTTCGGAAAGGGATTGGTACAACGTCCGTTGGATATGACCTACGGTACCCAAGTGAAAGTGACCATTTCTCGCTACTATACACCTTCGGGCCGCTGTATCCAAGCATTGGATTATGCCCACAAAGGTAAAGACGGCAAAGCCGTGAAAGCGGATAAGTTCAACGCCTTCAAAACCAAAAAAGGACGAACAGTGTATGACGGTGGCGGGATTCAACCCGACATTGAAATGGCTGAAACCAAAACCAGTACGATTGCCGAAGTCTTGCAAAAAAACGATGTGATCTTCAATTTTGCGACCGATTACTACTACCGTCATCCCAATCAAGGAGCAACGGTGCCAACGATTACCGACGCGGATTATGCCGACTTCAAAGCCTATTTGAAAAAAGAGAAAATCAGTTTTGATACCGAAACTGAATTGGCTTTGAAAGCTACATTGGAAAAAGCTAAAAAAGAAAATGTGGACGAGTCCATCAAAACCCAATACGAGGCGTTGTATGCTGCTTTACAAAAAAGCGAAGAAGCCTTGTTGGATAAAAACCAAAAAGAAATCAAACGACTGTTGTTGGACGAATTGATTCGCCGCTACCAATACAAAGAAGGCTTGTACCAGTATTATGTAAAAAATAATGCAGAGATTGCTCGCGCTACACAGTTGTTGGCCAACCCATCCGAATACCAAAAAATATTACAATAATGTTGCGTTTATTACGATTTTTACCGCTGTTGTTTTGCGGAATTTTGTTTGCCCAAGAAGAAAGTGTACACTCGGTGTATTTTGAATTTGACAAAGCCGATGTGAATGCCAAACAAGTTACGGACATGGTTGCTTTTATCAAAGGCACCGATTCCACCCGTATCGAATCCATCCAGATTTTTGGGTACACCGACGATGTGGGTAAAGAAGATTATAACTTCAAATTGTCAACCAAGCGGGCGACCACCATCCAAAATAAGTTATTGGAAAACGGTATCAAAAACAAAATTATCGTAACCATTGAAGGCAAAGGAAAGATTTTAATTGATGATGATATTGTTGACAATCTGCCCGAAAAGCGTTCCAAAAACAGACGTGTCGATATTGTAATTAACCTCAAGGAACTCCCCAAATTGGTGATGCCTGGGTATTATAATATGCTCCAAAAAAACCATGTGGTAGGTGATCACATCATTTTGGACAATATTTTATTTGAAAAAGGCAGCAGCCGATTGACCTCGAAGGCCAAAGAAGAATTGGATAAAGTAGCCCTGCTTACCTTGCGTTACAAAAACATTCAATTTGAAATCCAAGGCCACGTATGTTGCACACCGCCCAACCAAAAAGAGGCGATTGACAAAGACACGCGCAAGCGCAAACTATCTGAAAATCGCGCCATGTCAGTGTACAAATATTTAGCCTTCCGCAGGGTGCCGAAAAACCGCATGACCTACAAAGGCTATGGTAACACCAAACCGTTGGGAAAAGACCCCCAATACGACCGTCGGGTGGAGTTGGTGATTACAAAAATCTAAGCTTTACGCATTCGGATGTGCGGAATGTCATCCTCTAAGTAAGTTTCGCTAATCACTTCAAATCCGTGGGATTCATAAAACTTTTGCAAGTACAACTGTGCAGAAATGGTAATGGGTTGTGGACCGTAGGCTTCGTATACCCCAGCAATAGCGGCTTTCATCAAGGCGTGACCCGCTTGTATCCCTCGGTAATCGGGATGAACAACAACGCGACCAATTGAGGCTTCATCAAAATAATAGCCTTGGTCAAACAAACGCGCATAAGCAATTAAAACGCCGTTTTGGTAGCCCAAGACATGTAACGCCTTTTCATCTTTCCCATCAATATCCAAATAGACGCAATTTTGCTCCACAACAAAGACGACTGAGCGCAATTGTAGGGATTCGTATAGTTGCGCAAGAGAAAGTTCGTTAAAACGCTTTATTTCGAATGTAATATCCATGCTATTTTTTTAAAAATCGGGTCGAACGAATGATAGCTTCCAATTCAAACAGTAAATCCCGTTTCTTTTTGGAAGGTGCATAACAAAACCCTTCGATAAAAAGTACGCGGTTATTGGGTTCGTCCACTATGGCGTAATTGACAAAGGGTCCGCCCATAAAATCGTGAGATAGTTCCCAGCTTCCTCGGGTTTCAAACGCGGGTTTTCCAAAGATGGTTGTTTCGGATTGGTAGGGTGTAAATGCCTTTTCTGTCATCATGTAGGTACGCGGCACGGCGCCATGAATGTATATTCTGCCGATGGAATCGCGGATGCTCACAATTTTTCGGGTAGGAATTTTATTGTTTTTCAATACCGACAACGGCATTTGGTACATGATCAAGCTAAGGTTCCCGCTCGTGATTTCTTTCTTGAGCCAAATAAAACGCTTGCCGCCCATAACCATGCGATACCGATTGGGGACATCAAAGGTGATTCCAAACCGCTCCACAATTTTTTTGGTATCCAACAGCGAATCTTTTTTCAGCCATTGTTGGTAGACTTTAATTTCAGATTCTTTAATCTTGGCAATAATCAATGAATCGTTGTTATGGATGGAATCCAGTAATTCTTGTACCGACCGTCCTGAAATATGCACAACCGTTTGTGGGTTGGCGAATTCGTTGGCTTGAATGCGAAACTGACTTTTATCTTCGCGTTTGACAATTATGATGTTCCGACTATTGGAGGTAAATCCTTCCAATAATTTGGCGGGATATTGATTGAGCGTTAATACCGGTTCTTCTTGGGGTAAGCCTAAAAAGGGAGCGGCCAGCGTATTGCGCAAGGTATCCCCTACTTCACCGTTCCACAATTGATCGTCGATTAAAACGGCCACTTGGTTGGGTTTGGAGAAGGTTATTGTATCGGATTTATCGCTTCGATTGGAACAGGAAACGATGAAAAACCCGGAAATTAGGCATAAAAAAAGGGCTTTATTCATAAAGTAAATAAAGCCCAAAGATAGTTATGTTTTTAAATTATCCGTTGATTTTTAACTTCATTCCGGGAGTAATACTTTCTCCTTTGATGTTGTTCCAACGTTTAATATCGGCGATAGAAACGCCTGGGAATTTTTTAGAGATACTAAACAATGAATCTCCTTTACGAACATGGTAAAGCGTTTCTTTAGTTTTGGTTTTGGCTACAGCCTCTTTGGTTTTGACTGCTACAGTTACTTCGGTTTTGTTGACCACCAATTTCTCACCTACTTGGATGGAATTGTCGGTACGGTTGTTCCATTCTTTCAATTGGTCTACCGAGGTGTTGTATTTTTTAGCAATAGAACCTAAATTATCTCCACGACCCACGGTGTATTCTTCGGTGCGGAACTCTTTTTTAGGTGCTACTTCTTCTTCACGAACTACAGCTACAGCATCATCAGAAATGATTAATTGCGTACCCAATTTAACGTTGTTGCCCATGATGTTGTTCCATGAACGCAATTGCTCCACCGAAACATTGTGTTTTTTGGCAATAGAACCTAAGTTATCGCCTTTGGTTACCACATAATAATTCACAGATCGAGTAGAATCTTGAATTCCGGTATTTTTGATGCGCTCCACTTTGGCAGCTTTATCATTGGCAGCAATCGCTTCCATTTTTTCAGTTACCGGAACTTTGATTTCTTTACGAACAGTAGTCACCACTTTTTCATTTTTGATAATTTTAATATTATCGCCAATGCCAATGTTGTTTCCTTTGATTTTATTCCATTTGCGTAATTCGGCAACGGTTACATCGTATTTTCCAGCTATCTCACCCAAAACATCGCCGCTTTTCACTTTGTGGTATTTCACCACATCTTTATTCACGACCACCTTTTCGGTTTTGTATTGGATTTCGTATTTCACTTCATTCGATGAAGGTGCAGCAGCAATCGCTTTGTTGGTAGAATCTTTAGCGACTTCTTTCTTGCTGTTTTTCACCACAATTTCTTCCGGCATTTTGATTTTCAAACGTCGACCAAGTGGTGCGCGATCGCTTCTTAGGTGGTTCCATCGCTTGATATCGGTTACCGTTACATCATATTTTTCGGCGATTTCTGTCAAATTATCACCACGACGTACTTTATGGTACCGCGTGCGGGTGATGTAATCCCTGTTTAAAGCAGCAATTGCAGAAGTGTCTTTTGTACGGCTGTTTATGCGCTCAAAAGGACGCTCGCGAAGTGATTCTTCATGCTTTACATAAGCATAAATTTTCTCTTCATTCGACGTAAATAAGGCTACTTTGTCTTTGGGTAAACGAATGTAATGGCGCTCGCCTGTAATGGCAGGAACCTCTTTACGTTTGAACGACGGATTGTAGAATTGAATTTCATTCACAGGAATATCCAATAAATCCGATAATTGCTTAAAGGTAATGTGATTTTTGATGTGAATGGTATCCGTTGCAAAATGATTCGCAATGGCTTTATTCGGAACAATACCGTGTTCTTTGTGGTATTCAAAAATATACATGGTTGCCAAGAAAGCTGGTACATAACCTTGGGTTTCTTTGGGCAAATTTTTACGAATGTTCCAGTAATTCTGTTGGCCTCCCGAACGACGGATGGCTTTGGCTACGTTACCCGGACCTGAATTGTACGACGCTAAAACCAAATCCCAATCACCAAAAATTTGATACATGTTTTTCATGTATTGCGAGGCAGCCTGACTGGATTTAATCAAATCACTTCGTTCATCTACGTAAGTGGTGATATCCAGATTGTATTGTTTCCCCGTTTGGTACATAAACTGCCACAAACCGGTAGCTCCCACGCGAGAAACCGCCAATGGATTCAATGCCGATTCGACTACAGCCAAGTATTTAATTTCTAACGGGATATTGTTTTTCGCCATTTCTTCTTCAAAAATGGGGAAATAGAACTGGGCAATTCCCATTAACCGTTCAAAATGTCTTTTGCGGTTTTTTAAAAAAGATTTGATTACATTTTCTAAACCGGGATTGTACTCAATGTTAAACGGCGATTTTTCATCCAAGCGCTTCAATCGCTCTTTCAACACTTCGGTTGGCAATTCATAATCAACCGGTTGATCGACATTTACGTTTTTGATGTCTTCCAACATCGTGTCATAAATATCCAAGGCGGTCAATTCTTTCATCCACATACTGTCGATGCAAGAAGCCATTTCATCGTGTACAAAAGTGGCTTTAATAGAATCCAGATAAGAAAGTTTAGTTTCTTTTTTCACTACGGTATCTTGAGGAACTGGGTTCTCTTGGGCAAATAAAGCCGCTGAGGTACAGAACAAGAGTGTAGTAATCCGATTTTTTAAAGTCATGTAATTATTTTTTTAAAATAGTATCTATCAACTATTTAGGTTTTTGCAAAAGTAAAACCTATAACGTAAAAAAATACTTATTTATTGTTAAAAGTCAATTTCTTAGTCTAGAATCGCTTGAATTCCAGGCAATACGCGCCCTTCCAACATTTCCAACATGGCGCCTCCTCCCGTTGAAACATAGCTCATGCGTTCTTCCAAACCAAACTGTTTTACAGCAGCAACTGAATCCCCTCCAC
Organism: Flavobacterium stagni; assembly: GCF_004122105.1. Classification (GTDB taxonomy): domain Bacteria; phylum Bacteroidota; class Bacteroidia; order Flavobacteriales; family Flavobacteriaceae; genus Flavobacterium; species Flavobacterium stagni. The sequence goes on from NZ_SBKN01000001.1 coordinate 549,192, forward strand.
CAACTAATGAGAAGGCTCCGTTAGCCGTTGATTCAGCGATATATTCACCCAGAGTGATGGTTCCTTTGGCAAAACTTTCCATTTCAAAAACCCCTAAAGGTCCGTTCCATAAAATTGTTTTGGAGTTCATGATCACTTCTTTGAAATTTTCTAGCGAACGGGGTCCGGCATCTAAACCTTGCCATCCGTCTGGAATTTCGCGAACATCTACGATTTGAGTATTTGCATCATTGGCAAAAGCATCGGCAGCAATTACATCCACAGGAATATGAACGTGTACGTTTTTCTCTTTGGCTTTGTGTAAAATTTCTAAAGCCAAATCCAATTTGTCATTTTCACAGATAGAATCGCCTACCTTTCCGCCTAAGGCTTTGATGAAGGTAAACGTCATTCCGCCCCCAATAATCATGTGGTCGACTTTGTCTAAAATGTTTTCGATTACCGTGATTTTAGAAGAAACTTTTGAGCCACCCAATACCGCAGTTACGGGTTTAACAGAATTATTTAAAACACGATTCAAACTATCGATTTCTTTAGCTAATAAATAACCAAAACATTTGTCATTCGGAAAGAATTGTGCGATAATGGTAGTTGAGGCATGCGCGCGGTGTGCGGTCCCGAAAGCATCGTTCACATAGATGTCTCCTAGCGAGGCCAATTCTTTTGAAAATTCTACATCACCCGCTTCTTCTTCGGCGTAAAAGCGAAGGTTTTCAAGTAATAACACTTCCCCTGCTTTCAAATTAGCGGCAGCATTTTGGGCTACATCGCCACGACAATCGGTGGCAAATAGAACAGGAACGCCCAATACTTCAGCGGTTTTAGCTACGATATGGCGTAAAGAATATTTATCTTCTTTTCCTTTGGGACGGCCCAAGTGCGACATTAAAATCACGCTTCCACCATCGGCAAGAATTTTAGCAATTGTGGGTTGTGCCGCTTCGATACGATTGGCATCGGTTACGTTGAAATTTTCGTCCAAAGGCACATTAAAATCTACTCGGATTAAGGCCTTTTTACCTTGAAAATTGAAGTCGTTTAACGTTTTCATTCGCTAGTTCAGGTTACTATTATTCGTCTGCAAATATAACGATTTAAACGGGTTAAGAAAACGATAAATGTCATTGTCCGGATTCACGACCGGAATTAAAAGTGGAGTAACGGCTTATATTCGGGGGAGAAATCCAACTTTAGATCGTACTTTTTCGTACATCAAAGGAAACATATTTCGGCGGTTTTTGATGGATAAAACGGTACCGAGTACTAAAAAACTAATGATCATTATCGGTAATACTTTCGTTAGCACTATTCACTGACAACACCCATAGTTTTTCCGTGTACGTTCCGTTCAATTGAGATTTAACAAGGGCCACCGCTTCTTCTTCAGTAACCACACGAATTAAACTAACGTATTGAAAATTATTCTGATGATTGATCAAACATTTTGGAGATAATCCTTTCTTTTTCAATTGATTCATGAAATTGCCCGTATTCTCTGTCATGGCAAAAACGTTAGCAATTAAGTAATAGCCTTTGGGTTCGTTGGGCAAACTGATAAACTGCAATTTTACTTTATCGGTTTGATCTGCCAAAGCGGTGTCTTTGCGTTTAATGTTCCATGAAGCGTCAGCATACAATTGCGTTACATTTTTGTTTACCGCCACAATTTGGATACAATCTTTAAAAACGCCATCCAATTTACTGGCTTGCTTTGCTACAGCTTCTTCTTGATTGGTAGTTTTCAAAATGGCCACATAACGGTAATTATTCAGTGGATTGGTAAACACGATGTTTTCTAACCCTTTAGTGTTTAAAAACTTTATGTATTGATTGGTGTTTTCATCGGTTTTAAAAATACCGGTAACCAAATAGTAGGCGGGTTCGGCACCCGAGATTTTCAACATCTGGATTTCTGCAGTTTTTCCACTTTCAATTACTTGATCTTTACAAAAACGATTGAATGAAGATGTCGATTTGTTATTATTTTCTGAAAGCAAATCAATATTGGCAGGAACAAATTTCAGTACTTGTTTCAAGCCGGTCAATTTGTATTCGTTTTTGGAAGCAATTTGGGTAAGCCCTAATTTTTCTTCTGCTTTTGTCGTATTGTCTGAATCTACGACCATGCCTGTGAAGAATAAAAAGCACTGGTCACCCGTTGATAATAATCGAATCGAGGTTTCGTCTGCATTATTGGAAATAATCGAATTGTTTGGATTCGAAACCGTAAACACACAGCTGTCATATCCAAGGGTATTTTTGCTGTCGGGATAACGGTTCATGCAATAGTGACCGTCAAGCGTAATGCTGCTGTTAAAGAAATTGTTGGGTTTGCGTTTTCCATCGGTAATGGGTTGGAAATTGCCGCCTTTTTTGGTGCCTAACAATATTTGATCTCCGATTAAATTGTTGTCTCCTTCTAAAGCGCCAAAGGCTAATTTTACATTGACATTGCCTGAGGCAGGTGTGTGGAATCCGAAATAGCTGAAATCAATAGGCTGCGCATTCAATGTGGCAAAACCATCATTTAATGAAATGTATTTTTCCGACAAAGAAGGATCTTCATATACCACGAATAGTGTCCATCCCGCTGCAGAACCACCCGATAATGTTCCCAAAGTGGCTTTAATATTGGCCACCGTATACACTCCGAAAGGATTGGTTAACGCCTGCAATTGGGAAGTTACATCGGCAAAAACAGCATAAGGAGCCATGTCTTTGGAATGACGATCTTGAATACCATCGTGCAAAAGTTGACCCGCAATGGCTGTGTATTTTTCTTTTCCAGGAAATTTAATCAAGATATTGGTGAAATTTTCACGAGCAGGATCTACCGGAATGTATTTCTCAGAACCCTTTTGTTCCCCTTCATTGAAGAGATACGTGGCCGACCAATACAATCCAGCAAAAATAATTTTCTTAGACGAAGGATTTTCAGCATATAATTCGGCACTACTCGATGAAAAAGTAGCTTCATCATCATCCACATCAATGTAATCCATGAAGAATTCATCATTCAATTTGGCTTGATTGGTGTGGTTGTAGTAGGCGTCATTAGGACCATTGGAGTAATCGGCACGATTTACTATGGTGTTGGCAATCATAGCCATATCTCCCTTGAGATGCTTTTCAAAACGAGATTTAAATGGAACTGAAAGCTGCGCACTCACCTCCATAGAACTTATCAGCACGAGGCTTCCAAGTAGCAATTTCTTTAGACGGTTAGCATTCATTGTTCTTAAGTTTTGAATTAGGTTTGGGGAAAACCATAATAGATTTCGAAACAAATGTAAATACAAAAATCGATAAAGTGTATGTTTTAGTCGATAAATGGTAATTTTGTGTATTTTTTAAATATATTTTCTTACAAAATAAAATATTTTACAAAGCGATTCTTACAGGTCTTATTTTCATTTTACACCAAAAAATCGTTTAAAATGCTATATTTGCTTATGTTATTTTCTGAAATTTTAGGACACGAACACCTTAAAAATCATTTGATTAGAAGTGCCTCTTTGGGAAGAATTCCCCATGCACAACTTTTTGTGGGACCTGAAGGATGTGGGACATTACCGATGGCCATTGCGTATGCTCAATACATTATTTGTTCCAATTCGGGTTCGGAAAATAATGGCGCTAATGAAGCATGTAATTTAAAATTCAATCATTTAGCACATCCTGACTTACATTTTGTATATCCCACAGTTTCTACAGATGAAGTGAAATCAAAGCCTAAGAGTTTGGATTTTCTCAAAGAATGGCGACAGTTTGTTACAGAAAATGCCTATGGCGGACTCTTCGACTGGTATAAACTTTTGGATGTAAAAAACAAACAAGGGGAAATTCGGGTGGATGATGCGCAAGAAATCGTCAAGGCCTTGTCTTTAAAATCACATGAAGGCGGTTATAAAGTAATGATTATTTGGATGGCCGATAAAATGAACATTGCGGCTTCCAATAAGTTATTGAAATTATTAGAAGAACCTACAGACAAAACGGTGTTTATTCTAATTTCTGAGAATGAAGAAGATATTTTACAAACCATCCGTTCCCGTTGTCAGGTGCTTCAATTTAATAGTTTGACAGAGGCTGATATTGCAAAAGCATTGGTTTCTCGAGAAGGAATTGATGCTAAAAATGCACAGAAAATCGCCCATCAATCCCAAGGTAATTTCAACAAAGCCCTTAAATTAGTACGTGCCGAAGACGAGGATTTTCCGTTTGAACAATGGTTTGTGCAGTGGGTTCGCGCCGCCTTTCGTGCCAAAGGAAACGCAGCAGCAATTCATGATCTGATCGCTTGGAGTGAAGAGATTGCCAGTTTGGGACGGGAAACACAAAAAAAGTTTCTGGTATATTGTACCGATATGTTTCGTCAAGCGCTTTTATTGAATTATCAAGCACCTGATTTGGTTTATGTTGAACCTCAGGTAGCCGGTTTTCAATTGGAAAAATTTGCGCCCTTTGTTACAGGAAATAACATTACCGAACTCTTTAAAGAACTTTCAGAAGCGAGTTACCTTATCGAGCGTAATGGAAATGCAAAAATTGTCCTCACCGATTTATCGATAAAATTAACGCGATTAATTCATAAACATTAGTAATCATGAACAATGCCGCTTCATTTTTAGTATTACTTTTCATTGCGATTACGTACCTGATGTCTGCCCATGAAAAAGTATTTCATTGGAACACTACGATGGACTGGTTGAAAGGTCATTTTGCAAACTCTCCACTCAAAAATTTTGTTCCCCATGTAACGGCAGTTCTTTTAGTTACCGAATTAGCCGCTGGAATTTTGAGCGCAGTGGGCTGTATCCAATTGTACATTAATGGCGAACGTACGTTTGGTTATTATGGTGCGTTTTTTTCTTGTGTTGCTGTTCTTCAAATGCTTATTGGTCAACGATTGGCTAAAGATTATGACGGAGCGCGCAATATGGTCATCTATTTCATTCCCTCTATTTTAGCGGTTTATTGGCTTAGCTAGACAAGGTGGCTTTGTACCATCTCAATTCATCCCAACTGAAGGTTTCACCAACTAATTCTTTTAGTTCACCTATAGTAGAATCGGGATATTGTTTGAAAATCTCTTGTAAACCCAAGCAACGATCTTCAGGCAATACGTCATGAATAGCGATTTGTTTACTAGCTATAAGCTTGGTAATGTGACCATTTATCGTATGCACTGTCAATTTTCTTTCTAGGGCGATTTGTTCTATGGAATGCTTTTGTTTCCAAAGTTCGAGTGTAATGTCCTGAGTGGGTATTTTCGAATTTTTCCCTTTGCTTTTGGTTTTCTTGACGATGTCTTCATATTCCTCTTCAATAGCCTCAAATTGCTGGGATTTAAGTAATTTCAGAGCCTCTTCCCTTTTCGAATTGCGGTAATTTCTTTGTTCTTCCGTCTGTAAATTTTCTTTTGTTAGCGGTTGGTGATCTACTACCAATTGAACTAATTGACGAACTTTCATCATTCGAAGTACTGCTGAAATTACAAATTCATCCAATTCTAACAATTCATCGAGGTATTCTTTAACCTTTTTCATGCGTTTCACTTCCTCTAATTTGTAGAGAATTTCGAACACCAATTGATCAAAAATGGGTAAAAAATAGTGGTAGGCCGCATCTATTCGTTGCTGAATTAATCCATAATCCGATTGATTGGAAAACAAACGATGCAATTGATTCGCGAACTTTTGGGAAGGTTCGATTAGGGTTTCCAAAGTTGTGCTAATCTTTACCGCCCAATCCCGATTTCTCCCTTTTGCAGACCGATCGGTTAATTCAAAATAAGAATTTCGGTGTTTGTTAAAAAGCTGTTTTAAATTGGTCCAATCAAAGGCTTGCAGGGAATAAAAGTGCAAAAACTTTTGTGTTTCTTCGCTTAATGCTAGTGCCAATTGATCGGTAGAAGCCTTTTGGTCAGCATATTGCACAACATCGGGGTCGTTTTGTATACCATTCAATTGCAAAGGAGATTTTAAAACCAAACCTTGTAACGAACGAAGACGGGAGAAAGCGACATAAGCTTGACCAGGCAAAAACACTTGCGAAACATCCAAGACCGCTTTATCAAAAGTTAATCCTTGACTTTTATGCACTGTAATGGCCCAGGCCAATTTAATCGGGTAATGAGTAAAGGTACCAATGATTTCTTCTTCGATTTCTTTGGTGTTTTCATGGACTTTATAGCGCAAATTTTGCCATTCGTATTTCTCAACTTCTATGGACGTATTTTCATCTGGAAAAAAGACCACAATTTCACGTTCAGAAAGGGATTGTACAATACCCATTTTACCATTGAAAAATCGTTTTTCGGGAGAAATATCATTTTTCACAAACATCACTTGAGCTCCTTTTTTGAGTTCAAGTACAGCATCTATGGGGTAAATTTTATCCGGAAAATCATCAACAATTTCTGCTTGATAGCTATATTTTTTACCCTCTAATTCGGCCAAAGCATTGGCATTCATGCTGTCTGCTTTGGCATTATGTGTGGTTAAAGTAATGTAGCCCGACTCTGCTGATGGTTTAAAATCGGGTTTGACATAACTATTAAGTAACTGAATATCAGAAGGTAAAACTTTATTATTCCGTAAATTATTCAAAACGGCAATAAAATTTTCATCCGTTTGTCTGAATATTTTGGATAATTCCACATACAACGGCGGATGCGCTTCTAAAACTAAAGCATTAAAAAAGAATTTACCCCGGTAATAATTGCGCAATACCGACCATTCTTCGTCTTTAATCACGGGAGGTAATTGCATTAAATCACCAATAAATAAGACTTGCACACCACCAAATATTCGGTCATTTTTTCGAACAGATTGCAACATAAAATTCATGGCATCCAAAACGTCTGCACGAAGCATACTTACTTCATCTACAATGAGTAATTCTAAATTTCGGATAACGGATTGCCGAATGGCATTCATTTTAAAATGTCTTTTCAACGTAGCACGCGACTCAAATTTTACAAAAGAATTGGTGTTAGGCGAACTCAAGTCTGGGATAAACGCAGCAAAGGGAAGTTGAAAAAAAGAATGAATCGTAACACCACCAGCATTAAGTGCAGCAATACCCGTAGGGGCAACAACTGCTGTTTTTTTGTGGGTTGTGGCGATAATTTCGCGTAATAAAGTAGTTTTCCCGGTACCGGCTTTACCCGTTAGGAATACAGACCGATTGGTCTGATTGATAAATTGAAGCACATAACGTGCTTCGGCTGATACAAATTCCATGGCTTATAAATTAAAGTCCAAAGATACGAATGTTGTGATCATAAACAAAAAAAGCCCTGATATTTAGGGCTTTATATTACTATTGGAAAAATATTATTTCTTTTTTTCTTCTTTTTTAGCAGCAGGTTTTTCTTCTTTTTTACCTTCTGATTTGTATTTATCATTGACCAATTTTACAATCTCTTTAGTAATGTCATATTGATCTTTGGCATACAAAACCGTTGCTGATTCGCCGGTACCATATACATAATCATAGCCTTTTTCTTTACCATACTCTTTAATAATTTTACGGTAACGACTCACCAAAGAATCCATTTCAACCCCATGTTCCCCTTGAATTTGTTGGGAAATCATTTGTTCTGCATATTGAATTTCTTGTTGGCGTTGTTGTAACTCACCATATTTTTGTTGCGCCCAAGCTTGCCCGTTTTTTTGTGCATTACCTGCAAAACTAGATTGCTCTGCTTTTAAACGATCTACTTCAACTTTCAAACGAGAGCCTTTTTCTTGTGCAATACCTTCGTATTTTGCTTTTAAATCTTTAGCTTCTGTTGATTCTTCTAATAATTTGTTCGTATCGATATACGCTGTTTTGAAATCTTTTGCTTGAGTTGTTTTTTCACAAGAAATCATGGCAGCGGCCATTAAAATTCCTAAAAAGACTTTTTTCATTGAATTTGTTAAATTTAGATTTCGCCAAAAGTAAAAAAAAATTTCTGTTAGATGTTTTTAGGTTACATTTTGTTGAAATAATTAGATATAGTTTAAAATTATAATTTTATTAAGCTTTTATAAGCATTTCTTATTAAAACCAACCTCAAATAATGCGTTTTAAGACACTTTTGGTTTTTAGCCGCCCTAACTTATATGTTAGGCTGAAAAAGTTAAATAGAGGCCATCTTTGTGGTTTTTATTCGTTTTTCAACACATAAGTATGGGAAGAATACTCTTTATTTCGATTTCCAAACCAATTAGAACGTAAACCGGTAAAAAATGCTTTAAAAAAGTTCATTTTTCCGTTTTTGTATTTTTCAGATAAAAGCGCCACATAAAAGCTATCAAATTTCATGGGTAGCACTTGAACCAATTTCATCGATTGTAGAGCAAACAACTTTGAAATTGCATTTTTTGAGAAATGCCATAAATGGATAGGCACATCATAAGCGGCCCAATATTCTTGATATACTTTAGCATCATACGATTTGTAATTGGGAACAGCCACCAATAAAACACCATTGGGTTTTAGTAAACGTTTCAATTCTTTCAATTGCTGTTCCAAGTTGGGCACATGTTCTAGCACATGCCACATCGTAATTACATCAAAAGAATGGTCTGCTAAATTAGCCAAAGATTCCTCCATACCAATTCCTTTTTGATGAGCAATTTGTTTTGCGCGTTCACTAGGTTCAATTCCAGTTACATGCCAACCATCGTTTTTACAGGTAAGAAGAAACTCCCCTGTACCTGCGCCGATATCTAATATGGATCCTTTTGTAGAAAGGGAATTGATTAAGTTCAGTTTCTTTTTTAATGCAATTCCTTTGATAAAATGATATAATTTTTCAAACAATGTTCTTCTTCCATCGGTATGTGAAATGTAATCTTCACTCTCGTAATAAGAAGGTAATTTTTCTAAACTGGGTTGGGGATGCGTCACTAAAATTTCATATTGTTCATCCAACCATAATTCAAAAACTTCTCCTGAAACGGAATGGTCTTTAACTTTTAAAACTAATTTATCTTTTGAAAAATTCATTTAAACTTAGTATTGGTAAGGGTTTACGCCTTATGTTTCACGTGAAACATTATCGTCCCATGTATATTAATAATATTGAAATGTCTGCGGGTGATACGCCACTAATTCGTGAAGCTTGTGAAATGGTTACGGGTCGAATAGCTGTCAACTTCTGCTTTGCTTCAATGGATAAGGAGTGAACTTTATAAAAATCGAAATTATCCGGAATTTTCATTTCCTCTAATCGCGTTAATTTCTCTGCATTATTTCGTTCTTTCTCAATATAACCCGAATATTTTAATTGGATTTCGGCTTGTTCTACAATTTCTGCGTCCAATTGATTTTCTTTTACGTAGTCGCTAACTTTAGTGAAACGTAAAATATCATCCAAATCAATTTGCGGACGAGAAAAGACTTTGAACATTCGATCTGTTTGGTTCATTGGAGTGCTCCCTTTCTCTTCCAAAATTGGATTAGCTTCTTCGGGAGTAATACTCGTTTCTTTAAAATAATCCAACATCGCATTACTTTTAGAAAACTTCTCTTCCATGCGGTGTAATCGTTCATCGGACGCTAATCCAATAGCATGTGATTTGGGCGTTAAACGAAAATCGGCGTTATCTTGGCGCAACAAAGTACGATACTCTGCGCGTGAAGTAAACATTCGGTACGGCTCTTCTGTCCCTTTGGTTATTAAATCATCTATCAATACACCAATATAAGCTTCATCTCTTTTCAGTATGAGCGGTTCTTTTTCATGCACTTTTAGATGTGCATTGATACCCGCCATAATTCCCTGGGAGGCGGCTTCTTCATAACCTGTAGTTCCGTTGATTTGACCTGCAAAATAAAGATTGTCCACCAACTTTGTTTCCAACGTATGTTTTAACTGTGTGGGTGGAAAATAATCGTATTCGATGGCGTAACCCGGACGGAAGAATTTCACATTTTCAAATCCTTCAACAGTACGAAGCGCTTTGTATTGAATATCCTCTGGCAATGAAGTAGAAAAACCATTGACATAGACTTCTACAGTGTTCCAACCCTCAGGTTCGACAAATAATTGGTGACGGTCTTTATCTGCAAAACGGTTGATTTTATCTTCAATTGAAGGGCAATATCTCGGACCTAAACTTTTAATTCGACCATTGAACATAGGTGAACGATCAAATCCGTCTCTTAAAATAGCATGAACCTCTGGTGAAGTATAGGTCACATGACAAAGACGTTGTTGTTGTAATGGTGAAGTTACATTAGAATAAGAAAATTTATCTGGATTAACATCGCCAGGCTCTTCTCTCATCTTTGAATAATCCAGTGAACGACCATCAACCCTTGGTGGCGTTCCAGTTTTCATTCGCCCCGCTTCAAAACCAAATTGAATTAAATCCTCGGTAATACCTGTAGCTGCACTTTCTCCTGCTCTTCCACCACCGAATTGTTTCTCACCAATATGAATCAAACCATTTAAGAAAGTACCGTTTGTCAATACAACTGCTTTTGCTTTAATTTCAATTCCTAGCGCAGTACGCACACCTTCAATTCTGCCGTTCTTAACAATGAGCCCTTTAATCATCTCTTGATAGAAATCAAGATTGGGTGTGTGTTCCAACATTAATCGCCATTCTTCAGAAAAACGCATACGGTCGGATTGCACGCGTGGCGACCACATCGCTGGACCTTTAGACTTATTCAGCATTTTAAACTGAATAACCGATTTGTCTGAAACAATACCCGAATAACCGCCAAGCGCATCAATTTCACGAACGATTTGACCTTTGGCAATTCCACCCATAGCAGGGTTACAAGACATTTGGGCAATGTTTTGTAAACTCATGGTCACCAAAAGCGTTTTGCTTCCCAAATTTGCAGCAGCGGCAGCAGCCTCGCAACCTGCGTGACCTGCGCCAACAACTATAACATCATACGTTGTAAACATATTTATGTTTTAATGTTCCACGTGGAACGTAATTGTAAAAATTCTCTAGATAGTTTTATTGTTCCACGTGGAACAATAAAATTGACTCATTTTCTTTAGTGCGCATCAAAACACTTTCTTCTTCTGATTTATCTTTATAACCACAATAATGAAGGACTCCGTGTGCCATTACACGTAACAATTCATTATGAAAAGTTACTTTAAAATCATGGGCGTTTTCTAGCACACGATCAATTGAAATGAAAATATCACCATGTAGTTCATTTGCTACAGAATAATCAAAGCTAATGATGTCGGTGTAATAATCATGGTTTAAGTATTTTTGATTAATGTCTAGAAGATATTCATCATCACAAAACACATAATTAATTTCACCTTCTTGCTTGTTTTCAGTAATAATAATTTGCTGAATCCAACGCTCATAATCTGATTCGTTTTCTAAAAGAAAATCAGTTTCGTAATTAAAACTAATCATTGGTTTTCAAATATTCTTGAACCTTTCGGTCGTAATTAGCCCGCAAAGGTAAGGTTTGTCTATTTAATATCTCAATGCTGTGTAAATATTCCTGTAATCGTGGAGGAATAGTGGTAGCAGTATTTGAAAAATCCTTTTTATTCGTTTCAGATTGGCGCTTCTTTTCTTCCCCTTGTTGTTGAATTGCTTTTTGTAATTTCAGCATTTCATATTTTAGATTAAGCATTCGTTGAAGCACTTCATTGTCGAAACCTTTATTTAATAATTGCTTTTCAATGGCTTTCATTTGATTCAAGGCATTTTGTCCTTGCCCGCCTACACCTTGTTTGTTTAACTCTTTTTCTAAAGCTTCACGCAATTGTTGCTGTTCTTTGAAGATTTCCATAATGGCTCGGGCGTCGCCTTCACCGTCTTGTCCTTCTTCCCCATTTCCATTTCCTTGACCTGAACCATTTGGCTGACCATTCTGTCCTTGTTTCCCTTGACCTTCTTTGGAGCCTGGTTTTTCTCCTGCTTTACCCTGACCTTCTTTACCACCTGGTTTTTGTCCTTTGTCTCCTTCTTTACCCTCACCTGGCTTTTGACCTTTCTTCAAACCTTGTTTCATTTTTTCACCCAACCCTTCTTGTTTTTGAATAATGTCAGGTAACTGCATGCCTTGACCTTGACCCGGCTTTGGTTTTCCTTTTCCAGAACCCGCCATAGACATCGACATTTGCATGCCATTTAAAATACTAGCTAACATATCCGCTAATTTATTAGAAGAAGAAACAGAAAATTGTTGGTGGGATGTTCCTTTTGAAACATTGGAGTCTGCTAATGTTTCGAGTGCTTTGTCAATGTTGTATTGAACATTCCCCACTTCTTTGGTAATGTCTTCTGCAATTTTTGGATTGCGAAGTGACATCGCAAAAAGGCTATCATCAACGTGTTTAAACTGTAATTTTAAATCTTGTTGGATTTTAAGGTACTTATTGAAGGAAGGCGCACCCCTTTTCATACCTTTAAAATTCTTCATTACTTCTTCTTGGGAAAAGGAATAAGCAACAAGATTGTCTATAATTTGACGGAGCATATCAATATCCTCATCCATTTGTTCCATTTCACTGGATTCCATAGAAGCACCCATATCCATGCTCATTTGTTTCATTTTTTGAGCAGCACTTTTCTGTTTTGGTTTGGCTCCAGCTTTTGAATTTTTCTCTAACTGCTCTTTGGCTTGTTGCAATTCCTTTTCAATGTTTTGCTCAGCAGCCTCCGTTTTGGGTAAATCCAAAGGTGATTTTAATTCTTTATTTTCTTTGTCTAATTCGTCTAATTCCTTCTGTAACGCATCAAACTCTTTGTTAATTACATCTTGTTTGTCCGAGGAATTTTCTTTGTCGTTTTCTGCTAACTTATCTTGTTTTTCAGAAAGTTTATCCAATTTTTCAGCGATTTGTTCAGCTTTCTTTTCAACATAATATTTTTTTGTAAGCTCAACCAATTGTTGCAAATTCTTCGTTTGATTCTTGGACTGTTGTTTTAACTGATCCATTTTTTCAAACAATTCCTCCTTCTGAATTTTCTCATTCAACTTTTGAAGTTCGTCAAGTAACTTTTTATTTTTCTCAAAATCTTTGTCAACTTTCTCTAAACGTTCTTTGAGTAAATCTTTTGTTTCATCTTTCTTATCCGTTTTCACCTTGTCAAGATTATCCTTCATTTTTTCAGCAAACTCTTTCATCATTTCATCTTGCTTCTTTTGCTTTTGGATGAAATCGTTAACCTTTTGCTGTTCTTTAAATTCAAGACTTTCTTTTTCTTTGCCCATCTTTTGCAGTTTATCCATTTCATTAAACTGCTTTTCTTGGGTTTTAAGCGACTTTTCTAAAGAATTGATGTTCTCGTTCTGTTGTTGTAGTAATTGGTCTTCTTTTTCGCTTTCTGTGCTTTCACGATGGGTAAAAACCATAGATTTTGAAGACTTATAGTTATGAATAGCGTCATTATCAAAAACTTCAAAATAATATTCATACGGAACACCAACTTGAATGGATAAATCACCAGGAAAAGTATAAATAAAACGATCGTAAACGTCTCTTTTCACCGGAATGGTTCCACGTTTAACCGCATTGGGATTGTTTTTAGGATAATAGACCACTTGCAATTTGGTTAACCCATGATCATCGCCTACTTGACCTAATAAATACCCTTTGTCAATTTTTAAACTATCGGGTGCATTACCAACAGTAATTGTTGGGTATTGATCTGTTATGACCGAAATATGATAATTTAATTTCTCATAATTCGCTACTTTATCATTGGAGGTAAATATTTGGTAATCTGTATTTTGTACTATATTCTTAGCCAAAGAAAACGTATTTTCGTTTTTGGAAAAAGGGGTTTTTTGTGTACCGTTAAACCACATCACTTGCTGTGTAGCGAGCGTTTGCATGTGCCAAGTAACTTGCGTTCCTTCAGGTACAATGGCGTTACCCGTACCTTTTACTACTTCTGTTTTTTTATTCAAATAAGATGGGAACCGCAAAACCATTTCAAAATTTGCAATCGAAGGAACGGTAACCACATCTAAGGTGTACGATTTGGATTGAACTGCGTTAGCTTCTAAATGAAATTCGAGAGCTGACTTGGGTTTTGGAATTACAAATTGAAAAGTGCCAACGCCGGTTGATTCCATAAAATAACTTTCATCACCAATAAAAATCATAGCATTTTCAGGAACTACTTTCCCTTGCGTTTTCACGTGAAGCACAAAATCTTTGTTTTGTTCCGTTTGTAAGTTCGGGTTCGTAATTACAAAAGCAAAAGGTGCGGGTGGCGTAAATTGTTGACGGTAATTGATAACACGATTAAAACTCTGGGACAAGACTTCGCTTTTACCACTTAAAAAAAAGAACAACACCAATAAAATTGGGATGGCAGCCAGAGGAATATATTTCTTATTGGCAGAGAAATCTATGGCTTTTGTAAAAGGAATGGGCTGTAGATTGGCTGCTTTTTGTTCGATTGAAGCCAATAAAAGTTCCGAAGTATTGGTGTCTTGGGCTAATTGTAGAAAATTAGTAAGCTTATCCCCTACTTCATTGAAATGATTTCCAATAATTTGAGAAGCTTGGGTATAATCAATTCCTTTTTGGAGTTTGAATAATTTGAAAAGAGGAAATAGAATATATCGTACTAAAAGAAAAAATTCGACGCCCAAAAACAATACAAACAAAACAGTTCGAGCAGCTGGTTTCAACCAAAGAAAATATTCAATACACAAGGTAAACAAGAAATACAAGAGTCCGAGACCCACAAAAAACAAGGAGCCACGCACCAATTCATTGGTGTAAAACTTCTTAATAAAGTGTTCTAATTTCTGATAAATTACCCCTGAATGATCAGTCATGGTGAATAGATTGTTAATAACCGCTAAAAATACAAAAATTGCGAAACATCAAAAGTTAAATAATTGCCAAGTCAGGAATGGAAAAACTGAACTATCTTTGCCAAAAATTTGACCTATGTCTCGACCTGTACGCGTGCGTTTTGCACCTAGTCCGACTGGACCTTTACATATTGGCGGTGTTCGCACAGCTTTGTTTAATTATTTGTTTGCTAAAAAACATAACGGTACTTTCTATTTACGCATAGAAGACACCGATCAGAATCGGTTTGTTCCTGGTGCGGAAGCTTATATTTTTGAAGCCTTGGAGTGGTTAGGAATCGCTCCTGATGAAACGGTTGGTAAAAATGAAAAGTTTGGCCCCTACCGTCAAAGTGAACGCAAACCGTTGTATAAACAATATGCCGATCAGTTGATTCAATCCGGTTGGGCGTATTATGCGTTTGATACCGCTGAAGCGTTAGATCAACACCGTAAAGAGCATGAGGCACAAGGGAAAACGTTTATTTATAATTGGCATAATCGGGAAAAATTAGATACTTCTTTAGTTTTATCAAAAGAAGAAACAGAACAACGAATTGCTTCAGGTGAAGCCTATGTGATTCGATTTAAAACTCCTGTGAATGAAATTTTGGAATTACACGATATCATTCGTGGCGATTTAAAATTTGACACTAATCTTTTGGATGATAAAGTATTGTTCAAAAGTGACGGCATGCCAACGTACCATTTGGCGAATATTGTCGATGATCATTTAATGGAAACCTCGCATGTGATTCGTGGTGAAGAATGGTTACCTTCCCTCCCACTGCATCATTTATTGTACAAAGCTTTTGGTTGGGAAGCCCCTGAATTTGCCCATTTGCCATTAATTTTAAAACCGGTTGGAAATGGTAAATTATCCAAACGCGATGGTGACAAACTAGGGTTTCCTGTTTTTCCTTTAAACTGGACAGACCCCGCCACAGGAGAAGTTTCTTCGGGTTATCGTGAAAAAGGATTTTTCCCAGAAGCCGTGGTGAATTTCCTGGCTTTATTGGGTTGGAATGATGGAACTGATCAGGAAATTTTCAACTTGGATGAGTTATGTCAAAAATTTGATTTAGGCCGTGTACACAAATCGGGAGCTAAATTTGATCCGGAAAAAAATAAATGGTTCAATCACCATTATTTGCAAGTACAATCCGATTCTTCTTTGGCAGCTTCTTTTGAATTTGAGTTAAAAGAGAAAGGAATACAAACAGCAATCGATTTAACTCGAATTGTGGGAATGATTAAAGAACGCGCTCATTTTGTGACTGAATTCTGGGAATTAGCCGATTATTTTTTTGTGGCACCAACAACGTATGATGAAAAAGCAGCCAAGAATTGGAAAGAAGATACACCTTCGCTTTTAAATCAAGCTTATGAAGTGATGTGTCAAGTGCAACCCTTTGAATCCGTTGCTATTGAAAACGAATTAAAAACATGGATGAACGCCAATGAAATCGGGATGGGTAAAATAATGCAACCTTTGCGATTAAGCCTGGTAGGAGCTTTAAAAGGACCGCACTTGTTTGATATCATAGAAATTTTAGGCCCAAAAGAAGTAGGTCAACGCATTCAAAACGCCATAAATACCTTATAAATAAAAAGCCCCGACAAATTATCGGGGCTTTATTTATTTTGATGTTTTGCAATCATGATAAGTTGGATCTTCAAATAAATTCAATACATTGGTTAAACCCTCCCTAGGTTTATCGTAATATTTAAACTGTTCTAAAAAATCGGTGCAATCTGGAAAATTTTCAGTAATCATAGCCCGTAAACCATCTCTTATAATCGTATCGTCCTGAATAATATTTGGACGAGAACAATTAAATGACTGATAGACTGAATTGTCACTATTTAATACATATGCGTTAAAATAAGTGGTTCCTGAATTACCATAATAGTAAGTGTAAGAATAAGAAATTAACTTTTTTGTATTACTTTCTGCTAATACACTATATACCTTATATTCCTCAGTATTCCACAAATCAAATGATTGAAATCGATAATCTTCAAGAACAGCATAATCGAAATCTTTGAAAGCCAACGATTTTGAAAATAATTGCCCCGAGCTTGTTTTGAAAGTTACTTTATTTTTTTCTATATTTAAATCAAATGATTTCGGGATAATAGTCGTTTTATTTCCTTCTTTATCCACAACATAACTATCTTGTGCATTTGCCGTTAAACAAATCAAAAAGAAAAAAAAACAAAGGTTATTGGTATTCTTGAATTTAAAAAAGAAGTTGTTCATGTTTAAATTTTGGCTATAGAAAACAATACTATTAAATATTACAAAACACTAAATTAAAAAACCCCGAATTAATTCGGGGTAGTTTCTATCTATTTTTTTTCAATTTTTTTAGCTAAATCCCTAAAATCTTTTGATTTAATGTTGTAAGATCCATAATCTCGTAGTGAACAGAGTACAGCTCCAGTTTTGGAATGTACTACAAATACATTCTTTTTGCCATTAATTTGTCCATATTGCAGATAATAAAAATCTTCCCCTTCTAAAATTTTATCATCAAGATCCAAGTCATCTATAAATTCATACGGATACGGATAATCTTCTATCAATTCATCTTCTTTATGTTCTTTTCCTTCTGTTCTAGATAAAGAATTATAATGAACTTTAACGCTATTTGGAATAAACAACTTTTGTTTTTCAAGTACTTTTATTTTATCCTTATCAACGGTTTCTATAAATGTGTTTAAAAATTCATTTTTTTTCAAACCATCATTAACCATTTGAAAATAATTTTTGATAAAGCCTAAAGAATAATTTATAAATAAATGAGGGTTTGATGGGCTAGCATCTTTATCTAAACTACGTTGTTTGACACTTGGTGTAAAAAATATAGCGGCAACTGCATGAGAATCATAAATCTCATTGCCATTACTTCTTACCTTCTTAAATTTATTTGTTCTGAAATAAAAAAAGTTAAATAAATAACCTGATCCATTTCCTTTGCTGTTAGTCATACCAAAAGACCTAGTTAAAAACTCACAGTAATTAACTCGATTTCTGTTGTATTTATCTGCTTTTTGTTCTTCAGTAAGGTTCTTGAATTCCGTTTGAGTAAAAATCTCGTAAGGAGTACAATTCCAAACCTCAGAAATAATGGATGTATATTGTCGTGTAGTAAAATTATCCGGTAAGACAAAAATTGTTTTCTTAGATAAGAATAAATCAACAATTTCTTTTTCATTAGGTTCAGGCTCAGAATCTAATAAATTATCTGCTGCTGCAACCATAACCTGACTTTGGACACTGAACAAGGCGAATACAGAAAAGGCGAGTAAAAAAAACTTTTTCATGATTAATGATTTATAAATTGAAAACAACCTGCGCATTGATTGTTCCGAGATTTCCTTTAAAATTCTCTGTATTGTTCAGCGCGGTAAGATCAGTATTCTTATTGAGCTTATTGAATAAATTGGTAAATCCATACTGATAAAAAGCAACCAAGCGAACCACTTTAGTACCACCCGATACACCGAAATAAAAAGCTCCACCAATAGTAGAAACATCCAACACATCTTTAGCCCGAATAGGAGCTTCTGTGACATTATTGTATTTAATCACATTATTTTCAGCCGATTTATTTACCGATAATTTTCCATTGACTTGTAAAACCGGCCCAAAATCGATGGAAACATGATCTTGAATTACATTATAACTGAATAATAAACGAATTTGAACCCCTTGTAAACTGAATTCTGTTTCACGGGTTTCAATTCCATTTTTTCCCAACGAAAAATTACTTTCAAAAAATTGCATTCCGTAAATCATGCTCCAATTGTTGTAATAATTTCCACGTACAGACAATCCGCCTGCAAATCCGTTTCCTGGCTTGGAATCAAAGGTTGAGGAATAAATAGTACAATTGGAAATACCGCCTGAAATCCCTATTCGATTTCCATCGCGATATCCGTATTGTCCAAAGGAAAATAAAGAGGTTGCAAGAACGCAAACAAAAAGTAAGTTTTTCATTGTAAAAAATTTGTAACAAACATACAGTATTCCCGTATAACAAGCATCTAATCCTAAAAAAATATTATGAATCCAATTCTTATTGTTGTTTTAGTCTTCGGACTGTTTTTGTTTTTAGCCTGTTTTTTTACGGTAAAACAGCAAACCTCTGTGGTCATTGAACGTTTCGGGAAATTCCACAGTATTCGTAACTCGGGGTTACAATTGAAAATTCCGGTAATTGATCGTATTGCCGGTCGGGTAAATTTACGTATCCAACAATTGGATGTCATTATCGAAACCCAAACCAAAGACAATGTGTTTGTAAAAATGAAAGTTTCGGTACAATTTAAAGTGATTCAAGAACATGTGTACGAAGCCTTTTATAAACTGGAATTTCCGCATGATCAAATTACCGCTTACGTTTTTGACGTTGTGCGTGCTGAAGTGCCTAAATTAATCTTGGATGATGTTTTTGTCCGTAAAGATGATATTGCGATCGCTGTAAAACGCGAATTGAATGAAGCCATGATGGCGTATGGATATGATATTATCAACACCTTAGTCACTGATATTGACCCGGATATTCAAGTGAAAAACGCGATGAACCGTATCAATGCCGCTGAACGTGAAAAAGTAGCAGCTGAATTTGAAAGTGAAGCACAACGTATTCGAATCGTTGCAAAAGCCAAAGCAGAAGCCGAAAGTAAACGATTACAAGGTCAAGGTATTGCTGATCAACGTCGTGAAATCGCAAAAGGTTTGGTGGAAAGTGTGGAAGTTTTGAATAAAGTGGGGATTAACTCGCAAGAAGCTTCTGCTTTGATTGTAGTTACCCAACACTATGACTCATTACAAGCAATTGGTGCAGATACCAACAGTAACTTAATCTTATTACCAAATTCACCACAAGCAGCTACTGATATGTTGAATAACATGGTAGCGAGTTTTGCCGCGAGTAACCAAATTGGGGAACAATTGAAAAACCAAAAGAAGAAAGTAAAAGACAACGATAACAAATCATCGTTAGATTACAATCCAAGTGATACTTCTGGAGAATAATCAAAAAAAGGAATAAAAAAAGAGGCTTAATCGCCTCTTTTTCTGTTTATAAACCATTGTATAAAATACGGAAAAGCTATTTTTAAAACGGTACCAACCGTACCCGAAAAAACATTCTTATACAGCCAACCTACATAGGAAACCGTTTCAGTTGGGAAAATAGCTTCCTTCGCATTTTGAATATTTAATGCAGCTTTTCGATAATAAAGTTCGCGCTCTACCTTTAACACTTCTAAATCGCGATCGATTTCTGCATAGGATCGGTATTTTTTTATAGCCATAGTTAATCGTTAAAAAAGATTTCAGAAAATCGTTCCAGTAAGGGACCTTCAACAATTTTGTCTTTGATTTGAAAGATTAAAACCGCTAAAATCAAATAAATTCCGGCCACACTTAAAAATCCTAAAGCATAGGAATGCATCCACTCACCTAGCGCTAATGCTCCTGCTATGGATATGAAAAATAACATGACCAACAAACACAAACCCATCAAAACAAACTTTACAATCATTGTTGTCGATTGCATAGCCACTTTAAAGCCCCAAAGTTTGTAGTATTCTAAAGTTGAGTCGACATACTTTTTTGCGTTTTCTTGAAATTCTTCGGTTTGTTCTTTGATTTCGTCAAAAGGCATTATTTCTGAAATTTAGCATTTTGCTGTTTTAACTCGGCTAACTTTTGTTCCAAATAAGTAATGGCTTCTTCTGCTTTGTAACTCGATTTAGAAAGTAGATCATCCATAGACGATTTTAAATCCGTTTTGGTTTGATCGAATTTTTCTTTCGCCTCCTCTTCGACCGATTGAAATTTTTGTTTCAAATCATCTTTCAAATCATCGAGATTGTCTTTTATTTTTTTACGGGTTTCCGAACCTTTGTCGGGAGCAAATAAAATTCCGAGTCCGACCCCAATCGCCGCACCCAAAAGTAATGCAACTAACCCTTCACTATTTCTATTGGACATATGTTTCTATTTTTATGTACTTAAAATTACAAAAAAAGAAACAGAAGCTATGTTAAGACCCTATTAAAGTATAAAAATTGAATACAAGCGTTTTCTCAAACGTTCATAAGATAACCTATAAAAGTACTTGTCTTATATTTAAAAATGGCTTAGAATTAATTTATAAAAGTCAATTTTAATAAGGAATTCTAATATTTATTAAATTTATTATAAGAAATACCAATAATAAGAAAACCCGCTGTAGTTGCGGGTTTTCTATCAATATAATCAATACTAATTATTCTTTACTTTCAATCTTAGCCCAAGTATCACGAAGACCTACTGTTTTGTTAAAAACTAATTTTTCAGCAGTTGAATCACTATCGACACAAAAATAGCCTAACCGTTGAAACTGATACTGGGTTCCTGGTTGTGCATTTTTCAAACTGGGTTCCATATACCCTGTAATCACTTGTAAGGAATTGGGATTGATGTAGGTTTTGAAATCTACTTCTTTATCACCATCTGGATTTTCATGAGTGAATAAACGATCGTAAACACGAACTTCCGCTTCCAAAGCATGGGTTGTAGAAACCCAATGAATGGTTCCTTTAACCTTACGCATACTGGCTTCAGTACCACTACCCGACTTACTATCAGCATCATACGTACAATGAATCTCAGTAATATTTCCTGCTGCATCTTTCACCACGCTCTCACCTTTAATGATGTAGGCATTTTTTAAACGAACTTCGGTTCCTAAAGTCAAACGGAAAAATTTCTTATCCGCTTCTTCTTTAAAGTCATCACGCTCGATATACAACTCCTTCCCAAAAGGTAATTGACGATAAGTCATTACTTCAGCTTCCGGATTATTTTCGGCATCCAACCATTCTTCTTGACCTTCAGGATAGTTGGTAATTACCAATTTCACCGGATTTAAAACGGCCATTACACGATCGGTAGTTTTATTTAATTCTTCACGAACGCAGAATTCTAACAACGAAACATCAATCAAATTGGTGCGTTTTGCAATTCCAATGGTCTTTGCAAAATTACGAATCGCCATCGGTGGATAGCCTCTACGACGCATTCCTGAAATGGTACTCATCCGTGGATCATCCCAACCTGTAACATGTTTCTCTTCCACCAATTGTAGTAATTTACGTTTAGAAACTACGGTATGAGATAAGTTTCTACGTGCAAATTCACGTTGTTTGGGACGCACTTTGGTTTCATCATAAATTTGATCCAAAAACCAATCATACAATTCACGATGCGGCAAGAATTCGAGAGTACACAACGAGTGTGAAATTTGTTCCAAATAATCGCTTTCTCCATGTGCCCAATCGTACATTGGATAGATACACCAATCGTTGCCTGTACGGTGATGGTGTTCATGCATAATGCGATAGATAATCGGATCACGCATCAACATATTGGAAGAGGTCATATCAATTTTTGCCCGTAAAACGTGGGTTCCTTTTGGGAATTCCCCTTGCTTCATTCGGGTAAATAAATCCAAATTTTCTTCTATGGAACGATTACGAAAGGGTGATTCTGTACCGGGTTGTGTAGGTGTCCCTTTTTGTTTTGCCATCTCTTCAGAAGATTGGCTGTCCACATAGGCTTTTCCTTTTTGAATCAATTCAACCGCCCAATCGTACAACTGCTGGAAATAATCAGAAGCATAGCATTCACGATCCCATTGGTATCCAAGCCATTGCACATCGCGTTTAATCGCATCGACATATTCTTGCTCCTCTTTGGACGGATTGGTATCATCAAAACGCAAATTAACTGGCGCATTGTAATCCAAACCTAATCCAAAATTCAAACAAATCGCACTGGCGTGACCCACATGCAAATAGCCATTGGGTTCCGGCGGAAAACGAAAACGAAGTTTATCATTTGATAATCCATTAGTTAAATCGTCTTCAATGATTTGCTCGATAAAATTGAGTGATTTTTCCTCGGTTGACATAGAAATTTCTTAATTTTAGCAAAGATATGTTTAATTCGTCAAATCGTCAATTTGAAAATTCGTCAATTTGCTATTTGGCACCGAAATAAAAATGGGAACAATTAAATTACAAAACATCCGTACATTTTCTTATCATGGATGTTTAACCGAAGAATCAAAAATTGGTAGTGATTACCGTGTGGATTTAGAAGTCAAAACCGATTTACGAAAGTCTGCACAAACCGATGAATTAGCGGATACGGTGGATTATGTATTACTCAATCGTATAGTTGTAGAAGAAATGGCGATTCGTTCAAAATTACTGGAACACGTGGCGCAACGCATCATTCAACGTATTTTTAAAGAAATTCCCGCCGTTTCTCGCATTCTTTTAGCGGTTTCTAAACTCAATCCACCCATTGGTGGCGATGTAGAAGCCGTTACCATAGAAATGGAAGAATACCGTAGTTAAGAGAAAGGAAGTCAGTAAACTAAAGAAGATTCCCAATAATTTGGGTTAGGGAATTTGGATATTGCATTTTTTTTACTTTATCTTTGCTACCCTCAACAAAGGGCGTCGTGGCCGAGCGGCTAGGCATCGGTCTGCAAAACCGCGTACCCCGGTTCGAATCCGGGCGATGCCTCTTCCAAAAACCTCTCAGAAATGGGAGGTTTTTTTTATTGGAAAAAATGATTACAAAACCGCGTAATCGGTTCTCCCGATGTTTCGGGACGGGCGATGCCTCTTACAAAAAACCTCTCAGAAATGGGAGGTTTTTTTTATTGAAATAATAATCATTACAAAACCGCGTACTCGGTTCTCCCGAAGTTTCGGGACGGGCGATGCCTCTTGAAAAAACGGCTCAGAAATGGGAGGTTTTTTTATTGGAAAAAATGATTACAAAACCGCATACTCGGTTCTCCCGAAACTTCGGGACGGGCGATGCCTCTTCCAAAAACGGCTCAGAAATGGGAGGTTTTTTGGAAATTAGGTAATTATTAATTGGAATTTGAAACAGAATCAAGCGGTTTACTGATTCCTAAATGTTGTTCGATCATTTTCTTTTCGTTTGGGAAAAACCCTTGAACGATTAAAAAACTTCCGAAAATCATTAGGATAACGCTGATTACCCGCTTAATCTTATAAATATTTTTTGGTGTCAATCGTGATTTTAATTGTTTGGCAACTAAAATCTTTAAAATATCTACGGCAAAATAAGTAACAATAATGGTAGCTATAAACAGAATAATTCGGTTGGTTTCCATGTTCAGTTTGGGTCCGAACACGATAATCACACCCATCCAAAACGCCAATACACCAATATTGATAAAATTCAAAAAGAACCCTTTAAAAAATAAACCTAAGTAGTTATTTTTCTGAATATTATCTTCTTCTACTTGTTCTTCTTCCTGCTTTTTTTGAAAATTTTTCTTCTCTTTGATAAACGAAATAATTCCGTAAACCAACATTAAAATACCACCAAAAACAAACAAAACAGGGTCATCTTTGAGTCGCTCTAAAATTTGATTTGTACTAAAATAGGCTATTAGAATAAATACAAAATCACCAAATACCACTCCGGCATCAAATACCATTGCCGCACGAAATCCCTTGGTAATACTGGTTTCTAATAAAACGAAAAATACAGGCCCAATTGTAAAGGCTAATAAAAATCCCCAGGGTATGGCAGCAAGTATATCGTTTAACATGAATAGGGTTTGGTTGAAATAAGAAAGGAAGTAAAGATATTTCTTTTCGGACAAAATCCAAAAAATACCCTTACTTCCTTAATAAGTCTACACTTATTTTACTTGACGAATGGTTCCGCCAGCAATCGTCTTTTCATTGATCTGTTTCGGATTCCCATAAATTGAAATGGTTCCACCAGCTCTAATTTTTGCATCTACCAAATCTGTGGCATAAATAGCGGCATCACCACCAGCATTTCCCGTAATTGTTGTTTGTTCGGTAACCAATTTTTCAGCTTGATACACACCGCCTGAATTCACAATAACCTCTTGATTTTTCGCTTTTCCAGATAATGTTACTTGGGAACCATTAGCAGTACGCGCTGATAATTTTGAAACCTCTAAAGTTAAATCCACCTGTGCTCCTTCTTTGGCAATTAAATCAAAAAGCATCGCTTTAATTGTAGTTTCGCAACTGATATGCGATCCTTCATTGGCTTCCACTGCTTCTAATTTTTTAAAATATACAGTAGCTGATATGCCATCACCTGAAAGCATTTTCGTCAAAGGCATCCGAATTTTTAATTCGCCATTTTTATTAACGACTTCAACTTCATTGGCATCACCACCAGACAAAATAACTTTGTTTTCATTCCCTTGAACCAACATTACATCAATTTGATCAAAGGCGGTTACTTTGGTAAAATCACCTACTTTTTTTTCAATTTGTGCAAAAGCTAACGAACTGAAAGCTAAAGCAATTACAAATATTTTTTTCATGCTATTACGATTTGGAGTTATTCATTTTTTCGCAAATAGGTAAAGTCCAATTGTTTTTTTACCAAATCTGCATTTTTAACTTTAACGAAAACTTCGTCACCTAATTGTAATAAACCTTTGTACATTTCACCTACGTAGGCATATTGTTTCTCGTCAAAAACGTAGTAATCTTCTTTGATGTCGCGCACACGAACCATGCCTTCACATTTATTTTCCACAATTTCGACATAAATTCCCCATTCGGTAACTCCTGAAATTACCCCTAAGAATTCCTGATCCATGTGGTCTTTCATATACTTCACCTGCATGTATTTCACAGAATCCCGTTCAGCATTGGCTGCTAAAATTTCCATATCGGTGGAATGCTCACATTTTTCTTCAAATTCCTCTTCATTTACACTCTTTCCACCATCCAAATAATGTTGCAACAAACGATGCGCCATGACATCAGGATA
This sequence comes from Flavobacterium stagni, assembly GCF_004122105.1. GTDB lineage: Bacteria > Bacteroidota > Bacteroidia > Flavobacteriales > Flavobacteriaceae > Flavobacterium > Flavobacterium stagni. The sequence continues at coordinate 574,876 of NZ_SBKN01000001.1, forward strand.
ACGACGAATAGGCGAAGTAAAATGACTGTAATAATCAAATGCTAATCCGTAATGTCCAATGTTTTCGGTAGAATAGCGGGCCTTACTCATCGCACGAATCGCTAAAGTATCCACCAAATTCTGTTCTTTACGACCGTTAACTTCAGCCAACAAATCATTCAAGGATTTTGAAATCGTTTGTTTTGTCTTGAAATTAATCGAATAGCCAAACTTCGAAATCACGGATTGCAACCCAATTAATTTATCTTCATTGGGTTCGTCGTGAATACGATAAATAAAGGTTTTCTTTTGTTTCCCAATGAATTCAGCCACTTTTCGGTTGGCCAACAACATGAATTCTTCAATTAAGAAATTGGCATCTTTGGAAACCTTGAAATACACACCAGTCGGTTCATCATTTTCATTCAAATTGAATTTAACTTCCACTTTATCAAATGAAATCGCTCCGGCTGCCATTCGTTTTTGACGCATAATTTGCGCTAAATCTTGCATTTTTAAAATCGCTTCCACAATAGGAGCTGGGACTTGATAATCTTTACCAGTTAATGAAGTTTTAGCCGGAATTACATCCGACTTTGTTTCAATGATATGCTGGGCTTCTTCGTAGGCAAAACGTTGATCGGAATAAATCACCGTTCGACCAAACCATTGATTCACCAGTTCCACTTTGTTATTCAATTCAAATACCGCTGAAAACGTATATTTCTCTTCATGTGGACGTAACGAACAGGCAAAATTAGACAAGACTTCAGGCAACATGGGAACCACACGATCCACTAAATACACCGAAGTTGCGCGTTTATAGGCTTCATCATCCAAAATGGTTCCTTCTTTCACATAATGCGAAACATCCGCAATATGCACACCAATTTCATAATTTCCGTTGGCTAACACTTGAAACGACAAGGCATCGTCAAAGTCTTTGGCATCTCTCGGGTCAATCGTAAACGTGAGAATGTCACGCATATCGCGACGTTTTGCAATTTCAGCTTCGGTAATGGTCGTATCAATTTTATTCGCATAAGCATCGACTTCAATCGGAAAATCATAGGGGAGACCGTATTCGGCTAAAATCGCATGAATTTCAGTGTTGTGTTCACCGGGTTTTCCAAGCACTTTTATAACCGAACCAAAAGGAGAATCGGCTTTTTTAGGCCAATCTTCCAAACGAACCAAAACTACATCGCCATGCTCTGCATCGTTTAATTTATTTTTCGGAATAAAAATATCCGTGTACATTTTGGCATTCGCTGTAGTCACAAAACCAAAATTCTTTTGTACATCGACTACTCCAACGAATTCCATTTTGGCGCGTTCCAAGATTTCAACGACTTCCGCTTCTGGTTTTCGAGAAGCGCGTTTATTATAAACATACACTTTTACACGATCACCATCCAAGGCATGATTCAAATTCACAAACGGAATAAATACATCGTCTTCCAATTCGTCACAAACAAAATATCCCGTTTTGCGGGAAGTCATGTCGACAACACCTTCGTAGTATTCTTTACTACTGGATTGTACAAGATACTTCCCAGGTTCAGTTTCAATAATCAGTTTTTGTGACGCTAAGATTTTAAGATCTTTGATAATCTCGTTGCGACTTTTGGTATCATTCAATTCTAAAATCGCAGCAATCTGTTTGTAGTTAAAAGGCTTATTCGGATTCTTAGATAAAATTTTAAAGATTTTTTCGGAAAAGGTTTTGTTCTTTTTCCCGAACTTTTTTGGGTTTTTAGGCATACTTCATATTCTTTTACGGTTGAAAATTACGAAATACTATTCAGTTCCTTCAGTAAAAAAGAAGTTTTAATAGGAATATAACATTTGCATTTTGGTTTTCCTGTACCTTTGAACTACTGCAATGTATTCTTATGACGGACTTTATCACGATTGCTATCTTTCATTTACCACAAGAAACCTACATTCTCAAAACCCTTTTGGAACGGGAAAATATTCCTCACTTTTTTGAAAACGAAACCATCGTTTCTGTCGATCCTTTTGCGAGTATCGCTTTGGGTGGCATCAAACTCAAAGTCCATCCCGACGATCAAGAACGAACACAACAGTTAATTGACAATCTCAACAATCCGTTACATATCGTTTAAAATCTATTTTTTAAAATCAAAGGTTTTCAACAACTACTAAAAACAAAAAAAACATTCTTTTAATTTTTAAAAATTTATGATGGTTATTATAGGGTGTTGATAATGGTGAAAACTTTTGTTGCTTTTATTTTTTTGAAAACTTATCCAAACTTTTACACGGATATTAACACATTTTAAAAATGGTAAAAGGCTTAAAATGAATAAAATTTTGGTTTTTATTAACAGTTGTCAACAACCAAAAATGAAGTTCTTTTTTTGAAAACTTTTAAAACGAAAATCTGTTGAAAAACCCATTTTAGATGTCAATAATTTTTCCAAAAAAAGCCAAAAGTTTATTTGTATTTCTCGTTTCAATTTTAGCTTATAAAAATTTGTTTGCACCTCTAAAAAAGTTCCCATTTTCTATTTTAAATTATTAACAATTCGTGTTAATTTAAAGTTAACTGAAAATCAGCGTATTGTAAAATACTATTAACAGCTGTAAAAATCAATTTTTTAAAGTATTGAAAATCAGTAATTTATTAAAATTTCATCGAATCCCGAAAATCCTTAATGTCCTGATCCAGAATTTTGTAGTCCAGTTTTCCACCTCTTTTTTTAAGATGCTCCAAAATCACAAAACTGCGTTCAATTTTGAGCTGTGAATTTTTAATTTTATTAATCAAATGTATCAGCGTTCGCTGTTTTCCAGGTGTCAATTTATGAAACCAATCACTCCCTTCCGGATCACTAAATAATACCTCCCGAAATTCCTCCGAAATCTCCATTCCGTATTCGGAATTGTCCACTTCCAATCGCACCTGAATCCAATCGCCCAAAACCATTCCGTGTTGTTTTAAAATCGCTTGATTTAATAAGATAAAATGGTAGCCGTCTTTTGGCATCATCCCTGAATGAATTCGCAACGTTTGATTCAAATAACAAATTACACGCTTGTCTTTACACTGAGCGTTCAGGGTTTCAAAAATCGGTTGTGGAATTTTAAAATGCGGTCCGTAACCGACTGAACTCGCTTCAAATGACTCCAATAACGCTTCGAATTCCATCCTTAGAAGTTTTTTTCAAAGGTAGTAGCTGCCCGTAGCATTATTCCCTAACTTTGTCAAAAGAAATAAACAACACAATCAACAACCCATGAAAATTTCAATTGGCAATGACCACGCCGGACCCGAGTACAAAAAAGCAATTGTAGACTATTTAACTGCACAAGGACACGAAGTCACCAACCATGGAACCGATACCTTTGACAGTGTCGATTATCCTGATTTTGGTCACCCTGTAGCTACTGATGTTGAACAAGGCCATGCCGATTTCGGAATTGTAATCTGCGGTTCGGGCAATGGAATCAATATGACGGTGAATAAACACCAAGGCATTCGCGCCGCCTTGTGTTGGACCAAAGAAATTGCCGCTTTAGCACGCCAACATAACGATGCTAATATTATCAGTATTCCCGCGCGTTTTACCGCCATTCCGCAAGTAATCGAAATGGTCGATACCTTTTTAAAAACACCTTTTGAAGGCGGACGTCACCAAAACCGCGTTCAAAAAATCGCCTGTTCATAACATGCTTAACCAACTCCAAACCGTTCCAAAAGTTATCTTGGCCACACGCTTAACCGCGCTGGTTACATTCGCATTGGGAACGGTTTTGATGTTGTCGTTTTATTATAACCCTGTGGGTGGTGTCATTTACTTATCATTATTTTACATCATCTCCATGTTGTTTTTAAACAGCTATTTTGCAGTGCGATTACTCCAACTCTTTATTGTAGAATCCAATGCCCGTCCCCTAATTTTAAAAACATGGGGAATTCTTTTACTCAATATTCCCGTTGGCTATTTTTATATCCAATGGGGTTTGGAAATCTACCAAAACGCAACTCCTGTTAATTAACCATGGAAACCCATTCCCACATCCATAAACACGAAGTCAAGGGGAAAAATCTGGGGTTGTCCATTATCCTAAATCTTACTATTACCATCGCACAAGCCATTGGCGGATGGCTTTCAGGAAGTTTAGCATTGCTCTCCGATGCGCTTCACAATTTTTCCGACGTACTCACGCTAATCTTCAGTTGGATTGCCCATCGTTTAGCCCATAAAAAAGCAACACAACGCGCTACTTTTGGCTACAAACGGGCCGAACTCATCGCCGCTTTTGTCAATGCGGCTACCCTTATTATCGTTGCAATATTCCTGATTTACGGTTCGATTCACCGTTTTTTCCATCCCGAAAAAGTAGTATCAGAAACCGTAATTTGGCTCGCCTTACTTGGCATTGCTGTCAACGGTATTTCAGCTTTTGCCCTGCAAAAAGATGCCGCCCATAATTTAAATATGAAATCGGCTTACCTGCATTTGTTCACTGATATGATGGCTTCTGTGGCGGTTTTAGCCGGCGGACTCCTCATGAAATTCTTCAATTGGTATTGGGTGGATAGTGTGTTGTCCTTCGGAATTTCGATCTACTTAATCATTGTCGGCGGAAAATTACTGCTCGAATCGACCCAAATGCTCATGCTGTTTACCCCAAAATCCATAGACATAAAATCAGTCACCGCCGATATCGAAGCGATTGCAGGTATAAAAACCGTTCATCATGTGCACGTTTGGAGTCTCAACGATGACGAGCACCACCTCGAAGCGCATATCGATTGTACCCATGATATTTCGATTCAGGCGTTTAACCAACTTTTGGATCAAATCGAACAGCTGCTTTTGGAAAAATATAACATCAATCATTGTACGATTCAGCCTGAGTTTCGCCGCCACGATTCCAAAGAAACCATCGTTCAAGATTAATTTTTGGGCGTATCCCCTCGGAAAAAACTTCAGGGGAACCCTTTGTTTTTCCTCACGGCCGGGCCATTGGGAGTCGCTTCCCTCGTAACCTCGGGAGAGCTCCAACAATCCCGCTGTCCCTTACGCGGCTTCCTGCTCCTTTTCACGTTTGATTTCCCTTCCTATTTTCTTTTTCAAATTCTGTTTTTCCCGTACATTTAGCGTCCTAGAATTAAAGATTACTATGACGTCTATTCAGTTTATACAAAACCAATTACAACTTCCTGCTACCGCAGTCAAAGGGATAGAAGCTACTCTCCAACTCCTTTCCGAGGATTGTACCATTCCCTTTATCGCCCGTTACCGTAAAGACAAAACGGGTAATTTGGATGAGGTCGTGATCGAATCCATTGCCAAACTCAATAAACAGTTTGCCGAAATTTTAAAACGCAAGGAAAGCGTATTGAACTCGATTGAGGAACAAGGACAATTGAGTCCGGACCTCAAAACCAAAATCGAGAACAGTTTCGATCTGCAGGAAATCGAGGATTTGTATTTACCCTATAAAAAGAAGAAAAAAACCAAAGCCGATGTGGCGCGTGAAAACGGTCTCGAACCCTTAGCCAAAATCATCATGTCCCAGAACACGGACGACGTGGAATATTTGGCCTCCAAATACCTCAATAAAAATGTAGTCAACGAAGACGAAGCTTTGCAAGGAGCGCGCGACATTATCGCCGAATGGATCAATGAAAATATCTATGTGCGTAAAAATCTGCGCCGAATGTTTCAACGCAAAGCAAGCATCACCACCAAAGTCGCCAAAGGCAAAGAAAACGAGGAAAATGCACAGAAGTTTTCCCAGTATTTCGATTGGTCCGAACCGATTTCCAAAGCACCTTCTCACCGTTTATTGGCCATGTTGCGCGCCGAAGCCGAAGGTTATATTAAATTCAATGTTGCTATCGAAAAAGAAGAAGCACTGGAATTCATTGAAGAAGCCATCATCAAACGCAATAACGATACAACTCACCATTTGGAATTGGCCATCAAAGACAGTTATAAACGACTGTTGGAACCCGCTATTTCGAATGAAGTGTTGCAAGAAGCCAAATTGAAAGCCGATAGCAAAGCAATTGATGTGTTTTCAGAAAATTTACGTCAGCTCCTTTTAGCGCCACCATTGGGAGAAAAACGAGTCTTGGCAATCGATCCGGGTTTTCGTACCGGTTGTAAAATCGTTTGTTTAGACGAGCAAGGCGACTTGTTGTACAACGAAACCATTTATCCCCATGCGCCGCAAAACGAAACAGCCATGGCGATGAAAAAAGTCAAATCGATGGTCAATGCCTACAACATTGAAGCGATTTCCATCGGTAACGGTACGGCGAGTCGGGAAACCGAATTTTTCATCAAAAAAATTGCATTTGAAAAACCGGTGCAAGTTTTTGTAGTATCCGAAGCCGGTGCTTCGGTATATTCAGCGAGTAAAATCGCCCGGGAAGAATTTCCCAATTACGATGTTACTGTACGGGGTTCGGTATCCATCGGTCGCCGTTTGTGTGATCCATTAGCGGAGTTGGTAAAAATTGATCCCAAGTCGATAGGAGTAGGGCAGTACCAACACGATGTGGACCAAACAAAATTGAAAGAAGAATTGGATAATACGGTCATGCGCTGCGTGAATTCAGTGGGGATCAACATCAATACCGCGAGTAAAGCCTTATTGAGCTATGTGAGCGGCATCGGAGAAAAAATGGCCGAAAACATTGTCAAATTTCGTTCTGAAAATGGGCCTTTTGAAGACCGCAATCAATTAAAAAAAGTACCGCGTTTGGGCGATAAAGCGTTTCAACAAGCAGCAGCTTTTATCCGAATTAAAGACGGTAAAAACCCGTTGGATAATTCAGCTGTGCATCCCGAATCGTACAAAGTTGTGGAGAAAATGGCCAAAGATTTAGGAATTCAAGTGGGCGAACTCATTGCCAATAAACCCAAAATTGCCCAAATCAAACCTGAAAACTACGTGAATGACACGGTCGGAATTTTAGGCGTAAAAGATATTTTAAAAGAATTAGAAAAACCGGGCTTAGATCCGCGAAAAGCCGCGAAAGTCTTTGAATTTGATCCCAATGTAAAATCCATTACCGATTTACGTTCAGGGATGATTTTACCCGGCATTGTCAATAACATCACCGCTTTTGGTTGTTTTGTTGACGTCGGGATAAAGGAAAGTGGCTTGGTTCATATTTCCCAACTCAAAGCAGGTTTTGTTTCCGATGTGAATGAAGTCGTTAAAATGCACCAGCATGTGCAAGTGAAAGTCGTTGAGGTGGACGAAGTCCGAAAACGCATTCAACTCACCATGGTATTATAATAAAAAAACCCGAACTCTTTTGAATTCGGGTTTTTTGTTTTCGTCGCAAGTGTGCTAATGGTTGTTTTTGTTAGGATTCGTTGTATGAGACAATCCGCGTGGCAAATAATGATTTCTTTTTCATAGCAATCTTTTTTAAGATGCGTAACGTTGAAAAAGGTTGCGTGTTAATTTCAAAAAAAATCACCGCAAAAATAGCGGTGATTCTAATGTTTTAAAATTCAGCGGATTGATTAGCGTTTTTCTTCCTCCTGCATACGTTTTAAATACCCTGATTTTTTTCCCATAAAATAGCCAATGATAAAACTGACAATAATTGGAGCGACAAAAAGGATAAATAAAAGAATAATTTCAGTAGGTCCCACGCGTTCCATAGGCTAGTATTTTAATTATTTTGCTTCCTCTTTGGAATCTTCTTTCGCTTTGTCTTCTCCTTTAGCAGCGTCTTTAAATTCTTTAACACCCGCTCCTAAACCTTTCATTAATTCTGGAATTTTTTTACCTCCAAATAAAAGTAAAACAACGACTAAAATGACGATCCATTCGGTTGGTCCCATTCTTCCCATAGTATTGATATTTTGTGCTTTCGCAGTTTTTTAATTCTAATAAGGTAACAAAGGTAAATAAAAAAAGTAACGGGTTGTGTTTTAAGGATAAGATTTCACGTTAAAGTTCGTTAATCCCTTACCGTTATCTCCCGTCACATTTGTTATATTTGTGAAATTAATCGCGATTTATGTCGGCTAAAAAACTCAAGAAAAAAGAACGTCTCAAGAAACATTTGTTTACCAAAAACAGATTGGTCATTTTGAACGACGAAACCTTCGAAGAACTTTTTTCATTACGACTCACCTTAATGAATGTTTTTGTGGTGGCAGGAGTAGGAGCCATTCTTATCATCTTTGTAACCACTTTCATCATTGCGTTTACACCACTTCGCGAATACATTCCGGGTTATCCTTCAACCGAGTTAAAGCGGAATGCCACAGAATTAGCACTGAAATCCGATTCATTGGAGTTTGCCATCAAAAAAAATGAAGCGTATTTGCAATCGATTCAAAAGGTATTGAATGGGAATTTAGAATATGCCAAAGTCAACAAAGATTCGATATTAGCTATTGCTGTCGACACTTTACCCGATTTACAATTGACGCCAAGTGAGAAGGAATTGGAATTGCGGAAGGAAGTTGAATCGGAGGAAAAATTGGCAAAAGAGAAAACGAATAAAAAAGGCAAAAAATAATGTCATTAAAGTCCCTAGCAGCAAAAATTTTTGCCCATAAAATTCATAATGACACTCAGAAATGGGCGCAACGGCCCGTGGAAACCCAACAAAAGGTGTTTCGTGATTTGATTCGCCAAGCTCAAACTACCGCTTTTGGAAAAGACCATCATTTTGATCAAATACACTCCCATGCCGATTTTGTAAAACACGTTCCCATTCGGGATTATGAACAATTAAAATCGTATGTAGACCGCGTTGTTCAAGGAGAAGAAAATGTACTATGGAAAGGAAAACCCTTGTATTTTGCCAAAACATCGGGGACAACATCGGGTGCAAAATATATTCCCTTAACCAAAGAATCCATGCCGTTTCATATTCAAGCGGCGCGAAATGCGATTCTCAGTTATATCCACGAAACAGGGAATGCCGATTTTGTCGATGGAAAAATGATTTTCCTGCAAGGGAGTCCGAAGCTCGAAATGAAAAACGGTATTCAGTTGGGCCGACTTTCAGGAATCGTGGCTCATTATGTTCCAAACTATTTGCAACGCAACCGCTTACCCAGTTGGGAAACCAACTGCATTGACGATTGGGAGACCAAAGTGGATGCCATTGTTCAAGAGACCATTACTCAGAATATGAGTGTGATTTCAGGGATTCCAAGTTGGGTGCAAATGTATTTTGAAAAATTAGTCCAAACCGCCGGTAAACCTGTAGGGGAGTTGTTTCCCAACTTTAATTTATTCATTTATGGCGGTGTGAACTATGAACCCTATCGCGCCAAATTTGAACAGTTAATGGGGCGAAAAGTTGATGCGATCGAACTCTTTCCCGCTTCGGAAGGGTTTTTTGCGTATCAAGATTCCCAAAAAGAAAAAGGCATGTTGTTGCTCTTGAATTCGGGTATCTTTTATGAATTTGTCAAAGCGGATGAATTTTTTAACGCAAATCCAAGAAGGTATACCATCGGCGAAGTGGAGTTGGGTATCAATTATGTGATGTTGCTTTCGACCAATGCGGGTTTGTGGTGTTATAATATTGGGGATACTGTTCAATTCACCAGTTTGTCGCCGTATCGTGTCATTGTTTCGGGTCGTATCAAACATTTTATTTCGGCTTTTGGCGAACATGTAATTGGTAAAGAAGTAGAGGAAGCCTTGCGCCAATCGGTGGAAGGAACGACTGTTCGAATCAACGAATTTACAGTAGCTCCCCAAATCACTCCTAAAGAAGGATTGCCGTATCATGAATGGTTGATTGAATTTGAAAATGCTCCCGAGGATTTGAATGCTTTCGCTTTAAAAATCGACCAAGCCATGCGCCAACAAAATGTGTATTATGACGATTTGATTACCGGAAATGTACTCCGAACCGTTGTGATTACTCCTGTTGTATCCAATGGTTTTCAAACCTATATGAAGTCCATCGGGAAATTGGGTGGACAAAATAAATTACCCCGATTAGCCAACGACCGTACTATTGCGGATCAATTGCCCCTACTATGAAAAAGCTCCTATTTATCCTCCTATTGCCACTATTTGCGGCAGCACAAATCAAAGGAATTGTCAAAGATAGTTTGACCAATCAACCCATTCCGTATGTTAATATTTGGGTTGAAGGCGAACAAATCAGCGGAACGACTGAAGACAACGGGACTTTTCAATTGCCACAAACCGGAAAGGGAACTTTTTTAGTTTTTACATCGGTAGGTTATGTAAAAAAACGCGTTCCTTTTGCAGAAGCCGCTACCGTTCACTTACAACCGGACGAGTATATTTTGCAAGAAGTGACCATTTCTGGCCAAAAGAGCACCAAAGAATTGGAAATCGGAATTCGGAAAAACACAGCTTATCAAGCGTTTGATAACGGACCTAAAATTGAAACGAAGTTTTTCCCTTATTTAGATGCTTATAAAAAAACGAAATACATCAAGAAAGTCAGGATTCAAACCGACAGTAAATTGGATTCCGCTTTGGTGAAATTGCATTTTTATACAGTCGATGAAAACGGATATCCCGGCAAAGAGTTGTTGAAAAAAGATTTGATTATTGCGGTAAAAAATGGAGTTACCAATATGAAAGTGGATATATCCGATTACCATTTGGTGATGCCGAAATCGGGAGTATTTGTAGGGTATGAAAAATTATTGATTGAACGGAATAAGATTGAAAAAAATATAACCGATCCGAATTCAGGGAATACGAGAGTGCAACGTACCTATTTTCCATTCATTTTGTATTGTTTTGTAGAAAGTGAAGCACAATTTGTGTATTCGGGTGGAAAATGGGTGAAAAAAACGCCCGCCAGTGAAGGTTCAGATAATCAAAAGATAACAGTTTTTGAACCGGCAATTAACCTGATTTTATCGAACTAACGCCAAAATCACTACCTTTGCGGGTTAGTAAAAATATTTTAATGAAAGAAATTAAAAACATTTCGCGCTCCAGAGCGCAAGAGTCCTCGGCAGCTATCGAGCGACTGTACATTACAATGCGTCATTTATTCAACCGTGGTTTTTACAAACCGATGGGTGTTTCCGGCGACACATTACGAGAAGCTTTATTACAGCTTCGCCCCGAAATTTACGGCAGTATTGCCGATGAGAAAGTAGAATTAAACGGTCTACTTTATGTGATTGAACGTTTACCTATTGGTATTGAAGAGTGTCGTTACATCAACTTAACTTCGGATGAAGGCTATTCTAAATCCCATTTTAAACCAATTATTCCACCTAAGCGTCGTCGCAATTGTTACCGCATTGATGACGAACAGATGAATGTGGAAATCACCCGTGGACGTTCGGATATCTATGACATTTTAACCCATTTGACATTTATTTTCATCGAATCGCACAAGATTAAAGATCGCGTGTTGTTGGATGATATTGAAGTAGAAGTTACGCGGGATTGGCAAAAAATCGAACAAGTTGTTTTACAAGGCAAAAAATTGACCCAAATTGAAAAAGAAGTGGCAATTTCTCATGCCGCCAATGTTTTGGGACGTAGTTTTTCAGAAGTGCTTGATATTTATGATGCGTTTGCGATTCCAGAAAAACCAGATCGTTTTATCCATGTGATTTATTGGTTAGGAAAATTAGCCATTGAAGAAATTGTAGACAACAATAAACGTACGATTACATTCAGTCCAATACTAAGAGAGCGTTTAGGACACCATATCCACGGAGAGATTTGGGCCAATACGATCAAACGTACTTTGGATGAAAACGGGTTAATTACTCGTCCGATTCACATTATTAGTGCGAATATGCACAGTGTGATGAATTCCATTTATGCACAATGTGTTTTAGGTGCAAAATACAAAGACAAATCCGAATATGCGATTTATGAAGACTTGAGTGCTTCTGAAAATAAGGAATTGCGCAAGAAAGTGGAAGAATATGCCTTGAAAAACGGGATGATTTCAATGCCCGACACCTCAGGAACCAATATTGATGTACAGTTGTTTGATACGGCAAAAATCGATTGGAAAAAATCCAATTTCCCCAAAGCGAAGATGCAAGGCGAAGCACCTGTAATTATTGTGATGGATTATGCGTTTGGAGAGCAAGCATTTGAAACGATAGACGAACTTTTGAAACCCTATAAAACTTCAGGAAAAGAGAAGGTTTTACTTAATGTAGAATCGGTTTCTATCATGGGTAAAGCGGGGATTCTTGAGGGAGGAAAAGGCGATATTATGATTCCGAATGCCCACATCAACGAGGGAACAGCGGACAACTATCCTTTTGACAACGAATTGACTAAAGAATTGTTTGAAGGTCACGGCATTCCTGTTTACGCAGGTCCGATGATTACAGTACTCGGAACGTCATTACAGAATAAAGATTTGTTGAAATTTTTCCACGAATCCACTTGGGGTGCTATTGGATTGGAAATGGAAGGCGCTTATTATCAAAAAGCCATTCAATCGGCTTCGCGCATTCGTAAAAGCATCAATCCTAATGTAAAAGTTCGCTATGCGTATTATGCATCTGATAATCCTTTAGAGACAGGAAGCACGCTAGCATCAGGAGGATTAGGTACTACAGGTGTTAAACCTACTTATTTGATTACGATAAAAATTTTAGAACAATTATTTAACCTATAATAGCATGAGTACAACTCCACAGTCTACTGGCGAAAAAGAGATTGATTTGTTTGAGATGAAAGATAATTTTGGAAGTCTAACTTCTGGGATTACAAAAAGAGCCGTTCAATTCATTTCGTTTTTTATCAATAATCGAAAAAAAATAATCCTGTTTTTTGTCATAGGTATTGTCTTGGGTACAGGCGCTGATTATATAACGAAATCCTATACTACACAAGTAATCGTTACCCCAAATTTTGGAAGTAATGATTATTTGTATTCCAAAGTTGATTTAATCAATTCTAAAATTATTCAAGGGGATACTGTTTTTTTGAAAAATGTAGTGGGTATTAAAGAGCCTAAGAAAGTGGCTGAAGTAACTGTAAAACCGATTACCGACATCTATCGTTTTATTGAAAATCGCCCCGATAATTTTGAATTGATTCGGTTAATGTCTGAGGATGCTGACATTAAGAAAATTATTGAAGATAAAGTGACGAGTAAGAATTACCCGATCCATGAAATTTTAATTGTTACCGCAAAACCTACAACCAAAGATAAAGTGGTTACCCCGATTTTGAATTTTGTAAATCAATCGGATTATTTCAAAAGACTTCAAGTGATAAACATTCAGAATGTTAAAAATAAAATCAAAGCCAATGATTTGATAATCAAGCAGATTGACGGGGTTCTTAATAGTTTTTCAAATGGAGTTAATGGAAATCAAAAAAGTGACAAGCTCGTTTATTTTAATGAAAACACACAATTAAATGATATTATTAAATCAAAGAATGATTTGGTAATTGAGCAAGGAAATCATAAAATTGTATTAGTAAACTACGAAAAAATTATCAAAGAGATCAACACTTCTCTGAACTTAAAAAACACAAGTGGTTTAAGCGGCAAATTAAAGTTGGTATTCCCATTTTTATTTGTGTTAATTTTCACCACCTTCCGCTTTTTCAAGAAGATTTATAAACTTCAAGCTAAAAAATAATGAAAGGCATCATACTTGCCGGAGGTTCTGGCACACGATTACACCCGTTGACATTAGCTGTTTCAAAACAGTTAATGCCCATTTATGATAAACCGATGATTTATTATCCGTTATCTACTTTGATGTGGTCGGGAATTCGTGAAATACTTATTATTTCAACACCACATGATTTACCATTATTCCAGCAACTGTTGGGGGATGGTTCTCGTTTAGGGTGTCGATTTGAATATGCGGTTCAAGAACATCCCAACGGTTTGGCAGAAGCTTTCATTATTGGTAAAGAATTTGTCGGAAATGACAAAGTAGCTTTGATTTTGGGCGACAATATCTTTTATGGGACAGGATTAGCTGAGTTATTGCAAACCAATAATGATCCTGAAGGAGGTATTATTTATGCGTATCATGTTCAAGATCCAGAGCGTTACGGTGTGGTTGATTTTGATAAAGAGGGAAATGTACTTTCAATTGAGGAAAAACCAGAACATCCTAAATCCAATTATGCCGTACCGGGAATTTATTTCTATGATAATTCGGTGCTGGATATCGCTGCCAACATTCAACCGAGTCCACGTGGTGAATTAGAAATTACCGATGTCAATAAAGAATATTTAAAACAAGGCAGATTAAAAGTGAGCATTCTTGACCGAGGAACGGCTTGGTTAGATACAGGAACATTTCCGTCGTTAATGCAAGCGGGTCAATTTGTTCAGGTGATCGAAGAACGCCAAGGTTTAAAAATTGGCGCCATTGAAGAAGCGGCTTTTAAAATGGGTTATATCGATGCTCATCAATTGGAAACCATCGCTCAACCGCTATTGAAGAGTGGTTATGGCGTTCATTTGATGTCACTTTTAGAACGATAATATGGAGTGTATTCAAACGGAATTAGAAGGCGCTTTTATCCTTGATCCAAAAATAATTCGGGATGAACGGGGTTATTTTATGGAAAGTTTTAACGAACAAACCTTTGAAAGAATTACAGGTCAACACGTACATTTTGTACAAGACAATCAATCCTATTCTTCCAAAGGAGTATTGAGAGGGTTACATTACCAATGCGGTGAACATGCTCAAGCTAAACTCGTACGCGTATTGCAAGGCGAAGTTTGGGATGTCGCCGTCGATATTCGCCCGGATTCACCTACGTTTGGCAAACATGTTGGCGTCTTATTAAGTGGAGAAAACCAAAAGCAATTTTTTATTCCTCGCGGATTTGCCCATGGATTTATAGTACTCAGTGATACCGCTACTTTTTTCTATAAATGTGATAATTATTACAACAAAGAAAGCGAAGGAGGAATTATTTATAATGATGCTGAAATCGGAATCGATTGGCAAATGGGAAAAGATACTTTAATTATCTCTGATAAAGACAAAGCTTTGCCTGATTTTAAAAACGCACGTAACGTATGGTAATAGTAGTCACTGGAGCTGCGGGTCAGTTGGGTCAATCGTTGCAGCATGTGGCTCAAAAATTCACCGATATTGAATGGGTGTTTTGCGATTCTGCCACCCTTGATATTACCGATGCGTCTTCAACACAAGAATTATTTTTACAGAAAAAACCGAATTACTGCATCAATGCTGCGGCATATACCGCTGTAGATAAAGCCGAATCTGAACCAGAGAAAGCGTATTTAATTAATGCTATGGGTCCGGAAAATTTGGCTAAAATTTGTGCTGAGATTGGGACCATTTTAGTTCATATATCTACCGATTTTGTTTTTGACGGCACCCAAACGACACCCTATGCAGAAACAGCTCCTACGGCTCCACTTGGCGTTTACGGCGCGAGTAAATTAGCCGGGGAATTGGCAATTCAACAGCATGGAAACGCTTATTATATTATTCGAACTTCCTGGGTTTATTCTCCCTTTGGGAATAATTTTATGAAGACGATGTTGCGATTAGCTGCGGAACGCGACAGTTTGTCCATTGTAAATGATCAAATTGGAACACCAACTAACGCCTTAGATTTAGCGGCTGTGTTGATTGAATTAATTCAAAAAGACAGTGCTATGGAGGTTCATCCTTATGGGATTTATCACTATAGCAATGAAGGGCAATGCAGTTGGTATGATTTTGCCAAAGCCATTTTTGAAAAAAATTCAACAGCTATTTCTGTTCAACCTATAACTACCGATCAATTTCCTACACCAGCAAAACGTCCCGCCTACAGTGTAATGGATAAGGCAAAAATTAAAAAGAATTTTAACATTGCGATTTTAGATTGGAAGGAAAGTTTGTTTAGTATAGAATCAAATTCTTAAAATTTTTGTTCTATTCTTTTTCTAATTTTCTAATAGTTATATTTACATTTTTAATAGTATTAATTGCCATTGCATATCTTTTTTAAATGGATTTATCTGAATTTTCAAGGCTGGAAGACAAAGCCAACTACCAAAGACACCCGTGGGAAACATCAAGAAAGAATGTGCTCCATACCTTTTTAAAACAATCCAAAATATCTTTTCCAGTGGACAGAATTGTTGATATTGGTAGTGGTGATGCCTATGTTATTCATACGTTGGTAGATAAGAATTTGTCGAAAGAATATTTTGCAATTGATATTGAATATACACCTGATGTCATTCAACAATTGAAAAGTAACAATAACAACAGTGCTGTTAACTACTACAAAACAATTCAAGAATTCAACGAAACAGAACAAAAAGAGGACAACACCTTGTATTTGTGCATGGATGTCTTGGAACATCTTGAAGATGAGAAAGTCATTTTAGATCATTTACACTCAAGAAACAGAAAAGCCCATTATTTTTTTGCTGTACCAGCCTTTCAGTCGGTTTTTTCAAGTCATGATGTTCTTTTAGGGCATTACAGACGCTATACGTTACCTCAGTTGAAAAAGGTTTTGGAGTCCAATGGTTTTACAATATTGGACGAAGGTTATTATTTTTTCACCCTATTGATATTTAGAAATCTCGATAAGTTGTTGAAAAAAGATAAAAAAGAATCCATCGACAATTGGGGTGCCGGGAAATTCAAAACAGGATTGATAAATGCAATGCTATCTATTGATTTTCGTATTACCTTACTCATGAAAAAAATAGGAATTAAGATTCCGGGTCTTTCTTGTTATTGTTTATGTGTAAAATAGCCATTTTAATTCCGTGTTATAACGAAGAATTGCGATTAGATTTGCAGTCGGTTGATACATTAATAGATCATTCTGACCTGCAAATATATTTCGTAAATGATGGCAGTACAGATAAAACGGTTGAAGTAATTTCTAAAATTATAGCGCAATATCCAACCCGATGTACATTGCTTGATTACTCAAAAAATTCGGGCAAAGCCAATGCCGTTTATACTGCAATTAATGCGATTAATAATCAAAATAGTTACGATTATATTGGCTACTTTGATGCTGATTTTTCAACACCGGCAACAGAGATTATTCGTCTCAAAGAGGAAGTAAAACAACTTCAACCGTCATTACTTATCGGTTCAAGAATATTGTTACTCAATTCCGGAATTAAAAGAAAGTTTTACCGACATATTATTGGGCGAGTCATTGTTACGTTGATCAATTTTAAATTCAAATTAGGTATTTACGATACCCAATGTGGGGCCAAGTTTTTCAGTTCCAAAATCATTTCAGAAGGGTTTGATACACCCTTTAATACTTCATGGCTTTTTGATGTTGAATTGTTTATCCGACTGAAAAAAAAGGGACTTTTAGAACATGGAAGGGAAGTGCCCATTTTTAATTGGAGAGATGTTGAAGGCTCTAAACTGACTTGGAAATCTGTATTTAAAATAGTAAGAGAGTTAACCCTGCTTTTTCGAAAATATTAATCCTATGAATTTAAATTCAAAAATAGTTACCACGTTATTTCTCACATTTGTATCGATCCTTTTATTTGCGTTGGTTTTCGGTATTAAAGCTTTAAATCCTACAGAGATAGCTTGGTTAATGGATGTTCATCACGATTGGGGAACGCATTATTTGGGCTGGGCTTTTTATCGTGGAGATGAATGGAGTTTCCCTTTAGGAACTATTCATAGTTATAATTATCCAGTAGGAACAAATGTTGGATTTACTGATTCTATTCCGCTTTTAGCGATTCCTTTCAAATTGTTTGCGAGTCTATTGCCAGAGGAATTTCAGTACTTTGGAATTTGGTTGCTCGCTTGCTTTTATTTGAATGGGTATTTTACAATTAAGATATTGGACAACTATAAAATTGATCGAAAGTATTCCTTTTTTATAGCCGTTTTAATGATATGTAGTCCAATTTTGATTTTCAGAAGCTTACACCCTGCATTGTGTGCGCACTGGTTATTACTGGCTTCTATTTATTATTATGGAAAAAAATCGACTCCGAGTAATGTATTTCAAATAAACAGAAATCAAATAATTATCCTGGTATTAAGTGGTTTTATTAACCCCTACTTGACAGCTATGGTTATTGGATTTAATGTAATTTTACCTTTAAAACAGGTTTTTATTGATAAATCAATTCCTTTAAAAAAAGGGATAATATTTCCAATAGCCGCTTTTTTATTACTGATCATTTCCTGGATATTTATTGGATTAATCAATTTTAATCAATCAGCAAATTTAGCCTCTGTTGATGATTATAATAATTATAGTTTGAATCTTAATGCATTGTATAATGGTAGAGGATTTTCAGCCTTTTTTCCTGACCTACCCATCTATAATCCCATGCAATACGAAGGATTTGCCTATTTAGGTATGGGAGTGATGGTTTTAATTGGACTTGGACTATTTACTCTATTCTTCTTTAAAATGAGTATTAGAAATGTATTAAAAACCTATTCTTTCCTTTTAATTCTTGGTTTCGGAATGGTTTTATTTGCCTTAACCAACAAAGTTTCATACGGAAATAAAATAATATTTGATTTTACCATTTCAGGATACTATGAGCTTTTATACCAGACATTTAGAGCTTCTGGTCGTTTTGTATGGCCGATGTATTATGTAGTGATAATTAGTTTTTCAATACTATTTATCAAGTCAAGATTCAACACCACTTTTAAAATGGTGTTATTAGGAATTATTGTCTGTATCCAGTTATATGATATAAAAACCTTAATAACCTATAGAAATTTAAAGTTTGGTTCGTATGACACTCCTTTAAACGATGAACTCTGGGGTAATATTTTTAAATCCTTTGATGGAACCATCGTTTATCCTCCTTTTAATTATAACTACAGTCAGACCTACCCAATGGATTACCAAGACCTTTGTTACTTATCTTTAAAAGAGCGAAAACCAATTTCAAATGCCTATGTTGCTCGTACCGATGTCGCCAAAACCGAATCGTTTAAGATGAATTTGGAAGGGCAACTCAGTAGTGGCACGATTGAGGATAAACAATTATTCATTACAACGAAACCTAATATTGTAGCTTTTGGCCAGTTATTACATGACAAAAAAGTGCGAATTAAAAAAATAGATGGATTCTATATTGTTTACGGAACGTCACAAGATAACGCATTAAAAAATGTTATAAACTTTTCTGAACAAGACAATAAATTCCAAGATTCATTGTATCAGCTTTACCAAAAAACAATAAAAGATGAGTTGGTTCAACTCAATGAAAAATTGACTGACAATGGACAAGTCAAGTTTAATTTAGATAGTTATAATGTGTCTAATTCCATGATCCAAGTTCGAGGTTGGGCAATGGAAAACGAAGCAAAAGATACCCAGAAGGATTCTGTTTTTATGGTATTAAGCAATGCGAAAACTAATTATCTTTTTTATGTAAAAAAAGAGGACAGAGGGGATTTAGTTACAGCATTCCACAACGAGAAGTTAATTGGGTCGGGTTTTAACGGCTCCATTAATTATAACAAAGTCCCGAAAGGGAACTTTCAATTAGGCGTATTAATCAAAAAACCGTCCCAAACGAAGTATTATGTAAAAACCGATAAAACCATTCAAAATTGAAATTTAGAATAGACTATCATACTTTAAAAAAATAATTACATTTGCAAAAAAAATTAACAATGAAAGCAAAACATTTCTTAGCTATTGCGTTATTAGGATTTACAGTTTTATCTTGTAAAAATGAGGAATCAAAATCGGAAGAATCCGTTCAAGAAGTTGTAAGTAATCGTTTTAAAATCACGTTGAATGCTACTGTTAAAAAAGACGATGATTTCCAAGTATATTACAAAGATGTAAATGATCCTAGCGTACCATTTTCTGAAGATAAATCGATATATGTTGCTGTAAAAGGAAGTGAAACACCTCAAGATATTGTTTTTGAATTGCCTGAAGGAGCAAAACCATTGACTTTACGAATGGATTTTGGATTGAAAAAAGATTTGGGTGACATCACCGTAAATCGTTTCTCAGTAGAATACAAAGGAAAAAGAATCGATGCGGCGGGACCGACTTTCTTTGATTATTTCCGCCCGGATGATTCTTTTGTTAAGGTTGATAAAGCAACTTCAAAAATAAGTCCGATTGTCGCAAAAGATGGAAACTATGACCCAATGATGTTTTCTGTAGAAAGCTTTGACCAACAATTGGCACAATTAGTAAAATAAGAATTTGTCACTTAAATAATAAGCCATAATCTATCCCAGATTATGGCTTTTTTATAAATAGTAACAACATATCGCTTTCCTCAGTCATTAGAATTTAAAGGAAAGAAATGCACACAATGTACATTCTGTTAAAGAAACAGAAACCGTATTATTACAAGCCCAGTAGTTATGAAAAATAACGTAATTTAGCCACCTGAGGGTGGTTTTTTTATAATGACTCCCTATGGGCAAACAGACGTAGATGAATCTCGAGAAAATAAGTCATTTTATACGCAGCAAAAAAGCATGGGATTTTTTGATTTATGGTTTTGGACAAGCCGTAAATTTAATTAGTCCTGTAATAATCGTTCCGTATGTGATTTTTGTCTGCGGAGAAGCCGGTTTGGGTAAAATTGGCGTCGGATTTTCATTCGCACTTTTAGTGAATGTCTGGGTTGATTACGGTTCTTACATCAACGGAACACGAGAAATAGCAACTAACACCTATAATAAAGATAAAATCGAAGAACGGTTTTTGACGATTTATGGGGCGAAATTTATGCTCTTGTGTTTCTTTTTATTGCTTGCCGCTCTAATTATTTCAACCGTCCCATTTTTTCGTGTCGATCGCACCCAATTACTGCTGAGTTTGGTGATGGTAGTAGGTCAATTTTTAAATCCGACCTGGTTTCTTCAAGGCATGCAAAATTTTGTGTGGATTACAGTAATCAATATTCTTTCCAAAGGAATATATATTGCTGGAGTTCTGCTCTTCGTTAATCAGTCGAATGACTACATTTATGTCAATTTTTTTAATGGAATAGGGCTAATCATTCCTTCGTTAATCGGCATCATTTATCTTATTCAAAAACATCAGTTTAACCTTCGTAAATTCAAATTTGCATCCTCCATTCAATTAATACGCGACGAATTTTCACTTACCCTTTCGCAGGTATTTTTTGCCGCATATCAATTTGCACCCGTCATGATTGTGAGCTATTTCTGTGGAAATTTTGTGGCAGGACAATACCGTGTTATCGAACATATTGTGATGATTTTTCGAACTTATTTGCAAACATTTTTTAATTTCATTTATCCCGAAATTTGTGTGCAAATCGATAAAGATAAATCAAACGGTTTCCAGTTTTGGCTAAAAGTAAACGGAATTAATTATCTAGTTGTATTCGTTTTGGTCGCTGTAATATTCTTTAATACTCCGATAATTTTACAGTTCTTCAAAGTCAATGCCCACGATATTACAGTATTGAGTTCGTATTTTAAACTCGGTTTAGTCCTACCTATACTTATGGGATTGACCTTTGCTGTTCGTCAATTAATGTTTGCCTATAATTCCAGTTATTATTACGTTAGAATTACCATTTTGGCCACCATAGCCTATCTTTTTTTAATGATCTTCTTGTTAAAACAAATGGGGTTGTCGGGTGCTTTTATCGCTACAATTATGATTGAAATATTCATTATTATTTCCTACTTTGTAATCCTTAAAAAAATGGATTCAAAAAAGTCGTTATGACCTTAAATTTCACAGAGAATTCCTTTCTTACCAAATTGTTATACACCTTATGTGTTTTGGTTTTGTTGCTTAACAGTTACGAAACCACTTTTGTTGTTTGGGGATTCACGGCTTTTATAACTTTACGAAAAAAGTATTCCGTTACTTTTTTACGATTACAATTGCTATTGGGTTTAGTTATCCTTGTGGCTTTGTTCAGTGCACAGTTTACGGCTCATAAATCCTATGTGTATTTCAAGGATATCAGTTATTTGCTCAAACCTATGCTTGGTTTGGCTGTGGGGTATAACATCTGCAAAATAAACGGGAAACGATTTTTTTCAACCGCCTTGTATGCAGGAGTTTTATTAGCCATCATTCATATTTTAACCATCCTTGTTTGCTTTTTTATTTTTAAAATAACCACGATGCACTTGTTGCGTCACTACGGCGGTTATTTTAACGATTATGAAATCTATACATTGGTGTTGTTGATTTTTTCCAAAGAATTTCAAATCAAAATCAATCCCAAAACTCGCTTGATTTTTATCGTATTACTTTCCATTTCTGCCTTTTTGTATTTGGCCCGAACCAACATGATTCAGTTTGTTGTTTTGATCATGGCCATTAAAGGATATTTTATTTTAAACGCCAAAAACATCAAATATTTAATCTCGGTTAGCGCCATTGTTTTGGCCGCTTATGCTGCTATTTATTATTCCAATCCGTCAAGAAAAGGCGAGGGGCTTGAAGCGTTTTTGTATAAAATAAAAATTGCCCCAATTGAATCTTTCAAGACCAAAATCAATGAAGAAGATTGGAAAGATTTTAACGATAATTACCGCTCATTTGAAAATATAATCACAGTTCGCCAAGTTACTGATAGAGGTTTTCCAACCATTTTAATTGGTAAAGGAATGGGCTCTACTATTGATCTTGGCAGGGAAATGTGGACCAATGACCAAGAGTTTATTCGTTATGTTCCCGAATTACACAATACCTACATGACGATGTATCTCAAAGCCGGGTTAATCGGTGTTTTTTTAACCGTGTTATTTATGGTCTATTTGGGTAAAATGAAAGTTACCTCAGACCCGCTAGTTTATCAACTTAATTTGTTATTATTAGGAAGCGCTATCTTTCTTATTGTCTCCAATTGGGTGTTTTTAGGTCTGTATTTAAAGTTAGATAATAAATCCTTAATCCTAGGTTTTTTAATTGCTTATCGAGAAATCTTAATGAATTCAAAAGCGACTCCAATTACTGAAAAAAATGAGTACTAGAATAAAAATATTTGTAGACTGTCATGTGTTCGATTATGGATTTCAAGGTTCGCGAACCTACATCCAAGGTCTCTATGCAGAATTAATAAAAAACAAGTCGTATGATTTTTATTTTGCGGCAACAGATGTGGAAAACTTAGCCAAGAGTTTTGACAAAGCAGACAATGTTTTCTTTGTCAAATATAAATTGAAAAGTAAATTCTTTAGGTTACTTTTCGACATACCGTTTCTCATAAAAAAGTTAAAAATTGATTACGCGCATTTTCAATATATCGTTCCTCCGATCAAAATGTGTCGTTACATCGATTCCTTGCACGACATATTATTTTTAGAAAAGAGAGAATATTTTCCATTATTAAACCGAATACAGAACGCTATTTTGTTTCGATTAAGCGGTAAGTTTTCAGAATTAATATTAACGGGCTCTCATTTTTCTAAAAACAGCATTGAAAAACACTTCAAATTGAACAATGTGGCCGTTACAGTTTATGGAGTTGAAGATTTGTTTTTTGAAAAATTTGACCGGAACGAACAGCAACAACAGGTAAAGGATAAGTTCGGTTATAAAAACTACATTCTTTACATTTCGAGACATGAACCCAGAAAAAATCATTATCTCTTACTGAAATCATTCGTGGATTTACAACTACATCACAGCAGCGATTTAGTACTCATTGGCGATGTAACCTTTCACGATCCAAAGTTTGATCAATTGTATCAATCCTTAAGTCCGGAAATTAAAAGTAAGATTCATCTATTAAATAAGGTCCCGTATTCTGATTTGATTTTAATTTTACGTGGCGCTACAGTAGCGGTTTATCCTTCCCTTGCAGAAGGGTATGGTTTGCCACCGTTGGAATCGGCAGCTGCGGGAATTCCAACCCTTTGTTCTAATGCCACGTCTATGGCTGAATTTGATTTTTTTGGCGACGATTTTTTTGACCCATTAAATGAGGAAGAATTTAAAATCAAATTAGCCGATAAAATATCCAATCCTAATCCTGAAAAGGCATTAGAAATGTCTAAATTAGTGGCCGAAAAGTACAATTGGAAAGTAGCCTCTGAGGCTTACCTTGCAATACTACAAGCTGATATTAGTAAAAGAAAGTAATGAAGAATGCAATTATAACCGGAATTACCGGTCAAGATGGAGCGTATTTAACCCAGTTATTGTTAGAAAAAGGGTATCGCGTATTTGGAACATACCGTCGTTCAAGTTCGATGAACTTTTGGCGTTTGGAAGAATTAGGCGTGGTTAATCACCCCAATCTAACACTGGTTGAATTTGATTTGAATGATATTACTTCTTGTATTCGACTACTTGAATCTTGTCAACCCGACGAATTTTATAATTTGGCAGCTCAAAGTTTTGTTGGTGTTTCTTTTGACCAACCTATTTATACAGCGCAAGCATCAGGAATTGGCGCTTTAAACATCTTAGAAGCCATTCGTTTGGTAAATAAAAAAATAAAGTTTTACCAAGCTTCTACCTCGGAAATGTTTGGGAAAGTACAAGAAATTCCCCAAACTGAAAACACCCCGTTTTACCCGAGAAGTCCGTATGGTTTTGCCAAATTGTTTGCCCATTGGGCGACCGTCAATTATCGTGAAAGTTACGATATGTTTGCAGTGAGCGGTATTTTATTTAATCACGAATCACCGTTACGCGGTAAAGAATTTGTTACCCGAAAAATTACCGATACCGTTGCAAAAATTCATTTAGGAATGGCGCAAACTTTGGAATTGGGTAATTTAGATGCACAACGCGATTGGGGATTTGCTGGCGAATATGTGGAAGGTATGTACAAAATGCTTCAATCCAATGAGGCCGATTCTTTTGTACTGTCTACAAATCAAACCCAATCGGTTCGAAGATTTGTAGAAATTGCTTTTGAAAATATTGAAATTACGATAGATTGGAAAGGGGAAGGTGCGCTTGAAAAAGGCTACTGTGCTACCACAGGCAAAGAATTAGTTTCTATTAATCCCAAATATTACCGCCCTGCAGAAGTGGATTTATTAATTGGAAATGCGCAAAAAGCAAAAGATCTTTTGGGTTGGATTCCGAAAACCTCTCTTCACGAGTTGTGTTCGATGATGGTTCAAGCCGACCTGACACGCAATCAACATGGAAAATCATTCTAAAACCATATTAATCACTGGAATCACTGGCTTTACAGGTGTTTATTTAAAAAAACATTTAGAAGGCAAAGGCTATCGTGTGGTAGGTTTTTCCAATTCAAAAAGTGATGATCCCACTATTTTTCATTGCGATTTAACTCAGCCGGACCAAGTTCAAGAAGTTATCACCCAACTTTCTCCTGACTATGTTGTACATCTAGCGGCCATTTCATTTGTGCAACATCCAGTGACTTTGGATTTTTATGAAGTGAATGTTTTAGGAACACAAAACGTGTTAAAAGCCTGCTTGAATTTAACCAAACCCGTAACTAAGATTCTTTTAGCTAGTAGTGCAACCGTTTACGGGAATCAAATCGGGAGTGAATACCATGAATCCATGAATCCTAATCCAGTGAATCACTATGGAATCAGTAAATTAGCTATGGAACAAGTGGGTAAAATGTATTGGGAACAATTGCCCATTTTAATGGTTCGTCCCTTTAATTATACCGCTCCAGGACAAGAATCCCATTTTGTGATTCCAAAAATTGCAGCTGCTTTTACATCTAAAGCACCTCAATTAGAATTGGGTAACTTGGACGTCTATCGTGAATACAATGGTGTGAATTATGTAGTTGAAGTTTATGAACGACTCCTATTTTCAGAGGTTACGCAAGAGATTGTAAATGTGTGTTCAGGGAAAATGCACTCGTTGCATGAAATCTTAGATCTATTTTCAAAAATCACAGGTCATCAACCCCAGATTTCAATCAATCCACAGTTTGTGCGACCGAATGAAATCCAATATTTATGTGGTTCGGTTCAAAAGTTAAAACTACTCATTGAACTCCCCACTAATAATGATTTAAGAGAATTGCTGACTTCATTCGTCAACTAAATTATTGATTTTTAGTTAATCAATTTCGTAATAATCAGCTGAATCATCGGGTCTTTAAATTTTTAATTTTAGATGTTTCCTCTATTTTCTTGTTTAAAAAAATGAAAATAATGTTATTAATTCTGAAAGAATACGAGTAATTTTGTATCCCTGAATAAAATAAACATGAAAATCGCCATTTTCGGTACCCGTGGAATTCCAAATCATTATGGGGGATTCGAACAATTTGCAGAGTATTTCTCTGTTTTTTTAGCCGAAAAAGGTCACGAAGTAGTTGTCTACAATTCCCACAACCATCCGTATCAAGAACAACATTTCAAAGGGGTTCAAATCGTACATTGTTATGATCCTGAATACCGCATTGGAACGGCCGGTCAATTCATCTATGATTTGAATTGTATCTTGGATATGCGCAAACGCAATTTTGATATTATATTACAACTCGGTTATACGAGCAGTTCCATTTGGCATTTTTTATTGCCAAAAAAAGCAATGATTATCACCAACATGGATGGTTTGGAATGGAAGCGAACGAAATATTCTAAAAGCGTTCAACAGGTGTTGCTTTATGCAGAGAAATTAGCGGTAAAGAGTAGCGATTATTTAATTTCAGATTCGATAGGAATTCAAAAATACCTTCAAACCAAATACCAAAAGCCTTCGGAATATATTGCTTATGGCGCCCATCTATTTGAACAACCCGACGAAACCGTACTCTCAAAATACGACTTAGAAGCCTATAATTACCACATGATACTTGCCCGATTAGAACCCGAGAATAGTATTGAAATTATTTTGGATGGTGTTGCGAAAAGTAGCGATGAACAGCCGGTTTTGGTCATTGGAAATCATAATACGGCATTTGGTAATTATCTAAAAACCAAATACAAAGATTGCTCTAAAATTCGTTTCATAGGAGCCGTTTATGACATCAATCAACTGAACAATTTGCGGTATTTTTCCAACTTGTATTTTCATGGGCATACTGTTGGCGGAACCAATCCTTCGTTGCTAGAAGCCATGGCCTCAAAAGCCCTTATTGTGGCGCATAACAACGAGTTTAATGCAGCAATTTTAAAAGAAAATGCGTTTTATTTTACATCGGCAGAAGATGTAAATAAAATACTAATTGAAACCAAAAAAAGTGATAACTTGCAGAAAATTGCAAATAATTTTGAGGCAATAGCCAACGAATTCAATTGGGAGATTATTAATGGCAAATATGCTCACTTTTTTGAAGAATGTTTTTCCAAAGGAGTTAACGGGAAAACGGAATTATAATGAAATACTGCTTACTCTAGTAGCTGTCGCTATACCCACTAAATATATTTTCATTAGCTTGGCATTAATGCTTTATGTGGTATATGCATGCTATTCTGGGATTCGATATAAAACATTTGTTTTTAAAAAAGCTTTAGTTATTCCAGTAGTATTTTATGGGATCATGTGTCTTTCTCTTTTTTGGACGCGGGATAAAGCGTTAACGCTTTCTGGATTGCAAAAAGAATTGCCTTTTTTGTTTGTTCCAATTGCCATGATGATGACACCAAGATTTTCAAAGGATTCCATCAATCGAATTCTTAGAAATTATAGTTGGTTTATGGTAATATACGCACTCGTTTTTATTTTTCGTGCTTTGCTTCGTTTTATCATAACTCAAGATACTTCTGTTTTTTTCTACCATAATTTGGTTACCAACGATTTAAATGCCATATATATCTCTATTTTCGCTTCGTTAGGATTACTCTATTTTGTGGCTAAGAATGACCAAAAAACGGCAACCAAAGCCGCGTCCGTGATTCTATTTTTATTCGTGCTTTTACTTTCTTCTAAAAGTATAATAACCATTGACGTCATCCTCATTATAGCGTTTTACGCTTTTTTTGCAGAAATACCTAAAAGTATTAAAACGGTTACCATTATCTCAGTAATCACCTTTGTTGTCTGTTCTTTTGTGTTTGTAAAACAAGTAAGAGAACGCTTTTTGATTGAATATGAAACCGCTTTTGTAGACAATACTATTAATACCAAAATTGGGAATGGCAATGTCTACAACATTAGTTTGCACCAAGCATGGACACAAGATAAATTTGAGCAAAATCACTTTTTCCCAGGTACTGCCTTGCGGGTTTTTCAAGTGAGGGTTTTCACAGAATTATTAGTTGAACATGCAATTTTATGGACGGGTTTTGGCCTTGAAGCTTCACAAGAGCAAATAAAAAGCAAAACGCAGCAATATGGATTGTACGGGAATTACGGCGATTTCAATTACCACAATCAATATGTACAGACTTTTTCTGATTTAGGGATTTTCGGATTTTTATGTGTTCTCATCATGGTGGTTTGGAATTGTAAAAATGCATTTATTTCAAAAGATTTTCTTCATATAGCTTTCTCTATTACTATGATAATCCTATTTTTGTCTGAATCATTTTTCTGCAGACAACGCGGTATAGTATTTTTCATATTGCTCTACTGTTTATTTCAAAATGCAGAAGTGAAAATTTCAAAAAAATGAAGAGAATTTTAATCACTGGAGCAGCGGGTTTTTTGGGGTCCCACCTTTGTGATCGTTTTATATCGGAAGGCTACTTTGTGATTGGAATGGACAATTTAATTACAGGGGATTTAAAAAACATCGAACATCTTTTTAAAGAATCTAATTTTGAGTTTTATCATCACGATGTGACCAAATTTGTTCATGTTCCAGGGGAATTAGATTATATCCTTCATTTTGCTTCACCGGCAAGTCCGATAGATTATTTAAAAATCCCGATTCAAACCTTAAAAGTAGGTTCGCTGGGCACCCACAATTTATTAGGATTGGCTCGCGTAAAGAAAGCCCGTATTTTAATTGCATCCACTTCTGAAGTTTATGGTGATCCACTAGTGCACCCGCAAACCGAAGATTATTACGGAAATGTCAATACCATTGGACCACGTGGCGTTTATGATGAAGCCAAACGTTTTCAAGAATCCATCACTATGGCTTACCATACTTTTCATGGTGTGGAAACCCGTATTGTACGCATATTTAACACTTATGGTCCACGCATGCGACTGAACGATGGTCGTGTGATTCCAGCGTTTATTGGTCAAGCTTTGCGCGGTGAAGACCTTACCATTTTTGGTGACGGACACCAAACCCGTTCGTTTTGTTATGTAACAGATCAGGTGGAAGGGATTTATCGCTTATTATTATCGGACTATCATTTACCTGTTAACATTGGGAATCCAGACGAAATTACCATTAAAGACTTTGCCGAAGAAATCATAAAATTAACTGGGACAACCCAAAAGATTGTTTACAGACCATTACCCGAAAACGATCCGTTGCAACGTCAACCCGATATTACTAAAGCTAAAGAAATTTTGGGTTGGGAGCCTAAAGTGGGTCGCGCTGAAGGAATGAAACGCACCTATGATTATTTCAAATCGTTATCCAGCGAAGAACTTCTACGCGAAGACCACAAGGATTTTTCGAAATATATTATTTAATGAAGCCAAAAGTAGGTAGATATTCGGGGTACTTAAGACCCTTTACATATGCCTTCGACTGGGCAGTTATCAATGTATTGGCGTATTTTTTACTGCCAGACGAATTTATATCGCTCTACTTTTCTTTTTTTATATCCTTTTGTTGGTTTATCATCGCTATCAACACCGATTTTTATGAAGTGTACCGCTTTACCAAAGTGGTTTCGATATTTAATAAAATCGTCAAGCAATTTTCCTTATTTACAATAATCTGTTTTGCTTTTTCTGGGTTTTATTCCAAGACTACTGCTTCAGTTGAGATTCTTCACTACATTGTAACCTCGGTAGTTGTCATCACTTTTTTCAAACTTTCTATATTTTATTTACTTCGAAAATACCGCACATTATTTGGAGGGAATTACCGAAGAGTTGTAATTATCGGAAATGGTAAATCGGTTCCATTATTGGAAGAGTTTTTTAATAACAATCCCGATTATGGATACAAATTAGAACATTCTTTTGATTTAATAGAAGATAAGAAGCAACAAATAGAATCGTGTTTGGAATATGTTCAAACTCAAAACATTGACGAAATTTATTGTTCCCTTCATGATTTAGCCAATACTTACGTCAATCAAATCATTGATTTTTCTGATAATAATCTTAAAGTATTAAAGTTTTTACCCGACAACAATGAGATTTTTACCAAGAATCTGAAGTTTGAATACTACGGTTATATTCCTGTAGCTTCGCTTCGAAATATTCCTTTGGATGAGTCGCTCAATAAATTTGTAAAACGATCTTTTGACATCCTCTTTTCTCTTTTTGTCATCATTGGACTGTTATCTTGGTTAACGCCAATCATTGGTTTGTTAATCAAACTAGAATCCAAAGGCCCCATCTTTTTTAAACAAAAAAGAAATGGTTTGAATTACGAGGAATTTGATTGCTATAAATTCCGTTCCATGCGCCCCAATGATTTTGCGAATTCCAAACAGGTTTCCAAAAATGACCCCAGGATAACTCGATTGGGATCTTTTTTGCGTAAAACCAGTTTGGATGAATTGCCTCAGTTTTTTAATGTCTTATTAGGTGATATGTCTGTCGTAGGGCCGCGTCCCCACATGATTAGTGAAACAGAGCGATTTGCGCAAAATGTCGATAAATTCATGGTGCGCCATTTTGTTAAACCGGGTATCACGGGATTAGCTCAAACACATGGTTTTCGCGGTGAAGTGGAAACCGATAAAGACATCATTTATCGTGTGAAATATGATATTTTCTATTTGGAAAACTGGTCGCTTCTCTTGGACTTAAAAATTATATTTTTGACTGTGATTAATGCCGTAAAAGGCGAGGAAAAGGCATATTAAAAGACATCATTGGCAAGTAAGCTTTTTACTTGTTTTTCAATGTCAAAGGTCTGTTTTGCTTGAATAAAAATTTTCGATTTCATTTCTTCCAATTTTTCTTTCGTTAGCAAATCAATTGCTTTTAATTGAGCATTCATTGCATCATAATCACCCACAGGAACGACCCAGCCCATATTGTTTTCAAGTACAATGTTTTCTCCTTCGCCACCCCCAAAATACAAAATAGGAAAACCCAAACTGCCGTATTCAAATATTTTTGAAGGAACCGAACCATAAATGCGCGTCGTTAAAGGGACAATGGCGATATCAAATCGTTTTAAGGTTTCATGTAATTCACTCCGTTCCATCATACCATGAAAAAAAATGGGCTGCTCGGGATGAGCATTTAGATAGTTTTCAATTTCATTTTTTTCAGCACCATCGCCAAAGATATGTAGCTCAATACGCGTTCCCGTTAATTCAATAGTTCGGCACAAATCAAAAACACCTTGTGCAACGCCTAAAAGTCCGGCGTAAAAGATTTTTATTGTAGGCTCTTGGGTGGTAACTAGTTCTAAGTTTGACACCGCATGATCGGGAAAATTGCGGTACAAATAGCCTTTTTTATCGGGAAATAAGGTATGAACGTGATCGAGGATTTCCTGAGATTGACCTAACAGTAACGTCGCTTTTTTGTATATAAAACGCTCCATAAAAAGGGAGATTTTATGCGAAAACGAACCCTTTTTCAGCGCATTTAATTCTATAGCCGCCAAAGGCCACAAATCGGAGACATTCAAGATGATTTTTTTTCTTTTTAAAGAAAGTACAGCGACTGATAAAAACGACAATAATAACGGCGGTGACTGGACAACTACTTTCTTCGGTGTTTTTTTGAACAGTAAAAACAACACTAAAAACGTTGAAAATGAAAGAATGGACAAGATCCGCTTGAGAATGTTTTTGCTATTACTGGGATAAATCCAAAGGCGTTTTACCCGAATCCCTTTTTGGTTTTCCGTTACAGAAAATTTTCCTTTGTATTCTGGGAATAGTTCTCCTTTGGGATAATTCCCTAACGGACATAAAACGGTAACATTACACTGGTTTTTTTGAAGTTGCAACGCCATTTGTTCAATACGATTGGCTGCCGCTCCTTTTTCTGGAGGATAATAATTGGAAATAATGAGTATATCCTGCATTAGATTTCTTTTTGCAACAAAATTTCGATAATTCGCTCCGATGCTTTGCCATCCCATAAGTCGGGAATCCCCGCCTTTTTCATTCCATTTTGAAGAAAAGTGGTATAGGTTTCCACTAATTTTTCAACTCTTGTACCTACTAAATGATTGGTCCCCACGGAAATAGTTTCAGGTCGTTCGGTGTTATTGCGTAAAGTAAAACAAGGGATTCCCAATACGGTGGTTTCCTCTGAAATTCCACCACTATCCGTGATGACCGTAAAACTATTAGCTACCAAATACATAAAGTTCAAATAGCCTTGCGGTTCAATAAAAACAATATTTTTAGTTTTTAATTGACGTTCACCCAATATGGCTTTGGTGCGCGGATGAATAGGAAAAATGATCTTTTTCCCTTGGGCTAATTGATCAATGCCTTCTAATAAATTAACCAACGAATCTTCTTCATCTACATTCGCAGGACGGTGTAAAGTGAGAATGATATAATTTCCTTTTTCCAATCCCATGTCCGACCAAAAAGTGGGTTGTTCAAAGCGATGTTGGTTTTGGTATAAGGTATCAATCATAACATTACCTACAAAATGAACCTGTTCTGGATTTGCTCCAAAACGAATCAAATTATCAGTTGCGGATGTTGAGGTGGTAAAGAAATAATCGGTAATACTGTCGGTAACAATTCGGTTGATTTCTTCCGGCATGGTCATATCCCCCGAACGAATGCCCGCTTCGACGTGGGTTACCTTGATATTCATTTTTTTGGCGACAATCGTACAGGCCATGGTCGAATTCACATCACCAACAACCAAAACCAAATCGGTTGGATTTTCCAATAATTCTTGTTCGAAAGCCACCATAATATTCGCTGTTTGCACCGATTGTGACCCGCTTTTTACTTCGAGATTTGCATTGGGTTTGGGGATATTCAGCTCTTCAAAAAACGTATCGCTGAGGTTTTTATCATAATGTTGACCGGTATGCACCAAACGATAGGAGAGTGGAGCTCCCGCTTTTTGTTTTTGTTCGATCGCCCGAATAATCGGAGCAATTTTGATGAAATTGGGTCGTGCACCAGCAACGATAGTAATTTTCATAATTTAATTTTTATAACCAATGGGTTTTCTGGTAGTAGGTTGAGTATCGCTTAGCTCGTCCAAATACGAAAACACCAATTCAATATTTTTATCGTGGTTGTCCACTTTTTGTTCCAAATGCTGGATTTTCTCATGCAATTCCGAATGGTCTAAAATCCATTGCCGCATTTGTGTAAACAAACGCATAATTTGAATATTCACCGAAATAGCTTGATCGGAATGAATGACACTTGAAAGCATGAGTATTCCGTGTTCGGTGAACGCCATCGGGGCGTGACGTAATCCCATTTTTAATGATTTGGAAGACGCAAATTGCTACCTCCAATCCTGGAATTCCTCATCCGTTAATACGAACATAAAATCTTCTGGGAATCGAGAAAGATTTCGTTTAACGGCTTCTTTTAATCGTTTCGTTTCAATTCCATACAATTGGGCCAAATCGCGATCCAATAGTACTTTTTGGTTCCGAATAACATAAATTTTATCCAGCACCGTTTCATTCGGGCGCATAGGTGTTTGCATAGGCGAAGAATTAATTAGTTATTTTGGTTTATATCAAGGAAACAAATTGCTTTAGCTTCCCACTTTTACTTCGAACTAATTTTTCTTTTCGAGAAAAATGAAAGGTAAGTCCCGATTCCAAATAGGTTTCAATCGCTTTTTCTATGTCTTTTATTTGAGATTCAGTTAAGGCGATCCGACTCACATATTCGATTTCAAATGTATCAATTTTGGTTTGTTTTATCACAAATTCTTGCACATTTCCATCGTCTTCAATAATGCTTTTGGTAACGTAATAGAAAGTAAGCCCCGGCGATTTTTTTCCACTGGGTAAAATAGCAATATCATTAGTTCGCCCAATTAGTTTTTTTAATATCGGTTTTTGAGGTGTACTTTTTTCATCCAAAACCCCAATATCTCCAATATCATAGCGAATAAACGGGTGGGCTTTGTTATATAATGATGTAATCACAACCCGACCCTCTTGACCGTTAGGCACCGGATTGTCTTTTTCGTCCAAAATCTCCACAAATAACGTTTCCGCATTTACTTGCCATTCCCCATCAGGATTTTGAAACGCAATTAAATCCAATTCGGAAGCGCCATATTCATTGACGGTTGGAATCCCAAATTGTTTTTCTAAAAGGAGTTTATCTTCGGGAAACAGCATTTCAGAAGTCACTACACAACATTTAAGAGTAGGACAAACTTCTTTTAAAATGATATTTTTTTGTTGTAAAAATTTGGCAAACAAAACAATCGAACTGGTGTAGCCATTGATGTTGTCAAACTTTTTTCTTCGAAAGGTTTCCAAAACTTCTTCTAACACTTTATCAGACAAATCAAAAATAGGAAACCGATATCTACCGCTGATGAAATCCTTGAAGCGCTCTTTAGCATAACCTAATTTGTCCAACGGAATCCCATAAAAACGCGCTTGATAGGAGCGATTAAAATCAATACCAAATTGACCAAATTGATAAATGATATTCGACCAAGTTAACGCATGAGTCAATTTGTCTTTCGCAAAAATGAATGGATCACCACTGGACCCCGAAGTTTTGTTGATATAAACGTTTTTTAATGTATATCCCTTAGATAAGCGGTCAATCAATGGTTTTTGAAAATGCTTTTTGGTCATCACCGGCAGACTGTTCCAATCCGTAAGGGAAAGATGTGCCGTTAACTCTTTGTAAAGAGGATTATTAGATTGATGAAAAGTAACGATGTTTTTCTTTTTTTGTTCCAAGATATTGGCATAGTTTTCTTTTTTCTCTGCTATAATTTCTGTGTACAGCTGATGGGCTTTACGCATGGGAAAGCCATTAATTTTTAAGGAAAGACTAAATAATCCAAACATAATACAACAAAAAAGGGCCGACAAATTGCCAGCCCTAAAAATAGTATTTTCTAGTGATTAATTCTTGATTACTTTAATAGTTTCAGAACGATCACCTGATTTAATTTCAAAGAAATAAACACCCGGAGATAAAGAAGAAATATCCATAGTGTTTTCTAAGTTATTGAAGTTTTTAGTAAACATTGATTTACCTTCAACATTCATAACGTTTACTGTATACGAATCCGATGAATCAGAAGATAAAGTTACTTGTGATGTCGCTGGATTTGGGAAAACTTTAAATTTAGAGCTAGCAAAAGTTGAATTTGCTAATGATCCGCCAAATTTGAAGATACCTCCACTTGTAGAGCTATCATTGTAGCCACCACACCATCCTGTTGTAGCATTTAAAAATGCACTAACACCACGTTGGTTCCCTGAATCGATAGTAGTCCAAGTTACGCCGTTATCAGCACTGAAAGCAGATCCGCTACCGCCTGTAGTTGTTCCTGCACCAGTAGCAACAATAATATTTGAGTTGGGTACAGCGCTTAATAAACGATAAGTCCCAGTAAATGGAGTTCCTGATGACCAAGTAGTTCCACCGTCTGTTGTTGTGTAAAAGGTATAAGTTGTACCTACTGTTTTTAACATGAACCCATTCGTTGTAGAACTAAAATCCAAACGTGCACTTTGAGCCGTTCCTCCAAAATCAGTAACGGGTGCTTGAGAAACAGACCAAGTAACACCTTGGTCAGTTGATTTTAAGATACGACCTTTATTGGTAACTAACCAAACTGTATTTCCAATTGCTTTGTTACCATTATTATAGCCATACTCACCATTTGTTGGATTTGGAATATTAGCACCAGGAACTAAAGTCCAAGTTGCACCACCATTAGTAGTTCTATAAATTTCAAACTCCCCGTTGATTGGGTCGCCGGCACTAATACCATTGTTTGCATCAAAAAAGTGAACATAGTTTACAAACGATGATGCATTGGTATATCCTAGCGGATTTTGTTGTGTCCAGCTTTGACCACCATCTTGCGTTTTGTAAATTACACTTCCCTGACCTGTAGTTCCATTTACGGCACTAACCCAAGCTGTAGTCCCATTTATTGCTGAAATATTGTTAATTCCCAACAAAGAATCACCCACATCAATAATGCCTGGAGTCCAAGTTAAACCACCGTCTGTAGTTTTAGTGAATTCTTGTACGTTTTCTCCAGCCCCAGACCCATCAAAAGCAAGCCCCCAAACTGTGTTTGCATCAACAATTTCAATATCGCTAATACCTCTGGATAATACGATAAAACCCGTAGCTTGAGGATTCCAAGATTGTGCGAAACTTAAGGCTGAAAAGCCAATAAAAAAAGAGAGTAAAGTTTTTTTCATAGGATTCTATTAGAATGATTTAATATCAAATTTAGGGGAATTAATTTGAAACTAAAATTAATGGGACTTATTTTTTTAATTTTAAACAAGTATTTTTGCAGCCAAAACAACACAACATGACTATTTTACTTCTTGGATCGGGCGGGAGAGAACATGCTCTGGCTTGGAAAATGCTTCAAAGCACCTATTGTTCACAATTATTTGTTGCCCCAGGTAACGCGGGAACAGCTACTATTGCCACAAATGTTGATTTAAATCCGAATGATTTTCCCGCAGTGAAACAATTTTGCCTCGATCATCAAGTGGCTATGGTTGTGGTGGGACCCGAAGACCCTTTGGTGAATGGCATCTATGATTTTTTTAAAAACGATCCAACTTTAGCTGCAATTCCTGTGATTGGTCCGTCAAAAGAAGGCGCGCAATTGGAAGGAAGTAAAGAATACGCTAAACAGTTTTTGGTTCGCCACAACATTCCCACCGCACGTTATGAAAGTTTTACACCCGAAACAGTCGATCAAGGTTGTGCTTTTTTGGAAACTTTAACGGCTCCGTATGTGCTGAAAGCAGATGGTCTAGCCGCAGGTAAGGGTGTTTTGATACTCTCCGATTTAGAAGAAGCCAAAACGGAATTGCGCAATATGTTGGTGCATGCCAAATTTGGAACCGCTAGTGCGAAAGTAGTCATCGAAGAATTTTTGAGCGGCATCGAATTGAGTTGTTTTGTCTTGACCGATGGGAAAAGTTATAAAATACTCCCCACAGCCAAAGATTACAAACGTATTGGGGAAGGTGATACCGGTCTAAATACCGGTGGAATGGGTGCCGTATCTCCCGTACCTTTTGCTAATGCGGAATTCATGGAAAAAGTGGAGACACGTATTGTAAAACCTACGATTGCAGGATTACAACAAGAGAATATTGAATACAAAGGTTTCGTGTTTATCGGTTTGATCAAAGTCGGAAACGATCCTTATGTGATTGAATACAATGTGCGCATGGGCGATCCCGAAACCGAAGTGGTTATGCCTCGTTTACAATCGGATTTGGTGGACATCTTTACTGCCATCGCGCATCAAAAATTGGATGAAATCGAATTAGCGATAGATCCACGAAGTGCTACTACTATCATGGTTGTTTCTGGTGGGTATCCGGAAGATTATGAAAAAGGGAAAGTCATTACAGGACTGGAAATTGTAACCGACTCTATTGTATTTCATGCCGGCACAACAATTCAAGAAAGTCAAGT
Source organism: Flavobacterium stagni (assembly GCF_004122105.1). Classification (GTDB taxonomy): domain Bacteria; phylum Bacteroidota; class Bacteroidia; order Flavobacteriales; family Flavobacteriaceae; genus Flavobacterium; species Flavobacterium stagni. Next base: position 612,399 of record NZ_SBKN01000001.1, read on the forward strand.
GGTGTCAAATGGAGGTCGCGTTTTAGCGGTAACTTCTTATGGAGAGACGTACCAAGAAGCCATAAAAAAATCTTACCAAAATATAGCGAAACTACATTTTGATAAGATGTATTTTAGAAAAGATATCGGTTTCGACTTATTTTAAGAACGAGTGAGCCGTAGTATCTTGGTTTTCTTCGTTATTCTTTTGGTGAATCTGTAATTGTTTACACCAGTAAACAACATAGTATCCACAAATGATAATGGCTACCCAACTAATGATGTTAGCGCCCCACCATCCCCAGTAACCTTTCAATTCTAACGCACGAAAAGCGTCTAGAGGTTTGAAAAGAAAGTCTACGAAAAGTGATTGTATTGCTTCGAAAAATGCTTTCATTTTTAAACAAGTGTTATATTTACACGCACAAAAGTATAAAATATCCTCATGTTTACAAGTATTTTTAAAAAATCTACACCGATAAATTACAGTCTCATCGTCTTGAGTACGTTGGTGTTTTATTTTTTATACCATTTTCGTGTGGGATTATCTATTCCTGGGTGGATGGGAATGGCTGAAAAAGTAGGCGATTTGGTCTTGATTTTTGCTTCTTTGTTTTTAACCAATTTCATTGTAAAAAAGAACACATTAACGAAAGACAGTTCATTTACCATCTACTTCTACCTCGTTTTTTTGTTGTTTTTTCCGAAAATTTGGGGTGATATACGGTTGTTATTTGCCAATTTCTTTATTCTCTTAACCTTACGCAGACTCGTTTCCTTGCAAACCTTAAAGTCGCCCAAAGAGAAAATATTTGATGCCTGTTTATGGGTATTTGTCGCGAGTTTGTTTCAATTCTGGGCAGTTCTGTTTGTACTCTTAGTATACATTTCTATTGTTTTCCATGTATCCCGTGATTTTCGCAATTGGTTGATTCCCTTTGTGGCTTTTTTTATTGTGGGAATGATTTTTTCAGCTTATTCCCTAGCCATTGCGCCAGGGTCGCTAACCCATTATTTGCAACAAGAAACGATCAACTATCAATTGGACTATTTTCAAAATCAAAATGAAAATATTGCTTTTTCTATGTTTGTGGTTGCGGTGCTTTTTTTCTTTATTCCCTATATCGTAACCATAACAAACAAACCCTTGAACTTGCAGGCTTCTCATAAAAAGATTGCCTTTGCCCTAGTTTTTGGCGGAATATTATTTGCTATTTCGACTCCCAAAAGCAATGAATTATTAGTGTTCATGATTTTTCCAATGGCTGTAATGGCTTCAAATATGGTGGAGTATATGCAGAGTAATTTGCAACGTGAACTCGTTTTGATTCTTACACTTGCTTGCGGTTTGTTCGCTTTTTTTAGTCAGTTATAATTTACTGCCGTACGCCAAGTCACCCGCGTCACCCAATCCCGGAACGATGTAGTTTTTCTCGTTGAGTCGATCATCTAAAGCGGCCACCCATAAATGACAGTTTTTAGGTAAATTTTCTTCCAAATAGGCAATTCCTTCTGGGGCAGCAATCACAACAGCAATATGAATTTCTTTGGGTTTTTGTTCCAAATGCAATTTGTTTAGTACTGCAACAATCGATTGCCCTGTGGCTAACATTGGGTCAATCAAAATTAAATTTTTACCATCAAAAGAAGGCGCTGCTTGGTATTCCACCAAAATTTCAAACGCATCATCGTTATTGTAATGATGACGATAAGCCGAAACAAAACCATTTTCTGCAGCATCAAAAAAGTTCATAAATCCTTGATGTAACGCCAAACCAGCACGAAGAATGGAACACAGCACGACATTGTCTGCAACAGTAGTCGTATGCTTAATTCCTAGTGGCGTTTGTACGTCAATGGCTTTGTATTCTAATGTTTTACTCAGCTCATATGCCATGATTTCTCCAATGCGTTCAATGTTTTTTCGAAAGCGCATACTGTCATTTTGAATTGACACATCGCGAATTTGCGCCAAAAAATGATTCAAAATACTGTTCTGTTCGGAGATATAGTGGATGTGCATAGGAAGGTGAATTTGTGTGTCAAAGTAACGGTATAAAAACTATCTTTGCAAAAAAACCAACGATATGTTTGCAGCATTTGCATTTCCCATTTTTGAACAATGTATCCGTGATTATCACGTAATTGATGATGTATATCAACCCACATTGAATCCTTACGAAAAAGGTTCGATCGAATATTTATTGTATGCGAAAAACTGGGTGGATACCGTGCAATGGCATTATGAAGATATTATTCGTGATCCCCAAATTGATCCGGTTGCCGCCTTGGATTTAAAGCGTAAAATTGACGCTTCCAATCAGGTGCGAACCGATATGGTGGAATATATTGACAGTTATTTTCTTCAAAAATACAAAGATGTAACAGTAAAATCCGACGCGAAGATTAATACCGAAAGTCCGGCTTGGGCGATTGACCGTTTGTCAATTTTGGCATTGAAAATTTACCACATGAACGAAGAAGCAACAAGAACGGATGCTTCTGACGATCACCGTGCCAAATGTCAAGAGAAGTTAAATGTGTTGTTGGATCAAAAAAACGACATGTATACGTCCATCAATGAATTGTTGACCGATATTGAAAACGGGGACAAATACATGAAAGTGTACAAACAAATGAAAATGTACAACGACGAGGATTTGAATCCGGTGTTGTACCAGTCCAAAAAATAATTGGCACAAAAGACCAAACATATTGCGGTATTTCGTCTTTCTGCGATGGGCGATGTAGCCATGACCGTTCCGGTAATATTGGCACTCATCAAACAACATCCCGAAGTTAAAATTACCGTAGTTTCGCGTTCTTTTTTTAAACCGATATTCGAACAAATTCCCGAACTTAACTTTCTGTCGGTGCATACGCATCACCGACACAAAGGATTTTTGGGAATTTTTCGTTTGTACCGTGATTTAAAAGCCTTGGGCGTTGATGAAATCGCCGATTTGCACAATGTTTTGCGTTCAAAAATGATTCGATTTTTATTTCGAATGCAAGGCAAAAAAACGGCGTTTACCGATAAAGGACGAGAAGAGAAAAAACAATTGACCCGATTGCAAATCAAGACGATTGCACCGTTGAAAACGATGACGCAACGTCACGTAGATACCTTTAAGCAATTGGGATATACGATCCATTTTGATTCGAGTTGGCATTTGCCAAAACAAACTTTATCTCGTGCGGTGAGCGAATTTACCGGCGCTAAAACCAGACCGTGGATAGGCATTGCCCCTTTCGCACAACATGCGGCTAAAACCTATCCCATCGATTTAATGCAACAAGTCATTGAAGGCTTGGTCCATCAAAATGTTCAGGTTTTTTTATTGGGCGGAGGTCGTCACGAAGCGGAAATATTGGAAAAAATGGCGCAAATGGGTTCCAACATCAAGAACATGGCGAATAAAGTGTCGTTTGAACACGAACTGGAATTGATCTCTAATCTTGATTTGATGGTATCTATGGATAGCGGTAATGCGCATCTAGCCGCTTTGTATGGCGTGGATACCATTACTTTATGGGGCGCCACACACCCATTTGCAGGTTTTGCACCCTATGGCCAACCTGAAGAAAATTGCTTGGTGGCTGATCGCGAGCAATTCCCGTTTTTACCTACTTCGATTTACGGAAATCGCGTAGTTCCGGGTTATGAAGATGCCATGCGTACCATCACGCCAGCACAAATCCTCCAAAAAATAAATTCCAACCTCAATAAAGCGATTGGAATTTAAAAAAGTATTGTTTTTTATTTTTTAGATGTCGTCAAAATCCACTACAATTTCTGGTGTAGTAGGATGCGCTTGACATGTTAAGATTAATCCTTCTGCCACTTCACCATCCGTTAGAATCGCATTTTTCTTCATCGTTGCGGCTCCTTTTTTCACACGAGCCAAACAACTACTGCAAATGCCACCTTGGCAAGAATACGGCGCATCAATACCGTGTTTTAATGCCGCTTCCAAAATGGTTTGTTTCTGACTCATTTCAAAAGTTGCTTCTTCATCATCAACGGTCAATGTAATTTGAGTATGGCCTTCACCGGTTGGAGCAGCTCCACCTTCTGAAGAAGTGGTGAACAATTCAAACTTGATGCTTTTCTCTGGCACATTGTGCTCTTTCAAGGTAGCAGAAACGGTGTTGATCATTTCCTCTGGGCCGCACAAATAGAATTTAGCAAACTCTTTTTCTTTGTGTTTGTTGTTTAAAACAAAGTTGACTACCGATTTGTCAATGCGTCCAAACAACTCACTTTCGTTGGTTTGGCTGTATACATAATGTACAAAGAAACGTCCGACATATTGGTTGAGCAATTGTTGCAATTCGTCATGAAAAATGGTTTCGGCGGCTGACTTATTTCCGTAAACCAACACAAAGCTGCTTTGCGGTTCACTTTCTAAAACCGATTTTAAAATGGAAAGCGCAGGCGTGATTCCGCTGCCGGCTACAAACGCTGCATAGTTACGTTGACGGTCGCTTTGGGGTTCGAACGTAAATTTTCCTTCGGGGGTTCCTACTTCCAAAACATCGCCAACTTTTAAATTTTTGTTGGCAAATTGCGAGAACAAACCGTATTTCACGGCTTTTACCGCAATGCGCAATTCCCCACTTTTAGGCGCGGCGCAAATGGAATAGGCTCGACGGATATCTTGACCGTCTAAGGTTAATTTTAAATTCACATATTGACCCGCTACAAATTGGTAAGCAGATTGTAATTCAGAGGGAACTTGAAATGCAATAGAAACGGCTTGTGCGGTTTCGCGTTTGATTTCTTTGATGACAAGTTTATAAAAAGTGGACATTTTATTATTTTTTGGCAAAGGTACGAAGAGAAACTGGGAAGACAAATGGATAACAATCAAAAGTAATGCGACGTCTTTCAATCCCGTTACCCCGCGGTAGGGATTGCAGTGGAAAGCCCGCAAGCGAGGAACGAGTGCGGACTTGAAACGGAAAGCCCGACGGCAGCTTGGTGCAAGATAGAAGCAGAAAATTTGATCTGCCGGACCGCCCAAGTTGTAACAAAACAAGAAACTTGTAAACTAATTCTGAAAAACCTAACAAACCATGATTCGTCGTTTTCTCTCTTTGGAATGGAAATCGTTTAGCCGTTCGGCCTCGTTCCAAACCAATTTAGCCTTAAAGATTTTGATGGGAATTGGAGCCCTTTACTTTATTGGGTGCTTTCTCATTATGGGTTTGGCGGTGTATCCTATTTTGAAAGAACAAGGATATAATCCGGTGCAAACTATCAATCGTGCCCTAATTTATTATTTGGTATTGGATTTATTCATCCGTTATTTTCTGCAGAAAATGCCGGTGATGAATATTCGACCGATGATGATTTTGCCGATGAAGAAAAGTACGGTTGTTCACTTTTTATTGGGGAAAACTTTCTTTTCGTTTTTTAATGTTTTGCATGCCTTTTTCTTTTTGCCGTTTACGATTATGATGTTGTACAAAGGCGAAGCACCGTTGTCGGCATTGAGTTGGTGGCTGGCGATGTGGGCGTTGATTTACGTCAATAACTTTGTAAATGTATTGATTAATAATAAAGATGCGGTTTTTTATCCTGTTGCGGCCTTGGTTTTAGGGTCGGCCGTAGCGCAATATTACGGGTATTTTGATTTGACCCAATGGACGGCACCGTTCTTTCAAGCCTTGTTTGATCAACCGTATTTGGTGGTGATTCCTTTGGCGGTTTTGGCGCTGTTGTATTGGGCAACGTTCCGCTTTTTCTATCATGAAATGCATTTGGATGAAAAATTGGCTTCGAAATCGGAAATTGCCAAAACCGAAGATTTCTCATGGCTCAACCAATTTGGTACGTTAGGTACGTTTTTGAAAAACGACCTGCGCCTGTTGAAACGCAACAAACGTTCGCGCACAACAATCATAATGAGCGTGTTGTTTATTGCGTATGGGTTATTGTTTTACACGAATTCAATTGAAGCCTACAAAGCGCCCGCGTTTCAAATGTTTGCCGCTATCTTCTGTACGGGCGGATTCTTGTTCACCTTTGGGCAGTTTGTGCCAAGTTGGGACAGCGCTTACTATCCGTTGATGATGAGTCAGAACATCCAATACCGTGATTATTTGATGTCGAAATGGTGGTTGATGGTGATTGCTACGTTTGTTTCTACGATTGTCGCTTCCTTCTATTTGTATTTTGGATGGGATGTATATAAAATGATTTTGGTAGGTGCTGTATTCAATATGGGCTTCAACGCGCATTTGGTTTTATTGGGCGGGGCATTTGTCAAAACGCCGATTGATCTAACAACGAGCAAGCAAGCTTTTGGCAACAAACAAGCGTTCAATGCCAAAACCATGCTGATTTCGCTGCCCAAAATGTTGTTACCAATGGTGTTGTATTCGATTGGGTATTACACGCATTCTTCCGATTTGGGCGTACTTTTAGTCTTGGCAGCCGGAATTTTAGGCTTCGCCTTCCGTGACAAAGTATTTACTAGAATTGAACGCATTTATAAAACAGAAAAGTACGCAACGATTGCGGCTTATAAACAAAAAGCATAACGATTAAACTTCTTACCTCATGATACAAGTTCAACAATTGACCAAGATGTACGCAAATGGCGTAAAAGTATTAGACATTACGAATTTAGATATCCCAAAAGGCCAAAGTTTTGGTTTGGTGGGAAATAACGGAGCGGGAAAAACCACGTTCTTCAGTTTGTTACTCGATTTGATTCAGCCAAGTTCGGGTTATGTGAAAAACAATGGTATTCAAGTGAATACCAGCGAGGCTTGGAAACCGACGACGGCTGCTTTCTTAGATGAAAGTTTTTTAATTGGGTATTTAACCGCGGAAGAATATTTTTATTTCATTGGCGAATTGCGTGGTCAAAATAAAGCGGATGTGGATGCTTTATTGGCGAAGCATGAAGATTTTTTCAATGGTGAAATTTTAAATAAGAAGAAATATTTGCGCGATTTATCGAAAGGAAACCAAAAGAAAGTCGGCATCATTGCCACGTTAATTGGCAATCCGGAAGTAATCATTTTGGACGAACCTTTTGCCAATTTGGACCCCACAACGGTGAATCGTTTGAAAAAAATTATTAAAGAATTGGCGGAAGATCCTAATGTAACTGTGTTGGTGTCGAGTCACGACTTGGTCCATACCGTTGAGGTTTGTAACCGCATTGTGGCGTTGCATTTGGGTGAAGTAGTGAAAGACATCCAAACATCTCCAGAAACCTTAAAAGAATTGGAAGAATTTTTTGCCGTATAAATAATCAAAAAGCGAATGGATAACTACCCTGAAAGTGAAGGCTTTTGGGGTAGTTTCGTTTTAAAAAACCGCGTATTTTTTTTCACTTTACAAAAAGAAGCGTATTTTTACCCGTTATATATACTAAAAGCGCCATTCTGCAGTTAGTTACAAAAACGTTTTTGCATTGAAAACCACAACCAAAACCTATATATTTTTCCTTGGAATAGCTGCTTTTTTGGTCGCTTGTTCGACTAAGAAGGATACCTTTATTCACCGTCAAAACCACCGATTAAGTACGAAATACAATATTTTGTACAATGGAGGAAATTCTTTGAACCAAGGTGTAGTGGACTTGCGTTCGCAATACAAGGATAATTTCTGGGAAATTTTGCCGGTAGAACGCATGCAAGTTACGGAAGATAAAATGCTTCCGGGCGAAACGAAGAACCCTAATTTTGAGCGTGCGGAAACCAAAGCGACCAAAGCGATTCAGAAACACTCCATGAACATTGACGGCTCTGAACGCAATCCGCAAATGGATGAAGCGCATTTAATGTTGGGTCAGGCGCGGTATTACGAACAGCGGTTTGTTCCGGCTTTGGAGGCATTCAATTATGTGTTATACAAATACCCACAAAGTGATAAAATCAATTTGGTAAAAATTTGGCGGGAAAAGACCAACATGCGTTTGGAAAACGACGAAATGGCGGTCAATAACTTGCGCAAACTTTTGAAAGAAATCAAGTTCAAAGACCAAGTTTTTGCGGATGCCAATGCCACTTTAGCCCAAGCGTTTATCAATTTAAAAGAGACGGATAGTGCCATTGCTAAATTGCGTATCGCGATTGATTTCACGGAACTTAATGAAGAAAAAGCCCGCTACCGTTTTATTACGGGACAGTTGTATGAAGAGCGCGGTCAATTGGATAGCGCCAATGTGATGTACCAACAAGTAATCGATATGAATCGCAAAGCGGCGCGTCAATATGTAATTCAAGCTCATGCGCGTCAAGCCAAACAATTCAATCCCAAAAAAGGAGATACGATTGCGTTTTTGGAGAAATTCAATGATTTATTGAAAGACAGAGAAAATCGTCCGTATTTGGATGTGTTAAACCATCAAATGGGATTGTTTTACGATAAAGTAAATAAACCCGAGCAGGCTAAAAAGTTTTATAATAAATCCTTGAAATCCAAACCCCAAGATCAATATTTGATTGCATCCAATTACCGCAATTTGGGGGAGATTTATTTTAATGATGCCAAATATGTGACGGCAGGAAAGTATTACGACAGCACGTTGACCGTCCTGAATCCGCGTACACGGGAGTTCCGTTTAATAACGAAAAAGAAAGACAATTTAAAAGATGTCATCAAGTTTGAAGGGATAGCCCAACGCAACGACAGTATTTTAAAATTGGCGGCCATGTCACCCGAAGCCCGTGAAGCTTTTTTCCAAAAACACATTGACAATTTGAAAAAGCAGGAAGCGGAGATGAAGGCGATGATGGAGAAATTGGCGAAAGAAAAAGCCGCCATTGCTGCGAATGAAGAACAAGGAAAAGACATGAAACAGGGAACTGCAGAAGGCAAGAAAACAGTCATTGCTCCTGTAAGTTCGAGCTTGGAATCGAGTTCTTTTTACTTCTATAACGCAACAACCGTTGAAATGGGTAAATTAGAATTTACCAAAAAATGGGGGAAACGAGCCTATGGTGAAAATTGGCGTTGGTCCAAAGGGAATACCACAAAAGGCGCCAATGCTTCGGATGACCCAGAAAATGATACTGCTGATAACCCCGAAAAAGACGATACAAAAACGGTTAATCCACAACATACCACGGCTTTTTATATCAAACAATTGCCAACAGATGCCAAAGTCTTGGACAGCTTAGCCAAAGAACGCAATTTTGCCTATTACCAGTTGGGGGTGATTTACAAAGAGAAATTTAAAGAATACAAACGCGCTTCGGACAAGTTGGAACAACTCCTCAAAAACAATCCGGAGGAGCGCTTGGTACTGCCAAGTTTGTACAACTTATACAAGATTTACGAAATCATTGAACCGTCCAAAGCAGCGGCCATGAAGTCCCGTATTATTTCAGAGTATCCCGATTCTCGATACGCTCAAATTTTGTTAGGAAAAACAGCCGATGACGCGATTGCTTCTTCTCCTGAAGCCACGTATGATGCGTTTTACAAAGAATTTGAAGCAGGGAAATACCGCGAATTATTGCCCAAAACCAATCAAGCTATTGAGCAGTTTACGGGAGAGGAAATGTTACCCAAATTTGAATTGCTAAAAGCACAATTACAAGGGAAATTAATTGGTTTGGCCGAATATAAAAAGGCATTGAATTATGTGGCACTGACCTATCCGAATTCAGAAGAAGGGAAAGCAACGGAGCAATTTATTCAAAAGAAATTACCTTATTTAGAGTCGTTGTCGTTCAATTCAGAGCCCACAACTTCTTGGAAAATCGTTTATCCTATTGCATTTCCTGAAACCGAAGCGGCCAAAAAATTGATGGCAAAATTGGAGAAGTTTGTAAAAGAACGCACCATTGAGAAGATGACACTTTCCAACGATATTTACACGATGAATCGCAATTTTATCGTTATACACGGCATCAAGAATTTGGACAATGCCAAAGGAATTGGTCAAGTTTTAAAAGACTTTAAAGAATACAAAATCTCAGAACCGTACTACATCTTATCCAGTGAAAACTATAAAGTGGTTCAAGTGATGAAAAATTTTGAAGACTACGTAAGTGGCGATTGGTTGAATAAGCCCATCGTTCCTGTACAGCGTAATCTAGAGATTGAAAAAGAAGCCCCAAAAGTTGTTGAACAAGGAAAAAACAAAGGGACAGTAACCAAAGACGAATTGTTTGCGGAAGATCCAGCAGCCCCAACAATTCAAGGTGCTTCAACGAATGCTGTTGATCCAAAAGGCTCAAAATCGGGTGGAAACCCAACTCCAAGTAATTCGCCCAAAAGCAATGACAATTCACCGATGAATTCGTTGCCACCGGCCCCAGGTTATTCCCCTAAAAAGTAAGGCTTATGTTTGAGAAAAAAACCAAATCGTATACGGATCTTTTAGGAAAGACCAACCGAATTGTTGAAGGAACTACCATACACGGAAACATCGTTTCTCCTGCCGATTTTCGCTTAGACGGACATTTGGTGGGTAATTTTGAAACCAAAGGAAAATTAGTGATCGGACCTGCAGGCAGTGTTACGGGTGATATCATTTGTAAAAACTGTGATATTGAAGGGAAATACGAAGGTAAAATTCAAGTTACCGAATTATTGAATTTAAAAGCCAAAGCAGTGATTAAAGGCGAAGTGATGTGTGGAAAATTAGCGGTGGAACCGGGCGCTGAATTTACAGCAACTTGTGTGATGAAGCCCAATGTAAAAAACCTTCAACCCAATGACGCCGTCACCGAAAAAACAGCCTAACCGCTGGCTGGCACTCATCAATATTCCCATCCAAATGGGAATTATTATTTTCCTATTTTCTTTATTGGGACAATGGTTGGACGGTAAATATCCCAATTCCAACAATTGGTATACCAAAGGAATTACCGTTTTGGGCGTATTCGTTGCGATGTACAACGTGCTGCGCCAAGTGAAAGAAATTGACAAAAATGAATCCTGAACTTCGCAAAACCTTAACGTACGTTTTATGCTTATCTATTTTAGGATATGGTATAAACAAAGCCCTTTTTGTACTTCCTTTTGCTTTCCCAAAAATAGAGTTACAGATTCCTATTGAACTCTTATTTATCATTTTTAGTTTTTTGTCTATAATTATACTTTCTGTTGTGGTCATCATGAAGAAAAAAAGCTTTGATAATGTCGGCATGACGTTCTTAATTTTGACTTCAACCAAAATGGGGATTGCTTTTTTTGTAAAAAAGCTGTTTTTAAGTGACGAAAACAACGCCTTTGAGAAAATCAATTTTTACGGAATTTTTGTCTTTTTTCTTGTTATTGAGACTATTTTGACCATCCAATTGTTGAATAAAAAGCTTGAAAAGTGATTTTTTAACGAAAAATTCAAAAAACAATCGTAATCCTATTGTTTTTTTTCTAAAAGATGTACCTTTGCACCAAATTTTGGAAACCTTAAAATTACGTAATCAAAAATGGTGATTTCTAGAAAACCAAGCCACTTAATTGTAGCTGCTTTATTGGCTTTGATGCCATTACTTTCTATAGCAAACGAAAATCATGGTGAAGCCACTTCAACACATGCTACAGAAGCTGTTGCTCCTGCTGGTGAAGAAGGTCATGGCGAAGGCCATGAAACGGGAGATATTCGCAGTGAAATCAAAAGCCACATCAATCATCACGTTTTAGATTCGCACGATTTCACTTTATTTGCTGATGATAAAGAAGGGAAGCATTTTGGTTTTCCATTACCTGTGATTTTATGGGATGGAGAATTGCATATGTTTTCATCTGCTGAATTTCATCATGCTGAAAACGGAGTGGTTGAATCAAATGGTAAATATTACGTTTTAAGCCATCATGATGGAAAAATTTATCGTACAGATGCATCGGGTACACTTACTGAAGATGAAAAATCTGGACACCCAACGAATGTACACCCAATAGATTTATCGATTACAAAAAGTGTATTGTTCATTATTATCACTGCCATTTTAATGTTTTTCCTTTTCACTCGTTTAGCAAAATCATATGCAAAGAATGGTGGAATTCCAAAAGGAATGGTACGCATTTTTGAACCTTTAGTGGTTTTTATTCGCGATGAAATTGCTATCCCAAATATTGGAGAGAAGAATTATAAGAAATACATGAGTTACTTGTTGACTATCTTTTTCTTTATTTTATTCTTGAATTTATTTGGATTAACTCCGCTAGGGGTAAATGTAACAGGTAATTTGACTATTACATTTTCATTAGCGATTTTGACGTTTTTAATTACAAACCTTACTGCAAATAAAAACTACTGGGGACATATTTTTTGGATGCCAGGTGTACCTTATTTAATGCGTATTGTTTTGGCTCCAATTGAATTGTTAGGGGTTTTCATTAAACCTTTCTCATTAATGATTCGTTTGTATGCTAACATATTTGCGGGTCACATTGTAATCATGAGCATTATTGGTTTAATGTTTATTTTCAAAAGCTGGATTGGAAGTCCATTATCATTTGGATTGGCTTTTGTTTTATCCATTTTAGAAATATTAGTTGCCTTTTTACAGGCGTATATTTTCACGATGTTAACCGCACTTTATTTTGGTTCTGCGAATGAGGAGCACCACCATGAAGAGGCACATCACTAAAAAAGTATTTGTTTAATTTAATATACAAACATTATGACTATTCCAAACATTGTAGGTGCAGGTTTGATCGTAATCGGTGCTGGTTTAGGTATCGGTAAAATCGGTGGTTCTGCTATGGAAGCTATTGCGCGTCAGCCAGAAGCTTCAGGTAAAATCCAAACAGCGATGTTGATCGCTGCGGCACTTATTGAAGGTATTGGTTTCGCTGCTTTATTTGCTGCTTAATCAAAAAACAACAACAACAGTTGTAACGGTTGGTTATGACTGTTGTTTCCTTATGTTTAACAGAAATTATTTAGATATATCTCATGGATAAATTAATTAATCAGTTTGAATTCGGTTTATTTTTCTGGCAGGTTCTCATTTTTGTAGGATTGATTCTGTTATTGAAAAAATTCGCTTGGAAACCTATCTTGGATGCCGTTAATGAGCGCGAAGAAGGAATCAAAAATGCTTTGCAATCGGCAGAACAAGCTCGTAAAGACATGGAAAACCTAATGTCTAATAACGAGAAATTGGCAGCAGAAGCACGTGCAGAGCGCGATGCTATGATGAAAGAAGCACGTGAAATCAAAGAAAAAATGATTAACGATGCTAAAGCTGAAGCGCAAATTCAAGGTGAAAAAATGATCGAGCAAGCGAAAGCTGCAATCGAAAGCGAGAAAAATGCTGCGATGGCCGATTTGAAAAACCAAGTTTCTGCTCTTTCTTTAGAAATTGCCGAAAAATTGTTAAAAGATGAATTATCTAACAAAGAAGCTCAAGCGAAATTGGTTGAGAAAATGTTAGGTGACGCTAAATTAAACTAATCGAATATGTCAAGAGCAGCGATTCGTTACGCCAAAGCGATTTTAGACATTGCTTCAGCTTCTGGAAAATCGGAAGCAGTTAATCACGACATGAAGTCGGTATTGGCTGCCTTAGCAGAAAGCCACGAATTACAGGTGTTTTTAACCAGCCCTGTAGTGCGTTTAGAAGCGAAGAAAAATGCTTTAAACGAAATTTTTGCAAGCGCACAAGCGGAAACCAAAAGTTTGTTTCAATTGTTGTTTGCGAATAAACGATATGAAATCTTAGGTGATATTGCTAAACAATACGGCCGTCTTTATGATGAAAGTATTGGGGTAGAAATTGCCAAAGTAACAACTGCGATTCCAATGACTCCAGAATTAGAGTCAAAAATTATGACCAAAATCGCTGAGTTGTCAACTAAAAAAATTACTGTGGAGAACATTGTCGATCCGTCAATTATTGGTGGATTTGTACTTCGCATTGGAGATATGCAATACAACGCCTCTGTTTCCAGCAGATTGAATGAATTGAAGAGAGAGTTTAGTAACTAATACATCATTAAAGATATATTACAATGGCAGAAATTAAAGCTGCTGAAATTTCAGCAATCCTTAAAAAACAACTAACCGGTTTTGAATCGGGTGCTTCTCTTGAAGAAGTAGGAACCGTACTAGAAGTGGGTGATGGTATCGCTCGTGTATACGGTTTGTCAAATGCACAATACGGTGAGTTAGTGCAATTTGATAACGGTCTTGAAGCGATCGTATTGAACCTTGAGGAAGATAACGTTGGGGTGGTACTTTTAGGTCCGTCAACGGGTATCAAAGAAGGTTCTACCGTAAAAAGAACACAACGTATTGCTTCTTTGAAAGTAGGAGAAGGAATCGTAGGTCGTGTAGTAGATACTTTAGGTAACCCAATCGATGGTAAAGGTCCAATCTCAGGTGAGTTGTATGAAATGCCATTAGAAAGAAAGGCGCCTGGAGTAATCTTCCGTCAGCCTGTAAATGAGCCGTTACAGACAGGTATCAAAGCGGTAGACGCGATGATTCCAGTAGGTAGAGGACAACGTGAGTTGGTTATCGGTGACCGTCAAACAGGTAAAACTACCGTTTGTATCGATACCATCTTAAATCAAAAAGAATTTTATGACGCAGGTCAACCTGTATATTGTATCTACGTGGCAGTAGGTCAAAAAGCGTCAACGGTAGCAGGTATTGCTAAAACCTTAGAAGAAAAAGGTGCTTTGGCGTATACTACAATCGTAGCCGCTAATGCTTCTGACCCTGCTCCAATGCAAGTATATGCTCCTATGGCAGGTGCTGCTATCGGTGAGTACTTCCGTGATACAGGTCGTCCCGCTTTAATCGTATATGATGATTTGTCTAAACAAGCGGTAGCTTACCGTGAGGTGTCTTTGTTGTTAAGAAGACCACCAGGGCGTGAAGCTTATCCTGGAGACGTTTTCTACTTACACTCTCGTTTGTTAGAAAGAGCAGCTAAGGTGATCGCGGATGACGATATCGCTAAAAACATGAACGATTTACCAGAATCGTTGAAATCAATCGTTAAAGGGGGCGGTTCATTAACAGCTTTACCAATTATCGAAACTCAAGCTGGTGACGTTTCTGCGTATATCCCAACCAACGTAATTTCGATTACAGACGGACAGATTTTCTTGGAATCTGACTTGTTCAACTCTGGGGTTCGTCCAGCGATTAACGTAGGTATCTCCGTATCTCGTGTAGGAGGTAACGCGCAAATCAAATCGATGAAAAAAGTATCAGGTACCTTAAAACTTGACCAAGCGCAATACCGCGAATTAGAAGCGTTTGCTAAGTTTGGTTCTGATTTGGATGCTGCGACTTTGAACGTAATCGAAAAAGGTAAACGTAACGTAGAAATCTTGAAACAATCGGTAAATGATCCATTTACAGTTGAAAATCAAGTAGCTATCATCTATGCAGGTTCTAAAAACTTGTTGCGTAACGTTCCCGTAAACAAAGTGAAAGAATTCGAAAGAGACTTCTTAGAATACTTGAACAACAAACACCGTGATACCTTGAATGCTTTAAAAGCCGGTAAATTCGATGATACGATCACCGATGTATTGGAAAAAGCAGCTAAAGAAATCGCAGCAAAATATTAATATAAAGTGAACAGTAACTAGTGATTAGTAATTAGCTAATCACTAGTCACTAATTACTAATTACGATATAAAAATGGCAAACTTAAAGGAAATTCGTAGCAGGATTAGTTCGGTACAATCGACGATGCAAATTACATCGGCGATGAAAATGGTATCTGCCGCTAAATTGAAAAAAGCGCAAGATGCAATTACGGCCATGCGTCCTTATGCCGAAAAATTAACGGAATTACTTCAAAACTTGAGTTCGACCATCGAAGGTGACTTGGGTGGAAGCTTTACTGAACAACGCGAAGTGAAGAAAGTGCTTATCGTAGCCATTACTTCAAACCGTGGTTTGTGTGGAGCCTTCAATGCGAATGTGGTCAAACAAGTTCGCGCACTTGAAGAAGCGTACAAAGGCAAAGAAGTAACGATTTATACCATTGGTAAAAAATCGGGCGATGCTTTCCGTAAAACCAATACCATTGCCGGCGAAAACACAGCAATCTTTGATAACTTATCGTTTGACAATGCTGCGGAAATCGCACAAGAATTAATGCACAAGTTTGAGGCAGGTGAGTTTGATAAAATTGAATTAGTATACAACCAATTCAAAAACGCTGCGACTCAAATTATCAAAACAGAACAATTCCTTCCGTTGGTTTCAGGTGAATCGGTACAATCTGCCAGTGCGGATTACATCTTCGAACCAACAAAAGAGGAAATTGTATTGACATTAATTCCAAAATCATTAAAAACGCAATTGTACAAAGCCATTCGTGATTCCTTTGCTGCTGAGCACGGTGCACGTATGACAGCAATGCACAAAGCAACCGATAATGCAACTGAGTTACGTAACCAGTTGAAATTAACGTACAATAAAGCCCGTCAGGCTGCCATTACCAACGAAATCCTTGAGATTGTTGGTGGAGCCGAAGCATTGAAAGGCTAATTATAATTCCAAAATAAAAAAAGAGTCGGCACCAGTCGACTCTTTTTTTTTGCATGTTATTTATCGTTATTTTTGTTGAAAATTCAGAACCTTTGAGTCTTTACAAGAATCTCTTCAAACAAACCCTGATATACGGAATGGCAACCGTTTTGCCTCGTATCATTAGCTTCTTACTCAATCCACTTTATATCTACTATTTGAAAGATAAAAGTCAGATGGGTATTGTATCGGTTATCTTTTCGTATCTCGTTTTTTTTAATGTCTTTCTTTCCTATGGAATGGAAACGGCTTTTTTCCGGTTTTTCAATAAAGAAGAAGACAAAAGCAAGGTGATTTCAACAAGTACTATTTCTTTGTTTTGGTCCACACTTGGGTTTTTAGTTCTCGCTTTATTATTTCGAAATACGTTGGCTCACAAAAGTGGCTTTGCAGTAGAATTCATCACTTATGCAATTTGGATTACGGCTTTTGATGCTTTAGCTATTATTCCCTTTTCAAAGCTTCGGGCCGAAAGAAAACCGATGAAATATGCGGCCATTAAGATTGGAAACGTAAGCCTGCAAATTGTCTTAAGTATATTTTTTCTGGCTTTTCTCCCCAATTTAGCCAAAAATAATCCCGATGGATTTTTAAATACGATCTATTTCCCTGACTTTCAGATTGGCTATATTTTTATTGCCAATTTAGCGGCAAGTTTGGCTACGTTTTTAGTTTTACTACCCAATTACACTTCCATTTCTTGGAAATTTGATTACGCCCTTTGGAAACAAATGATGCGTTACGGCTACCCGGTTTTATTGGCCGGAATTGCATTTGCCATCAACGAACATTTTGATAAAATCTTGTTGGATTGGTTTCACGTACCCTTAGCGGATATCGGAGCTTATTCGGCTTGTTATAAAATTGGGATGTTCATGGTGCTGTTTCGTACGGCCTATTCCTTGGGGATCGAACCTTTCTTTTTCTCCCATGCGGGAAATGAAAATGCACCCCAAACGTATGCAACTATTACCAAGTATTTTGTGATTTTTGGTTCCTTTATCTCGTTGTTTGTTGTCGCTTTTATCGATTTGCTCAAACAACCTTTAGTGCCCAATGAAGCTTATTGGGTGGCCATTAAAGTCGTTCCCTTAATCGTGTTTGCCAATTTCTTTTTGGGGATTTATACGAATCTCTCCGTTTGGTATAAATTAATTGATAAGACCTTAATTGGCGCCTATATTTCCTTTGTGGGTGCATTCGTAACCTTGGCCCTGAATTATCTCTTAATTCCGAAATACAGCTATTACGGATCGGCCATTGCTACTATTGCGGCCTACGGAAGCATGATGATTATTTCCTATCATTTAGGAAAAAAGAAATATCCTATACCGTATGATTTCAACCGTATTTTCAGTTATCTCGGACTCTCGGTTGGCTTCTCTGTATTGGCTTTTTATGTGGATTATATTCGTGATAATTATCCCATCAAAGTACTTTTATTACTAGTATTTTTATCGTTTATTTATAAAAGTGAAAAAGAGACGCTAATGCGTATTCTTCGCAGAAAATAAAAACTATGAAAATTAAGATTATCAATACGTCTTCGCACGATTTGCCTGCTTATGAAACACTAGCCTCGGCAGGAATGGACTTGCGTGCACAATTGGATGAGCCTGTTACTTTACAACCGTTAGGTCGCGCCATCATCAAAACGGGTTTGTTTATAGAATTACCCGTTGGTTACGAAGCCCAAGTTCGTCCCCGTAGCGGATTGGCCGCCAAAAAAGGAATTACCGTATTGAATTCGCCTGGAACAGTCGATGCCGATTACCGTGGTGAAATTGGGGTCATTTTAGTAAATTTATCCCAAGAACCTTTTGTGGTTGAAAATGGCGAACGAATTGCCCAATTGGTCATTGCTAAACACGAACGTGCCGAGTGGATTGAAGTCACTGAATTGTCAGAAACTTCACGCGGTGCAGGCGGATTTGGCAGTACCGGAGTAAAATAAAAACAGGATTTTGAATAACACATTTTCAACAATTTTTTTTGTTGGAACCCTAAAACCAAAACAACAATGAAGATTATCGTACCTATGGCCGGACGCGGATCACGCCTTCGACCACATACCCTAACGGTACCGAAACCGTTAATCCCAATCGCTGGAAAACCCATCGTGCACCGTTTGGTGGAAGATATCGCGCAAGTCATCAATCAAAAAATTGACGAGATTGCCTTTATCATTCATAAAGATTTTGGCAAAAAAGTAGAAGAAGATTTGATTGCTATCGCAGAAAAACTAGGCGCTCGCGGTACCATTTGTTACCAAAACGAAGCCTTAGGAACGGCCCATGCGATTTTGTGTGCCAAAGAAAGCATGTCGGGACCTATTGTTGTTGCGTATGCCGATACCTTATTCCGTGCCGATTTTTCATTGGACACTTCAGCTGATGCCGTGATTTGGGTAAAACAAGTGGACGATCCAAGTGCTTTTGGTGTGGTACAATTGAACGACCAAAACCAAATTGTGGATTTTGTAGAAAAACCCAAAGAGTTTATCTCGGATTTAGCGATTATCGGAATTTATTATTTCCAATCCGGGGAAACCTTACGCACCGAATTACAATACCTGCTCGATAATAACGTTGTAAAAGGCGGTGAGTACCAGTTGACCGACGCTTTGGAAAACATGAAGCAAAAAGGCATGAAATTTGTGCCCGGTAAAGTGGACGAGTGGATGGATTGTGGAAACAAAAACGTTACTGTTGAAACCAATTCGCGTATGCTGAATTTCTTGCACCAAGACGGTGTGGAAAATTTAGTTGCCGCTAATGTAAAATTGGAAAACAGTACGATCATTCCACCATGTCATATTGCTGAAGATGTCATCTTAGTGAATGCTACTGTGGGTCCAAATGTTTCGTTAGGAAAAGGAACGCATGTGATTGACAGTACCATTAAAAACAGCTTGGTTCAAACCCACGCGCACATAAAAAATGCACAGTTAGATAATGCGATGATAGGAAATCACGCGTCGTTTGATGGCAATTTTACAAGTATTAGTATCGGAGATTATTCCGTTTTAGAATAAAAAATGAAAATGCGATTTCTAATTTATGGTTTCATGGGACTGTTGGTTTCCCCTTCGCTTTGGGCGCAAGAGCCCGAGGATACAGCATTGGCACCCGATGATTTCCAAAACCATTATTATGAATCGCTGAAACAAAAAGGGATTGAGAATTACGACAAAGCCCTTGATGAATTGAATCAATGTGAAAAAATTCAGCCCAACAATGCCGTTGTGTATTTTGAAAAAGGGAAGAATTATTATTTCATGAAACGCTACAATGAGGCGTTTGATCAATTCAAAAAAGTCACCGAAATGGATGACAAAAACCGTTGGGCTTGGGCGGGCATGTATGATGTGTGTTACGACACCAAAGATTACAATCGCGCCATTGCTATCGTTCAGAAATTAATTGAGTTCAAAGCCGATTACAAAGAAGATTTGTGTTCGCTCTACATGTTGACCAAACAATATGACAAAGCATTGGATTTAATTAACGATTTAAATGCTACCGTTGGAAAATCGGATAAACGGGAATTGTATATGGCTCAAATTTTACAAGATGCCAAATACCAAGGTCCGGAGAAGAATGATTTGGTGGATAAAATCAAAAAATTCCCCAAAGATGAATCCAACTACATCGCTTTAATTTACTTGTATTCGCAAAGCAATCAAGAAGAAAAAGCGTTGGAAGTCGCACGCCAATTGGAAAAAGAAATCCCGAATTCGGAGTGGGCACAAGTGAGCTTATTCAAGTACCATTTGAATGGGAATAACGGCGAACAAGCCGTTAAATCCATGAATATCGTTTTGGCTTCGGATAAAATTGATAAAAAAATCAAGCACCGCATGTTAAACGAGTTTTTGATTTTTACCAAAACCAATCCCCAATTTGAAAGCGATTTGGACAAAGCCATTGGTTATTTTGATGAGGATAAAGAAGTCAATGTTGCCAAAGAAATCGGGAAGTTTTACCAAGCCAAAAAAGAGTGGGCAAAAGCCGTAAAATACTATGAAATGCACCAAAAATCGCACAGCGATGACATGGAAGGCATTTTATTGTTGCTCCAAGCCTATACCGAAAGTTTACAATTTGAAAAGTTAGGGCGTTTATCTACCGAGTTGATCGAATTGTTTCCTACCCAACCGCAGTTATATTATTACAACGGTTTGGCCTTGAACCAACTTCGCCAATATAAATTAGCCAAAAATACCCTAGAAGCCGGTTTGGATTTTATTGTGGATGATTTGGTGTTGGAAATCAACTTTAATTTACAATTGGGCGAAGCGTATGCCGGCTTGGGAGATGCCAAAAAGAAGAATGAATATTTTGAAAAAGCCAGTCAGCTTTTAGAAAAAACGAAGAAAAAATAATGCAAGTATTCACACGATATATCTACCGAATTGTTCTCGTGAGCAGCGTGTTGGCTCTACAATCGTGCCGACCTAAAGCTATTGTAGTAGCAGAAACGGCTGCGACCAATAATGAAATTCCGGCCCTTCAAATTATTGATAAATACAATTTGAATGCGCTGAATTTTTCGACCTTAAATATCAAAGCTTCGGCGAAATATGAAGACGAGAATCAGTCGCAACATGTTACCGCTGAAATTCGGATGAAGAAGGATGAAAAAATCATGGTGATTATTCGCGTGTTGGGCATTACCATGGCCAAAGCCTTGATTACGCCCACAGAAGTGAAATACTATGACAAAATTGGAAATAAGTATTTTGAAGGCGATTATTCTGCGTTAAGTCGGTGGTTGGGAACCGATTTGGATTACCAAAAAGTGCAAAGTATTTTTCTAGGAAAAACCATTGATGATTTACAAAAAGGGAAATATGCTGTGACCATCGCTGATAAATGGTACCGCTTGCACGATAAAGAAAATGCGGCCATGGACAAGTCGTTTTACTTTGAAGGCGAAAATTATTTGGTGAAAAAACAAGAAATCAACCAACCAAATTTGCAACGTTCTCTGCAAGTAACCTATCCTGAATACCGTAAAACTGATGAAAAATTTCTTCCTTTGCAATTGCTTTTGGAAGCCCAATTGGAATCGGCAAAAACCTCTATTGATGTAGAATATAAAAACGTCAATTTTAATGAAGATTTGTCGTTTCCCTATTCTGTTCCTGAAGGATTTGAACGCATAGAACTCGAAAAGAATTAAACATGAAGCAAGTACTTTTTACTTTTTTGGCGGTAATGACCACTTCTCTTGGTATGGCCCAATTGACCCAAGAGGAATTGGAACAGCGCAAAGCAAAAATCCAGCAAGAAATTCTGGACAAAGAACGCATGCTTCAAGAAGTTCGATCCAAAGAGAAATCGGTTACTAAATTATTGGATATCCAAAAAGAGAAGATTGGTTTAAAGGAAAAGTTGATCAGTACGACCAATAAGCAAGCGCGTATTATCAATGATAATTTGTATTTAAACCAGTTGGAGATTAACAAGTTGAAAAAAGACTTGGAAATCTTGAAAAAAGACTATGCTGAAATGATCTTGAAGTCGTATAAGAGTCGGTCGCAGCACAGTCGCGCCATGTTTTTATTGTCTTCAGAAAATTTTACACAAGCCTACAAACGTTTGCAGTACATGAAGCAATATTCCAGCTATCGTAAAATGCAAGGGCAAGAAATCAAAGATAAAACGACCAAGTTAGCCAACCATTATACCGAACTGAACAAGCAAAAAGAAGAGAAAGTAAAATTATTGGCAGAACAGCAAAAGCAACGCGAAGATCTTGAGAAAGAACGTCAGGAGCAGGAGAAATTGGCGAACAGTCTTAAAAAAGACAAGAAACAAATTGCGGCTGAGATTAAGAAAAAGCAACAAGAATCCCGTAAAATCGATGCTCAAATTCAGAAATTGATTCGGGAAGCCATTGCGGATGCTAACCGTAAAGCGGCGGCGGCGAAAGCGAAAGCCAATCCGAAGACGACGACCGTGGCTGAAACGAAAAAGATTGAAACGTCGGCTAAAATTGTTTTAACCCCAGAAGGGAAAGTTATTTCGGATAATTTTAAAGCGAATAAAGGGCGTTTGCCTTGGCCGGTAGAACGCGGTGTAATTTCGTTAGGTTTTGGTGACCAACCCCATCCAGTGTATAAATCTTTGATTGTTCACAACAGTGGTGTGGATATTACTACGGATGCCAATGCGAATGTTCGTGTGGTTTTCAAAGGAGAAGTTTCGCAAATTCAGAAGATTGGAAACAAATTTGCCGTACTGGTGAAGCACGGGGATTATTTCACGATTTATCACAACTTGGTTTCGGTTTCGGTTTCTGAAGGAGAAAATATAAGCGCCAAGCAAACCATTGGAAAGGTAAAAACCGATTCGGATGGAAAGGCGGTACTTCGCTTTATGATTTCCCAAAATGCAACCTATGTGAATCCGTCACAGTGGTTGAATCGTTAATACAGATTCTATAACTCGATATAACAACAAAAACGTCGCTACAGCCCCGGTAGTAGTGGAAATCCTGCGGAGCGAAGCGGAGCAGATTGCAACGGATAACGGGACTAGGCGTGAGTGAAAGCACCAAGTGTGTGCTGCCTCATAAAAAAAGCGCCCCGAAGAGCGCTTTACTTAATTCTTTTTCAACAAGACCTTTTCTTGTGTAAACTGATAGGCCGCATCCAGGAACTGAATCATTTTGTTCCAGTTGGCATTGGGCTCGAAGTAGTTTTTGTAGTATTTCAAGGTTTTGATCACCAGTTGATTGCCTTTGACTTCGGCGGTGGATACAAATCCGCCGGTTTCATTTTCCACCTTTTTGTTTAATTTTTCCAAGCCTGAAACGCTGTATCCTTCGGGAATGTTGAAGGTGATTTCGTTTTCAAAGGAGCGTGGGAAACTCATGTAAATGTTGTTTTTACGTTCGATTTCCTTCTTGTCGATTTCAATTTGTGAGGTTAAGAAACGCCCGATTTCCAAAAGGTACTTGTCGCCCGCTTTTTTCACATAATTGTTGGCAATGGTAAAGCCATCATGGATTTCAAGCGCATTGTCTTTACCGTAACGCCCCGTGTTTTTAATTTCGAATGTATAGTCGTCTACTTTGACTTCATACTCACTTTCCACATTGGATTTGTAGGTTTCGTTTTGTTTGTCTTTTAACTTTTTAATCAAGGCATCCAACTCGTTCGTATACTGTTTACGGTCCTTTTCTTTACGCACATAATCCATCAATTTCATGGTGCCGTAGCGGTTGTAATCTTCGTATACAAAATCGTAGAATTGCAACTTATCGTCTTGCTCGGATTCTTTTAAATGGCCGAAGTAAGCGGCATCGCGTTGTACTTTATAGCCGGTGAAATCGACAAGGTCAACTTTTGTTTTGATACGTGAAACGTTGTCTTTGTAGGTGCTGCTGGGTAATGTAACATTGGAAACATCGGTCACGCGTTTGCCTTTGGACACTTCCAAAACATAGGCTTTGGAGTTTTCAATGGAGTAATTTACTTGATCGGTTCCTGAATAGGCGTTGAAATATTCGATGTAAATCGGTTTGGGCGTGTTGACGCGAATTAATTTACGCACATTTTGTTGGATCAATAAATCGTCGATAGAGCCGTTAAATCGTGGCGTAGCGATGATTACATCATAACTGATTTCCTGTTTTTTCAAGAACTGCATAAAGTAATTCACAAACGGCACTTCGTCGCGGAAAAAGATGGGGTTGGTGCCATAATAGGCGAACGGGTACATGATTTTCGCTTCATTCACCACAAAAGCTTCGAAATAACGGGTGAAGAATTCGTGACGACAGAAATAATAAATTTCACGCACTTTCTCTTCTTCAGTAGCAAAACTCTTTTCTTTCAAATAGCGATTGACCACACCTAAGTCGCCATCGGGATAGAATTTTTTATTGTAGTATTCAAAAATATCTTCTTTAGAGATGGTTTTCTTTACCACTTTTTCACTTTCAGGTAAGAAACCATCGGCGAGTTTTTCAAATTTACCTGAACGGGCAAAAATGACTTGAAATTTATAGCAAGGCATTTCAGCCAAGGGATAAAACCAGCGTGGGAATTCATTCTTTTCGATGTTTTCGGCTTTCAATTCAAACAAACGATCACTGCTTTTACCCGTGTCAATTTGGTTCAAAGGTGGCGTACCGTTGTAGGTGTTGAAGTTCAGGAAAAAGTCGTTTTCAGTATGCAAGTTGATTTTTAAATTCATCGTAGGATAAACATCCCCAAGCGGCGTTTCTACGGCTTCAAACGTATAATCGTATACGGATTTAAACGGTTCAACCGAATAGAAATAATAGTCGATGATGTCCCCAATTTCAAGATTTGGGATGGCTAGTTTTTTCTCACCATCCACTTCTTTGGCTTCTTTGTCGGTATCAATGATCACTTCTTTTCCGTCGGGTTTTACGATTTTAACGCCAATAAAATTGGTGCCTCGACGCCAAAATGAGCCCAATGCTTTATTGGAATAGAATTTGTCACGGTACGAAAACTCGGAGAATTCTTTTACCGAAGCTTGGTCCAAAAGCAGAATGCGTTTTCGGATCGAACTGGTGTAGGTAACGTTAATTCCGAATTTATGGTAGTCGTAATTTTCGTGTTTGTAAATAATGACGGCCGATTCGTTTTTCCATTTTTCAGGGACCGTGTTTGCTTTTTTATAGGGATCGCTGGCGCTCCAAATTTCGTCGCGAACTTCAGAAGCCGATTGTCCTAAGACAAAGAATACATTACACAGTAATGCTGCCCATAATAGTTTGATTTTCATGTTTATTTGGTTAAGATAATTTGTGTATTGTACGATTCAGCCACGCGTTTGTTTACGGCACGCCATTGTTCGAAGTCGGATGCTTTTAACACCGCATTTTTGAATAAAAAGGATTTTTTGTAGACGATGACATTGTTTTCAACGGCATAGGTCAAATTCACTTCATAATTGTTTTCTTTCACCGCAATGGATTCGGGCAGCTTGGTCACTTTGTATCCTGCAGGCAGTTTTAGTGTAATCACGGATTCATACAAGGTTTTATAATCAAATTCGTAATCGGTTTTACGGTCTTTTAATTGAAACTCTTTGTATTCGTTCATAAAATCCAAGTCGACATAGATTTCATTATCAAATGACGAAACCTTGTTAGCGATGTCAATCGAGTAATCAATGGTTAACTTTTGTTCTCGGTTATTGATATCACTCATTTTTACTTGGTCGACCTTGATGCTTTTGTTTTGATGGGCCAAGTATCCGTCTAACATTTCTTTCTTTTTATTGCTTTCAAAATGGTTGTAAATGTTTTGAAAATACTCCCGACTTTCTCCTAAAAAGCTACGCTGACAGGTTCCTTTTAATTGTTCTTGTTCCAAGGAAAGATTGGCGGTAAATACTTCTTTATTGGCCGCAGCAGCACCTAGCGGAACTTTATCAAGTATGCATTTTTCGCCATCTTCTATCATTACTTCTTTGTTTTGGATACGTTCGGCATATTCACCAAAAGCACAGAATTTTTCTGTTCCATCTAAAAAGTAACGTTTCCCTTTGTAAAACAAGGTACAGATCATGTGGTTATCCACCGCTAAAGAAGGCGTTTTGTAATCATAAGCAATGTGTTTGGTCCCAATCCATGTGAGACGGGCGTCGAAGCCGGCGAGTACCAACATTTGTTTGATTAAATTGGCCATTCCTTTACAGTCGCCGTATCGTTTTTCAAATACATTTTGGGCCTCATCGGGTTTGAATCCAGCAATGCCATCCTCAAAAGCGATGTAGCGGATGTTGTCTTGAACCCAATAGTAGATGTTTTTGATTTTTTCTTCGTCTGTTTTCGCTTTCGCTGTAAGTTCGGTTACTTTTTCACGTAATTTTTCCGGTTCATTTTGCATTAATTTTACCAATGAGGCATACCATTTGTACAGGTCTTCATGGGTTTTAAATAACGTTCCTGCTTTGGATCCTTTAGCATAACTCTTAGTCAAAATCATGATGTGGGGATACAAATAGGTGCGTCCCGGACTGTCTTTTTCTTTGAAATAGGCGGGTGCGTTTTCTAGGGTAAAGGTGTAAATGGTTGACCCGTCCGTATCCGTGATATTTTTTTTGATGTCAAATCCAGCAAAGTTGAATTCTTTGAGTTCGATATCCAGCCATTTAGGCACTGTAAACACAATTTTCTTTTTCAACACCGGAAATTCATCTTGAAAATAAAAAGTCGTGCAGTATTTTATGTCGTTGTATTTCTTGTTGAGTTCATAAAAATAGGTGTACCCTTGCACCGGAAAGTCGATGGAAGTATATTTTACACGGGCATCGTTGTAAAACAAATCGTCGTCTTTGTAGGGTTCGTCTTTTACATAAAACGAGGCATCTTTCTCGTTTCGGAATTTGACTTTAAAATTTTCGATGGAAGATTCACTGTCATAGAATTCATATTTGTGTATATCCGCACGGTGGTTGATATTCATCAAATGTTCGTTGGTTTTTATGGAAACCGTAATTTTATCTGCGCTGGAATTGTAATCAAAGTTTACAGCATCTGTACTTTCTAAAATGGCAACGTCGTCTTTGCTATATTGTTCACGCAACGATTTTGCCTTTGAAATATCTTCAGCGGTGGGGTCAATGTTTTTCTGAGCAAGTGTAGAAAAGGAGACACAGGCGCATAATGACAGGATAAGATTTTTCACGGAGTTTCTTTTCCCGAAAAATAGTAATTTCTTGGCAATCCTAAAAAATTAATTTTCAGTGAATAATGCCTTCAATTCAGTGGCATCATTGGCTTTCATTTTTCCAGCCAAAACCAAACTCAATTGTTTACGACGCAAAGCGGCAGCAAAGCGCGCTTGTTCTTCTTCGGTTTGGGGTTCTAACGCCGGAACAGGAACAGGATTACCCATGTCGTCAACCGCTACAAAAGTATAGATGGCTTCATTGGCTTTGGTTCGAATGCCCGATTCCCGATCTTCAATCCAAACGTCCAAATAAATTTCCATTGAAGACGTAAAAGCACGGGAAACTTTGGCTTCAATAGTTACGACACTTCCCAGCGGAATGGAACGGTTAAACGCCACGTGATTCACGGAAGCCGTCACCACAATACGACGCGAATGACGACGGGCAGCGATACTTGCCGCACGATCCATACGCGCGAGTAATTCACCTCCAAATAAATTGTTCAAAGGATTGGTTTCACTCGGTAAAACAAGGTCCGTTAAAATGGTTAGGGAATCCGCGGGATATTTAGGTGTCATGGTGTTTTTTTTGCAAAGGTAGTAATTCAAGAAAGTTTTCTGAACCGATAAAACATAAAAAAATCCCAAAGTAATTTGGGATGTATATTAATGTTCTTCAATCAAAACCCAAGCTTCAGGGTTGTGTGATTTTTGAACTTCCTGCATTTTTTGTTGGGCATCGCTGTAGCGGGAAAAACTTCCGTAGAACACAGGGAATAATCCGTGTTTGTTCGGACCCATTTTTCGAGCGGGATAACCTAGTTTTTTTAACTCATACAACACACGATCGGCGTTTTCTTCCAAACGAAAGGCACCTGCTACAACGTGGTAAGGGAATTTCTCTGATTTGATGGTTAACGTTACCGGAGGTAATGTTGGTGTTGTTGGCGTATCCAAAACAAAAGTGGCTTCTTGAATTTTTTGTTCAATTTTCTTTTGCACATTGGTTTGCACCGCAAGGGTTTCCGCTTCGATTTTTTGGGTATAATATTGATTACCAAAATAACCACCAGCACCCAATAGTCCGGCACTCATTACAAAAATAGCGGCGTATTTTAAAAACGAACGCGAGCGAGGAGTCTCGGGTAACAGATGAACAGGAACTTCTGAAGCAACGGGTTCTAAGACCGGAATTACTTCCTCTTCAGCAATTTGATTTAAAATTTCCCGCTGAACAAAAGGTGAAACTACTGCTGAGAGTCCGAACGACTCCGTCATGTAATTCACCTGATCATAGGGAACGAATACTAAGTTTTTATCGCTATTTAGTGTTATTTCACCAATTTGTTTTAATGAAATTCCGCCAAAATCTTGAAGTTTTTGCTTCCAATTGTGAACGGCATGTTCAATGGCTGTTACCGCAACTTCATAAGGAATTTTTTCAGCTACCGCAATGTGATTGGCCAATAGACCATCGTTATTCTTGAGGTAAGCATTGAAAGTGATGACTTTCTTGGGTGGGGAAAAAACCTGCGCTGAACCGTTCCATTGTGCGGACTGGGTATCGGTCAAAAATGCACCAAATCCAGGCACCGTTACACATTGGTAGCGATAGAGCAATTGGGATATGTAAGATTCAATCTTCATGAGAGCAAATTTAAAGATTTCGGAGCGATGGCAAAATTTTATCAACAAACTTTGTTAACATTTTTCAATTCATTTTTATATTTTTGACTTTCAATATTTTATTATGCGCCATACCGATTTAATTGCCACCCTAGCACTACTGCAGGTAGAGGGAGTTGGGGATATTTTAGCCAAAAAACTTATTCATCAATTTGGTTCTGCCACTGAAGTCTTCCAACTCAAGCCGCGACACTTGGCTGCGGTTGATGGATTAGGACCCCAAACCATCAAAAATTTTAAAGACACTTCGCTCTTTGCAAAAGCAGAAGCCGAATATCAATTTATTACCGATCATCACGTTCAGGTTTATTTTTTTCAAGATCCAACGTATCCGGAACGGTTAAAACATTGTTACGACAGTCCCATTTTATTATACGGATCGGGGAAAATGGATTGGAACCAACGCCACTTGATCAGTTTTGTGGGCACGCGTGAAATCACGCCTTATGGCAGCGATGTTACCCGAAGATTGTTGGAAGATTTGGAGCCGTTGAATCCCATTATTGTGAGTGGTTTTGCCTACGGCGTGGATATTTTAGCCCATAAAATTGCCATGGAATTGGGATTGCAAACCATAGGCGTTTTAGCACACGGACTCAATCAAATTTACCCCAAAATGCATAAAAAGTATGTAGGGAAAATGTTGGAAAATGGGGGTTTTCTGACTGAATTTCGTAGCGATTCCAATCCTGATAAAGAAAATTTTGTGCGCAGAAACCGAATTGTAGCTGGAATGACGGAAGGAACTGTGGTGATTGAAAGTGCCGAAAAAGGCGGTTCGTTAATTACAGCCAACATGGCCAATGAATACAACCGGGAAGTTTTTGCTGTACCGGGTCGCATCACGGATAAATTCAGTCAGGGATGCAATGCCTTAATCAAAACCCAGCGCGCGCACTTACTGACATCGGCGGCAGATATATTGTATCATTTGAATTGGTCAACATCAGAAGAATTACCAGTGCGAAAAGGTGTTCAAAAACAATTGTTTGTCCAACTCGAAGCGGAAGAGCAATTGCTCTATGATTTTTTAGCCCAAAATGGAAAGGCACTCTTGGACCTGATTGCCCTAGAGTGCCAAATGCCTGTTTTTAAAGTGTCAACCTTGCTGTTGAATATGGAGTTGAAAGGCGTTATTCGTCCGTTGCCGGGTAAATTATTCGAAGCGATTTAATTATTTCAAACCGAGGTCGCCATCAAAATTGTTCAAATCTTCACGGGTTCGTGGTTTTACAATCAATAAATCCCAAAATTGATAATTGATGGCTTTCAATTCGGTCATACTGTTTCGCTCCAAGGCGGATTCTCCCAATTCAACGAGTTTTTTAAAACGTTGCGCATCTTTGTATTCGCTTTCCATTTTGAAACGGTAATAATAGAAAGCATTGACAAAGCGCTCGTCTTGTTTCATGTAAATGCTATCGTACAAATCATCCAATTCTTTGGTTTTTTTACGAATCAAATATTTGTTATTGGATTGCAAAATTTCTTTTTCATTGCGCACGATTTTTTCAAATTCTTCGCGCTGTTTTGGCGAGGCAACTTCCAAATAACTTTCCACACCTTCCCGTGTGTTTTGGTATTCTTGGATTTCTTGCAACACATGTTTGTGACGCACCAAATCATCGTATTCTTGAATCGTGAGTCGCTTCATTTCATCCAATTGGAATTTACGATCCGTTGAGCGGTCATCAACGGCTTCAAGTGCTTCATTATACAATACCGTTAAGTGGTCGAGGATGCGTTTTAACTTCGCTAAATATTCATAATTTTCATCTTCTTCTTGATATTCGATTTCTTCTTGAATTTCATCCACTACCGTTTTTATTTCGGAAGCTAATTTATCCAAAACCACTTGGCGTTGATGGGGATTGAATACTTCGTTGATTTCCAAATCTAAAGCACCAATGTAGATACTCACATTCAAATCGCGGGATTCAGAAATTTTGAAATTCAATTCGATATCCATTCCTTTGATTAAGTCCATAGGCAAGGATTTACCGGTAATTTCAATATATCCAATGGTTAAATTACTTCCAATCATACCGCCGGCATTTCCTTCCACAATGTTGATGATTAATTTGTCATCGGAGTTTTTTAAAATGTTTTTTGAAGTGGTTTTGTACAATGTTTTTTTCAGCGGGAGAATGTCATTTTTTTTAAAAATGCGCTCCATGAATGTTTTGCCCGCTTCTTCATCGACTTCCAAACAAATATCATTCGGTAAAGGTTGTCCCATAATGTTGTACAAACCATTGGTGATATGAATGCTGTTGTTTTGGTAGACTACATTTTGATTTTCGTCAAAAATCAGAAGGGTAAAAATATTGGTTGCTTTTTCCAATAAAGGAACAAACTCGGTTACTTTCTGATTAATTTTCAGAACGCCCGTATCAAATCCACCATCCGAGCGGGTGATGCGGTAATATCCCTGAAAAGGAGTTTTAAAAACGGCAGCGATAAGTTCTTCAGCGTCTTTCGAGTTGGGTTCATAAACGACTTCAACCGAAAGATCAGTAGCCACGGGATTGCTTTCTTGATTTTCTTCGGCCAATTCAGATGGTTTCGAACCTGCATAATACGCGGCGCCTACCACAACGGCAGTAGTTGGGTCAATTCCTGTATCTACTTTAATGCCACTGCGTTGTGCCAATTGCTCCCGGATATAGGGGATATACGTAGTACCACCGACTAAAATAATTCGGTCAATTTGCGAAAATTTCAATCCGTTATCGACCAACAATCGTTCGGTCAAATGATAAGATTCATCAAATTTTGCATATAAAATAGATTCAAATTCCACACGACTCACTTCGATATCGGCAAATACATCCCAAGCTTCGATGTCCAATTCAAATTGGGCAGAAGTTTTAATGGATAATTCTTTTTTGGCTTCTTCGGCTTTGAATAAGAGTTCGAAATACAACTTTTTACAATCCGCTTCTTCGCCAGCAATCATTCGTTTCCACAAGTTGGTTTGACCCGAAACCGCTTCGATTTTAGGGCAAATTACTTTTTCAACAAATAAATTATCCAAGTCTAAACCACCCAAAAAGTTATTCCCTTTATGGTCTAAAACTTTTAATTCTCGAGGATCAATGCGTACCAAAGCCACGTCAAAAGTACCGCCACCAAAGTCGTACACCAACCATTTTTGTTCTTGCGAAATGTCAATATTAAGGGTGTTGGAATACGCCAAACAAGCCGCGATGGGTTCTTGAAGCAACACCACTTCTTCAAAACCGGCTTGGTAACCGGCCTTTTTGGTTGCATTGGTTTGAATAGTGTCAAACGAAGCGGGAATCGTGATTACTGTGGATTTGGGTTGTTCCGGTTGGGTGAAATTAATCAATTCTTTGAGCACCATGGCGGAAAGTTCGACCGGCGCAATTTCAGCATCTATAGCTTCTACAAAATACTGCGCATCCGAACCCATTTTTCGTTTGAACGAAGAAAATACGTTTTCCGATTGGGTCAACATCAGTTCCCGTGCTTTGTCTCCAATTTGAATCCGACCCTTACGAAAGGAAACTACAGAAGGCAAGGTGTCTTTAAACCCGACCGGATTTTTATATAAGGTAATTTTACCATTTTCATATTTCGCAATGGCTGAGTTGGTGGTGCCCAAGTCAATACCGAAATTAATATTGGCCATATTCAATTATTCTACAATTACTACTCCTTTTTGAACTAATACAAAACCATCACCACTATTGTGGTAGATGACCGGTTTTAAAACTTTGGTGATTTTTTTGGCATTGGCATGCATTAAATTTGCTTCAACAGAATTGTCACGTTCGTCATAATTGAGTCCGATAGGGTTAATCACTTTATAGCCCATTTCGGTGATTTCGTGTTGAATACGATTGAAATTTCGCTCAAAGAGTTCGATTTGATTTTCTTGTGCTTTTTTTTCGATTTCGAATAATTGATTGATTATGGCTTCCATTTTTTACAATTTTTTGGAGTAGCAAGGTACAATTTTATTGTTTTTTAGCGTAAAGGAATGTGCTGAAATCCTTTTAAATTCTATTTTTGTTTCACGCTAATACCAGCCGTGATGAATATTATTCGCTTATTTGAAAATTTACAACTCGATCATAACCGTACGCATGAGTTTACGGAGGACGAAATCATTCGTATTGAGAAACAAGTCAACGTTGAAAAACGATTGAATCCCGATATTGATGTTAACGTAGCTTCTCAATTGACTGAGGCGTTGCGAAATTATCCGCACACCTTTTATTTTGTGATTCAAGAACGGGTATTATATAATTTTTTTGCGGGGACTACTTACGGATATGACCGTTTTCAAACCCCTGTAGAAGCGGATAATTGGCATGAAATTCAAATATTTTTTGAAAAATATTTATTGACAGACTTGTCCTTCTTCTTAGAACAAAAAATAGCCGATAACCAGTTTGATGCAGTTAAAGAAATCATGGAGTATTCCCATTTTTTCCCGGAAGAATTTTTGCTTACTCTTCAACGAAAAGCCATTCAGAAAATTGAGTTTGCTGTCAACCAATTGATGAATCCTGCCAGTACTAGCAGTCATATCGACTATTGTAAAACCAGCAGTTTTTTCAACTTTTTATCCCAATTGACCAGTCCAGAAATGGATGAAAAAGTGAAAATACTTTTAAATCGTGTGGTCGATATTTACAATTCCAATAACCAGCATCCACAGGCGGGCTCGATTATGGTGGCTATGGCTTCGTATCGTCCGTTTGATGAAGATTTGGAAGAAACTTTGCTAGGGAATCGCAATGTGGTTTTGGGCAAGTCGCATTCCAAAAAAAGTTACTTTTCCTCGTTTAGTTGGAAAACGTTTGGAATCATTTTGATCATTTTATTAAAAATAGCATTTGCGGCTAATCGATGTTCTGGTTCTTCCAGTTCAACTTATGAGCCCACCAATCAATTAGAAACTACTGTTGAAGAAGCGCCGCCCACCACGGATCGTTATTACACCGATATGCATTTTAAAATTGATAGTTTTAAAGTGTTTTTGACCCATTTTGACCCAGCCAAAATCACACAAGTCAAGCCCATTGAGAAAATAGTCACCAGTAGTAATCCTTTTACTACATTTTATAATGATCAAGTAAGTTCGGCAGGAGATGAACGTTTTCAAAGGATTCAGAACAAAACCAATTATGATGTCATCGTATTGGAAAATGTGATTGTGTACGATAGTATTAAAATGCCTGCAAAAGCTTTTTACATTAAGGCCAATGAATCGTTTCAGTTGAATACTAGCGATTATAACAAACGGATTTTAAACTTTTATGTGGGCCGCAATTTAGCTTCTTTTCAAGATCCATCGCGCCATTATTTTATTGGCAATCATTCCAATGTGGAATACCGATTTACCGAATTAGCACCTAATGCCAAAGAGTTGATTGACAAGGATTGCCGTTTTGAAGGCCCCATTGAATTACGGGAAGAAAAAGGCAAAGTAGAGGTTTTTACCAAAGAAGTTCGCTCCGCTGTCGAAGAAATCAAAGAGGCAGCAGCAAAGAATTAATAAAAAAGTCCTGAAGTCAATTCCTTCAGGACTTTTGTTTTATTCAAATCCAAGTTTTTGACGTACCCGTTGCAAAACGCCATCGGCAATGGCTCCTGCTTTACGAGCGCCTTTTGCCAAAAAGGCATCCACTTCGTCCAAATGGGACATGTAGTAATTGTATTTTTCGCGTTCGGTTTTAAATTTTTCACCGATCAATTCGAATAACGCTTGTTTTGCGTGACCATACCCGTAATTCCCGCCTTCATAGTTTTGACGCATTTGGGCTACTTGATCCGCATCGCCTAACAATTTATACAAAGCAAAAACTTTACACGTATCCGGATTTTTAGGTTCTTCCAACGGAGTACTGTCGGTTTCAATACTCATGATTTGCTTGCGCAAGGCTTTATCATCCAAGAAAATATTGATGATATTTCCGCGAGACTTACTCATTTTCTGCCCATCCGTTCCCGGAATATATTGGGTTTCTTCACTAGTGGTGGCTTCGGGCAACACAAAAGTTTCTCCCATTTGATGGTTAAATCGAGAAGCTACATCGCGCGTGATTTCAATATGCTGCAATTGATCTTTCCCAACAGGAACAAATTCGGCATCATACAATAAAATGTCTGCAGCCATCAACATCGGATAGGTAAATAAACCTGCATTGACATCTTCCAAGCGATCGGCTTTGTCTTTAAAGGAATGTGCTAAAGTCAGCCGTTGAAACGGGAAAAAGCAACTCAGATACCACGACAATTCCGCTGTTTGTGGTACATCACTCTGACGGTAAAAAACCACTTTATCGGTGTCCAAACCACAAGCAAGCCATACTGCAGCCGTACTATACGTGTTTCCTCGTAAAGTTTCACCGTCTTTGATTTGTGTCACCGAATGTAAATCGGCGATAAATAAAAACGTTTCATTGCCCGGTGCTTTCGACATTTCGATCGCCGGCAATATGGCACCCAATAAATTACCCAAGTGGGGAGTGCCCGTACTTTGTACGCCTGTTAGTATTTTTGCCATAGTTTTTAAATTGAGGAGCAAATTTAAACTAAAATTGCTTTATTTTTGGGTCTATGCGCGCGTTAAAAATTATTTTTTGGGTGGTATGGCGTATTTGGTTTTATATTTTGGTGGCCGTACCCATTTTAGTGATGTTTCCCTTTTTGTTTCTTTCCATTTTGAAAGAACGTTGGTATCCGTATTTCTTCATATTAGCCCGAATTTGGGCGAAAGTCATTCTTTACGGCATGGGTTTTCGCTACCAAGTCAGAACTTTACAAGAGCTCGAACCGAATAAAAGTTATATGTTCATCGCGAATCACACTTCGATGACAGACATCATGCTGATGCTCGCTACCGTGCGGAATCCCTTTGTTTTTGTAGGGAAAAAGGAATTAGCCAAGATTCCACTATTCGGATTTTTCTACAAACGCACCAGTATTTTAGTCGATCGTGGCAATCAAAAGAGTCGGATGGCCGTTTACGAACGCGCCCAACGCCGTTTGAATATGGGATTGAGTATTTGTATTTTTCCCGAAGGTGGTGTACCCGATGAAAGCGTACTGTTGGACGAATTCAAAGACGGTGCTTTCCGCCTGGCGATTGAGCACCAGATTCCGATAGTTCCCATGACATTTTTTGACAATAAAGAACGTTTTTCCTATACGTTTTTGAGTGGCAGTCCCGGGAAAATGCGGGTAAAAATCCACCCTTTTATCGAAACCCAAGGATTGCCTTTGGAAGCCAAAAAGGATATAAAAGAGCAAGCACGACAGCTTATTTTAACGGATTTGCAAGAGAATGATTAGGGCGTTCCCCCTCCATTCTTCCGGGGTCAGGCTTTCCGTTGCAATCCGGTACCTCCGTAAACTCCGGCACCGGGATTTCCACTGCAATCCTTAACGCAAATAAAAAGAGTGTCTGGCCAAGACACTCTTTTTTTGTTACGCACCGCAGTGCAGTAACACCACTTAACTAATTGTAAACTAACCTAACTATCTTAAAACGAGTAAGAAACACCGGTATAAAGCCCCATCATATAAGGCTTGAAATTACCCGCGTCACTACTATACGTATTGAATTGATATTTAAATGTGGGTTCGATTCTGGCTTCCCATTTTTTGAAGAAACCGTAATGAATTCCGAAACCTAAATTTCCACTAAAGTGAACTGAATTTAAATTGGTTGCTTTCCCTACCAATAAATTAAATTGCTCCGATTGTAAATAAATTTCATTCTGATTCAAGAAATAGGAACTGAATCCGCCCACGAACTGAATCCCCATTTTTTTCCCGCCTAAACGGTAAGTCAACTCCATAGGAACTTCCAAATAACCCATGCGTTGGTTTAACGAACCTTCGTAACGGTTCATGAATTTATTGTAGGTTTTAACGTTGTTCAAACTTTCAATGATGATGTTTGAACCCATAGCATTTAACGATAAATTTTGAATGCGACTACTTACATTGGGTTCCATATAGTAAGCAATTTCGTCAGTATCGTATCCTAATCGAACGACGTTAACGCCTGTTCGAATACTCATTTTTGAATTGAGAGCATAACCTACGCCAATGCCATAACTGGTGTTGTTCGCGGAATACTGTTTAGAATTGGTTGCTAATGCGGGATCCAAAGGCGAACCCTGTGATAACGAACTGAAGTAAATAGGGGCAAGATGCGATGCCACCTGCCACCTATTTAAATTCTGTCCGGAAAAGGATTTCTTTTCTTTTTCATCAAGCAATTTTTCCAATTCATTGGTCGGCTTTTGGGCAACTTTACTGCTGTCCTTAGCACTATTAAGAGGGTTATTGGAAACAATAGAATTTGAAGTAGTACCGTTGTTTTGTTGTTGTCCATCCAAAGGATTGGATTGAACAGCAACCGGATGGGTAACATTTACTTCAGACAGGGTTGAATTATTTTTAGTAGGTACTTTATCAATTGCCATTTCATTTACTGGAGCTGCTGGAGTTGCAATTGCTAATTGTGATGTGCCTGCACTATTTTGATGAGCAATTCGGTTTTTAAGGGAATTGCTAGTTTTTAAATCTGAATTACGTTTTATAGGATTCAGACGGGCGGTTTTATTAGCAACCGAATTTACAGGCGCTGTTGCAGAAGTAGCAACCCCTGTTGTGATATCGGATTCTTGAATTCCTTTAGAGGATCCATCCCTATCACTGGAGTCAGGTGTATTTGTATTGTCAACACCGTTGGATTGTTTTTTTTCATTTGAAGAACCGTTGTTTAGAGTCCCGTTAGATTTCGAACCTTCCACTACAGCATCTGAGGGTGAAGTTCCAGGAACTCCAGGTGCAGTGGGCGAAGTAAACAGTGTGAAATTTAAAAACAACCCGATTAAGAAAGCAGCGGCAATTCCGCTGTAAAACCACCATATTGGAATAACACGGCGTTTTTTCTTTTCTTGAAGTTTCGACGCAATACTGGTCCATACCGCCTCATCAGGTAGTACTTCAAAGTGCTCCAGCTGGTCTTGAAATAGCTTGTTGATGTCTTGGTTTTTTTTCATTGTATTTGGGGCATTTTTGAGCTGCCAGTATAATCTTCTATTTTTTGTTTTAATATCAATTTGGCACGCGACAAATTGGATTTTGAGGTTCCGATATTGATGTTCAAAGCATCGGCAATTTCCTGATGACTGAAATTTTCAAATACATACAAGTTAAATACTAACCGGTACC
The DNA here is from genome assembly GCF_004122105.1 of Flavobacterium stagni. Classification (GTDB taxonomy): domain Bacteria; phylum Bacteroidota; class Bacteroidia; order Flavobacteriales; family Flavobacteriaceae; genus Flavobacterium; species Flavobacterium stagni. The sequence goes on from NZ_SBKN01000001.1 coordinate 650,433, forward strand.
GTTCGGGTAACTCTTGTACAATTTGAAGTAAAAATTCCGGGGGAACACCTTCTTCAATTTCAACTTCAACGGTTTCGGGTATATTTTCATCTACAACCGCCAGATAACTTTTCTTTCGAAATTGCTGTAGTATATGGTTGATAAAAACCCTTTTTATCCAACTGTCAAATGAACCTTTATTTTCAAATTGATTGATTTTATCAAAAACCAACAAAAACGCATCTTGTAAATAATCTTGAGCGGTATCACGATCAGGAACATACTTCAAACACAAGGCAAACATTTTCCCAACATAATGTCGGTACAGTTGCTCTTGAGCGAGTATGTCTTTCTTCTGACATCCCTGGATGATTTGCTCTAGATTCAAGACTTTTCATTTTATTAATGATCGACAATAGCGTCAAATTCGTAAAATTGTTCAACTCCTTGTGCATCATTTCCTGTCCAAAATTTGAAATGATATATTCCTAATTTAGTGGGTTTAAAACGCAAAGTTTGCGTATAAGTATTGTCATCCGTTGGACAAGATTGATTCCCTTCTCGATAGCTTTCAATAGCTACAACACGTTGAAAATCTGCAGTGTCATAATAAAATCCACGAAACACATTGCATTTAGATGGTAAATTAAAATTCACAGGGATTTCTGTAATACTATCTTTTGCAAATTTCTCTGGATTTGTTACTTCAGTAACTGGTGAAACTTGTATATATACAGGTTCATCGTTATAAATATCACAACTTGTTGTGAGTAATCCAAGTACAATTAACACAGAAAAACTAATTCTTTTCATCTTCTTTTCGTAATATTATATTTATTGGATACAATTTAGCAAAAATGGTTGCGTCAATATGAAAAAAAAATCCCGATTTTTTTCAAAACCGGGAAATTTAAACGTTTTAGTCAACTTGTTCCTTGATGACTTCCTTGATTTTTTGTTCCAATTCGTCTGCCAATTCAGGGTTGTCTTTGATCAATAGTTTAACCGCATCACGACCTTGTCCTAATTTGGTGTCGCCATAACTAAACCAAGAACCCGATTTTTTGATAATTTCAAATTCAACCGCTAAGTCAAGGATTTCACCTGTTTTGGAAACACCTTCGCCATACATGATGTCAAATTCTGCCGTTTTGAAAGGTGGTGCAACTTTATTTTTCACCACTTTCACTTTGGTACGGTTCCCCAATACATTTTCACCATCTTTGATTTGTGAAGAACGACGAATATCCAAACGCACGGAAGCATAAAACTTCAAGGCATTACCACCCGTTGTGGTTTCAGGATTTCCAAACATTACCCCGATTTTTTCACGCAACTGGTTGATGAAAAACACCGTACAATGGGTTTTGCTGATGGTTGCCGTCAATTTACGTAAGGCTTGCGACATCAAACGGGCATGTAATCCCATTTTGGAATCACCCATTTCTCCTTCAATTTCACTCTTTGGTGTCAAAGCTGCTACCGAGTCGATAACTACAATGTCAATAGCTCCTGAGCGAATTAAGTTTTCGGCGATTTCTAACGCTTGTTCCCCGTTGTCCGGTTGCGAAATAATTAAATTTTCAATGTCTACACCCAATTTGGCCGCATAGTGACGGTCAAATGCATGTTCAGCATCAATAAACGCAGCAATACCACCCGCTTTTTGTGCTTCGGCAATGGCATGCAAAGTCAAGGTGGTTTTACCCGATGACTCCGGTCCATAAATTTCAATAATACGACCTTTTGGATACCCATTTACGCCCAAGGCAAGGTCCAATCCCAACGACCCGGATGGAATGATTTCTACCTCTTCCACCGCTTTGTCTCCCATCTTCATTACGGTACCTTTACCGTAGGTCTTGTCCAGCTTGTCTAACGTCAGCTGTAACGCTTTCAATTTTGCTTCTTTTTCTGAACTCATTTTACATTAAAATTAAAGGCTGTTAAAGCCGTAAATGTACTTATTTTTTTAGGACTAAATTAGTTTTCCCAAAAGTAGTTTTAAACAATGAGAAGCCGTACTTTTACAGCCAATTTTTTTCACATGGAAAAACTGATTTCGTATCCCATCTCTGTGGTCTATTACCTTTGTTTCGGACTAACCTTGGTGATTTTCCATCCCATACAATGGGTTTGTTTTAATGTCTTTGGCTATCAAGCACATAAAAAAAGTGTCGATTATCTCAATCTTTTTTTAGTAGGTTGTACGAGAATTCTGGGAACGCGTTGGTCCTTTTCTAACCGTGAACGCATTCCGCAAAATGTTCCATTGATTTTTGTTGCTAATCACCAAAGTCTGTACGATATCATCGGAATTATTTGGTTTTTGCGAAAACATCATGCCAAATTCGTCAGTAAAAAAGAATTGGGAAAAGGAATTCCTTCTGTCTCTTACAATTTACGTCATGGAGGTTCCGTTTTAATAGATCGAAAAGACCCTAAACAAGCGTTACCTACCATCAAGGGACTCAGCGAATACATTGAAAAGCACAACCGAACAGCCGTAATTTTTCCAGAAGGAACCCGCAGTAAAACGGGTGCCACTAAAAAATTCTCAGAAAACGGTTTGAAAATTTTGTGCAAGTTTGCGCCCAATGCCTTGGTAGTGCCGATTACCATCAATAATTCGTGGAAAATGACCCAATTTGGTATGTTTCCCATGGGATTAGGAAAACACATTAAATATACAATACACGAACCCTTGGCGGTAAAAGATTACGACTTTGCCACACTGTTTGAAAAAACAGAACAAGCGGTCAACAGTGCCATTCACAATTCATAATTACATATAATGTCTATTAAAAACATCCGATTGGAAGTGATGCAATTCCTCGAAAAAAGCATCGATAGCTTTGTTGACGAATACCTCGTTCCCGTCGAAAAAATTTGGCAACCTACGGATTTGTTGCCCGATTCTCAAAAAGAGAATTTTATTGAAGAAGTTCGCGAATTGCGCGAAATCGCCAACGATTTACCCTATGATTTCTGGGTTGTAATGGTAGGCGACACCATTACGGAGGAAGCTTTGCCTACCTATGAATCTTGGTTGATGGAAGTAGAAGGTGTCGATAACGAAGGTCGCAATGGCTGGTCAAAATGGGTACGCCATTGGACTGGGGAAGAAAACCGCCACGGCGATGCTTTAAACAAGTATTTGTACTTGTCTGGGCGCGTCAATATGCGAGAAGTGGAAGTAACCACCCAACATTTAATCAATGACGGTTTTGATATCGGGACAGGAAAAGACCCGTATAAGAACTTTGTTTACACCAGTTTTCAAGAATTAGCAACCTATATCTCTCATAACCGTGTGTCGCAATTGGCCAAAGATTTTGGAGATAAAAAGTTGTCGCGTTTGTGTAAAATGGTTGCTGGTGATGAAATGCGTCACCATTTGGCATACAGCGAATTTGTGAACCGTATTTTCAAAGTCGATCCGAGCGAAATGATGTTGGCGTTTCAATACATGATGAAACAAAAAATCACGATGCCTGCTCATTTCTTGCGTGAATCGGGAGAGAAAATCAGCACAGCTTTTGAAGAATTTTCTAATTCAGCGCAGAAAATCGGTGTCTACACGGCCAACGATTACGTGGATATTTTACGCAAATTAATCGCTACTTGGGAAATTGATAAAATTTCGAGTTTAACGGATGAGGCCGAGCGCGCACGCGATTATTTGATGAAATTACCCGACCGTATGGCTCGTATTTCTGAACGTTTGGTTTTGCCTGAAGAAACTAAAAAATTCAAATGGGTACAACCCGCATTAGCCATTTAATATGGGGATCGTTGATGCTACCATTATTTATGTAAAAAAACAATTGGAAGGTGCAGAAGCCGGTCACGACTGGTTTCACATTGAACGGGTTTACCGCAACGCACTTCATATTGCTGATCAAGAACATTGCAATCGGGAAGTGGTGCAGTTGGCTGCTTTATTGCACGATATTGCCGATAGTAAGTTCCATGGTGGTGATGAAAGTATCGGACCCAAAACCGCGCGAACTTTTTTAGAAAGTCAGCACGCCGATGAGGCTACAATTGATCATGTGGTTAAAATCATTGAAAATATTTCTTTCAAAGGTGGGAAAACGGAACGAACGTTTTCTTCGTTAGAATTGGATATCGTGCAAGATGCCGATCGATTGGATGCCATTGGTGCTATTGGTATTGCCCGAACATTTAATTATGGGGGTTTCAAAAACCGACCGATGTACGATCCAGCCATTGCACCCAATATGCACATGACCAAAGAAGAATACAAAGCAAGCAATGCACCTACAATTAATCATTTTTATGAGAAATTGTTATTGCTTAAAGACCGAATGAATACTCCTGCAGGTAGAAAATTAGCAGAAGAACGCCATCGTTTTATGGAAGTTTTTTTAGCCCAATTCTATGCCGAATGGGAAGGCGCAAAATAAAAAAGAGAACCGTTTAGGTTCTCTTTTTGTTTATATTCTAGTTAGAATAACAATATTTGTAATCCCAGAATCAATAAATTTAACTTTTAATGTGGTATTGGATAATTCTAAAATTTGTCCATTTACAACAGTATTGTCGGAATACGTAATATTTAAAGAATTTTCGGTTTTACTCCATACACCAGTGTCTATCGATTCGTTACAACTTGTGTTGTAGTAGTGATCTTTCAAGGCTCCACTGGAGAGGAATTCTGTGAAATCTTTGACACAACCTGGAGAATGTTCATAGGGAGTTAACACTTCTTGGTTATTCACTAAGGTGCCTTCTTGTGTAAATTGCCATTTTCCTACAATTGATACCGCTGGAGTGTCAGAGTCACTTTTACTACAACTTAACATAGAGAAAGTTACTAAGGCGAATAGAATGATTTTTTTCATGTTTATTTAAGGATTATTATTGTTTATTTCCCAGGGAATTCCGCTTTGCGTTTTTCCAAGAACGCCGTTGTACCTTCTTTGAAATCTTCAGTGCCAAAACACTTTCCAAAGGATTTAATTTCGGTTTTGAATCCTTCTTTGGCATCTACAAATCCGGCATTAACCGCTTTGATAGCATAACTGATAGCCACAGGTGAGTTTTTCAAGATTTTGCTCGCAATGCCTTTGGTGAATTCTAGCAATTCGGCTTGGGGAACAACATGATTAACTAAACCGTAACTTTTTGCGGTTTCGGCATCAATCATTCCCGCCGTCATGATCATTTCCATGGCACGTCCTTTTCCAACCAATTGGGGTAAACGCTGTGTGCCTCCATATCCAGGAATCACTCCCAATGTCACTTCAGGTAAGCCCATTTTTGCATTGTCCGAAGCAACTCGGAAATGACACGACATGGCCAATTCCAATCCGCCGCCTAAGGCAAAACCATTCACTGCAGCAATGACAGGTGTTTTCATATTTTCGACAAAGTCAAATAATAACTCCTGACCTAAAGCCGCTAATTGCGCGCCTTCTTCAATTGAAAAATGCGCAAATTCAGAAATGTCGGCACCGGCTACAAAAGCTTTTTCTCCTGAACCGGTTAATACAATAGCTTTTACCGTTGCATCAGCATCCAATTGAGCTAAGGCATCATGCAACTCTTGAATAGTAGCTTTGTTCAAAGCATTCAATTTACTTGGACGGTTGATGGTTACTTGCGCCAAATTTCCGTCGATGTCCACAAGGATATTTTCGAATGTCATACGTAGTGTTTTAGTGGTTTGTGAAAGGTAAGGTCACTTTGAATGTTGTCCCTTTTCCATATTCGGATTCAAAAGTAATCGTTCCTTTATAATTTTCAATAATATTTTTGATAATCCCGAGTCCGAGACCCATACCACTTGTTTTCGTAGTAAATTTGGGTTCGAAAATATGTTCCTGGTTGTCGGGTTCAATTCCGATACCGTTGTCCTTTACCAAAATGGTCACGCCTTCTTCATCGCGTTGAACGCTAACTTCAATGGATTTTTCTTCTTGTTCTTCAGGCAAGGCTTGTATCGCATTTTTCACCAAATTGGTAATGATACGAATCAATTGCGTGCGGTCCATTACCGTGATAATTTCCGCCTCAGCACTCGTAAACGTAATGTATTCTTCGTTAAAAATATCCAACGAGAATTCGACCACTTCCACCACATTCAAGGTTTCATTTTGCTGTGCCGGCATCGAGGCAAAGTTCGAAAACGCCGAAGCCACCGCTGTCATCGTGTCGATTTGTTGAATGATGGTTTTGGTATAATCGTTGAGTTTCTGTCGTAAATTCGGGTCGTTTTCATCAAATTTTCGTTGGAAGCTTTGTACAGTAAGTCGCATCGGCGTCAACGGATTTTTAATCTCGTGGGCCACTTGTTTCGCCATTTCGCGCCAAGCTTGTTCCCGTTCGGATTGGGCCAACATCGAGGCACTTTCTTCCAACTTGTCCACCATCGCATTATAGGCCTTAATCAACGAATTGATTTCACGACTATTGTCCTCAATCATGATTTTCTCATTCTTTTGGTTCAAACTGGTTTCGTTGATTTTGTCCGAAATCGTTTTGAGCGATTGGGTAATATAAGAAGATAAAAAATAGGCCAAAGCAAAAGCAATCAACAGCATGAAAAAGTAAACCTGTCCCAAGCGTACCAAGAAATCCTGGATTTCATTTTCATAAATACTATCATCTTCCACATAGGGTAAATTCAAAATCCCAAGCGGTTTGAATCGGTCGTCTTTGATTTGGGTAAAGGAAGAACGAATCTTGAGTCCGTCCACATTTTTAATATCCACATACCTTTTTTCAATGGATGATTGGACTAATTTTAAAATGTATTGCGGAATAGGCGGAGAAATACTGTCCACGGCAAACGAAGCTTTGGACGATTTCAACAAATTCCCTTTCAAACTATAAATATTGATTTCAACACTATGAATGTCGGAGAGTTCGTGAATTTTATCCTTGAAAATTAAGGGCAAATTTTTCTCCGTTAGGGGATAAGTTGTGTTCGCTAAAATGTAGTTAATATGCTCCCGAACCGCATCTTCCTTGCGTTCCAAGCGTTCTTGATGGAAATTGCGCGCCTCACTTTTGAACTGAAACAACGAAATCGACGCCATCAAAATCGATGCAATTAATATCAATACAATCATCGATAGGAAAATCCGTATTCGAAGGGAAAGCATGGATATTTTGAAGTTGGAAAGCACTGAGTTGAGTTAGGAATTATGAATTAAGAATTATTTTTCTTTCTAATATTCTTGTAAAATTTAAAGCCGAGCATAATGAGTATTGAGAATCCAATTATCCCCACAACACCGTAAATCCAGTCAATGGCATTTTTTAGAATGACCAAAAAGACGACAGCAAATAAGATGATTGTGGCGCCTTCGTTCCATAAGCGCATGAAGTTGGAACTGTATCGGGTGTCGTCGTTTTGCAATTGCTTGTAGATTTGGTGGCATTTGAAATGATAAGCAAACAAGAGTACCACAAATCCCAATTTCACTTGCATCCACGGCATGTAAATCCAACCCGGATTTAAATGCAATAAGGTTAATGCAAATAATGTTGCCAACACCGCACTGGGCCACGTGATGATATACCATAATCGGTAGGTCATAATTTTGTATTGTGCTCCCAGAATTTCCTTTTCAGGCGAAGGTTTGGATTGCGCTTCAATTTGATACACAAACAACCGAACAATATAAAAGAGTCCGGCAAACCAGGTGATCACAAAGATCAAGTGCAAGGCTTTGATGTTGTTGTAGAGATCCATGGATACGTTTTAGGTTAAAGTTTCAGGTTGTAAAACGGACCTTTATTATTTACTCCAATCATTGACCCAATTGGCCACCACTTGACACCATTCGTCTTCATCGTTTAAACAAGGCACGGCAAAAAATGCTTCCCCGCCATTTTCGATAAACTCTTCGTTGGCACGCATCGCAATTTCTTCCAATGTTTCCAAACAATCCGAAACGAAAGCAGGGGTTACAACCGCTAATTTCTTGATACCTTTGGCCGGCATTTTGTTGATTTCTACATCGGTATACGGCGTTAACCATTTGTCACCTGCTAAACGCGATTGGAAGGTCTGACTGTATTTCCCTTCAGGGATTCCCAACAATTCCACGACTTGACGTGTCGTTTCATAACATTGGTGACGGTAGCAAAACTCATGCGCTGGAGAGGCCGTGACACAACATTTGTTGTCTATTGTACAATGCGATTTGGTAACATCCGTTTTGCGAATGTGACGTTTCGGAATGCCGTGGTAGGAAAACAATAAATGATCGTATTCAAAACCTTCCAAATGTTTTTTAATCGAATGGGCTAACACTTGGATGAAATCAGGTTTGTTGTAAAAGGCAGGCACTTTCGTAATCGACATTTCTGGAAAATGCTTTTGTTGCAATTCATCCGCCAATGCCCAAATAGTGGTAGTGGAAGCCATAGCATACTGAGGATACAACGCCAATAACATCACATCGGTTACGCCTTTATCTTTCAACTCTTGCAATCCTTTTTGTATGGTCATGGTGCCATAACGCATGGCTAAAGCCACGGGAACATCTACAAGTTTTTCGACCTTATTGTGCATTTTTTTTGAAATCACAATAAGGGGCGAACCTTCATCCGTCCAAATCTGACTGTAGGCCTCGGCTGATTTTTTAGGACGCGTTTGCAAAATTATTCCGCGTACCAACAAAGCGCGTAATAAATAAGGAACGTCAATAACGTATTTATCCATTAAAAACTCATCCAAATACGGCTTAACATCTTTTGGGGTCGGACTTTCAGGTGAACCGAGGTTGACTAATAATACTCCTTTCATTTTGGGCAATTTATTTTTTATCTATAATTTCTTTAAAATTCCTTTTTTGTCAATCCAACTTAGGTGTTGACTTGTAAATTCATTAAATATTTTTTGGGCGTGGTGCCAAATTTTTTCTTGAAGGCTGCTATAAAATGACTTCCTGTGCTGTAACCCACTTTGAGTCCTACTTCATTCACATTATACGAGCCGCTGTCCAACAGTTTTCGGGCATAATCCATTTTATAATCAAACAAAAACCCATACACGGTATCGCCGTAAATTTGTTTGAAACCCATTTTTAATTTTTTCAAATTCAAACCCACTTGATCGGCCAATTCTTGTAATCCCGGCGGTTCGGCCATGTTGGCAATTACGATTTCTTTAGCCTTACGGATTTTTAATACATTTTCCTCATCAATCAAAAACGGACATTGTTCCGCATTGGGATCTTCAGAGCGGTTAAAGTACAAACTCAACAACTCATAGCCTTTACCTTTATAATAGAGATTTTTGATAGAGGGATTGAGGTTATAATGAAACAACTGACTCAGGACAATCGCCATGGACGGACTGATGTTGTTTTCTTTATAATATTTCTTGTCGATATTCTCTTCACTCAAAAACGGAATGTTCTCCGTATCCGAAGAAAATAATTTGTGGAGTTTTTTAATGGAAATTAAAATCGAAATCAACCAGGTGTTTGGAGCCACTTCCAATTGAATCGGCAGCTCTTTTTGCGGATTATAAAACAATAATGATTTCTCTTCTTTTAATTCTAAAGCATAATTTCCATCGTTGAAAACGAATTTGGCTTTTCCTTTTAAGCCAAAATGAAACTGAATCAGCCCTTGCGGAACCGCACGTTTCACGGGAAAATTTTCTGTTCCGTCGTTTTGAAACCGAATCAGTAAGAAATCTTCCTCAATTTTTATTTCTTCAAAAGAACCCATAGCGATATTTTTTCGTATATGTCTTCCGACGGAAGTTGATTTTGTTATTTAGAATGAATCTACATAAGTTAATCGTCAAGCCCCGTCATTGGTACAAATTTAAAATAAATAACGGAAAAAGTTCGTTTTACAATATAAATAACGCACAGCGACATAAAAAGTCCTTTGAGCGTTATTTTTTAAAAATGTATTGAACGTAACTTTGTTCTACTTTTAGGAAAGAGCCCCTTCATGGAAAACGGAATCAAGATCAAACACAATTCCTTTTATGCAATTGGAATGAGTTACAAGAAAGCAGACGCTGAAACGCGCGGTCGTTTTAGTTTGGATGCCGTTGCGCAAGCAAAATTGTTGCAACAAGCTCAAGAAGAAAACATTGAGTCGTTAATTGTGACGTCTACCTGTAACCGTACCGAGATTTACGGTTTTGCCCAACATCCTTTTCAATTGATTAAATTGTTGTGCGAAAACAGTCGCGGTACCGTGGAAGATTTCCAAAAAGTAGCCTATGTATACAAAGGATCTGAAGCAATCAACCACATGTTCCGTGTGGGGACTGGTTTGGATAGTCAGATTTTAGGCGACTTCGAAATTATCAGTCAGTTGAAAACGGCATTTGCGCAAAGCAAAGAAGAACAATTGGTCAATACGTTTCTTGAGCGATTAATCAATTCGGTGATTCAAGCCAGCAAAAAAATCAAAAACGAAACCGAAATTTCTACCGGCGCTACTTCCGTTTCTTTTGCGGCAGTGCAATACATTTTCAAAAACGTAGAGGCTATTTCAAATAAGAATATCTTGCTTTTTGGAACGGGTAAAATCGGTCGTAATACCTGTGAAAATTTGGTCAAACACACCAAACACAGTCACATCACTTTAATTAACCGCACCAAAGACAAAGCCGAACGCTTAGCGCGTAAACTAAATGTCATCGTAAAAGATTACGCCGATTTACAATTGGAAATACAAAATGCTGATGTATTGGTCGTGGCAACAGGAGCGCAAAATCCGACCGTCGACAAAGCGATTTTGAATTTGAAAAAACCGTTGACCATTTTGGATTTGTCCATTCCCAAAAATGTACATGAAAATGTGATGGAAATTCCTGGCGTTACCTTAGTGCACATGGATCAATTATCGCAAATCACCGACGAGACATTGGAAAATCGCAAGCAACACATTCCGGCTGCTGAAGCGATTATTGAAGAAGTTAAAGAAGAATTTATTGCTTGGACCAAGCAGCGTAAATTTGCTCCAACTATTCATGCCTTGAAAGCGAAATTGAATTCCATCAAGGAAGGCGAATTGAACGTGCAACGCAAAAAAATGTCCAATTTCGACGAAGAACAAGCGGAAATCATTACCGCTCGCATCATACAAAAAATCACCAACCATTTTGCCAATCACCTTAAAGATGAAAACACCCCCGTCGATGAAAGTATCGAATGGATAGAAAAAGTGTTCCAATTGGCATCCTCTGAAAAATAAGATGAGTAAAACCATACGCATCGGAACCCGCGACAGCGAACTCGCCCTTTGGCAAGCCAAAACGGTAGAAAAACAGCTGAACGATCTGGGTTACCGCACCGAAATTATTGCCGTGAAATCCCAAGGTGACTTGGTACTGGACAAACCCTTGTACGAACTTGGGATCACCGGAATTTTTACCAAAACCTTAGACATCGCCATGATCAAAGGCGAAGTGGATATCGCTGTGCATTCCATGAAAGATGTTCCAACGGCTTTACCGCAAGGTATTGTTCAAGCGGCCGTTTTACCTCGTGCCAATGTATTAGACATCTTGGTGCATAAAGGTTCGACGGAATTCCTTGAAACTTCCGCGACCATTGCAACGGGAAGTTTACGCCGTCAAGCGCAATGGCTCAACCGTTATCCCCAACATACTGTGGTGGATCTACGCGGAAATGTCAACACCCGAATGCAAAAATTAAACGATAACGATTGGAGTGGTGCCGTATTTGCCGCCGCTGGTTTGGAGCGTATCAACTTGAAACCGCAAACGTATCTTAATTTGGATTGGATGATACCCGCACCAGCACAAGGAGCAATGGTTGTAGTTGCTATGGAAAATGATCATCATGCCCTTGAAGCTTTAGCCCAACTCAATGATATAGAAACCGAAGTGTGTACTGCCATCGAACGTCAATTTTTACGTACGCTTGAAGGAGGTTGTACCGCACCCATCGGCGCTATAGCAAAATATGATGAAGCCCAAGATGAAATTCAATTCCACGGCGTTTTGTTATCCATCGATGGAAAAGAAAAATTGGAAATTCAACGCAATTTTCCAATCAATGAATGGAAAAAATTAGGGTTTCATTGTGCCAAAGAAATCCTTGACAACGGCGGTGCTGCCTTAATGGAACGCATCAAAGCCCAATTGAAAAAGTAAGTTAAGTTCCAACGTTCTTAGAAAAAATGATTTCCCTACTGTCCACAAAATCCCTGACTGAAACCCAACGCCAACTACTGGCGGAAGCAGGTCTGTCGGTGGTGGAACAGGAGTTTATTCGTGTACAGTTGTTACCCGTTCCACCATTCGAATGGCAACACAATCTGTTATTCACGAGTCAGCAAGCGGTAAAAAGCGTGGTGGCCCAAAAGTCCATTGCCCATCCCGAAAACCATACTGTTTTTTGTGTGGGTGAAAAAACAAAAGCAGCCCTTGAAACAGCAGGTTTTATCGTGAAAGCCTCTTTTGAATCGGCTGAAACGATGGCTCATTTTCTCATCAATTCCGATGAGGATCACTTCGATTTCTTTTGCGGAAACCGTCGATTGGATACACTGCCCACACGTTTAATCCAAAAAGGGAAAAACTTGCGTGAAATTGTGGTGTATTCCACCGAAAATCAAGCCCAAAAAATAGAAACACCTATCGATGGCGTACTCTTTTTTAGTCCGTCGGGTGTGGAGAGTTTCTTGGAAAAAAATACACTCGAAACACAACCTTGTTTTTGCATTGGCTCCACAACAGCTGCCGCATTACACGGGATCACTCAAAATATTTACATAGCGCCAACTCCCACCGTGGAGGCCACGCTACAACTCAGTATAGACTATTTTAAACGCTGAATTACTATTCGGCTAAACGATAAATTATGATTAAAAACGACCTTTTTTTACGTGCTTTAAATAACGAAAAAGTAGAACGTCCGCCCGTGTGGATGATGCGTCAAGCCGGACGCTATTTGCCTGAATTCCGTGCACTTCGCGATAAATATGATTTTTTCACCCGTTGCGAAACACCTGAATTAGCAGCCGAAATTACGGTACAACCGATTCGTATTGTACAGCCCGATGCCGCTATTTTGTTTTCGGATATCTTGGTTGTGCCACGCGCTATGGGTATTCACGTCGAACTCAAAGACAATTTGGGGCCGATTATCCCGAATCCTATCCGCACGATGGAGCAAGTAGACCAAGTTTTTGTGCCTAATATTCAGGAAACTCTAGGCTACGTGATGGATGCCGTGAAATTGACCAAAGAAATGTTGAACGATGAGGTGCCTTTAATCGGTTTTGCCGGTTCGCCCTGGACAATTTTCTGCTATGCCGTAGAAGGAAAAGGTTCGAAAAGTTTCGATACCGCCAAAGGATTTTGTTTCTCCAATCCCGTGGCCGCACACACTTTATTACAAAAAATCACTGACACTACCATTTTATACTTAAAAGAAAAAGTAAAAGCAGGCGTGAATGCGGTACAAATTTTTGATTCTTGGGGCGGCATGTTGTCTCCAGCCGATTATCAAGAGTTTTCATGGAAATACATCAACCAAATCGTCGAGGCGTTGGCCGAAGAAACCAAAGTTATCGTATTCGGAAAAGGTTGCTGGTTTGCCCTAGGCGAGATGGCCAAATCCAAAGCTTCGGCGTTAGGAGTAGATTGGACGTGTTCGGCGCGAAATGCCCGTTATTTAACCGGTGGGAACATTACCCTACAAGGAAATTTCGATCCCAGTCGCTTGTTGTCGCCTATTCCGACCATCAAAAAAATGGTCCACGAAATGATTGATGAGTTTGGCAAAGACAATTACATCGTGAATCTTGGCCACGGCATTCTACCCAATATTCCGGTTGATCATGCCAAAGCCTTTATTGAAGCGGTGAAAGAATATAAATAGGGCGTGACCCTACGGGTCGGGCTATCCGCGGTGCACGGCACCTAGCTCCTATCCCTCACGCAAATCCGTTAAATCATCAAGTAATTGCTTCTTTTCAAAACGCTATTTAGTTGAAAAGAAAGAATATAATTGAAAATGAAGTTGAGGTCTTTTTTGCTCACTTTTAGTCTAGTTTTAGTAATGGTTTCTTGCAAAACCTACACCATTCCTGTGCAAAGTTTTAAAGAACAAATGCAAGGAATTACTGCAGATTCCATGAAAAAAGTGAACGTTCGAATGCCATTACCTTTACCAGGAAGCAGCACAAAAACGACCTATTTTTCAAATCAAATTCAAACAATTCGCGTAGTCAATAAAAAGGGAGAAGCAGTTAATCTTGCCAATTCACCAGCTATTGAAATGCGTGTAACCTTAAGAAATAACAAAAGATACCATTTCTATTTTGATACAGTAATTTTACAAAACGATACGTTGATGGGTGGCAGATCCCGGTTTGCTTCAAGCTTGATTCGTAAAATTCCAATGGACAGTATTGTGAAAATAGAAGTTCAAGATGGCGGTAAAAAAATAGAATATACCCAATAATGAAAGAACAATTTCTATCCTACATCCATAATCTTCAAGATCAGATTTGTTCGGGTCTCGAAGCCATTGACGGTGCTGCCAAATTTCGAGAAGATCTTTGGGACCGACCCGAAGGTGGCGGCGGTCGAACACGCGTAATCGAGAACGGTCAGGTTTTTGAAAAAGGCGGCGTGAATATTTCGGCGGTTCATGGCAAATTACCCGATTCCATGCAACAACTGTTCAAGGTAGGTGAAGCCGATTTCTTTGCCTGTGGCTTGAGTTTGGTTATTCACCCTAAAAATCCAATGGTGCCAACGGTACATGCCAACTGGCGCTATTTTGAAATGTATGATGCCCAAGGAGAAGTCATGCAGAGTTGGTTCGGCGGCGGACAAGATTTAACACCTTATTATTTGTTTGATGAAGATGCGATTCATTTTCATCAAACGTGTAAAACCGCCTGTGATGCGCACGATCCTTCATTTTATCCCAAATACAAAAAACAATGTGATGCCTATTTTTGGAATACACATCGCAAAGAAGCCCGTGGCGTCGGCGGCTTGTTTTTTGATTATTTAAAAGCTGACGAACAGCATACCATGAACGATTGGTATGATTTTGTTACCGAAGTCGGGAACAGTTTCTTGCAAGCGTATGTTCCTATCGTTGAACGTAGAAAAGACTTGTCCTATTCAGAGGCACAACGCACATGGCAGGAAATTCGCCGCGGCCGTTATGTCGAATTCAATTTGGTGCACGATAAAGGCACGTTGTTCGGACTCAAAACCAACGGGCGGATTGAATCCATATTAATGAGTTTACCTCCCCATGTTCAGTGGGTGTATGATCATCATCCTGATCCCAATTCGGATGAAGAAAAGTTAATTAGAGTTCTAGAAAACCCTGTTGAATGGTTATGAAGTTGAATAGAATTACTTTTTTACTAATTGCACCATTGTTTTTTTGCTGTGGAAAGACCTCTGAAAATAAATCCGTGAAGGTTCCTGAAAAGTCAAATTTGTCAGATTCGACATTAGTTCAAAACTCCACTGAAAGGTGGTATACGAAGCTTATTGAAAATTATATAGCTCATTCAAGAAAGCAACTCATCGTCGATGATAGAAAAATGGGTAAAATAGATTGGATTTTAGATGATATTCAATTAACCGACTCTACAAATTATTACATTTTCAACATAGGACATCGAGAAACAGATGAAGGAAATACAAATCCAAGGTTTACTAGCGATGCTTGGATTTATATTGACAGCTTAAGTCATAAAGTTTATGAATATGACCTTCCAAATGATCAATTGGTTCTTTGGAAAAACAACTAAAAAGAAAAATTATGTTTCCATTACAAAGAGGTAGAAGATTACGTGTTAACGAGAGCATTCGCTCCTTAGTTCGCGAAACGACATTAAGTCCGGCCGACTTTATGTTCCCCATGTTTATTGCCGAAGGAGAAAACTACCGTTCGGAAATTCCCTCCATGCCGGGTATTTTTCGCCGATCGTTAGATTTAACCGTAGAAGAAGTCAAAGAATTATTTGCTTTAGGAATTCGTGCCGTAAATATCTATGTAAAAGTTGATGAAAGCTTGAAAGATAATACCGGAAAAGAAGCATGGAACCCGGAAGGATTGATGCAACGCGCTATTCGTGCCATAAAAGCGGCTTGTCCAGAAATGATTGTCATGCCCGATGTGGCTTTGGATCCGTATTCGATTTATGGTCATGATGGAATTATCAAAAACGGAGATATTGCCAACGACGAAACCAACGAAGCTTTGGTGAAAATGGCCGTTTCACATGCCGAAGCGGGCGCCGATTTTGTGGCCCCCAGCGATATGATGGACGGTCGGGTATTGCGTCTTCGACAAGGGTTGGATGCTGCTGGTTTTCATCATGTGGGCATTATGAGTTATTCTGCCAAATACGCTTCAGCGTTTTACGGACCTTTCCGAGATGCCTTGGATAGCGCTCCTAAAGAAGCCGATGTAGTAGTTCCCAAAGACAAAAAAACCTACCAAATGGATTATGCCAATCGCATTGAAGCCGTCAAAGAAGCCCTTTGGGATGTAGAAGAAGGCGCGGATATGGTGATGGTCAAACCCGGAATTGCCTACTTGGATATCGTGCGTGAAGTCAAAAATGCAGTGAATGTTCCTGTGACAGTTTTTCACGTTTCTGGGGAATATGCCATGATAAAAGCGGCTGCCGAACGCGGCTGGTTGGATCACGACAAGATTATGATGGAGCAATTGATGTGTATCAAAAGGGCAGGAGCGAGTTTGATTTCGACCTATTTTGCCAAAGAAGCTGCTATTCTATTGAATCAGCGATAGTCCTGATAAATATCATAGCGAATCAATAAATTACAAGATACCTTTACGTATCAAATAAGAAAAATCATGAAGAAACTAGGAATAGGGTTGGGTGTGTTGGCCTTCGGATTTATATTCGTAGCATGTGGCGGTGATCAAAAGAAAACCGACAATTACGGCAATGAAGTCAATGAAGAGACAACAGTAAAAGAAACTTCAACAAATGCCGATTTTCCGTTAGCCGAACAAGGAAAAGAATTGTTTGAAGGTGTGGGAACTTGTGCGACCTGCCATAAACCCGATACCAAAGTGGTTGGGCCAAGTTTACTGGACATTGCCCAAGCTTATAAGGAAAATAAAGCGAGTATCGCTAGTTTTTTAAATGAAGAATCCAAGCCCATTGTAGACCCAACACAATACACCGTAATGAAAGCTAATTTTGCCATAACCAAAAACATGAAACCCGAGGAGCGTCAAGCCCTGGAGCAGTATATCATGAGTCAGGCAAAATAATCACCAACTAACTAACTGGAAAAGCTCAAGATGCAATTATCTTGGGCTTTTTTTGTTTTTTATCCGTACCTTGTTCACATGTTAACTTTAGCAACTGTTACCGTTCGGACACCTTTAGGTTTAGCTCAAATTTCTGGAAATGAATTGGGCATTCAATCGGTAAGGATAATAGACGAAGGTGAAGTGAGTACCGAAATCCCAGTAGTTTTAAAGGATGCCGTGCAACAACTTTTGGAGTATTTTGAAGGGAATCGCACCGAGTTTCAATTGAAATTGAATCCAAATGGCACAGAATTTCAGCAAAAAGTTTGGAATGCTTTACTTCAAATTCCCTTTGGCAAAACTATCTCTTACCAACAATTAACGTTGCAGTTGGGCGATCCCAAAGCGATTCGTGCAGTTGCTTCGGCCAACGGTAAAAACCCACTTTGGATTATTGTACCTTGTCATCGCGTCATTGGATCGGATGGGTCGTTAACGGGTTATGCCGGTGGTTTACATCGCAAACAATGGTTGTTGGATCATGAACAACCGAATAAACAACAAGTTTTATTTTAATAATTTTTATATGAAAAAAGCAACCGTAGTTATCGCATTTTTATTGGTTTCAATGATCAATTTTGCTCAAGAAACCAACACCTTAATTGGCAAATGGACTTTCAAAGAGCCTTATGAAGTGGAAAAATTTGAAGCGGATGAATTGAAAATGGTCAATGAGATGTTTAAAAATTTATCATTGGAGATTACTGCCAAAGAAATTACGATTTCCTTATTTGGTAAGTCAGAAAAATCAGAATATACTATTCCTAAGGACAAACCCAATGTGATTCAATTAACTTCTAAAACAGGCCAATCGGTTGAAGTTGAAATCCTTAAAAAGGAAGAAAAACAAATTGTAGTTAAAATTGGTAGAGCAGGGCCATTCGTTTTAGTGAAAGCGTAACAGTTTTATAATTGGCTTAATTTTAGTACATTAGTGCTTTATAAACGCCAAATATTTTAGTATGTTAGACAAAATTAAATTAGAACACATTCTGTTTCTCGATATCGAGACCGTTCCCCAAGAAGAATTCTTTAACCAGATGGATCCCGAAATGCAAACGCTTTGGGAACAAAAAACGCAATACCAGCGAAGGGATGAATTTTCACCTGAAGAGTTTTATGATCGGGCAGGCATTTGGGCCGAGTTTGGCAAAATTGTGTGTATCTCTGTCGGGTATTTTCAAATCAAAGGTGACATTCGCAATTTTCGAGTGACTTCTTTTTTTGGGGAAGAAAAACAATTGCTTAAAGATTTCAATAATCTTTTAAACAATCATTTTAGCGGCCCGCAATATGTATTGTGTGGGCATAATATCAAGGAATTTGATATTCCTTTTATTGCACGAAGAATGATTATTAATGGGGTTTCCCTTTCTGGTAAACTGAATTTATTTGGAAAAAAACCCTGGGAAATACCGCATTTGGACACCATGGAATTGTGGAAGTTTGGAGATTTTAAACATTTTACTTCCTTGAAATTATTGTCTAAAATTTTAGGCATTCCCACCTCCAAAGACGATATCGACGGAAGTCAGGTGGGTGAAGTTTTTTATAAAGAAAAAGACATCGATCGCATTGTCACCTATTGTGAAAAAGACGTCGTTGCTGTAGCCCAAGTGATGCTGCGATTTCGGAATGAAGAACTGTTGGTTCAAGACGAAATTTTACATGTATAAAAAAAGGATGTCAGTTACGACATCCTTTTTTGTTATATAAAAAGTTTTATCTATTTCTTGATTACCACGCGTTGTGCCGTTGAACCTAAACTATTCTCCACACGAACGATGTAAACACCTTCTGATAAATGTTGAACATTCAATTTAGCGGTATCGCCATGGGTTTCACGATTTAGTACTTCACGTCCTTGTAAATCATACAAACGAACCTGAGTCAATTCCACACTATTTGGAATCAACACATTGATTAATTCGTTGGTAGGATTAGGGAATACGCGTACATTTTCTAAAGTCACTTCAGGAGTAGCTAATGCAGCAGAAACACGACACAAATCAATACTAAATGCGTTTACGGTTCCTCCGTCGCCATTCCAAGGGTCGCTAATGTTTAAAATCCAATCCCCGTCGGCAGGTAAAGAGTTTAACGAACTTAAACTATCAACTGGTGAAACAGCACCCGTTAAAGATGGAGCAGAAGCAACACAAGATGGAGTTAGACCATCATCATCAAACGTACAGTTCATGTCATCGTTATCACCACAAGCTTCTTGAAGTAAGATGATGTTCGGACTACCAATAGAAGCCGGACCTTGAAGTGTAATGGTCATGTCTTGAATGTAAGTATGGGTAATATCCACATTCACATTAATATCTCCAATAGTATATCCACCTGTAATAGTTAACGGCACACTCGCACTGGAATTGGCCACAGAAGCAATAGATGCATTTGAAAAATCGGAGGCATCAAATGTTTGATCACACGTCACTGTACCTGTATCAAAACTGTATACACTTGCTGAAGATGCAACACCATTTCCACAACGATTGGTTGGGATAATTCTCCAAAAATAACGTGTGGCTTGTGCTAATCCTGTAACCGTGAATCGATTTAAAGAAGTAGTTTCATTCACGAAGAAAGAACTAAATGCATTATCGGTAGAAACTTGAACGGTATAGCTTTCTGCATTTGAATCTACATTCCATTTCAGTACAGCCGACGTTGACAAACCATTCTGACCATTGGTTGGAGAATTTAAAGATACAGGTTGAAAACTAGCATTAAAAATACGTAGGGACTTGTATCGGGTTTCAGTCTCTGTTCCATTATTCCCTGTAATTCCTATGAAATATTCTCCTGGGATAACATTAGCCAAACCAGTTACAGTCATAGTAACAGTCCCAGATGCACTTAACGAACTTGGACTGAAAGAAGCTGTAGCTCCTGAAGGTAATCCTGCAGCGGTAAAAGCAGTGGTTCCTGATCCTGATTGGTTATAATTAAACGTGTAAGAAGCCGTTTGATTAGCACAAACTAATTGGTCTGTACTGGTTGAGTTTAAAGCAAATGTCGAACTTAATCCTGTAATTATTAATGAGTATTTCTGACTACCAGAAACTAAGTTTCCTTTGTGGGTAATGGTAATGGTATATTGTCCTGCGGTTGGCGTATCAATTTTAACCAATTCAACATTATCCACATTGTTGTCACCTGTACGAACAGCTGGTGCCGTTGGATCTGAAGTCAATTTCCAAGGGTAATAGGTAGTACCATTACGAGTGATACGAATGTCCAAGTCGTTGATTAATGAACGAATGAATTCATTAGGCGTTGTACTTGTGTTCATGTTTCCTGGTAAATCAGTCCAAGTAATAGAAGCCATCAAAGGTGTAGTTCCACTAGCATTTACATTCATGGTGAATGTTTGCCCTTGATTTAAATTCTCTTCAGACACCCATGAAGTCAAGCCGTTACCAGAGATCGTTTCCACCGCTTTTTTAGCATTTAACAATCCCCATCCAAATGTAGCATCTGGACCCACATTTCCAGCATCATCAGCAGTATGACAAGCCAAACCTTTTAACGTAGCGGCACGCATGAATGAATTGTATAAATTTTTATAATGTTGTTGGAATAAAATCAAAGTTCCAGCCACATTAGGAGATGACATCGAAGTTCCTGTCATTTGAGTTATTGCGGTATTACCTGTGCTATTTGTTGAAGTTACTGAAGTTCCATTGCCCGTAATATCCGGTTTGATTCGGAAATCATCGGTAGGTCCTTGACTACTTGAACTATTGATGCTGATAGTCCCAGTTACTGCTCCTGTAGTAGCATTAATGGAAGTAACATCTTGACAATTGGCCACTACTAGGTTGTTTTTACACACTTTATTTGTAGTTAATTTATCATAGCCTGGGGCTAATGGATCGGTGTTGGCGTTAGAATCGCCTTCATTTCCGGCTGAAGCTACTTGTAAATAATAGGGGGAATTGTAGGCAATTTCATCCCATGCATACGCATCAGAAATATAAGCTCCAACTATCCAACTCGGTAATGTATTGGTTCCTGAAGAAATTGGCACACCATAAGAATGATTGGATACCAACATCCCCAATTGAATTTCACTTAACGCTTCTGATTCATCATCCGTCCAATCAAAGGTGCGAGCACTAGCTGCAGGTGCCATACCTTTAACAGAAGCTGGATTGGCTGAAGCCACCATGGTACCCGTTACGTGTGTGGAGTGAGAACTTAATGTTCCGTTGGGATTATCAATAACAGATACACGTCCGCCAAAAGCATTGTGCGTTGTTCGCACCATTCCTCCATCCCAAACGCGAACGGTCATGTTTTCTCCATTCAAGTTTAATCCCATACCACCTCCGGTATGCAAAAAGTTAGTTCGGGTAGTCTTAGCTGCTGCAACATTTTCCGTTGAAAAGTACATAGGATATCCATCCGGTGTAAGTTTCATTAATTCAGCAAAAGATCCATCCGCATTTTCAATTAGTAACGGCCAACCATTTACTTTGGCTGCCGCTTCTGCTTTCGCTTTTTCTGCACGCTGTAAACGTTGGTAAAAAGCTTGGCGCTCTTTTAATTTATCCAAATCGTAGTGCGAAACAATTTCAGCAACATCCTTTGGAGTTTGCGCCTGTAATGTAGAGAAACCCAGTACAAATAATAAGGGTAAATAAATTTTTTTCATTGTGTAGAAATGAAGTTTTTAGTTTGATTGGTAATAGCTTCCAAATATAATGAACTTGTCACATTTTTAATGAATTAACCTTTAGATTATCGATGAAATACTTGTTTTTAATGGAGTATTCTTAATTCCGACTCCCTCTTAATCTTGTTTTTCATTCTAAGATTAAATAGTACATTTACAAAAAATACGAAATATGGTACTCAGTAGGTTTTGGTTAACCATTTTTATTGCTTCAATTCTTTTTACCGTTGTAGCCTTATTTTCAGGAAATAACTACACCATCGATTATATTTTGAATGGAAAAAAAGATGATCCTATATTAGTTTCTGAATTGTATTTAAAACAGGTGCCATCTTTCGTACGTGATTCTATTGAAAAGGCACCCGACATGACCTTGGTTGTCAATCGCGACACGCTTAATCCCGATTCCACCTACGTTTATAAAAATCAAACCGTAAAAGTATATTCAGGAGTACAAAAGTCAGATGGGTTGTTGCCCACCTGCAAAAACACCCTGATGGATATCATTCTGCCGTTGATAGCCTATTTGGCTTTTTTCTGCGGACTCATGGAACTGCTCATTATTTCGGGTGCTTCGGAGAAAATTGCCAAATTGTTGAGCCCCGTGTTTGCCAAAGTTTTTCCTTCGGTTCCTAAAAATCACGAGTCTATTTCCTACATGACTCTGAATTTTGCAGCCAATTTCCTCGGACTCGATTCAGCCGCAACGCCCTTTGGATTGAAAGCGATGCAATCTTTACAAGAAATTAATCCCGAAAAAGATAAAGCCAGCGACGCTCAAATCATGTTTATGTGTTTGCATGCGGCCGGACTTACCTTAATCCCTACTTCAATTATCGGATATCGTGCTGCACAAAATGCAACCAACCCCGCAGATGTCATGCTGCCTTGTATTATCACGTCTTTTATTGGAACCTTAGCGGCTTTAATCCTTGTCGGAATTCGCCAACGGATTAACTTTTTAAGTGCTACATTACTCGTTGCTATTATGTCTGTGGTTGCGGTTATTGTCGGACTCTTATTCTACATTAACGGATTGGATTTAATCGGAAAAAGTTTCTTTACCGCTAATTTATCCGGACTCATGCTCGTTGCCATTATTGGGGCAACCTTGATTTTTTCATTTATCAACGAGAAAAAATTTACTGAAAAACAAACCACCATTTTTGACACCTTTGTGGAAGGCTCCAAAAACGGCATTCAAACGGGAGTGAAGATTTTCCCATATGTTTTAGCCATGTTGGTTGCTATTTCGTTTTTCCGTAATAGTGGTTTATTTGAAATTATTAGCCATTGGATTGCCATCGGATTTTCACAAATCGGCGTAGCCAAAGATGTCACCGATTCACTTCCCGTAGCCATGCTTCGTCCATTCAGTTCGGGCGGTTCACGCGGATTTATGATTGATGCAATGCAAAACTTCGGCCCCGATTCATTCACCGGACGCTTAGTGTGCATCTTCCAATGTAGTGCCGAAACTACCTTTTACGTGATTGCCGTGTATTTCGGTTCCGTCAACATTAAAAATACCCGCTATACCTTGGCAACCATGTTACTCGTGGATTTTATCTGTGTGCTAGCCGCCATCATGGTAGCGAGTTGGTTTTTTGTTAGGGGTTAAAAACCCGAACTTGCTTGATGTATAATCGGCGTTCTGGACCTACAATCTTGAACTCTATATCGATGGGTTTTAGGGTGAATTTTTTCCAATATTTATTGATGTTGGTTTCTATCAGTTTGGCCGCTTTATACAAGTTTCTAATTTCGTCCTTGCTCAGTAGAGGTTGGTAGTTATTCAGATTCGAGTGAGCGGTAAAATCAACTTCCATCTCTTTTTTGGGATTGAAAATATCAAAATGATAGACCGTAAATTGTTCGCAAATCTCTCCCTTGTCGGGTTGCACCACCGAATGATCGCCCAATTGTACATTCACGGTAATCCCCGGAAATTCATCCCGAAATAAGTTATCTGTTATCACAACGCCGTTTGCAATTTCATCAGGAAATGCGCGATGCACCAAAACACCCATCGCAATTTGTTGTTGTGAAATGCCAAAAACTTCCCGCTCCCAATACGACGCTTCATTCCAAGCACTCGCCCAAACGTCTTTAATCGCTTTTTCAAAGGTTTTAATACTATCATTGACAATTCCCGTTTTGGAGTCGTATAAACCCGCGCCATTAAACCCATCAATGTCTTCTGCATTCGTGGACGATCGGAAACGGTAATGGGTAAAAGTACTTGTTCCCAATTTTGCACGCAATTGCGCAAGAAGCACCGGATTTATAGGTTCATTTTTAATCGCTTTTCGAATGGCTTTCAATTCAGCATTGATGTGTTGTACCGAATCTTTATTCGAAGCCGCCAACAACCGATCGATTTTTTCTTTAATTTTTTTATGCTGAATATGCTGATGGTAGAAGTAAAACGGAATGGCATAGGCTTGTTCGGGCGTTGCAAAAACACCCGGATTTTTCTTTGAAATCGCAATTAAATAAGCCAAGTTCTGGGCTTTCGAACCCAAATAGGTCGCCCCATTTTTGGGAACTGTAGCCAAAGAAATGACATCTTTTACCCGCAAATCCATAGGTAGCGATTTGGTTTTGGGTCTAACTTTTTTCGGAATGGATTGTGTAGTAAGAGCAATCGAAAAAGTATCGACTGCGATGTCAAGTTTCACTTTTTTACCCATCAAATTTTGAATCCCCGAATTAGTATTAACATCGGTAAAGGCCATAACTGGTACTTTCCGATTTTTACCCAACAACACCAAATGACTCAACGGCGTTTGGAGTTCGCTGACAATAATTCCTTGTACATTAGGTAATTGTTTTGGCGTTCCATTCAATACGATTATTTCATCCCAACGGGGTTGACTATGTTCCAGTTCTTCTAGTGTATACGACTTTAAAATACCCACGGCTTTTCCTCGAACCACTTCTTGGTACTTGACCGAATTGAAAATATACTCTGAAGTCACACAAGGAATATGAAATTTTTGTTGGTCCCGCCACTCGATTTTTTCCCGATTGTTGAGGTAAAATTTCAACGAGTCGCCTATGAACGTAGCTTCTTTCACCAAGTTGTAAAAGGTTTCAATTTGCGCAATGGCCATGTGGTCGGAAGCGGCCAATTCCAAAATCCATTTGTCACTGCCTTTGATATGATTCAAATTTCCCAATAAGAAATCGCGTTCTGCAGGATTGGAACCGTAATTACGGTCGTTGAACCGTTCCAAATCCATGTCAAATCCCAGGTAGTTGTTCACAAAAATATAGTGCAGTTCAATTTTCTTACTGTTGAAAAAATACAGTTTTTTGTCGTGGAGGTCATACACCGTTTTCACCGACTCTACATTCGAAAATTTATCGGATAATGGCTTGCCTTTTAAACGATCAAAATCAGATTGATGTCCCAATCGGTTTGCATAATCCTGACTCCAAGCCCACGTGGTGAGTCCGAAAAAACAAAGAAATACAAGTAGTTTATGAGATTGCATCGGGTCGGATTTCTTACGTAAAGATAACGAAACAGGGATAGAAATCGTATGACACGCCCAACCTACACCAAATTAGCAATTAAACCGCAGTTGAAGTAGCTAGCTTCGTCGCTTTTTCGTATTTTTACGTTTCTAATACATCAACACAAAATGGACTTTTTATACCAAGATCCGTATCCGATTTTAAAAGACGATACCACTTATAAAAAACTGACTTCCGATTATGTGAATGTCGAAAAATTGGGCGACCGTGAAATTCTTTCCGTTGATCCCAAAGGTTTAGAATTATTGGCAGAAGAAGCGATGAAAGACGTTTCGTTCATGTTGCGCTCGTCGCATTTGCAAAAATTACGCAACATCATCGACGATCCCGAAGCTACCGATAACGACCGTTTCGTAGCCTATAATTTATTGCAAAATGCTGTAGTAGCTGTAAGCGGAGAATTGCCTTCGTGTCAAGATACAGGAACCGCGATTGTTATGGCCAAAAAAGGGGAAAACGTCTACACAGGTGCCGATGACGCCGAATGGCTTTCTCGCGGTATTTTCAATACCTACCAAAACCGCAACTTGCGCTACTCGCAAATTGTGCCAATAACGATGTTTGAGGAGAAAAACTCAGGCTCCAACTTACCCGCGCAAATCGATATTTATGCGAAAAAAGGGAATTCCTACGAGTTTTTATTTCTAGCAAAAGGCGGTGGTTCGGCCAACAAAACCTTTTTATACCAAAAAACAAAATCCTTGTTGAATGAAAAGTCAATGGACGAATTCATTCGCGAGAAAATCATGGATTTAGGAACTTCCGCTTGTCCACCTTACCACTTGGCCATTGTCATTGGGGGAACTTCTGCAGAAGCGAATTTAGCCGCTGTGAAAAAAGCCTCTGCTGGCTATTACGATAATTTACCAACTTCCGGAAATATGGCTGGTCAAGCCTTCCGCGATTTGGAGTGGGAAGCCCGCGTGCAACAAATCTGTCAAGAGAGTTCCATCGGTGCTCAATTTGGTGGAAAATACTTAACCCATGATGTGCGTGTGATTCGTTTACCGCGCCACGCCGCTTCGTGTCCTGTGGGCATGGGCGTTTCGTGTTCGGCCGACCGAAATATCAAAGGAAAAATTACCAAAGACGGGATTTACCTCGAGCAATTAGAAACCAATCCCGCACAATATTTACCGGCTACAGCACCGCATTTGGAAGAACCGGTGGTGGTGAATTTGAACCGACCCATGAAAGAAGTTTTGGCCGAGTTGTCGCAATACCCCATCAAAACCCGCTTGAAATTAAACGGAACCTTGATTGTAGCCCGCGACATCGCCCACGCTAAAATCAAAGAATTGTTGGATGCCGGTCAGCCGATGCCCGAATATTTCAAAAACCATCCTGTTTATTATGCGGGTCCGGCGAAAACGCCACAAGGCATGCCTTCAGGAAGTTTCGGTCCGACAACCGCAGGTCGCATGGATGTGTATGTGGAAGAATTCCAAAAACACGGCGGTAGCATGATCATGTTGGCCAAAGGAAACCGTGGCAAAGAAGTCATGAACGCTTGCAACACCTACGGCGGCTTCTATTTGGGCTCCATTGGTGGTCCGGCGGCGATTCTTGCCAAAGAAAATATCCTATCCGTTGAGGTAGTTGATTTCGAAGAATTGGGCATGGAAGCCGTACGCAAAATCGAGGTTAAAGACTTCCCCGCGTTCATTATTACCGATGATAAAGGAAACGATTTCTTTGCGGCATTGAGCCACTAGTTTAAGAGAAAAGAGAAAAGAAGCAAGAAGAAAGAAGCCTGTATATCGAAAGATGTACAGGTTTTTTTACACCCTAATTTATAATTTAAAATACCAAAATTTATAATACCATTTGGGCGGTCCGGCAGATCACGTCTTTGCCTTTAAGTAATAAGTAGCTGCCGTCGGGCTTTCCGTTGCAAGTCCGCGCTCGTTCCTCGCTGTGGGCTTTCCACTGCAATCCCTACCGCGAAACCGCGCATCATTCAAGCCGGGTTTTACATTCTTGTTAAGTAAACCAATCGTGATTTTTAGCCCCGATAGAGGCCTTGTTGGAGCTCTTGGAGCGCAGCGGAAAAGCGACGGCCGAAAGCGGGAAGACCCGCGATAAAAAACGGCACGACTGCTCCTAAAAAATTATACAACTTCGGATGAAGCTTCAAAAATCCGTTCCAAAACCTGCACACTTTTTTGGGTTTTGGAGCGAAACTGCAACGCCATCATACCCATAAAAATAAGGATAAACGGAATTAAAAGTAGGAACTGAGGGTCTTTTAGTTGGAAATAAAAAAAGAGGCCCACACCTGTGTTGAACAGAAATAAAAAAGGAATGAAGAATTTCATCGTCGGATTCAATTGAAACACGACGGCCACATTTTGATTAGTTACCGTAAAATGGATGTCAGGTCGAAACTGGTTTCGGGCATGAAAATTAATCAAGGATTTCAAGACAAATTTCTCTGAGGTCAGCACTTTCCCTTCAAAGGATTTCGTCGTGCCGTCTCGGTCAAACGTATCTGTTTCGGCTTTTAAGCGTTCCAACAGTTCTTCTTTTTGCCAAGCAGTTTGAAAGCGGTATTTTTTATAAAATAGTCCCATGCTTATTCGACATATAATACCAATCCTTTTAAATAATGCCCTTCGGGATGGTAAATATTGGTGGGGTGATCAGGTCCTTGGGTGAGTTTGTGCAACACGCGAATGGTGCGTCCCGACTCGATAGCGGCGGCGGCAACGGTATTGTAAAACAGCACATCGTCAATCACTTGCGAGCAAGAAAAAGTAAATAAAATACCTTTGGGTGCTAGCGCTTTGAGTCCGGCCACATTCAAGCGTTTGTAGGCCTGTGTCGCGGTGTGTTTGCTTTTGATACTTTTGGCAAAAGCGGGAGGATCCAAGACAATCACGTCGTAATGTTGGTGGTGACTGCGCATAAACTCAAAAACATCTGATGCAACTGCTGTATGATTGGCTCCCGGAAAATTCAATTCCATATTGCGGGAAGCGAGATCCACCGCTTTTTGGGAGATATCGACAGAAGTCACCAATTCAGCGCCGGCTTCCATGGCATAGATAGAGAAACCGCCCGTATAACAAAAGGTATTGAGTACTTTTTTGTCTTTGGAAAAAAAACCCAATAATTTACGGTTGTCGCGTTGGTCCAAGAAAAATCCGGTTTTCTGTCCTTCGACCCAATTCACATGAAAGGAAATGCCGTTTTCTTGGGCGATGGTTTCGGGGATATTCCCGAATAGGAAATAATCCGTTCCCGTTTGGGGTAAGGTGCCGCTACTTTTGCAATAGATGGTTTCGCAATGATCGGGGAATGCCTGTTGGATGGCCTGTGCAATGGCTTCCATCGCTTGGAAAATTCCGGTGGAATGCGCTTGTATGACCCAATGGTTGTGGTAAAAATCGATGATGAGTCCGGGAATCCCATCGCCTTCGCCGTGAATCACACGAAAGGCATTGGTTTGGGTGAAATCCAAAATCTGTTGGCGCATTGTCCAAGCGGCTAGGAGTTTTTCTTTCCAAAAATCCGGAGTAAAGGGTTCGGCACCAAACGTGAGTAAGCGCACCGAGATACTGCCTTTATCACTGAAATATCCCGTACCTAAATGTTCGTTATGTGCATCGACTACATCTACGAGTTCGCCGTCGTTCAATTCTTGGGTTACACCATATATCGCCCCGCTAAACACCCAGGGGTGGCGGCGTTGAATGGATTTTTCTTTTCCTTTTTTTAAAATAACTTTACTTCGCATGAATTTTTTTTAAAATGAAAAATTGAGTTTTCGAAAATGAATGCTGATTAAACATTTTCAAATTCTCAAATCTTCAAATCTTCAAATGGATAAATTAAATACTCATCTCCGGCACTTCGCCATCAATGATTAATTCCGCTTCGGTCGCTTGAATGATTTCGTCTACGCTTACGCCGGGAGCGCGTTCCAACAATTTGAATCCGTTAGGAGTGACTTCCAAAACAGCCAATTCGGTTACGACTTTTTTCACACAGCCGACACCGGTTAGAGGTAAGGTACATTTTTTCAAAATCTTACTTTCCCCAGCTTTGTTCACGTGCATCATAGCGACAATGATGTTTTCGGCAGAGGCCACCAAGTCCATCGCGCCACCCATTCCTTTCACCATTTTACCCGGGATTTTCCAGTTGGCAATATCTCCGTTTTCGGCCACTTCCATAGCACCTAAAATGGTTAAGTCCACTTTTTGTGCGCGAATCATTCCGAAACTGAAGGCCGAGTCAAAGAAACTCGCCCCCGGTAAGGTCGTGATGGTTTGTTTACCTGCGTTGATGATGTCAGCATCTTCTTCGCCTTCAAAGGGAAACGGACCCATACCGAGTACGCCATTCTCCGATTGAAATTCGACCGAAATATCGGTGCGAACATAGTTTGCGACTAAGGTTGGAATCCCAATTCCGAGATTCACGTAATAGCCGTCTTGTACTTCTTTTGCAATGCGTTTTGCAATTTGGTTTTTATCTAAAGCCATAGTTTAGCGATTTGAAAATTTGATGATTTGAAAATTAGGTTCTCTTGGATGAAGAAATAATTTTAGAAATGATCAAATGAATAGATTGTAATTTTTGAAATAATTCTTCACTTGGAGTAGGGTAGAATTCTGAATGTTTGCAGAGTGCTAACCAATAGTTTAATTCGTCTACTTCTTTGGCTGCAATTTTGAATTTATGAATAAAATCAGCTTTGCTTTCTGCATTTTGTGCTTCACGAATATTAGCCCCTATAGATGTGCCGCTTCTGAAAATTTGGGAAGCCATTTCAAAACGATTCGTTTTTTTAATTGCTTCTGAGTAATTGATAATTTCAAGAGCAAACTCGAAACTTAGTGTAACGATGATATTTTCTTTATCATTCCTCATTTTTCAAATTTTCAAATTAACACATTTTCAAATCATTTCTGTCTAACCGTTCGTTGTTCAATTCGTTTTTCAAATTTTTCACCTTGGAAAACACGTTGTACCATGATACCCGGAATATGAATTTCGTTGGGGTCAAGCGTTCCCGCGGGGACCAATTCTTCTACTTCAGCGATGGTGATTTTGGCACCTCCGGCCATGACGGCATTGAAGTTACGGGCGGTTCCTTTGAATATAAGGTTCCCCGCTTCGTCGCCTTTCCACGCTTTTACGATGGAAAAGTCGGCTTTGTAGGCCAATTCCATAACGTGCATTTTCCCGTTGAATTCGCGGGTTTCTTTACCTTCTGCCACTTCGGTTCCGTAGCCTGCGGGCGTAAAAAAGGCGGGAATTCCGGCTTGTGCGGCACGGCATTTTTCGGCAAGAGTACCTTGAGGAGTGAGTTCGACTTCGAGTTCGCCCGACAACATTTGACGTTCAAATTCGGCATTTTCACCTACATAGGACGAAATCATTTTTTTGATTTGGCGTTTTTGAAGCAACAGCCCAAGGCCAAAATCGTCCACGCCAGCATTGTTGGAAATACAAGTCAGGTTGGTTGTTCCTTTTTGTACCAATTCGGCAATACTATTCTCGGGAATACCACAAAGTCCGAAGCCGCCCAACATGATAGTCATGCCGTCTTCGATGCCTTGAAGGGCTTCGGTAACCGAGTTTACTTTTTTATTAATCATGAAGAATAATCGTTGGTTTGTGCCGTAAATTTAGGAAATTAAGCCCAAGAATGGGGGAAAGCGCCATAAAAAAATCCTGCCCAATTTTGAGCAGGATTCTTTATCGATTTCATATTTAAATCCCTTTAAATTCATCCAAGTTTTGATCATCAACGGGATCAACAGCGGTGGAATCGGTGGGTGTTGATGCATTGCGCGGACTCCAACAGTCCACTTTGATATTGAATCCTTCGGGTTTTTCAAATTCGTCTTTGGAGACTTGTAAGTCGGGATCTTCGTAGCATTTTTCCATAAAGTACCCCCAAATTGGTAAGGCTGCTGTTGCCCCTTGACCGTAGGTGATGCTTTTGAATCGGGCCGATCGGTCTTCACAACCTACCCAAACACCGGTGGCTAAGTTGGGCACCATTCCAATAAACCAACCATCGGATTGATTTTGAGAAGTCCCTGTTTTCCCTGCAATTGGGTTGGTAAACATGTAGGGATAGCCAGTCCAACGCGTGTCACCACTTCCGCCGGATTGGGTTCGTAAACGTACACCCGACCCTTCATCGGTTACGCCTTCTAATAATTTGATTACGGCAAAAGCAATATCTTTATTTAACACATCGTGTGATTCAGGAACGGGTTCGTAAATCACAGCTCCGTTTTTATCTTCGATACGTTGGATAAATTGCGGTTTGATGTAAACCCCTTGATTGGCAAAGGTAGAATAAGCCGCTACCATGTCTTGAACGGTAATATCCACAGCACCCAAAGCAATAGAAGGTTGCATCGGGATTTCGGTGTTTACACCTAATTTTTTGGTTAAAGCCACAACTGGTTCAGGACCCGTTTTGTCGATTAACTTCGCTGAAACCGTATTGATGGAATAGGCCAATGCTTTTTTCAAGGTCACCATGCCACGGTATTGGTGATCGGAGTTGCGTGGTTCCCAATCTTCGGTCACGTGATGACGCCCTTTACGAATCATAAACGGACCGTCAATGATGGTATCACAAGGCGACATACCCAATTGTTCGATGGCTGTTGCATAGACAAAGGGTTTGAAAGTCGAGCCCACTTGACGGGCACCTTGACCTACGTGGTCGTATTGGAAATATTTGTAATTGATACCACCCACCCAGGCTTTGATTTGGCCGGTTTGGGGTTCCATAGACATCAAGCCCGCTTGTAAAAAGTGCTTGTAATAGCGAATGGAATCCATGGGAGTCATGATTGTATCACGTTCTCCTTCCCATGTAAAGATGGTCATTTTGGTTTTTTTACTGAAGGAAGCAATGATTTCTTCATCCGATTTTTCATCGGCTTTTAAAATGCGCCAACGCTCGGAATTGCGCATGGCTTGGTTGATGATTTTATCGGTTTCCTCAGGTGTGATATTCACAAAAGGGGCATTCTTATTATCCTTTTGTTGCAAGAAAAATTCTTGTTGAAGGTTTTTCATATGTTCACGCACAGCTTCTTCAGCATGTTCCTGCATTTTGGAATCCAACGTGGTATAAATTTTTAATCCATCGCCATAAATATCGTATTCTTCATCGTCTCGTTTGTGGTCTTTCACCCAGTTTTTCATGAAATCGCGCAAGTATTCACGGAAATAGGTTGCCAATCCATCGTAGTGATTTTCAGGGTGGAAATCCAATTTGATGGGTTGTTTTTCCAACATTAATTTGGCCGACTCTTCCAGTTTTTTGTTACGAACCATTTGGTGCAACACAATATTGCGTCGTTTGGTCGAACGTTCTGGAAAACGTTTCGGATTAAAGCGCGAAGGGTTGGTTAACATCCCCACTAAAACCGCACTTTCGTTAACGGTTAAATCTTTGGGCTCTTTGTTGAAATATACTTTGGCTGCGGAACGAATTCCTACCGCGCCATTCACAAAGTCGACTTGGTTCAAGTACAAAGCAATGATTTCGTTTTTGGTATATTGGCGTTCCAAGCGGATAGCGATAATCCATTCTTTGGCTTTTTGTACCATACGGAAGGGAAGGAATTTCGACCCTTCGCCGTGGAATAAGTTTTTGGCCAACTGTTGGGTAATCGTACTCGCTCCCCCGTTTGCACCCAATTTCAAAGCCGCACCAACAGTACGTTTAGGGTCAATACCCGAGTGTTCGTAAAACCGTTCGTCTTCAGTTGAGACTAAGGCGTCAACTAGTGCTTTGGGTAAGTCTTTGTATTTAACTGCCGTTCGGTTTTCATTATAAAATTTACCCAATACCACGCCATCACTCGAGATGATTTCGGTAGCCAAATTGGAATTGGGATTTTCTAAGTCTTCAAAGGAAGGCATGGCGCCAAACAATCCCCAGGAAGCAAACAAGAAAAACAAAAAGACACTTCCTAACGTGTAGAAAAACAAACGCCAAAACTTCTTTTTGTAATAGGTAAGGTCTTTAACGACTGCGGTGTTTTTATTTGTGTTTTGTGCCATAATTATTCGGTCGTTTCTACTCTAAATCCAACTTCCGTGATGCCTTTCAAACGCTCCACACCGGGAACTTTTCCGGTTTCGCGCAAGGCCTGTTGTATGTGAACTTTATAGGTTCCTTTTTGGGAAAAACTATAATTTTCTTTGTAATACAATTTACTTTCTTTTACATCGGTAAAACCATCACCCATAAGTGTTCCATCAGGGTTTGCCATTTTGTATTCTAAGGTGTCCACTTTGACTTTGTGGTTGGGCTGTTCCATGGAAACAATTAAAAACAAATTGTCAAAAGGGAAATCATTGTTGTCCCGAACATTCAAAAACAAATTGTATTTCTTTGACGGATCCATTTTCGGCAAATCAAAACTCACAATGCTGTCTTTGTGCCATGCATTGCCTACCGATTTGTATTCGTCAAAAACGCTTTTTTTATCACAGGAAATCAGCAGAAGTGCCATTCCCAAAAGCGCTAAACTAGTTCGAACCTTCATTGTTGTTATTGCCCTCATTATTGTTTCTACGGTCTTTATTTCCGGGACGTCTTTTATTGCGTTTGTTGCGATTTCCAGTGCGTTCCCCTTGTGGGTTCTGCCCTTGATTTTGCCCTTGACTCTGTGCTTGAGCTTGTGGATTTGGGTTTTCTTTGGGTGCGTTGTTTTGACGTTCCTTTTGTGGCTGATTTCCACCCGACTGTTGCGAACGATTTTGTGGGTTACGCTGCGGTTGGTTGCCTCTTGACGGATTGTTTTTCTGTGGAGATGGCGCGCTTTGTCCTTCTACCACAGCCCCTTCGCGACCTTTATTTTTGTTGCGGTTTTTACTCTTGCTACGGTTTTTCTTTTTGGGTTGGTCAAAACGGGTGATGCTTTCTTGACCGACTACATTGTTGTATGTTTTTTCAGCTTCTTGTTCGACTTCAATTGCGAAATCTTCCAATGAAGCGGCCAATCCACCGTCTTTGTTGATGTCGATAATTTCTTTGACCTGCTCAATGCTTAACACATGCCAAGCCGCATAATTATCGGTATAGGCATACCACATCAACCCTTTGAAAATGTCTTGCTTTTGGCAAACGGCATCTCCTTTTTCGGTTTTTAATCGGGTTTCATAGTCAGGGAAGTCTTTCAAGGCATCCATGTAGGTGTCCAATTCAAAGTTGAGACAACACTTCAATTTTCCACATTGACCTGCCAATTTTTGAGGGTTCAACGACAATTGTTGGTAGCGTGCCGCCGAAGTATTCACACTTCGGAAATCGGTTAACCAGGTCGAACAACACAATTCGCGACCACAAGATCCAATACCGCCCAAACGTGACGCTTCTTGGCGGAATCCAACCTGTTTCATCTCGATACGAATCTTAAATTCAGACGCGTAATCTTTGATCAACTGACGGAAATCCACACGATCACTAGCCGTATAATAAAACGTGGCTTTGGATGCATCGCCTTGGAATTCGATATCGGAAATTTTCATTTCCAAATTCAGACGAATCGCCAATTCACGGGCGCGAACCTTCATCGGTTCTTCGCGATCGCGGGCTGCACTCCAAATATCAATATCTTTTTGAGAGGCTTTACGGTATACTTTCAGTACTTCAGCTGAATTGTAATCCACCCCCTTTTTCTTCATTTGAATTTTTACCAATTCACCCGTCAACGTCACAATACCGACATCATGCCCAGGAGAAGCCTCCGTGGCCACAATATCGCCGATGCTTAACGTTAAATTTTCAGTATTGCGGTAAAATTCTTTACGTCCGTTTTTGAAACGAACTTCCACACAGTCAAACGGAGTTTCCCCAGAAGGTAAACTCATATTGGCTAACCAATCAAAAACCGTGAGTTTGTTGCAGCTATTGGCGCCGCAAGTGCCATTATTTCCACATCCTTTGGCTCCGTCACTCTTTGACGAACCGCAAGAACAGTTTGTACATGCCATAAATTGAACGATATATAGTGATCGTCGCTATTTTTCAAACGACTACGTTTACGCTAAACGATTAGTTTGTAAAGATAGTATTTTTTCAATTATGGAAAATGCAAAAAGTCGGCGTGAATTTTTAAACAAAAACGCCTGAATTCCAACGAAATCAGGCGCTATCGCTTCTCTTAGTTTTTAGGTTTCTTTCATCGAAATGATGTGCACCGGACAGGCTTTTTCCGCCAATTCGCCCGGTTCGGCTAGCGTGTGGTCGGGAGATTTTAAGGTGTGAAATCCTTTGGTATTGACCGATTTTAACAAAACCGATTTTCCGTCTTTCTTCGACATTTGAAATAACGTTGGAGCCATTTCTACACAGTAATTACAGCCAATGCACTTGTCGCGTTGTAAGGTGATAATGACCATTAGTTGGCTACAATTTTATACATTTTGTCTGATAATCGAATGCGGAAAGGGACTTTTAAAGTACAACTGTCGCCTTTGGTCGCTTTTTCCGCTGCCGTATCGTTAACGAAGAATTCGTCCAAATCCAACTCTTGAGCGCCGGTGGTCGGACCCGTAATCAGCAGTTTGTCGCCTTTTTTTATGTCGTAAGCTTCAATTTTGAATTCGGCAATTCCCGATTTCGGAAAATAATGCAATCCTTTGCCCACATATACTTTTTTCTGGGTGGCATTCGAACCCGGATTGTCGCTCCATTCGCCCAATTTTTGCCCCAAATAATACCCACTCCAAAAACCGCGGTTATACACCGTTGAAAGGGTTTCCATCCACACAGAAATTCGTTCTTTCGTATACGTTTCCTCCGCAATGGCATCAATCGCTTCACGGTACACTCGGGTAACAGTGGCCACATAATCCGCCGCACGTCCACGGCCTTCCAATTTTAATACCTTCACGCCCGAATCGACAATTTGATCCAAAAAGTCCAACGTACACAAGTCTTTTGGCGACATCATGTATTCGTTGTCAATTTCAATTTCGAAACCGCTTTCCTGATCGATAACGGTATATTTTTTTCGGCAATTTTGCTTACAAGCTCCGCGATTGGCCGAGGAATTATGGGAATGTAAACTCAAATAACATTTCCCAGAAACCGCCATACATAAGGCGCCGTGACCAAAAATTTCAATTTCGACCAAATTTCCCGACGGACCTTTGATTTGTTCTTTTTCAATCGCTTCAGTAATTTTCTTCACCTGCCGCAAACTCAGTTCGCGCGATAATACAATCGTATCCGCAAAAAGGCTATAAAATTTCACTGTTTCGATATTCGTCACATTCAATTGTGTAGAAATATGCACTTCAATGCCCATACTGCGTGCCATCGCAATTACCGCTTGATCTGATGCAATCACAGCGGTTATTCCCGCAGCTTTCGCTTGGGTCAAAAGGGTTTTCACGACAGATAAATCGTGATCGTAAATAATCGTGTTCAGCGTGAGGTAGGTACGCACGTTTTTGGCTTGGCAACGTCGCGCAATTTCGGGCAGGTCGTCCATCACAAAATTCACCGTGGCTCGCGCCCGCATGTTCAATTGCTCGACACCAAAATACACCGAATCGCAACCGTTGTCCAACGCCGCTTGCAGGGATTCAAAGTTCCCTGCCGGAGCCATTAGCTCCATTCTTCCGGATGTTGTCATGTTTTAGTTTAAAATCAAATACACTTTGTCTGATAAGCGTACCCGTGACGGAACTGCAAAAGTGACTTTGTCGCCCGCTTGCGCTTTGTCGCCCAACACACCATTGACGTGAAGGGTTTCCAGCGTGAGCTCCATTTCGCCAGTGGTCGGACCCACAATGAGGATGCGATCACCGATTTGCAGTGCGCCATTTTGCATTTCTACCAAACCGATACCGGCTTTTACATAGTAATGCGCAACTTTGCCAAGAAGTGTTTTTTTCACCCGACGTTTCGGGCTGATTTTTTGGCGAATGTCCGTCGTCGCTTTAGCTAGCGGTACTTCCGGTAATTCACCTGCATGTTTGAATTTTAGTTTTTCAGATTTCCCCTTGCGGAAGACTTTGTTGCCCACTTGGATTCCTTTGCGCAATTTTACTTGCTCTGCCAAAGGAAGGTGAATGGTGTCCAGGCATTCTTGCGAACAACAATTTTCCATCGCGGCCTTGCATTCGTCACATTGAATAAATAACAAATGACAGCCGTCGTTCACGCAATTGGTATGATCGTCACACGGTTTCCCGCATTGGTGACATTGTGCGATAATATCATCGGTGATGCGCTCGCCCAAACGATGGTCAAACACAAAGTTCTTTCCGATGAATTTACTTTCCAGTCCTTCTTCTTTGATTTGTTTGGCGTAGTTAATAATACCGCCTTCCAACTGGAATACATTTTTAAAACCTTGATGCTTGTAGTACGCACTCGCTTTTTCACAACGAATACCGCCCGTGCAATACATCACCAGGTTCTTACTTTCTTTAAAATCTTTTAATTGCTCGTTGATAATCGGCAACGATTCGCGAAAGGTTTCCACATCAGGTGTAATCGCACCTTTAAAATGGCCCACTTCACTCTCATAATGATTACGGAAATCCACCACTATCGTATTCGGATCGTCCAAAATTGCATTGAATTCACGGGCATTCAAGTGCACGCCTTTGTTGGTCACGTCAAAAGTAGCGTCGTTGAGTCCGTCAGCTACAATTTTGTGTCTCACTTTTATCGTCAACTTCAAAAACGAGAAATCATCGTGCTCCACGGCCACATTCAACCGAATCCCACGCATGAAATCATAGGCTTCTAATGTCTCGCGAAAGGCCTCAAAATGTTCGGCAGGAACACTCATCTGGGCATTAATTCCTTCGTGAGCCACATAAATACGACCCAACGCATCAAGGGCATTCCAGGCTAAAAATAAATCGTCGCGAAATTGTTGAGGGTTTTCGATTTTGGCGTACGCATAGAAAGATAATGTCAACCGTTGTTGACCCGCTTCTTCGATTAATTGAGCTCTTTCCTCTGCGCTTAATGTGTTGTACAGTTGCATGCTATAAACGTATTAAGTGAGATAAACGAATTCACAATGGCGGAATTCGAGGGCAAAGGTATCGTTTTTTTTGAATTTTCCAACTTTGGGCGCAACCCTAAAGGGTCGGGCTATCCGCTACAATCTTTTGGGAAACCCAAAAGGATTTTCGCTACTATCCCTTGCGCAAAGTGCTGTAAAGAAGTCCTTTTTGAAAATGGAAATCCGTTTTCCATAGTATCATAAGGACAAATGGACAAGAAAGGATTCCTTATTTTCCATGAAAAAACCCCCAACGGTGTACCATTGAGGGTTGTTTTTTAATTTTTTAGTTGCTTAGCAAAATTCGCTGTAAGCATCTTTTAAGTTTTCAGCAATCATCTCAGCCGGACGCCCTTCAATGTGGTGACGTTCCAACATGTGAACCAATTCCCCGTCTTTGAACAATGCCATACTTGGCGAAGAAGGAGGGAATGGGAACATGTGTTGACGTGCCGTATCCACCGCTTCGCGATCAACACCCGCAAAAACCGTAATCAAATGATCGGGTTTTTTGTCGCCATCCAAACTCATTTTTGCTCCTGGACGGGCATTACGTGCCGCACAGCCGCAAACAGAGTTCACCACCACCAACGTGGTTCCGTTTTGTTTAATTGCATTTTCTACCGCATCGGCAGTATATAAGTTTTGAAAACCAGCGTCTGTCAATTCAGCACGCATGGGGTTTACCATTTCTTCTGGATACATAATGATTTGCTATTACGTTAATGTGCCACAAAGGTACAACCTTTTGAAACTAAAATTTTCCAACAAACGATAAAGATTTGTTATAAATGCATGGGTTAGTATCCAAAAAATCGATGCCATAAGGCTTTTATAAACAAGGTCTTGGGACAGCGTAAAATAATGTTTAAATCTTCAGAAATAGTGGTTTCTTCATCCAAAAATTTAAAGATAGTAGCCACTTTTCCACGGCGAAACATGCTCGCGAAGATCGAACTACCGACTTCATTTTTTCGGTAAAGGATGTCTATGAGAAGTAAATCATAAAACCAAAAACGATTGATGTTATGAAATTTTCGCAGGTCATTATTTTGGAGTAAAAAATCAACTAAGGCTTTGGATTTTTTAAGGGCATTTTTAAAGGTATAGCCCGTACTCGCTTTGGTCCAACCGCCCGCCGAACCGATGTGTAAAATGCGTTCCGAATTGTGTTTCCAAAAGGGATAACACGTCATCGGAATATTGCCTTGTTCGGTTTCGGTAATTGTATAGGCCGTTACACCGAGACGTTCCAAATAGGCTTTGATTTCCCATTCGTATTCTTCGCGTTGCAAAAGGTTGGCTGAAAATAAAGTGAACTCGAGTAAGGCCTCATTTTCACTAACGGGCAACACATACATGAATCGGGTATTGCCTTTTTGAGGCACCGAAAAATCCATAAAAGTGGCACAATCGGGTGTAAAAACGGGAGTTTCAGTTTTAACCATCCAACCGACAAAATGTTGGTGCACCAACGGAAATTTCTTTTGTGCAATCAATGGTTCCGGATTGAAAATGGAATTGAAAATAAAGTTACAAGTAAAACTTTGGTTTTCTGTTTTCACCAAACAATGATTACCTAACTCTTGAAAATCAACCACTTTTTCTTGGATAAAAGTTAGGTTGGGATTTTGATGGAGTTCCTCAAACACCGCGGCATAAAAATCCAATCCACGAATCATGCGATAGGTATAGGGCGCCATGGCAAAACGGCGTTCAAATCCTGCATCGGCAAATACCGCTGTTTCCCAAGCTTTGTGCTGTATGTTTTCAAAATACTGTCCTTCGTCCCAAAAACACCAAGTGCGATCGTTGGTTTTTTTGGCATCGGCATCGAGTAAGAGTATTTTTTTATCTTGGTAAAAAGGATGTTGCACCATCTCCCGTACAGTCAATAATGCTGCGAGTCCGGTTCCGGTGAAGATGTAATGGTAGTGCAACATTAGATTCGAAAGGATATACCAAAAGCAGTGTAAAATTTTGCCGTTTCACCAGCAATGCGCTTTCCTGCAGACAAATCTAACATAAAATCAGGTGAAATCAAATAGGTAAAACCACCATCGATACTGTGGTTGGCGGTTTCATTTTGAGGTGCAAAACCAAAAATTTCGCCATAACAACCCCATTTTTCGGATAAACTATAGCCTAAAGTCGCGGTATACAAACCCGTTCGTTTTCCATCCACAGGATGCCAATGCGCACCGAAATTGTAGCCCAAACTCAACCGATCGGTCAAACTGTGTTGTAGCGTAAACCGAAAATTTGGGGCATAAAAATGACCTTTAAAATCCGGTGAGGCACAATCCGGTAGCGCCACATGCGCGATGAGTGAGATTCTTGGTCGCGAATTTTTTTCAGTACAAAAATTCACCTTTGCACCAATTTGAATCGGTTGAATTCCTAAAAGCGTTTCACTCCCGTAATTTTCCACATTCCATTCGGCGATAAGGCGCAATTCCAATCGCTCGGTTAAACCGTATTTCCAAAGTGAAGAAGGAATGGAATAGTTGCGGTGGTCGACATCTTGTTTGATGCTAAACCCATTTTCTGATTGAATTCGGCCTTTGGGAACGGTATACGGTGTTTCCGTTTGGTCGGGGCGATCGCATTGAATGGGCGACTGCGACCAACACGAAATAGAAAGTAATAGCAAGCAAAGTGTTTTTGTTTTCATAAAAATAAATTTAGGCAAATCTAAAAATAGTTTTATTCAAACCAAATTATTATTTTTGATGCAAATTAAAAATCATGACCATTTCTGAAGAAAACTATATTAAAGTGATTTACCATTTGGCTCAAGTTTCGCCCAAAGGGGTGTCTACCAACGCGATTGCGGGAACCTTGGATACAAAAGCATCGTCAGTAACGGATATGTTAAAGAAGCTAGCTGATAAAAATTGGGTTTCCTACCAAAAATACCAAGGGGTTTCCTTAACCGAATCGGGTTTGCAAAAGGCCAAAATGATTGTGCGTAAACACCGTTTATGGGAAGTTTTTTTGGTGGAAAAATTGGGCTTTGCATGGGATGAAGTACACGAAATTGCCGAAGAATTGGAACATATTCAATCGGAGGCGTTGATTAGTAAGTTGGATGATTTCTTGGGTTTTCCAACGGTCGATCCGCACGGTGATCCCATTCCAAATGCCAAAGGGGAGATGGTCAAAGAAGAACGTATTGTATTATCGGAAGCACCATTACATCAAGCGTATCGATTTATTGGGGTGAAAGATTCCTCTGCCGGATTTTTACAATACCTCGATAAGCAGCAAATTGCTTTAGGTGCCACAATCATCATTCAAGAAAGAGAAGATTTTGACGCATCTTTATCCGTTTTAATTAATGATAAAGTGTTGTCATTGTCGCAAAAAATTGCCGAAAACCTTTTTGTAAAACAGGGATAATATGAGTACAAAGTCATTGGAAGAAGTGCACCAATCGGTGGATGTGAATAACAACTTGAAAGGATTTCGTCGCATATTGGCATTTTTAGGTCCGGCCTACATGATCAGTGTGGGCTATATGGATCCCGGAAATTGGGCCACCGATATTGCGGGCGGGAGTCAGTTTGGTTATGCCTTAATTTGGGTATTGTTAATGAGTAATGTAATGGCTTTGTTGCTGCAAAGTTTAAGTGCCCGTTTGGGTATTGTAACCCAACATGATTTGGCGCAAGCTTCGCGAGAAACCTATTCCAAATACGTCAATTATGCCTTGTATTTTTTAGCCGAAATTGCCATAGCCGCTTGTGATTTGGCCGAAGTTTTAGGAATGGCGATTGGGATCAACTTGTTGTTTGGCATTCCGTTGATGGAGGGCGTTTTGATTACCGTTTTGGATACCTTTTTGTTGTTGTTTTTAATTAACAAAGGCATCCGGAAAATGGAAGCTTTTATCATTACGCTGGTAGCGATAATTGGGTTTTCTTTTGTGTTTGAAATGATTTTCGCCCAACCCGAATTACCCAAAATCGTGGAAGGATTGATTCCGTCGTTACCGAACAGTACGGCCTTGTATATTGCTATTGGGATTATTGGAGCCACAGTGATGCCGCACAATTTGTACTTGCACTCTTCCTTGGTGCAAACGCGTAAGT
Source organism: Flavobacterium stagni (assembly GCF_004122105.1). Classification (GTDB taxonomy): domain Bacteria; phylum Bacteroidota; class Bacteroidia; order Flavobacteriales; family Flavobacteriaceae; genus Flavobacterium; species Flavobacterium stagni. Next base: position 693,070 of record NZ_SBKN01000001.1, read on the forward strand.
TTAATCGGGATGAAAAGGGGATCAAGCAGTCGTTGAAATACAATTTTATCGATAGTACGATTGCTTTGAATTTGGCTTTTTTTGTGAATGCAGCGATTTTAATTTTAGCAGCAGCTACGTTTCACAAAAACGGTCATTTTGAAATTGCCGAAATTCAAGATGCGCATCAATTGTTGGCGCCTTTACTCGGTACAGAATGGGCTCCGATTCTCTTTGCGGTCGCATTAATTGCTGCGGGGCAGAGTTCGACGATAACCGGAACACTTGCAGGTCAAATTGTGATGGAAGGCTATTTGAATTTGCGTATTCAACCATGGGTGCGTCGTATTATTACGCGTTTGATCGCGATTGTTCCAGCTGTAATTGCGATTTTGGTTTTTGGCGAACAAGTCACCGGAAAATTACTGTTGTTGAGTCAGGTGATTTTGAGTTTGCAATTGGGATTTGCGATTATTCCGTTGATTCATTTTGTGAGTGATAAAAACAAGATGAAAGGCTTTCATATCAACCGACTGACTCAGGTGGCGGCTTGGTTGATTGCCACCATAATTGTTTCACTAAACATCAAATTGGTTTATGATGAATTGACGAATTGGTTGCAAACATCTGAAAATCCGATGGTGTTGTGGTGCACAGTAGTTCCTATCGCCTTGGGGTTCTTATTGTTGTTGATTTATATTATTATCGAACCGTTTATTTCGAAAGCGAAAAAGGAAATTGATAACCATTCGCCCCATATTTTACAATTGGATTTGGAGAAAACAGAAGCTTTTGCCAAGCTAAACATTGCTATCGCGGTCGATTTTTCTTCTGCGGATGAGAAAGCGATTTTACATGCGTTATCGATGGGAGGCACCACGGCGCGGTATACTTTAATTCATAGTGTGGAAACGGTTGGCGCCTTATTTTATGGCCATTCAACGGGTGATCATGAAACGGGATTGGATGAAGAATTTTTAAAAAATTATCAAAGTCGATTGGTTGCCAAAGGGTATAAAGTAGATATACAATTGGGCTTCGGTAAACCCGCCAAAGCCATTGCGAAAATTGTGAATGAAGGCGATTTTGATTTGTTGATTATGGGGACACACGGACATACAGGATTGAAAGATGTTCTGTTGGGAACCACCGTAGACAGTGTACGTCACCGAATTCATATTCCGTTGTTTTTAGTCAAGGAATGAGGGAAGCACGGATTTGCAATAGGGGGTGGAGTGGAAATCCCGCAAAGCCGATGTCAAGAGGCTGCGGAATTGCAACGGAAGACCCGACCCCGATGGGCAGTGATTGGAGTTAGAGCAAGTAGATTTGATCGGGGGATTGCCCAAAAATTAGCAACCGCAGTCGTTGTCACCGCAGTTTTTATCCTTGTTTTTCTTTTTGCGATTTTTGAAGCGCTCGTATAAATAGGCTACGGATAATCCGAGCAAAAGGTAAACGAATATTTCTTGAAAATTCATGTTGTTTAAAAGTAGAGGCCTCCACCGAGACCGATAAAATTATAATTGGGTCGCCCTATTTTGAGGCGTTCAAATCCGAGTGTAAAGTAGTAATTTTTACTGTGTACTTTACCACCCATTTCCAAAAAGTTGACGGGTTGGCTGTTCACTTTGCTCCATTTAGAGTTGGCAAATACACTAAACCGTTTCCCAAAAAAACCTTCAGCGTTTAGTCCAACCGACACTCCCGATTTTTGCACATCACTGGCGATATACGTCGCACCAATGGACCAACCCAAATTGAAATTGGCGAGTCGCACCCGGTCGTAATTGAAATGGAATTGAAATAGCGAAAGATGGGTTTTGTAGTTGGTAAATGCGCTTTTTTCGGTCAGTGCATGGTAATCGGAAGTGAGGTAAAAGTATTGAAAGGGGCGAATTTTTAAGTTTATGTGATTGCCGTACAATTGGCTATCGCTGTACAGGAATTTATTGTCAAAATCGACACGAAATCTATTTTTTCCCGTTTTTACGGTGTCTACCGATTCGTAATTGCCCACTCCTGGATCTTTGAAAGGGTAAGGGGTAAGTCGGCTATACAAATGATTTTCGTTTTTATAATCGCCGATAAAACTGTAATAGAAGACGACAGAGGCAACATCGAGAAAGACTTCGGCTAATGTGCTTTCTGTGTTGTTGGACGAACTGGTTCGTGAAGTATTTGAATTGGTTGTGCTGCTTGATTGAGTAGTTGAACTACTTGATTTTACATCGGATTTGGATTGTTCCAAGCGGGTTTGTGCTGGGGAAAACCATGAAAAGAGGACAATAAATGAAAGGGAAAATAGCGTAATTTTTTTCATGTCTTTGATTTTTGATGCACAGCGTTTCTCAAAAATTAGGCCAAATTACTTCAAAAATTGGAAAGCCAACAAAGCGGTTATGTAGGCTACACCACTCATAAACACCAATTGAATCACGGGCCATTTCCAGGAATTGGTTTCTTTTTTGACGATGGCAAGCGTACTAATGCATTGCATCGCAAACGCATAAAAAAGGAGCAATGAAGTGCCGCTGGCAAAGTTAAAGACGGGCGAACCATCTGCGTGAATTTCATGGCGCATTTGCTCTTTGATTGTTGCTTCTTCATCGCTTTTGTCGCCCACTTTATAAATGGTAGCCAATGTCCCAACAAACACTTCGCGTGCAGCAAAGGAACTAACGATGGCAACCCCAATTTTCCAATCGTATCCTAAAGGTCGAATTACGGGTTCGATGAATTTTCCGGCAATGCCGATGTACGAATGTTCCAATTTGTATTCAGCTGTCCAGTTGGGGATGACTGAAGGATTGATAGGAACGGACGATTGATATACTTTTTGTTCGATGATTTTTTCGGCATTTTTAAAATCGTCGCCAGGGCCATGCGACCCCATAAACCAAAGGATGATAGATAATGCCATAATGATTTTTCCGGCACCAAACACAAAGGATTTTGTTTTTTCCACCACATTAATTCCTACGTTTTTGAGCATCGGAATTTTATAGCTGGGCATTTCTACCACAAAATAGGATTTGGATTTAATTTCCAGCATTTTGTGTAAGATGTAAGCGCATAGAATGGCCATACCAAAGCCGAGGAGGTACAACACCATAAGCGTTAATCCTTGTAAACTGATGAAGCCAAGCACATGTTTTTCGGGAATGATCAGCGAAATTAAAATCGCATAAACGGGAAGTCGCGCAGAGCAAGTAATGAACGGCGTTACCAAAATGGTAATCAAACGTTCTTTCCAGTTTTCGATATTTCGTGCGCCCATGATGGCGGGAATGGCACAGGCTGTACCCGAAATTAAAGGTACCACACTTTTACCGGAGAGTCCGAACCGGCGCATGATTTTATCCATTAAAAATACCACCCGACTCATGTAACCGCTTTCTTCCAATACAGAAATAAAGAGGAATAAAAAGGCAATTTGCGGGATAAAAATTAAGATACCGCCAATCCCCGGAATGAGTCCTTCTGCAATGAGATTGGTGAGTTCGCCAGCCGGCAAATGACTCGCTGCATATACAGAAAGTTGGGCAAATTTTTCATCGATGAAATCCATCGGCACGCTGGACCAATCAAATATCGATTGGAAGATGCCAAATAACACGACAAAGAAAATCAGGTAGCCGAATATTTTATGGGTAAGCACACGATCCAGTTTGGCCCGAATATCACTGGCTTTAGAGCGGTCAATGGTTTGACCTACTTTGAGTGTATCGTTGATAAACTGGTAGCGTTTTATGGTTTCTTTTTGCTGCAGGCGACGGAGTTCGCTGTGGGATTTGGTGAACGAACTTTTCATTTCGTTGCGGTCCAAATTCAAGAAATTCACGTCTTGGGTAATGACAAGCCACAATTTGTACACCAGTTGGTTCGGAAAGGCTTTGCGTAATTTGTCAAAATATTCGGGGTCAATGGACGAAGCGTTCAAACAAGGGTCGGTGGGCAAGGATCGGTAGTCAAGAATTAATTTTTTGATTTCGTCGATGCCAATATTTTTACGCGAACTTGTTAACGCAATTTTGGTTTTAAGTTGGTTTTCCAAATACGGAATGTCCAATTCAATTCCCTTCAATTTCATGCGGTCACTCATGTTGATGACCAAAAGCGTCGGGATTTCTAAGTCTTTGATTTGGGTGAAAAGCAGTAAGTTTCGTTTTAAATTTTCCACCTCGGTCACCACAACCACTACATCAGGAAAATTTTCGTCTTTGCGATTCAACATTAATTCAATCACCACGTTTTCGTCGATCGAACTCGCATTCAAACTGTATGTACCCGGAAGGTCGATGATGGTGGCTTTGGTGTGATCGTCCAAACGACAGGTCCCCATTTTTTTCTCTACGGTAATACCTGGGTAATTTCCCACTTGCTGTTTGAGTCCGGTGAGTTGATTAAAAACCGAAGTTTTACCCGTGTTGGGATTCCCGATAAGTGCAACTTTAATGTGTTCTTCTGCCATGATGAATAGATTAAAGCGTCACTTCGATTTGTTGCGCGGTTTCTATGCGAATTGCAACATGCGAATCGTTAATATTAAAGTAAAGTGGATCTCCAAGTGGAGCGATTTGAATTAACTCTGCCGTATTGCCGGGTAAGCACCCCATCTCCAGTAATTTCAATGGAATTTCCTCGGTGTTCACATCGAGAATGGTGGCTTTTTGTCCAATTTTGAGTTCGGCCAGGGCTAACTTCACTTTATTTAGATTGAATTAAAATACAAAGGTAGGCAATTGACCTTGATTTTAGATGATAAAAGTCAATTTTAAGTTTTGTTTGGGATTAGTTTTCTTGTGATAAAAACTGAATGTCTTCCCAGAGTTGTTGCACGTTTTTAATACCCGGTTCAGTAGGGCCATCCAAATTGGTACCATCATAGAAGCCGCGAATTCGTTTTTGCGCATCGACAAGCACAAAATTTTCCGTGTGAACCATGTCGTAAAGTTCAGAAGGTTTACCTGTTTTTACCACCAAAAATGATTTACGTGCTAGGTAGTAGATTTCTTTTTTATCTCCAGTAAGTAGGTTCCATTTGCTGTCGATGACTCCTTTTTTTTGTGCATAGCTTTTTAGAACGGGCACGCTATCGATGTCGGGAGTTACAGAAAATGAGACCAATTTCACTTTGGGATTGTTTTTGATTTTGTTTTGCAACCACGCCATATTGTTGGTCATTTTCGGACAAATGCTTTGACAGGTGGTGAAGAAAAAGTCGGCCACATAAATTTTTCCTTCATAATCTTTATCAGAAATTAATTGACCGTTTTGGTTGGTAAAAGCAAATTTGCCGATGGTGTGTTCCAAGGCTATATGTTGAACGGTAGAATCCACCAATTCAGGATTGACGTCACTGGGTGTAATGATGGGCAAATTCTTTTCTGGTTTCAAAACCGAATAAAAAGCGCTTATGGTTACGACTGAAAAAATGGAGAAAAACAGGATAAAGAAGCGGTATTTTTTAAAAAAAGAAGCCATTATAATTTTTTTACAAAAGTACGAACAACCCTTTAATTTCCCTTTTTTTGATCGGTATTAAGTTGAATTTAACAACTTTTCAACGGCTATTTTAATAGATTTGTGTCCAATAGCTAAACTTTACCTTATGAAAAACCAAAAAATAGTAACCTTGGCATTGACGATTGCTGCAGTATTTGCTACTGAAAGTTCGATGGCCCAAAATAAAAAACCGGGAATCAACCTGGATTTAATGGATAAGTCCGTTCAACCGGGTGATGATTTTTTCCGTTATGTAAACGGCGCATGGTTTGACAAAACCGATATTCCAGCTGACCGCACCCGATGGGGAAGTTTTGATGAATTACGTCAAAATACTGACAAAGATGCATTAGCCATTTTAAAAGAGGCGGTGAAGAACAAGAAGTTGGATCCCAAGTCGGATCAAGCTAAAGCTGTGAATGTGTACAAAACCTACATGGACACATTGGCCCGAAACAAACGTGGCATTCAACCCATTAAATCCACATTGGCCAAAATTGATGCGGTGCGTAATGTAGACGATTTAAACAAATTATTAATTGAAAGACAAGCGCTTGGCGGACTCGGATTTTACGGCATGTCGGTGGGAGCTGATGCCAAAAACAGTAACCGCAATGTGTTGAACATTGGTCCTGGAAGTTTGGGTTTACCCGACCGTGATTATTATGTTGCCGAAGATGCGGATTCCAAAGAAAAACGTGCAAAGTATGTAGAGCACGTTGCGCGCATGTTGCAATATTTGGGATTGTCTGAAATAAAAGCCAAAGCGGATGCTGAACGTGTTTTGGCTTTTGAAACTGCAATGGCGCAACCAAGAATGGACCGTGTAGAACGCCGTGACCGCAGAAAATCTTATAATCCCATGGATTTGACGCAATTGCAAGAGTTGACACCTTCTGTAAATTGGAGAAACTACATTTTAGGTGCAGGCATCAAACGTATTGATACCGTTATTGTTTCGCAACCCAAATACATGACGGCGTTAGAAGGTTTGTTTAAGGCGAATAATGTTGAAGATTGGAAAGCCTACATGCGTTGGACGCTTTTGAATAAATATGCCGATGAGTTGACTACCGATATTGAAAAAGCGAATTGGGAGTTTTACAGCAAAACTCTTCAAGGGGCTAAAAAGCAACGTCCGCGAGAAGAGCGTGCTTTGCAAGTTGTGAATGGAACAGTGGGTGAAGCTTTAGGGAAATTATATGTAGAGAAAAAATTCCCAGCTGAAGCCAAGGAGAAAGCGGCAAAAATGATTAAATATTTATTCCGTGCTTTTGAAAACCGCATTAACAATTTACCATGGATGGATCCTGCAACACGCGTTGGCGCTGTGGAAAAACTACGCAAATCGACCGTGAAAATTGGGTATCCCGACAAGTGGAAAGATTATTCCAAATTAGACATTAAAGCGTTGGAAAACGGAGGTGCCTATTTTGAAAATATGGAAAATGTGGCGCGTTGGAATTTCGAACGCAACATTGAAGATTTGAGTAAACCGGTGGATAAAACCCGTTGGGGAATGACTCCTCAAACGGTGAACGCGTATTATAATCCGTCGTACAATGAAATTGTGTTTCCTGCGGCGATTTTGCAACCACCATTTTACGATTATAAAGCGGATGATGCTGTGAATTTTGGTGGAATTGGCGCTGTTATCGGACACGAAATTTCCCACGGATTTGATGATTCTGGAGCGCGTTACAATGCAGACGGGAATTTGGTGAATTGGTGGAAGGATGAAGATTTAAAACAATTTACTGCTTTGGGAACAGCTTTGGCCGATCAATACAGTGCGTTGCAACCCTTACCAGGAACTTTTGTCGATGGTAAATTTACCTTAGGAGAAAACATTGGAGATTTAGGCGGGGTGAATGCAGCTTACGACGGTTTACAATTGTATTTGAAAGAAAATGGTAACCCAGGATTGATTGATGGCTATACTCCAGAGCAACGCTTCTTTATTTCGTGGGCGACGATTTGGCGTTCCAAAATGCGCGATGAAGCGATTAAGAATCAGGTGAAAACCGATCCGCATTCACCGGGTATGTACCGTGCGTATGTACCGTTGTTGAATGTTGAAGCTTTCTATCAAGCGTTTAATATTAAACCCGAAAACAAATTGTATTTAGCGCCTGATAAACGCGTAAAAATTTGGTAATTCGGAGTGCAAAATAAACGAAAGGCTGTCAGCGATGACGGCCTTTTTTTTAGGGTCTAACTTGAAAAATATACTTCCAGTTTTCTAATAAATAGTCGGGATGTATGCATTTTCCAGAACGTTGATCCGTTTCGTTAAATTCGGGTAAAGGTAAATTTCGAGATTGGGCTGCATCCACATAATAGGCTTTACGCGAAGGATGTTCGGGATGAACAGCATTTATAGATTGATTGATGGCTTCACGATGGATGCATTCTTCTAAAATAGAGATACAATCGTACAATTCGATCAAATTGACAGGGGCATCTGGTCGTTCATTATTTTTTCGTCCTGAAAGGTATTTTATTGGATGGCGATCCTTGCCTATCAAGCCACCAAAGCGCACAATAGTAAAGGGAAATCCCGAATTTTGAATACATTCTTCTGCTCGAACCAATTCTTTGCCCGATTCCGTGTCGGGTTGTGGTACAGTTTGGTCTGTTATAGTTTCTTGAAGATCTGAAAAAACTGAGGTCGAACTCACCCAAATAATTTTTATGCGTTGATTTTTGGGAAGATTTTTTAGCAATAGCTCCACTTTTGAAACATAAGATGCTGTATCATCCTTGCGCAGTCGTGGCGGAATGTTAATGAGCAATTGATCCAATCCATTTACAAAACTTTCCCAATCACCCGCAATGTCATTTTCGTTTATAGCTATATGAAAAGCATCAATACCGTGAGCTGTGAGTTGGACACATTTATCCACTGTCGTGGAAGTACCTTTCACGCGATATCCTTTTTCTACTAAGGATTGTGCCAAAGGAAAGCCCAGCCAACCGCAACCTAGAATGCCAATCGTTTCTTTCATATGCCAAAGATACGGCACAAATTTAATGTGCTTGTTGTACTGATGGAGTGGGTGCAATTTTTTTCAAAACTACAATAGCATCATTGAGTACAAAGGGAGTTGGCATTTGGTTTTTGGGTCTATATGGAACTGAAAACAAAGGATTTTCGAGTAAATCAAACGAACTTTCCATTAACTCCAATTGGGGTTTTTGGTTGGCTGGAACATCAAATGAAAAGACCAGCGGTTCATTTTCGGTGAGATAATAACTCAAAATTTTATTGGAAGTACCACCGCCAATTTTGTTTCCATGTGCAAGAGCAGTTACCCCATTGGCTTTTAAATGTTGTAGAATGATGTTGTTTTTGATAAAAATGTCGTAACGATTGACCTTTCTTTTAGGGGTGATGCGAATTTGGTAATAGTGCCGATTGCCACGAAGCGTATCTTTTTCAAAAACAATTTCAGGTTGAGGTAAAGCTTTTACGGGAGCCGAATTCATCCATCGGAAAGCAGTGCCGTATTTACTGTACAACTGATTTTGATTTAAGGCGTCGGCAGGTTTTGGTTTTGGGCCTAAAAATGGAGTATTCCAAGCGTCTAATCGTTCATCATACGTCGTCCAATAGGCTTTGTGATGATTGGCATCCAACACATAGAGCAAACTGTTGGGTTTTGCGGTAGCATTCGTAAAAGGTGCTTCAAAATGGGCTTTAACCAAGAAAGAAACACCGATTAAAAAGCAAAGTGTTGCCCATGTTTTTTTATGCGTAAACGATCCCAAAATGGGAAGTAATAATGAAAAAGTAAGAACGGTAAGCGCCATCGAACCCGGAATCATTTTTAATCCAAGACCCACAGGAAACATGGTAATGAATGGCACGATAATGAGTAGGGCTGGAACCGCCATGAGTAAGTTCCAAAACCTTTTGGACTGTTGGGTGATGACAAAAACGCCCAACATGAGAACCGAACCCAAAACAGGTAAGATAAGAAAGGCCGCTCCTTTGAGTTGTAGGGCGATGCTAATATTGATTAGTAGCCAAAGAAAAATTGCCGCAAATAGTCGGTTCATCTCGGTAAATCGGCTGGTTTCTTTTTGGTAAAATAAAAAACAAATGCCAAGTGCTACTGCCACAAACGCATAGATATAGTCGTGGCCGTTGTAAGTAAATCCTTGAAGAATTGTTGTGTAATCAGGATAAATGAGTTTGAGTATCCACCAGCCTACAACGCCGATGATGATTGTAGTGATTAAAGCACCAAACAATGGAAGAAATCCTTTCAAAACGGCATCAATCCGTAAAACATGTTTGCCTAAACCAATAAATGTAAAGGTAAAAAGTAGTGCGGCTACTAGGATGAGCATCGGCCAAATCCATTCAAACGGATAATGAATAAAACCAAACGGGATGTTGAAGTATACCGAATCGTTTGTACTATTCAGGTTACTCAAGTCGGCATTTGCAAAATGATGCAGCAACGGCATGAGGTAACTCCCTTGATGGGCTAGCGACGTTGGAGCTAAATTTTCAAAATAATCCTGTTCCGTGTGGTAGTTGTAATGACTGTCAATAAAGGCAAAATTGTAGCCTTGGATTTTTCCTTCTTCTCGGAAAACGGTGAGATCCGTGTCGTTGGGTAGCATTTTATAAATGCTATACATCAACGAATTTGAGACTGGATAAGGAACATTACCGTTGGAAAAGGCGTGCACCATTTTTTGATTCCCTTGGTTAGTTTCCATCAGCATATAGCCAGGTCCAGAAGATCCGCGCGCTTCAAAGTTTAACGCTAAACCAATGTCTTTTGCCCAATGGTGTTGCGTTACGAATAAAGCGGCACCGTTCAATCCCAATTCTTCGGCATCTGTAAATACGATTATGATGTCGTTTTTATGAGTGGTTTTGGTGTGTAAAAAAGCACGAACACCTTCCAATATTGTAGCTACACCAGAGGCATCATCACTAGCGCCGTGCGATTTTGTGTGTGGCGCACTATCATAATGCGATAAAAGCAACAGGGCTTTGCTTGATTGTGTTCCTTTGATACGAGCTAATATATTCGATGATTTCACCAAGGTTCCTTTTTCGGTCATGGTAAATCCACTTTGAATGGTTGGTTCAAGTCCCAAGTCTTTTAATTCACGCATCAAATAGTTTTGAATACGTTGATGATCGGGCGACCCTACATAATGAGGGTGTTTCGCCATTATTTTTACTTTTTCTAAGGCACGTTGGGTTGAGAATTCTGCTAATGGAGCAGGTTCTTGCGCATCATAAGTTTGCGGCATCATTAGATAGAACAGCAAACTTACCACACCAATGAGGAAGAGGCTTTCGTAGAGGTTGGTGTAATTTTTTTTCATAATCGCATTACCACCGTCAAGTTTCCCGTCGAACAAGTTCCAATTGATTGTCGTCAGTGATCATATAGCCTTGATTGTAGACAAAGCGATACGTTTTGCCGGTTTTTGTGGTTAAAATGTGGGTTATGTAATGTAATTCAAATCCCTTGTGCAACAATTTTTCTTGAGCGATTCTTGTTTTCCCTTCGGCATTGAGTTCACTTAAAATGCGGTAATTTTTTCGCAATTTGTTATTGACATTACGCATCATATTTGTACTGTCCCTGTTCATGCGATTATTGAATGCATTACGGCAACCGTCACAGCAAAATTTTTTGTCTTCGCGACCGCTGATGGGCAGATCGCATTCCATACAATTTCGTTTCATAATCGTGGTGTTTACTTCTCATTTTGGCTTAAAAATAGGTTTACAATTTCTTGATTTTTTGAAAATGCAAGTCAAATATAGCGAATAAATTGTAAAGTTTGAAGTGCTAAAAGAACGTTCCCCAATTTATCTATTTGTAGTCGGTTACAAGCATTTACATTCGGTAGTAAATGGTAAATAACCGATTAATGTAATTTTTTGTTTGCAATTTTGTCCTGTTCATTACCAACCCAATAGTTTAAAATTAATTTTTATAAGCCATGAAAAATCGTATTCAATTAATTGGCCATGTCGGTCAAGACCCCGAAATCAGATCTTTTGAAGGAGGAAAAAAAGTAGCCAATCTTAACATCGCAACTCAAGATGTGTATTACAAAGAGCAAGGAGAAAAAGTAGAACAAACTGAGTGGCACCGAGTTGTGGCTTGGGGTAAGTTAGCCAATGTTATTGAGAAATTCGTTTCCAAAGGGAAGGAAATTGCTGTCAGTGGTAAAATCACCTATCGTAATTATGAAGATAAAGAAGGGGTGAAACGCTACATTACCGAAGTTGTAGCAGAAGAATTACATTTATTAGGTAAAGCCAATTCTTAACGTTTAATCCATTTCAGATTATGAATGCATTGTGTAATAAGGTTCAGTTAATTGGTCATGTGGGTCAGGAACCGGAAGTAAAATTGTTTGAAAATAAAAAAAGAGCAAGCTTAACGATAGCCACGAACGAGGTGTATTACCGCGATAATGGGGATAAAGTTGAGCAAACGGAATGGCATCGTGTAACTGCCTGGGGGAAGTTGGCCGATATCGTCGAAAAACATGTTGTTAAGGGAAAAGAAATTGCAGTGGAGGGCAAGTTAACACATCGTTCGTATGATGATAAAAACGGCGAAAAGCGTTACATCACAGAAGTGGTGGCTAACGATTTGCTTCTTTTCGGGAAATAAACCTTGCGAAGGGTTCTTAGAGGGAAACGGTGGTTGATCAAACCACCGTTTTGATATTTATTTAAGGAGTTATTTAACTTATTTTTTAACACGAAAACGTTTTCGGTAACATTTATTTTAAGGAGTCCTGTTTTTTTTAATACTTTTATTTAACAAATAGGAATTTAAAATCCTAACTATGAAAGTATTTCGACTTGTTTTATGGGGAATTGCCTTAGCTTTTGCTAGTTTGCGAGTTCAAGCGCAAGTTGGAATTAATACTACAAATCCATTAAGTACGCTAGATATTAATGGCAACTTATCGGTGAAAACGGTTACCTTAAACGGAAACGGAAGTGGAAGTGGAGGGGCTGCCATTTCAATCAGTGATGGAGTTTATATTTCGATTGCCCCACAAGTTAATGATGATAAATTTCAATTGCCAAGTCCGGTTACGTATCCGGGAAGGATTTATGTAATCCGAAATATTCAAAACGCGATTACTGCCCAATTAACTACTTCAGCAGGAATGTTTTTTCCAAAAAATTCAACGGTTGGGTCAAATCAATTGTATATGTATGAGGGTAATTTACGTACGGTAATTGTGATCAGTGACGGGATAAATTGGACGTATATCAATTAGTCATTTAAATATTCTTGCAAACATTCTAAAAATTTCCCAACATGAATGCCATCGACAAGTCCGTGGTGAACATGTACCGATATAGCCATTGTTTTTTTCCCGTTTTCGTCAATCATTTTCCCATATGAAATTTTCGGACAACTGTCGGGATAACTAAAACCACGTGCATGGGATAAACCCTGAAAATCCACCCAAGGAATGCTGGAAAAGTGAATCAGATTTTCATGAGGAAATTCCCGAGTTAACAAGCCACTTGTCCCTTGTATTCGCTTTATTTCTTGTAGGGCAATTGTATTAAATGTATCTAGGTCAGGATGGTATTTCATTAAAGAAAAACCAAAGGTTTGATCTTCACGCATAATGGTCGCAGAAGCATCAATTCGTTCAAAAATCCAAGGGTCATTGTCAATTATTCGTAAGCGAAACGGCTCACAGGCGTTGACTGCCTTTAATGTTTTAAACAAATAGAAATTGAAAAAAGAGACACCCAATTCTTTTGCTTTTGCATAAGCCAAAGTACAGTCAACACGCGTCGTTAAACCATAAAACGGCTCTTCCATTTGTTTAAAAAACAAAAAATGTTCTTTACGATTCCAGGAATCAAGGTTGATTTTTGTTTTCATGACCATTAAAATAGTTGTTGCAATTCCGTAATGGATTGGAGCGCTTTAAATTTTGGGTGCTGAATTTCAAAGTCAATTCGTTCATATTCCCAAGTTGTTTGATAAGGAATATGAATTCCAGTCCCTCCAATATTCAATACTGGTAATACATCTGATTTTAAGGAGTTACCAATCATCACAAAATTTTCAGGCTGAATGTCTAATCGTTTCAACATTTTCTCGTAATCCAATTCTGTTTTATCACTCATTACTTCAATATGATGAAAATAATGACCAATTCCAGAATCGTGTAATTTTCGATGTTGATCTTTCAAGTCGCCTTTTGTGGCTACAACTAAGCGGTATTTGCCATGAAGTGATTGTAAAACCGATTCTACTTCGGGCAATAACTCAACTGGTTTTTGAAGTAAATCTTTACCAATTTGAATAATTTTATCAATGGCTTCCCCCGATAATTGTTGGTGGGTTAATTCCAATCCCGATTCAATCATAGAGAGCACAAAAGCCTTGATGCCAAATCCGTATAAAGGCAAATTGTTAACCTGATGTTGTAAAAGTAATTGCAGTAAATCCTGTTTCGAAGTATACCCTTCAAATAAACGACAAAATTTATCCTGCGCTTCTTCAAAGTACGGTTCGTTGTGCCACAAAGTGTCGTCAGCGTCGAAGGCGATGATGGTCGAATGTTGCATGATTAGTCTTGGAATGAATAAATCGAATATGCATTTTCACCTTTTATAATTCCTCCTAAATAAAGAGTATTATTGAAAGTAAATAATGTTGGATTTAGTATTGTTTTGTCTGAAATAAAAGAGCGCATACGATCAAATCCAGTCTTTTTTACATAGTCGTTTACTGGATTGAAGTTTTCATCAAATTTACTAGAAGTATATACAACTTTCCGATTGGCGTAAGAATTGAAATTTTCTTTTGAATAGTACGTAATAGCGGACGCAATCAAAACACCGGCAACACCAAACATACTGCCAATATATAAGGCACTATTTTGTTGAGCCTCTGAAATTCCACCAAGAACCAATATATAATTTCCCTCGCTTTTGTATAACGATAAGGCAGGATTTAAGTTACTTATTTTACGTAATAATTGGTTGGATTTTGATAAAATTCGCGTGTCTTTAATCGAACCGTTTTCTTGAATTATATCAGATGTTCGAAACGGAACTTCTTTATCTTGTTCAATTTTATAGGATTTTATTTCATCTCCTGCTTCATTTTTAATCGATATAAAGAGTTCGCTAGGTGAACTTTTTAGCTGGATATAATGATTTTCAAAAAACAGTGAAACTGTTGGATGTGAATAGTAATCCATGGATTCTGGTTTCGGGAAATAGGGCTGGGAGATTAATTTTTGAGTAAAAGTGTAATCGTTTAAATTAACATCAATCACTTGTGTTCCAATATCATAATTGTCAAAAGTGAACTTTAATTTTGTATCTTCTATGTATATTTTTTTACGCTTTGCAGCTAAAACCAATGAAGGAGGCGTTTCAGAGGAGATCAATTGTAAAATAAAAGGGCCTTGCATGGAATTGCTGCTTTCAAATAATTCAGATAATGAAATGCGTTTACCTTCGTAACTGAAGAAAGTTTTTCCTGTGAAATCAATTGTGTGATTCTCTATTTCGGTACCAGTAATTTTACGAATGTATAAATTGTTGCCGTTCTTGTCACAACTAATAACGTTTAAGGTTCCGTTCTTGTGATAAGAATAGAGTTTAACGTCTTTTTCAAATTCGAATTTAAGTGTAGAGAAAGTAGTTTTTTTGGAATTAAAATCAAAAGTGAGACAGCCTAATTCTCCTTTTTCTTTACTATTCCAATAGGTAAAATATTTATTTGAATCAATAGAATAGCCAAACAAACGATTGTATTTATTATCCAGTTTAGGTGTGCTTATCGAATCGATTATTGCTAACTTCTCATTTATACGGATTAATTTTAAGTTCAACTTATCAATAATGAACAAACTTAATTGTTTATTTTTTTCATCAATGATTTCTATACAATCCGCTTTTTTATCAATTTGAATGGGTAATGTTTTTTCTAACGTTTGAGAAAATGCAGATTGTATCGCTAATAATAATAGCGATAAAAGTAACTTTTTCATGGGCTTATAAAGGTTTAAAATTAACTAATCGTTGCGCCGTTTGCCACGCCATCAGCATCGGGATTCACAAAAACCAATTTCCCTTCAGCATTTTGGGTGAGCAATAGCATTCCCTGACTTTCCACTCCGCGTAAAGCTCTTGGCGCTAAATTCACCAAAACCGTAACGCGTCTTCCCACCACTTCCTCTGGGGTAAAATGCTCTGCTATGCCCGAAACAATCGTGCGAACATCGATTCCTGTATCTACTTTCAACACTAAAAGTTTGTCTGCTTTTGGCATTTTTTCAGCTTCGATAATCGTACCTACACGCAAATCTATTTTTGAAAAATCATCAAATGTTGCGGTTTCTTTTTGAGGAGTGACATCGGGATTTGTCATGGTATTCGCTTTTTTAGTGGCTTCTAATTTATCTATTTGTTGTTGAATCGCTTCGTCTTCGATTTGGGCAAACAATATTTCCGCTTGACCAATCGAATGTCCTGCAGGTAATAACGCTTCTTTCGCAAAAACTGTATCCCAATTATCAGATTCAATTTTGAGCATCGCACCTAATTTTGCAGCGGTAAACGGTAAGAACGGCTCCGATAAATATGCCAAAGCAGCAGCTACTTGTAAGGCCACATACATTTGTGTTTTTACGCGCTCCGGATTTTCTTTGACCATTTTCCAGGGTTCTTCGTCGGCTAAATATTTATTACCCAATCGCGCAACATTCATCAATTCACCTTGGGCTTCACGGAAGCGGTAACGTTCAATCGAACTCGCAATTACTGCTGGAAAAGCTTTCAATTCAGCTAAAACCTGTTGGTCAACTTCTGTCAATTCATTGGGTTGTGGTACTTCTCCTTGGTAATATTTTTGAGTCAAAACTACCACACGGTTGATGAAGTTTCCAAAAATCGCGGCCAACTCATTGTTGTTGCGTGCTTGAAAATCTTTCCAAGTAAAGTCGTTGTCTTTGGTTTCCGGTGCATTTGCTGTCAACGCATAACGCAACGCATCCTGCTTACCCGGGAAATCCACTAAATATTCGTGCAACCAAACTGCCCAGTTTTTGGAAGTGGACAATTTGTTGCCTTCTAAATTTAAAAATTCGTTGGCCGGAACATTATCGGGTAAGATATACGTTCCTTCGGCCTTCAACATGGCAGGGAAGATGATACAGTGAAAAACGATGTTGTCTTTTCCAATGAAATGCACCAGCTTCGTATCCTGATCTTTCCAATACGGCTCCCAATCTTTACCTACATTTTGCGCCCATTCTTTGGTAGACGAAATGTATCCAATGGGTGCATCAAACCAAACGTAGAGCTTTTTTCCTTCGGCACCTGCAACCGGCACATCGATACCCCAATCCAAGTCGCGCGTCACTGCACGGGGTTTTAATCCGTCGTCTATCCACGATTTTACTTGCCCATACACATTGGGTTTCCAATCGTTTTTATGACCGTCTAAAATCCATTGTTTTAAGAAATCTTCATAACGATCCAAAGGCAAAAACCAGTGTTTTGTTGCTTTTAAAATGGGCGTTGTTCCCGTTATGGTCGACTTCGGGTTGATCAAATCGGTTGCATTCAACGATGTACCGCATTTTTCGCATTGATCGCCATACGCCTCGGGATTGCTACACTTTGGACAAGTTCCTGTAACAAAGCGATCGGCTAAGAATTGAGCCGCTTTTTCATCGTACAATTGTTCGGTAGTTTCTTCGATAAAATCACCTTGATCGTAAAGTTTTCTGAAAAATTCAGATGCCGTTTCATGGTGAATTTTTGCCGAGGTACGGGAATAATTATCAAATGAAATTCCGAAATCTGCAAACGACTGCTTAATGATTCCGTCGTATTTGTCAATGACTTCCTGCGGGGTAATGCCTTCTTTTTTCGCTTTCATGGAAATGGCTACTCCGTGTTCATCGCTTCCGCAAATAAAGGCTACATCACGTCCTTGCAATCGCAGGTAACGGGAATAAATATCAGCGGGAACATACACTCCAGCCAAATGGCCAATATGAATAGGTCCGTTGGTATACGGCAAAGCGGCGGTAACGGTATAACGTTTTGGAAAATCAGACATGTCGATTTCGAAATAAAATTTTTGCAAAAGTACGGCATTTGCCCAAAATCCCGAACATATAGTTTCTTATATTTGTCCGAAGCGATGAATCGAATGAAAAGACTATTCGGATACCTATTCGTATTGATTTCACTAACGAATCTTTATGCACAAAAAAAGATGATTACACCACCTTATTTACAAAAAGGCGACACGGTGGCTATTGTAGCTACGGCACGTAAAAACTTAGACGACAATTTAGGACCGGCTATCGGTTGGTTGAAAAGCTGGGGATTGGAAGTTGTTATCGGGAAAACCATCGGTTTAGACGACAATCAATTGGCAGGAAGTGATGACGAGCGCGCTACCGATTTTCAAGCCATGATGGACAATCCCAACATCAAAATGATTTGGTGTGTGCGTGGCGGTTACGGTACCGTGCGCATGATTGATAAATTGGATTTTACAAAATTTAAACAGCATCCCAAATGGGTTGTGGGCTTTAGTGATGTCACCGTTTTACACAGTCATTTAAATACGATGGGCGTTCAGTCCATTCATGGCATTATGCCCGTCAATGCGAAAGCGAGTGAAGCGGCGAAAGAGACCTTGCATCAAGCGTTATTCGGAGAAAAGTTGGAATACCATTTGCCTTGCGATGCGTTGAATAGAAACGGGAAAGCAACAGGTGAATTGGTGGGCGGCAATCTATCGATTTTGTACAGTTTGTTTGGTTCGCCCTCTTCAATAGATTGTTCCGATAAGATTTTGTTTATTGAAGATTTGGACGAATATTTATACCATATCGATCGCATGATGATGAACTTGAAACGCAACGGATGCTTGGAAAGTTTGAAGGGAATCATAGTAGGAAGTATGACCAAAATGCACGACAATGATATTCCATGGGGAAAAAATGCCTTAGAGATTATTGAAGATATTACTAAGAATTATCACATTCCAATTATTTATAATTTCCCGGCCGGACATATTTCAGATAATCGGGCCTTGATTTTTGGAAGTAAAGTGACAATGGAAGTCACCGATACCGAAAGTCATGTGATTTTTGAATAAAAACTTTAAGAATATATTAGAGAACTCCTCAGTATTTACAGTGCTTGAGGAGTTTTTTCGTTATTAAATATTTGTTGTCGGATATTTTTCAAAAGAAGTTGTAGTTTTACGGTATCATTTTAAAAGCCATACAGTTATGAGTTCATTCAGAGAATTGGAAATCTGGAAAAAAAGCCAGGATTTCTGCACATCGATTTTTCGGGGAACGTCACCACTTCCCACCAACCCCACACAATTCACCATTTTAGAATTACGGCAATTGTCGGTTTTGTTGCCTACGAATATCGCTTTGGCGTATCAAGCCAATTCTAAAGCCGATTTTATTCGTTTTTTGGATTTTTCATTGGGTGCCGCCTATGAAATTCAAACACATTTGATGTTGACGGATCAATTGGATTACTTAACAACAGAACAAACGCAAGCGTTACAACAAGAAGCCCATCAAATCATTATGTTGATTACGAAAATTAGAGAGGAGGTGAAGCAAATCAAATACGCGAATAAAGCGGTTTTGTTTACTACAACCTAATGGCGCAACATAACGAACTCGGGAAGCAAGGGGAGTCAGTCGCTGTGGATTATTTGGTGCGGAAAGGGTATACTATTTTGGAAACCAATTGGACTTTTCAAAAGGCGGAAGTAGATATAATCGCGTTTAAAGCACCTATTTTGGCTGTCATTGAAGTGAAAACAAGAAGTCGAATTGATTTTGGATTGCCGCAAGATTTTGTGAAACCCAAACAAATCCAACGGTTAACAAAAGCCGTAGATGCTTATGTACAACAAATGAAAGGAGATGTTCAGGTTCGATTTGATATTATTGCAATTCATTTTCAAGGAGAATCCCTTGATTTGGAACATCTTGAAGATGCCTTCTATTACTTTTAACTTGGAAAATAGTAGGCGTTTTGTACCTTTACACAAATGAATTTGCTATGAAATTACGATTACCCCTGCTACTCGTTTTGTTTTTTTCTTTGGCCCAAGCGCAACATCGTGTGGGGAAGGAGATTAAAGCGTTAGAGAACAGTAGAACGCTTTTTGTACCCTTTACCGTATTGACGGAAAAAAAGGGTTACCACAATCAAACCGTTGAAGCTGTTTTGGCGCATCCAACCTACGCGCAACTTGCTACCACAGAATTGCAATCCATTCTGTTCTTACGTCCTGAAAATATCGAAGTAAGTCTTCCCTTCGAAGACGGAAATCTTACCGTACAATTGTATCGTGTAAATCCATTTGCAGAAGGGTTTCACGTGGATACGGACAAGTCTAAAAATGAATCCTACACACCTGGGGTATACTATCGTGGGATTATTAAGGGGGATTACGAATCAGTGGCTAGTTTTAATTTCTTCGAAGGGTCATTAAATGCTGTGATTTCTGGTCATGGGTACCATAATATTGTTGTAGGGAAATTAACCAATTCCCCCGATTATGTGGTGTATTCCGATGCAAAAATGAATGTAGCCAATCCATTTTCTTGTGCTACGGAAGACAAAGGTGTTTTACCTGTACCAACAACAGCGAACTTAGATAAGAATGTAAATTCTACGCGATGTGCAACAATGTATTTTGAAATCGATAACGATATTTATGTTCAAAATGGAAGTGATGTTGTAGCTACTACGAATTGGATGACGTCCGTTTTTAATAATGTGCAAACTTTGTACTCTAACGATAACATTACCGTTGCATTGCGATCGCTGTACATTTGGACTACTCCCGATCCCTATGAAGGAATTGGGACCTCTTCAATAGCATATTTGTATAAGTTTAATGAAGTCCGACCCGTTTTTGATGGGGATGTGGGACAATTAATCGGGATTGATGATGGTGGTTTAGGTGGACTAGCTGTTACAATTAATGGAATATGTACCTCTCAAAATTTTTGTTATTCTGATGTAGAGTTTGATTACAACTCGGTACCCACTTACTCGTGGACGATAGAAGTAATCACGCACGAATTTGGCCATTTACTAGGTTCTCCGCATACACACGCTTGTGTGTGGAATGGTGATAATACAGCGATTGATAACTGTGCAACAGCAGGTCAAGGTTCGTCTGCGGAAGGCTATTCCTGTCGGACCACCCCTTTAACAATTCCCGTCTCAGGGACCATTATGAGTTATTGTCATATCGTTAGCAATGTGGGTATTGATTTTAGCAATGGTTTCGGACCCCAACCTGCCCAACGAATCATTGATACTTTCGACAGTAGCCTATGTCTAAGTACCGATTGTATCAATACCTGTATCAATACCATTGAAACAATAGTTGTTGAGTCCACAACGTTGACCACAGCAACATTGAGTTGGATCGATACGAGCGGGTCAACACAATGGAATATTCGCTATTATCTCAATGGCGATACTCCGGGTAACTGGACTACCGTTTCCAGTACAAGCGCTACGTTTACCAATTTAACGCCCAATACGTACTATGTTTTTGAAGTTACTCCTATTTGTCCAAACGGCTTGGAGATTGGTGGCCGAACACTCTTGTTCATGACCGCAGATTCCTATTGTACAGGTTCCGTATTTACCGATACGGGAGGAGCAACTGGGGATTACGACGACGAGCAAACTATGGTTCGAACACTAATTCCGAATGTACCTGCCAACAACATTACTTTAACTTTCTCAGTATTTGATTTAGAATTGGATTACGACTATATGTACATTTATGATGGAAATTCAACTGCAGCTCCAGAATTCAATAATGGGATTGGATTTACCGGAAATACTATTCCTGGTCCATTTGAATCTTCAGCGGCAGACGGCTCCTTAACCATCCAATTCAAATCGGATCAGTTTGTGACAGAAGCGGGTTGGGTAGCCACCATTGGATGTACGCCCAATCTAAATGCAACTACTTTTCAAGGAATCGATTTTACGTATGCACCCAATCCAACCAACGGAATTGTTCAAATTCAATCGAAAACGCCTTTGCAATCCATTGCAGTGTACAATGTAACAGGACAATTGCTTTATTCAGAAGCCCTGAAAGACACGACTACGAATGTCGATATAAGTAGTTTTGCACCGGGTACGTATTTCTTCTCCTTACAATTTGATGAAGATCATACGGTCCATTTTAAAGTGATAAAAAAGTAAATCAGTATAATTAGAAAAGCCATCGTTAAGATGGCTTTTTTTATAACTTTTCTATAAGCTCTAATGCTTTGTGTATTGATTTTACCTGTTCAAAAGTAATCAGTAAGCGCAACCCATTCTTGGTTTGCTTTTCCTTGATTTTGCAAATGTTTCCGTTGCGTTGAACATACTCTAAAATCTGCATGAAACGGTTGGTTTGATAAAAATCACTTTGCTGATCTCCGATAAAATACCCCACCATTTTGTCTTGTTTCAAAATGAGCTTTTCAATCCCCAATTGGGTCGCTTTCCATTTGATACGGATGCTATTAATCAATGCCTTGGCAGGTTTCGGTAACGGTCCAAATCGGTCTACCAAACGTTGCTCATACTCTTCCAAAGTTTTAATATCCTTAATGGCACTCAATTCGTTGTACAAATTCAAACGCTCGGTGATGTTGTTCACATATTCATCCGGGAAGAGCAATTCAAAGTCGGTGTCGATTTGTAAATCTTTCACATATTCCTTCGTTTCTGCATCGTTTTCCTCCTGGTACAAATCCTTGAATTCGTTTTCTTTCAACTCTTCAATGGCCTCATTCATGATTTTTTGGTAGGTTTCAAAACCAATTTCATTGATGAAACCGCTTTGTTCACCACCCAATAAATCACCCGCACCGCGAATCTCCAAGTCTTTCATCGCAATATTAAATCCGCTGCCCAATTCACTGAATTGCTCCAACGCATGGATACGTTTGCGCGCATCATCGGTCATCGCAGAATACGGCGGCGTGATAAAATAACAAAACGCTTTTTTATTACTTCGGCCTACCCGTCCGCGCATTTGATGCAAGTCGGATAACCCAAAATTGTTGGCATTATTGATAAAAATGGTATTTGCATTGGGAACATCCAATCCACTTTCAATAATCGAAGTAGCTACCAATACATCAAATTCCCCATTCATAAACGCCAACATCAGTTCTTCCAATTTCTTTCCGTCCATTTGGCCGTGGCCAATGCCAATGCGGGCATCGGGAACCAAGCGCTGAATCATTCCCGCAACTTCCTTAATGTTTTCAATGCGGTTGTGAATGAAAAACACCTGACCGTTGCGCTGAATTTCATAAGAAACCGCATCGCGAATCAAATCTTCATGAAACCGCACCACTTGCGTTTCAATCGGATAACGGTTCGGCGGCGGTGTTGTAATGACCGATAAATCGCGTGCTGCCATCAACGAGAATTGCAGGGTTCGCGGTATCGGGGTCGCCGTCAATGTCAGTGTATCAACTGTATGGGAAATTGTTTTGAGTTTGTCTTTCACATTTACCCCAAACTTCTGCTCTTCGTCAATGATCAATAAGCCCAAATCCTTAAACTTCACATCTTTGTTGACCAATTGATGGGTGCCAATGATGATGTCCACTCTGCCTTCCTCCAACAACTTTAACGTCTCGTTTTTCTGTTTGGTGGTTTTGAATCGGTTGAGGTAATGAATCGTGACCGGTAATTCCTTCAAACGTTCAGAAAAAGTGCGGTAATGTTGGTAGGCCAAAATTGTAGTTGGTACCAATACCGCCACTTGTTTGCCATTGTCTACCGCTTTAAAAGCAGCACGAATCGCAACCTCCGTTTTTCCAAAACCTACGTCACCACAGACCAAACGGTCCATCGGACGGTCATTCTCCATATCGGCTTTTACGTCTTGGGTGGCTTTGTATTGATCGGGCGTATCTTCGTAGATAAACGAACTCTCCAATTCTTTTTGTAAATAACTATCGGGAGCACAGGCAAAACCTTTCTCTGTGCGGCGTTTGGCATACAACTGAATCAAGTTGAAAGCGATGTGCTTTACTCGTGCTTTGGTTTTTTGTTTTAAAACCTTCCACGCATTGGAACCCAACTTATAAATCTTCGGTGGGGTGCCGTCTTTGCCGTTGTATTTCGAAATTTTATGCAGCGAATGGATGCTTACATACACAATATCATTATCGGCATAAACCAACTTAATCGCTTCTTGGGTTTTGCCATCGACCTGAATCTTTTGCAAGCCCCCAAATTTCCCAATCCCGTGATCAATGTGCGTTACATAGTCGCCTACCGTCAAAGAAGTGAGTTCTTTCAGGGTAATCGTTTGCTTTTTGGAATACCCATTTTTTAAATTGAAACGATGGTAACGTTCAAAGATTTGGTGGTCGGTATAACACGCAATTTGGTTTTCTTCGTCCACAAATCCTTGGTACAACGGAAAAACCACAGTATTGTATTGCTTGCGTACACTTTCGTGATTTTGTTCGTCAATATCTTCGAAAATATCATGAAAACGGTTCGCTTGGTTTTCATTGGAACAAAACAAATAATTCTTGAATCCGTTGAAATGATTCTCCCCCAAATTGTTCAACAACAAATCAAATTGCTTGTTAAACGAAGGCTGAGGCTGCATCAAGAACGGAACGGTTTTGTCCGCATTAAAATGGGGTTGATTACTCAATTCTACCACCGAAAATCGGTCGGCACGCTTCATGAAAAAGGCCTGATTGATAAACAACTCTTCAGGTGATACGTGGCGAATGCCCGCTTCTAATTTCCCAAACGCTTCCGTCGCTTTGGCAAACAACTTGTCCAATTGTTGGCCGAGCACTTCCGTATGTTGCAAAAACAACACGGTGGACTCGTCAATATAGTCCAAAAAACTCTCGCGGTTTTCTTCAAAGAATTTATTCTCTACATTGGGGATAATCGAAATCTTTTTCAATTTCTCAATCGACAACTGGGTCTCCACATCAAAACTACGGATGGAGTCGACTTCATTACCAAAAAACTCAATGCGGTACGGATTGTCATTCGAAAAAGAAAACACATCGACAATCCCACCACGTACCGAGAATTCCCCCGGTTCTGTGACAAAGTCAACCCGTTTGAAATTGTATTCAAACAAGACTTCGTTGATAAAGTCAATACTCGTTTTGTCGTTGACCGAAATCTTTAAGGTGTTTTTCTCCAATTCCTTTTTGGTCACCACTTTCTCAAACAACGCTTCTGCATACGAAACAATGATGGCGGGCTTTTTGCGCGAATTGATGCGGTTCAAAACCTCGGCGCGCAACAAGATATTGGCGTTATCCGTTTCCTCAATTTGGTAAGGACGACGGTACGAACCCGGATAAAACAACACATCTTGTTCGTTGATCAATTGCTCCAAATCGTTGAGGTAGTAAGCTGCTTCTTCTTTGTCGTTAAATAACAGCAAAAAAGGACGATCGGCTTTCTCAAAAAGGGCTTGGATTACAAACGAAAGGGCAGACCCCACCAACCCACGAGCGTTAATTTTGACATCGCGATGTTCTAGGGCTTGGGCAATAAGTTGGACTTTTGGCGCATTTTGATACACCGAAAGTAGCGTTTGCTTACTCAAAACTTAGTGATTTATAGGCGTGTTGGGAATCGCACGCGTGGTGTCTTTCATTTTTTGGAAATCCGGTTCACCTTCTTCACGCGGAATTAAACTGCGTTGCACAATTTCTTCCAACTGTAATTGTAAATATTCAATTTCGGTATTGACTTCACCCACCAATTGCACCACTTTGTCGTCGGGGATTTGGTTGAGATGAATGTACAAATCCATACTTTTTAATTTGGTATTGATCACCATAATGCGGGCGCGAACTTGCGGCTTGTTGAACTCCTGCGGAACGCCCAGCAATAATTCATTGGATTTAGCCACCAAAACTGTTGCTTTTTTCTGGAAAGCACTCAGCGTACTTTTGGGCTTTTGATTGACTTCCCTCAAAAAGTTACGCCACTCATTCCAAGTGCCAATACGCGCCATGGTTTGGGGTTCCATAGGAGCAATGTCAAATTCCCAACCCCGATTAATCGTGTTGAAAATGGCTTCCTTCTTTTTTGCTTCTTTTTGTTGTTCAATCAATAACGTACTGTTGTCGTTTTGACAACTCATCCAAAGTACCGAACAAAAGAATACCCAACGTAGTTTCATGGTGTGCGTTTATGCCCTGCAAAAATAAGAAACTAGTTTGGAGTAATTGAGTTAAACATTTGGTAAGTTTTGAAGTACATCCTCTATACCTTACCACTTCCAATTAAAAAAGGAACCCCGAATTGCTTCAAGGTTCCTTTTCTTCCATCGGGTTTAGAGTGCAACTTATGGGAGGTAAGAAAATCCGCGGCGTGTTTTCCAGAGGAAGTATTTTTCTAATAATATTTTAGAGAAATCATACAACACATTAGGGATCATCAATGCAATGGTGCGGGGTTTAAATAAATGATTGGAAAAAATAATCACTTCTTTTTTGCCACAGTCCATGATGCAAACGCCGGGAATTTTACCCCACGCTTTTTCTTTTAATTTTTGTTCTCCGCGTGAAACACGAAGAATATTTTCAGCTACGATTTTACCCGTTTCATCAGAGGGATACCCTGTTTTGGGTGAAGCAAAAGGAACTTTCGCTGGAGTAAAAGGGAGTTTTACATCAACTGCAATACCTGCTGCCCAAACATTGGGGAGTTCGCGGTGACGGTAATCATCACCAACCGGAATATATCCGTTGGGTGTCGCCAATAAACTGGGAGAATGTGTCACAAAATCAACCCCAATAAACGGCGGCATTAACATCGTGAAACGGGATTCCAATACAGTGCCATCTGTGAGAATGACTTGGTCTTCTTTCACTTCACCAATGCCCACTTGCGTATGGAAATGAATGTTAAACATCTTCATAAACCCTTTCAACATACTTTCTGCTAAAGGCATGCCGTCTATACCAAAGTGACCCAAATAATCTTCGGGTGTCACCCAGTGCAAATCGACTTTCTTACGAATGTTTTGTTCGCGCAGCCATTTTTCCATATTGAATAAAAATTCATAGGCAGCACCCATACAACCCGCGTTTTGTGTGGCACCAATAACTACTGGCCCTGGATTCTTTTTGAATTCTTCTAAGGCTTTTCGGGTTTTCATCGCACCGTTGGGCGTGCCAATGTAGTGGGCAAATTCTTCTACCCCTGGCGCAATGTCGTATTTCACTTTTGGTCCTGTAGCTACCACCAAATGATCGTAAGCAAACTCACCTTTATCGGTAACCACAAGTTGTTTTTGCGTATCAACGGTTAGGGCTTCGGCTTGAACAAACTCTACACCTTTACGTTGTAAAATGGTATCTTTTCGAAAAGAAATGTCTTTAATATCTCTTCGTTTAAAAGGTACCCAAATCAAAGAAGGGATGAAAAGGAATAGGGGAGATTTGTCAATTAAAATCACACGATGTTCGTTTTTCCCTTTGCGTTTTAATTCCAATGCGGCGGTCATTCCTGCAAAACTTCCACCAACGATTACTGTAGTTTTCATAACCCAATGATTTTATAGTGTAAAGGTACACTTACAAAATGGCGTGGTCGGTGACTTGTGTTACATAGGGAGGTAGTTTTGAGACATTAGTCTTTAGACGTTGGACGTTAGTCAATAGTAATTGATTTTAGGCCTAATTTTTATAAGGCAGCACACGTTGGGTATTCTATCAAGTGCCTTCCCGTTTTCGCCTTTATCTCCCTTCCGATGGTCGGGAGGATGCCGGCTCTACCGGGGCTGTAGTCAAGTGCCTTTTTTAATGAGCCAATGAGCCAATGTGTCAATTAGTCAATGTGTCGATGTGCCAATAAGCCAATAATTCAATGTTTCCTATCCATATTCATCTTTTTTGTACCTTTCAAAAGTCTAACGTCTAATGTCCAACGTCTAACGTCTAAAATTCTACACCCATGAAACACCTTTTCCTTTTCCTCACGACTATCGCTTTGGCGCAAACCCCAAAAGAAGCGGTCAATCAATTACTGGACAATTGGCACAGAGCGGCAGCTACGGCCAACTTCAACGCGTACTTTGATGCAATGGATGACGAATCGATTTTTATCGGTACCGATGCTACAGAAAATTGGGACAAAAACGCATTCAAAGCTTTTGCTAAACCCTATTTTGATAAAGGGAAAGCTTGGAACTTTACCGCTTTGGAACGTCATATCTTTTTTTCTGCCGATGGCAAAATGGCGTGGTTTGACGAATTGCTTAACACCCAAATGAAGATTTGTCGCGGAAGTGGTGTGCTGGTATTAACTCCGCAAGGATGGAAAATCAAACACTATGTTCTGTCCATGACCATACCCAACGACACCACCGATGCCGTAATCAAAATAAAAGCACCACTGGAAGACCCTATAATCCAGCAGCTTTCTAAAAAATAAGAGTTCCTTCGGGAACTTTTTTTTATTCGGATAAAACCGACTTTTATTTTTCTCCGTATATGCTTTAGAAACAAAAACTAAAACACATGAAAAGGAAAAAATTAAAAGTGATTATAGGTTCGCTGCTCGGCACCTTTTTGCTCCTGTTTATAGTCTTGGTAGCCCATATTGCTACCGCCAAACCTATCGAGAATGCCCACATACAAATTAGTCGTATCGATTTCGATAAACCCTTAGATACGACTATGGCTTCTCAGATCAAAGACCAACTCCATGCCATCCCCGGTGTGAAAAGCGACATTATTGTGAAAAATAATGTAGTGGTCTATTTTCATGATAACACGGTGGCCAACTCCCAACAAGTTTTTGACCAATTGATGAAAAAAGGCGATTACAAAGCACAGCGCTTTGTGGTACCTGCAGAATTGGCCAACGCACAAGTGTGCCCCGTGATTAAAAAAGACAGTTGGAGCTACCGCTTCTCGTCTTTCGTTCAAGGAATCTTTAATTAACACAAAAATAAATTGCTATGAAATTTTTGAAACAAACCTCCCTCGTAGCTGTATTGATTGCAGCCGCTTTTGCCACTTCATGTAGTAATGATGATGACAATAGCACTCCCGCGAAACCTTCCATCTATGCACGTTTAGGCGGAACCACTATGGTGTCTGACCCTGATAATCCAGGTCAAATGATCGAACAAGGTCGCTTGAGCTACCGTAAAGTAGTGAACTCAACAGTGGGTCTTATTGTAGCCGATATTCAAGCCGGTGCTTCGGGTAATCTTGGTGCGCACTTTGCTCCTGTATTGGCAGAAGTAGGTGCAGGAAACACCACCAACTTGGCTATTTTGGTTGACAACTTGACCGATTTCTTCTCCTTCAACACTGGAGGAACCAATCCTGTGAATACATACAATGGATTGAACATGGTGGATGCACACAACCCGGCTACGAATCCACGTATGGGTGTGAAATCAACTAGTGCCAATTATGACAAATTTGTAGGGTATGTAGGCGCTGCAGCACAACAAAATGGTGTAGCCGCTAATACCGAATTATATACCGATATCGTTGCGGTATTGGAATCGTTACGAGCGCCTATTGTTCAACAATAGTAGTTTTTGTTTAGAGTGAAAAGGCCTCCCTAGGGAGGCCTTTTTGATTTTGTTATTTTCGTAAGTTGTCCAACATCACTTGGGTCATTGCACTCATGTTGTATTCGTGTTTCCAACCCCAATCGGATCTTGCACTTGAATCATCTATACTTGCTGGCCAAGAATCCGCAATCTTTTGACGGAAGTCGGGTTTATAGGTAATCGTGAAATCCGGAATGTGTTTTGTGATTTCTGCGGCTATTTCTGCCGGAGTAAAACTGATACCCGCTAAGTTGTAGGACGAGCGAATTTTAATCGCCTCCGCATCGGCTTGCATGATTTCAATCGTTGCGCGAATGGCATCTTCCATATACATCATCGGAAGTTTGGAATCATCGCGTAAAAAACATTCGTATTTCCCGTCCTCCAAAGCTTTGTGGTAAATGTCAACCGCATAATCGGTGGTACCACCTCCTGGTTCGGAGGTCCAACTGATTAAGCCGGGGTAACGGATACTACGCACATCGACGCCGTATTGGTGGTGGTAGTATTCGCACCAGCGTTCGCCCGTTTGTTTCGAAATACCGTATACGGTGGTCGGTTCCATAATGGTATACTGAGGCGTGTTTTCTCTCGGCGTAGTTGGGCCAAATACCGCAATACTCGAGGGCCAAAAGATCTTTTTGATTTTTCCGGCTTTCGCCAAATTCAACACGTGAAACAAGGAATTCATGTTCAAATCCCAGGCAAAAGCAGGGTTCTTTTCTGCCGTAGCCGAAAGTAATGCCGCCATCAAATACACGTCGGTAATCTGGTATTTCTCAATTAAATGTTCGATTTGATTGTAGTCAAGCGCGTTGACAACTTCAAAAATACCCGTATTCACAATGTCGTTGTTGAGCTTCCGAATATCCGAAGCCACAACATTGTCAACACCGTATTGTGCACGTAGTTGTGTCGTCAATTCAGTACCTATCTGTCCACAGGCACCAATGATTAAAATTTTTGTGGTCATGTAGTGGTTTGTTTGTAGGGCAAAGATAGGAGATTAATGTTTCAAGTTTAATGTTTCAAGTTTCAAGTTTAGACGGTAGACTTTAGACATTAGTCGTTAGAAAGAAATGAATAGGAATGGAAGGTTTTTAAGTTAACACGTCAATAGAAAGATTCATTTTCAAATCTTCAAATTCTCAAATCTTCAAATTTTCAAATTTTCAAATCAAAATCACACCTTCTCCCCGTGCTGCGACAAGTCCAGTCCCAGTTGTTCGGATTCTTGGCTTACGCGAATAGGAATAAGGAAGTTGGTGAATTTAAAGAGGAGGTAAGCACCGCCAAAGGTAAAGGCCGACACCAAGACCAAGGCCATCATGTGGTGACCAAACACCGACCAGCAGCCGTAGAGTAGGCTGGCGTTTTCCCCCTGCGCGAAAAGGGCGGTGAGAATCATTCCCATAATTCCGCCCACTCCGTGACAGGCAAACACATCTAGGGTATCGTCAATTTGTTTTAAGCGTTTCCAGTACACCATGGTGTTGGACACCAGAGCGGTTACAAATCCGAAGAAGATACTCTGCGGAAGGGTCACATACCCCGCGGATGGGGTGATGGCTACGAGTCCGACCACAGCGCCAATACACGCGCCGAGGGCCGAAACCTTGCGTCCGTTCAATCGGTCAAAGAATACCCAAGTGAGCATGGCAGCCGCAGAGGCCACGGTAGTAGTCGCAAAAGCAAGTGCGGCGGTAGCGTTGGCGGCGAGGGCAGAACCCGCATTGAATCCAAACCAGCCAAACCAGAGGAGTCCGGTGCCGAGCAGCACAAACGGAATGTTGGTCGGAATATGTTCGCTATTTTGGCGTTTTCCCAAAACGATTACCCCTGCCAGTGCGGCAAACCCGGCGCTCATGTGAACGACGGTGCCGCCGGCAAAATCCTTCACACCGAAATAGCCGCCGAGGAGGCCGTGAGGGTGCCAAATCATGTGGCATAACGGTGCGTAGATGAGTAGGGTGAACAAAGCGATAAATAAAAGAAACGAGATAAAGCGTATGCGTTCGGCCAGCGCTCCCGTAATGATAGCGGGCGTGATGACGGCAAATTTCATTTGAAACAACGCATACAAAATAAAGGGAAGCGTACTTCCGAGTGATTTATGAGGCAAAAAGGAGACCTGGTCAAAGAAGGCAAAGTCGGTTGGGTTGCCAAAAAGGCCGTAGTATTTCCCGTCAAGGGTAATGCCAATGGGGTCACCAAAGGACAGACTAAACCCAACAACCACCCAAATCAAACTGATTACACCCAAACAGATAAAACTTTTGAGCATGGTGGAGATCACGTTCTTCTTGCCCACCATTCCGCCGTAGAAGAACGACAGTCCGGGGGTCATGAGTAGCACCAAACAGGAAGAAGTAAGAATCCAAGCGATATCGGCGGTTTGGAGTTGGTCGGTGGAGCCAAAGGTAGCCCCAACGACGGGTTCGGCATGCGGCCAAACGAGTCCGGCGATCGCTACGACCGTAATCATGACAAATGCGGAGATCCAACGTTTTTCTAATCCCATACCCTTGTGTTGTGTAGGGTAAAATTACAAAACAAACAGCATTTTAATAAAAATAGAATCAAAAATTAGGGGGTGTTGTTTCATTTTTGTGAGTTTATCAAAAAAGAAGGTGTTTTTTTATAGGGTTGTAAATTCGAAAACGATTTTTTTATGGTAGTCGTTAGACTTTGGACTTTAGACGTTAGAATGTAAAGGAATTCACAACGGATTACTGATAGCTAATTGCTGATCACTGACCACTGTTGACTGCTCAGCAGCTCAGCAGCTAAGATTCTCAGCAGCTTTCAAACCCCTTTCCTTTTGTATTCCTCCCATTCTCGTTCCATTTTGAAGCTATTCATGTTGCCTTTTACCTAAGGTTTAGTGGCACAACTGTGGCACAACCGTGGCAGAACCCCGAAGTAAACCGCAAGATGACTGGGAGAAGACTGGAGTAATTTTGGTTGTCGGTTGTTGGTTGTCGGTTGGAAACGGGAGTGATTAGTGACTAGACTGATGACTTACGACTGATGACTATTCTTTCCTCTTACTTCACATCCACAAGCATCCTTAATTCATAAATCCTATTTTTTGAAACCTTTAGAACGGGTTAGGGTAAAGGTAAGGTAAAGGTAACCTAAAGGATACCATTAGGTAACCACGAGGTTAGTACGGAGTTAGTACGGGGTTAGTCCGAGGTTAGTCCGAGTAGTAGGTTGGGTGGTGGTGGATAAATTAGATGTTTGATTCTGTTAGGTAGTTGTATAAATTATCTTCAACGGGAACATTCAATTTGAAAATCATTACTAATTATATCTTAATTTACATTTTTATATATGTAAAATATTTTGCATATATGAAAATAAATTGTTAGTATTGCAAATATAAATTCATCAATTATGGTAAGTTGGAATGATAAAGTCAAAAGACTTCTTAAATCTGAACTAGTGAAACGCGGTGTTTCTAACACTGATTTGGCTATTCTCTTGAATGAAATTGGTGTCCACGAAACTAAAGCAAGTATTGATAGTAAAATTAGTCGAGGAAGTTTTAGTGCATGCTTTTTCATACAATGTCTATCAGTAATTGGATGTTCAAAAATTGAAATCGAAGAGTTAGAGTCTTCAATATTAATTGCTGCTGAGCCAAGTGTCGAATATTATAAAAAATCAAGTAATGGAAACTAGAAAAATTAAATTCATTGATTTATTTGCAGGACTAGGCGGAATCAGGCTTGGTTTTGAAAATGTTTTTAATAGATTAGGTTATAATACTGAATGTGTAATGACTTCTGAAATTAAACCTTATGCAGTTAAAACTCTTAAACATAATTTTAAACATAATTTTTTAGCTGGTGATATTTTTGATGTTAGTAATGAATTTATTCCTGATTTTGATTTTTTGCTTGGGGGATTTCCTTGTCAGCCTTTTAGTTCCGGAGGAAAAAGACAAGGTTTTCAAGATACTAGAGGAACATTATTTTTTGAGATTGAACGTATTTTACGAAATAAGAAACCGTATGGTTTTATTCTTGAAAATGTAGAAGGTCTTGTAAAACATGATTTAGAAAACAAGAATGATGAAATTGGTAGAACTCTGTCAACGATTTTATATGTCCTTGAAAAGGATCTTGGGTATAAGGTTTCTTGGAGAGTATTTGATTCAATTGAGTTTGGTCTACCGCAGTCACGAAAACGTATTTTCATTGTCGGAACAAGAAATAGTAAAGTTGAATTGCATGGAAATGAGCCAAAGTTTTCAAAGCTTGAAAGTATTTTAGAAAAAGGTCTTGAAACTATAAAGTCAGACTTCACAGAAAAACTATTGTCGCTCTTTGAAATAGAAGATTTATTTGGTAAATCTATAAAAGACAAACGTGGTGGTGATAATAATATACATAGCTGGGATATAGGAATCAAAGGCGAGGTTAATGATGAACAATGTATACTTCTAAATAAGTTATTCAAGGAAAGACGAAAAAAGCAATGGGCTATTGAAATAGGTATTGACTGGATGGACGGTATGGCCTTAACACTTGAACAAATAAATACTTTTATAAATAAACCTAAATATGAATTAAAGTTAATGCTAGACGACTTGGTTAATAAAGGTTATTTGAAATTCGAATACCCAAAAAAATTAGTAAAAGAACAATTTTCAAATGGGATTAAATCATATAGAGTCTATGATACAACTAAACCAAAAGGTTACAATATTGTAACAGGAAAATTAAGTTTTGAAATAAATAAAATTCTTGATCCAAATGATATTGCTCCTACTTTGGTAGCCACTGATGTTTCTCGACTTGCTGTTCCAGACGGTAATGGATTAAGACGTTTAACTATACGTGAAGGATTGCGTTTATTTGGTTATCCAGAATGGTACGAGATACCAACAAAAGAATATGATGCTTTTGATTTGTTAGGGAACACCGTTGCAATTCCAGTAGTAGAATTCGTGAGTTCAAGAATAGCGGATGTTTTGAGTCATGAATTTATGGTATTGGATAAAACTCATTCAAAACTTCATCAAGTACATTAAGATTTCTTTGGTTAAACACATAGTCACTCGAAACATAAATACGGTGTAAGTCATTTTGTCTTCCAACCCATCCAAAGCCATCACAATAGTTTAATAATATTATTTTATTCGCTCTATGATTCGCATTATGTCTCTGTAGAGTGCTATAAAATTCAACAAGTTGATCTGCTCTTTTTGATTGACCACTACCTGTAGTTATATTGTATGATGATTCAATTAAAATTATAGGAGCTTCTACACTTGGAATGAGGAAATCAATGTTTTTGTTTAGTAAAGGAAATTCTTTCTGAATTTCATATTTGAGAGTTGGATTAATTGAATCATGATAATTGTCAAGTCTAGATTTAATAATTCTTTCAACATGTGCGCCAACTTCATTAGAATATTTGCCTTGAATCTCATTATCATTGAGTATTCTTTCAACATATTTAAAGTCCTTTAAATCCTCTATAAACTCTTTTTCAGTTAATTTGAAATTTCTCATGTAGTATAGAGGAATTTCAATACCGATTCTTGATTTTCTACCATTAATAAAAAAATCTATTATCAAATTTCTAAATTCTATATCATCTTGTATAGTTCTGCTTATTCGTTTTACGTCCCATTCAGTTCGAAATTCTTCACTATTAAATCTGTATCTTATCAAAGAAACAACTCTTTTAAGACGTTCCTCCGAAAGTCCTATTAATGATACAAATGCTTTTAGCTTTTCATAAGCAGAAAATTCAGTATCTTCTGTTAAAAAACGTGTTAACATTTCACTGTTAGAAAATTGGAAACAATTATCATTAATATGATTAGTTATTGGTTCAATTGAAAATAAAAAATTATTGTCAAAATTATCATCTATCATAAATGACATACTGTTTTTCCAATCTTCAAATGATATCTTATTCATAATATTTTATTTTGTTTACTTGATAATTATATTTACCATTTTAGACTTTTTAAAATCCAAAATATTTTTGGCTTCACAGTTGAGGTTGAAATTATGGTTGTAGGTGTCAACCGCAGGTTTCCAATGGTCAAATCCATGTATAATTTTATATCCCATTTGTCTGAATCCCTCAGAAAATCCACCGGCTCCACAGAAAAAATCGATAACAGTTAATTGTTGATTTTGCATTCTAAATTGTAATGTAGTATTATGTAAATTCAATTAGGCTAATTATTTTGTAAATTTCAATAAAATACCAATTGCACAAATGCTAATACCTACGCAATTTTCAACAAAATAACTTTAAAAACCTATAGGAAAAACCCTAGTTATTAAAAGTGTTTTTCATATTCTCATATGCTTCATTAAATACTTTCCTTTCTAAACGGTGTAGTTCCCTCTCCACATCCCAGCCTTCAATAAACGTTTGGTCACTTAGGGAAACTTCTTCTCCATCTCGTGCTCGAGTGAGTATGTCAATTAAAGTAATGGTGCTACACGAATAATAATTCGGATAAAATCGCTCTACAAAATCCCAGTCTATAGTGGTGGTTGCCATGGTGTATATTTTATATCTCTAAAGTACAAAAAATCCCCCACACACCTGCAGGGGATTACAACTAACCAATCTTTTTAATTCTGTATGAAATGAAAGGGCAAACGGGGTTACTTTCACGGGGCAAAGAACGGGGAACAGCGTTAGGTTTAGGTAAAGACGGTGTGAAGTTTGTATAAAAAATCCCCCACATTGCTGCAGGGGATTTCTTTAAGTTTCAAGTTTCAAGTTTCCGTCTTTCACGACTTACGACTTTCAGACTTACGACTTACGACTTCCCTTACCAAATCTTCACGCGTTGGTTCGGAGCGAGGTATAAGGAATCGCCGGGTTTTACGTTGAAGGCTTCATAGAATTCGGGGATGTTGCGCACCACACCGTTGATACGGAACTTGGCCGGTGAATGCGGGTCGGCAGCAATCTGCGAACGGATGGCTTCTGGACGGGATTTGTCTAGCCAAACTTGACCCCAGCCTAAGAATACGCGTTGGATGCCCGTAAAGCCATCCATTTTAGGTGCTTCTTTGCCGTCTAAACTCATTTTATAGGCTTTGATCGCAATGCTTAATCCGCCCAAGTCACCAATGTTTTCTCCTAAAGTATATTGTCCGTTGACAAATAATTTAGGTAGAGCCTCAAAGCTGTTGTATTGCGCTACTAAAGCACCGGTTTTCTTTTTAAATGCAGCTAAATCAGCTGGCGTCCACCAGTTGCGCAATTTACCGTCACCGTCAAAAGTACTTCCTTCGTCATCAAAACCGTGTCCAATTTCGTGACCAATTACTGCACCAATTCCGCCATAGTTTACGGCATCGTCAGCGTTCATATCAAAGAACGGCGGTTGTAAAATAGCCGCTGGGAATACAATCTCGTTTAACGATGGGTTGTAATACGCATTTACCGTTTGTGGTGTCATGCCCCATTCGGTGCGGTCTACAGGTTTGCCCAATTTGTCCAAATTGCGTTGGTATTCATAAGCGGCACAACGTTGCAGGTTGCCGTATAGGTCGTTTTTCGCAATGGTCAACGACGAGTAATCCCGCCATTTATCTGGGTAGCCAATCTTAATCATGAACTTGTCTACTTTTTTCAAGGCTTCTTTCTTCGTAGTTGCACTCATCCAATCCAATTTTTGGATGCTTTCGGCATACGCTTTCAACAGGTTTTTCACCATTACCGTCATGCGTTCTTTGGCTTCAGGCGAGAAATGTTTTTCCACATATAATTTTCCAATCATTTCGCCCAAACCACCACTCACGGTTTGTACCGCACGTTTCCAGTCGTCGCGTTGTTTTTCGGTACCGTTTAATACTTTACCGTAAAATTCAAAGTTTTGGTTGTCCAAAGCCGTTGTTAAATAACCTGCAGCGCCGTCTAATACGGTCCATTTCAAGTAAGTTTTCCACGTAGCAATAGGGGTTGCTTTAATCAAAGCATCCAAGCTTTTCATATAGGAAGGCTGTGCAATCACAACCGTTTTTTCTTTACTCATACCTGCTTTTTCCAAGTAGGTTTTCATGTTGAAGTTGGGCATCAACGTTTTTAACGCTTCCAACGTCATCGGGTTGTTTAATTTCTTGGAATCGCGGTTGTCTTCTTTGCGCACATGAATGTTTGCTAGCGCCGTTTCCAAAGCCACAATAGTTTGTGCATCGGCTTTGGCGTTGGGGAATTGTGCCAAGGTCAACATTTTCTCCACATGTTGGGCATACGCCGCACGAATGCTCGTCATTTCAGGAGCTGTAGCAATATAGTAATCGCGATCGGGTAGTCCCAATCCGCTTTGCCAAGCCATGATTACATTTTTCGTTGGATCCACATAATCCGTATTGACAAAAACACCAAACGGCGCACGCGTTCCTTCACGGTTGGCAGCACCTAAGTAAGCCGCTAGTTGTTCGTTGTCTTTTAAAGCGTCGATTTTAGCCCACTCGGGTTGAATCGGACTCAAGCCTTTTGCATCACGGCCTTTGCGGTCCATGAATGAGGCGTAGAAGTCGCCAATCTTTTGTTCTTCAGAGCCGGCCGAACTGTTGCTTTTGGCAGCGGCTTGGATGATTTCTTTGACGTCTTTCTCGGATTTGTCCAACAACATATCAAAGGCACCATAAGCGGCTTTATCGGCAGGGATTTTGGTTTTACGGCTCCAATTGCCGTTGACGTAGGCGTCAAAATTATCGCCCGGTTTCACCAACGTATCCATGTTGGCTTTGGTTATTCCGGAGTGTAAGGGTTCGCTCTTCTGGCACGAAGTGACCATAGTCATTAAGGCTAGAACCGGTAAGGTTAGTTTTTTCATAATCGGATTATTTAGTCGGATTGATTGAATAAGTAGGATTTTATGGAAAAATGTTACAGTAAAGCTGCTGAGAGGCTGAGAGGCTGAGCTGCTGAGCCACTGTTCTCTGAAATAGTTATTAGTGACTAGTTATTAGTTTCTGCCTACCGATTACTGATTACTGATTACTGCCTACTGATTACTGCCCACTGAATACTGCTCCTAAGCTCTCGTCGATTCCCGCTCTATAATTTGCGTTTCAAGACGTACCGTTTTGGGTTCCATACTGCGGTTTTCTTTGCGGGCATTCATTTCTTCCAATAATAAATTAAAAGCGGCCACGCCCATGTCGTAACTGGGTTGTTCAACGGTGCTTAAGGATGGCGTGATGACTTGCGACATGAACCAGTTACTAAATCCGATGACTTTGATTTGTTGCGGTACCTTGATGTTGTTTTCATTGAAATAGGCCAATACGCCCACAGCGACCAAGTCGGTAATACAGAAAATACCGTCCACATCGGGATGGTCTTTGATGATTTGTGCGGCGAATTCTTTACCTTCTTCGAAAGAAACCCGACTACAGGTGTAGACCAAAGAAGGGTCGAAGGGAATATCGTGTTTTTCCAATCCTTTTTTATAGCCCAAAAAACGGTCGATGGCATTTTGCGGATTTACGGGTCCGCGAATGTGTGCAATTTTCGTACAGCCTTTGGAAATCAGATGGGCTGTGGCTTCGAGGGCGGCTTTTTGGTCGTCGATAATGACTTTGGAGCTATTTAATAACTTGGAGATTTTGTCAAATTGAACAAAGGGAACGCCACGGCGAAGGAGTTCTTTCAAATGTTCGTCGTCGTTGGATTCATTGGATAACGACATCACAATACCGTCCACGCGTTTGTTGAGCAACAATTCCACCTGACTCTTTTCCATCACCACGGATTCGCTGGATTGTTGGATAATAACGAGGTAGCCGTTCTTTTCGGCTTCGGCCACAATACCGTCAATGACACTGGAGAAAAAGTGGTGCACCAATTCGGGAATAATCACCCCGATGGTTTTGGACTCTTTGGTGCGAAGGTTCACGGCAAACGAATTGGGCGTGTATTGCAACTGATGCGCAAGGTCATGCACGGCCTTGCGGGTTTTGTCGCTTACATCCGGATAATTCTTTAATGCTTTGGAAACCGTAGTAATGGAAATGCCTAAGGTTTCGGCAATTTGTTTGAGTGTCGCTTCTTTCATTGTAACAAATATGGTGAAAAAAATCGATTTCGGAAATCGAAAACGTTTTCGGTATTTTCGAAAACGTTTTCGGTGCGAAATTCTTAATATTCTGTTAACCAAAAAATTAATTTCGAAATAATAATCAACTCAAATTAATAATCAATTAAAAACTGAAAAATGAAAAAAATTACTAATCTTTTGCAGAAATCGCTGTTACTAGCTATGCTATTGCTAGTGTCGCAAGCTTTTGCTCAAAGTGGTGTTTTGTCAGGAAAAGTTACCGATGCGAAAGGTAATGCGGTGGTTGGGGCCAACGTAGCTGCCGGTTCAAAATCGACAACGACTAATGAAAGCGGTGCTTACAGCATCGGTGGATTGGCTGACGGCGCAACTTCAGTAACCGTGTCATTCATTGGTTACAAAACCATTAAAAAAGAAGTATCGGTAAAAGGAAACACGACGGCCGATTTTCAAATGGAAGATGATTCCAAAAGTTTGGATGAAGTAGTTGTAACAGGGGTTGTGCGTCAACGTACAAAATTGCAATCGAGTGTTTCGGTGAGTTCGGTGAATACCGCACAAATCGAACAAGCGGCTCCACGTTCAACTGCGGAGATCTTCCGTTCTATTGCGGGTATTAAAGCTGAGCCAACAGGTGGTGAGGGTAATGCCAACATTACTGTACGTGGTATTCCAATTGCGTCTGGAGGAGCTAAATTCTTGCAATTGCACGAAGATGGTTTGCCTGTAATGCAGTTTGGTGACGTAGCGTTTGGTAATGCGGATATTTTTGTTCGTAACGATCAAACCTTAGCACGCGTAGAAGCAATCCGTGGAGGTTCTGCTTCAACGGTTGCGAGTAACTCACCAGCAGGGATCATCAACTTTATCTCAAAAGATGGTAAAAAAGAAGGCGGTACGTTAATGCAACAAGTTGGTTTGGATTTTGGTCAAACCCGTACTGATTTTGAATACGGTTCTCCATTAACTGAAACATTGCGTTTCCACGTGGGTGGTTTCTACCGTCAAGGAGAAGGACCTCGTAATGCAGGATATACAGCGAATTTAGGTGGTCAGTTCAAAGCGAATTTAACCAAAGAATTCAAAAATGGATACGTTCGTTTGTATGTAAAATATTTGAACGACAAATCAATTGGTTATTTACCAATGCCTGTAAAAGTATCAGGTACCAATGCTAGTCCGAACTGGAGTTCTGTAAGTGGTTTTGATATCTTACACGATACACCACACAGTGCTTATATGTTAGATAACCTTACTATCGGTGCTGATGGTGAGCGCAGAAGAAGTAATATGGCAGACGGTATGCACCCGATCAACACGTCGTTTGGTGCAGAAATGTCGTTCGATTTAGGTGATGACTGGAAAATTGAAAACCGTTTCCGTCAAAACTACATCAAAGGTCGTTTTGAATCTTTATTCCCAGCAGAGATTACTACAGGAGGTGCTTTAGCGAGTGCTTTTGGTGTAGCGAATTTAACGTATGCAAACGGACCTTCAGCAGGTGGAAACTTCAGCAACAATGCGTTGGCAATGCGTATTCACACTTTTGACACTGAAATCAACAACTTCAACAACTTCACCAACGACATGAAATTGTCTAAAAAATTCGGTGATGTTGATGTAACTTTTGGGTACTACAGAGCGTTCCAAAACATTAACATGTCTTGGTTATGGAATTCGTATTTGATGGAAGTAAAAGGCGATAATGCCGCTTTATTGAATGCAGGTTCTGCTACTTCAAACGGTTTATATGCTTACGGTGTGCCACTTTGGGGTAACTGTTGTACGCGTAACTACGATGCGAACTACGATATCACTGCTCCTTATGCAGCGGTACAGTGGAAAGCTTCTGAAAAATTAACGGTTGATGCGAGTGTTCGTTTTGATTCAGGTAAAGCAAGAGGAACCTATGCTGGTGCTACACAAGCGGCTAATTTAGATGTAAATAACAATGGTGTAATTGATGGTCCAGAAGCGAGTGTTTCTGTGGTAGATAATGCCAACCGTAAACCAATCAACTACGATTATGATTATACTTCATTCTCTTTAGGTTTGAACTACTTAATGAATGAAAACCAATCGGTATTTGGACGTTACAGCCGTGGTGGTAGAGCTAATGCTGACCGTTTATTGTTTGGACCAAACATCTTAAACTCAGGTGCAGCCATCAATGGATTAAGCGCGGATATGGTTGATCAAGCGGAAATTGGTTTCAAACGCAAAGGAGAAAACCACACGTTTTATGCAACAGCTTTCTATTCAAAAGTTTCTGAACAAAACTGGGATTTCGGTGGAGGTTCAGGAGGAATTCGTCAAATCCAACGCGAATACAACGCTATGGGTCTTGAGTTAGAAGGAAGCTACCGTGTAAGTGACTTCAACATTATGGGTAACGTTACGTATACCAAAGCAAAAATTGCTTCTGATGCGTTAAATCCATCTGTAGAAGGAAACCGTCCACGTCGTCAAGCGGATTTCATCTATAACATTGTACCTTCATACAAATTTGGAGGTAAAAAACAACATAACGTAGGTTTCTCAGTAATTGGTACTACAAAAGCTTACGCACAAGATAATAATCAGTTAGTTATGCCCGGTTATGCTTATGTTAACCCATTCGTAAGTGTTGAATTGACAAAAGGTCTTTCGGCTACTTTGAATGTAAACAACGTTTTTGATACAATCGGTATCACTGAGGTTGAAGAAGGAAGCATCACCGAAAATCAAGACAATATCTTACGTGCACGTTCTATCAACGGTAGAACTACAACGTTAACAATCGCTTACCGATTCTAAGATATTTTTCATGTTTATTTTGTTAGCAATTCCTGCGTCAGAAGATGGCGCGGGAATTGTTTTTACGTAAATTGGTAGTCTAAAAATCAATATCATGCGCATTCTATACTACGTATTCTTTTGTTTTTTGTTTAGCGGATCTGTTTGGGCTCAAACACCTTCAACGGCTGTAACCACACAACCCGCCAAAGAAAAAGTAATTATCATATACGGTAGTGCCGATTGCCATTATTGTATCGACACCAAAGCTTATTTGGACAAGCGCAAGATTGCGTATGTGTTTTATGACATCGACAAGGATACAGTGGCGCTTCGCGAAATGTTGGCGAAGTTGAAACAAGCGGGTATGCCTACGTATGGGCTATCCATTCCTGTAATCGATAAATACGGAGTGTTGTTTATGAATGACATTCCCTTTGACGATTTCCTCAAAAAACTGGACTAATCCATGAATTTGAAACCCCATCTTAGTTTCTGGCAAATTCTCAACATGAATGTCGGCTTCTTCGGCATACAATATAGTTTTGGATTGCAACAAAGTGCGGTCAATCCCATCTACGATTTCTTAGGCGCTAGTCCAGATGAAATTCCGTTGTTGAATTTGGCCGGACCCGTAACGGGATTGCTCGTTCAACCCATCATTGG
The DNA here is from genome assembly GCF_004122105.1 of Flavobacterium stagni. Lineage (GTDB taxonomy): Bacteria > Bacteroidota > Bacteroidia > Flavobacteriales > Flavobacteriaceae > Flavobacterium > Flavobacterium stagni. The sequence goes on from NZ_SBKN01000001.1 coordinate 735,718, forward strand.
TGCTTTGAGTGATAAGACTTGGCACCCGCGTTGGGGACGTCGTAAGCCGTATTTCTTAATCGGAGCCCTCTTGTGTAGCTTGGCTTTAATTGCCTTTCCGTTTAGCAGTTCGCTCTGGATGGCTGCAGGCTTGCTCTGGATTTTGGATGCGGGGAATAATATGGCGATGGAGCCGTATCGTGCGTTTGTAGCCGATAAATTAAATGACGACCAACGTCCGTTAGGGTTTCAAATGCAGAGTTTCTTTACGGGATTTGGGCAAACCTTGGCGAATTTATCCCTCTTTATTTTCCCAATGATTATTGTGGGAAAAACGGGTTCGTTGCCCACTTGGGTATTTGCTTCCTTCTTTTTGGGTGCAATATGTTCCGTGGGTTCGATTTGGTGGAGCATGCGCACCACACAAGAGATTCCGCCCAGTGAAGAAGAATTGGCACATATCCATGCGCAAAAAGGGGGCGTTCTCGAACCATTAAAAGAGATATTTTCAGCTATAGCCGAGATGCCGAAACTATTGTGGCAATTGGCTTTGGTGTATTTGTTCCAATGGTATGCCTTGTTTTGTTATTGGCAAAATTCCTCTAAGAGTATCGCACTTTCCATTTGGAATGCCACCCCACAATCCGATCCTGAAGCCTATGAACAAGCGGTGAGTTGGACCGGTTTGGTCAACGGTTGGTACAACATTGTGACTTTTTTGGTGGCTTTTGCTTTAGTAGGATTGGCCAAAAAATACAGTCCGAGAATCACACATGCGTTATGTCTCACTGCCGCTGCCATTGGATTTTTATTCTTCCCGCATATTCATGACAAATCTTTATTGTTTTTTGCCATTACCGGATTTGGGATTGGCTGGGCAAGCATGATGGGAATTCCCTATTTGATTGTCGTTTCTGAAATACCTAAAGAGCGTTACGGCGTGTACATGGGCATTATCAACATGATGATCGTTGTCCCGATGATTATCCAAAACTTGACTTTTGGTTACATCATGAAACACTTCTTACACAACGATGCCCGCCTAGCAATTACACTCGCTGGAATATTGCTTATATGCAGTGCGTTGTTAACCCTACGAATGAAACCTAAAACTACTACTCAAAGTGCCTAATACCGTTTACCAAAAAGCGCTCGAATTGCTGCATCAAGCTTCGGCACCGCAAGGATTTTTAGCCTCGGTGCAACCCATTACCAATTACAATCGGGTGTGGGCACGCGATGGCGTCATCTGTGGATTGGCGGCGCTAACAACGGGCGAAGCAACGCTGATTGAAACCTTTCGAAATACCTTAGAAACGCTTGCCCAACACCAGCATGAAACAGGGACTATTCCGTCCAATGTGGCTTTTGGGGAGCAGGGGACTTCTGAAGTAAGTTATGGCGGTTTGGCAGGGCGCGTGGATGCGGTGACTTGGTTTGTTATTGGAGTTACTCAATATACGTATGTCACGGGTGATTTTTCATTTTATAAAAAAATGGAAACGGCAGTGCAAAAAGCATTAGCCTTATTACAAAATTGGGAGTTCAACAACCGCCATTTGGTGTATGTACCGTTGTCGGGCAATTGGGCCGATGAATACATTACCGATGGTTATGTGTTGTATGATCAGATGTTGCGCATTTGGGCTTTACGGGGCGTACAACATTGTGCTCCAACTGAAATGAATGCAGCTAAAATCGCGGCTATTGAAGCACAAGTACTGCTTAATTTTACCCGCAATACTGCAGAAGACCATTATCATGAGCGTGCCTATCAAGAGGTGACCTGGAACCGCTATATGCCGTGTTCGTTTAATCCTGCAGGATACAAAAACCGGTATGATGCGTTTGCCAATGCTTTAGGTTTGTTGTTGAACTTGGGTTCGCCCGAATTCCAGAACATTCAAATTGAATACATGATGGAATTGGCAGGGCAACAACCGCTCGGACTCGTGCCTGCCTTCTGGCCACCTGTTTTTGCAGGGGAGGAAGATTGGCATTTGTTGAAGAACAATTGCAAATACGAGTTCCGCAATCATCCCTATGAATTCCATAACGGCGGTTCATGGCCAATGGTTAATGGTTTTTGCGGAATGGCTTTAGTGCAGCGTGGTTTTATTGCCGAAGCGAATCAATTGCGGGAACAATTGGACGATGCCAATGCCTTGGAAGATTTTGCTTTTTATGAAAATTTCAATACCCAAACCATGGCCCCCAATGGCGTACCGCAATGTACCTGGAGTGCAGCGGGATCGGTATTATTATACACTCATTTATTCTCACAAAAACCCTTATTATTTTAACCTAAATCATGGAATCAAAAACCATAGATATTATAAGTATGGGCGAATTGCTAATCGATTTGATTGGGCATGAAGTCAACACATCGATTAATCAAACTAAAGATTACCACCGTTTTTTAGGAGGTTCGCCCACAAATGTGGCTGTTAATGCCGCACGCTTAGGCTTACAATCGGTATTGGTGGCTTCATTTGGTCAAGACGGTTTTGGCGATTATGCCATGCGCAAATTGAAAGCGAATCAAGTGATTACTTCACAAATTCGACGCTTAGAACATTTACCAACCTCCGTTATTTTTGTATCAAAATCGACAGAAACCCCTGATTTTATTCCGTACCGTCAAGCTGATTGTGAAATCATTGGAGAACAATTACCGGATGCTGTTTTGGCGCAAGCTAAAATCTTTCACACCACTTGTTTTGCGTTGAGTAAAAAACCGGCACAAGACACGATTTTAGAACGGGCAAGAGCGGCAAGTGCCATGGGCTTGCAGTTGAGTATCGATTTGAATTTTTCAGAACGCATTTGGCCCAACCGCGAAGAAGCCAAAGCGGTGATAAAAGATTATTTGTCGAACAATCCTTTGGTGAAAGTTAGTGAAGACGATTGCTACCGTTTGTTTGCTGAGGTCAAATCAGAAGATTTCATTTTTGAATATTTCCACAGTTTTGGGGCACAAACGGTGTGTTTGACTAAAGGAAAAAAAGGCGTGGTACTCTCCGACACCCAAGAAGGATTGATTACTCAAAAAGCCATGGAATTAAACGATATCAAAGATACAACCGGTGCGGGTGATGCCTTTTGGACCGGATTCTTATATGCCGGTTTGCAAGGTTATTCCTTAACCGATCGGATTACCATTGCCCAAAAGTTAGCCGCAATAAAATTGCAAAATGTGGGGCGCTTACCCGAAAACATCGATATTCGATCGTTGTTGCATGTTCACTAAATAAACAGGTCTATTTATAGAGAGAGAAGGCGTTTCTGCGAGGGAACGTCTTTTTTTATGAGATAGAATTAATGCCGTTTTTCGTTGCGAATACGAGCTAATTATTTTTTAGGTAAAGCAGAATGGGGAATGTTCGGACTGTTCTTTTGCATCAGAATTAATTGGCATAAATCTTTGGTAAATGCCACACCGCCAAATTTGTCAATGTGATTCCCGTCGTAGGTTTTGTACTTGTTGTTTTTCAATAAATTGAAATAGGAAACGTTAGTCGTTTTTGCCAATTTTTCAATTGTGGTATCAAATTCGGGCCAAAAGTTGGTTTCAATTTCTTGCAATTTTTCATCGACAGGCATACGCACAAGCACCACCGTTCCGTGTTGTTCTAGGAACTGAATCATTTCCTTTAAGGCCTTTACACGGTAGTCGCATTTTTTCCAACGTTGGGCAAATCCGTTATAAATTTTGTATTGGTTTTGTTTCCAACCCACAAATGTAGTGCTGTCTTTGGGTAGATTGCGTTCTTCCATCCAACCGTCGGGATGCAATTCTGAGTTTTGTTTGAATAAAGCCCGAATGTGTAAGTAGTTGAAATTTTTCACTACATATTCAAAATTGGGATTCATATTCACCCACCGCATATTGTGGGGCGGATGGTCGGCTTCCATGAAGATGCCGTTCTCAAAATCGTCTTTTTCGCGTTGTGCTAAAACCCACGGATTCACATTGATAATGAACAATCCGTTTTTGGTATCGGGGTCCATTTTACGTTTCACACTTTCTGTATAAGCCGGTCCATAAGCCGCTTGTGTAATGGTAAAACTGTAATTGAACATGGGGAGTTCGAAGCCTTTGTCTTTTAATTCTGCATCGACAATTCGGGGTTGGATGCCTTGAAAACTTCGGGAATCCCCAAGAATAAAAGAATGTTGTTTTGGGGTGGTGAATTTTAAATAAAAATAATCGATATAGCCCCCGTATTTCATCAATACCAGACTGGTCGCTAATAGGGCGATGCAACTAAAAAGGCTTAAGCGAATTAAGAATTTTTTCATCAGAACTGGAAATAGATAAATGTATCGGAGCTCACTCCAAAAATTAGTAGCATTAAAAATACGAATAAGTACAAAAGCCAGCGCACCCAACGTTGGGAGATGTAACTCAATTCGAAACCGTGATTTTTATGACGGTGTAGCCATTCGACAACTAATAATACCGCTATAAATCCAAAAGAAGAAAGACTTACTTCAGGTTTAAAACCGCGAGAAAAGTCAAACATTTTTGTCAAATAACGGATGGCTTCCGTTACATTGATGGCTCGGAAAAATACCCAAGCAATTACGGTAATACCAAAAGTGATCGCTATTTGTAAAGTTTCTTTTACCGAAGGTAAAAAAGTGTTTTGGGCTACAGTGTCGGTATTGGCTCGGTTAAGTTTGAATACGACCAACGGAATAAAGCACAAGGCATTGATCCCGCCCCAAATGATAAACGTCCAATTGGCGCCATGCCAGAGTCCGCTCACCAAGAAAATAATCAACACGTTTCGGAGTTGACTGTAGAGTCCGCCTTTACTTCCGCCTAAAGGGATGTACAAATAGTCCCGAAACCAGCTGGAAAGGGAAATGTGCCAACGCCGCCAGAATTCGGCGATATCTCTTGAAAAATAAGGAAATGAAAAGTTTTTTAGCAATTCAAATCCCAATAAACGTGCGGTTCCCAATGCGATATTGGAATAACCTGCAAAGTCGCCATAAATTTGAAAAGCGAAGAAAAGTGCGCCAATCCATAGACTTCCCGCATTGTATTGGTTGGGATGGTTGAACACTTCGTTAACGACCATTGCACAATTATCAGCCACCACCACTTTCATAAACAAACCCCACAGAATTTGACGCAAACCATCTGCAGCTTTGTACGGGTCAAAAGTCCGGTCTTGTTTAATTTGCGGGAGTAGATGTGTAGCGCGTTCAATGGGTCCGGCCACTAACAACGGGAAAAAACTAACGAAGACACTGTAGTCTACAAAGTCTTTTTCGGCTTTAATTCGGTTGTAGAAAATATCAATAACATAGCTTAGTCCATGAAAGGTATAGAAAGAAATCCCCACTGGGAGAATGACATTGAGTGTAGCGGCATGGCCTTGAATGCCGAAAAGGGCTAGGAAGTCAATAAACGAACTTACAAAGAAGTTGTAGTATTTGAACACTCCTAAAAATCCAAGGTTAATGAGGACACTGAGCCAAAACCAAAAGCGCTTTTTTCCTATTGAGCCCGATTTTTCCATTTGGAGTCCGGTGTAATAATCCAAAAGGGTTGAAAAAATCAGTAAAAAAAGGAATTTATAGTTCCAACAGGCATAAAAATAGTAGCTCGCAACCAGCAATAGAATATTCTGGGCTTTCCGATATTTCTGGGTAAAAAACCAGTACAGGATAAACACTGCAGGGAAAAAATACAGAAAACTGAACGAGTTAAAAATCATGTAGGATTGGTTTTGGTAAGCCCGCTACAAACATATAAAAAAATACGGTTTTGGAATTCGTTTAACCGTTTCTTTATACAGGTAGTTTTACAACAGCAAACCCATTGATTAGATATACAAAAAAACCACCCGTGAAGGTGGTTTTTTTGTGTGGGTTTAATTATAGCGATACACCGCATAGCCCCAAGCGGGTAGGGTGCGGGTTTTGGCATCGATTTCAAGGGTTTTTTGGGTAAAAATATCGGTGACCTTGCCATGCAGTTTAGGGTCGCTCAATTGTAAGTTTTGGGGTGTTTTCGAAAAATTGAGCAGTACTAGGATTTTCGCACCGTCTTTTTCTCGAGTATAGGCATAGACCGCTTTGGGGTCGCCTGCTTTTACCTTTGCGAATGCGGCATTAGCGGCTAAAGCTTTGCAGTTTTTGCGCAAGTCTTGTAGGGTAGTGTAAAAAGCAGCACGTTTTAATTCTTTAAACGACATGGGGTCTTTATCAAAAAATTTTAGGGCACGCAACACGGGTTCTTCTTGACCGCTGTACACCAACGGAACGCCGTTTTGCATGGTTTGGGTAAATACCGCAAATGGTGCGTGGACTTCTTTAGGGAAGGTGCCGAAGTCGGCGTGATTCCAACTGTTTTCATCATGGTTGCTGGTAAAATACAATTGGATGGTATTCTTTGGGTACATTTTTGCATTTTCAGCAACGATACTATCGAGTCCGAATGCGGGTCGGTCGCCTTTGGCAATTTTCTCCATCATTTTAAACATGTGCCAACCGTACACGGCATCAAAACCACTTTTGGGTAAGTAGGTGCTGTCGCCTTCTGCGAGGAAGAACATGTTTTTCATTTTCTTAAGTTGGGGAATTGATTTTTTCCAGAATCCGGCAGGTACATTCCACGCTACATCACAACGGAAACCATCGATATCGGTTTCTTTTACCCAGTATTTCATGGCGTTGATCATGCTGTCCTGCATGACCGGGTTTTTAAAGTTCAACTGACGAACATCGGCCCAGTCAAATGCCACGGCAGCCTTTCCGTCTTTGCCTTGCACATAAAAATCGGGATGGTTTTTTAGCCAGGCATGGTCGGCACCGGTATGGTTGGGTACCCAGTCGATGATAACTTTCATGCCGCGATCGTGAATGGCTTTCACTACGTTTTTAAAATCTTCAAGAGTACCAAACTCGGGATTGATTTTACAATAGTCGGACACCGCATAATAGCTACCGAGCGACCCTTTGCGATCCACTTTACTAATAGGGTTGATGGGCATAAACCAAATGGTTTGCACGCCCATTTTTTGTAAGCGGTCCAAGTGTTTAGCAAAGGCATTGAGAGTGCCTTCTGGAGTATATTGACGAATATTGACTTCGTAGATGTTGCCTTGCATGATCCAAGTGGGATGACCGTCGGTGCGCTCAGGCACTTCAACTTCTGTTTTGTTGGGTTGGCACCCTATAGTAGCGAGTGTTAAGGCAATGGCCAGGATAGAAAAATAGAGGTTTCGCATATTTAATGTTTTGAAGCTCTAAGATAGGGAATTTTTCCTGACTAGTCTTAAGACGTTAGAGTGACTAGTAACCCGATGGCGCGGATTTTCAATCCCGATAGCGCGGATTTTCAATCCGTGCCATCGAGTTTCAAGAAAGCAGCTATCTATTAAATAGCACATATCCCTGACTGATAGCTGAAAACTGATAGCTGAAAACTGATGACTGATTCCTGCCTACTGAATATACTGGTATAGCTTTTCTGAAAAAAGAATGTAGACAAAAAACATAGGCGAATAGATTACATAAATTAAAAAAGCCCTCACATTGCTGTGAAGGCTTTCTGTTGCTATAACTGACGCGACAAACTAATTTTGTGGTACCTGACTGCCACTGGCAGTCCTCCTTTTAATTTCAAATCCCTCTTGGGCTCCCCGAATCGTTCCTCTCGGGGTAAACTTCTCGCCCTGCGAGGGAAATAAAAAAACCCGACACTTTCGTATCGGGTTTTTTGCTCCCCCTCTTGGGCTCGAACCAAGGACCCTCTGATTAACAGTCAGATGCTCTAACCAACTGAGCTAAGGAGGAAGATGTTATATCTTTTAAGCGGTTGCAAAGATAAGACGGAATTTCATTTATGCAAACATTTTTCGAAAAAAAATCAAAAAATTTTACTTTCCAAAAATGGCTTTGTACACGTCGTTACCATTAGCAAACAGTAGTAATCCAATAAGAATCACAAAACCAACCATTTGGGCTTTTTCCAAGAATTTGTCGCTGGGTTTACGGCCGGAAATCATTTCATACAATAAGAAGATCACATGACCGCCGTCTAAGGCTGGAATGGGTAATAAATTCATAACCCCCAACATAATCGACAAGAACGCAGTGATGCCCCAAAAGGCTTGCCAGCTCCATGTAGAGGGAAATACTTTGAAAATCGCACCAAAGCCTCCCACGCCTTTGTAGGCACCTGTACTTGGGTTGAAAATGGCTTTCAATTGACGGCCATAACTTGTTAGTTGATTCACTCCCGTTTCAATACCAATCGGAATGGATTCGAAAAAGCTGAATTTTTCATGTTGGATGGTATAAAGTCCCATTTTTTCCATGTCCTCGGCCGGAATCACAGAAGCGTAGGCAATCCCCATTTTCCCTTCTTTGTTGATGGTTACGTTAAGAGGCGTAACTACATTATTTCTTTTTACAACCACAGGAACTGTTTTGCCTTTGTTTTCTTTTAAAAGCGGCAAAACTTGGTCTACATAGGTTATTTTTTGACCGTTAAATTCGGTCACAATATCTTTTTCTTTTAAAACCGATTTGTTGGGTGAATTGGCGGGAACTTCCGAAATAATGAACGGAATACGCAAGTTGACCAATACCCCTTTTTCGGTTTTCATCAATTGGTCAATCAGATTTTCAGGCATTTTCAGCACGGTATCTTTACCTTGACGGTTGATGGTAATCTCTTTGGCCAAAACCAAATGTCCGGCAATTTCATTGTAGCGTTCAATCGGTGCTTTGTCAATACTTACAATTTTATCCCCATTACGAAGTCCGGCTTTCTCAAGCACGGGGTTGGTAATCCATAACCCTTGTTTGATGTCGGTATTGGCGATATATTCTTGGCCGTAGTAAAACGTCATACCAATGTAAATGATAAAGGCCAAAATGAAGTTCACGATCACACCGCCCAACATGATAATTAAACGTTGCCAAGCCGGTTTGGAGCGAAATTCCCAGGCTTGAGGTTCGCCCTGCATTTGCTCGGTGTCCATGGATTCGTCAATCATTCCGGCGATTTTGACATACCCGCCCAGTGGCAACCATCCAATGCCGTATTCGGTTTCCCCGATTTTCTTTTTCAATAACGAAAATTTGACATCAAAAAACAGATAGAATTTTTCTACCCGTGTTTTAAAAAGTTTGGCAGGGATGAAGTGCCCCAATTCGTGAAGAACGATTAATATCGATAAGCTCAGTAAGAACTGACATAATTTAATTGCAAATTCCATGTATCCTTTTCCTAATTCAATGAGGCGCAAAAATAGTATTTTTTGCCCCCTTTATTTTTATGCGTGTAATGAATTCTAGTTTTTTATCAATTTTTTATGAAAGACGCCCTCGTTGGTCGTAATTTTTACTTGATAGGTTCCGTTGGCCAAGGCACTCATATCCCATTCATAGGCCTCGGTTTCCAATACCATTTGTCCCAAGGTATTGTAGATTGTTACGGTTTCTAAGGTAAAATCATTCGGCATTTGCAAATGGGCCGTTTGATGCGTTGGATTGGGATAAACCGCTAGTGCATTGCTGTTGACAAATGTTTCATTGCCTAAGGTAGCGGAACTGTTTTTAGAAATAATATGTTTTTTAGGGTCAAATTGCACACCAGTTACTGTAAAAGGAACATTCACCAAAAACTCTTCTCCGTCATAAGTATTGTCCAAAACGACATCCAAAGTTTGTCCGCCACTTCCGGTCAAACGAACAGGAACAGGCATTTCAAAATAGGTTACACTTGCATTGGATTGGGTTTGATTAATGGTGATTTTGGCTTGACCACCGCCCCAGTTTTGAGCGGTAATGCTGTAAATAGGATAGCCTTGGTTGTACACCCAGTCGTTAAAAAATTCAGTTAGACTGTTACCATATACCGTTTCCAAATGCACTTGTAGGTGCGGGGTTTGTGCATATTTATAGGCTAATACTGGGTCTGCCAAGTAATTTTTTAAACCTTGTAAAAAGACGGCATCGCCCAATTTGAACCGCAACATGTGTAAGACCATGGCGCCTTTGTTGTATGACAATCGACTACTAAAAATACGATTGGCATTTAAGGCTTCAGTATCGGTTAAGTACACCGCTCCACCCGTTTGTGAAGTAATGTTGTTGATCATATTGGTTTTGTCTGCGATGAACGCCGACTCGCCGTCAAAATTCTCAATAACCATCGAGGCCAAATAGGTGGCAAAACCTTCATTTAACCAAATGTCTTTCCAAGTTCCACAGGTCACTTTATCGCCAAACCAATGGTGCGCGAGTTCGTGGGCAATCAATTGACGACTGAAATTATTCATGAAAGAAACGGTAGTGTGTTCCATACCACCGCCCCAACCAAACTGGGCATGTCCGTACTTTTCTGTGTGAAAAGGATAGGTTTCAAAGGTGTTTTCAAAAAAGTCCATAATGCCAATCGTTTCATCCATTTGCGCTTGGGTGGTGGCATTGAAATTTTCAGGATAAACATAATTTACGATCGGGAAAGTATTGGGTGGCGTTCCTGCCGTTTGGGTGTACACGGTATAATTGGTCACCGCAAAGCAAATTAAATAAGCCGGAATCGGATATCCATGGTGAAAATGAGTGGTTTTTAAAGAACCGTTTACCGTTTGGGATTGTTCCAAACCATTCGCTACAGCTACATATTGTGAAGGCGCTGTGATAAAAATGTCAACCGATTCAATTTTATCATTCAAATCTTGTTTACACGGCCACCAATCGCGTGCCCCAAAGGGCTCAGATAAAGTCCACATTACGGGTGTACCCGCATGAGTAGCTGCTTCAAAAGAATCAAATCCGCTGGGCGGCGGAGTGCCGTTGTAGGTGATTTCTACTGTTGCTGAACTTCCTGCGGCTACAGTTGAAGGCAATGTAATGACCAATTCTTCGGAGGCATTTTGCACAAAGGCCAAGTTGGTCGTATTCTGTTTTACTGCCGTTACGGTCAACTCGTTCATCAAGTCAAACGTCACGGTATTCATATTTTGTAAGGCAGTAAACGTGGTGGTGACTTTCCCGCTCACAGTAGGTGAGGAGGGGTTTACCGTCAATTCAATTTTATGGTAGGTTACATCGTAGTTAGCCGTGTTGGGATTAATAGCCACGCTCATTGTTGCCGAAGCCGCTTTACGCTCAGCATTCACCATTTCGTTAAATTCTTCAGAATTGGTTTGCGCTAGTCCAAAGACACTACTAAACAATAAGGGTAAGAAGTAGATTTTTCTCATGGGTTTATTTAGAAATTTTTGCGAATGTATGAAAAATAACAGCATACTATTGATAATCAATTGCTAAAATGCGGTATAAAATTGACAAATTTCAATTCTACAGCAATCAAAAAATGGCCTGTTTTACATAAACAATTATCGGAAGCAATTCCCTAACTTTGCCCACTGAAATTTAACACCCATAATCACATGTTACAGATTGCTGTTATTCGAGAAAATCCTGAGAAGGTAATTGCGGCGCTGAATCGCAAGCACATGGATGCCAAAGGTATCGTAGAGGAGATTTTACAATTGGATGAAAAACGCCGCAGTTCGCAAGCGTCGTTAGATAACGTATTGGCCGAATCCAACAAGCTGTCCAAAGACATCGGGATGTTGATGAAAAATGGTGAAAAAGCCAAAGCGGAAATTCTAAAACAAAAAACGACGAATCTTCGTGAAGAAAGTAAAGTTTTATCCGAGCAATTGGATGCATATGCTACTCAATTAACGGAGAAATTATATTTACTTCCCAACCTTCCTGCAGATATTGTTCCCGAAGGAAAAACACCTGAAGAAAATTTGAATGTGTTCCAAGAAGGTGACATTCCTGTGTTGCATGAAGGCGCATTACCGCACTGGGAATTGGTGAAAAAATACGATATCATCGATTTTGAATTGGGCGTAAAAATTACCGGTGCAGGTTTCCCTGTTTACAAAGGAAAAGGCGCGCGTTTGCAACGGGCTTTGATTTCGTATTTCTTAGATAAAAATACCGAAGCGGGTTACCAAGAATACCAAGTACCGCATTTAGTGAATGAAGCTTCAGGTTACGGAACGGGTCAGTTACCCGATAAAGAAGGTCAGATGTACCATGTAGGTTTGGATGATTTGTATTTGATTCCGACCGCTGAAGTTCCTGTAACCAACTTATTCCGTGATGAGTTGTTGAGTGAATCCGATTTGCCGATTTTGTGTACAGGATATACGCCTTGTTTCCGTCGTGAAGCGGGTTCGTATGGCGCTCATGTTCGCGGGTTGAATCGTTTGCACCAATTTGATAAAGTGGAAATCGTGCGCATCGAACATCCAGATAATTCCTATGCGGCTTTAGACGGAATGGTAGACCACGTGAAAAATATCATGCGCGAATTGAAGTTGCCGTACCGAATTTTACGTTTGTGTGGCGGGGATATGAGTTTTGCTTCGGCCTTAACCTATGACTTCGAAGTGTTCTCTACAGCGCAAGACCGTTGGTTGGAAATTTCTTCGGTGTCAAATTTTGAAACTTTCCAAGCGAATCGTTTGAAATTACGCTTCAAAGGGAAAGACGGCAAAACGCAATTGGCACATACATTGAACGGTAGTTCATTGGCGCTTCCACGCGTGATGGCCGGAATCATCGAAAACTACCAAACTCCCGAAGGTATTGTAATCCCCGAAGTATTGCGTCCGTATACCGGATTTGATATCATCAACTAATATTCGTTAAGAAACCTTAAAACATGTACTAGACTGACACTTTTTGTGTTATTTTAGTACATTGTTTTTTTATCCTATGAAACGATTTCTACTTTTCATTGTTTTCGGTCTGTCCCTGACTGCCTTCGCTCAAAACGAGCAGTTGGCTCAGAATTATTTTGACCGGGGCGAATTTGAAAAAGCGCTCGTGAGTTATGAGGAATTATTAAAATCACAGCCACACAATTTCAATTATTTTCAACGCACGGTGGAATGTTATCAGCAATTGCAGCAGTTTGATAAAGCCGAGAAATTGATTTTGGAACGCTTGGAAATGTATAAACAAGGGAGTTTTTTGGTAGAATTGGGGTATAATTTTCAATTGCAAAAAAACACTGAGAAAGCCAAAAAGTACTACGAGCAAGCCTTGGATAAGATTCGCAAAAACCACAATGAGGTGTTCCAAATTGCTTATGCATTCGATAAAAAAAGTTTGACCGATTACGCGATTCAATCCTATGAATTGGCGTTGACACTCGAACCCAAATACAACTTCAATTACCAGTTGGCATTGCTGTATGGACAAAAAGGCGACTTGGATACCATGATCGAGAAATTCTTGACGGAATCTTACAGTAATCCACAGAGTTTGGTGATGGTGCAAAACCAGTTGTCGCGTTTTATGAATGAAGAGGCTAATGTGACCTTCAACGATGCCTTACGCAAAGCTTTACTCGGTCGCATTCAGAAAACACAAGATTTGTTTTGGAATGATTATTTGAGTTGGTTTTATGTCCAACAAAAAGAATACAGCAAAGCTTTTATTCAACAAAAAGCCATTTACAAACGCAGTCCGGAATCGTTTTCCAATATTGTGAATTTGGCGCAATTGGCGATGACGGAAGGCGATCAAGAAGCTGCCCAAGAGATTTTGCAATTTATTTTGGATAATACCAAAGATTTGGATTTGCAAATCAAAGCGCACACCTATTTGATTGAATTGCGTATCAAAAAGGCACAACCTGCCGACTATCCGGCGATTGCTCAAGAATTGGATTTGCGCATCAAGCAATTTGGGGTAAGTCCGTATTCTCTTTCGCTTTTACAATTGAAAGCTAAATTTGCCGCTTTTCAGCAAAAAGATACAGAAACTGCCAAGTTCATTTTGAAAAATGCTTTAGAAATGCCTTTGAAACGCGAAGAAATCGCTGAGGTAAAAATGGATTTAGCAGATATTTTATTGTTGGAAGAAAAGTTCAATCAAGCCCTAATTTATTACGCGCAAGTCGAAAATGAAGGCGGTAATAGTCCGACAGGACAAGAAGCGAGTTTGCGCGTGGCCAAAACCAGTTATTACAAAGCGGATTTCAAATGGGCCGAGCACCAATTGAATGTGTTGAAGTCGGCGTCTACCCAGCTAATCGCCAATGATGCCATGGATTTGTATTTGCTGATCAGTGACAATACGGTGGCGGATTCGACCCAAACGGCTTTGAAGAAATTTGCCCGTGCCGATTATTTGCTGTACCAAAATAAAAAAGCAGAAGCATTGCAGGCGTTTCAAACTATTTTGAAAGAACACAAAGGGCAGGAAATCGAACCCATTACGCTTCTTCGCATTGGAAAATTAGAAGAAGAACAAAATAATATTCCGCAAGCCATTGCGAGCTACCGTCAAATTATTGACCAACATAAAGAATGCATTTATGTAGATGAAGCGACGTATTTTGCTGCAGAATTATACAATAAAACAGGGGATGCTGAAAAAGCCAAACCGCTTTATGAAGACCTTATTTTGAACCATGAAGACAGCATTTACTATGTGGATGCCCAGAAAAAATTCAGACGTCTTCGCGGAGACAAAGAACTCTAAGGAATTATTATACATTTTGAATTATAAATTGGAAATGTAAATCGGGACGAAAATGCCCTTTGCATTAAAGAATTTAAAAAACATACATGATACTATACAATGTAACCATTAACATTCACGAAAGCGTTCACGACCAATGGATGCGCTGGATGCAAACCAAACACATCAACGACGTATTGGCTACAGGGAAATTTTCTTCGGCGCGTATGGTCAAAGTTTTGGTAGAAGAAGAAATGGGCGGCGTCACTTACGCCATTCAATACACTACCGATAGCATTGAAACGTTGCAACGGTATTACGACGAAGATGCCGCGCGTTTGCGTGATGAAGGACAAAAATTGTTTGGTGACAAAATGTTGGCCTTTCGCACGGAATTGCAACTGATTTCGGAGCATTTTCAAAATAACTAAAACATACCCATGAATCAAGTTAGAGCCAAAAAACATTTAGGTCAGCACTTCCTGACCGACGAGACCATTGCCCGTCGCATTGGCGATACCTTGTCCTTGGAGGGTTACGATACCGTACTTGAAATTGGACCCGGAATGGGTGTTTTGACCAAGTATTTGTTGGAAAAAAACACCGACACGCACGTCATTGAAATCGATACCGAATCGGTTGACTATTTGTCCCAACATTACCCGAAATTACACGGAAAAATTCTGTCTAAAGATTTCTTGAAACACGATTTTTACAAAGAATTTGACGGAAAACCTTTTGCCATTACCGGCAATTTCCCCTACAATATTTCGACGCAAATTGTATTTAAAATGTTGGAAATGCGCGACCGTGTTCCCGAGTTTTCAGGAATGTTTCAAAAAGAAGTAGCCGAACGCATTTGTGAAAAAAAAGGGACGAAGGCCTATGGTATTTTGTCCGTTTTAGTGCAAGCCTTTTACGACGCCGAATACTTGTTTACGGTTTCCGAAGACGTCTTCAATCCACCTCCAAAAGTGAAGTCGGGTGTGCTTCGTTTGATCCGAAAATCCAATTACCATTTGGACTGCAATGAAAAAATGTTGTTCAATGTGGTAAAAACCGCCTTTAATCAACGCAGAAAAACGCTTAGAAACAGTTTAAAATCCTTAAATTTGCCCGATTCTTTGCGGGAAGATTCTATATTTGACCTTCGTCCGGAACAATTGTCCACCGAAGATTTTATCGAATTGACCCGAAAAATTGAGGCCTATGCAGTTTAAAATCAGTAAAGAATTACTGGATCAAATCGATAATTTGATTCTGCACAATAAGGAGCGTGAACTGCACGACCTCCTTAGCGAACTGCATTATGCCGATATCGCCGAGATCATGGAAGAACTCGATGATAATCAGGCTTCTTACATCTTTAGCATCCTCGATTCTGAAAAAACAGCCGATGTCCTCATGGAAATCGACGAGGAACTCCGTGTAAAAATTCTTAAACGGATGTCGGCCAAAGAGATTGCCGAAGAAATCGACGAACTCGATACCGACGACGCTGCCGATATTATTGCCGAACTCCCTCAGAGCAAAAAAGAAGAAGTAATCTCCGAGCTCGAAGACGTTGAACACGCCAAAGACATTGTGGATTTGTTGCGCTACGACGAAGATACTGCCGGGGGTTTGATGGGAAAAGAGTTGGTGAAAGTCAATGAAAATTGGAATGTGCTAACCTGCGTCAAGGAAATGCGCTTGCAGGCCGAAAATGTTACTCGTGTCCATTCCATTTATGTGGTCGACGATGATAACCGATTAAAAGGACGTTTGTCGTTAAAAGATTTATTGACCACTTCGACCAAAACGCCCATTAGCGACGTCTATATCAAAAAAGTGGATTACGTTCGGGTGAATACGTCCAATACCGAAGTGGCGCGCATCATGCAGAAATACGACTTGGAAGCGATTCCCGTGGTGGATGAAATGGGCCGACTCGTAGGGCGCATTACCATTGATGATATCGTGGACGTGATTAAGGAAGAAGCCGACAAAGATTACCAGTTGGCGGCCGGTATCTCGCAAGACGTTGAGGCGGATGACAGCATTCTCGAACTCACCCGTGCGCGTTTACCTTGGTTAGTACTTGCCTTGTTTGGCGGATTTATCTCCGTACATACACTTGGGTTGTTCGAACCCGCCATGAAAGAACACGGACAGTTGTTCTTTTTTACTCCATTAATTGCCGCGATGGCCGGAAATGTGGGCGTACAATCTTCTGCGATTATCGTGCAAGGTTTGGCGAATAACTCCATCAGCGGTTCGTTGTGGAACCGACTACTTAAAGAAATTTCTCTTTCGTTGTTAAACGGAATCATCTTAGCTACTATCTTGTTTTTGGGAAGTCATTTTCTCCTAGGCTATGCCACGCAAATTGGCGAAATCATTGCCGTAGCCTTGATTTCAGTGATTGTCATCGCTTCGTTGATTGGAACGTTTATACCGTTATTGTTGGATAAAATGGGTATCGACCCAGCATTGGCCACGGGACCTTTTATCACCACCAGTAACGACATTTGCGGGATTTTGATTTACTTCTCCATCGCTCGTTTGATTTTAGGATTCTAGGTCCGATTTCCAATTCCCCTTTCTTATCTTTGTTTGGAATCAAAAGCACACGTTTTGAAACCATCCGCTATTCGTATTTTACATTTGGATTCCAATCATCCCTTGCTTTGGGAACAATTGGAAGCTGCCGGTTTTTTGAATGAAGCCGATTATACTTCAGACAAAGCCACTGTGGAAACCAAAATTGCCCACTACCACGGCATCGTCATTCGCAGTCGTTTTAAAATTGACAAAACCTTTCTCGACGCAGCGACTCAACTGCAGTTTATTGCTCGGGTTGGCGCTGGTTTAGAAAGCATTGATATCGAATATGCCCAACAAAAAGGCGTTCATTTAATTGCCGCTCCAGAAGGGAATCGCAATGCGGTGGGTGAACAAGCCTTGGGGATGTTGTTGTCCTTAATGAATCAATTGAATCGTGCCGATCGCATGGTGCGCCAAGGGCAATGGGTGCGCGAAGGAAACCGCGGGTATGAGTTGGAAGGCAAAACCGTCGGGATTATTGGGTATGGGAATATGGGGAAATCATTGGCCAAAAAACTGCAAGGTTTTGAGGTTAAAGTGCTTTGTTATGACATCCAAGAAAATGTAGGCGATGCATTTGCCCAACAAGTCGATTTGGCCACCTTACAAGCCGAAGCCGATGTGTTGAGTTTGCACATTCCCTGGACGCCCGAAACAGATAAAATGGTGAACGCTGCTTTTATACAGCAATTTGCCAAACCCTTTTGGTTGATCAATACTTCGCGTGGGAAAAATGTAGTGACTGCCGATTTAGTCACGGCCTTGGAATCAGGGAAAATATTGGGAGCAGGTTTGGATGTATTGGAATATGAAAAACTCTCGTTTGAAAGTTTGTTTACCGATGACAACCGCCCCGAAGCATTAGCCTATCTTTTACAATCAGAAAAGGTTTTGTTGACGCCGCATATAGCGGGGTGGACTTTTGAAAGTCATCAAAAATTAGCCCAAACCATTGTAGATAAAATTAAAATGCACTACGGATTGGCCGAGCAAATAGTACCCGAACAACCCCGAGTTACTGGCTTGGGTGGGTTTTTCTTTAAATCCAACAATCCAAAAGCATTGCGCGAATGGTACGGAACGCATTTAGGAATTCCTGTGGATGATTACGGTTGGTCATTTTGGTGGAAAGATGCCCAAGGGCAAGATGCCATGACGCAATGGTCGCCTTTTGAGGCGGGATCGGACTATTTTCAACCCAGTGAAAAACCGTTTATGCTAAATTATCGAGTAAGCGATTTGGAAGGATTGTTGGAAAAATTAGCTGCTCAAGGTGTAACAATAGTGGGGGAACCGCAGTCGTATGACTATGGAAAGTTTGGTTGGATTATGGATCCTGAAGGAAACAAAATCGAACTTTGGGAGCCAATAGATAGTGGTTTCAAATAATTTTCTTACTTTAGAACCGACAAGCTGAAAAATTATATCAACCTAAAAACAAAAATTATGGATTCACAAAAAGTAGACATGTTCATGATGGCTAATTCAAAATTCTTCGAAGCACATCATTTACCTGCTATTCGCGAGCGTTTATTAAGTTTAGACGAGTCAAAATGGGCTATGGTTCAAACTACTCAATTCAAAGACCCTACTACAAGTTTAATCATCTCTTTATTAGCGGGTGGTTTAGGAATTGACCGTTTCTACATTGGAGATACGGGATTGGGTATTGCGAAGTTATTAACCTGTGGTGGATTAGGAATTTGGAGCATTGTGGACTGGTTCTTAATCATGGGTGTAACACGTGAGAAAAACATGGAAAAATTCCAAAACGCTTTATACTAAAAGCTAAAAAAATATGACCCGAAATCGGTTGTACACTATCGTCATGATTGTCTCCATTTCGGGTTTGTTTTATTTAATTTACAGTTATTTTAGAGATCCAGATACCGGTGTTGGTTTATGCCTTTTCAAAAATGCAACCGGTTATCCTTGTCCGTCTTGTGGTACAACCCGTTCAATAAAACATTTGTACCAAGGCGAATTTTACAAAGCCATGATGACCAATCCATTGGGTTATGTAATGGCAATTGTTATGCTTGTCGTACCGTTTTGGGTAGGCTATGATTATGTTACCCGTAAATCGGGATTCTTTTATTTTTATCAAAAGTCAGAGGCTTTCCTTCGTAAACGCCCTGTTGCAATTGTATTAATTGGCTTGGTTCTTGCCAATTGGATTTGGAATATTTATAAACAGCTATGATTCAAAACCTCAATTTTCCCTATAAACCCTCTGAGCACGAAGCCGAAAAAGCATCCAACAGTTATTTGATGTCTTTAGTTGCTTTGGTCGCGGGGTTGCCGTTGCCTATTATCAATTTAATAGCCACGTTTTTCTTTTTTATTGCCAACCGAAAAGGCACCTATTTTGTGCGTTGGCATTGTACCCAAGCCTTGTTTTCCCAAGCGGGCTTGTTGTGCATGAATAGCTTTGGTTTCTGGTGGACCATTGACATTATTTTTTATAATTATCCGATTTCAGGTTCGTACTTCGCTTATCTGTTTACGGTAATTCTATTCAATATCACCGAATTTATATCGACCATATATTTAGCCGTGACTACCCGAAAAGGAAAACACGTCGAATTGTGGTTTTTTGGTCCTTTAACAAATTTAATCTGTAAGCCCGATGCATCAGCTCAATAAAGTTATTATTCAAGGAATTGTCCTTTTGGCCTTATTTTTCGGTTTGTTTTTTGGATTATCCCAAATCGATTTTATCAAAGTATTCCATATCAAGCAAACGAAATTGAATACCGCAAGTAAATTGGGTGATGTGCTTTGGAAACAAGTAGAAGAAAGTGAAATCATTATCCATAATGATACCTTACAAAAAACCTTGGATTCTTTGATTTCTCCAATTCTAGAAGCCAATGATATCCCAAAAGATTCCATTCATTTGCACCTTGTCGAAAACAGTCAGGTGAACGCCTTTGCCATGCCAAATAATCACTTGGTGGTGTATACCGGTTTGATCAAAGATTGTAAAAAACAAGAAGCGCTACAAGCGGTTTTGGGTCACGAAATTGCGCACATTCGCAAGAATCACGTGATGCAAAAGTTATCCAAAGAAATCGGGTTGTCGGTATTGCTATCGGCCTCAGGCGGGAATGGCGCATTAATTCGTGAAATACTCAAAACACTTTCTTCATCGGCGTATGATCGCGCGTTGGAAAAAGAAGCCGACTTAACCGCGGTTGATTATTTGATGAAAGCCAACATTAACCCGAAACCCATGGCTGATTTCATGTACCAATTGGCCCAAAAAGACGTTATGCCCGATGGTTTTGGTTGGATTTCAACCCATCCCGAATCCGAAGATCGCGCCCAATATATCCTCAGTTATGTAAAAGGTAAAAAAATAGGCAATAAACAAATGCTCAGCTCAAAAGGCTGGGAAACGTTTAAAGAACGTATTGCGGAAGAAGACTAAAAGTAAAAAACAAAAACCTGACACTTACGTCAGGTTTTTTGTTTTTTAAGGAGCAGGGTTGGGATGTAATTCCTGTATTTTTTGAATGCCGGCTAACACGTCATCAGAGAGTTCGATCGAAAACGCATCGAGGTTTTCTTTTAATTGTGCCAAACTCGTAGCGCCTACAATGGTTGAGGTCACAAACGACTGACGGTGTACAAAAGCTTCCGCCAATTGCACCAAAGTTAGACCGTGTGCTTCCGCTAATTCTTTATACAAACGCGTTGCTGTAAAACAGTTTTCGTTGGTGTAGCGCGTGAAATTGGGGAACAACTTCATTCGCGAATTTTCGGGATAGCCGTTTAAATATTTTCCTGATAAAAATCCGAAAGCCAAAGGAGAATATGCCAATAAGCCCACACCTTCGCGGTAGCACAATTCGCTCAATCCCACTTCAAACAAGCGATTCAACAACGAATACGGATTTTGAATCGTCGCGATGCGCGGTAATCCATGACGCTCACTTTCTTGTAAGAAACGCACCACGCCAAACGGATTTTCATTGGAAACGCCAATATGTTTGATTTTCCCTTCTTTGATTAAACCGTCAAAAACCTGCAATACTTCCAAAATATTGTCTTGCCATTGGGTGTCAAAATCGGTTAACCCGCGTTTCCCAAACATATTCATTATGCGTTCGGGCCAATGCATTTGGTACAAATCAATATAATCGGTTTGGAGGTTTTTCAAACTCAAATCTACCGCTTCGTGCAAACTCTTTTTGGAAAAATCCAACGGCTGACGAATGTATTCCATGCCGCGGTTGGGTCCGGCAATTTTCGTTGCCAACACCAATTTCTCGCGTTCACTCGCCCCAATTTTCTTAATCCAAGTCCCAATAAATCGTTCGGTACTTCCAAAGATTTGCGCATTCCCGCCGATGGGGTACATTTCGGCCGTATCGATAAAATTAATCCCGCGCTCAATGGCGTAATCCAACTGGTCATGGGCTTCAG
The DNA here is from genome assembly GCF_004122105.1 of Flavobacterium stagni. Taxonomy (GTDB): domain Bacteria; phylum Bacteroidota; class Bacteroidia; order Flavobacteriales; family Flavobacteriaceae; genus Flavobacterium; species Flavobacterium stagni. The sequence goes on from NZ_SBKN01000001.1 coordinate 757,246, forward strand.
CTTCGGTGTTTTGGTTACCAAAGGTCATCGTGCCGAGGCAAATCGTACTCACTTTCACATCGGTACGGGGAAGAGTCGTGTATTTCATGGTTTGGGTGATTGAGGCACAAAAGTACACAATTCTAAAAAAGGCGGTTAACGAACTTTTGTTAAACAAACCTGAAAAATACATAGAAGCGATACTTGAAATATGTAATTTTACTTTTTATAAATCCGCAAGTCATGAAAGCCCTTTTAATGGAAGATGATTTGGTGTTGTCCAAAGAAGTGGTTCACTTTTTACACCAAATGCAGTTTGAATGTGATGCCGTTTTTGATGGAGAAACCTTTTTTCGCCAACAGAAATCAGGGGGCTATGACATTTATTTATTAGACATCAATGTGCCTAAAATTAACGGACTGGATGTGTGTAAAAAAATCAGGGAGACGGATGCGACAACGCCCATTTTGATGTTGACCGCTTACCGCGATATTCAAGACAAACTGGATGCGTTCAATATGGGCGCCGACGATTACTTGGTGAAACCGTTTCATTTTGACGAATTGTTTGTGCGCATTCAAGCCTTATTGCGTCGCAGCAGTCAGCCCCAAGAAGCCAAAGAATTGATTGTTATCGGCGATTTAGAAATAGATGTTCGGGAACAATCAGCCAAACGAGCCGGTCAGAAAATCGAGTTGACGCCGAAAGAATACCAACTTTTACTGGTATTAGCAAAAGCCAACGGACGCACCTTGTCCAAACATTCGATTTCGGAACAAATGTGGGACAATCATTTTGATAGTAATCTCAACACGATTGAGGTGTACATTAATTTTTTACGCAAAAAATTGGATAAAAATTTTGATTCCAAACTCATCCATACCCGTCCAGGATTTGGGTATTATTTAGCGGAACAAGCATGACCTTAAAACGAAAAATTGCCATTAATGTATCCATTGCCTTTTCGATTTTATTCGGATTGGCGGCCACTTACATTTATATCAGTTTTTCCAATTTTAGGAAAGAAGAATTTAAAGATCGCTTGACCGAAAAAGCGTTGACTACCGCCAAGTTGTTGTTGGAAGTAAAAGAAATTGACAACACCATTCTCAAGTTAATCGATCAAAACACCATCAACAAACTCTACAACGAAAAAACCTTGGTGTTTGATGGTCAGTATAAATTGGTCTACCAAAGTTTGGACGATTCCAAAATCAAGTATACCAAAGATGATTTGGTAAGGTTGAACAATGAAAAATCATTTTATAAAGTCAATGGCGACCAAGAGCTTTTAGGAATTTATTTGCCTTTTGAAAACACCGATTACTATGTGTTGATTTCAGCGCAAGACAAATACGGATATTCTAAGATGCAGTACTTGTTGTATTCCTTAATTATTACGTACATCATCAGTATTACGCTGGTTTGGTTGCTGACCTATTTTTTCATCAAAAAATTATTGCAACCCTTGGATGAATTCCAAAAAACAATCACGACCATTTCTGCCAATGCTTTAAATATTCATTTGGTCGAAAATCAAAGTCACGACGAAATCAATTTGTTGACCAAAGCCTTCAATCAAATGTTGAATCGTTTGGAGTTTTCCTTCAATACCCAAAAAGAATTTACGTCCAACGCATCTCATGAATTGTATACGCCGCTTACGCGAATTTCATTGCAGTTGGAAAACTTAATGAACGCGGGTAACCATCCCCCAGAAACCGAGCAGTATTTGAAAAACATCAATAACGATGTGCACCAAATGGCGGATTTGATTAATTCCTTACTCTTGTTGGCCAAATTAAATCAGGATGAAATTGGCAAGAAATTGGAAACGTTACGCGTGGACGATTTGGTTTTTGATGCTTATAGTCAGATGCAACGCAACTTCCCCGATTTCACCATGCATTTTGAGTTGGAAGATAACGAAGCGGTTGACAATGCTTTCGAAATTCATGGGTTTAAATCTTTGCTGCAAATCGTCATCGTGAATCTTTTAAAGAATGCTTACTTATATTCTGAAGATAAAAAAGCCACCGTATTGATTCAGCAACCCGATGCTTCAACCACGCTTGTAACGGTTAAAAATTCCGGAAAAACACTAACTGCAGAGGAGCAACATAAATTGTTCCAACCTTTTGCGCGGGGAGAAAATTCGGCCAACATTCATGGCTCCGGATTGGGATTGCGGATTGTAAAACGAATTTTGGATTTTCATGGAGCCGAAATTCAGTATACTGCAGACGGCAAAACGAATCAATTTCAAATCGTATTTTCAGCCTAAAATTTCATTTAAGGTAAAATTAAGTCGGTTGTAAGGTCACTTTAAGGTGGATGCCGAAATTTTGTATCGTAAAACCTACGATATGAAAACCTTTACGTATTTATCGTTTCTCTTGTGTACCATCGGGATGATGGGACAACAAAAGTTGACGCTTCAAGATTGCGAACGTCAATTCTTAGACAAAAATTTAATGCTTCTCGCCAGTCACTACAACATTGACCAAGCGCAAGCGGCAGTCCTGCAATCCAAAATTTGGGATTTACCACAAGTAGGCGGTGAAGTCAATGCTTGGGCGCCCAACAATGATCAAAAGTTTTTTAATGCGGGAAAAGAAGGTCAGAAAGCCGCCTACATTCAACAGGTGATTAAAATTGGGGGCCAGCGCAAAAACCAAATTGAATTGGCTAAATCCAATGCCGCTATTACCCAATTGGATTTTGACCAACTACTTCGGGATTTAAAATTTCAATTGCGTACCGCTTTTTTTGCCATTTACTTCGACACCCAATCCATTGCCGAAATTGACAAACAACGGGACAATTTAAAAACATTGATTGATGCCTATTCGTTACAAACCCAAAAAGGCAATGTGTCGTTAAAAGACTTGGTGCGCTTACAGAATTTGTATTTGAGTTTAAAAAGCGACCGCAATGCATTGATGACGGAAATTTTGGACAACAAAAACGTACTCATTACACTTTTAAATTCAAATGACATCAATTTAACACCGGCGCCAACTCCACAAGAATTGGAAGTCTATCAAGCCGGATTGCTTTACCAACCCGAACAGTTGCAACAAATGGCTTTAACCAACCGCCCCGATGTTTTGCGCAGTCAAAAAGTATTGGAAGCCGACAATTGGAACATCAAATTACAAAAGTCGCTTGCCTTGCCATCGATTACTTTGGGCGCAGCCTATGACCAACGCGGAGGGGCTTTTAATAACCAAACCAATTTGACGTTGGGTATTCCATTACCGCTTTGGAACCAAAATAAAGGCAACATCAAAATTGCCAAATTTCAATTGGATCAAGACAAGGCCGGAAACCAACAAAAGAATTTGGAAGTCCAAAACGAAGTGACCACAGCCTATCAAAAGTACGTCGAGTTGAAAGATAGCTTTGTATCATCTCGCAGTCCGATTGCTCAAGATTTGGAAACCGTTTATCAAGGAATTTATACCAATTTCAAGAAAAGCAACATCAGCATTTTGGAATTTACCGATTTTATGGAAAGTTATAATTCCAGTGTTATTACACTAAATCAATTTCATAAAAACCTAATCAATGCCTGTGAAACGCTTAATTACGCCACAGCCGCTAAACTTTTTTAAAAACCAAATCGTATGAAAACAACCGTTTTAAAATATACCCTTATTGCCTCCTTAGTTGTTTTGGTTTCTTGTTCTAAAAAAGAAGAAACTGAGAAAAAAGAAGTATTTCAAATCACCGATGTGATGCTGAAAACGACTCAATTTGCCAAAGTAGAATCCCAACAATTAAAAAATGAGTTGCGCTTTTTTGGAAAGATTAGTGCCGACAAAAACAAAATGATTGAGGTCTATCCTGTAGTGGGAGGTAATGTAGAAAAAGTCTATGTCGAATTGGGTGATTACGTAAAAAAAGGACAAATTATGGCCACCATCCGCAGTACAGAAGCGGCCGGTTATGAAAAGGATTTGCAGGATGCCCGCAGTCAGGTTCTGGTGGCCAAAAATGCCCTGAAAGTCGCCCAAGAAATGTTTGAAGGGAAGTTAGTGACCGAGAAAGAAGTGTTGCAAGCCAAAAGTGATTTGTCTGTGGCCCAATCGCAGCTCAATCGCATGCAACAAACTTATAAAATCTACAACCTCAAACCGGGCTCGATTTACCAAGTCGTAGCACCGATTAGCGGGTATGTAATTCAAAAAAACATCAATCAGGATATGCAATTGCGCAGTGATCGCACCGACAATATTTTTGACGTAGCCGATACCAATGATGTTTGGGCGATTGCCAATGTGAACGAAAGCGATATCAATCAGGTGGGCTTGGGCATGGACGCTTCGGTTTCTACGTTATCCAATCCCGATAAAAAGTTTTCGGGTAAAGTGGATAAGATTTTTAAAGTGATCGATCCTGAAACCAACGCCATGAATATTCGTGTGGTGTTGAATAATTCCGCGTCACTTTTGGTACCCGAGAGTAAAGCCACGATTAACGTGTCTTATAAAGAAAACAAAAGTATGTTGGCGATACCTGCTTCGGCTTTAATTTTTGACAACAACAAAAATTATGTGATGGTGTATAAATCCAAAACCAATTTGGAAACCCGTCCTGTGGAAGTTTTTCGCCAAGTGGGCGATATCGCTTATATCGCTTCGGGATTGAACGAAGGAGAAACGGTGATTACACACAATCAGTTGTACTTCTACGATGCATTAAATGATTAATCCAAAACCAACTACACTATGAATCGTTTTATTCGAAATATCATTGCTTTTTCCCTAAAAAATAGAGCGTTTACGTTCTTTTGGGTCGGCATCATGGCCATCAGTGGGTTTTTGGCTTTTAAAAATATGCCTATTGAAGCGTTTCCCGACGTGACCAATACGCAAATCATCATTATCACCCAATGGAATGGGAAAAGTGCCGAAGAGGTAGAGCGTTTTGTTACAACGCCTATCGAGTTGTCAATGACTTCCTTACAGAAAAAAACCAGCGTGCGCAGTACGTCCATGTTTGGGTTGTCGGTGATCAAAATCATTTTTGATGATGGAGTGGATGATGCCTTTGCCCGTAATCAGGTTAATAACCAATTACGTAACGTGAATTTGCCCGATGATGTCGAACCAGAAGTGCAACCGCCTTACGGGCCAACAGGTGAGATTTTCCGGTATACGTTGGAAAGTAAAACCCAAGATTCACGCTATTTGTTGACCATTCAAAATTGGGTGGTGGACCGTGCTTTGCGCTCTGTTCCTGGGGTAGCCGATATCAATGCTTTTGGGGGACAAACTAAAATTTTTGAAATCAGTGTGGATCCTCGCAAATTGGAAAAATACAAATTAACACCACTTCAAGTGTACGATGCGGTAAGCAAAAGCAACTTGAATGTGGGCGGTGATGTGATTGAAAAAAATGGACAAGCCTATGTAGTTCGCGGTATCGGCTTGTTGCAATCCATTCCTGATATTGAAAATATTATTGTCACCCAAGATAACGGAAATCCTGTTTTGGTGAAAAATTTAGCGACCGTAAATGAAGGTTCGATGCCCCGTGTGGGTCAGGCCGGATTAAATGATAATGAAGATGTGGTCGAAGGAATAGTGGTGATGCGCAAAGGCGAAAATACGCCTCAAGTCTTGGAACGCGTAAAAGAAAAAGTGCACGAACTTCAAACAAAAGTATTACCCAAAGATGTAGAATTGAAAGTTTTCTACGATCGGGATAATTTAATGGAATTCTGTACGCATACAGTAATGCACAATTTGGTCGAAGGAATTCTTTTAGTAACCTTGATGGTCTTGCTATTCATGGCCGATTGGCGAACAACTGTGGTGGTTTCGATTATCATTCCACTAGCGTTGTTGTTCTCGTTCTTCTGTCTGAATTTGATGGGCATGAGTGCCAATTTATTGTCGTTGGGTGCAGTCGACTTCGGAATCATCATCGATGGCGCCGTCGTCATGGTCGAAGGGCTCTTTGTCATGCTCGATCACAAGGCGGCACAACTCGGCATGGAGAAATTCAATAAACTCGCTAAAGGCGGTTGGATTAAAAAAACAGGAACCGAAATGGGGAAAGCGATTTTCTTCTCCAAAATGATCATCATTACGGCCTTGTTACCCATTTTCTCTTTCCAAAAAGTAGAAGGAAAAATGTTCTCACCATTGGCCTATACACTTGGGTTCGCCTTGTTAGGCGCCTTATTGTTCACCTTGACCTTGGTGCCTGTTTTGTCGCATATGTTGTTGAATAAAAATGTGAAAGAAAAAAACAACAAGTTTGTGGATTTCTGGAATCGAATTGTAGAAAAAGGGTTCCGATTCACCTTTCACCACAAACGATTAACCTTAACAGTTGCCATCGGGATTTTAGCGGTCACTTTGGGTTTGGCGAAGTTTTTAGGAACCGAATTCTTACCGCCGTTGAATGAAGGGGCTTTGTGGGTAACAGCTGAAATGCCAATGAGTGAAAGCTTAGAGGAAAGCGTAAAAATGGTAAAAAAATTGAAAAATGAAATTGTCAGTTTTCCTGAAGTCAATGGCGTGTTGACACAAACCGGAAGAAGTAATGACGGGACCGATCCTAGTGGATTTTATTTTGCACAAATGCAAGTGAATCTGAAACCAAAATCCGAATGGAAACGCAAAATTTCCATAGATGAATTGGTAGATGAAATGGATCATAAATTAAAAAAGTATCAAGGGATTACCTACAATTATTCCCAACCCATTATTGATAATGTAGCAGAGGCCGTGGCTGGGTTTAAAGCTTCCAATGGGGTAAAAATATATGGGGAAGATTTAAAGAAATTAGATAGTTTATCCAAAATTGTGCTCGATCAAATCAAGAATATTGATGGTGTAAAAGAACCAGGAATCATTCGCAATATCGGTCAGCCGGAGTTGAGTGTGACGTTGGATAAAGAGAAAATGGCCGCGTATGGTGTATCTATTGCCGATGCGCAAGCAGTGTTGGAAATGGCTTTTGGCGGAAAAACAGCGACACAGAAGTATGAAGGCGAACGCAAATTTGATATCCGTATCCGGTACGATAAAGATTACCGAAAAGATTCCGATGATATGGGGAATTTGATGGTGCCTACCTTGCGTAATACCAAAGTCCCACTTAAAGAGATTGCCGAAATTAAAGCGGCAACAGGGGCTGCCTTTGTATATCGTGATGATTTAAAACGGTATATTGGAATCAAGTTTTCTGTTCGTGACCGCGATTTGGGGAGCACTATTGCTGAAGCACAAGAAAAAGTTGCTAAAAATGTAAAATTACCAGAGGGTTATCAATTGGGATGGATTGGTGAATTTGAAAACCAAGTGCGTGCCACCAACCGTTTAGGACAAGTGGTTCCTGTAAGTTTGATTTTGATTTTTGTCTTGTTATTCATCATGTTTGGAAAAATCAAAGATGCGGCATTGGTCTTGGCGAATGTTCCTTTCGCCTTGATTGGCGGGATTTTGGCGTTGCATTTAACCGGAATTAATTTCGGGATTTCTGCCGGAGTTGGATTTATTGCCTTGTTCGGAATTTGTATTCAAAATGGGGTGATATTGATCTCTGAGTTCCATAAGAATTTGAAAGCGAATATGGATATGGAAAACTCCATTTTACAAGCGGTGAAAGTGCGTACGCGCCCTGTTGTTATGACGGCTTTGATGGCGGCTATTGGTTTGATGCCTGCTGCGCTCTCCACCGGAATTGGATCAGAATCCCAAAAACCATTGGCGGTTGTGATTATCGGTGGTTTGATTTCAGCAACGATATTAACGTTATTGGTATTCCCCATTATTTTCTGGGTATTCAATCGTGTAAAAAATGAAGAAATAATTTAAAAAAAAGAAGCGCTAAAGCTAGTTAAACGCAATGATAGATTATGGTTAGGGTTGATTTTCTACTTTGGTAGAAATGAAAAAAGGGGTCGAAATTCGGCCCCTTTTGGTGTTTTTATAATTCGTCCAACATTTTGGAAATCTCATCCAATTTGGGTGTCAAGATGATTTCGATGCGTCGGTTTTTGGCTTTGCCTTCGGGTGTGGTGTTGGGCATTAAAGGTGCATATTCTCCACGACCGGCTGCGGTCAAACTTTGACGGTTGATGTCTTTATTTTCAGAAAGAATGTTGACGATGGCTGTGGCGCGTTTGGTGGATAAATCCCAGTTGCTTTCAATACCGCCGCCAATGTTTCCTAAGATTTTATCGTCATCGGTGTGGCCTTCGATCAATACCGAAATGTCGGGGTTTTGTGCGAGCACTTTTCCTAATTCCACCACGGCTTTTTTCCCTTCAACACCCACGGCCCAGCTACCCGTTTGGAACAACAATTTGTTTTCCATAGAAACGTAAACTTTGCCGTTTTTTTGTTCGATTGTCAATCCTTTTCCTTCAAAAGCATTCAAGGCTTTGGAAAGATTGTCTTTCAAACGTTTCATGTTGGCATCTTTTGCTGCGATGTAGGCTTCTAGTTCATTTAAACGTTTCGAACTCGCTTCCAATTCAGCGCGTAATTTATTCAAACGCTCTTGTTCGGCCGCGATGGTTTTTTCTTTGGCTTCTAATTGCGCTAAGAGTTCGCGGTTCTTGCTAATGTTGCTGCTCAGTGCGTCATTGCTGTCTTTTTCAAGTGCAGAATAAGCGGCTTGCAAGTTTTTCATGTTTTTTTCAGAAGCTACGAGTTCGGTTTGCAATTTATCGCGGTCGGCTTTGAGTTTGTCGTAATCCGCTTTGAGTTTGGCTCCATCCAATTCGAGCTGTCCTTTGGCTTTTTGCAAGTTTTCATTTTCGTCCGCCAATTGACGGTTTTCTTTTTTCAAATCGGCGTATTTGTTTTCCAATTCGTTGTAAATCTTTTTGGATACGCAGGAGGTTGACAAGGTAATCAGTGCCAGACCTAAAGTTACTTTTTTAATCATTTTGCTTTTGTTATTTCGGTTTGGGGAAGGTTATACAGTTCAGTTAATTTCGACAACAATCGGACAATGGTCGGAGTGTTTGGCTTCGGGCAAAATTACAGCACGGTGCAAACGATCGCGCAGGGGTTCGCTCACCAAGTTGTAATCGATGCGCCACCCTTTGTTGTTGTTACGAGCATTGGCGCGGTAACTCCACCAGCTGTAGTGGTGCGGTTCTTTATTAAAATGACGGAAACTATCGATGAATCCCGATTTCATAAAGGCATCCAACCACGCGCGTTCTTCGGGTAAGAAGCCCGAAACGGTGGCGTTGCGAATGGGATCGTGAATATCGATGGCTTCGTGACAAATGTTGTAGTCGCCGCAAATGATGAGATTGGGCACACTTTTTTTCAAATCGTTAATGTACGCTTGAAAGTCGTCCATGTATTTGAATTTATGATCCAATCGATCGATGTTGGTTCCCGAAGGCAAATACAAACTCATTACGGAAACATCACCAAAGTCGGCACGCAAGTTACGCCCTTCAAAGTCCATGTGTTCGATGCCTGTTCCAAATTCGACATGTTTCGGTTCGATTTTGGATAAAATGGCCACACCGCTGTACCCTTTTTTTTGTGCTGAAAAATAGTATTGGTAAGGATAGCCGGCGGCGGTAATGGCTTCGGTCGGGATTTGGTCTTCGGTGGCTTTAATTTCCTGAAGGCAAATTACATCGGGATTGGCTTGTTGGAGCCAGTCTAGAAATCCTTTGGTAATGGCTGCTCGAATTCCGTTGACGTTGTAAGAAATAATTTTCATGAATGATTTAGAATTCTGGGAGTAAAATGTTCCCTTTTGTCATTTGTTCAAAAATACTGATTTCGTCGGAACTGCAGGAACGATGTGGAAAAATTATAATAAATGTTTAACCTTTTTTTCGGGAAAAGGCTAAAATTTAAAATCGCTATTGGGAAGAATTGTTATCTTTGTTTTTTCACAATAAGCACACAACAGAAGAAGTAAATGGGTTTAGTCACAGCGAAAGAAGTAGCCAAAGCAATTAAAGCGGACAAATACGGTGTATTCGGTACGTTTGCAGGTTGGTTACTGATGAAAACACTTAAAATTTCGACGCTGAATAAAATCTATGACCGCAACAAGCATTTGAGCGAATTAGAGTTTTTGAATGCGATTTTGGACGAATTCCAAATCAAATTTGAAATCCCGGAAGAAGATTTAAAACGTTTACCCAAAGACGGAGCTTACATTACCATTTCCAACCATCCTTTAGGTGGAATAGACGGTATTTTATTATTGAAATTAATGTTGGAGCGCGAGCCCAATTTTAAAATCATTGCCAATTTCCTATTGCACCGAATCGAACCGATGAAGCCGTATATCATGCCGGTGAATCCGTTTGAAAATCATAAAGATGCCAAGTCGAGTGTTGTTGGAATTAAAGAAACGTTGCGTCATTTGAGTGATGGCAAACCGTTGGGGATGTTTCCCGCGGGAGAAGTTTCAACCTACAAAGATGGAAAGTTGGTGGTCGATAAAGAATGGGAAGAAGGTGCCATCAAAGTGATTCGTAAGGCCCAAGTTCCTGTGGTTCCCATTTATTTTCACGCGCAAAATAGCAAGTTGTTTTATCGATTGTCCAAGATCAGTGATACGATGCGCACGGCGAAGTTACCATCGGAGTTACTGACGCAAAAGGACCGAACGATTAAAGTGCGTATTGGGAAACCGATTTCGGTGAATGAGCAAAACGAACACGAGAATTTAGAAGATTATTGCGAGTTTTTACGCCGCAAAACCTATATGTTGGCCAATTCCTTTGACGATGAGAGTAAGTTTCAAGCGTTAAATGGATTGAAGCCCGCTAAAAATGTTAAGCAAATTGCCCATCCCGCCAATCACGATAAAATATTAGAAGATATAGCTGAGGTGCGCAAAGGCGATTTCCGTTTATTGCAAAGTAAAAACTATGAGGTTTTCCTAGTTTCTGCGGATAAAATTCCAAATATTTTGCACGAAATAGGCCGACTGCGTGAAATTACCTTCCGTGAAGTTGGTGAAGGAACCAACGAGTCCTTGGATTTGGATAAGTTTGACAAATACTACCAACACATGTTTTTGTGGGATGAAGAAACCCAACAAATTGCAGGTGCTTACCGCATGGGATTGGGGAATGAAATATTCCCGCAATACGGAATCGATGGATTTTATTTGAATGATTTGTTCCGATTCGAACCCGAATTGCATTCCATGATGTCACAGTCGATTGAAATGGGAAGGGCCTTTATTATCAAAGAATACCAACAAAAACCGATGCCGTTATTCTTGTTGTGGAAAGGTATCGTGCATACCACGTTACGTCATCCCGAACACAAGTATTTGATTGGTGGCGTGAGTATTAGCAATCAATTTACGGAGTTTTCGAAATCCTTGATGATTGAATTTATGAAGTCGCATTACTATGATCCGTATGTGGCGCAATATATTCACCCCAAAATGGAATACAAGGTAAAGTTGAAAGATGCCGATAAAGATTTTGTCTTCAACGAAGCGGAAGCCGATTTGAATAAATTCGATAAGATTATTGATGAAATCGAACCTGGAAATTTGCGCTTACCCGTTTTGATTAAAAAGTATATCAAACAAAATGCGCGTGTGGTGGCTTTTAATGTCGATCCACTATTTAATAATGCCGTTGACGGTCTGATGTATATTCGCATCGCCGATTTACCCGAAAGTACGGTAAAGCCCGTAATGGAAGAGTTTCAAGCCGAACTGGAACGAAAAATGGGAGAAAAATAAACGACTATAAATAGAAAGCCCTTCAGATTCTGAAGGGCTTTTTTAATTATTCAAACAGTATTTTTTCTGTGTAAGTGGCGCCGTTTTGGTTAATGTGTAAAAAATACATTCCGGGTGCAACCCCTTCAAAGTTTAATGCAATTGTTGAAGTGGTTTCAGGCTTGTGTTCGGCAATTGTTTTTCCCGTAAGATCGGTCAGTTGAATGTGATCGATTGCGACAAGTTTTGGGTTTTGGATTTGAACTATTCCCTTTGTTGGATTGGGAGCTACCGCTAACCCAAGGGCTGAAAATTGGGCGGTATTGAAAGAAGCATCTGTGATTCTAAAAATAGTGCTTCCTCCTGTAACATACAATTCGCCATTGACATCTTCACCAAATGTGGTGAAATTATTATTTCCATTGAAATAAGGCGTGTACGTTATACTTCCAGTGGCGATGTCTAAAATACCCATGCGGTTTTGGCAATAATCAGCGAAGTAATATTTGTTCAACATGTTGGGGTATAAACTTCCTGTATATACATAGCCGCCGGTAATGGAACAGCCTCCTGTAGCGGCGTGGGTATATTCAGCAACGGGAGCAATCATGCCTGTTGTATTCGAACAAGATGCATACACCGCCGTTCCTTCAAAACATTTCCAGCCAAAATTGAGTCCGGTATTTGGAAGTGGCGTTGAAATACGATTGATTTCTTCCACAGCATTTTGACCCACATCAGCAATCCATAAGTCGCCATTCAAACGATTAAAAGAGAATTTCCAAGGATTTCGCAAACCTAAGGCCCAAATTTCTTGTTTACCACTTTCGTTGATAAAAGGATTGGTGGGCGGATAGCCATAATTCAGAGAGCCAGCAGTCGTATTGACATCCAAACGTAGCATTTTACCTAAGTAAATTCGGGAGGGCGTAGTGGCATTTACCGTTAGGTTTTGCGCAAAATTTTGGGGATCTCCACCGCTGCCGCCATCTCCCATACCGATGTATAAGTAGCCATCGGGTCCAAATTTTAACGTTCCTCCGTTGTGGTTGTTGTAGGGTTGATCGATGGTCATCAAGATAGTTCCTGTAGGATTGGCCACATTGGGGTTGGAACTACTTACCGTGTAACGCGCAATCACGGTGTCGCCTGCGAGATCGGTATAATTTACAAAAAACTGACCGTTTGTGGCATAATTGGGATGAAAGGCTAATCCCAAAAAACCTTGTTCGCCACTATTTACGGTTAATGAGGAAATATCCAAAAAAGGAGTGGTGACCAAAGCATTGTTTTGGATAATCCGAATCTGTCCGCCTTTTTGTACTACAAACAATCGGGTATCACCACAGTGGGTAATTTCAACGGCACCCGATAAACCAGTGACATAGGTTTGAAGGCTAATGATTTGCGCCATAGATAGGCAGCTCCAACCTAGGAGTAGGAGTGAGTAAATCTTTTTCATGTGTTTTTTTGTTTTTACTAAGGTACAAAAAGTTAAAGACCTGACAATCAAATAAAAAATCCCGAGTTTCCCCGGGATTTAAGGCGTGAATAAAAAATGTGTGTTTTTGTTAGGCTTATAAATTATCGATGATTTTGTCTTTGGGATAGCGCACTTTATAACTGATCCGTATTTTTTTGGATTCGTTGGGTGCCAATTTGAGATCCCATGTCATGAAACCTGTTTCTGGATTGACGGATGCTTTGCCGTCTTCCAACAATTCGATCGTAATATCTTTATCCGAACTCAACGGATATTGATCTTTTAAAGTCAAATTAATTTCTTCTTTTTTATTGTTGCGAATGGTAATGTCATACGTAAACGTTTGCTCTTTGTACGAAGACAAAAACTTGGTGCCCGATTTATCGACCACTTTCTCGCGTTTGATAGAAATCTTTTTGTCGCGTCCCATGCTCAAACTCAAAGTGTCTCCCGTTTGCTCAGGATTGATGAAGGTTTTGCCCACATTCATTTCTTCAAATACAATATTGGCTTCGCCTGGTAACAAATTGTATTGGCCGTAGTTGTCAATTTTAGCCAACAAATACGCTTCTTTCTCCAATCGTGGCGCACTGTAGAATTTGTAAGTGGCCGGAATCTGGATTTCTTTCAACGACACACTGTGCATTTTTCCATTGGACAACACATCATACGGTATGTCAATGTCGAAGTTCACGTTCAGTTGGGATTCGGAGATTTGGGTGTAGTCGTCGATACCATTGTCAAATTCACCGTCAGTGTCTGTTGTATCAGTGTATTTATAATCTTTTTTTACAGCGTCATTTAAAGTATAAGCATTTAATGTGGTTCTATAACCTTGTACAACAACTTCTTCAAGTCTATTGGTTTGATACCTCAAAAACCACGCTTGTTGCAACGGTGCTTCGTTACTTTGGTTGGGGTTGCCGCTGGACAAACTCATTTTGATTTTTTTCCAATCAATACCGGTCGTTTGCCAAACTTGGGCTTTGTACAGCAATTGAATCGGGTCTTTAATGCTGTTGGCACGTAAGTCATACATGGGTTTCCACCCCGCATTGTTGGTGATGTATGAAAAATTCAAGGTGACATTCCCCGCGACTTCGTTTAAGACTTGCAGTACCAATTTCCCCTTCGACATTTTTTCTTCCTTGGCGGTATTCAACTGCAAACGTGCATTTAAGTTGGCCAAAGTTTTGTTCCACTTGGTTTCTTTTTCTTTGAACGCTTCAATTTGGTTGTCGAGTTCGATGCGTTTCGCTTTATAATACTCCACCATTTTTATCAATTCGGCGGTATTCAAACCCGAATTGGCGCCACCCACTTGTTGGTTGGTGTCTAACAAGCCAATGGTTTGTTGGTACGAATAAATTTGAATCTGTACTTTTTTGATTTCCTTTTTAACGATTTCAATACTATCGCGCACCTTTTTAATAGCGGGATTGCTTTCGTCAATTTCGTATTCGGAGATGTAATTTTTAGTAAACTGCACCGACATTACGGTTACCGATTTCGGAGCTTTGATTTGCAACGTACTCTCGTTGATGTAATCGGCTACATTTTTAATTACGATTTCGCTATTTCCAACGGGCAAATTCAATTGGGCCGAATGTTGGAGTTCTGCACCGCTAAAGTAAACCGTGGCGCCTTGAGTTTTGGCTGTCGTAAACAAGGGTTTTTGGGCCAAGATACTCACAGGAAGGAGCAGCAGCCAAAGGATATTTTTCATGTTTGGTTTTCTGTTGGTTAAGGATATTAACGTCGGTTTCATGATTTCTATTGTTTTGAAATTATAATTTTCCAATCGATTTGTTTTTATCGGAACGAACGGTATAGCTCAACCGCACCTTTTTGGTTTCGTTGGGTTGCAATGCGATTTTCCACCGTAAAAAGCCTTTATCCGTGTTCACTAAAGCTTTTCCGTCGTTGGTGAGTTCGATGGAAATACTTGAATCATTACTCAACGGATATTGGTCGCGAAGGTCAACCGTAACCGCTTCTTTTTTATTATTTCGAAGGGTGATTTCATACGTAAATTGCTGTTCTTTTTGAGACGACAAGAACTTAGTCGCTGATTTTGCTTTCACTTTTTCTCTGAGAACAGTGATTTTTTTGTCCCGACCCAAACAGACACGCAAAGTATCTTGGATTTCATTCGGATTGAGTTGGGTAGTGCCTACAACAGTTTCGTCAAAATACAATTGGGCGGTTCCTGGCAGCAGATTATATTTTCCAAAATCGGTGATTTCCGCCATTAAAAACACATCCTTGTTCATTTTTGGTACGGTATAAAATTGGTAGTTGGCCGGAATCTCAAGATTTTTAATTTCGATACCGTGTTTTTTCCCATTGGATAAAATAGCATATGGCAAATCAATGTCAAACGAAACGTTGAGTTCCCGTTCTACTACTTCGGTATAATCGGAAACGTTTTGTTTGGTCGTAATTAAAATGACCCCGTTACTGGCGCGACTTCCGTAAATGGAAACTGCACTCGCATCTTTTAACACTTCCACACTTTTTACAGCTTGAGGCGGAAGATTTCTAAAATCATCTGAACTGGCTGGCTTACCGTCAATAATGTATAAAGGTTCGGCATTGGCATTTAAAGAAGAATATCCCCGAATCATAACTGCACTTTTTGCGCCAGGATTCCCTGTTGCTGCAGTAATATTGACACCAGCCAGTTGACCTTGCAATGCATTCAAAACAGGAGCATTTTGCTGTATAGCCACTTTTTCTTTCCGTCCATACGGATTGCGGTAAACCAACGTCCACGCTTGTTGTAACGGCGCTTCGTGTTGAGTGGCCGGATTTCCGTTGGAGAGCGTGAGTTTGATAGAATTCCAATCGATGCCAGTGGTTTGCCACAACTGACTTTTCATCACCAATGCTAAAGGTTGGGTTAGGGATGTCGCTTTAAGGTCGTAGGTAGGTTCCCAGCCCGCCAAGGTTGTTGTGTAGGTTATTTGAATCGGATGTGTTCCCGCTTGTGCAGTACTGAGATACAACACCAATTGCCCTTTGGATTTAACGGATGAATTGGGTTGGGGTGTTAATTGTTGGTTCCAAAAATCCAGCTGCTTTTGGTACTTGACTTGCTTTTCACCCAACACAAAAGCTTCCCAGGAAAGTTCGTAGAGTTTGGATTGAAAATAGAGTGAATAATTCGCCAATTCTTGAGTCACAATCCCCGTATTATTGCCACTCAGCTTGGTGTTAGCATTCAACAAGGCAATTGTTTTTTCTACAGCTCCTTTTTGGATGATAATGGATTGGAGTTTGGATTGAAAAAAGCGAATGCTGTCGTGGACTTTGGCGAGTTCGGGACGTTCGTATTCAGGATCAAATTCGGTAGCGTAGTGTTGCGTGAATTGGGTGGCCAAAACGGTAACCGACTTTGGTGTGCTAATGCGCAGTGATGATTCATCCAATGCATTGGCGATATTAGAAATCACTAATTCTGAAGTTCCTTCAGGCAAAGTAACGCGGGTTGTATGTCGGAGTTCGGCACCGGAGAAATACACGGTTGCCGATTGGAGTTCGGCTTGTGCAAAAACAGGCTTTTGGGCCCATATTGTGCACGAAAATAATATGAGGAAAAGAAAGGCTTTCATGGTTATTATTTCAATTGGAAGTAGTATTCGGTTTTGTGGTACCAACTCGATTGATTGCCGTTCGGATAACTGTGTACATAGCGCAAACAGATGCGATTATCGCGTAAGGAAAAGACCACCCATTTCCCATTATACGGCGCGCCACGTGCTTCCGAAAGTAAGTTGACCATGAGTGGGTCACCGCTGTAGAGCAAGGTGTCTTGGCGGTAGAATTTCACAAAATCCAATAGCATAGTGCCCGAAATTATATTTCCAGGATTACCCACGGCGAGTTCCGAAATGTCATAGCGTTGATTCGGCCTATTTTCGTGCCAACCCGATTGGTAGCGGTAGAGCAGTTCCCACTGACTTTCGGGCGTGATTTTTTGATCACTCTCTTTTTTGGGATTGGAATTCCAAACGGTTAGCGTGGCTAAATCCCGTTTGATAATTTCAGGATCGGTGATTCGGGTCAAATATTTATCCAAAGGAGTATCGCTTTGGGTGAAGCTCCAAAGGAAAAGACACAAGAGAAGGAAGAGTAGTTTTTTCATACAAAGGCTTTTCAAATAAGAGGAGCTATTGTATGAAAAGGTTGGAAAGGAAGTTTATTTTTCCTTTTCTAAGGAAACACCAAGTGCAATGATATTGGGGAAATACGGAAATTCAAAGGTGTTTTCGAAAGTAAAGGTGTAGGTTCCGGGTTCGAAATGTTTTTGGGTAAAAAGCGACTGTTTCACATCACAAACATCGCCGGTACAATCACCCACTTCTTCTCCTTTGTCATTTTTAATATTAAAATCGACCGATTGGTTTTCTAAAACTTCATTTTTTGCAATGGAGAAATGTAAAGGGAGTTTTGGAAATTGCGACCCGTATACAAAACTACCGTTCAGGAATCCGTTGTAGTTGCCCGCTTCTTTCACCGTAAGGGAAAACGTCTTTTTATCTGATTTTAACCACTGATGATTTTCTGGAAAATCATACGATTCGCGAATCACAGTTTCATTTTGACAAGCTTGTAATAGTAATGCAAGCAATACGAAGGGTAAAAATTTGATGTTCATGGTCGGTATTTTTTTAGCTAACGTTAAAAAGCTAAATTTTCGTATACCTTTTTAAAATTCAGGGAATTCTATTCCTAAACTATCTATTGAAATCGAGTCCGTTGCATTCCCCTTAATGCGATATTGGGCCGGACCCGTTAGATGCAAGGGTTGATGAAATCCGAGGGTGTCTTCAGCGGTAATTAATTG
Source organism: Flavobacterium stagni (assembly GCF_004122105.1). Lineage (GTDB taxonomy): Bacteria > Bacteroidota > Bacteroidia > Flavobacteriales > Flavobacteriaceae > Flavobacterium > Flavobacterium stagni. Next base: position 775,252 of record NZ_SBKN01000001.1, read on the forward strand.
GCGGCGCAGCATCAATTTGGCTAAAAAATCTTGTTGTTGAACGGCAAATTTCTTTTGTTCCCGATTCGAATCAAAACGGTACATGAAGCCTTTGGGTTTTGGTACAATAGTCGCTAAATACAAACATTCTTTTAGCGTGAGATCAGAAGGTCTTTTTTGGAAATAATATTGAGCAGCTTCCCCAATTCCGTATACATTAGGGCCCCATTCAATGATGTTGAAGTAAACTTCAAGCATGCGCTCTTTGGTAGCGATGCGTTGGTTTTCTAAAATATACACCAACAGTATTTCTTCCAATTTTCGCGAAAGCGTTTTTTCTCGGGTAAGAAAAACATTTTTCACTAATTGCATACTAATCGTACTGGCGCCACGGGCAAATTTTTTGGTGCGAATGTTTTTGGCAATGGATTGTTTAAATGCTTCCGTGATGAATCCGCGGTGGTGCATAAACGAAGGGTCTTCGCTGGTCAATACGCATTTTTGCAAGTAGGGCGAAATTTCAGAAAGCGGTGTATACATTGGATTGTCGATACTCACCAAAATGGGACGCTGAGGCACACCTCGCTCCATAGCACGGTAGACAAATTCGGTGTTGATTTTACTGAGATCAGCAGCGCCATAAAGCACGATTTTTAACCCTTCCGGTTGCAGTTTGTTTTCAAAAACAACTTCATTGGGTTTTTGGTCATTGTATTTAAAATCCAACGAATAACTAAAACTCCCCATGGTTTTCATCCCTTCAAAATGGGAAAACAATCCTTTGGGTAAGGCATCGATAAAGTCTTGGGCTTTCGTTTTTGGGATGTGAAGTTGGAGTGCATAGGTTTTACCCTCTTCTTTTTCATAGAAAAGATACGGACGGCATTTCAACTTGCCTAAAGTGAGAAGCGAACTTGAATCCAAGGCAATGCTGCGTTCGCCAATAATCCAATGAAAATCCATCCGGGCATTGGCGACTTCCACGTCTTTTGAGGCAATTTTCGGATGGTTAAGCACCAATTGTTGAATGGAAGCAAAACCGTCAGTATGAAAATCACCGCTGTCCATTCCCATATTATCCAAATGAAAGCGCGCGGATTGAAAGGCGGTTTTCAAATGAAATTTATGTTGTAAATAGGGTAAAACTAACGTGTCGTTCTTTTGATTTTTAAAAATCAAATCGGCTTTACGATTCCGTGGATCGGCAAATCCAGAAAGTTGCCATTGTTGATGAATTTCGCCTTCGGTAAGTTGGATTGCGGTTTTTAATTGTTCGTTGTGCAAAGCCAATTGGGTAAAATCCAAATGCACTTTATGTCCTTTGTCATTGATTTTAAGGGCAAAACCTGTAATCTCCATTTGGGTCGGAATCAGGTTTAAGAATCGGGACGACAGACGGTTGGCCAATTCAGCATAATCCAAAGTCGTCGTTGTATTTTGTTTTTCTTTTTTGCGAAGAAAGGCATCAAAATTAGATCCGTTTTTGGTTTTTACCAATTGAATATAACCCCGATTGATTTCCAAATCGGTGATTTGTAGCGTACCTGTGAGTAATTTCCAAAGATTAAAACCGGTACGTAGGTGTCCGACATAAACCAAAGTATCGGCATGATGCGGCGTAAGGCTGATGCCTTCGATTTCAATATGGTTTAAGCCTTCAAAATGCGGGTTTTTCACGACCAATTCGCATTGGTAGTCGGATTGCATTTTAACAGCCGCTTTGGCGATAATTTGTTCCAAAATGGCATTGCGGAAGGCAAAACCCAAAACAATTGCCAGCACTAGTATTCCAAGAATACTGAAGCCAAGGGTCCTTATTTTTTTACGTGAAAAGTTTAATCGTTTCATCCAAATAATTCACTGACTACTTCTTCGATTTTGGAGACTAGTACGATACGGATTTTGGCATTGGGCACCGTAATTTTATTGTATTTCGAAACAAAAATGGTGGTAAAACCCAGTTTTTCGGCTTCTTGAATCCGTTGTTCAATGCGGTTCACAGGCCGAATTTCTCCGGAGAGTCCGACTTCCCCAGCGAAACAAACGTCTTTGCCTACAGCGATGTCTTCATTGGATGAGAGAATGGCGCCAATAACTGCCAAGTCAATAGCGGGATCATCGACAGAAATTCCACCGGTGACATTTAAGAAAACGTCTTTGGTTCCTAAACGGAAGCCCGCACGTTTTTCCAAAACTGCCAAAATCATGTTTAAGCGTTTGGCATTATAACCCGTAGTGCTGCGTTGCGGCGTACCGTAAACGGCTGTGGACACCAAGGCTTGAATTTCGATCATTAACGGTCGCATCCCTTCCAAGGTAGAGGCAATGGCGGTACCTGATAGTTCTTCTTCGCGGTGTGAAATCAAAATTTCCGATGGATTGGACACTTCGCGTAAACCCGAACCTTGCATTTCGTAAATTCCGAGTTCGGCGGTCGAACCAAAGCGGTTTTTTAGGGCACGCAAAATGCGGTACACATGATTACGGTCACCTTCAAACTGCAAAACCGTATCCACCATATGTTCGAGAATCTTGGGTCCGGCAATGTTTCCATCTTTGGTGATATGGCCAATTAGGATAACAGGAACGTTGGTTTCTTTGGCAAATTTGATCAATTCGGCGGTACATTCACGAATTTGCGAAATACTTCCGGCGGTGGATTCGATATAATCGGTGTGCAGCGTTTGAATCGAATCAATAATCAGGATTTCAGGATCGACTTCCTGAATTTGACGGAAGATATTTTGTGTTTTGGTTTCGGTAAGAATGAAGCAACTTTCGTTGTTGGGGTTAATGCGTTCGGCACGCATTTTTATTTGTTTCTGACTCTCTTCTCCTGATACATATAAGGTTTTGTAGGGAAGCATGAGGGAAAGTTGTAATAATAATGTACTTTTCCCGATACCGGGTTCGCCCCCCAATAAGATGACTGAACCGGGAACAATGCCGCCTCCGAGCACGCGATTGAGTTCGCCATCACCCGTGTTTAATCGGATTTCTTGAGACGAATCGATTTCTTTTATTTTGAGAGGCTTGGGTGCTTTTTTAACTTCGGTGGTCGCTTTCCAAGCCACTTTTTCTTCTTTCTGAATAATTTCTTCAACAATGGTATTCCATTCTTTGCAGGCATTGCATTGCCCTTGCCATTTGGCGTATTGGGTGCCACAATTTTGACAGAAGAAGGTTGTTTTTAGTTTTGCCATTAATTTGATTAACGCTTATTTTTTCTTGACTTGTGGTTTGAGTTCTTCCATTTTATCCATCATCATATCTTTGGTCAAATCGCCAATTTCTTGCAATTGAAATGCATTTTGATAATGTTTCATGGCCATTTTTAAATCGCCATTATTTTCATAAAAACGCGCCATGTGGTAATCTGCCAGCATGGATTTTGGGTAGGCTTTTCGCGAAAGTTGGGCCAATTGTTCAAACTCATTAAACGCTTTATTTTTAATGATGGCTGCTTCAATGGCTTTGAAATCATTGATACGAATATTCATTTTCATACCTAATGCTTTTTCAACCAATTCGTATTTGTTTTTCAGATAATCGGCATAACCAGAGGTGAGTGTGACGATTTTTTCCTGAAACTCATTGGTTGAAATGGGTTGATATACCGAGAAAAATTGGTACAACGCGCTAGGGATGGCAAAGGGGACAAGTGAATAATGTGAGCAACCTTTAAAATCATCAAAACGATAATTAACCGTGCTAATGTTGGCCGCTTTAAAGTTAGTGTCCAAAGCCGTTATTTTATCTTTTATCGTTTTGATATCCCCATCTGCGGATGCTACATAATAAAACATATTGTTTTTGAAGGTAGCCATTCGTTCGGGAATATGGATTTCCATATCGAGCGGCATAACGGGGCTTAACGATATGTAGGCATTGAAAATGGGGTTGTCTTTGTATAAATAGAAATTCATAAAACCGGCGGTGACATCGTGACCTGCAACAATTTTAAAGGGTGCAATGCGTAAGTTTTTTTGAAGATAAGGCAGTAATTCGCCGCCAATAAATTCATAAAATGATTCGCCGATTCCTTCTGGAAGTCCAGTAGTTTCATCCACTTTACATTCTTCATCACGTTCGGTATCGGTGGTGTGATTGAGTCCGACCAAAATCACTTCGGGTAAATCATCCCAATAGTACCCGTATTTCAAAGTTCCTAAAATGGGGTCAAAGAGATAATCTCCATCAAGGGCCAATAATAGAGGAAAGGCTCTTTTGGTGTCTTTATTGTAAGAAGGGGGGAGCGAGATGGAAAGGTAACGGTATTTATCCAAGCGATTGGAAAAAATACTGTCTTTAATTACTTGACCAAATCCGTTTAGACTCAGGGCTAGAGCTAAAATCAGAAGTGTTTTTTTCATTTTTTGTTATCCGGTTGATTTTTGTGATTAGAGTCAACCAATATAACAATTATTTTCTATTCATGATAGGTAAAAGTAGATATCCTATTAATCCTAATAAAATGGTGAGTACCGTTTGAGAGGTCCATGCTAACCAACCAAAGGCAACACTAATTTCTTCGGGGATGTTGTAAAGTCCGAAAATGAGTGAAATGGAGAGTGGAAACGCGCCGATTCCGCCGTTGGTAAATCCGATGGCTAAACTTCCAAAAATAAAGCCCATGATGACAATGTTAAAGCCGATATTTTCCGTTTCAGGAAGGGCGAAAATAGGGATATAGAACATGATAAGGTAGCAACCCCAAATTAGAAAAGAATGGAAGATGTACTGCCATTTTTTTTCCATGTACCATACACTCAATATGCCTTCGGTGAGTCCGGCCAATTTTTTCTTAAGCTTTAACAAGATGGACCATTCTGCATAAATCCAAATGACAAGAAAAAGGACAGCCATTACAAGAAATGCGATACCTGAAAAGGCAATCGTTCGCAAGGAAACATTTTGATCAATAAAAAATTGATGGAGTTTTTCGTATTGCAATACAAATCCGATGATTACAAATAAGAAGAAGATGGCTAAATCGATAATTCTTTCGGCAACAATGGTTCCGAATGCTTTGTCAAAGGGAACATCTTCGTATTTTTTTATCAGGGCGGCTCGGGTAACTTCCCCAGATCGTGGAATCGTTAAATTGACTAAGTAGGATACACAAACGGTGAAGAAATTGTTGCTCATTTTGGTTTCGTAACCCAAATGTTGGAGGGCAAATTTCCAGCGGTAAGCACGTGCACCATGACTAATTACGGCAACCAGTAAAGAGAGTAAAATATAAAAATAGTTGGCGTTCCACAAACTGTTTTTTATACTGTCTAATTCATGGGTTGAAAGGGAATTGTATTGATAATAGATAATTCCACACCCAATGAATAATGGTATAATTAAAAGTAGAAAATTTTTAATTGATGTTTTCAATTAGTTTTACTTCAATAAATTGGTGGTTTCGTCAGGGAATACAAGCCAAGGCTTAAAGGTTTTTGCTTCTTCAAATTCCAATAAAGCATAGGAAATGATGATAATGATATCGCCAGCATGAACCTTTCTAGCTGCGGGACCGTTGAGTGTAATTTCACCAGAATTTCGGGCGCCTTTGATGGCATACGTTTCAAAGCGTTCGCCGTTGTTGATATTTACGATGGCCACTTTTTCACCTTCAATCAAATTGGAAGCATCCATCAAAGCTTCATCAATAGTGATACTGCCGATGTAATTTAAGTCGGCGCCGGTCACTTTTACACGGTGAATTTTAGATTTAACTACTTGAATTTGCATGGGGGCAAAGGTAAATTAATTTAATGAAATTGTGTCTATAAGTCGGACATTGTTTGCAAAAACCGCAATGAATATCCGATAGGTTTTGTTTTTCGATTTTCGAATACAAGTTTGAAGTGTTGCTTCGTCGGCGATTTCAACATATTCGAGTTGGAAAAGCGGGTGGTTTTGAAACACTTTTGCAACTCTTTTTTTAAGAGCAGAAGTCGATTTGTTTGGAAAAAGGGATTTAATTTCTTGTAATGTTTTGAAGATAATTCCGGCTTCTTTACGTTCGTGGTCACTTAATCGTTCATTTCTTGAGCTCATCGCGAGACCATTGGCTTCTCTAAAAATGGGGCAGCCGACGATGGTCACAGATAGCTTTTCTTTGGCGACTAATTTTTTTACAATTTGGAGTTGTTGAAAATCTTTTTCACCAAAATAAGCGAAATCAGGTTGGACAATTTCAAACAGTTTTTTGACTACAGTACCCACACCATCAAAATGTCCGGGTCGAAATTTGCCTTCCATTTGGTGTTCTAATCCGTCAAAATCATAGGCTTTGGATTGGGTGTTGCCTTCATAGATATCTTGAACGGTAGGAGCATAAACGATTATATCTTCAGAAACACGTTTAATTTTTTCCAAATCGGCTTCTAAGGTTCGGGGGTATTTTTCTAAGTCTTCAGGATTATTGAATTGTGTAGGATTGACAAAAATGCTGATTACCGTTAGGGCGTTGTTTTGTAATGAATTACGAAGCAAAGAAAGGTGTCCTTCATGTAAAGCACCCATAGTAGGTACAAAACCGATTGTGGTATTGGGCTTCTTTAAAGTGGTAAGGTGTTGCGAAAGCGCAACTTTATGTTCAAAAACCAACATCGATTTGTTTTATGAAATAGGGTACAAACTTACTATGTTTCGTGAAAAACTCCATAAAATTTTGTAGTTTTGCGTGTTTTTTAAACAGCAGTAAAACCAAAACCAACAATAATCAACCCATGGAAGATAAGAGGATATTGTATGTATCATCTGAAGTAGTGCCGTATTTGGCTGAAAATGAGGTGTCTTTAATGTCGTATGATGTTCCAAAAATGATCAATGATCAAGGAGGACAAATTCGTATCTTCATGCCAAGATATGGAAATATTAATGAACGCAGACATCAATTACACGAAGTAATTCGTCTTTCAGGGATGAATTTGGTGGTTAATGATGTTGATATGCCTTTAATTATTAAGGTAGCTTCTATCCCGAAAGAGCGCATTCAAGTCTATTTTATTGATAACGACGAATATTTCAAAAGAAAATCAACGTTTACAGATGAAGAAGGGGTGATGTATCCTGACAATGACGAGCGTGCCATCTTTTTTGCAAAGGGTGTAGTAGAAACGGTTAAGAAACTCAATTGGGTGCCTGATATTATTCATGTTCACGGATGGTTAGCTTCTTTGCTACCTGTTTACATGAAGCATTATTACAAACACGAAGCGTTATTTTCAGAGACAAAAATTGTAACATCTGTTTACAATACTGGCTTTGAGGGTAATTTGGATGCTGCAGCTATTGATAAAGTAAAATTTGACGGAATTCCTCAGGAAAGTGTACAGGTTTTGGAGCAGCCGAATTACGCGAATTGGATGAAAGTAGCTGTTGATCATTCCGATGCAGTAATCATTGGGTCAGAAAATTTAGACGGAGGTTTAACAAAAATTATAGAATCTTCAGGAAAACCTTTTTTACCTTTCACCCCAAAAGAAGCCTTTGCGCAAGCGTACACTTCTTTTTACAAGCAAATGTTATAAATTGGTTTTTATGAAATTAAAGCAGTTAGTCGCGGTTTTTAGTCTATTTTTTGTATTGTCATTAGTTTCCTGTGACAAAGAGTTTTCCGATGTTGGAGCGGATTTGGTAGGGGATGAACATTTTGGACTCAACACAACGACATATGACGTTACCGCATACAATCAGGCAACAGGTGATGTGCAAACGAATGATATGGCAATTCAATCGTTGGGTTATTATAACAATCCTGTTTTTGGGAAAACCAAAGCGAGCATTGTAACCCAGTTGGAATTGGCATCCACAAATCCAAAATTTTACGCACCTGAAGCAGTAGATTCTGTGTATATGCACATTCCGTATTACACAACAATCACTGATCTTGATGATTCAGGAGCGCCGATTTACAGGTTAGATTCTTTATTGCCTGCATTTGATGAAACAAACACTCCAAAAATAAAGTTAAGCGTGTTTGAGTCGGGTTACTACATTCAAGATTATGATCCAAGCACCAATCTTCAGCAAGTGCAACGGTATTATTCCAACCAACAATCTGAATTTGAAGCGGTAATTGCGAATGGAGGACAACGTTTAAACGACGACAATAGCAATCCAAAAGATGCAACAATAACCGACTATAGTCAAAATGATCAATTTGTTTTTAGTAACAAACCCATTGTTTTTTATAAAACAAATGGTGATGTACGCGAAACACTAGCGCCGGGGATGTACATGAATTTGAATAAATCATTTTTTCAAAATAAATTTTACAATGCGCCATCTGGATCACTTTTGAATAACAATACGTTTAAGAATTATTTTAGAGGATTGTTTTTCAAAGTAGAAAGTGCTTCTGGAAGTGATAATCAAGGTACATTAGCTCGTCTTAACATAACACGAGGAACGATTACTGTGGTTTATAAAGATTTTCAAAGTCAATCCGCTTATGAAAATAGTTTGACGGATCCAACCATTAAAAAAGTTAGAAAGAAAATCACGATTAACTTAACCGGTCGATCGGTAAATTTTTTTGACACTGATTATTCCAATCCCATCACTCCAAATGTGACATTAGGGGATGAGCGTTTGCAAATAAAAGGAGGAAAAGGATCAATGGGTGTAGTTAGCTTATTTGGTGGGCAAGCTACTTCAAGTTCGCCTTTGATTCAGCAAATGAAAAACGAAAATTGGTTGATTAATGAAGCCAATATGATTTTTTACATCGACAAAACCGCGATGACCAATGCGCCAGAGCCGAATCGAATTTTATTATATGATTTAGATAATCATCGACCCGTAATTGATTATTATAATGATTTAACAACTTCTGTAAGTTCTAAATACAATAAAGTAGTACATAGTGGGATAATTTCAAAAGGGACTGATGAGCGCGGTGAGTACTACAAAGTGAGATTAACTAATCACATACGAAATATAGTTGAACACGATTCAACCAATGTGCGTTTAGGGTTAGTTGTTACAGAGAATATTAATAATGTAAATCGAGCCTATTTGAAAGTACCTTTCACAGTAGGGTCAAAACAAGCTAAATACGTACCTGCGATGTCTGTGGTGAATCCATTGGGGACCATTTTATACGGTTCAAATTCCAATGTTCCTGCGGATAAACGTATTAAATTACAAGTTTACTATACCAAACCTGACTAATAAAACAAACAGATTATGTGTGGAATCGTTGGATATATAGGACACAGAGAAGCTTATCCTATCGTAATTAAAGGATTAAAGCGATTAGAATATAGAGGATATGATAGTGCCGGAGTCATGTTGTATGATGGTTCCGACTTAAAAGTATCAAAAACCAAAGGAAAGGTTTCTGATTTGGAAGAACGTTCCACAAAGGAAATTTCGACTTCGGGAACAATTGGAATGGGACATACCCGTTGGGCTACACATGGTGTGCCTAATGATGTCAATTCGCATCCTCATTTGTCCAATTCAGGAAATCTTGCCATTATTCATAATGGTATTATTGAGAATTACGAACCTTTAAAAAAGGAGCTAATCAATAGAGGATATACCTTCAAGTCTGATACAGATACAGAAGTATTGGTAAATCTTATTGAAGATGTTCAAAAGAAAGACGGACTTAAATTAGGAAAAGCGGTACAAGTTGCCCTTAACCAAGTTGTGGGTGCTTATGCAATTTGTGTGTTTGACAAAAACAAACCGGATGAAATTGTAGTTGCTCGTTTGGGTAGTCCGTTGGCTATTGGAGTGGGTGAAAACGAGTTTTTCATTGCATCTGACGCCTCTCCTTTTATTGAATATACGTCTAATGCTATTTATTTGGAAGATGAAGAAATGGCTATTGTGCGTTTGCATAAGCCTTTGAAAATTCGAAAAATTAAAGATGATTCCTTGGTTGACCCCTACGTTCAAGAGTTGCAAATGAATTTGGAACAAATTGAAAAAGGAGGTTATGATCACTTTATGTTGAAAGAGATTTATGAGCAACCCAATGTGATTAAAGATACGTATCGCGGTCGTTTGCATTCCACTACAGGAATCATTCAAATGGCTGGTGTAGAAGATAATTTAGAGAAGTTTTTAAATGCCGATCGTATTTTAATTATTGCCTGTGGTACGTCTTGGCATGCCGGATTGGTAGCTGAATATATTATCGAAGAGTTTGCTCGAATTCCTGTTGAAGTAGAATATGCATCTGAGTTCCGTTACCGCAATCCAATTATCACTCCGAAAGATGTGGTTATTGCCATTTCTCAGTCGGGTGAAACGGCTGATACTTTAGCCGCTATTAAATTGGCCAAAGAAAAAGGGGCCTTTGTTTTTGGCGTGTGTAATGTGGTAGGTTCATCCATTTCGAGAGAGACCAACGGTGGGGCTTATACCCATGCAGGTCCAGAAATTGGGGTAGCTTCTACAAAAGCCTTCACTACCCAAATTACAGTATTAACCATGATGGCTTTGCGTTTGGCTAAAGCTAAAGGAACTTTATCTAATTCGGACTATTTCCGCTATTTACAAGAGTTGGAGTTAATTCCTGAAAAAGTGTTAGAAGCCTTAAACACTAACGATATTTCTAAAGAAATTGCCGCTATTTATAAAGATGCTTCCAATTGTTTGTATTTAGGAAGAGGATACAATTTTCCAGTTGCTTTAGAAGGTGCATTGAAATTAAAAGAGATATCCTATATTCACGCCGAAGGATATCCAGCTGCAGAAATGAAGCACGGTCCGATCGCTTTGATTGATGAAAAAATGCCAGTGGTAGTCATTGCTCCAAAGCAAGGGCACTACGATAAAGTGGTGAGTAATATACAGGAAATTAAATCCCGTAGTGGGAAAATTATTGCCATTGTGACTAAAGGCGATGTTCAAGTGAAAGAATTAGCTGATCACGTGATTGAAATTCCTGAAACTTCAGATGCTTTATCACCGTTGATTACTACAATTCCGTTACAATTATTGTCGTATCATATCGCAGTATTGCGTGGGTGTAACGTCGATCAACCGCGTAACTTGGCAAAATCAGTTACGGTTGAATAAGCAATATAGAAAATAAGAAAAATAGAAGCAGGACCTAGTTCCTGCTTTTTTTATGAAAAAAAATAAGAACCAAAAAATTCCTTTTAAAATTGATAATTCACAGGGTGATTTTAACAAGAGTATTGCTTTTTATTTACCGATTCACTGTTAAATTAGTTTAAAAAATTATCAGATTAGAAAAATTATGCACGCATAATTAATAATTTCAAAAATATTCGTATTTTGGCTACATAAACCAACAAAATAATATCAGATGAAGATTTACCATCTTTTTGTAACGCTGTTGTTCTGTGCAGTGAGTATGGCACAAACAACGATTACAGGTTCGGTTAAGGATAGCAAAAACGAACCTGTGCCAGCAGCCAATGTTAAGGTTGCCGGAGAATCTTCAGGAACTGTCACGGATGCTGACGGTAAATTCACCCTGAAAGTTTCCAAAAAACCACCTTTTACCATTGAGATTTCCAGTATTGGATTTGCGGCTCAAAAGGTGCAGATCACTTCAGCTTCTCAAAATGTAAGCGTGGTGCTTCAAAATGAAGATACCCGTTTGGAAGAAATTGTTGTTTCTGCTTCACGTACACCTGAGCGAATCAAAGAATCTCCGGTTACTATTGAGCGTATGACCGTTAAGGACATCAAGAAGACAGCTTCACCTTCTTTTTATGATGGGTTAGAGAATTTAAAAGAGGTACATATGAATACTAGTAGTATGTCTTTTAAATCCATCAATACACGTGGTTTTGCTACGGTGGCCAATACACGTTTTATGCAGTTGGTTGACGGTATGGATAACTCTTCACCATTGTTGAACTTCGTGTTAGGAAATCTTATCGGGATTTCAGAATTGGATGTGCAAAGTGTAGAGTTGTTACCAGGAGCATCTTCAGCGTTGTATGGAGCAAATGCCTTTAATGGTATTTTGTTTATGAACAGTAAGAGCCCTTTTACAAGTCAAGGAATTTCTGCGTATGCCAAATACGGTCAAACCAATCAAAAAGCAGCGGGAGCGAATGAATATGTGGATTATGGTGTGCGTGTTGCGCATGCGTTTACTAAACATTTTGCAGCCAAAGCTAACTTTTCATTCATGAAAGGTACCGATTGGTATGCAACAGACTATCGTGATAAAGATTTAGTGAATAATATCGGAATGGATCGTTCGGCACCAAACTATAATGGTATTAATGTGTATGGAGATGAGGCTTCAACAAACATTAGAGGTGTTGCGACAGGAATGTTAAATGCAGGGGTAATCACACCAGCACAATTTTCTGTATTCCAACAAATTTTACCTAATTACAATGTGTCACGTACAGGATATAATGAGGTAGATTTAACAGACAATAAAGTACGTAATGCTAAAGTCGATTTCTCGTTACATTTCAAGCCTTGGGGCGATGATAATGAAATCATTTGGCAAAGTAAATTTGGATTTGGTAATACTGTGTATCAAGGAGCCAACCGTTATTATTTGAATGGCTTTTTTATGCAACAACATAAATTAGAATTGAAAGGGAAAAACTATTTCATTCGTGGTTATTTCACTACAGAAGATGGCGGAAATTCCTACGACATGTTGTTCACCGGTTTGAATGTTAACCGTCAATGGAAATCAGATGCTACTTGGTTTGGTCAATATGCTGCAACCTATGTGCAATCTACTTTAGCAGGGGCTACACCAACACAAGCGCATGCAGCTGCTCGTAATATAGCAGATACAGGTCGTTTAATTCCGGGTACACCAGAATTCCAAGCAGCATTCAATAGAGTAATCGCGGATTCTGATGTGTTGACTGGATCAAAATTGGTTGACGACTCTAAATTATACCATTCGGATGCCAACTATAATTTTAAAGATTTAATCAAATTTGCTGAAATTCAAGTGGGTGGTTCATTCCGTATGTATGAATTGAATTCATTAGGAAGAATTTATACTGACAAAGGAACAGATATTCTTTACAGAGAACACGGTTTGTATACTCAAGTTCAAAAGAAATTCATGGAAGACCGTTTGAAATTTACAGGTTCGGTTCGTTATGACAAATCGCAAAACTTTGACGGGAATTTCTCACCACGTGTATCTTTAGTTTATTCAGCTGGAGAACAAAAAAATCACAACTTCCGTGGGTCTTTCCAAACCGGTTTCCGTAACCCAACGACGCAAGATCAATATATCGGTTTTAACGTAGGTAGTGCAGTTTTACTTGGGTCTGCACCCGATAACTTAATTCGATATACAGAAACATTACCAGTTACTTCGGCTTCAGGTCAAGCTATTGTTGGAGGTACATCGACTACGATTAACGGTAACAATGCTTACTATAACTCGTATACCGCTTCTTCCGCTTCACAGTTTGCGGCTTTGGCTAGTACAGATCCTGTTGCGGCTTCTGCCTTATTGCGCAAAGCGAATGTGAACTTGGTGAAACCAGAAACGGTAAAAGCTTTTGAATTGGGCTATCGCGGACAAATCAAAAACTTATCGTATGATTTAACAGGATATTACAATATTTACAATGACTTCATTGGAAACATCAATGTGGTAACTCCTTTGTATGGTACAGCACAAGATGCTCCAAATCCATTGGCAGGCCCTACTAACCCAGGAGCACAATCGATTGATGCATTAGCAACAGGCAATACCCGCGTATTCCAATTGTATACGAATACAGATGTTGAGGTGCGGTCATTAGGTTTCGGTGCTGGATTAAATTATAAATTGCCAAGAAACTTTGAAGTAAGCGCTAATTATAACTATGCACAATTTGATTTTGATCAAGGCAAAGATCCAGGGTTTGAAGCAGGTTTCAATACACCAAAACACCGTGTGAAAGCGAGTATCAGCAATGATAAATTGTTCAAAAACTTCGGGTTTAACATTAGTGGGCGTTGGAATACAGGTTATCAATGGGAATCTACTTTCGTAGATGGTTACATCAACGAAGCAACTGTATTTGATGCACAAATCAATTACAACATCCCAAAATTGAAAGCAATTATTAAGTTGGGAGCGACCAACCTTGGTGGTAAAGAATACCAACAAGTGCTTGGAGCTGGTTTTATCGGAAGTCAATATTTTGCTTCTTTAACGCTTAACCCATAATTTTTAACTTAAAACATCTTTTACCATGATAAAGAATTTTAAATGGCTGTTTGTTGTAGCAATTGCTTTCACAGCCTGTAATAATGATGATGAGGTGGTAGCCGATCCCAATTCTTCTGACGGTCAGCCATTGACCGCGGGAACTGCGGATTTCTCCAAATATGTTTCATTAGGAAACTCATTAACGGCTGGTTTTTCAGATAATGCATTATTTATCGAAGGACAAAAAGGGTCCTATCCCAATTTAATGGCTCAAAAATTTGCGCTAGTTGGTGGTGGTGAATTTAAAATCCCCTATATGAATGATAATGTGGGTGGATTATTAATTGGAGGAACACAAATTCAAGGGCCACGTTTGTATTTCAATGGTTCTGCACCAGTAAGTGTAGCAGGTACACCTTCAACAGAAGTAACGAATGTTTTGACTGGTCCATTTAATAATATGGGTATTCCAGGTGCAAAGAGTTTCCATTTAGTAGCCAATGGCTATGGAAATGCTGCAGGTGTATTATTGGGTCAAGCCAATCCCTATTTTGTGCGATTTGCATCTTCACCAACGACAAATGTATTGGCTGATGCAGTGGCTCAAAACCCAACATTTTTCTCCTTGTGGATTGGAAATAATGATGTTTTAGCTTATGCAACTTCTGGAGGAACAGGAGTAAACCAAGTCGGAAATTTGAACCCAGCAACCTATGGTTCAAATGATATTACTGATCCAAACGTATTTGCCAATGTATATTCAACTCTGGTGAATGGATTAACAGCTAATGGAGCTAAAGGTGTAGTAGGTAATATTCCTGATGTGACTTCTGTACCGTTCTTCACTACGGTACCAACAGACCCAATTCCGGGATTACCCGCTGCAAGTGCTGGTCAGTTGAATACATTATTTGGTGCTGTTAACCAAATTTGTTCCGCAATTGGTCAGCCCGCTCGTTTTCAAACTTTAGTGGCTGATGACAGTAATGCTGCAACAACAGAGAAAAATCCGTTGTTGATTGCTGATGAGACTTTAGTTGACTTGTCTGGTCCAATTGCTAGTGCGTTGTCTCCAGTTTTAGGTCCAACAACAGCAACTTTCGTAGGTAGTCTATACGGAAAAGCGCGTCACGCTAGTAACACAACCGGCTCTCGTGATTATATTTTATTGCCAGCACGAACAGTTATTGGTACAACCACAGCTAGTGCGCCATCACCTTTTAATACGGTTGGGGTGTCTTATCCAATGCAAGACAACACTACGTTGACTGCTTCAGAAACGGCAGAAGTAAAAACAGCGACTACCGCATTCAATAATTCAATTGCAACTATCGCCGCATCAAAAGGATTGGCATTAGTAGATGCAAATACATTATTAACCCAAGTAGCCAATGGCGGAATTTCCAAAGACGGATTTAATGTTACCTCTGTGTATGTAACAGGCGGTGGCTTCTCATTGGATGGTGTACACCCAAGTCCGAGAGGCTATGGTTTAATTGCTAATGAATTCTTGAAAGCCATTAATGCTACGTATGGATCTAATTTCAAAGGGTACAATTTCGGCGACTTTAGAATCTTATACCCAGCCAGTTTGTAATTATTAATTATATGTTATTTCAAAACCACCGTAATTTGCGGTGGTTTTTGTTTTTATACAGAATTGTAGGCGGTTTCAAGTTTCCGTTTGGAAAAAATCAATAAAGGCTTAAAAAAATCAATTTTTTGTATTGATTTTCTATTTCGAAAATGTATCTTTGCACTCGAAAAAAAACCGACGTTTTTTCAAATCTAATTCGCTATTAAATAAATACATAAGTAATGTCAAACGCAATAGGAAAAGTTTCACAGATCATCGGTCCGGTTGTTGACGTGGTGTTCAATACTAAAGAGCATGAGTTACCCAGAATTTACGACTCGTTAGAGATTGTAAAAAAAGACGGTACAAAGTTAATCCTTGAGGTTCAGTCACATATCGGTGAAGATTCGGTACGTACGATCTCAATGGACTCTACCGACGGATTGAGCAGAGGTGCCGTTGTACAAGCAACAGGAGCGCCTATCCAAATGCCAATCGGTTCAGATATCTACGGACGTCTTTTTAACGTAGTAGGTGATGCTATCGATGGTTTGGGAGATTTACCAAAAGAAGGTGCAAACGGGATGCCTATCCACAAAGCAGCTCCAAAATTTGACGAACTTTCAACTTCAACAGAAGTGTTGTTCACAGGGATTAAAGTAATTGACTTGATTGAGCCTTATGCAAAAGGAGGGAAAATCGGTTTGTTCGGTGGTGCCGGTGTAGGTAAAACCGTATTGATCCAAGAATTGATCAACAACATCGCTAAAGGTCACGGTGGTCTTTCTGTATTCGCTGGTGTAGGAGAACGTACCCGTGAAGGAAACGACTTGTTACGTGAGATGTTGGAGTCGGGAATTATTAAATATGGTGACGATTTCATGCACTCTATGGAAAATGGAGGATGGGATTTGTCTAAAGTAGATAAAGCAGGAATGCGCGATTCAAAAGCGACATTCGTTTTCGGTCAGATGAACGAACCACCAGGAGCACGTGCTCGTGTAGCATTATCAGGTCTTTCTATCGCTGAGTATTTCCGTGATGGAGCTGGTTCTGATCAAGGGAAAGACGTATTGTTCTTCGTAGATAACATTTTCCGTTTTACACAAGCGGGTTCTGAGGTGTCTGCGTTATTAGGACGTATGCCTTCTGCGGTAGGTTACCAACCTACATTAGCAACAGAGATGGGGGTAATGCAAGAGCGTATTACATCTACGAAAAAAGGTTCGATTACTTCCGTACAAGCGGTTTATGTACCTGCGGATGACTTAACGGATCCAGCGCCTGCAACAACGTTTGCTCACTTGGATGCTACAACCGTATTGTCTCGTAAAATTGCAGAGTTAGGTATCTATCCTGCGGTAGACCCTCTAGATTCTACTTCACGTATCTTGACACCACTTATTTTAGGAGATGAGCACTACAACTGTGCACAACGCGTGAAAGAGATTCTACAGAAATACAAACAATTACAAGACATCATCGCCATCTTAGGTATGGAAGAGTTGTCTGAAGAAGATAAATTAGCCGTATCACGTGCTCGTCGTGTACAACGTTTCTTGTCTCAACCCTTCCACGTGGCGGAACAATTTACAGGTATCCCAGGAGTATTGGTAGATATTAAAGATACCATTAAAGGATTTAACATGATTATTGACGGTGAATTAGACCACTTACCTGAAGCAGCTTTCAACTTGAAAGGAACTATCGAGGATGTGATCGAAGCGGGTCAAAAAATGTTAGCAGAAGCATAATTCAACTATTTTAAATGATAAATTTTGAATTATAAATTAATTTAAAATCTAAAATTTAAAATTTAAAATAATATCTAATGATTTTAGAAATAGTATCACCCGAAGCTACGTTGTTCAAAGGAGAAGTTACTGCGGTAACGCTTCCTGGAGTAGATGGATCATTCCAACTCTTAAACAACCACGCTCCCATCGTTTCGATTTTGAAAGACGGTGCTGTGAAAATTACAGCAACTTCGTTCAACTTTGAGGAAACTGTAAAAGGTCGCTTTACCAAAATTAACGACCAAAATTACAGCTTGTCCATCAATTCAGGAACAATCGAAATGAAAGACAATAAAGTTATTGTATTGGCCGACTAATATCGACCCTTACAAATCCTATAAACCCGGTGCAGCTTTGTATCGGGTTTTTTTATAGGGAGCAATTTCCGGCTCTCCGCTGTACCTGCCTGCCTTGGGTAGGTCTCCCTCCTAACATCGGGAGGATGCCGCTGCGACCTGACTGCCGAAATGAGGTAGTTCCGGGCTAAATCACGTATATTTGAACGATGAAGTTTCCAGAAAATTTACAACATAAGTTATTCCAACGCCAAGCGGCAAATGCCTTGCGCCAATTACCCGTTTACGGTAATCGGTTGGACTTTGCCTCCAACGATTATTTGGGATTTGCACAAAATGCCGCCTTGTTTGAGGCCGTACATGATTTTCTGATCTCCCGAAATAGCAAAACCAATGGCGCTACCGGCTCGCGCTTAATTTCGGGAAACCATTCGTTATATTCAGAAACGGAAGCAGCCATTGCTCAATTTCATCAAGCGGAATCGGCCCTGATTTTCAATTCGGGTTATGATGCCAATGTGGGCTTTTTTAGTGCCGTGCCACAACGCGGTGATGTTATTTTGTATGACGAACTCTGCCATGCCTCCATTCGGGATGGTTTGCAAATGAGTAAAGCCAAATCCTATAAGTTCAATCACAACGATCCCGAAGAGCTGCAACAATCTCTTGAAAAATGGAATTCCAAACGGACGGCTGAAAATCACTTCGAAATCTATGTCGCACTCGAAACGGTCTATTCTATGGATGGTGATACGCCGCCGCTGGAAGAAATTGTCCTACTATGCGAACAGTACAATGCCTATCTTGTAGTTGACGAAGCCCATGCCTTGGGGGTTATGGGGGAACACGGTGAAGGTGTCGTGCAGTATCTCAACCTACAATCTCGTATTTTTGCCCGTATCGTTACGTTTGGCAAAGGCTTGGGTTGTCACGGCGCTGCAATATTGGGTTCTCATGAATTACAGTCGTACTTGGTCAATTTTGCCCGAAGTTTTATTTATACTACCGGTTTGTCTCCGCATGCCGTTGCAACGATTCACGTGGCTTATCAGTTTTTGCAACAAGAACAAGCCACCGTGCAAGCGCTACAAACGCGCATTGTGCACATGAATCAAGAAATTAAGCGCCTCGGACTCCAACCGCTCTTCGTGTATTCCAAGTCGGCGATACATTGTGCTATTATTCCGGGAAATGACAAAGTTCGCGCGATCGCTCATTCGTTGCAAGAGGCCGGATTTGAGGTCAAACCCATACTTTCCCCCACTGTTCCCGAAGGACAAGAACGCCTTCGATTTTGTTTGCATGCGTTCACGCCGTTACAATCAATTACTGCAGTTCTAGAACGACTGGCCAGCACTTTATTTCAATAGGAGCAGGAATCCGCGGTAGGGACCAACCTTGTCGGTTGGCAGGTAGAAGCAAAGTGCCCTGCCTGACGCCAGGAAGGCCGGCACTGCGGATAGCCCGGGCCGGAGGCACCGCCCAAATTAATAAGCTTTCGTTAAAATTTGATGGTATTTTCCAATCACTTCCCGAACTTTGCCAAAAAAATGAAGGCATGAAATTATTTATCACAGGGATTGGAACCGATGTGGGAAAAACTGTGGTCGCAGCGATCGTTACAGAAGCGTTGGAAGCCGATTATTGGAAACCCGTTCAGGCGGGAGATTTGGAAGATAGCGATACGCATAAAGTTCGTCGTCGTGTATCCAATGCCAAAACCCAATTTCACCCCAATGCCTATGCGTTACAAACGCCCGCGAGTCCGCACCTAGCCGCAGCTCTCGATGAGATTGCTATTGATGTAGCGCAAATTCAAGAGCCGACAACCGAAAATCATTTGGTGATTGAAGGGGCAGGCGGTGTATTTGTACCGTTAAATGCTAAGGATTGTGTCATCGATTTGATTCGCCCCGACTATCAAGTGATTGTAGTTTCGCGGCATTATTTGGGCAGTATCAATCATACTTTGTTGACGATAGAAGCTTTGCAAGCGCGAAAAATAAACATTGCAGGGATTATTTTTTCGGGGGACGAACATGAACCGACGGAATCCATTATTTTACAAAAAACAGGCGTTCCTTTTTTAGGACGCATCAATAACGAACCCTATTTTGACGAAAATGTAGTGCGCGATTATGCTGAGCAATTGCGTGAAACCTTGTTAAAATTGGGATAAGAAAAAAGAGAAAAGAAGCAAGAAGAAAGAGTTGTCTCATACTTCTTTACGTTAATAATATGAATTTATCTGAAAAAGACCAGCTGTACAACTGGCATCCGTATACGCAACACCAAACAGTAGGTTTGTTACCTGCCATTGTCAAAGGGCAAGGTGCGGTGTTGTGGGATGAAAACGGCAAAGAATATTTGGATGCGATTGCATCGTGGTGGGTGAATCCCTATGGGCATTCCAATCCCGTGATGGCGGAAGCGATTTACAAGCAATTGACTACGCTCGAACATGTTTTGTTTGGGGGGTTTACGAATAAACCTGCAGTGGAATTGGCTGAAAAATTACTTGCATTGTTGCCTTCTAATCAAAAGAAATTATTCTTTTCGGACAACGGTTCGACCGCAGTTGAAGTCGCTCTCAAAGCGGCTATGCAGTTTTTTTACAACAAAAAGGAAGTTCGACGCCGCATACTTGCCTTTGACGATGCTTTTCATGGCGATACTTTTGGAGCGATGGCTTCGAGTGGCATTACCTTTTTTACGGAAGCATTTCAGGGTTCACTGGTCGATGTATACCGCATTCCAGTGCCTGTCGATGGGCAAGAGGCGCATGCATTACAAGTGTTGGAAGAGCAATTACAAACGGGCGAATTTGCTGCTTTTATCTTCGAGCCCTTGTGCCAAGGCGCTGCGGGAATGGTGATGTATAGTGCTGAAGTTTTGGATAAAATGATACTGTTATGTCGCAAATACGGCGTGTTTACAATTGCCGATGAAGTGATGACGGGTTTTGGAAAAACGGGAAAGAACTTGGCTTGCGACTATTTAACGGAACAACCCGATATGATGTGCTTGTCCAAAGCCTTGACAGGCGGCACTATTCCCATGGCGATTACGTCGTTTACCCAAGAAATTTTTGACGGATTTTTAGACACGGATGTCAACAAAGCCTTGTTTCACGGACATACGTTTACGGCGAATCCGACGGGTTGTGCAGCAGCATTGGCCAGTATTGGATTGTTGGAATCGGATGAAATGCAAGCGAATATTCAACGAATTCATAAGCATCATTTGGTTTTCGCCGAAAAAATGAACGCGCATCCTCGGGTAAAAACGACGCGGGTTTTGGGTGTTATTTTTGCGTTGGAGATTGCTCGTGAAGGCGTGGAAAGTTATTATGGAAATTTCCGAAATCGCTTGTATCAATTTTTTATTGAAAATGGTGTGATTTTACGTCCAGTGGGGAATATCGTCTATATTTTACCGCCGTACATCATGACCGATGCACAATTGGAAAAAGTGTATGAAGTGGTGGAAGCTGCTGTAAACGTAATTAATGATGAACCCAGATAAACTACCCAATTTCAAAGGAGATATCGGAATCTATTTTAGGAGAAACTCCCCTGTTTTGTTGTACGCCGTTGCATTAATCATTTTGGTGTCCTCGACTCTTATCTTTGGCGAATCCATCCTTTACTTATTTTTCCCAATTGCAACTTTGTGTATTATCCTTTTTATTTTAGCTACGGCTCCTGATAAATATGTAGTTTGTTTTTATGAAAATGAACTGATTTATCATAAAGGGAAAAAAAGTCAATCTTTTTCCTATCAGTCCATTAAAGAAGTTAAATCTACGTGGTCAAAAGCAGGTTGGATGTTCGTTTTACGAATGGATGATTGCCGTCCCATTCGCTTTTGTTTGGGTGTAGATTATGTACAAAGTAGTTCAGTTGAAGATTTTGAAAAGTTCCTTCAGGAAAAGGCTTCAGAGGCAAAATTGAAATTTCAAAAGGATCATTTTCACGGTTGGTTTTAGTACCTTTGCATTTCAAAAATATCCAGTGAAACACCGTATTTCCATTACTGCTTTAGCAACCGTATCGCCTTTGGGTTCGGATGTACGAACTATTCGTGAGGCGTATACTTCTAAAGCCACCTCGATTCAAAAAAAGCGTGTTGGGGCGCAAGAGTATTGGGTGGCTCCCTTAATGGAATCCGATCAAGCACGTTTAGCGGCCATTCGACTCTCGGAGGCGAAGTACAAAAACTTGGATCCTTCTGTGATTATGGCGTTGGATGTGAGTCGGCGTGCCGTAGCACAAGCCGGTTGGCAAGCGGGCGATGCGATTGGTATCAATATCGGTTCGTCGCGCGGTGCTACGCAGTTGTTCGAACAATTTCATCACGAGTTTATCACTACAGGCAAAACTCCGACCTTGAGTTCGCCCACCACCACTTTGGGCAATTTGTCGAGTTGGGTTGCCCACGATTTAAAGTCGGCCGGACCCGAAATTTCCCACTCCATCACTTGTTCGACTGCCTTGCATGCTATTTTAAATGCCGTGGCTTGGTTGGAAGCAGGAATGGCCGATCGATTTATTGCAGGTGGAAGTGAAGCCCCATTGACTCCATTTACCTTAGCTCAAATGCAAGCGTTAAAAATTTACTCTCGAGAAACCGATGGGTATCCGTGTAAGGCCATGGATTTGGATAAACTTCGCAATACCATGGTGTTGGGTGAGGGGGCAGGCGTAGTGGCTTTGGAGCGCAATGCCAAAAATGCGTTGGCTTATATCACAGGTTTGGGTTATGCTACGGATGAATTGGAACACAATATTTCCATTTCGGATGAGGCGGTTTGTTTTCAAAAATCGATGACAATGGCGATGGGTGATTTGCCTTTTTCTGAAATCGATGCCATTGTAATGCATGCACCAGGAACCATTAAAGGCGATTTGTCGGAATACAAAGCGATTCAAAAAGTATTTGGCGATAAATTACCGTTATTGACTACCAACAAATGGAAAATCGGTCACACTTTTGGCTCATCAGGGGTCTTGAGTTTGGAGTTGGCTGTGTTGATGTTGCAGGAACAAACTTTTTTCGGAACTCCTTTTGGATCTTCAATTTCCCTCACAAAACCGATGAAAAACATTTTGGTGAATGCAGTAGGTTTTGGAGGAAATGCGGTAACACTATTGATTTCGCTATAATTCGGGGGCGGTTTTTTCGAATTCATGGGCTTTTTCAAAAACCCGATCATTTTCCCACCCTTTTCGCAATAGGTAATCACAAAATTTCTTTTTCTTTTTTAGGAGATTTGACTCACGAATACTTTCCCATTGGTGGATAGCGAGTTGGTCAAAAGTGGTTTCATATTCCTCAGGGTTGATTTCTTTCAACGCTTTCTGAATGAGAAAATCTGAGATTTGGCGCGCTTTTAATTCGATTTTGATCCGCACCTTACCCCATTTTTTTTGATGGAATTTACTTACAGCAAATAACAAAGCAAAACGCTCTTCGTTTAAATAATTGTTATGCAAGAGATAGACAATAATTTCGTCTTTTTCAGCGGTCGAAATCGCGTATTCTCTTAGCTTTTGCTGGACTTCAGCATGACAGCGTTCCTGATAGGCGCAAAATTGCTCCATTTTAGAGCGGACTTCTTTCGGGGAAAGTGCTGAATTTGAGGTCAAAACGTAAAAAATTGAGTGTTAAATTGTTAATAATTTAGTAATACAAAACTATTGAAATTCTGTGATTTGGATGTAATTTTGTAAGCTGGAAAAAAATTAACTTTTATGCTATTCAAAAGAGTATTTTTAGTTGTACTACTACTTTTAAAATTTACTACGTATTCCCAAGTAAATTTAACGGCTGGAGCACCAACCTATTTTGAAAACTTTAATACGTTGGCAAATACAGGTACTCCGACATGGACAGACAACACCACGCCGCTTGTTGGTTGGTACAGTACTAAAAATGGTACAACCTATGGAATCAATACAGGTTCAAACAATGCGAATAATGTCTATAGTTTTGGTGCTAGCTTAGCAACAGATAGAGCTTTAGGTGCAATTTCTACAGCTACAACTCATCGTTTTGCAGTTCGAATCAAAAATAACGATCCTGTACAGAGTATTACTTCTTTAACCATAAATTTTACAGGGGAACATTGGCGTGTAAACACTACGACTCAAGCATTAGTTTTTGAATATCAAAAAGGTGCTACTGCATTAGCAACGGGAACTTGGACAGCAGATACAAATTTAGATTTTGGAAATTTAAGTACTGGAGCAGCAGCAGCTATAGACGGGACGTTACCAGCAAATCAAGCAGCAAAGTCTTCTACAATTACGATTACATTAGCTCCTGGCGAAGAAATTTGGTTACGATGGACAAAATCGGCTACAAATAGTCATGGTTTAGCAATTGATGATTTGAATATAGCGGCCACTTTTGTTTCTCCCTGCACTCCGCCAACTAATCCTACAGGCTCTATTACAGGAACTACCCCCGCATGTTCGTCCACAACATTGACGTATACGGGAACGGCTACTGCGCCTGTGGTGAACTATTGGCAAACGTCAGCTACAGGAATGTCTACAGCCAATAATGCGGCTTCACCTTTAGCGGTGACTACTTCTGGAAATTATTATGTACGTGCTTATGATCCAACCTCGGGTTCGGGGTGTTGGTCAACTACGGCTGTTGGGCCGTATGCAGTGGTGATTAATCCTGCTGTATCGATTACCACCCAACCCACAAATCAATCCATTGCAGCGGCACAGAATACGACTTTCACTGTCGTAGCTTCTAATGCAACGGCTTACCAATGGCAAGTATCCACTGATAGTGGTGCTACATGGACCAACTTAACCAATACCGGTGTTTATACTACAGTAACTACAGCAACCATGAACATTACTGGGGCAACCTTTGCGATGAATGGATACCAATACCGTTGTGTTGTAAGTGGAACGGCTCCATGTGCTGCGGTGAATTCAACAGCGGCAACATTGTCTGTTGTGAATGCGATAAATACCATTGCCGATTTAGGAACACAAGTAACCGCTGCTTTTGTCCCTCAAGCAACATTGGATCATGTAATTTTTAAATTTCAAGTGAGTCCGACGGTTACTACCAATCTTCAAGGTATTGCCAACGTGGTAACTGCGGGGACTTATGTTTCTGCGGATATTGTGAATTTGAAAGTTCGTTATTCAGCCGATAATGTGTTAGACGCTGCGGATATAACCTTAAGTACATTAACCACTCCGGGTGTAGCAGGGGCCAAAACTTTTCCGGCTTTTACTGCTCAATCAATTACTGGTGGTACTACAGGTTATATTTTCATTACCGCAGATGTTTCAGCAACGGCAGTTGTTGGGAATACGATTTCTTTAAATGCAGTTACTACGGCAAATTTAATTTTCTCTTTAGGAACAAAAACGGGAACTACGACTGCAGGTGGTACACAAACAATTGCGCCTTCTGCACCTTTAGTGCCTGCGAGTTTTACCAAAGGTTGTACAACCAATACTACGCAAATTTTGAATTGGACGGCGCCAGCTTCCGGGTCTTATGATGGTTATATAGTAGTAGCTCGTCAAGGTGGTTTAAATCCGCATGCGATTACTTCGTTAGTGGCTTCCTCACAAACCTTCAATACTGATTTTTCATTAGCACCCACTTATGGAAGTACAGCACCCTTATCGCGCGTAGTCTATATTGGAACGGGTACAACGGCTACGATTACAGGTTTGACTACAGGTGCGACCTATGTTTTTGAAATTTATACTTTTAGAAATAACGGTCCGACTAACTCAGTCTATTCCACAACATCACGCACGACTACACAATTGATCGGACTCAACAATGTAACAAGTGCTTCGTCAACAGCGGGGAATACCACCGGATTGATTGGTTGGGCAAATCCTAATGCCATTTGTTATGATCAAGTGTTAGTTGTTGTAACAAGTGCGGCGGGTATTACTTTCACGCCTACTGGGGATGGAAGTGCTTATACTGCGAATCCAGCATTTACAGCTTTTAATCAAGTGGTCTATGCTTCCAGTGGTAACAATGTAAATATTACAGGATTAACCAATGGCGTTACCTATTATGTTGAAATTTTTGTTCGCTTTGGAACCCAATGGAGTACAGGTGTAGAAGTAAGTTGTACACCACAAAACATAGTACCTACGGTTTTTAAAACGGGGGATTTGTTGTTGATTGCTTATAACAATAATGCTGCTGGAGGAGATGATGATATACGTTTAGTTACATTAGTTGATGTGAATCCAGGGACTAGCTTTTTATGGACTAATGCAACTTATGAAACAGGAGGCTCACCTGCCGCAAATGTGAGAACCGATAAATGGTATGAATGCCGCGCAGATATCGCTCCTACAGGAAATGTACCCTATTTGGAATTTACCTACAATGGTGCTACACCTATACCTGCCGGTTCTGTTTTTTGTATTACAACCGATAACGGCGGAACAGCAACCGTTATTTCTTGTGTTTCGCCATCAGGAACAACGTATACAACTTTTACAATTAGTGGAAAATCGGCAGATGGTAACTCTTTATTGAGTCATACTTCTGTAAATGTATCAACATCAAATCCAGACTCCATGTTTTTGATGCAAGGCTATTTTACGTATAATGCTTCGGGCTCAACATTTACAGGTACAGTATTGTCAGGTGTTCAAGATGGTGGTTTGTGGTATACTTTAGCAGATGATTTAAGTGGCGTGGTTACTCCATCTGCTAATCTTCGCAGATCTAGAAAACACCCTGCATTGGAATGTGCTTCATTGCAAGCAAATACGACAACAGGTACTTATGCTCGTAGTTATACGGTATCTCCGGCAGCCACGTATACTGTAGGAAATAGAGCCTATTTGATTGGAAATATTGTAAATTATTCCACCAATTGGACGAGTAGTTTCGGGACTTGTCCTTCACCTTCACCTTTTGTAATTAACGCTTCAGACCCTTTTAACAAATGGAATGGTTCAGCCAATACTAATTGGTTTGACTGTAATAACTGGAGTTTGCTTACAATTCCTGATGAATTAACAGACGTGGTGATTGATAATACGGCTGTTAATGATGCCGTAGTTGATTATACTGCAGCTAATTCAGATACTTTTTCAGATTTGGCAAAATGTAAAGATTTAACGGTTTCTGGGCGTAAAGTCCAAGTGCAAGGAAATGTCTTGAATAAATTGGAAGTACATGGTAATTTAGTGCTTAGCGGGACTGGAGTTGTTGATATGGATGATTCTAATTCAGCTACAAATGATGGTCAATTGTATTTGTATGGGAATTGGACGAATTCAATTTCTAATGCCGCTTTTGAGGAAGGAAATGGGACCGTTCATTTTGTAGGAAGTGCAACACAAGTGATTAACTCCAATGTGCATACCAATGTAGAGCAGTTTTACAATGTGGTTTTGGACAATGACTTTACTACTGCTGTTTCCAATAATTTGTATGCTAAAGGAAATTTAGAATTGAAAATCAATAAAATATTGACCATTGGAACGGGCGATCATGTGTTTGCTTATAAGAAACTAACCAGCAATGGAGATATTATCATAAACAATTCAGGTCAATTGGTACAAGTAGATGAAACCGACACCAATGATGGGGATTACTCGGGAACAAAATTCCGTTTGACACGAACAGCACAAGCAAAGCATTATGACTATATTTATTGGAGTGCGCCAACGGAGAATTACATGGTAACTAACTTGCCTACCGATTACCATTATTTCTGGAATCCGACTTACGCCAATACCAATGGAACACAAGGGAATTGGAATAGTGCCTCAGGTTCTATGGTGAAAGGAAAAGGGTATATCGCTAGAGCGTCCAATAATTCAACTACAGCCGTGGCATTATCAGCTACATTTACAGGTAAACCCAATAACGGTCAACTGACATTACCGATTAGTCGTGGAAATTATGATGGAGCGGATTATGATGCAGATTTAACGAACGCCACCAATGCCTTAACAACGAGATACGACGACAACTGGAATTTAGTAGGAAATCCATATCCTTCAGCTATTGATGCTGAGGAGTTTTTGGTGCTCAACCAATCGGTTATTGAAGGATCTATTTGGGTTTGGAAGCATGGATTGAATCCGACTTCATCTACAAGTCCGTTTTACAATAACTACCAATACAATTATAATCCGACTTCAGATTACATCAAATACAACGGGTTAGGTTCAACAGAGCCCGACACATTTGCAGGGAAAATCGCTTCTGGACAAGGGTTTATGGTGAATATGTTGCATGCTGCGGCGACACCTAATACGTTAACTTTTACCAATAATCTTCGTGCAGATGCTTCAATTATGTCGTATGACAATACCGATTTCTTCCGTGCGAATTGGATGCAAAATCAGAAGCACCGTATTTGGTTGGATATTGTAAACACTAATACAGGTTCGAAAGATCGTACACTCGTAGGCTATGCCACCAATGCCACCAATGGTCGTGATCAATTGTATGATTGTATATCAAAAATCACAGGTGATTTGAGCGTGTATTCCATGATTCAAGATGAACCGTTTTCTATTCAAGGAAAAGGATTGCCTTTTAATAGTAATGATCGCATTCCTTTAGGGGTAAATGTGAATACCAACGGTACTTATCAATTGGCTATTTACAAAACCGATGGCTTATTTGCGGGTCAGCAAGCAATTTACATTGAGGATAAAGTGACGGGTCATTTCCATGATTTAAAAGCAAGTCCGTTTACATTTACCTTGCCTCAAGGTGTGTATAATAATCGTTTCGTGTTGCGTTTCAATGTCCCAGGTTCAAGTTTAAGCAATACTGATTTTACATCATCACAGTCAGTGATTACTGCGGTAAAGAATCAAGTAATTACTGCGCAATCTGCAGAAGAGCCTATTCAAGAAATGCACGTGATGGATGTTTTAGGACGAACGCTTTGTTTGGTTAAAGGGAATGATACAAATTCGCTTGCCACTCCTGCTTTAGAAGTTGCTCACCAAACCGTAGTCGTTAAAATACAATTAGAAAGTGGAATTGTTGTTACTCGAAAAGTGCAATTGTAATTTCAATTATAAGTAATAAAAAAGTCCCGATGTTGTCGGGACTTTTTTTATGAAGTAAAATAGTTTTTATTTTCCTTTAATTGAAGCTTTCACATTACGTTCAATGCTATGGCCTGGACGTGACCATTTTGGTTTTTCACCTAAGGGTTGGAACTGTGAATCTTCCGCTTCAATCGTTTTGGGTTGCATTAATTTGATGAATGGTTTTTGGGGTTGCAATCCAAGTAATTCAAACATTTTCATGTCTTCGTTTACATCTGGATTAGGTGTAGTCAATAACTTGTCACCCGCAAAGATTGAATTGGCTCCTGCAAAGAAACACATGGCTTGTCCTTCGCGCGACATTTCTGTTCGACCCGCAGACAAACGAACTTGTGTTTCGGGCATCACAATACGTGTAGTGGCTACCATACGAATCATTTCCCAAATTTCAACAGGTTTTTCATTTTCCATTGGCGTACCTTCTACAGCTACTAGTGCGTTAATTGGCACCGATTCAGGTTGTGGATCAAGTGTCGCTAATGCTACTAACATTCCGGCACGGTCTTCAACACTTTCCCCCATACCAATGATACCACCACTACAAACAGTAACATTTGTTTTGCGAACATTTTCAATAGTTTGAATACGGTCTTCAAATCCGCGGGTAGAAATCACTTCTTTATAATATTCTTCAGAAGTATCGAGGTTATGGTTGTAGGCATACAATCCTGCTTCAGCCAAACGTTGCGCTTGGTTTTCGGTTAACATACCCAACGTACAACACACTTCCATGTCTAGTTTATTGATCGTACGCACCATTTCCAACACTTGGTCAAATTCAGGTCCGTCTTTCACATTTCGCCATGCGGCTCCCATACAAACACGAGAGGAACCTGAGGCTTTAGCCCGTAAAGCCTGAGCTTTCACTTGGTTTACCGACATTAAATCGTTTCCTTCAATATCGGTATGGTAGCGTGCCGCTTGTGGACAATAACCACAATCCTCTGGACAGCCGCCTGTTTTAATTGATAAAAGTGTTGACACCTGAACCACATTAGGGTCATGATGTAAACGGTGTATAGATGCTGCTTCAAATAACAAATCCATTAAAGGTTTGTTGTAAATAGCAATAATTTCTTCTTTGGTCCAATTATGTCTAATTTCACTCATATGTGAAGGGTTTTAAGAATTTCAAAGGTAACGAATTCCTTTGGTTTTGCAATATTATGACTGAGCGTCTAAAAAGTAGTCAGCAGCTATTTGTTTGTCTTTGGCTATCTGTGACTTAAGCGTGTTGAGGTCTTCAAATTTTTGTTCTGGGCGAATGTATTCAATCAATTCAAGCGTGATTTTTTCACCATAAATTGAAGTGTTAAAGTCAAATAGATGAATTTCGATACTTTGGGATTGACCGTTTACAGTAGGCCGATTACCGATATTCATGACACCTTGACACTTCTTATTATCGATATGGGCAAAAGCAATATACACTCCATTGCACGGAATTAATTTTTCAGAAGTCTCTATCGCTATATTCGCTGTTGGAAAACCAATTGTTCGTCCAATTTGTTGGCCTTGAACAACAGTTCCATTCAATGTATAATTGTATCCCAAATAGTCATTGGCAATTTTGATCTTGCCTCGATGAAGTGCTTCACGAATTTTAGTAGAACTAATGGTGATTTCATTTATTTCTTCCGCAGAAATCTGTTCAACTTCAAATCCGTGTACAGCTCCAAAATGAATTAGGTCTTCTATGGTTGCTGTTCGGTTACGACCAAATCGGTGATCATAGCCAATAATGATTTTTTTTACATTGAATTTTTTAACCAGAACATTCACAACAAATTCTTCTGCAGTGAGTCGCGAAAATTCTTTATCAAATGGATGAATGACTAAGAAATCAATATTTTGATGGGCTAACAAAACTTTTTTTTCTTCAATAGAATTTAAAAGTTGTAGGGAAGAGGAGTCTTGTAATACGGTTCTTGGATGTGGGTGAAATGTAAGCACTAAACTTTTTAACTCCATTTTTTGAGCAGATTCCGTAAGCTTTTTAATTATTTTTTGATGTCCTAAATGCACACCGTCAAATGTGCCTAAAGTCACTACAGTGCCTTTGGATGTTGGGAATTCTGCTATGTTAAAAAAGGTTTCCAAATCTTCAAAACGATGGCTCCAAAGGTAGGGTATTTTTAGAATTAAAAACTAATGTATTTACAAATGGGCTGAATTAACAAAATTTCAGCAAAAAACTTATATATTTGTTAGCTATTATAACCAATCTAATTAAAATGAAAAAAAGTTTACTACTTTCTGTAATTTTCTTGGGTTTGGCTACTGCCAATGCACAAACAGGTAGATATTGGTCTCCTGCTGAAAAGCGTGCAGATATTGAAAGAGCCAAAGGAACGTTCAGAAGTACATTTCCTACGCAGTATGATTTGTATACTTTGAACTTCAACCAAATTAAATCAAAATTGTTTACAGTTGTTGACCAACCTGGGGCAACCTGTGTAATTACTTTACCTAATTCTCAAGGTAAATTGGAAGATTTTATTGTGAATGAAGCTTCCAACTTTGACGCTGAATTACAAGCACAATTTCCTGAAATCCGCGCTTTTTCTGGTAAAAGTACTGTTGATCCATCGGCTTACTTAAAGTTGAGTATTGCTCCACAAGGAATTAAAACTGTGGTTTTCAGAGCCGGTACTACAAGTGAATTTATGGAGCCTTTTTCTGCTGATGGAAGTACTTATGTTGTTTACAACAAGAGTAACAATGGTCAAGCTATGGCATGGAAATGTGATGTAAATGATGAATTCGGTGGAATTGCTGCGCCAAATAATCGCAATACAGGAAATGTTGCTTTAGCAAGCAATGGTGTTTTAAAAACGATGCGTTTGGCACAATCTTGTACAGCTGAATATTCCAACTATTTTGGTGCTACAAGTGCTGCACAAGTAAATTTAGTTTTAGCAGCCTTTAATGCTACTTTAACACGTGCAAACGGTTGTTACGAGAAAGATTTAGGAGTGCATTTAAACATTGTAGCTCAGTCAACTAACGTAATTTATTACAATGCGGCAACCGATCCTTATTCAGCTGCTGGAACAGGAGCTGGAGGTGCTTGGAATACAGAATTACAAAATACGTTAAGTGGTAATTTAACCGGTACAGGAACTACATTGGCAGCAAATAATGCCGCTTACGATATAGGTCACTTGTTTGGTGCTTCAGGTGGTGGAGGTAATGCAGGTTGTATTGGATGTGTTTGTACAGATGATACAGCAAGTACTACGGATAAAAACAAAGGTAGTGGATATACCTCCCCTGGTGATGGAGTTCCAGAAGGAGATACGTATGATATAGATTATGTTGTTCACGAAGTTGGGCACCAATTAGGAGCTAACCATACTTTTACCCATGCCAATGAAGGTTCGGGTTATAATGTTGAGGTTGGTTCTGGTATTACAATTATGGGGTATGCAGGTATTACTAATTATAATGCTGCAATGCACTCGATTGACACCTACCATGTTTTGTCAATTTCTCAAATTCAAAACAATTTAAATACAAAAACTTGTCCCGTTTCTTCTCCATTAGCTGGAGTTAATGCTACTCCAACAGCTAATGCAGGCGGAAACTTTACCATTCCAAAAAGTACTCCTTTTATGTTGATTGGTTCGGGTGCAGATGCTGATGGAGATGCTTTAACCTATAGCTGGGAACAAGTAAATGTTGATTCAGCGGGGTCTTATACTGCAGCAAACAGTGTGGCTTCACCAACGAAAGCAGGAGGTCCAAACTGGATTTCTTATTCGCCTTCAACCTCACCAGTTCGTTATTGTCCTGTTTTACCTACTGTGTTTAATGGTGGTCAAACTACTACTGGAACTGGAAACATTGTGGTAGAAGCTTTAAGTTCTGTAGCTCGTACATTGAATTTCAGATTAACTGTTCGTGATAATGCAACGTATGTTGCAAATACAAAAGTGGCTCAAACAGGAACAGCTAATGCTACTATTACTGTAGATGGAAATAAAGGTCCATTAACGGTAACTTCACAAAATACCAGTGGTATTTCGTATACTGTTGGTTCAACACAAACCGTAACTTGGGCTGTGAACAGTACAGATACGATTACTGGTGGTGCAAATGTTGACATCTTGATTACTACAGATAATGGAGCTACTTGGACAACCTTATTAGCAGCTACGCCAAATGACGGTACTGCAGACGTAGTTATGCCAACCACTCCAGCAGTTTATTGTCGTTTAATGGTTAAAGCGAGTAATAATATTTTCTTTAACGTAAATAGTACAGATTTCTCAGTAGGTTATACCATTACTACAACTTGTGCAACGTATACCAATACTACTCCAGTAGCTATCCCTGATGGATTAGGTGCAAATACACAAGGTGCAGCAGTAAACAGTGTGATTAATGTACCTGCTACAGGTAACATTTCTGATGTGAATGTAAGTTTGAATGTATCACATACGTATCCAAACGACTTAGTGTTCCAATTGGTTCACCCTAACACAACTACTTTTGTAAATGTTTGGAACAGAGCATGTGGTTCTAATGACAATTTCAACGTAACCTTAAGTGACGGATCGCCAGCATTTACTTGTGTGGCAAACATGACAGGTACCTATGCGCCTTCTAGTCCTTTGTCTGCATTTAATAATTTAGCAGCAAATGGAAACTGGACGTTATATGCAGCTGACTTTTACAATACAGATACAGGAACTTTAAACAGCTGGGGTATTGAAGTGTGTACAGCCGTAGTTCAATTGAACAATGATACCTATAACCTAGACGGATTTGTTGTTTACCCGAATCCAAACAATGGTATTTTCAATGTTAAATTTAATCCTGCATCTAACGATATCAATGTAACGGTTCACGATATTCGTGGAAGAGAAGTATACAACAAAGCGTATACAAACAATGGTATTTTTGATGAGTCATTAAATTTAGGTGCTGTTGAAGCTGGAGTTTATCTAGTTACAGTAAAAGACGGTTCTAAGAAAGAAGTTAGAAAGATTGTAATTAAGTAATTCTTCTTACTATAAAACAGAAAAGCTCCCAATTTGGGAGCTTTTTTTATTCAATAAGTATGATTTTATTTTCCGTTATATTCATTCATTGTGTTAGCAAGTCCGGCAAGTACGAATGAATGTATTGCCGCAGCACTTGTCTCGTATCTTTCGGGTAATTTGGCTTGTTCTTCTTCATTCCATTCGCCCAAAACATAATCCACTTGTTGCCCTTTTTTAAATTGATCACTGATGCCAAATCGAAAGCGCGGATATTCAGTAGTATTCAATAAAAGCTGAATGTTTTTTAGTCCGTTATGCCCGCCATCACTTCCTTTGGCTTTAATACGAAGGGTGCCAAAGGACAAGTTTAGATCGTCGGTAATCACCAAAATATTCTCCTTGGCGATATTTTCCTTATCCATCCAATATTTAACTGCTTTGCCGCTTAAATTCATGTAGGTGTTGGGTTTTAAAAGCAATACGGTGCGGCCTTTGATTTTGAATTCGGCTAAGTCGCCCAATTTGGCCGTTTGAAAACTCACCCCTTCTTTTTTTGCTAAGAAATCAACTATTTTGAAACCTATATTGTGGCGCGTATTCACATATTCGGCACCAATATTACCTAACCCTATAATGAGGTATTTTTTCATGGGATCTGTTTTTTCTTGAGTTGTAGTCGAGCGAAATAATTGATGAAACCAATTCATGGGCACAAAAGTACTTTAAAAACTAATTTCTATTCAAAAAAAAAGCACCGGAAACTCCGATGCTTTCTTTGTATAAGTTGAAAAGATTATTTTTTCTTTCCTTTTGCAGCTGCCTTTTCTGCTTTTGCAGCTTCTTGAGCGGCTTTCATTGCAGCACGTGAAATCTTCACTTGACACACTACTGTATTGTCTGGGTGCATTAATTTGTAGTTTTCGTTACCTAATTTAGTAACGTACAATTTGTTACCCATTTGTAATTCTGAAATATCAGCATATACATAATCAGGAAGGTTTTTCGGTAATGCTTTTACTTTTAAACGACGTAAGTTTAAGTTCAAAACACCTCCTAAAAGTACCCCTGGAGAAGTTCCTGTAATTTTAACTGGAACTTCCATAACGATTTCTTTCTCATCGTTTAATTGGTAGAAATCGATGTGTAAAATCGCATCAGATACCGGGTGAAACTGGATATCTTGTAAGATTACGTTATACACTTTTCCTCCTAAATCAACCGCAACTGTGTGCGCATCTGGAGTGTAAACTAAACTTTTGAAAGCTTTGCTTTCTGCTTGAAAGTGTACTGGTTGTTCTCCTCCGTAGATTACGCAAGGAACCATTCCAGCATCACGTACGGCCTTCGTTGCCTTTTTGCCTACGCTTTCTCTTTCAGATCCTTTGATTGAAATTGACTTCATTATATAAATTAATTAATTATTTACATTAAAAATTTTCCGCTGATGGAATTGTTATGCTGTACCATATGCATTACTTCTGCAAATAACGGTGCACAACTTACCACTTTTATTTTCGCCGATTCCTTTTTAAGCGGAATAGAATCGGTAACTATCAATTCACTTAATTGCGAATTTTCAATTTTTTCATACGCCTCTCCCGAAAGAATGGCATGAGTACAAATTGCGCGAACACTCAAAGCACCACGTTCAATCATCAAATCAGCGGCTTTGGCCAATGTTCCTCCGGTATCGATCATGTCGTCTACCAAAATCACATTGCGACCTCTTACATCCCCAATCAACTCCATCGTTTCAATTACGTTAGCCGCTTTACGTTGCTTATAACATACCACAACATCCGAGGTCAAAAATTTCGAATAAGCATACGCTCTTTTCGAACCGCCCATGTCGGGTGATGCAATGGTGAGATTTTCTAGGTTCAAACTTTGTACATACGGCAAGAAAATGGTAGATGCAAATAAGTGATCTACTGGTTTTTCGAAAAAGCCTTGAATCTGATCCGCATGTAAATCCATGGTCATGATTCGCGTAGCTCCTGCCGTTTCTAATAGTTTGGCAATTAATTTTGCCCCTATCGGAACTCTCGGTTTGTCTTTACGGTCTTGTCT
The DNA here is from genome assembly GCF_004122105.1 of Flavobacterium stagni. GTDB lineage: Bacteria > Bacteroidota > Bacteroidia > Flavobacteriales > Flavobacteriaceae > Flavobacterium > Flavobacterium stagni. Next base: position 811,181 of record NZ_SBKN01000001.1, read on the forward strand.
TGCGTAGCCAAAATAGGGGATTACCGGAGTAATGTGTCGGGCTGATGCGCGTTTAGCCGCATCAATCATTAATAACAACTCCATTAAATTGTCTGCCGACGGGAAAGTCGAACAAACAATAAAAACGCGTAATCCACGAATGGATTCTTCGAAAGACGGTTGAAACTCGCCGTCGCTAAATTTTGAGAACGTAACTTTACCTAGCGGCACGCCATAATTTTTGGCGATTTGCTCCGCAAGGTGTACACTTTGGGAACAAGCAAATATCTTTGCTTCCGGTTCTTGATGTGACATTGCTTTTAATTTGTTGTTTAGTAGTCAGTTAGTGTGTGTTGTGCAATTCGAGGTGCAAATTTAGGAATTAAATTCGACTAGGGAAGGATATTTTTAAGTATTTTTTTATTGTTTATTTTAAATTTTGATTACATTTGCACCCACAAAACACTAAAATCCATGCCCGGATGGCGGAATTGGTAGACGCGCACGACTCAAACTCGTGTTCTTAGGAGTGTGGGTTCGATTCCCACTCCGGGTACAAAACCTCTCACAACGAGAGGTTTTTTTTATTTCTTTTTTTGGGCGCGTCCCGGTCTGGCCTAGCGGCTGCCACCGGGTCGGGTTATCCGTTACAAGCTGCCTCCTCCTGCGTCGTCTGCAGGCTTTCCACTGCTACCCCTCGCGCGAAACTGCACAAATCATAACCTATTATAAAAAAACCGCTCTTTCAAGAACGGTTTCTATTTTATTGATAGACTCGAATGTAGTCAATTACATAGCGTTGCGGAAATATTGTATCATCGACTTCAGGTCCGCCAAAGTTGCCCCCCACCGCCATATTCACAAGTATAAAAAACTGCTGATCAAAAGGCCAGACTTCGGGTGTGCGTTCTTTGGGAGCAAACACATATACAGATTGATTGTCCACAAAAAACTCAATCTTCGTGGCGTCCCATTCTACTGCATAGGTATGAAATCCCTCTTCTATGGTTGGAAATTCAGTAACCTTACTACTCGCATGATCTCCATGATTGGCCGTAGTATGCAACGTAGTATATACTTGATGCGGATTTTTACCGACATATTCTAAGATGTCAATTTCCCCACAAAGTGGCCATCCCACTTTTCCAATGTTGGCGCCCAACATCCAAAAGGCCGGCCAAATGCCTTGCCCAACGGGAAGTTTGGCACGGGCTTCAATACGACCGTATTGGAATTCCTTTTTTCCTGCCGTTGTAATTCGCGTCGAAGTATATTTATTTCCTTCTTTACGCGCTTCTATCGTTAAATAGCCATCTTTAACTAGATGATTGGTTTGGGTGTAAATCTCTCGTTCATTATTTCCCCAGCCGCACACATTGGGACAACCATCTCCCAATTCGTAATTCCATACCACAGTATTGAGTTGGGTACCTTCAAAGTTTTCTTCCCAAACCAATTTTCTTTCTTTTTGTTGGCCCCAACTGATTTGGGACAGCATGAAAAGTGAGACGATTATTTTTTTCATAATAAATTTATTTAACCAATTCAAAAGTAGCGTGTAAACGGATATCCTCAGAAGAACTTCCTAACATTAACTCAAAAGCACCCGGTTCGGAAACCCATTCCAATTGATCATTGTAAAACGAAAGGAGTTCATTGTCCACAGTAAACGTAATCGTTTTTTGCTCACCCGGATTTAACTTAACCTTTTGGAATCCTTTCAATTCTTTAATTGGGCGAACGACAGATGCAAAGGGATCTTTCAAATACAATTGTACTACTTCTTCACCGGCATATTTGCCAGAATTGGTCAGTGTAAAGCTCACGGTAATTGACCCTTTAGATGTAAGTGATGGTGCTGATAATTTAAGATCGTTGTAGGTGAATGTTGTATAACTTAAACCGAAACCAAAAGGAAATTTTGCAGAGTTGGGTAAATCAATATACGCCGATTTATAGATTTTGTCGTTGTCATCTTTGGAAGGACGTCCCGTACTAAAATGGTTGTAGTACAACGGAATCTGTCCTTCGTCTCTCGGGAAGGTCATCGGTAATTTACCTGATGGATTGTAATCGCCAAATAAGACATCGGCAATGGCATTTCCGGCCTCTGAACCCAACCACCACGTATACACAATCGTAGGCATATTGTCGGCAATCCAATTGAAAATCAAAGGTCGTCCGGCATTAATCAAAACCACAATGGGTTTGCCTGTTTTTTGTAATTCTTGAATGAATTCCTCTTGAATGCCAGGTAAATGAATGTTGCTGCGACTCTTGGCTTCACCACTCATGTCATGGCGTTCTCCAATACTTACAATCACTACATCCGATTGTTTGGCAATAGCGATGGCTTCTTCAAAACCAGAACGGTTATTTCCTTCAATATCACAACCTTTAGCATATAATAATTTGGTGTTTTTACCTACTTTTCGCTCCAAACCTTCCCATTGCGAAACGATATAGGTCGAATCCACATCTTTCAAATCAATGGACCAAAACCCATGATTATTGCGTTTGGGTTTGACCATCGGACCGATAAAAGCAATGGTTTTGGTGTCTTTTGATAACGGTAAAACATTTTGTTCATTTTTCAATAAAACAATACTTTTTGCAGCGATTTCTCGCGCTACTTTCGCGTGTTCGGGATTATTTAATGCTTTTTCTTGTCGCTTGGCATCACTGAATCGATAAGGGTTGTCAAACAATCCCAATTCAAACTTTTTACGAAGAATACGACGTACCGCTTCATCCACAATGGACATCGGTACTTTTCCTTCTTTCACGAGTTCGGCTAAATGATACCGGTAAGCATTACTTTCCATATCCATATCATTGCCCGCTAAAATGGCTTTTTCAGCGGCTTCTTTATTGTCTTTGGCATATCCGTGAGCGACCATCTCTCCAATGGAACCCCAATCGGAAACGATGAATCCATCGTATTTCCATTTGCCTTTTAAAATATCACGTTGAATATAAGCATTGGCGGTAGCCGGAATTCCGTTTAAATCGTTAAACGAATTCATGAACGTGGCCACACCAGCATCTACACTCGCTTTAAATGGTGGTAGATAGGTTTCCCACAACATACGGTTGCTCATGTCGACCGAGTTGTAATCCCGGCCACCCACAGCGGCACCATAACCTACAAAGTGTTTAGCACAAGCCATTACCGAATTTAAGTCCCCTAGTTTATTTCCTTGAAAACCTTTGACCCGAGCATAGGCAATTTTTGAACCCAAAAATGTATCTTCTCCAGCGCCTTCCATTACGCGGCCCCAACGGGGATCACGAGCAATATCCACCATAGGAGCAAAGGTCCAATGCACCCCACTTGCCGCTGCTTCAGTAGCAGCAATTCGGGCGGATTGTTCAATCAAAGGCAAATCCCAACTCGCTGCCTCTGCTAACGGTAGGGGAAAGGTAATTTTATAGCCGTGAATCACATCTAGGCCAAAAAGTAGGGGAATCTTCAAGCGCGACTGCATGGCCAACTCTTGGTATTTTCGCGTGCGATCTGCGCCCATAACATTAAGCATGGAACCCAATTTCCCTTCTTTGATTTCTTTTTCTTTGTTAGGATTAATAACCAAAGGCCCGGTTGGATTGGCATCATTGGTATATTGATTCAACTGACCGATTTTTTCCTCTAAGGTCATTTTGAGCAATAAATCGTCAATTTTTTGTTCGGTGGTTTTTTGACCGATGGCAATATTTACCAATAAAAGTCCGAGGCTTAAGATGCTTTTATTCATAGTTTTTATTTTTTTCTTCTTTCGAAGGTGATTTCATTAAGGGCACAATTTCCGTTTTCGATGACTAGTCGTATTTTTTGCATTCCTTTTTTTAAGGTTATCGTCGATGTTTGTGTTTGCCACTTTGGAGTAGTTGCATTTGATGATAATTGCAGGGAAGGCGAAATGCGATTTCCTTCAGCATCTTCAAAATGGATTTGACCATCATTATTCGTAATTGAATAATTAACTTTTACGTTATAGGTATCTGAAAATTGAACAGCCGCAGTATATTGTACCCATTCTTTGGCTTCAGTATGGGTTATGGCATACACGGTTTTGTTATTTTCAGTAAAGGAACTAATATCCACGCCATCATTGCGGTAACTATCGCCAGAATTCCAATCGTTCCGTTGGTTATCAGACACCCAATAGTTCCCAGAAACCGTATCGTAATAGGCGGTATTTATCGGACCTAAATCGTAATCTTCGGCTTGGATGGTTCCGGGAATAGTATGGTTTTTAAAAGGAATACTCTTATCCGATTGCACTTGACGGAACATGGCATCCAAAACATCATAGCGAATGGTGACATTTTCCAAGCGATAATTGTTGACGATTTCGTTCAAATCATTTTGAGCTGATTCGGGGCTTGGTTTAGACGCTTTGCCGTTCCAATATTCGAGCAAGTTTTGGTAACCAGTATTGGTTGTCACCGAAGTGATACCCGCAATGTTTTCAATTTTCTTCATGGGCCAAAATGCCCAACCGATGTTATGGGTTTCCATAAGTTTGATCGCATCACGAAACCAAACGTTGGAGTTTTCTCCACTTTCCCCCAACCAAATAGGAACATTGTATTGCGTGCGGTAATCCAACATTTTTTGGATGCTTTGAACATTATTATGGTTCCAGTATTTGTGAAAACTCAGTGCCATATTTTTGTCCCATAAGGGAAAAATACCGTCGTAATTATTACCCCAACAATTTCCTTCAATAATGATGAGGTGATTGGTGTCGACACTGCGAATGGCTTCCGTAGTGCGTTTCATGAGTTCGCGCAACGGACCGTTTTGGGTTTCGTCGCATCCATTTTTATTCGTTCCCGTAAAGTTCCAATTGGGTTCGTTAATGATGTCATAGCCGCCAATCCAGGGTTCGTTGCGATAACGTTCGGCTATTTTTTTCCAAAGTGCAATCATTTTATCTTGATTGGCTTGTGCTTGCCAAAGCGCGGGTTTAGTGGTGTCGTAATCCGAAATATTGGCATCATTTCCTTGTCCGCCGGGTGCGCCGTGTAAATCAAGTATGAGATAGATTTTATTAGCGGCACACCAGCGAAGGAGATTATCGGTTCGTTGAAATCCTTCTTCGAGCCATGTTTGTTCCCCGAGAACGGGTTCTTTTTCTATAGGAAGTGTAAAAAGGTTATAGTGCATTGGAAGTCGGATCGAGTTAAAACCCCAATGGGCTAGGGAATCGACATCGCGTTTGGTTACGCCATTGTTACGAAAGGTTTGGTACCATTGAGCTGTGGCTTCTTCCCCAAGAACTTCCACTAATTTTTGACGGATAGCAAATTGGGGTCCGGCAAAATCAGCGGTTTTAAGCATATATCCTTCTTGCAGCATCCAGCCACCGAGGCCGAGACCGCGCAACAGTACATTATTCCCTTTTCCATCGACGATACGTTGCCCGTCTTGGTGCAAGAATCCTTGACCAAAAACGGTAGTGATGGAGAAAAGTAATGTGCTACTAAAAGCAAATAGGAATTTAAGTTTCATGCGTGATGTTTAATGCGCGGTGAGTCGGTTGATTTGAAAAACTCAGCGTGTTTATTAGCCCCGATTGACCCGATAGCTCCCGAAGGGACTAAAGGGGAAAGCGGGAAGATAGGTGTTTAAATACTAGAACGTTTGCTCCAAAAATTAATACATCAACGTTTGAATGGCGCGTGCTGGAATGGCAATTGTTGCCGCAGTTGTACCGATGCACAATTGGTATTCTACCGGTTGGTTGCTTTTATTAAGCACCACGGTAACCATTTTCCCGTTGGGATTAAGGAATGAAGTCGTTAACAAATTACTTCGGCTAGCCACGCTACTTATGCGTCGGGCCTTTTTTTCAATGAATTTAGAAAAATGACCGATGATATAATAAGCTGGGGTATAAATGATTTGATTGGTCGAAAGATCGGCGTGAACGGGAGCGAAGCAAAAGTTTTTCACATGATTGGGTCCGCCAAACTGATCCAATAGAATGTTCCAATCCGTCCAAGCGACGGTTCCGTTATTGAAATCGTTGATCATGGATTCGCCGTAGATTTCCCCATTGCGCCATAATTGGTAGTTGGCCGCATCAAATTTTTCTTTGCACCCTTCGGTAAAGATTAGGTTTTTATGGGGATACAATTCATGGACAGCTTTTACATTATCAAACATGGGTTGGCCACCGCTCCAGGTTTCGTACCAATGGAAACCAATGCCCCAAACGTATTTTGCAGCTTCGGGATCGTCGAGAATTGTGGTCGCTCGTTGCACCATAAGATCGCGGTTGTGGTCCCAAGCAATTATTTTTTTAGAGCTAAGTCCGGCTTTTTGGAGTGTTGGCCCCAAATAATATTTTAAAAAATCGCGTTCTTCTTCTGCAGAAAATAGACACGACTCCCAAATTTGAGTCGCCATGGGTTCGTTTTGTATGGACAGACCCCAGATTGGCAATCCTTCTTTTTCAAGTGCGTTGATGTATTTAACATAATAATTAGCCCAAGATTGACGAAATTCTGGAAGTAATTTTCCGCCGTGAAGCATGTCTTTGTTGTCTTTCATAAAAGCGGGTGGCGACCAGGGACTGATATAAAAAGTCGCCTGATTGCCAATCATTCCCATTGCTTGCTTGATCAGCGGAAGTTTGTATTTTTTATCGTGAGTGATATCGAACGTTTTGAGTGCGGCGTCACCTTCTTGGATGTAAGTGTAAGAATCAGAACTAAAGTCGCAACTGTTCATGTTTGTTCGAATAATAGAATATCCGATGCCGTTGGTTTTCGAAAAATAGGCGGTTAGAAATTCGTTTTGTTTTTCTTTAGGAAGTTGGGCAAAAACTTCAGCACTAGCATCTGTGATTGCACCGCCTATGCCCATGAACGATTGAAATTGATGTTGCGGTTGCACAAAAACACACGTTTGACGTTCTACGGGTTGGCGCAATTCACGGAAAGTAGCGGTACCTGTTGTAGTTAGTTTCAATTGCGTGCTATCGGCAGTAGTAACTATAGTGATGGTTCTGTCTTTTGTAGAAAAGGCAGGAGTTTGTTTTGATTTTTTTGTTTGCGCAGAAGTAACGAATGATAGTACTGACGCAAGGATAACAATTGACTTTTTCATGGGAACATGATTTAGAAAATATAGGTGGCGACATCCCCGGGGGTGAGGCTGACAGTGACCCATTTTCCGTTGTATTTAATATTGAATGTTTCAGAGTTTGAGCCGTCATTAACAGCAACAAGGACAATTTTTCCTTGTGGTGTTTTGAAAGCAACGTTAAAAACGCCACCCACTTGATTGGAAGCGATGCGTTGCGAACCGGTAGGTATAAATTTTGAGGCATGTGCTATGATATAATAGGCAACATTGCGTGTAATATTTTCCGACCCAGATAAAGTTAAGGCGCCTTTGCATTGTGTACATCCACCTGGAGTATGCGGGTTGTAGTTGGGGTCATTGGCTAAGTTCCATTCTAGGGCAATTTTACTCCAATTGCGCATTGAGCCGATGATTACGTTGCGAAGGTGCCAACGGAGATCGCCGTCAAAAGAACCTGTAGATCCTGTCCATTGTTCGGTGAAATAGACATTTTTTGTTGGGTAGGCATTATGGACTGACCCTAAGGCGCTGATGTCGCCTGCGTATAAATGGAACGCTGATCCATCAACAAAAGGGCGAGCGGCAGCATCGTTTAATATTTCTAGAGGGTATTCGGGTTTGTCACAATTGTGGTCGTAACAAATAATTTTGGTGGTAATTCCAGCTGTTTGAAAAGCAGGTCCTAAGTGGTTTTTAATAAAATCAGCTTGTTGCGCAGCTGTCATATATAGACTAGGATTGTTTCCTGGATGTAAGGGTTCATTTTGAATGGTAATCGCATCAATAGGGATGTTATTTTGTTTCATTTGTTGGATATACTTCACAAAATATTGTGCGTAAACACTATAATATTGTGGAAGGAGACTGCCTCCAACAGAACTGCCATTGTCTTTCATCCAAACGGGTGGCGACCAAGGCGATCCAAGAATTTTGATGGTTGGATTAATCGTTCTAATGGTTTGTAAAAGTTGGATAAGCGCATTGTCTTGTGCTAGACTAAACTGAGTAAGGTTTACATCGGTTTGACCTACGGGTAAATCGTCATACGAAAATACTGAGCTACTTAAGTCGGATGCACCGATACTTATTCGTAAATAACTAATTCCAATTCCATTAGCGCCGGAACCAAATAATTCTTGTAACAACTCTTGTTTTTTAGTAGCGCTGAGTTGGTTGATGAGTTCGACACTTCCTCCCGTTAACGTATATCCGAAGCCATCGATGGTTTGGTACGTTTGATTTGAATTAATTTCGAGGGTATTGTATTGATTGTATTGGGTGTCAAATGCAAGTGCAGTGACTTGTTTTTCTAATTTTTTAGAGCCATCGGCTTTGGTTAACCACAGATCCACTTCGTTGGTAGTTGGAGTCACTGGATTTCCGTTTCCTGAATCTGAGGAGGATTGTGAGCAAGCACAGGAGAGTAGGGTACAAGTAGCAAGTAAACTTGCAAAAAATAGAGCGCGTTTCATTGGTTTAATTCAATTTGTATCCAAACAGGGAAATGGTCTGAAGGAAAGCGTTTTTCATGTTCCGTTACCAAGACTGAATACTGTTTAATAGTACATTTTTTTGGAGACACAAAGATGTAATCGATGCGCTCTTGAGGGTTATAGTTGTATTTGAATCCGTTAAAGGTGGATTCTGGACCTGATTTTAATTTTGGATTGATGTCATAGGAATCGTTGAGGTGTTTTTTAACTTCGGCAATTCGGTTTGACGAGGGCAACGTATTCAAGTCCCCCATAAATAGCACGGGAAGGTCTTGCGTATTTTGTTCGGCTATGGTTTTTAAAATGAGTTGGATTCCGTTATCTCTAGCCATTTCACCCATATGATCTAAGTGGGTGTTGAAAACCCAAAATGATTTTTGCGTTTTTACGTCTTTTAAGAGTACATACGAACACACCCGATTACAGGCGGCATCCCAACCTTTGGAAACTATATTTGGGGTTTCTGAAAGCCAAAAAGTAGCTTCTTTTTCCAATTGAAATTTTGATTGGTTAAAGAAAATGCAGCTAGCTTCTCCTGTTCCGTTACTTTCACGGCCGATACCTGATCTCTGATAATTAGGAAGACGTTCCGCCAGATCATCAACTTGATGGGGTAGAGCTTCTTGAAAACCAATAATATCTGGATTGGCATTACGAATTTGTTCGCCCATAAAATCTTTGCGGTAATTCCATGCATTTAGTCCGTCAGAAGCAACATCCAATCGAATGTTGTATGTCATGACATTGAGCGTTTGGCTATTTCCCCACAAGGAAAAGAAAATAAGGAGAAAACTAATTTTTTTCATCTTACGTTTCTGCCACAGCTTCTGCATTGGGGTGCAGAAGCTATGTGCAGTAAAACTAACTTAAACAAAATATTACTGAAAAACTCGTATATAATCTACTTCGTAAGTCGAAGCGTTAAAATTAGGGTCAATGGTACCTCCAAAATTTCCACCCACAGCACAATTCAAGATGATAAAGAAATTGTTATTAAAAGGTAGTGAGGCACTGTTATTAAAAGTATAGTAGAGCTGATCGTCTACATAAAACTTGATTGTTGAGGCGGTCCATTCTGTGGCATAGACATGGAAATCCGTAGTTGCATTTGAAATGACTACACTTCCTCCGTCTGCATTTCCTCCTGAATGGTTCGGATGGTGAAGGGTACCGTAAATTCGATTAAGATTATTCCCCACATGCTCCATGATGTCGATTTCGCCACAAGCGGGCCATCCTAAACTTCCGATGGAATTTCCTAACATCCAAAAGGCGGGCCATGTCCCACCACCAGCAGGAAGTTTGGCGCGCATTTCCACGCGACCATATTTCAGGCTGTATTTGTCTTGTGTTTTGATACGTGCTGAGGTGAATGGACTACCTAAATAATTCTCTCTTAGGGTTTTAATTTTTAAAAAGCCACCTTCAACAATTACATTTTCAGGGCGTGATGTATAATATTGGGATTCATTATTACCCCAACCACCTGCACCGATGTCATACCCCCATTTATTAGAATCAGGCGCTCCATTAGTATTAAATTCATCAGACCACACCAATGTGGGTGTCACTAAAACCGTAACATCTACGCTGGTTGATATGAAATTAGTACCGTTGTAAGCTGATGCTACTACGGGATACGTATTCGTTCCTAGGGAAGTAAAAGAATATTGAAAAATACCATTTGCGGCATTTAATATTTGGCCGTTTATAGCAATTTTATAATCCGTTGCATTGGTTGCAGATACGGTAATTGTTACATCACCACTGCCATCACCATTGGGTAATGCGGCGGTTGCACCAATTTTAGTCACTTGTATTTGAATGTTGGAAGGCGTGGTGCTTCCGTTGTTTCCTCCATCTCCGCTATCAGAACTACAGGAAATAAGAAGGAAAAAAGAAAATAAGGCAATCAGTTGTTTCATAGCTTTAATTTAAAAAGTCCGCCCCAAGGTCTCCGATGAGGCGGACTGTGTCATTTTAATACGATCTTAAAGTAAATGTCCACCAACCTTCAGTAGAGCTCCACGATCCGTAATGCATAGTTACAGTTAACAAATCGTAGTCTCCAGCAGGATCAGTTACATGCTGCATACTTTTTACATCATAAGTAATGGATGTTGCTGTTGCACCGTTTGGTGTTTCATTGTCATTGATTGCTTTTTGGATACCAATATGTGCACCTAAGCCAAGTAATTTAATTTGACCTAAACCATAGTGACCTCCTGTTGGAATAACAATAAAATTAAAGTTACCACTTCCCCAAGGTGCTTGTGCAGCCGTGTAGTTTGAACTAGGTTGACAAGTATATCCGGGAGAATTTCCTAAATAACCATCGGAGTAAAAGTCCCCTTTGTCATCGAATACAAAATCACCACCTGCGTTAAATGTGAATTTGTATTCATCATTAAACATACAAGGACGGTCGATTACTTCTTGTGCACCACTGGCCCACCAGCTTCCATCTCCACCAGCCCACTGACTTACCCACATGGCGTTTGGTGCCGGATTTAATTTCCATGTTTTTGTACCACAACCGGTTAAAAAGCCGATTACAGTACCGTTACAAGCATTGGGGTCATTTTGAGCAATGGTTACAGTCTTGGTTACAGTCGTAATTCCTCCTTGAGCGGCTAACATCATTTTTACTTGATAGGTGCCAGCAAATGTGAAGTTCACCGTTACATTATCCCCCTTTAAGTCGCTTGAACCTAAATTCAAAGCAGGAACTTCCCAATAAGCTACCCCAACGGATGAAGAGGTATTTTTTAAATTAATGGAATTGGGATTTGATGGTGATGCATTTGTTGTAAAATCGGCATTAGGTAAACTGCCTAATGATGGATTGTCTTCGTTACATCCGGTCAGGAGTAACCCCAGCAAAGCCATACCTAGTAAAGCTTTTGGTGCTGCTAAAATTGTTTGTATTTTTTTCATAGTCAATGGGTATTAATAACCTGGATTTTGAACAATTTGTGTGTTTTGTAATTCTTTGTATGGAATTGGGAACACTTCATTTTTACCGGCTACAAAGCCACGAGAACTTAATTTAGAAGCGGCTTCACCCCAACGAACTAAGTCAAAGAAACGGTGTCCTTCACCCGCTAATTCTTTACGGCGTTCTGTTTTGATGGCATCCATGGATACAGGAACGCTTGGTAAACCAACACGAGCTCTTACTGCATCTAATAATGCTTGAGCACGAGCGCCAGTTCCGCCTAAAGCTTCGGCTTCCATTAAGTACGTGTCGGCAAGGCGAATGATGTAGGTGTCTTGTTTGTAGTTTAACACCGCATCCCCTTGACCAGTAGTTACATCTGATTGACGAGGTACAAATTTGTTTAAGAAGTACCCAGTGTCTTGGTAACCTGCAATGTAATCAACATCTCCATTTTGTTTCATGGTTTTTAAATCCAAGATGGTTGCATTAAAACGTGGATCACTTTGCAATACATTGTATAAGTCTTGAGTAATCATGTTAAAACTCCAACCAGAAGGAAGATCAGGTGCTGTAGCATTGATACGAACATAACCACGAGGTCCACACATTACATTCAACGTATTCCCTTCATCTTGACCTGAACCCCAAATACCCCAGTAAGAATTACCTGCACTGGTATGAGTCGCTTCAATAATTGATTCTGTGTTGAATTTATTGGTAGTTACCCATAAATCACTGAAGTTATTTAAAAGCTTATAGCCATAAGAGCTAGTACTTCCTGGCGTACCATTAACATCTGCCAATTGAGTAGCTGCTAATGCATTTTTGCCCTGATACAAGTAAACTTTACCTAACATTGCTTTGGCACCACCTTTTGATAATCTTCCCAATTCCTCAGAAGATAGAGTAGTAGGTAAAACAGCAATGGCATCTGTTAAATCATTTTCAATTTGTGTGTACACTGCTGAAGGAGCTGCTTGTGGTTGGCTATACATATTCCCAGGCGTTAACTGTTCTACAATTAACGGGATGTTTTTGAACATGCGTACTAAATTGAAATAATAAATCGCACGTAACGCTTTTGCTTCTGCGATGAAACGATCTTTTTTAGCTTGGCTCATGTCTGCACCAGGAACACGTGCAATTAGAATATTGGCACGGGTAATTCCTTGGTAATGATCATTCCAAAAACTTTCTGGAATGGTGGTTCCACTCATGGTGAAATTTGAAAAACTTTGGATTCCCACACCGTCAGTTGCACCACCACCACCAGCGTAATGGTCGTCAGAACCTGCATTCATCATGGCAATCATGTTTTCAAAACCACCAGAATTCTTTTTCAAAATATCATATACAGAAACCAAACCACTGAAACATTCCGCTTCGTTTCTATAATAATTTTCTGAAAGCGATAATCCTGCATCATTTGGATCGAGTTCCAAATAATCCTTACTACAAGAAACTAGCGATAAGGCTACGATTCCTGTTGCAAAACCAATTTTTATAATTTTATTTTTCATATCAATTTATATTAGAATTGAAGATTAGCACCAAAGAAATACGTTCTAGGTTGTGGATAATATCCTTTATCAATACCCATTACAGTTCCACCAATTTCTGGGTCGTATCCGTTGTATTTAGTCAAGGTGATTAAGTTTTCACCAGAAACATAAAAGCGAACTTTAGAAGCACCGATTTTCTTGATTACATTAGCAGGTAAGCTATACCCTAATTGAACAATTTTCAAACGGATATAGTCTCCTTTTTGTAAATAGAAGTCAGACATTCTACCAAAGTTACCATTGGTATCATTGCTGGTAATTCTTGGGAAGTCATTTGATGTTCCTTCTCCTGTCCAACGATTCAATACATCTGTTGTAAAGTTACCTTCACTGATGTCTAAACGACGGTAGCCTTGGAAAATTTTGTTGCCAGCTACCCCTTGTGTAAACACATACAAGTCAAATCCTTTGTAATCAGCATTAAAGGTAAAACCAAAAGTGTATTTTGGAATAGGCGAACCTAAGAATTTTTTATCAGCATCAGTAATTTGTCCGTCACCGTTGTTATCTACCCAACGGAAGTCTCCAGGTTGTGCATTCGGTTGAATTAAACCTCCTGTTGAATTAGTGTAAGCGTTGATTTCCGCTTGATTTTGGAAAATACCAGCCGTTTGGAAACCATAGAAAGAGTTGTATGCTTCACCTACTTGAGAACGTGTAACAGGACCCATTGACTGGAATCCAGGGGCATCTTGTGTAATGAAATCTACACCGGCACCAATATTGGTCACTTCATTTTTCAAAGTAGAGAAGTTAGCACTCGCCGATAAATTTAATTCACCGATTTGTTTTTTGTAGCCCATTTCAAACTCTATCCCTCTATTGGTCATGTCGGCCACGTTTGCCCATGGTAAGTCAGCAACTCCAACATATCCAGGAATACGAACTTGTTGTAAGATACCCGATGTTTTTTTGTTATAATATTCAACGGTTAAGTTGAAGTTTTTAAACAAACGTGCATCAAAACCAATGTTAGTTTGTTTGGTTTCTTCCCAATGTAAATCAGGGTTTTCTACTGTACGGATGGTGTTTCCTGTAAAGATTTGACCATCAGGACCTAAGGTGTAATTGTATCCCCCTGAAATTGCAGATGCATAATAGAAGTTACCTAAGCTTCCTGTATCTCCTGTAACCCCGTAACCTGCACGGAATTTTAAGAATTCAATCACTTTGTTTTCTTTCCAGAAATCTTCTTTTGAAGCGACCCAACCTAAAGAAACAGAAGGGAATTTACCGTATTTGTTGTTTCTACCGAATTTAGTCGAACCATCTATACGATAAATACCATTGAAAAGGTATTTTTCTTTGTAGTCGTAGGTTAAACGAGCAATTGTAGAAGTTATTTTATGTGGAATAAAGTCATAACTATATCCTTTTTTATCTGCTTCTGCTACTGCATAGTTAAAGTTAGCATCTTGATAGTTGTTTACGGGTAATCCCGAGTGGGTTACACCCATGTAATATCCAATTCCTTGGTTATTAACTTCATACCCTAACATGGCGCTTACATTATGATCGTTAAAGCGTTTGTCGTAAGTAATGTTATTCGTAATCGTCCAATCCAAAGCACGGCCCATGTTACGGGTTAAGCTGTTTTTACCGGCTACGTTATTGTAGTTAGGATTCAAATAAAACTTGGGTGTGAAGAATTCATTACCCCAAGTAGAGCGTTTTCCTCCGAAGCTTGATCTGAATTTCAAACCGTCGATGATTTTTCCTTCTAAATACATATTCCCAAAGAAATCATCCGACCAACCGTGGTTTCCTTTTAAAATTTGAATTAAGGCTAATGGATTTGCAATTTCTTGACCCACTACGGATGACAAACCATAAGGATTTCCATTTGGATCACGAACTACCCATGGATTTGAATTATAGGGTGCGCTATTTGCAATTACAGGGTCAGTTACAATGTCTGGAGTTGTAGGGTCCAGCATAATTGCGGATCCCATTACACCACCAAATTCTGTGTTTGAGCTTCCAATACCCACATTGGTAATGTTGGCATACGTAAAGTTTTGCCCCAATGTGAAACGGTCAGAAAGTTTGTGTGTAGAGTTCAAACGAACTGTTTTTTTGATCGAATTTGAGATTTCAGAAGCAACAATACCTTCTTGGTTTTGCATCCCTAGAGAAACAAAGAAAGTTGAAGTATCATTTCCACCACTTAAACTTAATTCGTGGTTGGAACGCATCGCATTATTATTGAAAATTTTACTTTGCCAATCTGTTCCAGCACCTAAAGCAGCTGGGTTTGGATATTTGATTGGTCCGCCACCGGCTAACGATTTTTCATTCATAATCGTTGCATATTCTGTAGCATTCAATAAGTTGATTGTTTTTCTAGGAGCAGATGTTCCTGTAAATCCATTGTAACTTACAGACATTTTTCCTTTTTTCCCTTTTTTAGTAGTTATCAAGATAACCCCTTTGGCTGCACGTGTACCATAAATCGCAGCAGATGCAGCATCCTTTAATACCTCCATCGACTCAATATCTTGTTGGTTGATTGCGTTTAAGCTTTCGATAGGCATTACTACGTTATCAATAACAATCAAAGGAGAGTTGTCTCCAAAAGTAGTAACCCCACGAACGCGAATTGTTGCTGTAGAACCTGGAGCTCCTGAATTCGCTGCAACAGTTACCCCACTCACACGACCTTGTAAAGCGGTACCCACGTTTCCATTAGGGACTTTTTCTAAATCTCTTGCATTTACTTTAGAAATAGCACCGGTTACCACACTCTTTTTCTGAGTACCATACCCTACGTTAATCACTACTTCCTCTAATTTGTTGGATTCTTCGGTAAGTTCAATGGTTAATGGACTATCCGAAACAGCAACTTCTTTTGTAGCATACCCTAAGTAGGAAACTACAATCGTTTTTGCATCATTGGGAACATTGAGGGTGAATTTACCGTCAATATCGGTAGAAACGCCCGTTTTGGAACCTTTAACGTTCACATTGGCACCTGCTAAAGGAATGCCTTTGGAACTTACCGTTCCCGTCACTTTTTTTTGTGCGCTAGCCATGGCTGCAAACAAAAAAATCATGGAAAAAAGGAATAATTGATCCCTAAGTTTTCCAGCAAACAGTTTTACTTTCATAAATAAACAGAATTTTTGGTAAGAGTTAATTTTTTCCCAAGCCAAATCACTGACTTGTTAACAAGGTGTTAAATTATTTATTAACGAAATAGGAGATTCAGAATGAACCACAACAAAAAATATACATTTAGAAAAAAAAGCGATAATAATTTCAAGATATCACAACTACGCCCGAAAAATCAGGAGTTTTGAGCCTGTTAATTTTTTTAGCAAATGCGAAATTGGGGATAAAACAGGCTTACGAAAAGGTTTTTGTTAAGGTAATGTTGAGGTAAATTGACCCATTTTGTATAGTTAAATGCTCAAAATGTAGTTCACCAAACCGTCATCATGGAGTAAATTCAGCTTTTTTCGCAAACGATATCGTTTAATCTCTACACTTCGAATCGATATATTGAGCATCGGAGCAATCTCTTTTGAAGATAAATTCAACCGCAAATACGCGCATAATTTTAAATCACTCGGCGTTAAACTCGGATGGGCTTGTTTGATCTTTTTTAAGAAATCTTTATCGACACTATCAAAAGCTTCTCTAAAAGTATTCCAAGATTCATCTTTGGAAATGGTGGTGTTGATTGTTGAAATTACAGATTTAAGACTTTTTCCGTCTGTACTATCTGCAGTTTTCTTTAAGTCTTCTTTGATGATTGCGAGCAATTCGTCTTTCTTAATCAAGGATAGAGTAGAAACAGCCAACTCTCTATTTTTAGCATCAACATCTTGGGACAACTGTTCATTGCGCAATTGCATCAATTGTTTCTCATTTTCTAACGCCGCAATTTCTAATAGTCGGTTGTTTTCTTCTATCAATTTCTCCTGCTGTTTACGGTAGTAATCTTGGTAAAATTTATTAATCTTAAAGGCCAATACAATAAATAAGATCAAGTAAATCACCAAGGCAAGATTGGTTGCGTACCAAGGCTTTAATACTGTAAAATGATATTCCGCAACATTTTCAGGAGTTCCATTAGCCACTTTGGCCCGTACCTTAAACGTATATTCTCCCGCTTCTAAATTCTTGAAGGCTACATTGGTTTTTGAGGTCCATTCACTCCAGTTGGATTGAAAACCTTCTAAAATATATTGATACTCAACATCGATAAAACGATTGTATTGGGGAACCGTGTATGTAAAAACAACATTGTTTTCATCATGCGCAATTTCTCCTTCTGTAGTAATTGAGAGATTCTTTTCACTGTTCTTATTTTCAGATGGTGTCGTTGTTACAGCCGTAATAAGTACACGATGACTTTTTACCTTAAAATCATTAAGATTAATGATGAAATAGCCATCCGTTTTACCCACGAGATAGCGGTTATTTGAAATTGGACTGATATTTTCATAACCCACCATCGGATTGGTAATTACCGTTGGAATCGGAATCTTATGTCTTTTTAATTGTGCGTTGAAATTGCCTGAAGTGAAATAATAAATGTAACTCTTCGTGAACAACCACATTTTATTCGAATTATCCACCGTCAATTTTCCTGAAATGTACTCGTTGTTATTAAAGACTTTACTTAACTCCGTATTCTTTTTAAAGTTACCTGTAGTTTCGTCCAATACAAAAATCCCTTGTTTTCCTGCAAAATAAATGGTGCCGTTGAATTTCGCCAAACCAATATTTTTCCCCTTAGATGGGGTTGATAGTATTGAAAATTTACGCGCCCGTAAATAATCCGGTTGCATAGCTACTTTTATTATTCCTTTGTATTCATGACCCACATATAAATTATTCTTTCGGTCAATTTCAAAATAACGCGAGGAAATATCAAATCCGGCAACTTTATTTCGATACACCCACTGATTGCCGACTTTTTGCAATACAGAAAGTCCGTTGTAATTTCCTTGAATCAACCAATCCGGATGACCATTCACCCGATTGAACATCCATGTTCCAGTCTGTCGGGCAATATGTTCTACCGACCCACCAGTTACAATAAACGTTCCTTGATCGTGGCCGCAAAACAATTTTCCATCATAGGCATACAACGACCATACCTGTCCTTTTGTTCCCGGAACCAACTGGAAATTTCCTCCCGTAGCCTGGTTGCGATAGAATAAACCTTGGTTGGTTCCCAAATAAATGTAATCTCCAAACCGAATCGATGCATATACCGTTCCCAAATAACCGCCGTCATCTTTGTAACTGCGTATCGGCGATTGCAAATTGATGCAGTCAATTCCATTGTCCAGACCCAACCATAAATTGTTGTCCGTATCTTCATTTAATGACAAAACGGTATTGTTGCTCAATCCCAGATTCTGAATGATATGGTAGCGTATTTTACCATTGCGGTCCAAAATATAGATCCCATTGGAAATCGTTCCTAACGCATAGCCACCATCAGAAAGTTTTTTAGCCGAAAAAATCGAATTGACTCCCAACTCAGCCTCCGATTCAAAATGATAGTCTTCTAATAGATGATCTTTTAATTTAAAAACACCCGCGCGTTCCGTTTGCAACAAAAGCCCATCCTCTCCTGGATAAATTTCGACAATACGGTTGTTCTGTATCCGCGGATCATTGCTCACCAAAACACTTTTCCCATTGACAATTTCAAACAATCCTTCGCCTATACCTTGAAAATAAATGGAGTTATTGGTTTTGTAACAGCGAAATATATAGGGATGCTTATCGATAAATTGAAAAGTTCCCGAACGGGTATCATACACATAAATGCGGTTGAACGATTGAAATAAAACCCATTTGTCCAAATGAATGATGTTCCAAAAATGCTCGTCTTCAATCAACTTATTCTTGATTTTAGCCGATAGCGAAGTGTACTTTAAACGACCGTTGGCTTGGCGGTCCCAATACCCAAACTCCATATAACAACCCGTAAAAATGCGGTTGCCCACCACTTTTACCGAACGAACAATCGTTTCATTAGGCGACGGATATAAGGTCCACTCGGCACCATTAAATTCCAGCAACCCTTCATTATTCGCAAAATAAATGAATTCATTCTGGCCCTGCGCCACCATCCAGTTCTGATTCCCAGCGTGGTAATTGGTCGATGGATACTTAATAATCGGAGGAAGTTCTTGCGCATACAAAGACGTTGTCAGTAAGCCAATCCAAAAAGTGCACAAAGCAACCAAGCGAAGTTTCATAAAATCTGTGGTGTTTAGGTAGTATCAAAGATAAAATTTCCCGCGAAATCCTACTATTTTTTTGGGCACCCGGGCGCGCTATCCGCTATTCCTGCCTGCCGGCAAAGGCAGGTCCCTCCACTCCGTTACGGGGATGCCGCTCCTATCCCTGGTGCAAATCGCTGCTTTAATCAAGTGTGGTTTATTTCACCCCACACTTTTAATCACATAAGTCACAATGCCCCAAATGATCAATTCGTTTTCTTCGGTAATTTTTATAGGAGGGAAAACCGGGTTTTCGGGCATTAAGTACACCGCGTCTTTTTCCTTATGGATCCGTTTTACCGTAAACTCACCGTCGATAAAACAAACGGCAATTTTATTATTCGTCGGTTCCAAACTGCGGTCAATAACCATAATATCGCCATCATCAATACCCGCACCAATCATTGACGTCCCACTGGCTTTCGCGTAAAATGTGGCTTCACGGTTGCGCACCAATACATGGTCCAAACTGATTTTCGCTTCATCAAAGTCTGCAGCCGGTGAAGGAAATCCCGCTTTGATCCCGCCTGCAAAATACGAAACCCCTTCACTGGCGGTGAAGTCCGGAATAAAAAACGTCAGTTTTGTAGGTTCTAGCGACATTGTACGGTAATGATATCGTTAATATTGGTTGTAAATTTAGGCGATAAATAGTTCTGTTTCATCTTCCAGGTCCGATTCAAGTCGTGCATGCCCAACCGAATTTTTCGTTCGCCCGTTTTTTTGAAATACGTATCCATGACTTTCATCAAGGCTTCATGCTTCGGATTCTCGTCTTGAAATAAATTGTATTGTTTCTGATTTTCTGGGGTAATCGCCGAAACAATCACGCCCGTTTTTTTATATTCTTCACCCTCACGGTACAGTTGTTCAATCATTTTTGTCGCCACTTTTCCCAAGGTTATACTGGAATTCGTCGGGAAAGGCAGCGTTTCTTGCGCATAAAAATTGTACCGTCCGTTGTCGGGATTGTGAAATTTGTCTTTTCGTAAATACACGGTCACCACTTGACAATTGGAATGTTGCTTGCGCAATTTTTCACCACAAACCGAGGCAAAGGTAGAAACGCGTTCTTTCAGTTCGTTTAGATTCGCAATACGTCCTTCAAAGCTTCGGGTCACGGCAATGTGTTTTTTGTCTTTGGCTTCTTCCATTTCCAATACCGATTGCCCGAGGAGTTCCAACCGTAGACGATTCCCTACAACACCCATTTCCTTTTGGATAAAAACTTCGTGCTGCGGCAGTGTAAAGTCATAGGCCGTCAGAATGTTTTTTGCCTTCATCTTTTTCGTTAGGCGAAAGCCAATTCCCCAAACGTCTTCAATTTTGGTCCACTTCAGTGCTTTGATTCGTTTTTCTTCCGAATCGATAACATACGAACCACCCGTGCGGTCTGGGTATTTTTTGGCAATTTTATTGGCAATTTTGGATAACGCTTTTGATGGGGCAAATCCAACACAGATGGGAATGCTCAACCATTTTTGAACGCGTTTGCGCATTTGGATGCCATACTCCTGTAAATCAGCTATGGGCATTCCGTCAAAATTGAGAAAGGCTTCGTCAATGCTGTACACTTCGACATGAGGCGTAAAACCTTCTAAAATTTTCATCACCCGACTACTCATGTCACCATAGAGCGCATAATTGGAAGAAAACACATGAATACCGTGTTTATTGATTAAATCCCTACATTCAAATTCGGGAGCACCCATAGGTATGCCCAAGTCTTTTGCTTCATAACTGCGCGCAATCACGCAACCGTCGTTATTCGACAAAACCACGATAGGTTTCCCGATTAACTGCGGCTGGAACACCCGTTCACACGAAGCGTAAAAGTTATTGCAATCCACTAATGCATACATGGGATAAAATTAGGAATTCGATCCCAAAAGTGAAGTTGGAACAAGCGTTAAATTTCACGATTGTTCATAAAAAAAGGCTGCCCTTTAGAGACAGCCTTGTATAGTGAGTTTTGCGTTTTATTTTAATAAATCAAACATGCAGCCTGGGTAAATTCCCATCCCGATGTTTAATGCGATTGCCAAAACAGCCACAACGGTGTACACCCATGGGAACGAAGTCGTTTCTGCATCTGCGTCTTTGTTGTACATGGCCAAAATCAATTTGAAGTAGTAGCCAATACTAATGATCGAACTGATAACTCCGGCAATAACCGCTACTAAATAACCGGCTTCAATCGTTTGTGTGAACAAAGAAAACTTAGCGAAGAATCCAGCAAAGATTGGAATACCCGCCATCGATAACAACGACATGGTTAACACCGCTGCCAAAACAGGATTCGTTTTTCCTAAGCCATTAAAGTCGGATACATTTTGAGTAGCCTTATTTTTAGTCACCGAAGTAATCACGGCAAACGAAGCAATTCCTGCAAAGGCATAAGCTGCGGTATAGTAAAATAAAGTACCTGCTGCAGTGGTCAAACTTAATAAAGCCAACAACATAAAGCCCGCATGTGAAATCCCTGAAAAGGCCATCATACGTTTTACGTTTTCTTGACGAAGTGCCAACAAGTTACCTACAGCCATCGTTAAGATCGCAATGGCCACAATTACAACTTGGAACAAATGTGGCATATTCGCATTCAAAGAGGTAACCAATTTATAAAGCGTAGCTACAGCAACTACCTTGGCTAAGGTACTCATCGTGGCGGTAACTAAGGTAGGCGAACCTTCATACACGTCTGGAGCCCAGAAATGGAAAGGTGCCGCTGCAATTTTAAACAACATACCAATCAAGATCATGGCGATACCAAAGTAGAACCAAACGGGTAAGCCCGCACCTTGAGATAAAGCATAAATTTCAGCCACATCAAAATAGCCGGTAGCCCCGTAAACCAAACAGATCCCGAAAAGAATAAATCCAGAGGCAAATGAACCCAATAGGAAATATTTCATCCCCGCTTCGTTACTTAAAATGCTCAAACGGTCACTTCCCGCCAAGATATATAAGGAGATAGAAAGGATTTCGATCCCCAAGAAAAACATCGATAAATTTCCGAAAGAAACCATAGCTACGGCTCCTGCTAATAAGAAAATTTTAATAGCAATAAAATCTGAAAACTTTGACGGTTTATCTTTATAAAAATCACCACTCATCGCAAGGATGAAAATCGTCAATACGATAAATAAGCTGGAAAATGCAACCGAGAAATTGTTCACAATTACCATGTTGTTGTACCACGCAGAAGGATGGTCAAACTCGGAAACCGTGATTCCAAGAATGGCGATTAGTCCCAATACTGCAACGGGAACGATGGCTTTTCTCAGATTGATGATTTCAGCAAAAAGACAGAAGATGCCTAAACCTGATATAGCAATTAATGTATTCATTCGTATGACGTAATTAAGAACGGTTTATTTGAGTTAGAATTTCCTGAATACTTGGATTCACTAAATCCAAGAGGGGTTTTGGATACAATCCAAAGAACAAAAGGAAGGCAATAAGCACAACCATTACCACAGTTTCACCTACAGTTACATCGGCAAAAAGTTTAGCGTTGGTTTCACCTAGCATTACATTTTGGAACATTTTCAACATATAATACGCTCCTAAAATGATAGTGGTACCACCAATTACCGCATACCAAACATTGATTTGCGATAAACTATACAATACAGTGAATTCCCCAACGAAGTTATAGGTTCCTGGTAATGCAACAGAAGCCAACACCAAAATCATGAATAAGGAAGTGAATTTCGGCGTTTGTGTACGAATACCACCCATATCGGCAATTGTGCGTGTTTCATAACGACGGTAGATGATTTCAGCCGCATAGAACAAACCAACGATGACAAAACCGTGCGCAATCATTTGAGAAACGGCACCGCTTAATCCATCATAGGTAAGTGTATAACAACCTGCGGCAATCAAACCAACGTGTGCTAAAGACGAATACGCCAATAATTTCTTCAAATCCTTTTGGCGTAAAGCCACAATAGATCCGTAGATTACACCCGCAATGCTCAAACCTAATACCAATGGCATATACGTTTTAGCCGCTTCAGGTGCTATGGGTAACTGCCAACGCATTACGCTGTACAATCCCATTTTAAGCATTATACCCGAAAGTAACATGGTACCTACAGTGGGTGCTTTTTGATACACCTCGGCCTGCCAAGTATGGAAAGGAATTACCGGAATTTTAATCGCATAGGCTAAAAAGAACGCGAAGAAAATCCAAGTTTGTTCACAAGAACTTAATTTCAATTGGTACAAATCGGTCAATAAGAAACTTCCCGCTTTGTGGTACAAATACGCAAAAGCCACCAACATGAACAACGAACCTCCTAGGGTGTAAATAAAGAATTTTAAAACCGCTTTTTTACGTGCTTCGATAGCATCATTACCCCACAATAAAGCGATGAAGTAAATCGGTATCAAGGCCAATTCCCAGAAGATATAGTATAACAACCCATCCGCTGCCAAGAAGGTTCCAGCCATAGCAAAAGCCATGAAAAGAACTAACGCATAAAAGTTTTTGGCACTTTTGAATTGATTAGCAAACGAGGATAAAATAATTAACGGCGTTAGTGCTGTGGTCAATAAGACCATGGCCAAAGATAATCCGTCCACTTTTAAAGCAAAATAGGCTTTGGGAGCGGATATCCAAGGATACGAAACATTCAGCGAACTAAACTGTTGTACGGTGGTTAATAGGTAAACGGTCACTCCTAAAGCTGCTGCACTGAATAGTAAAGCGACTTTGGAAGCCAATTTATCTCCCGCAATAAAAGTAATTACGGCACCTACGAAAAGTAATAATAATAGTGTAGTAACGTCCATCAGTTAATTATTTATTAGCTAAAAACAAATAGATGAAAATCGCGCTGAATCCAATCACAAAAGCAAAAAGATACAAACCGATACTTCCATTTTGTACTCGACTTCCCAAACTTCCTAAGCCATTGGCTAAAGATCCTAAACCATAAACCAAACGGGATAAAGCTGGTTCTAAGGTTTCACGGAAGAAGTTGGACAAGCCATTAATAGGTTTCACGATTAACGCCATATACGCTTCATCGACATAATATTTATTGTATACCGTTTTGGCAAAACCATCGATATCTTGGTCTTCTTTAGGTACATAACCTCCTTTAAGGTATTTGTTATACGCTAAGCCAATACCAATCAATCCACCCGCAACTGCAATGGCCATTAATGTATATTCTGTGGTACCTAAATGATGTTCGGCATGATGTGCTTCACTGAATAAAGGTGCGAGGTATTGGTTCAACCAACTGTTTCCAAACGGTAAGCTAATTAATCCACCCACTAATGATAGAATAGCTAAAACAATCAACGGGAACGTGATTAAGCCCGGACTCTCGTGTAAATGATGTTTCTGTTCTTCGGTACCGCGGAAATCTTTGTAAAAGGTAAGGTACATCAAACGGAACATATAGAAAGCCGTCATGATAGAAGCTAACGAAGCAATCACCCACAAAGGAATGTTGGCGTGGAAAGCCGTCATCAAAATTTCATCTTTAGAGAAGAAACCAGAAAACGGTGGAATTCCTGAAATAGCCAAGGTAGCAATCAACATAGTCATAAAGGTGATTGGCATAATTTTACGCAATCCACCCATTCTACGCATATCTTGTTCGTGATGCATGGCGTGAATCACCGAACCTGAACCCAAGAACAAACACGCTTTGAAGAAGGCATGTGTGATTACATGGAATACTGCTACGTTGTACGCTCCTAATCCTAAGGCTAAGAACATTAAACCTAATTGTGAAACGGTTGAATACGCCAATACTTTTTTAATGTCATTTTGTAAAAGTCCGATCGAAGCAGCTACTAAAGCCGTTACCGCACCAACAATTGCAATGATATTTTGAACAAAAGGTGTAAGATCAAATAAGAAATTCAAGCGTGTAATCATAAAGATACCTGCTGTTACCATTGTAGCTGCGTGAATCAACGCCGAAACAGGAGTTGGTCCTGCCATCGCATCGGGTAACCACGTATATAAAGGTAATTGAGCTGATTTTCCAGTTGCTCCAATGAATAAACACAAAGCGGCAACGGTTAATTTAGCGGTATCTGCATTACCTGCAGTGATGGCTGCTTTTAATTGGCCATAATCCAATGTAGAGAACATCGACCCTAAAATAAAAATTCCAATTAGAAACCCTAAATCCCCAATACGGTTCATGATAAAGGCTTTTTTCGCAGCATCGTTGTAATCTTGGTTTTTATACCAGAATCCGATTAAAAGGTAAGAACAAAGTCCGACACCTTCCCAACCAATAAACATGATTAAGATATTACTACCTACCACCAAAGTGATCATGAAAAATACGAACAAATTCAAGTACGAAAAGAACTTGTGCATGTTTTCATCATCGTGCATGTAGCTGATGGAGTAGAGGTGAATCAACGAACCAATTCCGGTAACAAACAATAGCCACAAAAGCGACAATTGGTCCAATAGAATACCAAAATCCAATTTGAAATTACTCACGGAAATCCAATCAAACAATTTCACCGCAATCGGTTTTGCTGTTTGATTTACTTGTAAAAAGAAGTAAACGCTAAGTACAAAAGACAAGGCAACAGCAACAGTACCCAAAGCACCGGCCATTCCTTTTCCTGCTTTTTTACCGAAAAAAACATTTACTAAGAACCCAACAAATGGGGCAAGCAATAATACTAATACTAAATTCTTCTCCATTAGGGCTTATCCTTTTAAGTTCTTCAAATTAGCGATATCAATCGAACCGATATTTCTGAAAATAGCAACCAAAATTGCTAATCCAACGGCAACTTCTGCAGCGGCTACGGCCATTGAGAAGAATACAAATACTTGTCCTTCGGCATCTTGGTGATACGTGGAGAAGGCAACAAATAATAGGTTAACTGCATTCAACATGATTTCAATCGACATGAAAACGATGATGGCATTACGACGGTACAACACTCCGAATACGCCGATACAAAATAGAATCACCGATAGGAAGATGTAGTTTTCGATACCAATATGATTTAAAATATTCTCCATGATTAGTTCGCGTCTTTTTCTTTTTTAGATACTAATACAACTCCCAACATGGCTGCTAATAATAAGATAGAAGCGAATTCGAAAGGAACCATATATTCATTCAACAATACTTTACCCAATGTTTTGATGGATTGGAAGTCTTCACCAGTATAATCGTATTCACCCATAATTGGTTTGGTATCGGTAAATACATAAACCAATACAGCACTCAATACAATAAACACGATAATGGCTGCATAGCGCGTCATACGTGGCTTGTGCACTTCATCCTCTTTGTTCAAATTCATCAACATGAGGGTGAAGAGGAAGAGTACCATAATAGCTCCCGCATAGACTATGAGTTGGACCAAAGCCAAAAATTGGGCATTGAATAACAAATAATGACCCATAATCGAAACCATACAAATTACTAAGTAGATGGCACTATGTATTGGGTTTTTGGTGTAAATGGTCAAGAAAGCTGTGGCTAACGTTACTGCCGACAGAATGTAGAAAATAAGTAATACTGTTGACATGATTAATTTAATTTTTGAGTGTTAGCCATCGCCACTTCAAGCGGCATTACCAATTTATCTTTACCATAGATAAAGTCTTCACGATCGTATTGTGCGGGAACGAGTTCTTTGGAAATCGTCAAATAAATTGCGTCTTTTGGACACGCCTCTTCGCACAAACCACAGAAAATGCATCGCAACATGTTGATTTCATAGATTTCTGCATACTTTTCTTCACGGTACAAATGTTCTTCACCTTTTTTGCGTTCTGCCGCTTTCATAGTGATGGCTTCAGCAGGGCAGGTTAGGGCACATAAACCACAAGCCGTACAATTTTCACGACCCTGTTCGTCACGCTTTAAGGTATGTTTTCCACGGTAAACCGGACTGAATTCGCGAACTTGCTCCGGATAGTGAATCGTTGCTTTTTTACGGAAAAAGTGTTTAATCGTGATCAACAATCCTTTGATGATTGCAACCAGATACAAGCGCTCCCAAAAGGTCATTTCCTTATTGGAAACTTGCTTTTTCTTTCCAGAAAGCGATATGTTTTGAATGGATGTAGCCATATTTTGTTTCTTATTTAAAAGCCAGAATACAAACTCCTGTAATCATGATGTTAATAATCGAAAGCGGGATTAAAATCTTCCAACCCAAATTCATCAATTGGTCATAACGGAAACGCGGTATTGTCCAACGCACCCACATATAGAAGAAAATGAAGAAACAGATTTTAGCGAAAAGCGCCCCAATTCCAAGTAAAGTAGCGGCATTGGTTCCCCAATTTGTACCTACCCAATCCATGCCTGGGTAGTTGTAACCTCCAAAGTATAAAACTGAAATTAAGGTAGAAGAGATGAACATGTTAGCATATTCAGCAAACAAATAGAATCCCATTTTCATCGAAGAATATTCCGTGTGGTATCCACCAATAAGCTCACTTTCACATTCTGCTAAGTCAAAAGGTGTACGGTTTGTTTCCGCAAAAGCACAAATTAAGAAAATCAAGAAACCAACAGGTTGGTACCAAATGTTCCAGTTCATTCCGTGTTGTTGTACTGTAATATCGTGTAAGCTTAACGATCCACTCATCATCAACAAAGCAATGATGGATAGTCCCATAGCTACTTCGTAAGATACCATTTGAGAGGCTGCACGAACAGCACCCATTAAGGAGAACTTATTATTTGAAGCCCAACCCCCAATCATGATTCCGTAAACGCCAACTGAAACAACACCAAAAACATACAAAATCGAAACATCGATGTCTGTGGCTTGTAATTGGATAGTGCGTCCGAACAATTCTAATTTGTCACCCCAAGGAATTACAGCACTCGTAATTAAAGCAGTCGCCATCGCGATTCCAGGTCCGACAAAGAATAAAAATTTGTTGGGTGTATTGGGTTCGAATTCTTCTTTAGCAAATAACTTCAAACCATCGGCAAGCGGTTGTAATAATCCACCCCATCCTGCACGGTTGGGTCCGACACGGTCTTGTAAAAAAGCCGCTACCTTACGCTCTGCCCAAGTAGAATACATAGCCATCAACATGGTAACCGCAAAAACGACTACGATGAAAATACTTTTTTCAATAATTAATGCACTGTCCATGTTATTTCTTTACTTGAGTTCCGTCA
Organism: Flavobacterium stagni; assembly: GCF_004122105.1. Classification (GTDB taxonomy): domain Bacteria; phylum Bacteroidota; class Bacteroidia; order Flavobacteriales; family Flavobacteriaceae; genus Flavobacterium; species Flavobacterium stagni. Next base: position 839,658 of record NZ_SBKN01000001.1, read on the forward strand.
ATCTTTTCATTATAATCAATGTCGGCCATACTGATTTTTTTACGGTCTTCATCGCGACCCATCAAAATACCTTTTTCCGTATTAATCACAACTTTATCCATTTTACGGGTATAGTTGTTGACATTGATTACCGAATCTTTTTCGAATTTACGAGGACCTTCAATGGTCCAATCCGAAACTTCTTTTTTGTCATAACGACAGGTGTTACAGATGAAATCTTCCACTTCATGGAATTCATCTTTACGTGCCGTTACCCGTTGAATTTCGTTACCAAACATCCAAACTGTTACCTTACCACAACAACCTGGAGTGGTACATTCACGGTGTGCATTGAACGGTTTGTTAAACCATACACGGGATTTGAATCGGAATGTTTTATCGGTCAAAGCACCCACTGGACAAACGTCAATCATATTTCCTGAGAATTCATTGTCGATAGCTGCAGAAACCATGGTCGAAATTTGAGCGTGATCACCACGATTCAAAACTCCATGAACGCGATAGTCAGTCAATTGTTCAGCCACTTGAACACAACGTTGACATAAAATACAACGGTTCATGTGCAACTGAATTTTATCACCTATGTTTTCAGGTTCGAAGGTGCGTTTTTCTTCAATGAATCGCGTTTGTGCTTTTCCGTGTTCGAAACTCAAATTTTGCAAATCACATTCCCCAGCTTGGTCACAAACAGGACAATCAAGCGGGTGATTGATTAATAAAAATTCAGTTACGGCTTTGCGTGCTTCGGTTACACGTTCAGAAGATTTACTATTTACTTCCATGCCGTCCATACAACCTGTCACACAAGAAGCGACTAGTTTTGGCATTGGAGTAGGATTAGCGTCACTACCTTTGGTTACTTCCACTAAACAACAACGGCATTTACCGCCTGTGCCTTTTAGTTTGGAATAGTAACACATGGCTGGAGGAACGACATCGCCTCCAATCATTCGGGCAGCCTGAAGAATGGTGGTCCCAGCTTCTACCTCGATTTCGTGTCCGTCTATTGTTACTTTCATCTTTTGTAGGTTGTCTATTGGAATCCGATAAACTCGTTTTCCATTTTATACAATACTAATTATACGTTTTGTGGAGCCACTAAATGACGCACCTTATCAAAGGGTTCGTGAGTAAAGTGATCTCTGTTTTTGATTTTTTCAGGGAAACGAACATGGTATTCAAATTCTTCTCTGAAGTGACGAATCGCAGCAGCTACGGGCCATGAGGCAGCATCTCCTAAAGGACAAATGGTATTTCCTTCAATTTTGGATTGGATGCTCCATAATAACTCAATATCTTCTTCACGACCTTGGCCGTTTTCGATACGCCATAATACTTTTTCTAACCAACCGGTTCCTTCGCGGCAAGGCGTACATTGACCACAACTTTCATGGTGGTAGAAACGTGCAAAATTCCAAGTGTTGCGAACGATACAAGCGCGATCATCGTACACGATAAATCCACCCGAACCCAACATGGATCCCGTGGCAAATCCACCGTCTGACAAACTTTCGTAAGTCATCAAACGATCGTCCCCGTTGGCTGTTTTATAAATTAAGTGAGCGGGTAAAATTGGCACCGAACTACCTCCAGGTACTAAAGCCTTCAAAGGTCGGTCGGTTTCCATACCGCCACAATATTCGTCTGAGTTGATAAATTCTTCAACAGAAATCCCCAATTCAATTTCATAAACACCCGGTTTTTTGATATTACCTGAAGCCGAAATTAATTTGGTTCCTGTCGAACGGCCGATTCCGATAGCGGCATAATCAGCACCTGAATTATTGATGATCCATGGCACAGCGGCAATGGATTCCACATTATTAACTACGGTTGGGTTAGCCCACAAACCGCTAATCGCAGGAAATGGTGGTTTCAAACGTGGATTTCCGCGTTTTCCTTCCAACGATTCAATCAAAGCCGTTTCTTCTCCACAGATGTAAGCTCCAGCACCACAATGTACGTGTAAATCCAAGTCGTAACCCGAACCTTGAATATTCTTTCCTAACCAACCTGCAGCATACGCTTCTTTAATCGCACGCTCTAAGGTTTTGAACACCCACATGTATTCTCCGCGGATGTAGATATAGGATAGATTCGCTTCCAAAGCAATACTTGACGTAATCATTCCTTCAATTAACAAGTGCGGAATGTATTCCATTAAGTAACGGTCCTTGAATGTTCCCGGTTCCGATTCGTCGGCATTACAAACCAAGTGACGTGGTTTTCCCGACTTTTTATCGATAAAGCTCCACTTCATTCCTACAGGGAATCCAGCACCTCCACGACCGCGCAATCCCGAAGTTTTTACTTCTTCGATGATGGCTTCTGGAGTCATTTTCAAGGCTTTTTCCACGGAGGCATAACCGCCTTCACGACGATATACTTCATAGGATTTAATTCCCGGAACATTGATTTTGTCCAATAATATCTTTCTTCCCATGCTCTTATTTATCGTAAAAAGTTATATCACCGGTTTTACAGTCGTCGATAAGCTGATCGATTTTTTCTTTGGTCAAATGTTCGTGGTAATAGTCGCCCAATTGTAACATCGGCGCATAGCCACAAGCACCCAAACATTCCACACCTCGAACTTCAAATAGTCCGTCAGCGGTAGGTTCAGCGATGCCTACATTTAATTTTTGACAGGTGTAATCCATCAAATCTTCTACGCCGCGTTGACAACAAGGTGAGGTTTGACAGAATTCCAACATATATTTCCCAACCGGTCTTTGGTTGAACATGGTGTAAAAAGTCACCACTTCATAGACTTCGATAGGTTTAATTTCTAATAGTTCGGCTACTTTGTTTTGTAGCTCGATACTCAGCCAATTGTCATGGGCATCCTGAACTTCGTGTAAAACCGGAATCAAAGCCGATTTCTTTTTGTCTGCAGGATAATGACTGACCAACTCGTTGATACGAGCCATCAAGGCATCGGTAATATTTATTTCCTGAGTATAATGGTGTTTTTCCATAGTTGTTAAGCGTCTAATTCGCCCGCAATTACATTTAAACTGGATAAAATCACAATCGCATCCGAAAGCATTGCGCCTTTAATCATTTCCGGATAAGCTTGATAATAGATATAACAAGGTCTTCTGAATTTTAAACGATACGGCGTACGACTACCGTCAGCGATTAAATAAAAACCTAATTCACCGTTTCCGGCTTCTACTGAATGGTAAATTTCTTCCACAGGTACAGGAACTTCACCCATCACAATTTTAAAGTGATAAATTAAGCTTTCCATATTGTGGTATACGTCTTCTTTTGGAGGAAGGTAATAGTCGGGAACGTCAGCGTGGTAAGGGCCTTCAGGTAATTTGGCTAAGGCTTGACGAATAATCGACAAACTTTCCCAAACTTCAGCGTTACGCACACAAAAACGATCGTAAGTATCACCCGATTGTCCAACAGGGATATCAAATTCAAAATCTTCGTAAGAAGAATAGGGGGCTGCTTTACGTACATCATAATCGATACCTGCTGCACGTAGGTTCGGACCCGTAAATCCGTATTGCATAGCGCGTTCAGCAGAAATTGGACCCACATTTACCGTACGATCAATGAAGATACGGTTACGCTCAAAAAGGTTTTCAAATTCTTTCCAAACGGCAGGAAATTCATCCAAGAAAGCATTCAGTTTTTTGAAAGCTTCCTCTGACCATTCGCGTTCAAATCCGCCAATACGTCCCATATTGGTGGTTAAACGTGCACCACAAATTTCCTCATAAATCTCATAGATTTTTTCACGGAATTGGAACACATATAAGAAACCTGTATAGGCACCTGTATCAACACCAAGAATCGAGTTACAAATAATATGGTCAGCAATACGCGCTAATTCCATTACGATAACACGTAAATATTGAGCACGTTTTGGGACTTCTATATTAAGGAGTTTTTCAACCGTCATCCACCAAGCCATATTGTTGATCGGCGATGAACAATAGTTCATACGGTCTGTCAATACATTGATTTGGTAAAAAGCACGGTTTTCGGCAATTTTTTCAAAAGCACGGTGGATGTAACCAATAGTAGGTTCGGCATCCAAAATACGCTCCCCGTCCATCAACAAGATGTTTTGGAAAATCCCGTGGGTGGCAGGGTGGGTCGGACCTAAATTCAAGATCGAAAGTTCGCTTCCGTCTTCATTACGGCGACTTTCAATGATCTTGGCATAACGATGCTCCGGGGTTAATAATAAATCGGACATGTATATGTGTGAGTTATATTAGCAATTAACAGTGGTTCTTCCGAAGAAACGGTCGTCTTTATCGGTACGGCCTCCGTCTTCCATAGGGAATTCCTTACGCAACGGGAAGGATTCCATTTCATCCATATTTAAAATGCGTTTCAATTGGGGATGACCTTTGAAATCAACGCCATAAAAGTCAAACGCTTCACGTTCCATCCAATTAGCGGATAAAAACAAATCCGTGATGGTGTCAATTACAGGGTTTTCATTCAAATAAGCACGTACTCGAATACGTGTATTTTCTACCCAATTGTGCAATTGATACACCACAGCAAATTGATGGTCAGCATCGTTGTCAGGGTAATGTACCGCGGCTAAATCAGTTAAGAAATGGAAATTCAACTCTTCCTCTTCTTTCAGGAATTGAATAACGGCATGAATGATAGAAGCGTTGGCTTCGAATGAAAAAATATCACGTTGCATTTCAAAACGAAATACATTTTCGCCGAATTGTTGTGTGAGTTTTTCCTGAATGTGTACGGTTTCTAAAGCCATAATTACAGGTTATAAGAAGCTAATAATTCTTTATATTCCGGTGAGTTTCTGCGACGAACGGATTCGTTTTTCACCAATTCTTGCAATTGCATTACTCCCTGAACAATTTGTTCTGGACGCGGCGGGCAACCTGGTACGTATACGTCAACAGGGATTACTTTGTCGATTCCTTGTAAAACAGAATAGGTGTCAAAAATACCGCCTGAAGTGGCACAAGCACCAACAGCAATTACCCAACGGGGTTCGCTCATTTGCTCATAAACCTGACGTAAAATCGGTGCCATTTTTTTTGAAATGGTACCCATTACTAACAACATATCGGCCTGACGAGGAGAAAAACTCACACGCTCAGAACCGAATCGCGCTAAATCATAATGGGATGCCATGGTAGCCATAAATTCGATACCACAACAAGATGTAGCAAAAGGAAGTGGCCATAAAGAATTGGCTCTCGCTAAACCTACCACATCACTTAATTTGGTTGCGAAGAATCCTTCGCCTGTAACTCCATCTGGTGGAGCAACCATTTTTGTTTTATTTTCTTCCATAGCTTTTCAAAATTATTCCCACTCTAAGGCTTTCTTCTTGATAATGTAGAAGAAACCTACCAATAAAAGGGACATGAAAATTACCATTTTAATCATTCCTTCATAACCCAACTCTTTGAAGTTCACTGCCCAAGGGTACAAGAAAATAACTTCAACGTCGAATAGAACGAAAAGTATGGCAACCAAGAAATATTTTACAGAGAAAGGAATACGCGCATTTCCAATCGATTCAATACCACATTCAAAGTTCTTGTCTTTGCTTTGAGAATGGCGTTTTGGTCCTAAAAAGTTGGACCCAATAATCGTTAAAGCCACAAAGGCAACGGAAATCCCGACCTGAATCAGAATCGGTAAAAAGTCAGTTTGTGTAGACTGCATACTACTACGTTTTTAGACGTTTTTAAAATAGCCACAAATATACATCGCAATATTGAAAACGCAAAGGTGTAAGGGGAGCGATTGCCGATAAAATGACCTTTTTCGTTTATTTAAATTAATTCTAAATAACTGAAGTTGAGTCCAAAAAAAAACACCCCAAAAAATGAGGTGTTTTCATACGGTAATCAGAAATCTATATATTTTAGTTTTCAAGAATTACTACATTAGTGGCTAATTTTCCTTTGCGTCCGTCTTCTTCTTCATAAGATACTCGATCGCCTTCTTTTAAGCCTTCTCCTTTTAAACCGCTTGCATGAACAAAAATGTCTTTGCCGGTTTCGTCATTCACAATAAATCCAAATCCCTTGGATTCATTAAAAAATTTAACTTTTCCTGTTTGCATTGTAATGGGTAATATTTATTTAATAATGCTAAAGTTAAAATTAATAATTGGACCAACAAATTTTTAATGTTAAAAAAATAAAAACTTTACAAAAAAATATTTTTAGAATTGAAAAGTGCTATAAAGTTTGTGGTTTATTTTTAATAATTTAACAATAAAAAATCGCGCCTTTTAAAAATATGCTAAAAGACGCGATTTGATTATGTATTCATTTAGGATTTATGCTAAACGAATGTGCAATTCTTCCAATTGTGCAGTATCAATCACTGATGGGGCATCAATCATAACATCACGACCTGAATTGTTTTTTGGGAAAGCAATAAAATCACGAATGGTTTCTTGGCCTCCTAAAATAGCCACTAATCGATCCAAACCAAAAGCTAAACCACCGTGAGGCGGTGCACCAAATTGGAAGGCATTCATTAAGAAACCAAATTGGGACTCGGCTTGTTCTTTCGTAAATCCGAGTAATTCAAACATGCGTGCTTGTAATTCTTTATCGTGAATGCGAATCGATCCACCGCCAATTTCATTCCCGTTTAACACCATGTCGTAGGCATTGGCGCGCACTTTTCCTGGTGCTGTTGTGATTAATTCAAAATCTTCAGGTTTGGGTGAGGTGAAAGGGTGATGCATTGCGTGATAACGGCCACTTTCTTCGTCCCATTCTAATAATGGAAAATCAACAACCCATAAAGGAGCAAATTCGTCCGGTTTGCGTAAGCCCAATCGAGTTGCCATTTCCATACGTAATGCCGATAATTGGGTACGGGTTTTGTGAGCAGCTCCCGACAATACCAAAATAAGATCGCCAGGTTTCGCTCCCGTTGCTTCCGCCCATTTTTTTAAATCGTCTTGATCATAGAATTTGTCAACGGAAGATTTCAATGAACCATCGGCTTCGTATTTTACATAAACCATACCGAGCGCGCCAATTTGTGGGCGTTTTACCCAATCAATCAACGCGTCAATTTCCTTCCGCGAGTAGCCTGCACAGCCTGGAACCGCAATTCCGACTACCAATTCTGCATTGTTAAATACCGCAAAGTCTTTGTGTTGGGCTACGGCATTCAATTCGCCAAATTTCATGTCAAAACGAATGTCGGGTTTATCATTACCATACGTTTTCATTGCATAATCATAGGTCATGCGCGGAAACTCAGCAACATCAATACCGCGTAATGTTTTTAGTAAATGACGGGTTAAACCTTCAAATACATTAAGAATATCCTCTTGTTCCACAAAAGCCATTTCACAATCGATTTGTGTAAATTCAGGTTGACGGTCTGCACGTAAATCTTCGTCGCGGAAACATTTTACAATTTGAAAATATTTATCCATGCCGCCCACCATCAATAATTGTTTGAAGGTTTGAGGTGATTGGGGTAGGGCATAAAACTGTCCTTCATTCATGCGGCTTGGCACTACGAAATCACGAGCGCCTTCTGGAGTTGATTTGATCAAATAAGGGGTTTCCACTTCGCAAAAATCCAAATCTGATAAGTATTTTCGGACTTCCATGGCTACTTTGTGGCGGAACAATAAGGCATTTTTTACCGGATTACGACGAATATCCAAATAGCGGTATTTCATGCGTAAATCTTCGCCTCCATCGGTTTCATCTTCAATAGTAAAGGGTGGCAATTGCGCTTCATTGAGCACGGTCAATTCGTTTACTAAAATCTCAATATCACCCGTGGCCATATTTGGGTTTTTTGACTCGCGTTCGATCACAGTTCCTTTTACTTGAACCACAAATTCACGACCCAATGATTTTGCCATTTGAATCACAGCAGCATCCGTACGTTGTTCGTCAAAAATTAACTGGGTAATTCCGTAACGGTCACGTAAATCGGCCCAAATCATAAATCCTTTATCACGTGTTTTTTGAACCCAACCGGCCAAAGTTACTTCTTGTGCAATATGTGTAGCGTTCAATTCGCCACAGTGATGACTTCTGTACATGGTAATTTTATTTAGTAAAAAACGAATTCTTGGGTGCAAAAGTAACGAAAACTAAACGAATTGCCTGAGAAAAAATTGGCAGTAAAAAGTGATTTTGTATTACAAGAATTTAATCGCCTCACACGACAAAACTTTGTTAAATTCTATTTGAGGCGCGATATTTCATTATATTTGGGTAACTAATTCTGAAATGAAAACCATGAAAAAAATGATGACTCTACTTGCTCTGACTTTTACGGTCCTAACTTGGGCGCAAGAGCAAGTGAAATTTACAGCGGATATTCGAAACAAAACCGCGGATGTGATTACCATTAAAAACAATATGGGTAAGGATATCCAACAAATTAAAGCCAACGACAAAGGGATTTTTGAAGCTACATTTGGAGTAGCTGAAGGAATGTATTTTTTGTTTGATGGTCAAGAATATGCCTCATTATATTTGAAAAATGGCTTTGATTTAACCGTGAAATTAGATGCTAAAAATTTTGATGAAACCCTTTTGTTTTCGGGTAAAGGAGCTTTAGAAAATAATTATTTAGCCGATAAAACACGTTCCGGTGAACAAATGGAAGAAACGTTCATGAAGTTAACTACAGACGCTGAAGTGGATAAATTTTGTGAAGATCAAAAGAATGAAGGTTTTAAAAAATTAGAATCGGGAAGCTACGATGCCAAATTTGTCTCTTTGTCCAAGTTAATGTTGGTCCAAGAATTAATGCAATTAAAAAAGTATTACAAAGAAAACAAAGAGAAAGCCAAATTGAACGGTTCCCAGGCACCTGCCTTTGAATATGTTGATGTGAATGGGAAGAAGGTGAAGTTGGACGACTTTAAAGGAAAGTATGTTTATATTGATATATGGGCAACTTGGTGCGGACCTTGTCGTGCAGAAATTCCCCATTTGAAAAAAGCAGAAGAGAAATACCATGGCAAAAATTTAGCTTTCGTAAGTATCTCTGTGGATGTGGATAAAGATTTTGAAAAATGGAAAAAATTTGTGGCCGATAAAGAATTAGGAGGCACACAATTATTTGCAGACAAAAACTGGGAGTCTGATTTTATGAAGCATTTTGGGGTAACTTCAATTCCACGTTTTTTGTTGATTGACCCACAAGGAAAGGTGCTTTATGCGGATGCAAATCGTCCATCTGACCCAGGTTTAATTGAAATTTTAGATAATTTGCTGAAATAAGTAATTTTATAAAAATCATTGAAACCGTCAGTATTTACAGGTGCTGACGGTTTTTTTATGGGTTTTCCAATGTTAAGTTTTACTCCAATGTTACCAAATTGTTAAGTAATTGTTTGGTTTGTGTAAAAGAGTTCGATACATTTGTGTATCAATAATTTGTAAATCCTACTAAAATGAAAAGATATATCGCAATGGCAGCTTTGTTAATCGGTGGATTAGCTACTGCTCAACAAAACAAACCGGTGTTGGAAGAAGTGAATGGTATGGTGAAAGTAACCTACTATTATGAAAACGGAAAAGTTCAACAAGAAGGTTTTTATAAAGATGGTAAATTAGAAGGCAAATGGATATCTTACGATGAAAACGGAAATAAAATTGCCATCGCAGAATATACAGACGGAAATAAAACTGGTAAATGGTTTTTCTGGACAGACAAGAATTTATCAGAAGTAGATTATACGCAAGGCGCTATTGCTGAAGTTAAAGTATGGAATAGAGAAGCTTTAGCAGGTAAAAACTAAAAGGAAATTTAATTCAATAAAAAAGGGACGTTAGCAATAACGTCCCTTTTTTATTTAGGCTTCTGATTGTAAGCGCGCTGCTCTGCGATCGCGCAAACGGTATTTAATGCGTTTCACTAAGAAGAACATTACTGGAACAATCACCAAGGTTAAAATGGTAGCATAGGTTAATCCAAAGATAATGGTCCACGCTAACGGTCCCCAGAAAATTACGTTGTCCCCACCAATAAAGATATGTGGATTCAAGTCGGTAATTAACGAGAAGAAGTCAAAGTTTAAACCAATGGCCAACGGAATTAAACCGAGTACTGCGGTTAATGCTGTTAACAATACCGGACGTAGACGCGATTTTCCTGATTCAATGATAACTTCTTTAATTTCATCTAAAGTCAAATCATCGTGCGTCTCTGCACCTTTTTCTTCAACTTTTCGGTCCATTAATAAAACAAAGAAGTCCATTAATACGATACCGTTTTTCACTACAATTCCCGCCAGCGAGATAATTCCCATCATGGTCATCAAAATCACGAAATCCATATTGGCAATAACATAACCGTAAAACACTCCACTGAAACTCAACAATACCGTAAAGAGGATTACCAATGTCTTCGAAATTGAGTTAAACTGCAATACAATAATGATGGTAATACCTGCAATGGCAAGCAAGAAAGCAATATTCAAGAACGTTTGGTTTTTACCTTGTTCTTCTTGAACTCCTGAGAAGCCATAGGTGATGTTTTTAGGCAACTTATAGCTTTCCATTTGTTGTTTGATTTCTTTGGTAATCGCATCACCATTGAAACCGGTCAACACATTCGAGTAAATCGTCATTACGCGTTTGTGGTTTTTACGCTTAATCATATTAAACGTCTCCGTTTTCTTGTTATGCGATACCGCAGCGATAGGCACCTGCATGATTTGTCCATTATTCGGATTACGGAACGTCATCGATTGGTTGAACAAGATGTTTTCGTTTTTACGTTGGTCGTCTTGCATACGCATCACGATATTGTAATCGTCATCACCTTCTTTGTAGGTTGAAATTTCTTGTCCGTAGACCGAACGGCGTAAAGTGAATCCCACTTGACCTGTAGAAATTCCTAAACTTCCTGCATTGGCGCGGTCCACTTGAACTTCAAGCTCCGGACTGTTTTTATTGATGTCTACTTGAAGTTTTTCAATACCTTCGATGTTTTTCGAATTGATGTAAGCAATAATCTTTTGGGATTCTGCCAACATTTCATTGTAATCTTCACCTTTCAATTCTAAACTGATTGGGTATCCTGCTGGAGGTCCGTTGGAATCTTTTTCAACCGTAACCGTTGCACCGGGAATACCTTTTACCAAACCGCGGATTTCCTCCAATAATTCAGCTGTATTTACGCCACGTCTAAATTTAAACTCACGGAAATTTACGGTTACTTTTCCTTTGTAAGGCGTTTCATTGGCGGAACCGGCATCCACATTGGGATTACCTGCGCCCACACCTACTTGAGAAACGATAGATTCAGCAAGATAATTTTCATTATCCGATTTGTCGATGTATTTGTCTAGAATCTTAATGATTTGTTTTTCAACAAATAAGGTGGCCTTGTTGGTTTTGTCAATGTCCGTTCCCTGAGGATACTCAATGTAAGTAATGACCTGATTCGGAATATTATCTGGGAAGAACAAAACTTTTCTCGGGAATACTCCCACCAATACAAAGGATAAGATCAACATTCCGATGATACCGAAAAAGGCATACCACGCTTTTCTTCCGGTAAGGATTTTAGCTAAAAACACTTTGTATTTTTCTTCCATTCTTGGGAAGAAGCTGTGTTGGAAATCTTGTGTCCATTGGTAAATTTTCACATGATACGCCCACATCATACCCAAAACCAAAACAGCAATGTGTCCCATAGATTTCAAGAAAACACCACCTGTAGTGTAACCAGCTACTAAGAAAATTACGGCAGCTATACCTATATATAGGGTGTTTCTTCGAATGCTCTTTTTGGAAACATTTCGGTCTTCAATATCCATCGAACCACCCGTCATGGCGGCATTCACAACCATCGCCACAAACAAAGAGGCACCTAAAGTTACCGATAACGTCATCGGGAAGTAAATCATGAATTTACCCATAGTGCCCGGCCATAAGGCAAATGGCAAGAACGCCATTAAGGTTGTTGCTGTTGAGGAAATTACGGGCCATGCAATTTCGCCAATCCCTAACTTAGATGCTTGGATTCGCGACATTCCTTTCTTCATGTTGGCAAAAACGTTGTCAACCACCACAATACCGTCGTCTACTAACATTCCTAGTCCCATTACCAAACCAAACAATACCATCGTATTTAAGGTTTTGCCCATCGAAGCCAACAGTGCAAAAGCAATGAACATCGACAACGGAATGGCTGCTCCTACGAATAACGAGTTGCGTAATCCCATAGTAAACATCAACACAATCATTACCAAGATAATCCCGAAGATAATGTGGTTGGATAATTCGTTCACTTGGTGTTCTACGCGTGATGATTGGTCACTCGTAAACTCAATCGATAAGTTTTTTGGCAAATAATTAGCTTGTGCTTCGGTAACTTTTTCACGAGCTTGTTCGATCGCCGAAATCATGTTTTGACCCGAGCGTTTTTTCACGTTCAGCATCACCACTTCTTTTCCGCGTTCACGGGCGTAGGTAGTGCGCTCTTTTTCTTTAAAACTAATGGTCGCGATGTCTTTCAAATAAACAGAACCTCCGAAAGATTTTACAATGATGTTGTTCAATTCTGCAGGATCTTTCATTTCCCCGATGATACGGATGTTGTTACGCGATCCTTGTGAAATCAAATTTCCTCCAGAAAGCGTCATGTTTTCGTTGCGAACAGTATTTTGAATGTCGTCAAAACTCACTTGAGCCGCCGTCATTTTGAAGATATCTACCGCAATTTCCACTTCTTTATTGTCCACACCCAAGATGTCCACCTTTTTCACTTCGGGAACTTCTTCGATATCATCCTGAAGTTTTTCCCCAAATTTCTTCAACTGTTGGGCCGTGTAATCGCCTTTTAAGTTGATGTTTAAAATCGGCACTTCTTCAGAAATGTTCAATTCAAATACGTTGGGTTCGACTTTACTTCCGTTATCCAAATTCGGCCAGTCGGTATCGGCTTTGGCATTGTCAACTTTGTCTTTGATTTTTTGTTTGGCCAATTCGATGCCAATTTTATCATCAAATTCAACAATGATCATCCCGTAATCCTGGAACGAACTCGACGTAATTTTGTTAACCCCACTAATGTTTTTAAACTCTTTTTCCAGTGGTTTAATGACCAATTTCTCTACGTCTTCTGCGGAATTTCCTGGGAATACAGAGGAGACATAGACTTTGTTTTCAATGATTTCAGGGAAATCTTCTCGAGGCATCGAGATGTAGGAGTAAATTCCCGCCACCACGATGATGAAGGTTAGGATGTACACCGTAACTCGGTTGTCCACAGCCCAACTGGAGATGCTAAATTCTTTGTTATGTTTGCTCATATTTGTTGTAATGAGTTGATTTTATATGATTAAAAATTCAATTTCATTCCTTCTGAAATCGTATTCACACCGTCTGTTACAATCAATTCCTCAGCAGCTAAACCACTTAAGATTTCAGTGAAATTATCCGACGATTGTCCTGTTTTTACAACCACTTTTTTCGCTTTAGCGGTTTTTCCGTTGACTTCTGAAGCTACATAAACATAACTTTCACCATTCGCGTCTTTTTGAATAACATTGGTAGGGACTACTAATGCCTTTTTATTTACATAATCAATGATGCGTAATTTCGCCACTTGATTCGGGCGTAGCAATCCTTGTGGGTTGGGTACAGTTACTTCGATACCGAAACTACGGTTGCTTGGGTTGATGAAATTCCCCACTTGGCGCACTTTTCCTTTGTAGGTTTTTCCTAAAGAAGTTAAGAAAACATCCACTTCGGTACCCACTTTTAATTTGCCTACATAGGTTTCTGGAACAGTTGTAGAAACATACATGTTACTCACATTTACAATGCGCATTAACCCTTGAGCACTTGGCGAAACTACTTGTCCTTTTTCTACAAAAACTTCATCAATGGTTCCTGTAAAGGGAGCGCGAATGATCGTTTTTGCTAATTGTGCTTTCAATTGTGCGACTCCTTTTTGAGCCGTAATCATATTGGTTTGGGCTTGCAAATACTGCATTTCCGATCCAATTTTTTTGTCCCAAAGATTTTTCTGACGGTCAAAATTGGTTTTTGCTAAGGCATATTGATTTTCTAAACTTGCCAATTGCTGACTCAAACCGGCATCGTCTACACGACCTAAAACTTGCCCTTTGCTTACGTGCTGACCCGCTTTCGCATTAAGTGACACAAGTGTTCCACTAAATTCAGGTTGGATCAAGATGTTTTCTTTAGTGTCAACATTACCTTGCACTTCTAAGTAATGGTTAAAAACGGTGTCTTTTACCGCTTGAACACTAACCAACGCTTCGTCTACTTTAACGTTCAGTTCAGTCAATGCTGCGTCGATCTTGTTGATGTCTGCTTGCAAAGCGGCTTTTTTTAACTGCAATTCTTTTGCGTTTTTAGCTTCAATTAAGGCGTCAATGTTGCCCGAAGCGTCTTCTTTTTTACCACAAGCTACTAATAGTGTTGTGACTAAAACAAGGGTGATATATTTTTTCATGGATATAGGGAGTATTTATTTAGTTTTTATTGAGTAATTTTTCTAATGCTGCTCTCTTGGTAATCACGTCTACCATCGCTTGTAGATAGGTTTGTTGTGCCGTGTACAATTGGCGTTGTGCGTCGGTAAGGTCAAAACTCGAGGTCAAACCTTCTTTGAATTTCACTTGGTTTTTCGATTCGATGCGTTCTGCCAAATTCAAATTGTTTTTGGAGGTGCCCAACTGTTCCAAACTGAACTCATAATCGCTTTTTGCTTTTTCAAATTGTAGTTTTAACTTTTGTTCCGTTTCTGTTAGTCGAGTTTTCGATTGCTCCACAGCAATTTTTGCTTGTTGGGTACGAGCACTTCGCCCTAAACTACTGAAAATTGGAACAGTTAATCCAACACCTAAATTGGAATAATTAAACCACTGTTGGTCTGAATTAAAAAACGTGAATTTATTTCCGAAGGAATTGGCTCCAAAGTTTACTTGAGCACCCAAAGAGGGTAATGCTTTACTTTTTTCCAATTTCAACAACAACTCAGAACTGGTTAAGGTATTTTGACCAATTTGATAATCAATGTTGTTTTTTACCTCAAATTGTTCTTTTAAAATCGCCAAATCCATGTTGGTTTGGGTCAGATAATCTAGTTTATCTTTTAAAGTAAGTTGGTCTTCCAAATTTACACCTAAAACTAATTTTAACATATCTAAGGCGATACGTTTTTGGCGTTTTACATTCTCCAAAGCGCTATTCACTGAAGCTAATGTGATTTGTAACTGCTCCACATTTTCCTCTTCTGTGAATCCGTTTTTGTAGATTTCACGGGTATCGTTTAAGGTTTTTTCCAAAGCCGCTTTGTTGCGTTCGAAAATCACGATACTCTCATCCGCTAAAAGCACATTGCCATACGAAGTAGTCACGATTTCGCGCAATTCTTGGTTGGTTTTTACTTTCGCATTTTCAGAAATTTTTAAATACGTTTTAGCGGATTGTAAACCTACTAAATAGGAGCCGTCAAAAATCAACTGACTAAGCGTTAACGCCGCATTCATATTGTGTTTGGTTCCAAAAGTAACCGGAATGAATTCGCCCGGTTGTCCTCCAAAAAATTCAGCAGGAATTAACGATTTCTGTAATTTAAAATTGTCTTGATAGTTGACACTGCCACTGATTTGAGGTAACCCCATTGTGGTGGTTTCCCATTTTTTCTTTTTGGCCGCCTCCACATCACGGTTGGCATTGATCGCCGAATAATTATGCTGAATAGCATGATCAATGGCTTCTTTTAAAGAAAACGCATACGACTGCGGCTGTTCTTGTGCCATGAGTGCCATCGGGAGCATGAGGAGAATTGCATAGAGTTTAGTTCTCATGAGATTGATGATTAAGTATGGATTGATAATTGTTTTTCTAATTCTACTAAGCCCGCCGATGTAGCGATGGCTCGGGTGTGGTATTCTAAGGCTTTGGCTTCCAATTCATACGCCTCTTTTTCGAGCATTGTATTGCCGTTGATGTCAAAAATCAAGGTGTAATAAAACCGAACAGCAGCATCAACATCCACATTTTCACGGTACAAACCTTCGGATATTCCTTTTTCAATATTGCTGCGAAACATGTGGCGACAATCTTCCATTTCATTGACAATCAATTTGTCATAAATTTCAGGATAGTGCTTTTTCAATTGATAAGCAGGTGAATGATCAAAGGTTTGAAACATTTCTTTGAACATGTTGCGCATTTCAAAATTCTCTTCAATAGCATTGTAGTTGCGGGCAACCACTTCGTCCATTAGGGTGTGAATTTTTTGATGAATGACTTCTGTGCCTTCTTCAATCAACGCTTCTTTGTTGCTGAAGTATTTGTAAATCGTTTTTTTCGAAATACACATCTCACAGGCAATATCATCCATTGTAACACTTTTGAAGCCTAACTTCAAAAACATCTCCGTTGCCTTTTTGATGATTTTTTCTTTCATAATTATTGCGCTAAAGCATATTGTGTAAATTCCAAATGTGCGGTCAAATTAATGTGTTGTCCTAATGGAAATCCATCAATCATAATGGGTTCGTGATCGTTCCAACCAAACTCTCTTTTGGTCAATGTGCCATAAATTTCAAATCCGGCCTTATTGATCCCGTTTTCTTGTGTCAATGATGTCAACACAGCTTCCATTTCAACCATCTTACTCACATTGTTCATCGTGAGTATACCTTTTATGAAATTGATATTGGCATTGATTTTTTGAAAACCAACCGACTTGAAACTGATTTTTGGGGAAAAGGTCGAACGTTGGTTCGGACTCAAATCCAAATCAAATTCGATGGTCGCGTCGGTTAACGCATCATTTTCTATATGAATGGATCCTTGTGTTGAGGTAATGGTGCTGTTCAAATAACGCCCTACTCTTCGTCGGGGCTTGATGAGAACATCTGAAGCAGCCGTGTCTATGGTCCAAAATGCATGTTGCATAAGTGTGTCCTTTTTACGATTTCGGCTACAAATGTAAAATGGAAACTTTTAATACTAAAAAAGTTTCCGTGTTCTTAACAGAAATTTAACGTTGGACATTTTTGAAGAATTTATGAAGTGTTTCGTGACGGAATTCCTTAGTTTTGTCGGAATTAATTTTGAAGCACATGCAATCTTTAGCGCATTATCAATCACTTATCGCGGATTATTTTGAAACTTCATCCGTAGTGAAAGAGCCAAAAAATCTCTACGAACCCATTCAATATATTCTTTCCTTAGGTGGTAAAAGAATCCGTCCCGTACTCACGTTGATGGCGACTGAGGTTTTTGGAGAAGATTGCAAAAAAGCTTTAGCAGCTGCTACTGCTGTAGAAGTGTTTCATAATTTTTCCTTAGTGCATGACGATATCATGGATGATGCCCCGCTGCGTCGTGGTCATGAAACGGTACATGAAAAATGGAACATCAATACAGGCATCCTTTCCGGTGATGCCATGCTGATTTTAGCCTACCAACATTTTGAAGAATATGAACCCGCTGTATTTCGGGATTTGGCCAAATTGTTCAGTAAAACGGCAATCGAAGTCTGCGAAGGACAACAATACGATGTCGATTTTGAAACCCGCGATGATGTTACTTTGGATGAGTATTTGAAAATGATCGAATACAAAACCGCTGTGCTTGTTGGTGCTGCCTTGAAAATGGGTGCTATCGTGGCGCAAACATCCAAAGAAAATGCCGATTTAATCTATGATTTTGGTCGAAATTTAGGCATCGCCTTTCAATTGCAAGACGATTATCTCGATGCCTTCGGAGATCCCGAAGTATTTGGAAAACAAGTGGGCGGCGATATTATCGAAAACAAAAAAACAGTGCTTTACCTCAAAGCGCTGGAGTTTGCCAATGAAGCAACCCGCGAACAATTGATGCAGTTGTATTCCATTCAACCTGTTGACCCAACGGATAAAATAGAATCCATTAAAAGTCTTTTTGAATCAACAGGCGCCGTAGCTGCAACACGTGAAGCTATTGAATCCTACACCGCAAAAGCTTTTCAATGTTTGGACCAGTTGCAAATTAGCAGTGAAGCCAAAGCGATCTTGCACGCCTTCGGTTTGCAATTAATGGGTCGAAACGCCTAGTCAAGTGGCCATAGCCTGTTTTCCATCCCATCGGTTTTTTGTTGGAATCGCTATTTTTTTCTTTGTATTTACCTCATTCGCGCTAGCCCTCGAATCGGGAAATTTTTCCACCCAGGGTCGCGAATGGACCAACGGTTTGGTCATCGTTTATTTTGCAGGATTGGTTTGCCTTGTTTCCCAACCTTTGCGAT
The DNA here is from genome assembly GCF_004122105.1 of Flavobacterium stagni. Lineage (GTDB taxonomy): Bacteria > Bacteroidota > Bacteroidia > Flavobacteriales > Flavobacteriaceae > Flavobacterium > Flavobacterium stagni. Next base: position 857,907 of record NZ_SBKN01000001.1, read on the forward strand.
GGTTAATGGTGCACATGGTTTGGCTTTCTTATTTGGGCGAACTCTTGTTTTGCGAACTTTTACATTGGTATTCTTACCGTACGACAGGCATTCCGCTATATGTGCCTTTCGGACATGCACTAGTGTATGCAACAGGGTATATTTTAGCGCAACAACCGGTGTTCATTCGGCAAGAGCGTTCCATTCGTAAAATTTTCATTGTGCTATTTTCTAGCGCATTTTTAGGAATTGGTCTTTTTTTAAAGGATTATTTTACGCTGGTTTTAGGATTGTTGTTTTTTCTTTTACTTCGAAGAAAACGATGGCAAAATCTCTATTTTTTTATTGCGGTTTGTGTTATCTTTATCGAACTCGTAGGCACCTATTTTCAATGTTGGACCTGGAAGCCCAACGTTTGGGGATTGCCCACTTGTAACCCGCCCATTGGGGCCGTATTTTTATATGCTGGCGGCGATGTATTGCTCGCCAAAATAGTACAAAAAGTAAATAAAATAAACGTGTAAAGAATGCTATTGAAATGCAATTTATAGCTCCCATATCAACCGATTTATTGCTCGATGAAGCGACTCGAGACGGCCTTTATCTCAAACTCATTGAACAAATCAACAAGGATTTTAATTTTGCCAATGAAGCGGTAGATTTTCATGCATCGACTACTCCCCATGAATTGAAAATTCAGTTGCATGAAAAAGTCTTTCGACTCATTCAACACAAATATGCCGAACTCTTAAATCTGCTTTACATTATTGATGTTCCCGAGGATAATCTTAAACAACTTGATGGCGCAGATACCGTGGAATTGGCCGAACAAATTGCTTTTTTAATTTTAAAAAGAGAATGGATGAAAGTGTGGTTTCGTGCCCATTATTAGAAAAATACCCGCACAAAAGGAATCAATGCATCTCCATATACGCCTTTGTCTTTTTCAAACAAAACATTGTACCGAAATCCGATGGTAATGTTTTCAAAGCGATACCCCGCTCCTAAAAACAATCCCGTATTCCAAAAATGCTCGGAATAATTACTCTGTTCGCTTTTATAATGCACGCGTAATTGTTCCAATTCCACCGAAAGTTGGACCTGTTCAATGGGTTGTACTAGTCCGATCAAACTGCCGCCATACATTTTAGAAGAAAACAAATTATCCTGATTTAAAACACTGTACTGCAATCCCGCACCAGCAGCAAGGTATTCATTAAAGTTATAAATTGCCGAAGGAGCCACAACCACATTGGTGAATCCATTGCCAATTGCTAATCCAAATGTACCTCCAAATTGTACCTGATCCCAAAAATTAGTTTTTTTCACGTCTTGTGCATTCACTGAAAAACTTAAACAGAAAAGTAAGAGGATTTGCAAAGGATTTGTTAAAATTTTAGCAAGTTTCTTTCTCATGATTTGGTATATATTTATTTAGCGATATAAATGTAGTAAAATCGTTGAAAGATTATTATAAATATCATACTTTTGCACTAATTTTTTGAAATACAAGTATACATACCCAAAAATATCATGGATAGGTTTTCCTTTTTAAATGCAGCACATACTCAGTTTTTTGCTGATTTATACGAACAATATCTTGCAAATCCAGACAGCGTTGAGCCCAGTTGGAGAGCGTTTTTTCAAGGATTTGACTTTGCTTTGGAACACTACAGTGACGAAGCGAATACCGGCGAGCAATTGGTGGTTTATGCCAATAGCGAAGGCGGTAATGCAGCGGCTTCCGAGAAGTTGCAAAAAGAGTTTAATGTTTTAAAACTAATCGATGCGTACCGCACCCGTGGTCACCTGTTCACAGAGACCAATCCCGTGCGTGATCGTCGAACCTACAGTCCGAACCTAGACATCGAGAACTTTGGTTTATCGGCCTCTGATTTGGATACGGTTTTTGATGCAGCCAAAGTTTTGGGTCATCAACCTTCTACTTTGAAAGAAATTTTAGCGCATTTAAAAAATGTATACTGCCAGCACATTGGTATCGAATATATGTACATGCGCCGCCCTGAAGTGATTCAATGGATTCAAGATCGTTTAAACATCAACGATAATTTACCCAACTTCAATGCCGATGAGAAGAAGCATATTTTAGGGAAATTGAACGAAGCGGTTTCTTTTGAAAACTTCTTACACACCAAATATGTTGGGCAAAAACGTTTCTCCCTAGAAGGTGGAGAAAGTTTGATCGCTGCTTTAGATGCAGTTATCGATGCTGCAGCCGACAAAGGAGTAGAGCAATTTGTGATGGGAATGGCCCACCGTGGTCGTTTGAACGTGTTGGCCAATATTTTTGGCAAACCTACCCAAGACATCTTCTCAGAATTTGACGGAAAAGATTACGACAAAGAATATTTCGATGGCGACGTAAAATACCACTTGGGGTTAACCGCTGAACGCAAAACCAAAAATGGTAAAAAAATCAACATCAACTTAGCACCCAATCCTTCCCATCTTGAAACCGTAGGTGCCGTGATTGAAGGTATTACCCGTGCGAAACAAGATAAATATTATGCCGACGATTTCTCGAAAGTATTGCCGATCGCCGTACATGGTGATGCTGCGGTAGCCGGTCAAGGAATCGTATATGAAATTGTACAAATGTCGCAACTCGACGGGTACAAAACAGGTGGTACGATTCACATTGTGATCAACAACCAAGTAGGTTTCACCACCAATTATTTGGATGCACGTTCGTCAACCTATTGTACCGACGTGGCTAAAGTAACGTTGTCTCCTGTATTGCACGTCAATGCGGATGATACGGAAGCCGTAGTACACGCGATGTTGTTTGCGCTTGATTTCCGTATGCAGTTCCAACGCGACGTGTTCATCGACTTGTTGGGTTACCGTAAATACGGTCACAACGAAGGGGACGAACCCCGTTTTACCCAACCCGTATTGTACAAAATCATTTCCCGTCATAAAAATCCGCGTGATATCTATGCCGAGAAATTGATCACGCAAGGTATTGTCGATGCGGCGTACCTGACCAAAATTGAAAATGAATACAAAGCGAAATTGGATGAAAACCTCCAAGAATCGCGTAAAAAAGATAAAACCATCATCAAACCGTTCATGCAAGACGAATGGAAAGGATTCGTGCAAGTATCGGATGATGAAATGTTGAAAAAAGTAGACACCAAATTTGACCGCAAGAAATTGGATCAAATTATCGAAACGGTTTCTACCTTACCTGCTGACAAAAAATTCATTAGTAAAATCCAAAAAATTGTTTCCGATCGTAAAACCATGTACGATAACAATGCCTTGGATTGGGGAACGGCTGAAACCTTGGCTTACGGAACCCTTTTGATGGAAGGATACGACATCCGTGTTTCGGGTCAAGACGTAGAACGCGGAACGTTCTCGCACCGTCATGCGGTTGTAAAAGTAGAAGATAGCGAAGAAGAAGTAATCTTATTGGATACCCTAAAAGACAAAAAAGGGAAGTTCCATATTTACAACTCCTTCCTTTCTGAATACGGTGTTTTAGGATTTGACTATGGTTACGCTTTAGCCAATCCGAATGCCTTAACCATTTGGGAAGCGCAGTTTGGGGATTTCTCCAACGGTGCCCAAATCATGATTGACCAATACATTTCTTGTGGGGAAGACAAATGGAACAACCAAAACGGTATCGTACTTTTGTTGCCACACGGTTATGAAGGACAAGGAGCCGAACACTCGTCAGCACGTATGGAGCGCTATTTACAATTGTGCGCGCGCCACAACATGTATGTTGCCGATTGTACGACACCAGCCAACTTCTTCCACTTGTTGCGTCGTCAAATGAAAACGAAATTCCGCAAACCGTTGGTGGTTTTCTCACCAAAGAGTTTGTTGCGTCACCCGTTGTGTGTGTCCACCGTTGATGAATTGGCAAAAGGTCATTTCCAAGAAACGATTGACGATAACACCGTGGATAAGAAAAACGTAAAAACCGTTGTATTCTGTACCGGTAAGTTCTATTACGACATCTTGGCCGAACGCGAAAACTTGGGCCGTAATGATGTCGCTTTGGTGCGTATCGAACAGTTGTTCCCGCTTCCTGTTGACCAATTGAAAGAAATCATCGCGTCTTATCCAAATGCCGATGATTACGTTTGGGCTCAGGAAGAACCAAAAAACATGGGCGCTTACGGCTATATGTTGATGAATTTTGATTTAGTACCATGGCGCTTGGCTTCGTTGAAAGCCTATGCCGCACCAGCAGCCGGTAGTCATACTCGTGACCGTCGTCGTCACGCCGATGCGATCCGTATGGTATTTGATAAAAATTTATTCCGTTCCTAATTTTTTTAGGAGCTAATTCCCGCTTTCCGCAGTATCTTCCCACCTAACAGGATGGCAAGGATACTTGAGCAACCTGCCTGCCGGCAGGCAGGTCGGGGCTAGGGCAACCTGCAATTAATAACGTTCCATTAAAGAACAACACATACAATACAAAACTTTTAAACTAAAGGATTATGATTTTAGAAATGAAAGTGCCTTCTCCGGGCGAATCGATTAAAGAAGTGGAAATCGCTACATGGTTAGTCCAAGATGGTGATTATGTAGAGAAAGACCAAGCGATCGCTGAGGTAGACTCGGATAAAGCCACTTTGGAATTACCGGCTGAGGCCAGTGGAATTATCACATTAAAAGCATCAGAAGGGGATGCAGTTGCTGTAGGCGCTGTAGTTTGCCTTATTGATACCGCTGCTGCAAAACCTGCAGGTGGCGCTCCAGCAGCAGCTCCTGCTAAAGAAGAAGCAAAACCAGTAGCAGAAGCGCCTAAAGCAGCTCCAGCACCGGCTCCCGCTCCAGCACCTGCAGCAACCTATGCCGCACAAACACCTTCGCCAGCAGCGCGTAAAATTTTAGAAGAAAAAAACATGCAACCTTCTGATATCGTAGGTACAGGTAAAGGCGGACGCATCACGAAAGAGGATGCTATCAATGCCGTACCTTCTATGGGAACACCAACGGGTGGTAACCGTGGTTCGGAACGTACTAAATTATCCATGTTGCGTCGTAAAGTTGCCGAACGTTTGGTGTCTGCGAAAAACGAAACCGCTATGTTGACGACGTTCAACGAAGTAGATATGACCAATATCTATGCGTTGCGTGATCAATTTAAAGACGAATTCAAAAACAAACACGGTTTAGGATTAGGCTTTATGTCGTTCTTTACCAAAGCCGTTACCCGTGCATTACAATTATATCCCGATGTGAACTCGATGATCGACGGTCAAGAAAAAGTATCGTACGATTTCTGTGATATTTCTGTAGCCGTTTCCGGACCCAAAGGGTTGATGGTTCCTGTTGTTCGTAACGCAGAAACTTTATCTTTCCGTGGAGTAGAAGCTGAAATCAAACGTTTGGCGATTCGTGCCCGCGATGGTCAAATCACTGTTGATGAAATGACGGGAGGAACGTTTACCATTTCCAATGGTGGGGTTTTCGGAAGTATGTTGAGTACCCCAATTATCAATCCTCCGCAATCCGGTATTCTAGGAATGCACAACGTAGTGGATCGTCCTATTGTGCGTAACGGTCAAATCGTGATTGCACCGGTAATGTATGTAGCCTTATCGTATGACCACCGTATTATCGACGGACGTGAGTCGGTTGGATTCTTGGTGGCCGTTAAAGAAGCTTTAGAAAATCCAGTAGAGATTTTAATGAATAATAACCCTAAAAAAGCTTTAGAGCTATAGGGTTTCTATCGTCCTCGGATGAGGCGCCTCTATATGTAAAAATCCCAAACTCAAAAGGTTTGGGATTTTTTTGTTAAACCGTAAAATATGTTAAACATGTTAGAGTGAAATCTGTATTTTTAGCCTCAATTTTAAAACGGTATAGAATGACTGTTTTAATCCAGTAAAGTGACAAGTTGCCTCAACATGAATAGCCATCCTTTCCAATCTTGGATTAATGATTTCCTACAAAGTATGCAAAATTGCTTCAAAAGCAGTGTGCTGCTTGGTATTGTCTTCTTTTCAGGACTCGGATGGACACAAGAATTGACCAATCAAGAAGAACAAGAGATTCGCTCCATTCAACAATGGCTTGTTACCCAGCCCCATCTTGCTTTCCAACACGCTCAAAAAATGACTGCATCTTCCCGAGAAGTGGTGCGTGATTGCGGACACTATTATGTGGCCAATTATTATTATAACATTTCCGATTACACGAAAGCAAGACAGATTTTACAGACACTTCTGAAAAAAATTGCACAAGATAAACCCCTACACGAGCACCAGCGGTATAAGGATTTGGTGCGTATGTGTGTCAATAAATTATTCTATATCCATAAAAATTTAGGCAACTATAATCAAGCTTTAGCCCTTTTGAAGTACTATAAAAGTAGTATTCCTGAAGATCGTTATCACGAGCAAATGGCCATCGCAAAAGTCGCTATGGGGGAATATGAAGAAGGAATAGCTTTATTAAAACAGAATCTTCAAACCTCCAATTATTTATTGCATGCAGAAGGCGAGAAGAAAGTCATGCACGATAAATTTTACGCGGATAAGTTAAACGAGATTGGGGAAGCTTATCAAAAATATTTTGTGCAAACACAAAAGGAAGTTTTGTTAGATTCAGCGGATCATTATTTTGGTGCAGCAAATGAATTAATGCTTCGGGATCGTTTTCAAATCCCGTATACCCAAGCGTTATTGTATATGCATAAAGCCAAAAGTGCAGCATTGAAAGGCGATTATGAAACGGCATTACTGTATTATTCAAAACGGCATGCGTTTCCAGAAATTCGACAAAATTTGCGTACGGTTCAAATTTTTGACTTAGGGATGGCCGATTGTTATTTTCATTTGAAGCAACCCGAATTAGCCTTGCAGTTTGCGCAGCAATTTGTCAAAAACTACCAAGTAACCAAGGTTTCTAAAGAAAATTTGCTGATTGCATATACGCTTATTTCGCAAAGTTATAAGCAAATCCATAATTCTGAAAAGGCATTTGAATATGCGCAAAAATGTTTGGCACTGATCCAAGAAATGGATGCCATCAAACATCAATCTCTTGATTTTTTGCACGATTATGATTTGGATTCAATCAAAAAGAATTCGGATGAAGTGATCGCCGATAGAAATGCATTTATGTATATCATGATTGGCTTGGCGCTACTTTTACTTGTGGGATTGACCGGTTTTTATTTTTATCACCGAAAACAAAAAGAAAATCATCAACGGTTTTTGGCCATCATTCAACGGTTGAAAGAAGTGAAGCAACCTTCTTTACATTCAACCCAAGTAACAGAAGCGTCTGTTGAAAATAAAGCAATGGACCCTGAATTAGTGGAGAAAATACGGTCGGGCTTGTTACGACTAGAAGCCAAAGAATTTTATTTGAAATCGGATTTCAAATTGGCTACTGTGGCCAAAAAACTCACTACCAATACCGCTTATTTGTCCCAGTATTTTAATCAAGTATTGCAAAAATCATTTACCGATTACACCCAAGAATTGCGCGTTGAATATGTTTTGCAAAAGTGGAATGCTTCTTCTCAATTCCGCAATTTTACCCTTCAAGCCATTGCTGAAGAAGTAGGGTATAAAGATGCCAATACCTTTGTACGGGTATTTAAAAAGCAAACCGGACTCACCCCGAACTATTATCTTGAAAATCTTCAAAAGCAAGATGTAGTATCTTGATATGTAAAGTATTACAGATTATTTTCCCGTTGATTTTTTATAAATTATCCTACACACTAATTGTAGGTGTCAACGTGCTGCAATAGATTTACCCTCAATTACAGTAGTACGAGGAATTTTTGATAGGCGAGAGATTGGTTAAGTCTATTGGGAATAACACGCATTACTGTACCCTTGTAACGCTCTTATCAATGTATGGCTTTCCCTCTTTTTTAGTAATTAGTATGAATTATCTGCCTTTTTATCCTTTTGTTAATTCAATCAAAAGCAGTTAAACATGAAAAGAAAACCTTTATCAATCAGACAAAAGGAATTGTAAATCCCAAACTAAAAAAAGGAAGGTTAGCATTCGTGAAGGGGCGTTACTTTTTTAAAAACACATTAGAATCGTTAACTCTTCAAATTTTAATTTTATGATTAGAAAAATTACGTTTTTACTTTTCCTTTTTACACTTCCCATTTTCGGTCAACAATGTTGGCAATCGGTTTCGGGTGGAAATGAACACACCTTTGCGATTGGCAGTAATGGAACACTTTGGTGCTGGGGTGCTAATGACTATGGTCAATTGGGCGATGGAACAGGAATAAATAAATACGATCCTACACAAATTGGAACTGCTACCAATTGGATTAGTGCCGATACGGGGTATGATTACACTTTAGCTTTGAAGTCAGATGGAACGCTATGGGCTTGCGGAGATAATACAGATGGACAATTGGGCGATGGGACAAATACAATTCGCGCTTCCTTTGTACAAGTGGGTACAGCGACCAACTGGCAATCCATCAGTGTGGGTTACGGCCATGTTTTAGCCATTAAATCCAACGGGACTCTTTGGGCTTGGGGATATAATGGTTTGGGCCAACTTGGCGATGGAACAACTACGAGTCGTAACAGTCCGGTGCAAATTGGAACCGCTACCAATTGGGCTAAAGTTTATGCCGGTTCTGATCACACCATTGCCATCAAAACCAACGGAACCATTTGGGCTTGGGGAAAAAATAATTACGGTCAATTGGGAGATGGTACAACAACGAATCGTTCAACTCCAGTTCAAATTGGAACCTTAACCAATTGGTCTAAAATCGCAACGGAAGGCAATCATACCATAGCCTTGAAAACCGACGGTACGCTTTGGGCTTGGGGGCGAAATGATTACGGGCAATTGGGGGATGGGACAACAACCAACCGAACTGCACCGATTCAAATTGGAACTGCAAACAACTGGCAAAATATTTCTGCTGGTGCCGGACATACTTTAGCAGTAAAAACCAATGGAACACTTTGGGCATGGGGCGATAATTATACCAATCAAATTGGAGATGGCTCAACAACCAATCGCACTTCACCCGTTCAAATAGGAACCGAAACCAACTGGCAATTCGTGAATGCCTGTTATGAAAATTCATTTGCATTGAAAACCACTGGTGAACTGTGGACTTGGGGGAGTAACGGGTCAGGTCGTTCTGGAATTAGTAACTTAAGTTTTTCGAATATTACAACACCTAAGCGCATGGTTTGTCCAACCTCTATTTTTGTTCCTGCGATGTGTTGGAAAGCAGTTGCTCAAGGGGAATCGTTTACTCTTGCGATAAAAACTGACAATACGCTTTGGGCATGGGGTAAAAATAATTACGGTCAACTGGGTGATGGAACCAATAGTGATAAAACGACCCCAGTTCAAATCGGGACAGCAAACAATTGGAAAAGTATAGCTGCGGGAACGGCTCATGCTGTAGCAATAAAAACCGACAATACACTTTGGGGTTGGGGGTACAATAATTACGGTCAAGTGGGTGATGGAAGTACGGCAACCTACCGTAATCAGCCAGTTCAATTAAGTACAGCAACCAACTGGGCAAGTGTAGATGCTGGTGAAAATTATACCATGGCTATTAAATCAAATGGTACTTTATGGGGTTGGGGACGCAATAATTATAACCAACAAGGCGATGGTACCTATTTTAATAAAAATGTACCCGAACAAATTGGAACCCAAACCAACTGGTCAAAAGTTGCTTGTGGTTACAGACATACTCTTGGAATAAAAACCAACGGAACTCTTTGGGGTTGGGGCTATAATTTCAATGGAGAGTTAGGGTTGGGGAACACAACCAATCAAGACGAGCCGACTCAAATTGGAACCGATTCAAATTGGTCGATGATTGCAACTGGTTCAGATCACTCTCTAGCCAAAAAAACCAACGGAACATTATGGTCTTGGGGTGAAGGATTTAACGGACAGTTGGGATTAAATATTTATTCGGATGTATTGATTCCAACCCAAGTGGGTACGGCAACCAATTGGAAAAATATTGATTGTGGAGATTCTCTTTCCATAGCGACCCGAACGGATGGTACTTTGTGGACATGGGGGCAACACAGCTATATGCAATTGGGTTATTATGCTTCTTCAGATGAGGAAATTCCAACACAAGTTGGAACTGGAACGAATTGGAATTTAGTCGTAGGAGGATATCATCATACAGGCGCAATTCGATTGGATAACTCGTTGTGGGTTTGGGGAGACAATTATAACGGTGAATTGGGTGATGGTACCACAACTTTTAAAACTTCACCTCAGGCTCTAAACTGTTATACGAGTACGTTAGATGTAGCCGAAATAGCGAACAGTGACTTACTTCAAGCGTATCCGAATCCGGTGCAGGCAATTCTACATGTCACTGCAAGTGAAAATATTCAAAAAGTCGTGATTTACAATTTGATGGGGCAAGAAGTGTTGCAACAAACCTTTGATTCTAATACCGTTGACATTAATGTTGAATCACTATTCGCCGATGTTTATTTCGTAAAAGTAGTAAGCGGTAGTCACGTGAGTACCTTAAAAATTATCAAAAAATAAGCCCCTTCATGAAGAAAATTATTAGTACAGGACTTATCCTTGTTTTGGGAGCTATGTCTTCAATACAAGCTCAATTTAGTAGTACGTCCAATCCTTGGAATATTCCGATTGTTTCCGATTCGGAAGACTATTATGTATCGAGTAGTTTACACCAAGTTTTTGATATTAACGGGGATGGAAAAGTCGATTTTATCGATTCAGAAAATCAAAATTCCTCAGCAGCAGATGTGTTTTTGAATGGGAATCAAAAATATTGGAAAGTCTATTTAGGAAATGGATCGGGATTTAGCGCAACATCAACGCAGTGGAATATTCCGATTGTTTCGGATTCAGAAGAGTATTATGTGTCGAGTAGTTACCATCAAGTGATTGATATGAACGGTGACGGGAAACCCGATTTTGTGGATTCTGAAAATGAAGCTACCTCAGGCTCGGATGTCTTTTTAAATGGCAATCAAAAATACTGGAAAGTCTATTTGAATACGGGTTCGGGATTCAGTGCAACAGCCACGCAATGGAACTTACCGATTGTGTCCGATAACAGTGACTATATGGTATCAAGCGATTATCATCAAGTAGTCGATTTGAATGGCGATGGAAAACCCGATTTTGTGGATTCAGAAAACGAAGCGACTTCAAGTTCGGATACGTTTTTAAACGGCAATCAAAAATATTGGAAAGTCTATTTGAATACGGGTTCGGGTTTTAGTGCTACGGCCACTCAATGGAACATTCCGATTGTGTCCGATGATTATGATTTTATCGTTTCCTATTCCTTCCATCAAATCATCGATATGAATGGCGATGGAAAACTGGATTATGTGGATTCTGAAAACCAAAACTCGTCAAGTTCCGATGTCTTTTTAAATGGCAATCAAAAATATTGGAAAGTCTATTTAAATACCGGAACTGGTTTTAGTGCGACAGCCACGCAATGGAATATTCCAATTGTATCGGATGATAGCGATTATTATGTTTCGTACAATTTCCATACGACCATGGATATGAACGGCGATGGCAAACCCGATTTTGTGGATTCTGAAAATCAAAACTCTTCCAGTGCCGATGTGTTTTTAAATGGAAATCAAAAATACTGGAAAGTCTATTTAAATAATGGTGCCGGATTTAACGCTACTTCGTTGCAATGGAATATCCCCATTGTTTCCGATACAGAAGAATACTATGTTTCGGCTAGTTTCCACCGAGTGATGGATTTTGACGGCGATGGTAAAGTTGATTTTATTGATTCTGAAAATGAAGCGACTTCGAGTGCGGATGTTTTTTTAAATGGCAATCAAAAATACTGGAAAGTCTATACCAATACCTCTGTTTTGGCGATGGAAGATTTTAACAAGGCGGTAGTTTTGGGTTACCCCAATCCTGTTACTGATCAATTGCATCTTACATCGGAATCACCCTTGACTGCAGTAAAAATATATACGATATCGGGTCAATTGCTGGACTCCAAAGTAGTGAATTCATCAGAAGTTAGTTTAGATTTTTCAACCTATTCTCCTGGAATGTATATCGTTCAGGCCATAGCTGAAGCGGGAATGCAAACCCTAAAAATAAGTAAAAGGTAGTTTATTTTAAGTGAAGTGAAGAAGTCCCAAACACCAAAGGTTTGGGATTTTTTTGTTTTATTTTTTTGCAGAACTCCGTTATTGTTTTCTAAAAAGGGAAACATAGGTTTATGATAAAAAACACATTAAATCATTAAAAATCAAAAACATACAACTTAATGGTTTTCGGGTAATTTATAAATAGTCCAATGTATTAATTGTAGGAACAGATCTATCCACATAGATTTGACTTTGTAAACTAAGAGAAATGCGTTAAGGGAACATTTCTCATCCCGGATTATTTCTACGGAATTGGTGCGTGATTTCACAATGCTTTTTTAGTCATGAATACAAAATTCAATTCTCGTTTTGAGTTGCTTTACATCATCATTCAACTATAACTTTATTTAAACTACATGAAAAATCTTTACATGTTTGTATGGCTATTGTTCAGCGGTATAGCTTTCGGACAAAATTACAATTACACGATTTACAACACTACCAACTCCGGAATTGCCAGTAATTATGTTGGCGACATAAAAACAGACGCTAACGGATTATTGTGGATTTCATCCTTCAGTGGTGTTTCCACTTTCAATGGCACGACGTTTACCCAATACAATACAGGAAATTCGGGGATTGCCTCCAATGCCATTCTCGAAATCGAGATTGATAATTTGGGACGAAAATGGATGGCCACACAAAATAACGGAATCGTTTTGTTGAGCGGAACCACTTGGACCAATTACACGAGTTCTAACTCCGGACTCCCAAATAATGCAATTGTGGGTATTGCTGTGGACAGCAACAATAATCTTTGGGTTGCTACAACTTCCGGACTTACTCGATTCAACGGCACTACTTGGACGACATATAACGCTTTGACCGCGATAAATTCGATAGAAATTGATTATGCAAATGGTATTTGGGTTACTCAAAATGGTGTTTTATACAAGTTTAACGGTACCGATTTTAATTTCGTTGCACAAGGCACGGATAAATTATTAAAAACCTACGGCGATCTTATCTATGTGGCCGGTTTTGACAGTTTTATGATCTACACCATTGATGGAACATTTTTTAATAATTTTTACACAAACAATTCGTGTTTGGCAGGTATTCAATTGAATGCATTGGATATTGATAGTAACAACAAGACATGGATCGCATTCCAAGGAAATGGGATTCAAAATTTCACCGATTGTGTTACGTATAATACAACCAATTCGGGTTTACCTGACAATTATTTTAGCGCACTAAGAACGCAATCAAATGGGGTTATTTGGGCTGGAACCTTACAGTTGGGGTTGGTAAAAATGACGCCAAGCAGCACTACATGTAATCCTCCAACCAATTTTTCATCGACTAATATCACGTCATCAACAGCGACTTTAAATTGGACGGCAGCTACACCTGCGCCGACCACTTATTTGTATTTGTATAATACTTCTCAAACTGTTGGTGGAATAGACGGAAGTACAGTTTCTACATCAGCCAACTTATCGGGTTTATTGCCGAATACAGATTACCATTGGTGGGTTGCTTCGGTTTGTGGCAACACCCAAACGAATTGGGTGTATGGCGGTTCTTTCACCACAGCACCTGTAACCTGTTTTTCCAAATTGAGCTGTGCCGCATTAGGAGCAGCCGCTATCAAATCGGATGGTTCATTGTGGGCTTGGGGTTCGAGTGTCAACGGTTCTCTGGGTGATGGTACCAACACCAGCCGTAATTATCCTGTGCAAATTGGCACTGAAACTACATGGCAAAGTGTGTCAGAAACCGCTTTTACTGGAATGGCAATTAAAAATGACGGCTCACTTTGGGGCTGGGGACAAAATATTGGGAACATCAATTCCACCTCGCCTAGCGCTGTTGTATCACCCGTTCGCATTGGAACCGACAATAATTGGCAATCGGTTGCTGCGGGTACAACCCATACGGCGGCGATAAAAACCAATGGAACACTTTGGACTTGGGGCTCGAATGGCTACGGTCAACTGGGATTGTCTACAAGTTTAAATTACTTTGAACCCACCCAATTAGGTACAGGTACATGGACTACAGTTTCTGCAGGCTATGATTATACATTAGCGGTTAAATCCAACGGCACACTTTGGGCTTGGGGTTATAACAATAAAGGGCAGTTGGGTAACGGAACTTTGAGTGACAGTAATACCCCCGTTCAAATTGGTACGGCAACCAACTGGGCTAAGGTGTATGCAGGAAATGGAAGTTCGTATGCATTAAAAACTGACGGCACACTTTGGGCTTGGGGTGACAATCAATACAGCCAATTGGGAGACGGAACGGCAACCAACCGAACTACACCGGTGCAAATTGGAACTGCAAATGATTGGCAACAACTGGGTGTTGGAGGCGCACATGCTGTAGGTAAAAAAACGAACGGGACTATTTGGGCCTGGGGAATGAATAATTATACGCAATTGGGTAATGGCACAAACGTTAGCAGTAGCACGCCCATACAAATTGGCACAGCAACCAATTGGTTAACCATAGACGCGGGTGTTTCCACCACTTCTGCCATTAAAACCGATGGGACAATGTACGTTTGGGGGCGCAATAATTTGGGCCAATTGGGTGATGGAACTACATCACAGCGCAGTGCTCCCATCCCAATCAACTGTCCGACCACTAGCTTAGGCACGGATGAGGTTGTTGTTTTAACCAATGAAATAAAAGCGTATCCCAACCCGATGAATACTACGTTAACCATTGCTGGGGAAGTTGAAATTCAGTCGCTGGCGGTGTACAATGTGTTGGGTCAAGAAGTGATTGCCCAAACAATCAACGCACAAGCAAGTACACTGGATGTTTCCCAATTGCCATTAGGAACGTATTTAGTAAAAGTAAAAACGGACAATACAGTTCAAACGTTAAAAGTGATCAAACAATAATCCATTTTAAGCCATCTAAAATAATCCTCCCAAACTCGAAAGGTTTGGGATTTTTTTATGGTAGAGACGACTTGTTTAGCGCAACTTTTGGGTAACGGTAATTTATCGCAGAGAATTTCTTTTCTTTGTAGAATGCGTGAGCGATAGGAGCAAGTATCCTGCCGGACGAAAGGGAGGCAGATACTGCGGATAGCGCGACCCCACCGCAGGAACGGGTAAGGACAAACCAACTTCTTGGTGGGGGCACGCCCAAAAACAAAAAAACATGCAAAAAAACAAATCAGCGGCGATCGGATTTATTTTTATCACGATGCTCATCGATATTACGGGTTGGGGAATTATTATTCCGGTGATCCCGAAACTCATTCAAGAATTGATTCACGGCGATGTGAGTGAAGCTTCTAAAATTGGGGGTTGGCTGACGTTTGCCTATGCCATTACCCAGTTTGTGTGTGCGCCTTTGGTGGGGAATTTAAGCGATAAATTTGGACGTCGCCCCATCATATTACTGTCGCTTTTGGCGTTTTCGATGGATTATGTGTTGTTGGCTTTTGCACCTACAATCACGTGGTTGTTTGTTGGGCGAATTATTGCCGGACTCACGGGCGCGAGTATTACGACGGCCTCGGCCTATATTGCCGATGTGAGCACGCCTGAGAATCGCGCAAAAAACTTTGGAATGATTGGCGCCGCATTTGGCTTGGGCTTTATTATTGGTCCGGTTTTGGGCGGATTGCTCGGTGCTTACGGAGCGCGGGTGCCGTTTTATGCGGCTGCGGTGTTGTGTTTGCTCAATTTCTTATACGGATTGTTCATATTACCCGAATCTTTAGCGCCTGAAAATCGTCGCGACTTTAGTTTAAAACGCGCAAATCCGATTGGCGCCTTTTTAAATTTACGCAAGTATCCCGTGTTGATTCCGTTGGTAATTTCCATGTTTTTATTGTATGTGGCTTCGCATGCGGTGCATAGCAATTGGAGCTTTTTCACGATGTATAAATTTGGATGGAAAGAACGCATGATCGGAATTTCGTTGGGCGTTATCGGATTGTTAGTCGGATTGGTGCAAGGTGGCTTAATTCGTTGGATTAATCCCAAATTAGGCAATGAGAAAAGTATTTATTTGGGTATGGCGTTGTACACATTAGGCATGTTTTTGTTTGCGTTTGCAACCGAGAGTTGGATGCTTTTTGTCTTTTTAATTCCGTATTGTTTGGGCGGAATTGCGGGTCCGGCCATGCAGGCAGTGATTTCAGGAAAAGTTCCTGCTAATGAACAAGGCGAAATTCAAGGTACGCTCTCGAGTTTGATGAGTGCCTCCGCCATTGTGGGTCCGCCCATGATGACCTCACTCTTTTATTTCTTCACGCACAAAGAAGCGCCGTTCCAATTTGCAGGTGCGCCTTTTATATTGGGCGGTGTGTTGATGATGGTAAGTACGGTGATTTCTTATGTTACTCTTCGCAAAAAAGCATAAAAAACAAAACCGCCCCGAGAGGCGGTTTTTTTATTGTTTGATGATTTTTATGGTTTTCACTTGTTGTTCGCTTTGAACAGTGAGTAGGTAAATGCCATTTTCTAGAGCGCTCAAATCAAGGGTGGATTCGTTGGCGCCAATTTGTTTTTGTAAGACGAGTTGGCCTGTAAGTGTTCGAACCGACAGCCTATCTATGGTGAAAGCATTTGAAAGTGAAAGCAGTCCATTTGTAGGATTTGGCGAAACCTGTAGTTGGGTAAACACTTCTTCTAAGGTACCAAGATTAACAATAGTTGTGGATACCGTATTGGTAGCAATAGGTGCGTTATAATCAAAATAGATAAGCGCGTCATTGGTAATCACATCCCCAATAACGACATTGGTTTTGGGTTTGACTTTGTAAGTAATATACCCGTGACTATTAGGTTCGTCATTTGTTCCGGGAAGATTAATGCGCTCAAATAAAAACTCGTTTTGGTTGTTTTTGTTTTTTACACGACAAAAGAAACTAGACGATACGAATTGGAAAGTACTCCAGTCTAATTTGGGACTTAAAGTATTCAACACTCTGACATTAATAGCAGGTGAGGTTCCAATGTTTTGAAAGCGTATAGTATATTGCAAATAATCTCCCGCTTGTGCTAATGTAATCTGTGGTCCTTCTTGAACTACTATATCATTGGGGTCTTGCGAATTTACGGCAATTTGAGTTAAAGATTTAATGTTGTTTGCAACGGTATTGTCGCCACTTAATGGGTTAACTGTTCCTGTAATTGTAGCAGTTGTACCTAAATCTACCGCAGGTGGTATACCTACAATAAATGTCACCTGACCTAAATACCAAAAGGCAAATGGTTGTGTGTAGTAGTAATTGAAAGTGAGTGAATTGGCTGTTGTTGTATTTGGAGGTACAGTTGAAGATTGATACGTTAATTTAGAATTTTCATATTGTAATGTGATTTGCCCACTTAAGGTTGTTGTTCCCCAATTGCGGACGTAAATGGCATATTTAACCGCTTGTCCTGGAACCACTTGATTCAAAGGTATCAAGTAGAGTTCTACATCATTTACTGTATTATTGGCAGTTACACAAAAGGTAGGTACAATAACGGTTCCCTGAGAAGAAATTGTAAAGGTTTGTGAGGGCGGCGTAACTGTAAAATAAGGGGGTAAATCAAACGATATAATGTTTGTTCCGGCATCACCAATTAAGTAGTAGGAGTATGGATCCAAATTCCAATTTAATCCCGTATATGTTGTGTATGTCGTTGTTCCATTTACATTATTAATTGGATAATTGTTAATTATGAAATCAAAGTTATCACAACCATCGTTTTCATTATCGTATATAACTTTTCCAACAAATCGGTTGTGTAGTACTTCTACATAACTATAATTTGCTGAACATACACTGGGATCGCTATTAAGGCAAATTTGATACGGAACATAATACACACCTTCAGAAACAGATTGTGCAACATTTACATATCCATTACTATCAATCGAAAATCCATTTGGAATAGAGAGTGGTGTGATGGTGACAGGAATAGTGTTGTATAAGAGAGAATTTGCATATAAATCATTTTGGAGAATACTATAAGATGAACTCGAACCAGGGAGTACAACTCCTAAATGGTCAAATACAGCTTGCAAAGGACTTGCGCCAGATACAGTAATCATTACTGTTGTTGAGTTACTACAAATTGTTGCATTTACACATCCTGTATAATTAAGGATATAACTTCCAGGTGCTGTACCAGGCGCAACAGTAATTGTTCCATCTGTATTTAATGTGAATCCTGCGGGGAAATTTACAGGATTGCAAATCGTTAAATTTGTTCCACACGAGCTTAAATCGTTTAATAGTACACTAGGTGTTGTACCGCCAACAATGCTGTAAATAGGATATGAGTTAAAATTGTCAGCTTGAGTAATTGGACTGGGATACATAAAAGTAACAGTAATGAAAGCAAAATTGGAAATATTGTTAGGATTACCAGCTTCTTGTAGTTTATAAGCCAATGAATAACTATTAGTGCTATTCATGGGGTCGCCAGTAAAAAATAAATTTCCATAATCATCAAGGAAAAATGGATTTCCACTAAACCAAGTCAAAACATCCACATTTCTATTGGGTCCACCTGTTGCAATAGATCCATTGAAAAGATCTATGCCATTACCGTTATCTTGGAAAATATTTCCAATTACCTGGGAAAATGTATCACAAAGGTTAATCGTGAAATAATCGTTTTTAGGAACTATTTGAGAAGTAGCTGTGATTGAAAAAAACGTAAAAATAAAAAGGAGTACTGGTTTATACATAGAAAAAACATTTTACTCCTAATTTAAATAAATTGTAGTTAAAATTTTGATTTTAAAGGTTTTTGAGCGATTTTATTGATTAAACACCCTTTTTCAAGTATAATTTGTAATTGGCGTAGTCAATAATAGCATTTCCTAATAATAGCACATCGGCACCAATAATGCCATCAACGGCTTTTACGTTGTATTGGGCTAAGGCGGAATTCACATGGGTGAGATCGAAAACCACAAAGGGAAAATTAGGCTGTTTCCAGCGCCCGATTTGTAAGAGATTGTCCAAGGATTGTTCGGTGAACATTCCCGTGGCACCCGCTCCTGATGCTTTGGTGGCCGAATGTTGGGTCTCCAATTGGAATTTGGCCACACTGTCAAATCCGAGGCAACTATTACTCGCGCCTGTGTCTAGGATAAATCGGCCTTTGACACCGTTCACTTTGGCTTGTACTACCAAATGTTGGGTTTTACTCACTGAAAAAGCAATGCTTGTATAGTGCGCTTGTTGCAGAAAGGCGGGCAGTTGTTCCATAATTCACTGAAAAATCAAGGGCAAGGTTAGTGAAATTTCTTGAATCTAGAAAGGTTTCCTTCGTACCTTTGCGTCCGAAAATTACACCCATGATTTTAACCGATACCCATACCCATTTGTATTCTGAAGAATTTGAAACCGAACGCGATGCGATGATGCATCGGGCTTTTGAAGCTGGCGTACAGCGCTTGTTTGTACCTTCAATCGATTCTTCGTATACCCAAAAAATGTTGGATTTAGAGGCGCACTATCCCCACAATGTCTTTTTGATGATGGGCTTGCATCCGTGTTATGTCAAACCCGAAACGTTTGAAAAAGAGTTGGCTTGGGTGGAGGAACAATTGAATTCACATACCTATTATGCGGTGGGTGAAATCGGAATCGATTTGTACTGGGATAAAACGACATTGGCGATTCAACAAGAAGCTTTTCGTCAACAAATTCGCTGGGCGAAAGCGCGAAAATTACCCATCAATATCCATTGCCGCGAAGCTTTTGATGAGGTCTTTGACGTATTGGAAAGTGAAGCTTCTGCTGAGCTTTTCGGAATCTTCCATTGTTTTACAGGCGATTTTGAGCAGGCACAACGAGCCATTGGATTGGGAATGAAATTGGGAATTGGGGGAGTAGCCACGTTTAAAAACGGGAAGATTGATCAGTTTTTGAATCAAATTGACATCGAACATATTGTTTTGGAAACCGATGCACCGTATTTGGCACCTGTTCCCCATCGCGGCAAGCGAAATGAAAGCAGTTACACCGTGTTGGTTGCCCAAAAATTAGCCGAAATTTACGGTTGTACTGTAGCGGAAATTGCGGAAAAAACGACTGAAAATTCCAAAAATATCTTCGGAATATAACACGGATTTCACGGAAAAGTCATTATTTTTTTGTTCTTTTGTTTTCCTAATCAAACAAAAACACATGCAAAAGTTCGATGCCATTCGTCCGTTTTACGATGCGGAAGTCAATGCGGCACTTCAGGCGGTTTCCAACCATCCGATGATGAAAGCATTAATGAATTTTGCCTATCCCCAAGTGGATGAAGAGGTTTGGAAAGCCCAATTGATGCGCACCCATTCCATTCGTGATTTTCAAATTAATTTTGCCTATCAAGCGGTACAGAAAGTGTTGGAGAAAAGTTCGGACGGCTTGACAACTTCTGGTTTTGAAAAATTAGAACCCAATACGTCCTATTTGTTTATTTCTAATCACCGCGATATTATTTTAGATACATCAATTTTGAATGTTTGTCTTTTTGATCATGGTTTGGTGATGACCGCTTCAGCTATCGGTGATAATTTGGTACAAAAGGATTTTCTAAAAACGCTTTCTAAGTTGAATCGAAACTTTTTGGTTCAACGCGGACTTCCACCACGTGAATTATTGGAGAGTTCGAAACTTATGTCTGAATACATCGCACAATTGTTGTTGCGGGAGAATCGTTCCGTTTGGATTGCTCAACGCGAAGGGCGCACCAAAGACGGCAATGACGCTACGCACAGCGGAGTGTTGAAAATGTTGGCGATGGGTTCGGATGAGAAAAATATCATGAACTATTTCAAACGCATCAAAATAGTTCCCGTTTCCATTTCTTACGAATACGATCCTACCGATGCTTTAAAAATGCCGCAGTTGATGGCTGAGGCCAAAGAGGAGATTTACATCAAAGAGAAAAACGAAGATTTCATCACCTTGTTGAGTGGCATTATCGGTCAGAAGAAGCGTATTCATTTGCATGTAGGTAAGGTTTTGGATGAAGAAATTGACCAAATTTGTGCGGAAAACGACAATACCAATAAACAAATTCAGGCTTTGGCGCAAGCCATCGATGATTCGATTTTACAATCGTATAAACTATGGCCTACGAATTATATCGCTTACGATTTATTGCATCAAACGAATACGTATGCTGCGGAATATACAGAAGCGGAAAAGTCGTTATTTGAACGTCGTTTAGAAATGCGTATTGATGTTCATAATGAAATGGTACGCGATAGCTTTTTGGCGATGTACGCTAATCCGGTCATTAATCAAATGAAATACCGTCATGCAAGCCAAGCCTAAGATATTGTTGATCTACACGGGCGGAACCATCGGGATGATGAAGGATTTCAAAACCGGTGCGCTGAAGGCTTTTAATTTCAGCAAATTACTTCAAAAAATTCCCGAAATAAAACAATTGGATTGTGCCATTGAAACCGTTTCATTTGCCCAACCCATTGATTCCTCCAACATGAATCCGGAGCGTTGGGTCGAGCTGGCTTCTCTTATTGAAACGCACTATCACGATTATGACGGCTTTGTCGTATTGCACGGTTCAGATACGATGTCGTATTCAGCGTCTGCATTGAGTTTTATGTTGGAAAACCTTTCCAAACCTGTCGTGTTTACAGGTTCTCAATTGCCTATTGGAGATTTGCGAACGGATGCCAAAGAGAATTTGATTACCGCTGTTCAAATTGCATCTTTGCAACAAAAAGGCAAGCCGGTGATTCAAGAAGTATGTTTGTATTTTGAATATAAATTGTACCGCGGTAACCGAACGTCCAAGATTAACGCCGAACATTTCAATGCGTTTACCTCTCCCAATTACATGCCGTTAGCAGAATCAGGCGTGCATTTGATTGTGAATCATCATTTGTTAATGAGTTCCAACAAGAAGCCGTTGCAAGTGCATAAAGAATTGGATTCCCATGTAGTCATCATTAAAATGTTTCCAGGAATAAATGAATCAGTTTTAGATTCGTTGATTTCGATACCAAATTTAAAAGGTGTAGTGTTGGAAACCTACGGTTCGGGGAATGCACCTACAGAAGATTGGTTCATCAATGTATTGAAAAAAGCCGTCAAAAAAGGATTGCACATTGTGAATGTGACCCAATGTTCCGGCGGAAGTGTGAATATGGGCCAATACGAAACCAGTACCATGTTGAAGAAAATTGGGGTGATTTCTGGAAAAGATATTACAACAGAAGCGGCGGTTACCAAGCTAATGTATTTGCTGGGCCAACAAGTTGCACCCAAAGTATTCAAAACCATTTTTGAAACCCCAATTCGCGGGGAAATGATTTCCTAAAACATTTTGATAATTCCAGAAAATATACCACTTTTGCAGTCCAAATAGAGAGGTGTCCGAGTGGTTGAAGGAGCAAGCCTGGAAAGTTTGTATGTGGGTAACTGCATCGAGGGTTCGAATCCCTTCCTCTCTGCAAGACAAGGGCAGGCCGGTGGCCTGCCCTTTTTGCATCCGAAAAACCCAAAAGCTATGCTTTTGAAGGGTAGTAGGATGCAAAAAGGGCACAGTGCGAAGCACTGCCCTTTGTTTGTACCGGAATCCCCAAATGGGATCACGGCAGTAATCCCAATACGGAGGATTACATGAGTAATCGCTATGCTTTTGAAGGGTAGTAGGATGCAAAAAGGGCAAAGTGCGAAGCACTGCCCTTTGTTTGTACCGGAATCCCCAAATGGGATCACGGCAGTAATCCCAATACGGAGGATTACATGAGTAATCGCTATGCTTTTGAAGGGTAGTAGGATGCAAAAAGGGCACAGTGCGAAGCACTGCCCTTTGTTTGTACCGGAATCCCCATTGGGGATCACGGCAGTAATCCCAATACGGAGGATTACATGAGTAATCGCTATGCTTTTGAAGGGTTGTAGGATACAAAAAGGGCACAGTGCGAAGCACTGCCCTTTGTTTGTACCGGAATCCCCATAGGGGATCACGGCAGTAATCCCCATTGGGGATCACGGCAGTAATCCCGTTGCAATTTTCTTCGTTTTTTTACTACAAATGACAAAATACTCTTCTTTTGTTTTTCATTAATTCTTATATTTGAAGAGAACCCTAATTTTATAAGAACATGAAAAAAATTATTTTGAGTATTGCTTTGGCCTTTATTGGGCATTTATCTTGGAGTCAGACTAGTATTGGTACCTATGCCGAAATTTCAGAGCCCTCTACTGTTGGTGTGAGCTTTGAATACAAAAACGAAACAAAGAAAGACGGTCGTACAACAACCGGTTTACTCAATGTGGGTTATTCCACAATGACCTTATCCGATGGGCCATTGAGTGTAGATGGGAAAGGATATACCTTACAATTGGGCGGTCGCACCTATTATTCTGGTACTAAAGGTTGGTATGGTGAAAATTTTATAACCTACAGTTCGGTAAAATTTGAGGAAACAATTTTAGGAACTAAAGTGGATGGAAAATACAGTTATTGGTCATTAATCAACCCAGCAGTAGGGTATCGATTTGATTTAGGGAAATACATTATGATTGATCCTTATATCGGATTCAATTGGAAATGGGAAGTTAAAGGCACCGGAATTGTCGATAACAAAGCCGTAGATAATTTAATTTACAAAGCGGGAATAAAAATCGCATTTAAATTGTAATCTCTTCACCCGCCTCGTGCGGGTTTTTTAATGCTTTCTATTCACAATACAGAATTGATGGGAACTCCAAAAAAAGCTGTAGTTTTGTTTTTATAAATCCGCGCTATTTTGAAAAGTAATTGGTATTTGATTGTTTGTGTGCTATTCTTTGGTTCGATGCATTCCATTTGGGCTCAAGAGGAACAAAAAGATAAACCTGAAATTCAGGTCGTGGATTCCCTGTATCGTGAGGATCAATTTTATTTTACGTTTACTTACGACAGCGCCAATAAAGTGGAAGGATTATCACAAAATAAATTTTCTCCGGGAATTTCTTTAGGTTTCTTAAGAGATTTTCCAGTGAATAAAGCCCGTACGTATGCAATCGCTATCGGAATGGGATACAATTTATCCGTTTTCAATCATAATGTCTATCAATATGCCAATACAACGGGTGTGGGAACATCATATCAATACGAGTTTATTTCCTCAGATACCTATTATCAAAAGAATAAATTGACGTTGCATACCATCGAACTCCCCATTGAGTTTCGTTGGCGAGCTTCTACGGTAGGAAGTCATAAGTTCTGGCGAATTTACACAGGATTTAAAGTGGGATATGTGGTGTCCGACCGCTATCGTTTTCAAAATGATGTCCAAAATGTGTTGTTTAAAAACAATAGCGATTTACAACGAGTGCAATACGGTTGTTATATCTCTACGGGTTGGAATACTTGGAATTTCTACGCCTATTATGGGTTAAATTCATTGTACAAAAATGCAACCGTTTCAGGGAAGCCTTTGGAGCCGCATTCGCTAAATATAGGTTTGCAATTCTATATTTTATAGCCAAAAACACCAAAGACAAAGTTGCGGAACAACCCCACAAAGGTAACCCACCGTCAATTCTTCTTGCGTATGGGCGCGCATGTACAATCGGGAGGAAGCAATGATTCCGGTGAGCAAAACCAAGGAAGCAATGGTGTAAATGATATTGATTTGGAAGTGTATGCTGAGTCCGATTACAAAAAAATTCAACGCACTAATGGCCACCATGTGAATACTTGCCTTAAAATGAATGTAAATCAAAAGGAACACAATCAGCGTACTTATCAATCCTCCCAAAAAGAAAAAATACAATTCTGGAAAGCGGTCAATCGTAATGCTTTTTTGAAGTAATACAGCGGTAAGGACCATCTGCATGATCAAAGGGATTTTTCGTTGTTTGACTTCAGCCATCATGATGGAGTCTACTTTTCCAAAGGTTCGCAACAAATAAAAAAAGGATAGCGGTAAAAAAAAAGTAATAATAATTACTTGAAACAATACCAAATAATACTGTTCTACCGTATAGAGTCGCTCGCTAAAAATAATATAACTCAAGGTGCCCAATATCGGTATGAATATAGGGTGGAAAGCATACGAAAAAAAAGGGAGTATTTTTTTCATTGTTCCGAATGAATTACCGCATTCGTTTAAATTTTCTTGCGCATTCGTGCCACAGGGATATCTAATTGTTCGCGGTATTTTGCAATCGTACGACGGGCAATTAAATAGCCTTTTTCTTTTAAAATATCAACCAATTGATCGTCAGGAAGCGGTTTGCTTTTATCTTCCTCTTCAATAACGGTTTTCAATATTTTTTTGATTTCTAAAGTAGAAACGTCTTCGCCTTGATCGTTTTTCATGGATTCTGAAAAGAACTCCTTGATCAATTTTGTACCGTAAGGGGTTTCCACATATTTGCTATTGGCTACACGGGAAATGGTGGAAATATCTAACCCGACCATATCGGCAATATCTTTTAAAATCATCGGTTTGATTTTCAATTCGTCACCTTCTAAAAAGTAATCGTATTGAAAATGCATGATGGCATTCATCGTTACAAACAAGGTTTCTTGCCGCTGTTTAATGGCATCGATGAACCATTTGGCAGAATCCAATTTTTGTTTGATAAATTGAACCGCATCTTTTTGGGCATTCGATTTGTCTTTCGAATCTTTATACGTGCGCAACATGTCTTGGTAATCCCGCGAAACGAGCAAGGTGGGCGCATTTCTTCCGTTCAAGGTAAGTTCCAATTCTCCTTCTACAATTCGGATGGTAAAATCGGGAACAATATTGTCAGTAACGCGGGTGCTGCTTGAAAAACTGCCTCCGGGTTTCGGATTTAATTTCTCTACTTCTGCAATCGCTTTTTTTAATTGGTCCTGACTAATTCCGTATTTTGATAATAATTTGTCGTAGTGTTTACGCGTAAATCCATCAAATTGTTCTTCGATGATTCGGGTAGCTAAATCCACCGATTCAGTAGGGGTTTTATGCTTTAACTGCAACAACAAACATTCTTGCAAATCACGCGCGCCTACACCGGAAGGCTCTAATTCGTGAATGATGTTTTTTAAAATACTTTCTACCGTTTTCTCATCCGTGTAAATCCCTTGCGTAAAGGCCATATCATCGACCATATCTTGGATGCTTCTACGGAGATAGCCATCATCATCAATGCTTCCCACGATAAACTCTGCGATGTCACGTTCGGCATCACTGATGATAAAAGTTTGCAATTGATTGAGTAAATCTTGATGAAAACTCATTGCTGCAGCCAACGGTGATTCGCGATCATCATCGTCGTCACTGTAATTGTTGGCGGCTAATTTATAATCGGGAATTTCATCATCGCTCAAATATTCATCAATGTTGATGTCGTCGGCGTCAATGGATTCATTGCCATAATCATCATCAAAATCATCGCTGTTGTTGAAATCATCGCCTTCATACAATTCCTCTTGCTCGGTTGATCCTTCCAGGGCGGGATTCTCAACCAATTCTTCTTTTAAACGTTGTTCAAAAGCTTGCGTAGGCAACTGAATCAGTTTCATCAACTGAATCTGCTGCGGGGACAGTTTTTGCGAAAGTTTAAATTGTAGGTTTTGTTTTAACATGAAGATTAAGTTTCAAGTTTCAGGTTTCAGGTTTCAAGTTCTTCAAAAAACGCTTAAAATTCGGCGTTTTGTGGTGTTCTTGGGAATGGGATTACGTCACGGATGTTTGTCATTCCGGTTACAAACAATACCAAACGCTCAAATCCGAGTCCGAAGCCCGAGTGGATAGCAGTTCCGAAACGTCGGGTGTCTAAATACCACCACAATTCTTCTTCTGGAATGCCCAACGCGTTCATTTTTTCAACCAATACATCCAAACGTTCCTCTCGTTGTGATCCACCTACGATTTCGCCAATTCCTGGGAATAAAATGTCCATAGCGCGAACCGTCTGTCCGTCTTCATTCAAACGCATGTAAAACGCTTTTATTTTTGCCGGATAATCAAACAAAATTACCGGTGATTTGAAGTGTTTTTCAACTAAATAACGTTCGTGCTCACTTTGTAAATCAGCACCCCATTCTTCAATAATATATTGGAACTTTTTATTTTTATTTGGTTTCGAATTTTTCAAAATGTCAATCGCCTCCGTATAGGAAACGCGTTTGAAGTTGTTTTCCAAAACGAAATTCAACTTCTCCAACAAACTCATCTCACTGCGTTCTGCTTGCGGTTTGTTTTTCTCTTCATCAATCAAACGTTGCTCCAAGAATTTCAAGTCATCTGCGCAGTTTTCCATTGTATATTTGATCACATAACGAATGAAATCTTCGGCCAAATCCATGTTGTCATTCAAATCGTTGAAGGCCACTTCGGGTTCGATCATCCAGAATTCCGCCAAGTGACGTGAAGTATTTGAATTCTCCGCACGAAACGTTGGACCAAAAGTATACACCTGACCCAATGCCATCGCATAGGTTTCCGCTTCTAATTGACCCGAAACCGTAAGGTTGGTTTCACGACCAAAGAAATCTTCTTTAAAATTCACTTTACCGTCTTCGGTTCGAGGTGTACCATCAAAAGGTAAAGCCGATACACGGAACATTTCACCCGCACCTTCGGCATCACTTCCCGTAATAATGGGCGCATTGAAGTAGAAAAATCCTTTTTCATTGAAATATTTGTGAACGGCATACGCCAATACAGAGCGCACACGCATAATCGCTCCAAAAGCATTGGTTCGCACACGCAAATGGGCATTTTCACGTAAAAATTCTAAGGAGTGTTTTTTCGGTTGTATCGGATATTTCTCCGCATCCGAATCGCCTAAAATTTCCAGTTTGGTTACTTGAATTTCGTATTTCTGTCCCGAACCTTGGCTCTCTACCAACGTGCCTTGGATGTCCAATGCCGCTGAGGTAGTAATGCGTTTTAAGGTAGCTTCAGGTGTGTTTTCAAAATCAACAACACATTGAATATTGTGGATGGTCGAACCGTCGTTCAACGCGATAAATTGCTTGTTACGAAATGTTCTTACCCAACCGCGGGTTGCTACTTCCATACCGCCTTTTTCACTTTCAAGTAAGGCTTTAATCTTAGAATATTTCATGATTTTATCTTGATTTTCTGCTACTGCAAATATAATTTAATTCTCGTTTTTTTCCAGCGCATCCAATTCTTCATCGGTATGCTCCAAAATGTCAATGGTGGGTTCTATAAATTCTTGTTTATTAGCGAGTGATTTATTGAGCGAAAGTACCAAAGACGGTAATAAAACCAAATTCGATAACATTCCGAAACACAAGGTAATGGCCACTAATCCTCCTAACGCCACTGTCCCGCCAAAACTCGACAACATGAATACCGAGAACCCGAAGAACAATACGATGGAAGTGTAGAACATACTGATTCCCGCATCGTCAAAGGTTGCAAAAACCGACTTTTTAATTTTCCAATCGTTTCGCGACAATTCCAATCGGTATTGGGCTAAAAAGCGCAAGGTATCGTCGACCGACATTCCAAACGCAATTCCAAAAACCAAAAGGGTAGAAGGTTTTAACGGAATGCCGAGGAAGCCCATCAAGCCTGCCGTCATCAATAAGGGAAGAAGGTTTGGAATAATTGAAACCAATACCATTTTGAAGGAACGGAACATGATGGCAACTAATCCGCCGGTAATGAAAAAAGCAAACAACAAGGAAGATAATAAGTTGTCTAACAAATAATTGGTTCCTTTTTGAAATACCGAAGAACGTCCCGTGATGACCACATTGTAGCGCTCTTTTGGGAAAAGCTTGTCGGCTTTTTGACGAATTTGCTGTTCGATCCATGGCATTTTTTCACCATTTTCATCCTTGATAAAGGTGGTAATTCGCGCAATGGATTTGTCATCGCTTAGATAACTTTTGAAGAGATTGGCGTTTTTGCCTTTGGCAGTATTTTTTATGTAAGAAGCAATAAACAATTCCTCTTGTGAAGAGGGTAATTGGAAGTATTCAGGGTTGCCATTGTAATAGGCTTGTTTGGCATATTTGGCCACACTCACTATCGATAAGGGTTGCGAAAGATCGGGAATGTCGGTGATGGTTTCTTCCAACTCTTCCATGCGACGAAGATTGGTGCCTTTCAGCGCTCCGTTTTTCTTTTTGGTATCAATCATGATTTCCAACGGCATGACACCATCGAATTCCTTTTCAAAAAAGCGAATGTCAGTGAAGAAGTCGGTTTTCTTCGGCATATCCTCAATGATACTTCCCGAAATTTTGATTTCGTAAATCCCAATAATTCCGAAAATCAATAAGATTAAGGAAACGATATACACGCCCAAACGGTTGTATTTAACCGTATTGATGATCCAAACGAAAAATCCGGTGAGGTATTCGCGTTCAAGGTGACCCAAATGTCTTGGAATCGGTGCCGGAATATAACTGAAGAAAATCGGGATCAACAACAAACTCAGCACATAAACGGCTATGATGTTGATGGTTGTGAGTACACCAAATTCTTGAAGCAATACATTGTTCGTGGCAATAAACGTAGCAAATCCAACCGCTGTGGTAATGTTGGTCATCAACGTGGCGGTCCCAGTTTTGGTAATTACCCGTTGTAACGCTTTGGCTTTGTTGGCGTGTTTGTAGTATTCCTGGTGGTATTTATTGATAAAGAAAATACAATTGGGAATCCCAATTACGATCATTAATGTGGGCACCAATGCAGTCAACACCGTAATTTCATACCCCATTCCTCCCATGATTCCGAAGGACCACATTACGCCGATAATTACAACAATCATCGAAATTAACGTCGCACGGAACGATCGAAAGAAGAAAAAGAATATAAGTGAAGTAATCAGTAAAGCCGCCCCAATGAACAATCCAATTTCGTCAGTGATGGTTTTGGAATTGTAGGAACGAATATACGGCATTCCAGAAACCCGTAAATCCACACCATTTGCTTGTTCAAAGGCTTTGATTTTATCCGTAAAACGACCGAGAATATATTCTTTTCGCGCTTTGGTATTGACGATTTTTTTATTCAAATAGACCGCAGAGCGCACTGCTGTTTTGTGTTTGTTGTATAACAAACCGCTGTAAAACGGCAGTTTGTTTAGTAGATCTTTACGTACAGATTGCAAATAGTTGGCATCGGCAATTTTTGTTGAATCGACAAAAGGAACCAATTCAAAGGTTTGCAGCGAATCGTTTTTCTGTAAAATTTTTAAATTATCAACGGATAAAACTAAGCCCACTTCTTTGTCTTTGGCCAAGTTTTGTATTAAGGCGTTGTATGCCTTAAAAACTTTGGGCGTGAAAAGTTTGGGATCTTTTGTGCCAATGACTACCAGGTTTCCTTCTTCTCCAAAAACCTTCAAAAATTGGTTGTAATCCACATTGACTTGGTCATCGGAAGGAATTAAATTGGCTTCGGTATTGGAAAAGCGAATATTCTTCCATTGCAGTGCCAATCCTACTGTAATGAGTACGATGCCAGCAATGAACGCGATGCGGTTGCGAAGAATGATTCGAGCAATCAATTCCCAAAAACCGATTCCGAGTAATTTTTTCATAGGCTCAAAAAGGTGCGCAAAGGTAGTGAAAACCGCTGAAAACAAAAGGGTAACCTTAGAATCTTTTGTCAGAAAATGGAATTGAAATAGGGAGGCACTGCAAACGGATAAATTTAGCGATTCACTAACAGAAATTGCTGAAGAAATTCCCATATTTGTAAAACAAACCGCTTCAATTTTCAAATTCATGAAAAATCTAAAAAATGCACTTTTTTACTTGGGAGTCACAGGAGGCTTTACGGCTCTGATTTTTTGGATTGTTACCAAAGGGAAAGATCTTGAGCTTGGACGTCATATTGTTTCCAATGCCTCCAAAGACACCTTGTTCAATCAGTTTTTGGATTCGATGATTCATAATTTGAAGCATCCTTTGGCGATTTTACTCCTTCAAATCATCACAATTATTATCGTAGCTCGCTTTTTTGGTTGGATATTTCGAAAGATTGGACAACCGACCGTTATTGGTGAAATTATAGCGGGTATATTTTTAGGACCTTCAGTGGTGGGGATGTACTTGCCGGAATATTCCGCATTGCTTTTTCCAACAGAATCACTCGGAAATTTACAGTTTTTGAGTCAGATCGGTTTGATTCTTTTCATGTTTGTGATCGGAATGGAATTGGACTTAAAAGTGTTAAAAAATAAAGCCAATGACGCTGTGGTAATCAGTCATGCGAGCATCGTAATTCCATTTGCCTTGGGGATTGGTTTGTCGTATTTCATTTATCATAAGTTCGCTCCCGAGGGTGTCGAATTTTTAGCCTTCAGCTTGTTCATGGGGATCGCCATGAGTATCACTGCATTTCCTGTTTTAGCCCGTATCGTTCAAGAACGCGGCATTCATAAAACACGTTTGGGAACCATAGTAATCACTTGTGCTGCCGCCGATGATATTACCGCTTGGTGTTTATTAGCCGCCGTTATTGCGATTGTCAAAGCAGGAACATTTATGAGTTCGCTCTACGTCATCGGTTGTGCGACTTTATACGTGTTGATGATGTTGTTTATCGTCAAACCTTTCTTGAAAAAAGTAGGGGATTTGTATGCCAACCGCAGCGATTTAAGTAAACCCGTTGTGGCCATCTTTTTGTTGACGTTAATTGTATCGGCTTACATGACAGAAATTATTGGGATTCATGCGCTATTTGGGGCATTTATGACGGGTGCCATCATGCCGGATAACACCAAGTTTCGAAATATTTTTATAGAAAAAGTAGAGGATGTATCGTTAATCCTTTTGCTTCCTTTGTTCTTTGTGTTTACGGGGTTGCGTACCCAAATCGGGTTGATTAGCGATCCTGAACTCATGCGTATTACGGGTTACATCATTTTAGTGGCGGTGGCTGGTAAATTTGTAGGTTCGGCGTTGGCGGCCAAATTTGTAGGCCAAAATTGGCGCGACAGTCTTACCATCGGGGCGTTGATGAATACGCGCGGATTGATGGAATTGGTCGTGCTTAATATCGGGTATGATTTGGGTGTGTTGTCTTCAGAAGTATTTACCATGATGGTGATTATGGCCTTGGTGACCACGTTCATGACTGGACCCGCAATTGACATTATTAATTTTATTTTTAAACGAAAAGAAGCCATTCTTCCCAAGGAGAGTATTGGTGATGGTAAATTCAAAATTTTAATCTCTTTTGGGAACAATGAAAAAGGGAAATCGTTATTGCGATTGGCCCATAGTTTGGTCAAAAAACAAAAAGAAAACACCAATATTACGGCTTTGCACTTGTCGTTAAGCGATGAAATCCATTCCTATAATTTGGAAGAATACGAACAAGAAACCTTTGCGCCGATTCTTGCAGAATCCCAAGAACTCAATCAAGAAATTACGCCCATTTTAAAGTCAACCGTCGATATCGAAAATGACATTTCTGAAATTGCCGCGGAAGGTAACTTTGATTTGGTTTTGGTCGGACTAGGAAAATCCATCTTCGAAGGTTCATTGCTAGGGAAAGTACTCGGATTCACTACGCGCATCATCAATCCCGATCGTTTGTTGGATAAGTTTACAGGAAAAGAAGGATTGTTTGACAATTCCCCTTTTGATGATCGTACCCGTTTGATTATTTCCAAAAGTAAAAAGCCGTTGGGAATTTTGGTCGACAAAGAATTAAACCAAGTCAACGAAGTGTTTTTACCCATTGTAGTCACGGAAGATGTCTTTTTGCTGGATTACGCCCAAAAATTAATCGTAAACAGCAATGCCAAAGTGACGTTGTTAGATACCAACAATCATTTAAATACCCATTTTGTGGTAGAACAAGCGGTTAATGGTTTGCAACAAAAGTTCCCTGATAAAGTAGCAGTCATAGCAGAAGGTGACATCAAAGCCGGATTTATGGCGCATCAAGATTTAATGGTTATTTCATTGGAAAGTTGGAAACAACTCGTCGA
This sequence comes from Flavobacterium stagni, assembly GCF_004122105.1. Lineage (GTDB taxonomy): Bacteria > Bacteroidota > Bacteroidia > Flavobacteriales > Flavobacteriaceae > Flavobacterium > Flavobacterium stagni. The sequence goes on from NZ_SBKN01000001.1 coordinate 890,908, forward strand.
TGCTCAAACGTTATGGTTGAGTACGGCACCGTCTACATTAATCATTAAACCTTAAAAACCGAGGTCTAATACATAACTGATTTTCAACGAAAGATTGTCCTCAAATTTTGGCAATCCATACGGACCGTAACGGGTGAAAAAGGTTACACCAAAGCCTTTGAAGAGTTGGTTAACTTCGATACCGCTTTCAAAATAGCCTTTTTCCATCGTTTTATAGGTAAATCCAATATGGCGGTTTTGGTTTTCCATAGTACCAAATGCCACGCGGGATACTACCGAAATTTCGGGTTTGATTTTATAGGCCAATTTGACTTTGTTAAACGTGTGTCGCGCTTGCAAACTCACATACCGACTGGAGAAAAATTCATTGAAAAACATCGTTTCAAAACTGTATTTCCCTGCGAAAGTAATGCGTTTTAAAAGAGCGTCTTTATTTAAGTTGTTAGGCGCAATACTGTACAAATGCGTCAGTGGTGCTTCTCCAAAAACCAAACCGCTTTGAAGAATGAAAGCCGTTTCGTGTCCGGATAGATATTTAATCTCGTGCGTAATACGAAAATCTACTTTGGAATAACTAAAATCGGAACCCAATAAATGATTGAACGACTGGGTGAGTTGTAAGGCAAATTTTGGAAAACGTTTGTCGATTTCCAATCGTCCCGTTGAAGTTTGCATGTACGAACTAAACGGATTCCATTGTATCGCAAACTGCGCTGTGGTGAGGTTGTAATCGGTTAACGCTTCAGTTCCCCGAACATACGTATAATCAAACAGCGGTTTTACAGCACTTCGCGACAAACCAAAATACATTTCAGTCTTGGGAATGTATTTGCTTTCTATAAAAGCATTGGCCGTTTTATGGTTGTAAAAAGTCGAAATATTGATCGGTCGCGGATCGTAAATTTTAAAGCGACGGCTTTGTGTTGCAAATTGAATCTGACCAATTTCGGCGACATCATCGGTGTACGAAGCCGAAACCCAAGTGGTTGTCTCTTTGTCCAAAAGCAACGAGGGTGTCAGTTGGTATTTCCATCCATTGTCTTTTAATCCATATGCAACATAAGCTCCTAAACGGTATTTTTCAGATAATTTATCATTGGTCACCCCGCCAATCCCAAATCGAAATCCTTCGTAATTGTTATACTTCAACAAGGTTCGCAAATCAATATCAAAAAAGCTTACCGGTAAATAGCCGTTAAATATTTTCTTTCCTAAAAAGATTTTGTGCTCGATTTTCTCCGCGGCCGATAAACTGTCAATGTTGATATAAGTAGGCGCTTTTCTTCGGTCGATTGAGTCCCGTTGAAAATTACGCCAATAGCCTTCGGGCTTACTCATGCTCGATTCTGGAACTTCAATGCGAATGGCGGGTTGTTTGATGATGACATTCTCATTGATTTTGACATCATACGGTTTGGATTCCAATTTCAAATACATGCGGTCCGAGGCATTCTGTCCCAAACCTTCAATGCTGGAATTGAATTTGATGGTTCCACCAAAGATTTTTAAATCTTCTGTATTGTTGCCCTTTACAACGGTAAACGTTCGCTTTTCGGGAAACCAAATCTGGTGTTTTTTTAGGTAATTAAAACTAAAGGTCGCATTGATATTGACCACACCATAAACACGATAAAAAGCTTTCGCAATGGCAAAATTCTCGGCATCAATGTATAATAATCCACGAAGTTTGTTGGAGTTTAATTTTTTTGGTTGAAAATAGATGCGGTAGACTTTTCGATCCTGAATTTTAACAGTGTCGATCATTTTGAAAACAAACATTCTTCGCCCTGCATTGGAAACCGGATTTTGAACCGAAACTTCCAAGATGTCCAAATGGTTTTCATACAACGAATAGGAAACCAAATTCAGGCCCAAATATTCATACAACGGTTTTTTAAACCCGGCCATGCGCGAAGCCAAAACCGTTTCCTTTGTACCGTATTTACTGTGTTGAATTAAGTTGACCTTCTCCGTTTGGTAAATGTGCTGTTTTTCAACTAATTTTTTGAATTTATAATTGGTGGAATCCAAGACGAGTTTGGGCTTGCCAAACCAACGCGATTTATAGGTTGTGTCAATTTTTGAAGCAATCGAATCGGGATTTGCCGTTACCAATAAATGCTCGTAATTCTTGTATTCGTAGGTGTTGAGTACTTTCTCGGGTTGGTTTTGGTTCCGACTTTCAATCACCTTTTTAATCACCAAGTTGGTTTGGTTGTCGGTATACATTTCTTGGTTGGCTTGTGAATTGTCCGAAACCATTTTGATGATGATGTATTTGGCGCCCACGCTCAAGTAATGGCTTTTGTCGTGGTAACCTTTGTAGCTCACATTGATGGGTTTGCTTTCATCTTTGATGTCAACGGTGAATCGGCCTTCCCAATTGGTGTACAGTATTTTATTGTTGTAATTGATTTTAGCAAAAGCAATAGGAATCGTCGTGTCATAGTCAATCACTTGACCGTGCATGATTTTTTGGGCAAAAAGAATTTGGGTGAGAAAAAATAACCCGAGTATCCAACTCTTTTTCATGTTGCTTATTGGCTTTTGTAAGAATGACAAAGGTAGAAATAAAAAAATCCGTCAAGGAATTCCCGTTGACGGATTTTGTATAGTTTAACGAAAAACTTACACTTTCATGATTTCGGCTTCTTTTACTGCCAAATGTTCTTCGATTTTTTTGATGAAATTATCCGTTAATTTCTGAACATCGTCTTCTGCTTTTTTACACAAGTCTTCAGAAACACCGTCTTTTTCTAATTTTTTGATTTCCGTATTGGCATCTTTTCGGTGGTTGCGAATACCAATTTTTGCATCTTCCGCTTCATTTTTCGCTTGTTTTACCAAATCACGACGACGTTCTTCGGTCAAAGGCGGAACGCTAATGATGATTACATCACCATTATTCATTGGGTTGAAACCGATATTAGCCATCAAAATCGCTTTTTCAATCGGGGTCAACATGCTTTTTTCATACGGTTGAATGGTCAATGTACGTGCATCCGGCACATTGATGTTAGCAACTTGAGAAAGTGGAGTCATCGAACCGTAATAGTCAACGAAAACACTTCCCAACATTTGAGGAGAAGCTTTTCCTGCACGAATATTTAAAAACGATTTTTCAAGGTGCGCCACTGATGCGTTCATTGCATCTTTCGCTTCTTCCAGAATCAATTCAATATCTTCCATGAGTTTATTTGTTTAGCTACGATTAAATTTTAACTACAGTTCCTACGTTTTCGCCTTGACAAATTTTCAAAAGATTTCCTTCTTTATTCATGTCAAAAACCACAATAGGCAATTCATTTTCTTGACTCAAAGTAAAGGCTGTAGTGTCCATTACATTCAAGCCTTTTTTCAATACATCTTCAAAGGTGATGGTATCGAATTTAATTGCATTTTTATCTTTTTCTGGGTCGGCAGTGTAGACACCGTCCACACGCGTTCCTTTTAAAATTACGTCGGCATCCACTTCCACACCGCGTAAAACCGCAGCAGTATCTGTAGTGAAATACGGATTTCCTGTTCCCGCACCAAAAATCACAATACGCCCTTTTTCCAAATGGCGTACCGCTCTTCGTTTGATATACGGTTCCGCGATCGATTCAATTTTCAAGGCAGTTTGTAAGCGGGTTTGCATGCCTTTGTCTTCCAAAGCACCTTGCAACGCCATACCGTTAATCACCGTCGCCAACATTCCCATATAATCTCCCTGCACACGATCCATTCCATTGCTGGCTCCCGCTACACCTCTGAAAATATTTCCACCTCCAATAACAATCGCAATTTGTACTCCTTGATCGTGGACTTGTTTGATTTCATCCGCGTATTCAGCTAAACGTTTCGGGTCAATGCCGTATTGACGGTCACCCATAAGTGCTTCACCGCTTAGTTTTAAAAGAATTCGATTGTATTTCATAATGGTAGTTCTGTTGTTTCAATTTTTGCATTGCAAATATAGAGATATTCTCTCGTAGAAAAAGTGAGGCGAAAAAAATTATCCAAACTGGGCAGTGAATCGTTTTTTTGCTTCATCATAGCCTATTTGGAAAATTTCATCCATCTTGGATTTGTTGGTTTCAAAGGTACTATAATTGCATAAAGCCTCGGGTTCGATGACCAAATCACAATTACCAAACTTTTGCATGTGCGTGTGCGCATAGAGCAAGTCAAAAGCTCGCGTAGTTACCGCTTTGATGGAACGCAACTGATGGGCTTCTATTTTTTCAATCGGACTCACATAAATGCCAATGATAAAATCGCATTCGTCTGCGAGAATATCAGCTGGAAAATGATTGAGAATGCCGCCATCACTGTACATGGTGCCGTTGATTATATGAGGAGAAATCACCCCCGGAAAGGCAGAAGAAGCGAGCACGGCATCGGCGAGGGGAACTTCCGATTCAAATATTTTCAATTCGCCTTTAACCAGGTCGGTTGCTGTAATATAAAGCGGAATCTGAGAATCTTGAATTAAAGCATTTCCAAATAGCGCTTCAAAATATTTTTTAAACGAATTGGAATCAATCAATCCGGGTTTTTTTAGGGTGAAATGGGTCCAATGAAAAAAATAAATCGACTTGAAGAAATCGAGAATTTCCTCGGGTTTTTTCCCCCAAGCATAAAGTGCTCCCACGATAGAACCCGCACTAGTTCCCGAGATCACAGCCGGACGAATGCCTTGTTCTTCTAAATATTGAAGTGCACCAGCATGGGCCAATCCCTTGGTTCCTCCACCAGAAAGTACAAAACCAATGCGTTGCGCTTGAAAAATTGACATAGGCGTGTAATAAAGGTTACTTACCAAATGTACTAAAAGAACTACCTTTGTACAAACAAATTAACTAAACCCATGAACCCAATCATTGAAAACAGTTTACAATCGAGTTATTCCTATCAAGAATATCGAAACTTGATGCAAACCTACGCACAAGAAGGTAAAACCACGGGCGAATCCACAGAAGCCTATATTCATTACACGCATTTGAACGAAGCACGCATGCACCGTTTAGACAAAACAATGCAATTAACGCCAGAAGTTGCTCAACAATTAAAACAGTTAGCCACCGATTTTCTTTGGGTGGTTTTAGCCGAAACCTGGTGTGGAGATGCCGCTCAGGTATTGCCTGTTTTGGATAAAATGGCATCGCATACGGATAAAATAGAGTTGCGTGTTATCTTACGGGACGAACATCCGGCGGTAATGGATTTGTTTTTGACCAATGGAACCCGTTCAATTCCGAAGCTGATTATTATTGACAAAGTTTCTGGTGAAGTAATCGGTGATTTTGGGCCACGTCCTCAAGGAGCAAAACAGCTTATTCTCGATTACAAAGCAACACACGGTGTGGTCGATGAAACCGCCAAAACGGAGTTGCAAAAGTGGTATTTACAGGATAAAGGGGTCAGTATTCAAAATGAAATTATGGAGTTACTCAAACTTTCCATAGCATAAACAAAGAAAGGATTTGGAAACAAGTCCTTTTTTTATAATTGTTCTTCAAAGGCTATCGGCGTGATACCATTGGTTACGTCAAAATCCCCAATTTTGGTCCGACGTAAAGCCGTTAAATGCCCTCCCGATTGTAACGCTTTTCCGAAATCGTAGGCCAAGGAGCGAATGTAGGTGCCTTTGCTACACGTCACCCGAAAATCAATTTCTGGCAAATCAATGCGCGTGATTTCAAATTCGTAAATGGTCGTTTTTCGCGCTTCAATTTCAACTTCTTCTCCTGCACGGGCATGTTCATACAAACGTTTCCCATCTTTTTTTATGGCTGAAAAAACGGGTGGCTTTTGCATGATTTCCCCTTCAAAGGTTTGAGCAGTTGCACGAATCAATTCCTCTGTAATATGTGCTGTGGGAAAAGTGGCGTCAACTTCGGTTTCTAAATCATACGAAGGTGTCGTTGAGCCTACGGTTATCGTTCCTGTATATTCTTTGGTTTGCCCTTGAATTTCAGGGATTTTTTTGGTGAATTTTCCAGTGCAAATGATCAGCAAGCCCGTAGCTAGTGGATCCAGCGTACCCGCATGACCAATTTTAAAGGTTTTTGGAAATTGGTATTTGCGTTTTAAAGCGTATTTGATTTTATTCACCGCTTGAAACGAACTCCAGGTTAGGGGTTTGTCAATCAAAAGGATTTGTCCTTCTTTGTAGGCTTCAGCGGGTAAACTCATTATTTTCCTAAAGTGAAGTATAACAACAATACGGTTCCAGCAATGATTCGGTAGTAACCCCAGGGTTTAAAGCCGTATTTTTTGATGATGCCAATAAAAAACTTAATAGCCAAAATAGCCACCACAAAAGCGACTGCATTCCCAATTAAAAACAGTTTTAGGTTTTCACTGTGTTGGGTTAACAATTCATAGCCTTTTAAACCCGAATGCTCGTAAGTCTTTAAGAAAATAGAGTACGTTGTCACAGCCAACATGGTGGGAACGGCCAAGAAAAACGAAAATTCAGCGGCTGCAGCGCGTGTCAAACCTTGTTGCATGCCACCTATAATCGAGGCTGCTGACCGACTCGTTCCGGGCATCATGGCTAAGCATTGCCACAATCCGATGAAAAACCCTTTTTTTACCGTAATGTCTTCTTCAGAGGAAATGGTCGGGTTTTGAAAACGGGAATCGATAAACAATAGAATGAAGCCGCCCACGATTAATACAATCGCAATCGGAATGGGATTTCCTAAAACGGCGTCAATTTTATCATCAAACAATTTGCCCAAGACCAATGCGGGAACAACCGCAATCGCTAATTTGAGGTAAAAATGAATTCGTTTAAAATCAAAGAATTTGCGCCAATACAATACGACTACGGCTAATATAGCGCCAAATTGAATCGCCACTTGAAAGAGTTTTACAAAATCATCTTCTTGAATACCAAAAAAGGAACTGGTAAAAATCATGTGTGCCGTTGAAGAAACCGGTAAATATTCGGTTAATCCTTCTACGATGGCAATCCACAAGGCTTGAAGTAAATCCATGAATTAAATAGGTAAAGTACTTGAATTAAGCTTCTCCTTTTCCTTTGCGGAAAATAGAATAAATGGTAATACCAAACCCGATTAACACTACTGTAGGTGCCAAACGAATACGACGGAAACTCATGATGTCTGCATTCCAAACCTCAGGATTGTTGTTGCTGCTTCCCGACATTAGAATGAAGCCCAAAGCGATAACGCCCAATCCAATCAATAAGAATTTATAATTTTCTTTTCCAAAAAGGAAATCCGGTTTTTGTTCGTTGTTACTCATGTTTATTTCCTTTTAGTATAAATCGTCTGTTCGTAAATTTAAAAAGCGTTGCGTCGCAAAATAAGTGCTGATCCAAGTAATCAAAATACTCATACCAAGTACGGCTACTAAGACCAAAACGGTAAGTTCAATTTGGTTAAAAATATCCAATCCCGGGTAAGCCGTTTCAATGTTGAGTAGAACGATAACTAAAGTAACTACCGCTAAAATTCCGCCGATCAATCCCAACAACATACTGCGCAAAATGAAAGGGCGACGAATAAACGACTTGGTAGCGCCCACCATTTGCATGGTTTTAATGATAAATCGGTTGGCGTAAATTGAGAGGCGCATCGAACTGTTAATTAACAATACCGAAATCACCATCAAGACACCCGTAACGATCAACACCCAAAAACTGATTTTTTTGATGTTGTCGTTGACCAAAGTGATCAATTGTTTATCGTATACCACATCAGCGACAAAGGTGTTTTTGCGAATGGCGCGTTCCATATTGGCAAAGCCAGGATTTGAAACGTATTCCGCTTTCAAGTGAATGTCGTATGAATTCTGCAACGGATTCATTCCTAAAAACTGCATGAAGTCTTCGCCAACAATTTCTTTGTGCATTTTTGCAGCTTCTTCTTTGGGAACAAATTTGAAGTCTTTCGCATATTTTCCAGCTTTGATTTCTTCTTCAAATGCTTTAAAAACGGTGTCGTTGGCTTCATTTTTAAAGAAAACCGTCATCACAATATCTTCCTTGAAGTTGTCAGATAATCGCTTGGAATTGATGATGAATAATCCCAAGGCGCCCAACAAGAACAACACTAAGAATACACTCAACACCACCGAAAAATAGGAAGAAATTAATCTGCGCTTTTGATACTTATCGAAAGAAGATGCCATAGAGTTTGTTTTACGCCGTAAAAATAAAAAAGAAAATCATTTTACCCTTAATAACGCACAAAGTTTTCTCTTCTTACAATTATCGTGTAAATTTGCGCTTAATTTTTAAAAACCGCCTGAAAATCCGTGGTTTGTCGCGGATTTCAGGACCAAAGACTATTTTGTAACGCATCATGAAATATTTTCACGAACAAATTGAAGCCAGATGGCAAAAATATTGGGCCGATAACCACACGTTTGCTGCCTCCAATTCCTCCGAAAAACCCAAATATTATGTGTTGGATATGTTTCCGTATCCTTCTGGTGCGGGATTGCATGTGGGGCATCCGCTAGGGTATATTGCCTCGGATATTGTTGCCCGTTATAAACGCCATCAAGGGTTTAATGTGTTGCATCCGCAAGGCTATGATTCTTTTGGGTTACCTGCCGAGCAATATGCCATCCAAACAGGACAACATCCAGAGAAAACAACCCGTGAAAATATTGCGCGTTATCGCGAACAGTTGGATAAAATCGGATTTTCCTTCGATTGGGATCGCGAAGTGCGCACCTCCAATCCGGAGTATTACAAATGGACGCAGTGGATTTTCATTCAGTTGTTTGAATCCTACTATTGTTATGATGCGAATCAAGCATTGCCAATCGCTAATTTGGTGGCAATTTTTGAAAAAGAAGGAAATGCTGCCGTCAATGTTGCTTGTGATGACGATGTGTTTGTTTTTTCAGCCAACGAATGGAACGCATTTTCTGAAGATAAAAAAGCACGTTTGTTGTTGAAATACCGTCTGACCTATTTGGCAGAAACTGAAGTGAACTGGTGTCCGGCTCTAGGAACCGTTTTGGCGAATGACGAAATCGTAAATGGCGTTTCAGAACGGGGTGGTCATCCGGTAATTCGCAAAAAAATGACCCAATGGTCCATGCGTATTTCGGCTTACGCTGAGCGTTTGTTGGAAGGCTTGGAAACCATTGATTGGACCGAATCCTTGAAAGAATCGCAACGCAACTGGATTGGAAAATCCGTTGGAGCTTCAGTGAAGTTTCAAGTTTCAGGTTCCAAGTTTCAAATAGAAGTATTTACAACGCGTCCTGATACCATTTTTGGAGTCACGTTTATGACCTTGGCACCCGAACACGAGTTGGTTCCACAAATCACTACTCCTGAACAAAAAGCAGCGGTAGAGGCCTACATTGAAGCTACTGCAAAACGTTCGGAACGTGAACGTATGGCCGATGTGAAAACCATTTCAGGGGTGTTTACTGGGGCGTATGCCGAACATCCGTTTACCAAAGAACCCATTCCGGTTTGGATTGGGGATTATGTGTTGGCCGGATATGGAACCGGAGCTGTAATGGCGGTTCCGTGTGGCGACGAACGCGATTATGCGTTTGCCAACTATTTTAAAGGAACCTTGGGCATGCCCGAAATCAAAAATATTTTCAACCAAGATATTTCTGAAGCTGCTTTTGCAGAGAAAAGTGGGTTTGAATTGGTAGCTTCCGATTTCCTAAACGGATTGGATTATAAAGCGGGTACCCAAAAAGCCATCGAGGAATTGGAAAAAATCGGAGCCGGTAAAGCTAAAGTGAATTACCGTTTGCGCGATGCCGTTTTTTCGCGTCAGCGCTATTGGGGCGAACCTTTTCCCGTATATTATGTGAATGGCTTGCCGCAAATGATCGACACCCAACATTTACCCATCGTATTGCCCGAAGTAGAGAAATATTTACCGACGGAAGACGGTCAGCCGCCCTTAGGCAATGCGACCACTTGGGCATGGGATACAAAGCAGTGTGCGGTGGTTAGTAATCAGTTCATAGATAACGTAACTGTTTTTCCTTTAGAATTAAATACCATGCCGGGTTGGGCTGGAAGTTCGTGGTACTGGATGCGCTATATGGATGCGCAAAACGAATCCGAGTTTGCTTCTGAAAACGCGATACAGTATTGGCAAAATGTCGATTTGTACATTGGCGGTAGCGAACATGCTACAGGACACTTGTTGTATGCCCGTTTTTGGAACAAATTCTTGAAAGACCGCGGATTTGCACCCACCGAAGAACCGTTCAAAAAGTTGATCAACCAAGGAATGATTTTGGGAATGAGTGCGTTTGTGTATCGTTCAGAAGATTCAAAAACATTATATTCTAAAGGACTAATTGCTGGATTAAACGTACATCCCATCCACGTCGATTTGTCGGTAATCAATGATATTACCAACGAATTGGATATTGAAAAATTTAAAGCACATCCGTTATACTCTGATTATGTGAATGCGGAATTTATCTTAGAAGACGGCAAATACATCGTAGGTCGCGAAGTGGAAAAAATGTCCAAGTCCAAATACAATGTGGTCAACCCCGACGACATTTGTAACGAATACGGTGCTGATACCTTGCGTTTGTATGAGATGTTCTTGGGTCCACTAGAACAAGCCAAACCTTGGAATACTGCCGGAATTACGGGTGTGTACGGTTTCTTAAAAAAATTATGGCGTTTGTATTTTGACGACAACGGTTTGGTTGTGGTAAACGACGAACCTACAGCTGATATGTACAAAACCTTACATAAAACGATTAAGAAAGTAACGGAAGATATCGAGAACTTCTCCTTCAATACTTCGGTGTCGCAGTTTATGATTTGTGTGAATGAATTGGCGCAACAAAAATGCCGTCACCGTGCGATTCTCGAACCTTTAGCGGTGTTGATTTCGCCCTACGCACCACATATCGCGGAAGAATTATGGAATCAATTGGGTCATGAGGGTTCGATAGCCACCGTTGCTTTTCCTCAATTTGAAGCCAAATATTTGGTAGAAAGTGAAAAAGAATATCCGGTTTCGTTCAATGGAAAAATGCGTTTTACCATTAAATTACCTTTGGATTTATCCGTAGCTGAAATCGAAGCAATTGTGATGGCGGATGAACGTACACAGCAGCAATTGCAAGGGCGTACACCAAATAAAGTGATTATTGTCCCTGGGAAAATTATCAACTTGGTGGGGTAATTCATGTGCCGATGAGTCAATGAGCCAATGTGTCGATGTGGAAACCTGCCTGCCGATAGGTAGGTGAGCCGATTTATCAATAAATTAGAAATCCGTGGGGTGTATGCTTCACGGATTTTTTTCTGCCAACTTGTCACCGTTTTACGTACGGCATATATTTTGACGAAGTTTAAAAAAATTAATTAAAAAAATGGGATCAGGTTATATGTTATTGGCCCTATTGATAATGGGTGCCAGTTGGTTGGTGAGTAGTACGCTGAAAAGCAAATTTGAACATTACTCCAAATTGTATTTGCAAAACGGCATGAGCGGAAAAGAAATTGCCGAACAGATGTTGCACGACAACGGAATTTACGATGTAAAAGTAATTTCGACGCCCGGGATGCTCACGGACCATTACAATCCAGCGGATAAAACGGTGAATTTAAGTGAAGGTGTTTACAACCAGCGGAATGCAGCAGCAGCGGCAGTAGCCGCACACGAATGTGGGCATGCCGTGCAACACGCCAAAGGCTATCAATGGTTAACCATGCGTTCGCAGTTAGTTCCCGTGGTTTCCTTTGCATCTAATATTGTGCAATGGGTGTTGTTGGGCGGCATTTTAATGATAAAAGTCTTTCCTTCCTTATTGTTTATCGGAATCGTTTTATTTGCGGCTACCACCTTATTTTCCATCATTACATTGCCAGTAGAATATGACGCGAGTAACCGTGCATTAGCTTGGCTAAAAGACAAACGAATGGTAAATCAAGCGGAATATGCAGGAGCGGAAGACGCTTTGAAATGGGCGGCTCGAACGTATTTAGTGGCTGCTATTGGATCGATTGCCACACTGTTGTATTATGTATCGATTTTCATGGGCAGTCGGGAGCGTGAATAATGAGTCGACCTGCCTGCCGGTAGGCAGGTGAGTCAATGTGTCAATGAATTGATTTGAAATAAACGAATGAAATCCGTGGGGTGAATGCTTCACGGATTTATTTTTTTGCGGAAGAAAAAGCAAATAAGAGTACGAACAACGCTACCCAAGCTACTCCGTGAATCAAGATACATTTGGTGTAATTGCCTTTACCAAAAAGTTGTTTGACCAAATGAACCATGAAATACACCAAACTAATAGGGATGAATAAATACATCAAGGCAATGCCCATATTCGGGTTTTCTGTATCCCCAGGAAAGAGTTCGAAACAAATTCCCGCGGTTAAAAAATAGAGGATATAAAAGCCTAAGGCGATATTTTCTTTGGTGTATTTTAGTGCCATTAGAGTTGAATTTGTCGTTCGATTTGTTGTTCTAAAGAAATAAAAGTTTCGGTACGCGAAACGCCATCGATGGGTTGGATTTTTTTATTGAGGAGTTGCATCAAATGTTCGTTGTCTTTACAGATGATTTTTACCAAAATACTCCAATTCCCAGTCGTATAGTGGCATTCCAACACTTCTGGGATTTTCCGTAGTTCCCGCACTGCTTCTGAGTTGCTGGATGCTTTGTCCAAATAGATGCCTACAAATGCCATGGTTCGGTAGCCCAAGACTTTGGTATTGATGATGAATTTTGAACCTGAAATCACCTGGGCTTCTTCCAATTTTTTTAGTCGTTGGTGAATGGCCGCACCCGAAATTCCGATGCTATGCGCAATCTGTAAAATCGGTTTTCGCGCATCTTCCATCAATTGACGCAGAATCTCTTTGTCAATCCCGTCAATTTCAATTTGTAGCTGATTTATTTTCATTTTGAAAATAGTTTAAGCAAAAATACACATCTTGTTGTAAACAGCAATTGAAATGATTCGGTTTAATCCTTTTTTTAATTAATAAATGAATTAAGTTTTTATTAAGTCGGACTTAAGTCGCTTTAAAGATAGTCTGGCCAACTTTGTTATGTCGAAAGGCAGAAAACAATTATTAATTCAAAAAAATAGAAATCATGAAAAAAGTAGTAATGATGGTTGCTTTGGCAACTTTCGCAATCGGAGGAACAGTTTCAGCACAACAAACAAAAGCAGCAGCTGAAAAACCTAAAAAAGAGGTAAAAGCTGAGAAAAAAGAAGCTAAAAAAGAAGCCAAAGCTGAGGTGAAAAAAGAAGCCAAAGCTGCAACTCCTAAAAAAGAGAAAAAATAATAAAATCCCTGTTTGTTTTTTTAAGCGCCTGATTTTTTTGGTTTTCAATCAGGCGCTTTTCTTTTTATACAGCTTGTGTAATTTTATCAGGGTTATAGCCAATGTACGGCAAGGTTGTTTCTTTAAAAATAACCCCATATTCCTCCAATTCAGCTAAAATAGGTTCGTACACTTCTTTACGAATCGGCAATTGCACACCAGGCGTGGTGATTTTTCCATTTAAAATTTGGAGTGTAGCCATAGCCACCGGTAAACCCACCGTTTTCGCCATGGCGGTATAGGTTTGGTCATCTCCAATACACACCATTTTGGAATCAATTTGCTCTTCTTTTCCATTGAGTGAATACCCAAATTTGTGGTACATCACAATCATGTCTTTATCTTCGGGAGCTAAAGCCCATTTCTCATTTAAAATATGTTCGAGAATCTGCGCAGGCGTAGCATTCGGTAGTCCGACTTTTTTCGACCCATTAAACAAATCCAATTCGATCAATTTATCCCACATCACATCATCTTGCTCGATGCCCAATTGCAAACGCATTTTGATTTCAACGGAGTCGGTTGGGTGATAGGGTAGGAACGAATTCACAAAATCGCGGTAACTCATGTGCTCCGAATTTTCGATCACGTACGTATCATCAGTCATTCCTAATTGCACAAACATATTCCAAGCACGCGAATAACCTACACGACGAATCGTGCCACGATACAAGGTCAGAACATCATCCAATCCATAAACACTGCGGTATTTTAAAGAATCCCGATTGGCATATGCTTCGAATTTTCCATAGCCTTCAACATGTAAAAATTCGGTACGACGGAACAATCGATTATATGGAATGTATTTATATTTGCCTTCTTGAATGAATTTGGCAGCACCACCTTGTCCAGCCAAAACCACATTACGAGGCGCCCAAGTAAATTTATAATTCCAAAGATTAGTATCCGATTCAGGCGCTACTAAGCCACCACAAAACGACTCGAATAAAAGCATTTTCCCGCCTTTTTCACGGATTTCGTCTATCACTTTCATCGCACTCATGTGGTCGATTCCAGGATCGAGTCCGATTTCATTCATGAAAATAAGGTGGTTTGCTTTAGCTTCGGTATCTAAGGCTTGCATCGCATCCGATATATAGGAAGCGGTAACCATGTGTTTTTTGAATAGAATACAGTCTTTAGCCACTTCGATGTGCATGTGGGCAGGCAACATGGAAATGACAATGTCGGCTTTTGCGACTTCAGATTGGCGTTGTTCTTGGTTTTGAATATCCAATTGAATCGCTGTCGCATTGGGATGGTTATTTGTTTTGCGTTGGGCTAATTCCAAGGATAAATCGCCAATAGTTACGTGTAATTGTTGGTCATCAGATTTCTCCAACAAGTATTTGATTAAAGAGGAAGCCGAACGTCCAGCTCCTATGATTAATACATTTCTCATTCGGTTGGTTTGTTGTGCGACAAATGTATAAAAAGGAAGGCGGAATCAATAAAAAAAGTCTGCGATTAAGCAGACTTCCGTTATTCTAGATCTTTTTCTAATTGTTCGAGTTCTTGTTTGGCTTCTTGTTTGGCTTCTACTTTTTGTTGTTCAAAGACTTCATCTTTCGCGATTTCATCTTCCATCAAAAAGGTTTTGCCTAAAACGCCTAATGCACACACATAAGCAACAATAAATAACCGTTTTGGCCATTTGCGTTGGTCGGGAGCTGATTTTATGAAGGTCATGGTGATGAAAATCAAGGCTGGGATTATCATCACAAATGCCAAAGTGTCCAAAGGTAACACAGAGAATACTACACTAAGTGCAGTAAATAGATAAGCTAAAATTAAAAAGGTTTTTCTCATGTTACAATCCGGTTGCTGAGGTCAATTTTAATTCGCCCGTTCCTACAGGAATACTGAATTTCATAAGAGTCGGAACTTTATGATTGTCGGCTGTAAGCCAAATTAAGTTTTTGTCTTTGCCGCGCAAGGCATCCGTTTTGGCACCAATGGATAATTTATAACATGTTTTTGATCCCAAATTACCTGCCGAAATTGTCTCTGTTCCCATGTATTTGAGCGTTACTGGAATTTGTTTTTCGTCGAAAACAATGGTGAAGGATTGGGTTTGTCCTGCTTTCATTTTGGTGAAATCTACGGTACGAACCTTATAAAGTAGCGTAATGGCATCTACAGTATTGGCTCCAATAGTAAAGGTACGTGTCGTTTCCGGTTTGTTGCGTTTTTTGGAAGTACTAGTAACCGAAGTCCCTTTGAAAACATATTTTTCTTTTTTGGTATACCCACCTTCGTCGATGCTTCTTTTGTAAAGGTTGGGTTTTAAAGATCCCGGCGTCACATAGGATTCGTATAAATCTCTAATTTTAAAAAATTTATCCCATTTGCTAAACGTGGATAATTCACAGCTTAAATGGAGGTATTGATTTTTGGAAGTATTCACATTTTCAGTACTCATAGTGATTTGAGCAATATGCGTCATCAAGCCACTCATGTTGTAGGATCCAGCATACACTAATTTTTCACCGGCTTGAATTTCAGTAGCATCATCTGCTTTGAAGGAACTTAATAATAGGGCAAAGCCAAGGAATACAAAAATCTTTTTCATGATTGAAATTTGGTTGCAAATATAAAACTTTAAAATTCGACTCTTGTGAAAGAAAAGTCAAAATGACTTGGTAAATCAGTTGAATAACCGGTAATTTTGTGAAATAGTATTGACTTATGGATAAAAAAATTCTTTCAGCAGCAGGTTTTTTAGGCATGACGGCCATTGTATTAGGAGCTTTTGGGGCTCATGCTTTAAAAAAAGTATTGGATGCAGAGGCCTTAGCTACTTTTGAAACAGGAGTGAAATACCAAATGTACCATGCGTTATTTTTATTGTTTGTGGCGGTAAATAGTGCTTTGAGTCACAAGATGAAACAATGGATATATCGATTGACGTTACTGGGAGTTTTGTTGTTTTCAGGTTCCATTTATTTATTGGCTACCAAGAGTTTAAGTGGAATGGAGTTAAAATTTGTGGGTCCGTTAACTCCGGTTGGAGGCTTCTGCTTAATTAGTGCATGGGGCGTACTTATGGTACATTTTTTAAAGAAAAAAGCATAAAATTTTTCCCAACTACAACGTTGTAATAATTAATTTTTACCTTTGTGCAAAATTTAGATTAACACAACAAACGAATTATCTATGGATAACTACACCCAATTTACGAAAACGATTTCGTTAGAAAAGTACGGAATTACCAATGTACAAGAAATCGTTTATAATCCTTCATACGAGCAGTTGTATAATGAAGAGTTAAGTCCTGAACTTTCGGGCTATGAAAAAGGACAATTGTCAGAGTTGGGTGCGGTCAATGTGATGACGGGTGAATTTACCGGTCGTTCCCCAAAAGATAAATACATTGTCAAAGACAGTGTGACTGAAAATACCATTTGGTGGAATTCAGACAAGGCAGCCAATGATAACAAGCCCATTTCTACAGATACGTGGAATGCTTTAAAAGAAACGACGGTCAATCAGCTTTCTGGGAAACGGTTGTTTGTTGTAGATGCTTTTTGTGGAGCCAATGAAAATACCCGTTTGAAAGTTCGCTTCATCATGGAAGTAGCTTGGCAAGCGCATTTTGTGAAGAATATGTTCATTCGACCTACCGAGGAAGAATTGGAAAACTTTGGCGAGCCTGATTTTATTGTGATGAATGGTTCGAAGACTTCGTTTAAGGATTATGCCGCTCATGGCTTAAATTCAGAAGTTTATATCGCGTTCAATCTTACAGAAAAAATGCAATTGATTGGCGGTACTTGGTACGGTGGTGAAATGAAAAAAGGAATGTTCGCCATGATGAATTACTATTTGCCACTTCAAGGAATGGCTTCGATGCACTGTTCGGCCAACAAAGGAAAAGACGGAGATGTTGCGGTATTCTTTGGGTTGTCAGGAACAGGAAAAACAACATTGTCTACCGATCCAAAACGCGAATTGATTGGCGACGACGAGCACGGATGGGACAATGAAGGGGTTTTCAATTTTGAAGGCGGATGTTATGCCAAAACTATCGACTTGAGTAAAGAAAACGAGCCGGATATTTTTGGTGCCATAAAACAAGATGCGTTACTAGAGAATGTAACCTTAGATGCGGATGGTGTTATTGATTTTACCGACGGTTCGGTAACACAAAATACACGCGTTTCCTATCCTATTTATCATATTCAAAACATTGTTAAGCCAGTTTCAAAAGCGGGGCATGCGAATAAAGTCATCTTTTTAACGGCTGATGCTTTTGGGGTTATGCCACCCGTTTCTAAATTAACTCCTGAGCAAACAAAGTATTATTTCTTGTCAGGTTTTACTGCGAAATTAGCAGGAACGGAACGCGGAGTGACACAGCCTGAACCTACATTTTCCGCTTGTTTTGGAAAAGCATTTTTAACGTTACATCCCACGAAATATGGTGAGGAATTAGTGAAAAAAATGGAAGAGCATAAGGCTACAGCGTATATGGTGAATACGGGCTGGAATGGAACCGGTAAACGAATTTCTATTAAAGATACGCGTGCCATCATTGATGCCATTTTAGATGGATCGATAGAACATGCGGCTACAAAAACAATTCCGGTGTTTAATTTTAATGTTCCAACGGAATTGCCCAATGTGAATCCTGCGATTTTAGATCCGAGAGATACGTATGAAAATGCTGCTGATTGGGAGGTGAAAGCGGCTGATTTAGCGGGTCGTTTTATTAAGAATTTTGTTCAATATACCGACAACGAAGAAGGGCAACGTTTAGTGCAAGCAGGTCCGCAATTATAAAACAAACCAAACAAATTATAACTAACCCAACCTAGAAGTCCGACAATAATATGTCGGGCTTTTTTTATTCCATAAAAAACCCGAACTGTAAAAGTTCGGGTGGATATTTTAAGGATTGAGGGTCTTATTTTCCTTTATTGACTTCAGCGACATATTTTTCAAGCGCCATTGTCATCGAAGGAGTGTCGGGCGTTGGGGCTAAAATGTCGATTCGAAGTCCGTGCTCTAACGCTTCTTTTTGCGTTGTACTTCCAAAGACAGCAATACGTGTGTTGTTTTGTTTGAAGTCGGGGAAGTTTTTGAATAAAGATTTGATTCCAGTCGGACTAAAGAACGCCAAAATATCATAGTACACATCGGCCAAATCCGAAAGGTCACTCATGACGGTTTTGTAAAATGTTCCTGCAGTCCAATCCAATTTTAAATTGTTCAAGGTTTGCGGAATATCAGCATTCAATTGATCAGACGAAGGAAGTAAGAACTTTTCATCCTTGTATTTTTTAAACAAGGAAGACATGTCTGCAAAGTCTTTCTGACCCACATAAATCTTTCTTTTACGATACACCACATACTTTTGTAAGTAGTATGCAATCGCTTCTGATTGGCAGAAATAACGCAAATCTTCGGGAACTTTATAACGCATTTCCTCAGCCACTCTAAAAAAGTGGTCCACTGCATTTTTGCTGGTTAGGATAATGGCCGTAAAGTTGTTAAGGTCAATTTTTTGAGCTCTGACATCTTTTGCACTTATTCCTTCAACATGAATAAAAGAGCGAAAATCAACTTTTACCTTGTGCTTTTGCATCAAATCGTGGTACGGTGAATTTTCAACTTTTGGCTCGGGTTGGGACACCAAAATGGTTCTCACTTTTAGACTAGACATCGTAAACTCTAATTTTTTGTAATCAAATAATAGATGAAATAATAGGGCGCTATTTCAAGTGCGCAAAGATACAAAATAAAATAAAACAACTTCCCTATTACAAAATTTTGATAAATCTTCAAATAAAATAGATAAGTCAGTAAGTTTATTAGCAATAAAGTGCCAATAATGATGATTATAAGAGAATTTGTTGCGTAATCTCCATAATACATGATGGCAGACACTGGAAATAATAGTAATCCAATGTAGGTTCTAAAGTTAACTTTTTGTAAATTAAATTCATCGATAAGTTCTTCGATGTCAAAGGTTACAGCAATGATTTTTTCAATTAAGAATTTGGACAAAATAAATACAGTGAGTCCGGTAAATATTCGGGTAAAAAGCATCCAGTCCTTTTTTTCTCCCAAGCCATAATGGTCGAGCACTAATTGAATGAAAAAAGAAAATGAAACTAGATTTACCAGAAATAATAAGATATTAAAACCGTTCCATAGATGGGAACTATCTCTGTAAATTTTGGTGTATTTGTCCGAGACTAGGAGTCGGATGTAATCATTAAATCTAGATGAAAAGGCCGTGCGGGCAATGACAATTAGTGCCAAAGCAAGAATAAAAATCAGGGTTGCCCAATCTTTGCTCTCATAAACCCTCGGATGTAAAGCCCATACCATCATTGCATGCAAAAATACTAATTTTATTTCGCGCTGTATTATGAAATTATTAGCAGGAACGCATTTAATTTTGATTATTTTTGCCAAAATTTATTTCCTACATGAACAGCGGTATTGTAATTATTCCAACTTACAACGAAATTGAGAATATCGAAAGTATCATTCGTGCCGTTTTTTCATTGGAGAAATCGTTTCACATTCTAATAGTGGATGACAATTCGCCGGACAAGACTTCAGAGAAAGTACGAGAATTACAAGCTGAATTTGCAGATCAATTGTTTTTGGAAGTTCGAACCAAAAAAGCGGGACTAGGTACCGCTTATGTTCATGGTTTTAAATGGGCATTGCAACATCATTATAACTATATTTATGAGATGGATGCCGATTTTTCACACAATCCGACCGACTTAACTCGTTTGCATGACGCAACGGTACAAGGTGCCTCGATTAGTATAGGTTCGCGCTATGTGACTGGAGTTAATGTGGTGAATTGGCCATTGAGCCGCGTACTATTATCTTATTTTGCTTCTGTATATGTTCGTTTGATTACAGGAATGAAAATTATGGATACTACCGCAGGTTTTGTTTGTTATCAACGTCAAGTTTTGGAAGCTATCAATTTGGATCAAATAAAATTTGTAGGCTATGCTTTTCAAATTGAAATGAAGTATCGCGCTTGGGCAAAAGGATTTTCAATTGTTGAAGTTCCAGTAATTTTTACCGATCGAACCAAAGGGCAATCAAAAATGAGCGGCTCCATTATTAAAGAAGCTGTTTTTGGTGTTTTGGCCCTTCGCTTAAAAAAACTACTCAACCGACTATAAAATGAATACAACGCTAATTAAGAATGCCAAAATTGTCAATGAAGGGTTAATAACCGAAGGAGATGTTTTGGTAAAGGATGGTATTATTACGCAAATTGGAACCAATCTTTCCCATCCTACGGCTGTAGTGCTTGATGCAAAAGGGAAGTATTTGTTACCTGGAGTGATTGATGACCAAGTGCATTTTCGGGATCCAGGATTAACACACAAAGGTGATATTGAATCGGAGAGTCGTGCGGCAGTTGCAGGCGGAGTTACTTCATATATTGATCAGCCCAATACAGTACCGAATGCCATTACCCAAGAATTATTAGCCCAAAAATACCAAAATGCTGCGGGTCGTTCGTATGCCAATTATTCGTTTATGATGGGCGGTACGAATGATAATTTAGAAGAAATTCTAAAAACGAATCCGCGCAATGTAGCGGGTTTGAAATTGTTTTTGGGTTCGTCAACAGGTGATATGTTAGTCGATAGTTCAGCGGCAATCGAATCCATTTTTTCAAGTACGCCACTATTAATAGCAGTGCATTGTGAAGATGAGACTACGGTTAAAAATAATTTAGCCCACTACAAAGAACTATTTGGAGAAGATATTCCTGTTTCTTATCACCCGATTATTCGTAGTGAGGAAGCGTGTTATTTATCCTCTTCCAAAACGGTTGAATTAGCAAAAAAGACGGGAGCTCGTTTGCATGTTTTTCATATATCTACCGCTAAAGAGTTGGCGCTATTTGATAATTCAATTCCTTTAGAAGAAAAGAAAATTACAGCTGAAGTTTGTATACATCATTTGTGGTTTTCGGATAGTGATTATGCGACTAAAGGGAATTTTATCAAATGGAATCCGGCAGTAAAAACAAGTGCCGATCGAGATGCGCTTTGGAAAGCGGTGTTGAATGATACCATTGATGTTATTGCTACAGATCATGCGCCTCATACATTGGAAGAAAAGGCACAAGTGTATACCAAAGCACCTTCAGGCGGACCCTTGGTTCAGCATTCGCTAGTTGCTATGTTAGAGAAAGTTCGAGAAGGCAAGATTTCCATTGAGAAAGTGGTGCAAAAAATGGCGCACAATCCGGCGTTATTATTTAAAATTGAAAACCGCGGATTTATTCGAGAAGGCTATCATGCCGATTTGGTTTTGGTTGACCCAAATGCCAAATGGACGGTAGAAAAATCAAATCTTTTGTACAAATGTGGTTGGTCACCTTTGGAGGGGACAGTGTTTCATCATCAAGTGACGCATACTTTTGTCAATGGAAAAATGGTTTTTGAAAACGGGAAAGTCAATGATATTAAAGCAGGGGAACGACTTTTGTTTAATAGAATGTAAGGCAACTATGAAAAAAATAATTGCAATCGGATTATTGGTTTTTTTGGGAATATCATGTAAAGATGATGCCATTACTCCTCCCAAAAATAAAATCGATAAAGAAACCATGATTAATATATTGTATGATATGGCGGTTTTGGAAGCAGCCCGTTCACAATCGTATGTTACTCAGGTGAATTATCCTTCATCAGTGCAGTTTGTAAAGGAGAAGTACAAAATCGATAGTTTGACATTAGCAGAAAATACAAAGTTCTATGCCTCCGATTTGAAAGGCTTCAAAAAAATGTATGAAGAAGTTCGCAACCGGCTAGAAGAAAGTCGGAAAGCTGCGGGAGATGTTGTCAACCCTAATCCTGTGAATGCCTCTGAAGGGGTTGTGAAATAGAGTTACTTATAGCAGTTAATAATTTTTTTAAGGTACTCGTCTATAGCTTCAAACTTAAATTGAAGTGTATTTTTAATTTTTTCATTTGAAATTTGATCCCTATTCAGCAAGGCGTTTGCACTATGTTTGGATAATCTGCGACGGGTTCTAAAGATAAAACTTATCAAGGCATCCAATCGCCATCCCAATTCAAGCATCCCTTTTTTTACCTCGAAAGAGGGTTTTTTTGCGTTGAGTAATGAAGCAATAGAGAAAATAATATCCTTGTAGGTTCGATTTTCTGCCACCAATATGAATCGCTCTCCTGTAATCGATGAATTCATCAATTGGTGCATGGCTTTTACCACATCATTTACGCTGACATAACCAGTGCAGCCACTACTGTAAAAGGGCATTCCTTTTTTTATGGCAGAAAATAATGCTCCGCTTCCTTTAGTTTTGTCCCAATTTTCTGGATAAGGACCTAATATAATACCGGGGTTAACGATCACACATGGTAAACCTTCTTGTAGTCCGCGCCAAACTTCCATTTCAGCGCCATATTTAGAAATAGCATAGTCGCTGTGAGCAAGTTCTGGATTCCATTCCGAAGTTTCAGAAATTAAATGTTCATTTTGAGATAAGTTGCCTAATGCTGCGATAGAGCTCACAAAACAAAGTTTTTGCACCTTTTTTTCAATACAAAAATTGACAATATTAGCAGTTCCTTCGATGTTGGTTTTTCGAAGCAGGTCTTCATCATTTGGATCAAATGAGATTTGAGCAGCACAATGATACACATATGTGATATTTTCAAATGCCTTTTCTAAAGAAGGAATATCAAGTATATTTCCTTCAATCCAGAGAATAGATGAAAATAAATCTTCTTTTTGATAATATGTAAAAAGGGATTTTGTTTTTGCTATTTGTTGCTCAGAACGGTATAAGGCACTTACTTGTTGTTTGTCGTTTTCGAGCAAATACAACAGTAAGTGAGCCCCAACTAATCCAGTGCCTCCGGTAACTAGTATCATAAGTTCAAAGGTAAACTTTTCTTGATTGCGGATGAAAAGTTTGTTACTTCTTTCTGTATTTAGATCAAATAAATTATGATAATAATAAGTGTGACAATCAAAGAATATAGGGCAAATACTTTTAAAAATAATTTTCTCATGGGTTGTAAATTAAAATAGAAAACTGAGCCCTGAGAATCAGGACTCAATTTTCAAGAATTAACGAAAGTGAACGGTTAACCAATTTGATTGGTCAGTTTTATCATTTAGTTAGATAACAAAGTGATGTTGTTGGGGATAAAATAATCCTCATTTGAGGGTGAGATAATAGTGAGATTTACAGCATTGCTATTGAAAGTTAAGCGTACTGGAATAAATGTTTCCGAATAGGTGCTTTTTATCGTGCCTTCAAAAACATTTGTACTTACTTCATTGAGTTGTACTGTATTGGTGTCATTATCATTTGCACAGTCTATTTTTTCACCATTATTAAACACGCCACAATGGGTGCCTGTTATAGTTGTGCCATCCGTTAATAGATCCAAGCTAAAGGTGTTTTTTCCTGAAGGAGATTCCCATCTCCAAGAGGATTCCGACGTTGTCATTGCTTTTTGTGTGGTTTTTGAATGACTAGAATTGGTTGTGAATAAATAATTATTCATACCTGCATAAGTCCCTATTACTGTGAGGACTAACACTACTATTACGATTGGTTTTTTCATAATGTAAAAAATAAAATCTCAAATGGATATTTTTCAATTATGGCAGGAGATTTTCCTCTAGCCTTAATTTTAAGTAGAATTTATTTATCTTATATAGACTTTTAAATGTCCTTTTTGATCTATAAATGATAAAGTATTATTGCCATTTTCATTTATGCTCATGATGACGTTGCAAAATGTATTGTTTATATCATTTGTGAATTTGAGATACTCTACATTAGATGCTGTATTGCCATTGCAATCATTTGTAATTTCATAAGTGCAGGTCTCGGATACATTTGAGTCAACATACCATTTAACTGTTCCATCGTTAAGAAATTCAATTTTGTCTGAAGGTGAATTTTCCAAAGTCCAAACCCCTAAAATTTCACTATTTGTAGGTGGTGTAAGTACTGCTTTGGAGTTGAAAAAATTTTCTAGAATGCCAGAGCTTTTTGTAGCATAAATAATCCCAAAACAGAGGAATAGGCCAATAATAATAATTTTTTTTGTTTTCATGATTTAACAATTTAATTTGGATAGTGTTAGATTAAAATAGTTTTGTCTTTCAATAAGCATGTTTTTTTTAGCGCCTGGGTTAACATACCTTGTTACTCTATCAGAGGGCAGATTGTTTATATCTGTTTTGTCTAAAATATTTGTTTTAAAATACCATAATCCACTGAGTAAAGCATGGATTCCATTAGAGTTGCTCAAATCATTTGGTCCATTATAAGTAACATTAATGTTGTTGTTTTGAATATAATTAGCATAGGCCATATAATTGTCTTTGAATGTAAGTTGGAATGCTCCTCGGCCTCGATAATTCCATCCATCGCCTGAGTTTCTATCACCATTTCCATTGACACAACAATACACATAATTAGCAAGTGCTTGAGGGTTGTGTAAATAATTGTTTGGATTCTCTAGGTTTGGATTGGTGTAAGAGAATTTTCTGCTATACACCTGCAACAAACGTTGTGGGTCACTGTAATCTAAGTTTTCTTCTTGATTTAATAAGTTTACACCTCCAGTTTCCCCTCCAACCTGAGCCAAGAAATGTGCTATTTCCTCTTTGGTGTCAATTCCAAATTGAGAAGCATAGGTTTTAAAGAGATTTAAAAAATTTGTTTTATTCGCTGTAGAAGCATTTGGGAAAATTTCTCCCAATTTACTTACTGTTAGACAGTCTAACGGATTTTTCACAGGTTCCATAATGCCAATTAGTCCGTTTGGATTACAAGGGTCGTCTGCAGATCGGCACAGCGGGTTATAATTAAAACTAATGACAACCGTTACAGTGTAGCCTGGATACATGCCATTTCCGCATACGGAACTTGTGTAATTGTCCCAACTGTTGTAGGATCTACCACACGAACATTCTACAGTCACAACAGCTGTTAAGCAATCACCATTATTGGCGCCTCCAGAAGCGCCACCTCCAGTTCCTGGATTATTGCCCGGATTGTCACCTGGATTACTTGGGTCGGTTGCACCACCACCGCCTGGATTAGTTGGGTTTGTGGTATTTGGATCTGGAATTTCAACAACAACTCCTTGGCAAGGGTCAAGGATGGGTGTGAGACTTGTAGCTCCTACACGACCAGCAAATTCTTGAAAAGATTTCAATTGACTGTTATAGGCTGCTGCAAATTGTTCGGTCATTTTATATTCCATCATAGTGGCTTCAAAAACTCCTTGTTTTTCGGTCAAAATGAGATTATGAAATGTCTTATAATCATCTTGTGGATGATTAATGACTCGGAATGTATAGTTTTTCACACCCAATGTGTCCATAACTTCAAGAATGGAATTAAAATCAATAATTCCGCCATCTGTTCTGGCGAATTCGTTACTTTCGTCTAATACATGTATTGTACCTTTTTCTTTCAGAAGGGACATTAATTTATTACGAACTTGTTGTGCATCTTCGCCGTTTAAGGTTCGGATGGAATTCCCGCTATCTACTTTTTCATGGGGATTCTGTTGCACTTCGTCTTCTAGTTGACAACCGATAAAAATAAGGGTTGCCACAAGTAGTGTAGCCACTACATACAATTTACTTCGCTTCATTGTGTTTGATTTTGGATTATAAAAAATTTTTTGGCTTAGATGAAGGATATCTTAATGAGGAAGTTGAAAGGTGTTTTCTTTTTTAATGTTTCATAGGCGTATAATTTAATAGCATAAAATTAACAGTTCATTTTTAATAATCGGTACACAAAAAGTGTATATCGTGTTAAAAAACAGCGTTTTAGCTATTTTGTTTTTGAACGATTTGCTAAAAATGCGAATTGGATTACAAAACCTGTTGTTTAGCCCTGATCGAAGTGGAAATCCTGTTGGCGGGAGGTTCGGTTTTCCGACCGCCAACCGATTGCAACGAAGAGCAGGAAGAAGCTTGATGAAACGCTAAAGCTGCTGCTCCAAATCAATAAATCGTGTATCTTTGCGCAAAATTTTTATCCGATGAATAATATTGTTGAAGAATTACAATGGCGTGGTTTAGTGCATGACATGATGCCGGGAACGGAAGAGCAACTTTTAAAAGAGGCCACCTCGGTTTATATTGGATTTGACCCGACGAGTGATTCCTTACATATTGGGAGTTTGGTGCCCATTATCTTGTTGGTACATTTGAAAAATTTCGGTCACCGTCCCATCGCTTTAGTGGGTGGCGCTACGGGAATGATTGGTGATCCTTCGGGGAAATCTGACGAACGTAATCTTTTGGACGAAGCGAGTTTGCAGAAAAACGTAGAAGGAATAAAAGGCGTTTTGTCGCGATTTTTGGATTTCAATGCAGAAGGACCTACTGCTCCGGTTTTGGTGAACAACTATGACTGGATGAAAGAATTCTCATTTATTGCTTTTGCGCGTGATGTGGGGAAACGCATTACGGTGAATTATATGATGGCCAAAGATTCTGTGAAAAAACGTTTGACGGGTGAAGCGGGTTCTGGGATGAGCTTTACAGAGTTTACTTACCAATTGATTCAAGGTTACGATTTTTATCATTTGCATAAACACTACAATTGTTTGTTACAAATGGGCGGCTCTGATCAATGGGGAAATATCACGACAGGTACCGAGTTAGTGCGTCGCATGAATGATGAACATGCTAAAGCTTATGCAATGACGTGTCCGTTAATTACGAAAGCTGACGGATCCAAATTTGGTAAAAGTGAAGGCGGAAATGTATGGTTGACTGCGGATAAAACATCGGTGTATAAATTTTACCAATTTTGGTTGAATACGACGGATGTTGATGCAGAAAAGTATATTAAGATTTTCACCTTTTTAGATAAAAATACGGTTGCTGGATTAATTGAAGAACATCAACAAGCTCCCCATTTACGGGTGTTACAAAAACGTTTAGCCGAAGAAGTGACGGTGTTTGTGCATGGTCGTGAAGAATTTGACAAAGCGGTATTTGCCTCGGCCGCATTTTTCAGTCCGACCATGGAAGAGTTGAAGCAATTGGATACGCAAACCTTTTTAGAAGTTTTTGAAGGTGTTCCTGTAGCTGAATTAGCGGCTTCCGAATTGGAAAACGGTTTGGATATGGTAGGCGCTTTGGCTGCAAAAACGGGCTTTTTGAGTTCGAACAGCGAAGCCATGCGTGAATTGAAACAAAATGCGATTTCCTTAAATAAAGTAAAGGTAACTTCAGAGTATAAAATTACCTCCAGTGATTTGATCCACGGCAAATATTTGTTGCTTCAAAAAGGGAAGAAAAATTACTATTTGATTGTAGTAAATTAAAAAATAGAGGGTCCGATAAGGGCCCTTTTTTATAGTACCATCAGATTACAGCCCCGAATATCAGAATGGTCAAAACGGCCCAAAACTTCAAAGGAATTGTCGGAGTATTTTTTGCCTAAGTCTTGTGTAGCGATGAAGGAACACGAATTGTAATTGGCCAAATCAATCACATTGATGCCGCCATTTTTTCCGTTGGGGACATACGACAAGGCATCTTCAGGATCACGGATGAGAATGTGCATCCAATTGGGACATTCAAATAGTCCGTCACCAAATGAATAGGCTTGAGAAAGTAATTCGGTCATCCCGTATTCGGAATGAATCGTTGGCACACCAAATCCTTGGCACAACACCTGATGAAGTTCTTCGCGAATCATTTCTTTTCGGCGTCCTTTCATACCGCCGGTTTCCATGATAATGGTGTTTTTGAGTTGGAAGGTTTCTTTTTCGATGAGATCCAATAAAGCATACGTCACACCAATTAAAAGAATATTTTGACCCGATGCATCTAGTGTTTTTAATGTGGTGATGAGTTCGTCGTAATTGTTCAAATAAAACCCGCTGTTGGCGTTTTGCGAACCTTCAATTAAGTCTTCCACCATATAAATGAGTGATGAACCTTCCCGTTCCAAGTAGGAGGGAAGTAGTGCTAATACGGCATAATCTTCAATATTGCCATAAAAATTGGAAAAAGCGGAACGAAAACTTTGGGTGTACAAACTTAGGTCGGTTACATGATGCTGACTTGTAATTGCGCCAGTGGTACCACTAGAGGTGAAAGTAGTTTGTATGGGCTCGTTGTTTGAAACCACTTTCCGACTTTTAAAAAATTGAATGGGTAAAAAGGGAATGGCTTCGAGTGATTTTACCTCTGTTTTTTCTACTTTTAATAAATCACAAAATTCACGATAGACGGCATTGTTTTCGTGTTGATGGCGAAAAACTTTGAGTGCCATTTTTTCAAATTGCTTGGGATTTGCTATAGAAAATATATCGTGAGGATTCATTGGGCAAAAGTACAGAATAAAAAAAGCCCCGACAAATTGCCAGGGCTTGTGTTTATTTGAACTGTGATAATTATTCGATGATTAATTTTTTCACAGCTGTATTTCCATTTTCAGTGATTTGTACTAAATACAAACCTTTGTTTAATCCGCTTACGTTTACTGCGTCAGTAGTTGTAGTATTGATAACTTCTTTACCGATCATGTCATAAACACGAACTGATTTGGTAGTGTTTGCTTCAGTATTGATGTAGAAAACACCATTTTTAACTGGGTTTGGATATACTGCTAATCCCGCAATAGTGTTGTTGTTTACAGCAAGTGCTGGAATAGTTAATGCAACACGTAATTCATCAATTTGAATTGATGGTGTGCTGTTGTCAGCATCTTGACGTAATAAGAATCCACCTAGTGTAGTGATTGCAGTAGCTGGAGTGTCTGTTAAATCAGGTGTTGTTGTGTCATTAAATGTAGCAACTGTTGGATTGAACCATGCTTTTAACGTGTTTGAATTAAAATCATACCCTAAAATAACATATACAACATCACCTACATTAAATAATGTCGCTGCATAATTTGTAGTAGAAGTTCCTGATGTCAAACCTAATTGGTATTGTGCAGCTGCTTTTTTAATGAATAATCTAGCTTTGAAGTTAGCAGGATTTCCATCAGTTAAAATAGCAAAGTACGTTTGTGTACCATCTGTAGTAACATTTGCATAATCAGATACGTTCATTAAAAATGAAGTATATAAAGTGCCTTCTGTAACTGTTGTAGCCGTAAAAGGTGTATGGCATTCAGCACCAGCACCAGTAAATGAAACTGAATTTCCTGTTGAAGTGATACCGGTGTAATTTAAGTTTCCAGAAGTTACATTAATATTGTCACCAGAGTTTCTGTTCGTCCAAGTTTGTTGCGCTCCTAAAGCAGCATTAGCTGTATAGTTAAAATTCTCAACTAATGGTAATGCATTAATTGGTTTACATTCCGGGGAAGCAACAGTTTTTGTTAATCCGCAAGATCCAGTAACAGTTAAAGTAACAGTAGTTCCTTCAGGTATATTGCTAATTGTGATATTACCAGCAGCCGTTGTTGATGGATTATCTCCTCCAATCGTCCCAGCTGAAGTAGATAAGTTATAAGTACCTGATGCACCTCCTGTAAAAGGAATTGTTGCAGTATAAGTGTCAATATTTAAAGTAATGGCGTCACACAAAGTAGTTTCTGCGCCTAAGCTTAAACTACATGGTGTAGCTCCAAACCAAGTTGTATAGACTTTAACTTCGTCTACAACAATATTTTGTGTAGCACTATATTGGCGTAAATAAAAACCAC
This sequence comes from Flavobacterium stagni, assembly GCF_004122105.1. Lineage (GTDB taxonomy): Bacteria > Bacteroidota > Bacteroidia > Flavobacteriales > Flavobacteriaceae > Flavobacterium > Flavobacterium stagni. Next base: position 920,905 of record NZ_SBKN01000001.1, read on the forward strand.
CTACAGTTGCTGAACCTGATCCAGAAGCCGTTGCATCTGCAGTTCCGGCAGCTGCTTCTGTAGCAGGTACTCCGGAAGATTTTACCCAAAGGCTTAAAGCTCCAGTAGTTGAAACATCATATTTTACAATGATTAAATAGGTGGCGCCTAAGTCAAAATCTGTAGTAGAATATGAAGCTGTGTTTGAGTTGGCAATACCAAAATTAACTTTTCCAGTTGTCGTAGATGGCTTTGTAAATACTTTTCCTACGAAAGTTGTGCCACTTCCTAAGTGTGCAAAATAACCATCAACAGCTGTATTGATTTTTACAAGGAAAGAATAATAAATGCTACCTGTTGTAACAGGAGCACTAAAAGTTTTGTTTACGTCTTCACCAGTGTTGTCTAATTGAGCTGCGTTTCCAGCCAAAGTGTTGTAACCTGTATACAATAAACCATTTGAAGCACCAACATCAATAGAGTTAGTGCCAGTTCCTGAATGAGCTGTCCAACCATTTGCAGTAAGCAACGCATTGTCAGCATAATTAAAGTCATCCGTTAAAAGCTGTGCGTTAGCAAATGCACAAGTCAATAGAAAAGATAAAAAGTAAATTTTTTTCATAATTGAAAATTAAATTAAGCACACAAAGATAAGCACTATTTTTAGAATTAAAAAAAGCGTAAGTTAAAAAAAGGTAAATAAGAGATTTTTAACTATCTGACAATAAGTTTTCTAGTAGCCGAAGCGTCACCTTCTTCAATTTTAATGAAATAAACTCCCGGCTGTAGTGTCGATAAATTTAATTCACGAGAAGATAAAACGGTTTGAAAAACTTTTTTGCCTAAAACATCATATATGGTGATGTTTTTGTCATCATTGTTGCGTGTAGTGATATAGAGTTTACCACCTGTCACTGGATTAGGATAAAAGCTCAGACCCTCGATGGAGTTGCTCTCCTTCAAGTTTGGCTTAGCTTCTTGTGCAGCTACACTAGCTGTACCAAGAACTAAGAAAAATAAAACACTATAAAAGTAATTTTTGGTCATGAGTATACAATGATTAAAACAAATATACTGGAATTATTTCAAATACAATGCCACAAAATGAAAAAATCCCTCCAAAAGAAGGGATTTTAACATATTTTGAGAAAAATTCTTATTGAATCAAGTTGGTTCCATCTACAGTAGCCCATGCGCCAGGCGACAAAGTTGCTCCCGTAGCTGAAGTACTTGTAGTGAATTGTCCTGAAGGAAACGCCACTGTAAAGGTATTGGCTCCTGTAGCAACATCCACCGAAGTATTTGTAATTTTGAAGTTCGTCAATTTGATTTTACTTCCATTCACTTGATTGGTGTTCGTTGTGACATCTTGAATTTTGATAGCAGCACCTTGATAAGTTGTAGTCCCTTCTGTGTAAGTTCCATATCCATCGATAACTACGTTACTAAAGTCACCATTACCTTCTTTTTTAAATTGAATAGCATCAATTTCAATAGCTCCAGCAACTTCAGGTACACAACCTGCAGCACGTTTTAACGTGATGTTGGTGAATTTTGGATAAAATGTATTGTTGTTTGAAGAAGATTCAATTTCAATTCCGAAGTTCCCTTTCGTTACTTGATACGCTAACCAGTTGGTGTTGTTTTGACCTTGCCATCCATCTTGCCAGTCGAATGAATCGTCATAATTACCATACGAAATAGCATTGGTTAAACTTGCTGTTCCACCATAAAATTCGAATCCATCATCAGCTCCTTTGTAGGATACTAAGTGATCTAAAATCGTTCCAGAACCCACTGCATAGAATGAAAATCCGTTCAACTCTTTTGTACCATCCGCTAATTTTTTACCAGCATATTCAATACGTGCATAACGTAATGATCCACTACTGTGTGTAGCATTTGTACCTCCGTAAGTATACGATAATCCATCTTCTGAAGTAGCCGTTGAACCACCACCCAAAACTTTTACAGGAGCATCACCATACATGATGATACCACCCCAAGACCCAGGAACTTTTGAAACTTCAGTAAATACAACTGGAGCAGATTCAGTTCCGTTAATTACTAATTTACTTCCGTTTTCAATTACAAGTGCATTATCACCGTTGTTTTTATCACAAGTAATCGTACTACCAGCTTCAAAAGTTAATGTAGCTCCATTTTGAACTTTTACAATTCCTTTTAAAGTATAATTTCCGTAAGCATAGGTTTTGCTTGTTGTAATGTTTCCAGTAATTTCACCTACTTGTGGAGTTACTGTATTTTCGTCTTCATTATCACTAGAACAACCCGTAAATACAGTTGCTAAAAGGGCAAGACTAAAAAGAAATTTTTTCATTGTGTTTTAATTTAGATTTAATGTTTTGACAAATTTCCGATTCGTTTCACGAATGGGTGTTAGTTCAAAATCATCTTATTTTTATTGAATTTTAAATCAATAGTTAATTCAATGTTAATGGTGTTAGCCTAGTATTATTAGAACGTATAACTTAAGTTAAGCGAGAAGCCTACTCCTTTTTTATAATCTTGAATACGGTGCGAAGCCTCTGTAAACGTGTCTTTGTTGTTGTCTCCCAATTCCAAACGGTAATACGGATTCAAAAGATTGTCTGCAGAAAATTTAACATCAATGTGTTTGTTTACTTTGCTTGTCCAAACAAAATCCAATTTACTCACCGGCAATTCATATACATGGTCAATTCCCGCCGTTCCTAAACTATAAATACGTTTTCCAAAAACGGAGTACACTAATGTTACAGTATTCGTCCAATCTTTTGTGAATTTAAAATCGTATTTCACATCTGAGTTGATTAACCATTTTGAAGCACCTTGTAATTCACGCTCTCTGTGTGTTTCGATGCTCTGACTCACATTTCCTGTCGGACTGATATTCGTAGAAGGAACCGTTACCTTGGTATTCATTACTGAAGTGTTGAATCCCCAAGTAAAATCTTTTAAGCTCTCAGAGAAACGCGATAAGTCAAGGATGAATTCCGCCTCAATACCATATAATACAGCTTTTTCAGAATTTAAAAAGGACATGATGGTAGTTCCAGGATTCGCTACAAACGTGCGCTCAATAGGATCTTTGATGTTTTTACCAAAGGCACCCACCGCTAACATTTCTTTTCCAGTTGGGAAAAACTCATATTTAAAATCAACATTTGTATTGGTGCTGTTTTTCAAATAAGGGTTTCCTTGAAATACCGTTCCGTCTGGATTTACGATTGAAATCGGGAACGACTCCATAATGACCGGTTTAGTGTAGGTTTGAGAAATCGCCAAACGTAAGTTGGTTTTTTCATTCAAACTGTATTTCGCATTTACAGAAGGCAATACATACAAATCGTCGGTTTTGATTTTTAGATAATTTTGATCCCAACTTCCGATTTCCTTATACTTCGTAATACGGTTGTATTTTTCTAAACGCAATCCAGTATTTATTCCCAAGTTTTCATTGATTTTGAAATAAATATTGGCATAACCTGCATTGATGGTTTCTTCTAATTTCGATTTCCAGTTGGCATTACTTTGCTCTTGGAATGAAATCTCATAATCCAATAAATCTTGACGGATTACATTGTCAATTTCATAAGGGTTTACCGTAAAGGTCGATGCCGAGTTGAAGTTTTTGATGGTATTGATAAAACGGTACGATGATTTTGTAAAATTGTGGTTACCGTTATACCCAACAGTTAACTTATTATCCGATCCAAATTTCCATTGGTATTCTAAAAAGGCCGATGAAAATAAGTTGCTCTTAATATCTAAATATTGACGTAAGAAGTTATTCCCGCCATAGCTTACAATCACTTCTTGGTCGTTTACATACGTTCCCGTATAACTGTTGCGGTCGGGTTGACTGAATTTTGTTTGTGCCAAAGACCCTCCGTATTTCAATACATGATTTTTGTTTTTTGTGATTTTATAATCCCCAAAAATTTGACCGTTGTAAAAATCAGATTGCTCGAATTGGTTGGTGCGAATCAAGTAATTTGGATTGTTGGCAAAGGCACTTTGTACCCCCAATTGATCTTGAATCTGACTGTCGGTTGATTTTAAATACAATAACGAAGAGGAAATCGTGAATCGTTCAGTACTGAAGTTAATCCCAACAATTGAAGATAAATTCGTTTTGTAATCGTAGGTTGTTCTGCGGAAATTGTTCGAATATTGGATCAAACTTCCCGCTTGTAATGTGCGGTCAACTCCTTGACGGAATTGATAACTGTTGTCAAAATTGATCGAAAACAAATAACTCAATTTATTTTTTCCAACGTCAAATTTTTCAGCATGTAAAATACCTACACTAGTATTCAACGGACTTTTCGATTTCTCCATGCCAAATCCGTTTTTGAACGCATTGATAGCATCATTACGACTCACCGTAACCGGAGGGTTGGGTGTTGAACCAAATACGGATGGTAAATCGCGATCACTTCCTGAAAAGCCAAAAAACCCTTTAGTAGATCCCGCTGAAGTGGGTAAATTAAAATCGCGTAAGTTGTTGTTGGTAGTAAAACCCGTTCCCAAACTCAATTTGGTAATGCTTTTTATTGGTTTTGTCGTTGTCACTACATTAAAGGTAGCTCCCGCAAAATCCCCATAAATATCGGGATTGAATGTTTTGTACGTTTCAATCAAACTCACCACGTCAGTCGGAATTAAATCCAACGGAATAATCTTTTTAAAAGGATTGTTTGAGGGTACCGCCAAGTTGTTGATCAATAAATTGTTGTAGCGGTCTTCCAATCCACGTACAAATAATCCGCGCGAACCTACTTTGGAAATCCCAGTGATTTTTGTCAAACCTTCTTCCACATCGCTCACCCCTTTACGAGACATTTCTTGGGCACCAATACTTTGTTTGATTTCAACAGCTTTCTTTTGTTCTAATAACAAAACCGTTTCTTTTTCGCGATTCACCGATTTTTGAATGACAACATCTTCCAATTTGAAACTTCCAGAACCCAACGCTTTGTCAATGGTTACCGTTTCACCTGCTTTTACATGGATTGGCACTTCAATCGTTTCATAACCTACAAAACTAAATACTAAGGTGTAATTGCCAGCTTCTGCTTTTATACTGTATTTTCCTTTTTCATCGGTAGTAACTCCAACTCCAGCGCCTTTCAAACCTACATTAGCAAATTGTAAAGGTGCATTATTCATGTCTTTATCGGTGACAGTACCGCTGATGGTTCCTTTTTGTGCGGTCATTACCAGGCACATAAAAAAAGTAAGGAAGAAAAATTTAATTTTCATTGTTTTTTATTGTGTTAAATTTCGGTGCAAAGAACGACTCGATTTGTAAAGTTCAAGTTACTCGTAATTTATCTTTAAGTTTTGGAATCATTAACCCAATGTTAAGAGATTAAATTACTGTTAACTCCAATTTTGAGTTAACGGTTGCATTGATTTAGTACTATATTTACATCGAATTAAAAATTGCGTAACTTTACGTTATGAAGAAAAAAGACATCAAGATCTTGTTGGTTGATGATGAGCAAGATATCCTCGAAATTGTTGGGTATAACTTGGCTCAAGAAGGTTACAAAATAGTAACTGCTACCAATGGAAAAGAAGCCATTGCTGCCGCAAAAAAAGAACGTCCTCATCTCATTATTATGGATGTGATGATGCCCGAAATGGATGGCATGGAGGCTTGTGAAAACATTCGAAAAATCCCTGAATTAAGTAATGTAATCATTACATTTTTGACAGCACGTAACGAAGATTATTCGCAAGTGGCCGGATTTGATGCTGGTGCTGATGATTACATCGCTAAACCTATTAAGCCAAAGTTGCTTGTAAGTAAGGTAAAAGCGTTACTTCGTCGCCTTAAAGATGATACAGTAGTCAATGAAAATATTACGGTTGGCAGTATTGAAATCAATCGTGAAGAATACAAAATTATTCGCGATGGTGAAGAAATCATTTTACCTCGAAAAGAATTCGAACTTTTCTATTTACTCGCTTCAAAACCTGGTAAGGTATTTAAACGCGAAGAGATTTTAGATAAAGTTTGGGGAAATGAAGTTATTGTTGGCGGTCGCACTATTGATGTTCACATTCGCAAACTTCGTGAGAAAATTGGCGATGACCTCTTCAAAACCATCAAAGGAGTTGGTTATAAGTTTGAATTATAATTTCCGTACCTTTATCGACACCAACCGATGAAATTCATGGGAATTAAACTCAAAAAAACGTACACCTTTGCGGTGGTTTCCGCGTTATACATTATGTTGTTTTCTGCTTCATTATTGACGTTGATTCAACTGCTTTTCTTTCAGTTTTCATGGGGGCTTACATTGATTTTTTCAGTAGGAATTCTCATTTTTTCCTTCTTTGTTATTCAATACCGTTCGGAGCTTTTTATTTATCAACGGGTAAAAAAAATCTACGATGATGTTTCATTGCTCGATTCAACTACTCTTCGAAGTCAGTCTATTACTACGGATATGGCGACTCTGGAACGAGAAGTTAAAAAATATGCTACCGATAAAAAAGTAGAATTAGAAAACTTAAAAGAACGCGAAGAATACCGTCGCGAATTTATGGGTAATGTATCCCATGAATTAAAAACGCCTTTATTTACGGTTCAAGGTTATATTGACACATTGATTGATGGTGTCAAGGATAAAGAAATTCGGAAAAAATACCTCAATCGTGCCCAAAAAGGAGTTGAACGACTCGTATATATTGTAGAAGATTTGGATATGATTGCCAAATTAGAAATGGGCGAACTCACCCTTGACTATTCCGAATTCAATATTGTCGATTTGATTCAGAGTGTGTTTGATATGTTGGAAATGCAAGCCGACAAAAAAAATATCATTTTGATGTTTGATCGGAAGTACAGCAAGGACATCAAAGTAAAAGCCGATAAAGAAAAAATTCGTCAAGTCTTGATCAATCTAGTCATGAACTCTGTAAAGTACGGGAAAGAAAACGGCACAACCGAGGTCACCATTGAAGATTTGGTTAAAAACAAAGTGATTGTTCGCATTCGCGATAATGGTGAAGGCATTGAAAAACAATTCATTCCGCGCTTGTTTGAGCGGTTTTTCCGTGTGGACAAAAGTGGGGCGCGCAGCGAAGGTGGCTCCGGATTAGGGTTGTCCATCGTGAAACACATCATTGAACGCCACGACGAAAAAATATATGTAGAAAGCGAATTTGGAAGTGGCTCCGAATTTTCATTTACGCTTGAAAAGGCGAAATAAATCGTTAGGGAGCCCTTTGCGATTGGGTTTGGGTAATCCTTTATAAAAAGGTGCCGACTCCATTTTTTTTAATGAAAATTCTTCCTGTTTACACATGGCCACCAAACCTTCCCGATGAAAACGTTTGGCCAAATATTCTTGCTCAAATTGTCCGGGTGTCGGAATGAAAAAGGCTTTCTTTTCCATTTCTACTAAATCCATAATTGTGGTATAGCCCGATCGGCATATTACTTTACGACAACTTGCAATCGCCTTGGGTAAATCAACCGAAGTTAAATAGTTGACTATGGTAAAAGGGGGTTCGTGTCGAACAGGTTGGTCCTCAATCACACCGCGAATGAGCAACAATTTACCCTCAAAATCCTGCATTTCTTTCCGGATTTTTTCTTCCAATAAACTGCGCTGAGGCTCTGGACCCGAGAGTAAAATGGTATAATCGTATTCTTGCGGAACATCCATTTTTTGCAAACGACTCAAAGGACCAATATACCGTACATTGGAAATTTTCTTGTTGGGATGGCCCAATTCTCCAGTTAAGTTTAACACGCCATTCCAGTCGGGGACCCAACATTCCTTAAATTTTTTGATGAAAAAATGATGCAAACTGCTCGAAATCCAAGTCGTTTTTCCCGAGAAAACGGTCAGTTGATGGGTGATAATAACCGAAGGAATTTTTTTACTATACACTCCTAATCGATTATCCGAAATAATGCCTGCCAATTGAAAATCAGAAATCCATTGATTCACCAATTTTTTCTCTTTAAAAATGGCAGCAATGGTTTTCGGACTGTTTTTCAACAATTTCCATTTAAAATTCTTCGGATTTTTTGCGTAAGCAATGTGATAGGAAGGGAGTTCCAAACATTGTACGTTCGGAAATTCTTTCTTTAAAAGCGCTAAAGCAGCTCCATCGCTCGCGATTATGGGGTTGTATCCCTCCGTCTGCAATTGACGAATAATCGGAATACAACGCGTTGCATGGCCAAGCCCCCAATTCAGGGGTGCCACTAAAATGTTGTTCAAGGGTTCCACATTGCAAATATAAAAGAATTTATTATGTCCTACTTTTCGTTAATTTTGCCAAAACTTTAAGAAATCTCGTGGGAAGTAAAAACAAATTAAAACGATTCAACGAAAACGCTAGCTTTAGTAATGTTATCCAACCAACACGCGAGGAAGTCGTCGAAGGACGTTTTCCACACCGTGGCTCTTGGCGTCAATTTTTTAATAATGACAATCCGATTATAATCGAACTCGGTTGCGGGAAGGGTGAATATACCGTAGGTTTGGCCCAACGCAATCCGAATGTTAATTATGTGGGAATCGATATCAAAGGGGCCCGATTTTGGCGCGGGGCAAAAACCGCTGTCGATAAGGGTTTGCATAATGTAGCTTTTGTGCGTACGCAAATCGAACTCATCGAATATATTTTTGCAGAAAATGAAGTCGATGAAATCTGGATTACCTTTCCTGATCCGCAAATCAAATACAAACGCACCAAACACCGCATGACCAATGCCGAGTTTCTCAATCGCTACAAAAAGATTTTAAAACCCAATGGCGTGGTGAATTTGAAAACGGATAGCGAGTTTATGCACGGTTATACGTTGGGATTGCTGCATGGTTTAGGACATGAAGTCTTATATGCCAACCACAATATTTACCATAATCTCGGTGCCCCCGAAGAAGTAACCGAAATAAAAACATTTTACGAGCAACAATATTTGGAAATCAACAAGGCGATTACGTATATTCGTTTTAAAATCAATTAGTTTCCAATTTAACCCTATTTAATGACTCTTTTCATCCCATTTTTAACGGGATTGGTGGCGGCAATTGTGGGCGTACTTCCGCCTGGTCTCATCAATATGACTGTCGCCAAGGTTCGATTGACCGATGGGTTGAAACGGGCGATGATTTTTGTATTGGGTGCCTTGTTGGTCATTGCAATACAAACTTATGTGTCTGTTCTGTGCGCGCGATATATCAGTCAGCACCAAGAAATTGTTACCACCTTGCGCTTGATTGGATTAATTGTTTTTGTCGTTTTGACCCTCTATTTTTTCTTTTTTGCGAAAAAACCGGATCTCAACGATAACCGCATCCAACTCAAAAGCAAACGCAGTCGGTTTTTTATGGGAATGTTGATTTCAGCCCTGAATTTATTACCTGTACCGTATTATGTAGTCATTAGCGTGACGTTGGCTTCTTACGGCTATTTTGATTTTAGTTGGGGCCAAGAAGTAAGTTTGGTCGTGGGCGTTGTGGCGGGATCCTTTTTGGTTTTCTATAGTTATATGATTTTTGTGGCGCATTTAAAATCCAAAACTGATTTTTTCTTGCAGTACATGAATCGGATGATTGGTTCAATCACCGCTATAGTTGCTTTACTTACCCTTTGGAATATTCTCAAATAAATGAAAAAACAACCCGATAACGACCATTTTTTCGAACGGGTATATGCCATCGTTCGGCAAATTCCGGAAGGGAAAGTAACGTCGTATGGCGCTATCGCGAAAGCACTCGGGGCAGCACGTTCAGCGCGTATGGTGGGTTGGGCGATGAATGCGAGTCACAACCGCGAAGATGTACCCGCCCATCGTGTTGTTAACCGATTGGGTTTACTCACCGGGAAACACCATTTTGAGGGAACGAATTTAATGCAGCAACTGCTCGAAAGCGAAGGTATTCGTGTAGAAAACAACCAAATCGTTGATTTTAAGAAACACTTTTGGCAACCGGCAATTAGTTCCGAATCAACTCCATAAATTGTTCAACCAACTGGTTTTCATAATCGAAATTTATTTCCTCTTCTATATTTTCTTGGCGAACAAAATCCGTTTTGTGGTGGTAGATTTTCCATCGTTGGTGATGGTATTCCAAGGCGGTTAAGTTTTCTACCCAGTCGCCCGAGTTGAGGTAGAGGGTCGAACCCTTTTTTGTTGTCACCGTTTCCATTTTGGGTTCGTGAATGTGGCCACAAATCACATAGTCATAGTGGTTTTCAATCGCAATTTCAGCGCAAATGGTCTCAAAATTGGAAATAAATTTCACCGCACCTTTTACACTCGATTTGATTTTTTTGGAAAGCGAATAGGGTTCTTTCCCCATTTTCTTCAAACCCCAATTGATACAACGGTTCAAAACAATCATCAAGTCATAGCCCCAACCGCCGAGTTTGGCCAGCCATTTGGCATGGGTAATCGACGCATCAAAAACATCGCCATGAAATAGCCAGGCCTTTTTACCGTCAAGATTCAAAGTGAGTTTGTTTAACAATGAAAAGTTGCCCAAATGCACATCGGTGAACTTGCGCAAGAGTTCGTCGTGGTTCCCCGTTAAATAATAGACTTTCGTTCCTTTGGCGCTCAACGAAATAATTTTCTTCAATACTTTTTGGTGCGCAGGCGGAAAATACGATTTCCGAAATTGCCAAATATCTACAATGTCGCCATTTAATACCAAGGTTTTGGGTTTGATGGAATTAAGGTATTCCAATACTTCGGTGGCATGACAGCCATAGGTGCCCAAATGAATGTCAGAGAGCACAACTAGTTCTACTTTTCGTTTTTTCACGATTGTTAGTTTTCTTCAAAGTTAGAACGAGCATGTTGCGCCACCGTAATGCACAAATTATCAAAAAGTAAAGGATGATCGCTGCACGTTACGTCAAAGTTAGCCCCGATAGCAGTGGAAATCCTGACGGCGGGAGGGCGGTTTATCCGACCGCCGGCAGATTGCAACGGATAGCGGGAAGCAGCGTGAAAAGTGCAGCCTACTGCCGCTCCAAATTCACTATAATTAAATGCCCTTTTCCCATAAACATTTTCAATTCTTTAACGGTCGTTTCTTTGCATTTCCTTGTATCTTTGCAATCTAAAATCAGTCTTAATAAAAATGAAATTAGATCGTAAAGATATTCTCAAGGCGTTGGAATCCATTTCTGTGGCCGGAGAAGGTAAAAATATGGTGGAGAGCGGTGCGGTAAAAAACGTCATGACCTTTGGCGATGAAGTGGTGGTGGACTTGGTATTAACCACACCGGCCATGCACATCAAAAAACGCGCTGAAGACGATATTCGCAAACTCATCCACGACCAATTTTCAGCCGAAGCGGTGGTGAAAGTGAACATCAAAGTAGAGGTGCCCGAGAAAAATGAAATCAAAGGCCAACCCATTCCGGGTATCAGCAATATTATTGCAGTAGCTTCAGGAAAAGGCGGTGTTGGAAAATCAACCACTACGGCGAATCTAGCTGTAACCTTAGCCAAAATGGGCTTTAAAGTGGGAGTGCTCGATGCCGATATTTACGGACCATCGATGCCAATCATGTTTGATGTTGAAACCGAAAAACCGATTTCCATCGAAGTAGACGGCAAGTCCAAAATGAAACCCATCGAGAGTTACGAAATCAAATTATTGTCTATCGGTTTCTTCACGTCACCGAGTCAGGCCGTGATTTGGCGCGGACCCATGGCAGCCAAAGCCTTGAACCAAATGATTTTTGATGCCGCATGGGGCGATTTGGATTTCATGTTAATCGATTTACCGCCTGGAACGGGTGATATTCATCTTTCGATTATGCAATCGTTACCGATTACAGGTGCCGTTGTGGTGAGTACGCCGCAGCAAGTGGCCTTGGCCGATGCCCGCAAAGGGGTAGCGATGTTCCAGTCGGAGTCCATCAACGTTCCGGTTTTGGGAATCATTGAGAATATGGCCTACTTCACACCTGAAGAATTGCCGAACAACAAATATTACATCTTCGGAAAAGAAGGTGCCAAAAATTTGGCCGACGACTTGCAAGTACCCTTCTTGGGGGAAGTGCCGTTGGTACAAAGTATCCGCGAAGCCGGCGATTTCGGTCGTCCCGCTGCCTTGCAAACCGCTTCTCCGTTGGAGAAAGTGTACGAAGACATCGCGCGCAATGTGGTGAGCGAAGTGGTGAGTCGCAACGAACATTTGCCACCCACCGAAGCCATCAAAATTACCACGATGGCCGGATGCTCTGCTGTAAAGAAAAACTAATCCATTAACCCTAGTGCGGTGCCCATCGCCCTAGGGTTTTATACTATTTTGAGAACATGAGTCAGGATCAATTAATTGAAAATATTGAAAAAGCCCTCGAGGAAATTCGACCCTTCTTAAATTCAGACGGTGGCGATATCAAATTGGTTGCCATCGAAGAGGATAAACACGTGAAAGTGCGTTTTGAAGGCGCTTGCATCGGCTGTAGTGTGAATCAAATGACACTCAAAGCCGGCGTAGAAACGACCATCAAACGCTATGCACCCCAAATCGAAACGGTAGAAAACGTACTGTAATTTGATTTTGGGCGCGCCCCCGCTGGTCACGGTTGTGCAATACACAGCATAAGCCATCATCGGGGTCGGGCTTTTGGCACTCGCGTCCCTTCGGGCGCGCTCAAACAATGCCGCAATCCCTCGCGCAGTGCTCGCCGGACGTGACAATTATCATAGAATGTTTCGAGAAGTGGGTCGAAATTTGGATCCGACTTTTAAACCCAAAAGACAAATGATTACAACCGATATTTTAATAATTGGGGCCGGACCCACCGGACTCTTTGCTGTTTTTGAAGCGGGACTTTTACAGATGAAGTGCCATTTGATTGATGCTTTGCCCCAACCGGGCGGACAGTTGGCCGAACTCTACCCGAAAAAACCGATTTTCGATATTCCCGGTTACCCTGAAGTTTTAGCGGGTGATTTGGTGAACAATTTGATGGAACAAATCAAACAGTTCCAACCCGGATTTACCTTAGGAGAAACCGCTGAAACCATCGACAAATTAGATGACGGAACGTTTATTGTAACCACCAACAAAGGGACAAAACACCATGCTAAAGCGATTGCGATTGCAGGTGGATTAGGAACCTTTGAACCGCGTAAACCGCTCATCGATAACATCGCCGAATACGAAGAAAAAGGCGTGGAATATTTCGTGAAAGATCCCGAATTGTTCCGCGACAAGCGCATTGTCATCGCAGGTGGTGGCGACTCCGCTTTGGATTGGAGTATTTTCTTGTCCAATGTGGCGAGTGAAGTGACTTTAGTACACCGACGCAACGAGTTCCGTGGCGCTTTGGATTCGGTAGAAAAAGTACAAGAATTGAAAAAGTTGGGGAAAATCAACTTGATTACTCCCGCAGAAATTACCGCCATCGAAGGAAACGGTCATGTGGAACGCTTAACCTTAGACATCAATGGTGAACAACAAACGCTCGACACAGATTTCTTTGTTCCGTTGTTTGGTTTGACTCCGAAGTTGGGCGCTATTGCCAACTGGGGCTTAGAAATCGAGAAAAACGCCATTAAAGTAAACAATGCATTGGATTATCAAACCAACATTGACGGCATCTATGCCATTGGTGATGTGAATATTTATCCGGGCAAATTAAAATTGATTTTGTGCGGTTTCCATGAAGCGACGTTAATGTGTCAAAGTGTGTACAATCGTTTGAATCCAGGAAAACGCTATGTGTTGAAATACACTACGGTTTCAGGAGTAGACGGTTTTGACGGTACCCGTAAAGAAGCCGAGAAAGCGGTAGTAAAATCAATCGAATAACGTATGGCAACCGATATTACAATTTCCATCACCGATCGTGACGGGGTCACCCATGAAGTACAAGCACCCACCGATATGAACATGAATATCATGGAGTTGGTGCGCGCCTACGAATTAGCCCCCGAAGGAACCATTGGGGTGTGTGGCGGTATGGCCATGTGTGCCTCGTGTCAATGTTATGTCTTGAATGAGGTAGCCTTACCTGAAAAAAATCCCGATGAAGAGGCCATGTTATGGGAAGCCTATAACGTAAAAGACAACAGCCGCTTGGGCTGTCAAATTCATATCACCCCCGAAATTGACGGATTGGCTATTGAATTAGCGCCATATGCTTAATTCGGGAGCCCTAGCTTTTGTAAAGCTACCGGAAGAATACGTTCCACAAACTTCGTGTAGGCTAGGGTAGAAGGATGCAAACCGTCGGAGGCTACCAAATTGGGTTGTTGTAGTCCCAATTGTGTAATATCCGTAATATTTACAAACGTAATTTGCTGTTGCGCACAGTAATCCGCTGCAAATTGGTTGTAGGGGAGTAATCCATTGGTAATCGCCGGATTTCCGCCGCCATATGGTGTGAAAGCATAATCTGGAATTGAAACCACAATGACTTTTGATTTATCGCCTTTTGCTTTTTGAATGGCCGTTTGTACCAATTCGGGGAATTCGGTTTGATACAACGAAAACGGTTGATTTTGGTATTGATTATTCACCCCAATTAATAAGGTAACCAAATCATAGTCATTTGGAACATTCGCTTGATTAATTCCATTTTTTAAATTGTAAGTTGTCCAACCCGTTTGGGCAATAATTCGTGCCGTGGTGAGGGTGTTTTTTCTTCGTCCGTTGATACTGTCTCGAAGTTGTGAAGGGAAATTGCACGTACTGCAAACCGATTCGCCTTTGGTATAACTATCGCCCAAAGCAAGAATATTGATCATTCGTGTATCCGTTGGTGTTGATACAGTGCTATTTTCTGAAGAGCATCCTATAAGTAAGAAGGTGACCCCTAATGCAATGAGTTTTCGCATGAAATTGCCTTTTAACTACTTACGAAAGTACGAGACATAAGGATGAAAAAAAAGGCACAATTGTTAAACTGTGCCCTTTTTTCAATTAGAATAAACATTTATTTTTTCAGCAATTGCAATGTTTTAAAGCTGTCTTGTTTGATTACTTTGACAAAATACACCCCACTTTCCCAGTTTTCAGTGGAAAGGGTTAAATCGGCACTTGAAGCAACTTGACCTTCAGCGATTTTTTGTCCCAAAGCATTAAATACTTGATACGCATCGGGTAAGTCCGTTCCTTCTGAGATATTGATAATAACCTTATCAGTGGCTGGGTTAGGATATAGTTTTAGGTTGTCCAATACGCCAAATTCAGAGCGACTTAAAGGCGCTTGGCAAGCCAAGGAAGTTGGTAATGTACTTCTACGAGGCGAATTTTGAATCACGGCCAAAATTCGTGCTTTTTGATTTAAAGTAAACGTATTCATACAACTGTCATTCGTGTAATCCATATAGTTTTCGGTCATATCATTTCCTGTTGCAGAAGGACACGAATCATAGGTTGCAGCACAATCGTAGTTTTCATTGGCGGCAGCCGGTGTATCGGGACAATAATCTTTGGCGCTATCGGTAGCGTTAACCGTGCAACTAGTATTGTCTCCCCAAATGTGGCGTAATCCAAAACAGTGACCGATTTCATGAGTTGCTGTTCGACCCAAATCATAATCGGTGAAGTAAGTTCCAGGTGCAATTTCACTAGTGCCAAAACAACGGTAATCGATGATTACACCGTCGGTGTTCGCTGTATTGGTTACCCCTGATAATCCTGAAAGTCCAGAGCCGTAAGGAAATTGTGCATAACCCAAAACCCCTCCCAATTCTGCTGAAGCACTTGTGCTAAATGCACACACCCAAATGTTGAAATATTGGGTGGGATCCCAAATAGTATTGGGTTTTAAGGTGCCTTCTACACTGGATTCAGTCGCCCAATTGGCAGTGCCCAAATTTACACGGTCAATACCATTGGTTGCTGTTCCATCCGGTTTGCGTTGCGCCATACAAAATTCAACTTCAATATCAGCTCCTACCGCATTGTCATTATAGCCGTTTGTATTTAACATTCTTCGGAAATCTTGATTTAATACCGTGATTTGCGATAAAACACGCGCATCAGAGATATTTTCATTGCTACCTACCGCATCACCATTATGAATCACGTGAACCACAACGGGAATGGTTACTACAGTTGCAGTAGATTTTCCACTCAATAATTGATTTTTGATATTTTCTACTTTTGGAGCAATCCATTGTTCAAAAGCAGTCGTGTTTCGAGAGGCGTCCTGACTTTGTAAATAGTTTTCATATTCAGTTGAAACACATTTAATTAAACCATTGTTTGGGTTTATTTTTTCCACTGTGTTACCAAATACGGTTCGTTGTGATTGACCCCAAGAAGCATATCCTGCAACAAGAGCCAACAATGTAAATAGTTTTGTTTTCATTATAAATTGATCATTAGGGAGCTAATGTATTTCGCTATCATTTTAATTACAATAAATTGAGGTAAATAGGATTTTTTGGGAGGTGAAATTCATTTTTAGCCAAAAAAAACAATGAAGGAGCTCAAAACTTGAAACTCCTTCATCATGAAAAAAACTAAACACATTACTTAATTCACAACAAGTGTGATATAGCAAACTCAATTAAGTTTGTCCTTAATTGCTGATTCAAAATTGAGATTAATTTTTTTGACAAAAAAAAGATTGAGGTAAACAGCAGTATTCTTGCGGTTAATTACCGCATCATGTTTAAAATTTCATCACGATACGTGTCACCAATAGGGAGAACAAAGTCTGCTAAGGTGATGGTTTTGTTTTGTATCGATTTAATTTGATTCGTGGCCACGATATAAGAACGGTGAATCCGTATGAACTTTTGATCGGGGAGTTTTGCCAAAATACTTTTCATGGAATACCGCGCGACAATCTTTGAGCCGTTAGTTTGGTGAATTTGGATGTAATCGTCCAAACCTTCTATAAAAAGGATGTTATCGAATTCAATGCGATACAATTTATAGTCGGCTCGAATCATCAAATGCGTTTGAACAGAACGGTTTTTTCTGAACTCAAATTCGTTGCGTGCTTTCATTGCGGCCTGTACAAAGCGTTCTTCAGAAAATGGTTTTAACAAATAATCTGTGGCATTAATATTAAAACCTTCAACTGCAAATTCGCTGTAGGCCGTTGTAAAAATTAAAATCGGATCCGCATTTAACGATTTAAAAAAGTCAATTCCATTTTTTTGCGGCATATTGATGTCCAAGAAAATTAAATCAACCGGATAATTACGCAAATACTTCATCGCTTCATTTTGTTTGGTAAATGTTTTTTCCAAGTGGATAAAGTCAATTGATTTTGAGAAATGACTAATTATTTCTAGCGCTAAAGGTTCGTCGTCTAAGGCAATTGCTTTTATCATTCCAAATAGATTTTGAGTTGGATAGTATAAACAGTTTCGGACTCAAACACCCTAAATTGATGTTTTTTGGGATAAATAAATTCCAGACGTTTCAAAGTGTTTTCTATGCCTTGTTCTGTTTTGAATTCTTCAGAAATTTCAGCATTCACAATGGAATTTTCAACCTCTAAGTACAATTCATTTTCAAAAATTTTAATCAAAATGGAAATGTAGCTTTGTTCATCGGGATTAATACCATATTTAAAGGCATTTTCAATAAACGGAATTAATACCAAAGGCGCAATTTGTTTATTATTACTATCACCTTCAATATTGACTTTCAAATTAACCGATTCATCCAGTCGTAATTTTTGTAGCTCGATATAATCCTGAATGTAATTAATTTCTTTAGATAAAGATACGTGTTCTTTAGAGCTTTCCACGACTACATAGCGCATAATACCGGATAATTTTAAAACGGCCTTAGAAGCTTCGTCTGATTTTTGAAGGGTCAAAGCATATAAACTATTCAAAGTGTTGAATAAAAAATGCGGGTTGATTTGCGCTTTCAAATAGGAAACTTCAGCGCTTAATTTTTCATTTTTTAATTCAGAAAAGCGTTGGTTCATTTTTAACAAATAGGATAATCCTAAAATGAGTCCGGCCTTAAAAATCCCTCCTTCCATGAAGGGACCAAAAAATCCATTCTTGGGCTCGGGGAAACTTTTCATAGAAGGAATTTCTCCCATCATCGCATTCGGAGGTAATTTATTTTCTCCCATATGAAAAGGAAAAAAATAGGAGGGAATTGTAAGTATTAAGGCTAAGAATAATCCATTAAACAAGTAATAGTAAAGCGTTGGGTTTTTGCCAAAAAAGTAATTTGGAATGAGCCAATAATAATTAATGTAAAAAAGAATCAGTAAAAAAAATTGCTGGCTAAAATGGTTTAAAAAGGGATTGATCCGAAATAAATTCCATCCCGTATTTACATCCGGTGATAAAAGTATGGGTAGGCTTAAAAAGGCAATGCTTCCCAATAGATGAAGGAAAAAGTTTTTGTTTTGCATGGTTTTGTTTCTATGACCTAAAGATAAACAATGTGTTGGTTATGTATATTTTATTGAGGTAAAACGCTTTTTTTTGGAGGTAAAATGTAGTTGACCTACAAAAAGCTGCGGTTAACCGAATTCTTTTTTTTGCAAAGACATTTCAATCTACTTTCACAAAATATTACCAAATTGTTAAGAAATTGAGAAATTTATGCATGAAGTTTTTGATAATTTCGTCTAATCAAGTTTAAATAATTTAGTAAAAATGAAAAAACTCTTAACTTGTTTTGTTGTTGTTCTCTTTGCAGGAATTGTGAAAGGGCAGTCCTTTTACGACACCAACACCATTCAAACTATCGAAATTACTTTTTCCCAAACGAATTGGGATGCCATTTTAGATGCGGCAGAAGCTTCTGATGTTTACACTCAAGCGCAATCGGTTTCTATTAATGGCACTGTATTTCCCAATGTTGGGGTGAAATACAAAGGGAATAGTTCGTATAATCCCAATAATGTTAAAAATCCATTTCACATTGAATTGGATGCCTATGTTAATCAAGACTATCAAGGCTATACCGATATTAAATTGAATAATGTTTTTTCCGATCCATCCTTTGTGCGTGAAACGGTTGCCTATGATATTTTACGCCAATACATGCATGCGCCCAAAGCCAATTATGCAAAGGTGTATGTGAATGGGACTTTCATCGGTCTGTATACCAACGTAGAGTCCATCTCTAAGAAGTTTGTTGATGCGCATTTTGGTTCCAATGGAAATGCTTTTTTTGATTGCAGTCCGCCAGCTGGAGCTGGTCCAGGTTCGTCCAACTATCCAAGTTTGGAATATTTAGGAACTTCCAGTGCGAGTTATACTGCCGCTTACGATATGAAATCATTGGATGGCTGGAATGACTTAATTAATTTGTGTAATGTGTTGAATAACAATACCGCCTCAATTGAAACCGTATTGGATGTTGATCGTGTACTTTGGATGCTAGCCTTCGATAATGTGATGGTGAATTTGGATAGTTATATCGGTAAGTTCAAACAAAATTATTATTTGTACAAAGACGATAACGGGCGCTTTAATCCAATCGTTTGGGATTTGAACATGTCGTTTGGAACGTTCAGTGATACAGGCTCGGGCAACCTTACCACAACTGCTGCAAAACGTCAAATGTCACACACCTTGCATTCAGCCGATGCGGCTTGGCCGTTGGTGAGTAAATTATTGGCTATCCCAACGTATAAGCGCAAATATTTAGCCCATTACAAAACGATTTTGGCAGAAAATATTTCCAACAATTCCTATTACACCAAAGCGCAAAGTTTCCAATCCTTAATTGCAAGTGATGTTGCTGCCGATGTCAATAAATTTTTTACTACCGCTCAATTTACGGCCAATTTGACAACTGATGTGGCTTCAGGGATGCAAACGGCACCAGGGTTATCGAGTTTAATGAATGGTAGAAATACGTATTTAGTGGCACAGTCCGATTTTACTGCCACGCAACCTTCTATTGCAGCAATAACCGCGGTACCTGCTGCACCCGCTTTAAATAGTACGTTCACCATGCGGGCTACCGTTACCAATGCCACAGCAAGTTCGGTGTACATCGGTTACCGGTTTAATGCACTCCAGCCTTTCACCAAAGTAACGATGTATGACGATGGAGCGCATAATGATGGTGCCGCCGGAGATAATGTCTATGGTACTCAACTTACGTTAGCAGCCATTTCAATGCAATATTATTTGTATGCAGAAAATGCAACCATTGGTAAGTTTGCTCCCGAGCGCGCCGAACATGAGTACTATACTTTGTTGGGCGATTATCCCGCAGTTACTTCAGGTCAAGTAGTGATTAATGAATTGATGGCACAAAATAACAGTACGATAACGGATGAGGTTGGCGAATTTGAAGATTGGGTAGAGTTGTATAACAATATGAGTTATCCTGTCGATTTAAGCGGATTTTACCTTAGTGATAATACCACCAATTTAACCAAATGGCAATTTCCTGTAGGAACCATTATTCCTGCCAATGGGTATTTAATAGTTTGGGCTGATGACGAAGCCATTGATGGTATACTCCATGCCGCTTGGAAATTATCCGCAACCGGTGAATCGGTTACGTTAGCCAATCCCGCACAAGTTGTCATTGATCAGGTGGTTTTTAATGCACAAACAGTCGATATGGGGTATGCCCGTGTACCAAACGGAACTGGAAATTTTGTGATTCAAGCGCCAACATATAATGCGAATAACAGTCCGCTGGCCACCGCCGAATTTGGAAATCAAACCCCAACCATGCAGATTGTACCCAATCCAACCCATGGTTCGGCAACGGTAGTGTTAAATCAAATCAATGAGAATACTAAAATTGAAGTATACAATATGTTAGGTCAATTGGTGCAAGAAACCAATGCTCAATTGGAAACCGTACTCAATTTTGATAGTAGGGTTTCTGGAACCTACCTTGTTAAATATGGAGCGTTAACCCAAAAAATAATTGTTATAAATTAAACTATAGTCATGAAAAAACTAGCATTTTTAGTAGTAATTACGATATTATCCTTGTCTTGTTCTCACGATGAAGGATACGGTGGATTGGCCACTATTCGAGGAAAAGTATTTGGAAAAGATTACAATTCGAATGGAAATGTTGTGGGACAAGGTTATGTGGGTGGTTTCAAAGTCTATATCAGTAAACACGGCGAACCCAATTATTTTGATAGTAAAGACTCCGCTCCCGATGGTTCATTCAAATTTGATTATCTCTACGAAGGGAAATACGATATTTGGGTCTATGGCGATTGTGATTATTGCGCTTGGGATCAAGTCTATGTGTTAAAAACCATAGAAATCACTTCTAAAAAACAAACGGTTGAAACCGAGGATTTTGTCGTTTCATTCTAATTAAAATAATGAATTTGCACCCACTTCATCCTACTATACAGCGCCTTCAAGGCATTTCATTGCACGAACTCGATGGTGTTGCTTTGCAAAATCGTATTGACTCGAAATACGTATTGACAAGCTCCCAACTCGAGGCATTGATGCCGATTATTATGCAGCATTATCAAGTGCTTGACATAGATGGCAACCGTATTTTTACCTACGAAAACAATTATTTTGATACTCCCGATTTGCGGTTTTATTACGATCATCACAATGGATATACCCAACGTATCAAAGTGCGAAGTCGGAAGTATGTGGAAACAGGGGCAAGTTTTTTTGAAATCAAGAAAAAGGAAAAGGTAGAGCGTACCCAAAAAATTCGGCAACCCCTTACCGACATTCTTTACCGATTGGATTCGGCTCGACAAGAATTAATTGATGGGTTTTCTAGAAAAAATGTGAAGAATCTGGAAGTAATACTATCCAATACATTTCAACGTATCACCTTTGTAAATAATGAATTTACCGAACGCATGACGTTGGATTTCAATATATCGTTTTCCAATGCTACAGATACCAAAGCATTGACCGATTATTACGTGTTGGAAATCAAACAACCCAAGTCGACCAATTCCCCCATAGTTAATGCATTAAAGTTGGACGGAATTCGTCAACGCGGTTTTAGTAAATACATCTACGGTGTGATGTTATTGCATCCAAGAATCAAAAAGAATAATTTTTTACCTCTAATTAAAAACTTAAATAAACTCAATGGAAATGGAAGAATTGACCACAACGAATGCCTTTAATTTACTTGATTTTGGTTCGCGCGCTGCAATTGATGTAGTTGCTTTACTTGTGTTAGTCGGGTTTATTTATTACCCCAAACACCGCAACAAAGACTTTGTCTTCACTTTTGTGTTGTTCAATATCATCAATTTTATGATTTGTTTCTTGTTGGGGACGGCCAAGATTAAAATGGGATTTGCCTTCGGGTTGTTTGCCATTTTCTCGATTATTCGTTACCGAACCATCATGGTGTCCATAAAGGATATGGGCTATTTCTTTGTCTGTGTGGCATTAGGGATGTTGAATTCTTTAGCTTCTTCCAAAGATGGATTTTTATTGTTAGCCGTTTGTAACGTGATTATTTTGATTATGACGTTCTTTTTAGAGCGTTTGAATTTTATCAACAACGAAAGCTACAAAGAGATTTTATACGATAATGTGCTTTTAATTCGCCCTGAACAACGCCAAGAATTAATGGAAGATTTACGCAATCGTACCGGATTGGAAGTGCACAAAGTAGATATTGTTTCCATAAATTATTTAAAAGATACCGTGTTGTTAAAAGCGTATTATTATTCAGCAGAAAGCGAAAATTCATTACCAACGAGTATTGACAATGACTAAGAAAATTCTCTTCTTTTGCCTAATGACTATGAGTTTGGCTGCTCAAAACATTGACAATCAATTGCGGTTGTCAGCGGCTGTGGATTATCAATTTGCAAAAAAATGGAAAGTAGAAACCCAATACCGCTATGGATTAGACCATGATTTTGGGGCTTTTCAATCCAGTGTAATTCAGACTGGTATTACGTATAAGTTGACGAAAAAATGGGACATCGAAGCCGGTTATCGTTTTGCTACCGCGTTCGATCATGATAATCACCGTTTGTTTGCCAGTGTAAAATTTGAACATAAATTCAAAAAGCAATACAGTATTAGCGCCCGAATACGCTACCAATGGACTACGCAACAATTTGATGCTGATTTCATGGCTAATTTTAAAGCGCCTTCGCAGTATCTTCGTGAACGCATTGCTTTTGAATATAATGTGCCGAAAAGCAAATGGTCATTCAATGTGGGCCCCGAATTTTTCATCCGTCTGGATAAAAGTCCGATTGCCTATCACCGAATCCGGTATTATGCTGGTGCCAAATACGATTTGAAGTATGGACAAGCCATCGGAATCACGTACTTCTTTGAAGATCGATACAAAGCCACTCAAGATGATCGCTCGGTATGGAATGTCAATTACAGCTTGTCCCTAGATACCTTATTGAAGAAATTGAAAAAGGGGAAAGACAAAGAAAAAAAGACTAAAAAAGAAAAAGCCGACTAAACGAGTTCGGCTTTTTGTACTACTTGCTCTTCAATCGCATTCCATAATCCAATGCGTTTTTCCAAGGCTTGTTGGGAAACTTCAAGCACTTCATTCCATTTGGATGCGCTGTCTCCACATAATTCGGTAATCATTTGCATCGCCATCGGACCGTGTTCGTCGGCATCCAATTCAATATGGCGCTCAAAATAATAGATCAGTTTTGACAAATCGGTTTGCGGGAAGTTCTGCTGAAAATTCTTTAAAATTTCCGTAAACATGTTCGGAATCAAATCTTCTCGACCAAACGTAAATGCCGCCGCAATTTTGTGGGGTTTTCCTTCTTCAATCACACGGAAGGTAAAATCTAAGAAAGCACGTACGTTGGGATGTACATCCGCATGCTTGATGGAAACAAAAATATTTTGAGTTTTTTGAATGTCTTCTAAAAATTGGCTCACCGTCACTACGTTGGCACCGCATTGGGCCATCGCATCCAAATACATTTCGTAATGACTCATTCGTCGTCCGTCTAAGGCAATATCCGTTTCTTCTGCTACAACAATCCCGTTGATTAAATAACGAATTTCTGGATTTCCCACAGGCAACCATGGTGTAGTTGTACAGGTCAACTTTTGTTGTAGAGCCTTCAATAACGACATAAAATCCCAAACCGCATACACATGGTTTTCCAAAAAACAGTGTAAATCTTCTGGGGTTCTCACTTTCTCGTATAACGAATGCTGCAACAACTGGTCTTTTAAAGGTTGAATAGCATTGTTAATTTCTCGGATTGTCATAGCGTATTTTTTTGTAAAAATAAAAAGGCTACCTAAATAACGGAAGAATTTTAAATCAATTTTATTTATTGTTTGATTTTTGGTTGGAAAAAAATGGTTGCTCTCATAAGTTAGCTTTGAAATCACAAGTAAGCCCTGTCAGTAATTTCAGAATAATCACATGTTAATTTTATTTTAAAATACGATAGTCTATTATCTAAATCGTATTTTTAGCCAACTAAACTCACAAACATGAATAGTAAATTCTTAAAGGTTTTTGTATTGTTTTTGCTTTTTTTCAATATAAAAACGGTTGCTCAAAAAAAGGATAAAGGTGCTCCACCGGTAACGCAAGAAGCCAAAAAACCGGAGACGAAGAAAGAGCCAAAGCCCTATAAAAAAGTAATCGATTCAACGGCAGTTACTCAAAAAGGGTTAATCGATGTGCACAAAGTTTCAGATAAATACTTGTTTGAAATTCCGGATGCTTTACTAGGAAAAGAAATTATGACCACCACACGGTATTCCAAAACACCTGCTGGAGGCGGAATTTTTGGTGGAGAAGAAGTAAATCGACAAGTTGTTCGTTTTGAAAAAGGGTTAAACAATACCCTCATTTTGCGTTCAATTACCTACGTAATCAGAGCAACTGAAGAGGATAAACCCATTACACAATCGGTTAAAAATTCCAGCGCCGACCCCATAATCGGGATTTATGACATATTAGCTTACAAAAAAGACGAGGCTGGGAAAAACAATGTAGCGAGCGTTATTGACATGACGCCCACTTTTGAAGCCGATGTGCAAACCTTTTCTTTGGATCCGATCAAAAAGCAATTGTTAAGTATACAAGCGTTTCAAAAAGACAAGTCGTTTATTCAATATGTAAAAAGTTTCCCCATCAATACTGAAATTAGAACTACAAAAACATTTAGTACGGTGGCGCCTCAAATTTCGCGTTCTCCTGCGCCCAAAATCGGAGTTGATTTGCCTGCAGGTTTAGACGCGGGTGTGGTGACAATGGAATTAAATACCTCTTTTATTTTGTTGCCTGAAAAGCCGATGCGCAAGCGTTCATTCGACAAACGCGTAGGGTATTTTGCCAATCGCTATGAGGTCTTTGAAGAGGATTCACAAAAAGCAGATACCGATGTTTTTGCAGTTCGCTGGCGCTTAGAGCCCAAAAATGAAGAGGATGCGCAAAAACAAAAACGGGGCGAATTGATCGAACCGTTAAAACCCATCGTTTATTACATCGACCCAGCAACACCTGATAAGTGGAAGCCGTTCATCAAACAAGGAATTGACGATTGGCAAGTTGCCTTTGAAGGTGCGGGTTGGAAAAATGCCATTCGTGGGGAATATTGGCCTGAGAACGATCCAACCATGAGCTTGGAGGATGCCCGTTTCTCAGTGTTGCGCTACTTTGCAGCCGAAATTCAAAATGCCTACGGTCCAAATGTGCACGATCCCAGAACGGGTGAAATCATGGAAAGTCATATCGGTTGGTACCACAACATCATGAGCTTATTGCGCGATTGGTATTTAATTCAAACCGCGGCTGTCGACCCGAAAGCACGCAATAAAAAGTTTGACGATAAATTGATGGGCGAACTCATTCGTTTTGTAGCTGCTCACGAAGTGGGACACACCCTAGGCTTACGCCACAATATGGGAGCTAGTAATGCGACTCCGGTGGAAATGTTGAGAAATCCCGAATACCAAAAGAAAAATGGACACACGTCTTCCATTATGGATTATGCCCGTTTCAATTATGTGGCACAACCAGGCGATGGGGTAACCGATTTGTTTCCACGCATTGGCGATTATGACAAATGGGCCATCAAATGGGGATATTCCTATTTTCCAGATGCGAAATCCGAAGACGAAGAGAAAGCCTTGCTGAATGAAATGACCAAAGAAGCGTACAAAAATCGCCGACTATGGTTTGGTACCGAAAGCAGTCCTTTTGATCCGCGTTATCAAACGGAAGACTTGGGAGATAATGCCATGAAAGCTTCAGAATATGGGATTAAAAACCTAAAAGTAATTTTGCCGAATCTCATCGAATGGAGTAAAGAAAAAGGTGAAGATTATTCCGAATTGGAAGATATGTATATGGCTTTAGTGGGTCAATTTAGACGCTATATGGGCCATGTAACGAAGAATGTGGGCGGAATTTATGAAACGCCAAAAACCTATGATATGCAAGGGAATGAATACGAAACGGTACCGTCAAGTATTCAAAACGAAGCCGTAGACTTTTTGAACAAGCAATTATTTAAGACACCTACGTGGTTGTTGGATCAAAATATTTTGGCAAAAATTTCTCCGGATAAAGGGGTCGAACTCATTCGCGGCATTCAAGACGGAACGCTTTCCAACTTATTGTCCTTAGATCGAATGGCACGCTTGCAAGAAACCGCTTCTTTAGGGAAAGAAAACTATTCGGTTGACGAATTGATGAGCGATTTGAAAGGCGGAATTTTCTCAGAACTAAAAGCCAATGCGCCTATTGATGTATACCGAAGAAATCTACAAAAAGCCTTTGTTTCGAAACTCATCGATGCCATCAAAATGGATAAAAGTGCAGTGGCCAATTTCAACGGAAGACGCATTGTTATGGTAGACACCGATTTGCCGTCTATTGCTCGCGGTCACTTGATTGAGTTGAAAGGTCAGCTAAAAGCGGCTTATGCCACAGCTACAGATCGATTAAGTAAATTCCATATCGCTGATTTAATTGCTAGAATTGACCAAGCGTTAAATCCGAATTAATATCTATAAGACACAAAAAAAATGCTTCACAATTCGTGAAGCATTTTTTATATCGAGTATTCTTATTTTTATTTAAAAGCCGCAAAACCGGTAATGTCCATACCTGTAATCAACAAGTGGATGTCGTGTGTACCTTCATACGTAATTACGGATTCTAAGTTCATACTGTGACGCATGATCGAATATTCACCGGTAATTCCCATACCACCCAAAATCTGACGTGCTTCACGAGCAATGTTAATCGCCATATCTACGTTGTTGCGTTTTGCCATTGAAATCTGAGCCGAAGTCGCTCTTCCTTCGTTACGCAATACGCCCAAACGCCACGTCAATAATTGCGCTTTGGTGATTTCGGTAATCATTTCGGCTAATTTCTTTTGTTGCAATTGCGTTGCGGCAATCGGTTTGTCAAATTGTACGCGCTCTTTCGCATAACGTAAAGCGGTGTCATAACAATCCATCGCAGCACCAATGGCTCCCCAAGCAATACCATAACGCGCCGAATCCAAGCAACCTAGCGGCGCGCCCAATCCGGATTTGTTGGGTAATAAATTTTCTTTGGGAACTTTAACGTTGTCAAAAATCAACTCCCCTGTTGCCGAAGCACGCAACGACCATTTGTTGTGCGTTTCCGGAGTTGAGAAACCTTCCATGCCGCGCTCCACGATTAACCCGTGAATACGACCCGTTTCATCTTTGGCCCAAACTACGGCAATGTCTGCAAAGGGTGCATTCGAAATCCACATTTTAGCCCCGTTCAACAAATAATGGTCACCCATATCTTTGAAGTTGGTCACCATACCTCCCGGATTCGATCCAAAGTCGGGTTCGGTCAAGCCAAAACAACCCATCATTTCACCGGTCGCCAATTTGGGAAGGTATTTCATGCGTTGTTCTTCGTTGCCGTATTTCCAAATTGGATACATCACCAAAGACGATTGTACCGATGAGGTCGAACGTACGCCCGAATCCCCGCGTTCAATTTCTTGCATAATCAAACCATAGGAAATTTGGTCCAATCCTGCACCTCCGTATTCCTCGGGAATGTAGGGGCCAAATCCGCCGATTTCTCCCAAACCTTTGATGATTTGTTTCGGGAATTCCGCACGTTGCGCATAATCCTCAATGATGGGAGAAACTTCGCGTTTCACCCAAGCACGGGCTGCATCACGTACCAATTTATGTTCGTCTGTCAATAGATCATCCAACAAATAATAGTCGGGTGCCTGAAATAAGTCTGGTTTCATTTGTTTGTTATTGTTGTTGACGGACTTACCGTCGGATTGTTATTTTACGAAAACGTTTGCAAATTTAACAAAACCAACTTCAGAAAGAAACGAACAACTGTTATTTTTTGGAGCTTTTTCCTGCTGTCCGCTGTACTTGCCTTCCGGAGAAGGGAGGTCTCCCTCCTTACGTCGGGAGGATGTCGCTCCTACCTGCCAGCCAGCAGACAGGTCAGGAAGCTAGGGCTTGGGTGCAACAATGACCGCTTGGCCTTCGAATTCCTTCTTTTTCTGCAAGAAAAATTCCGTTAATTCCAAGCCGTCTTCACGCGCCAAAATGGGTTTTATTTTAGGGTCTTGAAGGCAGTAAGCTATAAATACCTCTTTTTGTTCGGGTTTGATATGAAGGGTGGTTTCCCAATAATCTTCTGTAAACCGACTTTCGATAAACTCGTTTACCGTTGGCGCAGGAGCAGTTGTCGATTCTTCGGATTTCTTTTTGAATAAACCGCCCAGTTTTTTGAAAATACTCACAAAGTCGACACCAAGGGGCATCGAACCGTTGTAAACCCCCGTGTAACGTTCAAATTCGGCATTTTTAATAGCGGCCATTTTCGCGTCTGCGGGATCAAATTTTACTTTTACTTTGTTTAACTTGGTAACGTCCACTTCGTCCAGTTGTATGGCTTTTGGGGTGAGTTCTTCTTCATAAAGCCAGGTGGTCGCACTCATGATAATGATTTTTTTGACTTCAAAATCGGGGTGCACCAAATACAACACATCGTCCAACGCCACATCGATTTCGAAATAACCATTGGCATCGGTTGTGACATGTTTTTTGGTGCGCTCGTTGGCGACATCCACTTTGGAAACGTATAGTTCTTGAGAGCGCAACGTACCGTGAATGCGGAATTCTTGGGCGTGTACCCATGAAAAACTGAAAATGAAAAGGAGAGCAGCGAGTATTGGTTTCATGGTCTTGTGGTTGTACAACGAAAGTACGAAGGTTGCCACCGACCCTTTTCCAAAGTTTTGTTAATTAAAAACTAGCGAAATGTGAAAGTTTTTCTACATGATTTGAAAAGCGGCAGGTCTTTTTTAGCCCCGATAGGAGCAAGCTACCGTGTAGCGCGGATAGCGGGGAGGTACGGGAAAATAAATGGGGCTACAGCTCCTAAGTCGGCTTATTTGATATAAAACTCTTGTGTCAATGTTCGGTAAGCTTCCGTGTAATTGTGACGCGTGGTTTCAATAATTAAGGAGTCGATTTGTGGTTCTTCGGGTTGTCGGGAAAACGCCAACAAACTGCGTTTGATTTCGGATTCGGGCGTACCTTGAACGCGGGTGATTTTAAACGGGAAAAGGTCGTTTTCTGCAGCGAGAGCAATAAAATTCTCTTCTTCTTTGTGGGGAATGATAACGGCCAAAACGCCATTTACAGTGAGGAGAATGCCAGCGGCTTCGCAAAGATCTTCAAAAGGCAAGGATGCTTTTTGACGGGCTTGATCCCGTTGTTCATTACCGGACGACACGGTTTCCGAGTAAAAAGGCGGATTGGAAACAATTAAATCATATTCCTCGTCTTGGAGATCATCCATGAAGTCGTCGAGTGAGGCATGAAAACAAAAGAGACGGTCGTTCCAGGGCGAATTTTCAAAATTTTCAACCGCTTGTTCGAAAGCATCACCATCGATTTCTAGCGCTTCAATTTGTTCGGCAAAGCAGCGTTGCGCTACCATCAATGCAATCAGACCTGTTCCGGTTCCAATATCCAACACGGAATAGGGTTGGTGCTCCAGTGGACACCAAGCGCCCAGCAGCACACCGTCTGTTCCCACTTTCATGGCACAACGGTCTTGTTCAATGGTGAATTGTTTGAATAGAAACATAGGGGTGAAATCTAAGTGGGGAAATTCCAATTTGGAAATTCCAATATTAAAAATTCCAAAAAAAAAAAAACCGAAATTCCGATGGGCAAAATTAGGAAGAACTTTTGGATATAATGGCGGAAAATATTTTTCTTAGTTCATCGGCTTCCTCAAATAATGAAATGGAGTTATCATTATAATCAGGATTTAATTCTTGCAATAGTCGTATCCAATATTTCGATTCTTTTGCTTCTTTTCGGGATATTTTTATTCTAAACAAAAAGTCTTTATCGCCAAGTTTTTCATTAGCTTCAATGTAATTCGCCCCAACCGAACCCGATGAACGAACAAGTTGTTTTCCATCTTCTATGTTTGAAATTGTTTTGGGAAGTTTTTGAATGTATAATCTGCAGTTTTTTGCAAATAAATAGGTTCTTTCTTCTAAGTCATAAGGCTTTTCCATAAAATCTTGATTTGGCGTTTAAAAAAAAAATTGGATTTTGGAATTTAAGTTATTGGAATTTGGCTTTTAGGGTATTGGAATTTAGAAATTAAGTTGTTGGAATTTGGAATTTTTAATATTGGAATTTCTAAATAAAGGTATTAGAATTTCCTAAATATACAAATCCACCAATCCCACCGGTGTATTAAGTACAATTTTCTTTTGAGCACGATTCACCTCGATGATGAAGTCGTCAATCATAGGAACGAGAATTTGTCGGGTGTTCCACTCGATTTCAAAAAGGGGTTGGGCAGAAGAGTCATTAACACCTGTGATTGTTCCTATGGGTCCGAGGCGTTGGTCTTCAACCGCAAATCCGATAATTTCGTGAAAGTAGAATTTATTGCCTTCCAGTTGCGGCAAGGCAGATAGCGGGAGGTAAATTTCGCAGCCGATAATTTCATCAGCTTCCGCTTCACTGTCCACATCTTCAAATTTTACGCGTAAGAAGTCGCCTTTGTGAAGATTGGAATTTTCAATAAAAAATGGAATCAGATCTTTGCCAAAATCGACAAATACTGATTCCATATTTTCATACATTTCGGGTTCGTCCGTGTCTAGATAGATGAGAACTTCCCCTTTAAAGCTAAATTTTTTCGCGATTTTGCCGAGATAGAAACAGTCTTTCTTACGCATTACCGCTGGGTATATTAAGCTTCAGTTTCGTTGTTTTCTTCAGCAGCAGGAGCTTCTTCTGTAGTTTCTTCAACTGCAGGAGCTTCTTCAGCAACTTCAGCAACTGTTTCTTCTACAGCTTCTTCAGCAGTAGCTTCTTCAGCAGCCGCTTCAGCTTCAGCCGCTTTTAATGCTTCTTCAGCCGCTTTTGCACGTTTTTCGTTAACTTCTTTTTCAGCTTTTAACGCTTTTGCTTTTGCATCATCTTTTGCTTTAGCCAAACCGTCTTTTTTCGCATCAACTTTAGAAGCTTTTTCTTCTAACCATGCAGCTAATTTTGCATCAGCTTGTTCTTGCGTTAAAGCACCTTTACGAACACCGCCATCTAAGTGGTGTTTTAATAAAGCACCTTTGTACGATAAAATAGCTCTTGCAGTATCAGTAGGTTGAGCACCATTGTGTAACCATTGAACCGCTTTGTCTAAGTTTAATTCGATCGTAGCAGGATTCGTGTTTGGATTGTAAGTTCCTACTTTTTCTAAGAATTTACCATCGCGTTTTGAGCGTGCATCTGCAGCAACAATCCAGTAAAAAGGCTTCCCTTTTTTACCGTGTCTTTGTAATCTAATTTTTACTGACATAATCTATTGATTAAATTATGGGGTTCCCGACCCCGATTAATAAGGGCGCAAATATACAAAACTTTTTAAATCAACCGACTGGTAATTAAAAATTTAGTGAACCAAGATAAAATCGTTAAAAAATGACCGATAATTCGCCAAAAAAACTATTTTTGTGCTGATATAAACGATATTAGAATTCATGAAGAAATACATTGCCCTTTTTCTAGCTGTAGCTTCATTCGTTTCCTGCAGTGAAGAAGTGAAGTTTAACGATCCCGGTTTACAAGGATACCGTGACGGAATTTTATTCCGCGGTATTGATGTAAAAGCCTATAAATCCTCAAATGGAGCGATTAGTCTTGTAGGTTTGGCGCAAGATGAAGATTTAACTATGGATGTAAGTTCAGGAAATGTTGGAACCTATTATTTTGGAACCACCAACACAGCAACTAAAGCAACATATACATCTTCATTCAACGATATTGTGGTGGATTATGAAACCAAAATCATTAATGGCCCTGTTGCTGGTATTGCCAAAAATTTCCCTTCAGCGGGTTCGGGTTACACGCCCAATTGTACTACCTTGAATGGTGTATTAACGTGTAGCGGTTCGTATCCTACAACGGGTGGAAATGGTAGTGGTTTAACCTTATCTATTGCAACCAATGCTGCGGGTGGTGTGACTTCTGTAAAAGTAGCTTCTCCCGGAAACAACTACAAAGCCGGCGATTTAATTACGATCGTTGGTGGCAATAACAATGCTAAAGTTCGCGTTTTGAATGTAGAAGGAAGCAATGGTGAATTAGTCATCACTGAAAACACGGGAAGTACAATTTCTGGAACATTCAAATTCAATGCGGTACAAACTTCAAACAATCCTTCTTACGGAGAATTGGTAAATTTCCAATACGGAACATTTTATAAAGTGCCGATTTTACCGGCACCGTAATATTTACAACGCATACACAAAAGCTGTCCATTGGGCAGCTTTTTTTGTTGATAACTATTCCTTGAAACTTCCTTGCCGAAAGTGTATTTTTGAAAAGTAAGGCCGCTAAATGAAACAGCCTCTTTTTCAGGAATATGTATTTAATTTTTGATACCGAAACCACGGGTTTACCCCGTAATTGGGCAGCCCCCATTACCGATACCGACAATTGGCCGCGTGCAGTGCAAATTGCTTGGCAGTTGCACGACGAGCTCGGAAACTTGATCGATAATCAAGATTACCTTGTAATTCCCGAAGGATATGATATTCCCTATGATGCGGAACGCGTACATGGAATTTCTACTGAATTGGCACATAAGTACGGGGTACCGTTACAAGAAATGCTCTTGAAATTCAATGAAGCTTTAGCGCAAGCTAAATTTATTGTGGGTCAAAATGTAGGTTTCGACGTCAATATTATGGGGTGCGAATTCTATCGCGCCGGTATTGCAACAAATTTGGCGCAACTCCCCGTTTTGGATACCTGTACCGAAGTTACCGCTGAAATGCTCAAACTTCCGGGCGGTCGTGGCGGTCGATATAAATTGCCTACGTTAACGGAATTACATCAGTACTTGTTTGGCGAACCTTTCGGCGAAGCTCATAATGCCACCGCCGACGTAGAAGCGACTACGCGTTGTTTCCTTGAATTGATTAAGCGGGAGGTGTTTACCAAGGAAGAATTGGATGCGCCAAGCGATTATTACCGCCGTTTTCAAGAGCACCATCCAGGAGTTATTCGGCCTATCGGACTCACGCATTTGAACCTGAAAAAGGAATCGGAGGATTTGCGTAAAAAAGCCGCACCCGTAGCTGCTGCGCCCGTTTCCACACAAGATATTCAACAAGGTCAAGCCGAAATGGCCGCCGTCGATTTTGTGCATTTACATAATCATACCCAGTTTTCTGTTTTACAATCCACCATATCTGTTAAAGATTTAGTAAGTGCGGCTGTGAAGCAGAAAATGCCAGCCGTGGCCATGACGGATATGGGTAACATGATGGGAGCTTTCCATTTTGTTCGGGACGTTTTGGCGCATAATAAATCCGCCAAACAAAAAAATGAACAAGCCCTTGAAGCGGGTGAATCGCCTTCTGAAACAATCATCAAACCGATTGTAGGTTGTGAATTCAATGTGTGTGACAACCACAAAGATCGTACGCGCAAAGACAACGGCTATCAAGTAGTTTTTTTAGCCAAAAATAAACGCGGTTATCATAATCTGGCCAAAATGGCTTCCATCGCCTATACGGCTGGATTTTATTATGTGCCCCGAATTGATCGCGCGATTATCGAACAATACAAAGATGATATCATCGTCTTAACAGGAAGTTTGTACGGCGAAGTTCCAAGTAAGATTTTGAATATCGGACTTAATCAAGCGGAGGAAGCGCTTTTGTGGTGGAAATCCCAGTTTGGGGAAGATTTGTATATCGAACTCATGCGCCATAATCAGGAAGATGAAAACCGCGTGAACAGTGCGTTGATTGATCTTTCGCGCAAGCACAACATCAAAACGGTGGCGACTAACAATGTTTTCTATGTACAAAAAGAAGATGCCAATGCGCATGATATCCTGTTGTGTGTGCGGGATGGTGAAAAGCAATCTACACCCATAGGTCGCGGTCGTGGCTACCGTTTTGGATTGCCCAACCAAGAATACTATTTTAAGTCGGGTGCCGAAATGAAGCAATTGTTTGCCGATTTCCCCGAAGCCATTACCAATATCGCTGAAGTTGTAGATAAAATTGAAATCTACGAATTGGCACGAGAAGTTTTGTTGCCCAAATTTGAAATTCCGGCCGAGTTTGAAGACCCGTTAGACGCTGAAGATGGCGGAAAACGAGGTGAGAACAAATACTTAAGCTACCTTACGTTCAAAGGGGCTGAGAAACGCTACCCCGAAATCACTCCCGATATCAAAGAACGCCTCGATTTTGAGTTGGCTACTATTGAACGCACCGGTTACCCGGGTTACTTTTTGATTGTACAGGATTTCATTGCGGAAGCTCGAAATATGGGCGTTTCCGTGGGGCCCGGTCGTGGTTCGGCGGCGGGAAGTGCTGTAGCCTATTGTTTGGGCATTACGAACATCGACCCGATTGCGTACGATTTACTTTTTGAGCGTTTCTTGAATCCGGACCGGGTGTCCATGCCCGATATCGATATTGACTTTGACGATGAGGGTCGTAGTAAAGTCATGGACTACGTAATTCAAAAATACGGTTCCAATCAGGTGGCGCAAATCATTACGTACGGTACAATGGCTGCCAAATCCTCGGTGCGTGATACCGCTCGGGTATTGGATTTGCCCTTATTTGAAGCCGATAAAATTGCAAAGTTGATTCCGAATAACTTGAATTTGGCTAAAATTTTCACCTTAGAAAATGACAAACTCAAAGCCGCTTTGCGTTCGGATGAATTTGATAAAGTCAAAGAATTAATTGAATTGGCAAATGGCGGTGATCTCAGTTCGGAGACCATTCAACAAGCCAAAGTTTTGGAAGGAAACCTACGGAATACCGGGATTCACGCCTGTGGGGTAATTATTACGCCTAGTGACATTACTGATTATGTTCCGGTGGCTACGGCGAAGGATTCCGATTTGTATGTGACTCAATTTGACAACTCCGTTGTTGAAAGCGCGGGATTGTTGAAAATGGACTTCTTGGGTTTGAAAACCCTAACCTTGATAAAAGATACCTGCAAGTTGGTGAAATACCGCACCGGAATTGAATTGGATCCCGACACTTTCCCGATAGATGATGTGAAAACCTATGAGTTGTTCCAACGCGGAGAAACAGTAGGGATTTTCCAATACGAATCTCCGGGGATGCAGAAATACATGAAAGAGTTGAAGCCAACGGTTTTCGGGGATTTGATTGCGATGAATGCCTTATACCGTCCGGGACCGTTGGAGTATATTCCCTCGTTTATTCGCCGTAAAAATGGGGAAGAACCCATCACCTACGATTTGGATGCCTGTGAGGAATATTTGAAAGAAACCTACGGAATTACGGTCTATCAGGAGCAGGTAATGTTGTTGTCGCAAAAGTTGGCCAACTTCTCCAAAGGGGATGCCGACGTTTTGCGGAAAGCAATGGGTAAGAAGCAAAAAGATGTCTTGGATAAAATGAAATCCAAGTTCATTGATCAAGCCGTTGCCAATGGGCATGAGGCGGAAAGATTGGATAAAATTTGGAAAGACTGGGAAGCGTTTGCTAGTTATGCCTTTAATAAATCGCATTCCACTTGTTATGCTTGGATCGCCTATCAAACGGCTTATTTAAAAGCGCATTATCCAGCGGAATACATGGCGGCCGTGCTTTCTAACAATATGAATGATATCAAACAGGTGTCGTTTTTTATGGAAGAATGTAAACGAATGGGCTTGAATGTTTTGGGTCCAGATGTGAACGAATCCTTTTATAAGTTTACGGTTAACGAATCGTATGCCGTTCGTTTTGGAATGGGTGCGATAAAAGGGGTAGGTCAAGGTGCTGTAGATACCATTGTGGCCTGCCGTAAAGATGGAAAATACCGTTCAATCTTTGATTTGGCAAAACGCATAGATTTGCGGGCTGCTAATAAAAAGGCATTTGAAAACTTAGCTCTTGCGGGAGGATTTGATTGTTTTGAAAATACCCATCGGGCGCAATATTTTCATCACGATGGGGACAATATCACGTTTTTAGAAAAAGCGATGCGCTATGGATCGAAGTTTCAAGAGAACGAGAATTCGGCGCAAGTCAGTTTGTTCGGCGAAGCGAGTGAAGTGCAAATTGCCGAGCCTCAAATTCCGCCCTGTGAAGAGTGGACGACCATGGCTAAATTGGCGCGAGAGCGTGAA
This sequence comes from Flavobacterium stagni, assembly GCF_004122105.1. Classification (GTDB taxonomy): domain Bacteria; phylum Bacteroidota; class Bacteroidia; order Flavobacteriales; family Flavobacteriaceae; genus Flavobacterium; species Flavobacterium stagni. The sequence goes on from NZ_SBKN01000001.1 coordinate 957,450, forward strand.
GTAGTAGGAATTTACATTTCGGGACATCCGTTGGACGATTACCGTTTTGAGATGAAATATTTCTGCAATGTGAAATTGGAGCATTTGAGAAATCTAGAAGGTTTGGTTAATAAAACGGTGACCTTTGGAGGCATTGTGTCCAATGTACAATACAAAACGGGCAAGAATGGAAAAGATTGGGCAATGTTCACTTTGGAGGGTTATGACGAAAGTTTTGAGTTCCGCATTTTTGATGAAGAATATTTGAAGTTCCGTCATTTTTTGGTGAACAATCAATTTGTGTTTTTTAAAGTGTTGGTACGTGAAGGTTGGGTGAATCGTGAAACAGGAAAACGCTCGGATCCCCGAATTACGTTTCAAGAGGTGAAATTGTTGGCCGATGTATTGCCGACTTTTGCCAAAAAATTGGTTATCCAAATGAATATTCAAGAGTTGCATCAAGCGATGATTGAGCAATTGGCGGTCCTATTCCAGACACACAAAGGCGACCACCAAGTGTCGTTTGAGGTTATGGAGTTGGAGCGCGTAAAGAAAAAAGTGGAGTTGGCTGCTAAATCGGTTGAAGTAACAGCAGAAGAAACTGGAGAAGAAGATTTGGATGCGGATTCATTTGATGCTGAAGTTCCTGCAGAAACCGAAGAAATTAAGGTGGTCACGTATTTGGCCATGCCTTCGCGCAAAGCAAAAATCAAGATTTCAAGTGAATTGTTGAGTGAGTTGGAGAAGTTGCAAGTCAATTTCAAATTGAACTAAGTATCAGTTTCAATGATTAAAAAATAATTAAAAGTAATCCGAAGGGGAAAGGTGTACATTTATAATTAATTATCTTTGTCCTTCAAAACGAATACATAACTAAATAAAGACAGATATTATGGCATTAGCAATTACCGATGCTACTTTTGAAGATGTAGTGTTAAAATCCGAGAAACCGGTATTAGTAGATTTTTGGGCAGCTTGGTGTGGTCCTTGTAGAATGGTAGGTCCGGTTATCGATGAAATTTCTTCAGAATACGATGGAAAAGCGGTTGTTGGAAAAGTAGATGTAGATGCAAATCAAGAATTTGCAGCGAAATATGGTGTACGTAACATTCCAACTGTTTTGGTATTCCAAAATGGAGAAGTGGTAGGTCGTCAAGTAGGTGTTGCACCGAAAAAAACCTACACCGATGCAATTGATGCGTTATTATAACGGATATACGAAAGTGAACGAAAAGCCTGAAGAAATTCAGGCTTTTTTTTATCTTTGAAGGTATGAAGATCGAACAAGAAAAAGAACTCATCTCTGGATTTAAGCATTTGGAAATTTTAGCCAACCAAGTTGTGGAAGGTTTTATTTCGGGGATGCACAAATCGCCTTTTCATGGGTTTTCGGCTGAGTTTGCCGAACATAAAGTCTACAACAAAGGGGAGAGTACCAAGCATATCGATTGGAAATTGTTTGCCAAGACGGATCGTTTGTATACTAAGCGGTATGAGGAAGAAACCAATTTGCGTTGCCATTTGATTGTGGACAATTCTTCGTCGATGCATTATCCCGTGTTGAAGTCGGGCCAACCGTTTTACGAAAGTAAAATTGGATTTTCGGTACTGGCATCGGCGGTTTTGATGAATTTATTGAAAAAGCAACGCGATGCCGTGGGTTTAAGTGTATTTTCGGATCATTATGAGTATTATGCTCCCGAAAAGGGTTCGGATCGGCATCACCGCATGTTATTGTCGATTTTAGAAGGCGTTTTGGAACAACCCAAAGTAGCGAAGCGCACCGATACGATTACGTATTTGCACCAAATCGCTGAAAAAATGCACCGTCGTTCGATGATTATCTTGTTTACAGATATGTTTCAAGGCGAAGTTCATGAAAAATTATTCAGTGCTTTACAGCATTTAAAACACAATAAACATAAAGTGGTGGTGTTTCATGTGGTGGATGAAGCGACCGAGTTGCAGTTCAATTTTGACAACCATCCGCGTAAATTTATCGATGTAGAATCGGGTGAAGTGGTCAATTTATTTGCTGAAAATGTCCAAAAAGAATACGAAAAACGGGTAGAAAGTTACTTTAAAGACTTGGCGATGGCCTGCGCACAGAACAAAATTAAGTACGTTCCCGTCAATGTTGGCGCGGATTTTGAAAAAATATTGACCACCTATTTGGTTGAAAAACAAATGTTTGGTTAGTAGTCCAAAAAATTATTTGAAAATTTCTGCAAAAACGTTTGCAAAGCTGAAATTTGCTCGTATATTTGCATCCGCAATAAAGCAAGGTTTGGTAGTTCAGTTGGTTAGAATACATGCCTGTCACGCATGGGGTCGCGGGTTCGAGTCCCGTCCAGACCGCTAAATTGGGAGAAGCGTTCCGTTATACGGAGCGCTTTTTTGCCCAAAAAAGCATTGGAATGATGCTTCTGAATTGCAGGAAGCACATTTAAAATAGTTGTGTTGTTTCGTCTCGTGTAACAACGAGACAAGGTTTAGTAGTTAGACCAATGAAAAGCTTTTCCGATTCATTTCGGAATAGCTTTTTTGTTTTTTAGCAAGGTTTAGTTGTCTCTTTTGGGATTAAGAAATAGCTATGTTAGGTTTTCTTTGCCACGAGACATGAAGACACTAAGTTTGATGGTTGTAAGTCGCAGTCACAGTCCATGTTTTACACGCAGTTGTATAGGCATTGCTCAGTGGCTTAGTTGCTCAGAAGCTCAGTAACTCAAAACTCAAAAAGATATATCATTAAAAATATAAACTTGTAAGTTAGCCCCGACCTGCCTACCGGCAGGCTGGTTGAGGCATTGTTGGAGCTCTTGGAGTATTAGCGGAAAAGCGACTGCCGAAAGCGGGAAGACACGAGATTAGAACACGCAGTATGTGCTCCAAAAAATGAACTAACTGTTCCGACTGCCATTTCCATTAAATTTACTATTTTTGGTTTCCTTCAATGGTTGAGTTATGCAAAAGTTACTATGTTTTTTTGTCTTGTGGATGGGAATGGTTTTCGCGATACCCGCTGTGCATGCACAAAATTCATCCGATCCTGATTTGGCGATGAAGCACGCTTTGTATACCAAGTACCGCAAAGAGGTTTTGGCCTATGACAAAAAGCATTACGACGAACTGTTTTTTGCGTTTTTTGAAAAACAAAACGACCCCAATATTACGTTGACCAAAGAGGAGTATTACACCTACACCATTAAAATCGCGATTTATTCGGAGAAATTGGGAATGCTCTACAAAGACCAAAAAGATGTAGCGGAACAGACCAAGCGCGAATGGTTTGATAAACGGTATGAAGCCTATTTGCAATCCAAAAAATAAGCTGTGAAACGAATTGTTGTGCTTTTGGCGTTCGCCTTGACTTCTTGTAGTTATTTTGAAAAGCAAGTTCCCAATGAACAAGAACTTTTGCAAAAAGAACTCAAAGCCATCAATTGGAATCAAGTCGATGAATATCCTTCTATCGCTGAATGTGAAAAGCTAACGGATGCTACGCAGCGCAAACAATGTTTTTTCGAATTTTTATCGAGTACGATCCAACAAAAATTGGATACCGATACGTTGTCGGTATTGTATCCTGAATTGGATACCATTGAAGTGAAAATTACCGTAAATCCCGATGCGACTCTTGTATTTGAACCGCAATTTCCACAAGATTCAACCGCTTACGATAAAAAAAAAATAGATAGTATTTTGCGGGTCCGACTTACGGATTTGCCAAAAATTAATCCGGCCATCAAGCGCGGAATTCCGGTGAAAACACAATTTATCTTACCCGTTATTATTCGAGGTGAATAATTAGCGTTGAAATGTACGCCCTTTCCATTGAAAGCCGCCGAACAGTGCGCAAATTCCTGTCACACTACTAAAAAACGGATAAATCACACTACTCGCCAAGGGCAAGAAGAACTTTCCGTGTCGTAAAAAAGCATTCGTTCGATACATTACCGCAAAATCCACCGCATATTTTACAGCCCACATGCTCCAAACGATGGCCCATAGCAGTTGCTGGTTGAAGGCGAGAATGACGGCAGTTACCCAACTGAGATTCATCAACAAAACGACAACGGCGAGCATTTTTGCATAATTATTGGAATAGCCCGTTGATTTAGCTGCCCAACGAATGCGCTGTTGAATAACTGCAAAAGCATCATCGATAGGTCGGGTTTTGACCAAAGCGTCCACACTTTTCAAATAGCCTACTTTTTGCGGTTGTTGTTTTAATGCTTTTTGTAACAACAGTACATCATCACCGCCCGCGTATTGATTTAGTCCGTCAAAGCCTCCCAATTCATGGAAAAAAGAGGTGGTATAAGCAAAGTTGGCACCGTTGCACATGAATCCTTGGTTATTGCCAAAACTACCGATAGTAGTGCCTTGTAACGCTAAAGTTTCGAATTGTTGAAAATCGTGAAACCAGTTGTTTTTTGTTTTTAAAATAACGGGTCCGGCCACCATTGCGCACTTCGTCTCTTGAATAAAATCGTGATAGGTTTGTAACCAATTTTTAGGAAGGATGCAATCGCCATCAGTAGTAATGACCCACGAATGTTTAAGGATGGGCAATGCACGGGAAATGGCGTCTTTTTTAGGAGAACCTGTGCGGCGAACGTTTTCCAAATAGGTGGTGTCAAACTGACTGTGGGATAAACGCCAATTCAAATAGATTCGTTCACTTTGGTCTTCAGAAAAATCGTCGATGATGATAACTTCAAAATGTTCGGGGGGATAATTGAGATTTGCTATGGATTGTAATAGTGCCGGGAGGTTTTTCGCTTCATTACGAATGGGAATGACGATTGAAAATCCGGTAGTTGGTGTTGATTTTTTGGAAACAAAAACAGGGAGTTTTGCAATTCCTGAATAAATTTTTAAAAGATATCCGGTATAGATTGCCGTTATTAGTCCGAAGCCGATGTAGATGCCCATTGAGGTTTAAAAATTAAGATGAAATAACTTCCGAGGAGCACGGGAACCACAACATTCATAAGCCACATCAGTGTGCTGATGAAAACGACGGTCCAATCGTCTACTCCCAACTTTCCAAAGAAAAACAACGCAACACTGCCTTTTACTGCAAAATCCAAAAACTGAAAACTCGGTAAGGACGATGCCATAAAATAGACGGCTGCAATAGCGCCCATCAAAGTTGCATAAGGTAAATGTACCTCAAAAGCCCGAAATAAAAAATAGTATTGGTGCGAAAAGATGAGGTAACGGCCTAAGGCTAAGAGGTTGTTTTTTTGGTGAACCAGCTTTGGAAGTGCTTGAATTTTGGTGTAAAGGAAATGAAATGAATACCCTTTGAGGGTAATTTTTTGGGTAAAATAAAAAAGCAATCCCATCGCGGTAGCCAATGCGATAACGCCCCATGCCCATTCGGAATATCCTAAGATGAAAAGTCCGATAGTGCCAAAAACAACCGTGAGCACCATTTGAATACCGTTACAAATCAAATTTAAAAAAACGACTTGTCCCGCCTCTTTTTTGGGAAAATAAAAGGCTTTACCTGCATATTCTCCAATCCCGTTGGGCGTGAAAAGTCCGGCAGTTAGGGCGGCTAATACTTGTTTGGTAGATTCCCAAAGCGAAAGTGGGCGCAGGGTCGAACCCAAATTTTGCCATTTTAAAATTTCTAAAAAACGGTTGCTAAAGGTCAAGGCAAACAATACGAAAATCATCCCGGGATGGGCAATTTTTTGAAGTGCTTCGCGAAATGAAGTCCATGACAACTGGGGATCTGCACTTAATTTGTGGTAAATCACAAAAAACGCACCCGATACAATCACAATTTTAAGGAGAACTGTGAGGAATTGTGTAGCTTTGTCTGACCATGGATTCATGGTGCAAAGAAACTGCTTTTTAGCGACAACTCCCGAATTATTTGACATTGGCAAACGAACGTATCATATTAGGAATTGACCCAGGAACCACGATCATGGGCTTCGGACTCATTCGTGTGGTGAATAAAAAGATGGAATTTATTCAGTTAAATGAATTGTTGTTGAGTAAATACGACGACCATTATATGAAGTTGAAAAAAATCTTTGAACGCACCATTGAGTTAATCGATACCTATCATCCCGATGAGATTGCGATTGAAGCGCCTTTTTTCGGAAAAAACGTCCAATCGATGTTGAAATTGGGTCGGGCGCAAGGTGTTGCGATGGCCGCGGGTTTGTCTCGTCAAATTCCGATTACCGAATACGAGCCCAAAAAAATCAAAATGGCGATAACCGGTAACGGAAATGCCAGCAAAGAGCAAGTCGCTAAAATGCTACAACAATTATTGGGGTTAAAAGAATTACCCAAAAATCTTGACTCCACAGATGGTTTAGCCGCTGCGGTTTGTCATTTTTTCAATACGGGCAAAGTGGTTGCTGGGAAAAGTTATTCAGGTTGGGATGCCTTTGTGAAACAGAACCAAGAACGAATTAAGTAAAATTTTCGCTACAAATTTTTCTAGTTTTCAAGGAAATTAATTCGTTGATTTTGAATGCTAAAAAAAATAATGCAAATTTGTACATCGACATACGTAACTTTTTAATCCATTATACACCATGAGAAAATTGAGCATTTTTGCAACTCTTTTAGTAACTTTTCTATTATTTTCTTGTTCAAATTCAGAGAACTCAAGCAGTTCAGGGCAAAGTCAGAATGTTGTCACTTTTACATCTAATTCGGTAGCCAAAACGGTAACTAGTTTTCAAGCTCGAAAATCAGAAAATACCATTGCAATTACGGCAGTGACCAGCGATGGATACGGTTTAGAAATTAATTTCAACAAATTTGGCGACTTAAATAAAGTTTCTACTTACAATTTGATGGGCTCTGAAAGTAATACGTCTCACATCAATTTTACATCTCATTATTTTACCTTTAACATGACATCTATTGATGAGTCAAATAAGATTGTAAAAGGTGATTTTACAGGTCGACTGTATGAAAATGAAAACGATTTAAGTTCGCCTTATGTCACAGTAAGCGGTAATTTTGATGTAGTCTATACTGAAGTGACACCCACTGTTCCTAACCTCGAATGTTATGCAAAAATTGCGGGACAAGATTGGTACAGTACCAAAGGCTATCAAAATAACGGATTTGGAATGGATGACTTTATTATGCAAAATCTTTCCGATGATGATGTTTTAATTGGCATGGGTTTTAATTCTACGAATAACGGGCCTGGAGTCTATAATTTTACGCCTTCAAGTACCACAAATTTTGTCCACTTCTCAAAGTTTAACACCACAACTTTAGAATACGATTTGTATAATTGTACAGGAACCATGACGGTAGTATCTAAAACGCCTGCGATTGTAGGTTATATTATTGATGTAAATTATAGTTTAACGGCTGTGAATCCCGCGAATTCAAGTCAGTCCATACAAATTACCAACGGACATTATAAAGATTATTACAGTTGGTAATTCCTAATGTAAAATTTAGAAGTCGGTTCAAGTAACCGACTTTTTTAGTTTATTTTTGGTTCGAGAATAAAAACTTGAAACCTGTACCTTCACGATGAGTGGCATCTACCTCCATATTCCTTTTTGCAAACAAGCCTGTCATTATTGTGATTTCCATTTTTCGACTTCTTTGAAAAAAAAGGAAGCGCTGGTGGCTATGATGGCGCGCGAAATAGAGTTGCGGAACACTTGGATGGGTGACCATACCGTGATTGAAACCATTTATTTTGGAGGGGGAACGCCAAGTCTATTGACGATTCCTGAACTTCTTTTTCTTATCGAAACCATTTACCAGCATTTCAAAGTGGTAGAGCACCCCGAAATCACACTGGAAGCCAATCCCGACGATTTAACTCCGGACTATTTACATGCTTTGGCACAAACTCCGGTGAATCGGTTATCCATTGGAGTACAGTCGTTTTTTGAAGAGGATTTACGCTTGATGAACAGGGCACACAATGCGCAAGAAGCGTTGGCTAGTTTGCAATTGGCGACTACACTATTTGATAATATTACCTTGGACTTGATTTATGGGATTCCCGGACTCACAAATGAAAAATGGTTGGCCAATATCCAAACAGCATTGGATTTGGGGGTATCGCATATTTCGAGTTATGCGTTGACAGTCGAACCCAAAACGGCCTTGCATTCTTTTGTACAAAAGGGGATTATTCCCAATCCTGATGATGGCCAAGCCCAAGAGCAATTCTTATTGTTGATTGACCAACTCGAAGCAGCGGGTTTTGTGCATTATGAATTGTCTAATTTTGGGAAAGAAGGTTATTTTTCAAAAAACAATTCAGCCTATTGGTTGGGCAAATCCTATTTAGGAATTGGTCCTGCAGCACATAGTTTTAATGGTATCCAACGCGGTTGGAATATTTCCAACAACTCCAAATACATACAAACCCTCGAAGCCCATGAATTGCCTTTGGAATTGGAAACCTTGTCCCTGACCGATCGCTATAATGAATATGTGATGACAGGTTTGCGTACGATTTGGGGTGTCGATTTGAATCGTTTGGAAACGGAATTCGGACCCCGATTCAAGACGTATTTTCTGCAACAAGCCGAAGTGCATTTGGAAGACCATTTGCTCTTCATAGACGGTGATATCGTTCGAACTACCCGTAAAGGAAAGTTTCTAAGTGATGGGATTGCGAGTGATTTATTCCTACTGAATTTATAAATTTATACCTTAGCGTACTTTGCGGTAATTTCTCAACTTATGATTCTACAATTTGATACCTATACCTTTGATACTTCGCAACCCATTGACATTTCGATTCCCTTAACCAATACCGATGCGAATCCAATTGCGTGGTATTTGGAACAGCCCGTGATCGAACCCGTTCGTTTTGGTGATTGGGTTGGAAAAGTGGCAGAAGGTAGTTCGACCAACTTCAACAACATCCATTTCAACCCGCATGGACATGGAACGCATACGGAATGTTTGGGACACATTACCCGTGATTTTTACAGTATAAATCAATGTTTGCAAACCTTTTTTTTCCGTTCCGAATTGATTTCGATAACGCCTGAAGTTCATGCAAGTGACGGAATCATTACCCAAAATCAACTGGAAAAAGCCTTGGCAGGAAATACGCCCGAAGCCTTAGTGATTCGAACTTTACCAAATCTAGAATCGAAAAAGCACCAAAACTATTCCCATACTAATCCGCCGTATTTGGCAGCGGAAGCCGCACATTATTTGCGTGAAATTGGGGTAAAACACCTCTTGATTGATTTGCCCAGTGTCGATCGGGAAGAAGACGGTGGTGCCTTGGCGGCGCATAAAGCCTTTTGGAATGTAACTGATGTCAACCAACTCAATGCCGATGCGCGTTTGGATTGCACCATTACGGAATTAATTATTGTGCCGGATACGGTGCCAGACGGGAGTTATATGCTGAATTTGCAAATTGCTTCGTTTGAAAATGATGCGTCGCCCAGTAAACCGGTTTTGTATGCTTTAAATGAAAAGTAAAATGATTGAAGTCAGTACGGATAAATCCCGTTTGGATGTTCCTTTTGTCCAAAATTTCTTGAAAGATATCTATTGGGCGGCAGGACGAACAAGGGAAGAAGTGCAAACTACCATTGACGCCTCGGTGTGTTTCGGACTTTATTTGGACCAACAGCAAATCGGTTTTGCTCGAGTAATTACTGATTATGTGGTGTTTGCTTATGTGATGGATGTCTTTGTGGATGCCGATTATCGCGGAAATGGTTATGCTTCAGTGTTGATTGAAGCCATGATGAACGAACCCCAATTGCAAGAAGTGAAAATTTGGCGTCTAGCAACCTCGGATGCTCACATTTTATATAAGAAATTTGGATTCAAAGCGTTGGCGCATCCCGAAAAGATGATGGAATACATTCGATAATTGGATACTAATAAATAAAAAAGCATGAATATTCAGCAACTGTACGACTATTGCCTGTCTAAAAAAGGAGCGACCGAACATTTCCCGTTTGATGAAGACACGTTGGTGTTTAAAGTAGGAGGGAAAATGTTTTGTTTGACCTCTTTGAAGGAATGGGAGAATGGATCTCCTTCTTTAAATTTGAAATGCAATCCCGAATGGGGAGAAGAGTTGCGGGCACGTTACGATGCCATTCAAGCAGGTTATCACATGAGTAAAGTACATTGGAATACAATTGCCTTTCATGGAGATGTTAGCAATGTATTTATGTGTGAATTAATAGATCATTCCTACGATTTAGTTTTTAAAGGTTTAACCAAAAAAGTTCGGGAAGAAATCCTTCAAAGTGAAATTTAGGCATTACTTTTGTAGCCATCGATTCGTTTAAAAAAGTAACTAAGACCATGTTAGATAATCTCAAAAAAATACTCAACGAAGATCAAGATCCCAAAGCGATTGAAAAAATCACGGCTAAATTGGAAAACCTATTAATGTCCCATGAAGAAGTGGGCTACATTGCCGTTCAAAAGAAACCTGCGATTACCGTTTTTCCCGACAGCATTGTGGTGACCAACAAGCGCATCATTTTATGCAAACCCAAAAACTTGGGCTTGTCCATGGAATTTGTGGATTATGATTGGAATGACATTGCAGGAACATTCGTTAAAGAAGGGATTTTAGGTTCCGATTTTACGTTTACCACGCAATCCGATTTGACACATACCGTCGATTATTTGCCTAAAAATCAAGCGCGAAAATTATACACTTTTGCTAAGGAACAGTTGGATGCCTTGAAAAATCCCGTAGCCGCGCCTGTTGCAGTTCCCGTTCAAGAAACTCTAGTTCAAGAAACTCCAGCTGAAATTGTGGAAGAACCTGAAGTAGAAGAAGTGACGAATTTTGCTGAAATCATTCCATCACCTGCTATGGATTCTCCTGCTGACAATTCAATTTCAACGTCCACAGCTGAGAAAAAATTAAGCGATTTGTCGAAGGAAGAATTGTTTGAAAAATTACAGAACTACAAAAAGCTTTTGGATAACGGTTTGATCTTGCAAGGTGAATACGATCGCTTGAAGGCAGAAATTTTAAACTATTTATAAAAGTAAACATTATTCTATACTTGAAATGCGCATTAACTACGGTAAATGCGCATTTTTTTTGTTACATCGACAGCGTTCGTCTACAGGTAAAGTGTTTTGAACGACTTTTTGATAACGACCAACGAAAATTAAATTATATAGTAGATATTTGAGTAAACTTTGTTAGAACAATGAAAAGCTCTGTGCGAATGCTATTGTTGGAAGACGATCAAATTGAAATTATGAAATTTGAACGCGTCATTCAATTAGTAGATGCTTCTTATCACGTTCAAATCGCTAAAAACGGTGAAGAAGCATTGGACTATTTACAGACATGCCATCCGTTGCCAAATTTGATTTTGTTGGATTTAAACATGCCTAAATTTAGCGGGATCGAATTTTTAAAGGCGTTGAAAAAACATGAAAAATGGTACCATATCCCTTGTGTAGTATTGACTACCTCCGATAATAATGTAGATTTATTGGAGTGTTACCGTGAGGGAATTGCGGGCTATTTTTTAAAGCCGTTACGCTATAATGAATACGTAGAGCTCATTCATATGCTGTTAAATTATTGGAATAAAAGTCTCACTGTAAAATAGTGCCATGTACGGGATATTTATCAATTCTATTAAAGATTATATCATCCAAAACTTTGGAATGGAAGTTTGGGAAAAAGTGTGCGAACATGTGGGCTTAGAAGAAGATTATTTTATCAATTCAGAGTTTTATACCGATGATTTATTGGAACGAATTATTAGCGCCATAATCAATTTGCAAGATCGTGAAACAGATGATTTGTTTTACGAAATTGGTTATTGGTGGGCGTTGAAATTTGTGCCGAAACTCTATTTGGGGAATGTGACCAAAGGACAAGATCATTTTAAAAAGTTTTTGATTGATTTTCCTTTGTTTATTAACCGATTGGCTTTAATTTACCCCAATTTAAATTTGACTGAATTTCATTCCCGTCAACTCTCAGAAAATGAAATTCAATTTTTACATGCGCCATATAAATTAAAAAAGCCAACGTTTACCAAAGGAATTTTGAAAGGTTTTGGCGATTTATTTGAAGCCCACTTTGAATTAACTTTACTGCAAGTCGAAAGTGAAAATAGTTTGTATAACGAATACAAAATCACCTTTATGGCATGATGGATAAAGGATTCTATTTTGATCAACAATCGTTTTCAACGCTATTTCCATTTTATTTCATCATGGATAAGCAACAGCGTATTTTAAATTTTGGACCCAGTTTGAAAAAAATGATTCCTGAATTAAATTACAACGATTCATTTGATCTTTTTTTTCATTTTAAATCCCCTATTTTTTTAAAAAATGCTGCAGAAATAACCGTTGAAAAATTAGAAGGGACCTTAATTGTTCTTACCGTATTAAATCATACCAAAACGTTTTTGCGAGGGCAAATGATTCCTTATGGGGATGATATCTTATTTATTGGGTCACCTTGGGTTTCCAGTATTGATGAGCTCGCTGAAAAGAAATTGGAAATGACCGATTTTGCCATTCATGATACCAGTATCGATATGCTCAATATGTTGCGTAGTCTTGAAATTAGCAACAACGATTTGAAGTATATGGTGCATGCGATTACTTCCCAAAAAAGAGAATTACAACGCGATAAAGAAGAAATTAAAAAACTTTCTTTGGTGGTAAGTACCAACGAAAATGGCGTGGTGTTGACCGATATAAACGGCGAGGTTTTTTGGGTAAATGAAGCCTATATGTCCATGACAGGTTATCGTGAAGAATCTGTTATTGGAAATACTTTATATCGATTGGGGGTATCCGAGTTTACGGATAAAACGGTACTCGATAAAATGTTAGAAGCTTTCCGTAAAGCCGAGGTTTTTGACTACGAAGTGATACATAAACGTGCTGACGAGAGCTTTTTTTGGGCACGAATAAAGGGACATCCTGTTTTTGATAATTTGGGAAATTTCATCGAATACTATACGATGATAGAAGACATTACCCATGAAAAGGAAATGCAAGACCGGCTTAAAGAATCGGAACAACGTCTGCGTTCCCTTATTTTAAACTTACATGATGGTATTCTCTTGGAAGATGAAAATCGGAAAATCCTTTTGGTCAATCAAAAATTCTGTTCCATGTTTGGAATTCCGGTAGCGCCCGAGTTGTTAATTGGATCGGATTGTACCAATTCCGCCGAAGAATCCAAAGACTATTTTAAAGATAATACCCATTTTATCAGCAGAATCGAGCAAATTTTAAGCGATAAACAACCCGTATTGCATGAAGTGTTGGAATTGGTGGACGGACGTGTTTTTTCACGCTCTTACATTCCTGTTGTGATTGATAATGTGCACAAAGGCCATTTGTGGACGTATGAGGATATTTCGCTCGAACGCCATTTCCAGGATAGTTTAAATAATGAAAAAGAGAAATACCGTCGCATTATTGAAAACATGAATATTGGGTTGTTGGAAGTAGATAATGACGACCGAATTTTGATGGCCAATCAACGGTTTTGTACCATGAGTGGCTATACGCCTGAAGAACTCGAGGGTAAAAAAGGGGTGGATGTTTTCCTAAATGAAGACACTAAACGATTGTTAACCGAAAAATCACAATTGCGTCGCAGTAAAATCTCTGATTCATACGAATTGGAAGTCCGCGGCTCCGATGGCGAAGAACGGGTTTGGTTGGTCAGTGGCGGACCCAATTACGATCTTACCGGGTCAGTAATCGGTTCCATCGGATTGCATTTTGATATTACCGAAACCCGAAATCTAGAAATTCAACGCGAGCAATTATTGGAACGCTTAGAGCGTCAAAACCGCCAATTGAATGAATATGCGCAAATTGTTTCACACGACTTGAAGTCACCGCTTCGTAGTATACATTCTTTAATTACTTTTATAAAAGAAGATAATGATAAAGAATTTAACGAGCAAACAGCCAAATACTTTAATCTTATCCAAGAAAAAGTAGAGAAAATGGAGCTCTTAATTCAAGGGATTTTGGCCTATTCCAAAATTGATAGTCCTACCTCACGAAAGGAATCTATTGATTTGAACGATTTAGTCAGATCTATTGAATCTATAATTTATATCCCTAATCATATTTCACTACAAATAAAAAGACCATTGCCTACTGTAAAAGAAGATCTTTTCCGAATGCAACAACTCTTTTTGAATTTGATTAGCAATGCCATTAATTATAATGACAAGTCGATTGGATTTGTAGAAATCGATGTGGAAGAAGAACCCCTACGCTACATTTTTAGTGTTCGCGATAACGGCATCGGAATCTCAACGCGTAATCAATCCCGTATTTTTAAAATGTTTGAGTCCATTAATGGTAATGAAAAATCAACCGGAATTGGCTTGAATATTGTCAAAAAAATATTGGAGAATATCGGAGAGGAAATCTGGCTCATCAGCGAAGAAGGTGTTGGCACTACGTTTTATTTTACCTTACAAAAACATGATAAACGAAACCCCAAATCTTGAGTATCTAGAACAGTTGGCTGCTGGTGATCCAAAAGTCAGACAAACCATCTTTGATGTTATGGTCAAAGAGTATTTTGCAGACTATCAGGAATATAAAGCAGCAATTGCGCAAAATGATGTCAAAAAAAGCATTACCTTTGTTCATCGCTTGAAACATAAAATTGGCTTTTTAGGTATGGAGTATTCTTACCAAATAGCTCATCGTTATGAAGAAGAATTGCGTCGAAATTCGGATCGATTTCAATCCGAATTTGAAGCGGTTTTACTTAAAATTCAAGAATTTATTAATTCAACGCCAAGCCTATGAAATGTGTAATTGTTGATGACGAATTGTTAGCACGGGAGGTGTTATCGCATTTGGTTTTAAAAACGCCCGACTTGATAGTCACTGAGACTTTTTCCAATGCGATTGACGTGATGAAATACCTCAATTCCAATCCCGATGTGGATTTGATTTTTTTGGACATTCACATGCCCAATTTTTCTGGATTTGATTTTGTTCAAACCATTAAAAACCCGCCACTCATTATATTGGTAACCAATGATAAAAATTTAGCCTTGGAAGCCTTCAATTATGATTGTATTGTGGATTATTTGGTAAAACCAATTCTTCCTGAACGCTTTGAACGTGCTATGGAACGCGTACGCATGAAATTGCATGTGGGCTACATTAAACCTGTTGACTCCAATGATCCCCAAGAAATTTATGTGAATATCGACAAACGGTTAATAAAGATTGATTTGAATGCGATTAACTATATCAAAGCCAATGGGGATTATGTCATCATCAAAACCGAACAACAAAATTACATTGTGCATACGACCTTGTCCAAATTACAAGAGAAATTGCCCAAAACCCAATTCTTAAAAACGCACCGTTCTTTTATCATTAATATTGCCAAAATCATTGATATCAAAGACTCTACCGTATTAATTGGCAAAGATGTTATCCCTGTGAGCAAGAACAATCGTGCCGAATTAATTGAGCGATTGAATTTGATCTAACTCGTTAAAGCGGAAGCAATGAATGTTTACCATTTTGCTTCGTCGACACCGAATCCACTTTCGTCGACAGTTCCCTATGGATCTGTCGATTTTTTATTTTACTGCACTGTTATCGAACTACATTTGGTATAGATTTCAACCCCAAGTTAAATCTACCCTATGGAAAAGTTAGAATATAAAAATAATTTCGGTTTACTCTTTGAGTCCCATTTCTGTGTTTTACAGTCCGGTTTGATGAAAGATTATTCTTATGACGGATTTCGTAAAATACGCTTGTTTAAAATCCGAAACTATCATTACAACTTGGTGTTGTTTTTAGTTTCCATTGGCATGACGATGCTTGGTTTTGGTTTACGTTCTTATGATCCGTCAATGGTGGTGTTGGGTGTTGTTGTTGGTGCTGTTATGCTTTTTCTGAGTTATCGTACCAAAAAATACCGGTATCAATTGCAAATGGTGACTTTGAATTACGAACCGATCGTTGTTGAAGTGGCCGCAATTATCCACGAAGATGCGAAAACCATAGTACGAAAATTGAATCGAAAACTCAATCAAAAATCGACCTATTTACAGGCGGTATAACGATTATGGCAACAGCAAAATTAGCAGTGTATGATACCTCCAAAGGGTTTTCCTCTTTTGTGAAACATTACTTCTCAAAAAGAGTGGATATTGAGGTATGCACCAGCAAGAAGAAATTCAGCTTGGAATGGTTTAAAAACTTTAAACATTGCTTTTTTGTGGTGAATGATATTGAAGATTTGTTCAATTTGATGAAAGTGGCCCAACTACATAATGACGTTGTTGCCGGTTCGCCGAGTCGAATTTTAGAAATGAAAATAAAAACAGTAAATGATCAAGACGTGAAAGTAATGGACTTTAGTCTTAACAAAAACGAATTGATGCTTTACATTGATAATTATTTGAAAAATAACCAATTATTGGAATAATATAAATCATGGTTGATTTTAGCAGATTGTTTTTTAGAGTGTGACAATCTGTACCAAAAAGCTAACCGGCACAACCATTAGGTTGCAGAAAGTTGTTAGGGTTCTATCTGTTGTCCGGTTAGTTTTTTTTGATTTGAATGATAAAGTCCCGGTAACGGGACTTTTTTTTATTCCAAGGCTTTCTTTTGTTTCGCGACAAAACCATCCGCTTGCAATTGGAGCAATTCCTTAGCGCCTTTGCGCTTGTATTGGTAAAGCTCTTTATCTTCACGGATATCGGCATAAATTTTATCGTTAATCGCAGCATCCGTTTGTTTTTGCAGATTGCTTTGGTAACGGTTTTGTTCCAAGACTGTTTTTAACGCCATTTCTTGATCTTCGATTTTAAAATCGTATTCGCCTTTTGGAGACAATAATTTTGCAATTACAGGCGCCGTTTCAATCGCCAAAAACAACAGCATAATGAAAAATGAAGGTAAAAAAGGCAACTTTCCTAGAGCATTAATACGCGCCATGAGTCCGTCAAAACCATCAATAACCGGTTGGGTTTCACTCACTTTTTTATCCACATCGGCTTGTAAGGTTTTAGCACGCGATTCTTTTTCGGCTAGGGTAGTAGCGGTTACTTTTTTTAACGAATCCAATTGCAAGGCGGCACGATCGTAAGCCGCACGTTTTTCTTTGTAAATCGGACCCTTGCCCATTTTCTTGGTGCCCGCCGTACCTTCTGCTTCGGTGATGTAGGATTGGTACAAGGCGGCGACTTCTTTTTCTTTGGTAGCAATCGAACCTTTCAAACTGTCCATTGTAGCTTTGTTTTGGTCCAAATCGGATTTGTAGAAATTGGCTACTTGTGTTTTGTTGGCGAGCGCCATCTCATTTTTCTCTTTTAAGATGACCGTATTAATTTCCTTTTCAAAAATTTTAATTTCCAACGGTTTTGAAATTACGATGGCGATGATTAAAGCCAGCACAATTCGCGGCGAGGCTTGAATGAATTCATCCAAAAAAGAATCTCTTTTTTTTAAGGTAGACACGATAAAGCGATCCAGGTTGAAAATGAGTAAGCCCCAAACCAAGCCAAAAGCGGTGGCTGTATAATAGTTGTCAAAAACGGTGAACAGCGCATAACTCCCCGCGAGGAAAGCCATGAAAGCCGTGAAAAATACCGTTGCACCAATTCCGGCATACTTGTTTTGTTCCCCATTGGAACAGCCGGCAATAAGGTCTTTGTCCACTCCCGAACAAAGCAAGAAGAAGCGTTTTAACATGATGATTGATTTTTGATTGATGATGATTATACAAAAGTAACGCCAAAAGTGGATTGCTGGTATGTTAAACTTGAAAAAGTGCGGTATTTATTTGAAAAACAGCGTTTTTGCGATTTCATTTTGTCTTTGATAAGGCAGCAGCAGTAACGGTAATTATCCAGTGCCTTCCCGTTATCCGTTGCAATCTGCTCCGCTTCGCTCCGCAGGATTTCCACTGCTACCGGGGCTGAGGTTGGAGTGCCAATTTCTAAAAACGTTCTTTCAAAATGCAGTTACCCGCTTTTTGCACATTCGCGTGAGGGATGGAAGTAAGGTGCCGCGCACCACGGACAGCCCGACCCCGTTCCCGATAATTGATTTGGAAGCTAAAACGTGATGAACGGGGGCACGCCCACAAAAAAAGCTGCCTCTTTCGAAACAGCTTTACTTTTTATTTGCTTAATTCCACAAAATACTTGTAGAACAACGGGATGGTTTCAATGCCTTTGAGGTAGTTGAAGATGCCATAATGTTCGTTGGGCGAGTGGATGGCATCGCTGTCCAATCCGAAGCCCATCAAGATGGTTTTGGATTTTAATTCTTTTTCAAACAAGGCCACAATAGGGATACTTCCGCCCGAGCGCACCGGAATGGCAGGAACACCAAAGGTTTCCGTATAGGCTTTGTTGGCGGCTTGATAGCCAATGCTGTCGATCGGGGTCACATAACCTTGGCCACCGTGGTGAGGTGTTACTTTTACCGTAACAGAAGGCGGCGCAATGCTCACAAAGTGTTTGGCAAACAAATCGGTGATTTCTTCCCAGTCTTGGTTGGGTACCAAACGCATCGAGATTTTGGCATAGGCTTTACTCGCGATTACGGTTTTGGCGCCTTCGCCGGTGTAGCCGCCCCAAATGCCGTTGACATCCAAGGTTGGGCGAATCGAATTGCGTTCGTTGGTGGAATAGCCGGCTTCGCCATAAACATCGGCAATGTCCAAGGCTTTTTTGTAGGCGTCTTCGCTGTAAGGGCGTTTTGCCATTTCGGCACGCTCGGCCTGCGACAATTCCTCTACTTTATCGTAAAAACCAGGAATGGTGATGTGGTTGTTTTCATCATGGAGCGAAGCGATCATTTTGGCTAAAATATTGATCGGGTTGGCTACCGCTCCTCCATATAATCCGGAATGTAGATCGCGATTGGGTCCGGTCACTTCCACTTCCACATAGCTCAAACCGCGCAATCCAGTTGTGATTGACGGTTGTTGGTTGGAAATCATGCCTGTATCAGAGATCAAAATTACGTCGTTGGCCAATTTGTCTTGGTTGCGTTCTACAAACCAACTCAAAGACTTGGAGCCCACTTCCTCTTCACCTTCGATCATGAATTTCACGTTACACGGCAAGGTGTTGGATTGGATCATGTATTCAAATGCTTTGACGTGCATGAACATTTGTCCTTTGTCGTCACAAGCACCGCGGGCAAAAATTGCACCTTCGGGGTGGATTTCGGTGGTTTTAATTACGGGTTCGAACGGAGGTGAATCCCATAAATCTATCGGGTCGGGCGGTTGCACATCGTAGTGCCCGTAGACCAATACTGTGGGTAATTTCGGGTCGATGATTTTTTCTCCGTAAACGATAGGGTAGCCGGGGGTTTCGCACAATTCGGCTACATCGCAACCGGCTTTGAGTAGGCTGTCTTTGACCGCATTGGCGGTATCGATGACATCTTGCGCGTAGGCGCTATCGGCACTCACCGAAGGAATTTTTAAGAGTTCGATGAGTTCTTGAATAAAACGTTCTTTGTTTTGTTGAACGTAGGGTTTAATATTATCCATTGTTGAAATTAAATTGTCGTATTCAAATTTACTAAAAAAGACGGTTAAAAAAATTTGTTATTCATAATTCGTTATTCATATTTATCTTTATATTTGCACTCACAATTCGCGGGTGTGGCGAAATTGGTAGACGTGCCAGACTTAGGATCTGGTGCCGCAAGGCGTGTAGGTTCGAGTCCTATCACCCGCACTTTAAAAATCTCTAAAGCGCTTTAAGTAAGCGATTTGGAGATTTTTTATTTTAATATTCCCCAATAATTCCCCTTTTTTTATTTTTCATTTACTTTATTTAATTTCATTAATTTCGATTAACTAAAGTTAAAGCCATTAGATGTCACAAAAGTTTTTTAAAATACTTGATTCATTACTATTTTCTGAATTGTCAGAAAGTGAACAAAAGGCTATGTTGATTCAAACAAAAGTTTATGTAAAGGGGAATAGTACACCAATAGAGTTAAATTTGGAAGATGGGGAAATTTTGAGTAATAGTTATGGTAGCCCCAAGTATATTGGTCTTGACTTTGAATTTAATGAAGTTAATTACAAATTAAATGATGATTTTTTAAGTGAAGTTTTTAATGAATGTATCAAATGTTTTAAATCTCATCATATTCCTTTGATCGATAATCAAATTGAAACTCTCAATTTACAAGCAGATTTTTCAGGTGATCGTTTTGTTGAAGAAATGCGACAAAAAGAAATTAATAATTACAACACTAATCTTTCAATAAAACTATTTAAAAAACTACATTATCTAGGCTTTGAAAATGAGCAGGCTCATTTAGATATAATGAAGACTTGCCTAAGTTTAAATTGGGTTGATTTATCAGATTATTTATTTGGCTTAAATAATATACCTAATTTTCATATACTTCATAATTATTATAACTATGTAAGATTGAATAGAGTATTATTGTTATTAGTTTCCAAGTTGTTATTAAAAGAATCCGATGAAAATAATAACATAAAATTCAGTAGGCCAAAATTTATAGCTATGCTAAATGAATTGGGTTTTTTTAAATGGGAATTGATTAAAGATTTAACCAATGTTCAAAAAGCAAAAGTTATTCTAGCATTAATGCAACAAGATTACGAAAATGAAAACGCCATACATAATGTGGTAAAGAATATACAAACACTTAACTCAAAAAGTGAATTGAATAATAAAAAATATACTGCTTGGACACACATGGAAGCCGTGAAAATGATTATTTGTAAAATAACAAACAAAAGTTAAGTGTGTCTTATTTAATTATAGTGGAATAAGTAGTGGATTCCACCCCCTCCTATGTGAATTAATTTTGACTTATAATAATTTAATTACATTATGAGAGAAACTATTCAAATTGAAAACATTAATTCAGAGGACTTCAAAAACGAAATAATTAATGGTGTTGTTGAGCGGATTAAAAATTTGGCTCAAAATTTTACTTCAAATCAAGAAGACAACATTTTACTAACCCGTGAAGAAACTGCAAAATTGCTTTCCATTTCACTTGTTAAACTTTGGAGCTTAACAAGAGATAAAAAGTTTCCAGTTTATCACATTGGCAAAAGTGTTAGGTATAAGAAAAGTGAAGTCTTAAATGTATTGAAGGTAATTAACAATAATGATCACTGATTAATTATTATGAGAGCTTACAATGAAATTGTTTTACAAGATGTATTTATTCATCTTACAAAACTAAAAGCCGATTTTGCAAAATTAACAATTGAAAATAACAGAAATCAATTAATAGTTTATGCAATGCAAAATTTCAATAATAAAATTGAATTGATTGAACAAATAATTAAAAGCTATGACTCATATAACTTTAAATCAATTACCAATAAAATTAATGCAGTTTTATTAGAAGATCCAGAGTTGCATTGTGTGAAAGTTGATATTAAAAAAAGTAAGTGTTTACCTCAAATTGATAAATCCAAAACAGCTTTAATTATTCATCTAATATGAAAGATATTAAACAATATATCAGGGTAGGAACAGAGTATTTAAAGGAAATAAATCTACCATTGATTAGTGGAGATTCGACAAAAATCTATTCAAAATGGAACAAGCAAACAATTATTGATGATTTTGGTCGGGATGCCCTAAATAAAATAAGAAAGTATGAAGGATTCTGCATAATTCCATCACATTTAGAGTATAAAAAAGAGGTGAATAATTTTATTAATAGATATGAACCTTTGTCCTATGAAATTTCAGAGAATGGTAAATGGGAAAACATTGAATTATTTCTAAGAC
The DNA here is from genome assembly GCF_004122105.1 of Flavobacterium stagni. Taxonomy (GTDB): domain Bacteria; phylum Bacteroidota; class Bacteroidia; order Flavobacteriales; family Flavobacteriaceae; genus Flavobacterium; species Flavobacterium stagni. The sequence goes on from NZ_SBKN01000001.1 coordinate 979,202, forward strand.
ATATTTTCATGGAACAATATGATATAGGATTAGACTATCTAACTATTCTTTGGAAGCATCCAATACAAATACTGCCAATTTTATGTTTGGTAAGTTCTGAGAGAAATACTGGAAAATCAACTTTTTTAAAATTGTTGAAACTAATTTTTGAAGGGAACATGACAATTAATAAGAATGAGGATTTTAGAAGTCGTTTTAATTCAGATTGGGCTTCTAAATTAATTATTGCTATTGATGAAGTGCTACTAGATAAAAAAGAAGATAGTGAACGGATCAAGAATCTATCAACATCCGGTCATTACAAAAGTGAGAGTAAAGGAGTTGATAAAGCAGAGATTGAATTTTTCGGGAAGTTTATTTTATGCTCAAATAATGAAGAAAATTTCATTAAAACTGACAATAAAGAAATTCGGTATTGGGTTAGAAAAGTTGAACCATTTACAACAGAAAATCCAAATTTATTGGAAATGATGAAAGACGAAATTCCTAAATTTATTTGGTTTTTAACCCATCGAGAAATTAAAACAAAGCGAACCACGAGAATGTGGTTTACTAAGGAACAAATTCATACTAAAGCACTCGATGTTTTAGTTAAAGGGAATAAAACTTATACAGAAAAAGAATTAGAAAGTTTTATTATAGATCAATTTCAAACACTTGAGTTAGATGAATTATGCTATTCGGCAAATGATCTTGTTGAAGAATTAAATAAAGCAAATATTAGAGTGGCCAAAAGTTATATTACTTCAGTGATTACAGAGCATTTTAAATTAGAATCTAAAAACAGTTGTTATAAATTGTCACGTTTAGATTTGTCAACTGCGAATAATGGGAGCTGGAGTGTTTATCAAGAAAACAGAAAGGGCAGATTTTTCACTTTTAGAAAAGAAGATTTTATAAAATAAAGTTGAATTGTTGATAATTCAATTCTACGTTAGTAAAATCAAGGTATGGATATAACAACACAACTTCAACAAACATTCAACATTTGAAAATTGTAAATTACCAAAAATTAATATGTTGAATGTTTGTTGACTATTTGTTGTTAATTACTACCAATAAATACAAGTGCTTGTGTAAATTTTTCAACAAATCAACAGCAGATATTAAATTCATATCATAATTGAATGTGGCGGCAGTTTTTTTATACAAAATAAAAAAATCAATTAAACAATGCATTACACATATGCAATTGTTGATTTGTAATTGCATTAGAAAAAAACAATTAATAGTTTGTATTTGTGAGCCTTACAAGTTTACATGTAATCTACATAGTTTAATTGCAAAACCCTTTTGCATTGATTTTGCATTACTTGCTAGGTAACCAATGCATTCATTAAAAATTAAAATAAAAATTGATTTTTATAATACTATTCTTTATTAATTTTAGAGATTATAATCCTCAATTAATTGTAATGCCTTTATTTCAGAATTCAGTTGTATCTAAATATTCAAAAAATCAAGATAAAACGATATTTGCTAAACGTTGGAATGACTTCAAAGTTCACTTTCACAATTCAACAATTCAAGAAAATATTAGAAATAGCAAAGAAGAGCAATATCAAGGTGAATTTCTTATTGACTTATTTGTGAATATCTTGGGTTATACGAAAAACCCACAACCAAACTTCAACCTAACAACCGAATATAAAAACGTTAAAGACAGCAAAAAAGCTGATGGTGCTATTTTGATTGGTGACAAAGTTAGAGCAGTTATAGAACTCAAAGGCACAAATACAACGGATTTAGGAAAAATAGAAACACAAGCATTCGGTTATAAAAACAATCAACCCGATTGTATTTACATAATAACTTCAAATTTTGAAAAATTACGGTTCTACATAGATAATGCAATTGAGTATTTAGAGTTCAATTTATTTACATTATCTGAAAAAGAATTTGAATTACTGCATTTGTGTTTGGCCTATGAAAACCTCTCAAAAGACATTGCAAAGATAATCAAAGAGGAATCGGTTAGCCAAGAAGACGTTATAACTAAAAAACTTTATAAAGACTATTCAATTTTTAAACGTGAATTGTATAATAATTTAGTGGTCTTAAATCCACAATTTGAACCAATAGAACTTTTCAAAAAATCACAAAAGTTATTGGATAGGTTTCTATTTATTTTTTTTGCTGAAGATCGAAACTTATTACCAACAAACTTAATTTTTCGAATTAATAAAGAATGGCAGAATTTGCGTTTAATGCGTATAGAAGTTTCACTGTACGATAGATACAAAGTCTATTTTAACGATTTAAATAGTGGAGCAAAAGTAGTATTACCTGCATTTTCTGAAACAGCCAGTAAACAAATTGAAGAGCATCAAATTTTTGCATATAATGGAGGTTTGTTTAAGGCTGATGAGATTTTAGATAATATTATAATTGATGATGCATTATTGTTTAAGCATACCGAAAATTTAAGTAATTATGATTTTGCTAGTGAAGTTGATGTTAATGTTTTAGGGCATATATTTGAAAATTCATTAAATGAATTAGATGAAATTAAGGCCGAATTAGAGGGGGAGCAGATAGATAATAAAAAAACCAAACGAAAAAAAGATGGTGTTTTTTATACACCTAAATACATTACTAAATATATCGTTGAAAATACCTTAGGTAAATTATGCAATGCAATGAAAATTGAATTGCAATTAAATGAAGAAGATTATATTACTGATAAAAAAAGACAAAAAAAGACTTTACAAGGACTTAATGACAAATTGCATTGCTATCGCAACTGGTTATTGCAATTAACTATTTGCGACCCAGCTTGCGGAAGTGGTGCTTTTTTAAACCAAGCACTAGAGTTTTTAATAAATGAGCACCGTTACATTGATGAATTACAAGCCAAGTTATTTGGAGATGCAATGGTATTAAGTGATGTTGAAAAAAGTATTTTAGAAAACAATTTATTTGGAGTTGATTTAAATGAAGAAAGTGTAGAGATTGCAAAGCTTTCATTGTGGTTAAGAACAGCACAGCCCAATAGAAAATTAAACGACCTGAACAACAACATTAAATGCGGAAATTCATTGATAGATGATGTTACTTTAGCTGGTGAAAAAGCATTTAACTGGCAAACAGAATTTCCTCAAGTGTTTGCAAAAGGTGGTTTTGATGTAATTATTGGAAATCCTCCGTATGTTAGCCATGATAGAATTGATAATAAAGAATATTTGAAAAAAAAATACCTTTCTTTTAGTCCTTTCGGAGATTTATATATTTTTTTTTATGAACTATCACTAAACATTATAAATCAAAATGGAATAAGTTCATTAATAACATCAAATTCATTTTTGAAAGCTGAGTATGGCAAACCATTGAGAAAATTAATCATTTCATTAACTTACATTGAGCAAGTGATTAATATTGAAAACACACAAATTTTTTCGGATGCAACAGTTAATACTGTCATACTAACTTTTTCAAAAAACAAAGAGAATAACGTCAAAGCTTTAGTTGTTAACAGTGAGTTTAATAATTTAGACTTTAACGAATTTATTAATAAAAACTCTTATTTCTATTTACAAACAGACTTCGATGAATTATCTTGGAATTTAATCAAACCAGATATATTAAAAACAAGAAATAGAATAAAAGGAAATAACAAAACACTAGAAGATTATCATACAAAAATTAGATTAGGTATAGCAACAGGTGATAATAATGCGTTTATAATTGATGAGAGTAAGAAAAAAGAGTTTATAAATTTAAACGTAAAAAATAGTGAATTAATAAAGCCCGTATTAAGAGGTCGAGATATTGAAAGATATAGCTACACTTTCCCAAATTTGTATGTTCTTTTAACAAAAAATGGTATTGATGTAGAAAATGAATATCCAAATATTTATGATTATTTAAATAGTTTTGGTGAAGGGTTTAAGAAAAGAGGAGCAAAAGGTCAACATTGGACTAACTTAAGAGCTTGTTCATTTTTTGAAGACTTTAAGGAAGAAAAAATAGTTTGGATTGAACTTACTGATGTTGGTAGATTTTCCCTTTGTACTGACGAGATATATTTATTAAATAGTGCTTATTTTTTAATTCCGCCCAAAGAATTTAATTCAAAATTTTTGCTTTCAATCCTAAATTCAAAAGTGATTAAATTTTATTTAAGACAAATTGCAAACACAAGCGGAGTTGGCACAACCAGATGGATTAATAATTATGTTAAAGATTTTCCTATACCTAAAATTAAAATTTCAGAACAACAGAATTTAATAGTTAAATCCGAAAATATGATTTTATTTATAGAAGATTTTAAACAACAATCGCAAAAGTTTCAAAGGACTATTCAACGCAAATTTGAGTTAGAAAGTTTGCCGAAAAAATTACAAGACTGGTATTTGTTGTCTTATACTGATTTTATAAAGGAACTAGGTAAATTAAAAATAAAACTTACACTATCTGAAGAAGCAGAATGGGAAGATTATTTTACTGCCGAAGCAACTAAATTAAGAGCTATAAAAGCACAAATAGAAACCACTGACAAAGAAATTGATGCAATGGTTTATGAATTGTATGGATTGACAAAAGAGGAGGTCGCTGTTATTGAGAATAGTTAGTAATTAAAAGTTGTAGAAAATATGAGTAATAAAAAAGTTGGAGTTGGATGTTTGCCGTTACTCATTCTAGTCATTATATTATCTGTAATTAGATTTCAGCTAGCTCCAGGGAAAACTTGGGAAAAAGAGTTCGCTAATATTACAGTTCTAATATATTTTATTGGTGTAGTGTATATGTTGTTCGTTGTAATTATTAATAAATTCAATGAACCTGTTAAGTTAAGTAAAGAGGAAGGTTTGGTTTTGTCAATATCAAAACATAAAAGAGAAATTGAAAAATATTTAGACTCAAATGGATGTTATAAAATGGAGTATAGAGCTGGTCAAGCTGAATTTTTATCTCATCATTTAGCAGAACTATTTAATGAAGAAAGAGAGTTGTCCTATTGTAAGTCAATTGGATTGACTTTTAAATCTTATTCATTTAACAAAAAAACAGACCATGAACAAAGAAGAATGATGATTGAAAAAATAATCAAGGATAATGAGTTAAAAAAATTTGCTTTTTGGGGTGGTTTGTATAGAGGGCAAGCTTATAATTTATATCATGGGATTGGAGAATGTAGTAGTCAAGGTTGTTATAATCAAGTTGATGAAGTCTGGCATAACCTATGTTATAGTTGTTTTAGAGAGAATAATTGGGATAGAAAAAATGTTTATTAAGGATATAGTTGAAAGAAATATTGAAATTGTAATATAATAGTAGGTTAAGGGATAATGTTTAAAAAGGATAAATATTATGGTGAAATCTGGCTACCTAATAAGGAAGGCCAAAAACAATTCTGTACAATAGAGGTTGTTGAAAATGATTTTTTTTTAAATACTATTTTATTGACAGATTTGTTACAAATCAAGTTAGATATTATATATGGTGTTTTTAATGATTTAGGATGTCTAACTTTCGTTAATTGCAATATAATTAGAAGTGAAACAGGAGTTGTAAAATACAAAAAAATTTGTCCTGATTATGTATTTGCATGTGCAAATCATTTTATTGAACCTAAAGGAATAAGATTAAAGTCGATTGAAATTGAAAACAATACAATTAATGACTTTATTAGCAATTTTCATACCATGAACCCTTTAAAAGATAAGGTAGAAGTTCAGAATGTTCAGATTAACAAAATAAATATAAATGAAGATTTAACATTGTCATTATTCAAAAATTATGGAATAGAAACAAATAGATTTGGAACCAATATTTTAAACCACGGAATATTAAAATTTGAGTTTAATTATGAAAAATCACTTCTTCAGTCAATTGAAATTTATAGGCATTTTCAAAAATTTTGCATAATGTTTTTTTTTGGAATAGAGAAGTTTAATTATTTTAAATCCAATTGTTTAAATTGTGGAGAAGAATATTATATAGTGTTTAATGATGATTTAGCTTTTACTCATAATCAAGGAATTTTTCATAAATTTTCATTTAAAAATTTTGATAGTTTTCCTAGTGTAATCTCAAATTGGTATAACAATGAAGATCTTAAATATTGTTTTGATATAATTATTGAAAATTATTTGTCAAAGAAAGTAAGTAGAGCTCGAAGATTTACAAATTCAATATCTTCATTTGAAGCTTTTTACAAATTGTTTTCAGTAGAGAGTAAACACAAAAAGTTAAATAAAAGAATCTTTGAATATAAAGATATTTTCTGTTTAATGGATCCCAATATTGTTGAAATTGAAGAGTTCAGTAGGAAAATGATTCGAATTAGAGATTTTTATGTTCATGGTAATAGAGATCAAAAAACGGAACATAGTAGTTTTGAATTATTATATTATTCTTTATTATTAGATTTTGTTGTTATCAGAGAGCTTTCAACTGTATTAGGTTTTGCTGATAATGATATTAAAAAAATTGAAAATGCAGGAATCTCAGTTTTTAAAAATCAATTACCATTAAACAGATTGATAAACGAAAATTTAATTATTGATTAATTTTGTTAAGTAAAAAATATTTTTTGCAAAATTAATTTATGTCAAAAGAATACATTTATAATAATTTTATTTGGAAAGGTATTTTTGGCAATATAAATTCCAATAAAATTTATCCTCGATTTAATAAAGGTGAGCAATTTTCAATCGGTTTCTCCAACATTGTTCGTTATTGCGTTGCATTACCCAAATGGACAATTAAAAATTCTGAAACTAAACTTTATTTATCCATTAAAGATAATGGAGAAGTTTTTGAATTTACTAGTAACTGGATTTCAACCAAAATGAAAGGGGCTTTTTTAGAGACCATATTCGATGAAATTGTAAACCGAAACAAAACAGAAAATGAGTATGTAAATTGGAGAAGTGATTTATTCAACTCTTTACTAGAATTAAAAGAAAAAGCAACTGATTTAAGGCTTTCAAAATCTTCCGAAGATAAAATCGAATTAAACTTCAAAGTTCATTTAAACAAACTACAGGCTACTTTTGAACCTGTTGAATTTCTTGACCCATTTTTTATAATAGAATTAGGAAGTAAAAGCTCGCTAGAAGTTTGTGAAATTGGTTTAGATTTTTTAGAAGTTGATAATAAAAAGTGTATCGGGATTCTTAAAACAATCATAGATGAAATACCTTATGTTGGGCTAATTATTGGAATTGCCTATTTTTTTGAGGGCAAAAGTGAGCTTTCAAACAATTATATTATAACTGCATTAAATCAAGTTGACAGTATTGACTTTTCAATTGATTTTACAGGATTAATAGCAGAAGTTATCGCAACCAATGATTACAATTTAGGTGTTGTTGACGATAAAACTATTAGAATGTTTTTCAATGTATTAGACATAAATCAAAGCACAACAGCATTAATTAAATTGTCTTATATAATTTTGAATAAAAACCTCAAATATTTAAAAGAATTTGCATTAGAAAATGTAGCTATTGCAATAAATCATAACTTAAATGATAAAAACGAATCAACTAAAATTTCTGGGTTTCATATAATATGTTCAGTTTTGTTGTGGAATGATAAATTTAATGAAGCAGAAAAGTATCATCATTATTTTTTAAACGAGAAAAATGATTTTTTAAAATATAATTTTGAACACGTTGAGGGATATATAACATTAGCGCTTGCAAAAAATAATCACAACTTTATTTCAAATTTGATTTTAGATTTTCCACATTTGAAAAATAGAGCCTCAGGGTTATTTAATGCTTGGAGTTTTGAAAATTTAGAGTTAAAAAATAAAAGTTGGAGTAATTTGGACATTTACAATCATAATAAGATTATTAATGCAAGAAAGTTGTATTGTGAATAAAAAATGATTAAAAAGAAAAAAAGTAACTATGACAGTAGTTTTTAAAATGTCATGTATTTACTTATTATCTATAAAGCAGAAATAATAACTCTTTGAATAAAATCATTTGTATTGATAAAGGCAACTTTATTTCTAAAAGTATCGGTGGAAATAGATTCGCGCAGTTTCCCGAAGCATTCGTTTGCAAATGAATTGGTTATTACGTCAACGTCTTTAAAGTCTAAAAAAACTTTGTCGTTTTTTTCAATTTCATTTTCAATAGATACACGAATCTTCGCTCCCAAATCGCGAGTACCTAAGCTTGTGCCTATTTTATTAAATTCAATTGTTAACAATGACATTTTCGGTGTTTTTCTGAGTGCAAAGATATAAAAATATAAACAAAATATGTTAATAAAACGTTGAAATTTAATTTGTTTTTTTACTGAAATAACATTTCAAATAAATGTTCTTTTTGGTCATAAAATTTGTCAGTAAAGAGTTTGTAATTTACTTCAATGTTAGTGTTAATTCTTAGGTATATACATGTGCCTTGCCAGTATTTTATATCTTTAATTCTATAACCATTTTCATCAAAATCTAACTTTTTACTGCCTGAAATAATGCTTAACCAACCTTTGTTTTCTTTTGTAAACAAAGAGGTTGCATATAATCCGTGTCCTTGACCCTTTCCATTTGTAATTCCCTGTTCTATGCATTTTTGTAATGCCTCTTCTTCACTGAAATTATATCTTTCATTAAGAGCTTCTTTAATGCCAATACCATGATCAGCAACCATTAATCTAATTTGATTTAATGTTGAAAAATATTGAGCGACAACCCAACCCTCCTTTTCTTTAGAATGATTTAAAATATTGTCAAGTATCTCATTTAAACAATAATCTAAGCCTGTTAATACGTCGTCATTTATTTTACTTTTTTCTCTTAAAACCTTAATGATTTTATTTTGTACTTCTATTTGATTTTCCGATGTATAAGTTTGTATTTCTACAAAACTATAATCCTCTAATTTCATTTCAAGTTTGGGAATATCAATTTCTAGATTTTTAAAAAAATCCATTTTTAATAGATAATTATAAATAACTTTCGAGGTATCCATTCTAATGTTTCCTTCAACTTTTATTCCTTTACTTTCAATGTATTTTATTGAACAAAGTATTAACAATGCATAATCAGGATATAAAAAATTACAATTTTCAAAATCAATAATTAAAAATGAATTAGGTTCGTTCTCGAATTGTGTAATTAAATTGTAACACGCTTCTAATGTTTTTTCGTGTGAAGTAGTTAATTCAGAAACTTTTAATGTGTAATCACTCATTTTTTGTCAGGGTATCTCTTACAAAATTAATAAACTTTACTATTTGTTTTCCAATACTCTTTTAATTTTTCAGCATATTGTTTCGGGGTGATTTTTATGTAGCCTAAAAATTGAGCTTCTGTTTTATGGCCAGTAATTTTCATTATTGTAAGCGTGTCAATTTTCCCATATAAATTAGTAGCAAATGAGCGTCTGCAAATATGTGAAGTGACTAATTCGAATTTTGGAAACTTACCTATTTGTTTTCGATATATTTTTTCTTTTTTTCCATTTCTATCGATTGATATTTCTGTGATTTTTGCTCCCTCAACAATTTCATTAAACCCTACTTCTTTACATATAATTTTGATGTAATCATTAAATTTCTGATCACTTATTTTTCTTGGAAAACTTCCATTTCTTTTTTCCAAAATTGCTTTCACTTGATGATGGATAGGTATGATTACAGGAAAATCAGTTTTGATAGTTTGCTTTTCTATAAATCCTTCAATAATATTTTTTTTAGATAATTTAAGAAAGTCAGAAATTCTAAAGCCAGTCCTTAGACCTATTATAAACCAATCTCTTGCATTGTCTAAAAAATCTTGATTGAATTGTTTCTTGTATATAGCATTTATTTCATCTTCTTTCAGATAAATATCATTTGTTTTATTAGTTGGAGAGTAAAATTCTGAAAGTTTAAATTCCTTTGATATTGTTAATCCTTTTTTATCTGCATTGTTGCAAAATAATTTTAAATCATCAATGTATCCTCCAATAGTATTAGGGTTTAATTTCTGTTCTAGTTCCAAAAATTCAATGAATTTTGTATGGAATGATAGGTTTATATCCGTTAGTTTAATTTTGTTTCTCGTGTAATTTTCAAAAGCTGTAATTTTATTAAGTGTTGTGACGTAATGTTGAATTGTTCTTGGTTTAATAGGGGTGTTGTTTCTTGTTTTTTTAATTTTTGATTCTTCGATAAATGAATTTATATAACTAGTTAAAAAAACAGTTGCATTTACATCTTCATTGTCAGTTATTCTATTAAAAAAAACATTAATTTTTTCTTTTAACCAATTTGTGTTTATGGTCTCTGCTGTTAGTGTTGCATTGCCAAACTCTTTACGAATGAAAATGTTGAGTTCTTTTAATTTATTGTTGATTTCTTTGTAGTTGACATCAGGAGTTACCAAAACTTCTTGTTTTGAATCACTCCATCTCTTGTTTGGAATTTGTATGCCGGTTGAACATTCTATATCGAAAAGATTACTGTGTTTAAATCTTAAATAAATAGTATTCCACTCGTTACTGGTTTTTATTCTAAATTTACCTGTTGCCATATCTAATTTAAAGTTTTTAGCTATTAAATATTCCCCTATTATTCCCCTAAATTTTAAAATTAACTATGATTAATTTTAATTAAAGATATTCAAAAACCCTGCCACTAATTGATTTTAATGGATTTTTTAATTTTGATTTACAGTGTGAAAGTATAGGTTTGATAACTATCACCCGCACAAAATCCAGACAGTAGTCTGGATTTTTTTTTGCGTGTAGTTTCTCCCGAGGATTCGGGACTATCACCCGCACAAAATCCAGAATATTGTCTGGATTTTTTTTTTGCGTGTAGGTTCTCCCGAGGATTCGGGACTATCACCCGCACAAAATCCAGAATATTGTCTGGATTTTTTTGTTTGTAGTTTCCCCAGATGTTTAGTTTGTCCCGAGAGTTACGATTCGGGAGGACTATCAACCACACTAAGGTTCAGACAATTGTTTGGACCTTTTTTTATGAATTTTGGTTCGAAATTCAATTCAAAGGAGAATTATTTCACAATACTTCGAAATACTAATTCAAACAATACCATTACTAGTTGATAAGGATGAATTTCTTCATTCGTATGATTTCTAAGTATTAAATTTTTATATTGCGTTCAAAATCAAACAAAAACGAGTGCTTTATGAAACAATACTACGCTTTTATTGCCTTCTTTTTATGCTTTAGTATAAAGGGGAATGCGCAAATTCCGTTGAATCCACCTTCTCCCTATTATCTCTGTGATTACAATAATGATGGGGTTGAGACTTTTGATTTGAATACAAAAAAGTACGAGATTTTAGGAAGTTTGTCGCCTAACGAACATACGGTTACTTTTCATTTAACGCAAATGGATGCGGCCAATGATGTTGGCGCCATTAATCCCATTTATACGAATACAGCTTGGAACTTGACTTTATTTGTTCGTGTTGAAGAAGATGCGAATCCTTCAAATTATGGGCTAACCACGTTAGTGTTAGGTTTGAATCAACTGCCTACTGCAAACACGTTTACATTAACGGTGTGTACCAATACACCAGGAGCTTCTTCCTGCATAGATTTGACTTCAATAGATAATCAAGTAACGGGTGGGAATCCCATTTTGTTAGTTCAGTATTTCCCTTCTTTATTCGATGCGGAAGCGAATACCAATCAAATTTTAAATCCTAGTTGTTACCAAAGTTTAGCAGCTACACCAACTTTATCTCCAGTATATTACAGTGTCATGAATGTTGATACAGGCTGTAGATCAATCGGTGATATTCAATTGGTAAGTGTGTTTTGTAGCACTTGTACAACACCAACGGCTTCAGTACTAAGCACAGCACAAGATAGTGCTCAAATTGTCATGATGTCAAGCAATCCGAACGAACCGTTGTATGGTTGGGAAGTCGTGGTGCAGCCCGCTGGAGGTCCGCCACCATCGCAAGGCACAATCTATCTAGCGCCCAATTCTGTGATTAATTTGACCGGATTGCAATGTGCTACCGATTATGAATTTTTTGTACGAACAATTTGTGAATTCAGTCCTTATAATGGAAGTAACTGGAGTAGCGTGTATTCCTTTACAACAACGGCTTGTGGGCCACAATATGGACAACCCTTATCGTTTCAAGACTGTGTGGATGGGTCGAATTTAGCGTGTTTTGATTTGACCTTAAATAATGCCCCAATTATTGGAACCCATGACCCAAGTCAGCACACTATTACCTATCACGCTAGTGCCAGTGAGGCAGAAGCAGGCGTTAATCCAATTGACACCAATCATTGTGTAGGCGTTGGGTCGTCTTCTGTTTATGTGCGCGTGTTAAAAAATGATGGAAGTTTCTTTACGTCGGTTGTTTTCTTTTTCGTGCAATCGTACACCTATGATACTACGCCGCATGTTGAATATTCTGAATGTGATGTGGATAACAATGGGATTGTCGTTTTCAACTTAACCAATTTAGCGACTCAAATTTCTTCAAACAATACGTTAGAATATTACACGAGTGCTACTAACGCGGAATTGCAACAAAATCCGATCAGTACGCCTTCAAGTTATTCGGTAAATGTACAAGGAACATCGCTCCCGATTTTTGTACGCGAAGTCATTCCGAATGCATGTGATCAAATACACTCTTTTAGCATTCGCACCTTTGGAAATTGTAATCCGGCATCGACTTGTCAAGGTGCCAATTCGTTGTGTGGTAATTTAGGAATTCCGTTTCAAAACACCGTAAATGTAAATTCAGCGGGAAGCGCAGGTTGTTTGACTACTACTCCAAATCCAACTTGGTTTTACATGCCCATTAGTCAGTCGGGGGTGTTGAATTTAAAAATTGAACAAAATCAAAATGTCAATTTTGCAGGCACACAAATAGATGTTGACTATGTTATTTATGGACCATTTGATGACCCTATTACAGCTTGCTCTATGACTACAACATCTAATATAGTGAATTGTAGTTATTCGGCTTCACCAATTGAATATCCTACATTCAATGCCATTGGTGGGAAATACTATTTAGTTATGGTGACTAATTTTAGTTATCAACAGGGTTTTATTCGTATTTCCAATATGGGAAGTCAAGCGGTAATCGATTGCAGTGGGATGCAGTTTCAAGCCTTCTTGGATAGTAATGCTAACGGAACCATGGATGTGGGAGAATCACCTTTTCCCTTGGGTGAATTTTCGTATGAGCGAAACAATGATGGTGTAGTGCACCATTATTCCAATCCGTATGGAAATCTTTCTCTTTATGATTTAAATATGGCCAATACATACGATGTTGGGTTTACCATTCAGTCCAATTATGCTGCGCAGTATGCGGTAAATCCGGCCTTGATGTCCAACTTGTCGATTACCCCTGGAAGCGGTGTTCAAACCTATTATTTCCCAGTAACTGTAGTGCAATCCTATAATGATTTAGCGGTTTCGATTGTGTCTTTGAGTTCGCCCCGACCTGGGTTTATGTACACCCAACGTGTGATTTATTCCAATTTGGGTAACCAAACTATTAGTTCGGGCTCGATTAATTATACCAAAGATGCATTGGTAACCTTAATCAATACGCCCAATGGCGCAACGCCAACAGCCAATGGGTTTAGTTATGGATTTACCAATTTAGCACCGTTTGAAACCCGTCATTTTGAGGTTACAGCACAAGTGCCCGCTGTTCCTGTGGTCAATGCGGATGATGTATTGGTTTCTTCAGCGTCAATATTACCTGTTTCTGGTGATGTGGTGCCTCAGAATAACGATTTTACATTGAATGATTTGGTAATTAATTCGTACGATCCTAATGATAAAATGGAAGCCCACGGTCGTGAAATCGTTCAATCGCAATTTACGGCAGACGATTACTTGTACTACACGATTCGTTTTGAAAATACGGGAACCGCGAGTGCAGTAAACATTCGGGTGGAAGATGTATTAGAGGCGCAATTGGATGAAACCACAGTAACTATGGTAGCTTCGAGTCATGATTATTCCTTAGATCGTGTGGGTTCTACCTTAACTTGGCGTTTCCCTTCTATCAATTTGCCGGTTTCTGTAGCAAATACCTCCATTGGAAAAGGCTTTGTTACCTTCAAAGTCAAACCAAGAGCAGGATATGAAGTGGGTGATAGTATCTCAAATACGGCGTATATCTATTTTGATTTTAATCCGGCGATTATTACCAATACGTTTGAAACACTTTTTGTAGCACCTTTAGCGACACCTGAAAATAGTCTGCAAAATGTAGTAATGTACCCGAATCCCACTTCAGGTATTCTTACCATTGATTTCGGTTCAACGAATTTGATAGGAGCGAATGTTGAAGTGCGATCGCTATTAGGTGCCAAAGTTTTTGAACAAAAATTAACGGGAGGCATTCAAGAACAAGTGGATGTGTCGGGATTAGAAAACGGCGTTTATCTCGTTACTATTTTCACTGCTGACCAACAAAAAATACACTACAAATTGATTAAAAAATAATAATAAGGGCTGTCTCAAAAAGACAGCCTTTTTTTTGTCTACAGTTAACAACACTTTGTCAAACTGTTAAGAACTTCTCTGAGCTAGTTTTATTTAATGAATAAGGTTGGTTATTTTTGTATCCTCTCCGGATTGATGATATGAAAAAGAGAACCGTTATGATAGCATTACTTGTCGCATTTATTGGGATTGTCCTGGTTACCGGGGCTTTGTTTTATTTGTATAGTTCGAATGAAGTAGCCAAAACCAAACAAGAAACGGGAGAGCTAAAAGTAGACCGTGCCAATCGCGAAATTGATGATATTAAAGGTGAAATCGAAGACACGAAAGAGCAGTTGGTCGAAACGGAAACGAAACTAGAAGAGGCAAAACCGAATTTAGAAGCGCAAATTGCCTCGGATAATATTCCCATCGTTGAGATCACGGATATTGATTTAAGTGAAACCAAAGAAGTGAATGAAGCTCGAAAAAAAGGAGAGCGACTTACTTACATCCATCAATTAAAATTCAATTTGGTGAACACGGGAAAATTTTCTTTGAAAGATGTGATTTTTTCGATTAAGGATATTTACACCGAAAACGGCGGTCGTAAAAAGAAAGCCAAAGATTATAATTATATGGGGCGTACCTTTAGTACAGAAGATGTGGGCGCCTATCAAAATGTTGAAATCCCAACCTTAAATTTGAAATCTAAAAAGCAAGTTTATGTGTGTAATTTACCTTCTAGTTTTGGCGTTGGAGACTATTATTTTGATATTATTTTAGAATGGAATGGCGGGTTTTACCAAATGCATGTGGATATTGAAGAGGTGCAAGGAAAATTAAAATACCGTTACCAATTTTATGATATCGATGGAAAAGCCATTGATTTTAAAAAGGTAGAAGATAAAATGAATAAATAAAAAAAGCCCCATTTTACGGGGCTTTTTTTTATTTCGAAGTAGCAATCCAATCGCTGACTTTTTGTTCCAAAAGTGCCAATGGCATGACACCCGATTCCAATACAATTTGGTGGAACATTTTAATGTCAAAAGATTTTCCTAATTCTTTCTGGGCTTTATCGCGTAGCTCTCGAATTTTCAATTGCCCAATTTTATAGGATAGCGCTTGACCTGGAATCGCCATGTAGCGTTCGATTTCGGCAACAATACTGGCTTCACTTTCAGCTTCGTTTTCCAATGAGAATTGAATGGCTTGTTCGCGTGTCCAACCTTTGGTATGCATGCCCGTGTCTACCACTAATCGAATGGCGCGGTGCATTTCGTTGCTCAACATTCCAAAATATTGAAAAGGGTCTTTGTACAAGCCGAGTTCAGTTCCTAAACTTTCTGTGTACAGTGCCCAACCTTCGCCGTAGGCACCAAACCAATTGAATTTGCGAAAATCGGGTAAGTCCTTATTTTCTTGTTGTAACGAAATTTGGAAATGGTGACCAGGAATCGCTTCGTGTAAAAACAAATCTTCGTCGCCATAATAATTATAATGGGTTACATCTGGAATCGGAACATAGAAGGTTCCCGGACGTGAACCGTCAGCAGCACCTTGCACATATTCGGCACTGGCTGTTTTCTCACGAAACGCTTCGGTACGCTTGATGCGGAAAGGTGTTTTAGGTTGTAAGGCAAACAATTTATCCACATTAGGTTTGATGGTAGCGTGAATTTTTTCAAAGTTGGCAATCACTTCTTCTGGTGACTTGAAAGGCATCAATTCTTTTTTGTTGCGAACGAAATCAAAAAATTCGATGATACTTCCTTTAAAGCCCACTTGATTTTTCACTTTTTCCATTTCCGCTTTTATGCGAGCTACTTCTTTTAAGCCGAGTTCGTGAATTTCGGCCGGACTTTTCGTCGTTGTGGTCCATTGTTTTGCCAATGAAGCATACCATTCTTTTCCGCCGGTTAAACTACCAATACCACTTGTTTGTCGCGATTTTGGGAGGTATTCATTTTTCAAAAAAGCAACCATACGTTGAAAAGAAGGTACGAGTTTCTCCTGAATTGCTTTTTTGTAATCGGCGGTTAATTTGTCACGTGTAGCTTGGTCAAAAGTTGAGGGGAATTTGGTAACAGCGGTGTAGTACAAGTGTTTTTCAGGTTGTGTAACCATTTCCTCAAATTGAGGGATAAGTTTTTCGGTTAGTGTTTTGGGTAATACATAGTTTTTCGCGATCCCTTTTTTCATATAGACTTGGGCAGAATCCATCCAAACTGCAAATTTGTCCATACGAGTCAGGAAGTTGCGATAGTCTTTTTCAGTTTTAAAAGGTTGTGCCCCTTCCGCTCCAGCAAATTGCCCCATGGTTAAGTGAGTTCCAGAAAACTGATTGAGCGGAATCAAATTGCTGGGATGTTGCAACATTTCTTGTCCGACACTAACTTCCCATTTTATTATGTCATAACTGATTTTTTCTTCAGGGGAAAGCGTTTCATAGTCTACATCATGCAGTGATTTCTCTGTTTTTTCAAAAAATATTTGTTGATCTTTTCGGTAACCATCGGTCATTTCAAATTGCAATTGATCATTGAATTGGGATTGACCGTTTACGGTTGCTTCAAGTGGATTTAATTGATTTTTACCGTCAAAATAGTCTTTAGTGATTTGTGTAAAATCAACGGAAGATTTTTCGGATTTACAACCGATTAATAAGGTGATAAGTCCGATGCTAATTGCCAAGAAATGTATTTTTTTCATCTTTTTTTGGTTTAAGAATTCAACGCTTCAACCACGATATCTTGGTCTTTTAGCATGTCTTTTAGCATATTTTCAATGCCATTTTTTAAGGTGAATGTTGACGATGGACAGCCATTACACGAACCTTGCAACACCACCTTTACACGCTTTGTGTTTTCGTCAAAGGAATCGAAAAGAATATTTCCACCATCAGCAGCTACAGCAGGTTTCACATATTCTTCCAAAATATTGATGATTTGTTGCGAAGTGGTGTCGAGGTTGTCAAAATTCTTGATTTGTTGTTTTTCTTGTTTTGGCGCTGATTGTACCAAAGTTTCATCGACAACTGTCCCTCCATTTTCAATAAATTCTTTGATGAATGTTCGCATTTCTAAAGTGATTTCATCCCAAGAAGCCACTTCGTATTTGGTGATTGAAATGTAATTTTCATCTATAAAGATTTCTTTTACAAACGGAAATTTGAAAAGTTCTTTGGCTAGGGGAGAGGCTTGCGCTTCGTCAATATTTTTACACTCTAACGCTTGTGTTGTAATTTTTCGATTGACAACAAATTTTAACGTCGCTGGATTGGGAGTGGTTTCACCATATACAGAAATCGGAATTTTCTTAGCAGCAGTGTCTTCGATTATAATTTTTCCACCATCTGCAACAAATGCTTCAATTTGAGCGGCCACTTCTTCTTGTACATCAGTCCATTCTACAATGCTAAAGCGTTCTATGGCAACGAAATTGCCTGATATATAGACGGTTTTAACAAAAGGCAGGTAAAAAAGTTTTTGTGCTAAAGGTGAATTTTTTGTTTCATCTATATTTTTGAACTCGTAATTTCTTCCGTTTGTAATAAATTCTGGAAATTCGAATTTTAAAATCGTAGGGTTTTGCGTTTCTTTTATAGTAATTTTCATGGTTTTACGGGTAATTTCTGCAAATTTAACAAAGATATTTTTTGAGAAATACTATATTTGAAGTTTTAAACAATTAATTAACAAATTACTCGTTGTCTGTAAAGGATTTCGATTCAAAATAAAAAGCGAATGAAAGGGAAATTACTATTCTTTTTACTGGCATTTCAGTTGGGTTTTTCTCAGGCTATCAATGTTGATGTGACCACGTATAATGTGCCACAATTGGTCCGTGAAAAACTATTTAATTTACCTCCGGGAGTTACTAGTAACTCTTGTACAGGTTCAATATCAAATATCACTTGGAGCACAGGGACAAACTTTGGGTCTGATAACGGTATTGGTTATTTCACCAATTCTAATGTCAACTTTCCATTATCAGCGGGTGTGATTTTAAGTACGGGTAGTGCGATTGAAGCATCGGGTCCAAACACTTCAATTCAAAGCAATGGAGATTGGCCAGGAGATACAGAATTGTTCAATTATATTGATGGCTTAGGGATTGATCCCGGACTGATTGATTACAATAATGCAACATTGTTAGAATTTGATTTTGTTCCATTGACCACCTCAATGAGTTTTGACTTTGTATTTGCTTCGGAAGAATACGGTACTTTCCAATGTCAGTATTCAGATGCTTTTGCCTTCTTCTTAACGAATACTACAGCAGGAACTCCTACAACAAATTTAGCTTTAGTTCCAAGTACGACAACTCCGATTTCTGTTTTGACTATCAGGGATCAAGCTCATAATGGAACATGCGGTTCTGTAAATCCTAGTTATTTCGGATATTATACCAATGGAAATGCTGCCAACGCTCAGTCTCTGGCTGCGCCCACCAATTTTAACGGGAATACAATTCGAATGACGGCATCTTCAAATGTTGTTCCCAATAACACTTATCATATTAAATTAGTTATTGCTGATAGAAATGACGATGCATATGACTCAGCAGTTTTCTTGGGTGCTGGAAGTTTTAATTTCCCATTACAAACGGGTGGTTTCGGTCTAGATGGCTATTTGATTGCAACTAATAACGCCATTTGTTTTGGGAATACACGCCCTGTATATGCTGAAGCGACGCCAACACCGGGAGCCTCTTACCAATGGTACTTTAATGGTTCGCCAATCCCAGGTTCTAATAATAACACCTACGTAATTTCTCAGCCAGGTTCTTATTCTGTAACCATAACATTCCCTAACGGTACTACTCAAAGTAGTTGTCCCTTTCCGGTAGAATATTATCCACCAATGCCCGTTGGAAATCCTAACAATTTATTCCAACCAGTTACGAATCCAGTTTTTAATTTAGACCAAAATACTTCAATAGTGTTGAACGGTTTAGATCCATTTGATTATGATATATCCTATCATTTAACATTAGCGGATGCTCAAAATATTGCTAACCCAATATCAAATACAACAGCTTATACTGCTTTAGCTAATGGTCAAACTATTTATGTAGTTGCATTGGAGACTGGTGGAAATGGTTGTGTTTCAATACAATCTTTTACTTTGAATCTTACCTCAGTTGCTTGTGAGACAATTACAAATCCTTCCAGTGATCTCACGGTTTGTCAGGGAGCTGATCCAACACCTTTTTCTGTAACTACAAGTGCAACGGGCGCAAATTCAATTCGATTTGTATATTTTACTTCTCCTCAAACAGGGGATGCAATGTATACTGGAGGAACTACTTTAGCAGATGTTACTCCTAGTGCAGGTGTTGCTAGTCATGATGCAGGAATTTTAGGATCTTCAGGGTCAATTCCAAATTTACCCGGGACCTATTATATCTATGCAATTTTAAACCCTGCTCCAACTGATGTGACTTGTCGTCCTTATCAAGAAATCCAATTTACAGTAAATAGTGCAGTAAATGCTGGAACAGACGGTTCCATAACGGTTTGTCAATCCAATACCGCAGCAATAGATTTATATAGTCTAATAACTGGAGAACAAACAGGAGGTACGTGGGTGAGAACTTCAGGTACAGGAGGAATCTTTAATGCTGGTGCAGGTACGTTTACACCTACAGTTACAGCAACTTCAAGTACTTTTACGTATACAATTTTAGGTTCAGCACCATGTCCAAACGACAGTAGTGTGGCCTCTGTGATTCTTGTTTCACCACCTAATGCTGGGATTGATGGGTTAACATCGGTTTGTGAAACAAGTACTACTCCAATTGATTTGTTTAGCTTGATAACAGGCGAACAAACAGGTGGAACATGGGTTCGAACCACAGGAACGGGAGGTAATTTTGATGCCGCTAATGGGTTGTTTACACCTGCAATTGGTGCAACTTCAAGTACCTTTACGTATACACTTTTAGGTGGTTTTGGATGTTCACCGGATTCAAGTACTGCTTCAATTTTTATATCTGCTCAACCTAATGCAGGTTCAAATGGAAACTATTCTATTTGTAGCAATGACCCTTCGACCATAAATTTAAATACAGTAATTACCGGACAACAATCAGGTGGGACTTGGGTGCGAACAACTGGAACAGGCGGAGTTTTTAATGCCGCTGCTGGAACCTTCAATCTTACAGTGGGAGCGACTTCAAGTTCGTTTACATATACTATTACTGGAACAGCACCCTGTGTCAATTCAAGCAGTGTTGCATCTGTAAATGTAGTGCCTCAATCTAATGCTGGTGTCGATGGTTTTACAACGGTCTGTGAATCAAGTACAACTCCTGTTGATTTGTTTAATTTAATTACAGGAGAGCAAACGGGCGGTACATGGGTTAGAACGACAGGTACAGGCGGTGTATTTAATGCCACTTCGGGGACTTTCACCCCTGCAATTGGTGCTACTTCAAGTACATTTACGTATACCATAACTGGTGTTATTCCTTGTGCAAATGATGATAGTGTTGCTACGGTAACTATTCAGGCGCAACCCGATGCAGGTCTTGATGGTAATTTGACAATTTGTAATACAAATACTTCAACAATAGATTTATATAGTTTGATTACGGGTGAGCAAACAGGAGGAACATGGGTTAGGACTTCTGGGTCTGGTGGTGTATTTAATGCAGCTTCTGGATTGTTTACACCTAGTTCGACTACTACAACAAGTTCGTTTACCTATACCATAACCGGTGTTGCACCCTGTATTTCTGATAGCAGTTTAGCAACGCTAACTGTAAATATACAACCATCAGCAGGAAATAGTGGCTCTACTACGGTTTGTGAAACTAGTACCACAACAATTAATCTTTTTAATTTAATAACGGGAGAACAAACCGGTGGAACATGGGTAAGAACTTCTGGAAGTGGAGGTAACTTTGATGCAGTAAATGGTTTGTTTACTCCAGCAGTTGGTGCTACAACAAGCACATTTACTTACACAGTAAATGGAGTAAATCCATGTGGCCCTGATTCAAGTGTGGCGACTGTAAATATTTCATTAGCACCAAATGCAGGGGCTGATGGTTCTATTACAGTATGTCAGTCAACAACTCCAGTGGTTTTAGCTACGGTAATTTCTGGCCAACAAAATGGAGGGACTTGGATAAGAACTTCGGGTACTGGAGGAACATTTAATGCAGGGGCCGGGACTTTCATTCCTGGATTTAATGCTACAGTAAGTACATTTACCTATACTGTTTCAGGAGCTTCTCCTTGTCCAGCAGATACCAGTGTTGCTACAGTAAATCCTATTACATCTCCACCATCAAATCAACCCACCCCCTACATCGTCTGTGACGACAACAACGACGGCGTGGCGTGTACCTTTGATTTGATTACGAAGATTCCTGAAATCACAACCGATCCGAATGTTCAAGTGACGTTCCACTTAACGACAACCGATGCACAAACGGGTTCGAATCCGATTCCGTTGACGCAATTGTTCTGTAATAATGATTACGACCAACAGACATTATATATTCGGGTGTTTGATCCTCTTGCACCGAACTGTCCGTCATATACTACGTTACAATTAATCGTGAATAAAAAACCAGTAGCGACGCCTCCAGCGGATTACCACAAATGTGATGATAACACGGATGGTATTGCGGTGTTCAACTTGAATACAGTGGTGAACCCACAGGTATTGGGTAGTTTATCGGCTTCACAGCATACAGTGACTTATTATACGTCACAAGCCGATGCTTTGGTTCCTCAAAATGCCTTATCGGGAACGAATGCTTTTACCTCGGCTTCAACGACATTGTGGATTCGTGTGCAAAACAATACTACAGGCTGTTTTGATGTAGTGTCCGTAAACTTGGTGGTTGACCCACTACCGCTGTTACCTGCCGTTGGGTACTTCCCGCAATATGAATTGTGTGAAACGACCGCTCCTGTGGGCTATGAATTCTTTAATTTGAATTCGCAATTACCAACTATCTTAAACGGACAAACGGGCATTCAAGTGAAGTTTTATCCGACCTTGGCTAATGCCAATGCCAATACCAACGCGATTGCGAATCCGGCAGCCTATCAAAACGGAGCGCCGTACAACCAAACTATCGGTATTCGTTTAACCAATACCACTACGGGATGTTATGTAGTGTCTACCATGGACTTGATTGTGAATCCGAAGCCGGCACCGAATGTGCCAACGGCTCCGTATGTGGTGTGTGACGACAACCAAGACGGTGTGGGTGAGTTTGATTTAAATACCTTAACGCCTGTCTTGTTAATGGGTACGCCAGCTTTGTACAACATCAGCTACCATCTTACGCAAGTAGATGCACAAACGCCCGTTAACGCAATTCCGTTAACTCAACCGTTTATCAATAACGATCCGTTTGTACAGATTATCTGGGTTCGCGCCGAAGATCCTACTACAGGCTGTTACACGGTAGTTCCTGTAACCTTACAAGTGAATGTTTCGCCGATAGCGCCAACCAACTTGCCGACGATTAACAACTGTGATGTAGACAGCAACCCACAAGACGGTTGTACGACCTTTAACTTAGCGTCACAGACTCCTGCGGTTTTGGCCCAACAAACTACAGCAGCTAATAACTATACAGTAACCTATTACACTTCACAAGCCGATGCGTCAGCTTCACCAGCGGGTATCAACCCGATTGTGAATACAACCAACTATACCGCTTGTGGCACGACGACTATTTGGGTGCGTGTGGAGCACAAATCAACGCATTGTTTTGCGGTGGGTTCGTTTGACTTGCAAGTGAACACGTCTTTGGTGTTGACCACGCCTACGCTGTATGCATTGTGTGATGATGATGCCACACCAAATAATCAGTTTACGAGTTTTGATTTGGTCAGCTTTGTGGGTACGGTTCCCGGGCATACCCTTGCATTCTACTTGGATGCGGCCCATACCCAACCGATCAATACCCCAAGCGCGTTTACCAATATCATTGCGGCTAACCAAACGATTTTCGTAGGTGCTACCAATACTACTACAGGTTGTAAAAGCTACCGTACCTTAACCGTGCGGGTATTGCCAGTTCCCACACCGCGCACCAACCCACCGGCTTTGGCGGCGAAGTGTGATGTGAATAGTCCAGGAGATGGGTATGAGATTTTTGACTTGACGGTGAATGCCGCTTATATCTTAAACGGGCAAGCCAATGTGAGTTTGCATTACTACCCGAGTTATAACGATGCGGTGGCAAATACCAATGAGATTCTTACCCCAACGACGGCCAACGTGAATCAGAATGTATGGATTCGTGTGGAGAGCAACTTGAACATTGACTCGTTTAACGAACACTGTTATGTACTGGTTGAACAAGCCTTAACGGTGAATCCGTTGCCGACCTTGGTACAGCCTGTGGCCGATTACCAAGAATGTGACGACGATACCGATAACATCACGGCGTTTAACTTAACCGCTTGGGGTCAGGCCAACTTGCTTACAGGGAATACGCTACCACTAAGCAATTATACCTTGAGTTTCTACGAAGATGCAGCACTCACGCAGTTGATTGCTAATCCAAACGGTTACTTAAATACGAGCAACCCACAAACGTTGTATGTGGTAGCGACCAACAGTACGACAGGTTGTCGCTCGGTAGCGGGAACATTCAATATCTTGGTGAATCCCAAGCCACAAGCTGACGTACCGTCTATTCCGTTTGAAACCTGTGATACCGACGGAACAAACGATGGGCAGTTTGCCTATGACTTGACTCCGCTGGTGGCGATTGCTTTGGGGACACAACCTAGTACCGATTTTACGGTAAGTTTCTACAACACCCAATTGGATGCACAGAATGAAACCAATGCCATCACTGATTTAGTAAATTATATGACCTATACCCATTTGTTATGGATTCGTGTGGAGAACAACTTAACGGGATGTGCACGTGTGGTTTCTTATAGCATGACGGTGGATTTACTTCCAGAGCCTGTGATTACGACTCCTAATAACTCCCATGTGATTTGTGTGGATGCGGATGGAACACTAGTGCGTGATTTAACCCTTACTGCAGATAATAACATTCCGGGGACCTATACCTATGAGTGGTACGAG
>NZ_SBKN01000020.1 GCF_004122105.1 Flavobacterium stagni
TCAAAGACATTCGAGATTTGTCTCGGACCGTCGTCTAAGCTGAAGACATAGCTACCATAACCCGTTACATTCACCGTGATGGTTTGTAAGTCGGAGAAGGCATTGGTCACTACATAGCCAATAGTACCTGTGGCAACAGCCGCTTGACCCGACTGAATCACATCAAAACTCGCCGAGGCATTCTGACAGCCTGTAACAGTATTGGTCATCACTACCGTATAAGTGCGTGTGGCACCCGTAGGCTCGGCATTACTTACGGTAAAGTCGGACCCCGTTCCAATCACTAAAGTCGGATTAGTAGACTCGTACCACTCATAGGTATAGGTCCCCGGAATGTTATTATCTGCAGTAAGGGTTAAATCACGCACTAGTGTTCCATCCGCATCCACACAAATCACATGGGAGTTATTAGGAGTCGTAATCACAGGC
>NZ_SBKN01000021.1 GCF_004122105.1 Flavobacterium stagni
TTAGCTACGATAGGAGCAGCGTTCACAGTTACTGTTACAGTAGCCGTATCACAATTAGTTGGGTTTAAGATTTCACAGATTTGGTATACCAAAGTATAGTTACCTGCAGGAGTTCCAGCAGCAACTATCACATCTGTACCTACTAAAGTCACACCCGGGTTTGTAGAAGATACAAACGTAGTGTTCACTTGAGAAGCAAGAACTGGCTGACCATTAAGTGTATCGTTTACCAATACATTAGTGAAAGAAGTTCCACCTGCAAAACCATTCACTGGTGTTCCCGCATCGTCATTAGCAATGATAGGAGCAGCACCTACAGTAACTGTTACAGTAGCTGTATCACAGTTAGCAGGGTTTAAGATTTCACAGATTTGGTATACTAAAGTGTAAGTACCTG
>NZ_SBKN01000022.1 GCF_004122105.1 Flavobacterium stagni
ACGGATGCTTGTGGTAACACAACTACTGCTACGCAAGTAGTAACTGTTCAAGATACTACTGCTCCTACTTTCGTAGAAGCTACTCCAGCTAACGTAACAGTAGAATGTTCTAACGTTCCTGCAGCAGTAACAATGACTGCTACAGACAACTGTGGAGCGGCTACGGTAACCTTCAACGAAGTAACTGCTGCGGGTAACTGTGCAGGTAACTATACATTGACTCGTACATGGACAGCTACAGACGCTTGTGGTAACACAACCACTGCTACGCAAGTAGTAACTGTTCAAGATACTACTGCTCCTACTTTCGTAGAAGCTACTCCAGCTAACGTAACAGTAGAATGTTCTAACGTTCCTGCAGCAGCAACAATGACTGCTACAGACAACT
>NZ_SBKN01000023.1 GCF_004122105.1 Flavobacterium stagni
GTTGGAACTTTAATATACCAAACATGCGAATGATATATACTATGAGGTATTAATCCAAATTTCTCTGGGCTATCCCTCTGTAAAAGGTAGATTGCATACGCGTTACGCACCCGTGCGCCGGTCTCAAGGAAGCAAGCTTCCTCTACCCCTCGACTTGCATGTGTTAGGCCTGCCGCTAGCGTTCATCCTGAGCCAGGATCAAACTCTTCATCGTAGATTTTTGATTTTTTTTTGACTCGGGTTTTAGCTTAATTCTAATCTATTCAATTAGCCTTACTCTCTCTTATTTTGCTGTCAATCCAATATGTCTATGAACTTGTCTTCTCTTATTCATCCAACCTCTCTCGGTTAGCGGGTGCAAAAGTAAAACT
>NZ_SBKN01000024.1 GCF_004122105.1 Flavobacterium stagni
ATTATACCTTGAGTTTCTACGAAGATGCAGCACTCACGCAGTTGATTGCTAATCCAAACGGTTACTTAAATACGAGCAACCCACAAACGTTGTATGTGGTAGCGACCAACAGTACGACAGGTTGTCGTTCGGTAGCGGGAACATTCAATATCTTGGTGAATCCCAAGCCACAAGCTGACGTACCGTCTATTCCGTTTGAAACCTGTGATACCGACGGAACAAACGATGGGCAGTTTGCCTATGACTTGACTCCACTGGTGGCGATTGCTTTGGGGACACAACCTAGTACCGATTTTACGGTAAGTTTCTACAACACCCAATTGGATGCACAGAATGAAACCAATGCCATCACTG
>NZ_SBKN01000025.1 GCF_004122105.1 Flavobacterium stagni
TCAGAAGCTTAGTAGCTTAGCATCTTAGTGGATATAAAAAGTTTCAGGTTTTAGTGTATAAAGTTTAAAAGTTGAAAAGGTTTATGATACCTTGTAAGTTAACGATATCAATTACTCAGAAGCTTAGTGTCTTAGCGTCTTAGTGGCTATAAAAAGTTTCAAGTTTTAGTGAATAAAGTTTAAAAGTGGAAAAGGTTTATGATACCTTGTAAGTTAACGATATCAATTACTCAGAAGCTTAGCGTCTTAGCGTCTCAGCAGCTTCTCTCCCCCTTTGGGGGTTTTGGGGCTTCCCATCCTGAGCGCTACGCGCTG
>NZ_SBKN01000026.1 GCF_004122105.1 Flavobacterium stagni
GCAATTGATTGTCATTACAATCGGAATTATTATTGGGACCGCATGCGGCAAAGGTCGTACTTCCGTACCCATCGCCATCAGCATCCACGTATTGAAGTTCGTTGTCGTTGCAATCGATATTATTGATCACTCCACAAGCCACCAAAACATTGCGACCAAAACCATCGCCGTCGGCATCCATGTATTGCAATTGGTTGTCATTACAATCGGAATTATTATTGGGACCGCATGCGGCAAAGGTCGTACTTCCGTACCCATCGCCGTCGGCGTCTACGTATTGAAGTTCGTTGTCGTTGCAATCGACATTATTGAT
>NZ_SBKN01000027.1 GCF_004122105.1 Flavobacterium stagni
CAACTATTTGAGACACTAAACACTTGTTTTATAAAACTAATTTACAACTAATTTGTAGCCCGTAGGGGAATCGAACCCCTCTTGCAAGAATGAAAATCTTGAGTCCTAACCGATAGACGAACGGGCCATTTTCTGAACCTTTTTCGATAAACAATAAACCTTCAGAACATTTTAGTAGCCCGTAGGGGAATCGAACCCCTCTTGCAAGAATGAAAATCTTGAGTCCTAACCGATAGACGAACGGGCCTACTGCTCAAATGCGGATGCAAAAATACAACTATTTTTTATTCACGCAAGCCTG
>NZ_SBKN01000028.1 GCF_004122105.1 Flavobacterium stagni
CGGTGAATGTAACGGGTTATGGTAGCTATGTCTTCAGCTTAGACGACGGTCCGAGACAAATCTCGAATGTCTTTGAAAATGTACCGTTGGGCGAACATACCATCACGGTTTGGGATACTGAAGGAGGCATGGACAACAGTTGTGATCCGTTGGTGATTAGTGGGGTATCGATTATCGATTATCCGCATTACTTCACTCCGAATGGGGACGGTATTCACGATACGTGGAATATTGTTGGGTTGCAAAACACCACCGCGAAGATTTACATCTTTGACCGCTACGGCA
>NZ_SBKN01000029.1 GCF_004122105.1 Flavobacterium stagni
CTCCACGTGGCCTAAACAAAAAAAGTCATTCGCACGCGAACAACTTTTGTTTGTGACCCGACTGGGGCTCGAACCCAGGACCCCAACATTAAAAGTGTTGTGCTCTACCAACTGAGCTATCGAGTCAGTGCATTCTATTTTGTTTTGACATAAGGTCTTTGTGACCCGACTGGGGCTCGAACCCAGGACCCCAACATTAAAAGTGTTGTGCTCTACCAACTGAGCTATCGAGTCAATAACATTTCTTGAATGCGGGTGCAAATATAAGGCGATAAAATTAATTT
>NZ_SBKN01000002.1 GCF_004122105.1 Flavobacterium stagni
TCAAAGCCACAACTTAAGGTGGTTATTGCGTCGGGGCTCACCTCTTCCCATTCCGAACAGAGAAGTTAAGCCCGACTGCGCAGATGGTACTGCATAACTGTGGGAGAGTATGTCGCCGCCTTCTTTTAGTGAGGCCCTTCAATTTGAAGGGCTTCATTTTTTTTATCGGTACGGCAAATTAAATTATGAATTTTAAACCTGCCTACCGGCAGGCAGGTTATGAATGATATGTTCTAAATTCTAAAATCTAAATTCTAAGTTTATTTAGGTGTTTAAGTCCAAATCGCGAATGTAATCTTCGTATTCATTAAAGAATTCTTCAAAAGCAGCCATTTTTGTAGCAAAAAAAGCATGAATTCGAGGCCAATCATCTCTGCGGTTCATGTTCACACCCTCCATTTCAACCCAAATCCGACTAATCGTTTTTCCATTCTCTAAGTCTAAATGTCTTGCAAATTGCGCATCCGCAACGTGCTCTTCATGTAATAAGGTGCGCAATGATTCTATCTTTTCGTAGTAAATTTTACGCTTTTCCTCATCTTTAGGTTCGATATCCAATTGAACTCGCGCACTTTTTGTATCTACAAAGAATTTAAAAGCAACATCTTTTATTTGCGTGTCGTACAATAGCCATTTTCGGGGATAGTTTTCCGAAAATTGGGACCAAAATTCACGTTTCAATTGTTGTTTTTCTTCTTTGCTGTACATGCAGATTTTTTTTGGTAAATTTAGAAATTATTATGCAGCTATGGAATTTCAACGTTTTCTTTCTTTATTACCCCAATTGCAGCAAGATGACTTACCAGCGACTGCTGCCCATGAGAAAATAGTGCCTGAAATTCGCAAATTAGAATTACAAGCGGGATATGATGTCAAAAATGCCCGAAAAGCCGCTGTCCTCATGCTATGCTATCCCTATAAAGAGACTACTTATTTTGTTTTGATTCAGCGCAACAGTTACCCCGGTGTGCATTCTTCACAAATGGCATTTCCCGGCGGGAAGGTCGAACAAGAAGACGCCACATTATTGCAAACGGCCTTGCGAGAAGCTTGGGAGGAAGTCGGTGTACATCCTTCGGGAGTGGAATTTATTAAAGCTTATACCGAAGTCTTTATTCCACCCAGTAATTTTTTAGTGGCTCCTTTTTTAGCGTATACCACAGAGCGACCCGAATTTGTTTTACAAATCGAAGAAGTTTCGGATATTTTAGAGGTTCCCTTGGCCCAATTACTCGATGACTCCAATGTAACGCAAACTACCTTGACCACTTCGTATGCCACGGATATCCTTGTACCCGCCTTTGAATTGGAAGGAAAAATTGTGTGGGGCGCCACCGCTATGATGTTAAGCGAACTGAAAGAGAGTCTTAAAAAATTGGTGTAATCTTCATTTTTTGGTATCTTTAGGCCCCTTGGAAAAATGATATGGGACTATTGAAACGCAATCCTTTTGGACATATTTTATTTTTAAAAAAATGGTTAATCCGGATCGCCGGTACATTGACGCATCGCCGCTATCGGGGGTTCAACGAACTCCAAATCGAGGGCTCTGAAATTATTCGTCAATTGCCCGATACTAACGTACTTTTTATTTCCAATCACCAAACTTATTTTGCCGATGTTGTGGCTATGTTTCACGTGTTCAATGCGAGTCTAAGTGGGCGACAGGACAACATCAAGAATGTAGGCTATCTTTGGCAACCCAAATTGAATATTTATTATGTGGCGGCAAGTGAAACAATGAAATCAGGTTTACTTCCTAAAATTTTAGCTTATGCCGGAGCGATAACTGTTGAACGAACCTGGCGAGCTGGCGGTAAAGACATTTGTGAAAAAAAAGCCGTTAATCCGAACGATACGGAAAACATTATGAAAGCTTTGGAGGACGGGTGGGTCATAACCTTTCCACAAGGTACCACGAAATCGTTCAAACCTGTTCGTAAAGGGACAGCTCACATTATTAAAACTCACAAACCCATTGTTGTGCCCATTGTGATTGATGGTTTCCGTCGATCATTTGATAAAAAAGGGCTTCGTATCAAGAAAAAGAATATTCTTCAATCGTTTATCATTAAAGAACCTTTGGAAATCGATTATGATAACGAGTCCATCGACTCAATTGTGGAAAAAATCGAGTATGCCATCGAACAACATCCTTCTTTTCTAAAAGTGATTCCGACAGCTGTATTGGAAGAGCAAGAAAAATTAAATGAATTGCGCCGTTGGTAACTTACAGTACGGGTTCGACTTTGTACCCCAGTGCTTTTAATAATTGAATTACCCCATTTTTACCACCCAAATGCGCAGCGCCAACTCCGATGAAAGTAGTTTTGGCCTGAATTATTTTGGGAATACGTTCTTGCCAGTTTTTGTTGCGCTTCACCAATAAATCTTCTTCAAATTTGGCATAGGTTTTATTTTCAACTTCATTCATGTAGTGGTAAAGTCCCTCAATGTCTTCTTCCTGGTATAACTTCGTTAGTTTGTCGGTTTCCGCTTTGTCAAGTTCTGTATTTTTCTGACTCATAGCATATAAATCCTTCACTTGCTCTTTGTATGGAATTGCATTAAAGGCATTCATTTGCTCCTCTACTGATTCCAGTCCAATCACCTCTTCACTTTGTGCTTTACTCACTTGCATCAAAGCCGATTCTATAGATTGTGTTTTACAGGCTAAAAGTTTTGGATACAACATGGATGTAATAAATAACGGCTGTACACGATTCAACATTTTAGCCGACATCCCCAAATTCTTTTTCAAATAAACATCCAAAGATTTAAACTCTTCCGGAGTTAATAAGGAATCCAAACGAACATTGTTTTTCATGTACATATGTTTCAATACCTCCATTTGCATTTGGGAATCATCCATATCCAATTCAAAACACAATTGCTCCGTATTATCCAATGCCTGAAGCACTTTGGGTTTCAATGTGGCATCACAAGTCATGTGAATCGTGCCAAAAAGATAGGAAGGCGCTTGTAAACCGTTCCCCGAAATTTTCCACAAAAGCGTTTTGGGCGTTTGCGCTCCCGCGATTACTCCCAAAAGAATACCGACAACTACAAAAACTTTTTTCATTACAAATCAATCTTTTTAAGTTCGTTGTAATTGCGATACAAACGCTTCATCAACGTACCATAAATCAAGTAGTAAAACAAGGCAGCAACCCCAAAAAAGATCAACAAGAAAACAATCATGATTACAATTGCAATCACCATCGCTTTAGTATTGTGTGACAATTCTTGAATTTTTGGATTCACCATAATCGCCATGACAAAACCAGAAATGGCACTCAACACCATCATCCCCAAATTGTAACCCACATAGTATTTTACAGTGCGACGCGTACGCACAATATCGGCCATCAATTTTTTGGTGGCGTTAGTGGCGGAAATCGTTCGGTAATTTTTATAAAACAAATAGATAAAAACGGCAGTCACGATAAAGTTGACAACCGTCAATACTTTGAAATACGGAATCATAAATTCCGAGTGATTCTTAATCAAATACTCATCGGTATTAAAACAAAAGCTAATAGCCGTCCACAAGGTAACTTCCAAAATACTAATAATCAAAATCCACTTCACAATAGAGGACGATTTCTTATGGAGCATTTTATAGATATCCATTTCCTGCAACTGCGGAAACGGGTTGTTTTTATTCCAATCTTTTTTCAGTAAATCCAATTCTTCCATGGCTACTTACGGGTTTAATATTTTTTTTAATTTTCCTTTGATTCGGTTCATTTTCACACGGGCATTGACTTCACTAATCCCCAAAGTTTCCGAGATTTCGGTGTAGTCTTTGTCCTCCAAATACATAAAGATCAAGGCTTTTTCAATGTCGTTCAGCTGGTGAATGGCCTGGTACATCAGCTTGAGTTGTTCTTCTTCTTCCGGATTGTAATCCTCTTGTTTGATGAAATAACTCGCTTTTTCAAAATCAACCGTTGCCACCGTTCGCGTGTTTTTGCGATACAACGTAATCGCAGTATTCAACGCCACCCGATAGGCCCAGGTTGAAAATTTGGCTTCACCCCTGAATTTTGGAAAGGCTTTCCAAAGCTGAATCGTGATTTCTTGAAACAAATCATTGTGCGCATCCTCGTTGTTGGTATACAAACGACAAATTTTGTGGACAATGTTTTGATTGTCCGTCAACTGCTTTACAAAGGATTTTTCTAATGAATCACTCATGCCGTGTTAGTCCGAGTCGGTCTAATTTTGTTACAAGATACTTCTTTTTTTATTGGGAGCAGCCGTTTTTTCTTCGATCAAGTGCCTTCCCGTCGTCCGCGCTACACGCCTGCCTAACGGCTACGGCGGGGTAGCTTGCTTCCACCGGGGCTAATCATCAAGTGCCAATTTTTAAGTCCGATTTAACGACAACTCCCTGCGATTCTTCGTAAATTTGAGTATTATTTTTCAACCCTATGAATATTCCCAATTCCACAAAGCAACGCGTCGTCATTATCGGTGGCGGTTTCGCCGGAATAACCCTTGCCAAACAACTCAACCGACAAAATCTGCAAGTCGTTTTAATCGATAAACACAATTACCATACGTTCCAACCCTTGCTGTATCAAGTAGCGACGGGCGGACTCGAAGCCGGTTCCATTGCGTATCCATTACGGAAAGTCATTCAAGGGTTTCCCGATTTCTATTTCCGACTCACAACAGTGAAAGAAATCGATACCCAAAACCAAAAAATCATTTCCGAAATCGGGGATTTACACTATGATTATCTCGTTATCGCCACAGGTTCGAAAACGAATTACTTTGGAAACAAAGAAATCGAGCGAAACGCCATGTCTATGAAAACCATACCGCAATCGCTGAATATCCGAAGTCTGATTTTGGAAAATTTTGAACAAGCCGTATTGTCCAATGACACGAGTGAGCGCAATGCACTCATGAATTTTGTATTGGTTGGTGCCGGACCCACCGGCGTAGAATTAGCGGGTGCGTTAGCCGAAATGAAACGCGCCATTTTACAAAAAGACTATCCCGATTTGGACATCCAAAAAATGCAAATTCATTTGATTCAAAGCGGCGATCGCGTATTGAATACCATGAGTGAGAAATCCTCAGCCGCTTCTGAAGCTTTCTTAAAAAGCTTGGGTGTAAATGTTTGGAAAAACATGCGGGTACAAAGTTATGATGGACGCACAGTAACCACCAATGTCGGGACCCAATTTGAAACAGCAACCGTAATTTGGACCGCGGGCGTTCAAGGGGCTTGTCCTGTCGGTTTACCCGCTTCGAGTTTGGTGAGTCAGGTCAATCGCATTCGGGTCAATGCCTTCAATCAAGTGCTCGGTTTCGATAATATTTTTGCCATTGGCGACATTGCTTCCATGGAAACTCCCGATTTTCCACAAGGACATCCCATGATGGCGCAACCAGCCATGCAACAGGGTGCACTTCTAGGCAAAAACCTGCCCAAGATCCTACAAGGGAAAACACCTGAACCTTTTGTTTATAATGACAAAGGTTCGATGGCCACCATTGGGCGCAATTTGGCCGTTGTCGACTTACCCAAATACCATTTCAACGGGTTCTTTGCTTGGGTGGTGTGGATGTTGGTACATTTATTCTCACTCATCGGATTTAAGAATAAAGCCGTTGTCTTCATGAATTGGGTATACAATTACATTCGCTTTGATCGCGAAGGAAGATTAATTGTGCGACCTTTTAAAAAGAAAAGTTTTAGTACGTTTACTACGGACGAAGTTTGATGTTGTCTGCTTTTAATTGGTAATAGGAAATCAACAATCCCACAAACTTACTATATCCCTCCATGCCGTCTTTTTGTTGATTGATTTTGAGAAAACGATCATAGAAACCGTGAAACCCTTTGTCAATAAAGGTGTCGTATTGGTTCCAGAATTGCTCACTTTCTTTAAAATTGTCCAAAACACCGGCATGGATTTTTACTTTTAATTGATCAAATGCCTCTGGATCTTGTTGGACCAACGCATTCATGCAATATTTCAAAGCTGCCGTACAAGCACTGTATTGGAAATACAAATCGGGATGGTGATAACCCGCTAAGAATCCAATAAAATTACATTCACTTTCACTGGCTAATCCCGTTTGATGGGCCATTTCATGACAAATCACATTGCTTTGGGTATACTTGGGCATCAAAGTATTGACTTGTGCTTCATGGGTAAACGGATTCAAATAGCCTGAGAATCCCATATAAGACAACGGACGTTTCCACAAACTCGACTTCACCGAGCCAACGCCGTATCGGATTTCAGGATGAATTTGTGCCAACGCTTTATAGCCTTCAGTTCCTAGGGTTAAAAGTTCGGTCTCAGCATACGGAACCACCACTTTCTGTTTTGGATTTTTGGTAATCTGAAGTTGAATAGCATTGGTTTTTTCAATCAACTTTTCTGTGAATTCCCGCAACTCAGCAGCGGTGTATTGGGGTTCCAAATGCCATTTTTCGGCCAAGGGTAGGCGGTAGTAATTTAATCCCCAACTGACTTGAAAGAAAAAATAAAAGCCCGCGAGAAAAGTCCCCAACCGACTCATTTTTTCTTTACTTGTTGTTTTTTTCCAACGTAAAAGCGAAACGATTCCTGAGAGTAAAAGAATCCCATAGCAAACATCACCAAAGGAAAAAGGAAAGTATGCAGAAAATCCGCGAATAACAGCATCCCACCAGCGGTAAAAACCAGTGCTATAAAGTCGCTCAACGGTTTCAGGATACAACGCAATCCATTGCACCAACAGAATTTGTATACCCAAACTGATCCAGCCGCGATATGGATTTTTCTTCACCTTCATTATTTTTAGGTAAATGTACGGGAAAGCCTTTTTGCACCCAACATTCTTTGTAACTTTGAACTTCGTTTTTCGACCAACTAAAACGACACGAATTAAATACATTACCATGAGTCAAGAAGTAAGAAATCTGGAGCCGAAAGCGCTTTGGAATAAATTTTCCGATTTAAATGCGGTGCCGCGTCCTTCCAAAAAAGAAGAGCGTGTAATCGAATTCATGAAAAATTTCGGAAACAGTTTAGGATTAGAAACGTTTGAAGATGAAATTCGCAATGTCTTCATCCGAAAACCAGCCACTCCGGGCATGGAAAACCGTAAGCCGATTGTGATGCAAGCGCATTTGGATATGGTGCACCAAAAAAATAATGACACCGATTTTGATTTTGATACCCAAGGCATTCAAATGTATGTGGACGGCGATTGGGTGCGTGCTAAAGGAACTACTTTAGGAGCCGACAACGGTTTAGGAGTAGCAGCTATCATGGCTATTTTAGAAAGTAAAGATATTCCGCATCCTGCAATTGAAGCGCTTTTTACCATCGATGAAGAAACAGGAATGACGGGTGCTTTGAATTTGAAAGGCGGCATTCTTCAGGGTGAGATATTGTTAAATCTCGATACCGAAGAAGACGATGAGATTGATATTGGTTGTGCCGGTGGTGTGGATGTTACTGCCACTCGTGTTTACAATGAAGACGAAGTGCCTGAAGGTTCGACTGGATATACCATAACTGTTAAAGGGTTGAACGGAGGCCACTCCGGAATGGATATTCATAAAGGGTTGGGTAATGCCAACAAAATCATGAACCGTTTGTTGTTTGACGGTTTTGAAAACTTCGGGTTGCAAATCGCCGAAATTAACGGGGGAAGTTTGCGCAATGCTATTCCACGTGAAAGTGTTGCCAAAGTGATCATTGCTTCTATGTATGACGAAGTTTTCGAATTTGAAATGCAAGAAGTCATCAACGACATTAAAGCCGAGTTCAAAACGACTGAACCCAACTTACAAATCATCATTGAAAAATCGGAATTGCCTGCAAAAATCATGGATTTGGGTGTGCAAGAAGGTTTGTTACGCGCTATTTATGCCGCTCACAACGGTGTATATCGCATGAGTGCAGATATGGCAGATTTAGTGGAAACTTCAAACAATATTGCTCGTGTTATAGTGAAAGAAGGCCAAATCACGATTCAATGTTTGACCCGTTCTTCAGTAGAAACATCAAAATTTGATTTAGCAAATGCTTTGCGTTCCGCTTTTGAGTTAATTGGCTGTGAAGTGAATTTCGGAGGAAGTTATCCAGGTTGGACACCCAATGTCAATTCAGAGATTTTGAAAGTATTGGTTGACATCTACGAAAAACAAAACGGAG
Source organism: Flavobacterium stagni (assembly GCF_004122105.1). Lineage (GTDB taxonomy): Bacteria > Bacteroidota > Bacteroidia > Flavobacteriales > Flavobacteriaceae > Flavobacterium > Flavobacterium stagni. Next base: position 8,175 of record NZ_SBKN01000002.1, read on the forward strand.
AAAAACCGAATGTGGTGGCTTGTCACGCCGGATTAGAATGTGGGATTTTAGGAACCAATTATCCCAAAATGGATATGATTTCTTTCGGACCTACAATTCACGGTGCGCACAGTCCGGATGAGCGTGCTAGCATTTCTTCGTCACAAAAATTCTGGAAATATTTACTAGAAATTTTAGCGAATATTCCGGTGAAATAAAAAAAAGCTCCCTTGTAATTTTCAAGGGAGCTTCTTTTTTTAACCTAAAACAATAAGGAACAATAAAGGGAAAAGTAATCCAGCGAGGGCGAGTTTCCAACCTCTGCACTTGAATGTAAATTTGCCAGCCGGAATCATAATGGCTCCGGTAATGGCTATAGTAATCAATGACAATCCAAAGATATCACTGTAGTAGATCCAAAAATTGGAGGTGCTTTTGTGTAATTTCATCACATGACTGATGATGGGGGTTTTTTCAAAAGCTTCGAGTTCGCCTTTGCCCGACTTTAAATCCACTTCCAATTCATGCTTTTCAAAGGCAACTCGGAGTTTTCCTTCTTTCACTTTGTGGCGTCTAACTTCATCTTCGATGCCTAGTTTTTTGCCCAGATTTTTGACAAAATCTTCCGAAATTTCGTCTTCATTTTGAGGTAAAAGCACTGTTACAGGTGTGGATGTAGTTGTGTATTTTTCAGGATGCCAATGTTCGCGGTGGTTCATCATAATGCCCGAAAAAGCAAAGGAAATAATTAAACCAATGTAGAAATACCCCAAATCACGGTGTAATCCTCTAATTTTTGTTTGATTCATAGATAACGTATTAAATTTTGTATTTCAAGGTGGCCATCACTTGTCGTGGCGCAATCGGATTGACACTGTAATTTTCGTGTACGGTATAATTCAACGCGTTGGTAATGTTGGATACTTTTACCAAAAGAGAAAACTTCTTCCAATCATAACCCGCAGATAAATCTACTGTGGTATAATCGCTTAACGGAATAACCCGATCGCGAACTACCAAATTGCCGCTTTGTAAGATGTAATCGTTATTCCAACCGCCTAAACGACTTCCCATATAGAAAGCCATGGCTCCAAAAGTAACTCCTTTTAATTTTCCATTCGGAATTTTATAGAAAGTACTGAAATTGGCAGTTTGGTAAGGTGTTCGGGTTAAACGATCGCCTTCCACAAAATTACCTACACCTGCTTCAGTTTTGGTAAAGCGCATGTCGTTATAACTAAATCCGGCCATCATTGTCCAACCCTTTAATGGGTAAGCAGAAAAGTCAAATTCAAATCCTTTACTTACCGTTTCACCACTCTGAATTTTGTAGTTTGTGTTGGTGTTGGGAAGTCCGTTGACAAAAGGAGCCGTTTGCACAAAATTATCATTAACAATGCTATAAATGGCAAAGTTCATATTCAATTTTTCTTTAATGAATTCACGTTTGAATCCGGCTTCATATTGCGTAATTATGGAAGGTTTTACCACATTTCCTTCGGGTGTCAAACCTGTATTGGGTGTGAAAGAATTGGAATAACTCGCAAAAAATGACGTCTTGTTGTCGGGTTGAAAAATCAAACCCACTTTGGGTGAAAAGGCTTTGTCAATTCGCACAGGATCTTTGATTTGCGCATTTGGATCTGTTGCGTATAAATTGTGGTTCCAAATATGGGCTTCTTGCCATGACCAGCGTACCCCTAAAAATACTTTGAAATATTTAGGTAAGGAAATTAAATCTTGGGCATAGATGCCGAAACGATTGGTCGTATTTTCTACTAAACGAGTTGCGGTGGCTGAAGGGATCGGACCCGTTCCTTGATTGAAATTGGCAAAATCATAAATATTACCAGAACCATAGGTGGTAGCACCCGCGGGAAAAGTAAACGTGAAGGTTTCGGTAAATGCATTTTCAAAATCGGCACCTGAAGTCAATTGATGTTTCAATTTTCCTGTGGTAAATTCTCCATTGATAAAGAATTGCTCCCCGTATATGCGTTCACTGTTTTCTTGTTGGCCAAGTGGACGCGACCAATCGCCGTTTGCAGCGGGTTGGATGCGGTCGGTACCGGTCCAAAAACGATAGTAGTTCTGGTACGAACTGTTCGCGTTTAACGTCCATTTCTCTCGGATTTGGTATTTAAAAAATGCAGATGCTGTCGTTTGTTTGGTGGTTCCATTGGACCATTTTCCACCCAAATAGAGATTTCTAGGTAAATCAACAATCGTTTTTCCGATGATCGCGGTTCCAAAATCGGGTGTCCAATCGTCTGCTAAATAATCAGCATTAACGTTGAGTTCCATTTTGGAATTGATTTTGTAAAGAAGTGACGGATTCACATAAATTCGTTCGCGTTGCACCACATCTCGAAAACTCTTCGAATTTTCATAGGAAGTATTCAGTCGGTAGGCAAGGGATTTGGAAATTGGTCCATAAATATCCAATGAGGGTTTGTAAAAATCATAACTACCTGCTTGAAAACTAGCCTCACCGCCAAATTTGAATTGCGGTGTTTTGGTGACCAAATTGACCACACCGCCTGGAATCACATTTCCAAACAATAAGGCAGAATTCCCTTTTAAGAATTCGACCCGTTCCAAGGAAATTACTTCGGGAATTGATCCACTGCTCACGCGAAAACCATTCTTAAAAATATTGTTCGCACTTAAGTCGTAACCGCGGGACCAAAACGATTCTTGTGCTCCACCGCGGGCCGAACCCACATAAGCGCCGTTGACGTTTTTAATGACATCACTTAATCGAACAGCTTGTTGTTGGTAGATAACCGATTTGTCAATGGTTTGAACGTTTTGGGGTAAATCCATGACTTTAATTGTACTACGGGTGAGAGTAGGCTGAATTTTAAACGGATTTTTTTGAACCAACACTTCATCCAATTGAATGGCTGTTTTGTTTTTGATGGTATCTTTTTCTTTCCCTTTAGGAGTATCGCTGTATTGCGCATGACAAAAGCCAAAAGTAAAAAGTGTAACGAGTAGTTTTGGGAAATATGTTTTCATTTATTTGGAATAATTAAAAATAAGACAGTGCAAATGTAAAATCTCGTTTTTAATTTTCAAAACTTATTTAGACTAAATTTAAATAAAAAAAGTAACCTGCTATTAATGAGCAGGTTTGGTTTTATTTTTTGTTGGTTTATTTTTTCTTCCCCAGTACATTATGAAGCCAGTAACGGGTAATGCAGCTATACAAAGACTAAAGGCAAAGGCTGTAATCTTTCCGGGTAGTCCAAGAATTGCTCCTGTATGTAGGTCGTAGTTCATGCGCATGACATAATCTGCAGTTGAAGCTTTATCTAATGTGGAATAAATGTGACTAACTTTTTTTTCTTTTCCTGTTGAAGGGTCATAATAGTGGTAATTCGTTTTCCAATAAGTTCCTTCCTTTAGATTGGCATTTGCGGCTATAGCTTTATTGTTATTTTCTGGTGGATGGACTTCATAATAATAGGCGTCGGGGTAGAGTTGTTGTAAGTTTTTAAGGGCGATATCCATTCCCGTTTTTACCGTTTGAAATTCAAAAGTAGGTACTTTAGGATCTTCATAAATAAGTGATTTTTCACCACCCCATAGGGTGTAATACCCATACGCAAACCATGGGAAACCCCAGACAAGTCCTGTGAAAGAAAACACAAGGGCTATTGGGAAAATATAAAATCCTGTTACCGTATGTAAGTCATAATTTTTGCGTCGCCACTGGGTTGTTTTTTTCCACATAAACCGAAAGCGTTGCTTACTTGTACGCCAGGTTTTGGGCCACCAAAGTATAATTCCGGTAACTATTAGAACTGTAAAAATGATTGTTGCACTGGCGATTACAATTTGTCCCAGTTCGTGCGGTAACCATAGGTAGAAATGTCCGTCCAAAACCCAACGAAAGAAACCTGAATTTTCATCAACGGTTTTAATTATTTTTCCAGAGTAAGGATTAATGTAAGCGATGTAATAATAATTGGGTTCGTAGTTGTAGTATATCGCTTCTGCGGCACGATTATTCCCATAATATTTCAAAGCATGCAAGGATTTAGCTGGAAATGCAGCATGAGCAATATCTTGAAGTTGGGAGGGCGGTACTACCGGTTTATCTTCGTGTTCAACGAATTTGTACGTTTCGGTAAGATCTAATATTTCTTCTTGAAAGGCGTATAAACAACCTGTTATCGCAACTATAAAAACAATAATTCCAGCGGTGAGTCCGAGAATTAAATGAAGAAAACGAATACTTTTTTTCATAACCAATTTTTAAATATCAAACTCCCCACAGCGGTAGGGAGTTTGAATAAACAAAACAAAATAAACCTGAATTAGAATTTATACGTGATACCGGCATTGAGACTACGCATGCGTTGTGGCGTTACGGTAGACCAACCCGAAAAATATTTTTCATTGGTTAAGTTGTTCACTTTAACTATAAGATTGAAAGCACCCGTATTGTAGGAGATGCTGGAATTTAAAATAGTATACTCGGGTAATGTGAAAGTCCCAATATTGGCTCGATTTAAGGTCTTGTATTCACTGGCGTAATTCCCACCAAATCCGAGTCCAAACCCTTTAAGTTTTCCTTGATTGAAAGTATACGAAGCCCATAAATTCGCTAAATTTTGCGGTCCTGATTCTTCTGGACGTAAACCCAAATACCCATCGCCTGGATTGTCCTTAGTGATTTCAGCATCATTATAGCTATACCCTGTGATGATGTTTAAGCCTTTGATTGGGTTTAATGTCACACTAAAATCCAATCCTTTACTTACCATTTCGCCACCTTGAATCGCGCCATTAATATTGTTGGGGTCACCCATTACGCGGTTGTTAACTTTAATATTATAATAGCTCAAAGAGGCAGAAAGGATATCTTTATACAAGTTCGTTTTTAGTCCAAACTCATATTGATTGGCATGTTCTGGGTCAAATGCCTGTAGGCGTGAATTCGAACCATCAGCATCTGCAACTTGTCGAGGATCAACATAGGCAAATCCATTCATATAGTTACCGAAAACCGAAACTTTGTTTTCAATTAATTGATAAACAGCACCAAATTTTGGGGAAAGTGTCGTTTGATCTTTAATTTTTTCGGTGCTGTAATAGCTAGTTAATCCGCTGAAATTGTCAATCCGTAAGCTTGCCATAACCGAAAGTTTAGGCGTAAAATTAATCACATCAGAAACATACGCACTCAGAATTTGTTGAGTGGCAGTAGAGGCTCCTTCAAAAGAGCCCACTAATAGGGCATCGGTACCGGCTTGAGTTAAATCACCAGAATCAGTTTGGTTTTGCAATGACACAATTCCGTTGGCTCTCCATCCCGAACTACTGTTTAGAATATCTTGACGGGCATAATCCAATCCGATAACCATTCGGTTGCGAATTGTACCCATTTTAAAATCACCCATAAAATTTTGTTGAATGTCGGTTACATTTGTCGAACCGTTTCTTTTAGAAATAAATCGTGTAAATTCATTACCATTTCCACTATCCCATAGATAAGAATAGTAACCATCAGTTTTTGTATTACTTCGAGACAAGGCTGTTTGTGAAGTCCAGTTGTTATTTAATTTGTAGAACAATTGGGTTTGCATATTGAATGTCGGGTTGGACATCGTCAATTCATTTGAAGTATTTGATTTTCTATAATTTTTTTCGAAAACATCAATACTATTGAATGAAAGTGGGGTATAGCGGTTTAAGAAAATCATCGGGGCATAAGCACCTTTTTTTTGAGTAAATTCTGTGTTGACTAAAATGGTTAATTTATCATTGATTTTATAACTTAATGATGGAGCAAAAAATAAACTTTTATTGAATCCTGCGTCTTGAAACGAATTTTCATTGGTGTAGGCTGCATTGATACGTACTGCTAATCCATTTTTTACGGGCGAATTGATATCAAGTGTTACACGATCCATACCATAGGTCCCTGAAGTATATCCAATTTCTCCCCCTAATTTTTCAAACGGTTTTTTAGTGACGATATTGATCAATCCACCATAAGAAATGAATGAACTTCCAAAAAGGGTTCCTGACGGTCCCTTGATCACTTCAATATTATCAATGTTGATGGGGTCCACCACACCATTATTGATACCGGGTAGGCCATTGATCATGGTGGGTTGGACGGAAAAACCACGAATAGAATAGAATTCAGCTCCATCGCCACCTCTACCCGTAGATTCCCATAATCGGGTCACTCCAGTTGCATTTTTAAGGGCATCATTAAAATTAGTAACCACCTGTTCTTTCATCAATTCAGCGGTAACCGTACTGTAGACTTGTGGGTTTTCAATGTTCCGTAAAGGCATTTTAGCTACAGTTGTACTCTTTTCTCTTTTGTACTTGTATTTATTATTGACAACAACTTCATCCAATGTTTTCATGGTGTCTTTTTGCTGCTCCTGACCCATAGCCGCGGTGTAGGTCAATACAGTTAGTAGCGGTAAAATATACTTTTTCATTTTTATTTAGAATAAATTAAAATAATGAAGCAAAAGTAAAAGGCGGCTTCGAATTATCAAAATTTATTTAGACTAAATTTAAATAATATTTTTAAAATAATGTATATGAAGGTGTTATGGAATAAAAAAGGCTCTCAATATGGAGCCTTTTCATTTTAATTTTCTGATTTTGGATTGGATTTCGTCCAAAGGTACTGCTGTGCTTTTGGTTTTTTTAGAACCATTCCACTTTCCGTCTGTTTGATTTTGCCGTCTTTTTGAAGTCGGAATTCAATTTTGGAGGGATAATCATTTTTAGGATTTTCGAACACAGCCAAACTGTCTGCATCTTTGGTCAATTGAAAAGTAATGGGCGTATCTCCTTTTTCTCCTTGAACTGTAGAGGTAAAAAACAAATGTTCGTCGCGTTGTTGTAATTCAATAGTTTCGCGATGCAAAGTATCTTTTTTCTCTCCTTGAATAAAATAAGAAGTTCCTGAAAACGTACTGTCATTCTCCGTTTTCCATTGTAATTGGAGTACACCCAACGAATCTTGAACTTCCCAATTGCCTTCTAAAAAAGCCGCTTTGTTCAATTCTTCAAATCGAATTTCGTTACCAAAAGCGTCGTATTTTTTACAAGAAATAGCGATAAAGCCAAGTGCAAGTATCGATAAAATTATTTTTTTCATGGTTGCATTTTTTTCATGGGGAAAACTTCAGAAACCGGTTTTCCTTTTTGTGTTCCAAAGATAGTGGCTATAAGACTGTCTTCGGTGATTTTTTTGTATTCAATTCGATTTGGAAAATCATGTTTTGCATTTTCAAAAACCAGCAAGTCATCGCTCAAGAGCGTAGAAGCAAATGTAACGGGTAATTCTTTGTTTTGATCGCGAACTGAAACGGTGTAATCCCAACCTTTGGCCGTTTTTGTTAATATGATTCGCTCATAAAAAACCGTATCGTTTTTAATCAAAACATAACTTTCAGCCGATAAATGTTGGTCATCAAGTCGCTTCCAGTTTTCGTGAAAATCCATGGATTTCGTCGTATTCCTCCATGAGCCTTCCAACCATGCCATGTTCGGTTCCTTTTGGGAACAACTTGAAATGGCCAGTGCAATTATGAGTATAACTAGAAAACGACACATATTTTTTTTACAATACTACAAATTTTAAACGAAAAGGGAAGGATGGTCGTAGGGAATGCACTAAAATAAATACTAGAAAAATCACATTTTATTGTATTTTTGCAGTCCAAAAAAAGGAGTATCAAACTATGTTAGAGCGTTTACAATATGTAAAACAACGATTTGACGAGGTGTCCGACTTGATTATTCAGCCGGATGTTATCGCCGATCAAAAACGGTATGTGCAGCTAAATCAGGAGTACAAAAACCTGAAGGCATTGGTGGAAAAACGTGACGAGTACGTTCGTTTAACCGATAACCTCAATGAAGCCAATGAAATTTTAGCCGATGGTTCCGATGCAGAAATGGTCGAAATGGCCAAAATGCAATTGGAAGAAGCCAAAGAACGTTTGCCACAATTGGAAGAAGAAATCAAATTTATGTTGATTCCCAAAGATCCTGAAGATGCGAAAAACGTGATGGTCGAAATTCGTGCTGGAACGGGAGGTGATGAAGCTTCTTTGTTTGCTGGAGATTTGTACCGAATGTATACGAAATTCTGTGAAAATAAAGGATGGCGTACGTCTACCGTAGATTTCAATGAGGGAACTTCGGGAGGATTTAAAGAAGTTATTTTTGAAGTTTCTGGTGAAGATGTATATGGTACGCTAAAATTTGAAGCCGGTGTTCATCGTGTACAGCGCGTACCGAAAACGGAAACCCAAGGTCGCGTGCATACGTCAGCGGCTACCGTAATGGTGTTGCCTGAAGCTGAGGAGTTTGATGTGCAAATCGACATGAATGATGTGCGAATTGACTTTTTCTGTTCTTCGGGTCCTGGAGGTCAGTCGGTAAATACGACTAAGTCGGCCGTACGTATGACCCACATTCCAACCGGATTGGTGGCTCAATGTCAAGATGAAAAGTCGCAACATAAAAATAAAGACAAAGCCTTAACGGTATTGCGTTCGCGTTTGTATGAAATGGAATTAGCCAAAAAACAAGAGGAAGATGCGAAGAAGCGAAATTCTCAAGTAAGTTCAGGTGACCGTTCTGCAAAAATCCGAACCTATAATTTTCCACAAGGACGTGTAACCGATCACCGTATTGGGATGGATGTTTTTGATATGGATGGGGTATTGAATGGCAATATTCAAAAGTTCATTGACGAACTTCAGTTGGTGGCCAATACCGAAAAATTAAAAGAAAGCGAAGTTTTTTAAAATACTAACCCGAACAGCAGTTCGGGTTTTTTTATACATAAAAATAACCCGGCCATTCAACGACCGGGTTGCATCAGAATTTATAGCGACTACTAAGAATTTTACATTAAATGCTTGTTAATGCTGCGTAAATTATCCAGATGGTCAAATTCCTCATTTTCTTGAGGAGCATTGCCAAAAGTGGTAATTTGCGCAATCCCATTTTGAGCAGAAGTCAATAACTTTTTGCCTTTTTCGGCAATTTTATTACGTGTGTTTTTTCCTTTTTCAGGAGCAATTAATGCACCTACTACGGAGCCGGCGATCAATCCGCCTAACGCCATTCCTACATTTTTCATTTTCATAACGTCCGATTTAAAGGTTTATATTTTTTTACCGTTGATGATTTTAACAATAATTACCATTACCGCCAAGACCAAAACAAAGTGAATGGTGCTATCTATGTCCAAGACCAAGTAACCTATGGCCCACATGAGAATTAAAAACAAGGCAATAATGTATAATAAGTTATTCATGACGGTCATATACTTAAAATTTTAATGTCATATACAAATTGAAATTACTGTTTTTACCATCGGGAAAGGTGTACGTCACTCCACCCAATGTTTGTTCTTTTCCAATGGTACGCAATCCATAATTATAGCGAGCACCCACGCCCAATGGTCCGAAATCTAATCCCACACCACCTGATAAACCATAATCCAATCGATTAAAGTCATCTTCATTGTAGGTTTGTTCAAAATTTATATTACCATTTGGATCTTCATTGGTAATACGCGCATCAACCAAATAGGCAAAATAAGGTCCGAAATGTACATTTAAAATCGGTAATATATTGGCTTTAATCAACACAGGAACTTCCAAATAACTCAAGCCAAATTTTGTTTTTCCTTGTGCGAATACATTGTTGTATTGCAATTCGGCTCCTTTCATGGTGAAGTTGAATTCGGGTTGAAATGCTACATTATTTGAAATGGGCGCTTCAATAAAAATACCAGCGGTAAGTCCCGTAAGCATATTTTTATCATCGACATCCTTCGTGTACAAATTGGAGAAACTTAATCCGCCGCGTACACCAATTTTTGTTTCGGCCTTAGAAGTAGTTTCCTGAGCGTTGGCTTGAAAACTAAACGCTATCATGACAATAGCTGTGGTAAACATTATTTTTTTCATAGCAAAGTGTGTTAAGTTTATAGTACAAAGTTGGGAAAGGGTGGGGTAAAAAGGGTTACAGGATTTTCAGAACCTGTTACAAAATTTTAGGATTATTCGGTTTTGTAGGGAAACCGTCCTTTGGCAACATAGGGGAATTGCTTTTGGTGTTGGCGAATCATTTCCTCAGGATGTTCATCACAATACGTTTCTACACGAACCTTAGCCATTTTATACATGGAATATCCACCAATAAACTCGGGTAATTCTTTACAGCGCATCCATTGTTTGTTCCAATAAAAAATGTATTCTTCATCAACCGTATCAAAATAAGCACTCATGTTGGGGTAATAGTAATACCGAAATCCCATTTCGTTTACTTTCTTTTCAGGTGTTGAAGTGGTGGTTTCAACCGCAGTTGCGGAGGTATTCAATGAAACAGTAGACGTAAGTCCTGCTTCCAAATCTTGTGCTTGGGCAAAAAATAAACTTCCCAAAAGACATCCGAAGGTGATTAACTTTTTCATAGCAATTTTGATTAGTGTTAATTACCTTACAAAGGTCGGATAGGCGAGCGCCAAGGTTGTTACAGCTATTTTGGAAACTGTTATAGAATTTTCATGTAGCCATTATACAGGCAGTAAAATTTCGATTTCGACTCCTTCATTCAATATCCCGTGTGCTTGGATAGAGCCTTTGTGATTTTCAACTATTTTTTTACAAATGGCCAAACCAATTCCGGTACCACTGTATTCTTCTCTACTATGTAATCGGTTGAAGAGTTCGAAGACTTTAGTATTGAATTCGGGTTCGAACCCAATTCCGTTGTCCTTAAAAACCAAACGATGAAACGTTTCTGTGGTGTTTTTAACGGGATTGAGTTTTTTTACAATTTCAGAAGTAATAGTAATTACAGGCGGCGTATCCGTTTTGGCATATTTCAACGAATTCCCAATGATATTGATAAACAATTGTTGGATTTGAAACGGAATTACAGAAAGCTTCGGAAGTGGCGTGATATCTAGTGTCGCCTGTTTTTCTTCAACAGCTTGGTTGAGTTCGGATAATGCATTTTCCATAAGAACATTGAGGTCGGTCAACTCAAATACCTGTTCCGATTTATTAGCTCTAGAAAATTGGAGTAAGTCGTCAATTAAAGCCCGCATGCGACCCGCTGCCACTTTTATTCGATCCAAATATTGCAATCCGTTTTCGGATAATTCATCTTTTTCTTTGTCTTCCAAACGCGAGATGAACGTTTGGATTTTGCGTAAAGGTTCTTGCAAATCATGGCTGGCCACATAGTTAAAAGCAGAAAGTTCCCGGTTACTATTTTCCAATTCACGATTTTGCTGTTCGAGTTCGTCGTTTTTCAAATGGTCTTGGGTGACGTCAATTGTCGAACCCACAATCAACCGACTACCGGTTTCAGTTGTAATCATTTTTCCTGCGGAACGAACATGCTTGACTGTTCGATCCGGTGTAACAATGCGGTAGGTAATGTCGGGAATGGAGGTTTTGTTTTGGTATTCAGCCACCACTTCTTTTACCCGTTCTTTGTCATCGGGATGAATATAATGCAATAAATTTTCAAAATTGGGTTTGACAAAATTAGGGTCAACCCCCAAAATGGTATAGAGATTGGCCGAAAAATACCATTCATTTTTATCCAAATTGCAACTCCAATTTCCATAATTCCCAATAAATTCGCCCAAACGATTGGATTCGTTGGAAAGCAATAATTGTTCGTGCGTGGATTTTAGGGATTGGTAACTTTTGATAAATCCGATAAACGATAATACAATTAAGGTGAGGGTGACTAAAAGAGTTAGGTAAATAAAAAGTGGGGTGTAGCTTTGAATTTCTTGATCGGCCTCATGGCGTTTTTTCAATAATTGATCTTCTAAGGCAATCATTTGGTCCACATGAATTTGAATGGAATCCATGATTAGTTTTCCTTGTAATAAGTTGTTTCGAAGTAATTCCCTGTCTTTTTTGAATTTCTCAACATCAATAATCGCTTTGTTGACAATGGCAAATTTTGAAGTACAGAGGTGTCGAATTTTAACGATGTGGTCTGTTTGAATTTTATTATCAACTACTAAATCATTAATTGAATTGATCGATTTTACGATGCCCAATTTGGATTTATTTAATTTCTCTACCAAATTGTTATCACCTGTCAAGAGGAAATTCCGACGCTCAATCTCCAAATCTTTGACACTAGTAAATAGTTTTTCAATTTCAAGAGTAACTTCATAGGAATGCAAAACAGCCTCACGGGTTTTATTGAGCGAACTGATGTGTTTAAACGTGATGCCAGAGATAAAAAACATCATGGCTACAGACACCACAAAAGTGATGACCAGAAAGAGAGGCGAATTATAAAATCGTTTTTTGAAAATCATAGCAAAATTACATGCGCAATAAGAAATTATCTTTATTCAATCCCGAAGTATGGTATTGCCAATTCAAGGTAACTACATCCGAAAGTACCTTTTTCAATGCATTGAAATCACTCGGTTTTTTGATGTAAATATTGGCTCCCAAAACAAATGTTTCCTCAATATGCTCCTCCGATGAAGATGTCGAATAGATGGCAATGGCCATGCTATCAAATCGGGGGTTGGCTTTGATTTCTTGCAAACATTCCATGCCGTTTTTCCGGGGCATGTTTAAATCCAAAAACAAAACTTGAGGTAAAATGGCATCCTCTTGATTTAGATAGAGCATTAATTCATGGCCATCTTTAAAGGTGTCCACTTTGGTTTTCATCTTGAGTTCGCTAAAGGCGTCTGTGAAAAACAAACGATCATCTTCATCATCGTCTGCTAAGGCTATATGGATGTATTCTTTTTGTAGCATAGGGTTTATTTTTGGTTGGAAAGGTCGCGTCGTTTAGCAATGATTCGCTGAAATTGCGAAGGGGTTATACCCGTCGTGTTTTTAAATTGTGTACTTAAATGCGCTACACTCGAATAGTTGAGTTGGAAGGCGATTTCGGTCAAACTCATTTTGGCATTAACAATCAATTGTTTCGCCAATTCAATTTTTTGAATAATAATATAATTTTCAATAGAAGTATAGGTGACTTCAGAAAATACATTCGACAAATAGCCATAACTGTGATTCAGTTTTTCTGCTAAATATACTGATGCTTTTACTGTGGGTGCTTCTTCACCGAAAACCATTTCTGTAATGGTATCTTTGATTTTTTGGACCAAAGCCGTTTTTTGGTTTTCAATTACTTCAATGCCGTAGCCTTGAAGTGCCGCAGTTAACTCTTCCATTTCCTGGGGTTGTAATGGCTCCAGAAATTCCACTTCCCCAAAGGCGGGAATACGAAATTTATGATTGAAATGCTGCAATTGTTCCTCGAGGACTTTACGACAAATGGTGGTAAAATCAAATTTTACATAGAGTTTCATAGCACTAATTTAGGTAAAGATACAAATTTAAAAAAGGGTTCTAAAAAAGAAGCCGGGTAAGAACGATTTCAATACCCGGCTACCAACCATTATCAACCAAATTTTTTATCTATGTGAAAACTGTTTGTTTCTACATTACAAAGTTGCGAATATAATAACAGCCTACTGTTATATGATTTCTACGAAATGTTACACGATTTACATTTCATCAATCCACGCTTTTACCAAGTGGCAAATTATAGGATAAACCTAGGCCAAGTATTCCAGTTTCAAATTTTTGATTTCCAATTTCTCCAGCACTTCCTGTAAACACTTTCGCATATTGTAAAGCAAAATTCCAGTGGATATTATGGTATCCAATTTCAGGTTTAATATACAGTCCACCGTCAGGTAACGCTACATTCGAATTTTCAGCTACATTACCATCACCGGTGATGAATCCATAACCTAAGTCAGTTCCAATATAAAACCCTTGTTGTTTTGGGTAATAGCGAAATTGGCCTGCAAGCGGAATCACTCCAAAATCTTTATTTTGAACCCCCTTGTTATTTTGCCCGTAATACTGATTGTAACCTGTAGTAAAACCAATTCCAATTCCAGGTTTTATTAACCGCTGATAACCAATATCAAATCCAATTTCTGATGAAACATTTTCAGAAGGAACAGCTACCCCTCCGTTAATACCTATTTTAAACATGTTGTTGTATTTAGGATTTTGCGCGGTTGCAACGGTTGAAATACTCATTCCAAAAACCATTGCGATGATTAACTTTTTCATGACTTTTCTTTTTTTAGTTATAATTAGGTGCTTCTGTTCGGACTTTGTTCAACGATTTTGAGTAATGAGTAACCATCGAACTTCTAAAACAAACGCTAGGATAAAGCATTCCAGATAATTACTGTGTGTAGCGTTTTGAGTAATTTTGTTAAAAAATGTATTCACGACAATAAGCCTTGCCGCTTTCCATTGATGCTGAATTGCGGTTGCGATGTTCATAAACTATTTTTTTTAAAGTTATTATTCAAAGTTAGCACTCAGATTCAACAACTGTTTTACACTATTTCCCCTCTTTTTTACACCATTATCAGTTACAAGTTCATGAAATGTTTGCGAGTTTAAAGGGAAGAAGTACCTTTGTAATTCCAACACAACTTCATGACCACAACACAATTAATTCAGCAAATTCAAACCAAAAAATCGTTCTTATGCATTGGTTTGGATGTCGATTTGGAAAAAATTCCGCCCCATTTATTAGCTTCCGAAGATCCTATTTTCGAATTTAATAAAGCGATTATTGATGCCACACACGATTTATGTGTGTCGTATAAACCCAATACGGCCTTTTATGAAGCCTATGGGGTAAAAGGTTGGATGGCCCTTCAAAGAACTATCGACTATTTGAATCAAAACTATCCTGAACAATTTACCATTGCCGATGCCAAACGCGGGGATATCGGAAATACTTCGGGACGCTATGCCAAAGCTTTTTTTGAAGATATGGCTTTTGATTCGGTGACCGTTGCGCCCTATATGGGAAAAGATTCGGTAGAGCCGTTTTTGGAGTTCGAAGGAAAGCATACCATTTTATTGGCACTAACTTCCAATGAAGGGGCTTTTGATTTCCAAACACTGACTTGCGACAATCAAGAATTATATAAAAAGGTAATCGCAACTTCGAAAGGTTGGAAAAACAGCCAACAACTGATGTATGTGGTTGGTGCTACCAAAGCTGAGTATCTAGCAGAAATTCGCCAAATAATTCCCGATTCATTTTTGTTAGTGCCCGGTGTGGGCGCGCAAGGCGGAAGCTTGGAAGAAGTTTGGCACTACGGTAAAAATGATTCAGTTGGTTTATTAGTGAATTCATCACGCGGTATTATATATGCCGCATCGGGATTGGATTTTGCCGAAAAGGCGCGGGAAGAGGCACTCAAATTACAACAAGAAATGGCAAAATTATTAGCATAAAAAAAGGCCGGTGATCATAAAGACTACCGGCTTTTTTTTCTAACTAACCTAAACCAAACAAAATAATAAATCATTATTTCGATACAAATATCCGACATAAATCGGTAGGTCTTTGTTAATAGATTGTTATTTCTATGTTATTGATTTTTAAAAATTTAAATCAATTTTAACAGTTAGCGACGATCTTGCAATGCAAACACTTGTTGGAGTAGGGTTGAGGTGCGCGAACCCAAATTGGTGCGAATGTTTTTTTCTTCCACAGCAATCATTTTGAATACACCGTCCATGGCTTTGTTGGTGGTGTAATCGGTTAAATCAGGATTCACCTTTTTGACCAAAGGCAAGCTGTTGTATTTGGTAATGATTTGGGTCCAAATTTTATCCGCACCAACTTTTGCAAACGAAGTTTTAATTACGGGATTGAATTTGGCATACAAAGCCGTTGAAGTTGAGGATTGCAAATAGGTGGTTGCCGCACTTTCGTTGCCCATTAAAATGTTTTTAGCATCGGTAATGGTCATTTTTTTTACCGCATCCACAAATATTGGGGTCGCTTCTTTAACCGCATCTTCAGCCGCACGATTCAACATTTTAATCCCATCATCAGCGAGACTGGAGAGTCCGACCTTACGCAGCGTTTGGTCCACTTTCTGCAATTCTTCGGGCATTAGAATTTTAACCATCTCATTTTTATAGAACCCGTCCAAAGCAGTTAATTTCACTACTTGTTTGGAAATTCCATTATTTAAAGCTTCTTTCAAACCGCCGGCAATATCCAACTGATTTTGATTGGCGACTTGGGGTAAACTGTTGGCTATTTGTTGCATTTCGGCACAGGAACTTAAGGTGTAAACAGCCGTTGCGAGTAAGAGTATACGTTTCATGGTTTTCTTTTTGTGAATAACTTCAAAAATAATGCCTTAAATGTTAATATTAATTCAATTAACACCATGCGGTAAAAATTTATAATATTCGTAAATTGCGCACTCAAAATCCTTTTAATTTTAAAAATGGAACAAGTTCAACCCTATATTCCTAAAAATAAAGTAAGAATTGTTACGGCTGCGTCATTGTTTGACGGTCACGATGCTTCAATCAATATTATGCGTCGAATCATTCAAGCCACCGGTTGTGAAGTGATTCATCTTGGTCATGACCGTAGTGTAGAAGAAGTAGTAAATACGGCCATTCAAGAAGATGCGAATGCCATTGCGATGACTTCCTATCAAGGGGGACACAATGAGTATTTCAAATACATGTACGATTTGTTGCAAGAAAAAGGGGCCGGTCATATCAAAATTTTTGGTGGCGGTGGTGGTGTAATTTTACCCGAAGAAATTGCCGAATTGCAAGCCTACGGAATTACACGCATTTATTCACCTGATGACGGTCGCGCTTTAGGTTTGCAAGGGATGATTAATGATTTGGTGCAGCGTTCCGATTTTCCAGTGGGCGATACCTTAAATGGTGAAATCAATCATTTGGAAGCCAAAAATCCACGCGCTATTGCTCGAGTGATTTCTGCTGCAGAAAATTATCCGGAAGTGGCAAAAGCAGCTTTGGATACGATTCACGATAAAAATAAAGAAGTTGCGATTCCTGTTCTTGGGATTACCGGAACTGGAGGGGCAGGGAAGTCGTCACTAGTGGACGAACTCGTGCGTCGTTTTCTGATTGACTTTCCTGAAAAAACAATTGGATTGATTTCAGTTGACCCGTCCAAACGTAAAACGGGTGGCGCACTTTTGGGTGACCGTATTCGTATGAATGCGATCAATAACCCTAGAGTTTATATGCGTTCCCTAGCTACTCGTCAATCGAATTTGGCCTTGTCCAAATATGTTGCTGAAGCCATCGAAGTATTGAAAGCGGCACGTTACGATTTGATTATTTTAGAAACTTCGGGTATTGGACAAAGTGATACCGAGATTTTAGACCATTCCGATGTTTCTTTGTATGTAATGACTCCCGAATTTGGTGCGGCCACGCAATTAGAGAAAATCGATATGTTGGATTTTGCCGACTTAGTAGCTCTTAATAAATTTGACAAACGCGGAGCTTTAGATGCCATTCGTGATGTCAAAAAACAATACCAACGCAACCACAATTTATGGGATGTTGATCCTGAAACAATGCCTGTTTTTGGTACCATTGCTTCTCAATTCAACGATCCAGGAATGAACGCATTGTACAAGTCCATTATGGATAAAATTGTGGAGAAAACGGGATCCGATTTGCATTCAACCTTTGCGATTACACGTGAAATGAGTGAGAAAGTCTATGTGATTCCACCTCACCGTACGCGTTATCTATCTGAAATTGCAGAGAACAACCGCGGTTACGATCAGACGGTTTCGGTTCAAGTTGAAGTAGCCCAAAAATTATATGGGATCTACAAAACCATTGAATCGGTAAGTGGTAAAGCGCCAGTGATGACCAAGTCGGGTCTTGAAGTCACTATTCCTACAGCTGATGACGCGCAACAATTGGTCAACTTATTGGTCAAAGAATTTGATCGTGTAAAAATGAACTTAGATCCCTACAACTGGGAAGTTTTGTTGTCATGGGAAGAAAAAGTCAATAAATATAAAAATCCGGTGTACAGCTTTATGGTGCGTGATAAGGAAATTAAAATCCAAACGCATACCGAAAGTTTGTCCCATTCGCAAATTCCCAAAGTGGCGTTGCCTAAATACCAAGCATGGGGTGACTTACTACGTTGGTGTTTACAGGAAAATGTTCCGGGTGAATTCCCATTTGCGTCTGGATTGTATCCGTTCAAACGCGAGGGCGAGGATCCAACCCGTATGTTTGCGGGTGAGGGCGGACCCGAGCGTACCAACCGTCGTTTTCACTATGTGAGTTTAGGCATGCCGGCGAAAAGATTGTCTACTGCTTTCGATTCGGTTACTTTATACGGAAATGATCCTGATCACCGACCTGATATTTATGGGAAAATCGGAAACGCAGGAGTTTCGATTTGCTGTTTAGACGATGCTAAAAAATTATACTCGGGCTTTGATTTGAGTCATCCTGCAACTTCGGTATCGATGACGATTAACGGTCCGGCGCCAATGTTATTAGGATTCTTTTTGAATGCTGCCATCGACCAAAATTGTGAAAAATACATTCGTGAAAACGGATTGGAATATTTGGTAGAAGCCCGATTGAAAGAATTATATGATGCTAAAGGTGTGGGGCGTCCACAATATATCTGTGCAGATGGGAAAGCCTATAATCCTTTTCATCCTGAAAAAGGAAGTGCATTACCTGAAGGCAACAATGGCCTTGGCTTATTGATGTTAGGTGTTACAGGCGACCAAATCTTGGATGCAGAAGTTTATGCCACCATCAAGGCACAAACCTTATCGCAAGTTAGAGGTACCGTTCAAGCCGATATTTTAAAAGAAGACCAAGCACAAAATACCTGTATTTTCTCTACCGAGTTTGCCTTACGTTTGATGGGAGATGTTCAAGAATATTTCATTCAGAAAAACGTGCGTAACTTCTATTCGGTTTCCATTTCGGGTTATCATATCGCTGAAGCAGGTGCAAATCCCATTACGCAATTGGCCTTTACGTTGGCAAATGGATTTACGTATGTAGAATACTACTTGAGCCGTGGGATGAATATCAACGACTTCGGTCCGAACCTGTCGTTTTTCTTCTCCAACGGTATCGATCCAGAATATGCAGTGATTGGACGTGTAGCGCGTAAAATTTGGGCGAAAGCCTTAAAATTCAAATACGGCGCCAACGAACGCGCACAGATGTTGAAGTACCATATTCAAACATCAGGACGTTCATTACACGCACAGGAAATTGACTTTAACGATATCCGTACAACTTTACAAGCTTTGTATGCGATTTACGACAACTGTAACTCCTTGCATACCAATGCCTATGATGAAGCAATTACGACACCAACCGAAGAATCGGTTCGTCGTGCCATGGCGATTCAGTTGATTATCAACAAAGAATTGGGATTAGCGAAAAATGAAAATCCGATTCAAGGTTCGTTTATCATTGAAGAATTAACCGATTTGGTTGAAGAAGCCGTATTGGCCGAATTTGATCGCATTACCGAACGTGGCGGAGTGTTGGGTGCCATGGAAACCATGTACCAGCGCAGTAAAATTCAAGAAGAGAGTTTGTATTATGAAACCTTGAAACATACGGGAGAATACCCAATTATTGGGGTGAATACGTTTTTGAGTTCGAAAGGTTCGCCAACGGTTTTACCCGCTGAGGTCATTCGTGCCACAGAAGAGGAAAAGCAGTTACAAATACAAACGTTAGAAAATTTACATGGCGCGCATGGAGTCAAAGTAACCGAATTGATTGCTCAAGTTCAGGAAGCTGCTGTGAATAACCGTAATATGTTTGACCTATTAATGGAAGCTGCCAAATATTGTTCATTAGGGCAAATTACTTCAGGGTTGTTTGAAGTAGGAGGGCAGTACCGACGTAATATGTAAAACAGCTGTTAAATATAAACAGACAGGTAAATTGCCTGTCTGTTTTTTTATAATTTTACAAAATGCAAAAGGATTTACACCAAGAAGTAGCGCATTATCTTTCCAAAAATTATACCTATACCAACACGATTCGGTTTTTGGTACGGGATGGTTTTTCAGAAGAGGAAGTGCGTGTAGCGATAAAAGCGTACTTAAAAGAAAACCGACCCATGGGCATGGATGTGTTGTCTTTTGCTTACTTAATGGTGCATACAATGTTATTGGTTCCTTTGGTGGCTTTTTATGTTTTACCAATAGAAGCCGATTTACCCAAATTAGCCATACTGGTAATGATGGTTTTGGTCGGTTATATTGCTTACCATGGAAAAAATGAAAAACTTTGGGCCATGCGTTTGATGTTGGGAATTGCAATTCTTGGAACCGCTTATCTTTTTTATTTAGGAATTACCTATTTTAATTATTTAGAATCAAAGGGATCATCCAATGGCCATTATGTGGTCATCGCAGGTTTGGTTTTATATGCTTTATTTGCTTTCAGTGCTTTTCGCGGAGTAAAAGTTTTTTTCGATAAACGAAAATAATGCAACCTGAGATTATACAATTGCCCGAAAAGAAATTGGTTGGTATTTCACGTTCCATGTCTTTTTTGGATTATCAGGTGGGTGAACTTTGGCAATCGTTTATGCCACGACGAAGCGAAATTGAGAATACAGTAGCTCCCGATTTATTTCATGTGCAAGTGAATCCGTTGCATTATTATTTTTCACCCGAAGTGGTTTTTGAAAAATGGGCGGCTTTAGAAGTAAGTGCCTTTACATCTATTCCTGAAGGTATGCAGAAATTGATTATTCCTGGTGGGCGTTATGCTGTATTTACGTATCGTGGTGATGGTTCAGATGCAGCTAATTTTTTTCAATCCATTTTCACCGATTTTCTTCCAAAAGCCAATTTACAATGGGAAAACCGTCCGCAGTTTGAGGTGTTAGGGGAAAAGTACAAAAAAAGCTCCCCTGATTCAGAAGAGCTTATTTTTATCCCAATTCAGGATAGTAACTACAGTATGGATACTATTTTATAATAATGTTCGCCTAACTCCAACGTATCTCCTGGTTTTTTACCGCGCATTGCCAAATAAGCGGGTGCTTTTTCACTAATTGTGAGCACTGTTTTATCTTCCAACTGAAAAGAAGGTACTGAAATGCCTATATAAATATAGTGTGAATCGGTTTCGATTAATGCTCCCGGAAC
Source organism: Flavobacterium stagni (assembly GCF_004122105.1). Taxonomy (GTDB): domain Bacteria; phylum Bacteroidota; class Bacteroidia; order Flavobacteriales; family Flavobacteriaceae; genus Flavobacterium; species Flavobacterium stagni. The sequence continues at coordinate 29,230 of NZ_SBKN01000002.1, forward strand.
AATTGAATCATGATTTTCATCATCGTGATCCATGATAAAAAACTCTTGTTCTTTGGCTTGTAGTAAAAGTTGCTCAAAGCGCAATTGCATATCACTTGCTTCTGCTTGTCGCGATAAATCTTCTGGATCCATAGTGTCATCGTCATCGATGTCTGAGGCCAGTTTGTATCGAGTAACTGAGGCCTCAATGTGGCGGATATGTTCTTGTAATGCCGCCGCAATTTCTGTTAAAATTTTCGATTTGTCCATTTTTTTGCTACCTAATGTTAATGGGGTAAAATTAGAAAGTAGCTGCTAGGTATAAAATGATAATTATCATGCGAACTAGTAGGAAATGCTTTACTTTCAGTGAGTTATGTAGAATTGCTACTATTCCAAAAGGTTTTTTATCTTTGGACAAAGTTTTGGATTTATGAAAAAAATTACACTAGTGTTCTTATGTCTTGGTTTCGTTATCAATGTATTTGGTCAAGCCACTTACACGTCTTCAAATTTTGCTGCAGTAGGCGATTCCTTTTTTATTACAACGCCAACACCAGCAGCTTTGCAATTAGACTATACCGTAACGGGTCCCAATTATTCTTGGGATTATAGTACATTAGTGCCCAATACACAGGAATCAAGAGCTTGGAGTAATCCGAATAATAGTGGATATAAAACCACTTGGTGTTTGTTAAATTTTTATTTGTTCAATTGTAACACGCAGTTTAATAACAATTTTAATTTAGCTACCCAATTGACAGAAGGATTGGTAATTCAAGGAATGGGGTTAACCAATGTAGTCGATCATTTGAATAAAACAACTTCCGGGTTGCAAAATAAAATGATTGGCGCACAAGTTACCGTGAATGGTTCAACATTGCCTTTAGTGGTTTCGTATTCAGATCCAGATGATATTTATCAATTTCCGATGACATTCGGTTCAACAGCAACCAATCCATTCGCAATCAATACCGATCTAAATTCATTAGGAGTGCCCGTACAAATTGTTTCAACAGGTCAGCGCACCAATCTTGTAGAAGGTTGGGGAACATTAGTTACACCCTTTGGGACATTTTCAAATGTTTTAAAATTAAAATCCACATTGGTTCAAAATACAACCATTACGTACAACGGTACGCCGCAAACGACAAGTCAAACCACGGTTTCCTACCAATGGTTTGATCCTGCGTATAAAATTCCAGTTTTAGATGTCACAGGAAATTTGGTTAATTCAGTTTGGACACCCACTGCTGTAACCTTTATGGATTATCAACGATGTTTAACACCACAAGCTGCATTTGCCTATTTTCCACTACAACCCGATTATAATCCTGCGACACCTGGGGCTGTTGTTAATTTTATCAATGCCAGTTCCAATTATGATGTGTCTGATTGGGATTTTGGTGATGGAACACCACATAGTAGCGTTAAAAGTCCGGCACATACCTACACTTGCCCCGGTGTAAAAATGGTCACTTTAACGATTACTAACCAATTCTGTGATCCCGATCAAGTCGACACGATAACTATTCCGGTAAATGTAACCGACACACAAAATATTTTTACAACAGAAGTTACTGTTACGTCAACTGATTTAACTGCGGTTCGAAATGCTCCAGGAACATCTTACCAATGGGTAGATTGTGATGCGAACAATGCTCCAGTACCAGGTGCAAATAATCAAGTCTTTACTCCGCAAATGCCCGGGAATTATGCCGTACAATTAACCACCAACGGTTGTGTTTCCCTTTCGGATTGTTATTCGTTTACGATGTTAAATCTTGGTGAATTTGATGCGGCGCAAATACGTTTAGTGCCCAATCCAACTTCAGGATCATTTTCAATTCAAGGCATATCGCAAGAAACTATTCAATCTATTGAAGTTTTTGATTTAATAGGAAAACGAGTAGCCCAGTCCAATGATATTTCGGGATTAGCCACAGGAGTTTATGTGGTTAAAATTAAAACCGACTACGGTATACTTCAAAAGAAAATAAGTAAACAATAAATGAAAGCTCCAATTTTATGGAGCTTTTTTTTTTATTCTATGTTTTTGTTTTTCAGTGGTTTTTGATTTTAAATTTTGATGAGTTATTTTTTTGGCACGACTATTGGTTACTGGAAAATATCATCAATCGTTTAATTTTAAATTGAAGTCCTATGAAAAAAATTACATTATTGTTTGCCTTTATCGGGATGATAAGCTTACAAAGTTGCACGGTCAACGAAGTTAGAGACAATACCGTTGATAATGATACGATCAGTGAAGTTTATGAAGTAACACGTTCTTTTAGCACGGGTAATAATTTTAGTTCTTTGGTGACATTGCCGCATGTAATTTACAGTTCAGATATGGTTTTAGTCTACCGATTATCTGGAGTGGTTTCAGGAACGGATGTGTGGAAATTGCAACCCGAAACCTATTATTTCCCTGATGGAACATTAGACTTTGGATACGATTTTGATTTCACGCAATACGATGTCAATCTATTTATGCACGGTTTTGATTTGGCAGGTGTTTCTCCAAATTATAGAACTAATCAAGTATTCAGAATTGTAATTGTACCGGGTTATTTTGCAAAGCATGCACCTTCAAAAGATAAAAGTGCTTTTCAAGATTATGAACATGTGGTGGCCACTTTTGGAAAACCCACCGTTCAAAAAATATTATAAAATAGAGGTTAATTAATAATCTATAGTTTGTTTTGGTTAGGTTAAGGTCATCTGTGAAGATGGCCTTTTTTTATTCCTCATCACGTGATGGAAGTGATTGTTCCTCCTTTTTAGCAAGCCATAGCGAAAAAATCACACCGCCCGCAAGGCAGGCCACAATGAAACATAAAGAAGCCCATTCTGGAATATGGATATAATCATGAGCAATCATTTTAACACCCACAAAGGTGAGGATGATTATTAAACTGTATTCCAAATGACTGAATTTCTCCAACATATTTGCCAAGAAAAAGTACATGGAACGCAAACCAAGAATGGCAAAAATATTCGAACTAAAGACCAGAAATGGATCAGAAGTAATCGACAAAATTGCAGGTACACTATCTACAGCAAATAAAACATCCATGACTTCAATAATCATTAATGCCACGAATAAAGGCGTTGCTGCTTTTTTACCATTATGGGCAGTGATAAAAAAGCGTTCTTTATCGTGTTCAGAAGTAATCGGGATGATTTTACCAATCAATTTATAGACAGTAGAATGTTTGGGGTCAAATTCATCTTCTTCTTTAGAAAATAACATTTTGAAAGCCGTAAAAATCAAGAAGCCTCCAAAAAGATACGTTGTCCAAGCAAATTGATGGATAATGGTTACTCCAAATCCAATCATCAAACCACGAAATACAATCGCTCCCAAAATTCCCCAAAACAAAACACGGTGTTGGTACTTTTGCGGTATTTTAAAGGAAGCAAAAATTACCGCAATCACAAAAATGTTATCGATACTTAGTGAAACTTCAATCAGATAACCTGTAATGAACTTCATGGCGGCAGTCGACTGCGAAAGGGAAGTGGGATTACCAATATAATCGGTACCATAAAGCCAATAAATAACTCCTGAAAAGGCAAAAGCAAGAGAAGCCCAAAGCGCCGTCCATTTCCCCGCTTCTTTCGAACTAATGATATGGGGCGTTTTATTAAATACACCCAAATCCAAAGCTAGAATTCCAATGACTAATGCAAAAAAAAGTATCCAGACGGTCATGCTTGTTTTTTTTTACAAAGATAATTCTTTCCCAATCCCCCCAAAACAAGCTCGATTTTTATTTCAATATTAAATAATCGTAAAATGACCCCTAAAAAAATAGGGTATATTTAAAATTTGATTCAAATATTATTATATTTGCATCATAAAATTTAGGGTATAACTATTTTAAAACACATTTTTATGTCAACATTGCGTTTTCAAGCATTACAAGCAGCCGGTAATCGTAAACCGGTAAAAGTGGACGAGCTCGATAAAAAGTCGGCTATTTTCGGTTCCAATGTATTCAACGATAAAGCGATGCGCCAGTTCTTGACGCCAGAAGCTTACAAAGCCGTAAAAGGTGCTGTCCAGTACGGAACGAAAATCGACCGTAAGTTGGCTGATTATATCGCCATGGGTATGAAAGAATGGGCGTTGACAAAAGGTGTTACCCACTACACCCACTGGTTTCAACCTTTAACAGGAACAACCGCTGAAAAACACGATGCATTCTTTGAAACCTCTTTTGACGGTAGTGATCCGGTAGAAAAATTTGGTGGCAGTCAATTGGTGCAACAAGAACCGGATGCCTCTTCATTCCCGAATGGAGGAATCCGTAATACCTTTGAAGCACGTGGATATACTGCTTGGGATCCTACTTCACCGGCTTTCATCTACGGAACAACTTTATGTATCCCTACCGTTTTTGTATCGTATACAGGTGAAGCGTTAGATAATAAAACGCCTTTGTTACGTGCTTTGAATGCGATTGATGAAGCCGCTACCGATGTAGCAAAATATTTTGATAAAAATGTAAAGAAAGTAACCCCAACATTGGGTTGGGAGCAAGAATATTTCTTAGTAGATGCCGCTTTAGCTGCTTCACGTCCAGACATAACACTTACTGGAAGAACGTTGTTAGGACATGCTTCTGCCAAAGGACAACAATTGGAAGACCACTATTTTGGTTCGATTCCTACACGAGTGTTGAACTACATGCGTGATTTGGAAAACGAATGTATGTTGTTAGGAATTCCTGTAAAAACCCGTCATAACGAAGTTGCTCCAAATCAGTTTGAGTTGGCACCAATTTTTGAAGAAACCAACTTAGCGGTGGACCACAACTCATTGTTGATGGATGTGATGTATAAAGTGGCAGAACGTCATGATTTCAAAGTGTTAATGCACGAAAAACCTTTTAAAGGTGTAAACGGTTCTGGAAAGCACAATAACTGGTCCATGGCAACAGATACAGGAATCAATTTGTTAGCACCCGGAAAAACGCCAATGAGCAACTTACAGTTCTTGACTTTTTTCATCAATACGATTAAAGCGGTATACCGTTATGAAGAGTTGTTGCGTGCTTCAATTGCTTCAGCGAGTAACGATCACCGTTTGGGAGCCAATGAAGCGCCACCAGCTATTATTTCCGTATTCATTGGTCAACAATTGACCAAAGTTTTGGCAGAATTAGAAGGGGTTACTAATGGAAAACTTTCTCCTGAAGAAAAAACCGATTTGAAATTAAATGTGGTAGGTAAAATTCCAGATGTATTGTTGGACAACACCGATCGTAACCGTACATCGCCATTTGCTTTCACCGGTAATAAATTTGAGTTCCGTGCAGTAGGTTCGTCAGCAAACTGTGCCAATGCGATGACAACATTGAATTCAATTGTAGCGAAACAATTGAAAGATTTCAAAATTGAAGTTGATGCTTTAATTGAGAAAAAAGGCTTGAAAAAAGACGAAGCCATTTTCAATGTGTTGCGCGAATACATCAAAGAAACCAAAAATATTCTTTTTGAAGGGGATGGTTATAGCGAAGCTTGGGAAAAAGAAGCAAAAAAACGCGGTTTGAGCAATCATAAAACGACTCCGAAAGCGTTGAAAGCGAAAGTTTCTAAAGAAGCCGTGAAGTTGTTTGAAGAATTAAGCATCATGAACCATGTTGAGGTAGAAGCGCGCTACGAAATCGAATTGGAAGAATACACGAAAAAAATCCAAATCGAAGGCCGTGTGTTGGGTGACATTGCCCGTAATCACGTGATTCCAACAGCGATTCGTTACCAAAATACATTGATTGAAAACGTACGCGGTTTGAAAGAAATCTTTGGAAAAGACTTCGAAAAAATTGCCAAAGAGCAAATTTCTTTAATCAAAGAAATTTCGTCACATATCGAAGGCATCAACAGTAATGTGGATGCAATGATTGAAGAACGCAAAAAAGCCAACAACTTGGCTACTGCTGAAAAACAAGCGGAAGCGTATTGCGATAAAGTAAAACCGTATTTCGATATCATTCGTGAACATTGCGATAAATTAGAGTTGCTTGTTGATGACGAAATGTGGACGTTGACCAAATACCGTGAATTGTTGTTTACACGCTAATAATTCAACGTATCAATAAAGAAAACCCGCTAGAAATAGTGGGTTTTTTCGTTTTAAAACACTAAAATTTACCTATTTTCGTTACATGAATATGCGAAAACTTTTACTCTTCCTCGGATTCCTTTTGGGATGTACCCTTCAAGCACAAGAACAATTTGTAGTTTTTTTTGACAGCGGGAAATTTGAAACCAATCCCAAAGAAACCCAAAAACTGAACGAATGGATTCAAACCCATAAAGAGGTCAAGATTTTAGCCATTCAAGGCTATACCGATGAAGACGGTTCGAGCGGTTACAACGATACCCTTTCGCGCAAGCGCGTTGATTTTATTTTCAAACAAGTGCAAGGAAAAGTCGCCACTCGAGAAGATTACAAAGCCCATAGTTTTGGTGAAAATTTTGCCCAATCCAAAAACAAAGCAGAAAATCGCAGAGCGACTATTTTGTTTATTCTGCCCAAAGATTTTGCCCGTGAAAATGAAATTTTAGGCATACAACCTGCCGAGCCAGTTAAACCCGCCGAACCCGAAATTATTGAAGAAGAAGCCATGCATTTCCCTGAAAATGCCACATTGGAACAAAAAATTCAGTTAGCACGCGTAGGTACTTTAATTCGGTTAAAGGATATCAATTTTTATGTCAACACTTTTGCTGTTATGCCTTCGTCTAAAAATTCTGTGGATCAATTGGTGAATGTGTTGTTCAATAATCCGAAGTTGCATATCGAAATTCAAGGCCACATTTGTTGTGTGAGTAAGGATTATAAAAACCTTTCGTTGGATCGAGCGCGCCAAATCAAACGCATTCTTGTTTCGGAAGGCATCAACCCGGAACGAATTACTGTCAAAGGCTTTGGCGTTTCAAAACCCAAATTCCCCATTCCTGAAAAATCGGAAGAAGAAGCCGCTCAAAACCGACGTGTCGAAATCTTAATCACTCAAAAATAAATGCGCAAAATCCTTTTTGTTTTTTTACTCCTATATCATTTTCTATCCGCCCAAAAAACAATTTCTGTCTATTTTGAAGTGGACCAAAGTTCGATTTCCTTCGAGGATGCAAAGAAATTGGTGATTAATTTCCAATTAGCACCTTATAAAGTAATCGAAGTTCGGGGCTATTGTGACGCCCGTGGAAGTGTTGCCTACAATGATGCTTTGGCGCAACGACGCATCAATGCGGTACTTCAAAAATTAGATGATTTATCAATTTCGCATGAAATTGCGACACAAAAAGTCATCGGGGAACGTCAATTGAAGTTTCCTTTACACGCTCAAAATCGCAGGGTCGATCTTCTAGTCGAAATACTTCCTAAAGTTATCGAACTTGAGGTGAAACCATCACTTCTAAAACAAGAAGAAACTGGCACGCCAATTCAGGAAACACTCACGCCTGAGGAGCAAATAGCCGAAGAAGCCGATCAACTGGAAAACCAACTTACGCAATCCAAAGTCGGGACAATTTTCAAAATAAAAAATCTTAACTTTGTGTTCAACAGTGACGAAATTGAACCATTGTCACAACCTCTATTGGACAAATTGCTCGAAGTGATGCTGAATTTTCCAAAATTGGAAATCGAAATTCACGGGTACATTTGTTGCAATCCCGATCCCAGCGACACGAAATTATCAATTCGCAGAGCGCATAAAATATACAAATATCTCACACAGAATGGTGTTGATTCAAAGCGATTGGACTATAAAGGATTTGGGAGTTCGAACCCAGTATTTCCCTTACCCGAAAAATCAGAAGTTGAAAAGGCAGCCAACCGCCGCGTGGAAATTTTAATTAAACATGCCATTTGATGAAAAAAACAGTTTATTTATGGGTTATATTGTTTTCACTTGTGATGCAGGGTCAGCAAAAAGTGGAACTTTATTTTGATTTCGATAAATACGATTTAAATCCGCAGGCAATTCAAACGTTGAATTCATGGATCGCATCTGGAAAGAATTACAAAGTCACCAAACTTTTTGGCTTTTGTGATTGGAAAGGAACCAATGTTTATAATGATACTTTAGCCCTTCGCCGTGTGAATACGGTGTATCGCTTTCTCCAAAAGCAAAATATTTTGGTGGAAAAAAACATTGAGATTCGCGGATTTGGCGAGGACTTCAAGCAATCCCCCAAGCAAGAGGAAAATAGAAGAGTGACATTAATTTATGAAGAAGTTATTCCCCAGAAAATAGTGGAAAATCCCCCGCCAAAAACAATAGGCCCTACGTTCAAGCAACAAATGAATTTGGCAAAAAAAGGGGATATCATCAAATTAGAACATATCAATTTTTTAAATCATTCGGCTAAATTCGTGCCCAATAGCGAACCCATTTTGTTGGAATTACTCTGTGTAATGGAGGAAAATCCGACCCTAAAAATTGAAATTCAAGGCCATATTTGTTGTGACACAGAAAATAAATACGGTTACATTGCTGAAGCCCGTGCCAAAGCGGTTTACAGTTATTTAATCACCCATAAGATAGATCGCAAACGACTGTCCTTTAAAGGATATGGAGCAACACGTCCCATCTATAAAATTCCGGAGCGCAATGCCCAAGAAGAAGATGGTAACCGCCGTGTCGAAATCATGGTTGTTGAACGGTAAACTAAGCACAAATCAATTTTTTTTTTATGGCGTCATTTCGTTGGATACAAAATAATGACTATCCCAATGTTGGATTTACCGAAGAGGAGATTCGCCTTTTGGAAACGGAGTTACAGAAGCAATTTAATCCGACACTAATTCAATTTCTTCAAACTGCAGGTGCTTATGCGAATGTTTTGGATGGAAAAAGGGTAAATATAAATACCCTTCTTGTTTGGAATCAGCAGATAAATCATTTGAAAATTTTTCCTTTCGATATTGTACAACAACCGTTCTGCTTTTTTTCATTGGAAAAGAAAAATGAAGATACAACAAGTGGTTATTTTCCAACCAATGCGGATGAAACGTTTCTGTACTATTATTTTGTGGATTTATCCAAAAAGGAACTTCCCGTGTATTCGTTCAGTGAATCGGAACATTTTATCGAACCCCAACCGGGTTATGTAACTGTTGCACCAATAGGTTTGCAACTCGTTTCACCTTCCTTAATCCAATTTATCAACCGTGAAACAGAAAAGAAATACGGTGAAACTACAGGAAAGAAAATAGCCAATTTTATAGGGGTACTCGTTTTTTCACCTTTGCTCATTCTTCTTGTTCTTTATTTAATTATACAACCCAATTCCAATTGGCGCTCTACCTTGTTTTTTTGGAAAAAGAACATTTAATTGTTTATAATTTTAAATAAATGGAGATTCTGAAACTTGGGGATTGACTTGAAACTTGAAACAGAAATAGTATCTTTGTGCCACAACAACACGACTATGCAATCAAATCATTCGCAACGCTACAATCAGCGTGGTGTATCTGCTTCCAAAGAGGAAGTTCACCAAGCCATTCAGAACATCGACAAAGGATTATTCCCCAAAGCATTTTGTAAAATTGTCCCCGATTATTTAACCGGTGATGAAGATTATTGCCTCATCATGCATGCTGACGGCGCAGGCACAAAATCCTCGCTGGCTTACATGTATTGGAAAACAACGGGCGATATTTCGGTTTGGAAAGGAATTGCCCAAGATGCCTTAATTATGAATATTGATGATTTGTTATGTGTAGGTGCCGTGGATAATATCATGTTGTCTTCGACGATTGGCCGTAATAAAAACTTGATTCCTGGCGAAGTAATTGCAGCTATTATTAATGGAACAGAAGAATTAATTGCGGATCTCCGTCAACACGGCGTTACCATTCATTCTACAGGTGGTGAAACCGCTGATGTAGGGGATTTGGTGCGAACAATCATTGTAGATTCAACCGTTACCGCTCGAATGAAACGTTCTGAGGTTATTGATAATGCCAATATTAAACCAGGGAATGTCATCATCGGATTGGCGAGTTATGGTCAAGCGACTTATGAAAAAGAATACAATGGCGGTATGGGGAGTAACGGACTAACTTCCGCGCGTCATGATGTGTTTGCCCATGACTTGGCTGCGCAATTTCCAGAAAGTTTTGATGCGGCGGTTCCCAATGAATTAGTCTACTCAGGAAATGTACAGTTGACCGACGCTGTCGAAGGTTCTCCTCTCGATGCTGGCAAATTGGTACTTTCACCTACACGCACGTATGCCCCTGTTATTAAAGAAATTTTAGCTACTTTAGGTTCAGAAAATATTAACGGAATGGTGCATTGCAGTGGTGGAGCACAAACCAAAGTGTTGCATTTTGTAGACAATGTTCATGTGATTAAAGACAATCTATTCCCAGTACCTCCGTTGTTCCAATTAATTCAAGAACAATCAGGAACGGATTGGAAAGAAATGTATCAAGTTTTCAACTGTGGCCACCGTATGGAATTGTACGTACAACCGGAACATGCTGAAACCATTATTGCAATTGCCAACCGATTTGGAATTGAAGCGCAACAAGTGGGTCGAGTAGAGGCAGCCCCAACTAAAAAGTTAACCATTCATTCGCCTTATGGCACTTTTAATTATTAAGTCATGAAAATAGATCCAAAAAACGGTATTGCCGATTTGATTTTCGGCATGAAAATGACCCATGTGGAGCATCTGTTGGGCGAACCCGATCGTCAGTTCCATGATGAAGACGACAATGTGATTTATTTATACAACAAACAAAAATTGCGATTGACGTTTTATGCCGATGAAGACCTTCGTTTTGGTTATGCGATTACCTCATATCCCAATGCCTCCTTGTTGGGTCAAGCGATAATTGGAAAACCCGTTGGGGAAGTTATTGAATCGTTGCCCTTTACTACTTGGGAAACCGAAGATTTTGATTCGGTTACCAATCATTTTAATGAATCCAATTGGTTGACAATTCAATCTGAATTTGGAGCCATCATTCGTGTCGAAATAGGAGCACTTATCGATGACGCCACGGATTCTTTTATCTGGCGCTTTAAAGGATAAATGATAAAACAAAAAAGGCTGTCTTCAATAGACAGCCTTTTGTATTATTTGGAATTAATTTTCAGTAATTCTACTTCGAAGATTAAATCTGCTTTTGGAGGAATCACACCGCCTGCACCGCGATCACCGTACGCCAATTGGTAGGGAATATAAAATTTATATTTTGATCCTTCGGGCATTAACTGTACGCCTTCTGTCCAACCTTTAATTACTTGGTTCAAACCAAAGTCAATCGGTTGACCGCGTTGTACGCTACTGTCAAATATTTTACCATCGGTCAACATTCCCGTGTAGTGAACTTTTACATTACTAGTCGCTAAAGGTTTTTCTCCTGTTCCTTCTTGGATTACGATATAGCGTAAACCGCTTGGTGTAACTTGACCTTTTTCCATAAATTCTTTCAATACAGTTTCATTGGCTGCTTTACGAGCGGCTTCCGCTTTTTGCTCTTCCATAGCAATCGCTCCGTAGTAGTCACTGAATACTTTTACTGCGTCAAATGCTTTAGCAGCAGCACCTTTTCGAATAATAGTTACTTTGGTCATTGGGTCATTTTGAGCAATGGCATTTACCACATCTTGACCAGTAACAATTTTTCCAAAAATGGTGTGCTTACCATTTAACCATGAAGTTTCTTTGTGGGTAATGAAAAATTGCGAACCGTTCGTTTTGGGTCCGGCATTGGCCATTGCTAAAATACCTGGCCCTGTAAATTTATCCTCAGTAATTTCATCTTTAAACGCATAACCGGGTCCGCCGGATCCATTACCAGCAGGGTCGCCACCTTGAATCATAAAGTCTTTGATGACACGGTGAAAGGTTAAACCATCAAAGAATTTTTTTCCTTTTAAATTTTCGGAAACATAAGGATGGGTTCCTTCGGCCAAGGCAATAAAGTTAGCAACAGTTACCGGTGTTTTTTGGTAATACAATTCCAAAAGCATTTTTCCTTTTGGGGTTTCAATTTCGGTATAAATTCCGTCGGCTAATTTAGGTCCCGCTTGCGGAGTAGCTGCAGTTGTTGCTTTTGCTTTTGGTTTTTGAGCCGCAGCTTTCTTCGGAGTTTGCGCTTGAAGCATCACCGAACAAAAGAGGAAAACTCCCAGCCATTTCATTGTCATTTTCATAGTATGTTGCGTATTAATGTTATGGTTTTCTAATTTCTAATTCAAATATTAAATCGGTATTGGGCGGAATGTCACTTCCCATTCCATTTTCTCCATAGCCCAATTTGGATGGGATAAAGATTATGGCTTTGTCCCCGTATTGCAGCAAATTCATCCCTTCAGCAAAGCCGGGAATCATGCCTTCTTTTTCGCCGTGTTTCAACGGTAAAGCGTTATAGCCACCCATTTGTTCTCGATCCGCTTTATAAATACCAAAGCGTTGTGCAATTGCTTTTTCGCTCGTATCAAATAATTTGCCATTTTCAAAAAATCCGGCATAATGTACGGCAATGGGATCGCCTAAATTGGGTTGGCCGCCTTTACCTTTTTCGGTAATATAATAGGCCAAACCGCTTTTGGTTAAGGTTGCTTTCGCTTTTAAACTCGCATAATAGGCTTGTTTTTCAGCTTGGTATTTCGATAAGTTAGCCGCATCAATTTTCGCTTGTTTGGCTTGGTGTTCCGATTCTGCTTTGAAATAATCGGAAAATACTTTTACCGCATCAAACTTTTTCGCCTCTTCTCCTTTGCGGATGATGGTTACCGAAATAACTTGGTCGTATTGTTTAATGGCGTGGGCAACTTCCATTCCGTCGCCAATCACATAACCAAAAATAGTATGGCGTTGATCCAAATTTGGAGTAGGTGCCAACGTGATAAAAAACTGACTGCTGTTGGTACCAGGACCCGAGTTTGCCATGGCTAGTTTTCCTTCTTGATCAAATCTCAAGTCTGAAAATTCATCTTTGAATTTGTACCCCATATCACCAGAACCGGTTCCAGTAGGATCTCCGCCTTGAATTACAAAATCATCGGCATCGCCATTCGATTTGGAAATTACACGGTGCCAACGGGTTCCGTCAAAAATAGTCTTGTCTTTTAAGTCTTCCCGAACAAAGGGATTAGTTCCTTCGGCCAGCGTGATGAAGTTGGCAACAGTAATGGGAGATTTTTTATACTCTAAGGCCACAAGAATCGAACCTTTGTCGGTTTCGAATTCGGCATAAAGACCATCTTTTAAATCGGCGTGATCGTCTTTACAACTCTGTAAAACCAAACTCGCTAAAATGGCGAAAAAAAACGTTATTTTCTTCATTATTAATTGTTTAATTTATTTTCTGGTCGGAAATCGGTTAATGTCACCCGACAAATAATGGGTTCATTGGTGCCAATTCTGCGATCATCACCATGGTAACCATAGGCTAAATGGGAAGGAAACAAGAAAGTCACCGTTTCATTTTTACGCATCAATTTCAAGCCGTGTTGTAATCCTGTGATGATGGTTTGCTTGTCAACCCGATAGGTTTGCCCTTTTAATTCGAGATCCGAATAAATTACCTTTCCGTTCAAATCTTTGATTTCATAATCAAAATAGGCAATGTCTCCTTTTTTGGGGCGTAATGTATCCGTAGTATTTTTATTTTCATAATAGTACCAGTAGCCTTTTTTGGAAGCAATATATTGAATGCCTTTATTTTTTTGAATAATGGAATCAATCTTCGTTTCTTCATTCTTGATTAACTTCTTGTTGCGTTCCACCGAAGCATTCATAAATTCACCAGAAGAATGGGAAACAGGTCGACGTGCTTGTTGTTGTTGGCAACTTATCGTTAAGATGCTCACCAACATGATGATAAACAGGGGAAAAAAGTTCTTTTTCATAACCAATAAAATTACGGTTGTATTTCTTTAACTATTTGTTCAAAACGCAAAATCGTGTTTTCAAGTGTGTCGGTCGACTTACCGCCAGCAGCATTGATATGTCCGCCACCGTTAAAATAAGTCCGAGCAAACTGATTTACGTCAAATTGACCTTGTGAACGAAACGATATTTTGATAATTCCTTCGTCTTTATGTTCGATAAAAATGGCTGTAAAATGGATGCCTTTGATGGTTAAACCATAATTGACAATTCCTTCTGTATCGCCTTTGACATAATGGAATTGGTTGAGTTCCTCCTGACTCAAAGTCGTATACGAAGTATGTAATTCGGGTAACACTTTCAAATTCTGAAGGGCGCGACCCATTAATTGCAAACGGTCGTAGGAATTATTGTCAAATAACAAGGTCGGGATTTCAGTATTGGGGACACCCAAATCAATGAATTCAGCCACGATACGATGGGTGGTTCCTGTAGTTTTTGGAAAACGGAATTGCCCTGAATCCGTCATAATACCTGTATACAAACAAGTCGCAATGGTTTTGTTAATTAGTGCTCCTTGCTGTAAATCTTGAATAAAATGATACACCATCTCACAGGTGGAGCCATAAGCCGTATCCGAAAACACAAACTGCGCATAGTTACCCGGTAATTCATGATGATCAATCATGACCATGGGTTGCTTTAAAGTTTGTAAGGCTTGTTCCATTTCACCTGTTCGGTGTAAAGCATTAAAATCAAGCGTGAATATAAGGTCTTGGGATTGTAAAAAAGCAGTGCATTTTTGGCGGTCTTTTTCATAGATCATTACTTCCTCGGCACCAGGTAACCAAGCCAAAAAATCAGGAAATTCATTGGGTGAAATAACTTGAGTGGTGTGGCCTAATTTTCGTAAAAAATGGGATAGACCTAATGTAGACCCCATAGCATCACCATCGGGATTGCGATGAGGGATAATGGCAATTTTTCTGGGTTGTTCCAAAAAAACAAGTAATTCCTGCAATTCTTTTTCATTCATAGGTTGCGAAGGTAGTAAATTTTACCAAACAATTTTTTGGAAAGAAACCTAGTTTGTGTTCATTAACGGGTGAACCACAATCCGAGAAATACAGCGGTTATTCCGACAAAAACACTGACCAACGTGTAGGTTAAAGCCAAGAGATACTGTTGTTGTTGCAACAATTGAATGTTTTCAAAACCGAAAGTTGAAAATGTAGTAAATCCGCCGCAGAAACCAGTGACTAAAAACCATTTGAGTTGGGTGTCTACGAGATTGTTTTTTGTCAAATACCCCATAAACAGTCCGATGAGTAAACAGCCTATCGCATTTGCAATAAACGTTGCCAAAGGGAAATTACCCGTATCCATTTTTTGAAAATAAATACCTGTAAGATAGCGAAGAATACTGCCAATTGCTCCACCAATGCCAACAAAAATAAGGGTCTTCACAAAGAATATTGTTAAGATTACTAATCAAATTTTAATGCTGCAATTTAGGAATAAAACCGGAAGTCTGTTTGTTAAAGTATTTGTTAAGTGTTTATTTTTTTTAGAAATAAAATTAGGTTTTTACAATAGTTAACATAATTATTTTGATATTTGAAAACAAACTAAACCTATACACACTACTTATGCAAAATTGGACTTTGAAAAATCGATGGAAGTGGTTTCGAAAGCGGCTTACCTGGAACTACAAATACGCCATTGGAAAATGGAATAAAATGGGAACCGAAGCCGATCGTTATCAAGCCATCGTAACTTACATTCAAAAGAGTTCAGTAACACCTCCGCGCATTCTAGACTTGGGTTGTGGTTATGGTGCCTTATTGGATTATTTGCCCAAGGATGCCTATGCAGCGTATTTAGGTGTCGATTTGTCGGATACGGCAATATTAAAAGCCCGAAAAAAGAAATACCCCAATGCTATTTTTAAAGTAGCCGATTTGCATCAATTTAAAACAGAAGAAAAATTCGATTTGTTGGTATTCAACGAAGTGCTTTATTATTTGGACAATCGGTTGGAGGTTGTAAAACAATTGTCTTTATTCACTACTCCCCATGCGAAAATGATTGTTTCCTTGTATGATGTTAAAGAGAGTATTGTTGATGAGTTAGCAAAAAATTATCCTTTTCTAGATAGTACGCTTGTATATGAAAATGAAGGAAAAACCAAATGGGGTATCAATTGGTTTGATCTTGAAGTGAAACCAACAAATTAAATGATCACTATTATTTTTTTTAGTAATTAAGTTTGTACAAAAAGAGCATAAAAAAGACTAATTTTGCAACCGTTCCGAATATCAATTGATCCCGCGGAACAAGCACAACACAACTTTTATGCAACACAACGTACTTATTTTAGATTTTGGATCGCAATACACTCAGTTGATTGCGAGAAGGGTTCGCGAACTCAATATCTTCTGCGAAATTTTCCCTTACAATCAGATTCCAGCGGATCTGTCGAGTTTTAAAGCTGTCATATTATCAGGTAGTCCTTACTCTGTTCGCGCAGAAGATGCTCCCCATCCCGATTTATCGCAAATTCGGGGCAAAATGCCCTTATTGGCGGTTTGTTATGGAGCCCAATATTTGGCGCATTTCAATGGGGGCGAAGTGGCGCCGAGTAATATCCGTGAATACGGTCGGGCCAACTTGACTTTCATCAAAGATGATGAGGATTTCTTTGAAGAAATTGCCCTGAATTCGCAAGTGTGGATGAGTCATAGTGATACTATCAAGCAATTGCCGTCCAACGGTGTGCGTTTGGCCAGTACCAAAGATGTCGAAAATGCCGCTTACCGAATTGAAGGTGAAACAACCTATGCCATCCAATTTCATCCGGAAGTCTATCACTCCACAGATGGCAAACAGTTGTTGGAGAATTTTTTAGTAAAAATCGCTGAAGTTCCCCAAAGTTTTACACCCAATGCTTTTGTAGAAGACTGCGTGGCCGAAATTCAAGAAAAAGTAAAATCGGATAAAGTCGTTTTGGGCTTGTCTGGAGGTGTTGATTCTACGGTGGCTGCCGTTTTATTACACAAAGCTATTGGAGCTAACTTGTATTGTATCTTCGTGAATAACGGGTTATTACGGAAAAATGAATTCGAAAACGTTTTGAACCAATACAAAGGAATGGGATTAAACGTGAAAGGCGTAGACGCTTCGGCACGTTTTTTGTCAGCCCTCGAAGGCATCAGTGATCCTGAAACCAAACGAAAAACAATTGGTCGGGTATTCATCGAAGTATTTGATGATGAGGCCAATCAATTGACCGATGTGAAATGGTTAGCTCAAGGAACCATCTATCCCGATGTTATTGAATCGGTATCGGTGAAAGGACCTTCGGCAACCATCAAATCGCATCATAACGTGGGTGGTTTACCCGATTATATGAAATTGCAAATTGTCGAACCGCTTCGCATGTTGTTTAAAGATGAAGTGCGTCGCGTTGGGGCTACTTTAGGAATTGATCCTGAATTACTAGGACGTCATCCTTTCCCAGGTCCCGGATTGTCGATTCGTATTTTAGGGGATATTACACCAGAAAAAGTACGCATCTTACAAGACGTCGACGCTATTTTTATTGACGGATTAAAATCGCACGGTTTATACAATAAAGTGTGGCAAGCCGGTGCTATTTTACTTCCGGTGAATAGTGTAGGGGTAATGGGTGATGAGCGAACCTATGAAAAAGTAGTAGCGCTGCGTGCAGTAGAATCTACCGATGGAATGACGGCCGATTGGGTGCATTTGCCTTATGATTTTTTAATGAAAATTTCGAATGAAATCATCAATAAAGTCAAAGGGGTAAACCGAGTGGTATATGATATCAGTTCGAAACCACCCGCCACTATTGAATGGGAATAATAGGAGAAATCCTTTAAAAATAGGAGTATGTTGAAAAGAGTTGTTTTCGGTTTTTTGGTTTTGGCCACCGTTACGGTAATGGCCCAAACGAAAAAGCATACGGTAGCAAAAGGCGAAACAGTAGTGTCAATCGCCCAAAAATATCAGGTAACACCTTATGATATTTATAAAGTGAATCCGGATGCAAAAAGTGGAATCCAGCCTAATATGGTTTTGGTGATTCCGCCGAATGCGGTGTTGCCTAAAACAACAACTAAACCAACTTCAACAATACCAGCAGTTGCTGTGGCCAAACCAACAGTGCCGAATACGCACACCGTTTTAGCAAAAGAAACCATTTACAGTATTTCCAAAAAATACGGATTAGAGAAAGGTGTACTGGAAGCTTTAAATCCCAGTTTGTCGGCCAACGGATTGCAAGTCGGACAAGTGTTAGCCTTAAAAAAAGGAGTGACGGTTCCAAAGTCTAATGCTACTCCAACTGCTCCAATGCCCGCCCCTTCAACCACTGAAATAACACATGTGGTTAGAGCGCAAGAAACCAAGTACGGTATTGCCAATTTATATGGGGTTTCCATTGAAGAATTGGAAGCTCAAAATCCGCAAACCAAAGATGGATTGTCGATTGGGGATGTGTTGAAAATCAAAAAAGCGGTAACGAAATCCAATGATAATTTGCCCAAAGTCAAACCCATTGAAACTTCGGATTATGAAGTAAAATCAGGTGAAACCTTGTACAGTTTGACCAAACATTTCAATTTATCCGAATCCGCATTGATTCGCATGAATCCCGAACTAAAAGACGGTTTGAAACAAGGGATGGTGATTAAAGTACCGGCACAAATTGCTTTTGTAAAAGAACGAACGGGTTCGGGAATCAAAGATTTTTCCCGTTCATTGTCCAATCAGAAACGAAAAGAATTGGTGCTATTCTTACCTTTTAATGCTTCCCGCATTCAGAATGATACAGTGACTGGTGTAGTAGAGCGTTTGAAGAAAGATAAATTTTTGAATATGACATTGGACTTTTATTCAGGGGCTTTAATGGCGATTGATTCCGCAAAGACACTTGGGATGAATTTCAATATTCGTATTTATGATTCCCAAGAATCGCGTAATTCAACGGCTGCATTAGACATTATAAAAAATGAAGATTTTTCGAATACAAATGCGGTAATCGGACCTTTTTATCAAATCAATGTAGAGCGCGTAGCCATGGCCTTGGAATCCAAAAATATTCCTGTTATCTCACCTTTATCGCGTGAAGAAGGGAAAGGCTATACCAATTTATACCAATCTACTCCATTACCGGATGTTACAAAAGCAGCCATGTTGGATTATTTGCAGTCCAAAAATGGCAACATTATCGCCGTGGTTTCTCCCAAAAAACAATCCATGCGCCAATATCTGAAAGATTTTTATGAGAAAGTAAAAATTGTAGGCGTAGCGGATAACGGTTCCGTGGTAGCAGACAGTATCAAAAAACATTTTGTCAAGGACCGCACAAATTATGTGATTTTAGCCACTGAAAAAACAGGTGCTGTAATGACGACAACCGCTTCTATGGTGGCAGCTCAAAAAGATTATCCTGTACAATTGGTGATTTTGGAAGCCAATGAAACTTTGGATTATGAAGAAATTCCGATCGCACGTTTGACTAAATTAAAATTGATGTATCCATCGGTTACTCGTGAAAATGATTCGGATAAAGCCCGTCAATTTGATGTTGCTTACCGCAAAAAAAACAAAGTATTTCCCAACCAATATGCCGTGCGTGGGTTTGACCTGACTTTTGATACTTTAGTTCGTTTGGCACAAGACAAAGATTTTGAAGATACTTTGGACGACGCTTCCGAGCAAATTGAAAATAGATTTGATTACGCCAAAAAAGTATCAGGTGGTTATACCAACAACGGAATTTACATCCTTTACTACGATGAGGATTTAACCATAAAACAAGCAAATTAACATGGCAACTTCAAAAGTGACGTATTTAGGTGATTTACGAACTTCTTCTGAACATTTACAATCGGGAAGTGTAATCATTTCCGATGCTCCCACCGACAACAATGGAAAAGGGGAAGCTTTTTCTCCCACAGATACGGTAGCCAACGGATTAGCAAGTTGTATGTTTACCGTCATGGGCATCAAAGCCCGTGATTTGGGTGTGGATTTTACGGGTTCAACCGCTGAGGTTACTAAGATAATGGGGACCGAACCCCGTCGTATTACTGAAATTCATGTGACGTTTACGATGGAATTGGAAGCGGATGAAAAAACCAAAACAATTCTAGAACGCACTGCAATGACATGTCCGGTTCATTATAGTTTGCATCCCGATATTAAAAAAGAAATTGTTTTTCATTGGAAATAAAGAACGAACAACACGCTTTTTTAATTGAATTGGCCCATACCAAAATGCCCTATGGGAAATACGAAGGCCGCTATTTGATTGACTTGCCCGAATATTATATGGTGTGGTTACACAACAATCGCTTGCCCAAAGGAAAGTTGGGCGAACAATTGAAGTTGGTCCACGAATTAAAACTCAACGGTTTGGAACCACTCATTCGGAATATTCAAAAAACACATCCCAAAAAAGGTTAATAAATACTGATAATTCGGGTCCAACCGATTTTTATAATGGCAGATTAGTTTGTAATTTTGCCCCGATTTATACAACAACACAACTAACACATAATGAATACTACAAAGTACATCTTTGTCACTGGCGGTGTAACTTCATCGTTGGGAAAAGGAATTATTGCGGCTTCTTTGGCCAAACTACTGCAAGCCAGAGGCTACCGCACCACCATCCAAAAATTTGACCCCTACATTAATGTCGATCCCGGAACTTTAAATCCGTATGAACATGGCGAATGTTTTGTTACCGATGACGGTGCCGAAACGGATTTGGATTTGGGTCATTACGAACGTTTTCTTAATGTACCTACTTCGCAAGCGAATAATGTCACTACTGGTCGGGTGTACCTTTCTGTAATTGAAAAAGAACGCCGTGGCGAATTTTTAGGGAAAACAGTACAAGTCGTTCCGCACATCACCAACGAAATCAAAGAACGCATGCAATTACTCGGACAATCGGGTGATTTTGATATTGTGATTACTGAAATTGGTGGAACCGTTGGGGACATTGAGTCATTACCTTATATCGAATCGGTACGTCAATTGGTATGGGAGTTGGGCGAACATAATAGTATCGTGATTCACCTTACACTGGTGCCGTATTTGGCAGCGGCGGGCGAATTAAAAACCAAACCCACACAACACTCGGTAAAAACTTTGATGGAAAGCGGAATAAAAGCGGATATTTTGGTTTGTCGTACCGAGCATGAGTTGTCAGCCGACTTGCGTCAAAAATTGGCCTTGTTCTGTAACGTAACCAAGGAAGCGGTTATTCAGTCGATTGATGCCAAAACGATTTATGAGGTGCCCAACTTAATGTTGGAAGAAGGTTTGGATGTAGTTGCATTGAAAAAATTAGACTTGCCCGAAAAATCAGCACCGGATTTAAAGCAGTGGAATGAGTTTTTAAGTCGGCACAAGAATCCGAAACAAACCATCAACATTGGTTTGGTCGGAAAATATGTAGAATTACAAGATTCCTATAAATCCATTTTAGAAGCCTTTATACATGCAGGTGCTGCCAATGAAACTAAAGTAAATGTGGTAAGTATCCACTCCGAATATATCGATGCTTCAAATGTAGCAGAAAAGTTAAAAGGAATAGATGGTATTCTGGTAGCTCCCGGTTTTGGAGAACGCGGTATCGAAGGAAAAATTGAAACCGTGCGGTATGCCCGAGAAAACAACTTGCCGTTCTTCGGAATTTGTTTGGGAATGCAAATGGCTGTTATCGAATATGCACGCAATGTGTTGCATTTGGAAAACGCCAACTCAACCGAAATGAATGCCGAAACTCCCCATCCTGTAATTGATTTGATGGAAAGTCAGAAGACGGTCACCGAAAAAGGAGGCACCATGCGTTTAGGCGCTTGGAAATGCGACTTGAAACCCGGAACTTTGGCACACAAAATCTACGGTAAAGACCAAATTGCGGAACGTCACCGTCACCGTTATGAATACAACAATACCTACGCAGAAGCATTACAAAATGCGGGTTTGGTGAGTTCAGGAATCAATCCCGATACCGGTTTGGTCGAAATTGTCGAGTTGGAAAACCATCCGTTTTTTATCGGAGTACAATATCATCCGGAATATAAAAGTACAGTTGCAAATCCACAGCCAATTTTTGTTAGCTTTGTAGCCGCAATTGTAAAAAATAAAAAGTAAGCTGCGGTTAGTTGCTGCAGCTCAATTTTCAAATCAATGGAAGAAAAGAAATTTGACAAGAATTCGATTATCGGATTTGCACTGATTTTCATCTTAGTGATGTGGATGATGTTCAATTCCAAACAAAACGAAGAAAAAGAAGCGGCAGCCAAAGCCAAACAAGAACAGATTGACAAAAAGCAAAAAGCCAAGCAAGCCAAAACGGCGCAAACTGTTCAAGCTGTAGATACCACAGCCAGCGATTCAACCAAAATCAAACAATTATCCAGTACGTTAGGAAAATTTGCCTACTCTGCTACGTTGCCTGCTGCCAAAGGAGGAACAACCGTAATTGAGAATGAAGTGGTAAAATTGGAAATTGCCAACAAAGGAGGTTATGTTTCCAATGTAGTGTTAAAAAACTATACCAAATTCAAACGCGATTCAGGGAAATTGGTGGAATTGGTGAAAAACAACAACTCCAACTTTAACTTGGAATTACAAACGTCGGATAACCGAGTTTTAAATACAAAAGACTTATACTTCGAACCCCAAATTTCCAAAGTGGGTGATGCACAAGTGTTGTCGATGAAGTTAAAAGCGGGACCCAACGAGTTTTTGGAATACAAATACGTTTTGAAAAACGACTATATGTTGGATTTCGATATCCGTTCTCAAGGATTGAGTCGTGTATTGAATACTTCAAAACCCGTAAATTTAGATTGGGATATCAAAACCTACCGCAACGAAATCAGTATTCCTTACGAAAACCGCTATACTGAAACGATTTTTGAATACGAAGACGGTAAAGACGATTACGTAGGGCAAGGAAACGGTAAAGAAGAAAACCCGGAAGCTGTAACTTATGTAGCGTATCGCCAACATTTCTTTGCTTCTATTTTAATGACCAAAACGCCCTTTAAGTCGGCAAAACTGACTTCTGATAATTTGGTGCATGACGATAAAAAGGATACCGTTTTTACTAAGAAATTAACGACGAAAGCACCTTTAGCCTTAACCAACGGCGAATTGGATTATAAAATGAATTGGTACTTCGGTCCGGCTGATTATAAATTGTTAAACAGTTATGATCGTAATTTGGACGAAGTCGTACCCATGGGCTGGGGAATTTTCGGATGGATCAATAAATTTATCTTCGTTCCTTTATTTGGTTTATTAGGCGGATGGATGTCGTTAGGTTTAGCGATTATCGTATTTACTTTCTTGATCAAATTGGCGATGTCGCCGATTACATTCAAGTCGTTCTTATCGCAAGCCAAAATGAAAGTCTTGCGTCCTGAAATCGCAGAATTGAATGAAAAATTCAAGGATCCTGTGAAACGCCAACAAGAAATGATGAAGTTATACAATAAAGCAGGTGTGAATCCGATGGCAGGTTGTATTCCGGCTCTGATTCAGTTGCCATTTGTCTATGCTTCGTTCCAATTCTTCCCTGCTGCCATTGAGTTGCGTCAGAAAAGTTTCTTGTGGGCCGATGACTTATCGTCTTTTGACCAAGTATTGAAATTGCCGTTTAATATCCCAATGTATGGTGATCACGTAAGTTTGTTCCCTATTTTGGCAGCGATTGCCATTTTCTTCTACATGAAAATGACATCGGGTGATAATGCAGCAATGGCGCAACCCCAACAAGAAGGAATGCCCGATATGGCTAAAATGATGAAAATCATGATTTACGTTTCGCCAATTATGATGTTAATTTTCTTCAACAGCTACGGTTCCGGTTTGAGTTTATACAACTTTATGTCGAATGTGGTGACGATAGGTGTAATGTTGGTCATTAAAAAATATTTCATTGACAGTGACAAAATCCACGCACAAATCCAAGAAAATAAACAAAAGCCAACCAAAGAAAGCAAGTTCCAAAAACGCATGCGCGAAATGATGGAACAAGCGGAAGAGCAAAAACGTTTGAATAAGAAATAATAAGGTTATTAGTGATTAGTAATTAGTGACTAGTAAATCTTAACCAAAAAAAAGGGCTGTCCGAATTACTTCGGTACAGCCCTTCTTCCATTTATAGGAAGCGCAAGAATGTACTATAATTGAGGTTGTAACACACGTTGTACGCCGTGAATTACTCCGTTCGAACATTGAATATCTGCTTGGAATACGCGAGCTAAATTGCTTGCCGAATCTTGTATGTCAACAGTTCCAGAACCTAACACAACAGTAGTGTTTTGAACAGGTGAAGTAATCATTGGCACAGATTGATTATTGGTTAATTGATTGGAGCGAACGTTTCCAGCTGCCGTAACATGGTATTGCAGTACTTTAGTTACTTGTGCGGCAGTAGCACCCACAGCAAAACCCGATCCTGTAGTTGCTGCTGTGAAAGCGGCATTATTAGGAGCAAAAAGAGTCGCAGGAGCCGCTGCAGTGATTCCGTTTAACGCACTCAACACAGCCGATTGGTCACCAAAAGCCCCTGAAGTACTCGTTACAACCGCTTGCAAGGTATCAAAATCAGGGTTAGCCACCACGTGATTCACCAAGGTTGGAATCGCAATTACATCATTCACTACGTGTATCACTCCATTGGTAGCATCGATGTCTGCAGTTGCCACAGTAGTTCCTTTGTTAGCAGGTCCGCCATTGATAGTCACAACATTTCCTGATTTCTGAACAAACATACTAATCGTTGGTGCATTTGCCGTTGTATTGATTGGCGAAAGCGTTGAAGCATATGTCGCTGCTGGTAACGCCGAACTTGGAATCTCAGTTCCAATCACGTGATTTAATAAAATGTTTTTCAGCACAGGCACAGGAACGGCATCCAAATTCGCGAACCCATTTGCCGTTAAAAACGCATTAAATGCGTCATTGGTGGGTGCAAAAACAGTAAAAGTACCAGAACCGCTTAAAGTAGCCGTCAAGCCAGTTTTGTTTAAAGCGCTTACTAATGTGGAAAGATTGGAAGTACGTGAAGCAATTCCGGCAATACTGTTGTCTGTAGTCGTGTTGTTATCATCACTACTACAAGCCGCTAATCCTACGCAGAGAAAAGCAGCTAATGCAATCTGTTTTAATGTGTTTGTTTTCATATAACAATTTTTTTAAGTTACGTTTCGAAGTTACAAGATGGTTTGTTTAACAAAAAATGTAAAACCATAAACAAAATTTATTTAGATAATATTTAACGCTTTTGTTTAGTGGGAATTTACGATTTTTTCGGCTTTAAAGTTGGTATGACTTTTCCTTCATTAAACAAAAATTAAATAAAAAATGTAAGAAAAGTATTAAATATAATCATCTTAATACGTTTTACATTCGCACAATAATTATGTACATTCGCTGTTATTAAAAATAAAAAACATGAAGTACCTTTTTCTTTTCTTACTCGTTTGTTCCCAAGTAGTTGCCCAAGAAATCAATACTGTAGACGGTCAAGGTAAAAAGCACGGTCTTTGGAAAGGAACGTATGCTGACACGGGTCGCCCGCGCTACGAAGGTACGTTTGATCACGGAAAAGAAACGGGTGTTTTTAAATTTTATGATAATACCAAAGACGGAAAAGTGATCGCTACCCGCGAATTCAATCCCAAAGACAACTCCTGTTATACCATTGTGTACAATCAAAACGGCAATAAAGTCAGTGAAGGAAAACTCGTCAACCGCATCGAAGAAGGGGAATGGAAGTTTTACCACGAAGATTCGCCCCAAATCATGACCCAAGAATTTTATTCCAAAGGCAAACTCAATGGTATTCGCAAAGTCTATTACAAAAGCGGTAAACTCGCCGAAGAATGTGGGTATAAAAACGGAAAACGCGACGGGAATTACCGCAAGTTAACCGAAGAAGGATTGGTCTTGGAAGAAAGTGTATATAAAAATGGGGAATACGACGGACCCGCGATTTTCCGTACCGCCGATAACAAAATTGCCTCCAAAGGAAATTTCGTCAAAGGGAAAAAAGAAGGCATTTGGGAAGTGTTGGAAAAAGGGAAATTGGTCAAAAAGGATATGAGCAAACTCAAAGTGCGAAAATTTAAAAAAATACCTATCACCCACGAGGAAGACAGGGATTAAAAATCTCAAAATTCCAAACTACTTTCTTACAATTACTTCTATTTTACAGGATCGCACAACTCATAACTCATAATTCATAATTCAAAACTGTTAACCCTTTCTTATTGTATTCGCCACTCTCATTTTTTCCTGTACCTTTGCACCAAAATTAAACTATGAAACGTGTCGTTGTCGGATTATCCGGTGGTGTAGATTCCAGTGTCGCAGCCTACTTACTCAAAGAACAAGGGTATGAAGTCATTGGTTTGTTTATGAAAAACTGGCACGATGACTCAGTGACTATTTCCAATGAATGTCCTTGGCTAGAAGATAGCAATGACGCTTTATTGGTTGCCGAAAAACTGGGAATCCCTTTTCAAACCGTCGATTTAAGCGAACAATACAAAGAACGTATCGTGAACTACATGTTTAACGAATACGAAAACGGTCGCACACCCAATCCTGATGTTTTGTGCAACCGCGAAATCAAGTTTGATGTTTTCATGAAAATTGCGCTTTCTCTTGGAGCCGATTATGTCGCTACTGGCCATTATTGCCGCAAAGCGACTCTTGAAAAAGACGGTACAGCCGTTCACCAACTTTTAGCAGGTGTCGATGGCAACAAAGATCAGTCGTATTTTTTGTGCCAACTTTCCCAAGAACAATTGGCCAAAGCTCTTTTCCCTATCGGGGAATTAACCAAACCGGAAGTGCGTGAAATCGCTGCTAAAATGGATTTGGTTACCGCTGAGAAAAAAGACTCACAAGGCTTATGTTTCATCGGAAAAGTGCGATTGCCCGAATTCCTGCAACAACAACTCCAACCCAAAGAAGGTGTGATTGTAGAAGTACCCGCTTCCCATGAAGTGTACCAACAATCGGTGCCCAAATTTGATTCCAAAGAAGCCGAATTACAGTACCTTTCCAAACCAATTGCCTATGTTGTAACCATGGGTAAAAAAGTAGGGATGCACCAAGGCGCCCACTATTTTACTATCGGTCAACGCAAAGGATTGAATGTGGGTGGTACGGTCGAACCTTTATTCATCATCGCTACCGATGTGAAAGACAATGTGATTTACACTGGACAAGGCCATCAGCATCCTGGGTTATTCCGTAAAGCATTGCACATTCAACCGCATGAAGTGCATTGGATTCGGGAAGATTTGCGTTTGAAAAATGGGGAGTCTATGGATGTGGAAGTTCGTATTCGCTACCGCCAACCTTTACAAAAAGCCACCCTTTTCCAATTTGAATCGGGCTTGTATATCGAGTTTAGCGAACCCCAATCCGCGATTACCGAAGGTCAATTTGCCGCATGGCATCATGGGGAAGAATTACTGGGTTCAGGGGTAATTTCTTCGTAAATTAACACAAGAACAGGGGTTTTATTTGTATTTTTGGGAGCCAATGTCCCATTGCTATGCGAAAAATTATCTTCATTTTCCTGTTTATTGTTCAATGGAGTAGTGCTCAAGAAGATGCACGCATTTATTTTACGGACAAACCCAATGCACAAGCCTATTTGGATAATCCGTTGTCTATGCTAACCCAAAGAGCATTGGACCGAAGAGTCGCACAAAACATTTCCCTTTCATTAAACGATGTTCCGGTTGAAACAGCCTATATCGATGCGGTAAGTAACGCCAACGGCATTGAATACAAAGCCCAATCCAAATGGATGAATTGTGTACATGTGCGGGGTTCGGTGCAAGACATACAAGCTTTAACAGCATTGGCATTTGTGGACCATATTGAATTTGCCAATCCAACATTGAATTCCAAGGCTAGCCAACCTTCACAGCCATTGTCCACTTCAAAAACCAATGAAGTGCAAGTCAGTTACAACTATGGAAACGCCACCACGCAAGTGCAAATGTTGAATACCCATTTGTTGCACCAAGCGGATTTTACCGGTTCAGGAAAAATCATTGCCGTTTTGGATTCTGGATTTTTAGGAGTTGACACTGCGGCTCCTTTTCAACGACTGTTCACGCAAAATTTGATTTTAGGAGGTTATAATTATGTTTCCCAAAACACCAATGTCTATGATTTGCACCAACACGGTACGATGGTTTTATCGTCCATGGGTGGATTTGTCGACGGGCAATTGGTAGGAACAGCCCCTAACGCTCAATACTATTTGTATGTGACCGAAGATGTTTCGCAAGAAAATCCGGTTGAGGAAAGTTATTGGGTACAAGCCGCTGAAGAAGCTGATCGTCTAGGTGCCGATATCATCACGAGTTCATTGGGCTATTTTCAATACGAAAATACTAACTACAGTTATACCTATTCCCAAATGACAGGCGATAGTGCTTTTGCCTCTAAAGGCGTAAATGTAGCATTCAGTAAAGGAATGGTGGTTGTAATCAGTGCTGGAAATTCAGGTAATACAACCGAACCCCATGTGGGTGTTCCCGCAGAAGCCACGCATGCTCTCGCCGTTGGCGCCGTGGATGCCGCAGAAGTGAAAGCCGGTTTTAGTTCGATCGGCCCGAGTTTCGACGGACGCATCAAACCCGATGTCATGGCCTTGGGGGTAAGTGCCGCCGTTTCCAATCCGCAAGGAAATTTGGTGTATGTTAACGGAACTTCGCTATCATGTCCCATTTTATCAGGTTCGATTGCCTGTCTATGGGCTGCTGTGCCCCAGTTAACCAATCAGCAGGTAGTGGATATGGTCAAACAATCTGCCGATCGGTATACAGCGCCCAACAATCAGTACGGCTATGGAATCCCCGATTTGAATGTAGCGCTAACAAATGCACTAGGAAATACTGCTTTTACCCCTACTAATTTCCAAGTATATCCCAATCCCGTTGCCCATGAATTTTCGATTGTCGGCATTCAAAATCCGGGAACAATTCAATTGATCAACACACTGGGACAAGTGGTGCTAACTCAAAAAATCAATACATCAACAACAGCAATAGAGGTAGGCGAATTGCCTAGCGGAATCTATTGTTATCAAATAATTCAAAACCAACAAGTGATAACCGGTAAAATCATTAAAAAATAACCGGAAAACTATGAATCGAATTACCCAACTTTTTAACATCCAATATCCGATTATTCAAGGTGGAATGATCTGGAATTCGGGTTATAAACTCGCAAGCGCTGTAAGTAATGCCGGCGGATTAGGTCTCATCGGCGCAGGTTCAATGTATCCTGATGTCTTGCGCGAACATATTCAAAAATGCAAAAAAGCGACGGATAAACCTTTTGGTGTGAATGTTCCGATGTTGTACCCCAACATTGAAGAAATCATGAACATCATTGTGGAAGAAGGCGTGAAAATTGTCTTTACTTCGGCGGGTAATCCCAAAACGTGGACCGCGTTTTTAAAAGAACACGGTATTACAGTTGTCCATGTGGTGAGTAGTTCCAAATTTGCATTGAAAGCTCAAGAAGCAGGGGTGGACGCCATCGTTGCCGAAGGGTTTGAAGCAGGAGGCCACAACGGACGTGAGGAAACAACAACGCTCACCTTGATTCCGATGGTGCGCGAGCAAATTCATTTGCCCTTAATTGCCGCAGGTGGAATCGCAACCGGAAAAGGTATGCTAGCCGCCATGGTACTCGGCGCTGACGGGGTGCAAATGGGTAGTCGTTTTGTTGCTTCAGAAGAGAGTTCGGCTCATGCCAACTTTAAACAAACCGTCGTCAATACCCAAGAAGGCGATACACTTCTCACGTTGAAAGAATTAGCACCCGTTCGTTTGATCAAAAATAAATTCTTCCACGATTTACAAGCATTGTACGCGCAATGTCCGAGTGTAGATGATTTAAAAACCTTATTGGGTCGGGCTCGTGCCAAACGTGGTATGTTTGAAGGAGATTTAGAAGAAGGCGAATTGGAAATTGGACAAATCGCCGGATTAATACATGAGATCAAACCCGTAGCTCAAATAATAACCGATGTTGTTTCTGAATTTGAAACAGCCAAACAACAAGCAATACAATTATAAAATGAAAAAATACTTTTTTGGGATTATCGTTTTGTCCCAACTTGCATTCGCCCAAAAACGGCCCAAATTAGTAGTCGGAATCGTAGTTGACCAAATGCGCATGGAATACTTATACCGTTTCCAAAATGATTTTTCGGAGACGGGTTTTAAACGTATTATGAACAACGGATTTACGTTTCACAACGCGCATTATAACTACATGCCGACCTATACCGCGCCTGGTCATGCGAGTATTTACACAGGAACAACGCCTTCTGTGCATGGAATCGTAAGTAACGAGTGGTTCAGTCGCACCAAAGGAAAAGAAAAATATTGCACGGAAGATAGTTCGGTAACTGCGCTGGGTGAAGTGGCTGGTACCGAAGGGTTGATGTCTCCCAAGAATTTATTGGCCACAACAATAACCGATGAATTACGCATGGGAACCAATTTTAAAGGAAAAGTCATCGGCATGAGTATCAAAGACCGGGGTGCTATTTTACCTGCTGGACATTTTGCGAATTGGGCGTTTTGGTACAGTAAAACGGGAAGTTTTATTTCTAGTAATTATTATGGTGAAAAACTACCCGACTGGGTAACGGAATTCAATGCTAAAAAAGGTTATATGAATTACATCAATCAAGGGTGGAATTTGATGAAACCTTTGGCTACTTATAACGAAAGTGATCCCGATGATTCACCTTATGAAGGTAAATTATACGGCGTAGAAAAACCGGTATTCCCATATGATTTAAAAGCGATGGTGGCTAAAAACGATCCAGGTGTGTTGCGAGCAGTGCCCTTTGGAAACGATTATTTAGCCGATTTTGCCAAATTAGCTATCGCCAAAGAACAATTGGGTAAAGATGAAAATACGGATTTCTTAGCCGTCAGTTTTTCGTCTACAGATTATGTTGGCCATATTTTGGGTCCGCGCTCCATGGAATTGCAAGATACCTATTTACGTTTGGATAAAACATTATCCGATTTTCTTGCGTATTTGGATGTAACCGTAGGGAAAGATCAATACATGGTTTTTATCACCGCCGATCATGCGTGTTCGGAGAATGCTGCGTTTATGCACGACCATAAATACAACGTGACAAATTTGGATTACAAGGCCATAGAAGCCAGTTTGAAGAAGTTTTCTACCGACACGTTTGGTGCCGATTTAGTGTTGAATTACTCCAATTTCAATGTGTATTTGGATATGGCAAAAATCAAAGAAAAGCAATTGGATTACCCAAGTGTAGTGTCCCAATTAAAATCCTTTTTGTTGGAACAAGAGCATGTAAAAACCGTGTATACGCAGGAGGAAGTCGAGCATTTTTGTGCCGGTGATTATTACAAAGAAATGGTCGCACGCGGTTATGATGTTCATGAAAATGGGCAGTTGGTTGTCTTGGATAAACCCGGTTATATCGAGTACGGCAAAACAGGAACTTCCCACGGAACACCCTATGCCTACGATACCCACGCGCCATTGTTATTCTACGGTTGGGGCATCCGAAAAGGGGAGAGTCATGAAAAGCGGTTCATCACGCAAATAGCGCCAACCGTTTGTCAAAAAATTAACATTACCTTTCCCAACGGCTCGGAATGCGAAGTGCTGCCCGAACTGTTTCGCTAGTATTAAATTCCTGTTAAACGCATAGAAGCCCTTTCTCCAAAGGGCTTTTTTTTGTATTTTGTCTAAAAATAATAGCCTATGAAAGTATTGATTAAAACCTTATACAAAGAAAGCACCCGCATCAAAGAACTCGTTTTTGAACGCTACCTCAAAGACTTTGTCCTGATTTCCATTGGGATAACCATGGCAACCATCGGGTTAAAGCAATTTTTACTGCCCAATGATTTTCTCGATGGGGGAGCGATGGGATTGTCGTTATTGACAGAACGGGCAACGGGGGTCGACTTATCTTTATTAATTGTATTAATCAATTTGCCTTTTATTTTCATTGGCGCCAAACAAATCTCCTGGGAGTTTGCCTTCAAAAGTATGGGCGCTATTTTAGCCTTGTCATTGCTCGTCCATTTTGTCGATTTTAAAGTAATCACCAGCGATAAACTATTAATTTCTGTGTTTGGCGGATTTTTCTTGGGTGCCGGTATCGGGTTCACCATTCGGGGTGGCGCCGTCATTGACGGTACCGAGGTTTTGGCCATTTATGTGAGTAAAAAAACGAGTCTTACGGTGGGCGACTTTATCTCGGTTTTCAATATCGGTGTGTTTGCCTGCGCCGCGTTTTTGTTCAATGTAGAAACGGCCATGTACAGTATGTTGACCTATTTCTCCGCTTCCAAAACGGTGGATTTTATTATCAATGGTATCGAAGAATACATCGGAGTAACTATCGTTTCTCGTAACGCCGATGAAATCAAACAAGCAATTATTGATAAATTGCAACACGGTGTTACGGTTTATAATTCGGAAAGCGGCTATGGGAAACGCGGTATCGACCACAATGAAAATAAAGTTTTGTATTGTGTCGTGACCCGCTTGGAAGTCACCAAATTAGTTTTGGAAATTCAAAAAGTGGATGAAGGAGCTTTTATTGTCCAACACTCGATAAAAGATACCAAAGGCGGGATGATTAAAAAACGTCCGTTGCATTAAAAACGAAAGGCTGTCCGTTACGACAGCCTTTTTTATTAAATATCCAAAAGAATTTGATTTTGGAGTAAATCTTCAAACGTTTCCCGCTCCCGAATCAAGTGGCCTTGACCGTCTTTCCATAAAACTTCGGCTGGCTTAAATCGCGAGTTGTAGTTGGACGACATCGAGAAACAATACGCTCCAGCATTCTTAAAACACAACACATCGCCTTCGTTTATTTCGGCGATTCGACGGTTGTTGGCAAACGTATCCGTTTCACAAATGTAACCTACCACAGTATAAAATCGTTCCTTGCCTTTGGGATTGGAAATATTTTCAATCGTGTGGGACGACCCGTAAAACATGGGTCGAATCAAATGGTTAAATCCGGTATCGATACCCGCAAATACAGTCGAAGTGGTTTGTTTGACAACATTGACTTTGGCCAAGAAATACCCCGCTTCACTCACTAAGAATTTTCCCGGTTCAAAAGCCAAGGTCAACGGTTTTCCGTATTCTTTTTCGAAGGCCAAAAAGCGTTTGGTTAATTTTTTTCCTAATTCTTCAATGTTGGTTTCAATGTCGCCTTTTTTGTAGGGAACTTTAAAGCCCGAACCGAAATCCAGGAATTCTAAGTTGTTGAATTGTTTGGCGGTATCAAAAAGGATCTCAGCGGCATACAAAAACACTTCGATATCCAGAATATCCGATCCGGTATGCATGTGGATGCCGTTGATGGTCATGCCCGTATTTTCAACAATGCGCAAAATATGCGGCACTTGATAAATCGAAATTCCGAATTTACTATCGATATGACCCACGGAAATATTTTCGTTTCCTCCTGCCATGACATGCGGATTAATGCGAATACACACCGGCGTTTTGGGATGCTTGGTACCAAAATGTTCCAAGACCGATAAATTGTCAATATTGATTTGTACACCCAAAGCCGCCGCTTGTTCCAGTTCTTCAAACGAAACGCCATTGGGGGTGAAAATAATTTTATCCGGCGTGAAACCCGCATGGAGTCCGAGTTGCACTTCTTGAATCGAAACGGTGTCCAGTCCGGACCCCATCTTTCGGAACAGCTTCAAAATCGAAATGTTGGATAATGCCTTCATTGCATAGTTGATGCGTAACGATTCCACCTTGGAAAAGGCGTTGGTAAGGCGTTGGTATTGGTGTTCGATTTTGTGGGCATCATACACATACAGCGGACAGCCGTAGGTTTCAGCCAATGCGAGTAACTCAGTAGTTTGCATGCTGTTCAAAAAAATTAAATTTAAAATTATACGCTGCAAAGATACCGCATAGCGTGCAGGGAGTCAACCGTGTAGCCGATTTATAGGAATATTTTAACAAAGCAGGGGCGGGATTGGGAATACGGAATTTTTTTAGCCCCGATAGAGCCGATATCCTATTTTTTTGGCCTATTCGTCGGTTTTAAAGGGCCAAAAAAATAGATAAAGGCGAAAGCGGGAAATAGCTCCAAAAAACTTACTAAATTGATATACATTTCTTTTTTGTTTTGGTCGATTTACTTACATTTGTGGCACTTAATATCGGACCCGTTCCGAATACAACTAAACTTATTCTTTATTATGAACATACACGAATATCAAGGAAAAGAGATTCTCGCAAAATATGGCGTTCGCGTACAACGTGGTATTGTTGCCAATAATCCAGTGGAAGCGGTAGCAGCTGCCAAACAATTAACAGCCGATACCGGAACTTCTTGGTATGTGGTGAAAGCACAAATTCACGCTGGAGGCCGCGGAAAAGGCGGAGGTGTGAAATTGGCTAAAAACCTCGATCAAGTTACTGAGATTTCAGAACAAATCATCGGTATGATGTTGGTGACGCCACAAACACCACCAGAAGGAAAGAAAGTACACAAAGTATTGATTGCTGAAGATGTATACTATCCTGGGGAAAGCGAAGTTTCTGAATTCTACATGTCGGTATTGTTAAACCGCGCCAAAGGAAGAAACATGATTATGTATTCAACTGAAGGTGGGATGGATATTGAAGAAGTAGCTGAAAAAACACCGCATTTGATTTTCACCGAAGAAATCGATCCAAACATTGGATTGCAAGGTTTCCAAGCGCGTCGTATCGCCTTCAACTTAGGGTTGTCAGGGAACGCGTTCAAAGAAATGGTGAAATTCGTAGATTCATTATATACGGCTTACATCAACAGTGATGCGTCGTTGTTTGAAATTAATCCAGTTTTAAAAACATCCGATAACAAAATTTTAGCGGTTGACGCTAAAGTAAACATCGACGATAACGCGTTGTACCGTCAAGCAGCGATTGCTGAAATGCGTGACATCCGTGAGGAAAATCCGATCGAAGTGGAAGCGAAAGAAGCGGGATTAAACTACGTGGATTTGGACGGAACTGTAGGTTGTATGGTAAACGGTGCTGGATTGGCGATGGCTACTATGGACTTGATTAAGTACGCAGGTTTTGAGCCGGCTAACTTCTTGGACGTGGGGGGAACTGCCGATGCTAAACGTGTGGAGACGGCCTTCCGTATCATCTTGAAAGATCCAAACGTGAAAGCGATTTTAATCAATATTTTTGGGGGTATCGTACGTTGTGACCGTGTGGCGCAAGGTGTAGTTGATGCCTACAAAAATATGGGTGACGATATCAAAGTGCCAATCATTGTTCGTTTACAAGGAACCAATGCTGAGGTGGCTAAAGAATTAATCGACAACTCTGGAATGCCTATTTTATCGGCAGTACAATTCCAAGAAGCAGCAGATCAAGTTAAAGCGGCTTTGTCGTAACGATAAATTAACGAAAGTGACGAAAGTTCCGATGACGCAAGTTGTCGGGATTTTTTTTGGCATAAAAAAACGCCCAGCTTCAAACTGGGCGTTTTGTGTTTTATAGTTTGGGCGCTCCCCGAAGGGTCAGGCTATCCGTTGCAAGTCCGTTGCCTTCGTTCCTCCGGCATCCGGGCTTTCCACTGCTATCCTTAGCGCAATTAGTGCTGCTATTATAGTTTTGCTAACCAAAGGGAAGCATTCATGTGCAAACGCGAATGGGATACCAATTCGGTCCAACCCGGATACAATGTATCGCCCGGTGTTCCAGTGCCGTCATCCGCGGGCGAACTGTCGCAAATCGCAAATACACGTCCCGTACCAAATGTTGCGCTAGCACACATCACATTCGTTGTGCCTTGTGTTGAAGTCGAACGCCAGATTAATCCTTTCACTGTGGTGTTTGCCGTGGTGTTCAAACTTAGGGTCGAACCCGCAGAGAATTTTAAATTGGAAACCACACCTTGTGAACCATTCAAAATAGGATCGGTAGTCGCACTTAAGCGATTGGTTGTCGTTTCAGAAATGTTAACCGCATTAAATGTAAATCCGAACGGATTGGTTTTTACCGTATTGGTACTCATTAAATCGTTCCAAACTTTTACCGCATCGTAGCCATCGTTATTACGGTCGGCACCGTTATGGTTACCTATGATAAACAAACCGCCACCGTTTTGTACAAATCGTAAAATGGCCGTTTTTTCTGCAGCTGTAAATCGGATATTAGGCTCAGTAACCACATAAACATCATAATTTTTTAAATCTTGAACACCGGTTCCTCCATAAGTAATCGCTGTTCCCGAAGGTAAGGTTTCTACAGTATGCCCCAATTTTGCTAAGGCAACGCCCCATGAAGACAATCCGCCACGCCAATAACTTTCAGGCGTTGTCGCAGTAATGCCCGATTGTGCCGGAGTTGGAATACGTTGTGGATTAGTGGAATCAGCATCCAAAATCCAATCCGCATTACCCGCCGTTTCGGCTTTGGTCGCGTCAAATAAGAATTTTTTGGGTGTAGTAGCCAATGTCGTTGTTGAACCTGTGGTCACTTTTGCCGAAGTTGCGGCAGGTGTTGTTTCAGCCTCTTGCGTACAAGCTACATTAAGTAACCCGACTATGGCTAAGAAGGATAATGTGATTTTTCTCATTGTAATGAACTGTTTAGAGTGCTGTAAACATAAAAAAAAATCAGCATAAACCGCTGATTTTTAAATCCTATTCTGTGAAAATTATTCACAAATTGTTAATTTTTTTTGGATGTATTTAATCCGAGTAAAGTATAGAGCGGACAAAAACTCACCAAAGAAGTCAATGTAAATACACCCGCAAACACGAGGCCTATAGTTCCTAAAGTACCCGAAATTACTTCTCTACTGTAAAGTAAAACCAACGCAGCTGCAATGATTAGTCGAATCGCACGGTCTGCAAAACCCATATTTTTTTTCATCGTTTTTGTTTTTTTAAATTGTCATAGTAAAGGTAACCGTATAAAAAACAGGAAAACGTGACCTAGGTTACAAACCGTTGGGAAAGAAAGTGTTACTTTTCTTTCTTCTTGCCGTTTTTGTAGTTGACTTTCTCCACAATAACCGGTTTGGCATTGAATTTCTTGGCTGGTTTTTTGCCAAACGATTTGGGAGCAGTTCCTTTTGGCTTTTCGCTGACTTCTTTCTTGGGCGGTGTCTTTTTATGTGTGGCAATCACCTCCAGTGGATTCTTAGGCGCGTCTTTGGGTCCGCGCAAATGGATAATCAATCCGTTTAAGAAATTGCGTAGAATTTGGTCGCCACAATCCATATACTTCGGATGTTCCGTATCCCGGAAAAAGTTACCCAATTCGCCTTTTGAAATGCGGAAATCCACCAATTCCAAAATTTCTACAATTTGGTCATCGCGCAACTGTAAGGCTACTCGGAGTTTTTTAAAGATATCGTTGTTGTTCATCTTTTCAGTAATCAGTTTACAGTAATCAGTATTCAGTGTTCAGTATTCAGTGTTCAGTATTCAGTGTTCAGTATTCAGTATTCAGTGTTCAGTATTCAGTGTTCACTCATCAGTATACGAACGCTAGTCACTAAAATCTAAAATCTAAATTCTAAATTCAAAACAGCCAAAGGTACGCTTTTTCAAACTGTTCACTCCACATTTTCTCGTTATGTTGGCCGCCTTTGATAATCACGCTTTTGTTCATTTTTTTACACGAACAGCGTTGGGTATTGATCCAATATTCGGTGGCTTGCATATCCTTGACCATATCGTCATCGCCTTCTTGATCGCCGCACAACAAATAAATTCTCGCTTTGTACTCTTTTGTTGCTGTAAGGAGTTGGTTTAAGGGTTCGCGATTGATCCAAAAGGCAGGGGAGAAGCAACCCACTTTTCCAAAAACATCAGGATACTTTATCGAAGCGTAAAACGCCATTAATCCGCCCAGCGAACTTCCAAAAATCGCGGTGTTTTTGGCGTTGGTTTTTGTGCGGTAATGGCTATCGATATACGGTTTTAAGGTTTGTACCAAAAAGGCCAAATACGCATCGCCTTTGCCACCGCCGTATTTTGCATTGGGAAAGGGCGTCAATTCTTCCAGACGTTTTTCTCCGCCGTGTTCGATACCTACTACAATCACTTGGGCGTTCAAACGGTCCAATGTTTCGTCAATCTTCCATTCGCCAACATACGAAGTTTTGGCATCAAATAAATTTTGACCATCGGGCATGTAAATCACAGGATAGTATTGCTTCGATTGGACGTAATCTTTGGGAAGGTATAACCAAATTTTCTTGGTAGTTTGCAATTGTGGCGCTTCGAGGGTAAAGGTTTGAACTTGCGGAGAAGCCGTACTTTCTTGCCCAAAATGAGGGAGGGAAAAAACAAGGAGTAGGAAAACGACTATTTTTTGCACAGAATTCGAATTTAAGATTTTTTTATATTTTAGCTAAAAATACGGAAATCATGAACACCCAAGCCGAAAAAATCAGTTTATTGTCCGATATGATTGCCTTTGCCATTGTCGATGGTGAATTGCATGAACGCGAATATGCTTTTTTGACGATTATCGCCACGGAATTGGGGATTTCCAAAGAGGAACTGCGCCAACTTTTTCACGAAGAACACCGCAGTGAAATTATCAAATCCGAGTTTGAACGCGTGCAACAATTTTACCGTTTGGCCTTACTGATGCATTGCGACGGAATCTTACACGAACGCGAACAAATTAAAATTCGGGAAATCGGGATTAACATGGGACTCAATCCCCATGCGATTAAACGCGTATTGAAAGCCATGGAAGATTCGCCCACGCGCATGATTGA
The DNA here is from genome assembly GCF_004122105.1 of Flavobacterium stagni. Taxonomy (GTDB): domain Bacteria; phylum Bacteroidota; class Bacteroidia; order Flavobacteriales; family Flavobacteriaceae; genus Flavobacterium; species Flavobacterium stagni. The sequence goes on from NZ_SBKN01000002.1 coordinate 67,982, forward strand.
TCCCAATTTCTTACTCGAAGTCTTTCAAGAGCAACACAACTGAAAATTAGTCAGTTAACATTTTCTTAAATCGGTCAAAATTTCTTTTTTTTCGTATCAAAAAATGTCAAAATGACTTTTTTTGGGTAGTGGTCTATTCTTTGTCTAGAGTGAATTATACTTTTAAAAATGTTTAATTAAAAAAGAAAAGATATGACACTTGTAAAAAGAAATGCCGTGAGTTTTCCATCCGTTTTTGATGAGTTTTTCAAACCCGATTGGATGGGAGGAATGCAAAATTTTGGGGCAAACGTTCCTGCCGTAAACATTAAAGAAACCGAAACTGCTTTTGGGATCGAATTGGCCGCTCCTGGAAAAAACAAATCCGATTTTAACATTGAAATTGATTTGAATGTATTGACGATTTCCTCAGAAACAAAAGCACAACGGGAAGAAAATCAAAATGAAGGACGCTACACCCGCAGAGAGTTTAGTTATTCCTCTTTTAAGCGTTCCTTCACCTTGCCGGATAGCGTGAATACCGAGGCCATTCAGGCTAATTATGAAAATGGGGTGTTGCACATTACCTTGCCCAAACGCGAGGAAGCTTTACCCAAACCCAAACGATTGATTGAGATCGGTTAATTATAGCGATACTAGCAATTAAGCATCCTTCGGGGTGCTTTTTTTTATTGATAGCCCAAACTTTCATCCAACGCCAAGCCACTTTTCATAAAATTACCCGTGCCACGCGCTACTTCACGTCCTTTGCTATCGTATAAAATAGCATCGCCAATAAATAAATTGCGCGATACAAATTGCACCGTCCCAATGGCTGTAATTATGCCGGTTTTCACCGGGCGTAAAATTTGGATATGAAATGAAGTTGTGTACACAAAACTATCGGTGATCTGGGAATTGACAGCAAAATAGGCGGCATCGTCTAGCATTTTAAAGTAGACCGAACCGTGGAGCGATTGGCCCGCATGAAAATAATCGGGTTGTACCGTAAGGGAAATTTCTGCCCGACCTTCGGATACCGTGAGTTGCACATCGGGATAAATTTTTTGATTGATGGGGCCCGAATGGTACATGTTTTCTAATTTGCGGTAATGGGTTTCGTTCATCTATTAGTCCGTTAATTCAACGCCTAAATTTAAGGAACGAGTGGGATATAATTTCCATTTTTCATCATAAAAACACCAAGAATCTTTAATGTCGGTTTCCTCTGAAAAATACAGTCCGGGTTCATAGAAAAAAGAAAGTGATGTGGCATTTTTATCTTGCGAGTACTTTTTATTGTCTTCAATTAATAAATGTTGTAGTCCCACATAAATACCTTCTTTAGGAAGTTCAATCGCATAGTCTACAAGATCTACCCGCGTTTCTTTTGTCCCTTTTTTTAAATTACAAACAATCGTTTCGGTGTTTAAAAGTTCGCCCGGTTCCCCTTTTTCATTTACGCTGTAAAAGATCAGCGCAATTTTACGGTTGTTCGAACTCGTTTGTGTATAAAAGGCAATCGATTTTAAAAATTTTTGTGTGGATTCCCCTTTAATAAATTTCACAACACTAACCGATCTTGCATCGTATTGAACAAATAAGGCTTGACCTTTTCGACTCGATTTCGATACAACCGTTGGATTCGTATTTTTAGGTTTACGAATAACAACTTCATCGAGAAGATACGGAATAGGTTGAAGTAGAATAGGATTTTGATTGGTTCGAAATACTTTTTCTTGATATCCAATAGCCGTAATTTTTAATGGTTTTTTGTCGGCAATGGACGCTTCAAAATTCCCCAAAGAGTCAGAATTTCGAATAATTTGTTTCTCATTCCAAATGTTGGCATAGCTTACCGGTTGACGGGTAATGGAATCTAAAATTTGGAATTTAGTTTGACCAAAACTAGAAAAGGCGAGTAGAAGGATACATAGATTTTTCATGAAACAAAAACGTTTCGATTTGAAAAATATTATACTTTGGCCAATTGGGTTTCTAACACTTTAATCGCATCCCGTAATTTCGCTGCTTGCATAAAATCCAATTCTTTAGCTGCTTTTTCCATTTCTTTTCGGGTGTCGCGAATGCGTTTTTCGATTTCCGATTTGGATAAATATTCCGTTTTGGGTTCGGCTGCTTTTTGAATGACTTCCTCGTAATTGTAAGTGCCGCCCAATTGATTTTTGGTCAACGGATTGCTTAGTTTTTTATTGAGTGCTTGTGGCGTGATGTTGTGTTTACTATTGTAATTCATTTGTTTTTCCCGACGGTAGTTGGTTTCATCGATGGTTTTTTGCATCGAATCGGTAATCTTGTCGGCATACATAATGGCTTTACCATTTACGTTACGTGCAGCCCGACCTACCGTTTGTGTAAGTGAACGGTGACTGCGCAAGAAGCCTTCTTTGTCGGCATCCAAGATGGCTACTAAGGAAACTTCGGGCAAGTCCAATCCCTCACGGAGTAAGTTCACCCCAATCAACACATCAAACAATCCTTTGCGCAAATCTTGCATAATTTCTACGCGTTCCAAAGTGTCGACATCACTGTGAATATAACGGCAACGAATGGATACTTTCGTCAAGTATTTCGTTAATTCTTCAGCCATGCGTTTGGTCAACGTAGTAACCAAGGTGCGTTCATCCAATTCGCATCGTTGTTGGATTTCTTCGATCAAGTCGTCAATTTGGTTGAGACTGGGACGAATTTCGATAATGGGATCCAGCAAACCTGTTGGGCGGATAATTTGCTCCACATAGACGCCTTCCGATTTTTGCAATTCATAATCGGCGGGTGTTGCCGACACATAAATGACTTGGTTTTGCAAGGATTCGAATTCCTCAAATTTCAGCGGACGGTTGTCCATGGCTGCGGGGAGACGAAAACCGTATTCGACCAAGTTTTCTTTACGGCTGCGGTCGCCACCGTACATGGCGTGGACTTGCGAAATGGTCACGTGACTTTCGTCGACGACCATTAAAAAGTCTTCTGGAAAATAATCGAGCAAACAGAACGGACGCGTTCCGGGTTGGCGGCGGTCCAGATAGCGCGAATAATTTTCAATACCGGAACAATAGCCGAGTTCGCGTATCATTTCCAAATCGAAATTGGTGCGTTCTTCCAAGCGTTTGGCTTCGAGGTGTTTCCCAATTTCTTTAAAATAATCGACCTGTTTGACCAAGTCTTGTTGGATATCCCAAATCGCGGATTGCAACACATCAGGAGAGGTCACAAACATATTCGCGGGATAGATATTCAGTTTGTCGTAGCGTTCAATGACTTTCGAACTTTGGACATCAAAACATTCAATTTCTTCGATCTCGTCTCCAAAGAAGTGGATGCGAAAGGGATCGTCGGCGTAGCTGGGGAAAATTTCTACCGTATCGCCTTTGATGCGGAAGGTTCCTGGCGTAAAGTCGGCTTCCGTGCGGGCATACAAACTTTGCACGAGGCGGTGCAGTAATTTGGTACGCGATATCGTTTGGTCGCGGTGAATGGAAATCACATTTTTTTGAAATTCGACCGGATTTCCGATACCGTATAAGCAAGAAACCGAGGCGACTACCAACACATCGCGCCGACCAGAAAGTAAGGCAGATGTTGTGCTCAAGCGCAGTTTCTCCAGTTCTTCGTTGATGGATAAATCCTTTTCAATATAAGTTCCTGTTACGGGAATATAGGCTTCGGGTTGGTAGTAGTCGTAATAGGAAACGAAATACTGCACCGAATTATTGGGGAAAAATTGCTTGAATTCCGAGTACAATTGCGCGGCCAAGGTTTTGTTGTGTGCTAAAACCAAAGTTGGACGCTGCACTTCTTGCACCACATTAGCGATGGTGAATGTTTTTCCCGAACCCGTCACTCCGAGTAAGGTTTGGTACTTTTCCTCGGCTTCAATACCGGCGGCTAATTTTTTAATTGCCTGGGGTTGGTCGCCTGTGGGTTGGTATTCGGAAATAACTTGGAATCTCATAGCCGTAGTCACTTAATTTTGATGGAAAGGAAGAACAAAAATAACGAATAATTCGCGTGAAAATGGGGGAATCAAGAAACGATTTTTGAAAAAGGTACTTGATTTTTAGCCTCGACTTGCCTACCGGCAGGCAGGTGGAAGCGGTATCCCCGTAACGCAGTGAAGGGATTTAGCGGACTGCGGGAAGGCAGGTGAAAAGGAATCGAAAGGGCTACTCCTTATTCAAAAAAGGACTTTTCGCCCGTTAGTCCATGGACTCCACTAACAGTAAATCGCCCGTTTCGTGGATAATGGTCACGATGCCGTCTTCGGCGACATGGTTGCTGCTTCCTGTGCGGTAACCCAACTGCAGGTTTTCCCGCTTTAAAGGATAAAATAAATTGGTAGTGCTAATGTTTTCAACAGTTCCAATGGGTAGTAATGACAGTATCGTGTTTTTTGGATACCATTTTTGGTAATTATGCGGAATGATGAAAGCTTTGGAATGATCATCCAAAACCACAATTTTGAGTCGGTCACGGTAATGAGCCAAAATCGTCAAATTGTGCAAGGTATGATCGATGCGGCGTCCCGTAGCCCAAATGACATTGACAGCTTTATGGCCGCGTGCAATCAAATAATCGAAGGCTTTTTCCAAATCCGTTTTGTCTTGATCGGGCACATGGATAATTTCTAGCGGGTATTGTTTTTTTTTGTACGAATTGGGGTCAAAGTCGCGGTCGAAGTCGCCCAACAACACATCGACTTTAATTCCGAGTTCGACCACGCGCTCCATCGCCGAATCGAGTACGATCACCAGCGGTTGCCATTCCAGCAATTGATTCATGAGTTCGATAGAACAAGCCGCACCGTTGGCGATGATTAAGGCTGGTTCTTGGTCGTCACGAACGATGTGGTGGGAAGACATGGAGGAAAATTATGAGTTATAAATTATGAATTATGAATTTGAGATTTGAGATTTGGAATTCGCTCAAAATTAAAAATTAAATTCAAATAACTTCTCAATATCTTGGTTATTCCACGGTGTAATCCACTTCATCAATTTCAGACAAATGGAAATAGCCTAGGGGATAATTGTTTTCGTCGGTTTGGTTGATGATGTTGCCGCGTAGAGTAGCGGGGGGTGTAGAAAACGGACTCCCGCCTTGGTTTCCGGCAATATTCAACAGTTTGTTCATGTAATTGTAATACCGTTCTGTGATGCCCATGAGTTTGAAATGTAGTTGCACATTGGCTTCCAGGTTTTCGTTGGTGTAGAATCCGAACATTTGGTTGCCTTGGAAAAACTCGTCGGAGATCACGCCGTATTCGGGAATGGCAAGCAATGAATTTTTGGCGCCAACCAAATAGAAATTGTCTTCGGCACCGTTGTCCTGGTAAAAGAATTTCACCTGAATTTCGTCTCCACCAAAACCTTGTACGGTGGTTTGTTGTACGTTGTCAATCGTAGGTGTTGCCAATAACGGCGCAGTGGCGCGATAGGTCATGCCGTTGTATTGCACAGTTAAGGTGTAATTTTCATTGATAACAGGTACGAAAGTCGAACATTTGTATTCACCTGAATTGGGTACTGTTTCCACAAACGGGAAAACGGTATTCGTTGAATTGGTGATGTAAACGGTAGCGCCTGACACTTTTGGGGTTTCGGAAGAGTAATAACCTGTTGTGGTGGAGAGTTTGATGGTTTGTTCGTTCCCAACTGTGCCTTTGTTCCAAAGAATATTGGCATCAATTACCAATTTAGGGGCAGCCGTTTCTAAGTCGACGTTGACCACATCTTCACAACTAATGAATATTAAAGCTAAAACGAAAAGTGAGATATATTTTTTCATGGAATTAAAATTTAAAGTTATAGGTTACCGAAGGCACAAGTCCGAAAATGGATAAGCGAACGGCTTCATTTTGTCCGCTATCTTGATTTTGACGGAAACTGATGCTGGCTGCATTTTTACGTCCGTACAAATTATAAATACTAAATACCCATTCACCCGACCATTTTTTACTGGTTTGTTTTGGTGTTAACGTGGCAGAAACGTCCAAGTGGTGGTACAATGGCAACGTGTTTTCATTGCGGGTTCCGTAGCTTGGAACGGTGATACCCAAATAGGTATATTGCCCGTTGGGATAGGTTACAGGCTGTCCTGTTTGCAGGACAAAGTTGGCACCAAAGCTCCATTTTTTGGAATATTTATAGGTAGAAGTAAGGGCTAGATTGTGACGTTTGTCATAGCCTGAGCGGTACCATTGACCGTTGTTGATGCCGGTTTCACCTTGTGCTCTTCCGGGAGTGCGTTGTTCAGATTTGGATAAAGTGTAAGCGATCCATCCGGTCCAGTTTCCGGTGTTTTTTCGGAAAAGCACTTCAAGACCGTACGAGCGCATTTCTCCATTGAGAATCACTTGTTCAATTGCTTCGTTCGCGATCAAGTCGGCACCATCAATATAATCCATGCGGTTTTTGACTTTTTTATAGAAGGTTTCCACTTCGAGGGAGTAGTTGTCGTCGTTTAAATTAGAAAAATAGCCCAAAGCAATTTGGTCGGCGATTTGGGGTTTGATGTATTGATCGCTGGGCGTCCAAACGTCTAGAGGTGTGGGCGATGCAGTATTGGAAACCAATTGCAGGTATTGAACCATACGGTTGTAACCAAGTTTGATCGAACTCTTCGATGTCAATTCATAGGACAAAGCCAAACGCGGTTCGAGGTTGTTATAGTCGGCCATGATTTTATTGGAGCCGTAATATTTAGTACCAATAGGTGTGGCTTTTTCATAAATTTTTAACTCGTTGTCAAAGGTCACCGGATTGTTGTTGGCATAAAGATTTAGTGTTGAGCTTCCCAAACGGTAGAACCAACTGTAACGGAAACCGTATTCAATATTCAAACGGTCGCCAATCTTTTGTTCGGCACTTAAATACAGGGCAGGTTCAAATGCAAATTTCTTTTCCAACTGGCGGTAATTGATTCCTGAATCACTGCGTGAGGGTTCGATAGTCCCCGGATTAAAGTCGTAATACATCCCATTCACCCCATAAAACAATTTGATTTTGTCGGTGAGGTAATGACGGAAATCGTATTTGAGGTTATAATTTTTAATTCCCGAGTCCCAATTGAATCCGACGAAATCCAAGTTTAACCCGTAGTAATAATCGCTATAGATAAGGGATAAATTGGAAAATAATTTATCGGAATACAAGTGGTTCCATCGCAAATTAAGGGTAGCATTTCCGTAGGTATTGGTAAAACTCTGGTTAATGTCAAATACATCGCGGCCAAAATAGCCCGATACAAAAACCGTATTGTTTTTATTGAATTTGTAATTGATTTTGGTGTTTAAATCATAGAAGTAGGCCGAATTGTCGTTGTTGGATAATTTTAAAAACAAATGGGCGTACGAACCGCGACCGGCCACCACAAATGAACCTTTTCCTTTTTGAATCGGACCCTCTGCCATCAAGCGGGAAGAGATGAGTCCGATTCCCCCATTCATGTGAAACCCTTTACTGTTTCCTTCTTTTTGGTAGATGTCTAAAACGGAGGAAACGCGACCTCCAAAGCGGGAGGGAATTCCGCCTTTGTACAATTTCAAATCTTTAATGGCATCGGGATTAAATACAGAGAAAAAGCCAAAAAGGTGAGAGGAATTGTAGATGGTAGCTTCATCGAGGAGAATTAAATTTTGGTCGGCGCCACCACCGCGCACGTTGAATCCTGATTGCCCTTCACCCGCATTGGTTACACCAGGTAGGAATAAAAGCGATTTAATGATGTCGACTTCACCCAAAACAACAGGCATTTGTTTGATGGTTGCGGTTGTGAGTTTGTTGACACTAATTTCGGGTTTGCGAATATTGCTTTTAGTGTCATTGGAAGTGACTACTACTTCTTCTAACAGTTCGCCCTTTTCTTTTAATTGAATATTCAATTTTTGATTTTGCGTCAAATCAATCTTTTGCACTTGTGTTTCATAGCCGAGGTAACTGAATTCGATGTCATAAGTTGCCGCTGGAAGTGTGAGCGAATAAAATCCGTATTCGTTGGTTACGGCAAATGATTTGGTTCCTTTGACAAGGATATTGACACCAATTAAAGTTTCATTGTTTTTCTCATCGGTAAGGGTTCCGCTCAAAGTAAATTTTTCTTGCGCATGGATTCCATAGGTGAAAAGGCAAAAAATGAAGGCGAATCGTAAATATTTAGGCATGGTCTTTGTGAAATTTTTTGCAAATTTGACGAATCTAGTGACAGGTTGTTACAAGACGAATGTTAACATAGGGTTAAACTCGTAAGGTGCAACTGATTTACTTCTAAATTTACTCAAAATTCTCGCATGAAAAGCCGCTTATTGCTTATTGCATTTCTAATCACTTTTTCCGGATGGTCCCAGTTGGAATCCCGTCGGAAGAAGATTCAGATTAAAGCGGTTCCCGATAAATTAGCCAAAAAGAAAGCTGACGTGGCTACCACGCCAACGGTTGTACCAGCTTTTAAATTGAATACTCCCAAAGCGAAGACTTCGGATGATATTATCTTTCAAAGTATGCCACAGATTCCAAAAATTGGTGACATACCCGATAAACAATACGAAGCACCTCGAAATCCGTCTGAGCTCTATACAGACCGTTTTAACAATCAATTAAAAGAAGAAGGGGTTAGCCCGGAACTATTCAACCGCGACATGGATTTGGGAAAAGCGATTGTGTTTACCAAAACGATTGAATTAGCGAACCGCGATTATGGTTTGATTGATGGCGATAATATTCGGGTGTGGTTGAATGGAATTTTAGTGAATCCATCCATCATTCTTAGAGATGATTTTCAAAAATTCACCGTGGAATTGAATCCAGGGATGAATATTATTGAAATTGAGGCGTTGAATTATGGCGAACTCTCCCCGAATACGGGTCAGTATAATTTCTATGATGCTAATGGAACCTTATTTTCAATGAAATATTGGAACTTAGGAATCGGGTATAAGGCTCGATTGCAAGTTGAATATGTAGAAAAAATGGATCAGTCGAATGCTACTCCAAAAAAATAAAAAGGCAGTTAACTACTAACTGCCTTTTTTTATGAAATTTAAAATGAAATTTAAGCTAGTTTAGCATCCAAGTTCACTTTCAACGTTTGCAAGAAATCTTCAGTTGTTAAGTAATCCGCATCCGTAAGCCCTTCAGGTTTTACCAACATCGCCAAGTCTTTTGTCATTTTACCGCTTTCAACCGTTTCGATACATACGGCTTCCAAAGCATGACAGAAGTTGATTAATTCTTGGTTGTTGTCTAATTTACCACGGTGCTCCAAACCACGTGTCCATGCAAAAATCGATGCGATAGGGTTGGTCGAAGTTTTTCTGCCTTGTTGGTGTTGTCTGTAGTGACGTGTAACTGTTCCGTGAGCCGCTTCTGCTTCTACAGTTTTTCCGTCAGGAGTAACCAAAACCGAAGTCATCAATCCTAACGAACCGAATCCTTGTGCAACCGTATCCGATTGAACGTCGCCGTCGTAGTTTTTACAAGCCCAAACGAAGCCTCCGTTCCATTTCATTGCTGAAGCCACCATGTCATCAATTAAGCGGTGTTCGTAAACAATACCTAATGCTTCAAATTGTGCTTTGTAATGTTGTTGGTAAACTTCTTCGAAAATATCTTTGAAACGTCCATCATACGCTTTCAAAATGGTGTTTTTAGTAGAAAGGTATAGTGGCCATTTTTTAGTCAACGCCATTTGGAAAGAAGAGTGGGCAAAACCGTAGATCGATTCATCGGTATTGTACATACACATCGCCACTCCGTCATTTTTAAAGTTGAAAACTTCCCAAGAAGTTGTTTCACCGTTTTCATCTGTAAAGGACATGGTTAATTTCCCTTTTCCTTTGATAACTTTATCGGTAGCTTTGTATTGATCCCCAAAGGCGTGACGTCCAATTACAATAGGTTGGGTCCAACCTTGAACATAACGCGGTACGTTACTCATGATAATTGGTTCGCGGAAAACTGTTCCTCCCACGATATTACGAATCGTACCGTTGGGTGATTTCCACATTTCTTTTAACTTGAATTCTTCCACACGTGCTTCATCTGGAGTGATGGTTGCACATTTAATACCAACATTGTATTGTTTGATGGCTTCTGCCGCATCAATAGTTACTTGGTCATTGGTCGCATCTCGGTGTTCGATGCCTAAATCATAATATTTGATGTCAAGATCAAGGTAAGGTAAAATCAGTTGTTCTTTAATAAAACTCCAGATAATTCGTGTCATTTCATCGCCATCCAATTCGACAACTGGATTAGCCACTTTAATTTTTGCCATATTAAAAGTTTTAGTTTGCGTAATTAAACAAAATCCCACAAATATAAGAAGATACGCCCGAAGGAGCATGAATTTTGCTAGCGAAATCGATTGAATTACGAATTTGTGATTTAAAGGTTTGAAAAATAGAAAATTGATAATTTGAGGGGTAATTTTTTTTCAAAAAAAAAGTCCCGATGAAAAAATCGGGACCCTTTTATAGCTTCAGAATGAAGATTATCTTCTTCTTTCTTTGATTTTAGCTTTTTTACCTGTAAGCTCACGGAAGTAGAAGATACGTGCTCTACGAACTTTACCTCTTTGGTTTACTTCAATTTTTTGTAAAGCAGGCATGTTTAAAGGGAAGATACGCTCAACACCTACAGCACCTGACATTTTACGGATAGTAAAAGTTTCAGTAACACCAGCACCTTTGCGTTGGATTACTACACCTTTAAAGAACTGTGTTCTTGTTTTTTCACCCTCTTTAATTTCGTAGTACACAGTGATGGTATCACCTGCTCCGAACTCAGGGAAATCTTTTTTTGCAACGAATTCGTCTTGAACGAATTTTAATAAATCTGCCATTGTAAAAACGTTTTATGGTTTAGTCAGAGCAACATTCACGATTCTCGTCAGAGGTTGGTCCAATGCGGGTGCAAATGTAATTAATTATTTTAAATTAAAAACGGGGGATTATAATTTTTTTGGGTACTTGTGTATTTTTTTGTTCCAAGTGCTAATTACTTAGCGATCAAGTAAATCGGGTCGGCGGTTTTTGGTATGTTCGAACGCTTTTTCCTCCCGCCATTCATCAATTTTTGCCGCATGGCCACTTAATAAAACCTCTGGAACTTTCCAGCCGTTGTAGTCGGCAGGTCTTGTATAAATGGGAGGGGAGAGTAAATTGTCTTGAAAACTGTCGGTCAATGCAGAAGTTTCATCACTCAAAACGCCAGGAATTAAACGAATCAAAGCATCCGAGAGAATGATGGCTCCCAATTCGCCCCCCGACAACACATAATCGCCAATGGAAATTTCTTTGGTGATAAAATGGTCGCGTACCCTTTGATCGACTCCTTTATAATGCCCACAAAGAATGATGATGTTCTCATACAACGACATTGCATTGGCCATGCCTTGGTTTAACGTTTCACCGTCGGGCGTCATGTAAATGATTTCGTCGTAGTTGCGCTCACTTTTTAATTGACTAATGCATTTGTCGATGGGTTCGATCATCATCACCATTCCGGCCCCGCCTCCATACGGATAATCGTCCACACTTTTGTATTTATTGGTGGTATAATCGCGAAGGTTGTGAAAATGTACTTCAACTAAACCTTTGTCAATAGCGCGTTTCATGATAGACGCTTCAAACGGACTGCGAAGTAATTCGGGTAAAACGGTAACGATATCAATGCGCATAACTCAATTTTGGGACAAAGGTACACAACCTGAACGTGACGAAGCAATGTTTTTTTTACACGCCAAATTGTTCCAAATGGTGATTCAAATGTTTCCACATCAACATATCCCATTCGTCGATAGTAAGTGGGCCCCAAAAAGGGTGATTGTGGAGTTGGATGCAGGTCGGACCCTCATTTGCAAATCGTTGAATTCTCGAAATCAATGCCGCTTGGGCTTCTTGGAAATCGGTGTGGTCTGTGATGACAAATTCTTTGGCTGTCGGACTGTTTTTGGATAATTCCCCTTTCACGATGACTTTGTTTTTTAAAAGTCGTCCCAACAGTTTGAATATGAAATTCACCTTTAAAGGGATCGTATTAAAGGCCACATCAATGGCTTTGGAACAATGTACAAACATTTGGTCCACACTCATTTTTCCCCAAAGGGCTTTCGATTCAGGGGTGAGTTGTTGAATACGCGCAACCATTTGTTGGTTGTCATCTGGATTAAAAATAGAAGGCATGGTGTTTTGGTTTGGTGTTTCAAAGTTAAAAGAATAAGTTTACCTTTGCCCCGCAATTCAAATAAAAAACACAATGGAAAACGGAATATACGCTAAATTCAACACCTCTCGCGGTGCTATTTTAGTAAAATTAACCCACGATTTAACGCCCGGTACGGTGGGGAACTTCGTAGGTTTAGCAGAAGGTCAATTGGAAAATGACGCACGTCCGATGGGCAAGCCGTATTATGATGGATTAAAATTTCACCGAGTGATTCCTGACTTTATGGTACAAGGAGGTTGTCCACAAGGAATTGGTTCGGGCGGACCGGGATATAAATTTGATGATGAGTTTCATCCCGATTTAGTGCACAGCGGTCCGGGTGTATTGTCTATGGCGAATGCAGGACCTGGAACCAATGGCTCCCAATTTTTTATCACACACGTTGCAACACCATGGTTGGACGGTAAACATACCGTTTTCGGGCATGTGGTAGAAGGACAGGATGTGGTTGATGCGATTCAACAAAACGATTTGATTGAGAGTATCGAAATCATTCGCGAAGGCGAGGAAGCCCAAAAATGGAATGCGATTGAAGCCTTTCGTGTGTTTGAAGGTTCGCGTGTGAAGCGTTTGGAAGAAGCCAAACAAAAAGCGGAAGCGGCTATTGAAAAATTAGCGGCTGGTTTCCAAAAAACAGAAAGCGGTTTACGTTACCAAATTATCCAAAAAGGAAATGGCAAACAAGCTGAAAAAGGAAGAACAGTTTCGGTTCATTATACAGGAGCTTTGGATAATGGTAAAGTATTCGATAGTTCGTACGGACGTAAAAAACCCATCGAATTTCCATTAGGAAAAGGTTATGTAATTGAAGGTTGGGATGAAGGCATTGCTTTATTGCAAGTAGGGGATAAAGCCCGTTTTGTGATTCCACCACATATTGGATACGGTTCAGCTGGTGCTGGAGGGGTAATTCCACCGGATGCCATCTTGGTTTTTGATGTCGAATTAATGGATGTTAAATAATTTGAAAAGCGGTCTTCGGACTGCTTTTTTTGTGTAGTTTTACTTACCAAAACTAATAAATATGAAAACAAAAGTACTTGCTTTGGCTGTAGTTGCAGGTTTTGTCTTTGCCTGCGGTTCGAGCAAATCAGCGCCAGAAGCAGCAAAGCCCGCTCCTAAAAAAGAATTAACGCCAGAATTGGCTGAAGGCAAAAGTTTATACGAAGGCAGTTGTGCCCGTTGCCACCAATTGTACAAACCGACGGATTACAATGCTGAAGCATGGAAACCGATTGTGACTCGAATGCAAAAGAAAGCCCGTTTAAGTGATGAACAAGGGATGAAAATATACAATTACCTGACCTCAGGAGCTGAATAATAAGTAGCATAAAAAAAAATCCGAAAGCCATTACTTTCGGATTTTTTGTTTTTAAATATCGTCGAAGTCTATATCGGTAAAACTTCTTTCGTTGTTTCCTGACTCTTCTGCAGGATATTCTTTCTTAAAGTCTTTTTGGTGACGTTCAGAGATTACTTCTTCTCCTTTGGATGACAAAACGAAATGGGTCATTTCTTCTAAAATTTCATGGAAGGCAGCAAAATCCTCTTTGTACAAATAGATTTTGTGTTTTTTGAAATGAAACGATCCATCTTCTTCGGTAAATTTTTTACTTTCTGTAATCGTGATATAGTAGTCGTCTGCTTTTGTCGAACGAACATCAAAAAAATAAGTTCTTCTACCGGCTCTTAAAACTTTGGAAAAGATTTCGTCTTTTTCCAACATATCATTTTCTCTCATAATTCATTCAGTCAATTACTAATTTTCTATCTACGAAAATGAAAAAAAAATGAATATAATGCAAGTATTATTGTACTTCTTTTTCAGAAAGTTGTTTCTCATAAAGTTCCTTATAATAGCCGTCTTGGTTTACTAATTGATTATGAGAACCTTGTTGAATAATCCTTCCTTCTTCCAAAATAATAATTTGATCCGCATTTTTGGCTGATGATACCCGATGGCTTACAATGATGGTGGTTTTGTCCGCCGAAATTCGATTCAAATGGCCTAAAATCTTCTCTTCGGTTTCTGTGTCGACAGCCGATAGACAGTCATCCAATAATAGTATTTTAGGGTCTTTAATAATGGCGCGAGCAATGGAAACCCGCTGCTTTTGGCCACCCGATAACGTAATTCCTCGTTCGCCCAAAATAGTTTCATATTGCTGATTGAATTGGATGATGTTATCGTGAACAACTGCTAGTTTTGCTGCACTTTCCACTTCTTCTTGGGAAGCGTTTTCTTTTCCAAATTTGATGTTGTTACTAATCGTGTCCGAGAATAAAAAGGCATCTTGCGGAACAATCCCAATGGCGTCGCGTAAACTAACTAAGTTTACTTGATCAATCGGCTGTGCATCGATTAAAATCGCTCCTTGTTCGATGTCGTGTAAACGGGTTAGTAGTGTTAAAATGCTCGATTTTCCAGCGCCTGTTTTTCCGAGAATGGCTAATGTTTGTCCTTTTTCAACGGTAAAAGAAACGTTTTTCAAAGCTTCAATTTGGGTGTCCTCATACGTGTAGCTCACATTCTTGAATTCAATCCGTCCTTGAATAGGCGTGATTTCAGTTGCCTTGTTTTGAATCTCAGGCTGGGTTTTTAAAAACTCATTGATGCGTTTTTGAGATGCTGCTGCTTCTTGAACTAACGAGGAAACCCAACCAATAGAAGCCACTGGCCAAGTGAGCATATTGACATACAAAATAAATTCTGCAATGACACCGATACTCTGTATATGCGGGTCGCCATTGATGTACATCATTCCTCCAAAATAAATAACCGCCAAGTTACTAATCCCAATCAGGGTGATCATCAACGGACCAAATAAGGATTGTACTCCCGCCAATTGCAAACTCTTGGCTTTGCTTTCCTCAGCGAGAGCCGCCATTTCTTCTTGGTTTTTATTTTCTAAAGCATAGGCTTTAATAACCCGTACGCCGGAAAACACTTCCTGACTGTAACTGGAAACTTTGGATAAAAATTGTTGGAATAAGGTACTTCGCTTGTTGATTTCCACACTCAATTTAAAAATAACATAGGAAAGCAAAGGCAAAGGAAGTAGCGTATACAGCGTCAATCGTGGTGAAACATTATACATATAAATAATAACCACGCCAAATCGTATCAAGGTGTTGATGGTGTACATTACGGCTGGGCCAACGTACATGCGCACTTTAGCCACATCTTCGGTGATGCGATTCATTAAGTCGCCCGTACGGTTGCGTTTGTAAAAGCCTTGATCCAATTGTTCGTAATGACGAAAGACTTCGTTTTTTAAATCAAATTCGACATGCCGCGACATTACGATTAAGGTTTGGCGCATTAAAAAGGTGAGAAACCCTGCAATCAATGAAGTTCCAATGGCTAAGGAGATGTTTTTAATAAGCAATTTCAAGACCTCCGACTTTTGTAAACCATTTTGTGGATAATTTTCAATGATTTTAAAAGAAGCGCTAATCAATTTTGGAGTGTAAGAAAAGAAGATTTGGGCAATGATAGTAATGAAAATACCCGCTAAAAAGTGGTATTTGTATTTTATAAAATATTTATTTAAATATTGAAGTTCTTTCATGAGTTATAGACGACTCGTTGTTATTTTTTAGAAATTATGTTAAAAAACGTGTTATAATGTAATTTAAAAATATTCAGCGATTCCTGTTTTTATTAACAATATGCTAATTAAACCATAATTCGATGAAATATCTTGAATAAAACGTTAAATTTGTCTCGACTTATTGATAAAGTCGCAACACAAAATTAATTTTATGACTGCAGAAATCACTACAGCACAGGAGCTTCAGAAAATGGACCCTGTATTTGGCCAACTTTCGTTTGACAACCACGAACAAATCGTTTTTTGTCACGACAAAGATACAGGTTTAAAAGCAATAATCGGAATTCACAATACCGTTTTGGGTCCGGCTTTGGGCGGTACGCGTATGTGGAAATACAATAATGAGTGGGAAGCCTTGAATGACGTTTTGCGTTTGTCGCGTGGAATGACATACAAGTCAGCCATTTCTGGATTGAATTTGGGTGGGGGTAAAGCCGTAATAATCGGAGATGCTAAAACCGACAAGAATCCGGAGTTGATGCGCAAGTTTGGTGAATTCGTAAATTCCCTTTCAGGAAAATACATCACTGCAGAAGACGTAGGAATGGTTACCGCTGACATGGACACCGTGCGCGATGTGACGCCTTACGTAACAGGTATTTCAGAAGCCCGTGGAGGATCAGGTAATCCTTCTCCTGTAACCGCGTATGGGGTGTACATGGGGATGAAAGCCGCTGCCAAATACCAATTTGGTTCGGACAATTTAGCCGGAAAAAAAGTATTGGTTCAAGGTATCGGTCACGTGGGTGAAACCTTAGTAAGTCACTTGTGTAACGAAGGTGCTTTGGTTCAAATCGTGGATTTGAGTGAGCAACGTTTGGAAGAAGTAAGTAAAAAATACGGCGCTTCTATCTTTACAGGTGAGGATTTATACAGCGCTGATGTAGATATCTATGCACCATGTGCTTTGGGAGCAACCATCAATGATGATACCGTTTACCGAATTAAAGCGAAAGTAATCGCAGGTGCGGCCAACAACCAATTGGCTAACGAAAATGTACACGGACCTATCTTGCAAGAGCGTGGAATCGTGTATGCGCCTGACTTCTTAATCAATGCAGGTGGCATCATCAATGTATATGGTGAAATTGCCAACTACGGCAAAGAAGAAGCGATGCGTCGTACCGAAAATATCTACAATACAACCTTAGAAATTTTCGACTATGCAGTGAAAAACAACTTGACCACGCAAAAAGCAGCGATGGCCATTGCAGAAAACCGTATCGAACAACGAAGAAAAGAAAACGCGAAATAAACGCGTTTCCCAAAAAATAATTTTATTTTTGCAAAGCGAAAGAGCACTTCTTTCGCTTTGTTATTTTTAACCCAAAAGTTCTTATTCCGTGTTAAACAGAAGACATATCCGAATTAAAGTGATGCAAACCATTTACGCTATGCATCAAAGTGGAAGCGATGACCTCACCAAACAAGAGAAATTTCTCAAAGCCAGTTTGGACAACATCCTCGACCTTTATCTCATCCTCTTGTCTTCGTTGGTCGAACTCCGTAAAAAGGAGGCAACCTACATCGAATTGGCCAAGAACAAACACTTAGCCACCCCAGAAGAACGCAATCCCAATACTCGTTTTATCAATAATACCGTGTTGCTCGCTTTGGAAAATAATCCGTCCTTGCAACAAGCTTTGGAATACAACCACATCAACAACTGGCAGAATAACGATGATACTATTATCTATATGTTGCAAGATGTGAAGAACAGTGCGTTGTATCAAAAGTACATGGCCAAGCCCACGGTGACTTTTGAAGAAGAACGTTTCTTTGTAATGGATTTATTCACTGAAATCATTGCGCCCAATGAAAAGTTGTATGCCTATTTAGAAGACTTTAAACTGACGTGGGTGGATGATATTCCTGTGGTGAACACTTTGATTCAAAAGCAATTGCGTCATTTCACAAGCGAAGAGTTTCGCGTACCGAAAATCTTTAAAGATGCGGAAGATGCCGACTTTGCTGTCGATCTATTGCGCAAGACCTTATTAAACGAAAAAGAATTCGGGAAAGAATTTGAAAACAAAACCCCCAATTGGGACTTGGAACGGATCGCTGAATTGGATACCATTATTTTAAAAATGGCCATTTGCGAATTCATAAAGTTCCCGTCCATTCCAGCCAAAGTAACCATCAACGAGTACTTGGAATTGGCCAAAGAATATTCAACCCCGAAGAGTAGTCTCTTCATCAACGGAATCTTGGACAACTTGGTCAAAGAATTCCAAGCTAATGGAAAAATGAAAAAAGCCGGTCGCGGTTTATTATAACAAACAAATTATTCAATTATGGGTCAATTAACACAAATGTTGCCGTTTTTATTGATGTTCGTAGTCATCTATTTCTTTATGATTCGTCCACAACAAAACCGCATGAAAAAAGAAAAAGAATTTGAAAGCGCCTTGAAAGTCGGGGACCGCATTATTACCAAAAGTGGGATTCACGGTAAAATTGTCGAGCTGGCTGAAACCACAGTAATCATCGAAACCATGTCCGGGAAATTAAAAATGGAACGTACCGCCATTTCGATGGAATTGAGTGCTGCCTTGAACAAAAAAGCATAATTAAAAATCCCGATTTCTTCGGGATTTTTTTATTTTCGGTACCGATCGTTCAAACCGCGTCCTTCCAGGATGAGTGGTTTTATTTTTTCCATCCGACTCACTTGCGTTTTTTCCTGTTTCGCTGTGGCGATGTATTCCAAAAATTCATTTTGCTTCGAAAGCGTAAACCCCTCAAAAGCCGTGCGTAAGGCAGCATCCTTAGCGAGTTCGGCATCGAGAAAAGCACATTCGATGCGTACTTTCTTCTCGGGTTTGATTGCAAGTCCGGCGCGTTCATTGGCGATAGCTTCATTCACGTAATGCAACACGTTTTTTTCGTTAACATCCTCCCAACGGGTAAACCGCCATTGCCGGAGACCTTTCGTGACTCCTTCATTGGCATTCACCAGCACACCCAATTCGTCCTTCAAAAAAACACCGTTAAAAAACCAAATGGTAAAGTAATTTTTGAACCCGCCCAAGCCCAGCACATTCTTCCCGTTGAGCGTATATACAATTCCGCCCCATTTGGTCGTTTCCACCAACTCAGTCGTTGCAAGAATAGCCTTTAAGCCCTCAAGTTCCTGTTGCCAAAAGGCGTTGCGATTCCACGTTTTTTGTTCACTCATAACTCATAATTCATAACTCATAATTCATAACTCATAATTCATAACTCATAATTCATAATTTCTTTTGGCCCCCGGCAAGCCGCCGCGCTTTCCGCTGTATCTTTGCCTTCGCTAACGCTCCAGCAAAGGATGCCGCTGCAATCGCTGGTACGGGTTACTGCTAAAATACAGGTTTTTATTAAAGGTTTCCATTTCGGTGATAAAAAGCAAATAGATCGTTAACCAAAGTATAAACGGTTTTTTGCTTAGGTTGATTCACCGCAATGTGATTTAGCTTGTATATAAAAAAACGCAACGAGTTGAATCGTTGCGTTGTATGATAGTTTTCTATTTAGGTTTTTGTAATTACCCTTTTTTTCTCAACCACCCTTTCTTCGGACTCACATTTAAACTCAATCCATAAAAGTTATTGCGAATGATGAAATCTCCCGTTTTGCTTGGGCTGTTCTGTAAATTATTGATATGATATTCTCCTTCTACATAGTCTGGAAATAAACTATTATTAATGAAAAAGGAGAGGTCAATTAAAGCCCATTTGCTTTTGTGTTGAATTCCCATAGCTAGTTCATATGAAAAGTTGATTGCTTGATGACCATTGGAATAAGCATCATAAATCAAAACTTCTTGACCTTGTTGATTGTCAATGTTAATCAAGGTGATGACTTCATCATTTGCTCCAGTGATTAAATTTAAGTTTAATCCAGCACCAAACGTTAGATTGAATTTTTGATTCAATTTTAAATAGTAATCGGTTTTTATTGGAATGGAGATAATAAATTGATTGTAGGGATCGAACTGAGTCAGTAAATAATCCACATTACCCAATTCAGCATTGTCGATATTCAAATCAAACTTGGGTATGAATTCTTTGGCGATCACTCCGGTTTTAAAATTAAAATTACCCGATTGCGCAAAATTGTAGTAAAACCCAAACTGGTACGAAAAGTCATTGGTGAATTGCATGCTGGGGTAGGTCGATCCGTCACGATTCCAAGCATCACTTTTTTTAAGGATGGATGGTTGAAACACAAAACTAAGTTTGGAGTACTGTTTGTGAAAAAGGTTCTCGGCCTCTTGGGCGTAACCTAAATTGGCCAGAAATACAAAGTAAAGAATCCAGAAACAGTTAGGAACAAGGCGAATAAATTTTAACATCATCATTTGGTTTTGGTACGACCCTAATCGCAAAGATGTAATTGTATTAGGGCTGTATGGTGGTTACTAATTGATTACAAGAATACAAATTTTTTTTCTGGTTGAAAGAAGATGAATGGCGAATCTTTTCACTGACAAAGACAATAGCATTGTTCTGTTAAGAGTCTAAATGCTTTTTATTTCTCCTTTCGAAACTTGATAAAACAGCCAACACCACCAGCGTAATAAACACCATATAAAAGCCCCACTTCAATTGCTGCAATTCCTCCAACGTTTTGTCATAAACCCATAGCCCAACGGCGGTTACAAGCAAGGCAATGTTGATCAACGAAATCCTGAAAACACTTGCAAAACGTTGCCGAACAGCATGATAACATAGCAATACGGTAAACAATACTACGCCCGTAAAACAAAGAAACGGATAGGTGCCCCGTTCCTTTAAATCGGCTACAGTATCTATTTGAAAGCTTTTCAAAGCAATTTCATACGTCGTAAAAGTCCATTCGGCTCGTGCCGCATCCCAGCCAACTTGTGTAGCATTCCCCTTTTCTTTCCATAAATGGGTAGGTTTGATTTGTTCTGTTTTGGAGGGAGCTGCAGGTTCCAACTGGCGTGTTTCCTGATGCCTCCTTTTCAATAACGAAGCATCCGAACACATTTGAAAACAGGGAAAAGTAAAGCTTATAAATAAAGAAAACGAAAGGAGTGGGATGGCTTTTTTCATGGCGAGTTGATTTAATTTTTATTTGAGGATTAGTCTTTTCTTTTCCAATTATGATGCCAACGCTTTTTCAATTTTCGACATAGTGGACATTTCTAGTCGGAGTAAATACTTTTTTAAAATAGTTCCACAAAAAAACGGCGCACTACCGTACGCCGTTACTTTTATTTATGTTGATAGATTTACTCAAATTTCGTCGTTGCCGTTAACTCCGCAATCTTCACAATCACGTCCACCGCTTTTTGCATGCTTTCTACGGGTACGTATTCGTATTTGCCGTGGAAATTGTGGCCGCCTGCAAAGATGTTCGGGCAGGGGAGTCCCATGTACGACAAACGCGATCCGTCCGTGCCGCCACGAATGGGTTTAATCAAGGGTTCGATTCCCAACTCGCGCATCGCCTGCTCCGCCAAATCCACAATAAAGTACATCGGTTCGACTTTTTCCCGCATGTTGTAGTACTGGTCTTTCACCTCGGCAATACAAATATCTTCGCCAAACTGTGCCGCAAAACGCGCGTTGATGTCGGCCGCAATTTGTAGTACCATGGCCTTGCGCGCTTCAAACTTCGCCCGGTCATGGTCGCGGATAATCAGCTCCAAATGGGTTTCTTCCAAACTACCGGTCAAGCCCGTCACGTGGAAAAAGCCTTCGTAACCTTCCGTTTCTTGTGGGATTTCGTGTTTCGGTAAGGCATTAATAAAATCGTTGGCAATCAACATGGAGTTGATCATCTTGCCTTTGGCATAACCCGGGTGCACGCTTTTTCCTTTGAAGGTAATTTTCGCACCCGCCGCGTTGAAGTTCTCATACTCCAATTCGCCCAACTGACTCCCGTCCATCGTATAGGCCCATTGCGCGCCAAATTGCTCCACGTCAAAAAAGTCGGCACCACGGCCAATTTCCTCATCCGGCGTAAAACCGACGCGAATTTTCCCGTGTTTGATTTCAGGGTGTTGCACCAAGTATTCCATCGCGGTTACAATCTCTGTAAGTCCGGCTTTGTCGTCGGCACCCAACAAGGTGAGTCCGTTGGTGGTAATCAAGGTTTGTCCTTTGTACAACAACAAATCTTCAAAATAAGAGGGCGAAAGCACGATATTCTTTTCGGCATTCAACACGATGTCACCACCGTCGTAATTGTGTACAATTTGTGGCGTTACGCCTTTACCTGTAAAATCGGGCGAAGTATCGTAATGTGACACAAAGCCGATGGTCGGTACCTCATGGTCCACATTCGAAGGAAGGGTACCCATCACATAGCCTTTTTCATCGATGGTGACTTCGGTGAGTCCGATGTTTTGTAATTCTTGCACCAGTAAGTTGGCCAAGTCAAATTGTTTGGCGGTACTGGGTGTCGTCGGTGAGTTGGCATCCGACTCGGTATCGATCGTGACGTAGCTGATAAAGCGGTCAATGATATGTTGCATAGTTGGAAATTTTGTGTCACAAATATAACAAATCGGGGAGGAGCTGCGGTGGATTTTGGGCAAAAAAAATCCCCGCATCGGTGGATACGGGGAAGATTTTTCGAGTGGTAATGTATTATTCGTTTACGATAACCCATTCGCCTGTAGCAATCATCGATTCGGCTTTTTTGTACTTCATCGATTCGGTTTTGCCACTTAAAATATGTTTGATGGTAACGGTATCGTTACGGTTAATTTTTGGCATTTCGCGCACTACCGTTTCCGTGCGTTGCGGTTGGGTTTCTTGCTGCGCTTGAGCATTGTTTTCCGCTACTTCATTTTCGTTACGCGATTCGGTGTACTGCTCGCGTGGACGGTCCTCGATGCGCGCTTCGTGAATTTCTTGCGACACTTGTTGTTGGGGTAAATCGCCTTTGAACAAGAACGAAATCACTTCTTTATTCACAGCATTCAACATTGTACGGAACAAGTTGAAGGCTTCCAATTTATAAATCAACAACGGGTCTTTTTGTTCGTGAACCGCCAACTGCACCGACGTTTTCAATTCGTCCATTTTGCGCAAGTGTTTTTTCCAGGCTTCGTCCACAATAGCTAAGGTGATGTTCTTTTCAAAATCAGCCACCAATTGTGCACCTTGCGTTTCGTAGGCCTTTTTCAAGTCGGTCACCACATTCAAGGATTTGATACCATCGGTAAACGGTACCACGATACGCTCAAATTGGTTCCCCGGATTCTCGTATACATTCGCGATAATCGGGAAGGCTTCACGGGCAGAACGTTCGCATTTCTCTGTATAATATTGGTACGCCGCTTTGTAGAGACGACCTGTAATTTCCATTTCGTTTAATTTCTCAAATTCACTTTGCGTAATCGGCGAAGTGATGGAGAAGTAGCGAATAATTTCAAATTCAAAGTTTTTAAAATCGTTCACCCCTTTGTTGTCGGCTACAATCACTTCACAGGTATCGTACAACATGTTCACGATATCCAGTTTCAAACGTTCCCCGTGTAAGGCGTGACGACGGCGTTTGTACACCACTTCACGTTGCGCATTCATCACGTCATCGTATTCCAACAAACGTTTACGAACTCCAAAGTTGTTTTCTTCTACTTTTTTCTGGGCACGTTCGATCGACTTCGTCATCATCGAGTGTTGGATCACTTCCCCTTCTTTCAAGCCCATACGGTCCATGATTTTGGCCACACGCTCCGAACCGAAAAGACGCATCAAGTTATCTTCTAACGATACATAGAATTGCGAACTTCCTGGATCCCCTTGACGACCAGAACGACCGCGTAACTGACGGTCTACACGACGCGAATCGTGACGCTCTGTACCGATGATGGCCAAACCACCTGCAGCTTTTACTTCAGGCGTCAACTTAATGTCGGTTCCACGTCCAGCCATGTTGGTGGCAATGGTTACGACCCCTGGTTTACCTGCTTCGGCAACGATATCGGCTTCTTTTTTGTGCAATTTCGCATTCAAGACGTTGTGCGCAATGTTGCGAATTTTCAACATACGACTCAACAATTCCGAGATTTCAACCGAAGTGGTACCGATCAAAACAGGGCGACCTTCTTGCGAAATTTTCACCACATCTTCAATGATGGCATTGTATTTTTCACGCACAGAACGGTAGATCAAATCGTCTTTATCGATACGTGAAATTCCACGGTTCGTCGGAATCTCAACAACGTCTAATTTGTAGATTTCCCAGAACTCGCCGGCTTCCGTTACAGCGGTACCGGTCATCCCTGCCAACTTGTTGTACATACGGAAGTAGTTCTGTAACGTAATCGTAGCAAAGGTTTGCGTAGCCGCTTCAATGGTCACATTTTCTTTCGCTTCAATCGCTTGGTGTAAACCATCGGAGTAGCGACGACCGTCCATGATACGACCCGTTTGTTCGTCAACGATTAAAATTTTATTGTCCATGATCACGTATTCCACGTCTTTTTCAAACAAGGTGTACGCTTTCAATAATTGGGTTAAGGTGTGAATACGCTCACTTTTTACCCCGAAATCTTGGAACAAACGCTCGCGGGCTTCCGCTTCTTGGTCCTTGTCCAAATTCATTTTTTCGATGTTGGCGATTTCAGTTCCGATATCCGGTAATACGAAGAAATCGTCAGAGGTATCTTGGGATAGGAATTTGATACCGTTATCGGTCAATTCCACTTGGTTATTTTTTTCTTCAATCACGAAATACAACGCTTCATCCACTTTGTGCATTTCGCGGTTGTTGTCTTGCATGTATTGGTTTTCCGTTTTTTGCAACAATTGTTTTACACCTTCTTCACTCAAGAATTTGATCAACGCTTTGTTTTTTGGAAGCGCACGGTAAGCACGCAACAATTGGAAACCGCCGTCTTTGGCATTGCCTTCTTTGATTAATTTTTTAGCTTCCGCTAAGAAACCATTTGCCAATTGACGTTGCAGGTTGTATAAGTTTTCGATTTTTGGTTTTAATTCGTTGAACTCGTGACGATCGCCATCAGGAACCGGTCCTGAGATGATCAACGGTGTACGTGCGTCGTCGATTAATACGGAGTCCACCTCGTCGACAATCGCATAATTGTGTTTGCGTTGAACCAAATCTTCGGGCGAGTGCGCCATGTTATCACGAAGGTAGTCGAAACCAAACTCGTTGTTAGTTCCATAAGTGATGTCGGCATTATACGCTTTACGACGGGCAGCGGTGTTGGGCGAGTGGTTATCGATACAATCAACAGTCAATCCGTGGAATTCGAATAAAGGCGCTTTCCAAGTGCTGTCACGTTTAGCAAGGTAGTCGTTCACGGTCACTAAGTGTACGCCATTTCCAGTCAAGGCATTCAAGTACAACGGAAGGGTAGCTACTAAGGTTTTTCCTTCCCCGGTTTGCATCTCTGAAATTTTTCCTTGGTGCAATACGATACCCCCGATCAACTGTACATCGTAGTGGATCATGTCCCAAGTAATTTCTTTTCCAGCCGCATTCCACGAGTTAGCCCAAACGGCTTGATCACCTTCTAGGGTAACATAGGCCTTGGAACCCGAAAATTCGCGGTCCATAGGCGAAGCGGTTACGGTAATGGATGTGTTTTCTTTGAAACGTTTTGCCGTTTCTTTCACCACAGCAAAAGCTTCGGGTAAAATATCGTTAAGTGTTTTTTCTGAAGCTTCGTAGGCTTCTTTTTCTAACGCATCGATTTTGTTGTATAGGTCTTCACGAGCATCGATATCCTGTGTAGCTTCGGCGTCGGCTTTAAGTTTGCTGATTTCTTCATCAAATTTAGCGCGAGCGTCTTTGATTTTGGCTTTGAATTCAGCGGTTTTCGCACGCAATTGATCGTGGGAGAGTCCGGTCAACGAACCTTCCATCGCTTTGATTTTCGCTACAATAGGTTGGATTGCTTTAATATCTTTTTCGGATTTATCTCCGACAAACATTTTAAGTATGCTGTTAATGATACTCATGGTATAATAATTTAGTTTTTGCCCCTTTCGGGGTGTGCAAATTTAAACAAAAAAAAAGCCCCAAATGAGACTTTTTTTCAGTTGTGAATGTTTTTATTTCTTAGTATTCGTCCTCGTTCCACAGATAATCTTCATCCGTAGGGTAATCTGGCCAAATTTCTTCCATAGACTCGTAAATTTCGCCTTCGTCTTCGATGGATTGAAGGTTTTCAACCACCTCAAGAGGCGCTCCGGTTCTGATGGCAAAATCGATTAATTCATCTTTAGTAGCAGGCCACGGTGCATCACTTAAATACGATGCTAATTCTAATGTCCAATACATCTTCTTTCGATTTTTAGATTTACTGCAAAAATAAATTTTTAACTGAAAAAGTCAAGTAAAAATTGATTTATTTTAATTTAAAAGTTAAGAACGTAAAAAAGTGGGTTTTCACGGGACTTGCGACTTGATTTTTATTCAAAACAAAGGTTGAAAACTACTTTCTCGGTATCCAAGGTGTTTCCTCGGCGTTCAAGTCAAGGGACAACTTCCGTGCCAACACAAAAAGGTAGTCAGAAAGTCGGTTCAAGTACTTAATTACAAGCGAATCTGTCGGTTCGATGTCATTCAAATGCACCGCTAAACGCTCGGCTCTACGGCATACACAGCGCGCTACATGACAATATGACACCGTGGTATGCCCACCCGGTAACACAAAGTGTGTCATGGGCGGTAATTCGGCATCCATTTTATCCATTTCCATCTCCAAATAGTCGATATCCGCTTCGGTGATACCTAAGTTTTGCAAACGTTTTTCTCCGTTTTTCAACACTTCTTTCGCGGGTGGTGTGGCCAAAATCGCCCCAACCGTAAACAAACGGTCTTGCACTTCGACCAAAACGGCTTTGTACAAGGGATTCATTTCTTGATCGCGCACGAGTCCGATGTAACTATTGAGTTCGTCCACCGTACCATAACTTTCAATACGAATATGGTGTTTGGGAACGCGGTCTCCACCAAATAGGGAAGTAGTTCCAGCATCCCCAGTTTTTGTATATACTTTCATAGCTGCTTTCGCTTTTTTCAATCGTTTTCAAAAGTAACAAAAAGGCCCGACTAATAATTAAAAAAGCTGTCTTTTTAGGGACAGCTTTATGATTAGGAAGGTTCGGAATTAATACCCAAACAATTCTTCTAAAGTGATTTTTTTCACTTCACCCAGTTTTTTCAAATCTTCCAAGTTGATTCGTATTTCTGAACCAACAATGGCATAAGTATACGCTTTATTGGCCAAATGACTTTGATGATACGCTTTCACGTCTTTCATTTGGATGCTGTCCACCTGATTGTACATTTGTTGGCGTGCGTCAGCAGTCAATCCCAATTGTTTGGCATTTAAATAATTGAAAATGATACCGTCTTGTGTAATGCGTTCGGTTTGAATGTCTTTTTTGATTTGTGTTTTTGCCAATTCCAGATTTGCTGGTAATTCAGGCATCACGTTCAATAACTCATTCATGGCCACAGTCGCTTCGTTGAATTTGTCGGCCTGACTTCCCACATAGGCTAAGATTTGGAAGTGATCTTCAGCTTTTTGTGGTTCCATGATGTATCCGTATGTGCTGTAGGCTAAGGCTTTACTTTCGCGAATGGTTTGGAAAACCAGCGAACCCATTCCGCCGCCAAAATAATTGTTGAATACATTCACAATTGTTTTTTGATTGGGATCGAACGCTTCTAAATTGCGAACCCAACGTGTTTCCGCTTGCACCATATCGTAGTCGGTAAACAAGACTTGGTTGGAATTTTGCGTGGTTAACGTAAACTCTTTTGCCGGAGCAGGTTTTGAAAATTGAGTCGGTACTTTGTGTAAACCTTTTAATTTTTCTGTTAAAGAGGTTAAAGAAGCGGGTCCGTAATAAATTACCGTTTGTTCGTAGTTGTTTAGATTTTTAATACGATCGACCAATTCTTGCGCCGTAAGGGCTTCCAATTCGGTATTGCTGAACGTATTGTTGAATTTGTTCACCGGACCGTAGGTGGCATAACTCGTTAATCCTTGTAAGATGGCGCCTTTGTTGGCTTTGGCATCTTTTCTCGATTTGTTAATGCGCGCTTTTAAGGCTTTTAAAGCAGTTTCATCGGCTTGAATGTTAGCGATAACCTCTTCATATAATTTTACGGCCGCTTCAAAATTATCCTGCAACCCTTCAATGGTCACTGTGGTATAATTTTCATTGGCATTAATGTTGAAACTACACGCGATTTTGTAAAACTCTTTCGTGATTTGTTCGGCAGATTTTTTATCTGTACCCAAGAATTGTACAAATTGAGTAGCAATACTTTGTTTGTTATCGTTCAACGTTCCGATGTTGTAACGGTAACGCAAACGGAAAATCGAATTGTCTTTGTTCGGGACATAC
This sequence comes from Flavobacterium stagni, assembly GCF_004122105.1. GTDB lineage: Bacteria > Bacteroidota > Bacteroidia > Flavobacteriales > Flavobacteriaceae > Flavobacterium > Flavobacterium stagni. Next base: position 96,173 of record NZ_SBKN01000002.1, read on the forward strand.
AGCACTTCCGCATTTCCTAATTTTGCTTTTTGAATGGCGGTGTTGTAATCTAAAAATACGGGCGTAGCGGCAGTGGCTGGTAGATCATCCACCATTTTCACAAAAGCCGATTGTTTGTCGGCATTGGTTTCCACTGGCGTAATTTGTGGTTTTTCAATTTTTTGCGATTGGGGTGCATCCCCTTTGCGTTTGAAAATACACACATAATTAGTACCTAAATATTTATTCGCGAAAGCGACAATATCTTCTTTTTTAATTTTAGAAAGATTGTTCACATACGCCACTTGATCTTTCCAATCCAATTCCGAAGTAAAAGCATCCATCAAAACACTAGCGCGTTCGCCATAACTCTCGGATTCGGTAATTTTATTTTTCTTGATGTTATTGATAATCGAAGCAATCAAATCATTGTCGAAGTTTCCTTTTTTCAAATTGTCGATTTCGCCCAATACCAAGGCTTTCACGTCTTCCAAAGATTGTCCGTTGGTTGGAGAAGCTGAAAAATACAAAACACCATAGTCAATCAAACTGTAGGTGAAGGCGTTGGCGCGGAGCAGTTTTTGTTTTTTGACCAAATTCAAATCCAATAAACCGGCTTTTCCGTTGGTTAAAATTTGTCCTACCAAATCAGCCAATAAGGCATCTTTGTCTTTATTTCCGGGTAGGCGATACCCGAGGGTCAAACTTTCAGCATCGGGACCTACGATTTCTTTTTGAATCGGAGCGGTGATGGGCGCTTCGGGTTCGAATTTATATTTGTCAAACGGTTTGGCTTGCATGTACCCAAACATTTTGTCAATGGTGGCAATTACTTTATCCGCATCAAAGTCACCGGATAAAATGATACCCATATTGTTAGGAACATAATATTTGTTGAAATATTTTCGGATTTCTACTAACGACGGGTTTTTCAAATGTTCAACCGTTCCAATCGTTGTCTGTAAGCCGTAATTGTGTTTTAAGAATAAATTGGAAAATAAGGTTTCAAACACCTTGCGTCCGTCGTTGTCCAGCGAACGGTTTTTTTCTTCATAAACCGCCTCTAATTCAGTATGGAAAATACGCAAAATAGGGTTACGAAAACGCTCGGCTTGCACCGTTAAATATTTGTCGATGGCACTCGCAGGAACATCATCCGTATACACCGTTTGCTCAAATGAAGTGAAGGCATTTGTGCCTTGCGCTCCCATCGAAGTCATCATTTTGTCGTATTCATTTGCAATCGCATATTTACTAGCCACTCCCGAAATGGAGTCGATTTGGTGGTAAATGGCTTTGCGTTGCGCTGCATCGGTCGATTTGTTGTATTTCTCGTAAAGGGCATCGATTTTGTCCAATTCCACTTTTTCTTTGGCCCAATCCAAACTTCCGTATTTGTCGGTTCCTTTGAACAACATGTGCTCAAGATAATGCGCCAATCCGGTATTGGTAGCCGGGTCGGTTTTACTTCCTGCTTTCACTGCCACATAAGCTTGGATACGCGGATCTTTGTTGGTCGGACTCAAAATTACCGTCAAGCCATTTTTTAAGGTGTAAAAACGGGCTTTCATCGGATCGTTGGTCACGTATTTGTACTTGTAGCCACCCGATTCAGCTTCTTTCCATTGGAAGCCCGTTTGCTGGCCAAATACTACTGCCGAAACGGCTAGGAAAAATAAGGTAAGGTTTAGTTTGTTTTTCATAAAAATAGAATTGGTGTGTAATTAACTAAAAAAAGGAAACCCCAACTTATCGGTTTGGGGTGTCGCTTTCAATGATTCCGTCTCTTAAACGGATAATACGGTGGGCATATTGTGCAATGTCTTCTTCGTGAGTAACCAAAATTACGGTGTTCCCATTGGCATGAATATCGTCAAACAACTTCATAATCTCAACGGAAGTTTTACTGTCTAAGTTTCCTGTGGGTTCGTCGGCCAAAATAATAGAAGGCTTGTTGACCAATGCTCGGGCAACGGCTACCCGTTGACGTTGTCCTCCCGAAAGTTGGTTGGGTTGGTGATCCATACGGTCAGCCAATCCCACTTGGGCCAACACTTCTTTGGCGCGTTCGTGACGATCGGATTTGGAATAACCGGCATAGACCATTGGTAACGCCACATTATCCAAAGCGGTGGTACGCGGTAACAAATTAAAGGTTTGAAAAACGAAACCAATTTCTTTGTTGCGCACTTCGGCTAAATCGTCATCGTGCATTTTGGAAACATCTTTACCATTAAGAATATAGGTTCCAGACGTTGGCGTATCCAAACATCCCAAAAGATTCATCAGGGTGGATTTTCCCGAACCCGAAGGTCCCATCAAGGCTACATATTCTCCTTTGTTGATGTTTAAATCAATTCCTTTGAGTACATTAATGGTTTCACTTCCCAGTTGGAAATCCCTTTTGATATCGGTTATTCTAATTAATGATTCGGCCATGAGTATGAGTATTCTTTGAAATGCCTAATTGCAAGTCGAAAGATAAGTAATCGTTGCCCGGATTTTGTTACAAGAAACCTAAAATTTTAGGTACGTAGGATAAAATGTTCTTTGGCTAATTGTTGTTCGTGGCGAAAGAAAACCAATCCCCATTGAAAGGTGTCGATGGTTACAGTTACCGCGGGATGGTTTTTAATGGTTTCCCAAGCTTCTTCCATGTCGGATGACCAATGAATATCATCAAAAATCCACACGGAATCGTTGGTGGCTGTGGGCAATAACTGTTCGAAATACGCTAAGGTGGCGGCTTTTGAATGGTTACCGTCAAAGTAAATACAGTCAAATTGTGTAGTGGCTTCCAAGGCATTCAAGTAAGCCGAAAATTCGATGGTGATCCACGCAATGGAATGGGAAGAGGGAAACAACTTTTGGAATTCAGATTGAGCGATACGTTGCGTATTTGGGCAACCTTCGAGGGTAATCAATTGGGCGTTGGACTTCCCCAAATGCAGGGCTGCAGTTGCTAGTCCGAGGGAAGTGCCAATTTCCAATACCGATTCCGGTTGAAAATACTGTGCGAGTCGGAATAACAATTGTGCTCTTTTGGGCGAAATTCCTGCGTTTTTCGCAATGGCATTTATCGCTCGCGTATTGGTTTTGAACACCCGCGAGCCCGCACCGAAGTCGGTTACTTCAATGGTGTTGGAGTTTTTTAAAAGTTGGTTTCGGTAGCTAGCGAGTTTTTCATACGCGGGGTATTTTTTTTTATCATAAAAACATTGGGTCACCAAATCAAATACAAACGGCGAATGGACTCCATGTTCGTTTTTGGAGTGCCATAAGAATTGGATGTATGCTAAAATTTGGTTCATAGTTTTACGACTGTTTTCTTCAATTACTGCACACTGAATACTGATTACTGATTACTGATTACTGATTACTGTATACTGCCAACTGCTCACGATTCCATCTTCGCAGAAAGTTCAAACCAGCGTTCTTCTTTCTCTTCCAAGGATTTGATAATTTTTTGCAATTCCAATGCTTTGGATTCAATCGCGTCAGGGGCGAGCGAACCTTCAGTGAATTGCTGTTCGATTTGTTTTTTGGTGTATTCTAAATCTTTGATTTCGCGTTCAATTTTCTGGAATTCCTTTTGTTCGTTAAAGGTCAAGCCTTGTTTTACTTGCTTTTCTTTCCAATTTTTGGCCGTGTTGCCGTCTGTTTTCTCCTCTTTCTCAGGAGCAGCACTGTCTTCATAAGCCCGAAAATCGGAGTAGTTGCCCGGAAAATCTTCAATTTCACCTTGTCCTCGGAAGACAAATAAATGGTCGACAATTTTATCCATGAAATAGCGGTCATGGGAAACGACCAATAGACAGCCGGGATAATCCAACAAGAAATTTTCCAACACATTCAAGGTCACAATGTCCAAGTCGTTGGTGGGTTCGTCCAGAATCAAAAAGTTAGGGTTCTGAATCAACACGGTACATAAATACAAGCGTTTGAGTTCGCCCCCACTTAATTTCTCTACATAATCGTGTTGCTTTTTACGGTCAAATAAAAAGCGTTCGAGTAAGCCTCCAGCAGAGATGGTCCGACCTTTGGTCAGCGGAATGTATTCGCCGTATTCTTTAATGATATCGATGACTTTTTGTTCCGGTTTGGGGTTGATACCACTTTGGGTGTAATAGCCAATTTTAATGGTGTCACCAATCACCACTTTTCCGCCATCGGGTTGCAGTGTTTGGGTTAAAATATTTAAAAAGGTCGACTTGCCGGTTCCATTTTTTCCAATAATTCCGATGCGTTCGCCGCGATTAAACGTGTAATCGAAACCGTCCATGATGATTTTATCTTGGAACTTTTTGGACACTTTGTGTAATTCGACCACTTTGCTGCCCATGCGTTCCATGTTGATTTCCAGTTCCATCACGTGTTCCTTCCGACGGGAATGTGCTTTTTCTTTAATCACATAAAAGTCGTCGATACGCGATTTGGACTTGGTCGTACGGGCTTTGGGTTGACGGCGCATCCAATCCAATTCTTTGACAAAAAGGTTTTTTGCTTTTTCAACCGAAGCATTTTCACTGGCGATGCGTTCTTCTTTTTTCTGTAAATAATAGGAGTAATTCCCTTTGTATTGGTAGAGTTTGCCGTTGTCTAGTTCGATGATTTCATTGCACACCCGTTCCAAGAAGAAACGGTCGTGCGTCACCATGAACAGCGTCATATTTTCTTTAGCAAAATAATTTTCCAACCATTCGATCATTTCCAAATCCAAGTGGTTGGTGGGTTCGTCCAAAATCAATAAATCGGGACGGTTAATCAAAATGATGGCGAGTGCCAAGCGTTTCTTTTGTCCCCCCGATAGATTTTTGACTTTCAATTTCAAATCGTCGAGTTTGAGTTTGAACAAAATCTGTTTGTATTGTGTTTCAAAGTCCCACGCATTATGCCGCTCCATGTTTTCAAAAGCCTTTTGGTAGGCTTCTTCGTCTTCCGGGTTTTCGAGCGCTTTTTCGTACTGTTCGATGATTTTTAGCGTATCGTTATCGCTAGCGAAAATACTTTCCTCGATGGTGAGTTCGGGTTGCAAATTGGGTTCTTGCGACAAAAACGCCATTTTGATGTCTTTGCGCATCACGATTTGGCCTGCATCTGGAGTGTCTTCACCGGTGATCATTTTGAGTAAAGACGTTTTCCCTGTTCCGTTTTTGGCCACAAAAGCAATCTTTTGGTCTTTGTTGATCCCAAAGGATAAGTTTTCAAAAAGGGTGCGTTCACCGTAGGATTTGGCAATATTTTCTACCGATAAGTAATTCAAAATTCGAGGATTTTAGTTGGCAATTTTGCGGTACAAAAGTAACGGATTGATGGGCAATCACCAATTTTATTTCAGCGGTTGATTATTACGGGCAATCTGTATCTTTGTGGCATGCAACTCTCCGTCGTCATTTTAAACTACAAGGTGCGGTACTTTTTGGAACAATGTTTATACAGTGTTCAAAAAGCTACGGCGGGATTGGAAGCAGAAATCATTGTAGTCGATAATGCATCGTCCGATGACAGTTGTGCGATGGTTCGGGAACGTTTTCCGGAGGTCAAGTTAATCGCCAATTTAGAGAATTACGGTTTTCCAAAAGGCAATAATATAGGTGTGGCCGAAGCCAAAGGAAAGTACCTGTGCATTTTGAATCCCGATACCGTGGTGGCCGAAGATACCTTTACCAAGATTTTTTCGCATTTGGCATCCCATCCCGATTTGGAAGCAAATTTAGGGATTTTAGGATGCAAGTTGATTGATGGAACGGGACATTTTTTACCCGAATCCAAACGCGGTGTGCCCACACCTTGGGTGGCTTTTACGAAGATTTTTGGGTTGTATAAATCATTTCCAAAAATCCCCGTATTTACGAAATATTACGCCGAACATCTTACCGAAAATGAATCGGGACCTGTGGATATATTGGTAGGCGCTTTTATGGTAATGCCTCGCGAAGTGTATTTGGAGTTGGGCGGATTTGATGAAAATTGCTTTATGTACTCAGACGACATTGACTTGAGTTATCTGAGTTTGAAGTCGGGTCGCACCAATTATTACTTCCACGATACTACGGTGGTTCATTATAAAGGAGAGAGTACCGTTCGCGATGGTCAATACATGAAGCGTTTCCGTGAAGCGATGCAGTTTTTTTACCAGAAGCATTTTCGCCGATCTTTCCTTTTTGATGTTATGATGAAAGTTGGAGCGTTTTTGTTTTCGCTTTTCAAAACAAAACAACAGAAGAATCGTTCGGTGGCTCCTGATTCGGTGCTTGTTTTTACAAAAGATAAACTTGAAATAAAAAGTGCTGTTCCGGTTCGCTATGAAACCCATTTAGAAGTAGGAATCCCCGAAAATAAAGGAACTATCCGGGTTATTTTTGATACCCGTTATTATACGTATCAATCCATTTTGGCCTTTATGCAAAAGCACAAAAATGAAGGCGTGCAGTATCGCAATTACCTTGCACCCTTTGATGGAATCATCGGGAGCGATAACGCAAACGATGTAGGAGGTGTCGAATTTTTATGAAAAATTACGAAATTCATTATATAGGCTCGGAAGAATTAGTATTTTTGCAATCCAAATTATAGAACACAACGTCACACTAATAATATGGCAAAGTTTGAATTGAAATTACCCAAAATGGGGGAAAGTGTTGCGGAAGCAACTATTACCAATTGGTTGAAAAATGTGGGCGATACCATTGCTGCGGATGAAGCGGTTTTGGAAATCGCTACGGATAAAGTAGACAGCGAGGTGCCGAGTGAAGTTTCGGGAACGTTGACTGAAATCCTTTTTCAAGTAAACGATGTGGTAAAAGTAGGTCAGACGATCGCTATTATTGAAACCGAAGGTGGCTCACCTGCTGCTGAAGCACCTAAAGCGGAAACGGCTCCTGTGGTTGCTGCTGTTGCTGCTACCGTTGAAGTGGCCAAAGAAGTGGCTGCACCTGCCGATTTTTCAGGTTCGGATAAATTTTATTCTCCTTTGGTAAAAAACATTGCCAAAGAAGAGGGAATTTCAGTAGCTGAGTTGGATACCATCTCGGGTTCGGGGAAAGAAGGACGTGTGACCAAAGAGGATATTTTAAATTATATTAAAAATAAAGGAAATCAACCCGTTGCTGCAGTGGCAGCTCCAGCTCCAGCGGTGGCAGCTCCAGTAACACCAGCTCCAGCGGCACAAGCTGTTCCTGTTTCGGTTAACGGTGGGGATGAGATTGTGGAAATGGACCGCATGCGCAAGTTGATTTCGAAATATATGGTAGAATCCGTGCAAACTTCGGCACATGTGCAGTCGTTTATTGAAGTGGATGTAACCAACATCGTGAAATGGCGCGACAAAGTGAAAAATGCATTTGAAAAGCGTGAAGGCGAGAAATTGACCTTTACACCAATTTTCATGGAAGCCGTAGCCAAAGCGTTGAAAGATTTCCCGATGATGAATATTTCCGTAGAAGGGGAGTATATCGTGAAAAAGAAGAATATCAATTTGGGAATGGCCGCTGCTTTACCGAATGGGAACTTAATCGTACCCGTAATTAAAAATGCCGATCAATTGAACTTGGTAGGTATGGCCAAAGCGGTAAATGATTTAGGAAACCGTGCAAAAGCCGGTAAATTAAAACCAGACGATACCCAAGGAGGTACCTATACAGTTACAAATGTGGGAACTTTCGGTTCCGTTTTTGGTACACCTATTATTAATCAGCCACAAGTGGGAATTTTGGCACTAGGTGCGATTCGTAAAGTGCCTGCGGTTATTGAAACACCAGAAGGAGACTTTATCGGAATCCGTCAAAAGATGTTTTTATCCCACAGTTATGACCACCGTGTAGTCGATGGTGCATTGGGTGGAAGCTTTGTAAAACGTGTTGCGGATTATTTAGAAGCTTGGGATCTTAATAGAGAAATTTAGTACAACTTCATAATCAACCCTTTCCACTTTTAGGAAAGGGTTTTTTTATAGGAAATGTTTAAAAAAATAAAGGTATCGATGAACGGTACATGCAATGCCTTATATTTGTCCGCTTGAATACTAGAGAATGGAATTAAAATTAAACCGTCCGATTTGTTTTTTCGATTTAGAAACAACGGGAATCGATGTGGCTAGAGACCGCATAGTAGAAATATCCATCGTAAAAGTATATCCTAACGGGAACAAAGAAAGTCGGACCTGGTTGGTAAACCCTACCATTCCGATTCCTGCACAAGCTACAGCCGTGCATGGAATTTCCAATGAGAAAGTTGCCCACGAACCCACTTTTAAAGAACTCGCACCCCAAATTCATGCTATGATTAAAGATGCCGATTTGGCGGGATTCAATTCCGATCGTTTTGATATTCCCTTATTGGCTGAAGAACTATTGCGTGCGGAGGTTGATTTTGACATGAAGAATCGGGTGTCGGTGGATGTGCAGACTATTTTTCATAAAAAAGAAGAGCGAACGTTGAGTGCGGCCTACAAGTTTTATTGCAATCAAACGTTGGAGAATGCTCACAGTGCCGAGGCAGATACCTTGGCAACTTATGAAATCTTGAAGGCGCAACTGGAGCGTTATCCGGATTTACCCAATGATATGAAGGCGTTATCGGAATTTACAACTCGTAAAAAAGCGGTTGACTTCGCTGGTTTTATCGCTTTGGATGATCAGGGTAGAGAAATTTTCACGTTTGGAAAACACAAGGGCGCTTTAGTAGAAGAAGTTTTTGACAAAGAACCCGGCTATTTTGGTTGGATTCAAGGGGCAGAATTTCCATTGTACACGAAGAAAGTACTGACAGGAATCAAGTTACGCAAGTTAAATACCAAATTATAAATCGAAATTAAGGAAGTCTTAAGTGAATTTTGACTTAGGGAATTTATTTTAGAACTGTTATTATGAAAATCATTTGTATCGGTAGAAATTATACCCAACACATTGCGGAGCTGCATAACGAGCGTCCGGATGCGCCTGTGGTTTTTTTAAAACCCGATTCATCGATATTGTTAAAACAACATCCTTTTGTGATTCCTGAATTCACCAACGATGTACATCACGAAGTTGAGGTGTTGGTGAAGATCAATAAAGTAGGGAAATACATCGATCAAAAATTTGCATCGAGTTATTATGACGAAATAGGATTGGGAATCGATTTTACGGCACGTGATGTGCAAGACGAACTCAAAAAAAAGGGTTTACCTTGGGAAAAAGCGAAAGCATTTGACGGTTCAGCGGTTATTGGTGAATTTTATCCGAAATCTGATTTTCAATCTATGGAAAACATTAACTTTGAGTTGCAACGCAATGGGGAAGTGGTTCAAAAGGGAAATACCTCACATATGTTATGGACCATAGACGCATTAATTTCGTATGTATCACAATATTTCACTTTGAAAAAAGGGGATGTAATATTTACGGGAACACCGGCTGGCGTAGCCAAAGTCCAACCCAATGATATTTTGGAGGGCTATTTAGAAGGTAAAAAAACATTTAGAATACAAGTAAAATAAAAAGGCAATAAATACGAATACTACGAATAATGGCAATTAATTATAACCTCGCAAAAGTTTACGCATTATCGGACAATGATCCTGAATTTGTAATGCAAATTATCACGTTGTTTGTGACTGAAGTTCCCCAAGATCTTCAACAAATTGATTTAGGGATTAAAGCAAAAGATCACAAATTAGCCTACTCTTTCGCACATAAAATAAAACCTACGTTAGATTTATTAGGCATGTCTATGGCGCATGAAGAAATTCTTCAGGTAGAAGCGTGGACCAAAGTTGAAGGGAAGCGCAAAGAGATTGAAGCTACTTTTGAAAGCATCAAAGACCAAGTAGAAAAAGCGGTTAAAGAAATCAAGAAAGATTTCGATTTATAATTCACTTACTATTTAATTATGAAAGCTGCCATTGTTACCATTGGAGATGAGATTCTAATTGGTCAAATTATTGATACCAATTCAGCTTACATTGCCAAGTCACTGGATCGTATTGGCGTGCAAACGTATGAAATGCGTTCAATTAGTGATCAACGCGAGCATATACTGCAGACTTTTCAGGAATTACAAAATCAATTTGACATTGTCATTCTCACGGGAGGTTTGGGTCCGACAAAAGACGATATCACCAAAAAAACCTTGTGTGATTATTTTGAAGATACCTTTGTTCGCAATGCCGAAGTTGAAGCCCATGTGGTGGCTTTGATTGAAAATGTACTTAAGCGACCCGCTTCACAAATAAACAAAGATCAAGCTTTAGTGCCCTCCAAAGCCGAAGTACTCTTTAATCAAGTGGGTACCGCTCCCGGCATGTGGATTCAAAAAGAAAATACCGTTTTTATTTCCATGCCCGGTGTTCCTTATGAGATGAAATACATCATGGAACATGGAGTACTGCCAAAAATTGTATCAACCTATCAACGCCCCTATATTCTCCATAAAACATTATTGACTTACGGACAAGGCGAAAGTGTGGTGGCCGAGCGTATTGAAGCTTGGGAAAATGCCTTGCCTGATTTTATCAAGTTGGCCTATTTACCAGCGCCCGGGCGCGTTCGTTTGCGTTTAACAGCACGTGGTACCGATCAGCAACAACTTGAAAGCGAAATTCAGCGCCAAGTGGAATTGGTTTCAGCGATTATAAGCGATATTATTGTGGGCTATGATGAAGACGAAACTTTGGAAGTAGTTGTTGGTGGTTTGTTGAAGCAAAAGGGTAAAACGGTGGCAACGGCTGAGAGTTGTACCGGCGGTAAAATAGCGCAAACAATTACTTCGGTGGCAGGATCTTCGGCCTATTTTAAAGGAAGTGTTGTGAGTTATGCTACTGAAGCCAAAGTGGATCTTTTAGGTGTCGATCCGCAACTAATTGCAACCCACAGTGTGGTGAGTGCAGAAGTAGCAATGGCTATGGCAAAAGGAGCACAGCGTCAATTAAAATCGGACTATGTTTTGGCGACTACGGGCAATGCCGGACCTGCAAAAGGCGATTCGGATGCAGAAGTGGGTACGGTGTTCATTGCATTGGCAACGCCGGAAAATGTTGTGGTTGAGGGGTTTAATTTTGGGCAGCCTCGAGAAAAAGTAATCGATCGAACCGTGAATAAAGCCCTGGAAATACTGCAAAAAGAAATTTTAAAAAATCTATAATATTTTTTTGTGTATAAGGTTTCTTTTTTGTTTCTTTGCACCCTGATTTTGAATAACGATAAAAGAAAAGCATAATGTCAAGAGTTTGTGACCTTACAGGTAAGAGAGCGATGGTAGGAAACAATGTTTCTCACGCGATGAACAAAACGAAGAGAAAGTTTTCTGTGAACTTGGTTAAAAAACGTTTCTACCTTGCTGAAGAAGACAGATGGGTTACTTTGAGAGTAGCTGCATCTACGATTAAAACAATCAATAAAAAAGGAATTGCTGCTGTATTGAAAGATGCTAAAGCAAACGGATTTATTTAATCTGTAACCTATAAAAATAAAGAACAATGGCAAAGAAAGGTAATAGAATCCAAGTAATCTTAGAATGTACTGAGCACAAAGAGTCTGGTATGCCAGGTACTTCACGTTATATCACTAAGAAAAATAAGAAAAATACTCCAGATCGTATGGAATTGAAAAAATTCAATCCGATTTTGAAGAGAATGACTGTTCACAAAGAAATTAAATAATACGAGATTTTTATTGTTTTAAAAATTTCAAAATACCCTTTTGAATCATGGCAAAGAAAACCGTAGCAACGTTACAAACCGCTTCAAAGAGATTGACAAAAGCCATTAAAATGGTAAAATCTCCAAAAACAGGTGCTTATACTTTTGTAGAGTCTATTATGACTCCAGAAGAAGTTGATGAGTATTTGAAAAAGAAATAATTGTAAGTGCACAACAAACATATCAAAGCTACTTTCTCTTGAAAGTAGCTTTTTTATTTATATTTGTATCCAACAAAACAGCATACTTTAGTAGAAACAGATGAGTTTTTTCAAACGATTATTTTCCTCTGAAAAAAAGGAAACCTTAGATAAAGGACTAGAGAAGTCAAAAACATCATTTTTATCCAAATTAACCAAAGCCATCGCAGGTAAATCCAAAGTGGATGATGAGGTTTTGGATAATTTAGAAGAGATTTTGGTATCTTCCGATGTAGGAGTAAATACCACCTTGAAAATTATTGAACGCATTGAAGTCCGTGTTTCTGAAGATAAATACATGGGAACTGATGAGTTAAATCAGATTCTACGTGAAGAAATTGCAGGTTTACTTTCAGAAACCAAGTCGGGTGAAGAAACCGAATTTACGATTCCTAGTAACACAAAACCTTATGTGATTATGGTCGTTGGTGTGAATGGAGTGGGTAAAACAACAACGATTGGAAAATTAGCCTACCAATTTAAGAAGGCTGGATATAAAGTTGTTCTGGGTGCCGCGGATACGTTTAGAGCCGCTGCCATTGATCAATTACAAATTTGGGCGGATCGAGTAGGGGTTCCAATTGTAAAACAGCAAATGGGTTCTGATCCGGCTTCGGTAGCATTTGACACCCTGCAATCAGCAGTGGCTCAAAATGCCGATGTTGTGATTATCGATACAGCAGGTCGTTTGCACAACAAAGTGGGTTTGATGAACGAATTGTCTAAAGTGAAAAAAGTAATGCAGAAAGTGGTAGGCGATGCGCCTCACGATGTGTTATTAGTTTTGGATGGATCGACTGGACAGAATGCTTTCGAACAAGCCAAACAATTTACTGCTGCTACTGAAGTAAGTTGTTTAGCCGTTACCAAACTAGACGGTACGGCCAAAGGAGGTGTTGTAATTGGTATTTCGGATCAATTCCAAATTCCTGTAAAATACATCGGAGTTGGTGAGGGAATTGAGGATTTACAAGTCTTTAATAAATACGAATTTGTGGATAGTTTTTTTAAATAAAATAACAATCAGTTTTCCTTTTTTTGCCTAATTTTTTAGCCTAATTAATATTTATTTATATCATGAGAAAGTTATTAGCCTTAGTTTTATTGTATACTGTGCATTTAAACGCACAAAAATTTGCCCCTGGTTATTATATAGATAATTCGGGGATTAAGCACGAAGGTTTTATTGAAGATTCCAATAACTTCAATAGTCCGGAGAAAATATTTTTTAAATCAAATGAATCCGATCCCATTCAAATCATTACTATAGAGAAGGTACAAGCCTTTAGAATAAATGCCAATTATAAATTTGAGCGCCATAATGTAGAATTTGATGCTGATCAAACTCAAATAAAGGACGAGACAAAAATATTGGGAGCAAATCCATCAATAAATCGTAAGCAAGCTTTATTGAAAGTCTTGGTTGAGGGTAATTTAGTGCTTTATAAAGGTGTATTTGATGAAGTGACTTTTTATTACGCCAAAAGAAATACTGAGGAAACTCCTCAATTATTACTTTACCGACGCTATTTTACGGATGAGGGTGTACGTTCAGTAAATAGTTATCAATTACAATTGTTTCGTTTGCTAAGTACAGATGTAGCTGAATTGCCTAAGTTTAAAGACTTAGCGTATGATGAAGATGATTTAGTTAAATTGATTACGAAATATAATATTGCAGATAATTCTTTATCGCAATCAAAGGTTGATAAAAAAAAATATTCAGGAATTTTTTCAAAGCGCATTTTTGCAGGTACAGCGATAGCTATTGGAGATTTTGAAAGAGCTAATTTTTCACCATCACAAGATAAATCATCACTAGGTAATTTATTAATCGGTGGAGAAATTGCTTATCGAAGTGGTTACGATTTTAAGCGATATGAAATATATAGTAAACTTTACTATAATTCCATACAGTTGGAAGGAAGCTATAGCCGACCAGTTACTTTAAGTACCTATGGTTATGATGGTGTTTTTAAAGGTAAAATCAACATGGTAAATTTGTCAGTTGGTGCTCGTTATGCCCTTTTTAATACTGAAAAGCATCGTTTAAATTTAGGTATAGGCGCTACATTTTCAAAAACAGTGAGTGGAGATTTTACAGTCAAAGAACAAAGAAAAGGCTATATAACTGTTGATCCACCTACTTATCAAATAGTTGAAACTAATTCGGTGATAGATCTAAAGTCTAGTGCAATATTTTTTAATACTGGTTTGCAGTATATGTTTAATAATCGATACGGAATAGAATTCGAATTCCAACTTCCAAGAAATTATGTAGAAAATGGAAATCAGCCCAATTTTAAAGTAGATGTAACTTCATTTTACTTATCATTTATTTATGGATTTTAATAAAACATAATTTAATAAAAAAAAGGCAGTCCAAGAGGTTGCCTTTTTTTATTTCATAATCTTTCAAATAATGTATATTTACATTTCTAAATTTCACATCATGCGCAAAATTTGGGATTTCTATAAAACTACACCAGCATTTGTATTGATATTGATAAGTTTTGGAATCGGTTTACTTTCAAAATTAGTTGAGATTAAGTTTGAAGATTTAGCGATGGGGCTTCAACTTATTGCCTTTTTCTTTTTGATTTCAGGCTTGATTCGGTTTTTTGATAAAACTGTTTTTAAATAAAAAATGCGCTTAAAAAAGCGCATTTATTTTTCCCCATAATTCATTGTCAAATCCTGACAATGCGAAGGTTGGATTGTTCGGGTCTGAAACTTCCCCCATCCGAATCACAACCATTTTTTTACTCGGAATGACATATATTTTTTGGTCATTTTTACCCAAGGCACAAAACATATCTGCAGGGCCATTCGGAATTAAAGTGCCATTAAACTGCAATTGTAAACCTGGCAATCGATAGGTTGATTTTCCATTGAGCCACCACAAATAGCCATACGCTTGATTTAGATTTTGAGAAGTTGATGTAGCTTCATTATAATACGCTTCATTAACGATTTGCGTACCGTTCCATTTTCCTTTATTTAAAGACAATAATCCAAAACGTGCCATATTGCGGGTTGTACTCCAATATACACTTAAACCACTGCCATCTTCAATCCAAGCGCCTCCCGTCATTCCAATGCGATCACGTAATTTGGTGTTAAAATAACTAGACCACGTTTGACCACTCGCTGCGGCAACCACATCTTGCATTTTTACATAGACATTGTGATAGGCCCAACGGGTTCCGGCATCGGCTACATATTGTAGATTGCCCGGACTCACATCATCGCCAGTAGTATCATCCAATCCAGAAGTCATCGAAAGTAAATTTTTACAGGTAATTAAATTTTCTTTGGCTAATGGAATACTTGTCCAACCCGTTCCCAAATAATCGGATACTTTATTATTGATATTAATTAAGCCTTCTTGTTGAGCAATCCCAGAGGTCATTGCTGTTAATGTTTTGCCCGCACTCGCCCAATACCAGGGAGTAGTAGCTGTATGTCCGTTCAAATAGTATTCCATTACGATACGACCGTTAACTAAAATCATGAACGATTTGGTGTTTTTTAGAGTCAAATAATCGACTAGCGGTTGAACAGCCGCTTGATTCCATCCTAAAGAAGCTATAGATTTTGTTTCCCAAGTATTCGTGCCATCGCTGGGAGGGAAATACATGGTTTCTTCAGGAGTAGAGGGAGTACTGGCGGAATCGTCTTTAGAACAGCTTGTTAGGGCAATTAGGCCTAGACATGCGAAAAGGTAGGTTTTGAACTGCATAGGGTTATGTTTTTGGGTAAGACCACCGATTTAAAAAAAGGTTTAATCAAATGTAGGTTTTAATCCTGAATTTTCGGTACCTTTAGGTTTTATTTTACTATGAAAAAAGTTTTACTTTCTGTTGTCTTAATAGCTTTGTTTTCAGCTTGTAAGCGGGCTATAATCGAGACTGATTTGTCCAAAATGAATGGGTATTGGGAAATTACTAAAGTGGAAATGAAAGAAGGAGAGGACAAAGATTATAAAGTAAATCCAACCGTCGATTACATTGAAATTAATGGGAAATCAGGATTTCGACAAAAGGTGATGCCGCAATTAGATGGTACTTTTCGAACAAATAATCTTCAAGAACAAATTACCCTTACTGCAAATGATGGCAGTTGGTTCCTCAATTACAAAACAGCATATGGAACTTGGAAAGAGGAATTGGTTGAACTAACTGATTCGGTACTTGTGCTTAAAAATCAAGCAGAACTGGAGTACCATTATAAAAAATTTAAACCCTTTTCAAAGAAATAATGAAACGTCAAAGCAATGAAAACTCCATTTCGGAAGTCTTAAAAGCTTTTATTCAAACGAATAAATTAGAGGCTGGATTGGAGCGTGTGGATGCAGAGAAAGTTTGGCGAACAATTTTAGGGAATGGCGTCAATAGCTACACGCGGGAAGTAAAGTTGAAAGGAACTACGCTTTATGTCTCGTTATCTTCTTCCGTTTTGCGTGAAGAATTGAGTCATGGAAAATCCAAAATTATTGGGATGTTAAACGAAGAATTGGGAAAAGAAGTAATCAAAGAACTCATATTACGTTAATTGAACAGCCATTTAAATTGAACTTTTTTTCGCCAATTGAAAATGGGCTATTTATAAAGAAAAACGCCCCCGGCAAAAGGAGCGTCTTTACAAACTAAAACTAAAAAAACTTAGAATTGTGCAACTTCAGTCGAGTCTTTCATAGCAACTGTTGACGCTAAACCTAAAGTGACAGTATCTTGAACGGCATCAAAGTAAGATGTCCCTACAAAATTTTGATGCTTAACGGCTTTAAATCCTTCTTTTTGTAATGCAAATTCGCGTTCTTGTAACTCAGAATACCCTGCCATACCTCTTTTTTTATACGCCAATGCCAATTCGAACATTGATGTATTTAAAGCATGGAACCCTGCCAAGGTGATAAACTGGAATTTGTATCCCATTGCTGCTAAATCTTCACGGAAAGTTTCCATTTCTGATACGGATAATTTTGCCGCCCAATTAAAAGACGGGGAGCAGTTATAAGCCAGTAATTTTCCTGGAAATTCGGCATGAATTGCTTCAGCAAATTGGCGGGCTTGATTCAAATCGGGTGTGGATGTTTCTAACCAAATTAAATCCGCATAGGGAGCATACGATAAACCGCGATCAATTCCTTGTGCAATTCCGGCATTGACATAGTAAAAACCTTCCGCAGTGCGCTCCCCAGTAACGAATTTTTGGTCACGTTCGTCAATATCGCTAGTTAATAAGTTGGCTGCATCCGCATCAGTGCGAGCGATAATTAATGTTGGGACGCCCATTGTATCCGCTGCTAGACGCGCTGCGATGAGTTTGTTGATCGCTTCTTGGGTTGGGACTAATACCTTTCCTCCTAAGTGCCCACATTTTTTGGCCGACGACAATTGATCTTCAAAGTGAACCCCTGAAGCACCAGCTTCAATCATGCTTTTCATCAGTTCAAAAGCATTTAAATTACCGCCAAAGCCAGCTTCTGCATCAGCAATTATCGGAACTAAATAGTCTTTCTTTTCGCTAACTTTGTTTACGGACTGTATTTGATCTGCACGTAAAAGTGCGTTGTTGATTCGTTTTACGACCAACGGAACACTGTTTGCAGGGTAAAGTGATTGATCAGGGTACATTTCACCAGCTACATTGGCATCAGCAGCCACTTGCCAGCCACTCAAATAGATAGCTTCTAATCCGGCTTCCACTTCTTGTATTGCTTGGTTGCCTGTTAATGCGCCTAAACCAGCTACCCAACTTTGATGGTTTAATTTATGCCATAATACCTCAGCACCACGGCGGGAAATACTGTATTCAATTTGATAGGAACCTTGAAGTTCTACTACTTTTTCAGCACTGTAGGGTCGTACTATCCCATTCCATCTTGGATTTGTTGACCAATCGTGTTGTAATGCTTGAATTCGTTCAGATGTTTTCATACTTTTGAAAAGTTTTTGATAGTGATTCATATTTATTATTGAAAATGTGTACCGGATGTTGCCGCATCCGGTTTTTTTATTCTAAAAATTCGTAAGCTTCTAGGGTTAAGAATTCTGCAAGATCGTCTGCAGTAATCATTTTGAAAAAGAGTGCTGAAGCCAATTCAAATCGCCCCGACTCATAGCGAGAATCTCCAATACTGATTTTGATTTTTTCGAGTTCTTCTTGCACTAATTTTTGGTAATACGATGATGAGCATATTTCATTGTTTTCCAATACGACTTCTTTATTGCGCCAATGCCAGAGTTGAACTCGAGAGATTTCTGCTGTTGCCGCATCTTCCATCAAATGGTATAAGGCTGCAGCACCTGTGCCCATTAGCCAAGATTCTAAATACAAAATACCGACATGGATGTTTTTGCGAACTCCATTCTCGGTGATGGTTCCCTGAGGCAGTTCAACCAACATTCCCTCTGTAATTTGAAGTTCATTTCGTTTGATATGAAGGTGGTTTTTGGTAGGCATATGGGTATTAAAAACTTTCAACACTGGGGCAACCAAGCCTGGATGTGCGACCCATGTTCCATCATGGCCATTTCGAACTTCCCGTTCCTTATCGGTTATGACTTTTTGAATGGCAATCGTATTGGCATCTTCATCATTTTTAATTGGAATTTGAGCAGCCATACCACCAATTGCTAGGATATTGCGTTTGTGACAAACTTGTATCACTCGCAACGCGTAGGCTTGCATGAACGGACTTGTCATGGTCACTTGATCACGATCGGGGACGAGAAATTGGTCGTGTGTTTTTAATTTTTTGATATAAGAAAAAATATAATCCCATCTACCACAATTTAATCCAGCAATATGATCCCGTAATTCATAAATAATTTCATCCAGTTGAAAACTTGCTGTTATGGTTTCAATCAAAACAGTAGCTTTAAATGTTCCCGTTGGGATTTTTAAATATTGCTGAGCAAATACGAAGACTTCATTCCACCAGCGTGCTTCTAAGTAATGTTCCAATTTTGGGATATAAAAAAAAGGACCTTCTTCGTGTTGGTAGGCGTATTGTGCATTGTGAAATACAAATAATCCAAAATCGACCAAAGAAGCCGATAGCCGCTCATCTCCATAATAAAGATTTTTCTCTTCCAGATGTAAACCTCGGGGTCGAACCAATAATGTAGCAGTTTTAGGACCGAGTTCGTAGGTTTTGGTAGGGGTTTCTAAGCGTAAAGTTTTACGAAGGGCCGCGTGTAAGTTGAGTTGTCCATCCATGAGGTTTTTCCAAGTAGGCGCACAACTGTCCTCAAAGTCAGCCATGAACATGGAGGCACCAGAATTTAACGCATTAATAATCATTTTTGCATCAACAGGTCCTGTAATTTCAACTCTTCGGTCTTGTAATTTTTCGGGAATCGGAGCTGCTGTCCACGTTCCTGTTCGAATAGCACTTGTTTCTATTGGGAATTTTGGTGTAGCACCTCGATCAAATTCCAATTGCTGTTGCTTTCTTTTTTCTAATAGCACTTTACGAGAAGTATTGAATTTTTGGTGGAGTTGTTCAAGAAAAGTAAGTGCCTCGGGGGTCAAAAGGGAAGCGTAGTGCTCGGCATCTTTTCGAATTGAAATAGTTGTAGTTACAGTTTCCATGGTAGCTGATTTTTAATTTACAGCAATATTATAAAATTAAAAAACACAAAACAAGCGAACGTTCGCAAAAATGTAAAAAAAATTATTTTTGTGATTTTCCGCAAAAAAATTAAATTTGAAAATTAAATGGAATCAGTAAGAATGATAGAAGAAGAATATATTCGTTTGATATTTGGGTTGAAGATGCGACAAATAAGGAATGAGAAAGATTTGTCATTATTTGGATTAGCTAAAAAAACAGGATTGTCAAAATCCTATCTCAATGAAATTGAAAAAGGGAAAAAGTATCCAAAACGGGATAAAATTCTCTTATTAGCCGAAGCATTGGATACCAATTATGATGATTTAGTATCATTAAAATTGGATAAAAACTTAGCTCCCATTGGTGAAATTTTACAATCCAAAATTTTAAAAGAGATTCCCTTGGATATTTTTGGTATCCGTGAAAGCGATTTGATTGATATTATAGCGGATGCTCCTTTGAAAGTCAATGCTTTCATAACCACTTTGTTTGAGATTGCCAAGAATTACAACCTCACACGTGAAAGTTTCTTTCTAGCCGCACTTCGTTCCTATCAGGAAGCTCATGATAATTACTTTGAAGTGTATGAACAGCAAGTGGAACAATTTGCAAAAGCCTATTCAATTGATCTAAATCAAAAATTAGAGGTGAATGATTTGGAAGAAATTTTGATTGAAGAGTATGGTTATACAATCAATAATGAAGAATTGACACAGCATCGGGAATTGGATAAATTGCGTTCTGTATTTGTACCAAGTTCAAAAACTTTATTGGTTTCTTCCGAGTCGGATACTTCACAGCGTATGTTCATTTATGCCAAAGAAATTGCATACAATTATTTACAAATCACGGATCGGCTATATACCTTTTCATGGATACAGTTTGAACGGTTTGATCAAGTGTTCAATAACTTTGTAGCCTCTTATTTTGCTGGGGCTTTATTGATTCCAAAGAAACGATTAGTACAATCCCTGAAGTCCTTTTTCAATCAACCCCATTTTCAAGCGGATGCATTTGAAGCCTTGGTGGCAAATTTTACGGATTCACCCGAGACTTTTTATCAACGCCTGACGAATATACTTCCACATGATTTTAATTTAAAAAACCTATTCTTTTTGCGTTTTCGGTATAAACCTGAACGAGGAGCGATACAGTTAACCAAAGAATTGCATATTACAAATTCCTTGGATCCCCATGGGAATGAACATAATGAACACTATTGCCGCAGATGGGTTTCTATACGCAATTTACAAGTATTGCCTGAGTCTGAACTTACCCAATTGTCTGATGCTCAAATTTCATCCTATACCCATACCGAAAATGAATATTTAGTATTGTCAACGGCTACAAAAGATCCATTTCGTAGTGGTTATTATCGAAGTATCGCTTTAGGGATAATGGTCTCTCCTTTGGCAGTACAAACCATCAAGTTTTTGAAATCCGAACACTTAGTAAGGCGTACAGTAGGAATCACATGTGAATCATGTTCTCTTCAAGCGTGTGAAGAACGGGTAGCACCCGCCTATAAAATTGAGCGTGATGAACGGTATGCTCGAACCGGTCAAGTAGTTCAATCTTTGTTTGAAAAGTATAAATAAAAAAAGCCGGTGCATATGTACCGGCTTTTTTTGATTGTTTTCTTAGTTTAGAATTGCTCTCTTCCTGCAAAGTGGAAAGCACCTTCAATCGCTGCATTTTCGTCAGAGTCAGAACCGTGAACGGCATTTTCTCCAATAGAAGTTGCATATTTTTTACGGATAGTACCTTCCGCTGCATCAGCTGGATTGGTAGCTCCGATTAATGTTCTGAAATCTTCCACTGCATTTTCTTTTTCTAAAATTGCAGCAACGATTGGACCGCGAGTCATGAATTCTACCAATTCTCCAAAGAAAGGTCTTTCTTTGTGAATCGCATAAAATTGTTGCGCGTCAGCAACGGTTAATTGTGTTAATTTCATGGATACGATTCTGAAACCACCTTCAGCAATCATATTTAAAATACCACCGATGTGTCCTTTTTCAACCGCATCCGGTTTAATCATTGTAAAAGTTCTATTCCCTGACATTGTGTAAAATATTATTTTTTCGGGTGCAAAAGTAGTGTTTTGATTCAGATTAGCGAAATCATTTTAGTATAAAATAAAAAATCCTCAACATTTTCATATTGAGGACTTCATAGGACTAACTCTTGAATTAATTTTTGATCAGCTTGATGGTTTGTATAACTGTTGCCGTGTGGATTCGAGCCAAGTAGATACCCGGACTCAAATCGTTATTTTGTAAAGTGTATGAAGTACTAATAGGTAAAACCGAATCCAAAATTTTCTCACTTACATCCAATAACTCAATTTTTTCCATAGTTGCATTTCCTTCAAATGTCCATGTGGTCGAAGATGGATTTGGGTATGCTGAAAATTTTACTTTTTCGAAAGAAGTTGCATTCAATAAATCCGTAAAGGTATAATTGCCTGTCAACGGTTCAAAGGTTACATAATAGGTGCTTGCAGTAGGGATATTAATATCGGGTCCGCCTTGCGTTCCTGTTCCACTTGGGAAACTTGTTCCTCCCCAATCAATACCCCAAGCGTTGTTCTTGCGGAATTTAACAGCTCCTGTAGTAAGATTTACTTGTACATTATAATTGAACCCATCATTAGTTAGTAAATCAGTGTCGGTTGTCCAACCATTTAAAGCCGAGCCTAAGATTCCAATTTGAGGGTAATCAAAATTGTATACTCCAGTTACACGATTGAAGGTTACATACCATTCACCGCCGTTGATTGGAATGGAAGGACCAGAAGCTACAGCTGTTCCCGATGGGAAAGCGGTACTTCCGTAAGTAAGATTGTTGTTTCCATTTTGACGGAAATAGGCATTCCCAGAAGTAAAAGTAAAATTAGCGAGACTGTAATTCACATCATCACTGGTAGTCATAGATACACCGGGTCCGCCGTAGCCCAATTGTGCATCGACTGCAGGTCCCCAAAGATCAATGGTTGCTCCCGTAGCCGCACCTGCAAAGGAATAAGCTCCTGACAAACGGTTAAACGTTACATTATAGGTCCCAGATATTGTCGGAATATCAGCTCCTCCTTGGGTTCCAGTACCGTTTGGAAAGGTAGTTGAACCCCAGTTGACTGCCCAGTCCAAATTTTGTCTAAATTTCACAAATCCAGTGGAAACGGCTAAATTTGAAATGGTATACACAATGTTATCAGTTGTAGCCAAGGTAATT
This sequence comes from Flavobacterium stagni, assembly GCF_004122105.1. Lineage (GTDB taxonomy): Bacteria > Bacteroidota > Bacteroidia > Flavobacteriales > Flavobacteriaceae > Flavobacterium > Flavobacterium stagni. The sequence continues at coordinate 118,887 of NZ_SBKN01000002.1, forward strand.
TCTGGACCATTGGTTGGTGGCCAGCCATTAACACCCGTTCCTACAATAGAAATGGTTTGTGCATTTGAAAAATAAAATGTGATTAGGGCAATAATTGTGAGTAGTTTTTTTGTCATAGTTTGGTTGATTTCACACTAAAATAATGTAAATGACTGACTTACAAAACTAAAAAAACGATTTGCGACAACTAAAACGTTGTAGTGTTAATAAATTAATCGAAAATGAATACCGAAAAACAACTTTCCAACGGATTCAATTCTTGTAGTAATCGTTCCATCCACACGGGGCCAAATTCCATATAGAAAGTGCTAAAATTGGCACTTCTTTCTTGTAATCCTTGATTTGGAAATAATTCATTTTGTAAAGCAATGATGCGCTCTAATTGTTCGCTATGAACCCTTTTTTCAGCACGAATCATTCTTTTTTGTAAGTTTTCTAATCCTTTAATTTGTTTTTGTTCTTGTGCTTTGACTGCACCCACAAAGGATTTATCGGTTTGTAAAGCCAATTGGTATAACGATTCAAATTGGTCTTTTAAAAATTGTTTTTGGGATTCAAAATCGAAGTTCAGCGAACTTAAACGTTGGGTGCTACTGATTTGTAATTGTTCTTGAGTGTTGAATAATTCTTCATATGAAACGGCTAACTTTTGCCGTTTCTGCTCCTGTTTTTGAGTCACATTGACTACAGAATTGCGTAACATCAATAGCGGGAATGTTACTTTAAACTGTGAAAACATTGTTTTCAATTCCAACCAATAGGCAATTTCGCCTCCACCGCCAATGTAAGCTAAATTAGGTAGAATAATTTCTTGATACAATGGACGAAGAAGCACATTAGGGCTAATGCACTGCGGATTGTTTTGGATCATCGACTCAAATTCAGCGAGGCTAAATTGCAGTGCTGTATTTAGAATGGAAACGTTATTTTTTTCAACAACGATGCGTTCGCGAATTCCTTCTGCGAGATAAAACAAATTCGTTTCGCGCGGATTTACTTGAACCTTGTAGGGAGCAAATTCTTGAATTGTTTTTTGAACGGCAAGATTGGAAACTTGCTCCCTTATTTCTTGTAAAACAAAAGGAACAAAGGCTTTTTTTAAGGAGTGGGCATCTCCATCAATGATAACCAAACCGTGTTCATCAAACAAAGAATGAACCAAATGCCGTGTTGCTTCTGCTAATGTTCGACCTTTTTGATACGCTGCATTGAAAAGTTCGCGTAAAAAATCACCGCGTTCACCCGAAGGAATTTGCGCATAGAATGTTTCCCGAGTGGGTTCAAAAGTATCGTCAATTAGAAAACGACCAACGGCACCGGTTTGCGGAGTATTCCATGTGATTTTTGTGTTTTGAAAACGAAACGACTGAATCTCTTCAAAATCATGATCTTCCGTAGCCATCCAATATACTGGGACAAAATCATGTTCGGGATACGTTTTCTTTAATTCGTTACATAAATTGATTACAGAAACAATCTTGTAAATGAAATATACGGGACCTGTGAACAGGTTTAATTGATGTCCGGTTGTGACGGAGAAAGTCGTTGACGAATGTAAGGAATCAAGATTGACTTTTGTTTTCTCAGAAATTTCAAATCCACGGAACTGGTCTTTTAATTCAGCAACAAGAACAGATCGAAATTCTGAAGGGTAGTTAGCGGATTTCTCAACCAATTGAGCTTTGAAATTTTCCAAATTAGGATACCGATTATACCACGATTGCACCTTCGGATTTTGATCCAGGTAATCTTTAATTAAGGAAGAAAATTGGTGCAAACTGCGGTAATCGATACAGTCGGTGTCCATGCTAGAAATTTTAAGCAAAAATACAACTTAAAATTATCTTTTCAGGGTAAAATGTCCTTTGTGAATGATTCCGTCGGCCCGTTTCACTACAAACCAATAATCGTCAGAGGGACAGAGTGCACCATTATAAGTTCCGTCCCATGCATACCCATTTTTCATTTGGCGAATGAGCTTACCTTGACGGTCATAAATTTCTATAATCAATCCTTCTTCGTAAATGGAATAGTTGATGCTCCATCGGTCATTGTCGCCGTCGCCATTTGGGGTGAAAAATTTAGAATAATGCAACAATAGTGCATTGCCTTTTATGGTGCCACACCCTTTTTTATCCCGAATATGGATGGTGTAATACCCGGTTTCTAAATGATCGAATACATTACTATCTTGATAGTTACTACCATCTAAAGAATATTCATATTCGCCAATGCCATCGACAATAACTGTTATCACATTCTCTTCCAATGTCCAATCAACGGTGTCAATAGATGTAATGGTCGCTTTTTCAGATTCGGTTACCGTGAAATTCTTCGTTGAGGTACACACGAGTCCGTTATGATTTTCACCCACCGTTACCCAGTAATTTCCAGGTTGATTCACTAAAATGTAATTACCTGTTTGACCGGTTGACCACAAATAGGAATAATAGCCATAACCCGCATGAATAAAAGTCAAGGTGTTTTCACATACCGTATAATCATCTTGCATGGTAATGTAGGGGGAATCCAAGAAATTAAGGGTGATGGATACAATGGAATAACAAGTATATCCGTCAGTTACCCGAACAAAAACAATGTTGTTTGAATTCGACATCTGGTAGGAGGAAGGGTTAGGAATTGCAGGGCCATTGTTTTGGGCAGCAACGAGTGAAGCAAAATAGCTAAAACTATAGTTGGTGGCGTTGGTAATCAAGTTGGATTGGTATTGCGTCAAATCTATAATTTCACTCCCATCATTCAAATCATCACAATAATCGGTTGCATAATCATGGGCATCTGGATTGGGTATAAACATATTGTAAACATAAGCCGTACTTGTCAAACTATAACAAGAAGGTAAGCGCATTACCTTAATTGGATAAGACGTTCCACCATTGACAGGATAGAGTATATTAGATGTTCCCCAAGTCGCTCCTCCGTCAAAACTATACAAATCGCCTGTTGTTTTTATGGTTATAGTACCGTATTTATTACAACCCGGTTCATCGACGATATAATCGGGATAATTGGTTTCTAGATTATCGAGATACACATAAACATTTGGAGAGGTACACCCCAATGCATCTTTGATTTTGATAATATAACTATCCGCCACTAAATTGGTTAACGTATTTGAAGTTTGCCATGTTTGTCCACCATCGAAACTATAAGCTGTGGCTGGAGTTGTAATGGTGATACTTCCTAAATTCCCACAATAGGGATCGATTTTATCAAATGTAGGTGGGTCTAAAAATTCGCCATCCAATTCAACCGCATAGTAATTGGAAAAACACCCATTACTATCTTTTGTTCGGATATTGTATGTCCCAGAAGGTAAACCTGTCGCTGTTGGATTCGTAACCCAAGTTACCCCATCGTCAAAACTATAGAAATCGGCTACTGTGGTAATAGTAATGGTACCCGTATCGCCACAAAAATCAGGTTGATCCACAGTGAAATTGGGGAATGGGGCTTGAAATTGCGAAATTTGTACCCCTGAATTGTAAGAAGTACAACCCGCAACCGTTTGAATTTTTACTTCATAGTAACCCGGCAATAAACCACTAATTGTATTCGAAGTTCCCCATGTCACACCACCATCAAAACTATAAAGACTCGCAGGAGATGTAACTGTAATACTTCCTGTGGTAGCAGCACATCCCGGTTGAATAATCGTCAAATCGGGTAGTGGTGCCGTTGCAGAATTGGTGATGGTCACCATTGCATTGGATATACAACCGTTGGAATCCGTTACTTGAACTGAATACGTTCCAACAGCAGTCACCACAATGGATGAAGTAGTGGCACCTGTACTCCAAAGGTAGGATACGCCCGGACTAGCCGTCAAGGTTGTACTGCCGTAACAAACATTGAGAATACCTGATATGTAAGCAAATGGATTGCGAACGGTAAGTTTTAAGGTCGTTATTTTATAACAGTTGGCGTCTACTGTAACACGAACAAATACAGTGGCCGTATAACTTTCAAAAGCGTTCGGTGTCGCAATCGGATTCGTGTTGGCGGTAGCATCAGCGAGGGTGGTGAAAAAAGCAAACGTGACTCCGGGTGCAGAAGTTATTTGATTTTGTACCAATGTTAGATTAAAAAACTCTTTCCCGTCATCATTTCCATCACAAAGAGATAAATTTCCTGGAGAAACGGGCAATGGGCAGTTCGTACAATTTAAAAACCAAATGTCCCAACCCGCATTGGCATCATTGTCAGAAACTGAATTAAAACTGGTCCCCGAACAATTGGTTTGTGCCACTCCGAAGCTGATAGTGACCCCCACATTATAAGCCCCTGTGGTTATGTTGGGTAGATTGGCAGCCGCTAAACTAAAACAGAATTGTTGATTGGTTATATCTAATGTTGTTGGCGAAGAAGAAGAATACACCGTATTGTTATTTTCATCGCGAACTGTTAATTGTATGCTTGCAATTGTCGCTTGAATGCCCCCTGATGAAGGTAGCGAGAACGTTCCACAAACGTTTAACGGTAAGGTGGGACAAATCGCATTCAGCGGATTTAAAGTGACCAAACCTTGTAGAGATTCGTTGGAGTGTAAAAGACAAATGTCATCAATATAGGCATAGCCAAAGTGTGCCCCTAAACCACAGCGTGTAGCAATAAATTGTACGGTAAATGGTGTGTTATTCGGAATTGAAGAGATGTCTAAGAGTCCGGCCTGCCAATTGGGTGTATACAAAATCATACTGCCCGATTCCATGTAGGGGGCAATCGTAAAAATACAATTGTTTGGATCGCCAATTAAGCACATTTCACTGACCACTTGCCCTGAATTCAAAACAATTCTAACCTTGAAATAGGGCTGTTCATTGACATGGGCATCACCATCCACACTTTGCAATACCGCTTTATAATTGAATTTAAAAAAATCTTCGTTGTCGGTTTTAAAACGATGGGCTTCCATTAAGGTCGCCGTAGTGCTGCTCTCACGGTAATTTAATTTGACTGCAAATTGATCAAAAGCTTGAATATCGCCAATATAGGGGTCAATATAATTGGAAGGCACACTTGTAGCCATCACCGAAAAAGTGTTCGGATTGTAGTCGGCAATGCGCAAATTGGCCGGACTATCAACATTTAAACATTGAATGGGATTGATAAGGTCAGATTCTGTGTATTCAAAATTGCGTAAAACCGATGCTCCTCCAACTGTTTCAAACTCTTCAAAGTTTCCATTGGCACATAATTGTACAGCAGGTAAGGCATTCGGACTCACCACAGGAGTACTTTGAACCGATTTTTCTTGTTGGGATTTTCGCTTTAAAAAAGCTAGTTTTTCGGGATGAATGTTCTTGTTTTCGGTTTGATCAGAAGATTGCTGAGCAAATACAAAATGAGATACAATAAGGATTGTAAGCGTAATTATCTTTTTCATGGCTTAGATTTACGTGCAAATCTATGAAATAAGCCTTATTTTTGAAAAAAATAATCGTTAAAAAGCAAGCTTTGAAAGATATACTGCTTATCACGCCTCCATTTACTCAATTAAATACCCCTTATCCCGCCACGGCCTATTTAAAAGGGTTTTTGAATACGCGGAACATAACGAGTTTTCAAATGGATTTAGGACTCGAAGTGATCTTGGCTTTGTTTTCAAAAAAAGGGTTACAGCAAATGTTTGCAGTTGATGTTTCCCATTCCCTGTCTGAAAATGCTTTTCGCATACAACAGTTGCAAGAAGAATATATTCAAACAATCGACGTGGTCATTGCTTTTTTACAAGGCAAACAGCCCAATCTTGCCCGTCAAATTTGTGCAGGTCAGTTCCTGCCTGAAGCTTCTCGATTCAATCAACTCGATCATTTAGAGGAAGCCTTCGGTGCTATGGGATTGCAAGATAAAGCCAAGCATTTGGCTACATTATATTTAGAGGATATTTCCGATTATATCGTTGAATGTGTGGATGAAAATTTCGGATTTTCACGGTATGCAGAGCGATTGGGTCGGAGTGCCAACAGTTTTGACGAACTGCATGCGAGCTTGCAACAGTTCCCTACGTTTATTGATGATTTCACTTTAGCCCTCTTAGAAAAAAAGCTGCAGGAAATACAACCCAAGTTGGTCTGTTTTTCAGTTCCCTTTCCTGGAAATTTATACAGTGCTTTTCGTTGTGCACATTGGATTAAATCCAATTATCCCAACGTAAAAACAGCCATGGGAGGTGGGTTTCCCAATACCGAATTGCGGGAACTCAAAGACCCCAGAGTGTTTGATTATTTTGATTTTATTACGCTTGATGATGGGGAATTGCCAGTAGAATTGTTGCATACCAATTTAGAAGTACCCAAAGAGCAACAGGTTTGGAAACGAACCTACATGAAGGTGGACGGACAAGTGGTTTATAAAAACGATGCAATACAACCCGATTACAAACAAAATCAAGTTGGAACACCCGATTACTCTGATTTTTTACTGCAAGACTATATTTCGGTCATTGAAATGGCTAACCCCATGCATAGTTTATGGAGCGATGGACGATGGAACAAATTGACTATGGCCCACGGCTGTTACTGGGGAAAATGCACTTTTTGTGATATTTCACTCGACTACATCAAGGTGTATGAACCGGTCCACGCCAAAATAATTGTCGACCGAATGGAAACGTTAATTACCCAAACGGGTGAAAGCGGTTTTCATTTTGTAGACGAAGCGGCACCACCAGCCTTGATGCGGGAAGTGGCTTTGGAAATTATCCGAAGAAATTTAGTGGTGACTTGGTGGACGAATATTCGGTTTGAAAAGAGTTTCACATTAGACTTATGTCTCTTACTTAAAGCTTCGGGGTGTATTGCGGTTTCGGGAGGCTTGGAAGTTGCCTCAGATCGATTGTTGGACTTAATTCAAAAAGGAGTGACGGTGGCACAAGTCGCTCGTGTGACCCGAAATTTCACAGAAAGTGGCATTATGGTTCATGCGTATTTAATGTATGGGTATCCAACGCAAACGGTTCAAGAGACTGTAGATAGTCTGGAAATGGTGCGGCAGCTGTTCGAACTCGGTATTTTGCAATCCGGTTTTTGGCACCAATTTGCCATGACCGCCCACAGTCCGGTAGGGTTACATCCCGAAGATTATGGCGTAATTCCCGAAATACCAAAAATTGAATTTGCTCACAATGATATTCAATTTGTGGATCAAACAGGGATAGATCATGGCCAGTTTAGTTTTGGATTGCGCAAATCCTTATTGAATTATATGCACGGTATTGGGTTTGACTTTGATCTGCAGGAATGGTTTGATTTCAAGATACCTCGAACCAAAATACCCGCAAATTATATAGAAAAATGCTTGGAAAGTGAAATTGAACTGATCCCAAAACCCAATGCCAAAATAGTTTGGTTGGGCAATACACCCCATATTAACTATTATACCAAATCCAAAAAAGGGAATACATGGGCGATGGTTCAACTCGCATTTTTTCAAAAGATGGACACTGTCACAATTCATTTACCGGAAGAGGAAGGAAAATGGTTGATAAAAACTTTGGAAGAATTAAAACCAAATGCCCCACAAAAAACGTTTATTATTCTACAAAAGTCCTACGAATCTTCCTTTGAAAATTTTGAATTATTTTGGAATTCAAAATCAATTCAAATGCTTAAAAATCAATTGCTTGTGTTTTAAATTTCAAATTAAGCAAATTTTAAGAAAGAATTCGGTAGGGGAAACGTTTTATAAAATGTTTAACAGTTAAAATCACTTCGTCGATGAATACAACTAAAGTTTTAAAAATCCTCACAATCTTGGCCTTTCTGGTCGTAGCAGGGTATTTTGGAGGTCGTTATTACGCCTACAATATGGGCAAACGCGATGTTCAAAATGAAGAAGCAGCTTTTGTTTTGAAAGCCAAAGATATTGTTAAAGAATTCCAAACCAATGCCGATGCTGCCAATAAGAAGTACTTAGAGAAGGCTGTGGAATTTACAGGAAAAGTATCTTCCATTGATGGTCAAAATGTGATCATTGATGAAGTGGTAACCTGTAATTTTACAAAAGTTCCAGCAGAAGTAAAAGTAGGAACTGAATTAAAAATTAAAGGTCGCGTTATGGGATTTGACGATATGTTCGGCGAATTAAAAGTTGACCAAAGTAGTTTGAGTAAGTAATATCACAAGATCAATATGAAAATTAGTAAAGTAATTGTAAGCTTATCTGTTTTGTTTGCCTTCCAAATGGGACATGCACAAGACGATTTAATGAAAGAATTGGATGGAGACAATGCCAAAAAAGAAGTGGTTTCTGCCGCATTTAAAGGTGTTCAAATTGCCCAAATGCAATCCACTAAACTGCCTGCCAAGAAAGAATGGTATTTTGTAGTCTCACACCGTTTTGGCGATTTAAACAACGGGATTAACAACTTCTTTGGATTGGATGGTGCCCAAACAGAAATTGGTGGTATTTATGGTATTACCGATTGGTTGGCGATTCAAGCTTCTAGAAATTCAAACAATGAAAAAACCTATGAATTGGGTGTGAAATATCGTTTTGCTTCGCAACAAGTTGACGGATTTCCATTCACAATTGTAGGCTACAATACGGCAAATATTGATAGTTATAAAATTACGCAATTTTTTCCCAAAGCTAAATTCAATCACCGTATGGCCTTTGCGTCACAGTTGTTGATTTCCAGAAAATTTAACGAACGTTTTTCAGCCCAGTTGGCGCCCACATTTGTACACAGAAATTTGTATGATGGTTTAAGAGATCAAGAAAATGTGTATTTAATTGGGGCTGGTGCTCGTTTAAAATTATCAAAACGCATCAGTTTGACAGCCGATTATTCTGCCCGAGTTTCGTTACCGGATGAATTTAATTCGCCTTACCGAAACCCTTTTACTGTAGGTATGGATATTGATACGGGAGGCCATATTTTTCAATTGGTTTTCTCAAACACTCAAAATATGGATGATGTAAACTATTACACTCATGCTGGTGAAACTAAAAAAGGAATTTATTTCGGATTTAACCTATATCGCGTATTCTAATACCCCAATTACTATGAAAAATTTACACATCACATTTTTAATTTTAGCATCTGTCGTTGGTTTTTGGGCCTGTAGTTCAGATACCACACAAGATTTATCCGACTTAGTTACGGATCCAACTTATACTCGTGACATTCAACCTGTAATGAGTGCGGCTTGTACAAGTTGTCATTCTAATGGGGATCAGTTTCCCGATTTAGATAGCTACACAGCAGTAAAAGAAGCAGCTGAATTGGGCGAATTAGTTTGTCGCGTTCAAGGAGCTTGTAATGATATTATGCCACCCGATGGAGCTTTACCAACCAATACGGTGACAATGATTGGACTATGGAAAGACCATGGTTGCCCTGAAAATTAATACCCTATTAAAATGAAAAAGATTGGAATTGTAGTTTTGTTACTGACCTCAATGGTTGGTTTTTCACAGAAGATGATGACGCGTTCTGGTGAAATAAAGTTTGACGCTACAGTAGGTAGTTCGGTAGATGAAGTGAAAGCAACTAGCAATACCGTATCGTGTATTTTTGATAAAGCAACCGGTGATATTGCCGTTCAAGCGATGGTGAAGTCGTTCAAATTCAAGTCACCACTCATGGAAGAGCATTTCAATGAAAACTACATGGAAAGTGATAAATTACCCAAAACCACTTTTAAAGGAAAAGTTGTGGGATTTGAAGGCAAGTCAGGTAGTTTTGATGTAGAAGGGGACTTAACCATTCACGGTGTGACTCAAAAAGTGAAGACAAAAATGACGGTGACGGTAGCGGCAGGTAAAGTAAGTATCGCTGGTAATTTTACAGTGAAATTGAAAGATTATAACATCGATGTGCCTGCACTGGCAAAAAAGACATTAGCAGAAACTGCGAAACTTTCTGTGAACTTAGATTTAGCCCCCAAACCTTAATTTCTTAAACAATGAAAAAACTAATCATAACCTTATTGGTAGTTGTAGGTTTTGTAGCCAATGCGCAAACTGCAGGTAATTTAACTTTTACATTTACTTGCCCAAAACATACCACTGGAAACTACACCACCGACGGTCGTTATGTGATCGCTGTATGGATCGAAAGTTGTACGCCATGTGGAACAACAGCAGGAACGTCAACTTTCGTGAAAACTAAATTAAGACGTTGGGGCTCTGGTACGAATGACCATTTACCTACATGGGTCACAAAATCAGCTCAAAATCTAACCGATGCAACCACAGGTGCGACAACAACAACTTTTACCTCTCAAACTGTAACTTGGAACGGAACCAATACAGCGGGAACTGTTGTAGCCGATGGATCCTACCGTGTATGTGTTCAAGAAACATGGGGACATGGAACGGCCAATACACAAACGCGTTATTTTCCATTTACTAAAGGAACTACAGTAGATTCTCAAACGCCGGCTGCTGATACGAGTATGACGGGAATGACGCTAGTGTGGCAACCAACTTTAGCGAATGAAACTTTCGTGGCAGGTCCAGAAACGGTTGTATATCCAAATCCTTCAACAGGAATTTTTAATGTAGAAGTGGCCAATGACCAACCCATTAAGAAAGTACAAGTTTTGAATGTATTGGGAGAAGTTGTTTATACCAAAGAGATTTCAGGTGTATTGGAAAATAATGTTTTACCTATTAATCTTTCCGAAATGAGTGAAGGAATGTATATCGTAAATGTTTCTAACGATAATGGTACCGCTACTCATAAATTATATTTGAAAAAATAGTTCTCAGAGTTAGTTAGTTCTTTAGAACAAAAAAGCATCCTAAGTTGATTAGGATGCTTTTTTTATGGATGGACTTCAGTAAGAATTGCTTTTAATCCCGGTGTTTCATATACTCGAAACCGTCCTTGCTCATCGGAGTAAATTAAATAGGCCTCAATTTCACAGTGCTTTGCTAAATAGTCTTTTGCCTTATCCAATCCCATTACCAATAACCCTGTAGCAGTAGCATCAGAGGTAATGCATTCTTTGGAAAATACTGAAGCACTCAATAAATTGTTCTTCGTAGGATAACCCGTCTTCGGGTCAATATGATGGGCCAATTTTACCCCATTTTCAACCGTAAATTTTCGGTAGTTTCCTGAAGTGGCAATGGCTAAGTTCTCCAGTCGTACAATCGCTTTGTTGGGATTGGCTTCCGTTTTATTGTCGATCGGTTGTTCTATACCCACCGTCCAATATGAACCGTCCGGTTTTCGGCCGTGTGTGTAGACTTCGCCCCCAATTTCCACCAAATAGGAAGTAATCCCCATTTGTTCCAAATAGCGGGCAATAACATCTACGGAATAGCCTTGCGCAAAAGCATTAAAGTCCAATTTTACCCGCGGATCTTTTTTAATCACTTGATCCCCTTTCAATTTGATTTTTTCAAAACCCGTAAAAACCAAAATACTGTCAATCTTCTGTTGATCCAATTTTTGTTTCTTTCCCGGTCCAAAGCCCCAGCCGTTCACTAAGGAATAAACTGTAGGGTCAAACGCCCCCTTTGTTGCTTTCCAAATCGATTTTCCTTTGGCAAAACAAACTTTGAAATACCCATCCACAGCAGTCGCTTCATTGCGGTTTATTTTAGAAATAACCGACTTCGGATTATACGTGGAAACCGACAAATCAAAATCGCTTAAAATCGAATCAACCTGCCGCTGTAAAAAACGATCTTTAGCATCGAAATACGAAATGTGATAGGTTGTCCCTTGAGCAAAACCTTCAAAGTATACGGGTTCGTTTTGCTGACTCCATCCCCATTGGGAAAGGAATAAAAGTAGGGCTAAGGGAATATTTTTTCCTTTCATTTTTTCTTTTTTGGGGTCTGTAATTTTTTTAAAGCTTCTTGATAGATCGTGTTGTCGGGTTGAACAAGCAAAGCTTTTTGTAACCCTAACTTCGCTTTTTCAGGATAATCCTTTTTAAACAATTGGGCATAATTGTAATGAATATCAACCGCTTCAGGATGTTGTTTCATGTAGTTTTGATACATCGCTTCGGCTTCTTTTTTTAAATTCAAATGATATAATGCTAGTGCCAATGCATCGATTTGTGGCCAAGTTCCCGTTTCCTTTTGGAAATAGGATTCCAGGTGTTTTTTTGCGGCAGCATAGTCTTTGAGATAAACAGCGATTAGTCCCAAATTCGGATTCATAGGCTGTTGTTCCATTTTTTGGTGTAAGGCTTTCAATAGGGAAGGTGGGACCGTTTTTTTGAACGTACCCCAATAGCAAAATCCGTCTTGATAGGGATTGAGTGATAAGCATTTTTCAAAATACGCCAACGCTTTTTCGGGTTGACCGGTATGTGCATAATACCATCCCAAATACAATTGCGTTTTGGCATTGCCATCAAAATACGTTTCCGAAAGTGTTAAATAGTCCTCAGCTTTTTTATAGTTTTTGAGTTCCAATGCCAATAATCCTTTTTCAGCATAGGCTTCATCATGATTGGAACGTTCTTTTATCGCACGATTGAAATCAGCTTCGGCTTCTTTCAATTTTCCCATGCGTTTATAAATCACCCCACGAAAACAATACGCATCGGCATTGGAAGTTTCGCAACGAACGGTTTGGGTGTAATTGCGCAAAGCTTGTGGGTACCAGCCCAATTTGTCTTCTAAAAGCGCACTCAAGAAATACCCATCGGGTGCATCGGGTTCCAATTGAACCACTTTTTTGTAATCGTTGATGGCACCTCGGTAGTCATAATACATTTCTTCAGTAACCGCGCGATCCAACCAGGTCATCGCATCATCGGGATGTTTCACCAAAAAGCTGTCCAAAACTTTAATCGCATCCCGATAGCGGCCTTCGTGGTATACCTTCACATACCGTGCCTGCATTAACTCTTTTTCATATTGCGCGAAAGTTGTAAGTCCGATACAACAAACTACTACAACTAGGATTTTTGTTCTCATGGTATTCAATTCAGTTCTAAAACAAGTAAAAGGCGATTTTCCCTATCAACTATTAAATTTTTTTATAACTATAGTAATTTGCCAAATTAATTGATTTTTGTCATGGCTCAATCGATTTCGTTTCCCTAAATTTACATTCCTAAAAAACGAATTGTATGCAAAAAACGTATAAACTTTCGGTCAACTCCGGAGCTACCTTCGAAGTAAATGAAAGTGAGGTTCACCACCTCGATGCTGTGGCAACTGGAACAAATTCCTTCCATGTTTTGAAAGATAATCTTCCCTACAAAGCTGAAATTGTAGCCGCTGATTTTATCGCCAAAAAATACACGGTTAAAGTCAATAACAATACTTACGAAGTTGCTATTGCCGATGAATTGGACCAACTTATTACCAGTATGGGAATCCAGCGCGGACGACACAAAGTGGTCAATGCCATCAAAGCACCCATGCCCGGTTTGATTTTGGAAATCAACGTAGAAGTAGGGCAAGAAGTAGTTGAAAATGATCCCCTTTTGATTCTTGAAGCCATGAAAATGGAAAACAGTTTCGTATCCCCTCGCGACGGTAAAATCAAGTCGATTGCCGTGGTAAAAGGACAAGCGGTGGATAAGGGCCAACTTTTAATCGAATTTGAATAATGAAGAAAATCACCAAAATATTAGTCGCCAACCGCGGAGAAATTGCCATCCGTGTGATGAAAACGGCGAAAAAAATGGGAATTAAAACGGTAGCGGTTTTCTCAGAAGCTGACCGTAATGCCCTGCATGTAAAATTTGCCGACGAAGCGGTTTGTATCGGACCTGCACCTTCAGCCCAATCCTATTTAAAAGGAGACACTATATTGGAAGTCGCCAAATCACTCGGTGTCGATGCCATCCACCCTGGTTATGGTTTCTTGAGTGAAAATGCATCGTTCTCGGCACTTTGTGAGGAAAATGGAATTATTTTCATCGGACCCAAACCGAAAGCCATCGAAATGATGGGAAGTAAGTTGGCCGCCAAAGAAGCTGTGATGCATTATGATATTCCGATGGTGCCCGGTGTTGACCATGCCATCGTTGATGTTGAAGAAGCAAAAAAAACAGCCAAAGAAGTGGGCTTCCCGATATTAATCAAAGCCTCTGCCGGTGGTGGAGGAAAAGGGATGCGTGTGGTAGAACGCGAAGAAGATTTTGAAGCACAAATGGAACGTGCGATCAGTGAGGCGACTTCGGCTTTTGGTGATGGTTCGGTTTTCATTGAAAAATATGTTTCCAAACCTCGCCATATCGAAATCCAAGTGATGGCTGATAGCCATGGGAATGTGGTTTATGTATTCGAACGCGAATGTTCGGTGCAACGCCGCCACCAAAAAGTAGTGGAAGAAGCACCTTCTGCAATTCTAACTCCTGAAAAACGTAAAGAAATGGGGGAAGCGGCGGTGAAAGTGGCCAAAGCCTGTGATTACTTGGGGGCTGGAACCGTAGAGTTTTTGATGGACGAACATTTGAATTTCTATTTCCTAGAAATGAATACCCGTTTGCAAGTGGAACATCCGGTGACCGAATTGATTTCGGGATTGGATTTGGTCGAATTGCAAATTCGTGTCGCACGCGGAGAAGCGCTACCTATGAAACAAGACGATTTGCAAATTCACGGTCACGCCATGGAGTTGCGTGTCTATGCCGAAGATCCGATGAATGATTTCTTACCGAATGTGGGTAATCTGGAAGTCTATCGCTTACCGGAAGGTGAAGGAATTCGCGTGGATAACGGTATTGCTGAAGGAATGGATGTGCCAATTTATTACGATCCAATGTTGTCGAAGTTGGTGACGTATGGTAAAACACGTGAGGAATCCATTGAAAAAATGATTGAGGCTATCGATAATTATATAGTAAAAGGGGTAGCTACCACTTTACCGTTTGGAAAATTTGTGATGCAACACGAAGCATTCCGTTCGGGCGAATTTGATACCGGCTTTGTGAAAAAATATTACGATGCTGAAAAATTGAAAGCACAATTGGATACTGAAGCCGAAATTGCGGCCTATTTGGCCTTGCAAAATTATTTAAACGATAAAAAAATCTTACGCGTACCCAACGCTTAGTTACGAAATCATGGAAGATAAAATACAAGTATTGAATGAGAAAATCGCCTTGGCCAAATTGGGTGGAGGCGCTAATCGAATCGCGAAACAACACGAAAAGAAACGGTTAACGGCTCGTGAACGGGTAGAATATTTACTCGACGAAGGTTCGTTTGAAGAAATCGGAATGTTGGTGACCCACCGTACCACCGAGTTCGGTATGGACAAAGAAGTCTATTACGGTGATGGTGTGGTAACCGGTTATGGAACCATCAACGGCCGATTGGTATATGTGTTTGCCCAAGATTTTACCGTTTTCGGAGGATCACTTTCAGAAACCCATGCAGAGAAAATTTGTAAAGTCATGGATTTAGCGATGCGTAACGGTGCACCGATGATCGGTTTAAACGATTCGGGTGGGGCGCGTATCCAAGAAGGCGTTCGCTCTCTGGGTGGTTATGCTGATATTTTTCACCGTAATGTGCAAGCAAGTGGCGTGATTCCACAAATCTCTGCGATTATGGGACCTTGTGCCGGTGGAGCCGTATATTCTCCAGCGATTACCGATTTTACCATCATGGTGGAAAACAACAGTTATATGTTCGTTACAGGTCCGAATGTGGTAAAAACCGTAACCAATGAAGAAGTTTCTTCGGAAGAATTGGGGGGAGCAAGTACGCATTCTACCAAATCGGGTGTAGCGCATTTAACATCTCCCAACGGAATTGAATGTTTGGAAGATATCAAGCGCATGTTGAGTTATATGCCGCAAAACCACAAAGAAAAAACGCCAAAATTGCCGTATACCTTAGGTGAGGAGTTGCGCGAACAATTGGATACCATTGTGCCCGATAATGCCAACAAACCCTACGATATGCACGATGTGATCAACGGAATTATCGATGAGGATTCGTTTTTTGAGATTCATAAAGATTATGCCGAGAATATTGTGGTCGGATTTGCCCGATTGGCAGGTCGCAGTATTGGTATTGTGGCAAACAACCCCATGTACTTGGCCGGTTGTTTGGATGTGAAGAGTTCGATCAAAGCCGCACGTTTCACCCGTTTTTGCGACTGTTTCAATATTCCTTTGTTGGTGTTGGAAGACGTTCCCGGATTCTTGCCCGGTACCGATCAAGAGTGGAACGGAATTATCGTTCACGGTGCTAAATTATTGTATGCCTTGAGTGAAGCAACCGTTCCGAAAGTGACGGTGATTACGCGTAAAGCCTATGGTGGAGCCTATGACGTAATGAACTCAAAACACATTGGTGCCGATATGAATTTTGCGTGGCCGAGTGCAGAAATTGCAGTTATGGGTGCTAAAGGTGCTTCGGAAATTATCTTCAAAAAAGAAATTAGCGAAGCCGCAGATCCTGCTGCCAAACTTTTAGAAAAAGAGGCCGAATACGCGGAATTGTTTGCCAATCCGTATACGGCAGCACAGCGAGGTTTTGTGGATGAGGTAATCTTACCGCGTGACACGCGAAGAAAACTGATTAAAGCTTTTGCCATGTTGGAGAACAAAGAAGTTGCTGTACCCAACAGAAAACACGGAAATATCCCGTTATAAAAAAAAAGAAACCTGCTACTACAGCAGGTTTTTTTTTATGCAATGAAGCATGAAAAGGGTTTACGGTTGTAGTTCGCTAACATTTTACCCAACTTCTCCCACAATTTTGACAAACGTAATTATTTCCAACTACAATTAGCATTCTCTCAGAGTTGTAGCGAAATTTAACTACTAATTCATTTCATACAAATACTCATTTACAATATTTTACTTCTGATTAAATGTTTATTTTTAACAAAAATCAAACGACCATGAAAAAAAGCTACTTTATTATTTGCCTTATGTTCACGTTTATTGTGAGGGGACAATTTCCGAATCCCATGACTGAAACCTTTGAATCAGCAACGAATCCTTTGGTGACAACCAATCCTACATCATGGTCGTTGCCTACGGGAACCAATGGAAATCAGTGGGGGATATTGGATAACGGCGTTGGTACGACTTCGAGTTGGGGATTGATTACCCAAACAGGATTAGTAAATTCAGGTCTGAAAGCAGCTTACTGTACAACAGAGAACATAGGGGCAGGAAATACTTCGCAAGATTATTTGACGACGCCTATTTTTACAGTTCCCAATGGTGGTGCCATTAAATTTTTTGTGCGCACACAACAAGCAGGAGATCAAGGGTCAGAATTGACAATAAAAATTTGTACAGCTCCTACAACTGTTAACGTTGCATTGCCATCAAGTTATACAACAACATTGGGTTTTTTTTCAGAAGTAAATTTGCCCTCTGGTTTAATCTATGAAGAAAAAACAGTTGATTTGAGTGCTTTTGCAGGACAATCCATTAGTATTGCTTTTGAATGGAAAACAACCCAGCCAACAGCGGCAATTGCTGGCGATACTGTTTTTTTAGATGATGTTCGCATCACGAGTAATGCTTGTTTACCCCCTTCCAATCTATACATCACGAATGTGACATCGACCACACTTACGTTAAATTGGTCTGAGAATGGAAATTCACAAGCTTGGGAAGTTTATTTAGCCCCTTGCGGTTCACCTGCTCCTACAGCTACTACTGGAGGTATGATGGCTGTAGCAACCAATTTTTATGTTTCAAATTTAATTCCTTCAACCTGTTATGATTTTTATGTTCGCTCCTTATGTCCATTTGTTCCTGGAGGGACCGTATGGGTGCCTTTAAATACGGGAGTTATGACACAACCCAATGGAGCTTGTGGAACCAATATCTATGATAATGGTGGAAGTAACGGAAATTATCAAGACAATAGTAATTATGTAGTTACCATTTGTCCTTCTAATTTTGGGGATCAGATCGGGTTACTTTTTAGTCAGTTCAATACCGAAGCTGGAGTTGATGTGCTCACCATTTATGACGGCACCTCCACATCAGACCCAATTTTAGGTCAATATTCAGGGAGTACATTGCCTCCAACTACTTTTTCGACTTCTCAAAATGGTTGTATTACTTTACAGTTTCAGTCCAATGGATCAATCAACTATGAAGGATTTAAGGCCACAATTGTTTGTGCACAAGGGAAAAGTATACAGATGGAACCGTTTTTGGATGCCAATAATGATGGGATCAAAAATAATGGCGAATTGGATTTTCCCTTTTTGAACTATCAAATTAGTCAGAACGCAGGGACACCACAAACGATACAGTTTGGCGCCAATGCCAATGCTATCTATGATGCCAATAGTGCAAATACCTATACGATAAATGCTTCTGTAACCCCAAATTATAGTGCTTATTTTACCTATTCAGGATCAGGGTTTGCCAACGAACAGACTGCATCACCACCTACAGTATTACCCTTTCCGATTACCCAGACCCAACCGTATTCTGATGTGGCGGTCAATATTGTTCCGATTTCATTACCGCGTCCAGGATTTCAATTTATGGTCAATTTATCCGTTGTCAATAATGGATTTAATACCGCTTCGGGAACTGTGAACTTTGAAAAGGGAGCAGGTGTAGTGAGTCTTACTTCGAATTATCCAGGTGTTGTTATTACCCCTCAGGGACTAAGTTACACCTTTTCAGGATTAACTCCATTATCACAAATTGTTATACAAATAGTGATGACCATGGATGTATTACCCAATGTAAGTTTGGGTCAGCTGATTACCCATCAAGCATCGTTAACATTAAATCCGATAGATATTATTACGGCCAATAATACTACTTCTTTGAGTCAGACTATTGTTGGGGCGTATGACCCGAATTTTGTGGTAGAACGTCACGGGCCGCAAATTCTGTATAGTACTTTTGGACCTAATGATACCTTAGAATACACGATTCATTTTCAAAATGAGGGGAACTTTTATGCGGAGAATGTTCGCATAGATAATCTATTAGACAGTCAACTTAATGCAGGCAGTATTCAATTGTTGGAAGCGAGTCACCCGTGCCGTTTGGTGCGTGACGGTTCACAACTGAAATTTTATTTTGACGATATCTTTTTACAGCCAAAATCGGTGAGCGAGGTGGCGAGTCAGGGATATGTAACATTCAAAATCAAACCCAATCCGGGTTATCAAGTGGGTACTATCATTCCGAATAGTGCTGAAATCTATTTTGATTACAATCCACCGATTTACACCAATACTTTTCAAACGAAGTTTGTCAATAGCTTAGCCAATACTGCTTTTGATAGTACTGATTTTGTATTGTATCCCAATCCGACGCACGATAGCATTACTTTAAATTTCTCTTCCCAACTAGAAGGCGCTTCTGTTGAGGTTTATGATTATACTGGAAAACGAATGTATCGTAATCGTGTAGAGGGAACGCCAATTCAAATCACTTTGCAGGATTATGCCACAGGCATGTATTTTGTGCGGGTGTTCAATGCACAAGGCAGTACCGTGAAAAAAGTGGTGAAATGGTAGCGAGGTTCTAGTGTTAAGTAACTAGAATAAAAAAAGGAGATAGTCAAGGTTGTTCCGTGATTATCTCCTTTTTTACTTCAAAAATTATGAAGTACAGTTAAATTTAAATCCGATGCCGTGCAAGTTTTCAATGGTGATTCCGTCTTGATTGGCGAATATTTTGCGAAGTCGGGAAATGAATACATCCAAGCTTCGCCCCATAAAATAATCATCTTCACCCCAAAGCGCTTTCAAAATATCTTCCCGTTTAAGAACTTGATTTTTATGATCCAAGAAAAGTTTAAGTAAGTCGGATTCCCGTTGGGTTAACGAAATGGTTTCCGTCTCATTAAATACGCGATAATTGGCCGCATCGAATTGATAGTTGCCTATGGAGTAAAAGGGAGAGGGCGTTGCGATTTTCTTTTGCGAGCGTTTTAAGAAGATTTCAATTTTAAGCATCAATTCTTCAATACTAAAGGGCTTCACGAGATAATCATCTGCGCCAATTTTAAGTCCGCGAATACGATCTTCTTTCAAGGTTTTGGCTGAAAGAAAAAGGATGGGTACTTCTTGATCTTTCGCACGAATGGCTTCTGCCAATTCAAAACCATCCATTTTAGGCATCATAATATCCAAAATACACAAATCAAAATCACCTTTGGGAAAGGCATGAAGAGCACTTTCGCCATCGGGGAAATGATGCACATCATAATAGCTTTCTAAGTGATCTTTGGTGAGAAACGCGATGGTTTCATCGTCTTCGGCATACAAGATTTTATATTTGCTCATAGCTTTTTTTGGGTATTTGTATTGAAATAGTTAGACCTTGTTCTTTATTGTTTTGCGCGCTGATTTTCCATTGGTGTTGGGTACATATTTTTTTGACATAAAAAAGGCCTAATCCAAATCCGTTGACTTCATTACTCTTTTTATCGGCAACACGGTAGAATTTATCAAAGATCAAATTTAAATTTTTTGGAGCGACTCCGATACCGTTATCCGAAAAATCGAGGCGGAGGCCATTTCGGTCCTCGCTTACCGTGATTTGAATATTGGGTGTAACATCGCAATATTTGACCGAGTTATCGATCAGGTTATAAATAATGTTTGAAAAATGAAAACGGTCGGCTTCTATGGTATAGTCACGACTCGCATTAATGGATACTACGAGCTGATCATTTTTCAACCGGATGGAGTCAGCGGCTTCCTGAAGTAGGGGCAACAATTGTAATTTTTCGGGTTGAAGGGCTAATGGAGATTCGTCACTTTTGGCAATATTCAACACCTTTTCAATATGATGATTGAGTTTTTTACTTTGGTTGATGATGATTTCGGTGTAATCGTGTAGTTTTTTATTATCGCGAATAGCATCTTGTTTGTTGAGATAACTTGAAGCTAATAGGATAGAGGACAAGGGTGTTTTAAACTCATGGGTCATGTTGTTGATAAAGTCCCGTTGGAGTTCTGAATATTTTTTTTGTTGAATGATGGTATAAATTGAGTAGACGTAGACGAATAAAACAATCATCAAGGCAAACGAGAGTATAAACCAAAAACGTAGCGAACTTAATAAATATGTCGTTTCATTGGGGAAACGAACGGCAAAGTAATACACTAAGTTTTTATGTTTTGGAAAATAGACGGTATGGGAAGTAGGTTTTCTATCGGTAAATGATACGTAATTTCCATAGACCATTTCATCACTTTGACAATTGTACATGGCGTATTCAAAGTCGGTCGTGATATTCATTTTGGCAAATTCTGTTTTTAGGTAGAATTCCAATATATCGGGTTGAAAGTCATTTTCAACATTGACGATGTAATAATCGTTGGCTACTTTTTCGACGGGATTATTGGAGGGGAGTTCACTACCTTTTCCTTCGTATAATTTTTTGACGACTTCTAGTAATGCAATATGGGTTTTTTGGGTGAATTTTTTCTCTTCTAAGTTAAAAGCTTGATTGGTCCAAAGGAGTTGGGCCACAAGGATACCTAGGGTGGCAATCATCCCGAGAACTATAATACTATTTAGGTTTTTTGTTTTCAAATTTAATCTTCTTGGTACTCAAAATTAGCTAAAAAATGCCGGCTTTAGTGCTGTTAACAAGTCATTAACAAAGATTTGAAACCGCTTAACAACATTGGAAAGGGAAGCAAATTACATTTGTATCATCAAGTAAAGCATTCTACTTATTTAATTATAAATTCAAAACACAAAAGAATATGAAAACATTAAAATTATCTTTAGCGGCAGTAGCCTTCGGGTTGATGTCGTTTACATCGGTTTCTGTAGTTGAATCAGCAACAGTTAAAATGGCAAATGCTTCTTCGATTGTATGGAAATCTGAAACTATTGATGTAGGTGAAATTCCTCAAGGAACACCGAAACCGATTGAGTTTTCTTTTAAAAATACAGGAACGAAGTCGGTATTGATTACTAATGTAAAACCTTCATGTGGATGTACAACTTCTGATTTTACGAAAGAAGCTATTGCACCTGGTAAAATGGGATTTGTAAAAGCATCGTATAATGCAGCAGCAGCTGGTGCTTTCACCAAAACGATCACGGTGACTACAAACGCTGAAGAAACTCCAAAAGTGTTGACTTTTAAAGGGACTGTGGTTGCAAAATCATAAGTTTTCGATATAAAGGTGATTAAGAAGAACGAAAAACTCCTGATGTAATGTCAGGAGTTTTTTATTTAGGATTTTGATTTAATCATTTCCATTTTTTTTTGACGATCAGCAATAATTTCTTTGAATTTCTTTTTTTGCTCATCATTCAGAAAATTCAAAATACTTCGTTCGGCTGTTTCATTGATAGACTGTACCTCTTGCATTTTTTCGTCTTGCGATAATCCTTCTTTTTTGAGTATGGCATTTATTTTTTTTGAACTGGCGTCAAATTCTTTTTGAACAATTACAACTTGTAATTCATCCAGAGTAAGATCTTTTTTTAGTTTTTCTACAATTTTAGAAACGGTCTCTAACCGTTCTTTTTCAATTTCATCAGCAGATTTTTCACGAGGTTGGGCAGAAGGCATTCCCATGGAGGAGCGACCGGCTCCATAGGGATTACCATAACCGTATCCACTTCCGTATCCACTTCCAATACCATTTCCATACATTTGGGCAAAACTACAAGTGCCCATAAACAAAAATGCTGCTATTATTGAATTTTTCATTTGAAATAAATTTGGTATTGTAAATGTAGCTAAAAATTAAGCAGGTTCGCCATATAAATCAAATTCAGTAGCGTCCGTAATTTTAATATTTACAAATTCACCCGTTTTTAAATAGTATTGCGTTGCGTCAATGAGTACTTCATTATCGACATCCGGACTGTCAAATTCTGTTCGGCCCACAAAGTATTGACCTTCTTTACGATCGATTACGCATTTAAAGGTTTGGCCAATTTTTTCCTGATTCAAATCCCATGAAATTTGTGATTGAATGTCCATAATTTCTTGTTGACGGGCATATTTGACTTCTTCTGGAACATCATCTTCAAGAGCAAAAGCACCTGTGTTTTCTTCGTGGGAATACGTAAAACAACCCAATCGTTCAAAACGCATTTCTTGTACCCAATCTTTTAAGATTTGGAAGTCTTCTTCCGTTTCACTAGGATAACCTACAATCAATGTAGTGCGAATAGCCATTCCAGGAACACGTTCGCGGAAATCTTTTAATAATCGCGTGGTTTTTTCTTGTGTGGTTCCGCGTTTCATCGATTTCAATATCGAATCGGAGATATGTTGTAAGGGAATGTCGATGTAATTACAAATTTTGGGTTCTTTTTTCATAAGATCCAAAACGTCCATAGGGAATCCGGAAGGGAAGGCATAATGCAAGCGAATCCATTCAATACCGTCTACTTTTGCAAGCGCCTCTAGTAATTCGGCTAGATTTCTTTTTTTGTACAAATCCAAACCGTAATAGGTAAGGTCTTGCGCGATTAAAATCAATTCTTTTACACCATTTCGGGCTAAACCTTCGGCTTCTTTAACCAATTTTTCAATGGGTTGTGATACGTGTTTACCACGCATCAAAGGAATGGCACAAAAACTACAGGGACGGTCACAACCTTCGGCAATTTTTAAATAGGCATAATTTTTTGGGGTAGTTGTTAAACGTTCACCCAATAATTCATGTTTATAATCTGCTCCAAGTGCTTTTAACAGCAAAGGCAATTCAGTCGTGCCAAAATATTGATCCACATTCGGAATTTCTTTTTCTAAATCGGGGCGATAGCGTTCTGACAAACAACCTGTCACAAAAACTTTGTCTACTACGCCACGTTCTTTTTTGTCGGCATATTCAAGAATCGTGTTGACCGATTCTTCTTTTGCATTGTCAATGAATCCGCATGTATTAATAACAACTATATTGCCTTCTTGCTCATGAACGACATCTTTACCACTGGCTTTCAGTTGCCCCATTAACACTTCACTATCATAGGTGTTTTTGGAACAGCCTAAGGTGATTACGTTTATTTTATTTTTTTTTACCGATTTGGTTCTCATATTCTTACTAAAAAATGGACTGCAAAATTAGGCTATTTATTTGAGTCCCGAAATAAAAAAGCCGCTCAAAAATGAACGGCTTCCATCGATTTTATATTTTTTATTATAACTCAAACAGTACAGTTACACTTACGTTGTCATAAACGGCTTTGGTGCGTGCACTATCGGTTAAACCACGATTAAACATTTGCTGGTTGTAATTTCTAAAACCATGACTATACGATACATCCAATTTGGTATCGCCAAAACTGTAACCAATTCCGCCCGTATACGTAGTTAAGTGCCCAATAGTGTAGTGGTTTTTGTACGGACTTTGGTCCCAACGATATCCACCACGTAAACTCCATTGTTTGGCTTTGATTTCAGCACCTAGTCGAACTTCTGTAGCACTTTGAAGAACGTTATCTATGTTCGCATTTTCTTCAGTGAAATCGCGGCGCGGAGAAAACGTATTTCCGGCATAAAATTTTCGGGAAACGTCGGCACTAATCAAGCCTCTTTTACCAAAAATATACACACCACTTGCTGTTATTTTATCCGCTGTACGTAAGCGATACGGTTCGAATAACATGGTAATTTGTGGGTCAACAACCACCGTGTTGTATTGAGTGTTGTTTTGACTTGCATTAAGACCATAACCAGAAGTGATGATGTTTTGACGCAATTCGTCATTCAATTTCAACCAAGTTGGCGTTTCATAGGCTAAACCAAAACGAAGGTTTTTGTTGGCTTTAATAATGGCGCCCAACTGCATGGAGAATCCGTTACCATACGTGTATAATTCGTTATTAAAACGAATTTGGTCTACAGTAGATCCTGTTGGATAGATAGGATTATTATTGGTTTCATAAAAACTAGTGGTTTGTCTGAAATCCACAAAATGGAAATTCATATTAAGTCCCAATAATAACCAATCTTGGTATTGCATGGCCAAGTTGAATTCTAATTTACTACTGTACCCTTTGGAATCTAAAGTATATCTTTGATAATAATTTCCACCCGGTGCTACATTGGTGTAGTAATTGGTGTTATTTGGGTCACTAGGATTGAAAGGGTCAATTAAATAAGAGTTATAACCAAAATAGGCCTGTTGTTCATTGAAAAACAATTGATCAAAGGAATATCCTGTAATATTTCCAAAAGGTACCGCTTCACTAGGTGTTCTACCATTGGCATAGCTCAAAAAGTATTGATCAACCGAATTGTAGGGATTAGTTCCAGAAAAATAAACGGAATTGTTCAAATTTTTGGTGTTTTCATAATTTAATGAAATAGCAAATTTTTTCCAATCTCCTTTTTTGCTATTGTTATTGAAAACGAAAACCGCACCCGCCTGATTGAAATCTAGATGGTTGTCGTTTTCATTTTGTTGCGTTCCAAAATAATTCGATTTATTGGTTATGTTATAATCACTTAAAGTAATTCCGGCTTGATTGTTATTGAATATTAATGATCCAGCAGGATTTACACTAATGGCACTCAAATCACCGCCTACAGCTCCAAAAGCTCCACCCATCGCTCTGAAACGGGCGGTTCCATTTAAATCTTGAATGGAATATCGTAATGCATCCGTAATGTCTTGACTTGAAGCGGTGTAAAAACTCAGTCCCGTCAAACAAATGGCAAATATCTTTTTCATAGTAAATAAGTTGAATAGGTAAATAAATGTTATCGTCTTCCGCCACCGCCAGATCGACCGCCGCCTCCACTGAAGCCACCGCCTCCTCCGCCATAGCTTCCACCACCATAGCTACTGCTACTTGGGGAATAGGAACGGGTAGGAGTATAACTTCTTGGTGTGCTTTCAGTTCGTGTAGGAGTAACATTTTGAACCGAATTATTGCGAACGTTTCCAACAGAGTTTGGATTCGTTACCGTTCTTGGACTACCATTATTCACAACAGTTGTACTTCGAACACTTCCATTATTTGGGCGTACTCCTAAGTTGGTGGGACGAACATCAGAGTTTCGGGGATTTACAGTGTTTGAACGAGTATATCCATTGGCCACTCGACTTCCATTTATTCCGCCTAAATTATTTCTGTAAATCGTATTTCTTCTTCCACCGTTGTAGCCATAGTTGGAAGCCCAACCGTAATTTCCGTAGTAAGGATATCCATAGCCGTAGCCGTAATAGGGACTGTACCAGCCTCCCCAGCCCCAGCCAGCGCCGTACCAAGAATTCCATCCCCAGCCGTTGTTCCATCCCCAGCCAGCGCCGTACCATGAGTTCCAACCCCAGCCAGTATTCCAACCCCAGCCTGGTCCGTACCATGAATTCCAACCCCAGCCGTTGTTCCAACCCCAGCCATTTCCATACCAACCATTCCAGCCGGCACCGTATCCACCATAATAATTAACGGTTACATTGGAGGAGTTTTGTCCCCATCCATTGTAACCGTCAGTGTTTACTTGTTTTGCAGTTGAAGTTGTGTCAACTGGCGTGGTATAATTATCTACATTGGTAAAAATTTCTTCATTCTCTTGGTTGATGTTGCTGAAATAATTTTTGTAGTATTCACTATTCGCGTTGTCATTTTGTACGACACGATTTTGTGTGTTGTCTGAACTTCCATATACACCATCATTATCATAATACGATGAATTTTGATAGGTTCCACATGAAGTGACCAAGATTCCTAAGCCTATTGTAAATAGCCATCGGAAATTCTCGAATTGTTTTAGAGAAATTGTTTTCATATCTATAGCATTTTTATTGTTGGTCATTACAAAAATAGTTAGTTTTGCCGAACTATTAAGTTAAAATTTGATTAAACAATATTTGTGCCAAACTGTTCACTATGAGTAAGAATTTGACAAAAAGAGCGGAAGATTATTCCAAATGGTATAATGAATTAGTAGTGAAGGCTGACTTGGCTGAAAACTCGGGAGTGCGAGGCTGTATGGTCATAAAACCTTACGGTTATGCCATCTGGGAAAAGATGCAAGCGGAGCTGGATCGTATGTTCAAAGAAACGGGACATAGCAACGCCTATTTCCCTCTTTTTGTGCCGAAAAGCATGTTTGAAGCGGAAGAGAAAAATGCAGAAGGTTTTGCTAAAGAATGTGCTGTAGTGACGCACTACCGTCTTAAAAACGATGAAGAAAATAAAGGAAAACTCATCGTAGATCCCAATGCAAAATTGGATGAAGAATTGGTGGTTCGCCCTACAAGTGAAGCTATTATTTGGTCAACCTATAAAAACTGGATTCAGTCTTACCGAGATTTACCCTTGTTAATAAATCAGTGGGCCAATGTAGTGCGCTGGGAAATGCGCACGCGTTTGTTTCTTCGTACGGCCGAGTTTTTATGGCAAGAAGGGCATACTGCTCATGCAACAAAATCGGAAGCGATTCAAGAAACCGAGCAAATGATGAATGTGTATGCTGACTTTGTGGAAAATTTTATGGCTATCCCAGTTATAAAAGGGGTGAAGACGGCTAACGAGCGATTTGCTGGAGCTGAAGAAACCTATTGTATTGAAGCCTTAATGCAAGATGGTAAAGCTTTGCAAGCGGGTACTTCCCACTTTTTAGGGCAAAATTTTGCCAAAGCCTTTGATGTGAAGTTTGCCAATAACGAAGGAAAGCAAGAATACGTTTGGGGGACTTCTTGGGGAGTTTCAACCCGATTGATGGGGGCATTAGTAATGACGCATTCGGATGATAACGGACTTGTATTGCCTCCTAATTTGGCACCAATTCAAGTGGTTATCGTTCCTATATATAAAAGTGAAGAGGAATTAGCCGCTATATCTGAAGCAGCCAATACATTAACTGCTGCCTTACGAAAATTACGCATTTCTGTAAAATTTGATAACCGTACTACGCAAAAACCCGGATTTAAATTTGCAGAATGGGAGTTGAAAGGCGTGCCAGTTCGTGTAGCCATCGGACCTAAAGATCTTGAAAACGGAACCTTCGAAATTGCCCGTCGCGATACGTTAACCAAAGAAGTGGTGTCAAAAGAAGGTATTGAATTATACATTGATTCCTTATTGACTCAGATTCAAGAAAGCATGTACAGTCGCGCTTTTGAATACCGCGATACCCACATTACTAAAGTTGAAAACTTTGAAGAATTCAAAGAAGTTTTGGCGACGAAAGGTGGATTTGTGGCAGCGCATTGGGATGGGACTTCAGAAACCGAGGAAAAAATCAAAGAATTGACCAAAGCGACCATTCGTTGTATCCCTTTAGACCAAGTGAAAGAAGACGGAAAATGTGTGCTTACCGGTGCAAAATCCTCAGGTAGAGTGCTGTTTGCCAAGGCCTATTAAAAAAATAGAAAAAAGTTTAAATGCAGGCTTGCGTGAATAAAAAATAGTTGTATTTTTGCATCCGCATTTGAGCAGTAGGCCCGTTCGTCTATCGGTTAGGACTCAAGATTTTCATTCTTGCAAGAGGGGTTCGATTCCCCTACGGGCTACAAATTAGTTGTAAATTAGTTTTATAAAACAAGTGTTTAGTGTCTCAAATAGTTGTTTTATTAGTTAAAACCAAAGTGATAATTTATTATTGTGGGAGGTTTTTCTTTTTTAACTAATAGTTTAAAAAAATTATTACAACAATTAAATTAAAAAGACAATGGCAAATCACAAGTCAGCTTTAAAAAGAATTAGAAGTAACGAGAAAAAAAGAGTGCTTAACAGATACCAGCACAAAACTACGCGTAATGCTATCAAAGCTTTACGTTTGTCAACTGTTAAGTCAGAAGCTGCTGCTAAATTGGCTAGTGTAATTTCAATGATTGATAAGTTAGCAAAGAAAAATATCATCCATGATAATAAAGCTTCTAACTTGAAATCGAAATTAACGAAACACGTTAACAAGCTATAATTTCACGTTATACGAAATCAAAAAGCCCCGATGTAAATCGGGGCTTTTTTTATGGAGTAATTATTATTTTTTTAAGGATTCTAGCATTTCTCGGGTAATCGGTTTTGATAAAAAGTCTAAAACCATTGGGTAGGATTTTGACTTTTCAATGTCCTTTGGGTCAATAGTCGAGGACAAAACAATTACTTTTAAATTGGGAAAATGTTCTATATAGTTGTGCTCTGTCATTTCGTCCAAAAATTCCCAACCGCCCATTACCGGCATGTTTAAGTCAAGAAACATCAATTCGGGTAAGATAAAATCGGGATCACTAATATGCCCGCCTTTGATAGCATCTAAATATTTTAGTGCATCTTCACCATTATTAGCAATATCAATTACTTCGGAAAATTCACTTTTCTGAATTACTTTTTTGCAAAGCATTAATGTAATCGGGTCATCATCGACACAAAGTATTTTTTTATACATATATACTAGTCGTTTTTAAAGGTAATGGTAAACGTGGTACCAACGCCCACTTCACTTTCGATACTTATAGTTCCGCCCATCGATTCAACTTGCGATTTTACAAGATATAATCCCAATCCTTTGCTATCTGGGTTATCATGAAAGCGTTGATAAAGTCCAAATACTTTTTCTTTATGTCGTTTTAAATCAATGCCTAAGCCATTGTCTTTAAATGATAATTGGATGTCTTTATCTTTATTTTTGGCTGTCACCTCAATTTTTAATTGACGGGAAGGTTCATGATAGCGGAGTGCATTGGTAGTCAAATTTAATAAAATACTTTCAAAATACGATTTATTTACGTGTAATGAAGTTACTTTATCGACATCCAATTTGATAATCGGATTTAAATTCTGAATCAGAAAATTAAGTTGATTAAAGATGTTTTCAAAGACATCGCGGATCACTATAGGTTCCTTTTCAATAGAAGGTTTGTCTTTAATAATAATGACATTCACTAAGTCATTAACGGTTTCATTTAACTGTTGGGTGGAGCGCTCAAAACCTGAAATGATTTCTTTCAATTCTTCATCTTCAATTTCAAGGTCTTCCAAAAGTGTCAAAAGCCCGGTAAGATTTGATAGGGGTGCGCGTAAATTATGTGACGTGATGTAAGAGAACTGTTTTAAATCCGAGTTGTTTAACGTCAACTCTTTAATTAATTGTTCGCGTTCTTTTTCCTTGAGTTTTTCTTCTGTAATATCGCGTTGAATTGAAATCCAATGCGTGTGTTGGTTGTCTTTATTCGTGATTGGAATAATGGTTAAATTAACCCAATACTCTTCGTTGTTTTTACGCTTATTCAGGGTTTCAAATTTGAAAGCCTCCTTTTTCTTTAAAGCGTCTGAAATTAATTTAATATCTCGCTTATTTTTGAACCGATTTACAAGAATGTTGGCTGATTTTCCGATTACTTCTTCTTGTGTAAACCCGGTCATGCTTTCAAAAGCTGGATTCACATAAACAATCCGATCTTCTGGATGATCAGCATTTGCTAATTCTGCAATGATTACGGTTTCTCTATTTTGAGTAATTACAGTTCCTAGTAATTGTAATCGTTGCTCTTCTTCTTTAGATTTGGTTATGTCTTGCATCGCACCAATCATCCGAATAACTTGATCATTCTCATCTTTTACCAAAAAGCCCCGATCAAAAACATAACGATAGGAACCATCTGCCGCCATGAAACGATATTCGTCCTGCCATTTTTCAGATTTTTGGGCGATGTAGGAATACAGTTTGACCGACATTTTTAAACTGTCTTCAGGATGAATTTTGTCAAACCACCACTGTAAATTATCACCTACCTCTTCTTTTTTGTAGCCAAAAACACCTTGAATCCCTTTGTTCCAAATAAATCGGTTGGTTTTTATATCCCAGTCCCAAATGGTATCACTGGTTGCTTTGGATACAATTTCAAAACGTTCATTGGAAACAGACAATTCGGCAAATTCTTTTTCGAATTGATGGATGTATGTTTCGTTGGTTGTTTCTTTTTTTGAAATCCAAAAAGTAAGCAGCCCCGATACAATCAGTCCTAAGATAATTCCAATTAAAATAACATACTGTGAAGATGAAAAAAAAGTAACCAATAGTATTCCTCCAAATACCAACGTAAAAACGATGAGGAAGAAGGGTAAATGTGAGGAAGCGGTTAATTTTTTCATTAGTTCAAAAATAGCAAAAAAATCGAAATTGGGAAGTTTAATCGAATTAAATGCATATTAAATCATGTATCAAAACTATTGATAACGAGGTTCTTTTTTCGAAAAATAAAGTGTACCTTTGCACCTTCAAAATTTTCACATGGAATCGATTAGAAACATCGCAATTATTGCACACGTTGACCACGGTAAAACCACTTTGGTTGACAAAATTATGTACCATTGTCAACTATTTCGTGAAAACGAAAACACAGGTGATTTGATTTTAGATAACAACGATTTAGAGCGTGAACGCGGAATTACCATTACTTCCAAAAACGTTTCAGTTGTATACAAAGGGACTAAAATCAACATTATTGATACTCCGGGCCACGCCGATTTTGGTGGAGAAGTAGAACGTGTATTGAATATGGCAGATGGAGTTTGTCTTTTGGTTGATGCCTTTGAAGGTCCGATGCCTCAAACCCGTTTCGTGTTGCAAAAAGCGATTGACTTGGGATTAAAACCATGTGTGGTTATTAATAAAGTCGATAAAGAGAACTGTACTCCTGAAGAAGTTCATGAGAAAGTTTTCGATTTAATGTTTGAATTAGGTGCAGAAGAATGGCAGTTGGATTTCCCAACCGTTTATGGTTCTGCTAAAAATAACTGGATGTCGGAAGATTGGAAAAATGTGACTACGAATATCGAACCTTTGTTGGATATGGTGGTTAACAACGTTCCCGCTCCCAAAGTTTCTGAAGGTACACCACAAATGTTGGTGACTTCTTTAGACTTCTCATCGTTTACAGGTCGTATTGCAATCGGTCGTTTAGAGCGTGGTTCTTTACGTGAAAATATGCCTGTTTCATTGGTAAAACGCGACGGTTCGATAACCAAATCAAAAATCAAAGAATTGCATACTTTTGAAGGATTAGGTCGTAAGAAAGTAGCTGAAGTGCACGCCGGTGATATTTGTGCTTTAGTAGGAATCGAAGGTTTCGAAATTGGAGATACTATTGCTGATTTTGAAAACCCAGAGGCATTGAAAAGTATCGCGATTGATGAACCAACGATGAGTATGTTGTTTACCATTAACGATTCGCCTTTCTTTGGTAAAGAAGGAAAATTTGTGACTTCCCGTCACATTAAAGATCGTTTGACCAAGGAGTTGGAGAAAAACTTAGCCTTACGCGTAAGTGAAACCGATTCAGCAGATAAATTCATGGTATTCGGTCGTGGTGTATTGCACTTGTCGGTATTAATTGAAACGATGCGTCGTGAAGGTTACGAACTACAAATCGGACAGCCTCAAGTTATCATCAAAGAAATTGACGGTCAAAAATGCGAACCTATTGAAGAGTTAACGATTGACTTACCTGAAAATGTTTCGGGGAAAGCGGTTGAATTCGTAACCGTTCGAAAAGGAGAGATGTTGAGCATGGAGCCTAGAGGAGAGCGTATGATTATCAAATTTAATATTCCTTCTCGTGGAATTATCGGTTTGCGTAATCAATTGTTGACGGCTACTGCTGGTGAGGCGATCATGGCTCACCGTTTTATCGGTTATGAACCCTTAAAAGGAGATATTTCAGGTCGTATCAATGGATCGTTAATCTCTATGGAGAACGGTAAAGCAATTCCTTATTCAATTAACAAGTTACAAGATCGCGGTAAATTCTTCGTAGATCCGAATGAAGATATCTATGAAGGTCAAGTAGTGGGTGAAAATTCACGTGCAGACGATTTAGTAATCAATATTACCAAAACGAAGCAGTTGACCAACTTCCGTTCGGCGGGTGCAGATGACAAGACACGTATTGTGCCAGCTATCAAATTCACGCTAGAGGAAGCGTTAGAATACATCCAAAAAGATGAATACGTAGAGGTAACGCCTAAATCGATTCGTTTGCGTAAAATTTTATTGAATGAAAACGATCGTAAACGTTTTAAAAATTCGATTGCTTAATTTTAAGTAAGCTATAAAATTGTAAAGCCATCTCATTGAGGTGGCTTTTTTTTATGAATTGTATTAGCGTTTTAAACTAAAATGGCCTTTGAAAACTCTACCATCGTTCATTTGTAATACATACCAGTAATCATCAGCCGGAGCAGGTCGATTATTTATTGTTCCATCCCAACCGGATTTTAAGGGATCAACCGCGAAAATGACTTTGCCATAGCGGTCAAAAATGAGGAACTCTTTTACTTTTGAAGCAGAGGATTGAATCCCTTTGATCTGCCAATGGTCATGCACTCCGTCCAAATTGGGGGTGAAATAGTTGGGAATTCCCAATAGGGAAACGGGTGTGAAAATCATACCACAGCCATTTTTGTCCCAAACCTTTATTGTATGCTCTCCAGCAATGACCGGTTCGAAATGAGGCGAATTTTGTAGGGGTGAGTCATCCAAACTATACCAGTAGTCGCCAATGCCATCCACAATTACCGTTATCGAATTAGCATCAATAAGATCCACAATTTGAATTTCAGTGAGTTGGGGAATTTCCGATTGAAATACTTCAATAGTTGCTGAATTTTGACAACCAGTAGTGGTATCCGTAAGGGTAACTGTATAATTGCCCGGAGCAAATACCGCTAGTGTAGATGTTGTACTCGTTCCAGGATTCCATTGGAAGGTATAATTCCCTGCAGTTTGAACTTGACAGGTGAGGTAGACGGGCTGTGAGGGTAAATTTTTACATAAAATTCCAGAGGACAGTAGTGTAGCTTGCGGAATTTCATAATTGCTCAATTGTATTAGATGTAGACCAATACACGTTTCCAACACGTTTTCAACACGAACATAAATTAGTTGGTTTGAAATGGTACTCGTATACGGTTGGTTGATAATTGGATTGGATTCTAATAAGGCGTCTTGTAATGAGGTGAAATAGGTTACAACACTTCCCGGAGTTTCATAACCCGCATCTGAAAATAGAAACGAACTACTCCCAGTTGTAGGATCTACACAATTCATCAAGGAAACCGATTGAGTAGGATTGACCGAAGTGATCAAATTCACATGAGAAAGGGAAGAACAGCCTGTTGTCGTATTGGTTATTTTAGCTGTAATGAGTTGTGGGTTTTGAATAGATTGATACGAAAAATTCAAAGGATTTACCCCTAAATTCGCATCACTATCATTTAAATAATAACTTACCGAATAATCAACATTTCCATTACTTAGCGTAGTTGTTGCATGATTTAAATTGTATAGGGTTAAACCATCCGGATTTAACTCAAAATCACATTGACTTAAGCTTATAGATTGAACGGGAGGTAAGGGATGAATCTTTATTTTAAACGATTTAAAAACGGAACAATTGGTAGCCGTATTGGTCACTTTTACCCAAATCGTTTCCTCTTGATAAGGATTGGCATTGGTATACAATACAGGAAGTGGAATAGAGGAGTTGATGTCATCAAGGAAGGTAACACTATTGGCACCATTCGAACTCATTAAACTCGCATAGTTAGTGAAATTGAATTGTTGCAATCCTGTTCCATTCGTGTCACAAAGTTCCAAATCAGGTAAATCGGGTAAATTTAAATTGGTTACAGTAAGTATAAATGGCGCAAAAGTTGAACATTCTGAAAGTGAATTTTCTAATCGAATATACAGTTGCTGTGGATTGCTTGTATAAATGAAATGCGTGGGATCAAGTATGGGATTGGTATTTGAAAGCGCATCACCATCTGTTAGAAAATATTGCGTGGTAATGTTGGTCTGACTTCCAATAGCTAAATTGCTATTTTGAGTGATATCAACACCTTGACTACTGTCGGGTTGACATAAATTTAAATCCAAATAGTTAGGATTGGTAGTATTAGTAATATTTGGAGGGTCGTTGAAAGTAGCTGTACCCTCCCAATCCAAGGAAAAGTTACCATTTCCAATAGCCCGATTGACAACAATATAATATACTTCATCGGGGTAGGTCATAATGGATTGAACATAACCATTCCCGTCTGACCCTGGACCTTCAAAATATTCAGTTTCTGTATCATTTAAACCCGTTGTATTGTAATTCAAACCCGCTAAGTTTGGATTAGTCGTCGAACAACGAATTGCATTTCCTAAAGCACTACACCCATTGGAACCATCAAAAACAAAAAAATCATAATCAACTACCAAACTCGAGTTTGCTGGGGTGATGGTAAAAGCTAACGTCCCCGCAGTTTTAATGGTAACTTTAATCCATATCGAATTATATTCTCCAGAACCACATGTGTTTTGAGGATTCAATTCTTGAACATTCCCCGAACCATTAACAGGTAAATTGGAAAAACTAGTATTGCCACAGGTGATTACCGATTGATCACAATCCGATTGCCCCCAGATGGAAAGAGGAAAAATTAAAAGTAGGGCAAATAGAATTTTTTTGGACATACACTGAATTCTTATTTAGCGTTTGAGCGCAAAATGTCCTTTAGCGATTCGTCCATCATCAATTTTTATGAAGTACCAATAATCATCCGCATTGACAGGATATCCATTGTAAGTTCCATCCCAGCCTGAACCCAATGGAGAAATTTGTTTGATTAATTTACCAAAGCGATCAAAAATCAATATTTCTGTATTGGGATGGAAGGTTGCATTCACTCCCTTTATGTTCCAAGTATCATTAAATCCATCTCCGTTAGGTGTAAAATAGGCCGGAACACCCAATACAGAAACGGTATATTCAGCAATACCACATCCGTTCAAATCTTTTACATAAACCGTGTGGATTCCCATAGGTACACCCGAGAAAGTTTCCGAACTCTGATACGGACCATAGGATTCATCAAGGCTGTAAACATAATCCCCATTTCCAGTTACATTCACTGTAATCGTATTGATTTCACTTAAATCTACGACTGTAACAGAATCAATGGTTGCAATTACAGAAGAGTTTACTTTGATGTTTCGTGTCACTGGACAATTGGCACTATTCGTAACTTCTACACTGTAATCGCCTTCTTGATTAACAGTTAAAGTATATTGATTAGCGCCAGCAATGGCTGTCCCATTGAAATACCATTGGTAGGTGTAGGTCGGGATTAAAGAGGCAGGACTCACACCTGCATCTAATGTTACTGTAAAATTGGGCAAGTTGGTACAAACCAAGGTGTCATCCCATCCTTGTGCATTAATATTCACATAAGGAAGCGGTTTAACTTCAAAAGCTAAGGTCGTAGTCACAGGACAACTCGTGTTAATTGGATTCACTGCGGTAACCACAACGATTTGTGTTCCCGATGGAAACGGATTGGGTAAGTTGTTGTTATAAACAGTACCATTAGCCAAAGTAAATGTCAAATCAACACCTGTCTGACCCTGAAGCAACTGACTCGAAATAGTTGAAGTGTCAAAATTAATCAATCCATCTTGTTGCATCGGATCTATTTCATCATCACATCGAATTAAATCGGCTGCGTTTACTGCAAATAATTCAGGTAAATCATCCACAATAAAAGTAATGGTGCCCGTGCGGTAACAGGGGCCGTCAGCGGCTAGTGTCCCTGTATTTTCTATACGAACCGTAATAGTTTCCGTGCCATTCACTGTAAAAGTAGGAGGGAATGGAGATGGAATAGGTGAGCCAGCACTCGTGGTGTAAAAGATGTTCACATTGGTTTGTCCTTGTAAAATAGTACTCTCCAAACTAGAAGTATTGAAAGTATAACTGCCATCTTGATTATCATCACAATGGCGAATCACATTGTTGGTGCCAACGGGATGAATTGTAGGCAAAGCCTGAACTGTAAGTGTAATGTAAGGTCCTAAACCAAAACAAGCATTGTCCACATTACTATCCACACGAACCCAAATTTGTTGCACATTGGGATAGCCTATATTCATGTAGTTGGAGGTATTGGTTATAGCTAAAGAGTTTCCGTTAGAATCTACTTCAGCTAAGGCATCGGCTTCGTTTTTATAATAGGTAATGGTGTAAGCAGCAGTAGTAGGAAGTAAACCTTGGATTTGCGTAGTCACCGAACTGAAATCAAAATTGGCAATTCCATCTGTATCGGTATTGCTCGGACTCACATAATAGTCACATTGGATGAAATCCCAATGCGTTCCTGCGGGTATTTGAGTCGCCGAAACAATCAAATTCAAACGTGCAATTCGGTAACATTGATTCGCATTTTCAACGCGAACCCAAACCGTTGTATTGGAAGTAGTATATGCTGTTATATTAGTTATTTGAACACTCGTATCATTCGTGTCTGCTCCGGTTTGTGTAGTAAAATAGGTGAATGTTTCAAAAGCAGCATTAGCAGAAATTATACTGTTTTTTTGCGTCAAATTGAAACTGGAGATTCCATCCGTATCATCATCACATTGGACTAAGGTTATTGGTGTATTAACAACTGGAAGCGCATAAGTTGTTAAAGTTGCCGGATCTGAATTCAATCCACAACTATTGCCGTTGCGATTCAAAACAACTCGATACAAGTAACCCACCATGGTTGGTGTTACACTAGTTACCGTTAGTGTTGCCGTTGTTGTACCACTATAAGGTGCCGTATTGGTAAGCGAACTCCATGTAACTCCATTATCTGTCGATAATTCCCATTGGTAAGCATCTATGGGAACCGTAGGTGTGATGGTAAATACCGCATTTTGTAATTCACAAACCGTTACATCTTGTGGCTGTGTGGTTATACTAATCGGTGCTGCAATAGTGTAATTGGTATTGGGGTTTATGTAGCCTCCAGCGCCTGTAACGAGTCCGCTACTGTTAACTGTTGGCGTGCTAGAAGTGCCCAAAATACCATCTCCATTAGCATCTGAATAACCGGCTTCAATGACATCGTTACAAGTATCATTGTCCGAATCTAAAGCAACATAATTGAATACACCATTGCCATCAGTATCAGCCAAAGTATAGCTAATCAAACCGCTATCAGTACTCGTTTCTAAACTATTTTGCAAACCATTTCCACCCACTGCAGGTGCATCAATAATTCCGTTGGCATTGGTGTCTGGTGCATTGCTACCCGATTCATTCAGGTCATAAATTCCGTCATTATCAGAGTCCAAATCCAAATAATTGGGTATGCCGTCACCATCAAAATCATTCACAACAAAAGTACTTCCAAACAAATCGTCCATACCATCGCTGTTGGTGTCAGTACCCGTTAAAGCCGAAAATGTATTTCCTTGTGATTCATAAAAATCGGGAATTCCATCATTATCACTATCAAAATCCAATTGATCAGCAACACCATCATTATCTGAATCTTTCGGAACGCAAGTCGCATAAAAACGGAAAGTCGCACGGTTCGCACTATCATCCACTAAATTTTTATGGAGAAAAGTTAGACTTGTTGTTAAGTTGGATTGAAATTTAAAAGTTCCTGTTCCCGCAGCTAATGGTGTACTGCTGTTTACACGAAAACGAATTTCAAAAGAGGAAAATCGCGTCACACCACTTTCATAAAATCCATCATAATTGGTGTCAATCAACAATTGATCGTTCGGATTGTCCACTGTAATTGTTTGATTGATTGGGCAACTGATGTAATATTCGCCTTTGTCGTTAATCAAGTCGGCGGCATTTGCCGTAGCCGCATATTCCATGCCCACTGAAATAGGTTGCGCAAAATTCAATTGGTATTTCACCCAATTTATTTTCCCCGCCGGAATGTCGGTTACTACAGTACCATCATTGGTCGAAGTCAATGGATTCGTACTCGCTGTACTTGAAGTAGTCACGGTTCCTGTAAACGTGTTGGAATAGGTACCCACTGAAATAGTTCCCGCAGCAGCATTGGTCAAATTTAAATATTGCGTGCCGTATGATTCCGCACAATTGGTAATTCCATCGTTATCCATGTCAATATCCACGTTATCCGGTACGTAATCGTTGTCCAAGTCAGTAGGGCAAGTACTCACGGGAAATTCATCGGAATAGAGTTCGATTCCACAACTCGCCAAACCCGCTTTTACTTTATAATAGCCAGGTTGTGTAGGCGTATAACTATTGCTGATGGCTCCTGGAATAGGAACATTATTAAAATACCATTGGTAGGTATCGAAGCCACTTTGCGCATTCACATTTAACTCAACATTTGGGATACAGTTCGTTAAATTAGTATTCACCTCTTGAAATACTACTTCCGGTTTAAAAATAAATCCCGAATAATAACCCCCAAAGGTTGCAGCACCACTATTGCCATAAGCTGCCAAGTACAATTCAGAGGTAGAATATACCGAAACATTTCCTTGCAAACCTGAAATTACATAACATTCATAGTTTGGATTACCTATAACTGCAGTTGGTCCTACTACAGTATATTGTGCACTTAAACTTGCTAAGGTGAAGGGTACAGTATCTACAATAAAATTCAAAGTAGAACCCACTTTTGTTGTTATGGTTGCTCTACCATCAAAACTAACATTGCCCACAAGATCAATAAACGGAATATTGTCTAAGGATTTCGGCGTTTGACAACTCAAAGGCGGTACAAAAAACAATTCTTGATTGGCTTGATTGGCCATTGAATTATCACCCACTGATTGATACGCAAAAATATTTTTACTAGAATGGACATATAAATTGCCATTTGCCGTATAATCAGCACCAGTTAAAGAAACATATTCTCCTGCATTTAAAGTATAGCTCGGCGTAGTAGCACCACTTAAGAAAATTTCTGTATTGTTTTCATGGGCAATTAATAGTACACGCTCCACATTATTCATACCATTACTCTTGATGAATATATAGTCAGTACCTGTTCGTTCTGCGGATACTATTTGATCAAAACCTGTATCAATATTGCTCATTTCGCCATTGGTTCCACCTATAGAACCACAATTCACCGCAATGGGTTTGTCTGCGGTAACTAGCGAACCAATCAAGGCATCTCTGTTGGCATTGGTCGGACCCTGAACCGCAATAATAAACGATTGACCGCTATTGAGTAATACAGGGGCTGGAGTATTTCCAGCTGATGTATTATTCACCAAAACGGCTCCCGTTTTAATACCACTAAATGTTACCGTCGTATTGTTTTCTGTTGCCAATACCGAAATAAAAGTATAATGACGTGCAGCATAACTACCCACTAGCATGTTGGTCATCCCTCCAATTCGAAATTGTGTCCCCAAGGCTGCCATACCCTTAGAAACCACACAACCCGCTTGGTTCCCTGTTTGATCAATAATCCGACCTGAAACGGAAATCAAGTCCTCAGCCTCAATGATATAGCCTGCGTCTTGAAGAATCACATTGGCATCTATTTGATCTACAACAAACTGACTCGGATTGCCACTTGTTGTAGTGTCAAATACATAAGGGTTATCTCTCGAAACAGTCCCTGTGATATTGACACTTCCTAATTGTTTAATCGTAAATTGAATAGGAGTAACACTTGGTGTTGAAATGTAAATGTATTTTTCGTTTATAGGCATGTCCATCGAACTGGACAATGGAGGTAGGTAATGGGTCTTACTGAATTGCGCCAAACAAAGCGCTGGTAATAAGAAAAGTAACAGTAAGGAGGCAACACAATTTTTCATGATCCAAAAATAAGAAATACGCACCGTTTGACTGATGCGTATTCTACTATTTTGGACTATTTTAACACAATTAAGGTTATAAATCTCTCTTGCGGATTAAGGCATACGAACCCCAAATGAAAATGGCTGTCCAACAAAGAACCGTAAATACCATAGTGTAATCCACACTGTAAATCTTGGGTTCGCTAACACCGACCTGATTTCCAATAGCTTGAATTAGTTCAAGTCGGGTAAACGGTTCAATAATTAAATTGGACATCGATTCCAAAGGAAGATATTTGAAAAAATAATCATAGGTGGTATCAAAATCACCCACCACAAATTTTCCAATAATTCCATAGCCTATTTTCTCCGTCATAAACCAAACAAATAAAAATCCAATCGCAAAGGCCGAACGCTTGATCAACACCCCCAAAAATAAACAGAAACTGAAAAAGCCCACCAATTTGACAAAGAATGCCAACAAATAATCCATTTGCGAAAAAATAATGCCCACTTCATCATAAGTCGAGTAGAGGAGCCCCAATAATAAGGAAATCACAAAGATGAAAACTGTGGAAACTAGGGCAAATACAACAACGGTCAAAAACTTTGAAAGCACAAACTCTTTCTTACTCATCCCGTCAATTAAATTCTGTTTCAAGGTGCCATACGTATATTCATTGGCCATCATCGATACAATCACCAAGGCCAAAAAGATTTTCGGCAGTGCCCCAATAAAACTGTTTAAATGCCAGATGTACGGGAAGTTGAAAATGCCTTGCTGCGATGCATCAAAGTGAAACGGACCAAAGTCAAATTCAATCGAAGCAATTAACGCAATCAAACTCAACACAATGAAATAGGTAAAGGTCAGCACCCGACTCGCGCGATTCAACCAAATTTTCTGTAATTCTATAGCTAATAATCGTTTCATGTGGACTTATTTTGATGCGGTGATTTTTAAGAATTCTTGTTCCAAACTGTTTTTGCGTTCACTCAAATGATCCAAATAAATCGAGCGCTCCGCCAAATACCGATTCAACGCCGCACCATCGATGGGCGAACTCCCTTGAATCCATAAACGACCGTTTTCAATTTTCATCGAAGAAAGGTCGGGGTAATCCTTCAAACTCGTTTGCAAAGCATCCAAATCGGAAGCTCCCAATTCCCAAGCCGTCGTTTGTTGCGCCATACCAGCCACCGTTCCCGAATACAACATTTTGCCGTATTGCAACACCAACACATGCGAACATACTTTTTCTACTTCATCCAACAAGTGCGAAGCCAACAAAATCGTTGTGCCCTGCGCAGCAATCAATTTGATGATGTCCCGAATTTGGTGAATTCCCTGCGGATCCAATCCATTTGTGGGTTCGTCCAAAATCAAAATTTCCGGATCATTCAACAAGGCCGAAGCAATCGCCAAACGCTGTTTCATCCCCAACGAATAGGTGCGAAATTTATGGTCTTTTCGATCCCATAAACCCACTAATTCCAGTTTTTCCTGCACTTTGTGGTACCCAATGCCTTTGATTTTGCACACCAGTTCCAGATTCTGTTGCGCCGACATGTACGGGTAAAAATTCGGACGCTCAATGATAGCCCCCACTTTTTTCAACGCTTCATGCGTCGGTAAGTTGCCACCAAACCAGCTGTACTCGCCCGATGTGCGGTTCACTACATTCAAAACAATGCCCAAGGTGGTTGATTTTCCGGAGCCGTTCGGACCCAAAATTCCATAAACATTACCTTTATGGATTTCCAGCGATAAGTCGTTTACAGCATGCACACGCCCATAACGCTTGTGTAAATTGCGGATAGATAAAATAGTTTCCAAGTTCTTATAGTTAGGTTATAGTTTTTAGACGAACCAATTCCCACTTTGTTACTGACGAAAATAATTTTTTGGGCGCTCCCCCCGAATCCCGCCAATTACTTCGATACGCGTTTTTCGTCGGGGGTCCGGCTTTCGGCCGTCGCTGCCCTCATGCTAACGCATCGGGCGAGCTCCGCAAGGCCTCAATCCGTAGCGCAAAAAAAAACTCCCGATAAAACATCGGGAGTTTTTTTTAGAAGCCCTAAAGCTCAGCATCTCAGCGGCTCAGTATCTCAGGAGCTTTTTCAGGGGACTAAATCGCACTCGCAATCGCCACAAAATCGGCCGCCTTTAACGCCGCACCGCCAATCAATCCACCGTCAACATCCGGTTTCGAGAAGATTTCTTTGGCATTTTCGGGTTTTACACTTCCGCCGTATAAAATTGATACATCCTCGGCCACCTTAGGGTAACGGGAACGAATCGTATTGCGAATAAATTCATGCATTTCTTGGGCTTGCTCCGGACTAGCGGTTTCGCCTGTACCAATCGCCCAAACGGGTTCATAAGCCAACACGATTTGCGCCCAATCTTTATCTTCGATATGAAACAAACCATCGCGTAATTGGTTTTCTACCACATTGAAATGTTGCCCGTTTTGACGGTCTTTCAATTCTTCACCAAAACAGAAAATTACCGTCATGTCGTGTTTTAAAGCCGTGTCCACTTTATTGGCTAATGCTGCATCGGTTTCATTGAAATACGCTCTGCGCTCAGAATGTCCTAAAATAACCGTCGACACTCCAATGCTTTTCAACATGTCGGCCG
Organism: Flavobacterium stagni; assembly: GCF_004122105.1. Lineage (GTDB taxonomy): Bacteria > Bacteroidota > Bacteroidia > Flavobacteriales > Flavobacteriaceae > Flavobacterium > Flavobacterium stagni. The sequence continues at coordinate 161,944 of NZ_SBKN01000002.1, forward strand.
AAATTTCACCCGTATAGGCACCACTTTCCGCTTGGTGCATGTTTTGAGCGGCTACCGTAATCGGTGTAAACTCCACATGATCTGCTGCCGAAGCCAAATTCACAAAGGTAGGCGCCACCACAATTTCAGCCTCCAAATCCTCAGGAAGTTGGGCAATCAATTCATTCAATAAGTCTTCCGTTTCTTCGGCATTTTTGTGCATTTTCCAGTTGCCGGCAACAATTTTTCGTCTCATTATTCTAAAGATTTTAAAGTAGCATTCAATTTGTCAAAGTCGGTTTCAATCGCACGATAAATCGTGATTTTACCTTCTTTATCGATTATCATATAACGGGGAATCCAGTCCAAATCAACTGATTTTCCAAAACTCCCTTTCATTCCTTTTTCATCATTCACCCAATATTGGTCACCCACTAATTGGTGTTTTTCAATGCCCGCTTTCCATTTGTCAAAAGCTTTGTCCATGGAAATGAAAACATAATCCACTTTCGGATGCGCGGCTTGCATTTCTTTGACTTTAGGCATGGCTTTCACACAATCACTGCACCATGATGCCCAAATTTCAATTACTGTCACTTTACCTTCGTGTTTTTTCAAAACGTCAGCAAACTTCAATTCGTTACCGTCAACATCCGTCACTTTTTCTTTCAAACTCGCTTTAGAAAAGGCGGTTGGAACTTCGGTCTGTGCACACGAAAATAGTGAGAACAGTACCAAGGATAGGGAAACAATCTTTTTCATAGCCTTATAATTTTGGATTTGTTTTTTTTAATTCGTCATAACTCTTTTTCAAAACCGACTTTAATTCGCCCGCATTGAACTTTTCATTGTTGATACCCCACCAGTATTTGATTTCGTTACCGTTCCAGTAGTATTTTACACCTGGCGTATCTTTGCCTTTACCAATCGTGTTCCAAAAGGGTATAATCTCAATTATCTGATACGGGTAAGTAGCCCCCGCTTCTTTAAAAAACTCCGGAATCAAGTCGGCTTCCTCATTCATAAAAATAACCGACAACGGTGGCATCGCCGGATTCGCTTTGCGCATTTCGGTCAATTCCTTTGCCGCATCCCGACAATGGTCGCAACCCGGAACAAAGTAGCACAGTATTTTTTTACCGTTATCGATGGTTGGGAATAAATTCGCATAACCCGAAACGGCTTTTTTGGGTTCTTTGGGTGCTTCAGCAACTTTAGCAGTCGCTACAGTATCCACCTTTGCTTTCGCAACGGGTGCAGCAATAGAATCGGGCGTATCGATGGCAACTGAGGTTGTATCTTGCGGTACAATTGTGGGCTGACTCACCGTAAACTGCGCAGCGGGTGGTTGAATGGGTGCCAACATGAAAATGCCCAATATGGACGCAAATAAAACGGTCGTGAGTACCCAGAAATTGGGTGCATCCGAACCTTTGGGTAGTAATTTTTGGAGGTAAATTAGGAGTCCAACCGCAATCACATTTTTGATAATTGCTTCTACGGGTGTCATCGGTAATAATTCCCCAAAACAACCGCAATTGCCGCTGTTTCCGCTTACAAAGGTTTCATAACTCAAATGCCCGATAAATACCACCAAAAGTGCAACCGTGGCCGGAATGATAAAGCGTTTTAACCAATGGTTTTGCAATAACAACAATCCCAACGCCATTTCAATTCCGATTAACGTTCGAGAGAAGAATACCGCAACATCAGGAGAAAATCCCATCGGGTACAATTGCTTCACTTCAAAAGTCGAAATCGCAAAATAGGGGGAAGGATATAATTTGGCTATTGCCGAAATGATAAATAAGAAGGAAACGAGGATACGCAATCCCCAAGCAATGGTCGATTTATTTTTTTCCATGCATCATTGTTTTTGACAAAGATAACCACCCCAAACATGAGCTGGTGTTAACGATTTGTTATTGCCCGAATTCCATTAAAATTAAAGCAAATACCGAGTAATTGATCATGTCTTGGTAGTTGGCGTCAATACCTTCTGAAACTAAGGTTTTGCCTTTGTTGTCTTCAATTTGTTTCACGCGCAAAAGTTTTTGTAAAATCAAATCGGTCAAACTACTCACCCGCATTTCGCGCCAAGCTTCACCATAATCGTGGTTTTTGGCTTCCATCAAGGCTTTGGTAAGGGCTACTTTTTCGTCATACAATTTCGAAGCGGCTGCCGTGTCCAAGTCGGGTTGATCCACTACGCCGAGTTCCAACTGAATCAAAGCCATAATGCAATAATTGATGATGCCAATGAATTCACCCGTTTCGTCTTCGTCTACTTTTCGCACCTCATTTTCTTGCAAACTGCGAATGCGTTGCGCTTTGATAAAGATTTGATCAGTGAGGGAAGGTAATCGTAAAATGCGCCAAGCGCTACCGTAATCGGTCATTTTTTTAACAAATAAATCACGGCAAATTCCGATGACCTTGTCGTATTCTTGAGCAGTATTTCGCATTAACTCGTATCTTTGTTTGAAATTTTTTCAAATGTAACGAATTCGGCTAAAACAACCCAAGTGAAAAGTGGTTTTTCACCGAAAACGTTTTCCTATTTTTTGACATATGACCCTCAACTGCCGCGGTACTTTAATCGACTTAACTATCCCAAAAATCATGGGGATTGTCAACCTCACACCCGACTCGTTCTACGACGGCGGAAAGTTGCAAGATCCAACACAAGTCATTGCTCAAGTCCAACAAATGTTGAACGAAGGCGCCGCTTTTATTGATGTAGGCGGGTATTCGAGTCGGCCCAACGCAGCCCCGGTTTCTGAGGAAGAAGAACGCCAACGGGTCGTGCCCATTATCGAATTATTGGTCAATCATTTTCCCGAAATATTGATTTCTATCGATACCTTCCGCAGCAGTGTGGCTGAAGCCGCTGTTCAAGCGGGAGCCTGTTTGATCAACGATATTTCAGCAGGATTATTAGATAAAGAAATGCTACCCACCGTGGCCCGTTTGCAAGTGCCTTACATCATGATGCACTTGCGCGGAACGCCGCAAACCATGACTACTTTGACCAACTATGAAGATATTGTCAAGGAGATGCAATATTATTTTTCCGAACGCATTGCGGCAGCGCACACCTTGGGTATCAATGATGTGATTATCGATCCCGGTTTCGGATTTGCTAAAACCCTCGAACAAAATTATGAAGTGTTGCAAAAAATGGAATTATTTGCGTTTCAAAAAGTGCCTGTTTTGGTTGGTGTGTCGAGAAAATCAATGATTTATAAAGTGTTAGAAACGACTCCGCAAGAAGCACTCAACGGGACAACAGTACTCCATACGTTAGCCTTGCAAAAAGGCGCTTCGATTCTTCGGGTACACGATGTAAAAGCCGCTCACGAATGTGTTCAAATCCTTCAACAAGTATCCCATGCGTAAAATTATTTTCCTAAGTCTATTCGCTGTTTTTACGGCGTGTTCCAACAAAGAAGTATTGCTACCTGAAGCCGAAATTACGGTGGTAAAAAACGTAGATAACCTTTCTCCAGTTTATATTTTTTTCGAGAAAAACGGAAACGATACACTGGCCGATTTGAATCGGAAGAATACCATTACTTCGACCAATTACATTTTTAATATTGACAAACGGTTACCGATGCGTTTGGTGGTACCCGAAGTGAATTTCGTACTGAAAAAGAAAGAAGCGAGTCCGCACAAAAGCGAAACTGCCCAGAATTATTTTTCCTATTCCGATACCAAAACGCGCAACTTGGCTTTTCTCAATATGCAGCTTGTGCACCTCAAACAAGGGAAATATGAAGAGAACTTCCCGGTACAAGTTTCAAAAACAGGAGCAATTCAAATCCAAGGTAAGCCGATCACCATGGATAAAGTCATGGCTTATTTGGCGCAACTGCCCTCGGATAAGCCGATTAAACCCCAATTTCAATTTGATCACAATATAACTTATGGTGATTACCTCAGGTTTCGTATTGCCGTTAGTCAATGGAAATTTCCTGCTTTAGGAGCAACCTGGTTTACGGAAGATTGGTTTTTGTAGTTTATTTGTGTTGTATTAAAAATAATAAATCTACACCACGTTGACAGAGTTTCCAAAAGATATAAAATTTAAATACGCTTGGCGAAAGTACCAACAGCGGGTACTTGATGATCTTCAATATCATATTAATGATCAACATTTGCATGTCATTGCTCCACCTGGTTCGGGTAAGACCGTACTTGGATTAGAAGTCGCTCTTCGCTTAAATAATCCAACATTAATATTAGCGCCGACGATTGCAATTCGAAATCAATGGATTCAACGGTTTAAAGAGCTTTTTCTTCAAACGCATTTCATGCCCGATTGGATTTCAAAAGATGTACGTAATCCAAAATTCTTAACAGTAGTCACCTATCAAGGTCTTCATGCCGCTTGTAATAATTGGAATATAGAAGAAGAGTCAATTGAATCTGAAGAAGAAAACGATGATTTAAATGGTAATGAGAAATCCGAGAATTCCAATCTCGAAGCTATTGTGAAAGGTCTATTAGCCCAAAATATCAAAACGATTGTTGTGGATGAGGCACACCATCTAAAAAATAGTTGGTGGCAAACTTTAATTCAGATAAAAGATAAATTAAAACCTGTTGTTGTTGGTTTAACCGCAACACCCCCCTATGATGGTTCTTTCACGGAATGGCAACGATATATTGAATTAAACGGACCCGTTGATACTGAAATTACTGTTCCAGAATTAGTGATAGAAGGCGACTTATGTCCGCATCAGGATTATGTTTTTTTTACTCAACCAACGGATACAGAGAATCTAAAGATAGTTGAATTTAGAGAGCAGATTCAACAAATTTATCAAGAAATAAAAAGCGATATTACCCTTATTCAGGCGATTGAACAGCATCCTATTTGGCAAAATCCATTAAATCAATTAGATTGGATTTATTCGAATCTTCCCTATTATTCGGCTTGTATTATTTTTTTAAAGGCGAATAATAAAGAAATACCAGAAGTACATCTCGAAGTAATCGGGGATAAAAAATTTGAAATCCCTCATCTTAATTACGAGTGGATTGAAACAATTTTAGATTTTTATCTCTACAATGAAAAAGAACATTTCAAAGCTTTTGAAACCCATCAAAAAACATTAGAAAATAAGTTGAAAAGATGCGGAGTGATAGAGAGACGTCAAATTAATTTATCTCAAAATAAGCGTATTACTAGTTTTTTAACATCAAGTTTGAGTAAATTAAATGGGATCAAAGAAATCGTCGATTTTGAATACAAGAATTTAGGCTCCCAATTGCGATTGGTTATTCTCTCTGATTTTATTAGAAAAGAATTTTTTGTAAATGAAACAACCAATAACCTTGAATTGAATAAAATTGGGGTTATTCCTATTTTTGAGCGCTTACGACGTGAGAATTCTGAGAATTTGAAAATAGGAGTATTAACGGGCTCTTTGATAATTATTCCTGTTAGTGCTTATTCGAGTTTTAAGAATCAAGCTACTCATAATGGAATTACAGAATTCAAATCAACTCCAGTTTCTTATGATGCAAATTATATCATCATTAATCTTTCAGAACAAATAAAGCACGAATTAGTTCATATTGTAACTCAAATCTTCCAACAGGGAGAAATTGAGGTTTTGATTGGAACAAAATCGTTACTCGGTGAAGGTTGGGATGCTCCAGCAATCAACGCACTTATCCTAGCTAGTTTTGTTGGTTCTTTTGTATTATCCAATCAAATGCGGGGAAGAGCGATACGAACACAAAAAGGGAATGAAAGTAAGACCGGAAATATTTGGCATTTAGTCTGTGTAGATCCAACTTCAGATGCTGGAGGTGATGATTTGGAGTTATTGAAAAGACGTTTTAAAAGTTTTGTAGGAGTATCTTTTGGTCATAATGCGACTATTGAAAATGGGATTGATCGTTTGCATCTTATGGATCGTTTTTATGATTCGGCACACATAAAACAGAAAAATTCCGAAATGTTTATCCAAGCAAGTGAACGAGAAAAATTGCGACAAAAATGGGAACAAGCTCTTCAAGATGGAAATTCGCTTATTGAAGAAATAAAAATACCCTTTGCAGAAGAAATGGAATTCCATGAAGTAAAATCATTGTATTTAAATAAAACAATTCGCAATCTACTAGCTACATTAAGTTCGGGGTTGATAGCCTTCGGATTGGAAAGTGTTCAAGCGTTGGGTAAAGCATTGAAAAATATTAAATCCGTTCACGATTTATTTGTATTTATTGGGATAATCGGTTTGTTAGGAATCGCATTTTTCGGGAGATTAACTTTAAAATCATTAAAATTATATTTTAGTTATAAGGATATTACAAAAGATATACAGCATATCGGTAATGCACTTTTGAATACTTTAGTAGAAATGGGATGTATACACACGGATATTTCAAATTTGAAGGTAAAATCATCCGTTGATGCGGAAGGCTGTATTTATTGTCATTTGGAAGGAGGATCAACTTATGAGAAGTCAACTTTTATTAACGCATTAATTGAAATTATTTCTCCTGTTACAAATCCTCGATACATTATAATCCGAAAAAATAAATTTATGCTTTTTGTTAAACAGCAAGATTTCCATGCAGTTCCAGAGATATTAGGAAAAAATAAAGAGGGAGCTGCGTATTTTCAACAGCAATGGAAAAGTTGGGTTGGGTCATGTGAATTAATTTTTACTAGAACATTAGAAGGGCGAAAATTACTTTTGAAAGCAAGGATGAAATCGTTAGCGGCACAGTTTGATGATAGAGTAGGTCAGGTTAATAAATGGCGATGATGATGTTCTGATTTTTAGATTTTATTCATCTGTTTGATGTTTCTTGAAATAAAAAAAAGAATCATTACTGATGATTATTCGGCTCAACTCTTAAAATCGTAAAGTCGCAGTTGAATTGTTCAATAAAGAAAACGAACTATTTGATGGGAGAACATCAATGCGGATAAAAAAACTTTACCCGATTGCTTAGATAAAGTCATGGCTTATTTGACGCAACTGCCCTCGGATAAGCCGATTAAACCCCAATTTCAATTCGATCACAATATAACTTATGGTGATTACCTCAGGTTTCGCATTGCCGTTAGTCAATGGAAATTTCCTGCTCTAGGAGCAACCTGGTTTACTGAAGATTGGTTTGCTAATAACTAAATGTTATGGAAACAATACCGAGGGAGTGACAAAAATGGAGGTGGAGTTTGATCGACAATAAATTGATAATTTAGGAGTTACATTAAAAAAAAAGTGATGACTCGAATTTTATTTTTCTTTCTAATAGCTACAATAGGGTTGACGGCCCAGAAGAAAGTTGTTCCATTGGAAGAAAAAGTAAATTACACATTAAATAACCCTGATTTTGAAGATACCCTTTTTTTGGATGTCAATCAGCGGCTCACTCCATTTCTAGGGAAATGGAAGTCTAGTCAAGAAGGATATGAGGTGGAATTTATTATTACCCAATATTTTGATACGAATAATCATCAAGATGGGTTATTTGGTGGCATTAAAGTAGTAAAAGAAGGGATTGTAATTTTGGATACAACAAAGTATACTGGACCTAATTACATTACTGGAGGTATTTTTTCAAATCCTAAAGATACCCAAACCGTCCTATTGTTTTTTTCAGAAATCTCCGAAAAATGGGTTTGTGGACATGTGTCAGAAATCACACTGACACTTGCCCATACAGGCACATTGAAATGGAATCTAGATGAAAAATATAATTTGAGTACCATTCAGTTACCAAAGAATCTCGAATTTAAAAAGGAAATAGAGTAGTGTTTACTGATGATGATACGGCTCACCTCTTAAAATCGTAAAGCCACGGTACAATTGCTCAATAAAAAACAAGCGCACCATTTGATGGGAAAACGTCATAGCCGATAAGGCAACTTTACCCTGGGCTTTTTGATACACCGTTTCACTAAAACCATAGGGTCCGCCAATTACAAAAACGAGCGTTTTGAGTCCGGCATTCATCTTTTTTTGTAAAAATTCAGAAAACCCCACACTCGTAAAGGATTTTCCGTTTTCATCCAACAAGATTAATTCATCGCCGGGTCCAACTTTCGATAAAATCAATTCGCCTTCTTTTTCTTTTTGTTGGGCTTCGGATAAGTTTTTGGCATTTTTAATGTCGGGCAAAATTTCCATTTCAAATTTGATGTAAAACGACAACCGCTTTTGATAATCATCCATCAATTGCTGCAATTGCTTGTTGTCCGTTTTTCCTACCGCCAAAAGTTTGATGTTCATGTCCGACTTCTTTTAAACCACAAAAATAGGGGATTTTAAAACGAAGGGTCCAAATGTTCATTTCGAATTGTATCTTTGCGCCACACAACAACACAACTATGTACCGCATTCTTATTCGTCCGATACTCTTTCGTTTCGACCCGGAAAAAATCCACCATTTTACATTTAAACTGATTAAATTTCTAGCTAAAATCCCCGGATTTTCTAGTTTGTGTCGGTCGTTGTATGAAGTCAACGATCCGCGTCTCGAACGAGAAGTGTTTGGGTTGAAGTTTAAAAATCCGGTCGGACTAGCCGCTGGTTTTGATAAAGATGCGAAGTTGTTTAATGAGTTGTCCGACTTTGGGTTTGGTTTTATCGAAATTGGAACGCTTACTCCTGTGGGACAAGAAGGCAATCCGAAGCAACGCTTGTTCCGCTTGCGTGAAGATGAGGCAATTATCAACCGTATGGGGTTCAATAATGGCGGAGTGCAAGAAGCCGTTGAGCGTTTGAAGAAAAACAAAGGCGTTCTCATTGGTGGTAATATTGGGAAAAATAAAGTAACCCCAAATGAAGAGGCGGTCTCCGATTACAAAATTTGCTTCGAGGCCTTATTCCCTTACGTAGATTATTTTGTGGTGAATGTGAGTTCGCCCAATACGCCTAACTTGCGCGAACTTCAGGATAAAAAGCCATTGACCGAACTTTTAGCCACCTTGCAAACGGAGAATCAAAAGCGTCCGTTACCCAAGCCCATTCTATTAAAAATTGCACCCGATTTAACGGAAGAACAATTGTTGGATATTATCGAAATTGTGCAAGATACCCATATCGCAGGGGTGATTGCTACTAACACTACTTTATCTCGTGAAGGACTGTATTCACCCAATAAATCAGAGATGGGCGGACTTTCAGGAAAGCCCTTAACCCAGCGTTCGACGGAGGTCATTCGTTTTTTACACGAAAAAAGCAACGGCTCCTTTCCCATTATTGGGGTGGGAGGCATACATTCTGCGCAAGACGCTTTGGATAAATTGGACGCGGGTGCGTCTTTGGTCCAACTCTATACGGGCTTCATTTATGAAGGGCCGCAATTGGTCAAAGCGATTAATCAAGAATTACTCAAGCGAATGGGTTAAATTTCCTTGCGAAATCGTTTTCTTTAGTATATTTGAAGCCAATGGAAGCAGTTAAAATTATCGAATGTCCACGTGATGCCATGCAAGGCATTAAAACGTTTATTCCTACCGAAGTTAAGGTCAATTATTTACAGGCATTACTTCGGGTGGGGTTTGATACGTTGGACTTCGGAAGCTTCGTGTCGCCCAAAGCGATTCCCCAAATGCAAGATACCGCTGAGGTCTTAGCCCAACTGGATTTGAGTCAGACCCGTAGTAAATTGCTCGCCATTATCGCCAACACCCAAGGCGCAGTAAGTGCGGCTTCCCACAAAGAAATACAGTACCTCGGTTTTCCATTTTCGATTTCGGAAAACTTTCAAATGCGAAATACCCACAAAACGATTGCCGAGAGTTTAGTGACGTTACAAGAGATTTTGGACATTGCATACGGTGCCAATAAAGAAGTGGTGGCCTATTTGTCCATGGGTTTTGGAAATCCTTATGGTGATCCTTGGAATGTAGAGATTGTAGGCGAGTGGACAGAGCGGTTGGCACAAATGGGCGTGACGATTTTGTCTTTATCGGATACCATTGGGAGTTCGACACCCGAAGTCATTGATTATCTTTTTAGCAATTTAATACCCAAATACCCCACAATTGAATTCGGGGCGCATTTGCATACCACACCCGATAAATGGTTTGAAAAAGTGGATGCTGCCTACAAAGCAGGTTGCCGCCGTTTTGATGGTGCCATTCAAGGATTTGGCGGTTGCCCCATGGCTAAAGACGACCTCACTGGCAATATGCCCACAGAGAAAATGCTTTCCTATTTCACTACCGTCAAAGCCCAAACGCATTTGAGTCCGATGAGTTTTGAAAGCGCCTATAATGTCGCTTCACGCGTGTTTGGGGAGTTTCATTAATGTTTCAAGTTTCAGGTTTCAAGTTTCAAGTTCGACCAACCTGAAACATTAAACTTTAAACCTGAAACAAATAACAAATTTTAAACATTTTCCTCAAATAAAAGCCCTACATTTGCATGCAATTTAACTACAACAACTAAATTGCAACATGAAGGCACACAACACCAAAATCGTCGGTGAAGGTTTAACCTACGACGATGTTCTCCTTATTCCTGGATACTCAGAAGTACTCCCCCGCGAAGTTAGCATTCAATCCAAATTCACCCGCAACATTACACTCAATGTACCGATTGTCTCGGCCGCTATGGATACCGTGACTGAAAGTGCTATGGCTATTGCGATGGCGCAAGAAGGTGGGATTGGTGTTTTGCATAAAAACATGACCATCGAACAGCAAGCCGCCAAAGTGCGTAAAGTGAAACGTGCAGAAAGTGGGATGATTATCGATCCGGTAACCCTGCCGCTGTCGGCTACTGTTGGTGATGCTAAATTAGCCATGAAAGAATACGGCATTGGTGGTATTCCTGTTGTGGATGAAGACGGGTTGTTGAAAGGAATTGTGACCAACCGTGATTTGCGCTTTGAAAAAGTGAACAGTCGTTCTATTTTAGAAGTAATGACATCTGAAAATTTGGTGACGGCAGCTCAAGGAACGACACTAGTTGAAGCGGAAAGCATTTTGCAAGAAAATAAAATTGAAAAACTGCCGGTTGTTGACGGTCAGAACAAGTTGATTGGTTTAATCACCTTCCGCGATATCACCAAATTAATTCAGAAACCTAATGCCAATAAAGATGCACTTGGACGATTGCGCGTAGCGGCTGCGATTGGGGTTACGGGTGATGCTCTAGATCGAGCGACTGCTTTGGTAAACGCAGGTGTTGATGCCATTGTAATCGATACCGCACACGGACATTCGTATGGGGTAATTGCGGTATTGAAAGCGGTAAAAACAAAATTCCCGCAATTGGATGTGGTAGTTGGGAATATTGCTACACCCGAAGCGGCTTTGTTTTTAGTTGAAAATGGTGCAGATGCGGTGAAAGTTGGTATCGGACCCGGTTCGATTTGTACCACCCGTGTTGTAGCAGGAGTGGGATTCCCACAATTCTCAGCTGTACTAGAAGTTGCGGCTGCTCTACGCGGAACGGGTGTACCAGTGATTGCTGACGGAGGAGTACGTTATACCGGAGATATTCCGAAAGCCATTGCAGCTGGTGCCGACTGTGTGATGTTGGGCTCGTTATTAGCAGGAACTAAAGAATCACCAGGCGAAACTATTATTTTCGAAGGACGTAAATTCAAATCTTACCGCGGTATGGGTTCGGTGGAAGCCATGCAAGAAGGATCGAAAGACCGTTATTTCCAAGACGTGGAAGACGATGTGAAAAAATTAGTCCCCGAAGGTATCGTAGGAAGAGTGCCCTATAAAGGCGAACTTAATGAAAGTATGCAACAATTTATTGGCGGACTTCGCGCTGGTATGGGTTATTGTGGAGCCAAAGATATTCCAACCCTACAAGAAAACGGACGTTTTGTACGGATTACGGCCAGCGGTATCGGAGAGAGTCACCCCCATAACGTAACCATTACCAAGGAAGCACCGAATTATTCTCGATAATATAAAAATAGGATAGCGTATCTTTTCAAAATAAGATGCGCTATTTTTTTCTTTCCTTGAAGGAATAAGAAAAGAAGAGTATGTCCAAAAACAAAAAAACGGCTCACCTCAGTAAGCCGTTCATTTAAAATTTATAATTTAAAATAACCCTCATATTCCCAAGTAGTTGCTCGGCGTAATTGCCATCAATTCGGCTTTGATATCCTCATTTACCTTTAAAGTTTGGATAAATGCGTGAATTGAATCTTGGTTGATTGTAGCATTTGTACGCGTAAGGTCTTTTAAAGCCTCATACGGATTGGGATACCCTTCACGGCGTAAGATGGTTTGAATGGCTTCAGCCACCACAGCCCAGTTGTTTTCTAAATCTTCGGCCAATTTGGCTTCATTCAGTAGTAATTTGTTCAAGCCTTTTAAAGTGGCTTCAAAAGCGATAATGGTGTGTCCTAAAGGTACTCCAACATTTCGCAAAACCGTACTGTCAGTTAAGTCGCGTTGCAAACGTGAAATGGGAAGTTTCGCGGCTAAATGTTCGAACAAAGCATTGGCCATCCCTAAATTTCCTTCTGAGTTTTCGAAGTCGATTGGGTTGACTTTATGCGGCATGGCAGACGAACCGATTTCGCCTTCTTTTATTTTTTGTTTGAAATAATCCATAGACACATAGGTCCAAATATCGCGATCCAAATCAATTAAAATGGTATTGATTCGTTTTAACGCATCAAAAAAAGCGGCAAAGTGATCGTAATGTTCGATTTGTGTTGTTGGAAAAGAATGGTGCAAGCCCAAAACGCCTTCCACGAAATTTGTTCCGAAGTTCTTCCAATCGGTATTCGGGTAGGCAACGCGGTGTGCATTATAATTTCCGGTGGCTCCTCCAAATTTTGCAGCAAAAGGCACGTTGAATAACAAACGCATTTGTTCTTCTAATCGTTCTATAAAAACCAGAATTTCTTTGCCCAAACGGGTAGGAGAAGCGGGCTGACCATGGGTGCGAGCCAACATAGGAATGTCATGCCACTCCATGGCTAATTGTTTTAAACGCGCAATCACGGCAATCAAGGAAGGAAGATAGACCTTTTCAAAGGCATGTTTCGTTGAAAGCGGAATGGCGGTGTTGTTGATGTCTTGCGAAGTGAGTCCGAAGTGAATAAATTCTTTAAACGGTTCTAATCCGAGTTGGTCAAATTTATGTTTGATGAAATACTCTACCGCTTTCACATCGTGATTCGTCGTTTTCTCGGTTTCCTTGATCCACAAGGCATCTTCGGTTGTGAATTCGTTATATAATTCGCGAAGGCTTGGAAATACCGATGGATTTACCTCTTTCAATTGTGGTAAACCGGCTTCGCATAAAGCGATAAAATATTCGATTTCTACTAAAACGCGGTATTTGATTAAGGCTTCTTCCGAGAAAAAGGCGGCAAGGGGTTGGGTAACTTTACGGTAACGTCCGTCGATGGGCGAAATTGCGTTCAGTGCAGTAAGTGACATAGGTTGTGTTGTTAAGGCGCAAAATTACGGATTTGAATTTGGAAACGCCAAGTTAACCCCACACTTTTTTCAACTTTTCCCAAAGTAGGGGCACGCCAATTGACGCCGATTCGGGGATGATTTCGAGTGGATTGGCGATGTCGTATAAGGTGGCAGGTTTGGGATCAATATAAAATAACGGCACTCCGGGACGCGCAAAGTGGATGAGTCCGGCGGCCGGATACACTTGCATCGACGTTCCAATCACCACTACTGCATCAGCTTCTTGAACACGTACTACCGCTTCTTCAAGGACAGGAACCTCTTCGCCAAACCAAACGATATGCGGACGCAATTGTCGACCGTTTGGATCACAATCACCCAAATGCAAGTCGCCGGGCCATTCAATAATATAGTTAGGGTCTTTGGTTGAGCGCACTTTCAAGAGTTCGCCATGCAAATGCAAGACATTCGAACTCCCTGCCGCTTCATGCAAATTATCGACATTTTGAGTGACAATGTTTATCTTAAATTCTTTTTCCATTTGGGCTAACGTGGTGTGTCCTACGTTTGGCTTCACTGTATGCAATTGGCGTCGGCGTTGGTTGTAGAATTCCAATACCAAATCGGGATTTCGACGAAAACCATCGGGAGTTGCGACTTCCATTACATCATGTCCTTCCCACAATCCGTTAGCGTCGCGAAAGGTAGCGATTCCACTTTCGGCAGACATTCCAGCGCCGGTTAATAGGGTGAGTGTTTTCATGGAAAAAGTAGTTTTTACTTAATGATTGTGAAAATTACGAAGAAAGAAGCAAGTAGCAATCAAGAAATAAGTGCTAATTCCTAATTCCTAGTACCGACTTTATTAAAATTGTATTTTTGTCAAAAAATAAAACTACCATGGTCGATTTGGAATTGTTTTCCTACCTAGAAGATTTTTTAACGGAGGAGCGCAAAGAAAAATTCAAGAAAATTTTAGCCTTGCGTACCAACCACCTTACCATTGCGATGGAAGATGTATACCAATTACACAATACAAGTGCGGTGATGCGCAGTTGTGAGGTTTTTGGAGTGCAAGGTTTGCATGTAATCGAACAGAAGTTTGGTAAACGAATCGACCGTGAAATTGCCATGGGTGCTCAGAAATGGGTAGATGTGCATCGGTATAATTCCATTCCCAATTGTATCGATACCTTACGCAATCAAGGCTATCAAATTATTGCCACTACGCCACATAACGATTCGTGTTACCTCCATGAATTTGATATCACCAAGCGTTCGGCCATATTTTTTGGAACTGAGAAAGAGGGATTGTCGCCCGAAATCATGGAACAAGCCGATGGTTTTTTGAAGATTCCGATGGTCGGATTTACGGAAAGTTTGAATATTTCGGTTTCCGCAGCGATTGTGATTCAAGATTTAACCACCCGTTTGCGCCAATCGGAAATAGACTGGCACTTAACGGAGGAAGAAGTTTTGGAACATCGTTTGCAATGGACGAAAAATTCCATTAAAGATGTGGATCGAATTATTGAGCGGTTTTATTCGGATCGTCAGTTACTTTCACAAAATGAGTAGGTACAAAAGTCATGAACTCAGTTTTTAATTGCGCACTGGTTTTTTTCTCATGTTCGAACAACATCGCAATTGTACCCGAGTCTTCAGTAGTACACACGCCAAAACCATTTATATTTTGCCCTTCATGGGTGTAGGTGTAAAAAATCTGCTTGGTTCGTTCCGAAGAAGTGTCTTCTTTAGTGATTTTTAATTCAGGATGGGTGGCCGCCAAGAGTTCGCTCACTGTGCCTTTTTCAGTATAATCATTGATCCAGGTGATTACATCATTCGGTCCTTTAAATCCGAAACGAATAGGAGCTTGCGGACGACGAATGAACATAGTTCCTTTTTCCAATTTTAAACTGGTTGACAAGTCGAAAGGAAACAACGAATCTTTGGCTAAGCGCTCGATACCGCGATTGAGCAATACAATATCTTCTGTTTCTTTTAAGGTTGCATACGGAATAAACAGTTGTTTCGGAGCTTCAGCAGCTTGTGCTTCTTGGACACGTTGCATCGTTTCCTGTTGCGTTTGCATCATATTTTGTATCTGCTGATCCGTATTGTAGTTTGGCGCTGAGTTTTGACGGTTACAAAACATCACGATGCGCACTAAGGCAATGATTAAAATGACGACGCTCAACACAGAACGCCATGGGCTATTATTTTCCATAATTAAAAGTCGGACGCGTTAAATTCAATAGTCGTTAATTTTTTACCTTCGGTATCTACCAATTTGTAATTCACTTTTTGAATTCCCAAACCACGCATACGCAGAATAGTAGCTTTTGTAGAAGGATCTTGAATAATGGATTCTTTGACAAGCGGTACGGCGTTCGGACTGCTAATAATGTCTTTCACATCATTGGGAACTTCCATGGTGTATTCTAGCGTATTACTACCCAACTTTTCAATTTTCATCAATCGTGTACCATCAGCATTGTTCATAGGAAGGTTGCTGTTTAAGGCATCCAAAGCCATGGTGATTGGGTCGTTTGAAGTGGGCGATTTGAACGAACTTTTATTTTGTTTGTCCAAATAGGACTTGTCAATCATCAAAGTGGTAATAATGCGACCGTTGATATCGGTTATATTTACTTTAAATTTTACCGCTTCATTGATCAAATCCATCATCGTTTCATCGTTTTGAAACATGCCAGGAAGTGATTTTTCAAGAAAAGATGAGGTGGACGAACTGGAAGGATCATTGATATCGAGCGCAGTTGCCAAATCCAATTTGATAATGTCTAATCCTTCTACTTCGGCATGTGACCCCGATTGAGTAGGCGACATCGAAGCTGTTTGATTGAAGGCATTCGCAAATTCATGCATTTTTTGTGTGCGTGATTTGCAACTAGTAAGGGTAATAAAAAGAATGGGGAGTAAGAGAATGTAATACGTTTTTTTCATTGGACTGATTGTTAATAGGCGTCCAAGATACATATTATCAATGAAAAAAGAGTAGGGGAATCGTTATTTAACCTTGGCTAAAACTTTATATTGCTCATAGCATTGGCTGATGGCATCCATGATTTGAAGATCATTTGCCGTTTCAATAAAGGCTTCGGAATAGCTGCAACGACTGAGGATTTCGGCGATATCTTTTTTATCAACACCTAATAAAATAGCGATAGTTTCGCGGTCGTATTTGGTTTCCAAAAGATTTTTAACCGTATCATCTTTTTTCATTTCCCGTAATTTGCGGAGTTCTTTGGGTTTTTTACCAAAGAAATTGTAGAGCATATCGGCGGGATTGAAAACCGAATTGACAACGCGGGTGAAGGCATTGGGTGATGATTCACCGGCTTCATACGCTTGGGGTAATCCTGAAATACTATAGCGGTAATTTTCTTGAACGGGAATCAATTTAGTATCGACTTCGAGGTAACCGGTTAATTGGTATTTCCGAATGACCACTTCTTCCAAAGCAATCGCTTTTTCGGTTAATTCCAAACGGGTCGTTCCATTTTTTATCCAGTCATTGGTTACACGAACGCGTAAAGATTGAAAACCAATCATAGTAATGTGTAAAGTATCGTTGACTGCCGCATTAATCGTAAACTCTCCTTTATCGTTGGTTTGAGTTCCTTTAACGCGATTAATGTTGATGATGTTGACGTTGGAAATGGGTAGGGCAGTTGCTGAGTTGACAATGGTACCTTGAACGGTTTTATCGCCGGTTTCTTGTGCGTAAACACAACCGAAGAAAAATACTGCCCATAAGAGTATCCATTTTTTCATTACCAAACTTTCTGAGGTTAAAAGTACACATTTTAACAATAACTGCAATTGGGGCTAGAAACATTATCAGAAAATTAACAAGCTAACATGCAATCGGATGATGAGTTATTATTTTTTTAAAATAAAAAAGCCCTCCGAAGAGGGCTTGTATTAACTTTTTCTGCGACGTTTTGCAGCTTCAAAGGCTTTGTTAGCTGGATTGCTTGGGCGACTTTCAGATCGGCGGCCTTCGCTACGGCGACCTTCAGTGCTTCCACCTTCGGAACGGCGTCTTTCGGGGCGACTATCGCTACGACGGTCATTGCGACCTTCAAAACGTGTATCGTTACGATCACCACGGCGTTCGCTTCGGCGTTCTGAATGATCGGCAAAACGATCACGACGCTCGCGTTTTCCACCAAAATCACCACGTCCACCGCCACCACCACGGCGATTACCACCGTCGTTTTTGGAGATTTCCACGTTGATTTTACGTCCGTCCAATTGGTAATTGGAAAATATATCCATTACTTTTTCAGCATGTTCACCATCAGTATTGAAGAATGAAAAACCTTCTTTTACATCCACTTTGAATACGTCGTCACGACCTAAATCCAAGGTTTCTTTTAAGAAGTCTTTTAATTTCATCCAATCAAAATCATCACGTGATCCAATGTTAATGAAATAACGTACTGCATCACCTGCTTTGATAGATCCTCCTGAGCTACGCTCATTGCTGCTGCGTTCTCCGGAAAGGTCTTTTTTCTTCTTGTAATAATTCAAGAAACGGTTAAATTCTACCGAAACCATTTTACGGATCAATTCTTCTTTACTTAAACCTTCAAACACTTGGTTGATAGCCGGTAAATAGTTGTCGATTTCATGATCAATTTCGGTATCGTTAATCTTGTTGGCCAAGTGTAACAACTGAATTTCACAGATTTCCATTCCGCCCGGAATTGATTTCTCTTCAAACTTCTGTTTGATGATTTTCTCAATTGTGTGGATTTTACGGATTTCAGATTTGGTAATAATTACAATGGATGTTCCTAATTTACCCGCACGTCCGGTACGACCCGAACGGTGGTTGTAAGTTTCAATTTCATCCGGTAATTGGTAATTAATAACGTGCGTTACGTTATCCACGTCAATTCCACGAGCCGCTACGTCGGTTGCAACAAGCATTTGGATTTGACGCCCACGGAACGATTTCATTACGGCATCACGTTGTGCCTGAGAAAGATCGCCATGTAATGCTGCAGCATTATAACCATCTTCAATTAATTTTTCAGCTACTGCTTGCGTATCGCGTTTGGTTCGACAGAAAATCACCGAGAAAATATCGGGATTGGCATCGGCTAAACGTTTCAATGCTTCGTAACGATCTCGCGCGTTTACTACATAAAATTCGTGTGAAACGGTGTTGGTCCCTGAGTTTTTAGCTCCTACAGTAATTTCTTCAGGGTCAAACATGAATTGTTTTGCAATACGTGCTACTTCAGCAGGCATAGTTGCAGAAAACAACCAAGTTGATTTGTCATCTGGTGTATCTGAAAGGATGGAACAAATGTCGTCATAGAATCCCATGTTCAACATTTCATCCGCTTCGTCTAGGATGCAATAGGCAATGTTCTTAATGTTTACAAAACCACGGTTAATCATGTCTTGCATACGACCTGGAGTCGCAACAATGATTTGCGCACCGCGTTTCACTTCTCGAGCTTGTTCGGTAATGCTAGCACCTCCGTACACCGCTACCACATTAAGGCCCTTGATGTATTTGGAGTATTGTTTTAATTCGTTGGTAATTTGCAAACACAGTTCGCGTGTTGGGGACAAAATCAATGCCTGCGTAGTGCGGTCATCGACATCTATTTTTTGTATTAACGGAAAGCCAAAAGCTGCAGTTTTTCCGGTTCCGGTTTGGGCCAAAGCCACAAGGTCAGTCTCCTGTTCCAAAAGCACAGGAATCGCTTTTTCTTGAATCTCCGACGGAGTTTCAAATCCCATATCGCCAATTGCTTGTAAAAGCTGGGCGTTAAGGCCTAATTGTTCAAATTTATTCATTAGATCGTATTAATTCGGGTGCAAAGGTAGACTTAATAATTGGATATAGCTAATTATTAAGTGATTAGTAATAAAGTGGATTGTGCTATTTCGATTGAAAATCAAGGAATTACTAAAAATTGAACTGCGATAAATGCAGGATTTTAGTGGAAAAAGAAGGAGATTGAAATTTTAGTATGCCGATAGGTAATGATGTCGTAATGAATTGATTATTTATCCGATAAAAATGTAATTAGTTGTTGGACAGCCTTTCCACGGTGACTTAGTGCCGCTTTTTCAGAAGCATCCATCTCGGCAAAGGTTTGGGATTGTCCAGTGGGAACAAAAACGGGGTCGTAGCCAAATCCTTGTGTACCGCGTTTTTCACGAATAATCTCACCACTTACTATGCCTGTAAAATGGTGGGTTTCACCATTGAGATTTAAGGCGATGACCGTTTTGAATTGGGCTTTTCGCGAGGCTTTGTTATCCAATTCAAACAACAGTTTATTCATATTGTCCAAAGCGTTTTTTTGCTCACCTGCATAGCGCGCAGAATGCACCCCAGGAGCACCATTTAGCGCTTCAACTTCTAGTCCTGTATCATCAGCAAAACAAGGAAGACCATAGTGTTGGGTTACATAATCGGCTTTCAATTGCGCATTGCCTTCAATCGTTTCAGCGGTTTCTGGAATATCGACATCACAGCCAATGTCTTGTAATCCTACCAATTCGATAGACTTCGGAAGCATGGCGCTGATTTCGGCAATTTTGTGCGTATTATTGGATGCAAAGACGAGTTTCATAGTTATTGGTTTAGAACAAAAGTAGAAAATAAAATGAGTAAATCACCTAATGTTTTGTTTAACTTTAAATTTATTTGCATTAAACATTTTGTAATAAACAAGAAATCGCTTACAAATTAAAACATTGTATATCAAATAGTTGCGAATTTTATCTTTTTTTAATAAAGAGAAGTCTTACGTGAGTAAACCTTTTTTGAAGTTCTTACGTAATTTCGACGACACTCTAAAACAACAGATAATGAAAACGCCCCCAAACTTTCGTTATTTGACCTACATACTAATGCTACTGTATTCTTATTTGGGTCAGGCTCAATTTGTCTTTGACGACCAAAAAATTGAGCACTTATCACTACATCCCTATGCGTCCCTTTACAAAGATGAGACGGGAAAACTGACGGTAAATCAAATTCGTCAATTTCAAGAAAAAAAATTCACACCACTTATCGTTGAAAATACAGATCTGGGATTTACTACGGACAAGTATTGGATAAAATTTTCATTGCGTAACGATCGCAAAACACCGGTTTATTATTACTTAGAAACTTCGCGACCCATTGTAGACCATGCGAATTTGTTTGAATTCAAAAACAACCGTTTAATAAACAAACAATACAGCGGTGACGATATTCCTGTGCAAAATAAATCGGTGAAACAGCGTAAAACACTATTCAATATAGATTTGGAGCCGGGGGAACAAAGAGACTATTACATACAATTGCAAAGTGACGGTGAAGTAATTAATGCACCAGTATTATTGCACACGGCCAATGATTTGATGGACGAAACATCCTTTGAGCAGGTCGTTTTTGGCTTTTTCTATGGTTTGTTGTTATTGTCAACTATTATTTACTTATTCTTTTATTTTGCAATGAAAGAGCGGGTATTTTTGAATTATAGTCTGTATGTGTTCTTTATAGGCATGCTGCAGTTTTCATTGGATGGTTTTTTTCACCAAACCTTTGATCCCAACGCCGGTTGGTTCTCCGACAAGGCCGTAATTTTTAATGCGATTATTGCAGGGTATTTCCTTGGAGCTTATGCTCAATACTATTTAAAAGTATGGACAGTCAGCAAACGTTTGAATCGTCTTTTTTATGGTTTATATGCCTTTTTGGGACTATTAATGGTGATTACCATTTTCTTGCCCGATTTATTTCATCTGACTTATCCTCTCATGAATTTGGCAGGTTTATTTGAGCTGATATTAATTATTTCTTCGTTGATTATTATTTATTTGCGATCAGGTGTTGTTTATCAATTTTTCTCGTTAGGCATTTTTTCACTGGTTACCGGTTTTGTGGTGTTTATTCTCAAAAATTTGAGTGTATTGCCTGTTAGTTTTATTACTGAAAACAGTTCGAAATTAGGAACCGGAATTGAAGTGATGTTTCTTTCCCTTTCGATGGCAAACCTAATCAAGCAATTGCGCGATGATCGGGAAAAATTGCAAGGTGAAGCCCTTCAAAAGGCGGAAGAAATGAACGAAATGAAGACGTATTTCTTATCAAATATCAGTCATGAGTTGCGCACACCTTTAAATGCGATTATCAATTACACCGATTCCATCAAAGGGGAAGTGCAGATGAGTTCGGTACTTGAAAAATGTGAAATTATCAGCAGTAATTCGAGAGGATTATTGGGTTCGGTGAATGATATTTTAGATTTTTCCAAAATTGAAAAAGGGGAAATTCAATTGGAACGTCAAAATTTTATCATCCAAAAAGTATTGGATGATTTGGTGACGGAAATCAGAGGTCGCGCCGAGCAAAAAGGATTGGATTTTCAATTTGTGATCGAAGGGGAATTGCCCTACAAAGTATTTGGGGATGCCCAACGTTTGCGTCAAATTTTACAAAATGTTTTAGGGAATGCCGTGAAATTTACCGCGGAAGGTATTGTGAAGTTTATAGTCAATACTGAAACTTCAGATAATTTAACGTCGCTAAAATTTACGGTATCCGACTCGGGTGAAGGGATTCCAAAAGAGAAAATGGACCAAATTTTTGAATCGTTTACCCAACAACAAATTGATAACAAACGCAAGTACGGCGGACTAGGTTTGGGATTATATATTGTCAAAGCTTTGGTGAATTTACACCAAGGAACCTTGGATATCAATAGTATGGAAAACCAGGGTACGGTTTGTACGATAGGGTTTAATTTGGATGTTGTCGAATTAAAAGCACCTGTGGTTCAAGAGCCCGTAGCTCCTTCATATGACTTAAAAGGCAAACGTATTTTGGTGGTAGAAGATAATGTGATGAACCAAATGGTGTTGAAAATGATCTTCAAAAAATGGCAGAATTTGGAAGTAGATTTTGCGAATCATGGTGAAGAAGCTTTGGATTTCATGGGGCAGAAAAACTACAACCTCATTTTGATGGATTTGCAAATGCCTGTAATGGATGGATATGAAACGACTATCGCAATTCGTGAAGGAAAATCAGGGGTCAATGAATCGGATATTCCTATTGTAGCCGTTACCGCCGATGTCATGGAAACGACTAAAGAACGCGTGAAAGAAATCGGAATGAACCATTACATGACCAAACCCGTGGATAAAGAAATGCTATTCCAAATCGTTTCAGCCATGGCTAGTTAAAAAGTAACCCCTTCTTTGTTAATATAATCGTAGGGTATTTTCTAGGATAGCTGATTATGAATGACTACTTTTGCCCCGTTAAAAAACGCATTTTTTATCATGGTAAAAGATCTATTTGAAAGAATACAACAAAATAAAGGTCCGCTAGGACGATGGGCTTCGCAAGCCGAAGGTTATTATGTATTTCCAAAATTGGAAGGCGAGTTAGGGCCACGTATGCAATTTCAAGGCAAAGAAATTTTGAATTGGAGTATCAATGATTATTTGGGTTTAGCCAACCATCCTGAAATTCGCAAAGTCGATGCAGAAGCCGCTCAAAACTATGGAGCCGCTTATCCAATGGGTGCGCGAATGATGAGTGGGCATACTACTATACACGAACAATTGCAAAATGAATTGGCCACTTTTGTACAAAAAGAAGCGGCATATTTATTGAATTTTGGGTACCAAGGAATGGTGTCAATTATTGATGCTTTGGTAACGAAAAACGACGTGATTGTTTATGATGTAGACTCTCACGGCTGTATCATTGACGGTGTACGTTTACACATGGGGAAACGTTTCACCTACAAGCACAATGATGTAGAGAGTTTAGAAAAGAATTTACAACGTGCTACAAAAATGGCAGAAGAAAACGGTGGAGGGATCTTAGTGATTACCGAAGGTGTTTTCGGAATGCGCGGGCAACAAGGTAAATTAAAAGAGATTGTTGCATTAAAAGAAAAATACAACTTCCGTTTATTGGTGGATGATGCACACGGTTTTGGTACTTTGGGTAAAACAGGTGCTGGAGCAGGTGAGGAGCAAGGTTGCCAAGACGGAATTGATGTGTATTTCTCTACATTCGCAAAATCGATGGCGAGTATTGGTGCCTTTGTAGCAGCAGAGCAAGATATTATTGATTATTTGAAATACAACTTACGTTCGCAAATGTTTGCTAAGTCATTACCAATGATTATGACGGTTGGCGCTTTAAAACGTTTGGAAATGTTGCGAACTATGCCTGAGTTAAAACAAAAGCTTTGGGATAATGTTAATTATTTACAGAACGGTTTAACGTCACGTGGCTTCAATATTGGCGATACCAATACATGTGTGACGCCCGTTTACTTAGAAGGTTCGATACCAGAAGCGATGGTTATGGTGAATGATTTACGTGAGAACTACAATATTTTCTTATCGATTGTAGTATATCCTGTCATTCCAAAAGGAATTATCTTATTGCGAATGATTCCAACGGCATCACATACGATTCAAGATATTGATGAAACTTTATCCGCATTTGAAGCTATCCGTGAAAAGTTAGAAAACGGTACCTATAAAAAGATTGCTGAGGCGACTACGGTTGATGTATCGTAAGCAATACTTTTTAAATAAAAAAATCCACCCGAAAAGGTGGATTTTTTATTGGGGGATATAAATGTGAAAAGTAGTTCCTTTTCCTATTTCTGAAGTTACTTCAATGCGTCCGTTTAAATTATCTATCGCATCGCGAACAATATAGAGTCCGAGCCCCGTTCCCCGGTTATTATTTTGGGTCACATAAAACATTTCAAAAATTTTGGGCAATTGGTCGGCTGCAATTCCAATTCCGTTGTCCCATATTTTTATTAGCACTGCATCAGCGGTAGGTTCAGCAGCGATACCAACCACAATAGTTTCCTTGCTGGTATCACTGTATTTTATTGCATTGGAAACCAAATTATTGAAGATAATTTTCAGTCGTAATCGATCTGCAACAAGATGTGTCACTTCCCAATTTTTATCCCATTGAATACTGCGGTTATTCAGGATATACAAATGTTGTTTGATGGTTTCTTCAAATAATTCGTTTAAATCAATGGTTTCAAGTACTATTTTTTGACGTTTATTTCGGGAATAATCCACAATGTCTTTGATAAATTGATCTTGTTTGTCCAGTACATCTTTCATTAATCCCAAGTAATTTTGAATTTCGTCGGGATTTTTTTCCGTTTTCATGATGTTAATTAATCCTTGTAATGAGGTAATCGGAGAGCGCAAGTCATGGGATGCACTGTATACAAATTTATCCAGCTCTTTATTGACGAGTTCCAAGTCTTTGTTTTTTTGATCGTATTGACGGTTAACATTTACTAAGTTTTGTAGTAAACGACGATAATACAAACTCACACTGACGATTATCACAAAAACAAAAAAGATGTCAAATAAAACAAGATAATCCCGAATTTGACGCGAACCTTCACCAAAGGTATTCGAGAAGTTTCGTTCATTAATTGTTAAACGGTCACTGATGTTTCCTATTTTTTTTAAATACTGATTACGAAGTGCTGGACTTACAGTTGAATGCTGAATAGTATGATGAATTTCTTGCCCTAGTTCATCTAATTCTTTTATCATGAGATCGCCTGTTTCCCATTCATTAATTGCTTTATTAACCCAAGGTATTCGTTGAAAATAGTTAAATACCCATATTAAATCATCCAAATCATCCTCGTGATTTCGTCCTGCACGCAAGCCCTCTTTAACCTTCGTTACATCTCCAGTGCTCATTAATTCAACACGTCCTGCCCCATCTCCTTTTGGCACTGCAATTTCCTTTTGGAATAAATACCATTGGTATGAATCTTTAGTGTAGAGATAACTAATAAGGTAACGTGAAGCATCTTTCTGTGCTTTAGAATAATGGGATTCACCATTCACGTAGGCGCGAATAGACGAGAGTACTTTTATTGAAAAAAAATTTAATGCAATTAATAAAGACCCTGAAATTATTAAAACAGAGAAAAGAGGTAAGGCATGTGGAGCAAAAATTTTTTTATAGGACAGCATGCAATTCAATTTTGGGGACTATTCTTACGATAAAAGTACTCATATTTTTATTTGTAAGATTTATTGTAATGTTAAAATTGTGATTATTAGCAACTTATTAAAATGTAAGAAAAAAGCTATAAAAAGTATTTAAAAATGCATTTCATCGTTTTTTGTAGTATTTTACCGATTATTTTTTTGGTAAATTTGTAAGATAATTCTAATTTTATTCTCGGATTAAGCCCTAACAATCTATTAAGACTCTAGTTAGTCTGAAGGTATTTCTGCAAATCACTGAAGTCAAACAAAATTCTGATGCCCCATCAGAAAAACAATTATGAAGTACCATGAAAAAAACCTTACTATTAATCAGTTTTTGTCTAGCTAATGTAGCTATGGCACAAGTAGGAGTAGGAACAACCAATCCTCAAGCCGACTTAGATGTACGAACAACCAATCCTGCAGCACCTGATGCAACAGCAGGGATTGCGATTCCTCAAATTTCAACACTACCTGCTACGGGTAATCGAGCTGGTCAGGTGGTTTATCTCACTTCCGATAATCATTATTATTATTACGGAGGTTCTTCTTGGCAGCCTATTTATCAGCAAGTAAATAGCTATGGCGATGTGAAATACAGTTTTCAAGCAGCAGATCATGACGGTTGGGTTTTATTAGATGGAAGATCAAAGTCAACATTGACTACCACGCAACAAGATGCCGCTACAGCATTAGGATTTGGTGAATCTTTACCTGATTTAGCCGATAAAACGATTGTGGGAACCAGCGGTACTAAGACACTTGGCGGTACAGGAGGTAATTCATCTATTTCAATTGCCCAAAATCAACTGCCTGATGTCACACTATCAACTTCAACAAATGGCGCACATACCCATACTGCGGGAACTTCAACCACGTATTTACTATCTTTGATTGGAGCTTTTGGATATCAAATTTTAAATGCTTCAACCAATACAACATCCACTTCGTCAAGTGGTTCCCATTCGCATACCACTTCATCCATCAATGGTGGAGTGACACAACAAGCTTTAAACATCCAAAACCCTTATATTGCCATTAATGGGTTTGTATATTTAGGAAAATAATTATAACGCTTTTGTATAGGTTCTTCGACGGCGGAAAATTTCTGAATTAAAATTTTTCCAAATGTTTTGAATGGCCAAATTATCCTCTAATTCCGGAGTGCGAATACAATTTTGCACTCCGTTTTTTGTGAATGAATCATAATATTCTTCAAAAATTAAAGCAGTGACCCCTTTATTTTGATGTTCGGGATCTACACCAATCAAATAAAATAAGACTTCATCATGGTGTTTTTTTGCCCGTAATAAATGCAAAAATCCAAAAGGGAATAACCGTCCCTTCGCTTTTTTTAAGGCTTTGGAAAAACTCGGCATTACAATACCAAAGGCAACCATTTTTCCTTCTTTATCAAAAACAAACTTGATGTATTCGGGGTTGATTAATTTAATATTTTTCTCTTTGATGTAGTCGATTTGAATTTGATTAATCGCTACAAATGACGATAATCGGGCATAACTTTCATTAAATAAGGCAAACATTTCGTCGATATAGGGCAGAATTTCTCTCGTCGATTGAAAGCTCTTGGAAACGTAGCCATACCGTTTTCGGATCAACTCTCCTGCTTTTTTATACGGTGCTATATCGACATTGGAAAAACTAAAATGACTTTCGATGTATTCTTTTTCTTTTTCATACCCTAATGCCTCAAGATGGTTTTTGTAATACGGGAAATTATACCACGTAATCATGGAAGCAATGCGGTCAAAACCTTCAGTGACAACACCCACTTTGTCCAAATTGGAAAATCCCATCGGACCTTCAACAAAACTTAAATTGTTTTTTTTGCCTAAAGCGTATACTTTTTCCAACAACGCTTTGGTTACTTCAAGATCATCAATCACGTCCCACCAACCAAATCGAACTTTGGATTTTTGTTGGTGATTCACTTCCTCCCAGTTAATTATTGCAGCGATTCTCCCCACAATTTTACCATCTTGATACGCCAAATAAAAATAAGCTTCTGCATTCGAGAAAGATGGATTTTTTTTGGGGTCGAAAGTGTCTAATTCGTCTTGAATAAGGGGAGGAACCCAATTGGAATCATTTTTATATAATCCAAAAGGGAACATCACAAATGACTTCATCAAGGCTGGAGTATTCGCTTCTATTATTGTAATCATACTTTAGGGTTTTGCGGGAGGAACTTCGTCTAAACGTTTTTTAAGTTTTTGCTTATCCTTGTCTTTTTTCTTTTCTTCTTTCGATTTTTTCTTCTCCTTTTTGTCTTTGTCTTTCGGCGATCGAATCATGTAATCTTCATACATGGTATCTGTTCGCCAGGAAACTCCAAGTCCCGCATAGGTAATATTGGGCGTGTTTTTCATGTTCTGACTCACATACGCGTCCACTTGGAAGCTTGATCCCCACAAATAGGCGGCGCCCATCGTAAAAAAGGTATCACTGTAGTAACCACCACTCAACATTTTCCCTTCAATAAATCCGGACCAACGGTTAAATCCTTTTGCAATTGTCCCAATAAAACCAATGGTTTGATTATTAGAGGCAATTTTATCCACAAATAAATTGGTGACTATTGACCATGCTCCTGTGAAGGTGTTTTGGGTGACCAACATTGCTTTCGGACTTAATGTTCCATACTGTTCGCCCTTATACATAAAGGGATAATTCCCAAATTTGATATTGGTGCCGGCATATACCGAAACCGCTGGGATCAACATGTGCCAATTGAATTTATGGTTGGCTTTCCAACTGTACACGTTGGGCTTGGTTTCGTAGTTTTTAAACGGGTCATAAATTAAGTATTTAAACCCTAAGGCAACCTTTCTAAAACCATCACGGTGGTAATTACCCGCTTGGGAAAAATACGTGTCGTTTTGATAGGTCAATTCTAAAATTCCCTCCAATTGCTCTTTCCAAAATCCGTAGCGGGTATTTAAATTGATGCTATAACCTTCGGTATTGTAAAGGTTTTTATCGTATTGCTCTTTTACATAATTGAACCCCGATTCCAATTGAATCACTTGTTTACCCACCGCATAGGCATTCATGGATTCTCCCGGACGGTTAGTGTTGATTTCGTCCGTATATTGTGCTTGCAGAAGCATCGAAAAAATCAAGAATAAGGATAAAAATAAACGCTGTTTTGTCATGTTTTTTATTCGAAGTTAGGTGTCCCAAAAATACACTTTTTATTATTTATTTATGAAGTTTCCCACGATTGGAATTAGGCTTTTTAGTATTTTTGACAAAAATTAGTACAATGCAAGAAGCAAGTCTTAATAATTTAGTGCGTACACTCTTTTATATTCTTTTGTTTTATTATATATTCAAATTTGTGGCACGCTTACTATTGCCCGTATTAGCGCAAAAAGTAGTCGAAAAAGCCAACCAACAAATGGAAGATAAATTTCGTCAACATCAACAACAATCCCAACAACAAACGACTTCAACTTCACCCGAAAAATCCAAAGAAGTGGTGGGAGAATATATTGATTTTGAAGAAGTAGACTAACCGTAATGACCTTTCCAATGAACCAAAAAATGCAAGATTTTTTTAAAAAAATATATCCTCATGCCTTAGTCGTATTGGGTTTTGTAATGGTGTCGTTGATTTATTTTTACCCTGTTTTACAAGGAAAAAAAATCTACCAAAGCGATATTGTGCAGTATACAGGGATGGCCAAAGAGCAAAATGATTTTAGAGCAGCGCAACATGCCGAACCCTATTGGACCAACAGTGCTTTTGGCGGAATGCCCACCTATCAATTAGGGGCACAGTACCCCAATGATTTTATAGGACATATCGATGATGTCTTGCGTTTTCTTCCGCGACCCGCCGATTATTTATTCCTCTATTTTCTTGGGTTTTATGTGCTTATGCTCGTCTTGAAAACCGATCCACTTAAAGCTTTTTTCGGAGCACTCGCCTTTGGTTTTTCAACCTATTTGATTGTTATTCTTGGTGTTGGACACAATGCCAAAGCGCATGCCATCGCTTACATGCCTTTAGTTGTGGCCGGTGTGCTCATGGTTTTTAAGCGCAATTATATTTGGGGCGGAATCCTAACCATGTTTGCCGTAGCCCTAGAAATCAATGCGAACCACTTCCAAATGACCTATTATTTGTTGATTGTCTTGTTGGGAATCGGAATTTACTATGGCGTAAAAATGTTCGTCAACAAAACGCTACAAGATATTCCTAAAATCATAGGAACGTTTGCAGTTGCTTTGATTTTAGCGGTTGGCGCCAACGCCACAGCTTTACTCGCTACACAAGAATATGCAACATTCAGTACCCGTGGTAAAAGTACGTTGAAATTGGATGAAATGGGCAAACCCAAAACGTCGAATACTACCTTGGATCGCAGCTATATTACAGAATACAGCTATGGTATTGACGAAAGTTTGAACTTAATCGCACCCCGTTTATTTGGTGGCGGAAATGATGAAAAATTAAGCGACGACTCAAGTGTATACAATTACATGTTGAATTATGGGGCCACCGAAGCGGAAGCCCGTCAGTTTACCGATGCCTATGCACGAACCTATTGGGGAAGTCAGCCCATTGTTGCGGCCCCCGCCTACATTGGAGCCGTAGTGTTTTTCTTGTTTGTATTGGCCTTGTACCACGATAAACGCAAGATTAAATGGGTTTTTCTTGTGGGTGCATTAGTTTCTTTGGTTTTATCATGGGGGAAAAACTTCCCGGCTTTGACCGACTTTTTTATTGATTACATACCGCTCTATGACAAGTTCAGAGCTGTTTCTTCTATACAAGTGGTTTTGGAATTGTGTATTCCTGTTTTAGCCATCATGGGATTGCATTCGTTTATGACATTTGATGCGGATAAACGTTGGGATAGTCTGAAAAAAACCGGAATTACCTGTCTTGTTCTTATTGGTGGATTGTTTCTGTTGCGCAGTCAATTTAGTTTTGCGGGTGGTATGGATAGCAGTTTGCTGCGCATGTTTAGTGAAGGACAAGATAAAAGTTTTGGAATTGGATTTATCGACGCCTTACAAGAAGATCGTAAAACCATGTATGCCGCAGATTTGTTGCGTTCGGGCGTGCTGATGGCGCTTGCATTTGTAGTGTTATGGCGTTATACCAAAGACAAGTTAGCCGTTTCTACTGCCGTTGTTTTGGTGGGATTATTTATGGTTTTTGATTTGTTTTTTGTGGATAAAAAATACGTGAACAGTGAAGATTTTGTATCTGCAAGAGAAGTTGAACAACCTTTTGAAATGACCCCTGCCGATCAACAAATTTTACAAGATCCGTCCTATTACAGAGTCTTGGATGTTGACGGGAACATGAGCAGTGCTCGCGCTTCGTTCTTCCATAAATCCATTGGTGGTTATAGTGCGGTGAAACCTCGAGCTATTCAAGAATTGTTCGACTACCAAATTGCTAAAAACAATATGGAAGTCATTGATATGTTGAATATCAAATACATTATTCAGGTTAATGAAAAAGGGGAGCAGTTTCCAACCGTTAATCGCAATGCCAATGGAAATGCATGGTTTGTATCCAAATTAACCGCTGTCGCGAATGACGATGCGGTGATGAAAGCGTTGGATAAGTTGAATACGAAAGAGGAAGCGGTTTTCAATAGTGCCGACTTTAAAGTGGCCAAGACCAATTTTGTGAAAGATAGTACAGCCGCAATTCAGTTGCTTTGGTATCAACCGAATCAGTTGAAATATACATCCCAATCAAAATCAGAAGGTTTTGCAGTATTCTCTGAAATG
Organism: Flavobacterium stagni; assembly: GCF_004122105.1. GTDB lineage: Bacteria > Bacteroidota > Bacteroidia > Flavobacteriales > Flavobacteriaceae > Flavobacterium > Flavobacterium stagni. The sequence continues at coordinate 193,145 of NZ_SBKN01000002.1, forward strand.
TATTATAAAAACGGTTGGAATGCCTATATCGATGGCAAATTAACCGATTATATCAAAGTGGATTTTGCTTTACGCGGAATGCCAATTCCAGCAGGGAAGCATGAAATCGTATTTAAATTCGAACCCCAAGTGGTGAAAACGGGAAGTACGATTACATTAATCAGTTTCCTTTTCATGTTGGGTGTCACGGGAGCGGCGTTCTATTTTTCACGCAAAAAGGGAAAGGCATAATGGCAAACACCAACAAAGTACTTATTATTACCTATTACTGGCCACCAGCAGGCGGACCTGGAGTACAGCGTTGGTTGAAGTTTGTGAAATATTTACCCGATTTTGGGGTGCAACCTATTGTATATCTTCCGGAGAATCCGACGTATCCCATTGTAGATGAAAAGTTGGTGGCCGATGTTTCGCCCCAAGCAATTATCTTGAAAAAGAAAATATGGGAGCCGTATTTACTGGCCGGACTTTTTTCCAAGAAGTCAACCCAAAAAATTAGTTCAGGGATTATTCCTGCCACCAAAAAGCAAACGGTATTGCAACGTTTTTTACTTTGGGTTCGCGGTAATTTATTTATTCCCGATGCGCGTGTTTTTTGGGTGAATCCTTCAGTTGCTTATTTAAAAAAGTATATTGACGAACATCAAATAGCAACCATCATCACCTCGGGACCACCGCACAGTTTGCATTTAATCGGATTAGAATTGCAAAAGCAAACTAAAGTTAAATGGATTGCAGATTTTCGTGATCCTTGGACAACCATAGGTTATCACAAAGCCTTGAAGTTATCGGCCTATGCAGAAAAAAAACACAAAGCATTAGAAAAGAAAGTACTTAATAGTGCAGATTTAGTGTTGGTAACGAGTCCGACCACCAAAACTGAATTTCAACAACTTACTTCTCGTCCTATCGAAGTCATCACCAATGGCTATGATACCGAAAATGTAGCGCCCCAATCCTTGGATCAAAAATTTACGTTGGCCCATATTGGTTCTTTTTTATCCGATCGTAATCCCAGTATCTTATGGGAATCCATCAAGGAATTGATTGCAGAACATGCTGATTTTGCCCAAGATTTTGAATTAAAATTGATTGGTAAAACCAGCGAAGAAGTGTTGGCTAGCATTGCTCAAAATGGATTGTCAACCTATGTCAATAATCTAGGCTATGTGTCCCATGAAACAGCTGTAGCCCACCAACGAAAATCGCAAGTATTGTTGTTAATCGAAATCAATTCATCGGATACGCGGAGCATTATTCCGGGTAAACTTTTTGAATATATGGTTTCCGGCCGACCCATTTTAGCGATGGGACCTAATGGATCCGACTTTGCCGCCATGGTCAAGTCAACCAATACGGGCATGTTTTATGAGTACCATGAGAAAGCAGCTTTGAAGGCGACCTTATTGGATTGGTACCGCAATTTTCAGAAGGGCCAATTGGTCGCACATGCTGTGGGCTTGCAACAGTATTCTCGTAAGAACTTAACGCAACAATTGGTGCGTGTAATCGAACAAGTATAATGGGAATCGTACAATCACAATCCATTCGGAATACCCTAATTACATTCTTCGGTTTTGGAATTGGAGCGATTAATGCCTTGTTTTTTTATACGTCCTTTTTACAAAAAGAGTACTATGGTATTGTGAGTACCATTTTATCGGGTGCCAATATCTTAATGCCCATCATGGCTTTTGGTGTTCAAAATACCATCATTCGTTTTTTTTCGCAATACGAAACGGAAGAAAAACGCGAACAGTTTTTGTCGTTTATCGTTTTCATGCCTTTGTTTTTGATTGTACCACTCGGAATCGGGTTTTATGTATTTTACGATGAAATTGCCGGAGTGTGGCTTCAAGAAAATCCATCCTTGAAACCCTTCTTTTGGTTGATTCCTGTGGTCGGATTGTTAATGGCGTATTTTGAAGTGTTTTATGCTTGGGTGAAAGTCCACATGCAATCCGTGATTGGGAATTTTATCAGCGAAGTTTTGGTGCGATCTTTAGTTATGGTTATGCTTTTGATGGTGCATTTCGAAGTATTAACCAAACCGCAATTCGTTTACGGTGTCGCCTTTGCCTATTTGGCCCAAACGGTAGGAATGTTCATTTATGCGATGAAAGTCAGACGCCCTACGTTTACTTTAGTAATTCCTGAAAATATACGCGAAGTGGTGTATTATTCCACCTTCATCATTGTTTCGGGTGGAGTAGCGGTGATGTTAGTTGATTTTGACAAAGTACTTATTCCCAAATACAAAGCGATAGAAGAAAATGCAGTGTACTCAGTAGCCATCTTTTTTGCTACAGTTATTGCCGTTCCTTTTCGGGCCATGACCCAAATTGTTGCACCCATTACAGCCAAATTAATGGTGGAGAAAAAATGGGAAGAACTGAATGAATTGTACCAAAAAACATCCATCAATTTACAAGTTACCGGCGGATTCATCATGTTGCTCATATTTGTCAACGTGAATCAAATGTATCAGATTGTGCCTGATGATTATTCGGGCGGACTCTGGGTCGTATTTATGATTGGTTTATCCAAATACTATGATGTTTTGTTGGGAAATAACAATTCGATTATTGTCAATACCCATTATTACCGAACCGTACTTTTGTTTGGGGTGTTTACCGTTTTTTTAATGATTGTTTTGAATGCCATTTTCATCCCTCTTTACGGAATTAATGGCTCTGCTTTTGCAACCTTATTAACCATTATGATCTATAACACCATCAAGTTCTTTTTTGTGGTTAAAAAAATGAAGTTGTTTCCGTTTACTGCAAAAACGGGGGTTTCATTGGGTATTGTTTGCCTTGGGTTTGTCTTGTTTTATTTTTGGGATTTTCCGTTTCATCCCATTCTAAACATCGGTTTAAAATCGATAATCGTTACTTTGTTTTATGTGGGATTGCATTACTATTGGAAGGTATCTACAGAAGTGAATCAAGTAATTCGAAACGTTGCTGCAAAATTTTCTATTCACCTATAAACAGAAAACCCCGATAGACGTGCTACCGGGGCCTCCGAACCTAACCAACCAATTTATTTAACTATAGCTCTTACTTTTTTTCTTCTTCTTTACGTGTTTCATTTTCTTCTGAAATTCTCCCTTTCGTACCGTCTTCTCGGTAATAGTAATGACCATTATCTTGATAAGTTGTACCGTTGTAAGTGTTTCCACCACCATAATAGGTGTTTTGGTTCCCGTAATAGTTGTGTGTAAATCCGTTGCGTTTTACACTACCAATCATATCTACAATCTCACCAAAACGGTTGTAAATGATTCGCAATCCACCAATTTGTGTTAAAGCAAATCGGTTATAACTCATAAATACACTCCCGATGCGGTTTACACGATCACGACTGTCGTAGTTGATGAATGTGTTTCCTACACGACGAACACGTCCGAAACTATCAAATTCAATTAGTACACCGTAGTTAACAGGACGACTGCCTCTTGCGGTTTCTTTGGTATTCGCTTTGCGGAAGTAATAACTTCCGGCAACATCATCTGGACGGGTATTGAAATCAAAATCACCATTTGGAAATACGAAAAATTCAATGCCTCTTTCCATGAACGTAATAGGTTCTTCCATACTAAAACAGTTGTTGTATGTCTCAGTAAATTGGGTTGAAGTTGTAGGAGTTGCTAAAGCCGTTCCACTCATCAAAACCATGCTTGCTAAAAGGGTAATTGTTTTCATAATTCAAAAATTTAATCGTTGGTGCTTACTCTTTCGATTTTCAGCGTCTTCGATCAGTTGTTTTCTGATGTTAGGGTATTTTCAATTGCTGTGCCAAGTGATTTAAATAAGATGTCAACGATTTGTTAATGATATTTAACCACTTGAAAAACAATTTAATTGCTGTTGAAAAGTAGGGTTTTTCCATGCGGATTTTTTTTATACATTTGAAACGGATAACAAACCCACTCTAGATTTCAATCGAATAATGAAAAAATACCTACTAGTACTGACTGTACTTTTTGTTTGCCCAATGGCCTCAAAGGCGCAAACGTTTATTCAAGCGTATGCCGATATTGTTAATCAATGTTCACAAACCAATATTACCAATAGTCTAACCGAATTTGAAGCACTTGGTGTAAAACGTCGTGGAACGACTGCGCTTCAGAATACCTTAGATTGGTTAAAAAACAAATATTTGAGCTACGGCTATACCGCGAGTCAGCTTCAAGAGTTTTCGTATACCTATTCCGGTTCTACAGCTGCTTGTAAAAATTTAGTAGTTACCAAAATTGGAACAACCTATCCCAATACCTATGTCATTATTTGCGGACATTATGATTCGATTGTTGGAACGGGTACGAATGATAACGGAAGTGGAGTAGCATCTATCTTAGAAGTGGCCCGATTGTTACGCAATGTCCCCACTGAATATTCCATCAAATTCATTAATTTTTCGGGGGAAGAAGATGGTTTGAAAGGAAGTCAGAACTACGTAACAACCGTAGTCAACGGGACATCCCCCAAAATGAATATTCGTTTGTTGTTTAATTTGGACGAAGTAGGGGGAGTGGCCGGACTCACCAATGATACCATTACTTGTGAACGGGATACATCAACACCTACAACTAATAATGCGGCTTCGAATACTTTCACCAATGAATTGATTGCTTGTACCGAATTGTATTCTCCATTAAATACATTTTTATCGTATGCCTATGCTTCAGATTATATGTCGTTCCAAAGTAATAACGAAGTCATTACCGGTTTTTTTGAAACAAATGAAACCACTCATAAGCATACAGCTACGGACTTATTAGTCAATATGGATCCGGTTTATAATTATAATGTGGCCAAAGCAGCCATTGGCGCCATGTTGCATTTTGCTGTAGCGAGTACAACACCATTAAATACCATTGAGCAAAATGACTATATGGTTAGTGTTTTTCCAAATCCAGCGACCAATGAAATTTATTTGAATCTTGGGTCATTACCGCAAACCCATTATACTTTTTCATTGCTCGATATCCATGGGAAAACCGTTTTCTCTCAAGTTGTAGATAATGCACCGCTGATGCAAGGATTCTCAGTGTCACATTTAGCACGGGGAATGTATCTCGGTATATTAGAAACCGAAGGCCAGCGCATCACGAAGAAAATAGTTTTAGAATAAATAAAAAACCCTTCTTTTAATGAGAAGGGTTTTTTGTTATAGTTTATCTTTTAAATACTTGCCTGTAATTGAACTTGGGTTTTTTGCTACTTCTTCGGGAGTTCCTACAGCCAATAATTGTCCGCCGTTTTCACCACCTTCCGGACCTAAATCAATCAGCCAGTCGGCACATTTTATTAAATCCAAATTGTGTTCAATAACCACTATGGAATGTCCTTTTTCAATTAGAGCATCGAATGACGCCAATAATTTTTTAATATCATGAAAATGCAAGCCCGTGGTGGGTTCGTCAAACACAAACAAAGCTTTTTCTTTGGAAGCCCCTTTGACTAAAAAAGACGCCAATTTGATTCGTTGGGCTTCACCACCCGAAAGGGTTGATGACGATTGACCCAATTGCACATAGCCCAATCCAACATCTTGAAGTGGTTGTAATTTCTGGATGATTTTAGTTTGGTTATGCTCTTTGAAAAAGGCCACTGCATCATCGATCGTCATGCAAAGGATGTCATCGATATTTTTTCCATTGAAATTAACTTCCAAAATTTCCTTTTTAAAGCGCTTGCCGCCACAGGTTTCACACGGCAACTCCACATCGGCCATGAAAACCATTTCAACATTGATAGTTCCATCCCCTTTACAGGTTTCACAACGGCCACCGTCCACATTGAATGAGAAATGTTTGGGTTGATAGCCACGAATTTTGGATAATTTTTCTTTGGCAAACAAATCCCGGATATCGTCATACGCTTTGATATAGGTAACTGGATTGGAACGTGAACTGCGGCCTATCGGATTTTGATCCACGTACTCAATATGATGAATGCGGTGATAATGTCCTTGCATATCGGAGAATTGCCCGGCTTTTTCACCGATACCTTCAATTTTCTTTTGTAAAGCTGGGAAAAGGATTTTTTTAACCAGCGTACTTTTTCCACTTCCCGAAACTCCCGTAATCACGGTTAAACATTCTAATGGAAAACGAACATCCAGATTTTGAAGGTTATTTTCTCGAGCCCCTAAAATATCAATATAAGCATTCCAGGAACGTCGGGTTTTGGGGACTTCAATTTGTAATGCTCCATTTAAGTAATGTGCAGTTAAGGAATTCGATTGTAGAATTTCTTCAAAAGTCCCTTGCGCCACTAATTCGCCCCCATAACTCCCAGCTTCCGGTCCGATATCGATAATCATGTCAGCTTGACGCATAATATCCTCATCATGTTCGACCACAATTACTGTATTCCCCAAATCGCGTAGGTTTTTCAAAACCTCAATCAACAATTCGGTGTCTTTTGGATGCAAGCCAATACTGGGTTCGTCGAGAATGTACATCGAACCCACAAGGCTACTTCCCAGTGAAGTGGCAAGATTGATTCGTTGCGATTCTCCACCTGAAAGTGAGGCAGAATTACGGTTTAAAGTAAGATAATCCAATCCCACATTATTCAAGAAACGCAAACGGTTTTTTATTTCAATCAACAATCGTTTGGCAACCGCAAAATCGTGTTCGGAAAGTTGAAGTTCCTCAAAAAACGGCGTCAAACGACGAATCGGTAAGTCGACTAATTCAGACAATGTTTTCCCGCCCACTTGCACATAATTGGCTTCAGGACGGAGTCGTTTCCCTTTGCATTCTGGACAACGCGTTTTACCACGGTATCGGGATAATAGTACCCGATTCTGAATCTTATAATTTTTTTCTTCTAATTCACGGAAAAAGGCATGCAAGCCAATGAAGTACCGGTTCCCGGTCCAAAGTAATTCTTTTTGTTCGGGGGTAAGTTGGAAATAGGGTTTATGAATAGGAAAATCATATTTATAGGCAGAATTCACCAATTGGTCGCGGTACCAACTCATGCTTTCGCCGCGCCAAGGATAAATAGCATTTTCAAAAATGGAAAGCGCTGTATTTGGGATGACCAAATCTTCATCAATTCCGATGACATTGCCGTAGCCCTCGCATTTGGGACACGCACCATACGGATTGTTGAAGCTAAACAAATGAATATTGGGTTCCAAGAATTGCAATCCGTCCAATTCAAAATTGGCACTAAACTCCTTCCGATCTTCTGTGGCCAATTCTTGCAAAAAACAAACTCCTTTGCCTTCATAAAAAGCCGTTTGAACGGCATCCGCTAATCGGTTGTAAAATTCTTCTTCCTCTTTGACCACAATTCGGTCAATAATTAAGAGAATATCTTTATGATCCAGCGAATGTTGATCAATTTCGTCCAATCGGACGGTTTCATTTTTTACTAAAATTCGCGCAAAACCTTGTTGGAGGAGTACGTTGAGTTTGTCTTCCAATTTTCGCCCCTCTTCCAAATGAATAGGAGCAAGCAATAACCATTTGGAATCGATGGACAGTGTTTTCACAAAATCAATGACATCAGAAACACTGTCTTTTTTTACTTCTTGACCAGAGATCGGTGAAATTGTTTTTCCGATTCGGGCAAAAAGCAATTTTAAATAATCATAAATCTCAGTGGAGGTTCCAACGGTAGAACGCGCATTGGTTGTATTTACTTTTTGTTCGATGGCAATTGCTGGTGCAATGCCTTTGATATATTCCACTTTGGGTTTGTCCAAACGACCTAAGAATTGGCGTGCGTAAGACGATAAACTTTCCACATAACGGCGTTGCCCTTCGGCATACAGCGTGTCAAAGGCAATGGAGGATTTTCCTGACCCTGACAAACCGGTAATTACCACCAATTGGTTCCGCGGAATGGCTACATCTACATTTTTTAAATTGTGGATGCCAGCCCCTTTGATAAGTATGTTTTTCTTGGGTTCGAGACGTGAAATATCTTTGGAAATCATAGCAAAAAGATAAGCGCCAAAGATAAGCAATTGAACCCGGAAATACTAGCTAAACAATTGGTGGTGTTTTGCAATTTTTATTGCATAAACGGAGGTGTTTTACAGGATTAAATGTTAAATTTTTTGATTTTGTTTGGTTTTTGTTAAAATTATGTTTTATATTTGACCATACAATAATCCACAAAAAGCATTTAGCCTATTGATAAAAATTACTTTTTAGAAAAATTTTAGATTGTTAACCCAAAACTAAAAGGTAATTTTATGGCTACTAATCAGACCCCCGACGCTTTATTGGTAAAGAAGTACATTGCCGGCGATGAAAACGCTTTGGCACTTCTAATTCACAGACATCAGGCTAAAATTTATGGGTTTATTTACTCAAAATTATCGGATCGTGATGTGGCAGATGATGTTTTTCAAGACACTTTTATCAAGGTTATTAAAACGTTGAAGTCCAATTCATACAATGAAGAAGGTAAGTTTCTACCATGGGTGATGCGTATTGCGCACAATCTAATCATTGATCACTTCCGTAAAAATAAAAAGATGCCCATGTTGCGGGAAACGGACGAGTTCTCTATTTTTTCGATTATCAAAGATGAAACGAAAAATGTAGAGGGCCAATTGATCACCGAAGTGATTGAAAACGATTTGCGTCGTATCATTGACGAACTTCCTGCCGATCAAAAAGAAGTGTTGGTGATGCGTATTTACCAAGACTTAAGTTTCAATGAAATTGCTGAAATTACTGGGGTAAGCATCAATACCGCCTTAGGGAGAATGCGTTATGCACTCATGAATTTGCGTAAAGTAATAGACAAGAATAAAATTATTTTAACCAATTAACAATATTTGGAGTGCGAAGACGTTATAGTAGAGAATAACACGCAAATTAAAACAATATGGCGAAACTTTACTCTACAAAAACTAAGTCTCCAAAAATGTTACCAAAAAAAGAAACCGTGAATTTTTTGCTTCAATATTCTAAAGCATTAAAAATTGTAAAAGCCGGTACTTTGAACTTCGAACTCATTTCAAATTAATGAACTTCCCGATAGAAACCCTATCGGGATTTTTTTTGTGCTTCTTTAATCACTGACGCTCTTCCGATGGTTTTGGTGATAATGTCTTTTTCTAAATTCCATCCTCGAGCGGGTGAATACTCTCTTCCGTACCAAATGATTTGTAGGTGTAAATCGTTCCACAATTCTTTTGGGAAAATGGCCTTGGCATCTTTTTCGGTTTGAACTACATTCTTCCCATTGGTCAATCCCCAACGGTACATCAAGCGGTGAATATGGGTGTCCACCGGAAAGGCAGGCACACCAAAGGCCTGACTCATTACCACACTCGCTGTTTTATGTCCGACGCCCGGTAGTTCTTCCAGTGCTTCAAAACTTTGGGGAACTTCACCCTGGTACTTTTCAATCAAAATTTGGGATAAACCAAAAATGGCTTTGGATTTCATGGGAGAGAGGCCGCAAGGTTTGATAATCTCTCGGATTTCCTCCACACTTAATTGTATCATGTCAAAAGGATTATCCGCTTTGGCAAATAGATGAGGTGTAGTTAAATTCACCCGAACATCCGTACATTGCGCGGATAATAATACGGCAATCAAAAGAGTATACGGGTCTTTGTGATCCAAGGGAATGGGAATCGAGGGATATAGGTCATTTAACGTATTTATAACAAACGTTGCGCGCTCTTTCTTCGTCATTTTTGTACTTTTAGTTTTGCGAATTTAAAGGAAACTAACTCAAATAAAAAATTAGCATGACCACATTACAAAAAGGGGATAAAGCCCCCAATTTCTCGGGTAAAGATCAAGACGGGACAACGCATACACTAGCTGATTATGCAGGTAAAAAATTAGTTGTTTTCTTTTATCCGAAAGCCAATACGCCAGGCTGCACCGCAGAGGCATGTGATTTACGCGACAATTATGCCCGATTTGAAGCTCAGAATTATGCTTTATTGGGCGTCAGTGCAGATTCGGCAAAAGCCCAATCGAGCTTTAAAAATAAATATGAATTCCCTTTTCCCTTATTGGCGGATGAAGATAAATCTGTGATTCAAGCCTTTGGCGTTTGGGGTCCCAAGAAATTTATGGGAAGAGAATACGACGGTATTCATCGAACTACTTTTGTAATCAATGAAGAAGGCATTATTGAAGAAGTGATAACTGATGTGAAAACAAAAGCGCATGCCGCGCAAATCTTACGATAATAAAAAATCCCCAAGCTTGGGGATTTTTTTATACTTCTTCTTCTTCTAAAATCTTATTCGGATCATAACCAAACAAATGGTGTTGTTTGATTAATTCTGGAATTCCAATAGGTAGCATGGCTTCCCAGCCTGGTATGTTGCTCGTGATCATTTTTAATACTTCACGAGAGAAAATTTTCAAGTTCGTACGATCAAAGTCGGTCACATCCACCACTTTACCATTGTAAGCAAAGAATTTATACAACTCTTTCATACGTGGGTGAACTTTCAAGTTTTGGGAAGTGATAATTTCGCCATCCATTTCCATGGGGTATAGATATACTTTTAAATCGCGGTAGAACAATTTACCAAAGGCTTCCAATATTCCTCCACTCAAATGGCGGTAGTATTTTTCATCAAAAATATCGACCAAGTTGTTAACTCCCATCACCAATCCCATACGAGCTTTGGTATAATTAGAGAAATATTCTACAACACGGTAATACTCTTGGAAATTGGAAATCATTACTGTCTGACCCAGCGAACATAGCAATTCGGCGCGGTCCATGAAATCGCGTTCGTCTATTTCGCCCTCTGAACGTAAGTTGGACAACGTAATTTCAAATACCACAAAGGTATTTTCCTTGTCGACTTTATTTTCTTGAGAAAACATTTCCAAGGAACGTTTGTACATGTCCATATTCACGCGGGTTACCGGACGGAAACTACCACGGATAGCTAAGATGTTTTTCTTGTATAAAACGGCAGCCGGTAAGATGTTTTTCCCGTCAGGGCTGAACATCACGGCATCGGTCATACCATTTCGTACCAATTGCAAACTCATCAAACGGTTGTCTACATTGGCAAAGCGTGGTCCGGAGAAATTGATGGTGTCGATTTCCAATTGGTCTTTGTCCAAATGGTCGTACAAATAACGCAACAATTTCTTGGGATCATTGTATTTGTAAAAGGCGCCATAAATTAAATTTACCCCAAGAATACCTAAAGTTTCTTGTTGTAAACGCGCATCATTTTCTTTAAATCGGATGTGAAGTGTGATTTCGTTGTAGTCTTCATCCGGTTCAACTTGGTATTTGATTCCTACCCAGCCGTGGCCTTTGAATTGTTTGGCGAAATCAATCGTCGCTACAGTATTTGCATAACTGAAAAACATTTTATTGGGGTGTTTATCCCGTTTTAAACGTTCTTCGATTAGGCGAACTTCGTGATTGAGCATCTTTTTCAACCGACTTTCCGTCACGTAACGACCATCTTCTTCGTTACCGTAAATCGCATCACTAAAGTCTTTGTCATAGGCAGACATCGCTTTCGCAATCGTACCAGAAGACCCCCCTGCGCGGAAAAAATGACGCACCGTTTCTTGACCAGCGCCAATTTCAGCGAAAGTTCCGTAGATATTTTCGTTGAGGTTAATGCGTAAAGCTTTATCTTTTGTTGTAGGGATTTGTGTGATTACACGATCTCCTTTTAACTTGATGTTTAATTCGTTACCTGCCATAATTCAAAAATGCCTCGCAAAGTTAATAAAACGATTGCGGTATTTAAAGCGAATTAATCCTAATTTTGTAGAAAAATTAACGCTTCTGTACCGTTTGGGTATAAGAAGACCTCAAAAATCGTGCTACATGAAAATTTATTTTCTAGGAACAGGTACTTCACAAGGAATTCCAGTTATTGGGAGTCAGCACCCCGTTTGTTTAAGTAACGACATTCGCGACAAAAGATTGCGTGTATCGGTCTGGATTTCAGACGAAAAACATTCGGTGGTGGTGGATTGTGGTCCCGACTTCCGGCAGCAGATGTTGCAGTCGGGTTGTGCACGTATCGATGCCTTATTATTTACCCATGAGCACGCAGATCATACCGCGGGTTTAGACGATATACGCCCGTTTAACTTTCAACAGGGTCCGATGCCCGTTTATGCTGAACAACGCGTGCTGAACAATCTGCAAAAGCGTTTTGATTATATTTTTGAAACCGAAAATCGCTATCCCGGTGCGCCTTCGGTTAATGCACACGAAATTCAGGTTGACCAACGTTTCGCTGTTGGCAATTGGGAAATCCAACCCATTCGTGTGTATCACGGCAATTTACCCGTTTTGGGATTTCGAATAGACGATTTTGCTTATCTGACCGATGTAAAGACCATTGAATCGGATGAAATTGAAAAATTAAAAGGGGTAAAAGTGTTGGTCGTGAATGCCTTACGCGAAGAGCCGCATGCTACACATTTCAATTTGCAAGAAGCATTGGATTTTGTAACTTTGATACAACCTGAGAAAACCTATTTGACGCACATTAGTCATCATATGGGTTTTCATGCAGAACGGGAAAAACAATTGCCAGAAAATGTATTTTTGGCCTTTGATAATTTAGAAATCACTCTTTAAAATGGCACGACAACTTTATTTGTATCTATTTATTATCACAGCTTTATTGGCTTCTTTTACTTATGTCTATTACAGTAAACAATTAAAGTTTGAAAAAGATTCCAAGACCCAAATGTTGAAATCCAAATCAGATAGTATTGTGCAATTGACCAATCAATTGGACGAATCCAATGCGTTTTCATTGCTGAAAAATGAATATGCGCAAAACTATTTTGTAAATTTTGACGTAAAACAATTAGAGCCTTCCATCCGCGAACAACTCATTGCCTTCAATGATAGTCCGGCAGGGAATGTGTATACAGGTCAAGAGAAATTGGGTGAACAAAAATTCATCATCAACAAAATGAAAGTCTTAAATCACCGTTGGATTATTGCTAACTATAGTGATGGAACCTACTGGGGTGAAGCAATGATTAAGTATTTTGTTGACGATAAAGGAAAAGCGACTTTCCAAACCATGGATACATTTATCTATCCCAAAGAAGAATACTAAAACCAACCAACCATGAAAAAAATAGTTTTTTTAATTGTCGTTTTGGCGACTTCGATGTCTTGCAAGCATACAGAAGAAACGACTGCTGCTGATGCTAGAACCACAGTAAAAGATTCTACCATTGCGGGTGCGGATCAAGACGAACACGGTTGTTTGGCTTCTGCCGGATTTACATGGTCCAAAATGTACAAAGACTGTGTGCGTATGTTTACCGGAATGCAATTGACTCCTGTTGACCAACCCAATAATGAAGATGAGACTTTGTCGGCGTATGTTTTATTCAGCGAAGATAAAAGTCAGGCCGAAGTCTTTATGCCCAATTCAGAATCCATTATTTTGAAGCGTAGCAAAGAAGGTCAACCCTGGATTAATAATGATTATCAATTGGTGCCTTGGAAAGGATATATTCTTAAAAAAGGAGAAACCAATCTTTATGCAGGCGATGGCGAAATCGGCAATAAATTTTCTGGAAGTTCCGATACGGAACAATAACTAACGTTTCGTTTCTTCTAACCAATTCCGAAAATCAAAGAAATTTTGTGGTGCCACACCATGCCCAACTGGGTATTCTTTGTATTCGATTTGTACCCCTAAACTTTCCAAAAGTGGGGCTGCTTTTCGTGCCCATTCTACAGGTACAACTTGGTCAACTGACCCGTGTGAAGAAAAAATTTGAAGTTGTTTCAAATCATTTTCTGCAAAACCATCTACTGCAATTTCAGCATTAAAATACCCGCTCATGGCCACTACGCGCTGTACCTTTTCAGGATAGGAAACAGCCACGGCATAACTCAAAATACAACCCTGACTAAAACCAATAAGTGTTACTTGTTTCGGGTCTATGGGATACGTTTGAAGGATTTCGTCAATGAAATCGGCAATCAAATCCCGCGATTGTTGGGCTTGCCCGATATCTGAGAACTTGTTTTCATCGGCATCAAAGTTGATGGCATACCACGCATAACTACCGTACATCAGGTCATAAGGCGCTCGTACTGAAATCACATAATAGTCACCCGGAAGTTCACTAGAAAATGAAAACAAATCCTGTTCATTACTGCCATATCCATGAAGCAGAATTAAAACAGGATTTGTTGTTTTTTTATCGTGGGGTTCTCGGACGAGGTAGTGAAGTTGCATAATTCAATTTTTCGCCAAAGATAACAGAAATTTATCCCCCAATTCGGTTTTTCTCGTCTTCAACCCCCGTACTACGGTTTTGGACTTTTTTCACTTGATCATTTCCAAAGTTATACGCCAAACTGAAACGAACCTGACGGCTGTCACTTCCTCCGCGACCATTGATGATTACGTTGGCAAACTCCGTTTTTCCAGTCCATGGTGAAGTGTAAAAGATATCCGAAACCGCTAATCGTAGCGTCATTTTATCTTTCAAAAACTTTTTCTGAACCGCCATATCTAGCGAACCCAAACTGGCAGTACGATACGTTCCTCCCCAAACCGAAGGGGAATTGAACCAACCCGATACTTCTAAATTAATTCCTTTGGGTAATTTGAAATTGTTTTGACCATAAATGTTTAACGTTTCTTGGGTAATACCCGTAAAGGATGGGTCGGTAGGGATGTATTTACTGCGAAAAGCATTCACACTCAAATACACACTCCACCAATTTTTAACCGTAAACGGATAAGAGATACCCAAGTTGATGGTTTCTTGATTGGCTACGTTTTTGGTAGTCATCCGACTCTTATTTTGGCCCACTGCTTCGGTTACTTGTGCAAAGAAATCGGACACATAACTATAACTCAACGACGTATTGAGTTTGTATTTGTACGTATGCGAGGCTTTGATATTGTGCACATATTGGGGTTGTAAAAATGGATTCCCTTTACTTACCGACAATTCATCAATTTGGTATTCAAAAGGATTTAAAGAATTATAACTCGGCCTTTCAATACGTCGGCTGTAGGTTACTGCCCAGGAATTGCTTTCGTTTTGATTATAGGTGATTCCACCACTAGGGAATAAGTCAGTATAATGGCGTCTTACACGGGTATCATTGTTCTGTTGAGTACTCGTGAGATTTCCATCGGAATTGGTATTCTCCATACGCAATCCCAACTGGAAATTGAATTTTTTTATCATGCGATTGTAATTCACATACAGCGCATTGATGTTTTCTTTGTAATTGAATCGGTTACTTAATGTCGTGTTGTATACCGGTTGCCCACTTTGGTAATTGTAGACATCAAACGTGTTTTCGGTTTCTACTAACGAAGTTTTGAAACCAGCACCCAATTTTCCTTTCCACAAACGTTGTTCATAATCGGATTTCAACGAACCTACATCAATGGTTACAGGTGTATACTGGCTGTTGATAATAGAACTCAAAATCACCGTTTCACTAGGGTTGTAGTAATAATTGGGTAAAAAAGTATTTCGATCAGAATTAAAACGTCCCAAATCCAAATCCGTGCTCAGCGAAACGCCTGTAGTATCTTGAAAACGGTAGTTTATATTCGCGTATAAATTATAATTTTTATTGTGTGCCTTATTTTGTGCGACTAATATACTATCAATGCTATTCGAAGTGATTTGGCGAATAGGCGTGCGTGAACGCCCGTCACCATAGGCATTGTTGAAGTTGCCCGTTAAGACCATACCAAAAGTATTGCGACGGTTTTTGGTGAAATCCAATCCAATTTTCACGTTGTTGGCATTGGAAGTGTAATCGGTTTTAGTATCTGAATTGAAGACTTTGCCATTTTGCTGGCGTTCGAATTCCATGAAATTATAGCTTTTTCCAAAACGATTACTATAATTCAAATAGCTGTTCCATTTTTTTGTACGGTTGTTTAAAGAAACAGAATTCACCGAAGTCCCATAACGGCCATAGTTATACCCCGCTGAAGCCGTGCCATTTGTACCGTAATTTTTATTGCGTTTTAATTTGATATTTACAATTCCTGCATTTCCCGCCGCATCAAATTTAGACGACGGTTGCGTGATAATCTCAATGGATTCAATATCTGCCGATTGTATCGTTTTTAAATAATTGGTTAAATCCGATCCACTTAAAAACGATTGTTTCCCATCGATATAAAACAACACACCACTTTTTCCTTCAACAATCACATTGTCATTGTTGTCGACCACTACACCAGGCGCTTTTCGCAACAATTCAAATCCGGTATTTCCTGTGGCATTGATGGTGTTTTCTACATTAAAAACCGTTTTGTCAGCCAGAACTTGAACCAAGGGTTTTTCTTTTTTCACCACCACTTCATTCAATTGTACGGCACTTTCATTCAACGTTATTGTCCCCAAATTGACTAAAGAATCGGTAATTGTTATTCCGGGTACGATTTTATCTTCATAGCCCACCATGGTAATTTTTAAAGAATAAGTACCTACGGGTAAACGCGTAATGGCAAACGCGCCTTCAGCATCGGAAAGTACCGCTTTAACCAAGGTGTTTTTTTCGTTAAATAAAGCAATCGAAGCCGAAAAAAGTTTGGGTTCTTTGATTGAACTCACCGTTCCTTTTAAACTTCCCGTTTGGGCATACGTTGAAAAAGAAAGACTGAATAGGGCGAATAAAATAAAAAAGGGTAATTGGAGTGTGTTTTGTTTTGTTTCCATTGAAAAAATTTTCCAATGAGTCCACAAAACGAATTTATGTTACAGTCTTTTTAACCATTTTTGAAAAAAAGATCCCAATAAGGGAATAGGGCGGGTCTGACCCATCACGGCAGTAAACATGCCATAAAAGGTTAATATGGTGATAAAAACCCAAAAAGGAACCGCAATGTTTAAGGCCAAATCCGGATTTATATTTGAGCGATTAAAATAACTACTCATCGTGAGTCCGATTAAAAAGAAGGTCAATGTCAATCCCAAACCCTGACGAATATGAAACGAGGCATAAGGGTTTTTCTTTTCAGAGTTGACTGATAGCGCAATCAGTGGACCCAAGATTAAGATATAACTTAAGATCGCCAATGATTTTCCTTCTTTGATGGTTTGTTCGTCCATATTATGCTGTGGTGTAACGTTGATTGTGATAAATACCGATAACTTTTCCTTTCATTTTTTGCCCTAATAATGCGGCATTTTTTGATTTGGAGCGAATGTTGGCTCTTTCAAATGTCCATTCGTCTTGGGTAGAGAAAGCGGTTAAATTGGCAGGAGCTCCGACTTCGATGCTCACTTTAGGTTGGCCAAATAAAAGGCGACCGGCGGTTAATTTTTGTATAATACTATCCAAAGGCAATACAGTAAGCAATGCGCCAAAAGCCGATTCTAGTCCGATAGTGCCGTTTTGCGCCAAATCGAATTCCAATTTTTTATGTTCGATGTCCACCGGATGATGATCACTAGTGATGCAATCAATGGTGTTGTCTAAAATCCCAGCAATTAAGGCCAATCGGTCGGTTTCTGAACGGAGGGGCGGACTCACTTTTAGGTTGCTGTCAAAAGTTTCTAAAACAGTATCGTTAAGTACCAAATGATGGACGGCAACACTACAACTCACTTGTAAGCCTTTGGCTTTGGCTTCCCGAATCAATTCCACAGATTTTGCAGTAGAAATTGTTGGAATGTGCATTCGACCCCCAGTATATTCCAAGAGGTAGAGGTTACGCGCTACCATCAATTCTTCTGCGAGGTTGGGAATTCCTTTCAAGCCTAAGCGGGTAGAAGTAATCCCTTCGTTCACGACGCCATTCCCTTTGATTTTATCTTCTTGGCAAAAAGCCATTACCAATCCGTTAAAGTCTTGCACATACTGTAGTGCAATTTTCATCAAATTGGCGTTGCTCATATTTTTTTTATAATCGCCAAATGCAATTGCACCCGCTTGTTGCATGTCATAAAGTTCTGCCAACGCGGTTCCTTCACTGCCCAAGGTTAATGCACCAATGGGATGAACTGAAGTAGGTTGGCCCACCGCTTTTTGGCGAATCAATTGAATCACCGCTTGATTGTCAGCTACAGGAAACGTATTGGGTTGTACCATTACTTCTGTAAAACCAGCAGCAGCAGCGGTTTGTAAACCGTTTGCAATCGTTTCCGCATCTTCGTAACCGGGTTCGCACAATACGACCGAACTGTCCCACCAACCGGGTGACAGGTGCAAATCGTTTTGCTCAATGCATTGGGTGTTTTCGTCTACAGGGAGTGCGTTTCCAATCGCTGAAATTCGGCCATCGGTAATCGCTACATCAACCACTTGCCCGTGGTATTTCCCTTGGGGGTCGATGATTTTTGCCGATTTAAATAGTGTTGTCATAGTTGTGTTGTTGTGTTATTTCACCCATTTTTGAATGGCGATTTCTACCAAGGCAAAGAGGAGCGTGAGGAGTAAAAACCATTTCCAAATTTGGGTATCGTTGCGATCGGCTTGTAAAGTATCAAACAAGTGATCGGTACTGTCAATTTCTTTAAATTCGTCAGCAATAGCCGTATTTCGATTATTCAAATTGCTTTCCGTTCGGGCGTAATTGAAACTTAAATTTTCCAAAAACTGACCTTTACGGTCAACTTTATAATTACCTGCCGTTTTGGGATTATCGTTAAAGGTCAATTTCACCTTTTGATTCATAATTTGTTGTACCGGAATAAACGATTCATTGGCATTGGTAATAGACACAATTTCATCTTTTCCTAAAATACTATTGGTAATAAAGGGTTTTGAATCTCCAATAACCAAGGCATTAATCCCCACTTTTTGAGCACTCAACGCCATATTGTAAAAGGTGGGAACAATGAGGTAAGGCGAATTGCAGAAATTACTGTAGTCTTTGTCTATAGGCGCGGCAAAATAGTAAATGTTGGCAATGCCGTTTGTGGTTGCACTTAAAAACGGACTTTGGTCATTGTATTCCAAAACCGAAGGTAACGACGACTGAACGCGGTAACTCGCTTTGGTTTTGGGATATTGAAAATTATCGGTTTTCTTTTCAAAAACCTGACTGTACAACGGATGGTTGAAGTTGATTTTGGAGATGAGTTGCTCTTCGGTTTTCCAATTGCCATAAGTATAACCACCGCCCAACGCCTTTGTTAGTGCATTCAATGCGGATACATTTGCATTCGCCGCCGGAATAACAACCACATTCCCGCCTTTGGCCACAAAGGTTTTTAAAGTGGTTTGTAACGAAGCCGGAATATCGGGCAATTCATTCAAGATCACTGCATCTTGTTTTTCAATGGCATTATAATCCAAATTCCGTAATTCGTAGTGGGTATAATTAAATTCGTCCGTAGTGTAGATTTTTCCTAGAAAAGTAGCATTGTTGTTATCACCAATGGAGAGAACGTTATTTTTCTGGGGTTTCGACAAACTAAAATAATAGGTGTTGTCATATTCCAAGGCATTGTCATTTAAAGAAACATAGCCGTGAAAATCCTCTTTTGGGAGATTGAATTTCAATTGTTGCTTGGGTTGGTCAAAATTGACTAAGGTTTTTGCAACGAGTTTTCCTTGGTTGTAAATGGCCAAAGGAATGTCTTTGAAATCATCGCCATGCGCCGTAACCGCTACCCCAATTTCATAGAATTGATCCAAGGTTTGGTGCAAATACACACTGTCAATGGCTATGTTATTGGTATTTTCGGCTTCGGGAAGAATGAAATACACATTTTCATCGGGTTGGGGTTTTCCAAACGATTTGGATTCGAGTCCAACACCATCCGTAATAATCACAATGTCTTTTTTGAAGGCCGAAGGATGGGCTTTGACTTTGGCGAGCAAGCTTTCCGGCTGGAAAGGAGTGGCACTATAGGTCAAATTTTGTAGCTCTTTTTGAATGGACTTGATGTCGGTATTCCAAAAATTATCGGTACAGGTAATTAATGAAAATTGAGTGTTCTCTGGCGCCTGTTCCAACAAATCCTGAACGGCTCGTTTCAATAATTCCCCTTTTTTTCCTTTGGCTTGCATGGAAAACGAATTGTCCAAAATGATGTACAGTTCGTTGTTGGCATTTTTATGGTCTTTGGCCTCAAAAAAAGGTTGGGCAAAAGCCAAAATTAAAAATGCAAACAACAGTAAACGCGTAGCAAGTAACAGGTATTTTTTGAGTTTCGAACTCTTGCGGGTTTGCACCACCAATTCTTTAAGGAAACGAACGTTGGTGAAAAGTTCGGTTTTAAACCGACGCAACTGAAACAAATGCACCAAAATCGGGAGCAGCAACAAGAATAAAAAGTAGAGAACTTCCGGATGTTTGAAATGCATTTCGGTGGCGTTAGTTTAGTGCTTCAAAAATAACAATTTTCACCAATTTCTGAAGGCTTTTTTAACCTGAATTTAGCTTATCCTCGTTTGCGTTTTTCGTTGCGTTTGCGTTCGACTGCCCGATTGCGCGGTGCCGATTTACGCGGTGTACGCTTGCCGGGTCCGCCTAAATTCACTTTTTTATTTTTGTCTTTTTTCTCTTGAAAAGCAGAACCGCCCGTAAGTTTGGGTCGTTTCAATAAGAATTTGACTTTCTTTTTGTCTTTTTCAAATTCTAATAATCGATTTACCACTTCAACTTCTTCAGGAAATTCCAATACCGTTATTTCCTTTTCCATAAGCATTTCAGCTTCGATTTGAATTTCTTCTTCCCTCGGACTGATAAAACTCAATGCGATACCCGATTTATCTGCACGACCGGTTCGACCAATGCGGTGAATGTATTGCTCAGGGATTTCGGTAAATTCAAAATTGATGACGTGTGTAATATCCGAAATATCCAAACCACGCGCCATCACATCGGTAGTGATGATGCCCCGGAGTTCGCCCCGTTGAAAAGCCGCCATAGTATTCAAACGGTAATTCTGGGATTTATTGGAATGAATCACCCCAAACTGCTCGGGAAAGTCGGTTTCTACTGCCGTAGCAATAAGATCAACTGTTTTTTTATTGTTGGCAAAAACCAAAATGCGCTCCATGTTTTCGTCTTCATGAAGCAAATGTTTCAGCAAGTTGATTTTGGTCAAGAAATTGGGCACTTGATAGGCCAATTGTTCAATTTTCTCCAAAGGCGTTCCCGAAGGTGCCAAACTAACTTCTTCTGGGAAATCAAAGTATTCGTCCAACATTTCATCCACTTCATCTGTCATAGTGGCGGAGAACAAGATGTTCTGCCGTTTGTTGCGCAACATGGTCAAAATGGAAGTTACTTGTACTCGGAATCCCAAATTCAAGATTTCATCAAATTCGTCGATGATTAATTTTTGTAAGGTATCAAATCGTACCACATTATCCAAGGCCAAGTCCATGATACGACCGGGTGTTCCCACTAAAATGTCCACACCTTCATACACTGCTTTTTTCTGGGTGTTGATGTTTACCCCACCATACACGCCCAGTGTGCGCACTGACATGTATTGGGTCAATTGGGTTACGACATCGGCAATTTGCACCACCAATTCACGGGTGGGGGCCAATATGACTACCCGAGGGGTTTCCGACTCCATGAATTTCCACTGTTTCAATACAGGAAGCAAATAGGCTAAAGTCTTTCCCGTTCCCGTTTGGGCGATTCCCATCACATCGCGTCCCGATAAAATCACCGAAAAGGCGCGTTGCTGAATAGGCGTGGGTTGGGTGAGTCCCATCTCATCCACAGCTTTCTGCAAGGATTTGGGTAATTGAAACGGTTCAAATGAAGTCATAATCTGTAATTTGAGGCAAAGGTACGAAAAAGAAAGGAGTTAGTCGACGGTTGACGGTTGGGGGTTGTTGTCCTACCTCCCAATGTAAAAAGGTTGGCGATAGGTATCTATTCATGTGTAGCAACATTACTTTTAATGGTTCCGTAGTACTACCGAAGTGATTCCGTAATGTGTCCGATAAAAGTAGGTTTTTCACGGACTCATCACGGACTCATCACGGACACACTACGGACACATGAGCACTATAACTCACGTGCAATCTTGTACAAAACACAGTAATCCTACGCTTGTATTTCTTTTTCAAAGTATGTGTTTTGGATTTTAAAAAAAAGTACCTTGCACAATATCAATTACAAAACTTATGATACGTATACTTTTTACAATGATTGCAATAGGCGCATTGACATCCGCGCAAGCACAAACCATTGAATCGGGGAGTCACAGTACAACGGGCTATATCAAATCGGATGGCACGATTGAAAACAGTAGCCATTCCACAGTAGGGTACATCAAAAATGACGGAACCATTGAAAACCGCAGTCACAGTACGATTGGCTATATCAAAAGCAACGGGACTATTGAAAATAGTAGCCATTCTACCGTAGGTTATGTTAAAAGTGACGGCACAGTGGAGAACAGCAGTCATTCCACGATTGGCTATATTAAAAATGATGGAACCGTTGAAAATTCGAGTCATAGTACGATTGGCTATGCCCGAGGCGTGAAAAAAGAGTGGGCGGCAGTGGTGTATTTCTTTTTTAAGTTTTAAATACATTTTTTGTTTTGTAAAAATAACTTCGATTTCTTTTTTCCTACATTAGTTGAAAATTAATGTCATGAAATTCTGGATTGTTATTTGCGTCATTTTTGTCAATTTTAGTTCGCAAGCACAATGTGTCGATTGTCAAACGGCGACTGCTTTAGTTCAGCGTATAGCACCTCAGTTTGCTACACAAATACAATTCAAACAAGAAGCAGCAACCAATGATTTTTATTCGTTAGAAACAAAAGGAAGTTCGCTTATTATTACTGCTAATTCGGCCAATTCCATGGCCGTAGGTTTTAACTTTTATTTGAAAAACTATTGCCATACAGCGGTTTCATGGTATGCCAGTGATGCTGTAGTTCTTCCCCAAACATTGCCGATTTTACCTGAAAAAATACGTAATGAAGCCCGTGTTAAAAACCGTTTCTTTTTAAATTATTGCACGTTTGGGTACACCATGCCTTGGTGGCAATGGCGGGAGTGGGAACGATTTATCGATTGGATGGCGTTAAATGGTGTGAATCTTCCATTAGCCATCACAGGTCAGGAAAAAATATGGCAATCGGTTTGGAAAGAATTTGGATTAAATGATGAACAAATTCGGGGTTTCTTCACAGGTCCGGCGTATTTGCCTTGGCACCGAATGGCCAACATCGATCATTGGGAAGGTCCGTTGCCCCAATCTTGGATAGATCATCAAGCGCAATTGCAGCAAAAAATTGTGCAACGCGAACGTTCTTTCAATATGAAACCAGTCTTACCCGCATTTGCAGGACATGTGCCCAAAGCTTTGCAAGAAAGAAATCCTCAGTCCAAAATAACTTCTTTAGGCGAGTGGGGGAATTTCAGTCCGCAATACCAAAGTTATTTTTTGGATTCTTTTGATCCTATGTTTGCCAAAATACAAGCCGCTTATTTAAAAGTGCAAACGCAATTGTACGGAACCGATCATATCTATGGAATCGATCCTTTTAATGAAGTGACACCACCTAGTTGGGAGCCTTCCTATTTGGCCAGTGCCTCGCAGAACATTTACAAGTCGTTAACCCAAGTAGATAAAGACGCCCAATGGTTGCAAATGGGTTGGATTTTTTATTTTAACCAAAAAAATTGGACCAACGACCGAATCAAGGCTTATCTGCAAGCGGTGCCTCAGGATAAAATGATTTTGTTGGATTATTTTTGTGATCATACCGAAATCTGGAAGAAAACGGAATCCTTTTACCAACAGCCTTATATATGGTGTTATTTGGGCAATTTTGGGGGTAATACTACGCTTCATGGTAATCTTAAGGACGTGGATCTCAAAATTGAAAATGTCATAAAAAACGGCGGTAAGAACCTTTGGGGGGTTGGCTCTACACTGGAGGGTTTTGGTAATAATCCCATTTTTTTTGAATATGTTTTGGATAAAGTTTGGGAACCCAATCTGGATTACCGAACGTATGCAACACGTTATGCCCAAACCCGAGCTGGCGGAGAAGATCTTTTGTCTCAACAGGCGTGGCAAATCTTAGCCGACAAAATATATGTGGCACCTTCTGATGTGGGGAAAGGCGATTTGACCAATTCCAAACCCACATTTATTTCTCATTTTAATTGGACGGTAAATCCGACAATTGCTTATGACAACAAAGATTTATTGAAAGCATGGGAGTTGTTAATGCGAAGTCCCTCAACATCACCCTTGCATTGCAACGATTTAACGGTGGTTGGGAAACAGGTGCTAGGCAATTATTTCATCCAATTACGGGACGAGTTCACCGCTGCCTATAAATCAAAAAATAAAGTTCAATTGCAACTCAAAGGAAAGGCCATGTTGGATTTGATTAACGATATCGATGCTTTATTAGCGACCAATCCCCATCAATTGGTTGGCGAATGGATCGAAATGGCAAAAGTATTTGGGGTGAATGCTGCCGAACGCAATTACTACGAACAAGATGCCCGTAAGATAATTAGTGTTTGGGGGGAAGAAGGGCACGATTTGAATGATTATGCCAATCGTTCATGGGCTGGATTGATGAAGGATTATTATGGTAAACGTTGGCAGATTTTTATTGAAGCTGCAGAAAAAGCCGTGGCAACGAATACTGAAATTGACGAGAAGGATGTGTTGCAAAAAGTAAATGAGGCCTCTAATAATTGGTCACAAAACCATACTGTATATACCGGCAAAGCTCAAGGTTCGACCAAAGTAATGAGCATTCAATTGTATCAAAAATATGCAACAGCAATACAAAATAAAAAATGAGTACTGAATCCACCCAACGATTTTTAGCGTTAGACGTTTTTCGCGGTATGACCGTGTGTTTTATGATCATTGTGAATACCTCGGGGAACTGGGGGACAACTTTTGCGCCGCTTTTGCATGCACAATGGAACGGATTTACGCCTACCGATTTAGTTTTTCCTTCCTTCTTATTTGCAGTAGGCAACGCGATGAGTTTTGTGCAAATCAAATGGGCTTCGCAATCCAGTAGGGAAGTCGTTTGGAAGATTTTAAAACGCACATTCCTCATTTTTCTAATTGGTTTTTTAGGCTATTGGTTTCCCTTTTTTAAGTTGGACGAAAACTACGAAATAATCGCTTTTCCTTTTCACGATACCCGCGTATTTGGCGTCTTGCAACGAATCGCCTTGTGTTATGGTACCGTAGCTTTATTGTTGTTTTTTTTCAAACCTTTGAAAACAATGATCATTACAACCCTAGCTTTATTGGTGTATGGGTTGGTGTATTGGAATTACAGTGAGGTGAGTATGGCCAATAATCCAGTATTGGATTTGGATATCTGGTTGTTAGGTGAATCGCATTTGTATAAAGGAGAAGGCATTCCCTTTGATCCTGAAGGATTGTTGAGTACGTTACCCGCATTGTTTAACGTAGCCATGGGATTTTGGGTGGGTGACTTTCTACAACGCAAAGGAAAAACCTATGAAGGACTAGCCAAGCTTTTACTGTTGGGGGTGTTTTTAGTGGCAGTAGGATTTTTATGGAATTATAGTTTTCCCATCAACAAAAAACTTTGGACAAGTTCGTTTAGTGTCTTGACGGTCGGACTCGATTGTTGTTTACTGGCGGCGGTTTGTTATTATACCGACTTTAAAATGGCGACACGAGGCATCTATTTTTTTCAAGTTTTTGGTAAAAATCCGTTAGTGATCTATTTATTTTCTGAGTTATTGGTTATTCCGCTTTATATGATCCCCTTGGAGGATACTAACTTGTATTCTTGGATTTATCAAAATG
Source organism: Flavobacterium stagni (assembly GCF_004122105.1). Lineage (GTDB taxonomy): Bacteria > Bacteroidota > Bacteroidia > Flavobacteriales > Flavobacteriaceae > Flavobacterium > Flavobacterium stagni. The sequence continues at coordinate 218,864 of NZ_SBKN01000002.1, forward strand.
GTTTTCAGTGGGTTGGGGATTATACAGGAGCCCTATTCTTTGCGCTTACGTTTATGCTTTTGTGTTGGACACTCGGTTATATCATGGATCGAAAGAAGGTGTATGTTCGACTTTAGAATTTTTTAATTCTAATAGTGTAAATAAATAGTATCAGTTGAAACCTTGGTTTCTAGGGGACAGCTTTCTTTTACTGAAACGGCAACACATACGGCTGCCCAATTTGAAAATCATTAAAATCAATGCTATTGTTTTGAAAAGTATTGGTTTTAATGATGTTGTTGCCCGCAATTGGTAAAGTTGGATAATATGAAAAGGAGAATTGGAAACTACTAAATACCAAGTATTTATTGTTGATCAATACACCGACTCCAATTTGAGAATACATTTTGTTGGAAAAAAAGGTAGCATTGCCTTGATCTAAAAATCCGAGGGTGTAATTGAGGTACGGACTTAAAGTAAAGCCATACCAATCTTTCAAACAGTAAAATTGGGATTGAAAAGTGGTTAGAAATTTCTTGGTACCCAGTAATTGACGCGAATCAAAACCCGGAATTCCGTTGATGTCCACTAATTTCAGTCGGTCACGATCACTTTCCAATCGATTGCCTCCCATTACTAGAAGCGGTCGAATAAATTGCCGCATTTTCCAACTTCCCATTGGGATGAGATTGGTAAAATAGTTGGCTTCCAATTTATACGTAGTCTGTTCACTTTTGCCATTATTTACAAAAGTCCCCCATTCCACGTTTCCTTGTAAATAACCAAAATCAAAAAGGTCACCATACGAAAATCGGCTGCCCCAATAGGCACGATTCACTTGGTTTTTGTTTTCAATGCCACCCGTGATCGAAAACACTTTGCCATAGGGAACGTCTTCTACAATGCCATAGCGAAACAAGTACTTTTCTTGGTAAAAGCGCTGACTCGAAATTCCGATCGTCATCAATGCCGATTTGGTGGAATTGACAAAGCGAATGGGATCGTATTGCTGGTCGGGGAGATTGAGGTATGCGGTATGATTAAACCCAACTGATGTGATGAGGTGCGTACCGCGGGAAAACTCATTGCCATTCCCAAAAATACTAAAGGACCGCGCGGCCCAAAGATCGTATGACTTGGATTTAAAGTACAACAACGTAGGTACAGCAGCGGTATCATTTAATTTTTCAGTCGTGGAACGGTAATCATGGTAAAAACCCCCAGCCCAATGGGCATACGTGGAATAGAATTTTCGTTCGATACGAATGGCGTTTTGGGTGTTGTTGTTTAAATCATTTCGCGCCGAAATAGTTGTACTGATGAACGTATGCTTGAAATTTGGAATTTTATAGTAGGTCTCATAGCCATAGCGATTGGGGGTCGAACTTTCAAAGCTGGACAGGTAATTGAAATCAAATTCGTGACCCAAACCCATAAAATTGCGTTCCGTAAAATCAATGTTTCCTTTGGAAGTGGAAATGGCACCAGTAGGAATGGTACTCCAGGTGTCCAAAACGCGAATCGAAACATCAACTGAATCTTTGGAGTTCGGAACTGCGACGGGTTTGATAATGACCGTGCGGATATAGCGTTGTTGGCGCAAAAGGCGTTCGGACTCTCTTAAATTGAGTGAATCGAGCAGGTCGTTTTTTTGAAATAAAAGAAAATTCCGTACCGTCCAATTTTTTGTTTTGATGTGTAAAAAATTCCCCCAACGTTCGATACGGTGTTTGGGTTCGCGGTTTACATCTTCCGCTGAATACCCAAAGGGGTCGAGGGTTTCAATGGTAATGTTGCGAATAATTTTACATTGAAATTTGGCGTAGTCCCGTTGAACAGGAATTTGGGCTTTGCTTTTTTTCTTATTGGTAGTGGCGGGAAGAACCGATTTGCGAAAAATTAGCCGATGAAAGAAGCCGACAACCTTTTTGTCTTTGGCATAGGTATTAATTTTTTGGTACAACGTATCGGATTTGGTGGGGGTAACGGGTTGCTGACCGTAACACATACTTCCAATGAATACTGCGATAAGGAACCAAAACTTACTCAAGGGCTTGCAATTTTTACAAAGATAGTGATTAGTGACTAGTGGTTTGTAATTTTGGAAAGAGCTACTATCAGTTAATTTCAGTTAAATGAAAAAATGCTGAATTATTTATTGATGATAAAATGTTATTTTTGAGTGTTATATAATTAAATCTAATCCATGCCTTTTATGAAAAATATTCTTCCTCTTCTTGTTTTGTTAATTTCTGCTAGTGTTTATAGTCAACAATATGATGAACTTATTACTAAGGCGGATTCCTGTTACAAGGCAAAGGCCTATAAAGAAGCCACCGATTATTTTCGTCAAGCATTTCGTATTCGCCCTGAATCTCAAAAGAATTATTACAATGCAGCCTGTGTAGCATCTTTGGCGAATGATAAAGATACAGCACTACTATGGTTAGAAAAAGCTATTGCTTTTGGGTTTGATAATTACAATCATATCAGCAAGGATTCCGACTTGGATAACCTTCGATCGGATACTCGTTTTGTTCAAATGGTTACGAAATTAAAAGAGCATTCGGATCGCATTGAAGCCAACTATGATAAACCGTTACAAAAAGAATTATTGGAGATTTTCCAAGAAGATCAAGAGATACGCTATCAATACATGGCCGCTCAAAATAAATACGGAATTCAAAGTAAAGAAGCCGATAGTATTGGTGATTTGATGGAGCAAAAAGACAGCCTGAATTTAATTAAAATTCGAAAGATACTTGATGAAAAAGGCTGGGTTGGTAAAGATAAAGTGGGGCAACAAGCCAATCAAACTTTGTTTCTTGTGATACAACATTCGGATTTAAAAGTACAGCAAACCTATTTGCCGATGATGCGAGAAGCTGTCAAGAAAGGCAATGCAATGGCGAGTTCTTTAGCTTTACTAGAAGATCGCGTTGCTATTGGTGAAGGGCGAATGCAAATTTATGGAAGTCAAATTGGAACCAAACCCGACAATTCCCATTATGTACTCCCTTTGGAAGATCCCGATCATGTAGATCAACGAAGAGCCGGAGTTGGGTTAGGGCCATTAGCTGAATATGTCAAAAATTGGAATATAGTTTGGAATGTGGAGCAGTATAAAAAAGACTTACCCGAATTGACAGCTTTATTACAATCGAAAAAGTAAGTTGGAAGATTGTATTTGGATAACCAAAAAAATATCCTAACCACAATTATTCGGTTAGGATATTTTTTTATTTGTCTGGTAGCACGATTAGCTTTTCTGTTCTTTGTTGAAGTATACCAAGTAGTAGTACATTTGACGTTCTTCATCCCATCCTTTTTCTACAAACTTCTCGGCGCTATCGGGATTCACAAAATCCAATTTGATTTGGATATTGGTGTCAAGATTAATTACGTTTTTAATCGCACGACGGGCATCAGAAACCGCTGCGTTGGCAATTGGGAACGACGTTACATCTTCAATGCTATATTTCTCACCACGGTCGGCTTTAAAGCTTTTGAACTCGGGAATTAAATCGGGATTGTCCATCACTTCATTCAAAAACTTGGTTTCTTCAAACGTATCGTTTTTGGCAAAGTGGTTCACCGCGCGATTCATAAACAACACTTCTTCTTTTTTATCTTCGGCGGGGAATACCACTTCTTTGGCAAACTCTTGACAAAACTTCAAATACTTTTTCGTCATGTAGTTTTCATCTTGGAACGCATCAACCGAAAGGAAGTGCTCCAGCCAATAGCGGGCATCATAACGGTTGCTGTCTACGGTTAAGATTTTATACCCTTCTTCTTTTTTGTAATTGAAAATTAGACACCCTTTGTCCAATTTATTCAAATTAATCCCTTCCTGAAGAATCATTTCTAAATTGGAACCACGCTCTTCAAATTGTAAAAAGTCGGTTTTCAACTCACTTTTGAATACGCCTAAAGCATCCACGGTTTGGTTGTCGATGGAGATATTGGTCAAATAGGCCACATATACTTCCCCGTTTTTGATGTGGGGATGATTCGATTGTTCGAATAAGTGACGGGTGATTTTTTTGGAAACCTCATGCACATTGCCGGGATTGGTAAATACCTCGGTGGCTAAATTGAACATTTCATTGTATTCCAAATCCACATCATGCGCAAATTGGAAATAGTTCTCTTCTTTCTCCCGAAATGGACGGAAGAAATACTCTTTGATCAAAGGCACAATCTCATCGGTCAAGCTATAGTTAGAATCCGATAAGAACATGTTTTCGTTACGACTTTTATTCCCAACGCGGTGAATGGAAAGGGAATCTATGTGGGTATTAAAAAGGTTAAGCATGGTTATTAGCTTCTGAGATGCTGAGCCACTAAGCTTCTGAGTTAAGTAGCTACAGCATTTTAATTATACATTTATTTTTTTGATGAAGGCGACCAACATCACTTCAATTTCAGTACTGAAGTTCCTAAGTTGGTGGAATTGTTCTTCATTGATATATTTTACATTTTTTGCAATTTCGAGTTGGGTTTGGTATTCGAAAAGTGAACCCAGAGCTATTCGTAAATAACGAATAAAATCTTTATTACTATTTCGAGCTTTACCTTCAGCGATATTGCAAGGAATTGATAGTGCTGACCTACGCATTTGATCGGTTAAGCAATTCAGCTCCGTTTTCGGGAATTGAAGGGTTGTTTCATAAGTTGTTGTCACTAAATTCATGGCTTTTTGCCAAATAATTAAATTTCGATACGTATTCATGGCTTCTATTTTTGCCAAGATACGACAACTTTAGGTGAAACTTCCGAATGTAACTATTTGTAATCGGATAAGTTTGTTTGAACTGAAAATTACTCAGTAGCTCAGTAACTCAGTGGCTCAGCAGCTTAATTCCAATTTTCCTCAAATCCGTAATCCTCAAAATGGTCATCACCGCCAAACATGTCCATGTCTTCCTCGTCCAATTCGTCTTCAAAATCATTGTACGATTCATAATCACCATCAGCTTCGAATTGTTTTTCCATCGCTTCAGCGGGCATTTCCCCATGAGAGAACAATAAGTCTGGGTATGTAGCTCCAGGAACCGGTTCTTCAATAGCAGCTAATTCCACCAAAAACGTCCACATGTTGATGAAATCGTACACATAAATGATTTTGGTTTGCTCTTCATGTAAAATTTCGTGCAATTGGAAATCCGCCATGGTACGCATTTCGCCAGGCGCATCTCCGGTATCAAACATCGGGATTTCATCTTCTTGATTCCACGTGTCGTCACAAGTGTAAAACGAGGCGACTTCCATACCGTCAAAGCCAAAAGCATTGACAAGGGCGTTGTGCAAATCTTCTAGGGTGTCATTATCATCGATAGCAATATCTCTGAAAATATCTTCTTCGGCGTCCAGAATGGCTCTGAATTTATAGATCATACTGCGGTTGTTTTTTGAGGGTTCAAAGATAAATTTTATTTTAGAATCTTACTTTCAAAAATCCCAATTGTTGATAAGATTTTCGAATGGTTGAAGGTCAGAATTTTGGGGAAACGATGGAAACTTTCTATTTTTGAGGGAATAAAATTGCACCCTATGAAAATCGTTATTTCGCCGGCCAAATCGTTGGATTTTGAGCGTCCGGTACCTACAACACAGTATACCGACTTTGTTTATGCTAAAAAGTCGGCGACAATAGATCGCGCACTCAAAAAGAAAAAGCCCAAACAATTAATGGAACTGATGGAGATTTCGGAGAAGTTGGCCGAACTCAATTGGCAGCGCAATCAAGAGCGTGATGTGACGGCAATCACTCCTGAAAATGGACGACAAGCTGTTTTTGCTTTTGATGGAGAAGTGTATGTAGGGTTGGATGCCTATAGTTTGACCGAAGCCCAATTGGCCGTGGCACAAGATAAATTGCGTATACTATCGGGATTGTATGGGATTTTGAAACCCTTGGATTTAATGCAACCCTATCGGTTAGAAATGGGAACAAGTTTGCCAGTGGGAACATCTAAAAACTTGTATGCTTTTTGGAAAGATACCTTAACCAAAGCGATGAATGCTGAACTCCAAAAAGGGGAATTGTTTGTTAATTTAGCCAGTACTGAATATTTCAGTGCTTTGGATGCCAAAAAATTAAAAGTGCCTGTCATCACTCCGGAGTTCAAAGATTACAAAGACGGGAAATTGAAAATGATTAGTTTTTTTGCCAAAAAAGCGCGAGGGTTGATGGTGCGGTACATTTTGGATACCGGTGCAGAAACGCTTGAGGACTTACAAGCTTTCAATTACGAAGGGTATGCCTTTGATGCGAATCTGAGTTCGACTACCAAATTAGTCTTTACTCGATAAAAAAAATAGGCCTCCGCTATGACTCATGCGGAGGCCGTTTTGTTTTAGAGTGCATCAATTCGTAACGAGGAGTCGTTTCGGTTGATATTGTTGGTTGGAATCCTGAATTTCTAGAAGGTAAAGACCAGCACTCAAGGTCTCTTTTCTGAAATTAATTTCCGTTCCGTTGAGGTTAAAAACCTCCCTTACCTTTTTCCCAAAAACATCATAAACACATAGCGTTCCATTGGATAAGGGAGTATTTAATTGGATCAAAGTTTCAGTGTTAAAAGGGTTCGGACTTACCGTTGCCGTTTTTAGGGTTAACGTATCCATACCCAAAGCAGCAGTTACATAGGTACGGAATACCATGTCAAATCCTGAATCATAAACTCCGCTTGGGTCAATGATAAAAAACGTGCCGTTGGCATAAGTACCGGGCATTTGCACTTGCACGCCATACGGGTCGGGCATTCCCGTTCCTGGTGTAAATTGGAAGGTATACGTTTGATTCGCTTGTACCGCTACGTTGGTAGTAAAGGAGATAAAACAATCGCCTGGACCACAAGTTGCTGTAACAGGTAGTGTTTGTAAAACGGTTCCTGCAATGCCGTTTCCAGAATAAATTTTCAAAGTCCCTTGCCCGTTCATCGAACTGAAAAAACCGACGTCAATTTTGGAAAGGGTGCCGGTTATTCCACATTTAAAAGATTGTGCAATACTATAACCGGGTAGCGTTCGCGCACTCGTTCCGGCATTAGAAATCAACTGACTTTGATCTAAAGTTTGTGCTGGGGCAAAATGGGTAAATAAAAGTAGGGTTGAAAATAGTAATCGATGCATGGTTGTTGGTTTGATTTTAACTATAAAAGTTGAAACTTAAAAAACCCTACATTCAATGTTTTATCTTAAGTAAATCTTAATTTAAAAAAAAACTCCCAAGAATTCGGGAGTTTTAAAGTAGCTATTTATTGGTAGAGAAATTCTTCATATTCTCGTCGATTTTCTTGCACTGCTTTTTTATGATCGCGTGCCAATTGTTTCATGGCATCTACGCCTTTTCGCGCACAGCGTTTCACTTGTTTTAAATGAATTGAAAGTTGTTGTAGTCGTGATAACTCCTGCGGATCAAGTTTGTTGGCCAATTCACTCAGCAATTGTTCGAGCTCATGATCAACCTTTTGGTTTTCTTCGTATTCTGATTTTAATTCATCTAACAATTCATCAATCTCTTGTGAAATATCTTGATGAATGGCTTCGCTTTTTTGTTGTAAAGTCGAAATCAATTGCCGTTGATGGTGTTGTCCAAAAAGTCCCATAATGGTTAGGTGTTGGTTAAATATTTGGCTAAGAGTTATTTAAAATTAAAAACTTATTGCGTTAGAATGAAATTTTGTTGATAACTTTCTGATTTTAAGCAAAGAAAAACTCCGAAGTGGGGACTCCGGAGTTTTCAACCAACATAGAATAACCTTCATTAATGCATTGCATCAGCGGGGTTAATTTTATTTTTACTGCGTTTGACAAAAAACATAATAGGGATACAACACAAGAAAACCAATCCCAAGTACCAAAAAATGTCCATATAGGCCAATACCGTACTTTGTTTGAGTACACTTAATTCCATCATGTTTTGCGCTTTTTGTAGGGCTTCATTGGCAGAAAAACCTTTGGACATAAAATTGGCTTGCATGCCTTGTAAACGCTGTTGTACTTCTGGGCGACTTGGATCAACGTATGGAATGAGGTCAACACGATGGGTCTGACTCAAACGCGTGATAAACGTGGTAATAATTGCCACACCAAAGGAACCTCCCAATTGGCGGAACATACCCGTAAAGGCCGCACCTTCACCGATTTCTTTTCCGCGTAAGGTAGATAATGAAAGGGTAGTTATGGGAACAAAGAGTAAGCCCAACCCAATGCCACGCATAATCAAGGGCCAGTAAAAATGTTCGACCCCCGTATCCGGTGTCATCACATTATGCATCCAGGAGGTGAACAGAAAAAAGATGGCAAAACCCGCCGAAACCATATAGGCTTGCGGCACTCCTTTTTGAATCATTCGGCCTACAAAAGGCATCATGACGGCGGTGGTAATCGAACCAGGGATTAACAATAAACCAGCATCTGTAGCGGTCCAACCTAAGATCGATTGGGTGTAAATGGGGATCACAAGGGTAGAGCCATAGAGTCCGAACCCTAATATAAACCCAAGAAGCGAACCGATCCGCAAATTCCCGTCTTTTAAAACACCTAAATTGACAATAGGGTGCTTGTATACCAATTCCCGCCAAATGAATGCTAAAAGTCCTAAAAGGGATACGATGCTTAAGGTGACAATCATTTCATCGTTGAACCAATCGTCTTGTTGTCCGTGTTCGAGCACAAACTGCAAGGAGCCGATAAAAGCCGCTAGGAATAAAATTCCCCACCAATCCACTTGATTAGCCTTTAATTTTTCACTGTATTTCGGACTGCGAACAAAAGTTAGTGTCAAGATTGTAGCAGCGATTCCGATGGGAATATTGATGTAAAAAATCAATGGCCATGAAAAATTGTCCACGATGTACCCACCCAAAGGTGGGCCGAGTGTAGGACCCACAATAACTCCCATACCGTAAATGGCTTGTGCCATCCCGCGTTTTTCAATAGGATAACTCTCCGTAATGATGGTTTGTGCTGTTACCAACAACGCACCACCGCCCAATCCTTGAATAAATCGGAAGAATACGAGTTCCCAAATATTGGTCGCATTACCACACAAGAAGGAAGCAATAGTAAATACCACGATGGAAACGGCAAAGTAATTGCGACGGCCAAACTGTTGGGACAACCAACTCGTCATGGGAATTACGATTACATTGGCAATAGCATAGGCTGTAATGACCCAAGCGATGTCGTTTAAGGTTGCCCCTAAACTTCCGCGCATATTGGTCAACGCCACATTGACAATGGTCGTATCGACAATTTCCAGTAGGGCACAGAGTACGGCTGTGATGGTAATAATTACCCTGCGGTAGCCGTATTCTACCAAACTGTCTGCTTGATTCTGCATGTTGTATTATTTTAAATGAACATCCACTAAGGCATTCATACCCGGACGTAAAACTTTAATTTTATTTGGATCATTAGAAGCATCTAACGTGATTTTGACAGGTAAACGCTGAATGGTTTTTACAAAGTTTCCTGTGGCATTATCGGGGGGTAGTAAAGAAAATTTAGCACCAGTCGCAGGCGAAAAACTAGCGATGGTTCCGGTGAACTCATCATCAGGGAAGGCATCTACTTTGATTGATACTTTCTGACCTTCCACCATTTTATTCAATTGTGTTTCTTTAAAATTGGCTACCACCCAAGGTTCTTTGTTGTTGACAATATAAAAAAGCGACTGACCCGGTTGTACAAATTGTCCCACTTGAAGGGCAATTTTTGAAACTTGGCCATCAATAGCAGCGGTAACAACCGTGTAGCTTAAATTTAATTCAGCAGCTTCAAGTGCCGCTTTTGCGCGGTTGATGTTGGCTTGCGCTACGGCCGTTTGTTTTCCTGAAACTACTGTTCGAGACGCAGCAACTGATTTTTGATAAGCCGATGCTTTTTGTTGCTCAAGAATCACTTTCAATTGGTTTTCGGCTTCTAATTTGGCCGCTTCCGCTTGTTCAAACTGTTGTTTGGTGATTGTGCGGTTTTTGTACAAATTGGCGTAACGTTCGTAATCGTTGGTAGCACGTGTAAGGCGAACTTTTGCCGTTTCTATATTCCCTTTTGTCGATTGAAGGTTGGCATCCGAAACCGATACATTGGCGCTGGCCGAACCTACATCAGCTTTGGAAACTTCAAACGAACTTTCAGCAGCGGCAAGGGCTGCTTTGGCATCTTCTAAACGAACACGGTAATCGCGGTCATCGATGATAAACAAGGTATCGCCTTTTTTTACTTCTTGGTTATCTTTTACCAAAACTTGAGTAACATACCCACTCACGCGAGGGATGATGGGATTCATGTTCTTTTCGATTTGCGCATCATCAGTAATTTCATGCGCTTGCGCATGTTGGTATTTGTAGATTCCATACCCGCCACCTACGATTAGAAGGGTAGCAAAAATGAGAATGAATTTTTTATTGGTCTGACGTTTTTCCATGATTATTTTGAATTGGGAGTTAGCGATTGAATTAATTTTCCAGTAGCGTATTGTAATTGATAGTATTTCAAAGCCACATCGGCTTGCGATAAGGCAAAATTGATTTTACTTTGCAATTGTTGCACATCGGCTTCTAGCAAGTCGTTGGTGTTGGCTAGACTGTTGTCGTATTTGTCTTTGACTATTCGGTAGTTTTCGTTGGCTTGATCAACGCCAAGAGCATAAACTTGGTTTTGTTTGCGCGACAAAGCATAATTTTCTTGCGCTTCTAGTGTTTCTGTTTCGATTTTTTCGTTTAATATTTTGACGGCTTTTTGTGCTGTTTCCGCTTTACTTCGGGCCAATTGCACTTCTTTTTTGTTTTTGAAAATTGACGCAACATCATAACTAATGCCTACACCAAAGTTCATGGCATTGGTAACCGTCATGACGTCTTTTAAGTCAAAAGCGATGTATCCGCCAATTAACGTTAGGGAAGGGTAGTAGTTGGCTTTTGCAATTTGTATCCCTTTTTGAGCGGCTATTTCACGGGATTGTAAGGCTAATAAATCACTGCGTGATCCATCGAATTGTTGGAGTTCGCTGGCTGCCATTTCTCGTTTAATGGTATCAATATCAATCTTGATTTTAGTGCCTTTAGGGTAATTCAACAATTCATTTAAACGAAAGGTAATAATGTTCACGTTTTTAATAGCATTGTCTAAGGATAATTGCACGTTGGATTCTTGCAATTGGGCTTTCAAAAGATCGTTTCGCGCCATTAACCCATTGTCTACCATGGCTGTAAAATCAGTACTGCGTTGGTGGGCACTTTTTACATTTTCTTGAAATAAAGTGACCATTTCATTGGCTTTGTATAGATCAGCAAAGAGTTCGACCACTTCCAAGGCCAATTCTTCTTTGGCGTGTTGGGTGTCCCATTTTTGCGCATCATACAAACTTTTGGAAGCGGCAATGCTATTCTTTAATTTAAATCCGTTGAAAACCGGCATATTCGCATTGGCCTGACCAATCATTAAGCTGGAAACTTTGACACCACTTCCCACATTGAGAGGAGAAGAAATGTTGGCATTGGTGAGCTGCATATATTGTCCAGATAATTTAAAACCCGGATATTGGTTGTTTTTCATGCTTTCCCATTCCAACTTGGCTGTTGTTTCTTTTTGGGCAGCAAGAAGTGCTTCGTCACTTTGTTGGGTTACGATTTCAATCGCCTGTTTGAGCGATAGGGTTTTGGTGTCTTGTGCGTAAGTGAAAGATGCAAATAAGACCAAAACAAATAAAAACTTAAACTTCATAGGTTAAGAGGGCTTTGATGGTTAATTTAATGTGTTGCTTTAATGGACCGTTGATGTAGTTTTCAAAAGCCTCATCGGAAGTAAGTCCGTATAATTTTTCATAAAAATGACGGTTCATACTAAAATTCATCAAGGTGCCAATAACGAGCGTAGGGATGAGTCCGATATTCACAGTTGGACTAAACAATCCTTTTTGTTGACCTTCATGAATCACGTTTTCCAACATTTTAAGATTATTGATTTTGACTTCGGTAAAATGTTGCGTATCGATATCCCTTTTCTTAGTCATGATTTCAAAATGAAGGATTTGATACATGCTGCGATTGCAGTTGATGGTATCGAAATAGAGGTCGATCATTTGTTCTACTTTCTCGATTGGACTCAATTCTGTTTGGAAAAGGTTTTCCATCTTGAGTTTTAGGGCAGCGGCTCTTTTTAGAATTAAGGCTTCCAAGAGTTTTTCTTTTGAGCCAAAATAATAGGAGATCATAGCGATGTTGATATTGGCTGCTTTGGCAATATCGCGAACCGAAGTGCCGTCAAATCCTTCTTCAGCGAAGAGGGTTTCGGCGACCTTCAAAATCTCTATTTGTTTGTCGTTGAATTCCATTTTTTAATGTTCAATAATTTGACACAACAAAATTAAACAATTGTTTAAATTAAACGTTTGTTTAAAATGAATTTAACATAAAATTAATGGGACAGAGTAGTATAAGAAAAATCTATATTAGACTTTTAAAGAATTAAATACCAATTATATGAAGTGATTTTTATAAAGTTATTGTTTAAAGTAAAATTGTTGGAGCCAATTGTCGAGCAGTGTTTTTCCAAAAGGAGTTAGAATGCTTTCTGGATGGTATTGAACGCCATACAGATTGTAGTTTTGGTGGCGAATGGACATGATTTCTCCCTGTGAAGTTTGTGCAGTAATCACTAAATTATCGGGAAAATTTTCAGGGCTAATGGTCCAGGAATGGTAGCGACCTACTTCTATTGTTGAAGGTAAATTTTGGTATAAAATATCAGACGAATCGGTTATTGTAATTGGGGTAGCGATCCCGTGATACACGGTGTTGAGGTTCGCTAATTTTCCACCAAAAACTTCTCCAATGGCTTGCATCCCCAAACAGATGCCGAGGATATTTTTTGTGGCAGCATATTTCGTAAGAAGGGGGATTAGTATTCCAGCTTCACTTGGTAAACCGGGGCCGGGTGAAAGTACGATACAATCAAAATTTTCCACTTCATCGAGTTCGATTTCATCATTGCGATACACGATTACTTTCGCGCCAAGCGCTTCCAAATAATGTACAAGATTGTAGGTAAAGCTATCGTAATTGTCGAGTAATAGAATCGGTTTCATGGGGTCAAATATAACGAGAAAAAAAAAGCCTCGGACTTACCGAGGCTTTCAATAGCAATATTTCCCTTGAATTAGAATTGTAACGAAACGGTTACATCAAATTCGTCGTTGATTGTTTTGTCACCAAGGTTATCAAAGAAGCTTCCTGAACCGTATTTGATCCCGTATTTTGTACGGTCAATTTTGAAAGATGTTGTAGCAGTATTGTCTTTTACAGTGATTTCAAATTGTACTGGAGCTGTTACATCTTTGATGGTTAAATCAGCAGAAACACCAAATACACCATTTCCTTTGTCAACGATTTTTTTGAAAACCAATTTAGAGGTTGGGAATTTATCAGTTCCAAAGAAATCATCTGCTTTTAAGTGACCGTTAAGTTTTCCTTGGTATTCTCCTTGTAAATCGGTTGCTGTTAACGAAGTCATGTCCACTACAAATGAACCTCCTGTTAATTTTTTACCTTTGAAAACTAAGGTTCCCCCTTTGAAGTTTACTGTACCATTGTGTTGTCCAGTTACTTTTTTACCTACCCATTCGATTTTGCTTTTCGCTACATCGATTTTTTTGTTTTGAGCGGTAACGATTGTTGAAGCGGCTACGAATAAAGCCAACGCAATTGATTTGAAATTTTTCATTTTTTCTTGTTTTTGAATTAGTGTTATAGAGTTACAAATAAGTCGTTTTCAGCTTTACGCACTTTAGCGTAATGTTGGGTGTCATCTTCAGCATGACGGTATCCGATAGCACAAACCACAGCTGCATTTAAGTTTTTATCGTTTAAACCTAAAATTTCGTTGTATTGTTGTGGGTCAAAGCCTTCCATCGGAGTAGTGTCGATTTTTAATTCGGCAGCCGCATTCATTAAGTTACTTAACGCGATATAGGTTTGTTTTGCGGTCCATACGTTGCGAATTTCCATCGGAATGTTATTGATCGCACCTTTCATAAAATCCACATACCCTTGTACGTTTTCAAGTGTAATTCCGCGTGTTTGAGTTAAATTTTCGAAGTATGCATCGATTTGTTCGTTACCTAGATTTAATTCATTAGCAAAAACAACCAAATGCGAGGCGTCAACAATTTGTGTCTGACCCCATGAAGCCGGTTGTAATTGGGCACGTAATTCTGGATTTTCTACAAAAATAACTTTATACGGTTGTAAACCATACGAAGAAGCCGATAGGTTGATCGCTTCTTTAAGCGTGGCTAAATCAGCAGCACTTACTTTGCGTGTTGCATCATATTTTTTGGTCGCATAACGCCATTTGGCATTTTGATTAAATTGACTCATAGTGGATATTAATTATTAATGGTTCTAAATTTTTCTAGTAATTGAATTAAATTTTGTATTTCTTCCGAAGTAAGATTTTGCGTGAAAAGCTGTTCATGTTCAACAACAATGGGGTCCAATTCTTTTAACAAATCCAATCCCTTTTCCGTAATGAAAATTTCCATTTTACGACGGTTTTCGGGACAAACATTACGCGTTACCAAACCTTTTAAAAGCAATTTATCAATCAAGCGTGTAGTATTGCTGTTTTTGGTAATCATACGCTCTTGGATGACACACATGTTCGCCGGATTCCCTTTTTGTCCCCGTAAAATGCGCAAGACATTGTATTGCTCACCCGAGAGTTCAAAAGGCTTTAGCGTTTCATAAAATTTTTCAGCTACCACATTTTGGGTATACATCAAATTTAAGATGACCCGTTTGGCATCGTCTAATGAAACATTCGATTTTATAATCTCTTCAATCTTCATAATTGTAATTACAAAATTTGTAGGTACAAATGTATGATTATTTTAAATACTTGTATATACAAATGTGTGTTATTTTTTTGTTAATCTTTTAAGATGGGGTTTTGGCAAAGGAGGTAAAATGCATTATTTTTGAAAAAAAAAAAGATCATGCAACATTTGTCTCAAGAAGCGTGGGCAGCGCAATTAGCTGCAGATGAAAATGCCGTAATTTTAGACGTTCGAACTGAAGAAGAATGGGAAGACGGAATTATTCCGGGTGCTCTATTGAACGATATATATAAAGGACAAGGATTTATTTACCGTTTGGAAGAATTGGATAAATCCAAAAATTATTACGTGTACTGTAAGGCAGGTGGGCGTAGTGCCCAGGCCTGCCAAATTATGAAGCAATTGGGGTTTGAACACACCTACAACTTGGAAGGTGGTTTTATGAATTGGCAAGGCGAAGTTACTCAGCCATAACCTTGTTTTTTCGTTTTGCTTTCACTGTTTTGTGGTGAATAGAGGCATAAAATTCCTTAATGCATTTGCGGTGGAATTGTGTGGCCTTTACCTCATGTACTGCTTTGTTTTTTTCCAAAATCACCAATCGATAGGAATGGAATTTATGTACTAATGAGTAGGATGTCATAATACTTCCAATAGCTAAGGTTGACCAAAAAAGCATTGAGTCGTTGATGATGTATGAAAAATAAGCCACAGCTAAGAATAATATACCCGCAGCAAACAAAAGTAAATTTACAGAGAAAATACGCTTTTTAAACAGATTAACGGTTGAGATAGATTCTAAATCAATCGATTCTTGTTGGGTTCCATTGATTAAAATTACTTGGTTAGGAGTAATCAAACCAAATTTTTTGCTAAAATGCACTAACTGATTGTTGTTTTTTAATGTAGTCATGGCTGTCGTATTTTAAATCATTTACGAAAGCTTCTGTAGTTCAGTTTTTAGAATCGGTACTTTATTGAAATAATGTTTTTTATGATTTTTATAAATAATATTTATGACCTCTTGGAAAAGTACTTTACATGTAGGCAGCATAACTGAAATGAAGTGAAATGCCTAGCTGAATTTGCAGAACTTGTTCTTAAATAAATCGAAGTACAGCTGGCTAGTCATTTTCAGTATCGTACGAATTAAATAATTCAATCAACGCAGGTAAGTTGTCAATATTTAGTTTTTCAAAAATTCTTTTCTTGTAGGTGCTTACCGTGGTTTTTTGAAGATCTTTTAAAATGGATATTTCTAAATTTCCATACCCTTTGATCAGCAAGCGTGCAATTTCTAATTCGCGATCCGATAATTGATCCAATGGGTTAATTGGAATTTTATGCATGTAATTTTCAATGATTTTTTCTTTAATCGTAGGGCTGATGTATTTTCCATTGGCTAAAAAGTAATTCACCGCAAAACGCAACTCTTCATCATTCGCCAACTTACTTAAAAACCCATTGGCACCAGAGTTAAGGTATCTTAAAGCATAAATTTCTTCTTCAAGCGCAGAAAAAATGAGTATGCGAATATCAGGCATTATTTCCCTTATTTCATGAACAATTTTAGTGCTATTCCCATCGGGAAAATTAATATCTAAGAATAAAAAATCTATTTTTTCCAAGGTACTTATTCGTTCTAAGGTTTCACGATAACTTGCAGCGTGATAGATGATGGGTTCCTTAATTATTTCCTTAAGTAAAAGAGCAATACCTTGTCGAACGACACTGTGGTCATCAGCAATTAATACCTTTATTTTTTTTAATGCCAACATAATTATACGTGTTGAAGTTTGATTTTGAAGTAGATTTCTGTGCCTTCTTCGGGCGAACTTTTAATTAAAAAATTGCCTTCCATTTTACTGATTATCTCACGACAAATATGAATGCCTAGTCCGGTGCTAAGTTGGTTGATTTTGATTTGATGATCATCGTAAAATTGCGCATTTAATAAGGATTGAAGTAATGATTTGTGCATCCCCGAACCGTTATCACTTATAAATACCCTTAACCAAGATTCATGGCTATTGATTTCTTTTACCGATGAAACGACACGGATAGTGCCATTTTCCGTAAATCGTATCGCATTTCCTATCAGGTTAAAAAAGAGCTGGCCCATTTTTACTTGATCCGCAAGGACGTGCCTATTTTTTGGAATTCTCAAATCAGCAACTAGCGTATTCCCTTTATTTTCAGCCAAAGGAATCAAGGATTTGCACATCATGACAATTTCATGTTCAAGCAAAAATGGAACAGGTTCCAATGCGAAGACTTCCTTTTCATTGCGCAAGGCATTTAAAATTTGATTGGTTAGCACCAACAATGAATTGGCGTTGTATTGAATGGAAGAAAAGGTTTCCTTTATTTCTGGATCGTCAAGGGTCCGACTCACACTTTTGCTATACAAAACAATACTGCCCAATGGAGAGCGCACTTCATGGCTCAATAAACTGATGATTTTATTTTTAAAATTGAGATTTTCTTGAATTTGTTTTCGTGCGGCATCAATTCGTACTTGGTATTTAAAGGCCAGTATTGTATAACGGTAAAGGATTAGTGAAATAAGTATTGACAATACGATTAAACTAATGATTAAATAGTTTTGAACCGCTTCATTGCGGCGGTCTAAAGCAATAATGATGTTGTTTTTTTGGTCAATCAATCGGCTAATATCTTTTTCAAAGTCGATGAGAAAGTCCAAACTCATGGCGGTTAATACTTTTTGACTCACCTTATCTTTTAAATTAGAATCAGATGTAAAACCAGTCGCTAAGGACGCTTTAAGTTCCGCATCATAATGCTTAATTGTCTCGTTTAAAATCCGTTCCATCTGTTCTTTAATGGTACCATAACGAATGCCATTCTGCCCGCGATAACTGATGATGATTTTTAATTGTTCTTTTTGAACATTGATTTTCCCACTGAGTGCATCTCCTAAACGTGCCAATAGCCCTTTTTTCCTGACTTTATCTTTGGTGATGATGGAATCAACTTTGATGCTTTCCGTTATTTCTTTGTAGTCAAAAGGCTTTATTTCGGGTTGTTTTTTTTTGTTTTCAATTTTTTGGATAAAAGCGTTTAATTTAACTGCGGATTCGGGAGCTTTCAAGTCGGGAAATTGACGGTACAAATTATGCATTTGCGTCAGCTTATCCTTCAATGCAATTAGTGTGTTTTGATTGTTTTGAGAAGCAGCTTGATTCGGCTTTTGATGGATGTTTAATTGCTCCAAAAACGAATTGGATAGTTCAGAAAAATCATGAAGTTCGGCAATCTTTTTATATTCTTTAGAGCGTTTCGTTTCATTACTTTTTTCAATCGCCCAAAAAATGACCACCATAATTTGCAATACAATGACACAAATTAAGAGTCCGAAATGAATTGTTTTGCGTTTGGTATTGAATAATTGGGATAACGACAACCAATGTTTTTTCATTCAAGTAAGTTTGTTTAGAGTGCTTTTCAATTGTGCTGCAAAGGTATTGTCCTTGCGAACATTTTTTGTAGAACAGAGGAAGAAATTTCTGTAGAATTAGTTCGATTTCAAAATTTTGAAAGAATACAACTTTGATTTTTCAAGGATAGAATAGTGTTTAATTAAATAATGCATTAGTAATAATTCTACGTGACTTGCCTTCAAGTTCTACAGTTTTTTATTCAAAACTCTTTTAGTTTTACCTCCGAAAATTCTAGGATTTCTCCTCTGAATTAAAACTCCAAATGTACTAGATAAATGATGGGTATCATTGAGAATGATTATGTGTTTTTAAATGGGAAATCATTTCCGGTTGCACAAGTGATTGCTATGGAAATTGCGTTAGAAGTTGACTTTAGATATAATGTGCTGTTGTTCTTTTTGGGTGTTTTAGTTGGATATAGTAGTATCTATTTAGTGGATGTTGAAGTGTTATTTTACGGCGCAATCATAATGACTATAGGATTGCTCATGTTTTCTGTACTATACACCCGAATTCGAAAAGTATTGAAAGTGCACATTTTGAATGGCGGCACATTCCATTTTCGAATCAAAGAGCGAGAAGTGGAAAAAGCAAAATTGTTAATCGATAAATTTAGAAAACTCAAGTTGGTAAAGAATACTACGGTGCTTTAGTAGTTGTTTTTGTTGAAAAAAGAAGCCTGCATGAATTTGCAGGCTTTTTTTGTGGAGACGCCGAGAATCGAACTCGGGTCCAAACAAGCAATCGAATAGCTTTCTACACGTTTAGTTCTTGATTGGATTTTCGTCAAAGAGCAAGGCCAAGAACAGCCACTCTTTGCTTAGCTTAATCAGTGTCAGAAAGGATTTAAAGCATTACCTTTCCTAGGTTTACTTTTACGGTTCACCTTGACCAACCGCCATAAACCAAGGCTTTTGAGGTGAATCTAGCTTCTCGTCCTTGACGAGACTAGGCAAATCGTACTAAACTTCGGATTAAGCAGCTAAAGCGTAATTATTTTCGCCGTTTATAAGTGTGTACCTTTGGATTAGCGAGCAAAAAGTACAATGCTCGACGTGCTTACTATTTAATTCCACTCGCTGTCAAAACCAGTCGTCCCCTGGAATTTTCCCTAATAAGGAGGGCAAATGTAGGTAAAATCAATGAAATCAAAAAACTTATTCCCCATTGGAAACCGTGTCACCCAAAGCAAAGGGATAATCCCCAAATAAGGCAGAAAGGTTTTTTAGTTGATAGGTTTTTTTGGTGTATTTATTCGATAAGGCAATGATTACCGTATTTTCATGGCGCAAAGTGATATAACTCGATGTATTTCCGTGCCACCAGCCGTTGTGATAATACAATTTTTTACCGTTTTTCCACTCGCGCAATCGGATACCCAATCCGTAATTTTTCTCGCCCTTAGATTCATAACTGTAACCTTTGTACACTTGATCCAACAAGTCTTTGCTTAGAAAGTCGGGCGAATTTCGGGCCAAATCAAATTTTAATAAATCCCTTGGTGTAGAATAAATATTTTTATCACCGTACACTGCATCCAAAAAGTCAAAACCGTATTTCACGTAATTGTATTTATAAGAAGGAGTCGCTTTATCTTTGGGACTATCTTCATCAAAAACATAGGTATTGGTCATGCCTAGTGGATCAAAAATAATTTCCTTCATGGCATCGCGGTATTTTTTACCGGTCACTTTTTCGATCACCAAGGCCAACATGGCGTAATTGGTGTTGTTGTAACTAAAATGCGTGTCCGTTTTGGTTTCCAACGGGATTTTCTTGGTCATAATGACATTTAATAAATCCTGGTTGGTCAAGGTTTTTTTGCGGCCCCAAATTTTTGCATCATCACAGAAGTAATTGTATTTCTTCATGCCACTGCGGTGATTCAAAAGGGTGCGAACCGTCACTTCAGTGTAAGGAAATCCGGGAAAAAGCGTGGTTAGTTTTTGATCCAATTCCAATTTTTTCGCATCAATCAACTTTAAAATGGCTGATGCTGTCAGTACTTTTGAAACGGAAGCAATGTGAAGCGGTGTATTTTCTGAATTGAGCAGGTTATGTTCTTTGTCGGCATAGCCTTCGTAGCGCTCATAGATGATTTCCCCATTTTTGGCTACTAAAAAACAAATGTTTTCAAAGTTGTTGTTGAAGAACTTTTTAATGTATTTTTCAATTTCATTCTTCTTAGCATTCTTATACGATTCTTCCAATTTAGGTAATGAATCTTGGGGAGGAAGCATGGCGTATTCAGGGCCATTATACTCTTTTTTCTGTCCGCCCGATTTGTGGCAACCCACAAACATGAGTGCGGTAATGAGCGTTATATAGAAGTAATTATTTCGGGTCATGGGTTAGTCGTAAAAAAACAAATATAGAAAGTCAGTTCCCTATTTTTTTACCCAAAAAATTGAAAAAATAACAAAATTATTAACAGCGTATCCCAAGCATCTGACCCTGAGGTGACAACCGTGTGGTGAATTTCGACCAAAAGTTTTGAAATCGTTTTCGTTACCCGTACTTTTGGACGCATTTTAAAATAAAAGCAAGAATTATCATGATTTTTGGAGTAGTCAAAGAACGAAAAAATCCGCCCGATCGCCGTGTGGTTTTTACCCCCGAAGAATTAGTGCGTTTACAAAACGAACATCCTGAAGCCAAAGTAAAAGTGGAATCTTCCGACATTCGTGTGTTTCCAGATGAAGCGTATGCCAATTTGGGTATTGATGTCGTAACCGATATGCAGGATTGCGATGTGTTATTTGGGGTAAAAGAAATTCCGGTAGATGCTTTGATTCCCAATAAAAAGTATTTTTTCTTTTCCCATACCATAAAAAAACAACCCTACAATCGTAAGTTGTTGCAAGCGATTTTAGCCAAAAACATCGAATTGTACGATCACGAAACCATCGTGGATGCCAACAACAGACGCTTGATTGGTTTTGGTCGTTATGCCGGATTAGTTGGGGCTTACAATGGGTTCCGCGGATTTGGAATTAAATACGAATTGTTCAATTTACCGAAGGCAGAAACCTTACATTCGAAAGAAGATTTAATTGCCCGATTAAAGCGTCAGACGTTACCTAATATTAAGGTTGTATTGACGGGTCATGGTAAAGTAGGGATGGGAGCCAAGGAAATTTTGGATGGCATGAAAATGAAACAAGTTTCCCTTGAAGATTACCTCACCAAAACCTACACCCAACCGGTTTATACCCAAATCGATGTTTTGGATTATAATAAACGTATTGATGGACAAGTAAAAGATAATAAAGATTTTTACACTCATCCTGAAGCTTATACTTCCGATTTTGAACGGTTTACCAAAGTAAGTGATGTGTTTATTGCCGGACATTTTCACGGTAATGGCGCTCCGGATATTTTAACACAAGACATGTTAAAAGCTCCCGATTGTAAAATAAAAGTTGTCGCTGACATCTCCTGTGATGTGGATGGCCCGGTAGCGTGTACCGTTCGCGCAACCACCATTGCAGAACCTTTCATGGGGTATTTACCCAACGAACACAAAGAAGTACCTTATACCCATCCCGGTTCTATAATGGTGATGTCTGTGGATAATTTACCCTGTGAATTGCCCAAAGACGCTAGTGAAGGATTTGGAGAAATGTTTATGGAACATGTCATTCCAGCCTTTTTTAACGGCGATAAAGACGGCATCTTACAACGGGCGAAGATGACCGAGGGTGGAAAACTCACCCCGCGATTTGCGTATCTTCAAGATTATGTTGATGAAAAATAAAAGGAATCCCGGCCGCGTGTCGGGATTTTTTTTGTCAAAATAGTTATATTTAGACACACAAATAAGTATCATGAAACTACGTTTTTTCCTACTGGGATTCCTTTTTATTGTTGCCCCGACTTTTGGGCAACAGGTTTTACCTTTTGTGGAAAATTTTAATAAATCCGATTATCAAGGTGATAATCAGGTATGGAATGTAACGCAAGGAGAAGATCATGCGTTGTATTTTGCCAATAACCACAATTTAGTACGGTACAATGGTGTGCAATGGGATAAATTTCAATTGCCGAATAAAACAATTATCCGATCGGTTTATGCAGATGGGAAGCGAATTTATTCAGGGTCGTATAACGAATTTGGGTATTGGGAAAGAAAGCAAGGAAAAATGCACTACCATTCGTTGTCAGCTCGTAAAAAATTATTCTTAGGAAATTCAGTGAATGAAGAGATTTGGAAAATATTCAAGTTCAAAGAAGTAATTTACTTTCAATCGTTCAATCAATTGTATGCTTTAAATGGAATTAGTGTACGTAAAATTGATTTGCCAGGTCAAATTTCTTATTGTTTTCCCATCGATTCTAGAATGTATATTGCTACGGTGAATAATGGCGTCTACTCGTTTGATGGAGTTACTATGCAACCGCAAAAACAATGGTCCATTTTAGAAAATAAAATTATTCACGGAATAGAACGATTGAATAATCAATTGTATTTTTTTACCCGAAATCATGGTGTTTTTGTAGCTAATAATTCGTCTATTACACCTTGGAATCATGCATTAAATCTACAATTACAATCGGAATTAATCAACTCTGCTAAAATGATTGACTCGCATCGATTGGCTATCGGTACAGCATTCAAAGGGGTATATATTGTTGATCTACAAAACCAAACGTTTACCAATATCAACCGAAATAATGCCTTAAAGAACAATTCGATTTTATCCATTTGTTTGGATAATGAAAAAGACCTTTGGTTGGGTATGGATAATGGAATTGCGCACATAGAGATCAACTCGCCATTTCTTACCTACAATGACACTAGTGGTGTTTTGGGAACCGTATATGCCATTGCACCTTTTGAAAACGGCTATTTATTAGGGTCTAATCATGGATTGTTTCGGTATCAAAATAACGTATTACAATTAGTGAAAGGCTCTCAAGGGCAAGTTTGGCAAATTGATAAAATAGGGGCCAATTATGTTATTGGTCATAACGATGGGACGTTTACTTATTCAGCTGGAAATTTTGCCAAATTGAGTCCGGTCACGGGTGGATGGAAATTGTATAAAAGTCCGTTTGGGGATGGATATTACCAAGCCAACTATTCAGGGATTGCTCTATATGATTCGCATTTACAGTACCAAGGAAAACTCGATAAAATTCAAAAACCGATTCGAAACGTAATTCAAATAAGTCCTGATGAATTGTATGCGGTAGATAATTACAAAAGTCTTTATAAGATTTTATTAGAGCAGGGAAAAGTAAGCCAAGTGATCAATATCACGGCATTGAATAAGATAAAAAACGATTTTAATGTCCGGTTGTTTGAATTCAAAGGTTCACCCTTTTTTTACTTAAATAATCAATGGTATACGATAAATCAAGTAACCAATAAATTGGAATCCAACGCTTTATTTAATTCTAATTTTAAGGCGATAACCTCGTGCACATCCATTGATGATGATCATTTTTTGATTGGGAAAAATGGATTGTTGTTTGTCATCACATTTGAAAATAATCAATTCAAATGGCAATTGATTCCGAAGAAATATTACCAAGGAAAAAATAGTGCAGAAGATACTCAGGTAGTGAAGCAAGGGAATAAATTAATCATCAATTTAGATGACGGATTTTTTATTTATGATTATTTGGCCCATCGAAAACCCATCCAACAATATCCCATTGAAGGATATTATAACCATTCTTTAATTGATGATGCAACAACCATTCAATTTAATCAAACGGTTGATATAAACATTTTAACACCTTATTTTGGGTTTAATCGTGAAGATCTGTTTTATAAATTAAATGAGGAAGGGGAGTATAAGTCAGCCGACGGAGGCCATATCACTTTAAATAATTTGCATTCCGGAACACAGGAAATCCGAATTTATAAGCGACAAGGAGCCAACTTCCAGCAAGTGGGGTATTATTCGTTTCAAGTGGCCAAACCTTGGTATTTTTCAGTTTGGATGATTTTGGTCTATTTGATTTTAATTTCGGGTGGATTGTTCTTGTACTACCGATGGAACAAAGTGCGCTATATTGAAAAACTTCGTTTGAAAGAGGAAGAAATGCGCCACCAACAAGTCGTTTACCAATTGGAATTGGATGCAGACAATAAGTTAAAGATTCAAGAATACGAAAAGAGTATTTTGGAAATTCAAGTACAGAAAAAAGCATCGGAAGTAGCTGGAAAGTCGCTTTCCATTGCCAAACAATCTGAAATGATTGATTCAATTCTAAAGCTTTTGGAGAAAGAAAATGATTTGGATTCCTTAAAAAGTAACATCAAAAAAGTAATCAAGTTAAATTCCATCAATAAAAAAGAATGGGAAACTTTTGAGAATAACCTATACAAGAGCCATGAAGATTTTGTAAAACGATTAACGGCTCATTGTGACAAACTTACTTCCAAAGACATCAAATTGTGTATTTACCTTAAAATGAGTTTATCTTCTAAAGAAATAGCTCCTTTGATGAATATTTCTTTTCGTGGAGTAGAATTACATCGGTACCGACTACGGAAAAAATTGAACTTAGCGTCAGATACAAGTTTGTCTAGTTTTATAAATACGTTATAATTGGATTGAAAAAATGAGGGGTTAGTAAATTAATCCCTATTTTTTTATCAATTAGTCACTTCAATTTACTGCATCACAACTACATCATTTGGGTTTTTATATGAGAGGTATTTTATTTTTAATTAACATTTTAAATAATTGAAAATAAATAAATTAAAATTTATTTATCAAAAAATGATGTAGTAATGTAGTGTGCTTTATCAACACAACTATAACGTTGTAATACCTAAATTCGTTGTCAATTAACCTTAAAACAACAAAATAGAGTATGAAAAAATTAGTATTGCTTTTGTTGCTTATTTTTCCAGTGTTTATTCATGCACAAAACATTTCTGGAAAAGTAGTAGACAAAAATGGTGCTCCTCTAGTAGGAGTCAATGTGAAAGCAATCAATTCCAAGCTTTCCACCATCACCGATCAAGATGGTAGTTTCAAACTAAATCTTAAAGAAGTGGACGACTTACAGTTTTCCATGATTGGATTTGAAACGGTAATTCTTAAATCAAATGCCACATTAAACCCAGTAGTGTTAGCCGATGCAACCACGAAATTAGACGATGTGGTAATAATTGGGTACGGTACCCGTAAAAAAATTGACAATACTTCAGCAGTACTTTCATTAAAAGCAGAAGAGGTAACCCGTACCAAAGTTTTGAATGCTGTACAAGGTATTCAAGGAAAGGCTGCAGGGGTTCAAGTAATTGCTTCTGATGCACCGGGTTCACAACCTTCAGTTATTATTCGCGGTATGGGGACCGTGTTAGGAGGAAGAAATCCTTTGTATATTGTGGATGGGATGCCAACTAATGGAATAGGAAATATCAATTCCAATGATATTGTTTCCTTTGAGGTGCTTAAAGATGCTTCTGCCTTGGCGGTTTATGGTAACCGTGCGGCAAATGGGGTAATTATCATTACGACCAAAAAAGGGAAAGGAAAATTAAACGTTGAATTGGATTCTTTTGTAGGGTTCAGAACACCGCAAAGTGTGGTGAAAATGGCAGGAAGTAACAAGTATGCTTTCTATAGTAATATGGCTTTAGGCTCTACCACATTTTCGCAAGATCAACCCGTGAATACCGATTGGTTTAAAGCGATTACGCGTACAGGAAATTATACCCAAAACAACATTGCCGTTTCTGGTGGGAATGAAGAAGCTAAATATTTTTTCAGTTTAGGTCGTTACAACGAACAAGCGATTTTGAATGGGATGGATTTTAGCCGAATTACTTTCCGTACGAATAACGAATTCAAAATTTCAAAACGTATTACGCTTGCCCAAAACTTGAGTATTGCTACAAACAATAACCAACCCAAACCGTATTCGGTATTTACTACAGCCTATAAACAATCACCCATTGTACCTGTTTATTTTCCTTCAGGACAGTATGGTGTTTCTTTTGTTGGAACCAACGGATTTGCTTCAACCACGGGAAGTTCGTTCAACAATGTAGGGAATCCGGTTGCACAATTGAATTTCTTTGACGAACAACAACGCGGAATGACATTACAAGGCGGATTAAAATTGGATATTGAATTGGCCAAAGGATTGAAATTTTCATCTGTGTACAATACTGAATACAATACCTTCCGTAAATACAATTACTCGGATGATTTGAGTATTTGGTTAGCCGCAGATCCAACGCGAGTAGCTTCTGCTTACCCTTCAGGTAATTATACCAATACGTTAAACCGTGAAAATTCTCGAAATTACAGTTGGAACCTTTCCAATTACTTTACTTTCAACAAAGTTTTTGCTCAAAAACACGATGTAGAATTGGTAGCGGGTATGGAAGCATCAAGTACAGGAAGCGGTTTTGTCACTACTACTACTTTGAGAAATGTTAGTCCAAATTCCAATTACTGGTCTACTGCTGGTAATGAATTATTACAAAATGTAACCAGTTATCAAGAGATCCAATACAACGAGAGACGATTGAATTCCTATTTCGGTCGTTTGCAATACAAATACAACAACCGTTATTTGTTATCGGCTACTGTACGTCGTGACGGTTCATCCCAATTCGCTAAAGATTATCAATGGGGAACTTTTCCTTCAGTAGGTTTGGGATGGATTGCTACCAACGAAGACTTTATGAAAAACATCAAAGGATTGGATTTCTTAAAAGTTCGCGCAAGCTGGGGGAAAATAGGAAACCAAAACGTTCCATTAAATAGACAAAGTTTTGCAACGGGTAATGATTACAATTACTACATGACTCAATATTTAACAGGGATTACCATCAATTCTCAAATTGACCCTAAATTAACATGGGAGACTACACGTGAAACTTCGGGAGGATTTGACTTTGAAACTTTAAGTCACCATTTGAAAGGAACAGTTGATTTTTACAATAAAACAACAGAGAATGCAATTTTAGATATTCGTCCGCTCATTACTTCAGGTGCAAGTAATACTTCACCGGGTGCAGTGGGTGCAGTTTCTAATAAAGGGTTTGAATTGTCTTTGCGCTGGGATGGAAAAGTAAATGATAAATTGACCTATTTTGTTTCGGGGAATTTTAACCAAAATAAGAATAGGTTAGAAAGTTTGAATAGTTCAAGCATATCTTCCTTAATAGGTGGAGGATTAGGAAATGGACAGTACACTAAAGTTATTGACGGAACTTCAGTAGGTAAAGCTTTAGGTAGCTTCTTCTTATTTGATTATGCAGGTTTAGATGCCAATGGTCAAATGTTATATTACAAAGCCGATGGTTCAAAAGTAACCCAAGATGCTTTGGTAAATGCAGATCGCAAATATTTTGGTTCTGTATTGCCAAATGCTACTTATGGATTGTCGTTTGGTATGAACTATAAAAACTTTGACGTAACTGTGGATACTTATGGAACATTAGGTTCAAAAGTGTATAACGGTAAAAAAGCACAACGATTTTCAGGAGAAAATATAGAAGATTCAATTGCTTCTGATTTTTGGACTGCTCAAAATACAGGCGCTTCCAATCCCGCAGCGTTTAATCAAGTTCCAGTAGCTTCTACATACTACTTAGAGTCCGGTAATTTCTTCCGTGTAAACAATATTACTGTAGGGTATAAGTTGCCAGAATTTACAAAATACATTTCGTATGCTCGTGTGTATTTCAATGCCATCAACCCATTCATCATGAAAAAATTCTCTGGATTTAGCCCTGAGTTATTAGGTAATGGAAATCCAACAGACACTATGGGAGTGGAATTGGATGCTTATCCAACCTTAAGTTCTTTTGTGTTTGGTGTTAACCTTAAATTTTAATTAAACTATGAAAAAGTTATATATCCCATTAGTTGTTTTGTCAGGTCTATTGTATGTAGGCTGTTCAAAAGACTTTTTAGATGTTGATCAAACCGAGAGTATTTCTACTTCCGATTTGGCCTTATACAATAATGATGAAGGAGCAAAATCCTTTGTCACTTCAATTTATGCGAAATTCTTAGATTGGAACATGTCTTCTTTCTCTTGGAATGGAATGACAAGTATTGCCTCTGATGATGCCGATAAAGGGTCATCTCCAGGGGATACAGGTACTGATAAAGACTTGATGGATGCTCTAACCTACAATGCCTCAAGTTTATCGGTTGAAGAAGTGTTTTCTGCACAATATCAAGGGATCAACCGATGCAATCAGGCCTTGTATTATATTCCACAATTAAACAATGCCGATGCCGATTTACGTGCCCGATTAGTTGGTGAAGCCAAATATTTACGTGCATTCATGTACTTTAATTTGGTGCGCATGTACGGTGGCGTGCCTATCGTTGATCATGTTCCAAGTCCATCCTCTGACGCGGATCGTGCAATGCAGTTAACACGTCGTTCCAAAGCGGAAGTATACGCATTTATAGAACAAGATTTAAATGACGCTATTGCTGTTTTACCGGCAAAAAGTGCCTATGGTTCTACCGAGAAAGCAAGAGCTTCTGTCGGTGCAGCGCATGCTTTATTAGCAAAAGTATCGTTATACCAACAAAAATGGCAACAAGCTATCGATCATTGCGATGCGGTTACAGGTTATAGTTTAGCACCTACATACGCTTCACAATACCGTTTATCCGGTGAATTTGACACCGAATCTATTTTTGAAATTTCAGGGGTAGGTTCTGCTCCAGGAAAAGGGATTCAAGGTTATTCCGCTTCTCAAGGTGCCCGTGGTGCTGGAGGTTGGGGCTGGGGCTTCAATACACCTTCGCAAAGTTTAGTGAATGCTTATGAGTCGGGTGACGCTCGTAAAGATGCGACCATCATTTTCGCAGGAACCACCTTGTATGACGGACGATTTGTTCCTACAACTGTTGAAAATCCACGCTACAATTATAAAGCGTATTCTTCTAGTTTTACCGATGGATGGGAAACCGACGTGAATATTAAATACTTGCGTTATGCTGAAGTGCTTTTGATTAAAGCTGAAGCGATGAACGAATTAGGTCAAACTTCAGGCGCGATAAGTTTGGTGAATACCATTCGTAACCGTGCAGGTTTAGGTAATACACCCGCACTTTCTCAAGGTGATGTTCGAACAGCTATTTGGAAAGAACGTCGTCTCGAATTGGCTTTTGAACACGATCGTTTCTTTGATTTAGTGCGTACAGGTCAAGCACAAGCGGCTTTTGCACTTGACGGAAAAACGTTCGTAGTGGGTAAACATGAATTGTTCCCAATTCCTCAAAAATTTATTAACGAATCAGCCGGATTATCTTCACAAAATCCTGGTTATTAATCCCTTTATAGTATCATGAAAAATAGAAATGTACTTGCGCTTTTTTGTGCTACCCTGTTCACAACAGTAGCCTTAGTGAGCTGTAATAAAGAGAGTATTGATGAAGATAATGCTCCAATTCCGTATGCTCCCATTGGAGGATATGCCAGTTCCGATGAAATTTCACCCAGTAATTTATTGGTGAAATGTAGTTTTGAAGACAATATCACCGATTCTAAAAATGGAATTAGCGGTGGTAACGGTACCGATGTTACCTATCAAACGGGCGTAAAAGGGAAAGCCTATCAAGGATCTTCCTCTGCTTTTATCGCCTATGATAATGTGTCTAATGATGTGAAGAATTTAACGAGTATAACGGTATCGGGTTGGATTAAAACAAATCCCCATACCGGTGGTGCCCAATGTTTGTTTATGTTACCCAAAACAACAGATTTCTGGGGGAACATTTTTACATTGATCGAAGGAACAGGTCCGAACACGACCATGCTCGTGAAAAATCATATTCAAAAAGATGTTACACCTTCCATCCCATGGAGTGGGCAATGGATTGTGCACGATGGTTCCAATGTATTGAACAACATGTTTGGTGTATGGAAACACATGGTTTGGTCTTACAACGCTACAACATCTACTTACAGTATGTATATCGATGGACAAAAGTTGACATTACCTGAGTCTATGTCGAAACGCTACACCAATGATCCCGCATCCGGTGGTGTGCCTTATGGCAACTTAGCCAGTTCAGATGTGTCAAAATTCGTTATCGGTGGCTACCAACAACATTTAGGTTCGCCTTGGAGTGCTCCTGATGGTTGGATGCTTCACTATACGGGTCTATTGGATGAATTCCGTATTTACAATACTGCTTTAGCCGACAATGATGTACGTGCTTTGTATTTGTTAGAAAAAGATAACAGGTAATATTTTGTTTTTTTAGTAACCACCTTTTATTTCAAAGGGTGGTTACTTTTTTGATTATGAAAAAAAATATGCTAAAAGCAATCGTATTGGCACTGATGGTTTGGGCCTGTTCTTCTTCTTCAGATAGCAGTTCGTCAGGTACGCCATTAAACACTACTCCTGAGAATCCCGTGGTTTATACGGATACCGAACTCTTGGATAAAGTGCAACAAGATGCCCTAAAATATTTTTGGGAATATGCCGAAACCAATTCAAAATTGGCGCGGGAACGTTACCATACCGACAATCCATCCTTTGAATCCAATATTGTCACTACAGGTGGCTCTGGATTTGGATTGATGACGATTGTTGCAGGTGTCAATCGCGGATTTATCAATCGTACTGAAGCCGTAAACCGACTGACTACTGCCCTGAATTTTCTCGAAAATGCCGATCGCTTTCATGGTGCTTGGTCGCATTGGATCGATGGAAATACAGGTCATGTCATTCCGTTTGGAACGGTCGATAATGGCGGCGATTTGGTCGAAACGTCCTTCCTATGTCAAGGATTAATTTGTATTCGCGAATATTTTAAAAATGGGAATGCCACTGAACAAGCCCTCGCTCAAAAAGCAGATAACCTTTGGAAAGGGGTAGAATGGGATTGGTATACCAAAGGTGAAAATGCACTTTACTGGCATTGGTCACCCAATTACGGTTGGCAAATGAATATGAAAATCGAAGGTTATAACGAGTGTTTAATTACCTATGTAATGGCCGCCGCTTCACCAACGCATCCTATTTCGCCTGCAGTGTACCAACAAGGTTGGGCGCGAAATGGCGCAATTGTAAATTCAGGAGTCCAATTTGGCTTACCTGTCGTGCTTAATTATAATGGGGCTACAGGGAATGTCGGACCCCAATTCTGGTGTCAATATTCCTATTTAGGATTGGATCCACGCGGTTTGTCGGATCAATATGCCAATTATTGGACACTCACTCAAAATCATAGTAAAATAATCAATCAATACTGTATTGCCAATCCACACGGCTATACCGGATATTCGGATAAATGCTGGGGATTAACCGCTAGTTATACCCGAAATACCGATGGATCCACGGGCTATACAGCACACCAACCCAATAATGATACGGGCGTTATTACTCCTACTGCTGCACTATCCTCAATGCCCTACACACCCAACGAGTCGATGAAGTTTTTACGGTATTTATACAATGAAAAAAAATCGAGTTATGTAGGGGTGGCCGGACCCTATGATGCATTTTCACCACAATACAACTGGGTTACGCCACGGTATTTGGCTATCGACCAAGGCACTATTGCACCCATGGTTGAAAATTACCGTACGGGATTATTGTGGAATTTATTCATGCAAGCACCCGAAGTAAAAACAGGATTACAAAACCTCGGATTTTCATCAACCCAACACGGATTCTAATGAAAAAAATAAGTGTATTACTTTTAGTAGTTATCGGTTTCACCAGTTTTGCTCAAGAAACTAAAGCGTTATTTGAAGAAAAAATAACCAAAAAAGTAACCATGGGCTATGTCCTACAGTTGCCTGAAAATACGAAAGAAAAATATCCACTCATCGTTTTTTTACACGGTTCGGGTGAACGGGGAACTGACCTAGAACTAGTCAAAGCGCACAGTCCGTTTACGTATCAAAATCTGATCAAAGAACCCTTTGCCATCCTGGCGCCTCAATGTCCCGAAGGCATTTGGTGGGATACGGAAGTGGTTTACGAACTCATCAAAAAAACAATCGCTAAAAACAATATCGATCCCAGTCGCGTGTACTTAACCGGACTCAGCATGGGCGGGTGGGGGACCTGGAAATTGGCTCTTGAGCATCCCGAACTCTTTGCTGCAGTGGCTCCCGTTTGTGCGCCCGTTGATCGTATGATGCTTTTTACCGCTGAAAAATTAAAATCAAAACCCATTCGGATTTTTCATGGCGCACTCGATGATGTAGTCACTCCTGATAATTCGATTGAGATGTTTCAAAAATTAAAAGGAATTGGAGCCAATGTCGAATTGACCATTTTCTCCAACGATAATCACAACAGTTGGGATTCTACTTATTCAAATCCTGAATTTTATACCTGGTTATTCCAGCAACACCAATAAATCGGCTTCGGCTACCATAGAAACTACAATGAAACTAAGAACTACAGTACTTACTTTTTCTCTTATTGCCCTCACCGGATTTGCGCAAAAGAAAAAGACAACCACACAAACACCCAAAGAAAAATTTGTCAACGAATTGTTGGCAAAAATGACCTTGGACGAAAAAATAGGACAACTCAATTTACCGGGTTCAGATGACTTTGTGACCGGTCAAGCCAAAAACACCAATGTAGCGCAAAAAATCCGCGATGGAAAAGTCGGCGGATTATTCAATATAAAATCGCTCCAAAAAATTAAAGACGTTCAAAAAATAGCCGTTGAAAATTCACGTTTGAAAATTCCACTACTTTTCGGAATGGACGTCATTCACGGCTACGAAACCACATTCCCGATTCCCTTAGCGATGTCCTGTAGTTGGGATATGAATTTAATCGAACGCAGTGCCCGCATTGCCGCTATTGAAGCCAGTGCCGACGGTATCTGCTGGACCTTTTCTCCCATGGTTGATATTTGCCGTGATCCACGTTGGGGCCGCATTGCCGAGGGCGTAGGGGAAGATCCGTATTTAGGAAGTTTGATTTCCAAAGCCATGGTTAAAGGCTATCAAGGCAAAGATTTAACGGCAGATAATACAATCATGGCCTGTGTAAAGCACTTTGCCTTATACGGAGCACCCGAAGCCGGCCGCGATTACAATACCGTGGACATGAGTCGGATTCGCATGTACAACGATTATTTTCCTCCCTACAAAGCCGCTGTTGACGCCGGGGTTGGTTCGGTAATGGCTTCTTTCAATGAAATCGATGGGGTGCCCGCAACAGGAAACCGTTGGTTGATGACTGATGTATTGCGCAAACAATGGAAATTCAACGGATTTGTAGTTACCGATTATACGGGAATCAATGAAATGACCGACCACGGCATGGGCGACCTACAAGAATGTTCGAAGCTCGCACTAAAAGCCGGAATCGATATGGATATGGTCGGTGAAGGATTTTTAACCACATTGAAAAAATCATTAGCCGAAGGCAAAATTACTACCGCCGATATCGATGCTGCCGCCAAACGAATTTTAGAAGCCAAATACGATTTAGGTCTTTTTCAAGATCCTTATAAATACCTAAACGAAACCCGTCAAAAAACTGAAATTTATACAACAGCACATCGTGTAGAAGCCCGAAATCTCGCGGCTCAATCCATGGTGCTGTTAAAAAATGACAACCAAGTTTTACCGCTAAAAAAGTCAGGAACCATTGCTTTAATCGGACCCTTAGCCAACAATGCGGAAAACATGGCAGGAACTTGGAGTGTGGCTACCGTGCAAAAGAACTCAATTCCCGTTTTAAAAGGATTCGAAGATGCTGTGGGTTCTTCAGCTAAAATTGTGTATGCCAAAGGTTCCAATCTCGATGACGACCCTGTATTTGAAGATAATGCTACCATGTTCAGTAAATCGCTAAACCGCGATAGCCGCACTAAACAAGAAATGTTGGATGAAGCCCTAACCGTTGCCAAACAATCCGATGTTATCGTTTTAGCATTAGGGGAATCAGCTGAAATGAGCGGGGAATGCAGTAGTCGGACCAACTTGGAAATCCCTCAAGCCCAAAAAGATCTTTTAAAAGAGATGTTGCAATTAGGAAAGCCTGTTGTGCTTCTTTTGTTCAATGGACGTCCCATGGTCATTACGGAGGAAAGTGCAAAAGTTCCTGCCATCCTCGACGTTTGGTTTGGCGGTTCTGAAGCCGGACATGCCATCGCCGATGTCGTTTTTGGCGCTGTAAACCCTTCCGGAAAATTATCCACTACTTTTCCAAGAAGTGTCGGACAAATTCCGATCTTCTATGCTCATAAAAACACCGGCCGCCCACTGCACAATACGGAAGGGAAATTTGAAAAGTTCCGTTCCAACTATTTGGACGAGCGCAACGAACCCTTATACCCTTTTGGTTACGGTCTTAGTTATACCACGTTTACCTACGGTAAAGCCACCCTTTCTGCTCCAAAAATGAATGCTAAAGGAAAAATCACGGTTTCGGTTCCTGTAACCAATACGGGTAATTACGACGGAAAAGAAGTCGTGCAATTGTACATCCGCGATGTGGTAGGTTCGGTAACCCGCCCCGTTCGTGAGTTGAAAGGATTTCAAAAAATTGAATTGAAAAAAGGGGAAACGCAAACCGTCACGTTTGAAATCACCGAAAACGATTTGAAGTTTTATAACAATGCCTTAGAATTTAAGGCCGAACCCGGAAAATTTGAGGTCTACGTCGGAACGAATTCCGATACCCAAAACAAAGTTGAATTTGAGTTAATTAGATAATACCTTTCATGTTTTAAACAGAAACCCTTTAGTTGGAGTTTGGCTAAAGGGTTTTTTCTCCAAAAAGGATAACGTATCTTTAGCCAAAATTTAGTCGAATGAAAAATCTAATAACTACAGCTTTGCTCGTACTAGTAACTCTAGTTCAAGCACAAACCACAACTTCACCCAGCAAAGAAATTCAAGTGAATTTCCAACTTACCGCTCAAGGGCAACCTTCGTATACGGTGAAATACAAAAACCAAGACGTAATCTTAACTTCTACTTTGGGCATCGAATTGAAAGATATTCCCGCTTTAGAAAAAGGGTTTAGTATGATCAATTCCTCTGAAAAAGCCATGGATGAACCCTGGACACCTGTAATGGGCGAGTACGCGGTGATTCAAAATAAGTACAACCAACTCACCCTGAATCTTCAACAAAAAGAAACGGGTCGATTACTCAATATTATCTTCAAAGTATACGATGAAGGCGTGGCTTTTCGCTATGAATTTCCCAAACAACCCAATCTGAATTATTTCATCATCAAAGAAGAAAATACCCAATTCAATTTGGCAGGCAATCACAAAACCTTTTGGATTCCTGGCGACTACGATAGCCAAGAATATGTGTACAATGAAACACAATTCTCGGATATTGATGTGTCCAAATTGGATATGAATAACGGGATCGGACTCAAAACGATTCGCGATAATCACCGCATCCAGTCGCCCCTCATGATGAAATCAGCCAATGGATTGTACCTTAATATTTTTGAAGCGGCAGTGGTGAATTATCCGGTAATGCACCTGAATTCAGTACCCGCAAAATATCAATTGACTTCCCACTTAGTGCCCAATGCCATTGGGGATAAAGCGTATCTACAAACGCCAGCTGTTTCACCTTGGCGTACGATTTTTGTCAGCGACGATGCGCGTAAAATCGTAGCCTCAAAAATGATTTTCAACTTAAACGAACCTTGTAAAATCAAAGACGTTTCCTATATCAAACCCATGAAATATGTAGGTGTTTGGTGGGAAATGCACGTGGGTAAATCCACCTGGGACTTCGCCGGTTCGCAAAATGCACAAAACGCCGCCGACGGTTCACTTAAACCTTCAGGAAAACACGGCGCTACCACCGAAAACGTAAAACGCTACATCGACTTTGCTGCCAAACACGGCTTTGACGGTGTTTTGGTCGAAGGTTGGAACGTGGGCTGGGAAGACTGGTTCGGGAACTGGAAAGAAGACGTTTTCGATTTCGTGACTCCCTATCCTGACTTTAATCTAAAAGCAGTAAACGATTATGCCAAATCCAAAGGCGTGAAAATGATCATGCACCACGAAACCTCTGGTTCGGTAGCCAATTACGAACGCCACCTCGATCGTGCCTTTAATTTAATGAAAGAATACGGCTATCCTGCTGTGAAGTCGGGCTATGTGGGCCGAATCATTCCTCGTGGTGAATTCCATGACGGACAAACCATGGTAAACCACTTTAATTTTGTGGCACGCCGTGCAGCCGACTTTAATTTGATGGTTAACTCGCACGAGAGTTCGCGCCCTACAGGGTACAGTCGCACTTATCCCAACTATATCGCAGCCGAAGCCGCTCGTGGCAACGAATTCAACGGTTGGAGCAACGGAAATCCGCCCGCTCACGAAACCATTTTGCCGTTTACCCGCTTGTTGGGTGGCCCAATGGACTATACGCCAGGGATTTTCGAAATTAAAATGAGCTACTACGACAAAACCAAAACGGAACAAGTACATACCACATTAACCAAACAATTGGCGTTGTATGTAACTTTATATTCGCCGTTGCAAATGGCAGCCGACTTACCCGAAAACTACGAGCGTTACCTCGATGCATTCCAATTCATCAAAGATGTGGCGGTAGACTGGCAAGATTCCAAGTATTTGGAGGCTGAACCGGGCGATTATTTGACCGTAGCGCGCAAAGAGAAAAACGGTGAGCGTTGGTTCCTAGGCGCTATTACTGATGAAAATGCACGTTCGAGCGAAGTCAAATTGGACTTCTTAACGCCTGGCAAAAAATACAAAGCCATCATCTACCAAGATGGAAAAGGCGCCGATTGGAAAGACAATCCCAAAGCTTACGAAATCAAAACCATGACGGTAACGTCCAAGTCCAAATTAAAATTAAACCTTGCCAAAGGCGGCGGAACTGCAGTTAGTTTCGAGCCGATTCAATAAGTTTTTTTATGAGCTATTTCCTGCTATCCACTGCAAGCCGCGTTTGTTCCGGCCCTTTGAACACCACCGCCCGTGAGCTCCTCAAGTCGCTACGGCCAATGGGTCAAAGTACGGCCGTCACCGCACGCGGGCTTTCCGTTGCTATCAGGGCTATGGGGTTTGTGCTTCTAATTCTAGTAAGTGTAAACCTTCACGCTCAAAATACCACCTATTGCAATCCCATCAACGTCGATTACGGGTATTGTCCCATTCCGAATTTTGTCCAACAAGGCAAACACCGCGCTACTGCCGATCCCGTTGTAGTTACGTTTAAAGGCAAGTATTTCTTGTTTTCCACCAACCAATGGGGCTATTGGTGGAGCGACGACATGAGCGATTGGCATTTTATTTCCCGTAAATTCTTGAAACCCGATGCCAATGTGTATGACGAACTTTGTGCTCCGGCCGTGTTTGTCATGAAAGACGAAATGTATGTCATTGGGTCAACACACGGTCCCAATTTTGCCCTTTGGAAAAGTAAGAACCCCACCCAAGACGAATGGGAAATTGCGGTAGAAAACTTTAAAGTAGGCGCGTGGGATCCCGGTTTTCTCTATGATGAAGAAAAAGACAAATTGTTTTTATACTGGGGTTCGAGCAACGAATTTCCCTTACTCGGCACCGAAATCAATTTAAAAACCATGCAGTCCGATGGACATGTTAAGCCGTTACTGTCATTACATCCCGAAGACCACGGTTGGGAACGCTTTGGAGAATACAACGATAATACCTTTTTGCAACCCTTTATGGAAGGGGCGTGGGTGACCAAGTACAACGGAAAATATTATTTACAATACGGCGCTCCCGCAACCGAGTTTTCGGGCTACGCCGATGGAGTTTTTGTGAGTGACCAACCCTTGGACGGCTTTGCCTATCAAGCCCACAATCCATTTTCGTATAAACCGGGCGGATTTGCAAGAGGGGCCGGACATGGCGCTACTTTTAAAGACAATTACAACCATTGGTGGCATACATCAACAATTGCCATCGGTGTAAAAAATAATTTTGAACGCCGCACCGGAATCTGGCCTGCGGGTTTTGACAAAGACGATGTGTTGTATTGCAACACCGCCTACGGCGACTATCCCACAAAGTTACCCAACAAAGCGGGGGAGCATTTAACCAACATGTTCGCGGGTTGGATGTTGTTGAATTACAACAAACCCGTACAAGTTTCATCGACTTTAGGGAGTTACCAACCCAATTTTGCCGTGGATGAAGACATAAAAACCTATTGGTCCGCTGAAACTGGAAATAAAGGCGAGTGGTTGCAAACCGATTTAGGCGCTGTTTCTACTGTGCACGCTATCCAAATCAATTACGCCGACCAAGATGTTGAATTGATGGGAAAAGTCAACGGCATTTACCACCAATACAAACTCTGGGGTTCATTGGACGGCAAAAAATGGTTTATCATTACGGATAAAAGTAAAAATACAAAGGACGTTCCCCACGATTATATCGAATTGAAAACTCCTGTAAAAGCGCGATTTGTGAAACTTGAAAATAGCCACATGCCTACGGGTAAATTTGCCTTGAGTGGCTTGCGGGTATTTGGAAAAGGAAACGGAGATGCCCCTACAACTGTAGAAAATTTCATGGTATTGCGTGCCGATCCCAAGAAATTTGGCGAGCGTCGCAGTTCGTGGATCCGATGGAAGCAACACCAAAATGCCGACGGCTATGTAATTTACTTTGGGAAAGACCCCAATAAATTGTACGGCAGTATCATGGTCTATGGAAAAAGCGACTATTTT
Source organism: Flavobacterium stagni (assembly GCF_004122105.1). Lineage (GTDB taxonomy): Bacteria > Bacteroidota > Bacteroidia > Flavobacteriales > Flavobacteriaceae > Flavobacterium > Flavobacterium stagni. The sequence continues at coordinate 257,802 of NZ_SBKN01000002.1, forward strand.
TTCACGGGCATGGACCGCACAGATGTGTACTACTTCCAAATCGAAGCCTTCAACGCCAACGGAATCAGTCCGCGCACACCCGTAATCAAAGTCGATTAATTGCATTATTGTTATCAACAACCGCAAACGTTGTAATTTTTTTGAAAAATTCTCAAAAATTGAGTTATGAAATCGATTTCGTTGATAACTATAACGTTGTAATGCGTCCAAAAATGAGAGAAACTGTATCTTTAGAATCGATTAACCTTAAACCAAACTAACTATGAGTACAGCGCAAACAAAAACCAATTGGGGCCAATTCATCCCATTGGCGAGTGTGTTCTTCTTTTGGGGATTTGTCGCGGCAAGTAACGACATATTAATTCCTGTTTTCAAAAAAGCCTTTACCTTGGAACAATGGCAAAGTCAGCTCGTTTCTGTAGCCTTTTACATTGCCTATACCGTTGGTTCCATTTTGTATATCCTATTATCAAAAGCCACGGGAGGCGATATTATCAACCGCATTGGCTATAAAAATTCCCTAGCCTTAGGTTTAGGAATTTCAGCCCTAGGTACTTTGTTGTTTTATCCTGCAGCGAATAACGGCGGTTCCTTTCCGTTGATGTTATCTGCATTATTTATTGTAGCACTGGGTTTTTCATTGCAACAAACCGTAGCCAATCCGTTAGCTATCGCTTTGGGTCCGATAAACACCGGATCGCAACGATTAACCATGGCGGGAGGAATCAATAATTTAGGGACAACCATCGGACCCTTAATCGTGAGTTTTGCGATTTTTGGTGCTGCTTCTTCTGAAAGTACTGAAATGAGTATTGAAAGTGTGAAAATCCCGTATTTGGTTTTGGGAGTGGCCTTTTTAGCCGTAGCTATTTTACTAAAAATGTCTTCTTTACCCGATAAGCCTGCAGCCGTTGTAGAAGATGAAGTCACTGCGGGAACAGTTGTGCGTCAATCGGCGTTGAACTACCCTCAATTGGTGTTGGGAATGATCGGAATTTTTGTTTATGTAGGTGTCGAAGTTTCTACAGCAAGTAATTTACCGGCATATATGGAAAAAGATTTGGGTTTTGCGACCAAAGATATCGCACCGTTCATTTCTTTATATTGGGCGAGTTTGATGATTGGTCGTTGGACTGGGGCGGTTGAAGCCTTTACGGAAGATATGAACTTGCGTCAAATTTTACGTTTTATCGCACCGTATTTAGCTTTCGGAGTTTTCTTGGGTGTGAATAAATTTATGAATCACGATTTAACGCCGTTCTATGTTTATGCGGCTGTGATTTTTGTACTCATCTTAGCAGATATCGCGAGTAAAGGGAATCCGGCGCGAATGTTATTGATTTTCTCATTCTTGGGAATTGCAGCTCTCGGACTCGGGATGGCGACCAAAGGAATGGTTTCGGTCTATGCATTTACCTCAGTTGGTTTATTCTGTAGTACGTTGTGGCCTTGTATTTTTACTTTAGCCATTAGCGGTTTAGGAAAGCATACTTCACAAGGTAGTAGTTATTTAATCATGATGATTATGGGGGGCGGACTCGTAAGTTTGCTACAAGGTTACTTAGCCGATGTTACCAGTATTCATGCCAGTTACATAGTAGGCGTTGCTTGTTTTGCCTACTTGGCTTTCTATGCGTGGAAAGTGAGTGGTATTTTAAAATCGCAAGGTATTAGTTTTGACCAAAAAGTAAGTGGCGGTCATTAATTAACATCTATCTCAATAAAAACAAAACTCCGAAGCACTTACACTTCGGAGTTTTTTTTGAAATTGGCACCCGACACTTAGCCCTGATGGGAGCAAGCTACCCCGCCGGACGCAGGGAGGCGTGTAGCGCGGACAGCAGGAAGGCAGGTGATAAGGACACCCAACTATCTGCTCCAATCAATCTTACGCGAGAAATACATCACCGCGGCTAGGATGGCGAATAACCCGATGCTGCCCACCAGCAATGCGTAATCTTCAAGCTGAATGATTACAAAAAGGAACGCGTAAATTAGGGATAACGCACCACCGATGAGCATCGGGAATTTTCGGTTTTTGAGGATGGAAAGGGAATACGTGGTGATCATGGCGACGATGGCTGTTCCGGCAATCGCATAGGCGACGGTGAAACTGCTGTGTTCGGTAATCGAAATTAGTAAGGTGTAAAAGAGCACCAACGCAATTCCGATCATGGTATACTGAAAAATATGGATGTTGATTTTGCTAATGCTTTGGATCAAAAAGAACACTAAAAAGGTGAGTCCGATGACCAAGAAACCATATTTTGACGCTCGTTCGTTTTGTTGGTATTCATCAACAGGCGTGATTAAATCGACTTGGTAGGCATATTTACTGAGGTCGGGCAACGCCCCAAAATGCTGTTGGTTAAACGGACGGTTGAAATGCAAGATGTTCCATTGAGCGGAAAAGCCATTTTTGTCGATTTGCTGCGTTCCAGGGAGAAAGTTTCCGGTAAAGCTGGGCGAATTCCAATCGCCAGTCATTGTGGCTTTTGTGGTTTTGCCTACAGGCACAAAACGAATGGCGTGGCTCCCGTTGTAACTCAAATGCATTTTGAAACGCTGACCTGACAAGGCCGTGATGGGGAAACGGGCACTTTCTAAAGTGGCTATGGTATCGCTAGGTTTGTCACTAGTAACGGGTTCGAACGTCAAATTTTGCCCGTTCACGTGGATTTTAACTTCGCTATTGATGCTACTCAAGTTGGTGGTGCGTAAGACGACTTGGGTTTCGTTCCAACGAATATTTTCGGCCGGAATGGAGAGTCCGTTGAAATTTGGATTTGAAAATTGGCCGTCAAAAGTAATACCCGCGGTAAACACATTGGCTTTGTAGATACTGCGTTTGAGTTCGCGCGCCATTTTCACATCGGTTGTTGTATTCAATTGGTCTGGGAAAAAATAGGCCGTCTCAAGGCTTTTGGTGGCATTGTCGTAGTAGGGAACTTTCAGTACGGGGCCGTAACAAAAGACTTCGCCACCCCATTTGGCGGTGGTTTCATCGACGACTTCTTTTTGGCGCTGACTGCGTTCGGTGATTAAATTTTGGACAAAAACTAACGGGATGAGTAGAATGAGGGTGAGAAATCCCACCATCATGATTTTGGCGGTGTTGGACTGCATGAATGTTTGCATTTCTTGATCTTGATGTTCCATAATTGTAAGTGTTATAATTAATTAAAAAGAATCTTGAGGTACACGATTGTGATGGGAATGTTGGCCAGCACAATCAATATTTTGACGAGGTAATAGTCGCGATGGTTGTGTTGGATGCACAAGTGATAAACGAGATTGGCGAGTACAATCAAGTTGACGAATGTGGCCGTTAGTACAAATAGAAATCCTCCAACGAGAAGATTTAAATTGGGTTTTATTATTTCTATAACTAGTAATACGGTCCCGATTCCAAACGAAGCGAGGGCGATACGCGTGGAGGTAATTCCGGTAGCGCTTTGGTATTGTTGACGGGTCATAAAAGTATTTTTTGATGATACAAATAGATGAAGAGGTACAGCAAAGCGATGGGGAAATTCACCCAAAGAATGAGTCCCTCTCGTACAATGGTTTTGCGTTGCATTGGATGCTTTAAAAAGGAGAAAAACAAAAGAAGGAGGCAAATACCGTGAATCAATCCACAGATAAGCGTGTATAGAATACATATTGGAATAAAGATGTCTTCTCCTGTGATTAGGGCACCATAGAAAAGGAGCGTACCAACCGTGAAGGTGACTAAAGCGATACGTTGGTAGGTGGATAATTTTTTCATGGTTTGATATTTAACGTTTGTTGTAAATGCGCGATGGGTTGGGGAAGGAGTTGCAGAAAATCCAGATCATAAAACCGGTGCGCCCGTTTTCCTTTGCAATAGGTTTGGTAAAAGGTTTTCAATTTAAATGGATAAAAAACCAAACCTGTACCGATGACAAGAAAGAGAAACGGACTCCGTTTTCCATTTCCTAACAGGTAAAATTGCATGTTGATTTCATCCAAAACGGTGATTCCGGTGTGGGTCAAGACATGAAACACATCGTGTTCTTCCAAGGTGGCTTGGATGTCAAAATTATGTTGGCATAAAAAGCATCCCAGGTGAAATCCGAGGCTATCTTCGGGCAAACGCAAATAATCTTGTAGGGTCACGGGCCACGCTTCTTTTTTCTTAAATACCCATTGGTAAGGTATTTTCACCGTGCGGTACATCCATTCTATAAATAAATCTTTCATAATATAAAGTACTTTGAAATTCAAAGTAATTAGATAAAAAAATAGGTTTATGATTTTTGAATCAATTTTTCGAGCGCGTCAATATGGTTTTTGAAAGCGGTTTTTCCCGCAGTTGTCGCCAAATAGCGGGTGTTGGGTTTTTTTCCAATGAATTGTTTTTCCACTTGGATGTAAGCCTCCGATTCAAGCGCTTTGATGTGTGAGGCCAAATTCCCGTCCGTTACTCCCAACAATTCTTTCAGCGTATTAAAATCCACGCTGTCATTGACCATCAACACCGACATGATTCCAAGTCGGATGCGATGATCAAAAGCTTTGTTGATATTTTCTAATAGTGATTTCACAAGAGTGGGTTAAAAGTACAATTAATTTCGGTCGTATTTGACATACATCATGGCGCCGTAAACGATATGGCAAACGCCAAAGCCCAAGGCCCAAAACAACAAATCCGAATCTTTAAAGAACGCAGCCATCAGTCCTAAAATAATTTGGGTAATCCCCAAATACCGCACATCGCGAAAGGTGTATTTGGAAGCATTCACACAACCCATACCGTAAAACAACAGCATCATGGGGGCAATCAATTCATAATATCCTTTGCTGAGTAAAATCAGTACCAAAATACCGCCCGTAGTCAGTGGAATACTGAAATTTACAATTAATCGGCGGGACGAACTATTCCATAGTGTTTCACCTAGTTTTTTGGCTTTAGCCGCACTCAGAACAATTCCGGTTACGATAGAGGCAAATACAATAAGTGCTGCCAATCCCACCAACTGTATCGTCAAGTCATCAATAGGGAAAGGGGTTTGCATACGGTAATTCGTATAATCTTGCACGTCGTATGTTGTTAGTAGGTAATCGGCATACCAAGCACCTCCTAATGCATACAATCCAGCTAAGATTCCCGATAAGCCACTTAGCGATAACGTCTGTGACGATTTAGACATCATTTCTTTGATGTCTTTTAAGTCCTTTAAATAATCATTCGTTTCCATAAAAGTACTTTGAGATACAAAGTAAAGTAATATTTAATTTTTGAGCAAACTTTTTTTCGATTATTTTTGAGAAAAATTCACTCCCATGAAATACGGACTTTCCCTTGCACTTTTATTGGCAATACAATCTTTAACGGCACAGACCGATGCAGAAATGTTGGATCGCATCCACAAAACCGCATTGACTCAAGGCCATTGTTACCAATGGTTGGATGATTTGTCAAATAAAGTAGGCGCCCGACTCTCAGGTTCTGAAGGGGCGGCCAAAGGAGTGAAGTATACGCAAGAGCAACTGAACCAGTTGGGACTTGATAAAGTCTATCTACAAGAAGTCATGGTCCCCAAATGGGAGCGTGGGGAGAAGGAAGTTGCCTATTTGAACCTGGGTAAAAAACGCTTGGATCTTTCGATTTGTGCGTTAGGAATGTCAGTAGCTACGCCCAAGAACGGACTCGAAGCGCAAGTGATCGAAGTCAAATCTTTAGACGAATTGAAAGCCTTAGGAGCAGACAAAGTGAAAGGTAAAATTATCTTTTTCAATCGCCCCATGGACCCTGAACAAATTGAAACCTTTCGAGCCTATGGCGGTTGTGTAGACCAACGTTCCTCGGGTGCCCGTGAAGCAGGAAAGTTAGGCGCAGTGGGCGTGATTGTTCGTTCGATGAATCTTCGCCTTGACGATTTACCACATACGGGAATGACCAATTATGGGGACACTCCTGAAAACCAACGCATTCCGGCTGCTGCTGTGAGTACGCTCGATGCCAATGCGCTGAGTGATGCGTTAAAAACCAATCCCAACGCCACCTTGTTTTTTCGTCAAACCTGTGTAAATAAGGGCGAGGTACTTTCCTATAATGTGATTGGCGAAATTACGGGGACTGAATTTCCCAACCAAATCATGGTTGTCGGCGGTCATTTGGATTCATGGGATTTAGGAGACGGCTCCCACGATGACGGTGCCGGTTGTGTGCAAAGTATGGAAGTATTGGAACTCTTTAAAAAAATTGGCTACAAACCCAAACATACCATTCGCGCGGTATTATTTATGAACGAGGAAAATGGGGTAAAGGGCGGACTCCAATACGAGGCCGAAGTGCAACGCAAAGGGGAGCAGCATGTTTTTGCTTTGGAAAGCGATGCGGGCGGATTTGCACCGCGCGGGTTTTCCTTTGAAATTGATGACGCCAATTTTGGTCAAGTGGGATTGTGGAAACCGTTATTCGAACCCTATTTGATTCACTTGTTCCGAAAAGGGCATTCCGGTGTGGATATCGGTCCGTTGAAATCGCCAAAGATTGTGAAGGCCGGACTCCAACCGGATTCGCAACGGTACTTCGATCACCACCATGCGGCCAACGATACCTTTGATGCTGTTAACAAACGCGAATTGGAGTTAGGCGCCGCTGCCATGACTTCCTTAATTTATTTATTCGATAAATACGGAATCTTATAGTGCATCCAGCCTTAGTTTACACCCTCAACCAACCCGAGCCGTTCCAATCCATCATGATGCATTGTATGGCAACTATTGAAGCGTGTATTCCCGAAATCGAACTCCGATTTAGCTACAAAATACCGTTTTATTATTACCGCGGAAAACCTTTTTGTTATTTAGCTCCCAACCATAAAGGCCAATTTATGGACCTCGGTTTGACCAAAGGTTATCAACTCACTTTGCATCAAGATACCTTGAATGGGGACAATCGCAATACGGTGAAATCCTTACGCTATTACCAGTTAGAAACCATCGATCAAGCAATACTTGTGGCTGTTCTTGAAGAAGCCGTTTCCTTGTATTAAAATTTGGGCGTGCCCCTTTTGCGCTCAAAACGAATTAAAAAAATCATGTTCTCTTTAGCGCAACGGGTCGGGCTATCCGTTGCAAGTCCGTTACCTCGTAGCCTCGGTATCCGGGCTTTTCACTTCTATCCCTCACGCAAGATAAGTGCAAAAAAAAGGAGGTTCAGTAAAGAACCTCCTTTTGTTTATAGAATTTCGTGATTATTTAATTTCACGGTTGATGTAAACCCAACCTGATTTGTCACTTACGCCATCACGCTCGATTACGTAGTAATACGTTCCATCAGGAAGTTCGTTATCATCATTCGATTGTCCATACCATTGGTCGGTATAATTTCCTTTTGAATACACTTTAGTACCGTAACGGTTGTAAATGCTCAATTGACGAACATTCATTCCGGTTAAGTCAAAATTGTCATTCAAACCATCTCCATTTGGAGAAATACCTTTAGGAATCGAACACGTTACATCATTCGCTGTAAAGCTTTGTGTATCGGTACAGAATCCAGTTCCATTTGGAATAGTAACCGTTACATTGTAAACACCCGCTCCAGAAACATTCAAGGTAGCGCCTGTTCCAACAGTGGCACCTGAACTATTCGTCCATAAGTAAGAAGCGTTTGTACTTGTAAAGTTAGAAGGAATAACTTCCAATACATATACCGATCCTACACAACCTCCATCAATTGTAAATGCTGGAGAAGGAGTGATGGTAATATCAAAACTTTCTTGATCCGTACAGTTAGGTGTAGTACCACTTTGTGCGTAAACATACAAGGTAGTAGTTGCGGTAATCACAGCTCCGGCATTCAATTGTGTTCCAGTACCATTTTGACCTGTATAGTAATTACCAACAGTTAAGGCAGGTAATGTATAGCTATTACAAGCTTCAACATCTAAAATTGGTAAAACATCAGGAGTTGGATGAACCGTAATACTGATAGTAGTACCTACCGCACATTGTCCAGCATCTGGAGTAAACGTTGAAGTAAACGTACCTGCAGTTGCTGTGGTAAAGGTGGCTGGAGACCAAGTACCCGTAACTCCATTGGTAGAAGTTGTCGGAATGGTCACTGCAGTGCTTCCTTGACAAACAGCAGCTAAAGCATTAAATGTTGGTGTAGTAGGTGCATTGATAGTTACACTAATTGAAGTAGCAACAGCACATTGTCCCGCATCCGGTGTAAAGTTGATGGTTTGTGTTCCAACCGTTGTCGTGTCAACCGTTCCTGACCAAGTACCTGTAATACCATTGTTGGAAGTAGTTGGTAAAGTAGGAGCAGTGCCATTTTGACAAATTGGAGCAATAGCGGTGAATGTAGGTGTAATATTCGGTGCGAAAATGGTAATATCCATCGTAGCTGTATTTGCACACTGCCCTGCATTTGGTGTAAACGTGTAGGTAGTTGTTCCAACCGTTGTCGTACTAATTACACTTGGAGACCAAGTACCTGATATGCCTTCACCAGAAGTTGTTGGTAAAGCAGGAGCCGATAGATCTTGACAAATTGGAGCAATTTGTGTGAAGGTAGGCGTACCTGTTGGAGCTGTTATTGCTACTGTTAAAGTAACAGCTACCGCACAGTTTCCTGAACTTGGTGTAAATACATAATCAAAGTTACCGATGGTTGATGTATCAATAGTTGCAGGATTCCATGTTCCAGAAACTCCATTAGTTGAAGTGGTTGGAAGCGCAGGTGCTGTCTGACCTTGACATACCGTGATAGGATCAAATGTAGGTGTTAGTGGCGTTGTAATTAAAATACTTACCGTTAATGGATTTCCACATTCTCCTGAATTAGGTGTAAATACATAATCGGTCGAACCTAAAATACTAGTGTCAATTACACTTGGTGACCATGTACCGTCTATGTTATTATCGGAAGTAGTCGGTAATACAGGTGCAGTAGCATTTTGACAAATACTATTGATAACAGGGAATATTGGATCCACCGGTTGAGTGATAGTTACTGTAAAGCTACGTTCACTTGTACAGTCTGGGGTAGTACCCGAGCTAGCATAGATATAAATTGTCTGTGATGTACTAATAATATCATTTGCATTTAATTGCGTTCCCGTTCCACCAGGACCTGTAAAGTAGTTTCCAACAGTCAAAGCAGGTAAGGTGTAATCACCACATTGTACTACATTGGCCATAAATGGAATTACCGGTGTCGCATTAATAGTAACAGTTGTAGTAGCAGCAAATGCGGCACAACCACCGATTGCTGGAATTGAGTAAGAAACAGTATATACGCCAGGTAAACTAGCGCCAGGAATAATGGTTCCTGTGATAGTGTTGATATTCAAGCCTGCAGGAGAAGCACTGTAAGTTCCACCTGTTGTACCTGTTACTGTTGCCGTTTGAGGTGTAAAGTCATTATTACAATATGCAGGTTGGCTATAAGCAATTGTCGCATTAGCAGGTGCAGTAATAATTACTGTGCGTGATGTAGTGATAAATGGAATGGTGTTACAAGTACCACCAATAGTAGTAGCCGTTGTAGCTGTAACTACATAAGCGCCTGGTGCACTTGCTGATAAGTCAATTGTACCCGTTAATGAATCAATCACTAATCCGGCCGGTGTAGCAGTATAGGTTCCTGCCGTAGCACCTGCAGCTAAAATAGGAGTTGGATCTACTCCATCTTGACAATAATACGTTGAATCATATTCAAACACATTATATGGGAAACAAGCTGTAGTACCACCGGTTGTATTGGTTTGAGTAAAAGTTACTGTACCCGCTTGATTCGAGAAGTTGGTAATCATAATTACATACACTTCACACAATTGAGCATTAGGAATACACATAATCTCTTGCGGAGCTGCAGAATAACTACAAGCGTGCAGAGTACCATTACATCCTTGTGCCGGAGTTAATGCTGGGATTTGACCCGCCATTGGGTTAGCTGGAACCCCAATACAAGCTGTATTCAAATCGGTAAATGGTCCCCAAGCCACATAGTCAACGTCACGTGGAGTTCCATTGTTGTCCACTTGAGAAATCAAATAGCTTAAAGGCCCCGCTTGATTTACTTGTAAGAAGAAGAAAGCTGGGTTCGGAGATGTAAATAAACATCCAATTTGACCTAAACTTGGTACGTTAGTTGAATTTGCATAAGTAACGGTTTGACCTGTACAAAAAGCAGGAGCCTCTGCACAGGGTAATGTACCGATACACAAATTAAAATTCACATATTGTGTAGCAGCAGATGCTGAGTAAATACGAATATAATAGGTAGTACCTGGAATTAAGTTGTCAGCAGAGTTACAGTTAACTTGAGTAAAGTTTCCACAAGCTGTTCCTGTAAAAATGGCATAATCTAAATCAGCGTTACCAGTAACATTGTTAAAAGATACAATGTGAGTTGGTGCTGTAGCGGTAAATGTATACCATACGTCATCATTGGCAACACCCGGAGGACAGTTAACTACAGGATTAGATTGTGTTGCACCAATTAAAGTACCTGGAGTAGTTTGCACACAGTTTAAGTTTTGATTAACAACTGCAAAAGTTGCATTACTACATTCGTCGTTCACAGGTAAAGTTCCAAAAGTATAAGGTTGTGACCATGTACTTGTTTCACCCAACGCGTTACAAATTGAACGTACATAGAAAGTGTAAGCTGTTCCAGCAGGTAAATTAGTTAAGGTGTAAGGCATTTGAGTTGTTAGAATACCAATACTAGATCCACTAGGAGGTAAGCCTCCAAGAGGTACAATGAAAATTTCCCATTGTGTCGCAGTACCTTGTTCTGTCCAATACAATTGAGCAGATGTTTGTGTTACTTGTTGAACATTTAATGCCACAGGTTTTGGACAAGGAGGAGCAGGCTCACATGTTACATTAGCAATCCATCCGGGATTGTTCACAGTTCCGTCACTTCTGAAGCGGAAAGTTAAACATCCACCCACAGTAGAAGCAGTGAATGGACCGGGTAAGTTAGCTCCTGTCAAGTTACCCCAGTAGGAACCAGCCAAACCACCTGGAACATTTCCTGGTCCATTTGTACTTGCAATTTGAGGAGCATTGATTGAATTTCCATCAAATACATACAAACCGTCCCAGTTAGTTTCAGTATTGAATTCTGTGAAAGTAACTGTTACAACTTCATTAGGTGAGTTCGGACAAATAGTTACTGTATAATCGGTACTGTTTGCATAGTTTGCATTTGGACCTGCAGGGTCAGTAAACACGCCACCACAAGCTGGAGGTGCTATTTGAGTGGTAGCACTTCTTGGACCAATCCACCAACCTGTTGATCCGTCAGGACAAACGGATTGTACATAAAAATCATAACAAGTATTAGGTAATAATGTAGTAAATGTATAGGATGTAGTATTTGAAGTAAAGAAGCCAGTTGTAGTAGCTGTTGGCACAGGTGAACCACAAGGTAAAGCAATTACATTCCACGAAGTAGGTGTGGTCGAAGCTGAAGTCCATGCAAATACTGCTGTATTATGTGTTACTCCTGTTACGGTTAAAGCCGAAGGGCTAGGACAAGCAGGTGGTGCTTGACAAACAACATTAGCCGTCCATCCAGCAGCATTAATGATTACATCACTAATAAACTGGAAAGTCAAACATCCGCCTGGAGCAGAAGAGGTAAATGAAGGTAAATTTGCTCCAGTCAATGTTCCCCAATAGGATCCGGCCAAACCACCAGGAACGTTACCTGGACCGTTTGCACTAGGAATTTGAGGAGCAGAAGTAGATGTACCGTCAAAAACATACATACCATCCCAGTTGGCTTCTGTCGCAAAACTTGTAAAAGTTACCGTTACAACATTGGTTGGAACATCCGGACAGATTGTAACCGTTTGGTTGGTATTGTTGTTATAATTACCTGTTAATCCTCCTTCATCAACATAAATACCACCACATACTGGAGGTGCAACTTGTGTTGTGATGGATACTGGTCCGGTCCATGTGCTCACATCAGGTGAAGTACAGATGGCACGAACATAGACATCATAACAAGTCAGCCCATTTAAGCCTTGAAAGGTATGAGTATTGGTAGAAACAATGGTACCAACAGTTGTTGCCGTTGGCGCTGTATTTCCACAAGGTTGTGCAATGATTTCCCATTGGTTTTCCGTACCACCAGCTGTCCATGTAAAGGTAGCTGATGTTCCTAAAACAACCGTTGGTGTTAAAGAAAATGGCGCTGGACATGGCGGAGGAGCCGCACACGTTACATTGGCTACCCATCCTGCTGCCGTGGTGGTTGCATTACTACGGAAACGGAATGTCAAACATCCATCAGGGCTTGAAGAAGTGAACGAACCTGGATTCGTAGTTCCCCAATAAGCACCTGCTAAACCACCAGGAACTGCTCCTGCGCCATTGGCACTGGCAATCTGTGGTGCTGAAGTTGAGTTTCCGTTGAAAATATATAAACCATCGTTTGTCGCTTCTACATTGAAACTAGTGAACGTTACAGTTACCACATCTCCAACTGTTTGTGGACAAATGGTTACTGTTTGGTCAGCATTGTTGGCATAGTTTGCTGCTGCACCACCACCGTCAGTATACGTTCCACCACATACTGGAGGAGGAACTAAGGTGTTGAATACATACGGACCTGCCCAAGCACTGAAGGTTCCGTTACCACAATCGGCACGAACCCAGTATTGATAAGCGGTATCTGGATTTAATCCTGTAACTGCTGTACCTGTGTTAGTACCCACAGTTGTTCCTGATCCTGATGGGATGGCCGAACCTGAAGTCTGCACTACATACTCCCATGATGATGCATTGCCTGGGTTACCCCAAGAAAGTGTAGCTCCGTTTAATCCAATATTGGTTGCGGTTAACGCATCGGGTTGCGCACAGTTCAATTGTTGAATAATTAAACTATACGAATAACTCTGCGTTGCTGCAGAGGATGATAATACAATAATATAGGTCTGACCCGCTGTTACATTCAAACTCGGAATGTTACGTACACCAGAAGTAGCATCTGCCACACCGGCCACACAGTTCACACCCACATTTGCACACCCTTGGTAAACAAAGATACCCGAGTTGGTTGCGCCTGGTGTCATTGTGATGCTGATAGCACCTGTTGTAGTAGGTGTATACGAATAATATACTTCATTACCAATCATATAATTGGTTGTCGAACCACACGATCCCCCTTGATTGGTGTCGTTGGTGTCGGCATAGGTAGCCGTATTGTCATTGGTACTGTACGGTAAGGTCGGTATCGCAATGGCCGAGTTACACGTTAACCCTGGGGTTGCCGTAGTGAAGTTAAACGGCCCAACCCATGCACTGTTACTTTGCGAACACAAAGCACGAACATAATATACATAAGGTGTAGCAGGTGTTAACCCTTGTGCCGAATAAGAATTTGTAGTTACAATTATTCCCAAACCGGTTGGAATACCAGTAGCCGGTACCACTTCCACTTCGTATTGAGGTGCCGTACCGTTCCACCCTAAAAGTGCAGAAGTCTGTGTAATACTTGTTGCTGATAAATTGGTTGGAACCAAACAACGTTCTACTAAACTCACCGAATCAATTAACCAACGGTCTCCACCTAAAGCAGTAGTAGGCTGCGTGAAACGCATCATGAAGGCAATGTATACTTGCTGACCCGCATACGCTGATAAGTCTACCACTTTTTCTTCATACACATTAAAGGTAGTCGAAAGCGTTGCTTCAGTGTATGTTTGAGCTGTTACAGTATAACTCGCAATATTGGTTTGTGTCCCTGCAGTAGCTGTAGGGTTAACCAAAACAAAATATTCTGTACCCTGCGGACCGGTTAAGGTTGAACGGGTCCAAAAGTGTAATTCACCGTTGGTAGGTACTGTAACTTTTGGTGTAGCCAAGTAATCCTCGGAAGTGTTTCCTTGACCAATGTTTTCATTATTCATGAACGCCGAATTGGTACCGGCATAAACATTGGCAGCAGATGTGGTAATTGTCCAACGACGGGCGGTACCCACACCGTTGTCAAAAACTGCCCACTGGTTACCTGTGGCTCCTGTTCCTAAAGTCCATGGTGAAGGATTCGTCGCTACGTCCGGATTGGTCGTATTCTCAAAACCTTCAACCCCAGGAGTAGGAAACTGGGAGTATCCTGTTAAATGCATGAAAGCAAACAGGATCAATAAAGTAATTTTTTTCATAAAAATTAATAATTGATGGGTTTGTTTGTATTTATGTTGTTAGCTATCAAAAATATAAAAAAATACTAATTTAGGCTGTTAAATTCTAAAAATTCCTCCTAAAGCAATAATTCGCTGTAAGAAAAAGAAATGTTGACTGGCTTTATCTGTTGAACTGTGAGTTGTTCTAATGTCTTGCATATCAATATATCCCCCTTTTAATTCAGTTTGAATAAAGAAGTGTTTGAAGAAGGTAAAATTTAATCCCACTTTAGCCGAAACACCATAACCTGCAATATGAAAATCGTCATGTCTTGGCTTACCTAATACGCGCGCATTCGTTTTGGGATATAAAACCCCCAATCCAATCCCTTCTGTAATGTTGATTTGGAATTTATCTGTATTAGGCAAATGAAATAATTCGGATAAATCATCAACTCTACAAAATTCTGTATTCACATAATTGAGTCCGTCGGTATGTTCAAATGTGAGAAAAGGTGGCGGTGTCGTATCATCAAACCCAGTAAAATTGGTTCCAAAATTAACCGGTGCATTTTGGTAAATGCCATTGTACATCGAACCGACTTCATTAGCTGGTAAATTGATATAACCGTTAACAATAGCGGTTTGGTCTTGGGTCATGACATATTTCATATGGTCCAGACCAACCGAAATATTGTAATGATCAGAAATGAAATAACCCATTCTAAAATTGGTTTGCGGAATGGTCATATTCCCTGGGTTGATATAATCACAATGCCATCCTTTGGGTTTGTCATGGGCCGTTGCATCGTGAACGGTAAAATTATAATTGGCTCCTTCGAAATGGATGTCCGATTTTGAATACGATTCCCGATTCCCTCCCCAAAAAATATAAAATTTTCCTTTATTGTGTTTGGTGTAGCGTTCAGGCTGTACTTGGTCTTGATTTTGAGCAATGCTTGTAAAAGAACTTAAGGCAATATATGAGGTGATTATACCTCGTACTAAAAATTTCATTTTAAAATTGATTAATCGTTTTTCGAATCAGTGTAAGTTTTTGCATTAGACCTTCAAAATAATCCAAATGCAACATGTTGGCACCATCACTTTTGGCATTGGCCGGGTCAAAATGGGTTTCGATAAAAATGCCGTCGACACCTACTGCAATACCTGCTTTAGCTATCGTTTCAATCATATCCGGTCGGCCACCCGTTACACCCGACATTTGATTGGGTTGTTGTAAGGAGTGCGTTACATCCAAAACAGTAGTCGCAAATTGTTTCATGGTAGGGATACCGCGAAAATCTACAATTAAGTCTTGGTATCCAAACATGCTTCCTCTATCGGTAACCATCACATTTTCATTGTGGCAATCCAATACTTTTTGTGTGGCGTGCTTCATGCTTTCCGGACTCATGAATTGTCCTTTTTTGAGATTCACGGTTTTTCCTGTCTCAGCAGCGGCAACCACTAAATCGGTTTGACGCACTAAAAAAGCCGGAATTTGTAAAACATCCACATATTCCGCCGCTTTGATAGCATCTTCATTGGTATGAATGTCCGTTACTGTGGGAACATGAAAAGTTTCAGAAACTTTACGTAATATTTTTAAAGCTTTTTCATCACCGATTCCAGTGAAACTGTCAATTCGTGAACGGTTAGCTTTTTTAAACGAACCCTTAAATACAAATGGGATTTGGTATTGGTCTGAAATTTTTGAAAGATGTTCGGCAATTCGCATCGCCATTTCTTCTCCTTCAATGGCACAAGGCCCAGCCAAAATAAAGAAGTTACCGCTATCGGTATGTTTGATTTGCGGTAGATTATTTAAATTCATGAAATTATTTTTTGATGTACAAATATATGAAATAAAAAACCTTCTTCGGTGGGGAAGAAGGTGAGTATCAGTTAATCTTTTTTTATAGTTAATCCAATTGGACAAACAATTTTACTTCGTTCGAATAAATTGACATAAAAGGTGAGCGTTTGATTGCCAAAAGTAACTTCGTATATTTCTAGTGTTCCTGCCCCTGTACTACTTTTTATGCTCGGAAAGGGACAACAGGTATCTATTTTTTTCCACTGAATTTCTTCTCCATTCGGTCCTGCCAAAGCTTTGAAAAAATAATCCACATTTCTCGGATTGTTGCGTTCATTGTCAAAACCTAAATTGATGGGATAATCCATAGTATACCCGTATTTAGGTTCTGCTGTATATTCTGTCATTTCGAAATGACCATTTTTGGTCTGTAACTTTCGTGCCGTATTGTCAATATTTCGGATGACAAGTTGGGCACCACCACAACTAATCGAAAGCGCAATTAATAAAGCGAAGGCAAGTTTTTTTTTCATGTCGATTAAATATTAGCCAAATTTCTCAAATTCTATGCAATAATCAAACCACGATTTTTATTTTTGTCTCAAATGTGGAAATTATGGATGTAATTATGGGTACGTGGCATTGGTCCATCTCCGGATTTTTAATCGGGATGGTCATGCTACTATTAATTTATTTTGGAAAAGGATTTGGAATGTCTTCCAATCTTCGCAGTCTTTGCTCCATGACAGGGGTAGGAAAAAAAATTGCATTCTTTGATTGGGATTGGAAAAGTCAGCGCTGGAATTTAGTGGTTGTTTTGGGTGCCATGATGGGCGGATTTGTCGCTAAAAACTATTTATCTAATGATACCATTGTTCAAATTAACCCTGTAACCATTGAGAAATTAGAAAAGTTACATATCGAAGCTCCTCAGGCAAAATTATTGCCTGATGCTATGTTTGGGAATACGGTTTTTACCGAACCCAAGATGCTACTTGTACTTATACTTGGCGGATTTTTAATCGGTTTCGGTTCCCGCTATGCTGGAGGATGTACTTCCGGTCATGCCATCACTGGGTTGAGCGCCTTTCAAGGTCAATCCCTCAAAGCGGTAATTGGTTTTTTTGTGGGCGGACTTTTAATGGCGCATTTTATTTTACCCTTACTTTTCTAAATTATGAGATATATAAAATTCTTACTCGTCGGGTTTGTTTTTGGTATTGTGCTCACTAAAGCCGAAGCTGTTTCTTGGTACCGTATCTATGAAATGTTCCAATTTGATTCCTTTCACATGTATGGAATCATTGGTGTTGCCGTAATGACAGGAGTTATTGGCGTTCAAATTATAAAAAGAAAGCAACTGAAAGACATCAATGGCGCAACCATTATTATTCCTGATAAAGAAAAAGGAACCTTTCGTTATTGGATTGGCGGCTTGATTTTCGGACTCGGTTGGGCCATGGTAGGCGCTTGTCCGGGGCCCATTTTTATCTTATTAGGAACTGGATTTATGTCGGTCGGATTGGTTTTGATCGGTGCTTTACTCGGAACCTTTATTTATGGTTGTATTAAAGATTATTTACCCCATTAAGTGACAAAAGTCACAAAACGTTGCATGCCGTCGTTGTAATTTTGTCAAAAATTTATACGATGAAAACGACGGTATATATTCAAAACTTAAAATGTGGCGGCTGTGCTAGAACTATAACCAAAAAATTATCCGAACTCGAGGATATTGGCGAAGTGCACGTAGATGTAGAAGAAAGTGCAGTTTCCTTTGACTATTTAGATGAAATGGCGCTACAACATGCCCAAGAAGTATTAAAGTTTAACGGTTATCCCGTTATTGGCGATCAAAATACAATTGGCGATAAAGCTAAATCCTTAGTGAGTTGCGCTATTGGCAAAATGCATTTGTAAAAAAAGTCCCAATTTGTTTGGGACTTTTTTATTGTATTTCGGCGCTCAATCCAGCATCCAGCAAAGCGGTACACAACGGCTTAAGGTCTTCAAAAGAACCCGATTTTACGCCACATTGACCTTTGTAATGCACTAAAATTGCACATTGTTCAGCCTGTATAGGCGTATGATCGCATACCCGAATCAAGGTGTCAATTACGTGATCAAAGGTATTCACATCATCATTGAATAAAATAATCTCATTCTCAAAATCCAATGCTTCGGCAAGTTCTACCGATTCTTTTACTTTTTCAATGGTACTCATATTCATTTTTTTATTTACTATAACGCAATGATGCCCAATTATTGCGGTCCAATTTCGATTCAAATTTCAATCCTTTTTCTGTACAAGCTGCATCCAAATACGGAATGTCATCGATGTAAAATCCACTCAATAACAACGTGCCACCCGGACGCAAACAATCTACATAAGTTTGCATATCATTGAGTAAAATGTTACGGTTAATATTCGCTATAATTAAATCGTAGGAACGACCAGGTAAAAGTCCGGCATCACCTTCTTCAACTATAATGTGCTGGCAACCGTTTCGTTCAGCATTTTCTATCGAGTTCAAATAACACCAATTGTCAATATCGATAGCATCAATAGGTTGTGCACCTTTCATTTCGGCTAAAATCGCCAACAAAGCGGTTCCACATCCCATGTCTAAGGTTTTCATACCCTTTACATTCATCGCCAACAAATGCTGGATCATCATGTGCGTCGTTTCATGATGCCCTGTACCAAAACTCATTTTGGGTTCGATCACTATATCATACTGCGCACCCGTTTTTTCATGAAAAGGTGCACGTACATGACAAACACCATCCACGTCAATAGGGTCAAAATTTTTCTCCCATTCCTCGTTCCAATTCACTTGATCAATTTCCTCAATGGTATACTTGATAGTAAATTCTTCCGATTGTAAAATGTAAACCTCTTGAAGCGATCCTTCTTCATATAAGTCTTTCTGTATATATGCAGAAACACCATTATCGTTTTCAACAAAACTTTCAAAAGGCAATTCTGCTAGTTCAGCAATCAAGATTTCTGTAGCAGGCTCCTTTGGTTCCACGGTAAAATGAAACCCGAGATAAACATTTGACATAAAAATTATTTTTGCAAAAGTACGGCAGGAAATTGGATTAAAAAAAGAACCCGACACATGGTCGGGTTAAATTTTTATTTTGTTGGATGTTCACATTCTTTTTCAATCTTGTGGAACACATCGTGTACATTCTGGAAAGTTCGAAGGATTTCTACATCCGGAGCTTTATTGGTAATCAACTCGCTTAATTTTTTAGTCAATTTTTTCAAAACCGCTACATTCTCAACCACTACAGGCGTTTTTAAGTCGGCAGGCATTGTAGCTACATCCAAAGCTTCTGCTTTTTGAACTAAATAATCGTGTGAATTTTTAATCGCAGTAAAATTACCATTTTCTGCAGGGTGAAAGGTTTTCGATAATAATTCATGGTACTCATGCAACTGAGTCCATTTAGAAGTAACCGACTGAGCGGAAATGGTTTGTACAGCTAAAAAAGCAACTGCAGCAATAATAAATTTTACGAATTTCATAACTTTACTTTTAGACGATTAACGTTTTCTACCCCAAATATAAAAAAGTATTTTGATTAACCTTCAACAATTCATCCCGTTTTTTCTACAGTTCGGTCATTCCTTTTTTTTTATCCCCCAAAAAACAAACAACTTTGCTCCAGAAAATGAAACACATGAAAACCTTAACCACCTTCTTATTTTTAATCCTTACTACAATCGGATTTGCCCAAACAACGCTTACGGGAACCGTCACCGATGCAAAAAATAAACCGTTAGTGGGTGCCAACGTTTATATTGACGGTACTTATGACGGCGCCATTACCGATGCCAACGGTAAATTTTCATTTGAAACAACCGTAAAAGGAACCAAAAATTTGGTCATCACAATGTTAACCTATGATACTGTTACGCTTACAATTACTCTCGAACAATACACGCCCCAAACAATAAAATTACGGGAGAGTGTGAACACATTGGATACTGTAGTTATTACTGCAGGAACCTATGATGCGGGAGAACGGGCGCGTGTCTCCGTACTTAAACCTTTGGATATTGTAACTACCGCAGGTTCCAACGGAAATATTGTTGCCGCTTTGCAAACTTTACCCGGAACACAAACCGTAGCGGAAGATGGCCGACTCTTTGTCCGTGGGGGAGAAGCCGACGAAACCCAAACTTATATTGACGGTATTCGGGTGGCACAACCCTATGGCGCCACCACGCAAAATGTCCCCACTCGCGGTCGTTTTTCACCGTTTTTATTCAGTGGGATGTCTTTTTCAACAGGCGGTTATTCTGCTGAATACGGGGAAGCCTTATCGAGTGTGTTGCTATTAAATTCAAAAGAAGAAGAAGTGAAAGAACGCACCGATATTTCGTTCATGACCGTGGGTCTTGGATTGGCCAATACGCAAGTTTGGGGTAAAAATTCGCTCACCTTTAACACTGCCTATCTTAATCTTGAACCTTATCAAAAATTGGTGCCTCAAAATGTGCAATGGAATAAGCCCTTTCAATCATTTTCTGGAGAATCAGTATTTCGTCATAAGTTTGAAGCTGGTATGTTTAAGCTCTATGCAGCCTTCGATCATTCCAATTTTGACCTTACGCAAGAAACCATCAATGCACCTTATAAAACGCGAGTTGATTTAACCAACAATAATTTTTATCTAAACTCTTCCTACAAAGGAAATTTTGGTGACGGTTGGCTAATCACAACTGGAATGGGTTACGGTCATGGACAAAATCAAATTCATTTGGATTCGGGTAATGCGTTTAACCAAGAAAATGCGGTACACTTGAAATTGAAATTGCGCAAATCTTTCTCCGATCGCGTGAAAGTAAGTTTTGGTGGGGATCAGTTTGTGACCGACTTTAACGAAGACTTTTCCAATACTTCGATCCAATCTAAAAGTGGCTATGCAACCCGTATTTCGGCCCTTTACACTGAAGCCGATATCATTTTTACCAAACAATTTGCTGCCAAAGTGGGTGCCCGCTATTCTTACAATAGTTTGTTAGCAGAATCCAATGTAACGCCGCGTGTTTCTTTAGCTTACAAAACCGCCAAAAACCATCAATTCTCCTTGGCGTATGGAACATTTACTCAAGCGCCTAATGCCAACTATTTGAAATACGAAAGTCAATTGGATAGCGAACGGGCCGCTCATTATATTTTGAATTATTTGTTCAATCGGGACCGTCAAACCTTTCGTGTCGAAGTTTATGACAAGGAATATTCAAGTTTGATCAAATACGATACGCCTGCTGCCCAATTCAACAGTCAGTTTAACAATGCCGGAACCGGCTATGCTCGCGGTTTGGATATCTTTTGGCGTGATGGAAAGTCAGTTAAAAATCTAGAATATTGGATTTCCTATTCCTACATTGATAGTCAACGCGATTACCGCAATTTCTCGGCAACGGTGACCCCAAATTTTATTGCCAAACATAGTTTGTCAGTGGTTGGGAAATACTGGATCAACGATTGGAAATCGCAGTTGAGTGTGACCCATAGCTTTACGACGGGCCGTCCATTCAACAATCCCAACGAGACGGCTTTTATGAATGGAAAAACGAAACCGTACAACAATTTAAGTCTGAGTTGGGCTTATTTGATCTCTTCGCAAAAAATCCTATATTTTTCGATGACCAACCTTTTGGGAACGCAAAATGTGTTTGGGTACGAATATGCCAATTCACCCGATGCCAACGGAGTGTATAATCGAAGAACCATCCAACCCACCGCTGATCGTTTTTTCTTTATCGGCTTCTTTTGGACCATTAGTGACAACAAAAAAGAGAGTCAGTTGAATAATTTATAGGCAGCACAAGTCGATTTTTTCACTCAATTATAACCCGCTCTTCACTGAATCTCCAATAGAAATCGGGGGATGCTTCCGAGTCTTCGGGACGATCGGGGCTGAAAATCATAAGTTGTTTTCAAATCAAAAAAGGGGATGTTCTATAACGAAACATCCCCTTTGCTACTTTAGAGTGCAGCAATTATTTTTTGTATTGTATATCAAAACGGTCCAAGTTCATCACTTTGTTCCAAGCGGCCACAAAGTCTTTCACCATTTTTTCTTTGGCATCACTACTCGCATACACTTCTGCCAATGCACGCAATTCCGAGTGGGAACCAAAAATTAAATCGGCACGAGTCGCTGTCCATTTTACCGCATCGGTTTTGCGATCGCGACCTTCAAATACTTCTTTGTCGGCATCTTTGGCTTTCCAAAGGGTATTCATGTCCAATAAATTCACAAAGAAATCATTTGTCAAAGCACCCGTTTTTGTAGTGAAAACACCTGTGTTTGTGCCGTTGTAGTTGGCACCAATCGCACGCATTCCTCCCACTAATACCGTCATTTCAGGTGCAGTTAAGGTTAATAATTGCGCTTTATCAACCAATAATTCTTCAGTGGTAAATGTATATTGTGTTTTCTTGTAATTGCGAAATCCATCCGCCATCGGTTCCAAAACTGCAAATGAATTCACATCGGTTTGTTCTTGCGTGGCATCCATACGACCCGGAGTAAAGGGAACGTTTACGGGGTATCCCGCCGCTTTGGCCGCTTTTTCAACACCTACATTTCCAGCCAAAACTATCAAATCGGCCATAGAGATTTTTTTCGCACCCGAAGTAGCTTGAAACTTCTTCTGAATGCCTTCCAAAGTCTCCAATACTTTATTCAACTGTTGTGGATTATTGCATTCCCAATTGCGTTGCGGTAACAAACGAATACGTGCGCCATTGGCTCCACCACGTTTGTCGGAACCGCGGAATGTCGATGCCGAAGCCCAAGCAGTACTCACTAATTCTTGAGTAGATAATCCTGAATTAGCAATGGCTGTTTTCAAATTGGAGATGTCTTTTGCATCTACCAAGGGGTGATTTACTACCGGAATAGGATCTTGCCAAATCAAATCTTCTTTTGGAACTTCTGGTCCAAAATGACGGGTTTTCGGTCCCATATCACGATGGGTTAATTTATACCAAGCACGTGCAAAGGCATCTTCAAATGCTTTCGGATTGTCTAAGAAATTGCGAGATATTTTTTCATAAACGGGATCAAAGCGCAACGACAAGTCAGTAGTCAACATCGTCGCTTTGTGTTTTTTGCTGGCATCAAAAGCATCGGGAACAATATTTGCTCCATTTTTAGCCACCCATTGGTTCGCACCAGCCGGACTCTTCGTTAATTCCCATTCGTTACCAAAGAGCAACATGAAATAATCATGTCCCCATTTGGCGGGAGTTGTGGTCCAGGTTACTTCCAATCCCGAAGTGATGGCGTCGGCACCTTTTCCGCTTTTGTAGCTGCTGCTCCAACCCAAGCCTTGTTGTTCAATACTCGCTGCTTCGGGTTCTGGACCTACATGACTTGCCGGACCTGCACCGTGGGTTTTTCCGAATGTATGACCGCCCGCAATCAAAGCCACCGTTTCTTCATCATTCATTCCCATACGGCCAAAAGTCTCACGGATATCTTTTGCAGCTAAAACTGGATCGGGATTGCCATTCGGTCCTTCTGGATTTACATAAATTAATCCCATTTGAACCGCCGCCAGCGGATTTTCTAGTTTTCCATCTTGGTACCGTTTGCTGTTGTCGAGCCATTTGGACTCCGAACCCCAATACACATTCGATTCCGGTTCCCAAACATCAGCACGGCCTCCCGAAAATCCAAACGTTTTAAATCCCATAGATTCTAAGGCGACATTACCCGTTAAAATCATTAAATCCGCCCATGAAATTTTGTTGCCGTATTTCTGTTTGATTGGCCACAACAAACGTCGGGCTTTGTCTAAGTTGGCATTGTCGGGCCAACTGTTTTGTGGGGCAAAGCGTTGTTGACCCGAACTCGATCCGCCACGACCGTCACCGGTACGGTACGTTCCCGCACTGTGCCAGGCCATTCGGATAAATAGTGGTCCGTAATTGCCAAAGTCAGCAGGCCACCAGTCTTGGGATTGGGTTAAAACCGCTTGAATGTCTTTTTTTAACGCCAAATAATCCAAGGATTGAAATGCCTTGATGTAATCAAAATTCGGATCCATCGGGTTGGTCAAATTGGAATTCTGACGTAAGACGGATAAGTTCAACTGACTCGGCCACCAATCACTATTTTTAGTAGTAGTTGCCTTAATATCAGTTTTGGCCGCATCCATTGTACCGTTGTGGAACGGACATTGTGACAAATCTTTTTTTGCCGAATCTTGGGCAAATCCGCTACTTGAAAAGGCAGCAAATAAGAGTATGGGTATTTTTTTCATTGTAAATAGGTTTGTGTTAGTATATGTTTGAGATGTAAAATTATGATGTATATTTGATTGATAAAAACGATATTTTCAAACCTAATATTGATAAAATCGATGAATATACGTCAGTTTGAGTATATACTAGCGGTCGCAGAAATTCGCCATTTTGAATTGGCCGCCGAAAAATGTTTTGCAACCCAATCGACGTTGAGTACGATGGTCTCCAAATTTGAAGAAGAATTGGGTATTACCATTTTCAACCGCAAAAAGAAACCGGTTGAAATCACGGCAGAGGGCGAAGTGATTATTGAACAACTCAAAGCTATTCAATCCCAAATTGGAGTATTGAATGAATTGGCCAAAGAATTTAAAGGAGAAGTTAACGGTAATTTGACCATCTCAGTGATTCCCACAGTGGCCCCTTCATTATTACCGCTGTTTTTGCAATCGTTTGCTGAAAAATTTCCCCAATTACAAATTGAGATACGGGAGCAAACCACCGCTGAAATTACCCGATTACTCAAATCCCGTGAATTGGATATAGGCATTTTATCTGTACCCATCAATGATCCCGATTTGATTGAAATTCCGTTGTACAACGAACCCTTTCAATTGTTGGATTATCGGGAAAAATATACCAATTCGTTGAGCGTTGAAGCACTGGATCCCGCTGATATTTGGTTGATGGAAGAAGGCCATTGTATGCGCACCCAAATTTTGAAGTTCTGTGATTTGGATAAAAACTATTGCAATACTCACCTCAATTTTAATTTCAAAGCGGGTTCCATTGATAGTTTGTTGCGATTTGTTCGTGCCAATCAAGCCACGACGCTTGTTCCGTATTTGGCCGCATTATCCTTGTCGGAATCCGATCAAGCGTATTTGCGAAATTTTCAAAATCCAGTACCGGTTCGTTCCATCGGATTGGTGGTACACCGGCATTTTGTAAAACGACGGGTTTTGTATTTTTTGGAACAAGAAATCAATAAGCAGGTTCATCCCTTGTTGCCTGTAATTACACAGACTAAAGCACTAAATCCATTATAAAAAGTATAAATTTACAATTCGTCCCCATTTTTCGACAATTCAGTATCTTTCAATTTTTATGTTGGTACTTTCTACCGAATTTTGATTCAGAATTAAAAACAAAAAGAAAACAATTACGAATCAAAAACCTTAAAAAATAGAAATCATGAAAACAATCATCACCGCATTCACTTTCTTTTTAGCACAACTCATCACAGCACAAGCGCCATTTGAACAAGGAATGGGAAAAGCCATGCAACTTTGGGGCGAGAACAAACCTACCGAAGCTGCTGCTTTATTAGAACGTATTGCTGCTGCCGAAAAAAACAGTTGGTTACCCAATTACTACATCGCTTTAATCAACACGACGGAAGCATTCAACCCGAAAAATCGCGAGAATGTAAATGCCTTATTGACCAAAGCACAAGCCGTTTTGGATATTGAAACTGCAAAAACTCCAGACAATGTAGAGTTAATCGTAATGCAAGCACTAATTCATACCGCTTGGATTGCTTATGACCCGATGACCAACGGTATGCGACTTTCAGCAACGGTGATCGGACTCTATAACAAAGCCATTGCTTTGAATCCTAAAAATCCGCGTGCCGTTTTTGGTAAAGCCGAATTTGAAATTGGTGGCGCACAATGGACGGGTGCCGATGTGAAAGCCTTGTGTAAAGACGTAGAGCGCGCTACCGTTTTGTTTGCCGCTGAAAAACCGGCCATGCCTTTTGCGCCTTCTTGGGGTGCCGATCGTGCCCAAGAACAATTGGCAAAGTGTAAATAATCTAACCGAATACAGAAACAGTACGCCATGAAACTGCTTAAAGAATTCCCGCGCGCCCTTTGGATTTCCCTTACCATATTTTTGGTGTTGCTAGGTATCAATCTTTTGTTGGGTGCTAAAATGGACTTTTGGAACGATATCCGTCCGATGTTCCTCTACACCATGACTTACGGCTTAACGCTGTACTATGCCAATGCAGTGGTGTTTATGGGCTTGGATAAAATGTTTGCCAATAATCGATTCACCCCAAAACGCTTGGTGTTCGGATTTCTGGCTTCGTTCACCATCACCATCGGAGTATTGTTTCTCCTTCACTTAGGGCAAGAAGTGTTCATCGAAGGTAAACCTTTGGAACTCTTCTTAGCCAAAGAATCGCCCGCCAATTATCTGGTTTCAATCATCATCACGCTCATCGTTTCCTTGGCTATCCACGCGTTTTATTTCTATAAAGCCTTGAGTGAACGAAAAATCAAAGAACAACAATTCATTGCAGGAGCTGCCAATGCCCGCTTTGAAAGTTTGAAAAACCAAATCGATCCGCACTTTCTTTTCAATAGTTTGAACGTATTGAGTTCGCTCATCGAAGAAAATCCGGATACCGCTCAAAAGTTCACTACTTCCTTATCCAAAATCTACCGTTATGTTTTGGAACAAAAAGACAAAGAAGTGGTAACCGTTCATGAAGAATTGGCCTTCGCCAAAACCTATATGAACTTACTCAAAATGCGGTTTGAAAACAGTATTACATTCACTTTGCCCGAACTAACAACAGTTCCCGAAGAAGCCAAAGTGGTGCCGTTATCGCTACAATTGTTGCTTGAAAATTGCATCAAACACAATGTAGTGAGCGAACAAAAGCCGTTACATATTTCAATTACCTTGGAAAACGATTATTTAGTCGTGTCAAATAATTTGCAGAAAAAGGAAACTTTGGACGATCGGCAAGGGGTCGGACTCCAGAATATATTCAGTCGGTACGAGTTATTGACCGACCGAAAAGTTCGCATCGACAGTTCGGCCACCACTTTTTCGGTTCATTTGCCGGTATTGACCAAAACGATTGAAACTGTGACTTTGGTTGAGGAGTTCAATGAAAAGTCGGCTTACCTCAGAGCCCGAGAAAAAGTGAAAAAAGTAAAGGATTTTTACGCCAATTTGATTTCCTACTGTACCGTGATTCCGTTACTCGTGATCATCAATTTATGGACGGGCGGTTACCAATGGTTTTGGTTTCCGATGATGGGATGGGGGTTCGGACTTACCATGCATGCCCTTGGAACTTTTGGGTATGGTCAAAAATGGGAAGAGCGTAAAATACAAGAATTCATGCAAAAAAATAAACACAACTCCAGTAAATGGAATTAAAAATAGTACCTATGGAAACACCAATGGATCAAGAAAATTACAAACGAGCCAAAGAACAAGTGAAAGAAATACGCGGATTTTATTCCCACCTGATGGTATTTATCTTAGTCAATCTCTTTTTCTTGTACATCAACTTAAAACATTCACCCGAACATTTATGGTTCTTTTGGCCCACAGTGGGTTGGGGAATAGGCGTGTTCTTCCACGGTATTCGGGTTTTTAATCACCATCCCTTTTTTGGGAAAGGTTGGGAAGAACGTAAAATTCGACAGTTTATGGAAGAAGAACAACGCAGACGCAAAAAATACGAATAGTTATGACACCAGAAGATCAATTTGCCTACGAAGCAGCGCAAGAACGCGTGAAGAAAATTAAAGGATTGTATACCCATGCCTTCGTGTATGTGGTAGTCAATGCACTCATCATTTTTTCCATTGCTCGGGAATTGCCCGACAACGAAACCCTTTTTCAACCTGGTGTTTTCAGTACGGCTTTCTTTTGGGGCATCGGACTCCTTGGTCACGCTTTATCAGTGATTATTCCTGAATTTATTTTGGGAAAAGACTGGGAAGAACGCAAAATCCAACAGTATATGGAGGATGAGAAGAAGAAGTGATTTTAGAAGAAAGAAGAAAGAAGAAAGATGCAAGAAGCAAGAAGCAAGAAAATTGAGTTTAAAATCGGTTACAACGTTAAATTTTAAACCTGAAACCTGAAACCTCTATGACCCTACTCATCATTGAAGACGAAAAACCAGCCGCGCGCTTACTCCAACGCAAAGTGGAGAAACTTGGGTATGCAGTAACCCATTTATTGCACTCTGTGGAAGAATCCATTGCTTGGTTTCAAAACAATCCGCATCCCGATTTGATTTTTTTGGATATCCAATTATCCGACGGTTTATCCTTTGAAATCTTTGAAGCTATCGAAATTAAGAGTGCCATCATTTTCACAACCGCTTATGACGAGTATGCGCTCAAGGCTTTTAAATTAAATAGCATTGATTATTTGCTTAAACCGATTGATGAAGACGAATTGGAGTCGGCTATTGCCAAGTTTAAAGCACGAACGGCCACCGTATCGCCTTCCGCGGCATTGGATTTTGAAACCATTCGCAAGTTATTGGTGAATCCGTTGGATCGAACCTTCAAGAAGCGCTTCACCATTAAAGTAGGTCAACAACTGAAAATGATTGCGGTAGAAGAAATTGAATGCATCTACAGCGAAAACAAAGGAACCTATATTCATACGTTGGACAATCGGGATTATCTTTTGGACCAAACGGTCGAACAAGTCGAAAGTGAGCTCGATCCCAAAGCCTTTTTCCGTGTTTCCCGCAAATTCATTATTCCGCTGGCAGCGATTCGCGAAATTCAGTTGCACAGCAATTCCCGTCTCAAAGTGCTTTTACCTACTTATAAGGCAGACGAAGTCATT
The DNA here is from genome assembly GCF_004122105.1 of Flavobacterium stagni. GTDB lineage: Bacteria > Bacteroidota > Bacteroidia > Flavobacteriales > Flavobacteriaceae > Flavobacterium > Flavobacterium stagni. The sequence goes on from NZ_SBKN01000002.1 coordinate 286,649, forward strand.
GTAGCCCGCGAACGGGTAGGGGAGTTTAAAGAGTGGCTAGGATAAAAGTTGTTGTTTTAAATTTGATTATTCTAAATTATAAATTGAATGGTATACTAAATAAATTTAAAACTCAAAATTTATAATTTATAATATTTATTTACTCACCCGATGCACCACAAACGTAATGGCTGCCAATAAAAAGAAAGCCACCGCTTGATGCGTCACACCGAGCCATAAGGGCACATTGTAAAGTAAGGTGAAAATCCCTAATCCGACTTGTATAAAAACCACAACTAGTAATGCGTTCAAACCGCGTTGTTGGGTGGTTGACAACGAATATTTTTTACTGCGGAAATAAAGTGTGAGGTTTAAGGCCACTACGATGTAGGCCAACATACGGTGCATAAACTGAACGCCACTTTTGCCTTCGGTAAAACGCAACAACCAATTGGGTTTTTCTAACGCAATACTTTCATGGAAAAACTGTCCGTCGCTCATCATTGGCCAATGGTTGTGCACATGGCCCGCATCCAAGCCAGCCACAAAACCACCCCAGATAATTTGTACAACCACTACAATCCAGGTCAGGCGCGCTAACTTTTTCAAAGGTGCAATTACCTCTTGGCGACCTGCATAAATCAAATCCAACGCCACCCAAAATGTATACGCAAACGTCAAAAAGGCAAAGGTCAAATGGATGGATAAACGAAAATGACTCACATCGGGTTGGTTGAAATCTACCAAGCCGCTTTTCACCATAAACCATCCCAAGAAGCCTTGAAATGCTCCCATTCCTAGAAGGGTCAAACATTTTAAGACGGTGTCTTGCGTCAGTCTCTTTTTAATTAAAAAATAAAAGAAGGGAATCAAGAAAACAAACCCTAATATCCGTGCGATAAAACGGTGAAACCACTCCCAGAAATAGATGAATTTATAATCGGAAAGCGTGAAGTGACTGTTGATTTTTTGGTACTCGGGGAACTTCTTATATTCGTCAAAGGCTGCTTGCCATGCCGCTTCACTCATGGGGGGAAAGGTGTCAGTAACCAAATGCCAATCCGTCATCGATAAACCCGATCCGGTCAAGCGAGTGATACCACCCACAACGACCATGACAAATACCATTACACATCCCGTTAACAACCAATAAATAACGCCTTTGTCGGTTTTCATAGTGCCAAAATTTTAAGCCCCACAAAGGTACATTACAGGAGCGAATTCGAACAATTAAACAGGGGTTAATTTTTTGTTTTTTTCCAACAAATGGAAGAAGAAAGTATTCAAGACTTCTATTTAAAATAGCACGATACTCAGCGGCTCAGCGGCTCAGCAGCTCAGCAGCTACACCAAACCCATTCCTTTCGCCTTGGCCAACACAAAGTCATAGGCCGCTTGGTATTCATTCGGAATTTCACCTTCCAAAATCGCTTCTTTCACCGCGTCTTTCAATATCCCCACTTCCCGCGAAGGCTTTAGCTTAAAAACCTCCATAATCTCTTCTCCCGAAATGGGTGGTTGGAAATTGCGCACCTGATCACGTACTTCAACTTCTACGATTTTTTGGCGCACCAACTCAAAGTTCTTGTGGTACTTTTCAAATTTCTTTGGATTCTTCGTCGTAATATCGGCTTCGCAAAGGGTCATCAAACTTTCCACATCTTCACCAGCATCAAAAATCAAACGGCGCACCGCACTATCGGTCACAATATCTTGGGCCAATACAATCGGGCGCGAACTCATCATCACCATTTTCTGCACAAATTTCATCTTCTGATTCAGCGGCATGTGCAAACGCGCAAAGAGTTTCTTCACCATTTTGCCGCCTAAAAATTCGTGCCCATGAAACGTCCATCCTTGTTTTTTGTGAAAACGCTTGGTCGGCGCTTTTCCAATATCATGCAACAATGCCGCCCAACGCAACCATAAGTCGTCACTGTTCGGACAGATATTATCTACCACTTCTAAGGTGTGGTAAAAATTGTTTTTATGGGTATGACCTTCCACTTCCTCTACATTGTTCAAGGCGGTCAGTTCGGGAAGAATTCGTTCCAATAAGCCCGTTTGATGCAAGAGTAAAAATCCGGTCGAAGGCTTGGATGTCGCCAATATTTTATGCAATTCATCCACAATGCGCTCACCCGAAATGATGTCAATACGGTAGGCATTACGCGTTATGGATTCCAACGATTCGGGTACTATCGTAAATTGTAATTGGGTCGCAAAACGAATCGCTCGCAACATGCGCAACGGATCATCAGAATAGGTAATGTCGGGATCCAATGGCGTACGTATCAACTTCGCTTCCAAGTCGGCCACCCCGTTAAACGGATCGACCAATGCGCCAAAATTGTCCGCATTCAAAGAAAACGCCAAGGCATTGATGGTAAAGTCGCGACGGTTTTGATCGTCTTGAAGTGAACCGGAGGCCACAAGGGGGTTCCGACTCTCTTCTGTGTAACTCTCTTTTCGGGCGCCAACAAATTCGATATCCATGTCTTTGTAACGCAACATCGCCGTGCCGTAGTTCTTGAAAACTTGCACTTTAGGCTGGTGGGGAAGGAGGCTGCTGACTTTCAATGCCAACTCAATTCCCGAACCTACAGCGACAATGTCAATATCTTTTTTGTGGTTGCGCTCCAACAAAATATCCCGCACAAAGCCGCCAATCACATAGCACTCAAGCTGTAATTCTTGAGCCGCTTGTGTCACCACTTTAAATATCTTTTGATCTAAAACGTCAGCGTATTGGGTTTTCAACGGAATATTTTTTTTTGCAAAAGTACAAATTCACTTTGGTTATTTGGGCACCCGGGCGCGTCATCCGCTGTATCTTTTATTCCGCTAATGCTTCATAAAAGGATGCCTCCCGAGACTTTGGGGCTACTGCTGGTGCAATCGGTGCAGCAATCAAGATTTTCGAAAATTCAAATCTTCAAATCTTCAATTTTTCAAATTTTAAAATCTTCAAATTTTCAAATTATCTTATTTCCGGATCACCGTCACTTGCGCATCCTGCGTCAATTTGATGATGGTCGATGGTTTTCCATTTACCTTATCGTGATGCAATTGCACCACATAATCCACACCGTTAATAATGGCGGGACTGATTTCTTTAAACGATTGTGGTGTGGGTTCACCCGAAATATTCGCTGAAGTCGATACCAACGGTCGCTTCATGCGTTCCATCAACTTAAAACAAAAGGGTTCTTTCACCAAACGCATACCGAGCGTATTGTCACTGGCAATAATATTTTGGGCTACATTTTTGGGTTGGTCCAAAATCAATGTGGTTGGTTTTTCTGAAAGATCCAAGATTTGCCAAGCCACTTCGGGAATGGAATGAAAAACCGAATGCAACATGCGGTCGCCATTCATCAACACAATCATGCTCTTGGTTTCTTCGCGTTGCTTTAATGCATAAATCTTTTTCACGGCTTCTTCATTGGTCGCATCACAGCCAATGCCCCAAACGGTATCTGTGGGATATAAAATAATGCCGCCTTTCGCAATGACTTCGTAGGCGTTGTGTACTTCTGTTGCAATTAACTTCGGATCCATAACTTAAGCACGCTTCATGCGCTGTAAACGTTTCTTTCTTCGTCTAAAATTTTTTAAAACATACCGGAACGAATTCCATTTCACCTGCAGTGCCATCCAAAAGTCATTGCTGTTTTTTTGCACACAATAGGCATCGTACAAGGCTTCCCATTGGATAAAACTGTACAAGGTAGGATTATCCAATTCAATGTCCATTTTTTCGGGTAAGCGCAATCCCAATTGGTCCAATTCCAAGAATACAAAATTGTCAATCAACGTTTTTTCGGAAAGGGCAATTTTTGAAAATGGCAATTCGGTATAATAGTCCAACTGCAAGTCAATCCCTTTTTTGGCCGTACAAGCATACCAAATGTACTGCTCACAGGCATAGCGCATTTTATAGGCTTCGTAAGGATAGGCTTCGTTGTAAATAATATGATTTTCAGGAAAACGACGGGTCGTCTCAGGTTCGGGTTGCAACGGAATATCCCACAGCAACTGCATATCCGTAGTCAATCCCACTTGAAAAATATCACTCACATGATAAAGAATCGGCACGCGTCGCGGGTCTTTGGTAAACGCCACTGAAGTCAGCACACGTTCTTCAAAAACCTTGTAATCATTGTAGGCCGTGTATTTGCCCAAATAATCCATAAAACCTCCATGAATCAAACGGCAATCACTGCGCAGTTTCATCGTGTATTTTCGCGTGGCTTTCAATACGCCATTGCGCGTCGATACAATTTGTCGGTTGTTGTTATTGTATTTGGAGGTGTTGCTATCGTAATAGGAAGTGCCACCCGGATCTTCATTTTCCAACAAAACATCAAAGTCCAAATGCGAAACTTCACTTCCTTTCCAGGTAGATAAAATGATTTCGGCTCCCGGTAAAAAAGCACGGGCACTTTCAAGACAACGTTTTGTCAGTTGTAAACTCGCTTCATCAGTGGGTTTCCCGTGAACCGGACCCTGAACGACAACCGAAAAATCCGAGGAATTAGGCATGTTTTTCCAAATAGAGGGTCAAATCTTCGGGCGTACCTAAACCGTGCATGGCTTCAAAATCAATGTTGTAGATTTTGATTTTTTGTCCTTCAGCGATACAATAATTGTACACAGGACAAGTGTAAAATTCATTATTCACACGGTCGTTGTTGGCAATCATATCAATCGCACCATCCACAAAAAAATGCCCTTTGGTAAAGAAATAAATGCCCACGGTAGCAAATTCTGAAATGGCTTTTTTCTCTTTTACTTCGGTCACATTGCCGTTGTCATCGATTTTGGCAAACGACCACTTCGGATTGCGTTCGGCATCGACAAATGTCAAAATACTGCCGTCTGCTTTTTGATCCAAACAATCGTTGATATACGCTTCAATCGACATATCCACCAATTGATCCGAGTTGGCAATCAATAACGGATAATCGTTGTTGATGTATTTTCGAGCGAACAAAACTGTACATGCAGTTCCTTCGGTCAATTGATCCAATTCAATGAATTTGGCATTGTAATTTTTTTCCAATTCGGCCACCAACTCTCGTTCTTGTTCCAAATGCTCTTTTCGGGCAATCAAAATATAATTGGCATTCGGATAATATAAATTCTCCATCACACGCGCAATCATGGGTTTGCCATTAACATCGATAAAGGGTTTGGGTTTTTCGTAACCGGCTTGGGCAAAACGACTGCCTTGGCCAGCCATGGGGATAACGATATTGATCATAAGGTATCTACGTATTTATCATTGGAAGCGCCAGGTACTTTCACCACGACGGTGGTAGTGTCAGTTAACGCTCTAAAATCAGTGGAAGTATTGGGTTCAATTTTTATAATGGCACCTGGACCGTATTGCACACCGCTCATTTCCACTTCTCCCGAAATAATTACGGTAAATTCAGTGGCAATTTTATGGTGATGGGCTGCTTCGTATTCGCCAGCGGTATAGGATTTCACGCCCACTTCAACATCATTGGTTTTGTATAGGGAAGGTTCGAAGTTGCCAATGAACCAGCCTTTGAACATGTCCGCTAAATCGTGTTTTTCGATCGCCATTATTTTTGTGCTTTTAGGTATTCTTGTAAATTTTGTGGGGCGTAAAACGAATGGTAATCCGTTTTGCTAATGCCAAAATCCACTACTTTTTGATTCTTTAAAATGTATTCGTTAATTACCGATGAGGTAAAAAAGTTGCCGTTGATTTGCACATCATCCAAGATGCATTGGAACGCATTGGTAAAGAAATCTTGGGCTTTGGCAAAAAAGTAAAAACCGGCAATAGCAGCATTACTAATCGGGTTTTTCTCTGCCGTTTGCACCACTTCACCGTTTTCAATGCGGGCATACGACCAGCGGGGATGAACGGATGGGAAAGTCACTATCCCCACATCGGCTTTGCGCTCGTCGAAAGAAGAAAGAATCGCTTGAAAATTATGGTTGATGATTTGGTCGCCGTTCAATACTAAAATGCGATCTTCATCCGATAACGAATCAATCGTCATTAAAATACTGCACAAGGCACCTTTGGTATCGCTTTTCAATTTGACAATTTCGCTGTTGGGTGCCAACAAACGAATGGTGTTGTCCAAGTGAAATTTACGTACATCTTCATCTTTTAAAATGAAAACCGCTTGAAATGGTTCGGTAATCGATTGAAATTGCTCGATCACCACTTGAATCATGGGTTTGCCATCAATTTCGACCAAGGGTTTGGGATACGAGAATCCGGCATTGGTATACAATTCAGAACTACCGGCTAAAGGAATGATGATTTTAAGCATGTTCGATTTCGTTTATACGGTTCATAATAGCGGTAAATTGAACATCATCCACCGTTTCTACTTTAAATAAATGCGCTCCCGAAGCGAGGGCCGCTTTGATTCCGTTTTCATTGTCTTCCACAATCAAACATTCTTCCGGTTGTAAGCCCAAGCGTTGAATCGCTTTTTGGTAAATCTCCGGATCGGGTTTGCCGTGCGTAACGTCTTGATTGGAAATAAAGAAATCCAAATATTGCGTCAAGTTGGCTTTTTGCATCATGATTTCGATGGTATTGCGCACCGAATTTGAACAGACTGCAATGTGGTAGCCTTCTTCTTTTAATTTCGATAAAGTATACTGGTGATTAAACGACGGTTTGCATTTGGCATACACCATTTCCATCGTATACACTTGTTTTAAGTCGTTGATAAAACCATGGAGTTTGCGGGGGAATCCGCCTTCCAGACTCAACATTTCCAATTTCTTTTTGGTGGGTAGTCCGTCAAACGTGACCAAATGATCGTAGCGACTAATTTCGGTTCCAAATAAGCGCAAGGCTTTGTTTAAGGCTTCATAATGCCAATCTTTTGCATCGATGAGTACGCCGTCCATATCAAACAATACGGCTTTGATTTTGGCCATGGGTTTCGGTTTTAAGCTTGCACAAAAATAGTATAAATGCGCTAAAAATATGGTTTATAATGGGTTTATATTTCAAAAAATGCCGAAGCGTCTTCGGGGATATCTGTGCACAAAATCACATTCGGATTGTGGTGTAAACCCGCAGCTTTCAACATCGTCCACAAGGGTTGGTGGTCTCTGCGGTGTAAATCACAGGAGACAATCGCCACTTTTTTACCGTCTTGAATGAATTGCTCGATATCGCCCGTCGTATACCAAACCGAAAGAAAGGCATCCAACCAAATGCCGTGGCAATCGGCGTATTTGCTTACGGTTTCCTCGTATTCGCTGCGACGGGAATAGTAAATAAAACCTTGACGATCATAGTGCAATAAATCGGGAACCGACATGTCAAAGACAAAATAATTGGTGATGTTGTGGGCTTTTAGCAAGTCCATCAACGGCGCTTGAAGTCCGTCCGCTTTGATATTAAGCGCTAACGTTCCCGTGCAATGGTGTTGGTTATAGATGTCAAAAAAAGTAGCCGCCAGCATACAATTAGCATCAGCCATATCGTGTGAAATCACCAATTGCCCCTCGTAATCCCGAAAGTCGGTTTCTGTTCCGTAATTTTTGGAAAAGGAGCGCACAAACGCAGCTTCGGTATTTTTTTCTTGTGGATCAATCCAATATCCACGGTGGCTGATGATTTCCATGTTTTTCAAATTTCTACAAAGATAAAAATGATAAATTAGCCCACAAGGTTAGCCGAAGTCTTGTCGAAAAAAAGTACTTTTGGCCCATAATTGCTATCGAACAATGTTTCAATCACTCAAAATTTATTTCAAAAACCAACAATTAAAAGGAAAACTCAAGCAGTCGCAAACCGCATTTTCAGTGGTTTTACCTGATGTGCAAAAAGGGGCTTCCGTGTTGATTGTTGATGATAAATTACCGGAATACGACAAAGATTCGGGTTCGAGACGCTTGAATTTAATCATTGATATTCTCTTAGAACAAGGCATTCAAGTCTATTTGATGGCCGATAAAAAAGAATACAAATACGATACAAGTTATTGCGCTTACTACCAAAATAAAGGCGTTCAAGTCTATTTTCCTAGTATAGATGCCGAAGGCAATTTGGTGACTCGGGAAGGATTTCTAGAACGTATTGTGCCGCAGGTTTCGGCTGTTTGGTTGCACCGTCCGTTGGTATTTGCGAAGTACATTGACCTGGTTCGTTCACTGAATCCCAATGCCAAAGCCTTGTACGATATGGTGGATTTCCACTATTTACGTATGAAACGGGAAGCCGAATTGAAGTCCAATGATTCTAAATTATTGGCAGAAGCCGAACGTTTTTTGAAAATTGAACAAGCCAATTGCGAAGCTGCAGATACTATTATTGTGATTTCTTCTTTGGACAAACAAAATCTAATGCCGTATTACGCCCAAACCCAAAAAATGACGGTAGTGGGTAATATCCATGATTTTATTACGGATACCCGCGGACAATTGTCGTTTTCCGACCGCAACGATTTATTGTTTGTGGGAAGTTTTGAGCATGTGCCCAATATTGATGCCGTACAGTATTTGCGCAAGCACATTATGCCCTTGGTATGGGAGCGTTTGCCTGAGGTAAAAGTCACCGTAATCGGGAGCAATCCCAAACCGGAAGTATTGGCCTTACACGAAAAACGATTCGAAATTCTGGGCTATGTCAACGATTTGTCAGAGGCGTTTTGTACCCACCGATTATTCATTGCGCCGTTGCGTTATGGCGCCGGTATCAAAGGGAAAATAGGGCAGAGTCTTGAGTTCGGACTCCCACTTGTCACAACACCCATTGGAGCAGAAGGTTTTGATTTTGGTAAAGTAGCTGACGCGATGATTGCGGATAGTCCGTCGGAGTTTGCTGAAAAAATCATTACAGCCTATACCAATTCAACGCTATGGGAAGCCATTCGCGAGCAATCCGAAACTACGTTACAACCGTTCTCGCGTAAGGTTTTAACTGACAATATCGTTAAGGCGGTACGTTAGAGTTCGAACACCGTATCCACCCAATTAGAAACTGTATAGTGGTGGTACATTTCTTCCGTTAAGGGTTCGAACGGCCGTTCCATAAAAGTTTTTATATCTGAAATAGTAGATTCGTTGAGCACCAAAATATTGTTGGGATTATAAAACGGATAGCGCGTCACCGAAGCATTCGAAGTGATTATTTTCCGTTGGTATGCCATGGCTTCAAAAATTCGGAAACTCAATCCGTTTTGTTCCGTGCGGATCAAATCCAAAAACGCTTTCGATTGGAACATCCTGTTTTCGATCGCCTCTAAAAATAAATTGTTTTTGGAGTAGACAATCCCCGCATCCAATTCGGCCGGTTCTCTTTTGCCCACACAAATAAAATCCGTCTGAATTCCCTTTTCACGGCAATAAGCCGACACTTGATTCCATAGCGATAAGCGTTCATCAATAGAAGCAATCATAAAGATGTCTGTGGGTAGTTCGTTAGCCGGAACCAACGGTTTTTTGTCAATATAAATGTAATTGCTAATGAATCGAAACCCGTATTTGTCGGCATCGTCTAGATCAAATGTATAAATCGTGTCGTACAAGCCTTTCAACAGGTGGTCGACCGGAAAACGGTTGGTGCTATCGTACAAATAGGCAATGTATTTTTGGGTAAAGCTTTTTATTTTTTCATGGGTTTTCCGACTGATGCGATCGGGGCGGATGACCAAAATTTGATCTTGGGGACCGAAAGATTCCAAACGGGAAAGCACATATTCTTCCATTTTTACCCGTTTGACATTTACCCCAAAAAAGACTTTGGAGAAGAAGTTTTTGATTTTTTCAAAACCCGATTTGTAGCGGTAACGAAATTTAGAAATGTCGATATGTTGGGCTTCAATCCCTTTTTGATGCAACGTATCGATAATGTTTTTGTCAAAATCGAAATAGTCAAAACTGATGAGCGTTACTTTCATAGCCTAGGATTTTAATACCGCTTCCAACTCCTTGAACATCGCCTCCGCAATCACTTGACGGGTGAAGTTTTTCAGTAAATGCTGGTAACCGTTTTGCACCAATTGTTCTTGCAAGGCCTTATCTTGAAGTAAACGAATGGTCTTTTCAGCAAAGTCGGATGCATTTTCTTTTTCACACAACAATCCCGTTTCGTTTTCCACCACCACTTCTGGAATTCCACCGGCGCGGGTTGCTACGATAGGCACATGGCTGGCATAGGCTTCCAATAGCACACCGCCCGTGGGTTCGAGCTTCGACGTAAACAGAAACAAATCAAACTCTGGAAACAATTCCGGAATGTCCGTCCGGAAGCCCAAAAAGGCAAAGTAATCGGTTAAATTTTTCTCCCCAACCAAGGCTTTGATATCGGCTTCCAATTCGCCTTTTCCTGCCAAAACAAACTTGACATTGGGGACTTCTTTTACAATCTGTTCCGCGGCATTGACCAAGGTTACATGATCTTTAAATCCGACAAAAGCCGCGATGTTGCCAATGATGATGGTGTCGTCTGCAAGTCCGAGTTCCCGACGTAAATTTCCGTTGGGTTGGGTACGATGAAATTCGTTTAGGTCGGTCGCGCTGCCCACAATGGACAACCGACTTTTATCTTTTATAGCTGGATTCAAGACATCGATTACGGCTTGGGAAACGCACACGATTTTCTTCAATCCTTTGTAATTGTATTTCCATTTGCGGAAGAAATTGGTATCCACTTTTTTAATCAACGTACGGAAGAAGACCATGGGCGTTTTCCAACCGTACAACAGTGAAGAGAGCACACAAAGCGTGTGGGCCGTACTGTTGTGAATTAAAATCAGGTCGATTTTTTCTTCTTTGATGATTTGGTGAATTTTTTTCATCCACTTTCGATCGTATTCCGAATGAAAGGGCAGGGTGTGGACATTGTACTGGCGTTCTACCGCTATTTCGTGCAAACGCGTATCGGGTGTGCAGAGCAAGACTTGGTGTTCGACCTTAGCGGCAAACTCTTCATAATAATAAACGATTTGCTGTTCGTGACCGCGCCAAACATTCGAAGCGGTAATTTGTAATAAACGCATAACTAGTCGATTTTACGGTACATCATCCACAATTGCAGGTAACGTTTGAATACGGAAAAGGAGTGGACATACGCCAAGATAAATCCTTCTTTTCCGTCGAAAATGCCCAAGCGGAACAAGTACTGCCATAGAAAACGATATAGGGGCCGAATGAAAAAGTGGTAGGCATTCGGACGCTTTTTCTTTTGGTACAAATTCAGCGCTTGCAATTTGCTGTATAAGTTGAGTTTGTCGTTATAATTATCAAAACTCTTGTAACTGTAATGGTTCAATCGGTTTTTTAAGATGCCAACTTTCCCGTCGCTTTTCACTTCTTCATGGACTAAATTTCCATTGTAGGTTCCGTGGTTTTTGTTGAAAAGACGAATAGCTTTGTCGTTTTGCCAACCCCCGAAACGAATGCGTTTTCCCATAAAATGGAAGGTACGCTTGACGAAGAAGGCATTTTTTTCGCCCGGATTTTGAACGGTGGCCCGAATCTCTTGTTCGAGTTCTGGCGTGATGATTTCGTCCAAATCGAAAAAAACAATCCAATCGTGAGTTGCTTGTTCGATGGCAAAATTGCGTTGTTCCGAAAAGTTGGTAAAGGGACGATTGATCACTTTGACTCCCATGGATTGGGCGATGGCTACGGTTTGATCCGTACTTTCAGAATCCACAAAAATGATTTCATCTGCGAAATACAAACTTTCCACATACCGTTTTACATTCGCTTCCTCATTAAAAGAGATTGCCAGGGCGGTTATTTTGGGCGAATGGGTAGTTTCGGACATGAATGCTTAATCTATGTGCGACAAATATACTATTTTTACTGAATTACAATTTTCAAAATTTACGAATGGTGGCCCGACTTCCCATTTTAATGTACCATAATGTTACCCCTGATTTAGCCCAATCCAAAGGCTTAACCATTGCCGCTGAGCGGTTTGAGTCGTAATTAAATTATTTGAAGTCAGCAGGTTATGAAACTGTATTTTTGTCTCAATTGGCTCAAACGACTTCATTAAAGGGAAAAAAAGTACTTATTACTTTTGATGATGTCACGGTAAACCAATTAGAATTTGCCGTTCCTCTTTTAGAAAAATACGGCATGAAAGCCCAGTTTTTTGTCCCTTTTGCCTATTTGGGGAAATCCGATGCGTGGAATTATGGCGGCGAAGATCGGGGCGAACCCATCATGACGGCAGAGCAATTGCGCCAACTGAATCCGAAAGTCATCGAACTTGCTCACCATTCGTATGAACACCAGCATTTTGCCAAGATGGATGAGGCGGCAATTGCATCCGACTTCAACGCTGCTTTTGAAGTGATTGAAAAAGAAAACCTGAAGGTGTTCCCCGCGATTGCTTATCCTTACGGTAATTATCCCAAAAAGAATCCCGAAAAACAACGTTTCTTCGCGCAAATCGCCGCTCTAGGCATGCAATACGGCCTACGAATTGGAAATAAAGTGAGTCGGTTTCCCTTCACCCAACCTTTCGAAATCAAACGCATTGACATTAAAGGCGAAGATACCTTGTGGAAGTTTAAGTGGAAATTACGGTTTGGGAAGGTTTTTTAGTTGGCAGTCGCAGTCGCAGTCACAGTCGCAGTTTTCAGTAATCAGTACTCAGTAGCTCTGCTCTCAGCCTCTCAGAAGCTCAAAAAAATTTACTTCATTTTGGGCAGTTGGGTATACGAAGGGATGAGTTTTTTAAATTCTTCGTTTGTAATTGTATGAAGTTTTTTGGGGAAATCTTTCGTTTTGATTTCTTGTAATCCCGTACCACACAAACTCCCGTTTGACTTTTTACTTTCTTGGTAGATTTTATCCAGAGCTTTTTTATTTCGGTTTTTTAATTGTTGGGTTGGTAAGGAATCAATTCGCGCAAACGTTTCTTGACTTTTGAAATAATGCGTTAGACTCAAGACGGCATTTCGAAAACTATCCACGTTTTTTTTATAATTATCTTCCTCCATCAGCAAAGTAATTTCAGAATCCACACTTTTGTAGAGTAGGGATTTCGTGAAATTTTTCTCTTTATTGGAGTAATAAATCACTTTTGTGAAAGAATTACCAGGATTTTGATTTTTTGATTTGGAAAAAAAGTAACTGTTTTCCTCGGAAAATGGAGTTACAAAAAAAGTAGAATCTTGAACTAATGAATCCAGCTTGCGCAATCCAAGTTGATTTCGAACAGTATTTGTTTGTTTTATTGCTGATTCGAACGAGTCTTTGCACCCTACGCAAACCCAGAGTAATAGGAAAAGAGAAAAGGTTTTTCTTTTTTTATTCATCAATGTGATTACACTGAAACACATTCAAAATGTAAAATTTATAATATAAAATTTATTTCATTTCCCGTTCAAGCAACAGCAACTTCACATACCGTGAAAAAACCCCATATGCATTCACGCTGGCCAAAGCAAGGCCGGGGATGCCGTCTAAGAAGCCTTTTTTAAGAATATACGAAGAGAAAAAGCGGTACAAGGGTTTGAACAACAAATGCCAAATCGTGGCTTTTTTTCCTTTGTCTCTGGACATGCCCGCTTGAAACCACGCATAGGAATTCTTTTTGCTGAGGGCATGGAACAAACCTTTGTAGGTATAATGAATCATGAAGTGTTGCAACTGCCCAATAGTGCCGTTGACTTGGAGTTTTTCATGAACATCGCCGGTGAAATGTACACCGTCATTTTTCACCAAACGGGTCACGCGGTCGACTTTATGGTATAAAAAGCGATTCATGAAATAATGCGGGAAGTTGATTTTATAGCCCGCATGTTTCGGATTTTCTAGAGTGGCGAGAATTTCCAATTTCAGTTTAGGAGTCACCCGTTCATCCGCATCGACGAATAGAATCCAATCGCCTGTTGCCAAAGCAATCGCGGCGTTTTTTTGGTTGGAAAAATTATCAAATTTACGTTGCAAAACGGTACATCCCAACGATTGGGCGAGTTCGAATGTCCCATCCGTGCTAAACGAATCAATCACAATGATTTGTTGGGCAAAAGCCACTGATCGAACAGCGTCTTCCAAATAGTGAATTTCATTATAAGCGGGGATGATAACAGTTAGCGTTTGCATTCTTTCGGATTAGAAAACAAATTTAATAAAATTAGGTTACCTTTGCACCCATGCAAAAGAATGTTACGGTAGTCTTAACGAATGGCGTCGGCACACGCCCAATTTCCTCCACACTTTGGGGTTATGCGGCCCAAAATTACCGCAATTTTGAAGTTGTTGTATTGCAAGAAAATCCATTCACATTGCCGGATTTGCCTTTGTTTTTTTCTACAAAAGCATTGGCTTCTGCTGATTTACAAGATTATTTGCAATCATCCACTACCGATTATGTGGTTTTTGCCGATGCCTATGCGATTCCGCGTGTTGATTTTATTGAGAACCACATCAAGAATCGGGAAGAAGGCTTTTACCTCACGGGTTCGCTCTTTTACATCCAACAAACGGTTTGGGAACAGTTGGAATCCACCGCTATTGAATCGGGGAACTGTTTTGAAAAGCCCTTTTTGGAACAACACGGTATCAATACAGGCATCTCGGTATTTCGTCCGTTGGAGTCGGGGAGTTGGGCCGGTATTTTAGACCAAACCTTGCCCGAATTACCGTTTAATTTTTGCAATAGTTCGCTGTGGAAATCGGATTTTTTGCAATTGGCTACTCAAGGTCAGTGGGATTACCGTTTTCCCCGTGACCGATTTTATACTAACTTAGGGACGTTGAAAAACAAGTCCGTTAAAAATAGCACCTTACTCATGGCACCTGAAAATGATAACAAATTGAAAATTTCAGTCGTGGTTAGTACCTACAACGCTGAAGAATGGTTGGAAAAAGTGCTTATTGGCTACCAATACCAAACCTATCCACATTTTGAATTGATTATCGCAGACGACGGTTCTCGCCCTTCCACCAAGGAATTGATTGATCGCTATGCCGCGAATTATCCCGTTCCCGTGCGTCATTTGTGGCATGAAGACCAAGGCTACCGCCGTCAGGAAATTTTGAATGTGGCCATTATGGAGGCGGCTTACGAGTACATTATCATGACAGATGGCGATTGCATACCCCGTAAAGATTTTGTAGAAATCCATGCGAATGAAGCCGAACGCGGTCGATTTTTATCCGGCGGTTATTGCAAACTACCCATGAAAACCAGCAAGCACATTTCGGAACAAGATATAATTAACCAAGATTGCTTTAAAGTGAGTTGGTTGAAATCCATTGACAAACTCGGTTTTTCCAATACGTTGAAGTTGGGAGCCAACCCGCTTTTAGCCAAATTATTAGACTTTATTTCGCCCACCACACCGTCGTTCAACAACTGTAATTCCTCGGGCTACCGTGAAGATATGATTGCCATTAACGGGTATGACGAACGCATGAAATACGGCGGACCCGATCGTGAGTTTGGGGAGCGCCTTGAAAATTTTGGTGTGAAAGGAAAACAAATTCGCCACAAAGCCGTAGTATTGCATTTGGATCATCCACGGGGTTACAAAACGCCAGAATCTTTAGCCGCCAACTTGGCGATTCGCAAGGAAGTGCGGGACAAGAAAATCAAGTGGACGCCGTTTGGAATAAAAAAATAAACACAGTATGCGCATTTTAGTCACCGGAGCCGCCGGATTTATTGCTTCCCATTTATGTGAACAGCTGCACGCTTTAGGGCATGAAGTGTTCGGAGTCGATAACTTCAACGATTACTACAGTCCGGAACTGAAAGCACTGAATGCAGCCGACTTGCAAGCCAAAGGCATTACTATTTTTAAGGCCGATTTGAATGGTGATTTGTCGGCGGTTTTTGCGCAACCTTACGACTATGTCTATCATCTAGCAGCACAGCCGGGTATTTCGGCAGACACGACTTTAGACGAATACATTATCAATAATATCAAAGCAACGCAAAACCTCTTGGATGCGGTGCTCACTTATTCTCCCTCACTCAAATCCTTTGTCAATATAGCCACTTCATCGGTCTACGGATTGGAGGCTACAGTGGATGAAACTGTCCCACCACAGCCCGTATCTTTTTATGGAGTGACCAAATTGGCGGGGGAGCAATTGGTGCTCGGACTCCAACGTACGGGGAAGTTGAATGCTTGTTCGATCCGTTTGTACTCCGTTTACGGTCCGCGCGAACGGCCTGAGAAATTGTATACCAAATTGATTGAGAACCTGATTAACGATCAACCGTTTCCGCTGTTTGAAGGCAGTTTACGCCACGAGCGCAGTTTTACCTATGTTGGGGATATTGTAGCAGGTTTGGCCGCGATTATCGGTCGGGAAGCCTTGGTCAATGGAGAAATCATCAACTTAGGTACCGATGAGGTCAACACCACAGAAGAAGGCATCAAAGCGGTTGAAGCCATTCTCGGTAAAACTTTAATTGTAGACCACCGTCCTGCCCGCAAAGGCGACCAACAACGTACCGCTGCTGTCATTGACAAAGCCCAACGCTTATTGGATTATACACCCAAGACTTCCTTACGCCAAGGTTTAGAAGCGCAAGTGGCGTGGTATAAAGAGAAGTTTGGGGGGTAAACATCGCAACTTTTTTATTTTTCAATTGAACAGTTTTCAGGACGATTTAAGGCGAACTGTTTCATTTTTTGTCTTGGTATTCGCTGGGTTATTTTGAAATTTTCTTTTTCAAAAACAGTATTGTTATTTTTTACAGTTCATTGAATACAAGGTAGATTTTAATTGATTAGTTTATTCGTTCTGCCCAATTTAATTCTTTGGGTAATTCTTGATTTGAAAATTCAATATGAATGACGCGTCGCTTTTTTTGGTTTGTTGTTCTACTCGAACTGTGTAACAGTAAAGGTTTCATGACCATTATACCCCCTTTTTTTACCGGACAAATAGTTTCTGATTCTTGCAACCAGTCAATTGTTTCAGGACGGTATATTTTCTTTGCATGTGATTTAGGAATAACTTTTAAAGCGCCATTATTTTCATCGGTGTCGTCAAGATGTATACGAATGGTAAAAATGTTTTCTAATAGAGCTATTGGCGGTTGAACAGCATATTGGTTTTGCTTCACTGTCCAAGGTCCAAAGTCGTCTAATTCCACTTTTTTATCTACTGAAATAGTCAAGTCTTGGTGGTAGGAAACGTACCAATTTGAAGTTTCAGGTTTATCAAAATAAATGCTCTTAACCACGAAATAATCCTCACCAAAGAGTTGTCGTACAACATTCTTTAAATTCGCATTAAAAACCAAAGGTTCAATTGCGGGGATTTCTTTTAAAAATTGCCGAATAGCAAATATGTCGGCTGATTTTCGGAAAGTCGCTTTGTTGCTATCCGCTTGTTCGATAGTTTGTATTAATCGATCTATTTCCGCATCAGAATAGATCGAGTCAACGGTTGTAAACCCATTTGCTGTTAGGTCGTTTTTATGTTTATCGGAGAACATCATTTCTTACTAAGTTAAACGTTTTTTGCTTCGCACCGTTCGCTTCGCACGGTTCGTGTAAAACAAACGCCAAACTAGCACTTGCTAGCCATAGCGGCTAGCGGCTGTTATATGCCGCTTTTCTCATTTTTAAAGTGGTGTCGGTTTAGGTCGCCCGTGTTCTCTATATTTTTTTACCGCTTCATTCCAGTGCCAAACCATTCCGTTGTCCGCTGGTGCAACTCGTCTATTACCTTTAACTTGTCCATCGAAGTGTCCGTTGTCATCAAATTCAAAAGGTTGTGAAGCACTAAGTATGTCGGACAAGTCGAACTCACCACCTGCTAATTCATAATGTCCTTCTAAGAAATACCACATGACCCAAAAAGCTTCTTCTTCGGTTAATGCGTCTTTAGAAAATTCATTTCCGCTCATAGTTCCTTTTTTAATTCAATTATGTCATCAATTTCAATCATTTGTTCGATTGTTTCGGTGTCTTCTTAAAGCGGCATATAACGTTTTGCAGCTTAGCGAAGTGGCGGATTATCAGCACTAAAGTTAAAAAAAACCTAAACTTTGATAAAGCACAAAAGTTTCTAAAAAAGCACTGAAACCGCCATTTTGCCAAACTGCTGTTATGCGCTGTTATTGTATAAGGTTAGATATTCCGTCTGAAATTTCTTTTTCAATTATATCGTTTCTTAAACCATCTTTAAAAAAATATTGATTAATTGATTCAGGAGAATAAAGTTTTACCACACTATTATTGCTATTGTTTAATAATATAAGATCTGTCCAAGATGCTCCAGGTTTAATGAATAATCCAAAATAAGTTATTATATCTCCTATATTAAAATTTTCAAACATTGAGTTTTTTATAAAATAGATATTGGTTTTTGATTCATGATGATTTGGCTTCATAAAGCTATCATACTCAAAAGTTCTTAATGTGATAGTTAATTCTAAATATGGTTCTATTCTGTCTATTTCACTCTCTTCTACATCACCGAACCTTACAATATTACCTGATTTGTCAAAATAACTTTTGTGTTCATTGATTTTATAGTCAATAATTCTTCCTTTAATAATTCTAAGAGGAATTTTATTATTACCAATTTCCATAAAGCTGGGTTCTACTTTTTTTGATGTTTTGAAAATGTCAAATATTCCCATTTTTTATACGGTTGGATTTATAATAACGCATAACAAGCTTATAATTAGAAATTTAAATTATTCAAATCTACCCCACATACCGCGCCAAAAACGCCTGTAAACGCGCTAGATACAAGTCCGGATGGAGTTCGCGGTACATTGCACTCGGGTCGGCTTCAATTTTTTTGCGTTCTTCATAGGTGAAGGCCGTGTACAATTCGGGTTTCTCTTCCCGCAAATGCACCGAAGTATGTTGAATGCCGTCTTCAAAACTGGCCCAATGTTCTTTGTTGACATAAGGCGAAAAGATCGTAAACGTGGGTTTGTCCAGCGCTTTGGCGATATGCACCGTGCCGCCTTCGTTGGCCACCAATACGTCACACTGCGCCATGAGTTTGATAAAGTCGCGTATCGAAGGCGCATAGATATCCAAAATGATGCGGTCTTTATGGTGGCATAACTCGTAAATTTTCATCGCCTCTGCCTTTTGATGGGGCGAATAATTGAAGAGCAAGTACACATCAAACTGGGAGGCAATAAAATCACAGACTTGTGCGACATAGTCGTAGGGCATTGACTTTTGCGGCGTACTGCCCAACACGCCCATCACAATCACTTTTTTATCCTTGTATTTGCCCAGCCAATCTTCTTGTTTTTCGGCCTCGGAAAGAAACAATTTGGGCGCATAATCAATCGGCGTGAAGTCGCCCGCATATTCAATCAAATGCACTCGATCTTCGATGGCTTTGCCACAGAACTTGTCCGAAGATTGCAGCGCTTCGGTAGGGTGGGTGTAGTAGTTCCAGTTCCCGAATTTCTTACGTGATTTATGGCCAATCGTCATTTTGGCCCCCGAAAACTTACAGATCAACCGACTCTGGGTTTTGGAATAGGGGTCAAAGATGATGTCGTATTTTTGCTGTCGCACCCAACGGATAAACTGGATGAGGTTGGGTACTTTTTTAAGCTCTTTTTCTTGTATCGGAATGATTTTATCGATATTCGGATTCTGTTCCAAAACGCCCGTGGTAAAGTCGTAAGCCATAAAATGCACTTCGCTATCGGGGTACTTGCGTTTGAAGTTGTTGGCGATCACTGAAGCGATCAAGACATCGCCAATTCGTTTGTTTTGGATGATAAGAATTTTTTGCATAGGATAAAATCTTGGTGCAAAGTACAATTTTTTTATACATTTACCCAACTTAAAACTTGCCTGTGCCAACGATATTGCATCCCGATTACGCCCACCAACAAACTGCTTTGGAAGACTTGGCGGCTCACTTTGAGCAATCGGGTACGTTAATTGTAAAAGGTGCGCGCAATTCTATTAAAACCAACAGGTTAGACGACGAAACGGTGAGTATTAAATTTTTTAAAACACCTGGTTTTGTCAAATCCATCATCTATTCGTGGTTCCGTCAGAGTAAGGCAAAACGCTCCTATGATTATGCGTTGTATTTGCAACAGCACGGCATCTTAACTCCGTTTCCTATCGGCTACATCGAAGAACGAAAGGCTTTGGGGTTGTTGGGCGACAGCTATTATTTCTGCCGACATATTGACTACGACTTTACGATTCGCGAACTCATTCACGATCCCTTGTTTCCCAATCGGGTGGCGATTTTGGAGCAGTTTACGGCGTTTACTTTTGCCATGCATGAAGCGCAAGTGAACTTTCTCGATCATTCCCCAGGCAATACGTTGATTAAAGATTTGGGTAACGGGCGTTACGACTTCTACTTGATTGACTTGAATCGGATGCGGTTCGAACCCCTGAGTATGCACCAACGCATGGACAATTTCAAGAAAATGTGGTTGTCCAAATCCATGCTGAAAACGGTGGCACAAACCTATGCCCAACTCAGCGGCATTCCCGAGAGCGAACTCTGGCCGGTGTTATGGAAAACATCCCAAGATTTCAAGCGCAAGATCAATAAGAAAAAGTGGTTGAAGCGGAAGCTGAAAAAGTAGTTTTCAGTCGCAGTCGCAGTGGGCAGTACGTAGTGATCAGTGGGCACTGATCAGTTTACAGTCGCAGAGAGCAGTACGTATGAGGTGGAAAAGTGGAATAGGTGTAAAAGTGTATTGCGTGCCGTGATGGTAACCCGTATTTCTTTCTTCTTTCTTCTCAGAGTAGCTTAAAATTAAATATCTTTGATACGTTATCACATTTTAAAAGCCACAAAAATTATGAAGTTAGCTTTAGTATCACAAGAACGCCTAATTGGAATTTTTTACTTAGCATTCAGTCTATTTTTCTTAGCGATACAAGTAAATGCTACAATTCAACTATCGAATCACTATGTTTCTATGGGTTTTTATAAAGTGAATTCAGCTACTGAAGTTCGTATTTATATTCATGAATTGTTAAAATGTTTGGTTAACCTCGGAATTTGTGTGGGTAGTTTAGGTTTGCTTTTCAAAAAGCGTTGGGGGTGGCAATTACTTGTTGGGGCTGTAATTTATATGTGTTTAAAAAGTGGATTCCATTTTGTGAAAACGGTATTTTTAGGAACGAATCCCTTTCAATTCATTCAATTATTTGCGGCCATATTGTTATTCATTCATTTATTGTTGTTGTATCGACTTATGCAAACGGATTTTCAAGAGCGCTATGCATTATCAAAACAACATCAGCTTGCAACTGTAATTGTGATTGTATTCATCTATCTTTTTCCGCTTGGAATAGAATGGATGCTATAGCAGTGGGCAGAGGATAGACTTTGGTCTTTAGCCATTAGAAGGCGTTCAATCAAAACTTTCTTTTCAATCCGTCAATTTCTCAGTAGCTCAGAATCTCAGTCTCTCAGAAGCTAAAAAATATAAAAGTTGAACAATGGAAAGGTCTAAGAGTGTATTGCACACCTTGATGTTGCAGCTATTTCTTTTCTCTTGCTTCTTTCCTCTTTTTTCTTTCTTCTTTCTTCTTTCTTCTCAACAGTTTCTTTCCTCCGTAGTTCCTTCGGGGTTAACAAAAGAGACTCCCATGGCTAACGTTAGTTTCCTTTTTGTTTCGTGCGGAATGTGTTCGAAATCACTCCGAAGTGTGACCGAGAATAGGGCCTTTTTCACGGACTCACCACGGACTCACCACGGACGCACTACGGACACACCCAAAAGTAAATAGGAGGTAACTTAAAGAATGACACACTTTTCCCATGGAGTAAAGATTACCTTAGCATTATGTGTGGAAGGGGTAATGACGAAGTAAGCAACCTCTTGAATATAAGTTTGTTTTGACCCAAAAATTAGTTGTCTTTAAGTTGCAATACCCAGTTGTATATCCCGATAGCAATCGGGACCCGACTAAGAGTAAGACAAAAAATAAATATGAGGTTGGCAAATGGGTAATTACTAATTGCTGAAAGCTAACGGCTAATTCCTATCTTTACGAAACACTGGAAAAGTGGTACTAAGTTGGGCGAATTTTTGCAGCGGTGTAAAAGTGGAACGGGACTTAAAGTTAGGAGACGTTGCGCAGCAGGATACAATTTTTAATTATTAAGACATGAAAATCTATTTTAAATATTTTTTAGCTTTCATTCCGTTTATTTTATTCATTTGCTACTCAATGAATGCTGAACATGAAGGAATTAACTTAAATCGTTCATTAATTGGGGGTGTTATTTTTTTATTGTGTTCAAAGTTTGCAGTTTTTTTAAATAATACAGATTCTAAAAAAGATAAAAAATAAAATTATTTTATATGGGCTCCTCAGCTGTTCAAAGTCTCATTACTTTGAGCAATACCAAATAATATACATTAGGATTAGCTAATTGCCGAAAGCTAACGGCTAATTCCTATCTTTATGAAACACTGTAAAAGCAGCTCAAAGTTGGGCAATATATTGAAGTAAAGTAAAAGTTGATCGGGACTCAAAGTCAGGAGACTTTGCGCAGCAGGTGAAGTAATTGACCTTTTTAAAATTCGTTGCTAGAAGATTGTTTTATTGTTACGAGAATATTCAGCAGATTTTTACTTAATTTTGAGTTATTCATAAAAATGGACGATGCGGATACATGCACTACTACTACTTTTGATTATAGTAATGACTTCTATAAGAAGCTTGACTAAAACAGAATCATTGTTAGGTGCATGGCGGTTAAGTTCTATTGATAAGAAAGATAATCGATATTGTATTTATGAAAAAGTAAAACAGTTGGATGATAATAGTTTTGGACTCCAGTTTTTACCGAAAGGAAAATTAAGAGTTTGTCAAAGCAAGTCTTGGTGCCCTGTGGGTGAAACGACAATTAATTTTGAAACCGTTGAGGGTAGTTGGTCAATGTTAAATGATTCGGTGGTTCAAATGCAATATCCTCATTTTGACTCACAAGTTAAAGATTCAAGAATTGTCAAATGGGATGATTCAAATTATTTGGTACTCAAAAGACTAAGAAGGTTTCCGTGATGGTAACCCGTATTTCTTTTCTCTTGCCTCTTTCTACTTTTCTCCCGCAGCCTCTCAGTAGCTCAGGAGTTCAGCCTCTCAGCAGCTTCTTAAACCAACACCAGCCTCCCATACGCCTCAGCGGCTTTATGCACTTGTTCGGTCCAGTCGGTGGCGGCATTGTCGTCGGCGCCGTCAGAGATGTATTTGAGGCATAAAAACGGAATCTTTTCTTGTTGGGCGATGTAGGCAAGGGCATAGGCCTCCATGTCGACAACGGTATACAACGATTCGGCATGCTCCATTTCAAAACTATCTCCTGTACCACACACTGCATGCGGGAGTCCGGCAAAAGGTTCGCCATACTCCAAAACCACAGGCACCCCCGCCAACGGCGTTTCATATAAGGCAAACCCGAGTCCGCGCACATCCATGTCTCTTTGTACAAATTGGGTACAATGCACCACCGTTCCTTTTGGGAAATGGGTACTGCCCACGGTTCCCAAATTGATAATGAGCTTCGGTCGTTGGGTCGCCAAGGCTTTGGTCAGCGCATACGCCGCTTGCACCTTACCGATTCCCGTAAACAAAACGTTCTGACCCTCAAAGACATCCGCCGCTTCAGATTCTAACGCAAAACAAAAAAGGATTTCCTGGGGGGAGAGGGAGCGAATCATTGTGGTTATTGTAAATTTTGAATTTTAAATGTTAAATGGTCCCTTAAAATAGCAAATTTCCTTTTTAAACGGTATTAACCTGAAACATTAAACTTGAAACTTGAAACTTTTATATAGCTGCTGAGATTCTGAGCTGCTAAGCTTCTGAGAAATTCCTAACATGTGTTTTTAAGAATCCAACCCGATCTATAAATTTCTTTTTTAAACGGTTCTAACCTGAAACATTAAACATTAAACGTTATTACACCGCTACATCATACTCGCGCAACGCATCATTCAACGACGTTTTTAAGTCGGTTGAAGGTTTGCGCTTGCCGATGATTAAAGCACAAGGGACTTGGTAACTTCCCGCACCGAATTCTTTGGTATAGCTGCCGGGAATAACTACCGAGCGCGCTGGAACTACACCTTTGTATTCTACAGGTTCGGTTCCCGTAACGTCAATAATTTTTGTAGAAGCGGTCAAACAAACATTGGCACCCAAAACAGCTTCTTTTTCTACACGTACGCCTTCAACTACGATGCAACGCGAACCGATAAAGGCACCGTCTTCGATGATAACAGGAGCGGCTTGCAAGGGTTCTAATACACCACCGATACCCACGCCACCACTCAAGTGAACGTCTTTACCGATTTGTGCACAACTCCCTACAGTCGCCCACGTATCGACCATCGTACCTTCATCCACGTAGGCACCGATGTTGACATAACTCGGCATTAAAATCACACCTTTTGAAATATAAGCTCCGTGACGGGCTACGGCATGCGGTACCACACGAATTCCTTTTTCAGCATAACCACGTTTCAACGGCATTTTGTCGTGGTATTCAAATATACCCACTTCAAAGGTTTCCATCTTTTGAATCGGGAAGTACAACACTACGGCTTTTTTCACCCATTCGTTCACTTGCCAACCGCCATCAACGGGTTGCGCTACACGTAAGGTACCAGCATCCACTAAGTTGATTACTTCGCGAATGGCGTTTTGCGTTGCTTCTTCTTTTAATAATTCGCGGTTTTCCCACGCGTTTTCTATGGTTTGTTGTAATGCTGTCATGTCTATAAAATTGAATCGCAAAGATAACGGTTTGTTTGTTTTTTAAGGAAGGAAGACCGGATTTTTCCAACGGTATCCGTACCGAATTTTTTGGTAGGTCCGACCCCAAAACCCTTTTAGTTTGTACTGTCGTTTGCCGACCGACAATTCCCACGGATCCCAGGAATGCAGATGCTGCAAACGGGCTTCCCAAGTAGGATAATGTTTTAAAAAATCGCGAATTACCGGACGAAACTCCTTGAAGTACCAGTAATGGTGCAAATACGATTTCGTTTCATGTAGTCCGCTGGATTGCAAAGCTTCGGTTACGGCAATTTGTTCCATACTAAACAACGGATAGGCCGCATAAAGCACGTCCATCAACGCCTCAGCCTTTTGCAATTGGGGTAATTGCCGGTTGGTGAGTCCGATGCAACCCGAATTCCACACTTCAAATTGGGTATCCAAATGCACGATTTCGCCATTAGGTAATCGAAACTGCTGTTGGTTGCGCAGTAGTTTTTTCATTTTACGGGCAATGCCGCCTTTGTTGGCGTGGAGCGGCCCCTCATTGGCATCCATAAAAACGCTGCCTTGAGCAATGGAAGCAAACAAGGGGGAAAGCGATTGCCGCACAATAACATCGGTGTCGAGGTACAGAAAATTTCCTGTATGGGTTTCCAGCATTTGTTGGAGTACCTTAATCTTGACACGGTAGGGATAATTTTGCGGACCTTTCCACCAATGAATTTGGTCGGGAGTGAGTTCGTGAAACACCACCGAATGCGGCAACTGCGCTTTCATCTCCGAAACGACATCGGTAAAAATATGGATATTGAAATCGGGTTCGGGATGCTGCAGGTAAAGCGAAAGCAGCGACCACACAACTTCGTTGCGATAGTCACTACCGCCAAAAGCGACATAAATCAGGTGATTTTGGTGCGTCATGTCACAAAGATAGGATTTCGATCCCGGAAAACAATTGTTAAATTTTTAGTCTTTCGTTAAGGAATATTTTAGAGAGTTCCGTGTATTTTTGGAACAAAATCAACCGTATGAAAACCACCCTTGTTTCAATTGTCTTGTCTGGATTACTGCTTGTTTCTTGTGGTCATAAAGAAGAACATCCTGCTGCTGAAGCGGCGAAAAATACTCCAGATGTCTCCCATTCACCCAAACGAACGTTGGATTACCAAGGCTATTACAAAGGCGTTTTGCCCTGTGCCGATTGCGAAGGCATTGAAACCGAACTGGCGTTGAACGATACGGTGCACTATGTGTTGACCACCCGGTATTTAGGTAAGTCAGATGCGCCTTTTGTCACGAAAGGAACTTATGTATGGAATGCAGACGAATCGCACATTCGCCTTAACAATAATGGCGACGGACCCAATGAATATGTGGTTTCTGAAAATCAGCTGACCCAGTTGGATGTTGAGGGAAAACCCATTACGGGGCAATTGGCGACGCGTTATATTTTACAAAAAATGAAAGTCGATCAAGCCACGGGTGAAAAGTTGGTGCAATCCACTTCCCACGTGATTGCATCGGAAGCCCCCGTAAAAGCAGTTACTTATAGCTTGGCGGGTACCACTTGGGTATTGGAATCTTTACAAGGCAAAGCAATTGGGAAAACCGCCAAGCCATATACTTTACAACTCAATTCAAAAGACGGTCGTTTCAGTGCCTATGTGGGTTGCAACCGAATTGGGGGCAATTATGTTATGCCCTCAGCGACGGGATTGGCTTTTGTGAATGTAATGGCGACCAAAATGGCGTGTCCGAATAGGAATTTGGAGCAGCAATTTCTTGAACTGTTAGAAACCGTGGATGCCTATGAAATTAAGCAAAACAAGCTGTTGGTAGTCAATAAAACAAAAACTACTGTAGCGGTCTTTTACGGACAATAATTCGTACTTTTGGCCCATGCCACGACTTTTAGCTATCGATTACGGAATAAAACGCACGGGAATTGCCGTGACGGACGAACTGCAAATTATCGCTTCAGGATTAACCACAGTGGATTCGAAAGAATTGCTCGTGTTTCTCAAGAATTATTTTGCAAAAGAACAGGTAGCAAAAGTGTTGGTGGGCGAACCCAAGCAAATGAATGGGCAACCTTCAGAGAGTGCTCCTTTGGTGGATGCTTTTGTGGCCGCCTTTCAGCAGCAGTTTCCTGAAATTCCTGTTGAGCGGGTTGACGAACGCTTTACGTCCAAAATGGCCTTTCAAACCATGATTGATAGCGGATTAAAAAAGAAACAACGGCAGAACAAACGCTTGATTGACGAGATCGCCGCTACGATATTGTTGCAGGATTACCTTTCCCGCAAAATGATATAAATCCTTCCAAAAAGGAGAAAAAAGTGCTACTTTTGCCCCGTAAATAAAAAACAAACGCATGATTTTACCCATTGTAGGTTACGGCGATCCGGTATTGCGCAAAGTAGGTGAGGACATCACCCCGGAGTATCCCCAGTTAAAGGAATTGATTGACAACATGTACGATACCATGTACAATGCGTACGGAGTCGGATTGGCGGCGCCACAAATTGGCTTGGCGATTCGCTTGTTTGTGATTGATACCGAACCGTTTTCGGATGGTGATGACATCAGCGCGGAGGAAAAGGCGCAATTGAAAGTGTTCAAGAAAACCTTTATCAATGCGAAGATTTTGAAAGAAGAGGGTGAAGAATGGGGTTTTAACGAAGGCTGTTTGAGTATCCCGGATGTGCGTGAAGACGTGTACCGTAACGAACGCGTTACCATTGAATATTGCGACGAAAACTTTGTGAAGCATACGGAAGTGTACGACGGATTGATTGCCCGTGTGATTCAGCACGAGTACGATCATATCGAAGGGATTTTGTTTACAGACAAGATTTCTACCTTAAAACGTACCCTCATCAAGAAAAAGCTACAGAACATCATGGATGGCAAAGCCCGTCCGGATTATCGTATGAGATTTTATAACAAAAAAGGTCGTTAATTCGAACAAATAAATATATTTGCGACCGAAAAATACAATTCCAAATGAAAATTGACAGAATATTAGCCATTTCGGGAAAACCCGGATTGTTTGAATTGAAAATGCAAACCCGTACAGGCTTTGTAGCAGAATCCTTGTTAGATGGTAAAAAAATTACGGTAGGATTGCGCAGTAACGTAAGTTTATTGTCGGAAATCTCCATGTACACCTACACTGAGGAAAAACCGTTGGTCGAAGTAATGCGTGCTATCGCTGTAAAAGAAAACGAAGGTCCTGCATTATCCCACAAAGAAGACAATGCAAAATTGGTGGCGTATTTTGAAGAGGTTTTACCGGATTACGATCAAGACCGTGTGTATGCTTCAGACATCAAAAAAGTATTGAATTGGTACAATATTTTGCAAGCAAAAGGCATGGTTTCTAAAGAAGAGCCAACTGTTGAAAACGCAGAAGAAATCAAAGAACAAGTGGTAGAAGAGGTGAAAGCCAAAAAGAAAACCACTAAGAAAAGCGAATAAAAATTCACTAAACTAACCAAATATCTGGAGTCCCGATCGTATTTACGGTCGGGATTTCTTATTTTTACCCAAAACGATTACGATGAATACCCGCGAAGCACAACTGCAAGCCTTCAACCGATTGCTCGATATTATGGACGATTTACGGGAAAAATGCCCGTGGGATAAAAAGCAAACGCTGCAATCCCTGCGGCATTTGACTATTGAAGAGACCTACGAACTCGGTGATGCCATTTTAGATAACAACCTCGAAGAAGTAAAGAAAGAGTTGGGCGACCTACTCTTGCATATAGTTTTTTATGCGAAAATTGGCAGCGAAACCCAATCGTTTGATATAGCGGATGTGGCTAACGAAATCTGTGACAAGCTCATCCACCGTCATCCGCATATTTACGGCGATGTGGAAGTAGCCGATGAAGAGGAAGTCAAACGCAACTGGGAAAAGTTGAAGTTGAAAGAAGGCAAGAAATCCGTCTTGGAAGGTGTGCCCAAAGGATTGCCTGCGATGGTAAAAGCGAGCAGGGTACAGGACAAAGCCAAAGGTGTAGGCTTCGATTGGGAACAACCCGAACAAGTTTGGGAGAAAGTCCAAGAGGAATTGCAAGAATTGCAAGAGGAAGTCGCAACAGGCGACCAGGACCGTATCGAATCGGAGTTTGGGGACGTACTCTTCTCCATGATTAATTACGCCCGCTTTTTAAATGTAAATCCCGAAGACGCCTTGGAGCGCACGAATAAAAAATTCATTCACCGTTTTCAATACCTCGAGTCCAAAGTCAACGCCATGGGAAAATCCCTTGCCGATATGACCTTAGCGGAAATGGATGTGTATTGGAATGAGGCGAAGAAGATTTGATGATTTGATGATTTGAAAATTTGAAAATTTGAAAATTTGAAGATTTGATAATGTAGTTAAAGCTCGATTTTACTGCTAAAATCTAAAATCTAAACTCTAAATTCTAAATTCTAAACTCTATAATGGAAAAACACGAATTAAAACGTTCTCTCGGACTCATTGACGCGACCAGTTTGGTGGCGGGATCGATGATTGGTTCGGGTATCTTTTTGGTAACTTCAGCCATGGCCCGGGATGTGGGTTCGGCAGCTTGGATATTGGTGTTGTGGTTCATCACCGGACTCCTCACAATGTCGGCAGCGTTGAGTTATGGCGAGTTGGCCGGAATGATGCCGAATGCCGGTGGGCAGTTTGTGTATATCCAACGAGCGTATGGTAAATTGGTGTCGTTTCTCTACGGATGGACGGTTTTTACGGTCATTCAAACGGGCGTGATTGCGGCGGTTGCCGTGGCGTTTGCCAATTACACGGCGGTTTTCTTTCCTGTGTTGGAACAAAAGATTTTTACCTATGAAAGTTTTGTGTTTACCAATAAACAAATCTTAGCGATACTCAGTATTTTTTTACTGACCTATATCAATACCCGCGGCGTGCAAAACGGGAAAATCATTCAGTTGGTGTTTACCTCGGCCAAGTTGATTGCTTTGTTTGCGCTCATCATTTTGGGCTTGTACGTCGGATTGCAGTCGGATGTGCTGTCACAAAACTTCGCCAACCTTTGGGAAGCCAAGAAAACGGTGAATCATGAGGGGACGTTGGAAATCTCATTCCTAAGTGGCGTGGCGTTATTGGGTGTCATGGGGGCAACCATTATCAATCCATTGTTTTCGAGCGATGCATGGAATAATGTGACCTTTATTGCGGGGGAAATCAAAGACCCGAAACGCAACATTCCTCGCAGTTTGTTTTTAGGAACTTTAATCGTGACCATCATTTATTTGTTGGCGAATGTGGCGTACTTGTCACTATTACCGCTCAACGGTTCGCCCGACGGTGCAACGGTTATGGAGCGCGGTATCATGTTTGCGTCCGAAGATCGGGTAGGTGCGGCAGCAGCCAGTGTGATTATGGGAAATGTGGGGGTGTTGGTCATGGCCGGATTAATTATGGTGTCGACGTTTGGATGCAACAGCGGACTCATCTTGAGTGGCGGACGTTTATTTTATGCGATGGCTCAAGACGGTTTGTTCTTTAAAAAGGCGGGCGAACTCAACGATAAAGAAGTGCCCGCACGCGCTTTGTGGGTACAAGGCATTTGGGCGTCGTTGTTGTGTGTCACT
This sequence comes from Flavobacterium stagni, assembly GCF_004122105.1. Taxonomy (GTDB): domain Bacteria; phylum Bacteroidota; class Bacteroidia; order Flavobacteriales; family Flavobacteriaceae; genus Flavobacterium; species Flavobacterium stagni. Next base: position 316,942 of record NZ_SBKN01000002.1, read on the forward strand.
GGGAAATACGGTGATTTATTGACCTATGCGACTTTTGCGTCGTTGTTGTTTTATATGCTCACGATTGGCGGACTCTTTATTTTACGCAAACGCGAACCCGATGCGGAACGTCCGTATAAGGCTTTGGGTTATCCTTTTATTCCGTTGTTGTATATTTTGATTACGGCTTCGATTTGTACCGCTCTATTGATCTACGACACCCGCAACACGGGATTGGGCTTGGGTATTGTGGCTTTGGGCGTTCCGGTGTATTATTTGTTTTTGAAAAAAAAGTCGTAAGTCAAAGAGTCGTAAGTCGTAAGTCGAAAAGTCGTAAGTTATAAGTCGAAAAGTCATAAGTCGTAAGTCGGCAGTTATAATTCATAACTCAAAACTTATATTCAAAAGTTGAAATTTGAACTTATGATTATTCATGAACTTCATTTAAAATTTATAATTCAAAATTATTAATAACCATAAACCCCGCATTGCTGCAGGGTTTAGGTCGTTAATTCACATTATATACGCACGCCCGATTACTCGGCCATTCGTTTTAATTTCTGCCTTTCTTTCAAGGCTATTTTCTTTCCTATCAATTCGATATATCCGCTTTTGTTGAGCTCAGAGAGCAGGCGGATGCAACTTTCGGTAGCGGTTCCAATCATACCGGCGAGTTCTTCGCGGGAGAGTTGGATGTGCAACGTGCCGTCTTCGTTTTTACCGAAATTATCTTCCAAATATAATAAAGTTTCTGCTAATCTTTCCTTTACTGTTTTTTGTGCCATGTTTACCATGTGATCGTCGGCTTCGCGAAGGTCGCCACAAATCGTGCGCATCATATTCATCGAAAAATTGTTGTTCTTGTTGAAGAAACTCATGATTTCCGACTTGGGAATGAAGCATACTTGCATGTCTTCAAGGGCCACTGCACTTAAGTTGGTCGGTTCTTCACTAATCAACGAACGCTGTCCCAATAGCTCGCCAGGCTTGACCAGCTTGACGATTTGGTCTTTGCCATTCGAACTTAATTTCGACAATTTACACACGCCGTCTTTCACACAAAAGACCCCATTAATACTTTCGCCTTCCTCAAAAATAGGTTCGCCCTTTTTGATGGTATAGGAGGTTTTGCATTCGGCCATGTGGAGCAGTTCGTCCTTAGTTAGTGCCTTCAGGGAACTAAATTCCCGTACAATACACTGTTCACATTTGCTCATGGAAGTAAGATTTTTGTTACACCAAAGTTAGGTAATTATTCGCATGACAAATATCATATTTTAAAAAAAGTAGGTGTGTGACCTTTGTTACAGGTAAAATGAGCAAAATTATGGACACATCAACATGTTTCCATTGTGGTACGGAAGTAAGTCGGCAAGACGTCATCCGCTTTGATGAAAAAGATTTTTGTTGCACGGGATGTAAAACCGTGTACGAGATTTTCAGTCAGAACGATTTGACGTGTTATTACGACTTTCAAAGTGCCCCCGGAGCAACGCCTTCGGACATCAATGGAAAATACGACTTTTTAACCGACGACAAGATCGTCACAAAATTATTGGAATTTGAAGAAGCTTCCACACATATTGTTTCACTGTACATACCGCATATTCACTGTAGCTCGTGTATTTGGATTTTGGAAAATCTACACAAGTTGCAACCGGGTATTGGCAGCTCGCAAGTAAACTTCCCCGCGAAAACCGTTCGCATCACCTTTAATCCCGATCAGATTTCCCTCAAAACCATCGTGGAATTGTTGAGTTCGATAGGGTATGAACCATACATTAGTCTAGAAAATTACGAAGGCGACAAACACAAAATCGACCGTTCGCTCATTTACAAGATTGGAGTAGCGTTCTTTTCCTTTGGGAACATCATGTTATTATCTTTTCCCGAATACTTTGAAGTCGAAGAATTTTGGATCAATCAATACCGCGGATTCTTCCGTTGGTTGATTTTCTTTTTGTCACTACCGCCCTTGGTGTATTCCGCCAGTGGGTATTATGTGTCGGCATGGAAAAGCATTCGGGCCAAAATGTTGAATATCGAAATTCCGATTGCCCTAGGTATCATCATCATGTTTGTACGTTCAACCGTCGACATTGTGATGGACTACGGACAGGGATTCTTCGACAGCATGTGCGGGTTGATATTCTTTATGTTGTTGGGGAAATTATTCCAGCAAAAAACCTACAACTTCCTATCGTTTGAGCGGGATTATAAATCCTATTTCCCGATTGCGATTACCAAAATCTTACCGAATGGGGAAGAAGAACCGGTGCAAGTATACGACATTGTAAAAGGCGATCGCTTATTGATTCGCAACCAAGAACTCATTCCTGTTGACGGCATATTAATTTCGGAAAAAGCTTCGATCGACTACAGTTTTGTGACCGGAGAAGCCGTAGCCATTGAGAAAAAGTCGGGCGACAAAATCTACGCTGGTGGAAAACAAATCGGGAAAGTAATCGAAATGGAAGTCTTGTTTTCAGTTTCCCAAAGTTATTTGACGCAACTGTGGAGCAATGATGTGTTCCAAAAGAAACTGGAGTCCCAACACAAAAACATCACCGACCGCATTAGCCATTATTTTACACCGGCATTGCTGCTGTTGGCATTTGTCTCTTTTGCCTTTTGGATTTTCATCAATGTCGATACCGCCTTTAATGTCTTTACAGCGATTCTAATTGTGGCCTGTCCATGTGCGTTGGCGTTAACCGCTCCTTTTACGTTAGGAAATGTGTTGCGCATTATGGGGAATCGCAAATTGTATTTGAAAAATGCTTTGGTGATCGAACAAATGGCCAAAGTAGATACGATTGTTTTTGATAAAACGGGTACGATTACCACCAATAAAAAAACGGCCATTACGTATGAAGGCAACGAACTCAATAGCGAGGAATTGTATTTGTTGAAAAATACACTTCGGGGTTCGAACCACCCTTTAAGTCGCCGCTTGTACGATTATTTGCCACCCCAAAAAAAAGCGACCGTCACTCATTTTGAGGAAATCACGGGGAAAGGTGTTTTTGCCACGGTGGAAGGTCATGACATAAAATTAGGTTCGTCCCAATTTTTAAAACACCTCAGTGAAAACACGCACAAGAAAACCAAAGTTCACGTAGAGATTGACGGCGTGTACAAGGGCAGTTATGTGTTCAATAATCAGTACCGCGAAGGCTTGGAGCAGTTGTTTGACCAACTCAGCACACAGTACCAATTGGTTGTTTTGTCGGGGGATAATGATGGGGAGCGCAAGATATTAGAAAAAATGTTGCCCACAGGAACCACATTGGTCTTCAATCAAAAACCAGAGGAGAAATTGGCCTACATCGAGACACTCCAAAACCAAGGTAAAAATGTGATGATGGTAGGCGATGGTTTGAACGATGCAGGAGCCTTGGCGCAGAGTAATATTGGGATTTCGATTTCAGAGAATGTGAATGTGTTTTCGCCCGCCTGTGATGGGATATTGGATGCGACCCAGTTTTCAAAAATTGCCTTTTTCATGCAGTATTCCCGCAACGCGATGAAAACGATCTACATGAGTTTTGGCGTGTCGTTGTTGTACAATGTGGTCGGACTCAGTTTTGCCGTTACGGGTAATCTTTTACCAATTGTTGCGGCGATTATTATGCCGTTGAGTACGATTACCATTGTGAGTTTCGTGACGCTCATGAGCAATTGGTATGCACGTCGGAACTACCGTTAGTACACGGATTTTAAGATTTTTTTAGGGAATGATAAATGTCATGTTTTATCCCGTAGTGTGGGGGTAACTTTGTTTCAAATTAATAGGGTATGAGCGTAATCTATTTTTTAATCAGCATCAGTATCGTTGTGGCTGTTTTCTTCCTGGTAGCCTTTATCAAGGCCGTAAAATCAGGTCAGTATGACGATGACTATACTCCGTCAGTACGCATGTTATTTGACGATGAGTTAATCAAAAAAACAAAAAACAACAATCAAATTAGTATAACCGAAGAAAAACAATAATTATGGAAATGCAACAATTTCATTACGACAACAAAGTTGTTCGAAATTTCATCTACGCCAGTATCGTTTTCGGGGTTGTAGGGATGTTAGTCGGCTTGCTTCTGGCTTTCATGTTCTTGTTCCCCAACGTGACGAGTGGAATTTCGTTCTTAAGTTTTGGTAGACTTCGCCCTTTGCATACCAATGCGGTGATTTTTGCCTTCGTGGGTAACGCCATGTTTGCCGGAGTATATTACTCCATGCAACGTTTGCTAAAAGCCCGCATGTTCAGTGATTTATTGAGTAAAATCCACTTTTGGGGATGGCAATTAATCATCGTAGCAGCGGCAATTACGTTACCTTTAGGATACACCACATCAAAAGAATATGCCGAATTAGAATGGCCTATTGATATTGCGATTGCTTTGATTTGGGTGGTATTTGGGATCAACATGATTGGTACCATTATCAAACGTAGAGAGCGTCACATTTATGTAGCCATTTGGTTTTACATTGCGACCTTCGTTACGGTTGCGGTATTGCATATTTTCAACAGTTTAGAATTACCTGTAGCAGGATTAAAATCCTATTCTGTATATGCTGGGGTTCAAGATGCCTTGGTACAATGGTGGTACGGACACAATGCAGTAGCCTTCTTCTTAACGACTCCGTTCTTGGGGATGATGTACTACTTCGTACCGAAAGCTGCCAATCGTCCAGTGTATTCCTACCGTTTATCTATCATCCACTTCTGGTCATTGATTTTCATCTATATCTGGGCTGGACCTCACCACTTGTTGTACTCTGCCTTACCGGACTGGGCACAAAATCTTGGTGTAGTATTCTCAGTGATGTTAATTGCACCATCTTGGGGAGGTATGATCAACGGTTTATTAACGCTTCGTGGCGTTTGGGATAAAGTACGTACGGATTCTGTATTGAAATTCTTCGTTGTAGCGATTACCGGTTATGGTATGGCCACCTTCGAAGGTCCGATGCTTTCCTTGAAAAACGTAAATGCCATTGCCCACTTTACCGATTGGATTATTGCCCACGTACACGTTGGAGCTTTAGCATGGAACGGTTTCTTATCGTTTGGTATGTTCTATTGGTTGGTTCCTCGTTTGACCAAAACCAAATTATACTCTGAAAAATTAGCCAACTTCCACTTTTGGATTGGTACCTTAGGGATTGTGTTCTACGCCTTACCGATGTACGTTTCTGGATTTACCCAAGCGTCATTATGGAAACAATTCAAACCCGATGGAAGTGCGTTACAATACGGTAACTTCTTAGAAACCGTTACCCAAATTATTCCGATGTACTGGATTCGTGCCATCGGTGGTACCTTATACTTAGTTGGGGTATTGGTATTGGTTTACAACATCATCATGACCGTACGTCAAGGTGCGGCTGTAGAAGATGATTTCGCGGAAGCACCTGCTTTAGCCCCAATCAGTGAAAACCGTTTGAAAGGTGAAACATGGCATGCTTGGTTAGAGCGTAAACCGGTGAAATTTGCTTTGTACACTACATTGGCTATTCTAGTAGGTGGTGTGGTACAAATCTTACCGACGATTTTTGTGAAATCGAATATTCCTACAATCGCCGCTGTGAAACCGTATACACCACTTGAATTACAAGGTCGTGATATTTACATCCGCGAAGGTTGTGTGAGCTGTCACTCGCAATTAATTCGTCCGTTCCGTTCAGAAGTAGAACGTTATGGAGATTACTCCAAATCTGGGGAATATGTATACGATCACCCATTCTTATGGGGTTCTAAACGTACAGGTCCCGACTTACACCGTGAAGGGGTAACCGGAAAACCATTTAACGGTGGACGTCCTGATGTATGGCATTTCAACCACATGTATGACCCACAAAGTATTTCTGCAGGTTCGTTGATGCCACGTTACCAATGGTTAATCCACGACAAATTGGATAACTCGTTGTTACAGAAAAAAATGCAAGCGATGGTGACCTTGGGTGTACCCTATACTCCTGAAGAAATTGCAAATGCACCACAAACCTTGGAGGCACAAGCGAAAAAGATTGAAGCGAGTTTGATGAAAGACAGCGACATTCAAAAATCGTTTGGTACTGAAACGGCCAATCCGTTGAAAGACCGTGAGATCATCGCGTTGATCGCTTACTTACAACGTCTAGGAACCGATACTGCTGCAAAACCTAAACAATAAGTATCATGTTGAAGTTTGTAAAACATAATTTGGAAACCATTGCTGGGGTTGAAATATACCCCATCATTTCCTTGACCATCTTCTTTGCCGCCTTTGTGTTGTTTACCGTTTGGGCAATGACCTACAGCAAAGAGACCTTGAAGGAAATCAGTGATCTCCCTTTAAACGACGAAGAATAATTAACCGTAAAACAAGTAACAATGAAAAAATTATTTCCATCATATGTTCGTGTCCCTGTAATCTTCGCCTTTGTGTTGGTTGCATTAGAATACTTTATCGATTCTGGGGATAAACCGGCATTCGTGAAATACCCAATGGTAGCGTTGTTTTTAGGAGTGTTTCTGTTCCTATTGGTCGCTATCGAAATTGTGGTAAGCGCTGTGGATAAAGTGACCTATCACTTATTAACAGACGAACAAAAACAAAAATTAGAAGAAGCCCAATCGGTTTCATTCACAGAAAGTAAGTTCTACCAAACCTGGATGAGCAAATTGACCCGCTCTAAAGCCATCGAGCAAGAAGCCGATGTAATGCTTGACCATGATTATGACGGCATCCGTGAGTTGGATAACGTATTGCCACCATGGTGGGTGAACTTGTTCTATTTGACCATCATCTTTGGGGTGATTTACTTGGTACGCTTCCACATGTTTGGCGGCGACAACCAAGAACAAGAGTTCAAACATGAGGTTGAATTGGCAGAAGCTGAATTATTAAACAGCAAATCCGCTTCACCAAAAGAAGTGATTACGGCTGATCAAGTGACTTTACTTACCGATAAAGAAAGTTTGGCCAAAGGACAAGAAATCTTCAAAAACGTTTGTGTGGCCTGTCACGGTCCACAAGGAGGTGGAGTTGTAGGTCCGAATCTTACCGACGAGTTCTGGTTGAACGGTGGCGGTATTAAAAATGTATTTAAAGTCATCCACGACGGTAGTCCACGTAACCCAACGATGGCCGCATGGGGTAAAACCTTAGATTCTAAAGATGTTCAAAAAGTAGCCAGTTATGTACTTAGTTTACAAGGTACCAAACCTGCCGGTGGTAAACCTGCCGAAGGAGATAAATGGACAGAAGAAGCTGCTCCCACAGCCGATGCTGCAAAACCTGCCGACTCTACAGCAACTGCAAAATAACAGTTAACGGGTCCCGATACCCTCGGGACCCTATTACTAAACCCAAAAAAATAAAAAAACCATGGCCAGTCAGTTACATGACGACAGTTTCCGCGATACGATAGCCACTATCGATCAAAAAGGAAAACGTGCCTTCATTTTCCCCAAAAAACCTTCGGGACCGATGTACGACCGAAGAAAAATTGTTAGTTATTTCTTGTTGGTGTTTCTCTTCGGAGCGCCGTTTGTGAAAATCAACGGCCACCAATTTTTGCTCTTTAACGTTCTTGAACGTCGCTTTAATATCTTCGGATTTCCATTTTGGCCCCAAGATTTCCACCTCTTTGTAATCTCCATGATTATTGGAGTCGTAGGGTTGGCACTCTTTACCGTAGCCTTCGGACGTATTTTCTGCGGGTGGTTTTGTCCGCAAACCATTTTTATGGAAATGGTGTTTCGCCGCATCGAATACTGGATTGAAGGCGACCGCAACCAACAAATTCGTCTCGAAAAACAAGAATGGGACGCCGAGAAAATTCGCAAACGCGTCACCAAATGGATTGTATTTTATGTGATTTCTTTTGTAATTGCCAACGTATTCTTAGCCTATTTAAAAGGCAGTGATACAGTGATCGAATTTGTAAAAGAAGGACCAACGCACAATACCTCTACGCTCATTGCCGTATTGATTTTTTCTGCAGTATTCTACTTTATCTATGCCTGGTTCCGCGAGCAAGTGTGTATCATCGCTTGTCCTTACGGTCGTTTACAAGGCGTGTTGTTGGACAACAAAACCATCAACGTTTCTTATGACCATGTGCGCGGCGAAGGCGAAAACGGTCGTGCCAAAATTACCAAAGGCGAAGACCGCGTTGCCGCTGGAAAAGGCGATTGTATCGATTGCAAAGCCTGTATTCATGTGTGCCCAACCGGAATTGATATCCGTAACGGGGTGCAATTGGAATGTGTGAACTGTACGGCATGTATCGACGAGTGCGATACCATCATGGACAAAGTGGGATTCCCCAAAGGCTTGATTCGCTATGCGAGTGAAGACGAAATTGTCAAAAAAGAAAAGTTCAAATTCACCAACCGCATGAAAGGCTATTCGGCCGTGTTGTTGATTTTGACCGGCATCTTTGTAGGCATGTTGTTCTTACGCAGTCAGGTGGAAGCCACGATATTAAAAGTCCCTGGACAAATGTTCTTGAAAGAAGGCAACCGCATTGTGAATGTGTACAATTTCAAAGTCGTTAACAAAACCAACGAAGCGTTTCAACACGTGACATTTAAATTGGTCGATGCCGAAGGCGGTGAAATTAAATTAGTAGGCGCCAATGCCATTACGGTCCCCGGCGATAGTCTAGGCGAAGGAACGCTTTTCATCAAATTGCCCGAATCCTTACTCAACGATGAGAAAAAGGTCTTGCATATTGAAGTGTACGACGGTAACCGTAGAATTGAATCGACCACGACGAATTTCAACGGACCGAGGAGGTTTAATTAGTAGGCAGTCGCAGTTGCAGTAAACAGTGTTCAGTATACAGTCACTAGTCACTAATCACTAGTCACTAATCACTAAAAAAAAAAACACCATGAAAATAAATTGGGGAACAGGGATTGTAATCGCATTTGCACTGTTCATGAGCTTTATACTCTTCTTTGTGTTTCGGGTACAATCCAACTCGAAATACGACAACGAATTGGTCGTTGAAAAATATTATTTAAAAGAACAAACCTTTGAACGGGATTTGGAACAACAAAACAATGCCTTGAATCTGAAAGAGAAAGTGCAGTTTACCCAAACCCGTGAAGGCGTAACGATAACTTTTCCGAAGTCGTTTGACTTTGCGAAAATAAACGGTAAAGTGTCCCTTTACAGACCGTCTAGTCAGCAGCTTGATTTCGAAATTCCGATTTCGTTATCCAGTCCACATTTGCTCATACCTAAAAGCTCTCTGGCAGACGGTCGCTGGGACATTATCATCAACTGGAATTGCGACGGCGTAGGCTATATTTCAAAAGAAACCATCATCTATTAAACCATGTTGTACACGGCATTACTTCTCGGAATCATCAGCAGTCTGCATTGCGTAGGCATGTGCGGTCCGATTGCGATGATGCTCCCTGTAGACCGAACCAATCCAAGTCGTAAAGCGTTGCAAATCCTGGTCTATCACTTGGGTCGGTTAACGGCCTACGGATTGCTAGGTTTGGTGTTCGGACTCCTAGGTCGGGGATTTTACCTTGCCGGAATGCAGCAACACTTGTCCATTACGGTGGGCGTGTTGATGATTGTGGTGGCGGTAGTTCCCGAAAAAGTCTTGGCCCGGTACAACTTTTCCAAACCCGTGTATAAAGTCATTGCCGCGATCAAAAGTCACTTGGGACAGCAGTTCAAAAGAAAGTCGGTCGATGCCTTGTTCACAATCGGACTCCTCAACGGGTTCTTACCCTGTGGAATGGTGTATGCCGCCTTGTTTGGCGCGCTGGCCATGCCCAATTTGATGAGCAGTATGAGCTATATGTTCTTGTACGGTTTAGGAACCGTGCCGTTGCTAAGTGCGGTGGTCTATGCGAGTCAGTGGATCAGTATGCCGGTGCGACAACGCATTCAAAAATTAATTCCCGTGGTGGCCGTGTGTATCGGACTCCTCTTTATCGTTCGGGGGTTGGGATTGGGAATCCCGTATGTATCACCTTCGACCATGAATCTGTATGTACAGGCGCAAGCCAATTGTCATTAATTAAGTAACCAAAAAACAAACGAATATGGAACGTCACGATTTATTACACGAGTTTCCTGAATTGACTGATAAAATTCACGAATTAAAAACACAAGATGCGCATTTCAAAAAACTCTTTGACAGCTACCACGAGTTGGAGCACCAAATCCACCGCATCAATACCGAAGAAGAAGTGGTTATTGATGAGTATGCGCATGAGTTGAAAGCAAAATTACTGCACTTGAAAGACGAGATTTATACCCGTCTCCAAGAGTAATTTTTTTGGGTTTAGAAGAAAAGCACGCTGGGAGGCGTGCTTTTTTAATTATGAATTATTGGTTATGAATTATGAGTTGGAAGTCGTAAGTCAGAAAGTCGTAAGTCGTAAGTCGGGAAGTCGTAAGTCGGGAAGTCGTAAGTCGGGAAGTCGTAAGTTGGGAAGTCGTAAGTCGAAGAGTCATCAGTCATCAGACGTGAGCTGTAAACCAATTTATAATTTATAATTTACTATTTAAAATTTCATATCAAGTTACTATACGTAAAATACCTTCCCAAAATAGGAAAAACCCTAGTGGGAATTGTAGAATAATTTTTATTTTGCGGGGGATTTGTGAGGAGGATGATTCTTAGGGGAACTAATATAGAAATAAAAAAGAACCTATATTACATCTACAACTTTTACAGTAAGCAGAGTAGAATGTTAAAAAATGATTTAATATATTTATGAAAATTATTACAATATGAAATTACCGTCAAGATACGAAGATTTAGATGAAGCATACAAAGGAAGACTTATTCCTAACAAGGATTTAATAAGATCAATAAAAAGTGCATATAGTTCAATTTTAATTTCTGGTGGAATTAAATTTTTACCTATCTTCGGTCAAAGTGGTTCAGGGAAAAGTAGTGGTACAATTGAGTTAAGTACTCACCTTCCTAACACTCATACTTTTTTGTTAACTCCATTAGAAATTGAGTCTAAGGATGATTTACTTAGCAGAATAAAGAATGAACATAAAAATCGACCTGAAAAAATTTTAGTTCCTATTGTTGATCAATTTGAAGAAAACGTTTCAGGAAAAGAGAGTATTCCTAGTCAGTTTATTGAATTTATAAGTCTATTTGATAGAAACGAATTAAAATCTATTCCAACAATTTTTATTTGGCTTACAACAAGTATTGAATTTCAAAAAGCTTTAGCTGATGCCACTTCTAGAAATTCAAGAATTTTGATTTCAAAAAATTTTGAAATTACAGGACCAGAAAAATCTCAGTGGACGGAAATTATCAAAGATACTTTTACTATACACAATAGTGGAAAATCTCTAGCAGATTTCGGTATTATTGATAGTGATATTGAAACTGTTGTCTTTAATTCAGACACTATTGGAGAATCTATACAAAATGTAGGAAATAAATTAGCAGAACATTTAGTTGACTTACAAGACTTTTCAGAATATCAAATAATATTATTGTGGCCAGTTGCAGACTCAATAAGGAATCAAAGAGTAATGCAATTCACACTTCCAAGAGATGGATATAAGCTTAATTGGGATGCGTTTTATAGAGAACTTACGACAGATGAGAAAAAACAGTTACCATTAGCAGTCTATAATAGAACTAGATTGTACTTTGATTTCAGAATTGTTCCTGTAAGAGTTGCAGATTTACATCGGTTGTGTGTAAACTTGAATGATGACCAAATAAAATTGGGGAGAACATATTTAAAACGATTTGAACAAACTCATCTTTTTCATATTATTAATAACACTTGGAATGAATACGATTATGCACCTGTAAGAGAAAGAGAATCTAAGAGAGGTGATGAAGGAAAGGAATGGTACAAAACGGTAACTACTTCTCCTGTTTTATTAGGAAAACGTATTGCAAGAATTTTAACTGAATTAGGTTTAAAAGCTAGCTTTGAAAAAGAGCAAAAATCTGAATTTAGTACTGTTAAGGCAGATGTTTTTGTAGAACGTACTAATTCTGAAAAGAAAAAAGTTATAATTGAAATGAAAGTTTATTCGTCAGAAAATACTTTCCCATCATCAATAAAAGATCAAATAAAAGTTACTTTGAAACGTCATGCAATATTTGCGGGATTTATGCCAAAAAATTAGCTCCTACCAATAGCTGTATCCACTATCACTTGTATGGACTAAGTTGTCGATTTGTTTACACAAAATACTTTTTATTTTGACAAAATAGAGTATGTAATGTTGAATCAGATGGCTAATTAAACTCTTCTAGATCGATGTAATAGCCAAAAGAACATATTAATATTAATTATAAATTTATGAAGTTAAGAGTTTTATTTACAGGATTATTTTTGACAATACTTATTGCAGGATGTAATCAAAAAGAAAAGTCAGTTGATAATATCAATAATTATTCGGATAGCTTGGAAAGACAGATAAAAGCAGAAAAAATGACTGATAGTTTGATTAAGTCAAATGTGAAATCAAAATATACAAAAACAGATTCGACGATAAAATTTCCAGTAATAATTGTATCCTCCAAACTTGTTAAAAAAGAATATTCAAATAGACGTGATATAAAATTAGTTTATAAAAATGTATCTGGAAAAAGAGTAGAAGCTATCAGGTTTGAATGGTATGGTGAAAATGCTTTCGGAGAACCTGCTGAAATGGGTGATAGTTTTTTAGTTGGTTCAGGAAGAGGTGAAACAGATGAAGCTCTTAATCCCGGAAAGATAGGTTCTGGAACTTGGGAAATAAACTCATCTAATGCCAAAAAAATAATCAACGCTAGAGCAAGAGAAGTGGTTTTTTCAGATGGATCCAAATGGTTATTAGATGAACATACAAAATAATACAATCGCTTTGATTTTAAATTGCAAAAAAGCAGTTTTTGATGCTGGAAAATAGTTTTTTATAATTTATTCTAATTTTCAATGTTTGACTAATTTTATTTGGAATAGAATTTCACTTGAAATAAAATACTTGAATGACTATATTTTTATATCAAATAGGAATTTTCATATTGATATTATTTGCCTCATTTTTTGGTAAAAATGTTAGAAATACTTATGTGGTATTGGCCTCAATATTTACATTCTTACTAGTTTTTACGTCTTGGCTTTTAATATTACAATTCATTACAATTTTTATCTCTTATTTTATTTCAAATGAAATATTTTTTGTTACTGATAAGGTAATAGAAACAAAAACAGATAATATAAATGAAAATGGTGTTCATAAAATTATAAATAGTACAATAAGAGCTACAAAAAAAACTAAAAGAGGTTTTGAAATTGGTTGCGGATTTATACTTATGATTTTTTCTTTATTTTTTTGTATTTCTGCAATTATAAAATTGATTTTTTGGAAAAGTGAATTGGGAAATACTGTAACTATAATTTTAATTTTAATTTTTCTTTTGTCTGGCTTTGTTGGTTGGGGGTTGACTAGAAAATAAACTTGCAATACTTCGCAACCCAGCTCCGCAACAGTCTCCCGACTTTGCGGTTTAAGCTTCCACTTGGCTGACAAGTGCAAAGTTGGCATTTTGTTTTCACGACACGCGCAAAGCGAATGGTGCGTAGCAAAAAAGGTTTATTTTTGTTGGATACTAATCGTTTCGTTTCGTTCTTCATAGTCGGCTATTGACAAATCGTTAATGGCAATTTTTTCAATACACATGGTTTCAAAATTTAAATTTAAGGGAATTTTTATAACATTATATATCAATGCATCAATTGGATTTTTAATTTGGATGGTATTTAAAAAATCAAAAATTAGTCCTTTGGATCATGAATTTTGGGTTGATAAAAGTCGAATGTTAATTGGAATTTTATTCCTTTTCTTGGAATTCATAACCTTGTATTTTTTAGTAAAAGTTAAACGAATTGTAATTGAAAAGGATAAAATAATTTTTACGTCAGTATTCTTTCCATTTTTAAAAAAAGAAAGGCTTTTTTCATATTATGATTATTCCAAATTTGTTGAAGAATATACTAAACAGGGAAGTTATGAAGCTTTATGGCTTATTAAAAATGGAAAACTAGCAGACGATATTTCTAGCTTTTATTACTCAAATTATACAAAACTAAAATTTGAAATTAAGATAAAGAATAAAGGAAAATTAAACATTGGTAGTTTTGCACAATTATTTTGTCGACTGGGATTGAGAAGAATATAACCCAGTTCCGCAAAGTGTTTTTAGTAGCACACGGCTCCGCAACAATCTCCGGACTTTGCTGCCCGAACGAATGGATTTTCATTTCGAATAACTTGAAACCTGAAACTTGAAACCTGAAACCCTCATTCTTCCCATGAAACCCGTATTCTCCCTCTGTTGTTTGATTCTTCTTTTCGCCTGTTCCCAAAAAGAAGCCCAACCCAAACCAATTGCGACACCTACCACCACGGAAACCGATATTTATTTCGCGATAAATTTGGTGTTTGAAACCTTACAAGAAGCCGAAGCCTTAGAAGGCAATCAAACACCGTATCTTGCTGACCGATTGGTTTTGCCTTCCTATTGTGAGGAAAATTCACATTTGAAGAAAAAGATAGACGCTTATTTCCCTGGCGATTCGGTCTTCCTTACTGCCCAATGTAAGCAGTGGCGTAATTTGAAATTGGACCCCCAACAAATTCAATACAAAAAGTTACTTTCAGCCGATGAATTAGCCAAAATGAGGGATGCCAAAGCCACTGACCGACAAGCCCACTTTTTGGACAACTACCAAAAGAAATACGGTAAGCTGCTTTTCTATCAGGTGAGTATTCCGGTTTTCGCCCACGACAAGAAAACATTTTACATTGATGTGAATACAATTGGGAGTGGCCAATCGTTCTTGTTTACCCAAAAAAAGGGAAAATGGTCGGGTAGGGTGGTTTCCAACTGGATTTCGTAGTCCCAGAAATAGGTATTTTGTTTTTTTTTTCCAGAAAACCCAGTATCATGCTGGGTGTTACTAAGCCGCTAAGCTCCTGAGCAAACGTTGCGTGAAGAATGGGATGGGATTTCTCCTTGCGTCGAAATGACAAGATCGTGTTTAAAGCTACTGAGATTCTGAGACGCTAAGCCCCTGAGCAAACGTAAACTTCAATTTTCCCCGAATAACCTGAAACCTGAAACTTGAAACTTCACCTCACACTGTCATTGAGAACAACTGCGTCTGTGGCGCAGTGCGTTGCAAATGCAGGTCAAATGCCATACAAATGTTGCGCACATAAGGTTTACCTTTTTCGGTGATTTGGAGTCCGTTGAGGTGGAACTCCAACAAGCCATCGTGTTCCATTTCTTGCAAATGGGCAATGACTTCGGGAATTTCATTAAAATACAAGGCGTCGTCTTCCCATTGCGTTTGGAAAGTACACATTAAATTTAAGATATGGCGACGGATCACTAAGTCTTCTTCCGTCAAGAGATGACCGCGAAGTATAGGAATTTCATTTTGTTCCAAACGGTCGTAGTAGTCTTCTAAATTCTTTTCATTTTGGGCAAAACTGTACCAACTGTCCCCAATCGAGGAAACGCCCAAGCCAATCATGACTTTGGTTTTGGTTACCGTATAGCCCATAAAATTGCGGTGGAGTGTTCCGTTTTGAAACGCCTCATACATGGAGTCGGAGGACAGTGCGAAATGGTCCATCCCAATTTCGTGGTAATGGTGGGTAGCGAGACGTTTTTTACCTTCTTCATACAATTGGCGTTTCACGTCGTCTTGTGGCAAATCCTCGTCTTTAAATCCGCGTTGGCCGTTGCCTTTGATCCAAGGCACGTGCGCATAGCTATAAAATGCCAAGCGGTCGGGGAGGAGCGACTTGGTTTTGTCGATCGTGTCCATCACATCTTCCAGGGTTTGGAACGGGAGTCCGAACACCAAATCATGGCCAATCGAAGTGTACCCAATTTCGCGCGCCCAAAAGGTTACTTTGGCTACATTATGAAAGGGTTGGATGCGGTGAATAGCGGTTTGAACGGTAGTTGAATAATCTTGTACGCCAAAACTCACCCGACGAAAGCCCAAATCATACAGCGTTTGTAAATGCTCGCGTGTGGTATTGTTGGGATGTCCCTCAAAACTAAATTCGTGATCACGGGCCACATTCGCTTCTTTCAAGATTCCGGTAATCAACCGACGGAGGTTGTCTGGAGAAAAGAAGGTAGGTGTACCGCCACCCAAGTGGATTTCGCGGATATTTGGTTTTTTAGGTAATAATTCGCAGTATAAATTCCATTCCTTCAACACCGCAGTAATATAGGGATGTTCGACCTCATGCCGTTTGGTAATCCGTTTGTTGCAACCGCAGAAGGTACATAAACTTTCACAAAAAGGGAGGTGAATATAGAGGCTGATGCCCTCCGAACTATTCGTTTCCTTGAAGGCTTGGATCAAGGTTTTTTCCCATGCAGGTAGCGTGAAATCCGTTTCATTCCAGTAGGGAACGGTGGGATAACTCGTGTACCGTGGACCGGGTACATTGTATTTCTGGATGAGTGAAGGAGTCATGGGTTTATGCAATTTTGTACCAAAGGTAGGCGCAAACCATTCCTTATAAAATGATAATTGTCATGCATAAAAAAAGTCCGCTATTCTGCGGACTCTTTATTTTGCTTGATTAAAGCATTGATATGTTTCAATTTGTCTTTCCAGGTGAGCAATTCCTCTTTGTGTCGTTCGATGCTTTTCTTCACCTCATTTACAATCGGGTTGTTTTTGCTGTTTTGGAAGAACTGAATGTTGTTTTCCAATTGGAAGATTTCATGTTGTACTTCGTCAATTTTGCGCATGATGAATAATTTTTCGTTATCCAACTTACGGCTGTCATCCCCAGCGAAAGCATCCAATTTGCTCGTGAAACGATTCATTTCACCTTCTTTTTTGCTGGCGCTTAATTTTTCGAATAAGGCATCCAAAATCTTGTTGAATTTCCCTTCGATATGACGACGGTTGAACGGTACTTTCCCCAGTCCTTTCCACGCTTCAATATGCACTTTGATCGCATCTAAGTCGGTTTTGTGGTCACCTACCAACTCGAAACTACGCAATTGTTCCAAATAGGCTTTCTTCTTGTTGAAGGCTTCCATTTCTACCGCATTTTCTTCTTTTTTGCTGTCTTTTAAACGCTCAAAGTACGAATTACAAGCTTCTTTGAATTCTTTCCACAATGCATCCGAGAATTTACGTGGCACATGACCAATGGTTTTCCATTCGTCTTGAATTTGTTTCATCACGGCCGTTGTGCCTTCAAAATCTTCCGAGTCTTTTAAGGCTTTGGCTTTTTCAACCAAGGCTTGCTTACGACTTAAATTATCGCTTTGATCACGTTTGATTTCTTTATAGAACGAATTTTTAAGCGAATTAAAATTGCGAACTGCATTTTTAAAAGCAGCCCAAGTCGCTTCATTCACTTCGGCAGGTACCTTGCCAGTGGCAAAGAACGCATTGCGTAAGGCTTCTACTTTGGCAATTTGATTCACCCACAATTGGTGCGCGTCTACTTTTTCCGTAGCCAACTGCTCCAATTGGGCGATGATTTCTTGTTTTTTCTGTAAGTTTTCCGTTTCACGGTGACGGAAGCTTTCGGCAAGCGATTCGCGTTTGTCGTGCATTTTTTTGGTCAACTCACTAAATTTCTCCCACAATTCCTCACGAACGTCTTTGGAAACGGGTCCGATATCCTCTTTCCAAATGCGGTGTAAATCTTGCAATTCACGGAAAGCTTTATTGATGTCGGCTTCGTCTAACAATTCTTCAACACGTGCAATGATGCGTTGTTTCTGTTCGAGATTGTGTTTGAATTCCAAATCACGGGCTTCACGGTCCAAGTGCAACACATCGTAGAAGTTTTCTAGATGGAAGTGGTAGTTGTTCCACACGTGATTGTATTTATCTTTTGGTATCGGTCCCGCATTTTTCCAGCGTTCGCGAATATCGTTCAATTGTTTTAAGGCTTGCGCAATGTTGCCTGTCGAGTTTGCGACAACATTTTTCAATTCCTCTACTAACGCCTCGCGTTTTTCAAGGTTGGATTTAAGCGCATTTTGAAGTGATTTGAAATGGTTGTTTTTCAAATCACGGTATTTAGTATATAAAGAATCGAATCGTTTTTTTAACGGGAAATCGTAATGGAAATCTTCTGTAGTATCGGGGTTTTCCGCATGGAATTCGTCGCGTTTCTCATCGATGAAATGGTGGAATTTCAACATAAACGATTTGCGCAATTCTTCCACATGTTCGCGAACCGACATCACATGGTCAACATTGACCAATTCTTCCAAGGCGTTCACCAATTGCTCCATCGACAAGGTGTCGTAATCCTGCATCGGAATGTCGTGACGGCCTTTCAAGGTTTCGTCTTCGCTTTCCTCTGCATTGACATCAGCGATGGCATTCACAGCAGCTTCTTGTTCGGTAATTGCCGCAGCAGGTATATCGGCTTCTTCACCCGAAAGCACTTCCGTTTCCACCGGAGTTTCTTCGGCTAAGGGCGCTTCGACTTCGGTATCGGGTACCGGACTTTCAGCTACCGCTTCTTCAACTGTTTCGGCAACAACTTCTTCAACAGTCTCTTCAACTGTTTCAGCAACCGTTTCTTCTACCGTTTCGGCAACACTTTCCTCCTGAACTACAGGTGTTTCTGTAGCAGCGGTTTCTTGATTTTCCATTCCATCTGATCCGTTTTGCTCCGGAATCAGGTTATCATTCAATTCTTCTGACATTCGATTAAGTTGTGGGGTTATACACTTATTTAGGGCGAAAGATAGTAAAGAAGTGCCAAAATACAAAGAAAATCAGCGGTTTCTGACGTTATTATTCGTTTAAAAAAAGAATGATTGTGAGGAGTGCCTAGGAACGGTTCCAAATTTTCCAAGCTTTTTCGGCTTGAAAAACCAACATGGGATAGCCGTTTTCAATCAAAGCACCTTGGGCTTCAGCCTGTTGGAGGAAAAGTGTTTTTTCGGGATTATAAATCAAATCAAAAGCGATATGGCGGGAAGTAAAATAGGTATAGGGAATGGGCGGACATTGGTCTATGTTGGGAAAAGTCCCCAGGGGAGTGCAATTAATGATGATGGAGTAGGTGTCGAAAATCGTTTCGTTCAAATGTTCGTACCGAATCGCATTGGGGTAATCATTTCGAGAAACGAAGGCATACAAAATTCCCATTTTTTCGAGGGCAAAGGCCACCGCTTTGGCAGCGCCACCCGTACCTAGAATTAGGGCTTTTTTATGGTGGGGAAGGAGAAGCGGCGTCAAGGCTTTTTTGAACCCAAACCAATCCGAATTATAGCCTTTAATTTTTCCATTTTTTTTGAATCGAATGACGTTGACAGCGCCAATCTTTTTAGCATTTTCCGAAAGTTCGTCCAAATACGTAAGTATCGCTTCTTTATAGGGAATGGTCACATTCAATCCCTTGATATCGGGATGATTGGCTCTTACTTCAGGGAAATCGGAAATCGATGGGAGATCAAAATTCTCATAGGTATATTCTTGATAATGTTCTGCACTGAATTTCTTGCCAAAATACGTTCGGGAAAAAGAATAGTCGATGTTGCGGCCTATTAATCCGTAGCGTTTTTTGGGGGAATCGGACATTATTTTTGGAATTTTGCGATGTAATGTTGTACCGTTGGACGTTCCCAAATCGAGGGGAATAATTCTTCAATGAGTGTATGGTGTGCGTAATTTTGACGCAAGCCATTCGCTAAATGGTACAATCCTTTTTCATCCAAATGTTGCATAAAATACAAGCCAGCCAAGCGGTATTCAATTTCGAATTCTTCGGGATAATATTCAGAGGCTTGCAATAAAGTAAGCACCGCATTATCGTATTCGCCCAAATAATTCAAAATGTCTACCCAAAACAACCAAGTGTCCAATTCGAAATCTCCGAATTCTACCGCTTTACGATACCCGTACTCGGCTTCTTCGTAAAAATTCATGGCTTTGTTAATGGTGGCATAGCGCTTCCAATAGCCGCGGTTTTGATCGTCAATCGCCAAGGCTTTATTCACGTAGAACAAGGCTTTTTGGAAGTTTTTTTCTCGAATATAAAAATCGGTGATGGCAATCCAACCTTTGTCTAAAAGCGGATCTTCGTGCACCGTTTGGTTGAAAAATTTCATCGCTTCGGCGCGATTGCCTAATTTTTCATGGCATTTTCCGATACGCAATAGGGCGTAGGAGGTAGGATCATCAAGGTTGATGGTTTGTTCGTAACATTCAATCGCTTCTTCATAGCGCATCAATCGTTCCAAGGCCTTACCTTTTTCCATATAAGCTCCCACAAACGTATCATCGATGTAGGTGGCGTATTCAAAAGCACGAACGGCATTTTCGTAATCTTTCAATCCGTAATACAAACGACCAGATTGGTGCCAAGCGATTTCACTGTAAGGATTACGATCGATATACGTTTTTAGGTACTCAACCGCTTCTTTATTTTGGTCTAAAAACTCAAAACAATACACCACATTATATAAAGCCGATTGATCCATGATGTCTTCTTCTAAACATTTGATGAAGCTTTCTTTAGCCGCTTCCAAATTGTCCATAAAAAGGTATTCCATGCCCATTAAGTTATAGACATCGGCATAATCATCGGTAAATTCTAAGGCTTGTTGTAAGCATTCCACCGCTTTTTCGTGGTTGTCGCGTTTGGAATAAATACTGGCGCGCTGAATGAAGATTTCTTCGTTGTGCGGTTCAATCGCATAGAGCTCGTTTAACAACCGCTCAGCAGCATCTAGTTTGTCTTCGTAGACCAACATTTCGACTTGAACCAATTTAAGCCCTGTCGATTTCGGATGTTGTTCTAATCCTAATTTCAGTGCTTTCTTGGCTAAGTTGGTTTTCCCCATGTCGAGGTAGTGCAAAATGATCTCCTCAAACTCTTCCGAATCGAAGAAGAATACTTTGTTCGTTTTCAGCATCGACTCAAAACGGTTGAGCGATAAGTTGTAGTCGTCTTCTTCGTGATCCAGATACATAGCAATTGGGGTTAACGTTATGCATACTAAAGGTACACAACCCTTTTCGGAAAACGTAAATTTTAACGAATTGTTTTAAACAATTTAATTAACAGGTTTAGCGGTTAACTGCTTTATCCTCAGCTAAAATCTCATCCAATACAGCCAACAGGATGGCACAACCTTCCCGAATTTCGTCTTCAGAAACCGTAAGTGGTGGTGTAATTCGGATGGCTTTTCCTTCAAATAATAACCAAAAAAGAATGAGTCCGCGGTCTTGGGCTTTCAAAATCGCGCGGTTGGTTATTTCCGGATCGGCCGTCATCGCAGCCAACATGAGTCCGCGGCCCCGAACTTCCTCAATCAGTGGATGAACCAATAAAGAACGGAACAAAGCTTCTTTTTCCAATGATTGTCGGGCATAATCTTGGTCCAACACTTCTTGTAAGGTGGCCAAACTCGCCGCCGCAATCACCGGATGACCGCCAAACGTAGTAATATGTCCCAATTTGGGATCGTGACTCAACAAGTCCATGTATTTTTCGTTGGCTATGAAGCCGCCTACAGGCATACCGCCTGCCATTCCTTTGCCAATAATCACTACGTCGGGCACCACATTGTAATTTTCGTAGCCAAAAAGTTTACCTGTGCGTCCAAATCCGGGTTGGATTTCGTCAACTATCATCAGAGCGCCTACTTCTTCACAGCGTTGTTTGACTTTAGTCAAGAATCCGTTCTGAGGTTCGATAAAACCCGCGCCACCTTGGATACTCTCCAAAATAATCCCCGCTGTTTTGGTCGTGATTTTTTCTAAATCGGCTTCGTTATTAAAGGTGATAAAATCCACATCGGGAACGAGGGGACGGAAGATTTGCTTGCGTTCTTCAAAGCCCATAACACTCATCGAACCCATCGTATTGCCATGATAGGCATTGTGGCAGGAAATCAATTGTGAGCGACCCGTAACGCGGCGCACCAACTTCAACGCGCCTTCTGTGGCTTCGGTACCTGAATTGACCAAATAGACTTTATTCAGGGACGGATGCATGTGTTGTACCAATAACTTACAGTACTCCGTAGCGGGATGTTGGGCATATTCCCCATACACCATGACGTGGGAATATTTATGGAGTTGGTCAATAATTGCTTGATTCACGCGTGGATGTTGGTGTCCCAACGAACAGGCTGAAACGCCCGCTACAAAATCCAAGTATTTTTTATTTTGGGTATCGTAAATATAACTTCCCTTGGCATGAGAAACTTCCATTGCTAGGGGATAGGGCGAAGTTTGCGCCTGGTATTTAAAAAAGTCCGCTTTACTACTCATGGTAACTCGGTATTATTTTTTGGGTTTGGGGGTATTCTTTTTGCCGTAATTCAAGGTTTCCTTCCGAATGGGCATCGGCAGGTTGGGTTTGGCGTTGTCTTTGGCGGTTGCTGCCTGGATTTTTGCCTCGTCTTCGTTTTCTTCAGGCGGGAAAATATCTTCTTTGGACTTTATTTTTTCGTCAATGCGCCACACAAAACCTCTCAGTTTTCGGGCGTTTTCTGGGAAATCTTCTTCGGGGTAAATGGTGCCGCTGACTTTGTCAAAAAAAGTAATCGTTTCAATTTTTCCTTCGTTCATGAGCATGTTGATCCGACTGCACACATTCTTATTGATTCCGATTAACTCGTTTTCGTCGTTGCGCATGAAGTACACCACTTCGTTGTTTTTCACCACATCGACTTCATACAATTTGTTGTCCCGAAATTTCCCGTACAAATTGATGCCCTTGACCTGATTAAATCCGGCGTCGAGCGTATCTTTCGAAATGATAAAAGCATTGTTGAGTACTTTGAGCGAGTCGAGCTTTTCGGTATTATTATTTCCTATCAAATGCATGACATCGCCCGTCAGCTGTTTTTCGTTATTCCATAAAATTGGTTTCCCAATTAATTTCGTCAGGGCATTTTTTTGATCCGAATGAATGGAATCGCATTTTCCACTCATGTCGGTTTTGAAGAAACGAACATTTTTTTGCCCGCGAATGATGCGTTCCCCTGCTTTACCCGTCATGTAAATTTTCTTCGCATGCACAAACATGGAGTCTTTTTCAACTTGATAGCGCACACTAGCCCGTTTGGTGATGTAAACCGAATCTTGTTTTTTATACACTTCGGCATAATGACCGCGAACAATCGCTTTGTTGATGGAATCGGTGATTTTGACATTGCGGGTACCCGAAGAAAATTCTTTGGTACGGTCAAAATACAAACTGTCTCCTTCAATCAAGCGGTCTTTGTATTTGATGTAGGATTTTTTTAGAAAATGACCCACATTCTTTTTGGTGTTGTAAAAACCATTTTCGGTATAAATAAAATTGTCCTTACCGGTGATGGTAGAAGGTCCAAACAAATAGGAATGCCCCGAATTGGTGTAATAATCCAAATGGTTGGATTTGATGGTGTATTGTGGATTTTTGAGTTCGACCTCCGTCAAAAAGCGGTATTTCTTTTCTTTGACATAATAAGTCCCCGAATTACTTTTTAACGTATTCTCCCGATTCGTGATTACGCCTTTCGTTTTATAAAAAGCTTCTTGTTGCACGCGGTCAAAATGGATCGTGTCGGTCACCAAGCTCGATTCAGGGGAACGCATGACGACATCTCCGGTAGCATAGGCTTTTTTGACATTTCCGTTGTATTCGGCATATTTACTATTCAAATACAAAGTGTCACCTTGTACCATTTGTACTTCGCCAAAGGCTTTGATGTAATTTTCTTTTTGAAAAAAATAGGCTTTATTACAGGTCAGGACCACACCTTCGTGGCGCACCCGAACATTACCCGTTAATAAAACGGCATCCGGAATTTCGAATTGGTTGATGTCTTGAAAGTCGGCATTCTCCACCATAATTCTACCCGGTTGGCGTTGGGCAAAAGCGGGTGAAATCAAACTGATTAGACTAATAAGGAGAAAACAAAAGTGTTTCAAGGAAATTAAATTTTGAGGCAAATTTATGAAAATCAGCACAAGGTATTTCGGTATTAAGTTTTTTTTATCAGGTTCAGTATTCGAATTCTAATTTCTATATTTGCTCTTGGTCATTAAAACACCAAAGTCATGAAAAAAATACTGCTCTTTGCGGCCTTGGGGATTGCGCTTCAAGCCACTGCCCAAGCAAAGAAATCCGACGTACAATTCAAAAAGAAAACAACCAACGTGGAACATAAAAAAGTCGTTTATCAAGTTTTTACACGCCTTTTCGGCAATACCAATACTACCAACAAACCGTGGGGAACCAAAGAAGAAAACGGGGTTGGGAAGTTTAATGATTTTACCGATAAAGCCTTGCAAGAAATTAAAGATTTAGGCGTGACCCACATTTGGTTTACGGGTGTGCCGCACCATGCGTTGGTAGCTGATTATACTAAATATGGCATTTCAAATGACGATCCGGATGTCGTGAAAGGTCGCGCGGGTTCGCCCTATGCCGTTAAAGATTATTACAATGTGAATCCTGATTTGGCGGTTAATCCAGCCAATCGTTTAGCGGAATTTCAAGCCTTGATTGATCGGGCGCACAAACACGGATTGAAGGTAATTATTGACATTGTGCCCAATCATATTGCGCGTAAATATGTAAGTACCTCCAAACCCGATTATGTAAAAGATTTTGGAACAGACGACGATGTGACGCAAGAATACAACCGCAACAACAATTTCTATTACATTCCGGGGCAAGCTTTTGAAGTGCCCACCTCACCCGATTATAAACCCTTAAATGGGGAAGCCCATCCGATGATCGATGGAAAGTTTGATGAAAATCCGGCCAAATGGACCGGTAACGGTTCGCGATTGGCCAAACCCGATATCAACGATTGGTACGAAACGGTCAAAGTGAACTACGGTATTCGTCCCGACGGCACCAAGGATTTTGCCGAATTGCCTGAGGGTTTCGAAAAGAAATCCTATGCCGAGCATTATGATTTTTGGAAAACTCAAGATGTACCCAATTCATGGTGGAAGTTCCGTGAAATCGCCGAATATTGGTTGGCGAAAGGTGTTGACGGTTTCCGTTATGATATGGCGGAAATGGTGCCGTATGAATTTTGGAGCTTTATGAATTCGGCCATAAAAATGAAAAATCCGAAAGCCTTTTTATTGGCAGAAGTATATAATCCCAACGAATACCGCAATTATATCCACAAAGGAAAAATGGATTATTTATATGATAAAGTAGAAACCTACGATCATTTAAAAGCGGTGATTCAAGGGCGCACCACGACAGATGGTTTAACCGACATTCGCCAACGCAATAAAGATATCGAGCACCACATGTTACATTTCTTGGACAACCACGACGAACAGCGTTTGGCAAGTCCTGAGTTTGCCGGTTCGGGTGAACGGGGCAAACCCTTGATGGTGGTTTCAACTACCTTGAGTACGGCGCCAACAATGGTGTATTTTGGACAGGAAGTGGGCGAACCTGGGAATGAGGATGCCGGATTTGGAAAGCGTTCCCGCACCAGTATTTTTGATTACATCGGTGTACCCAACCACCAACGTTGGATGAACCAAGGCAAGTTTGATGGAGGGCAATTGACCGAAAAAGAAAAGGCACTTCGTGATTTCTACAAACGCTTATTGAATTTTAGTATCAAGAGTTCGGCCCTAATGGGGAACTATTTGGATTTGCATGCGGTCAATGCACAAACGACAGGATACGACGGTCAGCAATACGCTTTTGCCCGTTGGTCCGATACAGAAAAATTGATTGTAGTTTCCAATTTTGATTCAGAACATGCCCACCAATACAAATTGAAAATCTCCAATGAATTGATCAACCTTTGGCATTTAAAAGACGGTTCTTATCCCGTGAAAGATGTGTTGTTTGGGAAAACGTTTACGCTACAAGTGAAACAAGGTCTAGGATTCATCGACCTGCAGTTGGCCGGTAGTGAATCGTTTATTTTAAAATTATAAAAAAGAAAACCCGCTCGTTTAAAGCGGGTTTTTTTATTTTTTTGCCGACTTTTTGGTATCCAATTTTTGATATTTTCCTTCTGTAAAAATCCAAATTTCTTTTTGATAAGGTGATCTTAATTCTTCCTCGATGCATGGATCTTCTTCATTTTTGGGTTGACGTGAAGTGCGAATTATCGTTTGTGATTTTACTATTAAATCCGCATATCCATTGTTTTGCGTAGGCGCCATAAGTAGTAAACGTTTGATTTCTTTTCCATCGTATTTACACTGCATATCCCAATCACCTTGGCTTTCGCTGGTTTGTAGTTGGGGCAAAATACAAGTCGGTTGGTTATTTTTTAAAATAAATAAGGCGATATAACTTTCGCCATACGGACTCACCCGCGAACTGCTACTGTAACTCCATCGCACCCCAAAAGCACGCGTTTTGGAATTCAATTGATAGGGAGCAAAATCCAATTGGAACGTACTTAATTCAATTGCATCAGAAGTAAAAGTGTTGGGGAAAACATATTGCCCTACAATTTTTTTTGTAGTTGTATCAACAGTATAAACGGTGACTTTACAATCAAAGCCATCTTCTTCATAAGGAGTGCTAAATTTTGCCACCACAGCCACAGCACGATTAGGTAGATCCTTTACAATTTTCATGTCAAAGGAATAAAACGTTGTGTCGGTATATTGAATCTTATGTTTTAAATCCCGTTCTAATGTTTCTAAATCTTGTGCTTGAGCCATTAGGCCCATGAAGAAGATGAATGTGCTTATATATTTTATCATGAAATAAAAGTAATAAAAAACCCGCTCGTTTAAAGCGGGTTTTTTATTATCTCAAAATCGTTTGTTTTCGATCGGGTCCGACAGAAATAACCTTAATCGGCACTTCCACTTCTTGCTCGATAAAAGCGATGTAGTCTTTTAATTCTTGCGGTAAACTGTCATAGGTAGTTAAGCCCGTTAAATCGGCGTTCCAACCCTTAAATTCTGTATATACCGGCGTCACATTTTCCTCTTCAATATTGTACGGTAAATGGTGAATGGTTTTCCCTTTGTATTGGTAGGCCGTACACACTTTCAAAGTTTCAAAGCCCGAAAGTACGTCCCCTTTCATCATCATCAATTGCGTCACACCATTGATTTGAATGGCGTATTTTAAAGCGACTAAGTCCAACCAACCACAACGGCGTTGGCGGCCCGTTACCGAACCAAATTCGTTGCCCACTTTGGCCATGGTAGCACCCACTTCGTCAAACAATTCAGTAGGGAAAGGTCCGCTACCTACACGCGTTGTATAGGCTTTGAAAATTCCGAAAACGTCTTTGATTTTATTGGGGGCAATGCCCAATCCTGTACAAGCTCCCGCAGCTGTGGTATTTGATGACGTCACAAAAGGATAGGTTCCAAAGTCGACATCAAGCAGCGAACCTTGTGCGCCTTCACATAAAATGGATTTTCCGGCTTTTTGTGCTTGCGCCAAATATTCTTCACTGTCAATAAAGGTCAATTTTTTCAATTCTTCGATGGAGGCAAAAAACTCAGCTTCCATTTCGGCCAAATTGTATTGGATGGAAACGTCGTAAAATTTGATCATCTCCTCGTGTTTGTTGGCTAAATTTCGGTAACGTTCCTGGAAGTCGGCCAACTCGATATCACCTACACGAATTCCGTTGCGTCCCGTTTTGTCCATATAGGTCGGACCGATTCCTTTGAGGGTTGAACCGATTTTAGCTTTTCCTTTGGCGGTTTCCGAAGCGGCATCCAACAAACGGTGAGTCGGTAAAATAAGATGCGCTTTACGCGAAATGAACAGCTTAGCAGTCACATCCATATTGAATTGTGCCAAACCTTCAATTTCTTTTTGGAACACCACCGGGTCAATTACGACGCCATTTCCGATGATGTTGATGGAATTAGCATGAAAAATTCCGGAAGGGATGGTACGTAAAACGTGTTTGATACCATCAAATTCTAGAGTATGTCCCGCATTGGGTCCGCCCTGAAAACGGGCAATAATGTCATACTTTGAGGTGAGTACGTCGACAATTTTTCCTTTGCCTTCGTCGCCCCATTGTAATCCTAACAGTAAGTCTACAGTCATTGTTGTGTTGTTTGTGTTGTGTAGTATTATGATTTTTTACTGGCGTAGAAATAGAGGGAATGGTTGTGAATTTCAATTCCGAAAATTTCTTCCATGGTTTTTTTAATGGTTTGGATGCGCGGATCACAAAACTCAATCACTTCACCCGTATCGGTCATGATGATGTGATCGTGTTGTTTGTCGAAATAGGATTTTTCGTAGTGCGCCTGATTTTGACCAAATTGGTGTTTGCGCACCAATCCGCAGTCGAGTAGGAGTTCGATGGTATTGTATAACGTCGCCCGACTCACCCGATAGTTTTTGTTTTTCATTTTGATGTACAAATTTTCGATATCAAAATGTTCTTCACTATCGTAAATCTCCTGAAGAATCGCATAGCGTTCAGGGGTTTTACGGTGTCCGTTCGATTCAAGATAGGCCGTAAAAACGTTTTTCACGGTCTCTTGATTTTTAGCGTTATCCGTAGCGATTTGTGTCATAGGCTACAAAGATACTTTTTTGTTTAAAGGAGGCAAAACTTGTGGTTGTTTTTTTAATGGGGCAATGTGTCAATGAGGTGAATTGAAAATGGATTTCAAATAAACTGTTAAACCCCATCCACATTTAAATTTAGAATTTAGAATGATTAACTATAGACTCGCGTGACTTTTTCAATGCCGTCAATTTTCTTGATGCTTTCGATCATGCGTTTTAGGATTTGGTTGTTTTGCACAACTACTGTGACCTGACCGTTGAAAATTCCTGCTTCACCACTCAGGGAAATGCTTTGGATATTCACATGCATTTGATTGGAGATGACTTTCGTGAGTTCGTTGGTCAATCCTAAAGTGTCCATTCCTGTGATGTTCAAGATCACTTTGAACTCTTGTTTGGTCGAGTCGATCCAGCGCGCTTGCATGATGCGGTAGGCATAATTGGATTGTAAGCTTATGGCATTTGGACAATCTTTTTTGTGGACTTTAATTCCTTCATTAATAGTCACAAAGCCAAATACATCATCACCCGGAATGGGATTACAACACGACGCCAATTTATAATCCAAGCGGTCTTGTTCTTTTCCAAATACCAAAAGATCATAGTTGCTTGTCAGTTCTTGACGGTTGATTTCATCCGGGTTGGACGAATGCGATCGTTTGATTTTATTTTTGAAGAAATTAATCAGCGTATTGCTTTTCTGTGCCGCATAATCTTTCAATTGTTGATTTTCGATGGCGCCAATTCCCACACGATAAAACAAATCCAAACTGGTTTTTAGTTTGAAGTAGTTCACCAATTCATTGACCACCCCTTCATTCAGGGTGATTTTGAGGTGTTTTAATTTACGTGTCAGTAATTCTTTTCCTTCTTCGGCAATTTTCTTAGTGTCTTCGTTAAGTACACTTCGAATTTTATTTTTCGCGCGAGAAGTTGTCACATAATCCAACCAGTTAATCGTTGGTTTTTGGTGGGAAGAAGTGATAATTTCAACCTGATCCCCGCTTTTCAATTCGTGATTCAAGGGAACCAAACGTCCATTAACTCTTGTCCCTCGCGTTTTAATTCCGATTTCGGAGTGAATACTAAAGGCAAAGTCCAACGAAGTCGCGCCTTTGGGTAAGGATTTGATTTCTCCTTTGGGTGTAAAGACGAAGATTTCCTTGGCATACAAATTCATTTTGAAATCTTCGACAAAGTCGACCGCATTGGATTCTGAGTTTTCCAACGCTTCTTTCAACAAGTTTAGCCATTTCTCAAGTCCGGATTCTTCCGTAGCACCTTGTTTGTATTTGTAATGCGCCGCGTATCCTTTTTCCGCGATTTCGTCCATGCGTTCGCTTCGAACTTGTATTTCGACCCAACGGCCTTTCGGACCCATGACGGTGATGTGCAAGGCTTCATACCCTGTCGATTTGGGCGATGAAATCCAGTCGCGTAAACGACTCGGACTCGGACGATAGTGGTCGGTTACGACAGAATAAATTTTCCACGCTAGGAATTTTTCGTCGTGGGTATTGGATTTATAAATAATACGTAATGCAAATTTGTCGTACACTTCATCAAAGGTCACGCGCTGCACCATCATTTTACGACGAATCGAATAAATGGATTTGGGTCGGCCCTTGATGATATACTCAATCCCTTCTTCGTCCAAAGATTTTCGCAACACATCCGACACCATTTTGATGTAAGCATCTTGTTCTTCTTTGGTTTC
This sequence comes from Flavobacterium stagni, assembly GCF_004122105.1. GTDB lineage: Bacteria > Bacteroidota > Bacteroidia > Flavobacteriales > Flavobacteriaceae > Flavobacterium > Flavobacterium stagni. The sequence continues at coordinate 347,149 of NZ_SBKN01000002.1, forward strand.
TTTGATTTTACTGACAATGTCGTTGTAAATAGTCGGTTCGGTATATTTCAACCCCAAATCTTCCAATTGGGTTTTGATGTTGTACAATCCCAAACGGTGGGCGAGAGGCGCATAGATGTATAAGGTTTCCGAAGCAATTTTCTCTTGCTTGTATTGCGGCATCGAATCCATCGTTTGCATGTTGTGCAAGCGGTCGGCGATTTTGATGAGAATTACCCGAACATCATCGTTTAACGTAAGCAGCATTTTTCGGAAATTCTCCGCCTGCATTGAGATGTTCATGTCTTTTTTTACCTGCGCAATTTTGGTCAATCCACCTACTAATTGGGCAATTTTCGGATTGAATTGCTTTTCGATGTCTTCAACAGTGATTGGCGTATCTTCTACCACATCGTGCAATAGTGCTGCCGCGATACCCGTGGCACCCAAACCAATTTCAGAAGCCACGATTTTAGCCACTCCAATAGGGTGAAAAATATAGGCTTCACCGGATTTACGGCGTTGGTCTTTGTGCGCATCTACGGCCACATCAAACGCTTTGCGAATCAGTTTTTTATCGTCCACACTTAAGGTTTGGTAACTGATGCGCAAAAGTTCTTTGTATTCTCTAGCGAGTGCTTTTTTCTCTTCTTCTAAATCTATCTCGTGCATAAGAAATCGTTGGGTTGGCTAAATATACAACATTTTCAGCCAATCCTGCAAGATGGAAAGATAGGTTTTGTCTATTCGACCTTCGAAAAATTCAAATCTTGAAAATCGTAACTGAAATCGGTCAACGGCGAAATCGCTTCCATTGTAAAACCGATGATTTTCCCGCTGGAATCGCGTTTAAAGTATACGTGGGCATCGGCCAACAAACTGCGGTTGTACCATTTCACAGCATAATGATCACCTTCCACCCAATGTAAGGTTCCCGTGAGTCGGGGCGAACGGTGGGAAGTGAAAATGGTTTTGCCTTTTGTCGAACTAATCGTAACTTCCCCAAACCACGGGTCTTTGAATTCGCCAGCCACTTTTGAATAATCTACTTTTATTTTATTCGTTTCGTTTTGTGTGACTTGCGCCCATATTTTATCAGTGATTTCATCGGCATTGTTTTCTTTCGCTTTGCGCTCTGTACTCAAAGCCGTAACGTGATCGGGATAGTTGAATCCCAAATAGGCATCTTTAATAGAGTTTGAAATCGCATTGAAAGCCGAACCGCTTTGTTGGTTAGTGAACACAATAATTCCCAATTGATCTTCGGGAAATAGGATAGTTTGTGTTACAATTCCGTCCAAACCGCCGGTATGAGAAACCTGTAGATGGCCGTTAATATCGGTCAATTGCCATCCCAATCCATAGGTTTTGAAATGGCAGTTATAAGGCGCCACATTCGTAATCGGCATGATGGTTTGTGGGGTCCACATTTCATTATGTGTAGTTAAACTGAATAATTGCTTTTCAAGATTCGAACCGTATTTACCGCGATTCAATTGGGCAATTACCCATTTGCTCCAATCATTCACCGAGGTTTGAACGCCTGCCGCTGCATCAAAAATGGGGTTTTTGTACCGTTTGATGACTTCCAATTTGCCATTAGTGGGTACATGCGGCACGATGGCATTGGTGGTGTCTTTGAGTCGGTTCCATGAAGTCGCACTGCGCTTCATTTCCAACGGTTCCATCAGGTTTTTCTCTACAAATTCATTCCAAGACATTCCAGATACTTTGGCCACGACCTCACCCGCTATGATGTACAATAAATTGTCGTAATCGTATTCCGTACGAAAGCCGGAAACGGGTTTTAAATATTGAATGTTTTGGATAATGTCTTTGGGGGTAAAATTATGTCCGTCGGGCCAAATCATCAAATCTCCAGCGCCCAATCCCAGTCCGCTCTTATGAATCAACAAATCCCGAATGGTGAATTCTTTCGTGACATAGTCGTTATACATTTTAAACTCGGGTAAATATTGAATGACTTTATCGTCCCATTGTATTTTCTTTTGATCGACCAAAATTCCTAACGCGGCTGCAGTCATCGCTTTGCTGTTGGAAGCTACCGCAAATAAAGTGTTGGCATCGACCTTTTCTTGCGTTTTAATATTGGTAACCCCATAGCCTTTGGCCATTACTAATTTTCCGTCTTTGATAATTCCTACTGCTATTCCGGGAACATTAAAGGCTTTACGCGTACGTTCTACCACATCGTCCAATTGGGCTTCGGTCATTTGGGCGAATGTCGTTAGTGAAAAGATGAGGAACAGGGTAGCTACAAGTGTTTTTTTCATGGGAAGAATAATTAAATTAAAAACCACGTTGACGTTTGGCTTCAAAAAGTAAGATCGCTGCCGCCACGGATACATTCATGGAATCAATGGTGCCCGACATGGGTATGATGATATTTTGGGTGGCCGCTTCCCGCCACGCAGCCGTGAGTCCGGTGGCTTCAGTGCCTACTACAAGGGCGGTCGGACCCGTATAATCGTTTTCGTGATAGGCGTTTGAATTTTGTAAAGTGGCGCTATAAATGGCGATATTTTTTTGTAGTAAAAAGGTAATGACTTCTTCAGAGCTTCCTGTGGCAATGGGATTGGTAAATAAACAACCCACACTGGAGCGCACGATATTGGGATTGTAAAGATCCGTTTTGGGGTTGGCAATCAAAACGGCATCGGCACCTACCGCATCGGCTGTGCGTAACAAAGCACCCAGATTCCCGGGTTTTTCAATCGCTTCAGCTACTAAAACCAATGGGTTTTTGGGTAAATCTAAACGAGCAATTTCGTGATTTTTCATTTTTGCTACCGCAATTATACCTTCTGTGGTATCGCGATAGGCCAGTTTTTGATAGACTTCTTTATGAATTTCTATCCATTCGCAAGAAACGGGTAATTGTTTTTGTAGTTCAGAATAATCAACAAGTTCAGGAACAAACAATACGGTTTCCAATTCGTATCCGCCTTTCAAGGCCAGTTCAATTTCCCGTTGGCCTTCAATCAAAAATGTGCCGGATTGTTTTCGGGCTTTGGCTTTTTCTTGCAAAAGGACAAGGGATTTGATGAACGGATTTTGGGTCGAACTGATTTGTTTCAAAACAATAAATTTAGAAGGCTAAAATACGAGAAATCGGCGAAACCTTAAAATGTGAAATAGAGCCAACCCACATAGGGTTCGGGATAGCCATCGTCGTTTAATTTCAGTACGTAATAATAGGTTCCTTTGGGCGAAATATAATTACTAATGGTGTTTTTATCGATCGAAAATCCGTCCCATTCTGGTAAGTTGTTATTACCTGTCCATACCAAATGCCCCCAACGGTTGTAGATTTCGAGGGTGAAGTGGGTGAAAATATTATACAATCCATCAATATGAAAAGTGTCATTCGCTCCATCTCCATTGCCTGAAACATAGTTGTAAATCGTAGGCGGACAGTTTTTGGTTTGCAATTCAAACGAACCAATGGTATAACAATGGGTATTATCAATGCGGAAATAAATGGTTTTGGGTGTGGCATTCGCCCAGTAATTTTCGGGAGTAAGGATGGCATTGACCTGATTGGTCGCATCACTCACAGATTCATAGTAGCCTGAAAATTGCGCTGAGGACGCATCAAATGCGGTATTCGCATAGTCGAAAAAGTCAAATTGACCGGAAGTAAACCCTTGGTTACAACTCACCAATGGCGCTAAAGTTTGGACCACCGGACTCGTCCATAACGAAATGGAAAACGATGCCGCGTTATTGTTTTCAATGAGTTCGATCACCGTACTCTGTCCCAATCCGTTGTCGTCCACTTGTGCATCCAACGTAAAAGTATCCGGAACGGTTGTAGGGATAGTAAGGGTAACTTGTCCCGTTTCACTTCCATTAACAGGAATGATGGTTTGGGTTTGGGCTTGCCCCACAAGCGTTCCTCCAATATAAAATGCAATCGGTGTTTGTGCGGGTAGTGGGTCGGTGGCATTCGGGTTGGAAACCGTATAATGCACTGTAATATCTCGTGAATCGCAACTTTGGTCGACCGAATCGATTTGAATGACAGCATCAGGGAGCTGACTGTTAAATGTCGTAACTATGACATTCATTAAAACCATATCCTGTCCCGAGGTGAGTTGGATCAAAGCTGAGGTATCCCCAATTTGGATGTTGTTTTGGATGGAGTAAATGTCCAAATCCATGTTGTACATTGTCGAACTGCCTGTAATGGAATTGGTACCGTTAAAGGCATTCGTGGCCGGATTTAAAGGCGGATTGCTCAATAAATTTCCGTTGATGCGCAGACTTTCATTTACGGCTAAATTGGAGTCACCTTCCCATGCCACAAATCCAATTTTGGCCCCAACATTATCCACTACATTCAAGTTGGTTAAATTGATATTTATTGACGAAGGAATACTTTGCAGACCATCATAAATATTCACTTGATTGATGGGTAATGTAGGGTCGGAATACACAATCACCAAGGCCCAACCCGCAAAATTGGTTCGGTTTAAGCAGTAGCCGGGCTGAGTTATAAGTTCATTACTAATGTCTAAGTCAGCTAAAGTATAGATTCCGTTGCCTGTGGTTTGGAGTAGAGCAGTTACATCAGCGAAAGCACTGAAATAGGGAAGTCCGGAGGAGCTGTTAATGTTTGAAAATAATCGAGTTGCGGTTACAGTTTGGTTGTTTAATGAAACCGAAGTGTCGCCGGTACCCGAGCCTGCCCAATACAAAAAGGCTTGGTGCAATTGTTGTGTCCCGGCAAGTGTTAGTGTGGCTGAAGAAGCGGCTGCAATCAAATTTTCACAACCAGCGGTGGTGTTATTTTCTCCCAAATTCAGGGTGTTGCCCACAAAAGTAAAGTCGTAACGACCATTATATTGTTGGTACAAGCCTACATTTTGCCCATACATTTTCCCCATTAGGAAAAAAATCAACAATAATCTTGTGTAACAGACGTTTGGCATTGAAATTATTTTATTGCATCTAAAAATAGTAATTTATTTTTTAATTATCGTTAAATTTGAATTGGTCTAACTAAAACGGACCAATCGAAATCACAGAGAATCAACAGATTTGTACCAAGTAATCCCATACCAACCTTCCGATTATGAGCGCTGGAATGCCTTTGTAGCGCAATCCCGTAACGGTACTTTTCTATTTCATCGCGATTTTATGGAATACCACCAAGATCGATTTCATGATTTTTCAATGTTGGTGGTAAAAGAGGAAAAAGTTGTTGCCCTTTTGCCCGCCCATCGTGTTGACAATGCGGTGTTTTCTCATTGGGGGCTCACGTATGGCGGCTTGGTATTGCCCGTTTATACCCATATTTCCGAAGTTATAGGCATAGTGCAATCCATTTTAAACTATTTGCTTCAAAGTGGTATTGAAACCTTGCACCTCAAAGAAATTCCTTCTTTTTATTGCCAAGGTTACAATGGAGATTTAGCGTATATACTGCACCAATGTCAGGCACAAATTACCCGAGCTGATTTGCTGTCTACCCTCGATTTAACACTTCCATTGGCGATTTCAAAATCCCGAAAAGAAAGCATTCGTCGGGGTCAAAAGAACGGTTTGATTGTGCGGGAAGAAACGGATTTAACCGCTTTTTGGAACGAATTGTTGATTCCGAATCTCGCCCAACGGCATGCTGCGAAGCCGGTGCATACGCTGGAAGAAATGACACTTTTACAAAGCCGTTTTCCTCAAAACATTCGCCATTTTAATGTCTATGAAGGCGAAAATTTAATTGCGGGAACCACCGTTTTCTGTACAGGTCGGGTGGCGCATCCACAATATATTGCGGGCGATGATCGTCGTTCTGAAACGGGTGCGTTGGATTTTTTATACCATTTTTTAATTACAGAAGTGTACTCCAATTGTCTGGTTTTCGATTTTGGAATTTCGAATGAAAACCAAGGGAAAAATATCAACAGTGGCTTGCAGTTTTGGAAAGAATCCTATGGTGCTCAACCCGTAGTTCAACATTTTTATCGAGTGGCCACCGCCTCTTATGTTCAACTAGATTCCATTCTCCTATGATTCCATTTTTAAACTTACAAGCGCTCCATGCTCCGCATCACGAAGCCTATCATTTGCGTTTGCAACATATCTTGGATCAGGGACAATTTATATTGGGGGAGGAGGTAACCCGTTTTGAAAAATCCTTTGCCGAGTTTTGCGGTGCTCCTTATGCCATCGGTGTTGGAAATGGTTTGGATGCAATAACTCTCACGTTACGTGGGTATCAACTGTTAGGGAAGTTACAACCTGGGGATCATGTTTTGGTGCCCGCCAATACATTTATCGCTTCGATAATTGGAATTCGAGAGGCAGGAATGGTACCTGTTTTGGTCGAACCCGATCCGGAAACCTATAATCTCTCCACAAAAGATTTAGAAAAGTATTTGAATTCCAAAGTCAGAGCAATCATGGTCGTTCATTTGTACGGTCAATTGGCTCCCATGGAGGAATTGATCGCCTTTGCCGAGAAACTCCAATTGCTACTCCTTGAAGATGCGGCACAAGGTCACGGTTTGCCCAAAGTGGGGAATCATACCCAAACTTACAGTTTTTATCCTGGGAAAAATTTAGGCGCACTTGGTGATGCAGGGGCGGTAGTTACACATGAAGTCGAACTTTATCAGGTCATTAAGCAGCTCCGAAATTACGGTTCTGACCAAAAATACCACAATGAATTGCCCGGTGTGAATTCGCGACTTGATCCCTTGCAAGCGGCTTTTTTGTCGGTGCGACTCCCATTTGTTAACCCAGAAAATGAACAGCGTCGCGCCATTGCCAAACGTTATACTGCCGAAATTAATCATCCTTTGATTCAAACACCAAGCATTGCGGATTACAACCGTCATGTGTTTCATTTGTATGTTGTTCGTTGTGCACAACGCGATGCTTTGCAACAATATTTATTTGAAAAAGGGATTGAAACGTTAATTCATTATCCCATTCCGCCCCACAAGCAAGGTGCGTTTCCCGAGTTACATCATTTGCCATTGTCTTTTACCGAACAACTGCACCGCGAAGTGTTGAGTTTGCCTATGAGTCCGCTCCTCACCGATGAAGAAGTATCGTACATCATCCAAACTTTAAACGCGTTTTAATGGCCGGACTACGTTCAATATGGAAAGAAGATTTATGGAAAATTGCATCCCTGAACAGTCTTTCCATTGGATTAAAGTTGGTCACCGGATTTATCACGTCCAAGCTATTGGCGGTTTACATCGGACCTGCCGGATTGGCTTTGGTGGGAAATTTGCGTAATTTTCTCACTTCTGTAGAGAATATCGCAACTTTCGGATTCACCAACGGCATTGTGAAGTATACCGCTTCGTACCAAGACCAACCGGAACGGCAACAAGAGTTTATCAATTCGGTGCTTACGTTTCTGCCTATCATGGCGCTGCTGTGTTCACTCGGAATAGGCGGCTTCGCTTCGTATTGGAATGCATGGCTTTTAGAAGGTGATTCCGCTTATAACTCGGTGTTTTTTTATGTAGCGTTAGCATTGCCATGGTATTTGGTAAGTGTGGTGTTAACGTCCATTCTCAACGGTTTAGAAGCCTACAAAAAAGTGGTGTACACCCAAATTTTTGGAATGTTGGCAGGTTTGGTACTTACAGTCGGATTGGTACTAACCACGCAAACCTACGGCGCATTAATAGCAGTAGTGGCCGCTCCAGCACTTCAATTTTTTGCGGTTGTCTTTTATTTAAAAAAACAAATACAAGGTTTCCGTTTCCAAATTCATAACAGCGATTTGCAAAATTTATCCCATTATTCATTGATGGCCATTGCTTCCTCAGTGATTGGTCCGTTGGTATTTATTGCCATTCGAAACCGACTTATCCTTTCGTCGGGGATGGATGCTGCTGGGTATTGGGAAGCGTTGAGTCGGATCTCTAGTTATTATTTTTTGTTTTTATCCACGTTAATCAGCTTGTATTTTTTACCGCGATTGGCTAAAGTCACTACAATAGCTGAAGAAAAGTCCATTTTGAAATCGTATTTTTTTCAACTCATGCCCGTATTTACCGTAGGCTTAATTGGAATTTATCTATTCAGAGTATGGGTAGTGCGTTTGTTTTTTACCAGTGCGTTCGAACCCGTAAGTGACCTATTAATTTGGCAGTTGGTTGGTGATTTTGGAAAAGGAATGGCGTTGATTTTAGGCTATCGTTTTTTTGCTTATCGCCAAACCCAATTGTTCCTTTTTACCGAATTGTTTTCGTTGGCCAGCTTGTATTTTTTAGCCCAATATGGCATACAAACCGAAGGTCTTGTCGGACTTATGAAAGCCTATGCGCTGAATTACGGAATTTATTTCGTCTTACTCGTCTTGCTGTACCGTTTTGGCAAGCCCGTGCATAGGTAGATCGCCGCGGCCATAGCCGTGCACTTCGATGCAATCGTATTGAGCTAAATCATATACGGCTTGAATTCGTCTGACTTTCTCTTCAGCATTGCAATTTTTTCCGTGTAAATTTCCGGTAAGTTTGTTGTTTTTGTATTCCAAATGAGTCGCAATAAGGTCGAATTGTTGTTGTTCTGTCCAAGCTTCTAGCCATTCTTTCGCGGAAGCGGTCACAATACAAATCGTGGCATATTCTTGTTCTTTTTTTAAAGAATCAAAAAGCGAACGATTCAACGCTTTATCAATTTCATGCAAAGCAAACTGCCGACCGATGGATGCTAATTTATCTTTTGGCATGCCCCCAAAAAAGAAGCGCAACCAAGTGGTTTTGGCCTTAGTAGGTGAAACTAATCGAAGTAAATAGCCGAGTAGAATCGGACTCAATATTACCATTCCGAAGAAATACCGACCCTTTCCAAAGTAGGTTCGGGTAAAAACAAGCATACTGTCATGGGTATACAAGGTTTCGTCAAAATCTACAAATACGATTTTTTTCATGCTTGTCCGTATAAAAGTAAGCCCATAAAAAGTAGCCAACCCAAAAGGGTACATTGTAAATAACGGTCTTTTAAAACCAAGGTATTCGGAGCCAATGGTGTTTGATCGACTATGGCCAATTTCAAATACCGCAGTAATCCGTTCAAAACAAAAAAGGCAGAGATATAAATGTAATCGGATTGGTATTGGTTTTGGATGTCCGGACTCATGCAATACATCAAATACGCCACCGTGATTAATGCACTTAGTATTCCTAAACAAGTATCGATGAAGGCCAAATTATAGTGTTCGATGTTTTTCCGAGTGGTCACGCCTTCCAAATGTAAGATGAAATCGGTTCGGCGTTTCGCTAAAGCCAGAAATAAAGCTAATAGATAGGTTTCCAGAATAATCCAAATCGAAAGATGGGTCGATGAGGCTATACTTCCCACCCATAACCGCAACAAAAATCCGATCGCGATAATCGACACATCCACCAAGGCAATTTGTTTGAGTCGGATACTATAAAGAATATTAATAAAAAGGTAAAGTGCTAAAACCCCCACGATTTTGGGATGGCAATAATAGGCAAGGGCGAATCCAATTCCGAGTAATATGCCGGCCAATCGATAGGCTGCAGTTAGTGATACATCACCAGCGGCCAACGGTCGGTTTTTCTTGACGGGATGCGCTTGATCTTCTACGATGTCCCGACTGTCATTAAATATATAAACACTACTGGCAATCGCACAAAAAGCAAAAAAGGCTAAAAAGGTGTTGCCCATTTGTACCCATGTGATTCCACCCGAAAAGAACAACGGCGCCGCAATAAAAGCGTTCTTAATGTACTGTTCCGGTCTTAGAAGTTTGAGGTAAGGGTGCATTGAGCGATGATCCGTTATAAACAATGAAATGTTGCGTTTCCTTGATGGGGTGAAAATGGCGAACGATATAATCGGTGACCACACTGAAATCCGCTCGGTCTTTGGGCATGAATAATTCGTTCCCTTTGATGAAGGATTTCTCTACGAAAATAAGGTTTTCTTTTTGACTAGCAATTTTTAGTAGTGTTTTCGGGTCGCGGTGAATTTCCCAATTCAATAACCAGTCGGCAGGCAATGGATTACGTAGGGAAAATGCATAATAACCAATGGGAATATTGGGAGCGAAAATGTATTTTTTATGGGGATAGGCAACTTGAAGTGTTTTGAGTTCTTTCATTTTTTCAAAATGCCCTTTGCTGGTTTGTATCCCTTCCAATTTTGCACTGACCACACCGAGATTGTAATGCAATTCAGATAACGGACGTTCAGCATAGGGTTGGTAGTGATAAACGGTACCTGTAATGAGAAAGCAAGCGGTGATCCATTGGAACAAAGGCATATAATTTTTGGGCATCCCTTCGAAAACAAAAAAATAGAATACGAGTAAGAGTCCGAGCCCCATAAAAACAGGAAAAGGATAGCCCAAACTAATGCTCGAACACCAAGCGATTCCGAGAATAATCCATAAAGGTGTTGACTTGATCCAATCCTTTTTTTGGAGGGATATAAAGGATACCATGCCGATTAATAACATACACCATAGCAAACGAGCACCTTCTTGAAAAGTGGTGAGTAATCCGTAGACCAAAGCCCATAAGCTACCGGCAATGGCGATTTGAAGCAGCATTTGACCGAAGGTTAGTTTTTGATAAAGCGCATAAATAATAATGAGTAAGGCTATTACTCCCACAGGAATCCATGCTAAGCCCAGGTTTTTATATCCTAAAATATAATTCTGAACTCCGGAAAGCCACAAGTCGGATAAAGTTGTTTCTCCCGTGGTATGTGCTATAAAAGCAGGGAGTAAATGATTGAGGTACAGGGCTAAAATGCCAATTCCAAGAAAGAAAAGTTGCCACAAAAACAACCAAAGTCCTTTTTTACTATCAAAATACAACACCGTTGCAACTAGAAATAATAGAGGAACGGGATAAAAAGATTGTTTGGTTAAGGCCGATAGAACCGTCATTAAAGCGATGATGGGCCATAGAAAAGCATTTTTTTTATGGGCATACGAACCCAATAAATAAAATGCTATGGATGCGAATAAGAGTCCGTCCGTAGTTGGCCAAGGATACATGGGGAAAAATTGAACGGAAAAACAAATTCCGCCCAAGGCAAGCACGCTTAACGTTGTTTTTTCCCAACGGTAAAAGTATTTAAATCCTTTAACCCAGAAGCGAATTTGCAAAAAGAAGAGGCACCAATTGATCAATTTTAAAATATAAAATTGCCCGACTAAAGGTGTGATTTTCATCAAGCCAGCCCAAAGGTACAGGGTGGCGGGCGGACCTTTGAAAAAAAAGTCGCGATAAGGAATTTCGCCGTTTAGGATGCGCCAACTGTACCCTACGATATAACCACTGTCCCAAAGGTCCATTCCTTGGGTGGCGAGAAAGGCTGCCGCAGCAACACAGAGTAGCGGTACTATTAATTTACGGAATTCCATGTTTGTAAATACTGTTGTGCTACAGCAATGTAATCATGGTGTTGGCGAATAAAAGCTTGTGCATTCGCACTTATTTGTGCAATCTTTTCGGGATGTTGAATAAGGTCACCCAGTTGTTGCGCTAAATAGTCAGAATCGGGAAGGGCATTGATGGCCACTTCATTTTCTTGTAATCCGTATTGATTCAAAAATTCAGTTTCAGCTCCCGTGAAAACCACTTTGCCTTGGGCCATTGCTTCCAAGGCATTATACCCTTGGTCAAAAGCAAAAACTTGATCTAAGAGGATATGTGCTTTTTCAAAATAGGTATGGTATTCGCAATAGGGGATATCAGTAGTCGTAATTATTTCGGCACGATCTCCCCAACGTTCTTTTACAATAGTGAGGGCCTCTTCAAAAAAACGAATTCCTTTGGTGTGGTAATTTCCAGAATTGATACCTAAAAAAATAACCACTTTATCGTGAACAGGATTGGGTTGGAAGGTATTCTTTTCGGTATTGACAGGATTCGGAATGAGTCCCATGAATTTCGGATGATTGCGTAAAGGCGCCACATAATCCAAGTCAGAGGCGATGATACCTTTACAATGTTCCATTAAAAACGCATGAATTTTTTGATGTTCCGGCGTTTGGTATTCCCACATGAAAAGGTATTCTGACGCCGTGGTTTGTTGGTTTTCAAAATACGGATCCATGATTGAGTACCGTTCTTTTTTGGCCAACATATGTTTGAGGTTAAGCGTATCCACGCCACAACTCAATAGATAACAATTCGCGTTTTGTGCGACAATTGTTTGAATTAAATTAAATTCCCAGTTGGGTGTTGTTTGTATCGGCTTTTCATTGATGAATTGCACAACATCAAAATCTTTCAATTGTGGCAAGTGTTTCCAAAAGCGAAAGCCGTGTTCGTAGACCACCAAGTCTTTTTTGAAGAGTCGGAACCAAATACGACGAATAAACGATCCGGGAACGGATTTAAAAAAGCGACCTCTAATGGAAATGTCTGCGGGATAATTTTTAAAGCCGTCGCCGTTATTCACTAACACAACCTCATGGCCCAAAGCCTGAAGTCCTTCTTTTAAGGTGTTGTGCAGCCGACTAAATTCGCCCAGCAGTAGTATTCTCACTTTCGTTATATTTGTTGTGGCTAAAATAGGAAATTTTGAACGTACCCTCAAAAAACTTAACAGTATGTTTGGTGTCAGATCAATTAGCAGGCGGTGGCGCTGAGCGTTTTTCGGCACAACTTTCTATTTTTTTAAACCAACATCAAGTCGATGTGCATCATGTCTTGGTGTTGGATGCTATTGAATACGACTATGCGGGAACGATTTTTAATTTAGGCCTTATAAAAAACAAGCATACCGGTTTTTGGGGTAGAATACAACGATTCAAAGCCCTGTGGTCGTATTTTAGGACCCATCGTTTTGACGTGATTATTGACACCCGTGTGAAAAAGAAATTTTGGCAAGAAGGGTTGATTCATCGTTGGGTGTACAACGCTCCGTATGTATTAATGGTGCATAGTGCACGAACCGAATGGTACCTTCCCAAAGGGAACTGGGGTGCGCGTTGGATTTATCAAAAAGCCGCTGCTGTTGTGGCTGTTTCCCAAGGAATTTCGACCCAACTCCGAGAGGTTTACCAACTCCAAAATGTTCAGACGATTCCGGTAGCGGTGACCACATTTCCCCAGGAACCCCAGCATTTTTTACCTCCTTTTATTTTAGCCGTGGGTCGGATGAACGATGCTATTAAACAATACGATCGTTTGCTTGCAATGTACGCCCAATCCACCTTGCCTTCCCAAGGTATTCGATTGGTGATATTGGGAGAAGGAGGCAAGTTGGTTGAATACAAAGCCTTAGCATCAGCATTAAATATTGAAAATACCGTGCATTTTCCGGGTCGAGTTTCCAATCCGGGATTGTATTACGAAAAAGCCCTATTTACCGTACTGACGAGTAAGAATGAAGGATTTCCTTCTGTACTTTTGGAATCACTGGCTTGTGGAACCCCTGTTATTGCTTATGATTGTCCTACAGGTCCGTCAGAAATTATTCAACACGAAATCAATGGCTTACTGGTTCCTGACCAAGATGAAACTGCATTTATTGCGGCGATGGAACGCATGATTTCCGAGAAAGCCTTATATTTACAATGTAAAGACCAAGCTCCCGCTTCAATCGCCTCCTTTACTTGGGACGTAATTGGCGCACAATGGTTAGAAATGCTAGCGAAAATCCGATGAATTTAGAATTTATTGATATCCCCAAAATTAAAAACCCCAAAGGCAATATTGCTGTACTTGAGGGAGAAGTTGTTCCCTTTGAAATCAAAAGAGTTTACTATTTGTTTGACGTTCCCTCGGGAGCGCGACGTGGTGGACATGCACATAAGAATTTGATGCAAATATTAATTGCCGTTTCTGGTAGTTTTGATGTGATTTTAAAAGACGGTCGGACGACACATAAAGTGACATTGAACCGTCCCGATCGGGGTCTCTTGATACGGAACAACATTTGGCGGGAAATGGAAAGTTTCTCTGCGGGTGCCGTAGGTTTAGTTTTGGCTTCGGATGTCTATGAGGAATCCGATTATATTCGCACCTTTAAGGAATATCTGGCTCATGTAAAATGAGAATCGTCTATGTCATACCCCGCATGTCGGGCGAAGGTGGTGTTCAACGTGTGATCGCGATGAAAGCCAACTATTGGGTACAACAGCATCAGGCTGAAGTGCATTTGGTGACACACGATCCCACTCCATCTTTTTATACCTTACATTCTCAAGTGCGATTGCATTATATGAAACTTAAAGGCAATCGGTTGGGATATTTTATCCAATACATCACACAAGTCAAAGCGTTAATCCAACAAATTCAGCCCGACGTGGTCATGGTTTGTGACGGATTCAAAGGTTTTTTTCTACCCTATTTTATTCGCAAAATCCCTTGTGTTTTTGAATCTCATGGTTCCTATTATAACCGCGTTTTTCAACCCAATCAATCTTGGGTGAAAGATATGCAGTACCGCATAGAATTGGCCGTAAAGCGCCATTTAGCCAAACGATTTTCCCGATTTGTGGTTTTGTCTGAAGCGAGTGCCTCCGAATGGAATTTGCCCAATTCTACGGTTATTCCCAATCCCAATTGGGTGACTAAAGAAGCGGTTCAATTCTATCAACCCACTCCCATTGCGCTTGTGGTGGCCCGTCACAGTTATGAAAAAGGAATCGATCGTGTTTTAGCGATTTGGAAACAATTTACCGGGCAACATCCCGATTGGCAATTGCATATTTATGGATCAGGTGATGCTACAGACCACCAATTATTGGCATCGAAATTTGGGATTACCCACTCGGTCCGATTTTTTGAACCGGTTCATCAAATGGAAGCGGTATACCAAAAAGCCGGAATGTTTTTAATGACTTCCCGATTTGAAGGGCTGCCCATGTCCATGATTGAGGCGTTAGCATTCGGAATTCCCTGTGTGGCCTACGATTGTCCTGTGGGCCCCCGTTCGTTATTACAGGGCAAAAATGGATTTCTTGTTCAAGAGCAAGACGAAGCTACTTTTTTAACGAGAATGAATGCTATTGCTTCGGACAACTATGCAAAAGAGGAGATGTCGAATGCCGCTCGAGAATCGGTGCAGCAGTTTGAAATATCCATTGTGATGCGACGTTGGTTCGAATTGTTAACCGAACTTGGAGTTCGTTAATTGCGCATCAAATAATACAATTTATACAAGTCGAAAATCCGAATATTGGGTTTGCTGGAGCGTAAATTGCGTTTCATTTGTGGGGCAAGTAGTAGTAGAATAGGGTAGAGTATCGGTTTAAGTCGCCATTGCAAAATGCGTTTATGCCATTTCAAGGCCTTAATGTCTTTAGAAGTTATCCATCCTTTTTGTACCATTTTTTTGGCATTTTCCAAGGCTTGTTTTGTTTTTTCTAAAAACACTTCGTTCTCTTCCAGTCCGAGGTGAATAGCCGGATTATCAATGTGTGTAATGGTTTGCCCCGTGTTTGCAATTCCTTTGACAAAGAGCAAATCTTCGTACCCATAAGAGGCAATCGTCGGATTGAATTGCACGGCTTCAAACACTTTCCGCTCGATGCATAAGTTGGAGGTAAGGCAAGTAGCATATGGATTGATTTGACGTTTTTCAACCGGAATTTCTTCCCTTTTTTTGCCATAAATCCAACGCAGACGTAAGTTAGCCGTCGGTTTTTCGGTTTGGTAAGCAATGCCGCCAAATACAATGTGATGTTCTTGAATCGCCTTCAAATACCGTAGTATAAAATCAGCGTGTTGCGGCATCATATCGCCATCCAAAAACAAAAAGTGGGTTCCTTTTGCCGCTTTTGCCAAAGCATTTCGATTGGCTGCACGACCTTTGTTTTCCGTATGGGAAATAAATTGACAATGGGGCCAACTGTTGATTTTTTCATTGGATGGGTTCCAATGGGAATGCGATGCATCATCAAAAACCAATATTTCAAAGGGATAGGCTGCTTCGATACACTGTTGGTGTAGTACTTCCACGAGCGGAAGCATATCCCTATCGTATGTTGGCAGCAGGATGGAAAGCATTATACGGTTTTCTGAACCACTTCAAAAATGGCTCCGTCTTCACATTTTAAGGTTTTGGAAGGGTATTTTAACAACAAGGCATAATCGTGTGTTGCCATGATGATGGTTTTTCCGTTGGCATTAATTTTCTTCAACAATTCCAATACTTCAGCACTGGTTTGCGGGTCAAGATTACCTGTGGGTTCGTCGGCCAAAATTAATTCGGGGTCGTTTAATAACGCACGAGCAATGGCCACTCGTTGTTGTTCACCACCCGACAATTGGTGTGGCATTTTGGAAGCAAATCCTTTCATACCAACGTGATCCAACACTTCGTCAATTTTGTCTTGCATTTCCCCTTTGTCGGTCCAACCTGTAGCTTTTAAAACAAACAACATGTTCTCGTTCACCGAACGATCGGGAAGCAATTTAAAATCTTGGAAAACGACGCCTAATTTACGGCGTAAAAACGGAATGTCTTTTTCCTTCAATGTTGGTAAATCATAGTCCACCACATATCCTTCACCCACCGTAAGTGATAAATCACCATACAAAGTTTTCATCAAACTACTTTTTCCTGTACCACTTTTTCCAATGATGTAAAGGAAATCACCAGGATTCACTTCGAGATTCACTTGGGATAAAATGACACGGTTTTCTTGATAAATCGTTGCATTTTGTAACGATACGACGGGTTGCGACATAAGAGTATTTTGTTAGTGGGGTAAAAGTACTAAAGTTAACGTAGGTTTTCAAAATAAATTTTAGGGAATAGGTGATAGTCATTAGACGGTGGACTTTAGACGTTAGTTGTTGGAGGAAGTAAGTTTTTGGAAGGGGTGTAGAAGTGTATGGGGTGAAAAAGTGTATGGGTGTAAATGCGGAAGGGGTTTAAAAGTGTAAATAGGAATAAAAGGTAATAACCATAGTAGCCTCGGCTCAATGAAGGCTTAGAAGCTTAGCTTCTCAGAATCTCAGGAGCTTTCATGCACTTTCCTTCGTGTTTTGTTCGATTTTGAAGCAACGCGAGTTATTTTTCCCCAATCGATTAGGGGCGCAACTATGGCACAACTGTGGCACAACCCTGAAGGAAACTAGAAGGAAACTAGAAGAAAAGTAAACAGTGTACAGTATTCAGTTTTCAGATTAACTTAACATGTCATGTAGGTTGGAAGTACAGTTTAGTTAAATTAAAAATTAGGATACCTTGTGTTAGCTGATGTGGGTTAAAATGAAGTTGTTTTTATTTTGAATAAAGTATAATTCAGTTTGATAAGTCAGCGCTTAAAAAGCATCGGAATTCCCTACTCGGTCTATCAAAAGGCTGCGACGGGTTGGGTTTAAATGAACGAATTGCTGTATAACTTTTGTTAAGAAAAATGTTTATAATAAAACCCGTTAACCTCCCGTTATACTAGGGATACACGTATTTTTGAATACGTACCAAAATTGGATAAACATGCGAAAATTAGAATTGTTTTTAGTGCTTAACGGCTTGGCAATCACCTCCGTGGCTACGGCGCAACAAACCGCGGTATACACTCATCAATTGAGTGATTTTGACCGTGCTGTAGCCTTGTATAAAGACCAGCAATATTTGGCAGCTCAGTTACTTTTTGATAAAGTGAGTCAGCAAAATAAAGAAGTAGAAGTACAAGCCGATTGTGCTTTTTACATGGCCAGTTGTGCGGTACATTTAAACCAACCCAATGCGGCGACCATGGTACAGGATTTTGCTGCGCAGTATCCCACAAGTACGAAGTTAAACCAGACTTACATTGAAGTCGCCCATTATTACTTCGAGCAAGGCGATTATCCCCACGCGTTGGAGTATTTTGACAAAGTGGATGAAAGTGCGCTCACCTATGAAGAATTGGACCAATTCAATTTCCAAAAAGGCTACGCGTATTTCAGTGCAAAAAAAGCCAAAGAAGCTACGGCCTACTTCAATAAGGTTGCCAATTCCAAAAAATACGGTTCACAAGCCCGCTATTATTTGGGGGTAATGGCCTACGATAATGATAATTTTAAAGATGCCTCCAAGTATTTTGATCAGGTGGCTGGCGATGAAAAGTTCAAAGAAAAACTGTCTTACTTTCAAGCCGACATGAGTTTCCGTCAGGGGAATTTTGATAAAGCCATCGAACAAGGGAAGACGGCCATGGCGAAGTCCTCTGCGGCAGAAAAATCAGAATTGAATAAGATCATAGGCGAAAGTTATTTTAACCAAAAAAAATACGCCGAAGCCTTGCCGTATTTGAAAGAATACCGCGGTAAAAAAGGCAAATGGAGCAATACCGATTACTACCAATTGGGGTACACCTATTACCAACAAAAAGATTACGAAAACGCCATTTTGCAATTCAATAAAATTATTGATGGGAACGACCATGTTGCGCAAAACGCCTACTATCACTTGGGTGAAAGTTATATGCGTACCGATCGTAAACCCCAAGCGTTAACGGCGTTTAAGAGTGCATCCGATATGAATTTTGAGGTAAAAATTCAGGAAGATGCGGCTTATAATTATGCGAAGTTGAGTTATGATATTGGGAATTCCTACCAAAGTGTGCCTGATATATTATCCGGATTTATAAAAAAATACCCCAACAATCCCAACAAAAAAGAAATCGAAGGCTTGTTGATCAATTCTTATATTACTTCCAAAAATTACAAAGAAGCCTTGTATTTGTTGGAGATGAACAAATCACCTGAAAACCGTGGTGCTTATCAAAAAGTGGCTTTTTACCGCGGTTTGGAATTGTATACCGACGGCGATTACAAAGAAGCACAAGTACTGTTTAAAGCGTCGTTGCGCGAACCCAAAGACGCGCGATTTACAGCCCGTGCTACGTTTTGGAAAGGCGAAACCGAATACCTGTTTGATAATTTTCAAGAAGCCTTGCTCAGTTTCAAACAGTTTGAAGGCATGGCAGAAGCCAAGGGTACTCCCGAGTACAAAAACATCAATTACAACATTGCCTATTGTTATTTCAAACAAAAAGAATACGATCAGGCAGGGAATTATTTCCAAAAACAAATCGATGCAGTTAAAGACGACCGAATTCGTTTAAACGATTCCTATTTGCGTTTGGGGGATAGCCGATTTGTAACCTCCAAATACTGGCCGGCTATGGATGCCTATAACAAGGCGATTGACATGAA
Organism: Flavobacterium stagni; assembly: GCF_004122105.1. Classification (GTDB taxonomy): domain Bacteria; phylum Bacteroidota; class Bacteroidia; order Flavobacteriales; family Flavobacteriaceae; genus Flavobacterium; species Flavobacterium stagni. Next base: position 366,264 of record NZ_SBKN01000002.1, read on the forward strand.
AGTGGTGGATGCCGATTATGCCGCCTACCAAAAAGCCATCAGTTATGGTTTTGTAGCAAAAAATGACCGAAAGATTGAAGATTTCGTGAAGTTTTTACAAACCTTCAAATCTTCGCAATACCGCGATGATGCTTTGTTCGAATTGGCGAATACGTATGTGGCTGAGCGAAAAATTGATCAGGCGATTAAAACCTATGATGATTTATTAAAAGAGTTTCCGGGCGGAACCTATGCTGCCAAAGCGGTTTTACGCCAAGGATTGGTATATTACAACGACAACAAGGATGAATTGGCTTTAACCAAATTTAAAAAGGTGGCCGCCGATTTTCCAGGAACACCCGAATCCATTGAAGCGGTGACAACTGCCCGATTGATTTATGTGGAAAATGGTCGTGTAGATGAATATGCTACTTGGGTGCGCTCATTGAGTTTTGTCGAAGTTTCAGATAAAGAACTCGATGACGATACGTATGAAGCAGCAGAAAAACAATATTTGCAAAACAATGTGAAGTTGGCCATCTCTTCTTTAAGCGGCTACATCGCAAAATTCCCACACGGATTGCATGCATTGAAAGCGAATTTCTATTTGGCGCAATCCTATTACGCGGATGGATTAGAACAAAATGCAGTTCCCAAATACGATTATGTAATTGACCAACCTAAGAATGAGTTTACGGAACAATCACTGGCGCGTTTGTGCGAAATTCATTTGAAGAAAAACGATTATGCCAAAGCCACTCCGGTATTGCAACGTTTGGAAGCCGAAGCGGATTTCCCACAAAATAAAACTTTTGCCCAAGCCAATTTGATGCGAGCGTATTACGAAACCAAAGATTACCCGAATGCAGTAGTTTATGCGGAAAAAGTGTTGAACAATCCCAAGACGGATAATAAGGTAAAAAGTGATGCACAAATTATCATCGCCCGTTCGGCCATCAAAGCCAATGATGAAGCCAAAGCCCGCGTGGCGTATGCGAATTTGTTGAAAATTGCCAAAGGCGAGCTCGCTGCAGAAGCATTGTATTATGACGCCTATTTTAAAAACAAAGACGGCAAATATGCTGATTCGAATAAAATCGTTCAAAAATTAGCTAAAGACTATTCCGGGTACAAATATTTTGGTGCCAAAGGATTGGTCGTAATGGCTAAAAATTATTATGGAATGAAAGATAGTTTCCAAGCCACCGCCATTTTAGGTAGTGTGATTGACAACTTCGCCGAATACCAAGATGTGGTCGATGAAGCCAAAGCGGAATTGGACCGCATCAAAGCAGAAGAGTCGAAAACCAATTCTTCCATTGAAAACAACGGCAAATAATTAGGGACAACATGAGAAAGCAAAATCTATATATCGCAGTTACGTTAGGGGTACTTTTTGGAAGTTCGACCCTAAGGGCACAAAAACAAGATGAAAACATCGGAACCGAAGTGGTGAATGTGGTCAAGCCGTATACGCCAACGATTTCAGATGCTTTTAAAGTAAAAGAAACACCCTCTTTGGAAGATGAAGAAACAACCAAAAGGGAAACTATTCAATACAATATTTTTTCTTTTCCCGTGGCCTCCACATTTACCCCAGCCAAAGGAAAAGCAGCTGGAGTAGAACAAGAGCCGAAAGCGAAATTGTATAATAATTATGCCACTTTAGCGGCAGGGAATTACGGCAATATTAACGGCGAATTGTTTCTAACGCATACCTTAGAAAATAGTGATTATGTGGGCGTCATGTTGCGTCACTTATCTTCGCAAGGCGGGATTAAAGATGTAAAGTTGGATGATAATTTTTCCAATACCGGGTTGGACCTAACCTACGGCAGTAAATCCCAAAAAATGGCTTGGAATGCCGATTTGGGTTATCAGCGCCAAGTGTACAATTGGTATGGATTGGATTCAAATTTGTATTCGGGAATGACTCCTGAAGCACAAGATGCTTTTTTCAATTCCTTGGAAACCAAAAATGCTTACCAAACCATTTATGCCTGTGGCCGCTTGCAATTGAGTGAAAGTGCATTCAAAGAAGCCAGTTTGCGATTTACCCATTTTTCGGATAGTTATTCCTCTGCAGAAAACCGTTTTGTTGCCAAACCTTCCTTCGAATTTCGTGTGATGGACGAGAAAGTGAAATTGGATATGGTGTTGGATTATTTGGGGGGTTCATTTGATAAAGATTATTTCAATACTACCGGAATTAAATACGGGTTTGCCAACTTTGGGGCGCAGCCTTCGTTCCAAATCAATCGCGATGATTTTACGGTGAATTTTGGAGCGGCGTTTTTCTACAGTTCGGCCACAGAGGGCGGCGAAAGTAAGTTTTTTGTGTATCCAAAAATTACAGCGAGTTATAAAGTTGTGGGCGATATTATGGTGGCCTATGCTGGGGCAGAAGGAAATTTGAAACAAAACTCGTATCGCGATTTTGTGCAAGAGAATTTCTTTTTGTCGCCAACACAAATGGTGGCTCCCACCGATCAAAAATACGATATCTATTTTGGGTTAAAAGGTAAGTTAGCCAACGCGATTGGGTATAATGTTCGCGCTTCTTATTTGACTGAAGATAACCGTGCCTTGTTCCGTAACAATGTATATGATGCCGGAGTTGTAGATCCTAAAGATTATGCTTTAGGCAATACATTTGGAGTGGTGTATGATAAGTTGAATACATTAAGTCTCTTTGGGGAATTGAAAGCCGATTTATCGAAAAATGTACAGTTTGGCGCCAATGCCACGATCAACAGTTACAAAACTTCTGCCGAGCAAGAAGCCTGGAATTTACCGAGTATCCGCGTTGCCTCTACGTTAGATATTGCCATCACTCAAAAATGGTATACAGGAGGTTCGGTATTTTTTGTAGGCGATCGTAAAGAATACAAGTTCCAATACAATTCAGCGGTATTGCCTATAGTTCCTTACACCCCAGAAATCATCACGTTAAAGAGTTATTTTGACTTAAACGCTCATTTGGGGTACAAGCATAACGAGCGCATGACCTTTTTCTTAAAAGGCAATAATTTAGCCAATCAGAATTACCAAAAATGGTTGAATTATCCCGTGCAAGGTGTTCAGGTGTTGTTGGGGGCCAATATCAAATTTGATTTCTAATTCAAGAAAATTATATTTACCAACCTGTAAGCGTAGGTTTACAGGTTTTTTTTATGCGTATGAAAGACCAGATAAAAGTTCGCTACCAACAATTGTTACAAGACCGCATTGACGTCTTTAAAGACATGATTGCGCAGTTAACCGAAGGGGCACAAAACGATGCTAAAGGTTCGGCAGGCGATAAACACGAAACAGCCTTATCCATGATGCATTTGGAACAGGAAAAACTGAACAGTAAGTTGAAAGAAGTCCTCGACCAAAAAGCCATCATTGACCGCATGGATCCCAATCTAGTAACTACTAAAGTTGCCTTAGGGAGTTTGGTAGCAGTGAATGGAATGTGGTTATTTATTGCTGCCGCCTTACCCAAAATCACCTTCGACGGAAAAACCATCATTGCTGTGTCTCCCCAAGCGCCATTAGGAAGTGCTTTGATGGGGCAGGAGGTGGGGTTTACCACACAAATTAATGGAAATCAATATACTATTGCGGCGATTTTTTAGTTATCTACTAAAGATCAACCGCCATGAAGTATTACGTAACCCTTATTGCCTTGTGCATCGCACCTTTTGTTTGTTCACAGTCTTACGGTGAATTTAAAGTACATGATAACGGCCTTATTTATTCCGAAACAGCCGTTGGAAAATTGATACATATTGTTGACTCCTTGAATCTCAAATTTAAAGTCTGCGATCTTTCAAAAAATTTTCAAAGTTTGCCCCAAGCTCAAGGATATTATGTTGAATTAGAAGGACCTCGCTGTAAAGAAGCTGTGGCTGATTTAAAGTCAGGGATGTCTGCTGATGTTTTTATTCAAAAGTATCAACCCGAACACAGTTCACTTTTGTCAATTCTTCAACAAGAATACATCAATTACGAAAAACGGCCAATGATTACTTGGCGGATGTTGGATGTTTTGCAACAAAAGGACTATGAAGTAGAACTTCCTAAAGACGAATACAAAACCCAGTTTTCGGGTCCCTTAAAGCAAAAATGGGTATATCATTACAAGGTATATGAATATGATAAAAGTGAGCATTTATCGGCGATGTATTTCTTGTCTTCACCCGAGTCGAAATCCATTCCGTCCCATTATTCTCGAGCCATTCAATATGCTTTGTGCATGATTGATACTACGCAAACGGTGATGTTAACCGAGAAAGTTAATTATGAACGATTTGATCGCAAGCACACCAAAGCTTTTTTAAAGTTTTGGAATTATTTGGAAAAAAAGTATCCCCGTGTAAAACCGCGGCCTTACGATTACGAGTTAGGATTTACCTTATCTCAGTTGAATGACTATGAGATGCCAGATAGTACAGCGACTTTCCCCTATGATACTATCGCGGATATCGATTTTGTCACGGTAGATTCCACAGCTGTCGATACTGCAATCGTCGATACTACAGTTGTTGATACCACTGCGGCCGCATTTCCTTATGTACCCCCCAAACCTTCCCGATTATATCGGCGTTTACAACGAATGACTAAAGAAGAGCGACAACAATTAAGGGCTCAAAATGATGCGAATTATCGATATAATTATGAGCAGGATAGTATTTGGGATTCCCATTTAGCAGAGCAGGTTCAAAAGCTCTATACATCCGACAAAAAATTTAGCAGTCTATTACTCGCTGCCTATGAAGATGCGATACGTAACTCGCATTCTGACGCTAACTTAGAAAGGGTGGTTGCATGGACACTTGGTAGACGAGAAGCTTTAGAAATGAAACGTCGACGTCGGGTGATTGGCGGTTGCAGTATGGACCAAGGACCACGCATTCATGCTCAAGAAATTGCTGTTTTAGCTGCAGAAACGACCAAATGGGAAATTTTCCTTAGAAGTCATTTGGATATTATGAACGATCGCTTTGAACGTGTTAGTGATGGAAGTTATGCCTATGCGGGACGTAAAACCTATATCCGTGAATTGGAGGTGCTTGATATTAATCTGATTGATTTGATTGTCGGCATTACTTTACGAATCGATAATCCTTCACCAAACCATTATTACAGTTCGATCAGTCGCATGGGGCGAGCTTTGGCGGAATCCCAAGATCGGGAGCGTATAGAACGAACAATCTTAGAAGCCGTTTCGGCAACCGACTTAGATGTGTACAACCGACAATTGTTTTACTATTTATATATGAATTACGTATACAATTTACCCGATAAGACACAACGAGAGGTTGCTGGAATGCGACTCAATGCACTACTACCTACTTTACCTTTCTCTGCAAAAGGGTATGTAGAGGAAAAGTAAGCAACTTTCAAATTCTAAAAAGAACCGTTCAGAAATGAGCGGTTTTCTTTTATATTGTATAGTATTCTTCAATTATTGTTTTAATAATAAACTAAATTTAGATTTATAGTTTTAAAAATATAATCTAAACTACAATTTTGCTTTCACAATAAAACAATAATAAAAGAATACGAGTATGTGTGGATTTTTAGCCATTATAGGAAAAGGAAAAGACGAGCAATTGGTGAAAGCACTTTCAAATCGTATGGCCCATCGCGGACCCGATGAAAGTGATATCCATGTTACTGAAAATGGACATATCTTAAGCCATGAACGTTTATCAATTATCGATTTACATTCGGGCAAACAACCCATTCAAGGTTCGAAGTCGGCTTGGATGGTACATAATGGCGAAATCTACAACCATCAAGCATTGCGTGAAGGCGTATTGAAAGAACATTCGTTCCGCACCAAATCCGATTCGGAAGTGATTGTGCATTTGTATGAAGAATTTGGATACGACTTCGTCGACCAATTGGATGGTGACTTCGCTTTTGTGGTGGTTGATGGCGATGATTACATTGCAGGTCGCGATCCACTTGGGGTGAAACCTTTATATTACGGAATGGACGAACGTGGACGTATGTATTTTGCGTCAGAGATGAAACCGTTGGCGGATCAATGCAAAACGTTTTCCACTTTTCCTCCCGGACATTATTACACACCCGAAACCGGTTTTGTGAAATACTACAAACCCCAATACGAAGATTATACCGCTTGTGTGGAAGAAGCCGACTTGGCGCTGCTTCGCGAAAAATTGACCGAAGCTACCCGTAAACGTTTGATGAGTGATGTACCAATTGGCGTATTGTTGTCTGGCGGTTTGGATTCTTCATTAACGTCTTCCATCGCTTCGCGTTTGTTGAAAGAACAAGGCAAATCCTTGCATTCGTTTTCGATTGGGTTGGATCCTAACGCGCCCGATGCGGTAGCGGCTCGTAAAGTAGCTGAATTTTTGGGTACTGAACACCATGAGATTCACTTTACTATCGAACAAGGTATTGAAATTTTAGAAAAACTAGTGTGGCATTTGGAGACCTATGATGTGACGTCCATTCGGGCGAGTACACCGATGTATTTCTTGGCCAAAGCCATTACCGAAAAAGGCATTAAGGTGGTGTTGTCAGGTGAAGGTGCCGATGAGGTGTTTGGCGGGTATTTGTATTTCAGAAATGCGCCCAGCACGGTTGATTTTACCAAAGAAACCATCGAACGCGTTCAGAAGTTATTTACCGCTGATTTGTTACGTGCTGATAAGTCAACCATGGCGCACGGATTGGAGGCTCGCGTACCGTTTTTGGACAAAGCCTTTTTGGACTATGCGATGTTGATCAAAGGCGAAGAAAAATTGCCCAAAACCTATGGTGGGGTAGAAAAATACATTTTGCGTAAAGCCTTTGATACTCCTGAGCAACCCTATTTGCCTCAAGAAGTTTTGTGGCGTCAGAAAGAACAGTTCTCGGATGGCGTTGGCTACAACTGGATTGACACGTTAATCGACTACTGTTCGGCGCAAGTTACCGATGCACAAATGGAGCAAGCGGCGGAGTTGTTCCCGTACAACACGCCGGCGACGAAAGAAGCCTATTTCTACCGTACCTTATTCCATAAGCATTTCCCACAAATGAGTGCGGCACAAACCGTACGCAAGTGGATACCGAAATGGCAAGAAAACCAGGATCCGAGCGGACGTGCCAATGCCGCTCACGTGCAGGCCGATACCGAAATTGCAAAAAATCCGATCTCCGCATAATCGTCAGATTATATATTGAAGTTTAGTTTGTTTGTTTGAAAAATGCCCGTAATGCAAGTTGCGGGTGTTTTCTTTTTTAATCCAAAAGGTAAGGAGTAAAAACATCCTTAGGAAATGTTTAAAACCCGGTTTGAAAATGAGGTAAAGAATTGTTGAAATTAGTCCCTTAAAAATCAATAGTTTAGAAAAGGGATTGAAAATAGGTGTTTTTACAGCTTTATTTTGGATTTAAAAAGCAAAAAGGATATTAAACATAAATGTTGATAACTTACCCCATAAAATGCCTTAAATCACTTTAAAATCGTCTTTGATTTTTTATATTTGCGTGTTATACAAAATTCCGAGATTTTTTTATGAGCGAAGAAGTAAAAAAGAACGCGTATTCCGCCGATAGTATTCAGGCGTTAGAAGGAATGGAGCACGTACGGATGCGTCCGTCCATGTACATCGGAGATACCGGAGTGCGAGGTTTACACCATTTAGTTTACGAAGTTGTCGATAATTCCATTGATGAGGCGTTGGCGGGTCACTGTGACACCATCAGCGTAACCATCAACACTGATAATTCCATTACTGTTGAAGACAACGGTCGTGGTATCCCTGTGGACTTACACAAAAAAGAAGGCGTTTCTGCCCTTGAGGTGGTTATGACCAAAATTGGTGCTGGGGGTAAATTTGATAAAGATTCCTATAAAGTTTCCGGTGGTTTGCACGGGGTAGGGGTTTCCTGTGTGAATGCCCTTTCTGATCATTTGCGTGCTACGGTTTTCCGTGAAGGAAAAGTGTGGGAACAAGAGTACGAGCGTGGAAAAGCGTTGTATCCCGTAAAACAAATTGGTACAACTGAAAAGCGTGGAACTACGGTAACGTTTAAACCCGATGGAACCATTTTCACCCAAACTTTAGAATATTCTTACGATACCTTAGCAGCACGTATGCGTGAGTTGTCGTTTTTGAATAAAGGGATTTCCATTACCTTGACCGATATGCGTCACACCGACGATAAAGGCAATCCGGTAGGAGAAACCTTCCATTCGAAAGAAGGGTTGAAAGAATTCGTTAAATTCTTAGACGGGAACCGTGTGCCGATTATTGCTAGTGTCATCAATATGGAGAATGACAAAGGTGAAATTCCGGTTGAGGTGGCTTTGGTCTACAACGACAGTTACTCTGAGAATATCTTTTCGTATGTAAACAACATCAATACGCACGAAGGAGGTACACACCTTCAAGGATTCCGTATGGGATTGACGCGTACGTTGAAAAAATATGCCGATGCTTCGGGAATGTTGGACAAATTGAAATTTGAGATTTCAGGGGACGACTTCCGTGAGGGATTGACAGCCATTATTTCGGTCAAAGTAGCCGAACCGCAATTTGAAGGGCAAACCAAAACCAAATTGGGGAACCGTGAAGTAGTTTCACCGGTATCGCAAGCGGTTTCGGAAATGTTGGAGAATTATTTGGAAGAAAATCCGAATGACGCTCGCACGATTGTTCAGAAAGTAATTTTAGCGGCACAAGCGCGTCACGCAGCGAAGAAAGCGCGCGAGATGGTGCAACGCAAAACCGTTTTGGGCGGTGGCGGATTACCGGGTAAATTATCCGACTGTTCTGAACAAGATCCGGCAAAATGTGAGATTTACTTGGTCGAGGGGGACTCGGCGGGTGGGACGGCCAAACAAGGTCGCGACCGTAACTTCCAGGCGATTTTACCGTTACGTGGTAAGATTTTGAATGTGGAAAAAGCGATGCACCACAAAGTTTTTGAAAACGAAGAGATTCGCAACATCTTTACCGCACTCGGAATTACCATTGGTACCGAAGAAGACAGTAAAGCGTTGAACTTGGAAAAATTGCGTTACCACAAAGTAATCATCATGACGGATGCCGACGTGGACGGTAGCCACATTTCGACGTTGATTTTGACCTTCTTCTTCCGATTCATGCGTGAGTTGATTGAGGCGGGACACGTATATATTGCGTCACCACCGTTGTATATGGTGAAAAAAGGAAATAAAAAAGAGTATGCTTGGAACGACGACCAACGCGATTTGATTTCGCAGCAAATGGGAGGAAGTACTAGTGTACAACGTTATAAAGGTTTGGGAGAAATGAACGCGGAGCAGTTGTGGGAAACTACGATGGATCCAAGTATGCGTACGCTACGCCAGGTGACGATTGATAACCTCACCGAAGCCGACCGCATCTTCTCGATGTTGATGGGGGATGAGGTGCCACCGCGTCGCGACTTCATTGAGAAAAATGCAGTATACGCAAAAATTGATGCCTAACGAAATTTAAAAAGGATGTCCTAGCCCTGATGGTAGTGGAAATCCTTTTTTGTTTTATCCGGTTACGGTACAACAAAAAAGATTGAAACGGACAGCAGGAATAGCTTCAAAAAATAAAAAAATAATACAAACTTATTAATTACATTTTACAATGAAAGTTACGATAGTAGGAGCAGGAAACGTAGGCGCAACATGCGTAGACGCGATTGCTCACCGAAGAATTGCCAGTGAAATTGTGGTCGTAGATATCAAAGAAGGCTTTGCAGAAGGGAAAGCGATGGATATCATGCAAACGCAAACGACTTTAGGATTCAATACTAAAGTGGTTGGAAGCACCAATGATTACAGCAAAACAGCTGGAAGTGATGTGGTGGTAATTACTTCGGGAATTCCGAGAAAACCGGGGATGACCCGTGAAGAGTTGATTGGTATCAACGCAGGCATCGTTAAAGGAGTGGCCGAACAATTGTTGGCGCATTCTCCCAATGCGATTGTAGTGGTGGTTTCCAACCCGATGGACACGATGACCTATTTAACGTTAAAAGCTACGGGCTTACCGAAAAACCGTATCATCGGTATGGGTGGTGCCTTGGATAGCTCGCGTTTCAAATATTTCTTGTCGCAAGCGATGGACAAGCCAGCCAATGATATTCAAGGGATGGTGATTGGTGGACACGGCGATACAACCATGATTCCGTTGACGCGTTTGGCTTCGTATAATGGTGTGCCTGTTTCACAATTCTTATCGGAAGAGGCTTTGGCAAAAGTAGCGGCTGATACGATGGTTGGTGGCGCTACCTTAACAGGATTATTAGGAACTTCCGCTTGGTATGCACCGGGCGCTTCAGTGGCGTATTTGGTGGATGCTATTTTGAACGACCAGAAAAAAATGATTCCTTGTTCGGTACTTTTAGAAGGGGAATACGGACAAGACGACATTTGTATGGGAGTACCTTGTATTATTGGTAGAAACGGGGTAGAACAAATTGTGGATGTTGCCTTAAACGATGCGGAAAAAGCCTTGTTTGCGAAAAGTGCCGATGCGGTGCGCGCGATGAATGGCGATTTGAAATCGATTTTATAGGTTCGATCCTCAACGATACACACTGCCCGTAAATGAATTTTTACGGGCAGTTTTGTTTTATAAGCTTAGATATTTTGTACTTTTAGATTTTTGTATAACCTCCAAACCGACTACTGTTGAATCAATTACATTTTATTTTACGACTTTTTCATCAAGTATATGCCATGATTATGAATGCATGTAAGCTGCAGTGTATTCCTTCACGGATGGTAGTTTTAGGGTTGGTATTTCTTAGGGGTAATTTTTCAGATGCCCAAATCATCAATTTCCCTGATATAAACTTTAAAAATGCGTTGTTGTCGAGTGATACAAATAACATTGCAGGCATTGGAAATATTCCTAATGTTTTTTTTATTGATATTGATTCTAATGGTAATAATGAAATAGAAGTGTCAGAAGCTTTGTCAATTAATTATCTTTTTCTTAGTTCAAATAGCATTACAAATTTATCAGGAATAGAATTTTTTACAAATTTGACATATTTAAGATGTGATGATAATTTTATTAATTCAATTAATCTTTCTCAATTAGTTAACTTAGTTAATTTAAACTGTTCCAGAAATTTATTATCAACTCTCGACATAAGTTCACTATCTAATTTAGAAAATTTATTTTTTACAAATAATCAAATCACTAACATTGACTTCAGTAACAACCCTCAGTTAGAAGTTGCTTATTGTGGAAATAATTTATTAAGTCAACTAGATTTTAGTAATAATCCGCATTTTTATGACTTAGGGTGTAAAAACAACCCTAATCTTACGGAGTTGATTATAAAAAACAATGCCCATCAGGTATTTGGTACTGGAACATGGTTAAACGAATGCTGGACGGGTTGCCCGAGTCTTTCGCGTATATGCGCGGATAGTTTTGAACTTAGTGCGTTGCAAACGTATTTGAGTGATTGCGGGATTGCAACGTCGGGAATGGTGATTTCGAGCAGTTGTGCGTTGGATATCCCTACACATGAACTCGAGTCATGGGTGGTATCTCCCAACCCCAATCAAGGTTTGTTTACGGTATTGTTTCCTGAAGCCATACCTCAAATACACCTGGAATTGTATTCCATTTGGGGTCAAAAGGTATATGAATCCGATCCTTTGGCGGCTAAAGAAGTGACTATAAACGCAACGGGATTACCACAAGGTATTTATTATTTGGTAGGCACCAGCCCAGGCGGTACGAACTGTCAAAAGTTAGTAATCGAATAATTTCAGACAAGCTTGTAGCAGGAAAATAAGTTAGAATCATCGGCTTTATCGGAAGGGAATTCCTTTTCCATGGGATGAAATGGAGTATAGGGGTGTAATTACCCACAATAAATAAAGAGAGACCGCATTATTGCGGTCTTTTTTTAATAATAAGTGTCTAAATAATTTGTTAATCATTCGGTTAATTTTATATTTGCACGTTTCAAAAAATCTGTCTGTGGGATAGGGTGTTGGTTTTTTCTGAGAATCAACGGGTTAGCCTACGGCAGTTGTTTTTGGTGAAGAGTTAACAAAAATTAATTAATTTTTAGTAGTAATGCAGAATAAGGGACTCGTTAAGTTTTTTGCAATTTTATTTGCTTTGGTAAGTATTTACCAGCTTTCATTCACTTTCGTAGCGAATGGAATTAAGAAAGACGCCAAGGCATTTGCCGAGCAAAAATTGGCCGAAATCAAGAAAAAAGCTGCTCCAGGTCAGCCACTTCCGGAAGTATCCGAATTGGAAGTACAATACTTGGATTCTTTGAAAAAAGTAGATGTTTTTAGTCTTGGTTTTGCCGACTACAACTATGAAGATGTAAGCAACAAACAAATCAACAAAGGTTTGGACTTAGAGGGAGGGATCAACGTGATTCTTCAAATCTCTGTGAAAGACGTATTGAAAGGGTTGTCAAGCGACTCTAAAAATGCGGTTTTCAACAAAGCTTTGGATAATGCTGCTAAAATTCAACAAGGTAATGAGTCGTATTTGGATGCGTTCTTCCGTGCTTTTGATGAAGCTGCGGCTGGAACAGGAACAAAATTAGCTTCTCCTGATGTTTTCGCTAACAAAAACCTATCGGACGAGATCAACTTCAAAATGTCGGATGACCAAGTGAAGAAAGTGATCCGTCGTAAAGTGGACGAATCGGTAGATTCTGCTTTTGGGGTATTGCGCAAACGTATCGATAAATTTGGGGTTGTTCAACCGAACATCGCAAAATTGGGTCAGACTGGACGTATTTTGGTAGAATTACCAGGAGCGAAAGATGTTGACCGTATTAAAAAATTATTACAATCAACTGCACAATTGGAGTTTTGGGAAACCTACCGTTTGGAAGAAATGGGAACGTTTTTTGAAACGGCTAACCAAGCGTTACGCACTTCGGATGTAGCAGCAAAAACAACAGAAGACAAAACGGTTGTAAACGACTCGTTAAAAGCGATGTTGGGGAACAAATCGAAAGATTCAGTATCAAAAAACACGGCTGATTTAGGTCCGTTGAAAAGTCGTATGACTTACGGTGGTGGTCCTGTATTAGGTGTTGTAGCTGCAAAAGATACCGCTAAAGTAGGCGAATATTTGCGTCGTGCAGACATTCGTAACTTAATCCCAGCAGACAAGCGTTTCGCGAAATTTGTATGGAGTAAAGCCAATGTATCGGTTGATCCAAAAACGAAAAAAGAATCACAAACTTTTGAATTGTACGCTTTAAAAGGAAACAAAGATAATGTAGCTCCTTTAAGTGGTGGTGTGATTGTAGATGCTCGTGACACGTTTGACCAATTGGGTAAACCAGCGGTTTCTATGCAAATGAACGGTCAAGGAGCAAAAACTTGGGAAGAATTAACAGGTAAGGCTTATACAGACAAAGGATTTATCGCTATTGTATTGGATAACGTAGTGTATTCTGCACCGGGTGTATCAACAGGTCCAATTGCGGGTGGTCGTTCTGAAATTTCAGGTAACTTTGATGTGGCTGAAACCAAAGACTTAGCGAACGTATTACGTGCGGGTAAACTACCGGCTGCGGCTGAAATCGTTCAATCAGAAGTTGTAGGTCCGTCTTTAGGACAAAAAGCCATTGATGCAGGTACTACTTCGTCTATCGTAGGTTTGGTATTGGTATGTTTATGGATGATGTTCTACTACGGTAGAGCAGGTCTATACGCTAACATTGCTTTATTAGTGAACTTATTGTTCTTGTTTGGTATCTTAGCTAGTTTAGGTGCGGTATTGACGTTGCCAGGTATTGCAGGTATCGTATTAACTTTGGGTACTGCGGTTGATGCTAACATCATTATTTATGAAAGAGCGAAAGAAGAATTGCGCGATGGAAAATCGTTAGGAGAAGCTGTGGTGACTTCTTACGGTTGGAAAGGGGCGATGCGTTCGATCATTGATGCAAACGTTACCCACGTTTTAACAGGAGCAATTCTTTATATTTTCGGTACAGGACCCATTCAAGGTTTCGCAACTACATTGTTGATTGGTATTTTCACGTCGTTGTTTACGTCTATCTTTATTGCACGTATCTTCATCGATAGAGATGTGGCCAACAACAAACCGTTAGCGTTTACAACCAACTTAACAAAGAACTGGTTTACAGGATTTAACTTCGACTTCATCGGTATTAAGAAATATTCGTATATTTTCTCTACATTGGTAGTTATTGTAAGCTGTGTATCGTTCTATTTTAACGGATTGGATGAAGGCGTTGACTTTGTGGGTGGACGTACTTTCCAAATTAAATTTGAGAAAACTGTGGACGCTTCAGTTATTTCTGAAGAGTTAACCAAAGAATTTGGAACAACTGTAGAAGCCAAAGTATTTGGTGATGATGACCAATTGAAAATCACAACCAAATACAAAATCAAGGAAGAATCAGAGAACACTGATAAAGAAGTTAATGAGAAGCTTTACAAAGCATTGTCTAAATATTTCCCAGGAACTAAATATGAGCAATTCATCAATACCTACGACGGTAAAAAAGTTGGGGTGTTGCAAGCTTCTAAAGTAGGGGCTGCTATTTCGGCAGATATCAAAACCAACTCGTTCTGGGCGGTTATTGGTGCAATGTTGATTGTAGGTTTGTACTTGGTAGTTTCATTCCGCAAATGGCAGTATTCCTTAGGAGCGTTAGCAGCCGTATTCCACGACGTAATCTTCGTATTGGGTGTTTACTCTTTAGGATACAAATATGCGCCTTTCCACATGGAAATGGATCAACACTTCATCGCGGCGATTTTGACCGTTATTGGTTACTCGATGAACGATACCGTAATTGTATTTGACCGTATTCGTGAGTTCTTGGCAGGTAACCGTAAAGGTCACTTCAAAGATGTGGTAAATGCTTCTATTAATACAACGTTATCCCGTACATTGAATACTTCATTAACGATGATCTTAGTATTGTTAATCATGTTTATCTTCGGTGGGGAATCGATTCGTGGTTTCGTATTTGCGATGCTTATTGGTATCGTAATCGGTACGTATTCATCGTTATTCATTGCAACACCGGTATTGGTAGATACCATGAAACAAAGCGATATCGATGATATTGAAAAACGTCACTTTACAGATCAAGAATAATTGATTGTAGACATACATTGAAAACCACTCTTCGGAGTGGTTTTTTTTTGGAATAGCAGGAAAGGATAGTGCTTTGTAGAGTGTAGAAAGTGTTAAGGGTGTAGAAAGTGTAAAGGGTGTAGAAAGTGTAAATGGTGTAAAGATGTAAATGGTGTAAAGGGTGAAAAGTGTAAAGGGTGAAAAGTGTAAAGGGTGAAAGGTGTAAAGGGTGTAAAAGGTGTAAAAGGTGTAAAGGTGTAAAAGGTGTAAAAGGTGTATAAGGTGTATAAGGTGTATAAGGTGTATAAGGTGTAAAGGAGTAAATGGGCAATTCAACGAATTAAAGTATCAAAAGTGTTATACGTTTGGTAGAATAAGGAAAATAAAGGCATAAAAAAACCTCCCGAAGGAGGTTGTATCACTTTATATATCGATGTCATCGGGTAGGGGTCGTTCCGCCATGAAGAGGAAATAGAGTCCGACCAGGATAAAAGGAATACTCAGCCATTGACCCGTTGAAAACTGATTGAGTCCGTCGATTTTCTCTAACCCACCTTGGGATTCTTTTACAAATTCGACCACAAAGCGTACGGTCCACAATAATATCAAGAAAACTCCAAAAATGAGTCCGTGTTTTTCGGCTGCTTTCGTTCTCCAATACAAGTAAAACAAGATAAAGAAAACAAAGATATAGCAGAAGGATTCATACAATTGTGCAGGGTAACGATAAGGTACTTGCGCCAATAAATCGGCAAATTTTGGGTCGTGAACTAAAGCATGATAAGCGGCTTCAGGAGTAGCTTGTCCTGTTTTTTCCATGATGATTTGTGCAGGAAAGGTATCGTGAACAAATCGAGTAGCGAGAAAGCTGTTGGCATTGGTTACTTTTCCAATGATTTCTGAATTAAAGAAGTTACCAATACGCACGAATATAGCACCACAAGCTACAGGAATGACCACGCGGTCCAAAACCCATAATAGCGGTCGGTTAATGACTTTTTTGCTATAAAAATACATCGTGATAATGATGGCAATCGCTGCGCCATGGCTAGCTAAACCTGCAAAACCGGTAAATTGGAATTCGGGTTCAAATTGGAATGGCAATAAAATCTCAGCGGGATGATTGCGGAAGTATTCCCATTCGTAGAAAAAAACATGTCCCAAGCGCGCACCCAAAAGGGTAGCCAATACAGTCCAAATGAAAAGCGTATCGAGTTTATCCAGCGATTCTTTTTCATTTTCGTAAATCCGTTTCATAATGTACCAACCCAACGCAAAGGCGATGACGAACATTAAGCTGTAAATACGAATGTTTAAAGGGCCGAGGTGAAAGCCTTCTGCGGGATTCCAAATCATAGTTTTTGGGGATGTTTGATTATAACCAAAAATAAGTATTTATTTTTTGGATGTATTTAAAATTATGTTATTTATCGGTATTTTTTTTAGGTGGCACAGGGTCATAACCGGTTTTTCCCCAAGGGTGACAGGAAAGAATTCGTTTTATGCCTAAATAACTTCCTTTAAGTGGTCCGTGGATTTGCACTGCTTCTATAAAATAATGGGAGCAGGTGGGATGAAAGCGACAAGTTGAAGGTGTGAAAGGCGAAATAGCCGTTTGATAAAAGCGGATGAGTGCAATTATCGGGTAGGCTATTATTTTCTTTATCATGATTACAACGTAAAGGTAGTGCCTTCTTTTCCGTCTTTCAATTGAATACCTAATTCACTGAGTCGGTCGCGAATTTCATCGGATAACGCCCAGTTTTTGTTGGCGCGGGCATTGTTTCGCATCGCAATCAACATTTCAACTACACCGCTTAATTTATCTGTGTTTGAAGCCGTTTTCTTACTGTTTTTAATACCCAATACCTCATGGATAAATGCATGGAGCGTTGATTTAAGCAACTGTATATCTTCCGCAGTTAATTGCTCTTTTTGGTCGTTCACCAAATTGATGTAACGAATGCCTTCAAAAAGGTGTGCGATGAGAATAGGAGTGTTGAAGTCATCATTCATGGCTTCATAGCACTGGTCAACCCATGCAGCAATGGATAACGTTGATGTAGGCGCCGGACTTAATTTTTCAAGTAAATCCAAAGCTTCCATCATACGGTTATAGCCTTTTTCACTGGCCAACATGGCTTCGTTGGAAATATCCAAAACGCTTCTGTAGTGGGCTTGCAAAAAGCAAAAACGGACCACAGCAGGATCGAAAGCCTTATCAAAAAAGTCGTTTTTACCTTCGAGTAGTTCCATTGGAAGGATATAATTCCCGGTGGATTTACTCATGCGCAGGCCGTTCATGGTCAGCATATTGGCATGCATCCAGTAGTTGACCGGACTTTTTTCATTGCAACCTTTTCCTTGTGCGACTTCACATTCGTGGTGTGGGAATTTTAAGTCTAATCCTCCACCATGAATGTCAAATGTTTCGCCCAAATATTTCGTACTCATGGCGGTACATTCAAGGTGCCAACCGGGGAAACCTTCACCCCATGGAGAGTTCCAACGCATAATATGTGCGGGTGATGCATTTTTCCACAAGGCAAAGTCTTGTGGATTTTTCTTCTCGTTTTGTCCGTCCAAATCACGTGTGTTGGCTAATAGTTCTTCCACATTACGGTTACTGAGTTCCCCGTAATTAAGTCCGCGCTTATTGTACTCTAAGACATCAAAATACACAGAACCGTTACTTACATAAGCCAAACCTTTATCGATTAACTTTTGGGTGAGTTCGATTTGTTCGATAATATGTCCGGTAGCCGTGGGTTCAATACTCGGAGGAAGGAAATTGAATAGTTCCAATACCCGATGAAAATCCACTGTATATTTTTGAACCACTTCCATGGGTTCTAATTTTTCCAATCGCGATTGTTTTACAAAGCGATCGTTGTCAACATTACCATCGTCGGTAAGGTGACCCGCATCGGTGATATTGCGCACATAGCGTACGTTATACCCCAAATGCATGAGGTAGCGGTAAATCATATCAAAACTCATAAAGGTGCGTAAATTTCCCATGTGTACATTGCTATACACGGTTGGTCCACAAACATACATTCCCACATTTCCTTCGGTGATGGGTTGGAAAGTTTCCTTTGTTCCGGTTAGTGAATTGTAAATTTTAAGCGTATGGTTTTGATATAAAGTACTCATGATAATCGATTAGAAACGCGTATCTAGTTTAATGTATTCTAAAAATTCCTGGCGAACGGCTTCTTCTTTGAATTTGCCTCCAAATTCAGCGGTTACCGTGCTGCTTTCAATGTCGCGGATGCCACGGGAATTCACACAAAGGTGTTTGGCATCGATGATACAAGCTACGTCGTCTGTTTTTAATACTTGTTGTAATTCTCGAACAATTTGGATAGTCAAACGTTCTTGTACTTGAGGACGTTTCGCATAAAAATCGACAATACGATTCATTTTTGAAAGTCCGACAACGTTGCCATTTGAGATATAGGCCACGTGTGCTCTCCCTACAATGGGGAGTAAGTGATGTTCGCAAGTTGAATAAACGGTGATGTTTTTTTCAACCAACATTTCATTGTATTTGTATTTGTTTTCAAATGTTGAAGAGCCTGGTTTTTTGGTGGGATTTAGTCCACCAAATATTTCTTTGACAAACATTTTGGCCACTCGGTTAGGTGTGCCTTTCAAACTGTCGTCGGTTAGATCCATTCCTAAGGTATTAAGAATGTTTTCAACGTCTTTTTTTATTGATTCAATTTTTTGCTCGTCTGATAGCTCAAATGCGTCAGCACGAAGGGGAGTATTTTCGTTGGTAGCAATGTGATTATTGCCCATTTCATCCTGTAAGTTGTCCTCAGAAATCATTGATATTTGTTAAAGTTATAAAGCAATTTTTGATTCGCAAAGATAACCATAAATGGGTAAGATGTTGCAGATTCTCATTCAAAAATAAAATTTACGTATTTTAAGATAATGTTACTTTAAATTTAATTATTTTTAGCCCTTTAAAAATTACGCGCGAATGAGAGTTTTTACCCTAAAATTGCTATTTACTATACTGTTTGTTAATGTTTTACAGGCTCAAAATCTTTTGAATAATGGAGATTTTGAATCCGGAGGAGTAGGAGTAGGTTTTAACATTAATGGAACGGGATATAACTATGTAGCTACCGCTTCAGGTACCACTGCTGCTGGGGATTACAGTTTTACTACAAATCCACAACCTTTTAATACAACCAATTTTATAACCACGGGTGATCATACTACTGGAAGTGGTACTATGATGATTATTGATGGAAGTAATGACGGTGGTAACCCTAGTTTTTGGAAAGCAGGGAATAGTGGCGGTGGTGTTTGTGGTTTGACAGTTGGTGCGACTTATACTTTCCGTTATTGGGTTCGATCCATTTCTACAACTGTAACCAATCCCGCAACGCAAGCCGACATCCGTGTGGTGTTTAACAATGCGACAGTGGTTACAAGTCCGGCAAGTACGTTAGCTCCGGTGACTACTGCAGGTTGGGAACAACGCGAGTATACGTTTACTCCTACAAATGCTTGTGTCAATATTGAATTGCGTAATTTCAATACAAGTTTTGTAGGTAATGATTTTGCTATAGATGATTTGGCGGTGATTCCACCTCCTCAACCCTTAACGGTACGTTATTCAGTAGTAACACCCTATTGTGCAACGCCAGCCACGGGTTCGATTTCAGTTTATGGTAATGGAGGTACAGCACCGTATACAAATTATACAATTGCGGGTCCGGTGAACCTAAACAATACCACCGGAGTTTTTACCAATTTACCTGTCGGAAATTACACGGTGAGTGTTACAGATACAGCGGGTAATACGGTTTCTCAGAGTAATGTTCAATTAACGGGTGCTCCAAATCCATTAACAGTTTCTCCAAATTCAACTATTTGTGCAGGAGGAAATACAACATTGTCGGTAGCGGGTGGTACTTCATATACATGGACGGCATCTCCGGCTGATCCCTCGTTAACCACACCAACGAGTGCGACACCCATTGTGAGTCCGACTACCACTACTACGTACACGGTTTCTTCTATTGCGAATTTTAATAAAAATTTGGTATATAATGGAGATTTTACTTTAGGAAATGTTGGTTTTGCAACGGATTATGTTTATGTGTCTCCTACTAACTCTTCGGGAGCACAACAATTATATGGTGTTGTCAATAACCCAAATGCATGGTATACTTCTTTTGTGAACTGTCCTGATCATACGAATGGTTCTGGCAATATGATGGTTGTTGATGCTTCAGTATCGAATTCAGGAAATGATAGTGTATGGAGCCAAACGATACCAGTCAACAACAATACCAATTATACATTCTCGTATTGGGTACAAACTTTATCACCTAATAATTTTGCGACATTACAGGTTAAAATCAATGGTACTGCTTTAGGTACAGTCCAAGCGCCAACTACTACAGTTTGTGGTAACTGGACACAGGTCACCTATAACTGGAATTCTGGGGCAAGTACAACCGCACAAATTGTTATCAATGATACCAACACAGCAGCTGCGGGTAATGATTTCGCGTTGGATGATATTGCTTTTACTACAGCTGTGACTTGCAATGCAACTAATGCAGTTACAATAACAGTAAATACATTATCGATTTCTGTTCCGAGCAATCAGACCTATTGTGATGGCGCCACTGTTCCTGCTCAAAACTTTACCAGTTCGTTACCTGGAACTACATTTACTTGGACCAATTCCAATTCAAATGTAACCATTGGAAGTTCGGGTTTAGGAAATATTAATTCTTTTCTAGCAACGAATAATACGACTGTACCTCAAACAACTACAATTACTGTTACAGGTTCTTTTAATGGTTGTGCGAATGATGTAAAAAGTTATACCATTACCGTAAATCCTCCACCAGCAGTAATGGTTAACAATATTGTAAAATGTACGGGTGATACATCACCGGGAGTTATTACTGCCACACCTTCATTTCCGGGTACCTACAATTATGCTTGGACAGTACCGGTTGGAGTACCAGCACCGGGGAATGTGGCCAGTTTCCCTACGACTATCGCAGGAAATTATTCTGTGACTATTACCAATACTACAACAGGTTGTACAGCTACATCTTTTGTGCCGGGAGTGTTTAGTTTTGATTTGGATTGTTGTGTACAAGATGCAATGACAGTTTCAGCAGAAGATTATACATTGTGTGAAAATACCAATTGTACCGTACTTAGTGCAAGTTATATTGACATAAAAGACACTTCTAACTATACAGTAAGTTCCATTCCATATGCACCAGAATTAGCTTTGGGAAATTTCCCCACAGCATTGTGTACTGTTGATGATGCCTATACACAAGTGGTAAATCTTCCTTTTCAGTTTAGTTTTTACGGACAATGTTATAATCAATTCCAATTAAGTACAAACACTTATTTAACCTTTTTGGCCAATAATACTGTTTGTACAGGAGGAAGTAGTCCTTGGGCTTTTACGCAATCCATTCCAGCTTTGGCTGCTGGAAATGCCGAATTCAGAGCGTCTATTTTTTTCCCAATGCAAGATACTAATCCGGCGGTTCCCTCTACTCCTGCGGTTTCCATCAATTACATTGTAGATGGACTAGCACCTTGTCGTAAATTGATTGTTAATGTTAAAAATATGCCTTTATTTTCGTGTGGAACGGGTCAAGGTCTACAAGAAAGTCAGTTGGTTTTACATGAAAGTACCAATATCATTGATATTCACGTTAAAAGACGCTCGGTATGTACGGGGTGGAATAGTGGTAGTGGTGTAATTGGTATTCAAAATGATCCCGGAAATTTAGGACTTGCTGCTCCAGGAAGAAATACAGGTACTTGGACGGCCACTAATGAATCTTGGCGTTTTACACCTAGTGGAACTTCTTTAACATCGATTGAGTGGTTGAATGGAACTACGGTTATAGGTACTACACCTTCAGTACCAGTATGTCCTACAACTACAACAACCTATACCGCCAATGTGAAATACAATCTTTGTGGTGGTGTACGAACAGTTTCACGTCCGATTACTATTGAGGTGAGTCCGGATGATACTTCTAACGCACCATCAATAACCAATTGTATCCCTAATAATTCCTTTGATTTAACACAAAATGAAGCGCCAGTTTTAGGTCCTTTATTAGGGACAGGAGAATATGAAGTATATTATTATTTAAATCAATCGGATGCTGAAAATTTAGCATCAAATAATATTGCAAATCCTTCTTCTTATTTACTAACTACGGGCAATAGTCAAATCATTTACATGAGTTTGTATAATGTAAATACGGGTTGTATTCGCATTAAGCCTTTCAGTGTATCTATGATTGACTGTAGTACATGTCCAACAATTACAAGTCCGTCTTCTGCACAAACCTTATGTCTAGGCGCTGATATGGATCCGTTATCAGTTAGTACTACTTTTGCGGGAACTAATGCTATTTCTTATGTTTATTTTACCACGCCACAAGTGGGTTCAAATATGTATACTGGTGGTACTTTACTCGGAAATGCAACACCGAATGCTTCTAGTATCGCAACGTACAACCCAGGCGTTTTAGGTACAGTGGGTTCACTTCCTAATACCACGGGAACCTATTATATTTATGCCATTGCAAATCCAACGCCATCGTCGTTAACCTGTAGACCATATCAGGAGATCATTGTTACTGTGACATCCTTAAATGGATTGTCATTAACTTCAACTCCTGCAACAACTAATCAAACACTATGTTTGGGTGATGCAATTACACCTATAACTTATACATATGACCCAACAGCAACAGCTACAGTAACTGGTTTACCTGCGGGAGTAACTGCCGCAATTGCATCGGGTAATATATCCATTACAGGAACACCAACAACCATTACAGCGACACCTCTTACCTATACAGTTTCTGTAACAGGTAGTGCATGTGGCTCTCCTACGGCGACAGGTACTATTATGGTTGAACCAGTAGCTACTTTAGTACTTACTTCTGCTGCTGCAACATCAAATCAAACGGTTTGTGACAATGTTGCTATTTCCAATATTGTATATACATTCGGTGGTTCAGCAACGGGTGCTACAGTTACAGGATTACCTCCTGGAGTAACAGCAGCCGTTTCGGGTAATACTTTAGTAATTTCTGGAATCCCTACAACTAGTTCGGGGTCACCTTTTAATTATACGGTTACTACTACAGGTGGAAGTTGTGGAACTCCTTCATTAACGGGAACAATTACGGTTAATCCAACAACTACTTTGGTGTTAACTTCAGCAACAGGGACTGATAATCAAACGGTATGTGTCAACAGTCCAATTACTCCTTTGATATATACTTATGGAGGATCTGCAACGGGGGCAACTGTAACTGGATTGCCTGCTGGTTTAACATCTTCTATTACTGGAAATACGGTAACCATTTCTGGAAGTCCGACTACCAATGTTGGGTCTCCATTCACAGTTACCATTACAACTACTGGAGGAAATTGTGGAACTCCATCAATGTCAGCAAATTTCACAGTACAACCCCAGGCAACTTTAGTGTTAACCTCTGCTGCAAGTACTAATAACCAGACAGTTTGTGTTAATACACCTATAACGAATATAGTTTACACATTTGGAAATGGTGCGACGAATGCCACAGTTACAGGATTGCCATCTGGAGTAACAGCAACAGTTACTGGTAATACAGTTACTATTTCAGGAACTCCGACAACAAACACGGGATCTCCATTTAATTACACAATTACTACTTCGGGAGGAAACTGCGGAGCACCCTCTCTAAATGGGTCTATTATTGTGAATCCAAGTGTCACGTTAAGTTTGACATCAGTGGCAGCAACAACTTCGCAGACAGTTTGTATCAATACTCCGATTACTACTATAGAATATACGATAGGTAATGGTGCCACTGGTGCCACAGTAACTGGATTACCTGCAGGTGTAACGGCTTCCGTAACAGGTTCGACCGTGACCATTTCAGGATCACCTACCACTGTTACAGGTTCACCATTTACCTATACCGTTACCACAACGGGCGGATGTAGTTCGCAATCCTTGTCTGGATCTATTACAGTCAATCCTAATGTAACATTAAATTTGACATCTGCTCCTTCAACAACTTCACAAATAGTTTGTATTAATACACCTATAACCAACATAGTTTACACCCTTGGAAATGGTGCTACAGGTGCAACGGTAACTGGATTACCAGCAGGTGTAACTGCAACTATATCTGGAAATACAATCACTATTTCTGGGACACCAACAACCAATGCAGGTTCACCTTTTAATTATAATGTTACAACTACTGGTGGTTGTAGTACTCAGACGTTATCTGGTACAATTACAGTGAATGTTGGTGCAACATTAGTGCTTAGTTCTACAGCATTCCTTGCCAATCAAACAGTTTGTATTAATACACCTATAACGAATATTGTATACACTTTTGGAGGGTCTGCAACTGGAGCAACAGTTTCTGGATTACCTGCAGGTGTGACTTTTTCAGTTTCGGGTAATTCGGTAATTATTTCAGGGTCACCTTCAACTCTTGTCGCTTCACCTTATACTTTTACAGTAAGTACAACTGGTGGAACATGTGGTGCTCCTTCATTGACAGGAACAATTACAGTTGAACCTTTAGCCACTTTGGTATTAACATCAAATGCATCAACAACAAATCAAACAGTTTGTGAAAATAACCCAATTACGAATATTGTATACACTTTTGGGGGTACGGCTACAGGTGCTACCGTTACAGGTTTACCTACTGGGGTTACGGCTTCAGTAACAGGAAATACAGTGACGATTTCGGGTACTCCAACTTCAGCAACGGGTTCGCCTTTTAATTATACGGTGACTACAACAGGTGGTGCTTGTGGATTCCCATCTTTAACGGGAACCATCACAGTGAAACCAACGGACACTTTAGTGTTAACCTCTGCGGCAACAACTAATGCTCAAACAGTTTGTTTGAACAGTGCCTTAACAGCGATAGAATATACCTTTGGAGGAACTGTTACTGGTGCCACAGTAGCTGGATTACCAGCAGGTGTAACCTACGCTGTTTCTGGAAATACTGTTACAATAACAGGTGCACCCACAACATTAACCGGTTCGCCATTCACTTATACTGTGAATACAACGGGAGGAACATGTGGTTCACCCTCTTTAACGGGAACCATCACTGTTCAACCAATAGCTACTTTAGTTTTAACTTCAAATGCGGCTACTGCTAATCAAACGGTATGTATTAATAGCCCAATTACGAATATTGTGTATGCTTTTGGAGGTACGGCAACAGGTGTTACAGTAACGGGACTACCTGCTGGGGTTACGGCTGCAGTAGTAGGAAATACAGTTACTATTTCAGGTTCTCCAACAACAGTTACGGGTTCACCTTTTAATTATACGGTGACTACAACAGGAGGTGCTTGTGGATTCCCATCTTTAACGGGAACCATCACTGTAAAACCTACAGATACATTAGTATTAACCTCTGGGTCCACAACGAATGCTCAAACGGTTTGTTTGAACAGTGCCCTTACAGCGATTGAATATACATTTGGTGGTACAGTTACTGGGGCCACAGTTACTGGATTACCCGCAGGTGTTAGCTATGCTGTATCAGGAAATACTGTTACGATAACTGGTGCACCTACTACTTTAACCGGCTCGCCATTCACCTATACTGTGAATACAACCGGAGGAACTTGTGGTTCACCTTCTTTGACGGGAACCATCACTGTTCAACCACTTGCAACATTGGTGCTAACTTCTAATGCGGCTACTGCTAATCAAACGGTTTGTGTAAATAGCGCAATTACAAATATTGTATATACTTTTGGCGGTACAGCAACAGGAGCAACCGTTACAGGCTTACCTGCAGGGGTTTCAGCTAACGTAGTAGGTAATACAGTTACTATTTCTGGTACTCCAACTACAGTAACAGGTTCGCCTTTTAATTATACGGTAACAACTACAGGTGGTGCTTGTGGTTCACCTTCATTAACAGGGTCAATTACTGTACGTCCTTTAGCAACAATCGTTCTTTCATCACCTACGGGATCAGATAATCAATCCGTTTGTGCTTTTTCATCGATAGCGGTAATTCGCTATACGATTGGAGGTACGGCTACTGGAACTTCTGTAACCGGTTTACCAACCGGTGTTACTGCTTCATTCAGTGGAGGTGTAACTACGATTTCAGGTGTGCCTACAGTGCCTGGTATTTATAATTATACAATTACAACTACAGGAGGTGCTTGTGGTACAGCAACTTTATCGGGTTCAATTACAGTAATCCAAGCACCAAGTGCGACACAGCCTACACCTTATGTTCAGTGTGATGACAATAACGACGGCGTAGCTTGTACATTTATTTTGGATACCAAAATTCCTGAAGTGACCAGTAGTTCAACGGTAAGTGTAACTTTCCACTTGACCTTAACGGATTCACAAACAGGATTCAATCCAATTCCTTCTAATGTGCCGTTCTGTAACAACGATTATGATCAACAGACCATTTATATCCGAGTGTTTGACCCGGCAGCACCAGCTTGTCCAACATTAACCACATTGAGTTTAGTTGTGGTTCCAAAACCAGTAGCGACGCCTCCAGCGGATTACCACAAATGTGATGATAACACGGATGGTATTGCGGTGTTCAACTTGAATACAGTGGTGAACCCACAGGTATTGGGTAGTTTAGCTGCCTCACAGCATACAGTGACTTATTATACCTCACAAGCGGATGCTTTGGTTCCTCAAAATGCCTTATCGGGAACGAATGCTTTTGCTTCGGCCTCGACGACATTGTGGATTCGTGTGCAAAACAATACTACAGGCTGTTTTGATGTAGTGTCCGTAAACTTAGTGGTTGACCCATTACCGCTATTACCAGCTGTGGGCTACTTCCCGCAATATGAATTGTGTGAGACTACGGCTCCTGTGGGCTATGAATTCTTTAATTTGAATTCGCAATTACCAACTATCTTAAACGGACAAACGGGCATTCAAGTGAAGTTTTATCCGACCTTGGCTAATGCCAATGCCAATACCAACGCGATTACAAATACGGCGGCCTATCAAAACGGACCTCCTTACAACCAAACTATTGGTATTCGTTTAACCAATACCACGACAGGATGTTATGTAGTGTCTACCATGGACTTGATTGTGAATCCGAAGCCAGCACCGAATGTGCCAACGGCTCCGTATGTGGTGTGTGACGACAACCAAGACGGTGTGGGTGAGTTTGATTTAAATACCTTAACGCCTGTCTTGTTAATGGGTACGCCAGCTTTGTACACCATCAGCTACCACCTTACGCAAGTAGATGCACAAACGCCCGTTAACGCAATTCCGTTAACTCAACCGTTTATCAATAACGATCCGTTTGTACAGATTATCTGGGTTCGCGCCGAAGATCCTACTACAGGCTGTTACACGGTAGTTCCTGTAACCTTGCAAGTGAATGTTTCGCCGATAGCGCCAACCAACTTGCCGACGATTAACAACTGTGATGTAGACAGCAACCCACAAGACGGTTGTACGACCTTTAACTTAGCGTCACAGACTCCTGCGGTTTTGGCCCAACAAACTACAGCTGCCAACAATTATACGGTAACCTATTACACTTCACAGGCCGATGCTTCGGCTTCACCAGCGGGTATCAACCCGATTGTGAATACAACCAACTATACCGCTTGTGGCACCACAACCATTTGGGTGCGTGTGGAGCATAAATCAACGCATTGTTTTGCGGTGGGTTCTTTTGACTTGCAAGTGAACACGTCTTTGGTGTTGACCACGCCTACGCTGTATGCATTGTGTGATGATGATGCCACACCAAATAATCAGTTTACGAGTTTTGATTTGGTCAGCTTTGTGGGTACGGTTCCCGGGCATACCCTTGCATTCTACTTGGATGCGGCCCATACCCAACCGATCAATACCCCAAGCGCGTTTACCAATATCATTGCGGCTAACCAAACGATTTTCGTAGGTGCTACCAATACTACTACAGGTTGTAAAAGCTACCGTACCTTAACCGTGCGGGTATTGCCAGTTCCAACACCGCGCACCAACCCACCGGCTTTGGCAGCGAAGTGTGATGTGAATAGTCCAGGAGATGGGTATGAGATTTTTGACTTGACGGTGAATGCTACTTATATCTTAAACGGACAAGCCAATGTGAGTTTGCATTACTACCCGAGTTATAACGATGCGGTGGCGGATACCAATGAGATTCTTACACCAACGGTAGCCAACGTGAATCAGAACGTATGGATTCGTGTGGAGAGCAACTTGAACA
The DNA here is from genome assembly GCF_004122105.1 of Flavobacterium stagni. Taxonomy (GTDB): domain Bacteria; phylum Bacteroidota; class Bacteroidia; order Flavobacteriales; family Flavobacteriaceae; genus Flavobacterium; species Flavobacterium stagni. The sequence continues at coordinate 394,633 of NZ_SBKN01000002.1, forward strand.
TTGACTCGTTCAACGAACACTGTTATGTACTGGTTGAACAAGCCTTAACGGTGAATCCGTTGCCAACCTTGGTACAGCCTGTGGCCGATTACCAAGAATGTGACGATGATACCGATAATATCACGGCGTTTAACTTAACCGCTTGGGGTCAGGCCAACTTGCTTACGGGCAATGCGCTACCGCTGAGTAATTATACCTTGAGTTTCTACGAAGATGCAGCACTCACGCAGTTGATTGCTAATCCTAATGGATACTTAAATACGAGCAACCCACAAACGTTGTATGTGGTGGCGACCAACAGTACGACAGGTTGTCGCTCAGTAGCGGGAACATTCAATATCTTGGTGAATCCCAAGCCACAAGCTGACGTACCGTCTATTCCCTTTAAAACATGTGATACCGACGGAACAAACGACGGGCAGTTTGCCTATGACTTGACTCCACTGGTGGCGATTGCTTTGGGGACACAACCTAGTACCGATTTTACGGTAAGTTTCTACAACACCCAATTGGATGCACAGAATGAAACCAATGCCATCACTGATTTAGTAAATTATATGACCTATACCC
>NZ_SBKN01000030.1 GCF_004122105.1 Flavobacterium stagni
CTAAAGTTACACCCGGGTTTGTAGAAGATACAAACGTAGTGTTCACTTGAGAAGCAAGAACTGGCTGACCGTTAAGTGTATCGTTTACCAATACATTAGTGAAAGAAGTTCCACCTGCAAAACCATTCACTGGTGTTCCTGCATCGTCATTAGCAATGATAGGAGCAGCACCTACAGTAACTGTTACAGTAGCTGTATCACAGTTAGCAGGGTTTAAGATTTCACAGATTTGGTATACTAAAGTGTAAGTACCTGCAGGCGTTCCAG
>NZ_SBKN01000031.1 GCF_004122105.1 Flavobacterium stagni
TAGTATCTTGAACAGTTACTACTTGCGTAGCAGTGGTTGTGTTACCACAAGCGTCAGTAGCAGTCCATGTGCGAGTTAATGTATAGTTACTAGCACAGTTACCTGCAGTAGTTACTTCGTTGAAAGTTACAGTAGCTGCTCCACAGTTGTCTGTAGCAGTCATTGTTGCTGCTGCAGGAACGTTAGAACATTCCACCGTTACGTTAGCTGGAGTAGCTTCTACGAAAGTAGGCGCAGTAGTATCTTGAACAGTTACTACTTGCG
>NZ_SBKN01000032.1 GCF_004122105.1 Flavobacterium stagni
TTGCACTCCCAAAACGGAAGAATTGGGGTTCGGGATTGAGAGAAAAGATTTCGAAAAAAAATTGCGAAAGTATTTGCTAATTAAAAAAAGAGTTTTACTTTTGCACCCGCTAACCGAGAGAGGTTGGTAAGAATAGAGAAGACAAGTTCATAGACATATTGGATTGACAGCAAAATAAGAGAGAGTAAGGCTAATTGAATAGATTAGAATTAAGCTAGAACCCGAGTCAAAAAAAATCAAAAATCTACGATGAAGAGTTTG
>NZ_SBKN01000033.1 GCF_004122105.1 Flavobacterium stagni
CTCGTACCACTCATAGGTATAGGTCCCCGGAATGTTATTATCTGCAGTAAGGGTTAAATCACGCACTAGTGTTCCATCCGCATCCACACAAATCACATGGGAGTTATTAGGAGTCGTAATCACAGGCATTGGAAGTAAATCCACCGTCATGCTATAAGAAACCACACGCGCACATCCCGTTAAGTTGTTCTCCACACGAATCCATAACAAATGGGTATAGGTCATATAATTTACTAAATCAGTGATGGCATTGGTT
>NZ_SBKN01000034.1 GCF_004122105.1 Flavobacterium stagni
CATTCGGACTTGTTGTAGAAACTTGTGTTAAGTTCACTTGCGCCAAAGTAACAGGTTGACCGTTTAAGGTATCGTTTACCAACACATTAGGTACAGCAGTACCACCCGTATAACCGTTAGCTGAACCGTTATCGTCGTTAGCTACGATAGGAGCAGCGTTCACAGTAACTGTTACAGTAGCCGTATCACAATTAGTTGGGTTTAAGATTTCACAGATTTGGTATACCAAAGTATAGTTACCTGCAGGAG
>NZ_SBKN01000035.1 GCF_004122105.1 Flavobacterium stagni
GTGGTACTGCTGTACCTAATGTGTTGGTAAACGATACCTTAAACGGTCAACCTGTTACTTTGGCGCAAGTGAACTTAACGCAAGTTTCTACAACGAGTCCAAATGTAACTTTAGATCCTGCAACCGGAGCGGTGAATGTTGCTCCTGGAACGCCTGCAGGTACTTACACTTTAGTATACCAAATCTGTGAAATCTTAAACCCTGCTAACTGTGATACAGCTACTGTAA
>NZ_SBKN01000036.1 GCF_004122105.1 Flavobacterium stagni
CTGCAGTAAGGGTTAAATCACGCACTAGTGTTCCATCCGCATCCACACAAATCACATGGGAGTTATTAGGAGTCGTAATCACAGGCTCTGGAAGTAAATCCACCGTCATGCTATAAGAAACCACACGCGCACATCCCGTTAAGTTGTTCTCCACACGAATCCATAACAAATGGGTATAGGTCATATAATTTACTAAATCAGTGATGGCATTGGTT
>NZ_SBKN01000003.1 GCF_004122105.1 Flavobacterium stagni
CCCAAGCGGTTAAGTTAAACGCCGTGATGTTATCGGTATCGTCGTCACATTCTTGGTAATCGGCCACAGGCTGTACCAAGGTCGGCAACGGATTCACCGTTAAGGCTTGTTCAACCAGTACATAACAATGTTCGTTGAACGAGTCAATGTTCAAGTTGCTCTCCACACGAATCCATACGTTCTGATTCACGTTGGCTGTCGTTGGTGTAAGAATCTCATTGGTATTTGCGACAGCGTCGTTATAACTCGGGTAGTAATGCAAACTCACATTGGTTTGTCCGTTTAAGATATAAGCGGCATTCACCGTCAAGTCAAAAATCTCATACCCATCTCCCGGACTATTCACATCACACTTGGCTGCCAAAGCCGGTGGGTTGGTATTCGGCGTCGGTATGGGTAATACTTTCACCGTCAACGTGGAATAACTCTTACAGCCTGTTGCATTAGTTAAAACCAAGAAAATCGTTTGGTTAGCCGCTATGGTATTCATAAACGCGCTAGGATTACTAATAGGTTGCGTATGCGCCGCATTTAAATAGTAGTTAACCGTTAAACCAGGGGTAGCCCCAATAAAACTCACCAAGTCAAAAGTGGTGAATTGATTATTCGGTGTGGCATCATCATCACATAATGCATATAAGGTAGGCAAACTCACAGGAGTTGCTAGGTTCACTTGTAAGTCAAACGAACCCACCGCAAAACAATGCGTTGATTTATGCTCCACACGCACCCAAATGGTCGTCGTGCCACAAGCGGTATAGTTGGTTGTATTCACAATCGGGTTGATTCCCGCAGGTGAAGCTGACGCATTGGCCTGTGAAGTGTAATAGGTTACCGTATAATTGTTGGCTGCTGTAGTTTGTTGGGCCAAAACCGCAGGAGTCTGTGCCGCCAAGTTAAAGGTCGTACACCCATCTGTAGGATTACTATCCACATCACAGTTATTTATCGTCGGCAAGTTAAACGGCTCGATAGGTGCAATGTTTACTTGTAACGTAATAGGTGCAATAGTCACACAACCTGTAGTCGGGTCTTCGGCGCGAACCCAAATGATTTGCGTAAATGGATCGTTGTTCACAAAAGGAACCGACACATTGATTGGGTTCAAAGGCGTCTGTGCATCAATCTGCGTTACGTGGTACGTGATGGTATAGAGTGTAGGCGCTCCCGAAAGCAATTGTGGGGTCAACGTACTCAAATCAAACAGACCCACACCGTCTTGATTGTCATCACATACGGTATAAGGTGCTGTCGGTACTAAAATACTTGGCTTCGGATTCACGACTAAATCCATGGTCGTTACTACAAAACACCCCGTCGTAGTGTTGGTTAAACGAATACCAAGGGTTTGATTATAAGGAGGTACGTTTTGATAGGCTGCCGTATTCGTAATCGCGTTGGTATTGGCATTGGCATTAGCCAAGGTCGGATAAAACTTCACTTGAATGCCTGTTTGTCCGTTTAAGATAGTTGGTAATTGCGAATTCAAATTAAAGAATTCATAGCCCACAGGAGCCGTAGTCTCACATAATTCATATTGCGGGAAGTAGCCCACAGCTGGTAATAGCGGTAATGGGTCAACCACCAAGTTTACGGACACTACATCAAAACAACCCGTAGTATTGTTCTGCACACGAATCCACAATGTCGTAGAGGCCGAGGCAAAAGCATTCGTTCCCGATAAGGCATTTTGAGGAACCAAAGCATCGGCTTGTGAGGTATAATAAGTCACTGTATGCTGAGAAGCCGATAAACTACCCAATACCTGTGGGTTCACCACTGTATTCAAGTTGAACACCGCAATACCATCCGTGTTATCATCACATTTGTGGTAATCCGCTGGAGGCGTAGCAACTGGTTTTTTATTCACGATTAATTGTAACGTAGTATATGACGGACAGTTCGGTGCAAGAGGATCAAACACCCGAATATATAATGTCTGTTGGTCGTAATCATTATTACAGAACAATTGCGTCAGGGGAATCGGATTCGAACCGGTCTGCGCATCGGTTGTCGTTAAGTGGAACGTCACTTGAACATTCGGATCGGTTGTGATTTCAGGAATCTTCGTAATCAAATCAAAGGTACACGCCACGCCGTCATTATTGTCGTCACAGACGATGTAGGGTGTGGGTAGGTTCACAATCGGACTAACAATTACATTGATAGTTCCTGTTAGTGAAGGTGCTCCACAACCACCTGTTGTATTTACCGTATAATTAAAAGTTTGATTGGATGTTATTTGTGGAATACCACTTATCTGAAGACTAGATCCATTAATTGAGAAGGTAACGCCATTGGGTAATCCCGTAACTGTCGCTCCCGAAGCTCCACCTCCGAAAAGGTATGTAATCGCTTGAATTACTGTTCCATTACATAATGTTTGATTGGTTGTTGGAACTGATGAAGTTAGTTGTAAAGTGGCAAAGGGTCGAATACTTATCGTTCCTGTTTGAGAAATTACACTACAACCTCCTACAGTTGTCACAGTGTAAGTAAAAGGCGAACCTGATAGTGTAGTTGGAGTACCAGAAATAGTAACTGTATTACCTACTACGTTAGCTGAAACCCCTGCAGGTAATCCCGTTACGGTGGCACCTGTAGCACCATTTCCTAAAGAATAAACAATAGTAGTTATAGGTGTATTATTACAAACAGTTTGCGAAGTTGTCGCTGTCGCTGATGTCAAACTCAACGTCACATTCGGATTAACCGTAATCGTTCCAGATAAAGATTGCGAAGAACAACCGCCAGTAGTCATTACTGTATACGTGAATGGCGATCCGGTTACTGTTGTGGGCGTCCCTGAAATAGTAACCGTCGAACCTGAAACCGAGGCGGTCACTCCCGTAGGTAATCCGGTTACGGTGGCTCCCGTAGCTCCATTACCTAAAGTATATACAATATTTGAAATAGTTGTGTTAATACAAACAGTTTGCGAAGTTGTCGCTGCCGCTGATGTCAAACTCAACGTCACATTCGGATTAACCGTAATCGTTCCGGACAAAGATTGTGAAGAACAACCGCCAGTGGTGGTTACAGTATAAGAGAAAGGAGAACCCGTAATTGTTGTAGGCGAACCCGAAATCGTCACCGTCGATCCTGAAACTGTAGCCGTCACTCCGGCTGGTAATCCGGTCACGGTGGCACCTGTAGCACCATTACCCAATGTATAAACAATAGTAGTGATGGCTGTGTTAATACAAACGGTTTGCGAAGTTGTCGCTGTCGCTGATGTCAAACTCAACGTCACATTCGGATTAACCGAAATTGTTCCTGATAAAGATTGTGAAGAACAACCGCCCGTAGTTGTAACAGTGAAGGAGAAAGGCGAACTAGTTATTGTAGTGGGCGAACCCGAAATCGTCACTGTCGAACCGGAAACTGAAGCTGTCACTCCAGCAGGTAATCCGGTTACAGTTGCCCCAGTTGCTCCATTACCTATAGTATATACAATATTTGAAATAGCTGTGTTAATACAAACAGTTTGCGAAGTTGTCGTTGCTGCTGAAGATAAACTCAACGTCACATTTGGATTAACGGAAATTGTACCTGATAAAGATTGTGAAGAACAACCCCCCGTTGTGGTTACAGTATAATTAAAAGGCGAACCAATAGTTGTGGTGGGCGAACCCGAAATTGTCACCGTCGAACCTGAAACAGTTGCGGTCACTCCCGCTTGTAATCCCGTTACGGTGGCACCTGTAGCACCATTACCCAATGTATAAACAATAGTAGTGATGGCTGTGTTAATACAAACGGTTTGCGAAGTTGTCGCTGTCGCTGATGTCAAACTCAACGACACATTCGGATTAACCGAAATTGTTCCTGATAAAGATTGTGAAGAACAACCTCCCGTTGTGGTTACAGTATAATTAAAAGGCGAACCAATAGTTGTGGTGGGCGAACCCGAAATAGTTACGGTCGAACCTGAAACAGTTGCGGTCACTCCCGCTGGTAATCCCGTTACGGTGGCACCCGTTGCTCCATTACCCAAAGTGTATATAATATTTGTAATTGGAGTGTTGATACAAACGGTCTGCGAAGTTGTGGCTGACGAAGAAGTCAGACTTAACGTCACATTAGGATTAACCGAAATTGTTCCTGATAAAGATTGTGAAGAACAACCTCCCGTTGTGGTTACAGTATAATTAAAAGGCGAACCAATAGTTGTGGTGGGCGAACCCGAAATTGTCACCGTCGAACCTGAAACTGTTGCAGTCACTCCTGCAGGTAATCCAGTCACGGTGGCACCTGTAGCACTATTACCCAAAGTGTATACAATATTTGTAATTAGAGTGTTGATACAAACAGTCTGCGAAGTTGTGGCTGTCGCAGAAGTTAACGTCAACGTTACGTTTGGATTAACAGTAATCGTACCGGATAAAGATTGCGAAGAACAACCTCCGGTGGTCGTTACTGCATACGTAAATGGCGATCCGGTTACTGTTGTGGGCGAACCTGAAATCGTCACGGTCGATCCTGAAACTGTTGCCGTCACTCCCGCAGGCAATCCGGTTACGGTGGCACCCGTTGCACCATTTCCTAAAGTATAAACAATATTGGTAATTGGAGTGTTGATGCAAACGGTTTGCGAAGTTGTCGCTGTTGCTGAAGTCAAACTCAATATCACATTCGGATTAACCGTAATCGTTCCGGACAAAGATTGTGAAGAACAACCACCAATGGTAGTTACTGTATACGTAAATGGCGATCCTGTTACTGTTGTGGGCGAACCTGAAATCGTCACTGTCGATCCTGAAACAGAGGCAGTCACTCCCGCAGGTAATCCGGTTACAGTTGCACCAGTAGCACCATTTCCTATAGTATATACAATAGTAGTTAATGATGTATTGATACAAACGGTTTGCGAAGTTGTCGCAGCCAAAGAAGTTAGACTCAATGTCACATTCGGATTTACAGTAATTGTCCCTGTCAAAGTAACCAATCCACAACCACCAGTTGTAGTAACCGAGTAGGAGAAAGGCGAACCTGTAGTTGTGGTGGGTGAACCTGAAATCGTTACCGTCGAACCTGAAATAGTTGCCGTCACTCCCGCAGGTAATCCGGTTACAGTTACACCAGTAGCCCCACCGCCGAAATTGTATGAAGTATTTGAAATCGGTGTATTAATACATACGGTTTGATTTGTAGTTGTTGATCCAGAGGTTAATGTTAAAGTAACTCCTGGATTCACGGTAATCGTTCCTGATAAGGATTGTGAATTACAACCTCCTGTTGTTGTTACTGTGTATGTAAAGGGTGATCCTGTGGTTGAAGTTGGTGATCCTGAAATTGTCACAGTAGAACCTGAAACCGATGCAGTTACACCAGGGGGTAACCCTGAAACAGTAGCTCCTGTGGCACTACCTCCAAATGTATAGTTTATTGTTGAAATAGGTGAATTAGTGCATAATGTCTGCGAAGTGGTTGAAACCGCTGAAGTTAAAGTTAAGGTTACATTAGGTGTCACAGTTATTGTACCATTTAAAGTGGCTGTTCCACATCCACCGGTTGTTGTTACAGTATATGCAAACGGAGACCCTGAAGTAGTAGTTGGCGTGCCTGAAATAGTCACTGTTAAACCCGATACCGTGGCTATCACTCCCGCTGGTAAACCAATAACTGTAGCACCAGTTGCTCCATTCCCAAATGCATAAACGATATTAGTTATTGGATTATTGATACAGACTGTTTGAGTTGTTGTAGCTGCTGAAGATGTCAATGATAGGGTTGCTAAAGGCCGAACGGTTATTGTACCGTTAAGCGATTGCGTGCCACAGCCGCCAGTTGTAGTAACAGTGTAGGAGAAAGGCGAACCTATAGTAGTGGTGGGCGAACCCGAAATTGTTACCGTCGAGCCTGATACAGACGCTGTCACTCCAGCAGGTAATCCGGTTATAGTAGCTCCTGTAGCTCCATTTCCAAAAGTATAGGTAATCGGATTTAGTACAGTATTAATACAAATGGATTGGTTCGTTGTAGAAGCGACACTTGTTAAGCTTAATGTTACTAAAGGATTAACTGTAATTGTACCATTCAAAGTTTGAGGATTACATCCCCCAGTTGTTGAAATTGTATAGCTGAAAGGTGATCCAACAGTAGTGTTTGGTGCTCCCGAAATTAATACTAAATTTCCAGAGACAGTAGCAGTTACACCTGAAGGTAATCCTGAAACTGTTACTCCTGTTGCACTTCCCCCAAAAGAATATACTATTCCTGAAATAGAGGCATTGATACATACAGATTGATTTGCTGTTGTTGCCGCAGTAGTCAATGTTAAAGTTGATGTTGGTCGAACCGTTATTGAACCTGTCAGTGTTTGCGTTCCGCATCCGCTAGTGGTTGTTACCGTGTAAGAGAAAGGCGAACCTGTGGTTGTGGTAGGTGAACCTGAAATCGTCACCGTCGAACCTGAAACAGTTGCCGTCACACCCGCAGGTAAACCCGTAACTGTGGCACCTGTAGCTCCACTGCCAAAAGTATACGTGATGTTGGTAATCGCTGTATTCACACAAACCGTTTGCGCAGTCGTTGCCGCCACAGAAGTTAGGGTCAATGTCACACTTGGATTCACAGCAATCGAACCTGTCAGCGATTGCGTACCACAGCCGCCTGTAGTTGTTACCGTGTAAGAGAAAGGTGAACCTGTGGTTGTGGTAGGCGAACCTGAAATTGTCACCGTCGAACCTGAAACCGTGGCTGTCACTCCTGCAGGTAATCCCGTAACTGTGGCACCTGTGGCTCCACCGCCGAAAGTATACGTGGTATTAGTTATGGCTGAATTCACACAAACGGTTTGTGAAGTTGTCGCTGCCGTAGAAGTTAATGTCAATGTCACACTTGGATTAACAGTAATCGAACCTGTCAGCGATTGCGTTCCACAGCCGCCCGAAGTTGTAACAGTGTAGGTGAACGGCGAACCTGTGGTAGTGGTGGGCGAACCTGAAATCGTCACCGTCGAACCTGAAACCGTGGCCGTCACACCCGCAGGTAATCCCGTAACTGTGGCACCTGTAGCTCCACTGCCAAAAGTATACGTGATATTAGTTATGGCTGAATTCACACAAACGGTTTGCGCAGTCGTTGCCGCCACAGAAGTTAGTGTCAATGTCACACTTGGATTCACAGTAATCGAACCTGTCAGCGATTGCGTACCACAGCCGCCAGTGGTTGTAACAGTATAAGAAAAAGGCCAGCCTGTAGTTGTAGTAGGCGAACCTGAAATTGTCACCGTAGAACCTGAAACAGTTGCCGTCACTCCTGCAGGTAATCCCGTAACTGTGGCACCTGTGGCTCCACCGCCAAAGGTGTACGTGATATTAGTAATCGCTGAATTCACACAAACAGTTTGCGTAGTCGTTGCCGCCACAGAAGTTAGTGTCAATGTCACACTTGGATTCACGGTAATTGTACCCGTCAGTGTTTGCGTTCCGCATCCGCCCGAAGTTGTAACAGTGTAGGAGAAAGGCGAACCTGTGGTTGTGGTAGGCGAACCTGAAATTGTCACCGTCGAACCTGAAACAGTAGCCGTTACACCGGCTGGTAATCCCGTTACAGTGGCACCTGTAGCACCACTGCCAAAAGTATATGTGATATTTGAAATGGCTGAATTCACACAAACGGTTTGCGAAGTTGTCGCTGCCGTAGAAGTTAATGTCAATGTCACACTTGGATTCACAGTAATCGAACCTGTCAGCGATTGCGTTCCACAGCCGCCTGTAGTTGTTACCGTGTAAGAGAAAGGTGAAACTGTGACTGTGGTGGGCGAACCTGAAATCGTCACCGTCGAACCTGAAACCGTGGCCGTCACACCCGCAGGTAATCCCGTAACCGTTGCACCTGTAGCTCCACTGCCAAAAGTATACGTGATATTAGTTATGGCTGAATTCACACAAACGGTTTGCGCAGTCGTTGCCACTGCAGAAGTTAGTGTCAACGTTACACTTGGATTCACGGTAATTGTACCTGTCAGCGTTTGCGTTCCACAGCCCCCTGTAGTTGTTACCGTGTAAGAGAACGGCGAACCTGTGGTAGTGGTGGGCGAACCTGAAATCGTCACCGTCGAACCTGAAACCGTGGCTGTCACGCCCGCAGGTAAACCCGTAACTGTGGCACCCGTGGCTCCACTGCCAAAAGTATACGTGATATTAGTGATGGCTGAATTTACACAAACGGTTTGAGCAGTAGTTGCCGCTGCAGAAGTTAGTGTCAATGTCACACTTGGATTCACGGTAATTGTACCTGTCAGCGATTGCGTTCCACAGCCGCTAGTGGTTGTAACAGTATAAGAAAAAGGCGAGCCTGTAGTTGTAGTAGGCGAACCTGAAATCGTCACCGTCGAACCTGAAACCGTGGCTGTCACTCCCGCAGGTAAACCCGTAACTGTGGCACCCGTAGCTCCACTGCCAAAAGTATATGTGATATTAGAAATGGCTGAATTCACACAAACGGTTTGCGCGGTTGTTGCCGCCACTGAAGTTAGTGTCAATGTCACACTTGGATTCACAGTAATCGAACCTGTCAGCGATTGCGTACCACAACCGCCAGTGGTTGTAACTGTGTAGGAGAAAGGCGAACCTGTGAATGTGGTGGGCGAACCTGAAATCGTCATCGTCGAACCTGAAACAGTTGCCGTCACTCCTGCAGGTAATCCCGTTACGGTGGCACCTGTAGCACCACTGCCAAAAGTATACGTGATATTAGTTATGGCTGAATTCACACAAACGGTTTGCGAAGTTGTCGCTGCCGTAGAAGTTAATGTCAATGTCACACTTGGATTCACAGTAATTGTACCTGTAAGCGTTTGCGTTCCACATCCGCCTGTGGTTGTTACGGTGTAAGAGAACGGCGAACCTGTAGTTGTGGTAGGCGAACCTGAAATCGTAACGGTCGAACCTGAAACCGTGGCCGTCACACCCGCAGGTAATCCCGTAACCGTTGCACCTGTAGCTCCACTGCCAAAAGTATACGTGATATTAGTTATGGCTGAATTCACACAAACGGTTTGTGAAGTTGTCGCTGCCGTAGAAGTTAATGTCAATGTCACACTTGGATTCACGGTAATTGTACCTGTCAGTGTTTGCGTTCCACAGCCGCCAGTGGTTGTTACCGTGTAAGAGAAAGGCGAACCTGTGGTTGTGGTAGGCGAACCCGAAATCGTCACCGTCGAACCTGAAACCGTGGCTGTCACTCCCGCGGGTAATCCGGTTACAGTGGCACCCGTGGCTCCACCGCCGAAAGTATACGTGATATTAGTTATGGCTGTATTCACACAAACGGTTTGTGCGGTTGTCGCCGCTGCAGAGGTGAGTGCTAATGTATTTGAATTATTAACTGTAATAGTAACGGTATCAGTTACGATACAACTTGCACCATTATTTGCGGATAATGTGTATGTTGTTGTGGTGGTTGGGCAAACTGTTGGAGTTAAGGTATTCGCATTTGTCATTCCAGTTGTTGGTGACCAAGAGAACGTAGGTAGTGTATTTTGAAATGTAATGCTCCAATTATTGAGTGTACCTACATCACCACCTGCATCATCCTGAACAACAAGTTGCCAATTGCCATTTATAACACTACCATTCAAAAGGGAAAAGGCTTGTTCAGGAATGAAATTACCTGTAAATGGGGCAGTACCTGCAGTGATTAGGGTAGTAGCAGACATCGAAAAGCAAGTGTTCGTATAATTTTCATCTAAACTACCATTGTCAGTTGACAGTTCGATTCGGGTACCATTAGGCGCTTGTAAATAAATATCCAAATCACTATCCCATGTATGTGTGATATCCAAACAAACCGAAACGATACTTGATGCGCTTACAATATTAGGAGTGACACCAGTGACAGCAATCGTTGAAACAGCACCTGTAACAGTATCTGAATCTGGAATAGCAACTGCAGTATTGTTTGTAAAAGTAACGGGACCAGTGGCTCCTCCTACAGCATTGGTAGACCCAGATAAAGTAACACAAGCACCAGCACAGATTGTTGTCGGATTTCCAGCATCGACTGTGGGTTGTGGATTTACTGTTACAGGTAAGGTGATCTGATTTTGACAACCACCAGGAACTGCTGTAAGCAATAAACTAACATTGTAAGTACCTGCAGCGGCATAAGTGTGGATTGGGTTTTCTATAGTAGCAGTAGTGCCATCACCAAAATTCCAGCTGTAAGTAAAATTCCCGTTGGTTGTATTTGTAAATTGAGTTGCATTTCCTAGACAAACAGTAGTCGCTGTAAATGTAGGGTTTGGACTGGCAAAACTTGCTGTAGTTCCTGCAAAGTCCAAAGTAAATCCTGAGGATGAAGTCGAGGTAAATCGATCAACTAAAATGGTGTAGGTATGACCCGCAATCAAATTAATGGTTGTGTTACATTGCGTACCTGTACAACCTAAACCTGTTGCTCCCGTTGCACCGGTTACACCGCTCCAATTACATGAGAGTTCGGTACCCGGACAGGAAGTTGTTGTATCATATACTGCAAAATCGTAATCAATTACCGAGTTTGGAGTAATGGTAAAGGCTAAAACGCCGTTGGTTGCCGCTGTAAATGTATACCAATTGGAAGACCGTTCTCCAGGCGCACCAAAACAGCTTGGCGCTTCAGTAGACGTTCCAACACCTCCTGGGCCATCAGGAACTGAAACATTACTCAAGTTACAAAGGGTTTGAGCCGTCACACAATCTTGTACAGGTAATGTTGGACCAACAGGTTGCGCTTGTTGCGCACAAATTCCAAAAGTTCCTGTGGAAGCACCATTACCATCAACAGCTACGTAATAAGTGTTTCCAACAGTTAGACCGTGTAAAATAACATTGGTGTGCAATAATCCTCCTGCAGTATTGATGTCTTCTTGACAAGCCAGTAAGGTAAGTGAGCCACAACTCCCGCTGTATACTGCAATTTGAGTATTGGCTAATGTTCCTCCAAAGTTGGTCGATAATTCAATATCAGCTGTTGCAGCAACAAATGAAAACCAAACGGTGGTACTCATGGTGTTAGGTATCCAACAGGCAGGAGTGCTTGGATTTCCCGTGGTTGTGCCTCCAGTTAAATCATATAAAATGGAGTTACATGTACCATTACCGACGGTAATTGGTATAGCCGTTCCACACGTGTCATTGGCTGGTTGGGCATAACTTGTAATACCCAAAAAAATGAAAAGAAGTAATAGTATATTTTTCATTATTTGATGTATTAAAGTTTAGATTTTGCTTTCAAATATTCTTCCCGACTGACCGGTTTGTCATTGAGAATATAAAATTCTTCTGCAGTAGCTTTTACATTGGTGGGAATTTTATTTTTAGAAAGCATTACATCGGAATAGAAAATTATTTTTACACCTTCAGGTTTCGGAATTAGAATTGTACCGTCTGCACTAATTTCTGGATAGTTTCCACAATCAATGAATACCGTATCCCCTTTTTTTGCGTTTTCAAAAATGAAGGTAAGTGAGTTGGTTGGAGTGGCACTAGATTTACCAGAGTGATGTGGAGCGCCAACTGTATTAGTAAATACATCTCCTTTTTGATTTTCATCATTGAGATACCAATTTTGCGAAAATAAAGCAGTTGGTATTAATAAAATGAAGAGCCAATTGTACTTGCTTTTAATTAATGCAGAATTATCCATTTTAATAAATTTATACGCCATTCAAATATATATAACCTGATTTATTTTTTAAAACAATGTTAATAATATTGAGTTTTTTTCGATGTAAGAATAGTTGGCTGAATAATGAAAATTTGTAGCGTTAATTTTTTGAATTATCTCTAATTTAATGATATGTAATTTTTTATTAAGTCAGATTAAGTAAGACATTAGATGAAAAATGTAAAATTGCCGAGTAGTTCATCGACTTTTTTTTCGACGAAAGGAATTGTAAACTGTAGAAAAATCCATTTATTTTGCACTGCACTCTAAATTAAAGCGATGACTAGGACATCGTGGATATACGTATGGAAAGAAAAATAATAATTTATGATTCTGTTCCTTTAATGCAATATGCTTACAACGCATTATTTGGAAAAGATTTGAAATGTGAACTACAATTCGCAGAAAGTGAATTCGACTTGGAAAACAAAGTAAGTTCAGAAAACTTTCATTTGGCCTTAATTGATGTATTTCAAAAAGATCGAATCAACCTTTCAATTATCAAAAGGATTTCAAAACTCAATAAAAAATTAAACATTGCTGTTTATTCTTCTTTGTTTGATGACGAACTAAAGGCAAAAGCATTAATGTATGGTGCCTCAGTAGTTATTGAAAAAACAGAAAGTGCTGAAAGCATTATAAAAACAGTTCTTTTATTATCAGATGGCTCGCGTTATTTTGATAAAAAAATGAAACTCAATGCCAAATTGAAATTGGTAAAGAAAAAGAATAGCAGTCCGCTGGTTAAATTATCTTCCCGAGAATTACAAATTGCAGAATTATTGGTTTCCGGTGTTTCAAATAATACTGTAACACAGCAATTAAACCTAGCAGCAACTACCATAAGTACCTATAAAAAAAGGATATTTATAAAAACACAAACCCAAAATATCATCGAATTATCTGAACTTTTCAAACAATATAACAAAAATAAATAGGAAAAATCCTTAAAAAAAATAGTGTTTTTCGCATTGTGTATCCAATTCCGTTCGTTTACTTTTGGATTATAATTTTAATCTAATTTCAAAAATTACTAATTTTCAAAGTTTGGCTTTATTGTATTATAGTCAATTTCAATAATTTTATAGGAATATTGAATTTTTTCTACAAGTTGTAATTAAGATTTTGTTCTATAAATTTTTTTTATGTTTAATTAAAATATTGCATTCAAGAGGATTAAGTGTTAATTTTAAGAAAACTTGTAAATAAAATTTTAGATTCAAGTAACTTAAATGTAATTTTGAATACTAATGTTCGAGTTGTCGAATTATTTTGAAGAAAAAAGTTATAACCTGAGCGCAATCCAGAGGGCACGTTCTTTCTTTCGATTACTGTTTTAGAGTGCAGAAATCCTATTGTTTGGGTTAATCCATTTCCCGCCAATGGAATAGCATTGCATCTGTAATAAGTTGATTGCAGTATATCACTAATGTTTTACTTGCATTTGATCAGTTGGAATAAACATGAAAAAAAAATCCAAAGCTGCAAACTCTTTCGAGTAATTTATTTCAGATGCACTCAGGTTTTACATCAAATAGCGAAGTTTTGATACTATTGAAGCTTATAAAAACATAAGTTTTCCAACAAAAACCCTACTTCGTACTAATGAAACCCCTAGTTTGTAAAAATTAGGGGTTTCTTAATTTTAAGTACATAATTTTGATTTTGAATGACTTATTTAAAATCCAAAAAAAAGTTTTTAAATTCCTTTCATTTCTATTTGCAAAACACAAAAAGCTTATTATATTTGCATCCGCATTGCAGCAGTGATGTGAACATATTGGAGAAATGGCAGAGTGGTCGATTGCGGCAGTCTTGAAAACTGTTGACTGTAACAGGTCCGGGGGTTCGAATCCCTCTTTCTCCGCAAATAAAAAACCGATTAGAATTTCTAATCGGTTTTTTTATTTATACTATTTTTAGTTTAGTATGTAACATATTCCGTTATCTCCAATCCATAACCAATCATTCCTACGCGTTTGGCTTGAAAACTATTCGTGATTAAGCGAATTTTAGAAATGTCGATGTCGTGTAAAATTTGGGCACCTATACCAAAATCTTTGGTATCCATTTTCATTTGAGGCGCTTCCATAATGCCTTCCGACTGCAACTGTTTTAATTCAGAAATACGCGTCAACAACTCTGATGGATCTCTTTCGCTATTGATAAATATAACTGCTCCTTTTTCTTCCTTATTTATTAATTGGAATACATCATCCATTTTTTTATCCATACAGCTTGTGAGTGCATTTAAAACATCGCTGTTGGCCGGACTCGAAATAATACGTGTCAAAACCGAATCACCACTATTCCAACTTCCTTTCGTTAAAGTGATATGAATTTGTTTATTGGTAATCTGTTGGTAGGCACGTAAACGGAATGATCCGTATTTGGTTTGAACCTGAAAATCTTCTTTTTTCTGAATTAAACTGTCGTGTTGCATACGATAGGCAACAAGGGCTTCAATGGAGACCAATTTTAAGTCAAATCGTTTGGCTACTTCTACCAATTGCGGTAAACGCGCCATGGTGCCGTCTTCGTTCATGATTTCCACTATCACACCCGCCGGTTTAAATCCAGCTAAACGTGCAAAGTCAATAGCCGCTTCGGTATGACCTGTTCGTCGTAATACGCCACCTTGTTTAGCCGTTAACGGAAAAATATGTCCGGGACGCGCCAAATCAAAAGGCTTTGTGTCTTCATTAACCAATGCCAAAATGGTTTTGGCTCGATCCGCCGCTGAAATACCAGTCGTAACGCCATGGCCTTTTAAATCTACAGAAACAGTAAAAGCCGTTTCCATATGATCGGTATTGTTTTTTACCATGGAATGTAATTCTAGTTCGGCACATCGTTTTTCAGTAAGCGGTGCACAAATTAATCCTCGGCCATGCGTAGCCATAAAATTAATCATTTCGGGAGTAACCGTTTCTGCTGCTGCAAGGAAATCCCCTTCATTTTCGCGATCTTCATCATCGACAACAATGATAACTTTACCTTGACGAATATCTTCAATGGCTTCTTCTATTGTATTTAGTTGTATTGTAGCACTCATAATTAAGAGTTGGGCAAAAGTTTAGAATTGAGTTGTTTTTTTAATAAATAAAACTGAATCGGATAAAAAGGAAAAGCCGTCAAAAGACTAATCACCAATCCAGGTTCCATTTCTGGGGCATTTTTCATTAAATGCAGCTGAATTTTAGATACATAAAACAATAAAACAAGTAAAAGGGTCAAAGCCCCACCCCAAACTAAGAAATGGGGAGTAAAAAATAACACACTGCAAAGTAATACCATTCCGAAGTAAACACTGAGCGCCTTTTTATTGTACTTTACAATAAAATCGTAGTTCAAATTTCCTAAGGATGCTTCAACGATTTCAGAAATGTCTTCCATAACAGGACTTTGTTCTACTACATCTGTAGTTGTTTTATTTTCAAACTGATTTATTTCTGAAACAGATAATTCTTCATCAATTAGTTCGGTTTCCGTTTCAAAAGATTCTTCATGCGATAGTGTTGAAACCGTTGTTAAATCTTCAATTTTTGAGCGCTTAAAGAATTTTAGAATCGGTTCCGTAATCACATCAAAAGTTACCATACCACCGATATCATTGATGGCGCGATAGGTGAGGGTAATGGCTAGCGGAATTAAGATGAACGTCGAAAGCCAAACTCCTAAAAAGGGTGAAATTCCGTTTTCTTGTGCTAATCGTTTCCCAAACGTGTTGACAAAGTGGAAAATGATAAAGATAATAACTGAAAACACGATAGGTAATCCAATACCGCCTTTCCGAATGATCGAACCCAAGGGCGCACCAATAAAAAACATCAGTATGCACGAGAATGCAATCATGAATTTATCATAAATGGCAATCCAATGTTTATTAATGTTTTTCGTTTTTGCTTCCATTTCAAACAACGAACTGTCAATTGTAAATCCGATATTCTCAACATTACTATAGGCATAACGGTACACATCTACCTTTTGATTTTGCGATAAATACGCTAATATATCTTGGGAAGGCATTTTTTTGGTAAAATTCGACATACCCGCAGTATTAGAAACTATACCGGAACGTGTTGCCAAGTTTTCTCCATACGATAGCGCTTCTTTTTTGTAATTGGCATTTAAAGAATCCAAAGTATATCGCAACTCAGAAATGTTTAACATCGTAAAGGTGTTGCTTAGATCTAAGCCGTTCTGACTTTCTTGATTCAATTTGGATAAGTCAATGTTAAATACATCCCGTTTAAAAGTTCCTTTGGCAAAGGGAATATTGTTGCGGGTTTCGTAATTGGTAGCGACATCTTCATAATAGGTTCCGTCGTGTAAAACCAATTTTAATGTATTAGAATCTTCACTGCTGACCAATTCCCCCGATTTTGCTTTGATTACGGTGGTAGTGCCCCCGCCATTCGGAATAGTGCGGTGAATGGTAATCCCTTCCAAAAGATTTCCTTTTTCACCTCGTTTTTTCATCACTTTGATGCTGTAATTGCCGATCTCACTAAATTGCCCTTCTGCGATCGCTAAGGCGGGTTTTAACTGTGCAATATTTCGTCTAAAATTGATGAATTTATATTCAGCGTAGGGAATAACATTATTCGCAAAGAAAAAAGAAACAACCGAAAGAACTAAAATAAAATAAGTAAGGTATTTTAACGAGCGCTGAAACGAAATACCAGAAGATTTCATGGCGGCAAACTCATAATTTTCGGCTAAACTTCCAAAGGTCATAATCGAAGCCAAAAGCACCGAAAGCGGCAATACCATGGGCACAATTCGCGGCATAGCAAACAATAAAAATTTGATAACCATTAAGGTATCCAAATCTTTACCGGCTAATTCAGAAATGAATAACCAGACAGTTTGTAATATGAAAATAAAAAATAGGATTACAAAAACCGAAGTAAATGTAATCCAGAAAGATTTTAATAAATACCGATCTATGATTTTCACCGAAACTAATCTAATTTATTGATCATGTATTTGGGGTACTTGCTCGCCACAAAAGTAAATTGATTTTTTGAAAGCGGTTGATTGGTTTTAAAAGAATTAACAGTTAATGTGGTGCGTGTTCCGTTTTTCCCAATCTCAATTAAATTATAGATGGTTTTGGTTTGTGTGTCGATGCCTAATAGAATTTCTTTACGTTGGTCCTTGGCATTATTAGGCACCAATTTGATTATCTGAATTTTTCGCCCGTTGATGTTTTGCTGAATGTCCCAGGTATACTTGTAACCACTGTTGAAAAACGTCAGCATTTTGTTGGGAGTAATCGCTTTATCATCACTTTCATTAACGCTAGAAATGGTGATTTCTTCGTCTTCGGGAACAATAGTGTAGGTTTTTTTACCGTCAAAAATTTTAGTAACTCCCATAAAATTCAAGACATATTTATTGCCTTGCAGGGTAACATTTCCTTTACTTTCTTGATTGATGTTTTCTTTGGCGTTTGTTAGGGTGTATTTAAAATCAATGACAATGTTGTCAAAACTCTTAATTTTTGCCGTAACCTGATCCAATAACGCTTTGGCTTTTTTATCCTGTGCTTGTACAGAAAACCCCAACGTAACTACCAGTACTACTGCTAAAAACTTTTTCATTTTATTCTTCGTTTTGTTCGTTATTAAAAAAATGTTCAAGGGCAACCAAGTCGGGAATATTCACCGAGCGTGCTTTGCTTCCTTCAAACGGACCCACAATTCCGGCGGCTTCTAATTGGTCAATTAATCGACCGGCACGGTTGTAGCCCAGTTTCAATTTGCGCTGCAATAATGATGCCGAACCTTGTTGAGCGGTTACAATAATTTCAGCGGCTTCACGGAACATAGAATCCCGTTCTGAGATGTCAAATTCGAGATTGACATTAGAACCTTCTTCGCCCACATATTCTGGGAGTAAATAAGCGGTTGCATAGGCTTTTTGTGAACCGATAAAATCGACTATCTTGTCTACTTCAGGCGTATCGACAAAGGCACACTGCACCCGTACTAAATCATTACCATTGGTATATAATAAATCTCCTCGACCTATTAATTGATCGGCACCTTGGGTGTCTAAAATCGTTCGTGAATCAATTTTAGAAGTTACCCGAAACGCAATACGTGCCGGGAAGTTGGCTTTAATAATCCCTGTAATCACATTTACCGACGGACGTTGTGTGGCAATAATCAAATGGATTCCAATCGCACGCGCCAATTGAGCCAAACGTGCAATCGGGGTTTCTACTTCTTTACCCGCCGTCATAATTAAATCAGCAAACTCGTCAACTACCAATACAATGTAGGGTAGGAAGCGGTGGCCGTTTTCCGGATTTAATTTTCGGGCTTTGAATTTTTCATTGTATTCTTTAATGTTTCGAACCATTGCATCTTTGAGTAAAGAGTAACGGTTGTCCATTTCAATACACAGCGAATTCAGGGTATTAATTACTTTGGTATTGTCGGTAATAATGGCATCTTCAGTATCGGGAAGTTTGGCCAAATAATGACGTTCAATTTTATTGAATAAAGTCAATTCTACCTTTTTGGGGTCAACCAACACAAATTTCACCTCTGCCGGGTGTTTTTTGTACAACAAAGAAGTGAGTACAGCATTCAATCCCACCGATTTTCCTTGACCTGTGGCTCCTGCCATCAACAAATGGGGCATTTTTGCCAAGTCAACTACAAAGGTTTCATTGGAAATGGTTTTTCCTAGAGCAATAGGCAATTCCATTTCGGCTTCTTGAAAACGCGAGGCAGAAATTACCGTTTTCATCGGAACCATGGTTGGGTTTTTATTCGGAACTTCAATACCAATGGTTCCTTTTCCTGGGATAGGAGCAATGATACGAATTCCAAGAGCCGACAGTGATAATGCAATATCGTCTTCTAAACTTTTGATTTTTGAAATACGAATACCGGCTTCGGGAACAATTTCGTATAAAGTTACCGAAGGTCCTACAGTGGCCTTGATTTGTGCGATATCAATTTTATAATTGCGTAAGGTATCGACAATTCGGTTTTTATTTTCTTCTAATTCTTCTTGATTAATTGTGATTCCAACACTTGCATATTCTTTGAGCAAATCAATCGTCGGAAATTTATAATTAGAAAGTTCGAGCGTAGGGTCAAACAAACCAAAATCCTCCACCAATTTTGCAGCAAGATTTTCTACAATAACGTCTTCATCTTGTGCTTTTTCAATAACAAAAGCATCATCATTAGTTTTAATGATTTCTTTCTGAACAGGTGTTGAAGGAGGAGCAACGGGCGGAACAATAGGCTCGTTTGGCGTCAACAGCACAGGTTCGATATCCGGTTCATGAATGGGGTCTATACCCGTTTTGTTCGGATTCAAATCTATTCCCGAATAACTGGATATTGTAGGTTTTAAGGCTTCTTTATTAATTTCAAATTGTGATTTGGGTTGCACAATTTCTTCAATCGTATAATCGGGTTGGGGTTCGTTCTCTACATCGTTAATCGCATACTCTTCAAGGTTATAAGCGGTGTCAGCCGATTCAGATGTTGAAGGGTTAATCGTTTCAAGATCCGCTTGCATGTCCGCTTTTTTCTTTTCATAAAACGCTTTTACACCATCGGGAGAAAGACGAATTTTAAAAATCAAATAGATAAGAACACTGAAA
Organism: Flavobacterium stagni; assembly: GCF_004122105.1. Classification (GTDB taxonomy): domain Bacteria; phylum Bacteroidota; class Bacteroidia; order Flavobacteriales; family Flavobacteriaceae; genus Flavobacterium; species Flavobacterium stagni. The sequence goes on from NZ_SBKN01000003.1 coordinate 19,295, forward strand.
ATTAAGACCAATAAAGTCCCCGTTTTTCCGATATAATCTTGAATAAATGTATTGGTTTCATAGCCAATAGTTCCGCCCAATTCAGGTATGGAATTGGCAAAAAAGCCCAAAATCATGGAAACCACAATTAGCGCAAAAAGATCCCAAAACCAAGTCGATTTTAATTTTCGTAAGGGAATGTCTAGAATTAGAAAAGCACCTGTAATGAAAAATAATTTCACAAATAAGAAAGAAGCAGCGCCAAATCCTTTGTAAATAAACGCATCAGCCAACCAAGCACCAAATTTTCCCAACCAATTTTGGGCTTCTTTGCTACGGTCAATAAATGCATTGGCTACACTTTGGTCTTCTTGTCCATTAACAAAATACGAAATAAATGCTACCAATAAGGCAACTGAAAAAAGCACCAAAAGGCAACCCAAAATAAATTTGTATTGCCTTTTCATTTTAAATTTTTTCAATGTATCCGCACCATTTTCTGGCTGCGTTTCTTTACTTGATTTCTTGGCCATTATTACGCTAAATTTCTATAAAAGTAGCAAAAAAAATTAAAGGAATTTTGGAACATAAATCATTGCACCAATAGCAACGCCTGTAAGTGCTGCAAACATAACCGCTCCTGCCGCAATATCTTTGATAAATCCAATTTTTTCATGGTATTCGGGATGAATAAAGTCGGCTATTTTTTCTGCGGCTGTATTCAATCCTTCAATAGCCACAATTAAACCGATGGCAAAGGTTTGAAACATCCATTCGGTCATGGATATTTTAAAATAAAATCCCATAGCTGTCATTACCGCACCAATGCTTAATTGTACCATCACACTGTGTTCAGTAGTAGCGAGTTTCCAAGCACCAATAAATGCAAATTTGAAACTTTTTAACCGACCGGTGACAAAGGATTTATCGCGTTGAAATTCCATGTGTAATTATTTTAAAGCTTCTAAAGCCGCTTCGTAATTGGGTTCGTTAGCTATTTCTCCCACTTGTTCCGCATGTTTTACAACACCGTTTTCATCCAATACAACAACGACACGTGAATGTAAGCCGGCTAATACGCTATCGGTAATTTCCAATCCGTAATCTTTACCAAAAGCACCCGTTTTGAAATCGGATAAGTTGATGACATTTTCTAACCCTTCCGCTCCACAAAAACGTTTTTGAGCAAAAGGTAAATCACGGGAAATACATAATACTTTTGTGTTTTCAAGAGCTGATGCCTTGGCATTGAATGTGCGAACAGAAGTTGCACATGTGGAAGTATCGATACTTGGGAAAATATTAAGAACCAATTTACTTCCTGCAAAATCAGCTAAATGTACCGTTGATAAATCGTCTTTTACTAATTCAAATGCTGGAGCTTTTGATCCCACTTCGGGTAAATTGCCTGAGGTATGTACGGGATTCCCGCCTAATGTAATTTGTGCCATTTTCTTGAATGTTTTTAGAGTTGCAAAAATATAATTTTTAAATCGAATATAACTACGTGTTTGATTGAAATTCAGATTTTATATCGAAGCGGATGCATTAAAAAAGCCCTCCGAAGAGGGCTTCAATTTATTTGTCTATCGAACCGAGTACGCGTTTCATAAAATCATTTAAGGCAGTTTTTTTGTCCTTACCTTCTTTGATCATTTTGTGGACTTCTAAGGCACCGTACATATTGGAAATCAATTCGCCAATAACATCCAGTTCCTCATCCTTAAGCGACTCCAATTCGGTTAAATGTTCCAAAACTTCAATCGTTTCCACGATATAATCTTGATCATTGTCCTCAATGAATTGCGTTAATTGTTTGATTACAGGTAGTTTCATACTTACACAACTTCTTGAATTAACTCCGCTAACACTTCAGCTTTGTTGGTTTGGGTTTGGTTGACTAAAGCGCCATTTTTAAAAGTGGCAAATGTGGGTAGGTTGTCCACTTTTGCCAATTGGCGCGAGTTTGGAAACTGTTCGGCATCCACAATCACAAAGGGAATGGATTCGTTCTGACTGGCCAACATTTTGAATTTGGGCTTCATAATGCGGCAATTTCCACACCAAGACGCTGCATATTGTACAACGACGGTTTCATTATTGGCAACAATTTCGGCTAAATTATCTTGATCTAATTCTTGAAACATGGTTTTCTCTTTTTAGCGTTAGGAATATGTTTTATAAACAGGAATCCTAACAAATATTAGTGATTTGATAAATACGAAGCAGTACTGTTACGATCCGCATTCATGGCATCTTTTCCTTTTTCCCAGTTGGCTGGACAAACTTCTCCTTTGGTTTGAACATGTGTATAAGCATCAATCAAACGTAAGTATTCGTGAACATTACGTCCTAACGGCATATCATTTACACTTTCATGGAAAATTTTACCAGTTTCGTCTACTAAATAAGTTGCGCGGTAAGTAACATTTGAACCTTCTAATAAGATTGAATCGGTATCTTCGTTGTATTCACCCGCTTCAATATCTAAAATTCCTAAAGTAGAAGATAAGTTACGAGTAGTGTCCGCTAATAATGGATACGTTACCCCTTCGATACCACCATTGTTTTTGGCAGTGTTTAACCAAGCAAAATGCACTTCATTCGTATCACAAGAAGCTCCAATAACCATCGTATTACGAGCTTCAAATTCTTCTAAAGCCGCTTGAAAAGCATGTAATTCTGTTGGACAAACAAAGGTGAAATCTTTTGGGTACCAGAAAAGCAATACTTTCTTATTGTTTTTTACCGCTTCGTCTAAAACGTTGATGCGTAAATTATCGCCCATGAAAGAGATGGCGTCTACTGTAATGTTTGGGAATTTTTTTCCAACTAATGACATGTGTATTGTGTATTAAATTAGTAATTGATTTTTAACACTGCAAAAATACAGACAACTTGAGTGTGATTCTATTAATTTTTATTATTAGTTTTTATTACAGAATAGTTTTTGGTTATTCAATAACCGTTTGTCAGTACTTCTAATCATTCAAATAAAAGTTTATATTTGTTTTTCTCAATTATAATGCAGTTAAGCGTATGAAATTTTCCAATTTATTTCGAAAGAAATCGGTTCATGATATTCTAAAACAAGTCGCAAAAAATGAAGCTGACGGACATCATGCCCTAGGAAAACATCTTACCGCCAGAGATTTAACCGCTTTTGGAATTGCAGCCATTATTGGAGCTGGAATCTTCAGTACCATTGGAAAAGCTAGTGCTGACGGTGGCCCTGCTGTTATCTTTTTATTTCTATTTACTGCGGTTGCTTGTAGCTTTGCCGCCTTTGCATATGCTGAATTTGCGTCTATGGTTCCCGTTTCAGGGAGTGCGTACACCTATTCCTATGTGGCTTTTGGTGAAATCGTAGCCTGGATTATCGGTTGGGCTTTAATCATGGAATATGCCATTGGTAACATCACGGTAGCCATTTCATGGAGTGACTATTTTACCGGACTCCTCGAGAGCGGCGGCATTCACCTTCCTCAGTGGATTCAAATGGATTATTTGACAGCCTCTAAAGGATTTGAAGAAGCTACTGCGCTCATGCATAGTGGTAAAACCTTTGAGAATTTAAGCGAAAGCGTAAAAGCGGCCTATACCGCATGGACAACAGCTCCTACATTGGGTGGATTTCATTTGGTGGCCGATTTACCAGCACTTCTCATTATCATTATTATTACCTTTTTGGTGTACCGTGGCATGAAAGAATCCCGAAATGCCAGTAATTTAATGGTGGTCGTGAAATTGTGTATAATCCTATTGGTGATTGCAGTGGGTGTGTTTTATGTAGATACCGATAATTGGAGTCCGTTTGCACCCAATGGAGTCACCGGAATTTTAAAAGGAGTGTCAGCCGTTTTCTTTGCCTATATCGGGTTTGATGCGATTTCTACCACCGCCGAAGAATGTAAAGATCCACAGCGCGATTTACCCAAAGGCATGATGTGGGCTATCATTATTTGTACTTTACTTTATATCATCATCGCCCTTGTTTTAACAGGTATGGTGTCGTATGAAAGTTTGAATGTTGGTGATCCATTAGCTTTTGTGTTTGATAAATTGGATCTAAAATGGATGTCGGGAATCATCGCGGTAAGTGCCGTGGTAGCGATGGCCAGTGTGTTATTGGTTTTTCAAATGGGACAACCCCGAATTTGGATGAGTATGAGTCGGGACGGACTCTTACCGAAACGTTATTCCAAAGTTCATCCTAAATATAAAACACCTTCGTATGCGACAATAGTCACCGGATTTGTAGTCGCTATTCCAGCGCTTTTCCTTAACTTAACGATGGTGACGGATTTATGTAGTATTGGTACGTTATTCGCATTCGTTTTGGTTTGTGCCGGAGTCTTGGTTTTGCAAAATAAACCCGATGTGCCGCGCGGAAAATTTAAAACGCCATATGTTAATGCCAAATATATTTTCCCAGTAGTATTGCTAATTGGGATGGTTTGTGCCTTGAAATTTTTCCCCCAAAATGTAGCGGATTTTGTAACCAATAAACCCAAATTAAATGATGCGGCTACCTTGGTTACTTCTTTGAGTAAAGAGGAAGCCAAAGCGGTAACTAACTATCTTTATGATTTGAAAATGATCAAAGACACTAAGGTTGATTTGGAAGCTACATTAAGTGAATACCAAAAAGACCCAAAAGCCTATCATTCTTTAGTCGATGAACTACCTATTGATCAAAGTTTGAAATACGAAGCTGGATTTGCGTTATTCCAACACAAAATCCCGATGTGGATTTTCATCGTGACTTTATTTGGATTAGCGGCTTGGGCTTACCAAAAGAATTTGTCGTTGATTCCGTTACTCGGGTTGGTGAGTTGCTTGTATATGATGGCGGAACTCAGTGTATGGAACTGGATTTATTTCACAATTTGGTTGTTGGTGGGATTAACGATTTACTTTGGTTTTAGTTATAAAAACAGTAAGTTAAACGAAAACACTCCGTTGAGTTAGGGTATCTAAATCCTATTTCTTCAAGATTTTTTTAGTGTAAACACTCCCATCGTTACATTCAATTTTTATAAGGTAAAGTCCGGACAAGAGTGAACTCATGTTTATCTCTTGAGCAACATTGCTTTGTTGGAATACGACTTTCCCATCGAGAGCGAATACGGTTAGCTGATCAATAGTTTTATTGAACGAATTGCTTAGAGTCATCGTAGTCTCCACAGGATTGGGATACGTAGTGAAATATTCAAAAGTAGTGGTAGTTAACGCATTGGCGCAGGTTACACTGTTGTCACATGGCGGGGCGTTGGTGTCTAACTGAAAGGTATTTGATATCCATCCTGAACTTACATTTGAAATTTCTCCAGCATCTACATGAATGGTAAGTAGATTAGTAGTATTACTGAAAATGATTACAGAAGGTGGAGGAGGAGGTAATAGTGCTGAGTTAACTGTTATTCGGTAACTTACGTCAGTTCCATACATAGGACTTAAATGATTGTTTTTTAAATTCACCGAGTTGAGTTGAGGAGCATTATAAATTTGAATTGCTTCTACTGCTGTGTTGCATAAATTCAAATCTACAAATGGGTAATCATAAAGAGTTACGTTTTTCAATTGTGTTAATGTATTGGGACAGAATTGAGTAATTGAAGTATCAAAATTGACACGTAAAAAAGTTACATTTTGAGGAATAACACTATTATCAATTGTTGTCCAGCCATTGGAGCCCAACCAAACTTCTTTGATTTGACTCAATGCCATCAAGCTGTTGGTTGGAATGGCATTTCCAACAGTACCCACATATTTCAAATTGGGAAAAAATTCTAATCCGTCCAAAGCGTGAATAGAACTATTCGAAATCTCAATTCGCTCGGTAGTCAATGTTTCACTAACTTCAATTTCTCCATCACCATTACTATCCAAAACAATACTGGGTTCGTTTGGATTGGAACTGTAAGCCGTGTTTACACTTAATAATTTCGCTTTTAAATTGGCATCCGGGAAATTGATGATTTGACCGAATGAAACAAAGTTGATAAACAATGCAAATAATTGTAATTTTTGTTTCATAATCAATTGGTTTAGTAGCGTAAAGTTCGAGAACTTTACTATTCGTTAAGTCAAAAATAACCTATTTCTTCAAGATTTTTTTAGTGTAAACACTCCCGTCGTTACATTCGATTTTAAGTAGATAAAGTCCGGAAAAGAGTGAACTCATATCTATCTCTTGAGCAACGTTTCTTTGTTGGTATACGACTTTTCCATCGAGAGCGAATACGGTAAGCTGATCAATTGTTTTATTGAACGTATTGCTTAGAGTCATCGTAGTTTCCACAGGATTGGGATGCGTAGTGAAATAATCAAAAGTAGGTGTAGATAACGCATTGGCGCAGGTTACACTGGTGTCACAAGGTGGTGCGTTGGTGACTAATTGATGTGGATTGCTTATAAATCCTGCATCTATTTCAGAAATTTCACCAGCATCTACATAAATTGTAAGCGGATTTGAGGTGTCACAAGTGATCCAAATAGCAGGTGGGGGTATCGAAGGTGGTGCTGAAACAATAGTGTTGCGGTATGTTACACTAGTTACAAACTGGGGAGTTAGATGATTGTTTTTTAAATTAATAGTTGTAAGGTTAGGGGCAGTATATATAAATAATGCTTTAACAGCAGTATTGCATAAATTTAAGTCAGTAAATGGATAATTTTGAAGTGAAATTTTTTTTAATTGTGTTAATGAATTGGGGCAAAACTGAGTGATCGTAGTACCAAAGTTTACATATAAAAAAGTAATATTTTGAGGAATAACACTACTATCAATGATTGTCCAGCCGTTTAAGCCCAACAAAACTTCTTTGATTTGAGTGAGTGCCATCAAGCTTTGGGTTGCAATTGGGTTACCAATTGTGTTGACATATTTCAAATTGGGGAAATACTCCAATCCCTCTAAAGAGCTAATATTACTGTTTGCAATATTGATTCTTTCAGCCAACAATGTTTCACTAACTTCAATTTCGCCATCACCATTACTATCTAGGTTAACACTGATGTAGTTTGGATTATAATAACTAGCGGTGTTTGGACTTAATAATTTCGCTTTTAAATTGGCATCTGGAAAATTGATGATTTGACCGAATGAAAAAAGGCTTATAAATAAGGCGGATAGGAGTAATTTTTGTTTCATAATCAAGCTTTTAGATGTATAAAAGTAGTATATTTTTGCAAACAAAAAAAATCCATACACTTTCGAGCATGGATTTTCAACTAAAAACTTAAAAATAAAAACTAAAGTATACCGAGTTGACGCATACAATCGGTCATTTTTTCGTAGGTGCGTTCTATGTCATTATCCAAACCTATAGAAAAACGAATTAAGCCATCGGTCAATCCCATTTCTTGTTGTTCGTCCATCGGAATTTCACTCGAAGTCGAGGTTCCCGGCGCACTAAATAAGGTTTTGTAAAAACCAAGACTTACCGCCAAATAGCCTAAATTATTGTGTTGCATTAATTCCATTAAGGCATTAGCACGGTCCAGCGAACCCACATCCAAAGTCATCATGCCACCATAACCGTATTCGTGATTCATTTGGCGGGATAAAATCATATGACTGGGATGACTTTCCAATCCCGGGTAAACCACTTTTAAGCCGTCTTTTTCAAAACGAGCCGCCAAATAGGCCGCATTGTGACTGTGTTGTTTCATGCGGATATGTAACGTACGTAGGTTTTTTAAAATGGATGCCGAACGGAAACTATCCATCGTCGGACCTAGTAACATACAAGCTCCATCATTAACATTGCGCAAATCATCAATGAATTGTTGGGTACCACAAATCACACCACCCACCGTGTCAGAACTTCCGTTTATGAATTTTGTCAAACTGTGGATCACTACGTCAGCACCCAATTTAACGGGTGCGACTTGTAAGGGTGAAAAGGTGTTGTCTACCACCAATTTTAGATTGTATTTTTTGGCCAATTGTGCCAAAGCTTGAATGTCCGCTACTTCCAATAACGGATTGCTCACCGTTTCACAATACAAAACTTTGGTATTCGGGGTAATCGCTGCTTCAACAACTTCCAATTTGGTAATGTCTACAAAGCGAGTGGCGATTTTCCATTTCGGCAACATGTTTTTCATGAACGCATAGGTACCGCCATAGATGGTGCGACTCGACACAATCTCATCGCCACTGGTACACAATTGCATCAATACCGAAGTGATCGCTCCCATACCCGATGCCGTGACATTGGCCGCTTCGGTTCCTTCGAGTGCGGCAAGGGCCTGACCCAAATAGAGGTTCATGGGTGAGGAGTGACGCGAATACAAATAACAGCCTTCAGCATTGCCTTCAAAGGTATCAAACATTGTTTTTGCCGATAAAAAGGTATAGGTGGATGAGTCTGAAATGGAAGGATTCACTCCGCCAAATTCGCCAAAATATTGTAAATCTTGTATTTGATCCGCCGGTTTAAAATCAAAAGGATTTTGCATAGGGATAGTAATATTGAGTTGGTTTGTTTCTTCAAAATTCAACTATTGTATTTTATTTTTCAAGTATTATTTCTATTTTTAGAAAATAAATCTATAAAAACTAAATAATATAGATTATAAGTTTAAATTTGTTTCAATTACAATCTTTTCTAAGAAAAAACATCCTATGGATTCAATCGATAAAAAACTGTTGGGATTAGTGCAAAATGATGCCCGAATGACCAATAAAGAATTGGCCTTAAAACTTCAAATGTCGGTTACCGCAGTTTATGAACGTATCCGAAAATTGGAACGGGAAGGGGTAATCAAAAACTATGTGGCTTTGATTGATCGCAATAAAATTGAAAAAGCGTTTATAGTGTTTTGTCACATCAAATTGGTCCAACATACCAAAGATTACTTGGTACGATTTGAATCCGAAGTCATTAAATTACCTGAAGTATTGGAATGTTTTCACGTGAGCGGGGATTACGACTATATTCTGAAAATAGCCGTAAAAGATATGGAAGCGTACCGCGATTTTATGGTGACCAAACTCACGGGATTACAGCATATCGGTAGTACCCACAGTTCGTTTATGATTGGGGAAATAAAAAACAGTACGGCCTATGAACTGTAGATTATGAATTCGATGCTTTTGATGCTTTACGAATGGCATAAATTCCGATGGTAAATAATACAAGTCCGCACACAGCCAAAAGGTATTCACTCGTTCGTAACGGTTGTTCCTCTATGAATTTATTCACTACTTTCATTATAGTAATTAATCCAATTACCATTAAGATTATACCGGCGTTTTTGCTTGATTTTTTCATAAAAAATAATACTCAAAAATAGTTAATTGTTCATGCCAAATTGAATCAATTTCTCTAGAATAGCCAATTCGACATTCTTAATTGATTTAAGATTTAGGCAATATCCTGTAATTTTTGAATTGGGGAAAAAATGGCCCAAGTGTTTTTGAATTAAATTTCGATCCGTTAATCCCATAAAGTAGATTGAGAATCCTTTCGAATTCGCACTAATTCCCAATTTATAAAATTCCCGATTTACATTGGTTTTCGTCGGTAATAGAATAGAACCATAGCCCATATTGGGATTACTAATCACTTTTCCTGTGGCATCTTTTCCATCTAAAAACCAAATGCGGCAATTGGGATATTTTTCTAAAACCTTTTGGTGAAAAAAGGTCAATTCTTCTTTCGTGTTTTCAGAAAGAGAATCCAAATATTCATTAATTGTGGTTGGAACATCCATTTTGATTTATCTAAGTTTTTTTTGGAGCTAAAGACTAAATTAGGAGTTTAGCGTTGCTTGTCGATAGGGTAATTCCCAATTTTTGTCGAGTCGGGTCAACTCTATATAATTTTTATCTTTGGGAAATTTGCGTTCCCATTTCAAAAGAATTCGGTTAAACGTCGCCCGATCTCTTTGAAGAAATGCCATCGTTGCTTTGGTAAAATAATACCACGTTTTTCCCTCTTCACCACCCAACCATTTGGTAAAAACAGTCTGCGTTTTTTGCATGTAATGAATTGCTTTTTCAATTTTATTATCCAAAGCAAATAACTGCCCCACATGCCAATAAAGGGAAGTTAAGTTGCGCACCTTTCCTTTATTTATAAATTCAAGTTGTAAGGTTGCCGCTGCTTCATAGTTTCCCGCTTTGGCAAGTGCTCTCCAACAATCAGCTCCGTCAAACTCCTGTTGCGTCAGTTGCAAACAATCGGGTGTTTGACTCCATATTCCGAGACTGATAAAGAGAAAAATACTCGTCTTTATGCTTCTTGGAGTCAAATTAATAAAAGAAAAAATACACATAATTAAAAAAAGTGAGACTCATCATTGCGCCAACTAACATTATTTTTAGTGATTTTATATCAAAAAAATGATTGAGCAACGTTGTACATATAATCCAAGCAAGCAACATAAAAATGTACGGATTAAGTAATAAACTAACAGAACAACTTTTCCAACCATTTTGGTAATAAGAAAGAGAAGAAACAGAATTTGAAATTCTATTTAATTTTATTCGAATTGGTGTGTTTTTTGGCAATTCCTGATCGGGATGTTTGGCAATTCGATACCGTTCCCCATTCGTAAACTCCATAATGATTTTATCGTCAAAGGCTTTTTTCTGACCACCCGTCACAGCCATAAAATCATAAATGGAATCCAAATAGGCAACTGGTTTTTCTTTACTGGGAAGAATGACATCAATAAAAAGTAAAAAGAGTAGTAAGCAATTATAATGAATAATACGTTGTACTGTGATTCGATTCATTGGATGTTTATAAATGGAATCTAAAAATAGTTGAAATCAAACATTTCATAGCTATTTTAGGGATTTATTTATCCTCATTAACCATTTTTTTGCTTAAAAAAACCTATTTTAATCGAACTTGAGTTCTTATTGAGCAATATCCTAAATCATAACGGAATCAAGAAAAAAACAAGATCAACAATTGCGCTCCAATAATTCGTAAAATCATGGTTAAAGGATATACCGTGGCATACGTTGCTGAAGGCGTATCATTTCCTGCAATTTTTAAAGCAAAAGCCAATGCTGGTGGATCTGTAGAAGCGCCTGCCATCAAGCCCATGACTTCGAAAAAGTTTTTCTTGAATACTTTTTTAGCCAACCAACCCGTAATTAATAGCGGAATTAAGGTAATGACAAGTCCCATTCCAATCCAATAAAATCCGGTACTTCCCGTAAATGCAGTGGCCAATTGTGCACCACTACCTAATCCTACACTGGCCAAGAAAAAGGAAATCCCCAATTCCCGCAGCATCAAATTGGCACTGTGCGTGGTGTAATTGTTCAAATACATTTGATTTCCAAACCGACTCAATAAAAGGGCGACAAGTAAAGGTCCGCCCGCAAGACCAATTTTTACGGGAACAGGAATACTCGGAATTTGAAGCGGAATACTACCTACAATGAGTCCGAGTACGATACCAATAAAAATAGGAGCCAAGTCGGGCACTTCCAAACGTTTGACAGAATTTCCCAAAATTTTTGTCGCTTGTTCCAATCCCTCAGCAGTACCCACCACTTTTAGGGTATCGCCCAATTGTAAAATGATATTCCCATTGGGAACCAATTGTGTACCGGCACGATTCAAGCGTGTAAACGTAAAATCATGTTGGTGTAATTCCGCAATATCACCCAATCGATGGTGGGTAATCGCTTTATTAGTTACCACAAAATGTTGGCTGATTAAGTTGCTGTCAATTGCGGTTTTAAGATTCATCGAACTTTCAGCACCAATTAATAAATGCAATTGTTCAAATGTCGTTTTGGGAGCAACAATCAACAGTACATCGCCATTGGCCAAAACCGTTTTCGGAGTAGGAGTGATGATTTCTCCATGATGAAACATGCGGGAAACCACTATAGGAGTTTTGATTATCTCAAAAATTTGCGACAAGGTTTTACCGATCAATTGTTGGTTGTCCAACTGCAGGTGTTTGGAAATGACACGGTTTTCCCGTAATTGTTGCAACTTGTTTTGCAATTCAGTTTCTTTTTCAATGTTAACTTTGAAAAGTTTCTTTAGCACCAACATGGCTGCAATTATACCAAATACGCCAAAGGGATAGGCCACAGCATAGGCCAGTGTTACCGTTGAATTGTCGGCTGTGCCGCCATGGATATTGCTCAGCGTGGTTTGTGCTGCGGCTAATCCCGGCGTATTGGTAACTGCTCCACTCATCACGCCACTCATCTCACCAATAGAGTAGGTGGTGGTGAAATAAAACAATAGTGTAATGACCAAACCCAAACTCACCATTAGGGCCGCCAATACATTATTGGTCAATGCATTTCGATTCAAAGAGGCAAAGAAACCCGGTCCGACTTGTAGTCCTAAGGTGTAAACAAAAAGGACAAGTCCAAAGTCTTTCAAGAATTCCCGAATTTCATTTTCTACGACGATACCCGCAAAAGAAAACGCCAATCCGATGAATAATACCCATGTCACACCGAGCGAAATACCGAAGAATTTGACTTTGCCCAAACTAATGCCGATGGCGATAACCAAACCGAAAAGGATTAAGGTGTTGGCAAATGAAGGTTGGGTCAGTAAGGTGGTTATCCAGTCCATGGCTCGGTGTGTATAGGGTTATTTTTGGTTTAAACTTCAACTTGTGCCAACTGTGGTCCAGCGGCAACAAGGCGCGCACCTTCCGCAGTATCGGTGTATTGTGCAAAGTTTTTAATATACAATTCACTTAATTTTTTGGCTTTCTCTTCCCAAATCGCCACCTCAGCATAGGTCGCTCTCGGATCTAAAATAGCATCTTCAACCTGATTCAATTGGGTTGGAATCGTGAGGTTAAGATACGGAATTTTTGTAGTTGGTACCGTATCAATGCTTCCATCAATAATCGCATCGATGATGGCACGGGTGTTTTTCAAAGAAATGCGTTTGCCTGTTCCGTTCCAACCTGTATTTACTAAATAGGCTTTGGCACCGTGTTCTTTCATTTTCGCTACCAAGGTTTTAGAATACATGGTAGGATGTAAAGTTAAAAACGCTTCGCCAAAGGCTGGAGAGAAAGAAGGTTGTGGTTCGGTAATTCCACGTTCCGTTCCGGCCAATTTAGACGTATATCCACACAAGAAATGGTATTGGGCTTGGTCTTCATCTAAGATAGAAACAGGAGGCAATACGCCAAAGGCATCGGCACTGAGGTAAATGATTTTTTTAGCATGACCCGCTTTAGAAGGCAATACAATTTTGTTGATATGGTAAATGGGATAAGAAACCCTAGAGTTTTCAGTGATGCTATGGTCGTAATAATCCACTTCACCATATTCATTGACTACAACATTTTCCAATAAAGCATCCCGTTTAATAGCACGCCAAATGTCAGGTTCATTTTCTTCACTTAAATCAATTACTTTGGCATAACATCCGCCTTCATAATTAAACACGCCACGGTCGTCCCATCCGTGTTCATCATCCCCAATTAAATAGCGTTTTGGGTCGGCAGATAAAGTGGTTTTTCCCGTACCAGAAAGGCCAAAGAATATGGCCACATCACCGTCTTCACCGACATTGGCAGAACAGTGCATAGAAGCCATTCCTTTTAAGGGAAGGTAATAATTCATCATGGCAAACATGCCTTTTTTCATTTCACCACCGTACCAAGTACCGCCAATAATTTGCATTTTTTCAGTTAAATTGAAAAGAATAAAATTTTCTGAATTTAACCCCATTTCTTCCCAATTCGGGTTGGTTGTTTTTGAGCCATTTAATACAACAAAATCAGGTTCCCCAAAATGTTGCAATTCATGAAGTGTTGGGCGAATGAACATATTGGTGACAAAATGCGCTTGCCATGCAACTTCCATGACGAATCGAACTTTTAAACGGGTATCGGGATTGGTGCCACAAAAGGCGTCAACTACATATAATTTACGTGAAGTTGACAATTGTTTGAGGACCAATTTTTTCAATTCACTCCAAATGGGTTGGGTGGTTGGGAAATTCACTTTGCCGTCCCAACAAATAGTATCTTTAGTCACGTCGTCTTTGACAATATAACGGTCTTTAGGTGAACGACCGGTGAAGATGCCTGTTTTTACGGCAACCGCGCCACTTTCAGTAACCGCTCCTTTTTCATACCCACGGCAGTGGTGAGAAAGTTCGGCCTCATATAATTCTTGATAACTGGGATTATACACTACTTCATGGTAGCCGGTAATTCCCATTTCATGTAACTCTTGGATTAATTTGATATTTTTCATGGTCTTTAATTTTTAAGCGAGAGCTGCGTTAATTCGTTGAACAATTTTACTACTTCAAAGTTCGATACACCCCACGCCAAAAAGCCTGATATTTATCATAATTTCCAAAAATCTACGAAAACGATTTCTTTGTAAGTGCTTGGTTTATAAAGGGTAGCAGTGAAGTGTAGCTTCGTTTTTAGGGAGTAGAATAGCCGCTTTGGAGTAATTGCTTCACACTCAATAGTCCACCTTTTGACGTAATCCTAATTTTTAATTCCCACCATCAAATAAAACATAATTCATAACTCCTAATTTCTATCAAACATTATTTCCCAATCTTGAACACTAACCCAAAAAACATTTGTAATTTTGTGCCACGATCAATAAAATACACAACAAAATAAGAACGATATGAGTCAGTTTGATGTTACCGTGATTGGATCAGGCCCCGGAGGATATGTGGCAGCGATCCGTTGCGCCCAATTAGGTTTTAAAACCGCCATTATTGAAAAATACAGCACATTAGGAGGAACTTGTTTGAATGTAGGATGTATTCCATCCAAAGCATTATTGGCTTCTTCGCACCATTATGAAGAATTACAACACTTTGCCGACCACGGTATTGAAGTAAGTGGAAAAGTAAAAGTGAACCTCGCCAAAATGATTGAACGCAAACAACAAGTGGTGGATCAAACCTGTGGCGGAATTAAGTTCTTAATGGATAAAAATAAAATTACCGTTTTTGAAGGTGTAGGTTCGTTTGTGGATGCTACGCATATTAATGTGGCAAAGAATGACGGTACGAGCGAAGTGTTAGAGTCAAAATATACGATTATTGCAACGGGTTCTAAACCTTCTTCATTGCCTTTTATTGCAGTAGATAAAGAACGAATCATTACTTCTACAGAAGCTTTAAAAATGACTGAAGTTCCCAAGCATTTGGTAATTATCGGTGGTGGTGTAATCGGAATTGAATTAGGACAAGTATACTTGCGTTTAGGAGCACAAGTTTCTGTTGTAGAATACTTAGACCGTATCATACCGGGAATGGATGCCGGTTTATCTAAGGAGTTAACCAAAGTCTTGAAAAAACAAGGGATGAAGTTTTATACTTCCCATAAAGTAAAAGAAGTGACGCGCAAAGGCAAAGCCGTTACAGTAAAAGCTGATGATGCCAAAGGCAACGAATTGGTGTTGGAAGGCGATTACTGTTTGGTGGCTGTTGGTCGTCGTCCGTATACCGACGGATTGAATGCAGAAGCAGCTGGCGTAAAAATTACTGAACGTGGTCAAGTGGAAGTGAATGATCATTTGCAAACTACCGCTGCCAATATTTATGCGATTGGTGATGTAGTACGTGGTGCGATGTTGGCTCACAAAGCGGAAGAAGAAGGCGTAATGGTAGCTGAATATTTGGCAGGACAACGTCCGCATATTGATTATAATTTGATTCCAGGAGTTGTTTATACTTGGCCAGAAGTGGCGGGTGTAGGGAAAACGGAAGAACAATTGAAGGAAGCAGGAATAGCTTATAAAGCAGGAAGTTTCCCGTTCAAAGCCTTGGGTAGAGCGCGCGCAAGTGCCGATCTTGATGGTTTTGTAAAAGTATTGGCCGATGCGAAAACGGATGAAATTTTAGGAATGCATATGATTGGTGCCCGTTGTGCCGACCTAATCGCGGAAGCGGTAGTAGCTATGGAATTCCGTGCTTCAGCTGAAGATCTAGCACGTATGTCACATGCACACCCAACATTTGCGGAAGCAATAAAAGAAGCGGCATTAGCAGCAACCGATAATCGTGCGTTACATGTCTAGAACTTAGAATTTAGAATTCATAATTCATAATTTAATTAAGTCCTGCTAGGTTTCTAGTGGGATTTTTTATTTTAAAAAAAGCTAAAATGGACACGATCAAATCACTCCCGTGCAAATCCCATCCACCATTTCTTTTGTAATGGGTTTATTCAAATATTTTTTGACGATGGGAAAAGACTGGGCACGTTCTAAATCTTCGTCGTTTAATGAGGAGGTCATGATGTATAACCGTAATTTGTCATCAAAGGCGTTGGGGATGTTTTGAATTTGTTCCAAAAAGCCAAAACCGTTTAAAACGGGCATATTGAGATCCAATAGAATCACTATATTTTTATCAATATGTTCGATCATCCCAGAAATGATGTCCAAAGCGATGGTTGCATCGTTATATAAAGTTACCGAAGAAGTGCAATTGCCTAGTTCCAAGTACATTTTTCCTAATTTTAGGAAAATATCGTCATCGTCAATAATAATAAAATTCGTTTTTTTCATGGGGTCTATGTTTTTTGGTTTGGGATTGTCAATGAGAATGTTGTTCCAACTCCTTTTTCAGAAGTTACGGAAATCGTACCTTTTAAGAAATGAATCATTTCTCGAATAACATATAATCCGATGCCACTTCCTTGGGATTTGGAAGATGCTCGGAAAAACAGCTTGAAAATATCTTCCAAGTTTTTTTGATCAATTCCTTCCCCGTTATCAGATACCGATAAGTGGCATTCTTGTTCACTAATTTGTATACGAATGGCCACATACGAGTCAGGTTTTGCTTTGGAATATTTTAAGGCGTTGGAAATAAGATTGTTTAAAATAGTTCGTATGCGAAAGGCATCCGAATTGAAGGGTGATGTCGAATCAATGTCCAATTCTAAGGGAACGTTAACGCCATAAATAATTTGGTAATTGGTATAAATTTCTTGAATTAATGCGGACAAATCCAAAGCAGTAACTTTCAACTCCACTTTTTCATTTTTCGATAATTCGTTCAAATGGACAATGGTTCGGTCTAATTTTTTGAGCGTTTGTAATACATCAGGAACCTGACTGTACATTAGCGGTTCGGGTAATTGCAGAAGGCCAATGCTGGCTAAAAGTGGCGCTCTAAAATCATGGGTGATTGCATAAATAATGGAATCCAATCGCTGATTGATTTTTTTTAACGATTTGTTTTTATGACTCAAATCGGAAATCATTTTTGTACTGTCTTCTAAGGTTAAATTATTTTGATTCATCATCAAAAAAGTATCTACCGCTGAATCGTGTAAAGCAAAATCGGTAATCACCAAATTGTATTCTAGTATATTTTCCATCGACATCAACCACGGTGATCCACAAAACCAAATTTCATTATCCTGATCATTTATAAGTAAAAATTGTCCTTTTAAACGTATTTTATGTGGGTTGTCCCGTAGTTCTAAGACGAAGACTTGATTACTAAATTCAACAATAGAATCGAAAGTGTATGTGATTTCGAAATTAGGGCGGATGAACTGAAAATGATCTTTAAAATTGCCATATAGCTTTCTCAATTTGGACATACTAACTCCATATTCAATGATATCGAGCGATCGGTCGAGTCGTATAAAAAACGGAAATAATTGGCGTAGGGTTTGCATGGGGCAGGGAGGTGTTAGGTTCTAACTTCAAACAAAATTTTATGATATTCGCCTTCATTTCCTTTTTCCATAAGTTGTATACTACAATCCGATTGAAAAAAAGTTTTTAGTCCGTCCAAAATCCCAGTCACAAAACACTCAAGTCCGGGACGTTTGGAATAATAATGCAAATGAATACGTGTAGGAGAAATTACCTTTACCTTGAATTCAGGGGGAATAATATTTGGGTAATACAACATGACCCGACTGTGAAAATTAGGCAATTGGATGAGGAAATCGGTCAAATTTGTACCCACAGATCGCAAAAGCGCATTGTATTTTTCATTGGCAATGGTGAGCACCCAATACCTTCCAAATTCAAAAAGTAAATCATCCAAGTTGATTTGTAAAATTTTGGAAGCATTGATTGCCAAGTTGTAGGTCAGACTATCGGAATAATTTTGGTTGTTGTAAAATGTCGTATCCTGACAATTGGAAGCAACACATATTTCGTCCCAAGCTTCTTTACCGAACTTCTCTATAATTAATCCTTCGATGGCTTGATTGACGACTCCGTGCATATATTTGGTTTTTTTCTTTTTTAAAGATAATAAAAAAAAACTTACAAAAAACGAAGTGATATAGTAATGCTGTTAAATATTGAAAGATGTTTTATTTAAAACACTCATTATACGTATGATTGAGAGTTTAAAAAAAGACATAAAAATAATTTATAAAAACATTAACCTTTTTGTATAAATTCAAATGTATAGCCAATTCAATGCAATTATAATTTTTTCAACTCACGCTCTGGTCGGTTGTTCCATTGGTTTTCCAACTGTTGAAGCAAAATCAAATACTGAGAACCCTGTTCTGCATTGTCAGTGACAACTTTACTCCATTCCTTGAATTTGTCTTCTTTTTTTTGAAGGTAAAAGAAATAGGCCATGCTCGAACCGATTTCACTTTTCAACGATTTATCTGTGGTTTTTTCTAAACATTGTTGGTAAGATTTCTCTGCCATTGAAGTCATTCCTGAATTTAAAAAAGCAAAGGCCAATTCTTTGTAAAACAACGGTTCGTTGGGATTATTCTCCATCGCCTTTGGCAATAAGGTTATGGTAAGGTCATAGCGGCGTTGCCCGTTATAACAATAGGCTAATTGCAATTCCAAGTTGGGGTAATGGGGTTGTTGACTGTACAATCGCTCTAAAAAGACTTGAGCCCGTTCAAATTCCCTGTCATCGTTGAGGTATTTCCCGCTGAGGTACTCTTGCTGTTCGGTAGTAAATTGGTAATACGCAGCTCCATCAGGACGACTCGGAATTTTAAGTAAGGCACAATGTTCACTAGATAATGCGGCTAATTTGAAATTATAGGCTCTGCCTAAACGCAATCGGAACAACTCGTTTTTATCAATCCCATCTGCAATTAATTCGTTTTGTGGGCCAAAATGAAAACTGAGTTGGTATTGCACAAATACGCCTTCTTTCGCATCCAAATAAACATAACCGGCAATAATACTTCCTTGATTTTTAAGGGAAGGAAAAGCAACCCAACGGTTGATGACATCGCCATAATGTTTGTCAAAAACAAGCGGTTCGGTTGTTTGCGCAGTTAAACATTGAAAAAGCGACAATAAGAAAAAGAGTATTCTATGCTTCATGCTTATAATTTGAACAATTCGCGATAATGAGTGCGTTGTTGAAATAGTAGAAATAAGTTAGCACCCAAAACAAAAAATGCAATCGCTAAATTTTGCCGATCCAAACACAAGTGAATTAAAAAAATATTAATGGAGATCGGGAAAAGTATAATTGGAATTAAACGCGGAAGTTTGTTGGTAACCAAAGCCAATCCACAAATCAATTCGATACTTTTTACTAAAGGAAAGAGATAACCCGTAGCTGCAAAACCGGCATTCATCGTAGCCATGGCACCCACAGGAGGCTCGGCCTTTATCAAATCAAAAAAATAGGCAATCGAGGCAAAGAGCATGAGTCCGCCAAGTAAGATACGAATAACAATTCCAGTAATTTTCATAGGGCTTTGGTTTTATTATAATCAAAAATACAAAAAAAAACCACCGGAAACTTCCGATGGTTTGAGGATTATTTTTTAGCGAACCTCTTGTATCCATAATATCCGATCCCGCCCAAGAGACCGACCGGCCAAAACAACAACAAAAACGAAAGAGTACTTTCCAAGGCAAACCATCCGGTTTTTACATTCTGCCAAGCCCGAAATCCGAAGGAAGGTCGGAGTCGCTCACTGATTTCCATCCGGGCCAAACGTTCTTGTTTAATCGCATTATTTTGATACAATTTCAACGCCAGTGTTGCATAACTTGATTTGTCATTAAGTTGTAGATTTTCAATGAATTTAGCGTCTTTTTCTGAAGCTTTTACTTCACGTGCTTTTTCTGCTTCTACCACTTGGTTTAATTTGGCAGATCGTTGGTCAATTCCTTTTTGTAAACGGGTCGAACTTTCTTTTTTGCGCTGTTGTTCGAGTTCGTTGGCTAAAAATTGAGCCGTCACATTTTCAGCATCAATGGTTCGGTAGTCGACATATTCAACTTCTTTTGAAATCGACTGCAATACAGTGTTCAATTGCGCATTGGGAACTCTCAAAATCATTTCATTTTCCGTATGGTATTGTTGGGTAACCAATACGCTGTCCTGACTTATTACCGTTTCTTTTCGATCGTCTACAACCGATTCCATTTTGGTGTGCGTAATCATTCCGCCCGCCGAACTTACTGCATTTTCAATACGTTGAGTAGATTGAACAACGTCTTTTACACGAACGCGAACGTCGCCTGTTCGGACAAATTTTTGCGTACTGTTTTTGGGTTCGACCGCCGCTGCTGTGGTCAACGTGTTGGAAGAAACAGAATCTGTTACCATTGTGGTTTCCGATTCTTGCTGTTGTTTAACTGCATTTTCATGCTGTTTGCAACTTAGGGTTGTCAACCAAATGAACAACCCAACCAAGGGAATGGTTCTTTTTTTCATACATTGAAATGTTTAAAGTGATATAATAAGTGATTAAGAATACTTATTTGTAAATGAGTAGTTTTTTATTTCAATACGTATGAAAAAATTAAAGGTTTAAATGGAATAAATAACTTGCTTCTAAAAACCGTGCCAAAATCGAAACCCCACTTTTATACCCCAAAAAAAGAATGTATTTTTGACCCTATGCGAACAGAACTAAAACGAGTCCTTGAAAATCCCAATCACAACAAAAAGCAATTGTTAAAATGGGCGCAATCGTTTCGTGAAGTTGTATTTTTAGATTCGAACCAATACCATCAAAACCACAGTTCATTCGATTGGCTTTTAGCGGTTGATGCTTTTACGTCGTTAAAAACCGATTACTATCAAGCGTTTGAGGATTTGCACCAGTACCAATCCCAGACCAAAGATTGGTTGGTGGGTTATTTGTCCTATGATTTAAAGAATGCCACTGAAAAGTTGGTTTCCGAAAATGGGGACGGACTTGCATTTCCTGATTTGTTTTTTTTTCAACCCAAAAAAATATTCTATTGCAAGGATAATGTGCTGACAGTTGCTTATTTGTATTGCTGTGATGACGAGATGGAATCCGATTGGGCTGAAATTTTACAAATACATCCAACAGAATACAATTCGAAACCTGCGTTAACCATTCAACAACGCATTTCGGAAAAGGAATATGCCGAGCGTTTTGAAAAAATGTTGGCACACATCCAGCGCGGTGACATTTATGAAGCCAATTTTTGTATGGAATTTTTTGCTGAAAATGCTAAAATTCAACCACTTTCTGTCTTTCAACAATTGAATGCGATTTCTGAACCGCCATTTGCTACGTTTTTTAAAAACAATTATCATTATTTGCTATCGGCTTCACCAGAACGGTATTTGCGAAAGGAGGGAAGTACCGTCTTTTCTCAACCCATTAAAGGCACGGCTAAGCGAAGTGAGAAACCGGAGGAAGATGAACGGTTGAAAATCGAATTAGCGCGCAATGAAAAAGAGCGTTCGGAAAATATTATGATCGTCGATTTGGTTCGAAATGACCTATCGCGAACGGCATCAATCAATTCGGTTCAGGTGGAAGAATTGTGTCAGGTGTATTCTTTTAAACAAGTGCACCAAATGATTTCTACCATCACTGCTGAAGTTTCAGAGGCTATACCGCCTGTGGAATTACTTCGTACAACCTTTCCGATGGGCAGTATGACCGGCGCACCCAAGATTTCGGCCATGCAAATTATAGAAGAATTGGAAGTGACACGAAGAGGTTTGTACAGTGGTGCCGTGGGTTATTTTTCCCCTCAAGGCGATTTTGATTTTAATGTGGTCATTCGAAGCATACTTTATAACGCCCAAAATCACTACCTTTCCTTTTCTGTAGGCAGTGCTGTAACTGCCAAAGCGAAAGCAACCGATGAATATGCCGAATGTCTATTAAAGGCAAAAGCCATGCGCCAGGTGTTGGGAGACAAATAATTCCGTATATTTGAAAATGATCAACGCTTTTCAGAATCATATCAGCCAACAACTTCCGTTTTTACAAACGAAAAAACTAATTGTCGCCGTAAGTGGCGGAATTGACAGTATGGTATTGTTGGAATTGTGCCAGCAATTGGATTGGTCCATCGCAGTGGCGCATTGTAATTTTAGTCTTCGTGGCTTAGAAAGTGATGAAGACGAAATTTTTGTTCGAGATTATTGTCAAGAACGTAAGATTCCTTTTTTCTTAAATCGGTTTAATACCGCTGAATTTGCGGAACAAATTGGCATGTCCATTCAAATGACTGCCCGTCAATTGCGATACGATTGGTTTGAAACCTTACGCGTTCGGGAAGGCTATGATTACATACTCACTGCGCATCAAGCGGATGATGTTGCGGAAACGTTTTTGATTAATTTGACCCGCGGAACGGGTTGGGACGGACTCACCGGAATTCCCCAACAAAATGGAGTAGTGGTTCGTCCGTTATTGCCTTTTTCCCGAAAAGAAATCGAAAATTATGCGGCCGAGTATTTGATCTCTTGGCGCGAAGATTCGAGCAATGCGGAAAATTATTACCAACGCAATGCTTTGCGACATGAGGTGTTGCCGGTGTTGAAAGACATGAATCCGTTATTTTTAGCTAATTTTCAAAAAACGTTACTGTATCTTCAAGAAACTAAAAATTTAGCGGATTGGGCTGTGGCTCAATTTTTAGAGAAAGCCTTGCGCCAACATGGTAATGAATTTCATTTGGATTTATACCAATTGAATGCCATGCCGGCACCGCGCGCTATTTTGTATTATTGGTTGAAAAGCTACGGATTTACCGCTTGGGACGATATCTATCATTTGCCTGAAGCCGAATCGGGAAAACAGATTTTTGCTCCTGACTTTGTCTTGCTTAAAAACCGTACACATTTGATTTTATATGCCCGACATGAAGTTCGACAAGAAGTATTTACCATCGAGAAAACGAATCTAAGCGTTAATTTTCCCATAAAATTGGAGTTTTGTAGCACAAGTGACATTTCTTCTGACGATGCAAATACTATCTTTGTAGACGCTGACTTGTTGGATTATCCATTAACGTTACGAACCTGGCAAGAAGGCGATCAGTTTCATCCCTTTGGTATGAACGGTTCAAAAAAACTGAGCAAGTATTTTAAGGATGAAAAATATAGCTTAACCGCCAAAGAACGCCAATGGCTGTTATGCTCTGGAAATAAAATTGTATGGGTGATTGGCAAACGTGCCGATGACCGATTTAAAATAACAAACAACACAAAGACTAAACTCAAAATTACCTTTTCAGAATGAGAACTTATTGCCTCGCAATTCTAACTTTATTACTTTCAATTACCACTTTTGGACAAATTAAGAATCCGGTAAAGTGGACTTCCAAAACAGAGAAATTATCAGAAACGGAATTCAATTTAATAGTCACTGGAACTATCGAAGAAGGATGGCACGTCTATTCCCAATTCACTCCCGATGGCGGTTCCTTGCCTATGGTACTGACGTTTAAAGACCAAAAAGGAAATTTTGAATTACTTGGCAAAGCCAAAGAAAGTCCGTACAAAAAAGTCTACAGTGATATTTTTGGAGTCGACGAATACCTGTTCGAGCACAAGGTGGTTGTCACCCAAAAAGTAAAAATTACCAACCCTAAGCTGAAATCCATCTCCATGAATTTGGATTTTCAGGTGTGTAAAGAGCAGTGTATTAATGACAATAAAGTTTTTACATTCACATTACCAGAGTTAAATACGACTACCGTTGTAGAAACGGCTTCAACTCCAGATACTACAACTACTGCAATAGATACCACAAAAACATCCACACAAGAAATTGTCAAGGAAGTGGTTGCAGAAGTACAACAAACTAAAGATAAAGAAGAGGATAAAAGCATTTGGTCCATTTTCTTTTTGTCATTTCTCGGAGGTTTAGCCGCATTGTTTACGCCTTGTGTGTTCCCCATGGTGCCCATGACCGTAAGTTTCTTTACGAAACAAAGTAAGACGCCAGCCCAAGGGAAACGCAATGCCATATTTTACGGCGCCTCTATTATTATCATTTACATTCTTTTAGGTTCGATAGTAACGGCTATTTTTGGTGCTGATGCCTTAAATTCATTGTCAACCAATGTTTGGTTTAATCTAATCTTTTTTGCCTTGTTGGTATTCTTCGCAGCATCCTTTTTGGGAGCTTTCGAAATTGTATTACCCAATTCGTGGGCTAATAAAGTAGACCGTCAAGCCGATCGAGGTGGATTTGTAGGTATTCTATTTATGGCCTTAGCCTTAGCTATTGTTTCGTTTTCGTGTACGGGTCCGATTGTAGGGAACTTACTCGTTATCTCAGCCTCAAAAGGCGGATTTGCACCCTTAATCGGGATGTTCGGATTCTCATTAGCCTTGGCTTTACCATTCATGTTATTCGCCTTATTCCCGAGTTGGATGAATACCTTACCAAAATCAGGTGGATGGTTAAATACCGTAAAAGTGTCACTCGGATTCTTAGAATTGGCTTTGGCGTTTAAATTCTTATCCAATGCCGACTTAGTATTGCAAAAACATTATTTCGAACGTGAATTATTCTTAGCAGTTTGGATTATCATCTTTGGTGCTTGGGCCGTGTATTTGTTTGGAAAACTTACTTTACCACACGATAGTCCGGTGACTCATTTGTCGGTGGGACGCCTTTTCATGGCCTTATTTGTTTCTATATTTACGTTATATTTAATTCCAGGTTTATGGGGTGCGCCGTTGAAATTAATCTCTGGATTTCCACCGCCTATGCATTATAGTGAGAGTCCGAATGGATTATCAGGAGGAGGTCATGCCGCAACAACTGCGAGTTTGCCCGAAGGAGCACATGTAGGCCCACACGGAATCATTGCCTTTGATGATTATGAAAAAGGCTTGGCGTATGCAAAAACGGTCAATAAACCGGTTTTTGTTGACTTTACAGGTGATGCTTGTGTGAATTGCCGTAAAATGGAAGAAAATGTGTGGCCTTCTAATGCCATTTTGCCTACATTAAAAGAAAAGGTTGTCTTGATTTCATTAGTATGTGATCGTAAAATTGAATTGCCGAAATCGGAACAGTATGTGTCAAAAGCAACAGGAAAAGAAATTGTGACCATCGGAAATAAATGGAGTGATTTTCAAATTACCCGCTATCAAAACAATGCCCAACCGTTGTATGTGTTGCAAACTCCAGACGGAAAGGATTTGAGTAAACCGATTGGATACACACCAGATGTAAAAGAGTATAAGGAATGGTTAGAGTCCGGACTTAAAAACTTCAAATAAAATAAAAATCCCAAGCACATTACTTGGGATTTTTTTTAATCGTTTGCTTCCAATTCAAAGATTTCCTCCACTGGTTTTTCAAAATAGCGACTTAACTTTAAGGCTAATACGGTAGAAGGAACATACTTTCCTTTTTCCATGGCATTGATGGTTTGGCGACTGACTTCTATTTGCTTTGCCAATTCCTCTTGTGAGATGTTTTTAATCGCACGCAATATTTTCAAATTATTCTTCATCGTCGCCCGCTTTTGAAAGTTTGTAAATGCGGTAATGGAATCGCAAGATAAAAAAGAAAAGTAAGGTAAAAAGGTTGTGAATTAAGACATTCATGTAGGCAATTCCAAAGATGAAAAGTGTCGTAAATAAAATAATGCCATAATTGAGATAGGTAGCCCATACCAAACTCTCATACCGAATATTGGAAATCATCTCATCTTCATTTTTCATTTTTGAAAAACCGACCAAGATACCGCCACCAATAACCATAATCGTAAGTAATTCATCCGCAATGGCATTCGTTATGATTTGAAACCAACCGGATTTTCCTAAAATTTCATCACTGTAAAGGGCAATAACTTTTATTGGTAAGTAATTATCAATACTTACGTTGAAGAATGAACCCATTATTACTAATAAAATACCGGGAAGGAATAATATCCAACCTACCTTTTTCCACGAATGGGGAAATAAAAATTGTGTTTTCATATATAAAAGTGATTAAAAAAGAATATTTCAAATGTAAAGTATATTTTACATATAGACAAATAAAATTTACATTTAGTAAAAAATAATTGACTTTTTTACTATTGAATATTCTTTTTAAAACTCCGAATTGCTCATCCTTTTAAAAAAATAATTACCTTCGTAACATAGTAGTTATAAGCCTTTAATACGTATAAGCCATGTTAGTAAAAGTTTTTGGAAGCGCCGTCTATGGCGTGGAAGCCACTACGATTACCGTAGAAGTCAATGTCGACAAAGGAGTCGGTTACCATCTCGTCGGATTGCCCGACAATGCCATCAAAGAAAGTAGTTACCGCATTGCTGCCGCCCTAAAAAATAACGGCTATGAATTGCCCGTTAAAAAAATTACCATCAATATGGCACCCGCCGATTTACGGAAAGAAGGTTCGGCCTACGATCTAACTCTAGCCTTAGGAATTTTAGTCGCCAGTGGTCAATTGCCCGCCGATGAATTGGATCGCTACATCATTATGGGCGAATTGTCCTTAGACGGAAGTCTCCAACCCATTCGCGGTGCATTACCCATTGCCATCAAAGCCCGTGAAGAGGGATTTAAGGGGATTATGCTTCCGCTACAAAATGCGCAAGAAGCAGCCATTGTTGATGATTTAGCAGTTTATGGTATTGAAAATGTAATGCAAGTCATCGACTTCTTTTCAGGAAATTTAGAATTGCAACCTACAGTTGTCAATACCCGCGACGAATTTTTTAAATCCCAAGACTTTCCCGAATTTGATTTTGCCGATGTGAAAGGGCAGGAGTCCATCAAGCGGTGCATGGAAATTGCAGCTGCTGGCGGACATAATATCATTCTCATCGGGCCACCGGGTGCTGGAAAAACCATGTTGGCCAAACGATTGCCGAGTATCTTGCCACCCATGACCTTGCGCGAAGCCTTGGAAACCACCAAGATTCACAGTGTGGCAGGGAAGGTGAAGGAGGTCGGACTCATCAGTCAGCGGCCGTTTCGGAATCCGCATCATACTGCCTCCAGTGTTTCTCTTGTGGGAGGTGGAAGTTATCCCCAACCGGGAGAAATTTCGTTGGCACATAATGGCGTATTGTTTTTGGATGAACTGCCCGAATTTAAACGGGAAGTATTGGAAGTCATGCGCCAACCTCTGGAGGATAGGGAAGTCACCATATCACGAGCTAAATTCACCATTACCTATCCGTCATCTTTCATGTTGGTTGCCAGCATGAATCCGAGTCCGGGCGGCTATTTCAACGATCCCGATGCACCCGTAACCACCTCACCCGCGGAAATGCAACGGTACCTGAGTAAGATTTCCGGTCCTCTGTTGGATCGAATAGACATTCATATTGAAGTCACACCTGTACCTTTTGACAAATTAGCCGACCGGCAACGTTCAGAAGGCAGTTCGATCATTCGCGAACGCGTCATTGCGGCGCGAGAAATTCAAACCCAACGCTTTTCGGAATTGAATCATATTCATTACAATGCCCAAATGAATACACAATTGATTCGAACCTATTGTGAATTGGATGCAACCTCACTAACTTTGTTGAAAAGCGCCATGGAACGATTGAATTTGTCGGCCCGAGCGTATGATCGAATATTAAAAGTAGCCCGAACCATTGCCGATTTAGAAGCGGCGCCCACAGTACAGTCGGCACATATCGCCGAAGCGATTCAATACCGTAGTTTGGACCGTGACGGATGGTTAGGATAAATGTATAGAAAAATGAAAAAGTTAGTCATTGCATTTTGTATTGCGTTTAATCTTAATGCACAAGAGATTCCAAAAGTTGTAGCAGGAACTATTGAACGCTTACCCGATTTTAAATCGGAATATGTCACTTCTCGAAACATCGATATTTGGTTGCCCAAGGATTATTCCACTACCAAGAAATACAGTGTGTTGTACATGCATGACGGTCAGATGTTGTTTGATGCCACCACCACTTGGAACAAACAAGCATGGGAGGTGGATGATGTGATGACCCAATTGTTACAATCGGGAACGATTCAAGAGTGCATTGTGGTAGGTGTTTGGAACGGCGGAGCTACCCGTCATGCCGATTATTTTCCTCAAAAACCCTTTGAACAACTCACCCAAAAACAAAAGGATTCCCTTTATCAAGTCAACCGACCCAATGGGAATTCGGTTTTTCAGCAGTATAAGGTACATTCTGACGATTATTTAAAGTTTTTGGTTCGGGAAGTGAAACCCTATATCGACAGTCATTTTTCAGTATATACGGATGCGGCGCATACCTTTGTAGCAGGAAGTAGTATGGGCGGCTTGATTTCGATGTATGCGATTTGCGAATACCCCAAAGTATTTGGCGGTGCCGCTTGTTTGTCGACCCATTGGCCGGGTGTTTTTTCGGTAGAAAACAATCCCATTCCGGCGCAATTTATTCACTATTTGAAAAAACATTTGCCCAAGGCCAATTCGCATAAAATCTACTTTGATTTCGGAACGGCTACCTTAGATGCGTTATACGAACCTTTTCAAAAACAAGCAGATGCCGTAATGACCGAAAAAGGTTGGGATAGTGCCCATTGGATAACCCGAAAATTTGAAGGCGAAGACCATAGCGAACAAGCTTGGCACAAACGCTTGGCGATTCCGCTGACCTTTTTGTTAGGGAATTAAATTAGTTTTGGTAACGGTAATAGCGGGCACCAATCAAAACCGGATTTTCTTTTTCAATAGAATCTAAAATAAAACCTTGCGGTTGTCCCACAGCCGTACTCAATTCCTTTTTATGTAATTGCTCGTAGGTGCTAAAATCAATTTCTTTACGGTTTTCAAGATAAGAAAACAGGTTTACTTTCGCGATTTGTGATTTCCAATTAGACTGAAGAATTCCTTCAAAAACTTTGGACTTGGAACCGCTGCCGTAGGCGATAAAGCCAACTTTTTCGTTTGCTAAATCTGTTTCTTGAGTCGCTAATACGCTTAATCCAGAGAGCATGCCCAAGAAAATGGAACCCGTGTATAAATTGCCAACCTGACCCGAAGCGGCTTCGCTGGGTTGAATTTTTTCGTGTACCCATTGCAAATAGCCTTCGCTTTTGGCCAATGCTTTTACTTCTTCGGCAGGAAGGTTGGGGTGCAATTCGTTTTTATATATTTCTATAAATGTTCGGCGCGCTTGAAAACAGTAGGGTAGGTGCATAAAGACTTGTGCCCAATTTTGGAAAACAACACCTGTAGTCTCCGTTTGTTTTTTGAAATGTTCGTAGGCTTCCGAAATACGGTTGATATAACATTGGTTAGAATATTGTCCATCAAATACAGGCTGCTCCTTGTAAATTTGAATATCATTTTCCAAAACCCCCAACCAATCGGGATTATCTGATTTTCCAGTTACTTCTAGTTTTGAAAAAGTACGTCGTGGTTTGAAGAAATCAAAAACCCCTTCAGTGGCAACACCTGTTTTTTGCCCCAAAGCGATGATGCGCGGATTTGCAGTAATCAATAAAGCCAAAGCTCCAGCACCTTGGGTATATTCTCCTGTTGAGGCTAAGTCGTATTTGGCATTGTCGGTGGTGATTACGATTACTTTTTCGGTCAGATTCAACCGAACGTAATCCACACCACTTTGCAGTGCATCTACGCCACCAATACAGGCAAAAGTAAAATCTACGGTATCACAGTGGGCAAAGGAACGCGCACCTAACTGACTTTCCAACAAGGAAATAACATAGGAACCGATAGGTTTAGAACTGTCAACTCCACTTTCCGTTGCAACAAGAATCTTAGAAATTGCTGAGGGTTGTAGGTTTTCTTGACGAAGTAATTGTAGGGCTGCATTGGCGGCAAATGTTACCACATCTTGTCCCACATCGGGAAAAGCCATTTTGTGTAAGCCCAATCCTTTAACCAATTTGTCAGCCTCAATTTGACGCTGCTCTGCAAGGGTTTTAATGGGTAAATACAACTGGGGTAAATCCAAAGCGATACTGTCAATTCCTACGTTCATTTTCTTGAATTTTTGGCAAAATTAAAAATACTCAAGCCTTATAAACGTTGGACAAGCCCTAAATTATCTCCCCAGCAATACGATTTATGAATTTGTTAAAAAAGCGGGAGTAAAATTTTACTATTTTCGATTTCACACCCGTTTTCGTTTAGTTTTTCAACCACTTAGCGATAAGGTTTTCCAAGACTTCTTTGATAATGGGTTTGGAAGCATAATCGTCCATGCCCATTTCCAAACATTTTTCCTTTTCTCCCACAACAGTACCCGCAGTTAAAGCGATAATGGGCACATGTTTACCTTTATCGGATTTACGAATTTCTTGGGTGGCTTCGTACCCGTTCATTACAGGCATTTGAACATCCATTAATACAATGTCCGGTTGAAGTACATTGTACTTAATTACTCCTTCTTCGCCATTGTTGGCCTCATAAATTGTGCCGTGAGGAATGATTTGTTTGACTAAAGTTTTGGCTAACAACATATTGATTTTATTGTCTTCTACAATCAACACCTTAAAGTTTTCATGCCCATAATTGGGTTTCTCCGTTTCAGTCACTGCTACTTCGATACTATTGATCTCTTCGATAGTCTTGGTATTGTTGGCTTTCACCACCACATCAAAATAGAATTCTGAACCTTTATTTACCTCGCTGTTGACTTTTAAACGACTTTGCATTAAGCCCAGAAGTTGGTTGGAAATTGATAAGCCCAAACCTGTACCGCCAAATTTTCGGGTAGTAGAATTGTCACCTTGCGAAAAGGCATTGAAGATTTGTTCTTGGTATTCTTTACTGATTCCAATTCCGGTATCTTTTACCATGAACCGCAAACGGCATTGGGTGTCACCTATAAATTCGAGATTGGTCACTGATAGGTTTATTTTTCCTTTTTCAGTGAATTTTACGGCATTACCCAATAAGTTGATTAGAATTTGTTTTAAACGAATGATATCCGTCCAAACATATTTGGGAACCTCTTTGTTGATGGTGAGTTCCAATTGTAAGTTTTTACGGTTGGTGTCGTATTTCACCAATTCCACCACCTGACTCAAAATCTCTTTTAAATCATAGCGTCGGATATCCAGTTCGAGTTTACCCGATTCAATTTTTGAGAAGTCCAAAATGTCGTTGACAATGTCTAATAAGGATTGTGCCGACTCGTTAATGGTATTCATGTAACTGCGTTGGATTTGCTCCAAGTTGGTACTTTTTAATAAATCGGTAAATCCGATAATTCCGTTTAAAGGCGTTCGAATTTCATGGCTCATATTTGCTAAGAATTCCGATTTAGCTTTACTCGCTGCCTCCGCATATTCTTTGGCTTTGATGGCTTCTTCCGCTTCTTTCTGACGGGTAATATCAATGAGAATTCCTTCAATATATTGGGAATCTTCATTGCGTATAATGTCTCCAAATTCTTCCACCCATTTTATGGTATTTTCGGTATTTAATACACGATAAGTGGTATGAATTTTCTTTTTCGAACTAATGGCTTTTTTATACGTATCAAACACCCGTTCTCTGTCGTCAGGATGGATTATTGCACCAAAACTGTTTTTATGATTTTTGAAATTCTCTTTCTTAACTCCAGTTAACTTTTGGATTTCATCATTTAGATATATGTAGCTGTAATCGTCATCGATTGAACACAAATACACTGTACCAGGGATGTTGTTCGCTAGTAATCGGAATCGTTCTTCGTTTTCACGTATGGTACTTTCATTGATGTTGCGTTCTAGCGTAGAAGAAACAATTCGAGCTAATGTATTGAGAATTGAAATTTCTTCGGGTTGCCAGTTTCTTTCTACATACATCTCGTCCAAAATAATAAATCCTTCCAATTGATTGTTTACGGTAATGGGTAATATTAAAATGGAAGTGCAATGTATAGCAGTCAGAAAATCACGTGATACTGACGATTTGATATCTTTCACTAATCCAGAATAAACCTTATCTTGTTGCAATACTTGGAATATTTCTTCAAAATCGTTGTAGCGTAAATTTTGTAGGTTCGGATTTAATTCAATAATGTTTTTCTGTTCTTTGTGCCAACGGTTGCGCTGACTGAATGTCATTTTTTCATAATCAAATTCAAAATAGGACATTCGGTCGACACCTATAACATTTCCTAGGGATAATAAAACTTCATTAAATAATTCTTGTTTGTTTTTGATGGCAATAAAACGGTTGGTAAATTTGGTTATCTCAGTTAAAATTTGGTTTTTGTATTCCAATTTCCCTTCTGCTTCCAAACGTTGGTGAGTTTCGATAGCTGCCGCTAAATAATCACTGATCGAGCGGGCAAATAAAATATCTTCGTTATCCCATTCTTTGATTTTAGTGTCGGATTCAATACAAAGTACACCATACAACAAACCGTTGATATAGATGGGGGTATCCAACATGGATTTTGTAGCAAATTCATTGAAATAGGATGACGTAAATTCTGTAGTAAACGGATTGTCCAATACATTGGAAGCGACAATTTGCAACTCGCTTTCAATGGCATTAAAATAGTGCGGATAATCTTTTTTCTCGACAACAAATCCCGATTTGAATTCGTCTTTGTTTTTAATAAATGAACTTTCGCAATGAATACGGTCTTCAAGGTACCGCCAAAATCCAACCCGATTCACATCTACTTTTTTGGCAATAATTTTTAATACAGCCTCCAGAAATTCAGTAAAATTATCCCCATTGGGTTGGTGTTTAAGCGTTAAATTTTTAATCGCTTCATTGTAGCGTTTTAATTTTTTCTCTTTCCGAACATTTTCGATTTCCAACTGTCGTTGTAGCGTAACATCCCTAGCAATGACGGTATATCCCGATATTTTCCCTACCTCATTTCTTTTAATCGTAACGTTTTGAGATAACCAAAGAGTCTCTCCATTTTTGGCCGTTACAGGAACAACAAGTGTGGGAAATTCATTGAACTCCATTTCTGTTCGCTTGTAAAATTCACGAATGCGACGTTGGTGGTCTTTTCGAACTAAATTGAAGAAAGGCGTTTTTAGAAATTCCTCTTGCGTATAGCCGGTTAAAGCCACACCGTGTTTATTGATAAAAGTGAATTTTCCTTCGGTATTGATTTCATAAATAATATCGTTGGCATTCTCAATCAAATTTTGATATTGATTTTGAATGTTCATCTGTTCGGTAACATCCTGCCCAATACCAATAATCAAGTCGTCTGAAAACTTTTTATCCTTCCATTGGATGTACTTGTATTCTCCGTTTTTGGCTTTTAAACGGCGAATGTGCACGCGGTTATCAATAAAATCATCATGATACGCTTCGCCGACAAAATCGGGATCTTCTGTTAATATCCAAAAGCGCATCCCCATAACTTCCTCAGGTTCATACCCTAAAAAGTCGCGAATCTGTTCGCTACAATAGGAGAGTTCTCCTTTTTTGTTGGTGGCTATGGTAAGAATATTTCCTTTGGTCAAAATTTCATTGGCAAATAAAAATTTACTTTTTGTTGTGACTGTAGCCAAATGGATAGAAGCATGAACGCCAATAATTAACAAAGAACAAGAAATTAATATAATTACATCTTTTGGAGGTAACGCTTCTTGTTGGTAAAGGCTAATCAGGAATAAAAAATAAATTACTACGAAGGTCCAATACTGAACCATGTTTTTTAAAATGTAATACGATAAAAAGAAATTGATTATTAGCGAACAAAACAACATATAGTCGTACGGTAAAGCAACCAAACTGTATATGTTTAGCGTAAAATCAATGACATAAATACTAATAAATACAGGGACATAGTACTTTTGAAGCCATTGTGTTCTTGTATTTATAAAATAAAAACTTAACAGTAATATCCCTATGACAAACTTGACGACCAGTAAACTTGTGGGGCGAACATAAAAGATTTCAACGACAACTTCAGAAAGGGGTAAGGCGATACCCAGCATCAACAATAACATGTTGTAAAGTTCCTCTTTGGGAGCAAACTCGGAGTAGGTGTTGATAAAACTGTTTTTCTTGGATTTGTAATTAAAGACAGCGTAGGTAATGTACAGCACTAAAAACAATACAGCAAGTACAACAAACCATTTTTCAAAGTGAAATTCCTTCACAATAATAGGTGTAGTTTGTAAAATGGGTGCCTGTAATCCGGTCAATAGAACATTCAATAAATGTGTCATGAAGGATTTAAAGTTTGGTTTGATTTCTTAGCAATTTACGAATAAATCAAAACAATTTCATGATTTTTTTAACAAAATTTATCTTGCTTAAATACGGTGCATAGCGCAAAGGGATATCACCCCAAAAGGGTTTGTAAACAATGGCTTTTCGATGCGAAAAGGTTTCAAATCCCCATTGGCCATGATAGGCGCCCATACCGCTGTGTCCGATTCCTCCAAAGGGCAATCGCTTGTTGTTAAAATGAAGAATAGTGTCGTTAATGCAGCCCCCACCAAAACCGTGTTGGCGCATCAATTGTTTGGCCCAACGGATATTTTTTGTAAATACATAAAAGGCCAGCGGCTTTTCATACAGTTGAATCCATTCGGTTATTTCTTTTTCCTCTGAAAAAGGTACTAAGGGAAGTATCGGTCCGAATATTTCTTCCTGCATAACAGCACTTTTTTGGTCGGGCGCAATCAAGGTTGGTGCCCAATACCGTTGATCCCGCTGACCCGTTCCGCCATAAAGTACCTTCCCTGGCTGGCTCATGGCTTCTAAGCGCACCCAATGTTTGTCCGAGATAATTCTAGCATAGTCGGGTGACAGTTCCGGATCTTTTCCGTAAGCCGCTTCAATTTCGACTTTCAAAGCACTAACTAGTGATTCATATATAGATGCGTGAACCAATACATAATCGGGAGCAATACAGGTCTGACCCGCATTTAAAAATTTACCCCAAACAATCCGCTTGGCAGTCAGTTTAATGTCGGTATCAGCCGCAACAATACAAGGATTTTTGCCTCCCAATTCAAGGGTTACGGGTGTCAAATGTTTGGCAGCAGCCGAGGCTACAATTTTGCCCACTGCCACACTTCCCGTAAAGAAAATATAATCCCAACGCTCCTGCAATAACTCTTGTGCTATCTCGGGTCCGCCTTCTTTTACAAGAACTTCCTCTGGCGTAAAAACAGTTGAAATTAATTCGCTTAAAACAGCCGAAACCGATGGGGTTAATTCGGAAGGTTTCAGTACCGCCGTATTTCCTGCCGCAATGGCTGCTGTTAGCGGGGCTAGGGCCAATTGGAAAGGATAATTCCAAGGCGCTATGATCAAAACCTTACCATACGGTTCATAGTGTATGGATTCCACTGACGGAAAATTGAGAAGTGAGGGCCACACTCTTTTGGGTCGGGACCAACTTTTCAACTGCCGTATTGTATTTTTTATGTCGGATAAAACATAAGCCGTTTCTGTGGCAATCGCCTCAAAACGGGGTTTCTTAAAATCGGTGTGTAGCGCAGCGACAATGGCTTCTTCACGGACTTCAATGGCATTGTAAAGTGCTTTGAGTCGCTCCAAGCGGTAGTCGATATCGTCACGCAATCTACTCATTTTAGAAAATTCCAAAGCGCCATCCCAAATAAATATCGGCTTGTTTGGCATTGTTCATTAAAGCGGTAATGCCCGAACCAGAACCCAAATAGAATCCTCCGGCACGAATGCCCAATCCAGTATTGAAACCCGAAATTTCATTTTGTGTGAAGGGTAAAAAGAATTCGAAGAAACCTAAATTCAAATGCGGCGTAATCGTAAAATTGTTTTGTGTCGCAATCTGATCGTTTACATCTATGGACTTTACGCGTTGTTGTAAATAGCCTGAAATAAAAAGCTTAGAAATCACTTTGACATCAGCATACAAAACAAAAGTGGTGGGCAAATTTACTTTGAAATCTTTATTGGAAGTAGTCTTGGTTAAATAGCCACTATTCAACAAAATAGTTTCTATGTCTTGAATACTTTCAACATTTTCAAACTGGTTCAAATTCAAGCTTTGCGTCCCTTGAATCGATAAGGTATAATTGGTGCTTTTGTTGTTGGGATCTTTGAAGGTCATCGAACCCACATTGCGAATTGCCATTCCCAAGTTCAACTTGTAACGGTTCTGATTTTTCTTCGGATTCTCAGGAGCTTTATCGCGACATTGGTAGTTGACTCCGAGGTCGAAACCGACACCGCCTACCGAACCTATAGCTGACTTACTGTAGTTGTCAAATTGGGTAAAACTGTTGGCCAATTCTCCTGAATACGCAAAATTAACCGAAGCTTGGGTATTGGTTAAATAGGCCACTCCGCCCACACGGGAAATGGTTCCTGTAAATTTGTCCATTCCCATATTGGCAAAGGAACCCGGTAGTAATAATTTCCCAGTGAAACCCACATTAAATTTGTGTTTTTCTTTGTTGATCAAACTAAAAGCAACGGTTCCTGCCACTTCACCCCAAGCCGTACCGTTGACGCGTTGGTTGAAATTGTTGGAAACCGTCGTAGCACCAAAAATGGAATTGATGCCTGCGTTTACAAATGCATCTCCCAATCGCGGATCGACATCAATGATGTCCATATTTCCGTAGATTTTGGTACTTAAACCTAAAGCAAATCGTTTGAATTTGATGCCCATACCAAAGCCGCTTACTTGTACATCGGCTCTTAAATTTACGGGATCAGTACCTCGAAAAAGGACATTTTCCAAATTGTCGTTGTTCACCAAATCATTTACTGTGAGTTTGTTGTTGGAAACATTGGCACTAATTCCAAATAAATTAATGTCAAATTTATCGGACATGTTATTCAACTCTGCTGGATTGAATTGGGTGTTCAAAACACCAACCCGACTTGAGAGTCCGATTCCTGCAAAATGTTCCTGAGCTTGTGCATATAGACCAACGAAGGCCATCGCAATAAGGTGTCGTTTTTTCATGTAATCTTGGGGTTTTGTGCTAAAGTTAGCTATTTTTTTTATAAACGAAGAAAAATTGAATTTAGTTTTCAATCGATTGCCATAGCACTTCTTGTGGAACTGGCGCTATGAGCGTTAGTGGTAATTTCGTCACAGGATGCACAAAATGCAACGAACGCGCATGCAAATGTATCCCGCCGTCGGGATTACTGCGGTCAAAACCGTACTTTAAATCGCCCTTGATGGGACAACCGATGGTAGCCAGTTGGGCGCGAATTTGATGGTGTCTTCCCGTATGTAAGGCAATTTCCAACGCCAAATAACGGTCCAGTTTTTTGATAATGGAATAGGATAAACTCGCCCGTTTGCTGTCGGGAACTTCTTTACTATGGGCTTTGGAAGTGTTGTTCTTCGGATTGCGTTTGAGGTAATGGATTAGGGTGTCTTCTGACTTTGGTGGCGCATTTTTAACCACAGCCCAATAGGTTTTTTGGGTTTCTCTATTGCTGAACAAGGCGTTCATGCGTTCTAATGCTTTGGATGTTCGCGCAAATACCACCAAACCTGTTGTGGGTCGGTCCAAACGATGCACGACTCCCAAAAACACATCACCCGGTTTGTCGTATTTCTTTTTTAAATAGGCTTTGACAATGTCTGAAAGCGGTGTATCACCCGTTTTGTCGCCTTGTACTAAATCGCCCACCCGTTTGTTCACCACAATCAAATGGTTGTCTTCGTACAATACGTCCAGATTATCGGGTGTACTGATTATTTTCATGAAAATAGAAGTTTTTTAGGGAGTTGAAAAGTTGAATGGTTTAAAAGTGGATTTGATGCAGTGAACTATCATTTTCAAATCATCAAATCATCAAATCTTCAAATTTTCAAATTAGTATTGCTCATTCGCATTCGGGAAATCTACAGCCTTTACATCACTCACATATTGCCCAATCGCTTTGGTCATGTCTTCGTAGAGATTCATATACCTACGAAGGAAGCGCGGACTGAATTCATGGGTCATTCCAATCATGTCATGGAGCACCAAAACCTGACCGTCAACGCCGCTGCCAGCGCCAATTCCGATGACAGGAATATGAATGCTTTCCGCAACGCGTTGTGCTAGTTTGGCCGGAATCTTTTCCAAAACCAAAGCAAAACAGCCCAGACGTTCCAAAAGTTTCGCATCTTCAATCAGTTTTTCGGCTTCGGCTTCTTCTTTGGCGCGAACGGTATATGTACCGAATTTATAGATGGATTGCGGGGTTAAACCCAAATGGCCCATCACGGGAATTCCCGCATTTAATATCTTTTTAATCGAATCTTTAATCTCCGAACCGCCTTCGAGTTTTACCGCATGTCCGCCACTTTCTTTCATAATACGAATGGACGAACGCAAGGCTTCTTTCGGATCGGATTGATAAGTTCCAAACGGCAAATCCACCACCACCAGCGCACGGTCAACAGCGCGCACTACCGAGGAAGCGTGGTAAATCATTTGGTCTAATGTAATCGGTAAGGTTGTTTCATGTCCCGCCATCACATTACTCGCCGAATCACCCACTAAAATCACATCGACACCTGCAGAATCCACAATTTTGGCCATGGTATAATCATAAGCGGTAAGCATAGAAATTTTTTCTCCATTGGCCTTCATATCCACAAGGGATTTGGTGGTGATTTTTTTGTAATCTTTTTTAGCTACAGACATGTTTTTCGGATTTTAGTGTTGTTGTGCGCTGTAAAAATACTAAAATGGATTAGTTTTGTTACGAAAACAACGGATTTTCTAGTCATCCACCCATTAATAACCAATCATGAAAACCAGACTCATCCTGCTATTTTGCTTCTTTGGAAGTTTTGTGTTCGCACAAGAAGCCGAAGTAAAACAAACCGTCCAACAATTTTTTGAAGGCTTTCATCAAAAAGATTCTTTGAAAATGAAACAAGTATGCAGTCCGACCCTTCGCTTGGAATCCATTACCGAGTCCAAAACCAAAGGCAATCAATTCACTGTAGAAACGCCAGCTGAATTTTACAAAGCCATTGTTTCTCTTCCTGCCGAATTGCGATTTGAAGAACGCTTGTTGAGCTATTCCATTCAAGTAGACGGAACGATGGCCGTGGCATGGACGCCCTATGAATTTTATATTAACGGTAAACTCAGTCACTCGGGGGTCAATGTGTTTACTTTGTTTAAAAACAATGGTGTATGGACGATTATTTCAATTATTGATACCCGTCGCCGACCATGAGAAAATTAGTCGTTTTACTTTTATTACCCCTGTTCGTTTGGAGTCAGAACGACTCGATAAAAATCGAATGGGGCGGGTTCCTAGATACCTATTATTCCTATGATTTGGATGCTCCCAAAGGCGAACAAAAGTTACCTTTTTTGTACAACTACAACCGCCATAACGAGTTTGCCGTCAATCTTGCTTTGCTGAAAGCCAAAGTGACCTACGACAATTTCTATGCTTCAGTGGCACTGCAAGCGGGTACGTATGTGGAAGACAATTATGCCAATGAATCGGTAAAATATTTGAATGAAGCCTATGTAGGGATTTATCTAGATGCCAATAAAAAACACAGTGTAGAAATGGGAATTCTCCCAAGTTATATTGGCTTGGAGTCGGCAACTACCTTCAACAACTTGACACTCACAAGATCTATTTTAGCCGACAATTCGCCGTATTTTATGACCGGATTATGGTACCATTACAATCCCAATGCCCGTTGGAGTTTTGGCGCTTTGGTGACCAACGGTTGGCAGCGCATTCATAAGGCCGATCGGTCGGTCGAACCCGCTTTTGGTACTCAAATTACCTACAAACCGAATACAAGACACACGTTTAATTGGAGCAGTTACAGCGGAAAGGAAGACTATGCGACGTACACCGGAATGCGTTGGTTTGAGAATTTGTATTGGGATGCCCAATGGAATTCCAAATGGCATACGGTAGTAGGGTATGATATCGGTTGGCAACAAACACCCAACGGTTATAAATCGTGGTGGGCACCTTTATTCATCGCCCAATATTCCTGGAATACCCATTGGCAAACTGCCCTTCGAGGGGAATATTATCACGATAAGTCGAATGTGATGATTGACCAACCATTACCTTTTAAAACTTGGGGAACTTCCGTAAACACGGATTACATCGTCAATAAATACTGCAAGTTCCGAATAGAAGCACGGTATCTATCCGCAACTGAAAATGTCTTGAATGGTCAAACCAATTCGTTGTTTTTGACCAGTAGTTTGGTGATGGGGTTTTAACAATCCGACAGCCCAACCGTAATCGCCAAACCGCCTTCGGAAGTTTCTTTGTAC
The DNA here is from genome assembly GCF_004122105.1 of Flavobacterium stagni. Taxonomy (GTDB): domain Bacteria; phylum Bacteroidota; class Bacteroidia; order Flavobacteriales; family Flavobacteriaceae; genus Flavobacterium; species Flavobacterium stagni. The sequence goes on from NZ_SBKN01000003.1 coordinate 59,621, forward strand.
TTGTGGTTCATGTCTTTTGCGGTTTCCCACATGGTATTGATAACTTTGTCTAAAGGAACTTTCGCATTTCGCGCATCGGTTTCCAAAGCTAATTCGGCGGCATTGATGGCCTTAATAGCCCCCATGGTATTGCGTTCGATACACGGAATTTGCACCAATCCACCAATTGGGTCACAAGTGAGTCCGAGGTGATGTTCCATAGCAATCTCGGCTGCCATCTGTACTTGCGCAGGCGTACCGCCCATGAGTTCGCACAACGCTCCTGCAGCCATTGCCGAGGAAACCCCGATTTCAGCTTGACAGCCTCCCATGGCTGCCGAGATGGTCGATCCTTTTTTGAAGATGGAACCAATTTCGCCCGCTACCATCAAAAATTGTTTGATTTCTTTATCCGTAGCTTGGTGGTTTTCAATCACCATATAATACATCAAAACCGCAGGGATAACACCCGCGCTACCATTGGTAGGCGCCGTAACCACACGCCCTAAAGCGGCATTCACTTCATTGACCGCTAAGGCAAAACAGCTAACCCATTTTAATATTTGGCGAAATTTAACTTCGGTTTTACGAATCACTTCTAGCCATTCTTGTGGGGAATTGTAGGGAAGTTCGCCAATCAAATTTTGATGCATATCATAAGCCCGGCGTCGCACATTAAGTCCGCCTGGTAATGTACCTTCCGTATGGCATCCAATATACATGCATTCGAGCATGGTGTTCCAAATGCGCATCAATTCGTGGTGAATTTCGTCCTCACTGCGCATGGATTTTTCATTCTCATACACAATTTCAGAGATGGAGCGGTTTTGCTCGTGGCAGTAGTTTAATAATTCGGCTGCCGTTTGAATCGGGTAGGGGAAAGCACATTTGATGGCACTTTTCTTTTTGGCATTAATGCGTTCCTCTTTTACCACAAAACCACCACCAATGGAATAATACGTTTCTTCCACAGTGGCCAAGCCCGCATAGGCTGTAAAACGAATGCCGTTGGAATGAAAGGGAAGAAAATTACGGTTGAACCGAATATCTGTTTCGGGTGCAAAAGGAACCGTTAGTTCGTTCCCTAATTGTAGCACTTGGTGATTGTGAATGTTGGCAATAATCGAATCAATTTGATCCACCGGAATGTATTCAGGATCCTGACCGCTAAGTCCGAGCATCACGGCTAAATCCGTAGCATGCCCTTTACCCGTAAGGGATAACGAACCGTAGAGGTCGACTTGTACACGTTCGACTTTCTCAAACAGGTTTTGTGCGCGCAATTCACTCAAAAAGCGTTCTGCGGCACGCCAGGGTCCGAGGGTATGCGAACTGGAGGGTCCGACCCCAATTTTAAGCATGTCAAAAACCGAAATGCATTCTTCCATGGGTAAGTTTCGTTTATTGGTTACACAAATATAGGATAAAGTCGTGCGAAATTTTCAAGAAAAATCGTTTTCGCTAGGAATTTATCAATTGAAAGCAGCTCTTTTTGATAATGTCTAAATTCAAGTTGTATTCTAGCGTGCTGACAGCCATTTGATTAGTGAGTGGCCCTCTTAAGGAAATGTTAGTTTCTCGTGTCCAACATCTTCAAATGTGTACTTTTGCACAAATTTTTCACGTGCGCATTAACAAATACTATCTAGCGGCTTTTTCGGCCTTTGTGATTTGGGGTTTCTTCAGTTTGGCCCTCAAACCCTTACACGATTATCCGTCGTTGGATATTTTGTTTTACCGGGTGTTTTATGCCACGGGGTTGCTGGTATTTCTCAATTTTATATTCCGGAATCGGTTGGTACGTGCGAACATTCAGGTGTTTCGCGAACTTTCGATAACCGATAAAACGCGGTTTCTCACGTTGACGATTTTGGGTGGGTTCTTACTCGTGTTCAATTGGTTTTTGTTCATGTACGCCGTGAACCATGTCAGTTTGCAGTCGGCTTCCTTTGCTTATTTGATTTGCCCGATCATCACTACCGTTTTGGCCTTTTTTATATTGAAAGAACGCTTGGGTTGGTGGCAATGGACGGCGGTCGGACTCTGTATTTTGAGTTGTGGCATCCTTTCTTATGGCGATTTGCACGGATTGGTGTACAGTTTGGTGATTGCCGTGTCTTTTGCTTTGTATTTGATTAGCCAACGCAAAAACGACCGTTTTGACAAGTTCATCGTATTGATGGTGCAAATGGTGATTGCTTCGTTGGTGTTACTGCCGTTTTTTCCAACCTATAGCGGACCCACACCCACGGCTTCGTTGTTTTATATTTTGATGGGAGTGATCGTGGTTGTATTTACCATTGTGCCCTTATTTTTAAATTTATATGCGTTAAAAGGGATGAACTCCTCAGCCGTCGGGATTTTGATGTATACGAATCCTTTGATTCATTTCTTTTTGGCGTTGTTTTACTTCCACGAATCCATCAACCTCGCACAGATCGTGTCCTACGGATTGATTGCGGTGTCGATTGGGGTGTTTAATAGGGGGTAGACTTTAGGAGGTTTCAAGTTTAATGTTTCAGGTTGGGTTCTAAGAACGTGCATTTTCAAATCTTCAAATCCTCACATTTTCAAATAGAAGTTTAAAAGTGTATTGGTACAGTGCATTATATTGCATTGACTAATAGTAACACAATGTTTCACTATGTTAAGCACAAAGTTTCACAAGGTTGAACACCATAAAGTGTTAACTATGAATACTATGTTACTATGTGGTTTGTATTTTTACCCATTGATTAAGTCACAGTCACAGTCTACAGTGAACAGTGTACAGTGAACAGGGTACAGTGTACAGTGTACAGATTGCAGTGTTCAGATTGCAGTGTTCACTGACCACAGATAACTGTTTACTGATAACTGTTTACTGTTTACTGATTACTGATAACTGCTTATACGGGTTATGGTAAAGGTATCCTAAAGGTAACCTAAAGGATACCATTAGTTAACCACGGGGTTAGTGCGGGGTTAATCCGAGGTTAGTCCGAGGTTAGTCCGAAGTAGTAGGAAGGATGACTCGTCCTAAAATAGCTATACAGGTAATTAAAATTTCAATAGTAAAATTCCAAACTTCAAATCCCTCCCGAAGTTTCGGGACCAAATTTCAAATCTCAAATTTCAAATCTTCAAATCATTTATCCTGTCAGCCCCTCCGCTCAGCAGCTTAGTAGCTCAGCATCTCAGCAGCTTAAAAATGTCATCTTGTCAGTTGTTTTTGAATAAAAACTGCCAAAAAGGAGTGGCAGACGGAATGGCATAATAGTTGACTAAGACCCATCGTGCGTAAGCACTGCCCACTCCTAGAGGGGCAATCCAACAGAATTAAAAAAGGAGATTATAACCATGGGAAAAATTATTGGTATCGACTTAGGTACAACAAATTCATGTGTAGCAGTAATGGAGGGTGGCGAACCCGTAGTTATTGCGAATGCTGAAGGGAAAAGAACCACACCTTCCGTGATTGCTTTCGTTGAAGGGGGTGAGATTAAAGTTGGGGATCCTGCAAAACGTCAGGCCGTAACCAACCCAACCAAAACCATTGCGTCTATCAAACGCTTTATGGGGAACAAGTACACAGAAAGCGCTAAAGAAGCGTCTACTGTAGCGTACAAAGTAGTAAAAGGGGACAACGACACGCCTCGTGTAGACATCGACGGTCGTTTGTACACGCCACAAGAATTGTCGGCGATGACCCTTCAAAAAATGAAAAAAACAGCGGAAGACTATTTGGGTCAGTCCGTTACAGAGGCCGTAATCACGGTTCCCGCTTACTTTAATGATGCACAACGTCAAGCAACGAAAGAAGCGGGCGAAATTGCAGGATTGAAAGTGATGCGTATTATCAACGAACCTACTGCGGCTGCCTTAGCCTACGGTTTGGATAAAGCGGGTAAAGACCAAAAAATTGCGGTATACGACTTAGGAGGGGGAACCTTCGATATTTCCATCCTTGAATTGGGTGACGGCGTGTTTGAAGTATTATCTACCAATGGGGATACCCATTTAGGTGGTGACGACTTCGACCAAGTAATCATCGACTGGATGGCCAACGAATTCATGAGTGAAGAAAGCGTTGACTTGCGCAAAGACCCAATGGCTTTACAGCGTTTAAAAGAAGCGGCTGAAAAAGCAAAAATCGAGTTGTCTTCGTCTTCACAAACGGAAATCAACTTACCGTACATCACGGCTACTGCGAGCGGACCCAAACACATGGTGAAAACGTTGACCCGTGCGAAATTCGAACAATTGGCGGATACGTTAGTAAAACGTTCGATGGAGCCCGTAGCCAAAGCCTTGAAAGATGCTGGATTATCGACTTCGGATATTGATGAAGTGATCCTAGTTGGGGGTTCGACACGTATCCCAGTCATCCAAGAGCAAGTAGAAAAATTCTTCGGTAAAAAACCTTCCAAAGGAGTTAACCCAGATGAAGTAGTTGCGATTGGTGCAGCGATTCAAGGAGGGGTATTGACAGGAGATGTAAAAGATGTCTTGTTATTGGACGTAACGCCACTTTCTTTGGGTATCGAAACGATGGGGAATGTGATGACGAAATTGATCGAAGCGAATACAACGATTCCGACGAAAAAATCACAAGTATTCTCTACGGCTGCCGATAACCAACCGAGTGTAGAAATCCATGTGTTGCAAGGAGAACGTACGATGGCAGCGGACAACAAAACGATTGGTCGTTTCCACCTAGACGGGATTCCACCAGCGCCACGCGGAGTACCACAAATTGAAGTAACGTTTGACATCGATGCCAACGGTATCATCAAAGTATCGGCAACCGATAAAGGAACCGGTAAATCGCACGACATTCGTATCGAAGCCTCTTCGGGATTAACTCCAGAAGAAATCGAGCGCATGAAGAAAGAAGCAGAGATGAATGCAGATGCTGACCGTCTAGCGAAAGAAAAAGCGGATAAATTGAACGAAGCCGACAGCATGATTTTCCAAACGGAAAAACAATTGAGTGAGTACGGTGACAAATTATCAGAAGGCAACAAATCCACGATTACAGCGGCTTTAGAAGAATTGAAGAAAGCCTATGAAACCAAAGATTTGGCAACCATCCAACCGGCTTTAGACGCAATCAACGAAGCGTGGAAAAATGCTTCGGAAGAATTGTACAAAGCCCAAGCGGAAGGACAAACGCACGAAGCGCAACCCCAACAAGAAGCTACGGGTGACCAAACCCAAGATGTGGATTTTGAGGAAGTGAAATAAGACCGCTTCGCTGAAAGAAGTGAGACCGCTTCGCTGAAAGAAGCAAGACCACTTCGTTGCAAGAAGAAAGAACGTGAGAGGAATTAAGACTTACGACTCTTTTCACTTACGACTTAAGACTAAACAATAAATGAAGGCCAAGCGGAAGTTTGGTCTTTTTTTTTTTGAGAGGAAAGACCGCTGCGCTGAAAGAGGCAAGACCGCTGCGCTGCAAGAAGAAAGAAGAAAGAAGCGTGGGTGAGATAGGACTTACGACTTATGACTCAAATCACTTACGACTAAATTGACTTACGACTCTTTCGACTTACGACTTATGACTTTTTTGATTTACGACTCAAACCCTTGTGCAACATTGTGCCCAACCTTGTGAAACATTGTGCTACTAGAGGAAAGACCGCGAATGGAATTAGGAGTTATGAATTATGAGTTTAGAGTGACTGCAACTAATGACTTACGACTAAAATTGACTTATGACTTATAACTTTTCGACTTATGACTCAAATCTTTGTAAAACATTGTGCTCAACCTTGTGAAACATTGTGCTACTAGAGGAAAGACCGCGAATGGAATTAGGAGTTATGAATTATGAGTTTAGAGTGACTGCAACTAATGACTTACGACTAAAATTGACTTACGACTTATGACTTTTTTGATTTTCGACTCAAACACTTGTGAAACATTGTGCCCAACCTTGTGAAACATTGTGCTACTAGAAGCAAGAAGCGTGAGTGAGATCGGACTAACGTCTAAAGTCTAACGTCTAAAGACTTAAAAAAAAACTCCCCATTCTATTGCCCAGTCTGTTTTTTTTTTTTTTTTTTGTAAAAATTTAAAAACCAATACGATGAGAAACTTCTACGCCCTTTGCTTTGCCTTGTTTGCGTTTACAGCCACTGCTCAAATCATTAACTTCCCGGATGCGAATTTTAAAGCGGAGTTGTTAAGTTCTGGACCTGTCAATAATATTGCCATGAATAGTTCTAATTTTAACATAAAGATTGATACTAACAACGATGGGGAAATTCAACAAAGTGAAGCTTTAAATGTTTGGAGACTGGACATTACAAATTCTGGAATAACAAATCTATCAGGATTAGAATATTTTACAAATTTGCGGAAGTTATATTTGTTTCAAAATGCCATTTCTAATTATAATTTTCCACAACTCACTAACCTTACGACTTTACATGTTTCGGGGTCGGTGTTCCAGAATATAACGAATCCTAATTTAGTTATTCCAACCAATATTCAAACTTTGGGGTTGGAAGGATTTAATTTTACCCAAGAACCTGATTTAACAGGTTTTACTCAATTAACAGAACTAAATATTACCAATTCAGGGTTAAATTCCTTTACTGCCGTTAGTTATCCAAATATAATTACTTTTACACTTTCAGGTAATAACTTAACAAATATTGATTTTAGTTCAATGATTAATTTGAAATCATTGACAATTCAAAATGAACCATTAAGTAGCATTGATTTATCTAGCCAAAATATGTTGTACGTATATTTTAAAAATATACCCAACTTAACTACTGTAAATCTTTCGAATTCAACTAATTTAAACACAGTAATTATTGAAGATAATCCATTATTGATTAATTTTAGCATGCCCCAAACCAATAATAATTTAACTACTCTAAGTTTATACAATGTACTTTTAACTTCAGTTATTACTTCGGGTTATCCTAATCTATCTAAATTTACTTTAAAAGCCTATACACTTACTACACCGTTAGATTTATCAAATAATTTAAATTTAACTGATTTTTATTACTCGGGTTTGCCTAATATGTATTATTTTAATAATTCCAACCTTCCAAATTTTCACAGTTTAATCGGTTTTACCATAAAGGACACACCAATTAATGGGTCTGTAAATTTTACATTTAATACAAATTCATCATTGACTGCAGTTTTAGATAACAATGGAATTACCTCGGCAGCTATACAAAATTTAAATTTGATAAATCAAAATGCCACTCTTACTCTAGCTTTACGTAATAACAGTAACCTTTCTTCATTTAATGCTTCTAACATTCAAAATTTATATATATTATTATTAGATGGTTGTCCGATTAGTAATCTAAATGTTGCTAATTGTCAAACTTTAGTGCGATTGGGATTGAACAATTCACTTATAAATACTCTAGATCTGAGTGCGACTTCAGTTTTTAATTTGTCAATTTCTGATAATCCCAATATCACTTCCCTTAACATAAAAAATGGATTGAATTCTATTTTAAATAATTTAAGTTTTCAGAATTGCCCCAACCTCCAATCCATTTGTGGGGATGAGAATGAAATTGCAGCCATTCAATCGCGTATTACGCAATACGGGTACACGAACTGTTTTACCAATTCGTATTGTACGTTTGCTACAGGAGGAACGGCTTACCAAACCAATGGTACAATTCGTTTCGATCAAAATGCGAATGGTTGTGCGGCAAATGATGTGTTAGCGGCGAATGTTCGTGTGAATGTATCAAATGGTACTACTACTGAAACGGGATTTACCAATGGGGTAGGTGCTTATGGTTTTTCGTCCAATGCGGGAAGTTATACCATCACGCCCGTATTGGAAAATCCCACTTACTTTAATTTGAGTCCGGCGACGGGTTCGGTGAATTTCCCTACTACCGCAAGTCCGGCTACCCGTGATTTTTGCATGACGGCCAATGGGGTGAAAAACGACTTGGAGATAACGTTACTGCCGTTGAATCCGGCCCGACCTGGTTTTAACGCGAAGTATATGTTGGTGTACAAAAACAAAGGGAATACCACGCAATCGGGTACGGCGAGTTTGACATTCCCCAATACTGTTGCGAGTTTGGTGACGGCCACTCCCGCAGTGAGTTCGCAAACGACTTCCACACTCAACTGGGCGTTTACCAATTTACTACCGTTTGAAACCCGTACCATCCAATTGAATTTCCTGTTGAATACGCCAACGGTTACGCCTGCATTAAATGGCGGAGATGTGTTGCCGTATGTTGCTACCGTAACAGGTGCCTCCGATCAAACACCTGCTGACAATACCTTAAACTTCAATCAAAATGTAGTGAATGCCTATGACCCGAACGACAAAACCTGTTTGGAAGGCGCAGTTGTGGGGACAGACAAAATTGGGCAGTACGTACATTATCTGATTCGTTTTGAAAATACAGGAAACTTTGCCGCGCAAAACATCATCGTAACCGATGTGATAGACACCAATAAATACGATGTAACGACTTTAATTCCGCAATTGGGTAGTCATCCGTTCCGTACGCGTATATTGCAAAACAACCGCGTGGAGTTTGTGTTTGAAAACATCAACTTGCCTTTTGACGACGCCAACAATGATGGGTATGTTGCCTTTAAAATCAAAACGAAGAGTACGTTGGTTGCTGGCGATACCTTCAGCAACTCGGCCAACATTTTCTTTGATTACAATTATCCTATTTTGACCAATACAGCCACAACGCTTATTCAAAGTTTAGGCTTACAAGAAACACCCAACAGTGCTTTCGCTTTAGCACAAAACCCAATAGACACGCAATTGGTTTTTGCCAATGCTCAAGATATCACCATCCAATCGGTTTCAATTTACAGCATCCAAGGACAGTTGATGCAAGTGAACATGCATCCCGCAGCTTCAGGCATTGATGTGAGTGCGTTATCATCCGGAACCTATTTGGTGAAAATAACGACAGAGCAAGGAAGTGAAGTGGTTAAGATGGTAAAAAAGTAGTTTCTGAGTTTCTGAGAAGCTGAGAGGCTGAGTTTTAGTGGAAAAACCGTTGAAAGAGGAAAGACCGCTTCGCTGAAAGAGGCAAGACCGCTGCGCTGAAAGAAGCAAGACCACTTCGTTGCAAGAAGAAAGAAGAAAGAAGCCTGGGTGAGATAGGACTTACGACTCTTTCGACTTACGACTTATGACTCAAATCACTTACGACTAAATTGACTTATGACTCAAACCCTTGTGAAACATTGTGCCCAACCTTGTGAAACATTGTGCTACTAGAAGCAAGAAGCGTGAGTGAAATCGTACTAACGTCTAACGTCTAAAGTCTAACGACTTTTTTTAAAAAAACTCCCCATTCTATTGCTCAGTCTGTTTTTTTTTTTTTTTTTGTAAAAATTTAAAAACCAATACGATGAGAAACTTCTACGCCCTTTGCTTTGCCTTGTTTGCGTTTACAGCCACTGCTCAAATCATTAACTTCCCGGATGCGAATTTTAAAGCGAAGTTGTTACAAGCAAGCACTAGTAATAATATTGCAATAGGAACAGGCTTGAATGCAATAAAAATCGATTCAAATAATGACGGGGAAATTCAGCAAAGTGAAGCGTTAACTGTAAGAGAATTAAATATTTCTAATGGTTCCATTTCAAATTTAGAGGGGATACAATTTTTTACAACACTAAAAAGTTTGAATTTCGCTCAAAATCCAGTATCATCATACAATTATCCACAATTAATAAATTTGACAACATTAGTTGTTTCTGGTACTGTATTTCAGAATTTTCCACATCCTGATTTAATAATTCCTTCAAATATAATAACATTTGGATTTTATGGTTTTAACTTTAGTCAACAACTTCCAAATTTAACTACCTACACATCATTAGTTGGATTAACTTTCTCGAATTGTAACATTGATACATTCAACGGAGTAAATTACCCTAATATTAAAAATTTATCGTTGTATAACAATGGAATAAATTCACTTGATGTTTCTTCTATGTCAATATTAGAAAGATTTTCTATGGATAATGAAATAATTTCTAATTTAAATTTATCTTCAAATACAAGCATGAAAAATATTATTTTATCAAATAATAATATTTCTACTTCAAACTTTTCTAATTTAACACTTTTAGACAATTTTTATTTTTATCAAAATACTATAAGTGAAATTGATTTATCTTCTGCTATTAATTTAAAATATTTTAAATCATTTGATAATTTAACTTTAAATTCAATTAATTTGTCTAATTCAAGTATTATCAGTGAAATTATTGTTACAAATAATCCTCAATTAAGTATAATTGATTTTCCAGTTTCCGCGCCATTACTTAGAACAGTTGAAATTTCAACTACTAATATTACAAGTTTAAACACGGATGGATTGACTGGATTGTGGAAATTAAGCGTAGTTAATTGTCCATTAACTTTACCTCTAGATTTGAGTAATAATTTAACATTAAAGGATTTTTATTACGAGGGTAATCCAAATTCATTATATTTTAATACCAATAATATACAGAATTTTCAAAATTTATATTCATTTTGGATAAAAAATACTCCTATAAATGGTCCTGTAAATTATTCATTTAATCCATCTGTCAGTAATTTGACTGTTGTTTTTGAAAATTGTGGTGTAACTACTGCAAATATTCAAAATTTAAATGCTGCGAGTCAGGCATTTTCAATCTCGTTAAGAAATAATATTACTTTATCATCTTTTAATGCTTCAAATATTCAAAATTTATACATTTTATTGTTAGATGGTTGTCCGATTAGTAATTTGAATGTTGCTAATTGTCAAAACTTAGCACGACTGGGATTAAATAATTCACTAATAGATACTCTTGATTTGAGTGCGACTTCGGTTACAACTTTATCAATTTCCGATAATCCCAATCTTACTTCACTTAATTTAAAAAATGGATTGAATTCTATTTTAAATAATCTAATTTTTCAGAATTGTCCCAATCTCCAATCCATTTGTGGAGATGATAATGAAATTACAGCGATTCAATCGCGTATTACGCAATACGGGTACACGAACTGTTTTACCAATTCGTATTGTACGTTTGCGACAGGAGGAACGGTTTACCAAACCAACGGTACGCTACGTTTTGATCAAAATGCAAACGGATGTGCGGCAAATGATGTGTTGGCATCGAATGTTCGTGTCAATGTATCAAATGGTACTACGACTGAAACAGGTTTTACCAGTGGGGTAGGTGCTTATGGTTTTTCGTCCAATGCGGGAAGTTATACCATCACGCCCGTGTTAGAAAATCCCACTTACTTTAATTTGAGTCCGGCAACGGGTTCGGTGAATTTCCCCACTACGGCGAGTCCGGCCACTCGTGACTTTTGTATGACGGCCAATGGAGTGAAAAACGACTTGGAGATAACGTTACTGCCGTTGAATCCCGCCCGACCTGGTTTTAACGCGAAGTATATGTTGGTCTACAAAAACAAAGGGAATACCACGCAATCGGGTACGGCGAGTTTGACTTTCCCCAATACGGTGGCGAGTTTGGTGACGGCCACTCCCGCAGTGAGTTCGCAAACGGCATCCACACTCAACTGGGCGTTTACCAATTTATTGCCATTTGAAACGCGTACTATCCAATTGAATTTCCTATTGAATACGCCAACGGCCACGCCAGCATTAAATGGTGGTGATACTTTGACCTATTACAGCAATGTTCTAGGTGCGACAGATCAAACCATAGCCGATAATTATATGAATTTAGTTCAAAATGTAGTGAACGCCTATGACCCGAATGATAAAACCTGTTTGGAAGGTGGAGTAGTGGGTACAGATCACGTAGGGAAATATGTGCATTATGTGATTCGTTTTGAAAATACAGGAAACTTTGCCGCGCAAAACATCATCGTTACTGATGTGATTGATACCAATAAATTCGATATTACGACTTTAATTCCGCAATTGGGTAGTCATCCGTTCCGTACGCGTATTTTGCAAAACAACCGCGTGGAGTTTGTGTTTGAAAACATCAATTTACCGTTTGACGACGCTAATAATGACGGATATGTTGCCTTTAAAATCAAAACGAAGAGTACGCTGGTCTCCGGCGATACCTTCAGCAACTCGGCCAATATTTTCTTTGATTACAACTATCCAATTCTGACCAATACAGCTACAACGCTGGTTCAAAGTTTAGGCTTACAAGAAACACCCAACAGTGCTTTTGCTTTAGCACAAAACCCAGTAGACACGCAGTTGGTTTTTGCCAATGCTCAAGATATCACCATCCAATCGGTTTCAATTTACAGCATCCAAGGACAGTTGATGCAAGTGAACATGCATCCCGCAGCTTCAGGCATTGATGTGAGTGCGTTATCACCAGGAACCTATTTGGTGAAAGTAACGACCGAGCAGGGAAGTGAAGTGGTTAAGATGGTGAAGAAGTAGTTTCTGAGTTTCTGAGAAGCTGAGAGGCTCAGTTTTAGTGGAAAAACCGTTGAAAGAAGATAGAAGCAAGACCGCTGCGCTGCAAGAAGAAAGAAGAAAGAAGCGTGGGTGAAATAGGACTTACGACTTATGACTCAAATCTTTGTAAAACATTGTGCCCAACCTTGTGAAACTTTGTGCTACAAGAAGCAAGAAGCGTGAGTGAAATTGGACTAAAGTCTAAAGTCTAACGTCTCTTTTTCACCAAACGTTTCACGAATGCAAAAACACCTTTTGAAACTGGAGCTTGATCTTGAAAGCGGGCACAGTGTGCATTGAAGGCTTCAATTTCTTCTGGGGTGGGGTTGTGGTCGTCAAAGACATTTTGTTGGCAGAGGGTACAAAACCGTGCCCGTTCCTCCGGATTGAGTTCGAGCCAATTCTCGCTGCACGATTTCGGCATATGTTGGGAGGTGGGCATTTACTCGGTGATTTTGATTTCGAATAGTTTGTCCCAGTTTTTCCCCGTTACAAAAAACGTTTTGGTCGCAGGGTTGTAGGCGATACCGTTAAGTACGTCCGTGTCGGGTAATTTGGTGATTTTGGTTTCCAAACCGGACAAGTCCAACACGCCTTCTACCGCTCCTGTTTTGGGATCAATAACTACAATGGCTTTTTGTTGGTATACGTTGCTGTAGATTTTTCCGTCTACCCACTCCAATTCATTCAACTCTTTTACTTTGGAATCTAAGGAATAGACATTGATGCTTCCGGTAATTTTTAAGGTTTCAGGGTCAAGGGTATAGATTTTTTCTGAACCGTCGGATTGGTAGAGGTTTGTACCGTCGTTGGTTAATCCCCAACCTTCGATTTGTTTGTCGTATTGGAATTCTTTTAACTTTTTAAAGTTGGTCACGTCATATACAAATCCGGTGGTTTCTTGCCAAGTGAGTTGGTACACTTTGCCGTTTAAAACAGTAATCCCTTCTCCAAAATACTTGGGATGGAGGTTGACATTTAAGTCGGCTTTCCCGGTTTTGAAATCGGTGCGCAACAACTTGGATTCGCCATACTGACCGGTACCTTCATACAACACGCCGTTGTAAAACTGTAGGCCTTGGGTGTAGGAGGTAATATCGTGGGGATAGGTGTTGACGATGGTGTATTTTAAAAACTTGGGTTGGATTTTTGAGACCAATTCCAAACGGGTAGTGTCGGCTGTGGGTTTGCCTTCGCTGTATACGGTAGCGATTAATTCTTGGTAACCTAATTTTTCTTCGTTTAACGGGAAGGAAAAGGCGGCATTTCCTTTTGTCGAACCGAGGCGTTTGTTGTTTAGGGCAAAAGCGACACTGTCAATTTTCAGGTTATTCGGGTTCGCAATCGCTGGGTTTACGGTCTCTCCCTGGGTGTAAGTGGCTTTGATTTTGGTTTCGTCGATTTGGAATCCGGTTTCGGTTGGGGCACAACTGGTCACGGTGATTCCTGCTAATAAAATGACTGTGAAGTATTTAAATGCTTTCATGCTAAAATTTGTCGTAAACGTGTTTACAAATGTATTATTTATGGTGTTAAGATGTTGCAAAAAAATAAAAAGAATGTATCTTTGCAGCGGCAAGTCCTACACGACCAGCTCCTGCAAAATCCTCCAGGATGGGAACATAGCAAAGGTATGCGGTTGTAGCGGTGCGATGTAGGTCGCTTGCCATTTTTTTTTGAAATTTCCTTTCTTCAATTCCCTTACAATTTTATGGTTCTTCAATGGCATATCCTAAAACTGCCCCTCAAGGAAACCTTTTCCATCAGTTACGGGAATTACCAATTTAGAGAAGCATTACTCGTCCAACTGTCGCATGCGGGTTCAACAGGCTATGGCGAATGTACGGCGATTACCTATTATCAAATCGACCTATTGCAATTTGATCAATTGCTTCACTACCATCAAAAAGCCATAGAAGGTTTTGGCATCCACCATCCGTGTGATTTTTATACGTTTCTAACGCAATTGCAGTTGCCTGATTTTCTCAAGTCGGCACTCGACTGCGCCTATTGGGATTTATTTGGGAAATTGGAACAACGGTCGTTTATCGAAATGAATGCGATTCCGACAACCACCCTTCCGGTGTCGAGTTGGACGATATCCGTAGCACCTGTAGCCACCCAATTGGAAAAGATGCGGGCGTCGGCTTGGCACAAGTTTAAAGTAAAATGTAACGGCTTGGATGTGTCGGCAATTAAGCAACTACTAGCTTCTGATTTTACGTTTTCTTTGGATTCCAATGCGAGTTTTACACCTGCGGATTGTGCGGTTTTGGCGGATATTCAAGGTATCGAACGAATACTGTATGCCGAACAACCCATGGCGGTGGGCTATGAAAATTATAAGCATTTGAGGGCAACCGACGCGATTCGTTGGATGGCGGATGAAGATGCCCAGCATGGGAGTGATTTGGCTGTTTTGCAACCACATTACCCTAGTGTGAATGTCAAAGTGATGAAGTGCGGCGGACTCACACCCGCGCTCGAAATGGTGCGTACCGCCAAAGCGATGGGCTTCATAGTGATGTTGGGGTGTATGACCGAATCGACGGTAGGGATTTCAGCGGGTGCAGTATTGGCGCCGTTGTGTGATTTTGCCGATTTGGATGGCTCCAATTTGATTGCCAATGACATTGCCACGGGTACGACTATTGTCAACGGAAAGATCGAATTGGCGACTACTCCGGGTCTCGGAATTCAGTTAAAATAAATATCTTTAGCAAAAAATACGATTCTATGAAATTTCAACCCATTGTCCCCATGATTTGGACGCGCGAATTGGAAGCTACGGTTTCTTTTTACTGCGAAATCTTAGGATTCCATTTGGGCAATTACAGTGAAGAATGGGGTTGGGCTGCCATCAGTAAGGACGAATGCGAAATCATGATCGCGCGTCCGAATGAGAGTACGCCTTTTGAACGGCCTTATTTTTCGGGCACTTTTTACATTAAAACAGATGATGTGGAAACCCTTTGGCACCAAATCAAAGACAAGGTGAAAGTCGCCTACGATATGGAAGACTTTGACTGGGGCATGCGGGAGTTTGCGATTTATGATAACAACAGTTATATGTTGCAATTTGGGCAGGACATCACCGGGACGGTGTAAGTTGCAGTCGCAGTCGCAGTCACAGTCACAGTATTTCTAATGTCCAACGTCTAAAGTCTAACGTCTAAAGTCCAACTTCTAACGTCTAAAGTCTAAAATTCAATGAACAAAATAGTTTTCATCACGGGAGGGTCATCGGGCATTGGTCGGGCGATCGGGGAGTTTTTACAGGAAAAAGGCTGTACGGTTTACGGTACGAGTCGGAACCCCGAGCGTGTCACCGACAGCAAAATCAAATTATTGGCCTTGGATGTTCGCCACCCCGAAAGCATACAAGCGGCAGTACGCCAATTGGTTGCCGAAGCGGGTCGCATTGATGTGTTGATCAACAACGCGGGTGTGGGCATTACGGGTCCGATAGAAGAAATTCCCGCCGAAGAAATCAAAAACAATTTTGAAACCAATGTATTCGGTCCGATTGAAGTGATGAAAGCAGTGTTGCCCCACATGCGGGCACAGCGTTCGGGTTTGATTATCAATATTACTTCTATTGCGGGCTATATGGGATTGCCGTACCGCGGTGTGTATTCAGCATCCAAAGGGGCGTTGGAATTAATCACCGAAGCGGTGAGCATGGAAGTCAAAGGATTTGGGATTCAGGTTACCAATGTGGCCCCTGGTGATTTTGCGACCAATATTGCCGCAGGAAGGTATCATGCGCCTGTGGTTGCGGGTTCGGCCTATGAAGCCACCTATGGTAAAACCTTAGCAGCGATGAACGAACATGTGGATTCGGGCAGTAATCCGCTGGAAATGGCGCAAGCGATATATACGATTATGCAGGCCAAACAGCCTAAATTGCATTATAAGATTGGTGCCTTTATGCAACGGTTCTCGATTGTCTTGAAACGGGTTTTACCGGATCGGGTGTATGAGCGGATGTTGATGAAGCATTATGAAATGTAAGTGAACAGACGCAGTCGCAGTCGCAGTCTCAGTCTCAGTATTACTTAAGTCGTAAGTCGTAAGTCATAAGTCGTAAGTCGTAAGTCGTAAGTCGTAAGTCAAAAGTCGTAAGTCATAAGTCGTAAGTCATAAGTCGTAAGTCATAAGTCGTAAGTCATAAGTCATAAGTCGTAAGTCATAAGTCGTAAGTCATAAGTCATTAGTTGCAGTTATTCTAAAATCTAAAATCTAAAATCTAAAATCTAAACTTCAATACTATTTCCTCAATCAAAACGAGTTGCGTACTTTTATTTACAATTAAATACATATGACTTTATGGATGAGCTTCTCAGATTTGCATTTGGTTTAGTAGTACTTGCGGTGCTTTGGTATTTTTTTCGAACCCTCGCTCGATTTGTTGACAATGTGGCTAAGTATAACAAAACCCAACATGAAATTCTTGAGCGATTGGATCAAATTCAAAAAGATTTGGATGAATTAAAAGCGGGTGGTGGTAGTGAGCAGTAAGCAGTGGACAGTGAACAGTGAACAGTGATCAGTCGAAAAGTCGTAAGTCATAAGTCGTAAGTGATTAGTTGCAGTTATTCTAAATTCTAAAATCTAAATTCTAAAATCTAAACTCTAAACTCTAAATTCCAATAATATTTCCTCAATCAAAACAGGTGTTGTATTTTTGCACGCGGTTGCGCTAGGGATGGAGGGATTGTTGGAGCTCACCCGAAGGATGAGGGTAGCGACTCCCGACAGCCCGACCCCGGAAGTATGGAGGGGTAGCGCCCCAAAAATTATTGTTCAACGAAACACAACGATTATAACTATATTTTTATGAAATTTTTTATTGACACGGCGAATTTGAATGACATTCGCGAGGCACAAGGATTAGGGATTTTGGATGGCGTAACGACCAATCCTTCGTTAATGGCGAAAGAGGGGATTACGGGAACGGACAATATTTTGAAGCATTATGTGGACATTTGCAACATCGTTGAAGGTGATGTGAGTGCCGAAGTGAATGCTACTGACTATGAAGGTATGGTGCGTGAGGGCGAACAATTGGCCGACCTTCATCCACAGATTGTAGTGAAATTGCCGATGACGAAAGACGGCGTGCGCGCGTGTAAATATTTCTCAGACAAAGGCATCAAAACAAACGTGACCTTGGTGTTTTCAGCGGGTCAGGCGATTTTGGCTGCCAAAGCGGGTGCCACTTATGTGTCGCCATTCGTGGGTCGCTTGGATGATATTTCGACCGACGGGTTGAACTTGATTCAGGAGATACGTGAGATCTACGATAACTACGGGTATGAAACCGAAATCTTAGCAGCTTCAGTGCGTCATACGATGCATATTGTGAACTGCGCGAAGATTGGTGCAGATGTCATGACGGGTCCGTTATCAGCCATCTTAGGCTTGTTGAAACACCCGTTGACTGATATTGGTTTGGCTCAGTTTATTGCCGATTATCAAAAAGGAAATCAATAATAGTGATACGAAAAAGCCCCGAGAACATCGGGGCTTTTTTATTTTAGGTCTTCTTCAAATCGGATGTCAAACATGTTGGTAAATCCGTTTTTGATGGTTTTGTCTTTGTTGATGATTAAAGTGCGGTGGACTTTGGTAATCGCCCATTTGCTTTTGATGTCTTCGAAATTACTACAGTGGTACTGACGTATGGGTCCGAAGTCATATTTCTCCAACGCTTTTTTCCAAGTATCAAAATCGCGGTCCAAATTAATCGCCACAAACTCATAATTCGGGTATTTCTTTTGGAGTTCGATGGCTTTTTTGTGTGCAGCCAACAAATGTGAACTCAATTTGTCACTCCAGAAAAAGAGAATGGTGTTTTTCTGAATAAGGTCAGACGACGAAATAGACTTACCTTCTAGGGTTTGTACGCGAACTTCGGGTAAGGGTTTACCATCGGTAAGTAAACTGATGGCTTTACCCAGTTTTAAGATTTCATTCTTTTTACTCTTGTCGGTTGAAATTTTGTAGTAGTGTTTTAAAAATTCCTGGTTGTTGACCATATTTTGGTCTTCCAACAAGTATTGAAAGGCAATACTGTTCACCACAATATTTTTGACCTTTTCGTTTTTAATAAGTGTATCCGCAATTTTGAGTTTGTTGATGTTGGTTTTAAGTGCCAAATCCACTTCGGTAAAGTGGTTGTGGTAATGAATAGAACCCACATTGTTGAGCATCAAATTGAGGTACATGACAAACGGGTTGAAGTCGGTTAACTTCTCATTGCTAAAATCAATGGTTTTTCGGAAGTCATAATAGTCTTTCGGAAGTTGGTCACTTACATCATTCCCCGTACGCATTTTGTGAATCATGGGATAGATTTCTTTGCGGGTGTAATGCGGGTAGAGGTACATTCCTTTGGCATACACATCAAAATCGTCACTCCAATTGATTTCTTCTTTTTTTGATGTATAGAATTTTTGGTTGTCTGAGTTGACTTTTTGGATGTAAGCATTGTATTTTTTTACATCATAATCAAACGTTTCAAACATGTGGTCTTTTTCCTTTTCATTGCGTAAAAACATTTCCATTAAGAAATTGTTTTTTTGATCGCCACGACCACAGAATACGATCGATTGGTCAAAATCTTTGGAATCGATATGTACACGAAGGGAATCGTTTTTATCGAAATAGACGTATTGGTATTCGGGTTCGTGTTTGAACGAATACAGTCCGGGAGCTAAAGAATCAAACTTTTTGAAAAAGGTATTGTCTTTGTTCAATGGGATGGTATCAATCACCTGATTGTTTTGACAGAACAATACATAGCGGTTTTGCGGATTCTCTACTTCGCCACCAAAATAGGCAGTGTAGTTATCTGCAGCAAATTCACTTTTTTTACAGGAAGTAAACAGCGCAAACAAGGCTGTTGTCAAGCATAAATATGTTGAGGCAATTTTACAATTCATTTACTATCCCTATTGTTATCAACAAAAGTATTTAGTAATGGTATATTATTCTGTTAACCATTAGTTAAACTTAGTTTTAATCCTATTCCGATTGCGATACTACAAAATTTGATTTACATTTGAAAATTGAGAGATTAATTTAGAATGAAGCTACGAATAACCATTGTATTGCTCTTATTGATGTTGGGTGTGCAAGCCCAAACCGACTTGGTGTATAAGGATTTGAACATAAGTGCGTTGTGTCGCAATTTTGTACAATGGCAGCAGTACCAAGATACCCAAATGGCCTTGTATTCCAATTTTGAAGCTTTGGATGAAAATGGGATTTCCATTTCACGCTTGGCATTTATGCAAAAATTAGAAACCGGAACCTTTGTGTGTATTGCCGATCCCGGGCAACCGCAGCAGTACCGACTTTTTCCGATGCCCAAAGATGCCAATCCGGGTGTGGGAGCGATATTGAGTGAATTGGGGTTCAACGGCATTCGGCAAGTGCAAATGGAAGGGCAGGATTTTCCTCTTTTGGATGCTGTAGATTTGTCGGGAAAACGGATAACCAATGAGAGCTTGAAAGGCAATTATGTGGTAATCAAATGTTGGTACATTCATTGTCCAGTTTGTGTGAAAGAATTTCCGGAAGTGAATGCTTTGGTTCAAGAGTATTCCAATTTGCGCAAGGATGTAGTTTTCCTCAGTTTGGCCGAAGACAGTCCGGAACAACTCAAGGTATTTTTAGCTAAAAAGAAATTGGATTACTTAGTAATTCCAAATACAAAAGACTTCATGAACATCACCTTAGGTTTAAATGCTTTCCCGACGCATTTTCTCTTGGATAAAGAAGGAAAAATCATCAAGGTAGTGGGTTCCGTTGACGCCTTGAAATGGGTGTTGCAAACCTATTTGCGCTCGTAAAAAAACAACCAAAAAAGAGGGGTTAAGTCGGGGCATTTGCTTACTTTTGCACCGAATTTAATAAAACCTCGATACATGTTAACAGTATCCAATTTATCGGTACAGTTTGGAAAACGCGTTTTGTTTGACGAAGTGAATACTTCATTCACGCAAGGCAACTGCTACGGAATCATCGGTGCCAATGGAGCCGGAAAATCTACATTTCTCAAAATCTTAGCAGGCGATATGGACCCTACATCGGGTCGTGTCATCTTAGAACCGGGTAAGCGGATGTCGGTTTTGAATCAGAACCACAATATGTTTGACGATCATACGGTTTTGGAAACGGTATTGATGGGAAATAAAGTCTTGCATGCCATTAAATCAGAAATGGATGCGTTGTATGCCGATTATTCGGATGAAAATGCGGACCGCATTGGCGAATTGCAGATTCAGTTTGACGAAATGAACGGATGGAACGCCGACAGTGATGCGGCGGCCTTGTTGTCCAACTTAGGAATCAGTGCGGATTTCCATTATACGTTAATGGCGGAAATGGAAGGGAAGTTGAAGGTGCGTGTGCTTTTGGCACAGGCGTTATTTGGCAACCCGGACGTGTTGATCATGGACGAGCCGACCAACGACTTGGATTTTGAAACCATCGGTTGGTTGGAGAATTTCTTAGCGAATTATGAAAATACGGTGATTGTGGTTTCCCACGACCGTCACTTTTTGGATGCGGTATGTACGCACATTTCAGATATTGATTTTAGTAAAATTACCCACTATTCGGGGAACTATACCTTTTGGTACGAGTCAAGTCAGTTAGCCGCAAAACAACGCGCCCAACAAAACAAAAAAGCCGAGGAGAAGAAACAAGAGTTGGAAGAGTTCATTCGTCGTTTTAGTGCGAATGTGGCGAAGTCAAAGCAAGCGACATCCCGTAAGAAGATGTTGGAGAAATTGAACTTGGACGAAATCAAACCGTCGAGTCGTCGTTATCCAGCCATTATTTTTGACCAAGAGCGTGAGGCGGGTGACCAAATCTTAAACATTCAAAACTTGGCCGCATCGATTGATGGCGAAGTGTTGTTTAAGAATGTGGATTTGAACATGGCAAAAGGTGATAAAGTTGTGGTGTTTTCAAAAGATTCCCGTGCAACCACTGCTTTTTATGAAATATTAAACGGTCATTTGACTGCTGATGCAGGAACGTATGAGTGGGGAGTGACTACGATTCAGTCCTATTTACCGAATGACAATCACGAGTTTTTCCAATCGGATATCAACTTAGTAGATTGGTTACGCCAATGGGCCAAAACCGAAGAAGAGCGCGATGAAGTTTACGTTCGTGGCTTTTTAGGGAAAATGATTTTCTCAGGAGAAGAAGCTTTGAAAAAATGTAATGTATTGTCAGGGGGAGAGAAAGTACGTTGTATGTTGTCTCGCATGATGATGTTGCGTGCCAATGTATTGATGTTGGACGAACCCACCAACCACTTGGACTTGGAATCGATTACAGCATTTAACAACTCGTTGAAAAACTTTAAAGGTTCGGTGTTGTTTACGACACATGACCACGAATTTGCACAAACAGTGGCGACACGCGTATTGGAATTAACGCCAAACGGTGCGATCGATCGTTACATGACCTTTGATGATTATTTGGATGATCCGAAAGTAAAAGAGCTACGTGCAAAAATGTACTAGAACATAAAAAAATCCCGAGGTTGCGACTTCGGGATTTTTGTTTTTATTCTTTTCTACGTTTGTGTTTCCAGCGTTTGTGGGTCCACATATAATATTCCGGTTGTTCGCGTATTTGCTCTTCGACTTTTGCCATAAACCGTTCCGAGATTTTATAATCGGGTTCGCTGTGTACATCTTCCGAAAGTACTTCAAACGTTCCTTGGTAATAGCCTCGTTTTAATTTCTTTACCCGCAAATAAATCATGTTCATATCAAATTGCTTGGCTAAGGATTCGGCTCCATAATGAATAGGCGTTTCAATGCCCATAAAGTGGTGCCAATAAAGATTGGTTTCACTCCAACGCGGCGTTTGGTCACTGGCAAAACCATACAAACTGAGTACGCCATTTTTGGCATTGGCTTCGATGGTGGGTTTGGTTTCTTTGGTCGTAATCAAATACGCTTTGAAACGCGAGCGAATATTTTTTACCAAGCGATCAAAATACGGATTGTTGATGCGCTTGTAGATGGCAAATCCTTTGAATTGGATGTGGTGATTCATGGAAATAACCCATTCGTAACTGGCGTAATGCGCACACAGTAAGGCAATACTTTTTCCTTTTTTTTCTAAATCGGTATACACTTCCAAATTGGTGTAGGTAAACCGTTTCTCGATTTCCTTTTGTGAAATGGATAGGGTTTTGATCATTTCGAGAAACATATCGCACAGATGGCGGTAGGATTTCTTTTCAATGATTAATCGTTCGGAATCGGACAATGTTGGAAATGCCAACTGAATATTTTTGCGTACCGCTTTTTTACGGTATCCAATGATGCGATACATTAGAATGTAAATTCCATCGGAAAACACATACAGCAATCGAAAAGGCAATTGTGCGATGAGCCAAATGATGGGATAAACGAGAAGGTAAGCCAGTAATTGCATGCAAAAAATTTGTGCAAATATACACGGAATCGCGTATCTTTCGCGTTGATTTAACAAATCATATACACGCTTCGTTTCATTTTATTTTAAGGATTATGTGGGTTTTGTATGTACTCATTGCGCTGAATGTCATCATGAGTTATCGGGGTTTTCAAGACCGCCTCTTTTTTCATCAGTATTTATTTCATGTAGGAAGTATTCGTGCCGGTGATCAGGTGCGCATGTTTTCTTCCGCGTTTTTGCATGCAGACATTCCGCATTTGGCGTTTAATATGATTGCCTTGTACAGTTTTGCACCCGTAGTTATTCTTAATTTCGGAACCCTTACCTTTTTATTAATTTATGTAGCGAGTTTGGTATTTGGCAATATGCTGAGTTTGTATATGCACCGCGACCATCCCAGTTATACGGCAGTGGGCGCATCGGGAGCGGTGTCCGGAATAATCTATGCTTCAATTTTATTAAATCCTGAAGGGGGCATTTATTTGTTTTTTATTCCTTATGCAATTCCTGCCTACCTATTTGGTTTTGGATATTTGCTGTTTACCATTTATGGAATGCGGGCCAAATCTGACAATATTGGCCATGATGCCCATTTTGGTGGAGCCATTGGCGGTTTGGCATTTACGTTAATGAAAGCCCCTGAATTGTTTCTGCTCAACCCGTTGTTGGTCATTGGGTTACTTGTTCCCATTGCGATTATGTTCGTTTTACTGCGTATGGGGAAGCTGTAATGGCACAACTTTTGGTCAGCGATTATAAAACCTTTAAATAAAACATCCATGAAAAAGTTAGTTTTCGCCTTATGTATGGCAACGGTTAGTTTGCTCCAGGCACAAGAATCAAAAATAGAACCGCAAATCACGGTTTCGGGTCAAGGGAAAGTAAAAGTCGCACCCGATTATGCCGTAATCACTTTTGGTGTTGAAAATACCGGTAAAGATGTGGCGGAAGTGAAAAAGTCTAACGATGAAGCGGTGGATAAAGTCATCAAGTTTTTAAAGAAATTCGGTATCGCTGGAACGGAATACCAAACCTCTGATGTTTCATTGGGACGTAATTACGACGAATCCAAAAAGAAATATGCCTATCAAGCGAGTCAGACACTCACCGTTACCTTACGGGATTTGAGCAAATACGACGAATTGACGTTGGGGTTGCTGGATAACGGGATCAATTCGATTTCTGGAGTCGAATTCAAATCTACTAAAATTGAAGAGTTGCGTTCACAAGCCCGAAAGTTAGCCACTCAAGATGCCTTGAAACGCGCTCAAGATTATGTAGCACCCTTAAATCAAAAAGTGGGTAAAGCGATTACGATAAATGAAACAGGAGGCGAGTTTTTCCCGATGTTGAAAACAACAAATGGATTTGCCAATTTTGCAGCAGATGCACCGCAGGAAACTTTAGCCATTGGTTTAATTGAAGTCAGTTCTTCCATTACCATCAGTTTTCGATTAGAATAAACAAAAGCCTCGCAAGAGGCTTTTTACTTTTTGGGGATTTTCAGTTTTTTCTTTTGTTTGGCTTGGTCGCCGTTTTTTATGATATCTTCCTCAACCGTGAGGTAATCCTTGGTACGTTTAACTATACAATTAGCATAGGGTTCTTCTTCACAGATATAACGGTTCGCCCGACCAAATTCATTCCATTGCGTATCTTTTTCAGTGTAAAATCGGTACTGGCCCCAACAGCCAATAATCCAACCGGGTACGACAATTATTTCTTGAAATCCATCGTGATTCACATCGCCAATGGCTTCTACACCGGCGTCAACCGCATTGGATAATTGAATTTTTGCAGGCGTATAGGAAAATGAAATCTCGATTTCACATCCGCCACCTCGACAATCGCCCCAAGTTTCTTCATTGGTATAATGCGGCATTTTGACAAAGGCCGTGTCAATGATAGTATCCCCATTCATGTCGCCCAAAATCATTTTCTTGATGTCAAATTGAACGACTTGTGTTATAGTGTCCTTAGGAGTTCCGTTTTGTGCGGCGCTCCAAAATCCAAAACCTAGGAAGAATAAAAGTAGGGATTTAGTCATAAGCAGCATTACTTTGATTGATTCGGTCTTCGTCTCTAAAAGCGTCGAGCGAACCTTTTTGCGTATTACGTTTTCCTTTGATATCCGTGATTTCTTGGGTGGCAAGATTCATCACCCGAACGCCAATGGAGTGTGAATTGTCTTCTTCAAAATAAATAGCATACACAATGTATTTGTATCCTTCGTTTTCAAAAGTTAAGTATTTCAAATCGAGTGCTGATTTTGTATTGCCACTCCCGCGGATCCAATTGGAATACGTAAACTTTTTGAAACTGGTACTGTCTTTTTGTTGGGGAAATTCGAAGTCAATTTTCTTTACATCTCCAAATCGATACACTAGAAAGGAATCATCTTTGGCTTTGTTGATTGTAACTATTTTGCCAGATGCCGTTTGAAAACTGAATAGAGTTACTTCATTGGTAGGTGTTTTTAATTGGGCCTGACAATTGTATGCGAATACAAGACAAAAAATAAATATAAATGGTATTGCTTTTTTCATAGTGATAGACTGATTTATATTGGGCTACGCAATATTTGTTCCATTTTTTTACCCTTGGCCAATTCATCCACTAGTTTGTCCAAATAGCGTACTTTTTGGGTCAACGGATTTTCAATTTCTTCCACACGGTAGCCACAAATCACGCCTTTTATTAAATGGGCATTGGGATGCAGTTGCGCTTGATTAAAAAAGGTTTCAAAATTGATTTTTTCGGAAATGGCTTGTTGAATGACTTGGTCGGTATATCCTGTAAGCCAGGAGATGACAGTGCGTAATTCCGTTTCTGTACGTCCTTTTTTGACGACTTTGGCTACATAATGGGGATAAACAGAGGCAAATTGCATGGCGGCAATTTTTGCATCATGATGTTCAGTTGAAATGGACATATAATTTAAATTTAGCTCTAAAATACACTTTTGTAAATGAAATTAGAGATTTTAAAACTTAAATTGGGTATGTATAGCTGGATGGGATATTGGTTGTGTTTGAAATATTCGATCTAAAAATTTATTCCACGACATGGGATCCAATAACATTTTGGGACATTCATTTCGAGTGATATCGTAATGACGAAGAATATGTGTTCGATCAATATGGTATTTATGGGCTAAATAACGGGTGAGTTCAATGGTTTGTTCAAGAGTGATGTCAAAATTTCCATCTCTATTTACACACATTTCGATTCCAATCGTCACATTATTTGCTGATTTTTGTTTACCCATTAATTTTCGGGCAAGCGGCGTATAGTTGTAAAAGGCAGTTCCTACATGAAATCCCGCTTCATCCTCGGGTAGACATTGAATGATTTGTGTATCATCAACTAGAAAATGTGGAGAAGCATACATAAGTTGTCGATCAATATAATGCTTCTCATTGTAATAATTCCGCATGGCTAACGCATCTGCTCCCTCTCGTTCTTTCGCTGTGCAGTGCAAAATTAGGGCTTTGTGTTCGCTTAATTTTCTTCCTGGGCGATTGTGGTTGGTCAAAAAAAGAGGTGAAATTGGAAACATAGCTTGACGTTAAGAAAATTTTACATTGGTTTTATTTCGTTTTCTTTTCAATAACCGTAAAATAAGTAGGAAAGGAATTGGAGAAAAATAGCCGCTCAGTAAAACAATAGCTAAAGTATGGCTCACTTCTTGGTATTCTTTTAAAATATACATGGCAGCATAACCCGCTAAAAAACTCACGACTAAGCAACTGATGGGGTTACATTTTGTCCAAAAGTAATTTTCATCTTTTCGAACCATTACCCAACGATAATGGATGTAAGCAAGTCGTAAACCTTGTCCTAACATACCCAATATACCGCCGTTAATCAATACACATAAATCTCCTGACATATCGATGAATAATTCTATTAGTTAAGGAAAATAGCAGGTAATTTTGGGAGGGGCATTTTTTCTTTTAAGGTGGCACAGCCTAAGGGTCCGGAGACCCTTTTGACTGCACTAAAGGCGTATAAATCGAATTTGGCTTACGTATGAATAATGGAATTGTCTTTCATGTTTGTCATTGCCGTTACAAGATTACAACGAATGAAAAATTTAATCACTAGGGTTTTTCCTATTTTTCAAAAGTATTTTTCCTATCTAAGTGTTTGAAAAAATCCTATTTATGTATTTAATTTATTGATTTTTAGTATTTTAAATCGATTTCGTCTCAATAATAATATCAATACAAAAAGGGGGTAAAATCCTATTTTACATCCGATCAGAAGTATAAAAGGGGTACTAACGAAAATTATCCTACAAAAAAAGTTCTACTAAATGCTGTAAAGCTCTAAAGGCAATCCGTCGGGATCAAAAAAGAAGGTAAATTTTTTACCCGTGTATTCGTCGATTCGTAAAGGTTCGACTTCCACTTGAAACAGTTGCAAGCGAGTTATTGCTGCTTCAATATCTTCAACGGCAAAGGCCAAATGGCGTAATCCTAACGCTTCGGGCCGACTCGCACGCGGTTTGTAATCGGGAAATGAAAAGAGTTCGATACTATATACACCATTCAATGCCAAATCCAATTTATACGATTGACGCTCTTCGCGATACACTTCTTGGATGATTTCTAGTCCTAAAACTTCCGTGTAGAATGCTTTGGATTTTTCGTAATCAGAAACAATTAGGGCTATGTGGTGAATGGATGAAAACATGAGTTTTTTTTAGGTCAAATAAAGGAAGAACAAAGTTCTATATTTCTGAATAAATAGGCATTTATTTTAACCAAAGTTTGATAAAATCAGGATTGCCCGAAAGCGGATAAACATAAAAAGTAGTACAAACATTCCATAGTGGTGAGTTTTCAATCGGATCGAATAATACTCCAACGTTATTTTTATAATAGGAATGAATAAAAGCCATTTGGTTTCCCTTTCGATACAAAAATCCCACGTGAATGGTACCAAATCCAATAAAATGAATGCCCTCGGGAATTTTTGATTGCAATTGAGTAATACCGTCTTCTTTAGTAGTAAACGTTAAAGTAATAATAGTTTGGCCACCGCTTAACAGTTGGGCTTCTTCCATCGGACCCATTTGTGCCATTTTGTAGCGATTGATAGGAACGCCAACATCACGAAGGGTAGTGGAGACAAAATAACTGCACGCTACAGGTTGCTTTCCGGGTAACTCAGGATGGCCATCAAATGACCATGGTGTTCCAATCCAACAAGGAATGAGTTTTTGATAGAGCTGCTGGGTAAAGGCATCCGACTGTTTGGTAAAATCCGTTTCTTTTTGCGCCTTTGCTTTAATTGCAGTCGCTTCTTTTTTCAATTCATTATACGAAACATTCGACTTTGTCGGGGCTTGAAGTGGAGAAGTACTTTTTGTTGATTCATTCGAATCTACAGTTTGGGTAGCATTGTTTTGGCAACTTACCCATAACGGAAAGCATAAAAGTAAAAGTCGGAAATGCATCATTGTTTTTAATTACAACTCCGACTTTTTCATTTTAGTATTACAGACGGAAGTTCATCGCCAAGATCAACCGATGTTCTTGTTTGCGCAAATCGGCTTTCCAATCCGCTGGAATTGGGTCGGTAGTAAATCCTGTGGGCGAAGTTGTACCGCCACGACCTGCAAAATAAGGCACATTGGACTGACGGTAGTCGTATTCCAAACGGAAAGTCACACTATCGGAAGGCATCCAATCCAAAGTCGCACTGGTTTGAAACATTCGTAATTTTTCTCCATTGGCCATCGCTATTTCATAACCATTGGGTAGTGTACTGTTGGTTTGTGCGGGTGTAAAGGCCAAATAACTTCCGGGATTGGTCACATAATCCGCTCGAGTGGTTAATGCCAAGCGGTTATTGTTCCACCAAATGCGATGGGCTATCGAACTTCCCGTCATGAAATTGGATTTGCCTGAAACACCAGGTCCATTTTGAAAGCCGTAATGATTGTTCATGCTAAAGGCGGCTTGGGTAATTCCGTGTTTTTTGTTTTCAGGATGGTAATAGCGGTACACGATACTGTTATCATGGTGAAATCGCACCACATCCGATAAACTGCCATCGGGATTACGACTGTCACGACCCAAATAGAAATTGGCGACTAACTGAATGTTCTCATGAGGACGATAATAATTTGAATTTCCAATGCCCGGACTTTTGCTCCAACTGTTGTACGATTGCCATCCGTTGAGTAACCACAATTCGGTGCGGTAATTTTTGGTTGGAAAATATTGCACACGAGCCCCTTGAAAATAAAACGGCGTAAAGTCACACACCATACTGCGTTGGTAGCTCCAATTTTCTTGGGTAATGTAGCTCTCCAATCCGATGTAGCTCATAAAAATCCCCATTTCAACATTCAATCCATAATTTACATCAAAGTGATAGCCAGCTGCGGCTTCGCGAATGAATTTTAAATTTCCAGTACCTGTATTGCGTCCACGAGCAATTGAGCCGTCGGTTTCTTGAATGATATGCAACATACTTCCCGTTTGTAACCACAATCGACCGATAGCGTTTTTATAATTGGTTTCCAATCCAATACTTGCAAGTGCAATACTAAATTCGTTGGCCCGACCCGTAACCGCAGAAATCGTTTGGGTATTGTCTTTAGGTCGGTTAAAATTATAATTAAAATACCCATCCAAATACACGACACCCGTAACGATGGTTTCTCCGTTTTTGTCTTTTAATTGTAAGGGAAAGTCTTGTTGACGGTTCTGACCGTTGATCCAACGGAGGTTGTAATTTTCAAAAGGTACTTTGGTAGAATCCGTTTGTGCTTGGATGGATAATGTCAACAATAAACTCCCTAGTATGTGTTTTATTTTCATAAATAATGAATTGAATTATAAATAGATATGTGTTTGATTTTCAAATAAAAAAACAGAATATAAATCTTCGTGTTTTAGTGTAATGCCTTCCGATTGCGCAAGGGACAAAACGGAAGGCGTGGGTTGTAATGGATCCACTTCATGAAAGTCCCAACGCTCTACAAAATGCCGTGTTCCGTGATAAAATCCGGTGAAAACGCCGCATAATTTTTCCCCCGATTGCAATTCGATTTGGACTTTTAAATCCGTCAATTGATCCAGTTGATCATACAAGACTCTTGATTTATCGGTTTCCATGCTTTTCACGATTAAGTTCAAACGGTGCGGCAGGTTGGTAGACCAATGGCACATCTTCTATAATCACATCGCTTTTGTCCAATCCAAAGGCTTTTTCATCGCTAATTCCCATGTGTTTCAGGTAATAATAGCTATTCAATAAAATGCTGTCACGAATTTTGAATTCATTTTCCACAGATAAATATTTCTCAATGACAATAAATTTAAAATCAGGTTCGCTGTTGTATTTGGTCGAACCGTCAGGGCGAATGTGCAGGTTGAGTTCTTGGCATTGCACTAAATCCTGCACAATTTTCTTGAAGAGCAATTCGGTTTTAGGTTGGATACGGAAACCAATATTCAAATTCACTTTAATCACTTTATCATCCACCAATTCGGTCACATTGTACGTCATCGTATACGGATCATTGGTTCGGTTGATATGTAAAAACCAATATACATCAGCCCGTTTGGGTTTTTTGCCAAATAATGATTTGATGATTTTGTCTTCAATTTGGTGACGACGGTCGGCTTTGGTAAGGTAAATCAAATGCGTAGCCGTTTTCGGAATACTATCGTCTTCGGATAATTCAGAAAGTATCTTACTGTATTGACCCAATTCAGAGAAACGCGTATAGCGGTTGTGAATTTTTCGGGCTTCGTACCAAATGTACATCACGGAGAAAATGCCCAATTCGAAGAATAAAAACATCCAACGTTCTTTGATTTTCGCCACATTGGCAATAAAGAAGGACGTTTCCACAATACTGAATAATGTTAAAATTCCGATTACTTGCCAACGTTGCCATTTCAATCGGTAATACAAGAAATAACCGAGTAAAACCGTTGTCATCATCATCGTAATAGTTATCGAGAATCCGTATGCCGCTTCCATGTGTTCGGAAGAACGGAAATACAAGATCATCAAGACACAACCAAACCACAAGACAGTATTCACAGACGGAATATAAATTTGTCCTTTCATTTCAGATGGTTGACGCACCGCCACTCGAGGCCAGAAATTTAAGTTCATGGCTTCATTAATAAGCGTGTAACTACCGCTGATTAAGGCTTGGGAGGCAATGACGGTAGCCATGGTTGCGATAATAATCGACGGCACCAAGAACCAATCGGGGACAATTTCATAAAACGGATTTTTCCCGTCTAGAAAAGCACTTTTTTGATGCATCATCCAAGCAGCTTGTCCTAAGTAATTCACTACCAAACTGATTTTGACAAAAACCCAACTGATGCGAATATTTTTCAAGCCACAATGCCCCAAATCGGAATACAAGGCTTCGGCTCCCGTGGTACAAAGGAAAACCGAACCCAACAACCAGAACCCCGCGGGATACTGACTCAACATTTCATAGGCATAGTAGGGGTTTAACGCTTTTAAAATTTCGGGATGATACGTGATTTGGTGAATTCCCAATAGGAATAACATACTAAACCAAACCAACATCACGGGTCCAAACGAACGTCCGATAATGTGTGTGCCAAACCGTTGGAAGAAAAAGAGTAGAGAGAGAATCAAGATAACAATTCCAATGGTCAAGGAATTACCAGCGACAATTGTATTTTCCAAGCCTTTCACCATACCCAATCCTTCTACAGCTGATGCTACAGAAATAGGTGGCGTGATTATTCCGTCCGCCAGTAACGTTGTTGCGCCTAAAATAGCAGGAATCACGAGTTTTTTACCATAGCGACGAACCAAGGCGTAAAGAGAGAAAATCCCGCCTTCTCCATTATTGTCGGCTTTTAAGGTGAGCCAAATGTACTTGATGGAGGTTTGAAGTGTAAGGGTCCAAAAGATGGCCGAAACACCACCATAAACGAGTATTTCTTCGATTTTTCGATTGCCCATGACAGCGCGAAGGGCGTAGAGTGGACTCGTTCCGATGTCCCCATAAATTATTCCGAGCGCCACTAAAACCGAGGCCAAGGTAACTTTTTGCGTAAGCGAATGCTTTGAATTCATAATAGTAAACTTTGATGAGGCAAAGTTCGCTCGCTATCTATCGGTAAAATCTAAAGAAAGAAGGGATGGGTGTAAAGATTTTATAAAGAAAAGAGAATTATGAATTATGAATTATGAATTATGAATTATGAATTATGAATGCACTTTTTACTAATAATTCATAACTCATAACTCATAACTATTAAACAAACCGGTAGCCCACACCGCTTTCCGTCAAAATATGTTCGGGTTGGTTGGGGTTGGTTTCAATTTTTTTGCGAAGGGTTCCAATAAATACGCGTAAATACTGGGTTTCCGTTTGGGCACCTACGCCCCAGATTTCTTTCAAAATGTATTGATGGGTGAGTACCCGACCTTCGTTTTTTAGCAACAACACTAATAAAGAAAACTCAGTGGCGGTGAGTTTGATTCCTTCGCCAGCCTTTTTAACGGTATGCGCAGTGAGATCAACTTCTAAATCGCCCGAAGTATATACAGTCGTTCCATTGTTGGTTTGCTGACTGCGAAGAGCCGACCGAATACGGGCTTGCAACTCGGCCGTGCGAAAGGGTTTGGTCAAGTAATCATTCGCCCCATTATCCAACGCCTTCACAATATCCGCTTCTTGATCCAACGCTGACAGGATAAAAATGGGTTTGTTGTACCAAAGTCGGAGCTCCTTCAAGACCTCATGGCCATTCATATCCGGCAAACCCAAATCCAATAAAATCAAATCGGGCGTATGATTTGCTGCCAGGAGAATCCCTTGCTTACCATTTTCTGCCAAAATAACCTTGTAACCACTATTCTCTAAAGTGATTTCCAACAAGCGCCGAATCTGGGGTTCGTCATCAATGATTACTATACGGGCGTTATTCATTTTTCAATTGATTCAAATAATTGGTTTTTACTGGGATTTGCATCAATAGCTGTAATCCCGAACGGTCACTGCGGTTCTGGGCTTTTACCGAACCTTGTAATGCTTCAATATAGCCTTTGACAATCGACAATCCCAATCCCGTCCCTCCCGTTTGGGTGTGCGGTAATCGGTAAAATTTTTCAAATAAGGTTTCCAAATGTGCTTCAGGAACACCCGAACCTTCATCGGTTATGCTGATTTCTAATAGGTCATCTGAAATGGCTACTTCAATGTAAACGTTTCCTTGTGTATAGAGTAGCGCATTTTTCACAACGTTCAACACAATTTGATCCCACAATCCCGCGTCTGTTTGACATAACGGCAACTGTTCGTTCGGAGTAAAATGTATTCTATTTTGATCGGGAAAATGATGTTGTAACGTTCCGTGTATGATATCGTTGATGTCGCACCATTCCATTTTTGGCGCAAGCAAACCCGATTCAAGACGGCTTACGTTCAAAATATTATTCACTTGCAAATGCAATTGAAGTCCGGCCGACTCAATCTGCTGCAATAAATCAGTTTGTTCTTGGGGAGCTAATTTTTCTTTTAACTGTTGCAAGGTTTCTGCCGAACCGATTATCGTGGCTATCGGTGTACGCAACTCGTGCGAAAGTGAGTTAAAGAAAGTCGAGTACAAGGTTAAGGTGCGTTCTTTTTCAGCTTGTTCTTGGTTTTGTATTTGTATTTTTCGAATACGTCGTGTAAATACCACATTGACCAATGCAATTACAAAATACATGGAAAAAAGTAAAATATCTTCAGGGCTTGTAATATGAAATGTGAAGACAGGCGGAATAAAAAAGAAGTTCCAGACTAAAGCACTTAATGCAGCTATGATCAAAATAGGAATGATTTCAAAGGTCATAGCCATAATTGAAACCGTCATCAGCAAAAGCAAGGCGACCACGCGATAGCCCAAAACGTCCCGAAAAATAAAGCACGGCAAACAAACCAACAGTAGTAAGACTACGCCAGTACCCAATTGCTTGATCCATGGTTTGGTTTGCATCCCACAAAGGTACGGACTTGGATATAAAGAAAAAGTAAATTTTAAGGCACGATTAATGAATATTTTTTGGCAGCACAAGCCTGGTTTTCAAAGGCGCAATGGTCCCGCTTTCGCCTTTACCTGCCTGCCGGCAGGCAGGTCTCTCCGCTACGCTTCGAGGATATCGGCTCTACCTGCCTGCCGGCAGGCAGGTCGGGGGCTGTATCTACGTTTTGTGTATTTAAGAAATTATCTATTTAATAAAAAAGATTTCAATTGCGCATACGTTGCTATACGTGTTTTTACCTTTTCCAAGGGTAAGAGCTGGGCAATAGCTTCGGGCAATGGCAATTGAATCGATAACGTATTTTCTACTTCTTCTAAAAACTTAACAGGATGCGCGGTTTCCAAAAACAAACCTATCGCGTTGGGATGATTTTTTAAGGCTTGCTGCAATCCCAAATAACCCACAGCACCATGAGGTTCGGCAATGTACCCCGTTTGGGAATAGATGGTTTGCATAACAGCACGTGTTTGTTCGTCGGTATAGGAGTAGGAGGAAAAGTCGTTCAATAAAGCTTCTAGACTGTGATCATACATGGCTTGAATCCGTACAAAATTACTCGGATTCCCCACGTCCATGGCATTGGAAATAGTCGGTTTTGAAGGTTTTGGAATATAATTTCCGGTTTGTAAAAATTCGGGTACGGTATCATTAACATTGGTGGCGGCTACAAAGTGGGTAATCGGCAATCCCATTTTTTTAGCCAATAAACCAGCACATATATTTCCAAAATTACCACTTGGACACGATACGATGATTTCTTTTTGGTGCTTTTTCATTTGTTGCCACGCAAAGAAATAATACAACATCTGTGGCAACCATCGCGCCACATTAATGGAATTGGCTGAGGTGAGTCCACAACCTTTTAAATCCGTATCCAAAAAAGCCGTTTTCACCATGTCTTGGCAATCGTCAAAAACGCCATCCACTTCGAGTGCATGAATGTTTTGTCCTAACGTTGTCAATTGCCGTTCTTGAATATCACTCACTTTTCCCGAAGGGTAGAGAATGACGACATCGACGCCTTTTACTCCCAAAAATCCGCTGGCTACTGCACCACCAGTATCACCAGAAGTAGCTACCAAAACCGTTACTTTTTCCTCAGAATTTCGGTTGAAATAGCCCAAACAACGCGACATGAATCGGGCGCCCACGTCTTTGAAGGCGAGGGTCGGACCGTGGTACAGTTCTAGACTATAAGTATTTTCATGTACCGCCACACACGGGAAATCAAAGCACAGTGTTTCTGCTATGATTTGCCGTAATTCCGATTCTGGAATGCTTTCACCCACAAAAGGCGCCATCACTTGAAAGGCAACTTCCTCACGGGAATACTGCTCTAAGTTGGCAATAAATTCGGGTGATAAAGTTGGAATCTGTTCGGGATAATAGAGTCCGCGATCGGGAGCAATACCCGCAATCACGGCTTCTTTAAACGATACTTTATGGTTGGGATTGTTGAGACTGTAGTAGTTCATGGTGGAAGTTTCAGGTTAAGCAATGGATTCAATAATACGTACGCCTTCGGTATCAATGGCTGAAATGTGGATGTCAAAAGCAATTCCGGTCTCCAAATAGGCCTGACTCATGGCAAAGGCGGTTTTTTCCGCTTGGGAAATACCTTTGCACAAGGCAAAAACAGAAGGTCCGGCTCCTGAGATACCCGCTCCCAAGGCACCACTGAGTAGTGCGGCCGACTTGAGTTCGTCAAAAAACGGAATGAGTCCCTTTCGCAAAGGTTCGATGACCACATCTTGCAACGAACGTCCAATCAACGCATAATCTTGAGTGCAGAGTCCGGCAACCAGTCCGCCCACATTGCCCCATTGGGTAATGGCCGCTTTTAAGGAAATAGTGGGTTCCAAAACGGCCCGTGCATCGGCAGTTTTTAACTCAATTTGCGGGTGCAGTACAACGGCATATAATTCACTGGGGGCAGGAATTTCGACCACATCCAACGGACCGTAACCGCGAATTAAGGTGAAATTACCCAACATACAAGGAGCGACATTATCTGCATGTTCACAGCCGCTTGCTATGGCTTCGCCCTTCATCGCTGCATTAAGCAATTCTTTTTTGGAAAGCGGATACCCCAAAAGTGCATTGATTCCAAACGCAGCTCCTGAGGCACTTGCCGACGAACTGCCAATGCCGCTTCCGGCTCGGATTTTTTTATGGATTTCGATTTCAATTCCAAAATCGGGTTCGCCCACTTCATCCAATACGGCTTGTGCGGCAACTCCGGCAACATTTTTATCGATTTCGAAAGGCAAAGTAGCGCCTGTGATTTTGGTTATTCGCAATCCTTTTTCAGTTACTTTTCGAAAAATCATTTCATCTCCAATGGCTTGCAAGCAAACACCAATGACGTCAAAGCCACAATTCAAATTGGCAATCGAAGCGGGAGCAAAGAGTTTGAGTTCGGTCATCACTTTTTATTTAAAAATTACCAATTCGGATTACATCAGCAAAAATTCCAGAAGCCGTAACCGCAGCTCCAGCGCCCGCACCTTTAATCAACAAGGGTTGGTCGACATAACGGTCAGTGTAAAATAAGACAATATTATCTTTTCCCTCCAAATTATAAAACGGATGCTCTTTGGGGATAAACTGCAATCCTACCGAAGCTTTTCCTTGGTCAAATTCGGCGACAAACTTGATGCGACAGTCTTTGGCTTTGGCTTCATCCAATAATGCATTGAAATGCGCTTCATGTTGGATCAATGAGGCAAAGAAATCGGGATTGTTGGTCGTTTGCATGCAGGCTTCCGGTAAGAAACAACGGTTGTCAATAGCTTCCATATTCATTTGATACCCACTTTCCCGAATGAGAATAAGTATTTTCCGGGCAACATCCACACCACTTAAATCGATTTTAGGATCGGGTTCGGTAAATCCTTGAATGCCCGCTTCTTTTACTACATCATGGAAACTGTAGGTCGAACTGAAATTATTGAAGATAAAATTCAAACTCCCCGATAAAACAGCCTGAATTTTATGCACTTTATCTCCGGAGGCGATGAGGTGTTTTAAGGTGTCAATAATGGGTAATCCGGCACCTACGTTGGTTTCAAACAAAAAGGGTGCATTGTATTGACGGGACAAGTCTTTGAGTTTGCGGTAATGCGGATAATCCGACGAACACGCAATTTTATTACAGGTTACAACAGCTACGGATTCTTTTAGAAAATGTTCGTACAACATCGCTACCGATTCATTGGCGGTATTGTCCACAAATATACTGTTACGCAAGTTGAGTGATTTTATATTAGCGATAAATTGTTTTGCATCTGCTGGTACTCCCTGTTCGAGTGCAGATTTCCAATCTTTTAAAGCAATTCCTTCTTCTTCAAAAACCATTTTCTTGGAATTGGCTAAAGCGACCACGCGCACATTCAGTTTCAAATTTTCTTTTAAAAACTTTTTCTGTTGGTGAATTTGATCCAAAAACTTTTCACCCACATTGCCAACGCCCATCACAAATAAATTCAACTGCTTCAGATTATCTTCAAAAAAGCGTTCGTGCAATGTATTCAATGCTTTTTTGACATCTTTTTCATTGATCACTACAGATATGTTTCGTTCGGAAGCACCTTGGGCAATGGCGCGAATGTTGACGTTGTTTTTTCCTAAAGTACTAAACATTTTCCCTGAAATACCCTGATGATTTTTCATGTTTTCACCCACTAAAGCGACAATGCAAAGTTCAGTTTCCACTTGGCAAGCATCTATTTTGCCTTGGGCAATTTCTAGTGCAAATTCAGTGTTAATTGCAGTTTGTGCTTTTGAGGCATCTTGCGTTTGAATCCCCACACAAATTGAATGTTCCGATGAAGCTTGGGTGATGAAAATTACATTGATTTGTTCGCGGGATAATACTTCGAATAAACGTTTGGACGAACCTGCAACGCCAATCATTCCGGAGCCTTCCAAGGTTACCAAAGCAATTTTATCGATATGAGAAATGCCTTTGATGGGGTTAGTTACGCCTTCAGGATGGGCACATATGAAAGTGCCTTCTGCATCGGGTTCAAAGGTGTTTTTGATCCAAATCGGAATTTGGGATTTCAATACAGGTTGAATCGTTGGTGGATAGAGCACTTTGGCACCAAAATGCGACAATTCCATTGCTTCTTGATAGGAGATGGTTGCGATAGGTTGGGCTTGTTTGACCAGTTTTGGATTGGCGGTAAACATCCCGTTTACATCGGTCCAAATTTCCAAATCATTGGCTTGAATACCATTGGCAATTATGGCTGCGGTATAATCAGATCCGCCACGACCCAATGTTGTGGTATTGTTGTTTTTGTCGCGCGCAATAAATCCTGGTAATAGTGTAACTTTTTGATTGGATGATGAAAAGTAATCCTTAATTAAAGTATTGGTTGTTTCAAAATTCACTTGGGCTTTGCCGTAATTGGCATCGGTAACGATCAACTCCCGGCTGTCTTTGAAGTTGCTTTCCGGCAATTGGAGTTGCAGTGCTTTGGCTATAATTTGTGCGGAAATGAGTTCGCCCATACCCGCAATGGCATCGGTGGTTCTCGGACTTCTTTCCCCCAACAAATAACAGCCGTCCAATAAGGTTTTAAGTTGTTGTAATTCCGATTGTACAGACGCAATAATTTCTGCTTGTTCCACTGCCGGAATTAGTTCGTCAATAGCCGTTTTGTGTTTGCCTTCAATTTCTTGAAACAGTAAGCGGTAACCCGTGTCTTTTGCAGCTGCTTTTTCTGAAGCTTGCAACAGTAAGTCGGTTACTCCACTAAAAGCAGAAACCACCACAGCTAAACGGTCGTGTTTGGCTTTTTCTAAAATAATTGAAAGGCATTTTTGTATGTTGGCGGCGTTGGCTACTGAGGTTCCGCCGAATTTAAGTGTTTTCATGATAGGGTTTTAGGTTTCAAGTTTTAGGGGAACTGATAACAATGATTTTGTTTTGAATACAAGAGTTGGCATGCTTTTATCAAGCATCCGCGAAAGGACGATATGTGTACAATGAACCCCTTATGGGGTCGTGGTGGTGGTTGTGCCATAGAAAACAACAGCCGAAGTTGTGGCTGAAAAAGTATAAAACGTTGTTTTCGATGCTAATTTCATAAAGACAAAGTTAAAACATTGCATTTAATATCAAAGTTTGCTCGATACTTTTGCGAATATGATAGTGTTACATCGTTATCGAAAACTGATTTTTCAAGATTTGATTTTTAAAACTGAAGAATTTAAGGATATGCTAAAAAAATGTAGGGTATTTAGTTGCATATTCTCTTGGGTTTGTTGAATTTTGGGCACAAATCAAGCAATTATGGACACTATTCATTACATCAGTTCAGAAGTATTAACGCTGGAACAACTTCATGAAATCGTTTATCAAGGAAAAACC
This sequence comes from Flavobacterium stagni, assembly GCF_004122105.1. Classification (GTDB taxonomy): domain Bacteria; phylum Bacteroidota; class Bacteroidia; order Flavobacteriales; family Flavobacteriaceae; genus Flavobacterium; species Flavobacterium stagni. The sequence continues at coordinate 98,915 of NZ_SBKN01000003.1, forward strand.
TTAGCGTTATCCGAAGATGCCAAAGTGAGTATTATCAAGTGTCGGGAGTATTTGGATGCCAAGATGGCGGCACAAAGCGAACCCATTTACGGAATCAATACCGGTTTTGGTTCGTTGTGCAATGTGAAAATTTCGAACGAAAACCTATCCCAGTTACAGGTGAATTTGATGAAGTCGCATGCATGTGGAACCGGCCCCGAAGTACCACATGAGATTGTCAAATTGATGCTTTTATTGAAAGTACAATCGTTGAGTTATGGACACTCCGGTGTGCAATTGGCCACGGTAGAACGCTTGATTGACTTTTATAATAACGATATCCTTCCCATTGTTTATGAACAAGGTTCGTTGGGCGCCAGTGGTGATTTAGCACCCTTAGCCCATTTGTGTTTGCCCTTGATTGGTGAAGGCGAAGTTTATGTGGATGGTTTCCGCCAACCTGCGGCTAAAGTGTTGCAAAACAGAGGATGGGAACCCATCGTTTTGCAATCCAAGGAAGGATTAGCGTTGTTGAACGGTACCCAGTTTATGAGCGCTTACGGTTGTTATGTACTTCTAAAAGCTCTAAAATATACTTACTTAGCGGATGTTGTAGCTGCCATTTCCTTGGAGGGTTTTGACGGTCGTATCGAACCTTTTGATGACTTGATTCATTACGTTCGACCGCACAAAGGGCAAGTGACCACGGCAGAACGCATGCGCGATTTGTTGGAAGGCAGCGAAATCATTGGGCAACCCAAACAACACGTACAAGATCCGTATTCGTTCCGTTGTATTCCACAAGTGCATGGGGCGAGTAAAGATGCCTTGGATTATGTGAAAAAAGTGTTTAAAACCGAAATCAATTCGGTGACCGATAACCCGAATATCTTCCGCGAAAGCGACAAAATTATTTCTGGAGGTAATTTCCACGGTCAACCGTTGGCTTTGGCGTTGGATTTTATGGGAATAGCCTTGGCCGAAATTGGAAACATCTCGGAACGCCGTACCTACCAATTGATCTCCGGTTTACGTGGATTGCCCGCTTTCTTGGTGAATGATCCCGGACTCAATTCCGGATTTATGATTCCGCAATACACGGCGGCGAGTATCGTGAGTCAGAACAAACAATTGGCGACACCTGCTTCGGTTGATAGTATTGTTTCCAGCAATGGACAAGAAGATCACGTAAGTATGGGATCCAATGCCGCCACTAAAGCTTTACGCATTGTGGACAATTTGGAGCGAATATTAGCCATCGAATTAATGAATGCTTCGCAGGCGATTGAATTCAGAAGACCACTTCGCAGCAGTGAATTTTTAGAAAGTTTCTTGAAATCGTACCGTGAAGAAGTGCCTCTGGTAGAAGTGGACCGCATTTTACATTACGATATTGAAAAATCGGTGGCGTTTTTAAGAAGTTTTGTCATTGATATAGAATAAAACCAAAGATTTCAGGTTTCTTCCACTTTTTCGGAAGAAACCTGATTCCTTTTACAAAGGATCTTCTTTTTTTCGAAACCAATCTCCAATGCGTTGCCAAAGATTTCGGGGTCCGTTGAACTCTTTTCCATCCACCCAAAAATGGCTTTTTTCTGAGAGATAATAGGCTTTTCTTCCGTCGGGATGTTCTGTTTTGGTACAACTCGTTAGCGGAAAACTCAATTCGTGTTCAAGGCCATTTTTTCTAAATTTCCCTTTGAAATAACCCGTTTCTTGCGTTGTCAACCCAATAAATTGGTAAATTTTATGGTTCCTGTTCTCATCCACAGCTGAAAAATCAGCATCTGTGAGTTCGACATCCAAACATGCAACATTTTTATAAAACGAAATTTCGATTTCCATTTCGGAAAATGGTCGGTTTTTATCAATGTTTAACCCGCGTTCTCCGGGCAAATAAATACAATTCATACCGACTTCATAGCAATTGGAATCCGGATTAAAACGCACAGGTACCGTTGTTTCCTCCCATCGTTTTTCGCCTTTTTCATTGAGAACCAAACGCCACACTTTCATATCGGGATCAAATTTTTTGCCTTTTGCCAAAGGAAAACAAAAGCGAGCGACGGTGTTGGGTGCTAAAGTTTTAAATTGTTCCTCGTTGGGCTCGAACAAATACATTCCTGCCGTTTTGATTAAATTTTCGTTGGTATCGATGGCAAAAACGCGATCGCGAATCATGTTTTTGGTATCAAAATAGGCCGCAATGTTTTTAAAATAGGGCGGAGCAAAATCAATCGTATCGACCCTTTCTTCTAATAGACCACAACCTCGAATGCGTCTATGTTCGACCATTACTCTGCGTTGGTGCGCATTATTTTCTACTTCCGAATAAATACCATTTCCATTCACAATGCATTGAAAATCGGCTTGACTTCCTTTGGTTTCCAAATAGTCCGACACCGCACACGCCCGTTGTTCTGAAAGCCATTCGTTGTAGGATAGCGGACCCGTTTCGTCGGTGTAGCCTGTAACAAGAAATTCATGTTTTAATCCGGTGCCTTTATCAAACGGAAAAAGCGAATCCAATTGTTGCCGATGTTCATTCGTTAACCGAAATTGGTTGGTGTCAAAGTAGACAATCACTGCTGATTGCTGGGTGTTATTTTGAGCCCAAGCTTGAAATAGTATGCTAGGGAGTAAGCAGAAAAAAAGATATTTCATGGGATGTAGCTTAACTTCGTTTAATAATTTTTCCATAGAAGATTTTTTCTTCAGTGGCGACTTTTAAATAATAAACCGCATTGGGTAAACCAGTAAGATCAAGCGTATATTCCGTAGCTTTATCGGTTTTGTAAAAAATCAATTTTCCTGTAGTGTCAAATAAAAAGACCTCATGGGCAGGAACGTCAATGCGAATAGTCACTAAATCAGTTGTTGGGTTGGGCGCATAGGTAAACGTTATGGATTTGTCTTTGGCGCTTTGTTCGTTCAGGATTGAATTTTGTGCAAAATCCTCTTCTTTTTGATCACAACGATTGACTGCACCAAATTGCTGAATAATTCGCAACAGTAATTCGTTGAGCATTTCCACTTTGGTGCTTTCTGCGGAAGGTGCAATGTGGTTATCTCCGATACCGCTATGGTTGGTTAACGTGAGGTACGTTCCATTGGTTTCCAAGGCCAAAGCTCGCATTAGATACTCGGTGGATTTATCGATTCCACTGGCCGCGAGCGGAATTATGCGAATCCCTTTTTCAGCGGCTTGACGGCCCAATTCGTGTAATTTTTTCACATTGGTTTCTGAATAATGGGGTGGTGCGTCCAAAACCACAAAAAGTAATTTTGAAGTTGCATCATCTTCCCAGCTCATTTGGTGGATGGCATTGTCTAAACCTTCTATTACAGCCTCGGGATAATCGCCGCCGCCGCCCGCATTTTGATTTTTGATAAAATCAATCACATTCGGAATATTAGCTGTAAAATCAAAATTTTTCACCACATAATCGTCACTAGTATCTCTGTAGAATAAACTGCTCATTTTCACTTCCGACTCGGGTAAATGTTGTTTGGTTTTTTCAATCACATCATACAATTCCGATTGCAAGTAGCTGATTTCGTCACCCATGGAACCCGTGGCGTCGATCATAAATCCGATATTGATTTTTACTTTTGAAGTACAATCTGTAGCGTAGGAGTAGGAGTTGATACCTTCGTGAAATTCTTTCGCATTCGCAACTAATACGGTTCCTTTTTCATCCGTGATTTGGAGTCCGCTCCCTGCATTAATACTCGTAGTTTCAGGAGTATTCCACAATTCAGCACGACCGGTATTGTCGGTTCGACTTACCCAAAGTGTTGTTTCACCCGATTTTAGGAAAACTTTTTTACTTACAATAGGAAAGCCTTTATCATTTTTTATAACCAATGAATACCGCTGTGTGGGACAGATTTTCCAGTAGTTTTTCCACTGATTCAATTCGCTTTCGGTGAGTCCTTGCCAATAGGTATAATGACTGAAATCATTAACTTCAGTAGCGGTGAGTTGGCCCGCCTTTGGACCTGTGGAACTTGAACCCGAAGTAGATGGGGCAGCAGCACTGAGCATTTCTTTATCACTTACAACGGATTCACTTACAGTTATACGTTCGACACTGCTGGTCATTTTACGTTTTACAGTGGGACTATAGCTTGTCACAACGACTTCAGATAATGTCATTGTATTTTCCTGTAAAACAAAATTCATAATAGGATGCGTTACTTTGATTTCACTAGTTTCATAACCAATATATTGAATCAACAAGATGTCGCCAATTTTCGCATCGATTCCGAAATACCCATCTAAATCTGTTTGTGCCGTGATGGTTTTTCCTTTGATTTGCACAGTGACTAAGGGAAGTGCATCATGTTTATCTGTGATACGTCCGATGACACTATTTTTATAGGGATTTTTATAGCGCTCATGGTCGTTGGTAATTAATGCAAGCGGTTTTTTATTGTAACGTTTGTATTTACGATTGGCGCGTTTATTTTTTTGTGCCGCTTTTTTTTCACTTTTGCGGGCATCTTGTTCGCGTTCCTTAACTAATTTGTCAATTTTGATGCTACAAAAATGGGTGTTCGAAACATTCACAATGTATTTTTCACCTTCATAATAGAATTGAAGGGAATTGCCTAAATCTCCTTTAATTTCAAAAGTGCCTTCTTTTGAAGTGAGTGTTGCATGATTATTAGTTAAATTGTAAATTTCTAGGGAAGCTATGGCATCGGGATTCGAACTTTCGATTTTTCCACGAATGGTTTGTCCGAATGAAAATTGGCATAAAAATAAAATAAGGCAAACGCTTATTTTAGCCAAAGAAAGGGTAGGGAATGGTTTCATAATGTCTCTTTTTAATAAAGAGCCCATTAGTATTGAAAAGGTTGGAAAAGGATAAAAAAAATAAAAAATTAAATTAAAATGATGCTAAGTATTCCAAGAATTGCGGGGACACTTTGCACATAAAAAATGCGTTTAGAAGCGGTTGCCGCGCCATAAATACCCGCGACAAATACACAAATAAGGAAAAATAAGGCCACATTTTTGGACCAAATTGGATCGGAAATGGCTAATGACCATAAAAGTCCGGCCGCCAAAAATCCGTTGTATAAACCTTGATTAGCAGCTAAAACTTTGGTTTTTTCAAACAAATCTTCGGGAATTGTTTTGAATACTTTCTTCGCTCGGGTCGTCCAAGCAAACATTTCCAACCATAAAATGTACGCATGTAATAGCGCGATTACAACGAGGATTATTTTTGTGATTATGGGCATAGGATTTTAATTTTCTAAAATTCTTTCAATTCGTTTGTCGGGAACCAACCAGATTAAGGCAACGATTATATAGATTGTTCCAGCAATCCAAGCATAGGAATTGGCAAATAATATAGCGCAGGCATACAGTATGACCGAACCTTTTCCTTTCCAATCTTTGCCTATAGCTTTAGCTAAAGCGGCTTCTTCTTTACCATGATGGTGAATAATGACATTTTGTAAAATGAAGTAGGCAATGGCATTACAAAGTAAAATGATACCATACAGCATCATCGGGAAGGCGGCAAAATTGTTGTCTCCCGCCCAAGCCGTCACAAAAGGAATTAACGAAAGCCAAAATAATAAATGCAAATTGGCCCACAAAATACTACCCGTTACTCGTTTTACCGTATGCAACATGTGGTGGTGGTTGTTCCAATAGATTCCCACATAAATAAAACTCAAAATGTAGGCAAAAAACTTAGGAAGCAGCGGTTGAATAGCGGCACAATCGATGCCTTCGGGAACTTTCAATTCCAGAACCATGATCGTAATGATGATGGCTAAAACGCCGTCACTAAAGGCTTCTAATCGGTTTTTGTTCATTTTATTTTAGAGTTTAGAATTTAGAATTTAGAGTTTAGAATTTAGAGTTTAGAATTTAGAGTTTAGAATGACAGTTCACGGATTACTGACCACTGATTACTGACCACTGATGACTGAACACTGATTACTGACCACTGTCACTACACATTCCCCAAAGTCTTATGAATTCTCCTTTTGTGTTTGGTTTGTTTTAATTGTGTATCACCTGATATCACGCTAATATTCCCATCGATTTCCAACATGGCTAAACGCACTTCCTGGTAGTGTTCGATTCCGTGTTCACGGATGGCTTCCATGAGTTCGTCGTGGGTTATTCCTAATTTCGCCAACGTTTTGAATTCTACAGTTCCGTTATGGACTAAAATTTCGGGTTTGTCTTGGACCAATTTTTTCAAAGCTGGAATGTAAAACATTAATTTTTTGAAAAAAAAGTTGATGATAAATAAAGCTAAGGCTGCAACTAAACCGCCAATCAAGCCGGTGTTACTGCCTACCATGGCATTTTGAACGGCATTACTAATCAATAAAATCAAAATGACATCTGCCGTATTGAGTTGTGATAATTCTTTTTTGCCAAAGAGCCGAATGGCGGCAATCATGAAAAGATAGACACAAACACTTCTAAAGATGATGTCAAAATATGCATTCATTGAACTTGAATTAGAAAATCGACGTTTCCTTGCCGTCTTTGTTTAAAGAATTCATGATAAAAAATACAATCAAAGCGACACAGTACAAAAAACCAGCAATTCCGAACATAATCATGGATTCTGGTTGATTGGTGAAATTGAAAACGATGCCCAAAAATAGAATCAATGTGGCTTTGGATGAAATAATTAACGAGGGGATATATTTTTTTTTCATACTAATTAATCGATGATTTGTACTTTCATTTCAATTTCAGAATTGGGAACATCTTTAATGTAGGTTACCAGTACCAATTCTTTTGCATTAATGCCAATAATTTTTGTGTAAACAACTAAATCTGATTTTAGAAACTCCTGCGTTTTTGGAGTGGGTGTCAAACTGTAGGTGCAATCATCAATCCAATTCACAATAAAATCCAATTTATCAGAAGTGCCCACAATTGATTCGGTTTGAAGTTTGCCTTTTCGCTCAATAAGGTAAGTCGTTTTTGATGCGGCATCCACTAATTTGAATTTACCATTACGATAAGCATTGCAATCTTTCTGCGCCATTAAAGAACTGCTTAACAAAATAAAGAAAAAAGAAAAGAGTAGACTTCGCATGATTAAAGAGGGAATAATGTTTAAAATTAGGGAATTAAATTGAAAACAATGAAATTCAAAGGCTTATTTCCATTTAATACTTTTCTCAATGGATTTAATCATCTCACCAGCGATGTCTTTGTTGGTAGCACCTTCAATTCCTTCTAGTCCGGGGGACGAATTTACTTCAAGCAACAACGGACCTTTCGACGAACGAATAATGTCGACCCCGGCCACTTTTAAATCCATGGCTTTGGCCGCTTTGATGGCGATACGTTTTTCATCGGGGGTAACTTTAACGACAGAAGCTGTTCCGCCCATGTGAATGTTGGCTCTGAATTCACCAGGAGCGGCTTCACGTTGCATGGCCGCTACCACTTTTCCATCCACAACAAACAAACGCAAATCTTTTCCGTCGGCTTCTTTGATAAATTCTTGAACCAAAATATTCGCATTCAAACTTTTAAATGCGTTAATTACGGATTCAGCGGCTTTTTTGGTTTCTGCTAAAACCACACCTTTACCTTGAGTGCCTTCTAATAATTTTACTATCAAAGGGGTTCCACCCACCATTTTAATCAAATCATCAGTATCCAAAGGCGAATTGGCAAATCCAGTTGTGGGAATATCAATGCCATGATGTAACAGTAATTGCAGGGAATACAATTTGTCACGCGATTGCGTAATGGCTTTCGCCGAATTTAAACAATACACTTTCATGGCTTCAAATTGACGGGTTAACGCACAACCATAAAAAGTGATACTCGGACGAATACGCGGAATAATGGCGTCAAAATTATCGAGTATTTTACCGCCACGGTAATGAATTTCGGGTTTGTCCGCATCCAATTTCATATAACATTCTTTGATGTTCAAAAAATGCATTTCATGCCCGCGTGCTTCTCCCGCTTCTATAATACGGCGGTTACTGTACAATTCGGGATTGCTGGCTAGGAGTCCGATGCGCAAGCCTGTTTTTTGTGCAACCGATTTCAGGTAAATTTCTTTTAAATATTCGGGAGTAGGTTCGCCCAACAAATACTTCTGCTCAGGATCGACCAAGATTCGTCCACTCATTGCTTCACGGCCCAATAACATGCGGAATCCCATGGAATCACGATTGGTTAACGTTACTTCTGCCGTCCATGATTCCTCGCCAATTTTTAGTTCAGTTTGGATGACATAACGCTGTTCACGGTAGCCGCTCGAACTTTTAACAATGCGTTTGTCGACCAGTTTGGCTTCACAATGAATGATGGTTTTTTGGTTTTTTTGAATGGGATTGATGTCAAATTTCACCCATGTTTCGCCATCCTTTTGAAATGGTGCAATGTTCAACGCATGCAGCGCGGACGTTTTTGCTCCAGAGTCGACACGGGCTTTAATGGATGGTAATCCTAATTCAGGAAATCCACACCATTCTTCAGAACCTAAGATGAGTTTTTGCATAATAAAAAGAAACCACGAATAAACGAAATAAATAGATTTCGGTCAATCGTGGTTTGTGTTTTAGGTTATAAAATTATTAATTCGTTGGTTCTTCAGTTTTTTGAACCGTAACTGTTAGTTCATCTGAGCCGTCTTCAATATCCATGAAGATTTCATCACCCGAATTAATTTTGGAAGTAATAATTTCTTCTGCTAAAGTATCTTCAACATACTTTTGAATCGCTCTTTTCAAGGGACGTGCTCCAAATTGTTTGTCAAAACCTTTGTCGGCAATAAACGCTTTGGCTTTGTCAGATAATTTCAATTTGTAGCCTAAATCAGCGATGCGAACATACAATTTGGCCAATTCAATTTCGATGATTTTATCGATATCTTCTTTTTCTAACGCATTAAACACAATTACATCGTCAATACGGTTTAGGAATTCAGGTGCAAATGTTTTCTTTAATGCATTTTCAATGATGCCTTTTGAATGATCATCGGCTTGTGCTACTTTAGCTGCGGTACCAAATCCGACACCTTGGCCAAAGTCTTTCAACTGACGCGCGCCCACATTGGAAGTCATAATGATGATGGTGTTTTTGAAATCAATTTTTCGACCTAAACTATCGGTCAAATAACCGTCATCCAAAACCTGAAGCATCATATTGAATACATCGGGATGCGCTTTTTCAATTTCGTCCAAAAGCACCACACAATAAGGTTTGCGACGCACTTTTTCAGTCAATTGACCGCCTTCTTCGTATCCTACGTAGCCTGGAGGTGCTCCGATTAAACGGGAAATGGCAAATTTCTCCATGTATTCACTCATATCAATACGCACCAAAGCATCTTCTGAATCGAAAAGTTCTTTGGCTAATACTTTCGCCAACTGCGTTTTTCCAACACCGGTCGATCCTAAGAAGATGAACGAACCAATAGGACGATTCGGGTCTTTTAGCCCGGCACGATTACGTTGGATCGAACGCGCAATTTTAAGTACCGCATCATTTTGACCAATTACCTTACCTTGAAGGAGTTCGGGTAAACTCGCTAATTTATTGCTTTCAGTTTGCGCAATGCGGTTCACCGGAATTCCGGTCATCATAGAAACCACATCGGCTACGTTATCTTCCGTTACTTGAACACGGTTGTTTTTAGAATCTTCTTCCCATTGTTCTTGAGCAATAGCTAATTCTTTTTCTAACTTTTTCTCATCGTCACGGAGTTTGGCAGCTTCTTCGTATTTCTGGCGTTTTACTACCGAATTTTTCAAATCGCGAACTTCTTCCAATTGACGTTCTAAATCCAAAATTTGTTTGGGCACATCAATATTGGTAATGTGCACGCGCGAACCCGCTTCATCCAAAGCATCGATAGCTTTGTCGGGAAGAAAACGTTCCGACATATAACGATCGGTCAACTTCACACACGCTTCGATAGCTTCTGGAGTATAGGTCACATTATGGTGATCTTCGTATTTGTTTTTGATGTTATTCAAAATGGTGATCGTTTCAGGAACCGAAGTAGGTTCGACAATTACTTTTTGAAAACGACGTTCTAAAGCACCATCTTTTTCAATATACTGACGGTATTCATCAAGCGTTGTGGCACCAATACATTGGATTTCGCCTCGTGCTAATGCCGGTTTGAACATATTGGAAGCATCCAAAGAACCCGTTGCGCCACCAGCACCTACTATAGTGTGAATTTCGTCAATGAATAAAATGATGTCGTCATTTTTCTCTAACTCATTCATGACGGCTTTCATACGCTCTTCAAATTGACCACGGTATTTGGTTCCAGCCACTAAAGAGGCCAAGTCCAAAGTAACCACGCGTTTGTTGAAAAGGATACGCGATACTTTCTTTTGAATGATACGCAAGGCCAATCCTTCTGCAATAGCAGATTTACCCACACCGGGTTCACCGATTAACAAGGGATTGTTTTTCTTACGACGGCTCAGGATTTGAGAAACACGCTCAATTTCTTTTTCGCGTCCTACTACAGGATCTAATTTTCCTTCTTCGGCCAATTCGGTCAGGTCGCGACCAAAATTATCTAAAACAGGAGTTTTTGATTTTTTATTGGATTTATTGGTGGGGTTATTAAAGCTGTCGCCTTTCATACCCTCATCTTGGCCGGAATCTTCATTGAATGATTCGTTTTTCGGCAAGTTTTCCATGAAATCTTCGTCTTTTGGAGTCATTTGCAAATATTGTTCTTTAGCTATTTCATAGTCGATTTTCAACTTATTCAATAACTTGGTTGTCGGATCATTTTCGTTTCTTAAAATGCACAATAATAGGTGTGCAGTACTGATGGACGTACTTTGAAAAACTTTCGCTTCTAAGAAAGTAGTTTTCAGAGCACGCTCGGCTTGTCGGGTTAAGTGCAGATTTTTCTTTTCAATGCTATGGTCTGCGGCCGGATTGGGCGGACTTAATACTTCGACTTTTCTACGCAAGTGGTCAAGATCTACGGAGAGATTATTGAGTATAGTGATGGCCTTTCCATTTCCGTCGCGTAAAATACCGAGCATGAGATGTTCAGTACCAATAAAGTCATGGCCTAAACGCAAGGCTTCCTCTTTACTGTACGTGATTACATCTTTGACGCGGGGTGAAAAATTATCATCCATAGGAATTCGATTATGGGTTTAGTAAAACTACTGATTTTTGTTGGCTTTTGCAAAAATCATTCCGTGGCAGTGCCTGTCAGTAAAATGACAAAAAAAAGCGCAATATTAAAAAGGAATTAACGTCGATTTATTAACTGTTTCAACCCTCGATTTTGTTAATAAAAAGTCGAAATAAGCAAGGTGTTTTTCTTCAGAAAAAGGTAAAAAGATGTATATTGCGTGTTCGAATATTTGAACCTAAAACTATTAAAAAAATTAGTATATGTCTGACGGAGAGAAGTTAATTCCTATCAACATTGAAGACGAAATGAAGAGTGCCTACATCGATTATTCGATGTCGGTAATCGTTTCCCGCGCACTTCCGGATGTTCGTGACGGTTTAAAACCGGTTCACCGACGTGTGTTGTACGGAATGTATGACTTGGGCGTTTTTTCAAACAGAGCACACAAAAAATCAGCGAGAATCGTAGGGGAGGTCCTTGGTAAGTACCACCCGCACGGTGACAGTTCAGTATATGACGCCATGGTGCGTATGGCGCAGGAGTGGAGTTTACGCTACCTTTTGGTAGATGGTCAAGGGAACTTTGGTTCGATTGACGGTGACAGTCCGGCGGCCATGCGTTATACGGAAGCCCGTATGAAAAAGATGTCAGAAGACATTATGGCAGATATTGACAAAGAGACGGTGGATTTCCAGTTGAACTTTGACGATACCTTATATGAGCCCAAAGTGATGCCTACGCGTATTCCTAACCTTTTAATTAATGGTGCATCAGGGATTGCAGTTGGTATGGCTACGAATATGCCGCCTCACAATTTAACTGAGGTTGTTGACGGAACTTTAGCTTACATTGACAATAACGACATCGAAATCGATGAATTAATGCAGCACATCAAAGCACCTGATTTTCCAACAGGTGGTGTGATTTACGGTTATGAAGGGGTTCGTGAGGCTTTTAAAACAGGTCGTGGCCGCGTTGTAATTCGCGGTAAAGTAAACTTTGAAGAAGTCAACGGCAAAGAAGCCATCATTGTCACAGAGATTCCTTATCAAGTGAATAAGGCTGAAATGATTAAGAAGACGGCCGACTTGATCAATGATAAAAAAATTGAAGGGATTTCAAATATCCGTGATGAATCGGATCGTACCGGTATGCGTATTGTATACGAATTGAAACGTGATGCGGTTCCGAATGTGGTTTTGAACACCTTATTTAAATATACCCAATTACAATCTTCATTCAGTGTCAACAATATTGCCTTAGTGAATGGTCGTCCTGAAATGTTGAATTTAAAAGATTTGATTCACCATTTTGTGGAACACCGTCATGATGTAGTGGTTCGCCGTACGCAATTTGAATTGCGCAAAGCGGAAGAACGCGCGCATATCTTAGAAGGTTTAATTATTGCTTCTGACAATATTGACGAAGTAATTGCCATTATTCGTGGATCAAAAGACGGTGATGAAGCTCGAACTCGCTTGATGGAGCGTTTCAGTTTGTCGGATATTCAGTCGCGTGCCATTGTTGAAATGCGTTTACGTCAGTTAACCGGATTGGAGCAAGATAAACTACGTGCAGAATATGATGATATCATGAAATTGATTCAACGTTTGAAAGACTTGTTGGCAAGCAAAGAATTGCGTATGGAGTTAATCAAAGAAGAATTGATTGAAGTTCGTGATAAATATGGTGATGCCCGTCGTTCAGAAATTGTGTATGCCGGTGGTGATGTGAGTATTGAGGATTTGATTGCCGATGAAAATGTGGTAATTACCATTTCACATGCAGGGTATATTAAACGTACTTCTTTATCTGAATACAAAACTCAAAATAGAGGAGGAGTGGGTCAAAAATCAGCAGCAACGCGTGACCAAGATTTCTTGGAACATTTGTTTGTTGCGACTAACCACCAATACTTATTATTCTTTACACAAAAAGGTAAATGTTTCTGGATGCGTGTTTACGAAATTCCAGAAGGATCGAAAGCAAGTAAAGGTCGCGCTATTCAAAACTTAATCAATATTGAGAGTGATGATAAGGTAAAAGCGTTCATTTGTACCAAAGATTTAAAAGACGAAGAATACATCAATAATCATTTTGTGATTATGGCGACCAAACAAGGTCAGGTGAAGAAAACGCCATTGGAACAATATTCTCGTCCACGTCAAAATGGTATTAATGCGATTACCATTCGTGAAGATGACGAACTATTAGAAGCAAAATTGACAACTGGAAACAGTCAGGTGTTGGTTGCTGTGAAGTCGGGTAAATTGGTTCGTTTTGAAGAAAGCAAAACCCGTCCAATGGGTCGAACAGCTTCGGGTGTTCGCGGTATTACTTTAGCGAGTGAAACGGATGAAGTTATCGGAATGGTGGCCATCGACGAGAAAGAAGTGAACGAAAAACAAATTCTTGTGGTTACTGAAAACGGTTATGGAAAACGAACCAAATTAGTAGATGACGATGGAGAAGATGTGTATCGTATCACAAACCGTGGTGGTAAAGGGGTGAAAACCTTAAATATTACCGAAAAAACGGGTCAGTTGATTTCCATTTGTGATGTAACCGATGAAGATGATTTGATGATCATTAATAAATCGGGGTTGACAATTCGTATGATGGTTTCTGATTTACGTGTGATGGGACGTGCTACACAAGGCGTTCGTTTGATTAATATCAAAAACAACGATTCCATTGCTGCGGTTACCAAAGTAATGCGAGAAGAAGAGGAAGAAGGAATTGAAGATTTGGAAGGAACCGATTTCACTGAAGGGGAAATTTCAAATGATGAAACCGCTTCGGAATCTGAAGAATAAATAATTATAACACTGTAAAAGCCATGATATCTCTCGAGTGAACATGGCTTTTTATTTTAAACTAAAATTTATGAAAATCAAAAATGTAATTTTAGGCGGAACACTTTTGATCGGACTTGTTTCGTTTGCACAAAAAGACGAGTTGAAAGCATTAAAAAAATTGTATGGAAAAGATAAATTAAAGCCAGAAGAGGTTGCTGAATACAAGAGTTTATTAACAAAACTTGAAAGTTTAGCGACAGAAGAATCGGATAAAGTTTATACAAGTTTTTATAAAAGTTTTTTACCCTTCAAGGAAATTTTATCTCTTGACCCCAGTCAATTACAAAATGAATTAAAACGAGTTGCTACTCCAGTTGCAATTAAAGAATTAGCTAATACTACAAAATCTACACTGGATTTTGAAAAAAAATCAGGAAAAAAAATATACACTGATGACATTGCCGAAAAAATCAATCTAATTAAGCCGCAATTATTAAATATTGCTATTGATTTTGGAAATGTAAAAAAATATAAGGAGTCTGCTGAGATTTTATATTCCATTTATTTGTTGGATACCAAAGTGGCAGACAACCTATATTATGCCGCTAATTATGCAATTCAAGCAAAAGATTACGAATCTGCTTTAAAATATTTTAAAGAATTAAAGGATATTAAATATACCGGTGAAGCAACACAATATTTGGCGAAGAATAAAGTAACCAATGAATTTGAAACTTTTGGCGATAAAGAAGTACGTGATAAGCTTGTAGCACTTGGGAATTACACCAATCCTAAAGAAGAAAAAATCCCCTCTCGAAAAGGTGAGATTTATAGAAATTACGCGTTAATCTTAATTGAAACAGGAAAATCAAACGAGGCAAAAGCGGCATTAGCTGAAGCAAGAGTGGAAAATCCAAATGATACGGATTTGATTATTGCTGAGGCCGATGTTTATCTTAAAATGAATGACATTGCAAAATATCAATCGCTAATTAAAGAAGCATTGGATAAAAATCCGAACGATCACATTTTGCTATATAATTTAGGTGTAACTAGTGGAAATAATAATCAACTCGCTGAAGCAGAGAAATATTACAATCAAGTTATAAAAATCGATCCTAATTATATAAATGCCTACCTAAATTTATCGGATATTGTTTTAAGACCAGATGCAAAAATGGTTGAAGAAATGAATAAATTGGGGACAACTGCTAAAGATCAAAAGCGCTATGAAGCGTTGAAAGCAGAAAGACAAGCCTTGTTTAATAAAGCAATGCCTATTTTGGAAAAAGCATATCAATTAGATCCTTCAAATGATATAGTTAAAACCAACTTGTTATCAGTTTACAGGTTTTTAGAATTAAGTGATAAAGTAAAGCAATTGAAAGAAAGTAAATAATAAAAAAGCGTCCTAAAAATTTAGGACGCTTTTTTTATATAATTTTTTTTATTACTCGTAGTCGATGGGTATGCCGATTTTGCTCTGCATTGTATATGCCTAAATGATCTAAACGGTCGATGCGAACTTTTCCACTGGCATGGATGATGTAATTATTTTCTAACATAATGCCCACATGGATGATTTTCCCTTCTTCATTATCAAAAAATGCCAAATCACCCGGTTCGCTTTCCTCAATAAAACTCAACACTTCGCCTTGTGTGGCTTGTTGAGAAGCATCACGTAATAAAGAATATCCATTTAATTTGTACACCATTTGCGTAAAACCGGAACAGTCAATGCCAAAAGGTGTTTTTCCACCCCATAAATACGGTGCATTTAAATACATAAATGCGGTTGCAATCAATTCATTTTTAGGTTTTATCCCACTGACTTTCAATCCTTCAAAATTGTAATTGGCACTATTTATTTCAGGATGATGTAAAAATGATAAAGACGCACCCAAAGTCAGCGGAGTGAGTTGGTTCTCAGGAGTAATCGCATATTCTACCAAATCCGCATTAAGAATTACAGCATCATTGGATAGTTTATCATAATTCTCTTTTGAAATTTCTTGGTATTGCTTGCTGTCGACCCAACCTTCGTATTGGTCAAATTGCAAACGAATTTTGGACCATTGACGGTCCTTTTCAAGAATCTCAAAATGTTCGCCAAATAAAACTTGCGAGACAATTTCACTGCGATCGCTGGCTTCAGCGCGCAATGGAATGACGGAAAGATTACAAATGGCAAACTTGTTCATTAGACTAGGATTATAATCGTTCGATGACTAATGCTGAAGCACCACCACCACCATTACAAATAGCGGCAGCTCCAATTTTTGCATTATTTTGGGCTAAAACATTGATCAAAGTAACAATAATTCGCGCACCCGAACATCCCAGAGGGTGTCCCAATGAAACCGCACCACCGTTAACATTCACCTTTTCATTATCCAAATTAAGTATTTTGGCATTGGCCAATCCAACTACAGAAAACGCTTCGTTGAATTCGAAATAATCAACTTCGTCAATAGCAATTCCTGCTTTTGACAAAGCTTTAGGTAATGCTTTTGCTGGAGCTGTGGTAAACCATTTTGGTTCTTGTGCCGCATCAGCGTAACCGCGAATAACTGCTAAAGGCGTTAAGCCCATCGCTTTTGCTTTTTCTTCACTCATTAAAACTACAGCAGCAGCTCCATCATTAATAGTTGAAGCATTAGCAGCCGTTACCGTTCCTTCTTTGGTGAAAACCGGACTTAATGTTGGAATTTTATCTAAACGCACATTGGTGTATTCTTCATCTTTGGTTATCATAATTGGATCACCTTTGCGTTGGGGAACCGCTACAGGAACCACTTCGGCATCAAATTTTCCAGCCTCCCATGCTTGCGCCGAACGCTGGTACGATTGGATGGCAAAATTGTCTTGTTCTTCACGAGAAATGTTGTATTCCGTAGCACATAAATCGGCACAAACTCCCATAGCATTATTGTCGTAAGCATCCGTTAAGCCGTCTTTTTGCATTCCGTCGAGCATGGAAGTAGGACCAAATTTCACACCATTTCGCAAATGAACATAATGCGGAATCAAACTCATGTTTTCCATTCCACCAGCAACCACAATTTCAGCATCACCTGCCATAATGGCTTGGGCACCTTGCATAATGGCTTTCATTCCAGAAGCACAAACTTTATTTACAGTAGTACAGGCAACTTCTTCAGATAATCCAGCATACAATGCCGCTTGACGTGCTGGAGCTTGTCCCACACCCGCTTGAACGACATTTCCCATAATGACTTCATCGACCAATTTAGGATCTAAATTGATTTTGTCTAATGCACCTTTAATGGCTGCTGCACCAAGGCGAGGGGCTGTTACAGTTGATAAAGCTCCCATGAAACTTCCGATAGGAGTTCGAGCTGCTGCTACGATAACCACTTTTTTACTCATGATTCACTAAAATTAGATTGGTTTGTTTGTTGTGCAAATCTACTATTTTTTGCCAAATATGCCCGAAAATTGGGTTGTTTTTACGACTAATGTCGTTTTTTTATGGGCTATACTGTTGATAACGAATTGCTTCGAAGAAGCTCGTAAATTAATTCATAAAAAATCGACCTAAATTGTTGTATTTTTTAGAATGTTACTTTACATTTGCAACCGCTTTAGAGCGAAAGTTCTTTACTTTTAAGAATTAGGAGAGGTGCCGGAGTGGTAACGGAGCAGATTGCTAATCTGTCGACGGGTAACCGTCGCCAGGGTTCGAGTCCCTGTCTCTCCGCTTCTTTTCGGGGTGTAGCGTAGCCCGGTTATCGCGCCTGCTTTGGGAGCAGGAGGCCGCAGGTTCGAATCCTGCCACCCCGACTTAGGTCCAGTAGCTCAGCTGGATAGAGCAACTGCCTTCTAAGCAGTAGGTCTCAGGTTCGAATCCTGACTGGATCACATGAAAGCCTCTGTTTTAGAGGCTTTTTTTGTTTAAAAAAATTTAATAGTCTCAGGTTCTCCCGAAGTTTCGGGACTGACTGGATCACATGAAAGCCTCTGTTTTAGAGGCTTTTTTTGTTTAAAAATTATAGTCTCAGGTTCTCCCGAAGTTTCGGGACTGACTGGATCACATGAAAGCCTCTGTTTTAGAGGCTTTTTTTGTTTAAAAATTATAGTCTCAGGTTCTCCCGATGTTTCGGGACTGACTGGATCACATGAAAGCCTCTGTTTTAGAGGCTTTTTTTGTTTAAAAATTATAGTCTCAGGTTCTCCCGATGTTTCGGGACTGACTGGATCATAGGATAGCCTCTGTTTTAGAGGCTTTTTTTGTTTAAAAATTATAGTGTCCGATTCTCCCGAAAATTCGGGACTGACTGGATCATAGGATAGCGGCTGTTTTTAGTCGTTTTTTTAACAAATAGAAATTAAACCAAAGGCACAAATTCTGTACAAAAAAGACTATTTTTAGGTCTTAATTTAAATCCTATGAACAAAAGCATTGTTTTGCTTTTACTATCTTTCACCTTATTGTCTGTTGTTTCTTGTAAAACAGCAGATAAGACCATTTCCAACAAAGATTTTATTAAAAACAATTACATTAATTCTAAGTCCTTGGCCATCTATGAAGGGATTCATGATACTGCATTTGTTCGTTTACGCAATTATGAAGGGATGTTTGTGTTTGATATGAAATATGCTTCGAAGGATAATTTTTTGAAAACGCAAGTGTATGATTGTGCCGAATGTTATTTGCGCATGAAAACCGTTCGCAATTTGATTGAAGCCAATAATGAATTTTTACAGTTAGGCTATCGTATAAAAATTTTTGATTGCTACCGTCCACTGGATATCCAAAAGAAGATGTGGAATATCATGCCCGATGCAGATTATGTCGCCGATCCTAAACGCGGTTCTATTCATAATCGTGGAGGAGCCGTTGATATTACATTAGTGGATTTGAATGGTGTCGAATTGGAAATGGGAACTTCTTTTGATCATTTCGGACCCGAAGCAGCCCATGCCTACAAGAAACTTTCTAGTAAAGTAAAAGCCAATAGAGCGCTATTGAAAGAAATTATGTTGCGCCACAATTTTCGCGCTTTCAAATCGGAGTGGTGGCATTATAACTTGGCCGAATCCATCAAAGATCCGTTGGCTAATTTTAAATGGGATTGTCCTTAAATTTTTTGGGTAAAAAGAACCGCTTTTTTCTGATTCAAAAGGGTTACAAAAAAAACATAATCGTCACCACCGTCTTTTATTTTCCCTTTTTTCCGAATTTCTTCCACAGTCTCCGGAAAATTACGTGTCGCTACATTGAATTTTTTACCGCTCATACTTTTTAAAATTGCTTTGGAATACTCTTCAATTCGAGTTATTTGAAAGCGACGACCCGGAAAATCTATTAATTCGGAACTTGTGAATAAATGCGTATGCGGATGGAGTTTCTTTAATTGATGCAATTTTGCTAGTCCGTTTTGCACTCCTGACTTTAAAACTGCTGCGTTGGGTTCGTATAAGTAAGTAAGCGGTAATTCACAATCCATTGCTACGTTTTCTCCAAAAATAGCAGAAAACGTTTCCACTTGTTGATCCTTAGCGATGGAATCCGCATGGATGGTTATCGGACCCGTCCAGTCTTTTTCTAAAAAAAACAACAATTCTTTCACTTCATTAAGATAGGCAACTACGCGCACTTCTTTGACAAATTCAAGTTCGCGAATAGCAGAAGTGATATCAAGGATGGGGGCGACTTTAATTAAAATTTGGTTTGTAAATTTCCAATAGGCGGTTACTAATTCGGGCACATTGGGTTCGCAATCAGCCAAAAGAAAAACTTTACCTTTAACCTCATGTCTTCGGGATGGATCGATGTAAATCCAATCTACAGTTTTGTTATTCTTTTGAAGCCAATCCAAACCATCTCCGTTCACGCAAGTGATGTTGTTTACGCCCAATTGCGAAAAGTTGTGCTGTACAATTTCGCTGAGTTCGGCTTGGTGTTCACAATGATAAACGGTTGCTATTTTTTTTGAAAAATAAAAACTATCCACACCAAAACCTCCCGTTAAATCCACTAATGTTTCTCCTGAAACAAAGTTGGATTTGTATGCTGCTGTAACTTCTGAAGAAGTTTGTTCGATGGAAACTTTGGAAGGATAAAGAATGTTTTCGGATTTAAACCAAGTCGGAAGCTTGTTTTCCGCTTTATTTTTTGCCTCAATTTGATTTAAAATCAATTTATAATCTAGTGAAGGAAAAGGATTCTTTTTTAAAGCCAATTCATTGATTGCACCTTTTAAATGGGATTGAATAAAGGCTTGGATTTCAGGTTGTAATAATGATTTCAAAAGCATTTAAATGTTTTTAGTAAACAACTGAATCCAAGTTGTGTCGGGGAAAAATTCTTTAGCGATCACTTTTAAAATTGTAAACACGGGTACCGCAATGATCATCCCTGGAATACCAAACAACATTCCAGCAATCAATACCACCAAAAAGATTTCTAAAGGGTGTGAATTCACACTTTTCGAAAAAATGATCGGTGAGGTAATGTTGTTGTCGATAAATTGCACCAAGGTAAATCCTATTAGCACATACAAGGTTGTAGGCAAAGTAACGGCTGAAAAATCGGAGTTAATAAAAGAAAGCATGGTTAATATACCCGCAACGGCTGTTCCAATTAACGGACCCACATAAGGGATAATGTTTAATAAAGCACACAAAAACGCAATAATAAAAGCATTGTCTACACCAAAAATGAGAAGTACAACCAGATATAACACACAAACAACGCTGAGTTGGATAATTAATCCAATAAAATAACGACTTAACAATTCGCGAATTTTATCGACTGAATTTAATATTTGATCTTCATGCGAATCGGGTAAAATACGTTTTGCGATTAGTATAAATTGTACTTTGTCTTTTAGAAAAAAGAACGTGATAAAAAATACCGAGACGATTCCAATTCCGATGCTGCTTATGGTATTTATTAAAGAGTTTAAAAAATCGGTGATGGAATTAAACTTAATTTTTGAAGTGAGATCGGTTTCTTTGAGAATGCGATCCATGTCCATGTTATGGGAATTCAAATAAACATCCAATTGGCGGTACAACTCTAATGATCGGGTTTCAATGGCATTGGCATTCAAAAGCGATAATTTATTTCCCTGATCAATGATTAACGGTACAAAAAGGGCAGCTAATCCAACCAAAAGCAATATAAACAATGTAAGTGTGATAGCTACGGCAAGCGTATTTTTAAATTTTAATTTTCGTTTTAAAAATTCGACAATAGGATTGGCAATTAAAGCGAGTACTAAGGAAATGAGTAAGTAAACGATTACCGTCTGAATTTGATAGATGAAATAGACGCCTAAAACTAAAAGCAGAAGCACGCCTATTGCGCGTAATATTCCATGGGCAATCATTTTGGACGTAATCATAACTCAAAATTTAAAGTGTAAAAATAAAAAAACCTGACTGAAATAATTCAATCAGGTTTTGGAAATAATATTATAAAAATTATGGCTGAGCAAAAGAGTTGCGTGCACCACCGGCAGCAAATATGGCATCCATTCTTGCTTTTTGACCTGCTGTAAACATATACATTCCACGGTCATCAGTATAATCCATGTAGTTCATGGTCATTTCAATTGGTGTACCTGTACATGTGCTGTAATGTGGATAAGTTGGAACACCATAATTAGCAGTGTTGTGTTGTGGTGTATCAGCCACTAAATCAGACCCACAAGTAGCATCACCCCAAATGTGACGTAAATTCATCCAGTGACCTACTTCGTGAGTCGCTGTACGACCTAAGTTGTAGGGATAATTAGCAGTGCCGGAAAGTCCGAAATATTTTGAATCAATTACAACACCATCTGTTGCAGACGATCCGCCAGGGAATTGCGCATATCCTAAAATTCCACCTCCAATTGTACAAACCCACATGTTTAATTTAGTAGTAGGTGAAGTTGGAGCTAAACCTCCTTGATTCGCTTTTTTCATAGCATCACGGGTTCCCCAAGAAGTTTTAGTCGTTGATTTACGAATAACTTGATCTAAAACAAATGAGATTCCAACATTGGCTTTTACACCAGAGAAAATTGCAGGAACTTGGTTGTAATCACTGTTGGTTGCATTATAATCTTGGTTTAATACGTCAATTTGTGATTGAATTTGGGTAAGAGAAATATTTTCCGCTGTCGTTCTGTACAACACATTTACAACAACAGGAATCTGGATTTTACCA
This sequence comes from Flavobacterium stagni, assembly GCF_004122105.1. GTDB lineage: Bacteria > Bacteroidota > Bacteroidia > Flavobacteriales > Flavobacteriaceae > Flavobacterium > Flavobacterium stagni. The sequence goes on from NZ_SBKN01000003.1 coordinate 121,012, forward strand.
TTCACTAAACGAAATGCAGAAGGGTTTTTTTGATATTCATCCGTGAATCGTTCGATATCTTCCATTCGTTGTAAAAGAGAAGGGTCTTCAGCAATTTGACGCATCAAAACATCATTGGAAGCACAAGAACGCTTAGCGTTTTGAGTGTTTGAAACACCCGAGTTGTTTTGTTCTTCACTTTGACAAGAGAATAAAGCAAGCGCTGTAGCTACGCAAACAATCAATTTTTTCATAAGTTTTACAATTTGTTTGGTTATATGTGCAAATTATAAAATTATGTGTATTGTGAGAAAGATTTCCTTGTTTTTTTTACAATTTAATTGTTAAAAATGTAGTTGATAATATTCGCGCCCATTTTTAATGCTTTTTCCCGAACCTCTTTAGGGTCGTTATGGACATCAGCGTCTTCCCAACCGTCACCCAAATCGCATTCAAAAGTGTATAACAAGACCAATCGATTGTTTTCAAAAATTCCAAATGCCTGTGGGCGCTTAGCGTCGTGTTCATGAATTTTAGGCAATCCATTGGGGAAAGAATTGGGCCCAGTAAAAATGGGGTGATTCGCAGGTATTTCTTGTAGTGCTTTGTCGGGAAAAATGCGTTTGATTTCTCTTCGAATGTACTCATCCATACCGTAATTATCGTCAATATGCAAAAAACCGCCGGATAACATATAGTTTCTTAAGTTGGTGATATCGGCCGGACTGAAAACGACATTACCATGTCCTGTCATGTGCACAAAAGGATAGGAAAATAAATCCGGACTCGAAGGTTCGACTGTCACGGGTTTATTCTTGATATACGTGTTGATAGAAGCATTACAATATTTGATCAAATTAGGTAATGATGTCGGATTGGCATACCAATCGCCGCCACCGTTGTATTTCAAAAGTCCAATTTCTTGAGCCTGAATGCCGAAGCTGAGTAATCCAACTAATACAATCGCTATTCGTTTCATTTTGTGGCTTTGATTTCTTGAATTATTTTATCACTTTCAGAGGTACTCCAGCCCATATTGGCCGACCATTTTTTTGCTTTTTCCGCTTCTTCAAGGGCTTTTGCTTTATTTTTTACTTTGAGGTACAATTTTGCCGCAACTAAATGTTTTTCAGCATTCTCAGAAATCTCTATGGCTTTTTGGATCCAATTGATTGCTTTTTCTAGAGCGATAGGATCTTTTATGTAATTCAAATACACAGATGCTATTTCAACAAGTTGGTTGCTGTCTTTTGCTGCAAATTCGTCTGTTTTGGCTTGGGTAACGGCAACATATTTCTTCCAATCTTGGGTATTGGCATAAATCTGAGTGTCGTATTTAAACAACATTGAATCCGTTTTGCGCAAGTGAATTTTTTCTGCATAGGGTCTGCGTTTGTTGTAATTCAAAGTGTCTGAAGCATCCACATACGCTCGCAAATTATCTTGCACCATAAAAAGTATTTTCTTCTCCACACGCGACGGACTAGCAGCTTTTCCAAATTCGGTTTGATGATCTAAAATAAACTGAAACTCAGGGGCTTCAATAGTATTAATGCCATTGGCCATCACCCGCCAATTAAGTTCGGTAAATAAATTTTCTTTGGCTTGGGTTGCTAAGTATTTTTGGGTAACTTCAGTCGCATCAAATCCGGCTTTTCGCACAGCGGTGATGAATTTTAAACATTTATCGGCATTAGAAGGTTCGGCATTGAATACGGCTTTTAGCGTTTCATATTGATTGTCATTTTGAAGGAGTTTATTGCCTTCTTCCAAAAAACTTTCTTTCTTCATTTCTCCCGAAAATCCGCCTAAATACACTTCTTTGTTGGACAAAAAAGCGAAAGTAGGATAGGAGCGAACTTTAAAAAGTTTATTGAATTTATTTTTTAAGGCATTTCCCGCTTCCGATTCGGCATCCACTGCAACAGTTATGTAATTGGATCCGTAGAATAAAACCACGTCCGTATCAACCAAAACCGAACTTTTCATTTTTTTGCAATGTTCACACCAATTCGCATAAAACATAACCACTAAAGGTTTGTTTTTTTCTTTGGCTTCATTTTGAGCTTCAAAATAATTTCGGTCTTTGAAAATCATATTGGATTGGGCAAAACCACTGAATCCAAGCAATAGAAAGAAAAATAGCAACTGTTTTTTCATCTTATTCATTATTGAAAACCACACTATGGCAAGCGACCACCGCCGCTGTTTCTGTTCGTAATCGGGTGGTACCCAAAGTTACCGGAATGAAATTGTTTGACAAAGCCATTTCAATTTCTTTAACAGAAAAATCGCCCTCGGGTCCGATTAATACCAAAACATTTTGATTTTTCACCAAGGCTTCTTTCAAGGATTTTTTGTTGGTTTCCTCACAATGGGCTATAAATTTTTGTCCCGAATACGCTTGGTTTGTAAATTTTTGAAAGCGAATGGGTTCGTTCAATTTAGGTAAAAAATATTGATTGGACTGTTTCATGGCCGAAACCAAGATTTTCTCCATTCGGTCAACTTTCACAACGGTTCGCTCCGAATTGTCGCAAAGAATGGGTGTGATTTCCGATATTCCTATCTCGGTAGCTTTTTCCAAAAACCATTCGTACCGTTCGTTCATTTTGGTAGGCGCTACAGCCAAATGCAAATGCGTCTTATTAGGTGTTGCGGTATGAACTTTTTGAATGGATACCGTACATTTTGAGTCAGAAGCAATGGTGATTACTGTTTCAAACAAATTCCCTAAACCGTTTGTAACGTGAATACTATCGCCTTCTTTTTTACGAAGGACTTTAATAATGTGTTTGCTTTCTTCGCGATCAAAGGTAAATGAAGTAGCCTCGGGCGTAAGCGTCGGAGTGTAAAATAATTGCATCTTAAAATTCAATTCGTGCTTTGGCAACCACATCAGTTGCAGTGAAACGTTCTTCCAAATAACGGTGGTATCCTACAATTCCAATCATCGCTGCATTATCTGTAGTGTATTCAAATTTCGGAATAAATGTTTTCCAGCCGTATTTGGATTGAGCGTCAACTAAAGTTTGACGAATTCCCGAGTTGGCCGAAACACCACCGCCAATAGCAATTTGGTTAATTCCAGTTGTAGACACTGCCAACTTCAGTTTTTCCATTAATATTTCAATGATGATGTGTTGAATTGAGGCACAAATATCGGCTTTATTTTCTTCAATAAAATTTGGATTTGCCGCTTGATTTTTTTGAATGAAATATAAAATTTGTGTCTTAAGTCCAGAAAAACTAAAGTCCAAACCGTCCACTTTGGGTCGGGTAAACGGAAAACGCTTCGGATTTCCTTCTTTCGCTAATTGATCAATCAACGGTCCGCCGGGATACGGTAATCCCAATATTTTTGCCGATTTATCAAAAGCTTCCCCAACGGCATCGTCAGTCGTTTCACCGATGATTTCTAAATCAAAAAAACTATTCACTTTCACAATTTGAGTATGTCCACCAGAAATGGTTAATGCCAAAAAAGGAAATTCAGGCATCGCAAAACCTTCTTCTTTGATAAAGTGCGCCAAAATATGCGCATGCATATGGTTCACCGCAATTAAGGGAATTTGTAAAGCCATGGCCAATGACTTTGCAAATGAAGTTCCTACCAAAAGAGAGCCCATTAATCCTGGACCTTGAGTAAATGCCACAGCACTTAATTGATCCCGTGTTATCCCCGCTTTTTTCAAAGCAACATCTACCACAGGAACAATATTTTGTTGGTGCGCTCTTGAAGCCAATTCCGGCACAACGCCACCGTATTCTTCATGAATATGTTGCCGCGCTACCACATTGGAAAGTACTACATTATCTTTCAAAACAGCTGCCGCTGTGTCGTCGCACGAACTTTCAATGGCTAAAATATAAATTGGAGGAGTACTCATTAGGCACAATTTTTGTTTAAATTTGGTTTAAACCGCGTAAAACCTGTATTTTTACATCGATTACAAAAGTACATTATTTCAGGTTTTCATCGCCCGTACAAAATTAAATTTGAAAGAGAAAAAACCAAATATACGTTTACAGAAGATTAGAAAAATTACAATCAGGGTACTTTTATCCGTGTTGATTTTGCTAATTCTTTTGGCTATTGCACTTTCTCTTCCCTTTGTACAAACCAAAATCGCCCAGCATTTTACCGAACAATTGAACCGCGATTATCATGTCGATATTCATGTGAGTCGGGTCGAAATCAATCTTTTTGGCGGTGTTCAACTCAAAGAAGTTCTCGTAAAAGATGCTTCCAAAGACACTTTAATTTTTGCCAATCGCATTGGCACTTCCATTACTGATGCCAAATCGTTATTGGACGGGAATTTGTATTTCGGTAAAATGAAGGTGGATGAATTGTTGCTGGATGTAAAAACCTTGAAAGGCGAACGCGACACGAACCTAGATAAATTTGTGGCAGCCTTTGACGATGGGAAAAAGGCTTCGGGTAAATTTAGAATGGTTTCCAAAGAAATTACGTTGGTAAATAGTACTTTTCGTTTAACCGACTATAACCGAAAAGTGCCTAAAGACGCTGATTTCACCAAAATCAACGCCGTAATTTCCGATTTTAAAATTAAGGGTCCAAATGTGTATACCCACATCGATGCCATGTCGTTTTTGGACCATCGCGGCTTATTTGTAACCAGTCTTTCCTCACAGTTTACCTACACCAAGCAAAATATTCGTTTAGAAAAAACAGATTTAAAAACGGAGGAATCCCATTTCAAAGGTGATGTTATTCTACGCTATGACCGTAAGGACTTTGCCGATTTTAACAACAAAGTTCGCTTCGATGTTAACACCGAATTAGCCTCTATTTCAACCAATGATATTCGATTTTTTTACAATGAAATCGGTAAAAATAACCGCATCACATTTTCAGGAAAATTGGACGGCACACTCAATAATTTCACCGCAAAACGACTGTATTTAAAAGATCGATTAAATTCTGAAATTGCCGGAAATGTCAACTTTAGAAATTTATTTGCGACCCGCGGAGAAGGAGATTTTTATATGAAAGGCCGCTTCAAGAAAGTGTCCTCCAATTACGAAGATTTAACAGCTTTGTTACCCAATGTTTTAGGGAAAAAACTACCTTCTTCATTAGCTAAATTAGGGCAGTTCCAACTTTCGGGTGAAGCCGAAATTACGCCCAAATCAATAGACTCTAATTTTGAACTTTCTACATTACTTGGGCAATTAAGTGCCGATATGGTGATGACCAATATTGATAATATTGACAATGCTTCTTACTCGGGTATTTTAGTCATGAACCAATTTGATGTGGGGACATTTTTGGGTCGGAACGATCTCGGAAAAGTAAGTCTAAATGTAGCGGTAGACGGTAATGGATTTGTTGAAAAATACTTAGATGTTCAGTTCTCAGGTGGCGTGCAAAGTATCAACTACAATGGCTACACGTATCAAAATATTCTTGCCGACGGTAGTTTTAAAAAGCCAATCTTCAAAGGGAAAGTAAATATAAATGATCCCAATTTATTCTTTGACTTTGATGGAATCGTTGATTTAAGTAAAAAGGAAAACCGATATGATTTTCATGCGCGTGTGGATTATGCCAACTTGAAAACACTCCGCTTCTTATCCGATGATGTGGCCGTTTTTCGCGGCGACATCGTCATGAAAATGAATGGAAATTCGTTGAATAATATGAAAGGAGATGTGGTGTTTACCAATGCCTCTTACATCAACAAGAAAAACCAATACTTTTTCGATTATTTGTCGTTGAATTCGAGTTTTAATGCCAATGGCGAACATGAAGTGACGCTGTATTCACCCGATGAAGTGAGCGGTAAAATTCAAGGTAAATTCGAGTTTGAACAAATTTCCAAAATGGTGGAAAATTCGTTGGGAAGTTTATATACCAATTACCGTCCTAACAAAGTGAAATCGGGGCAATATGTGAAATTTGAATTTAAAGAATTTCACAATATCATTGAAATCATCAATCCAAAAGTGACCTTCAGTGAAGATGCCGAATTAAGTGGCATCATTCGCAGTGATCAAAATGATTTTAAAATGGATTTAAAGTCCAAATCGGTTGATGCTTACGGAATTCATTTGGACAATGTGTTGGTAGATATTGACAATAAAAATCCGTTGTACAACACTTATGTACAAATGGATAGTATCAAAACAAAGTACTATAAAATCCGCGATTTTTCGTTAATCAATGCAACTTCAAAGGATACGCTTTCATTCCGTACCGAATTCAAAGGCGGGGAAAAAGGCAACGACTTTTACAATTTGAACTTGTACCATACCATTGATGCCAATAAACAAAACGTGGTTGGATTCCGAAAATCAGAGGTAATGTTCAAAGATTTCTTGTGGTACATCAATGAAAAAGAAGACGAGAAGCACCGCATAGTTTTTGATAAAAAATTAAGCAATTTTAAATTTGATGAGTTGGTGATTTCTCATGAGGACCAATTCATGAAATTGAATGGTGGCATCAGCAGTCAGGGCGGTTCCAAAGATTTACAGCTCACGTTCCATGATGTCAATTTGAACAAAATCACCCCCGATGTCAAACAATTTGCATTTGAAGGAAAAGTAAATGGGGAAGTAAACATCAAGCAATTCAATTCGGTATACCAACCCACAGCTCAGTTGCAAATTGAAGATTTATTGGTCAATGATAATGAACTTGGGAATCTGGATTTACAGATAAAAGGAAATGATGATTTTTCCAAATTTGATATTCATTCCACCATTGAAAATAAATTGTTACGTTCGTTTACCGCAGAGGGGAATTTACGTACCCAAAGCGGAGAAACCTTTTTGGATTTGGATCTAAATTTCCAACGTTTCAATCTTGGCGTATTGGATCATTTGGGAGGAGAAGTATTGTCGAATATTCGCGGATTTGTTTCGGGGAATGCTCGTTTAGACGGCAATATCAATAACATCGATTACAACGGTCGGTTGTTTGTAGACGATGCCGGTGTGACGGTGCCGTATTTGAATGTGGATTATAAAATTCAGCCCAATTCCATTGTCGATGTGACGCAAGACCGCTTCATTATTCAAAAAGCCCGAATTTTTGATTCCAAATTCAATACCGAAGGAACGCTACAAGGCTTTGTTAAACACAAACAATTCGGCAATTGGGAATTGGATTTAAATATTGCCTCTGATAAAATTTTAGCCTTAGACACGAAAGATAGCGAGGATGCGGCTTATTTTGGAACTGCATTTATTGATGGCTATGCCACGATTAAAGGGCCGACCGAAAATTTGGAAATCAATATGGTGGCCACTTCGGTGAAAGGAACCGACATCAAAATTCCAATTAACGATGCCGATGCCGTGGCCGAAAATAATTACATCCATTTTGTAACACCTTCAGAGAAGAAAGGGCAAACGACCAAGGATGTTGAATTTATTCGCAATTACAACGGATTGCAAATGAATTTCGAATTTAATATTACACCTGTGGCCAATATTGAAGTGATATTAAATCGTGAATCCAAGCACGGTATGCGCGGTACCGGAGTAGGAACTTTATTCATGAATATTAATACGTTGGGTAAGTTTGAAATGAACGGGGACTTCCAGGTTTGGGATGGCTATTATAACTTCAAATACGGCGGATTAATCGATAAAAAATTCAAAGTAAAACGCTACGGTTCGATTGTTTGGGACGGAAATCCGTATCGCGCCCAATTGAACTTAGAAGCGGTTTCTCAAAACATTACGGCAAACCCTGCTGTACTTATTGAAAATGCTTCATTTAATCGCAAAATTCCGGTAGAAGTGGTGATTTCTTTAAAAGGAACTGTATTAACTCCTGAACCTGATTTCGCCATCAATTTCCCCAATGTGAGTTCGGTTATTCGCTCTGAAATTGAAACCAAATTAAGCGATAAAGATACGCGCCAAACCCAAGCACTTTATTTACTATCTACGGGTGGTTTCTTAAGTCCGGAAGGTTTGAGTCAGTCGCAAATCACCAACAGTTTCTACGAAAAAGCAGGAGCTCTTTTTGGCGATTTATTCAATGATAAAGATGGGAAATTTATTGTTGATGTTACTTACAGTCAGGCCGATCGTACCGCTTTGAATCCTACAGATGGGCGTTTGGTAGCCAATATTACTACACAAATTAACGATCGTATTACCATCAATGGTAAAGTCGGGGTGCCCACAGGCGGTGTTTCCCAAACTGCCATTGTCGGCAACTTTGAAGCCTTGTACCGCGTAAATGAAGACGGAACATTGAATTTACGTTTGTTCAATCGTGAAAACGACATCAATTATATCGGTCAAGGAGTTGGATATACGCAAGGTGCCGGTATTTCGTATGAAGTTGACTTTGATACGTTTAACGAATTGATTAAGAAAATCTTTGGCAAAAAAGCAGTTCAGGTTTCTACTGCAGGCCATGATGTACCTGCTGATTCAGGCTATTTCCCAGATTACATTGATATGAATACCAAGCCGGAAAATAAAAAACCGGAAGAAACTACCCCTAAGCCCAATCAAGAGGCTGTTCCTCAAGACGATTAAGTCTCATTTTGAGAATTTCGCTTTTTTTTCTGTAAATAACTAGAAACTTATCAACGAAAACGTTTGAATTTTACCGATTTTTTCAAATTGGTAAAAAGTCAGTATTCTATATGGGTTTGGTTTGCTAATTTTACAATACAAAAGTGAGGATTATGTCAAAAAGAATAAAAAAGATTGGTGTACTAACTTCGGGTGGTGATTCACCGGGAATGAATGCCGCCATTCGTTCAGTAGTACGCGCCTGTGCCTATTACAATGTAGATTGTATGGGTATTTACAGAGGATATCAAGGAATGATTGAAGGTGACTTCAAAGAAATGGGGCCCCGTTCAGTTCATAACATTGTGAATAAAGGAGGAACTATTTTAAAATCTGCCCGTTCCAAAGAATTCATGACGCCCGAGGGAAGAGCCAAAGCGTTTGAGAATTTAAAAGAAGCAGGTATTGAAGCTTTAGTGGTTATTGGTGGTGACGGTTCATTTACAGGAGCTGAAATTTTCAACCGCGAATACCATGTTCCCGTAATCGGAATTCCAGGTACCATTGATAATGATATTTACGGTACGAGCCATACTTTGGGTTATGATACCGCTTTAAATACCGTGGTTGAAGTGATAGACAAAATTCGCGATACTGCGAGTTCTCATAACCGTTTGTTCTTTGTGGAAGTGATGGGCCGTGATGCCGGACATATCGCTTTGAATACCGGAATCGGTGCGGGAGCAGAAGAAATCTTAATTCCAGAAGAAGATTTGGGATTGGAACGTTTGTTAGAATCCTTACGCCGCAGTAAACTTTCAGGAAAATCTTCCAGTATTGTTGTGGTTGCAGAAGGGGATAAAATTGGTAAAAACGTATTCGAATTGAAAGATTATGTCGAACAAAATTTACCCGAGTACGATGTTCGCGTATCCGTTTTAGGACATATGCAACGCGGGGGTTCTCCTTCTTGTTTTGACCGTGTTTTGGCTTCTCGTTTAGGGGTTAAAGCCGTGGAATCCTTGTTGGAAGGTAAATCCAATTATATGGTAGGTTTAATGAATGATAAAGTAAACCTTACACCATTAGAACAAGCAATTAAAGGTCATACTGAAATCGATTTGGAATTACTTCGCGTTTCAGATATCATGACTACTTAATAAATTATAAACTAAAAAAATCTAGAAAAAATGTCTAAAGTAAAATTAGGAATTAACGGTTTTGGTCGTATTGGTAGAATCGTTTTCAGAGAAACCTATAATAGAGACAACGTAGAAGTAGTAGCCATCAACGACTTGTTGGATGTGGATCATTTGGCCTACTTATTAAAATATGATTCGGTTCACGGACGTTTCAACGGAAAAGTAGAAGTGAAAGAAGGTAAATTGTATGTAAATGACAAACACATTCGTGTGACTGCTGAAAAAGATCCAGCTGTTATTCAATGGGATGCAGTAGGAGTTGATGTTGTTGCAGAATGTACCGGTATTTTCACCACTGTTGATTCGGCTCAAGCACATATTAAAGGGGGCGCTAAAAAAGTAATTATTTCTGCTCCTTCAGCCGATGCACCAATGTTTGTAATGGGTGTAAATCATAATGAAGTTAAACCTACCGACTTGATTGTATCGAATGCTTCATGTACAACCAACTGTTTAGCACCATTAGCCAAAGTAATCAATGATCATTTTGGAATTGTGGAAGGATTAATGACAACCGTTCATGCTTCCACTTCAACACAAATGGTAGCCGACGGACCTTCACGTAAAGATTGGCGTGGTGGTCGTGCAGCTAGCGTAAACATTATCCCATCTTCAACTGGTGCGGCTAAAGCAGTAGGAAAAGTAATTCCTTCTTTAAATGGAAAATTAACAGGAATGTCTTTCCGTGTGCCAACAGTAGATGTATCAGTAGTGGATTTGACTGTGAAATTGGCAAAAGAAACAACCTATGAAGAAATCATGGCTGTTTTGAAAAATGCTTCAGAAAATGAAATGAAAGGTATTCTTGGCTTTACTGAAGACGATGTGGTTTCACAAGATTTCGTGGGCGATTCTCGCACTTCAATTGTAGATGCTAAAGCAGGTATCGGATTAACATCGACTTTCTTCAAATTAGTTTCTTGGTATGATAATGAATACGGCTATTCAAGCAAATTAATTGACTTGTCTGTTCATATTGCCAATTTATAAAACCTATTAAAAAATCCCGTGTTGAGACCAATCAATGCGGGATTTTTTGTTCGCTAACCAAACCAAATTGTATGAAATTATTAGTAGATAGTGGGTCAACCAAAGCCGATTGGATTGCTATTGATGAGAATGGTAAAGTACTTTTCACCACGCAATCGTTAGGTTTAAATCCGGAAGTGCTCGATAAAGAAGAAATTATCGCACGTTTGGATGATAAATTTGATATTTCCCACAATAAAGATAAAGCAACGCATTTGTTCTTTTATGGCGCCGGTTGTGGAACCGACCGCATGAAAAATTTCTTGACTGAAGTTTTTGAAGATTATTTCTCCAAGGCCGCTGTTGTTGTTCATGAAGATACCTATGCCGCGGTGTATGCCACTACACCCAAAGATGAAGAAGCTATCGTTTGTATTTTAGGAACAGGTTCTAATTGCAGTTATTTTGACGGAAAAGTGTTGCATCAAAAAGTACAATCGCTCGGCTACATCGCCATGGATGATTGTTCGGGTAACCGTTTTGGACGTCATTTGATTCGCGGGTATTATTTCAATAAAATGCCCAAAGATTTGGCCTTAGAATTTGAAGAAGAATACAATGTAGACCCTGATTACATCAAGCATAATTTGTATAAAGAACCCAATCCGAATGCGTATTTGGCAACCTTTGCAAAATTTTTAATCAAACACAAAGACACGGAATTCTGCAAACAATATATCGAAATGGAAATGGTGGATTTTGTAGAAAATTACATCATGCAGTTCGAAAATTGTAAAGAAATCCCGGTACATTTCGTAGGTTCAATTGCTTTTTATTTAAAAGATGAATTGACCACAATATTAAATCGTTACGGCATTACAATTGGCAATGTATTGCGTCGACCTATCGACGGTTTGATTGCCTACCATGTTTTAAACAAATAATTAAACCGACAACACAACAACGTACAACCCCGAGAAATCGGGGTTTTTTATTGTAAATTTGTAAAAAAGTATTCAATGGAAATTGCAATTATAGCGCACGACGGTAAAAAAGCGGACATGGTTCAATTTTTAAATAAAAATAAAGTAACCTTGAGTCAGGACGAAATTAAAATTATCGCTACGGGAACAACAGGAGGAAAAGCAGAAGCTGCGGGGTTTAAGGTGAAACGATACCTTTCAGGTCCGTTGGGTGGCGATGCACAAATTGCCGCTCGAGTTGCTGAAGGGAAAACCAAAATGGTCTTGTTTTTTAAAGACCCAGGTTCGAGTCATCCCCATGATGCCGATATTAATATGCTGATCAGAATTTGTGATGTGCACAATGTACCGTTGGCGACCAACGAAGCCACGGCTCAATTGTTATTGGATGCCATAAAAAAACCGTGAATTACTTCACGGCGATCATCGAAATTTCAACATTGACATTTTTAGGCAGGCAAGCCACCTGAACCGTTTCACGAGCTGGAGCGGTTTTTTCGTCAAAATAACTGCCGTAAACAGTGTTTATTCGGGCAAAATCACCCATATTCATGATGAAGATGGTGGTTTTAACGACATGCTCAAATCCCATTCCAGCCGCTTCTAAAACTGCTTTCATGTTTTCCATAACTTGTTTCGTTTCGGTTTCAATATCATTTAGTACCAATTCGCCACTTTCAGGATGTAACGCAATTTGACCCGAAGTGTATAAAGTATTCCCAATTAATACGGCTTGATTATAAGGTCCGATTGGTGCCGGCGCTTTTTCTGTAAAAATAATTTGTTTCATATTAACGTAAAGTTCGGTCAGGTTGTGAATTTTTATCCCATTTAATATCGCTCAACATTCCGGATTTAATCCCGATAAAGAATCCCCAATACGGGTTTAAACCAAACGGACTCCAATTGAAATTCATGCTCCAACTGTCCAAATCGCGGTTGATGCGTAATTGCGTAAACGTGACGCCTTTGTTTTGGAAATCGTACCCTGTTGAAGCTCCTAAAGTCCATTTGGATGTTAGCGTCGTATTGGCAGAAATCATCAATGAATTTCCGGTTATTTTATTTTCACCCAAAGCATTAGAATAGGTGAGGGCATAGGCTAAATTGATGTCCCATGGTATAATAGCGTTATAAAATCCGGCAAACGTATCTTTTTCCTCTTCGTTTTCATCCGTTCGATTCGGTTCTTTATTGGAACCGAAAAGGTCATCATTGCGACCGCCGTTGCGTAAACCTTGGGTGTTTTCATTCTGATTGCCATCACCGGCACTATTAAATGAATAATTGAGGGTTATATTGGCGCTGGTCATGCGAAGGAATCCGCCGTCATTCCAAACATATTTGTCAATCTTTTTTTTGTCACTATTTAAAACATAAGGGTCAAAAACAGCAGCAAAATTCACATTCATTTTTTGTTTGAATAATGCGGTCCCTCCTGACATTCGGAAGGCATCCAACTTAAATCCATCGGCGGCAAAATTATAGCGTGTGCCAAAGGTTAAATTGTTCAATAAAAAGATTTTTTTCAATTCAGTTTTCGTAGAATCTTTGTCCTTTACTTTGGCTTCCAAAACATTCACTAAAGAAAAATCCAAGGCATTGGCTAATGCACTCGTTGGGGCACCATAAATACCACTTTCAAAACGGGAATAACGCAATACTGTCCCCGCGGCATCTGACGTATAATTTTGATAATATTGATTAAATCCAGGAGTGTAATTGTGGGTTAATGTAGGTCGCATGGTATGACGAATGGACTGCAAACGCCCTTTTCCTTTAAATTTAAAAGTTCCGTAAATAGATGTTCCCACCGAATTGCTGATGGAATAGGTACGGAAAGCATCAAAGCCATTGACCGTTGAAGAGACTACCGCACCAGCCGCTGCATCATAATCTTTACGAATGGTTTTATTCACCCACACTTCGTTATAATTCAACGAACTGGTGAAACTAAAATATTGGAATACTTTAAAGTTGGTCGACAAGGGAAGCGTATGCTGCATTCCCATTTGTCCGTTTTTAAACATTTCCGATTTAAAAAAGATGTCTTCTTTTACATTGTATTGGTTTCTACCATTGACATTGTATTGGAAGTTAATGTTTTGAATGAACCCTTTTTTGATGCCACTTTTTGGTGCAAACGGATACACACGGTCCATACTCGCTTGTAAAGTAGGTAGGGTCAAACTGATCATCTGACTCTGGTTGTTTTGTGTATGGTTGGCCGAAGTGGTGAAATTAATTTGCGGTACCGTTTTAAATGTTTTGGAAAAGGTCACCGACGAACTCAAGGTATTGTTTAACTGGGATCCTAAGTTGGCTAAGTTTAATGATTGTTGGAAATACTTACTACTTCCTAAATTCACAGAAGCCGAGAATCGTGAATTGGGATTGGATTTAGGATCTTTGGAATGATTCCATTGAATATTGTAAATGTTTTGCTTGGCATAACCTGGAAATCCGCGTTCACCTGTAATTTGATTTTCAAAACGAAGACTGAAAGCGCCGGTAAAATGGTATCGACTACCGTAATTGGTTTCTGCGCGTAAAGCATAACTACCATTCGTATAATAATCGCCTAAAAGGGCCAAGTCATAATGATCGCTCAATGCAAAATAATATCCCCCGTTTTGTAAAAAGAACCCTCGGGAATTACTTTGTCCGTAGGCCGGAATGATGATTCCTGATCGCGCTTTTGTGGTGATAGGGAAAAAAGCAAACGGAACCGCAATAGGCGTAGGTACATTGTAGATGTACATGTTGGTGAATCCGGCTACGACTTTTTTACCGGGCACAAATTTCATTTTTCGAACCAAAAAATAGTATTCTGGATCTTCTAAGTTTGCAGAAGTTGTAACCCGAGCCCCTTTCATGTAATAGGTGGAATCGTTTTCTTTTTTGGTTTTTTCCGCATTAATATACATCTCCTGTTGCTTGGTGCGGGAATTCCAAACCAATGCTTTTTTGGTTTTAAAATTAAATCGAATGGAATCCGGTTCAATCACATTGCCGCCTTGTTTGAAAACGGGATATTGAATGAAATTTCCAGCAGTATCCTTTAAACGCCCGGCGTAGACTTCATTTTTTTTATAATCAAAAACAATGATGCCAGCTTTTAATTCATAATCTTGGTATTTCAACACCGCTTCATCCATCAAGGTGATGATTTGCTTTTTTTGATCGAATTTCGCATAAGATTTCCCGAAATATTCGACTTTGCTCTCAAGATATTTCTTCTTTTTTAAAATCGTATCGGTTGAAATAACAGTGGCGTTTTTTACGTTAGAAGTAGGTGCGGTATTCGTTTCTTTTTGACCATAAAGTACTGCGTTTCCTTTTGTTAGAAACACTATGGATAAAACGATATAAAATAACTTTGTGCGCAAACGGATTAATACTATTTTTGTAAAAATATGGCCTGATTTTTGACGGGCAAACTTACATATAATTTCGTCAAAAATAGAGAATAATTAATTTTATACTTGTTGGGTTTTAATTAAAATTAACGTTTAAATACCATGAATCAACGCATTAGCACGATAATCACCTGTTTTTTTGTTCTACTCTTTTCATTGTCAATGGCTTGGAGTCAAAATGGAAAATTTAAAGTCGCACTCGATGCTGGACATGGCGATCACGACTTTGGAGCGGTTTACAACGGACATATTGAAAAAAACATCAATTTGGCCATTGTTTTGAAAGTGGGCAAATTGTTGGAAAAGCACAACAACATTGATGTGATTTATACGCGTAAAACTGATGTTTTCGTGGATTTGATCGAAAGAGCCAACATTGCCAACCGTGCAGATGCCAATATTTTTGTGTCTGTGCATTGCAATGCAAACAAGAATACAGCTGCGGATGGTACTGAAACTTATGTAATGGGTATGTCCAAAAACGCTTCTAATCTTGAAGCGGCTAAACGAGAAAATGCTGTAATCACGATGGAGAAAGATTACAAGCAAAAATACGAAGGCTTTGATCCTAAAAAGCCAGAATCCATGTTGGGAATGACCATTATGCAAGAGGAATTCTTAGAGAATAGCATTGCTTTAGCTGCTAAAATTCAGGATAATTTTGTCAAATTGCTAGGAAAGAAAAGTCGTGGTGGCGGCGTAAAACAAGCACCATATATGGTTTTGCACAAAGCCTACATGCCCCGTGTTTTGATTGAAACGGGATTTGTTTCCAATCCAGTTGAAGGTGCGCGTTTGGATTCAGAAGAAGGGCAAAGTGAAATTGCTGAAGCGATTTACAAAGCGATTTTGAGTTATAAAAAAGATAATTTTGACGGGGAAGATGCCGCTTCAGACAATGTAAAACCTTCTCAACGAGTAGAAGAAGTAATTGTGAATACACCCGTAAAAAAGGATTCAGTCGTTAAGAAAACAGAGCCCAAAAAAGTTCTTGTGGAAAATGAAAAACCTACCAAAGGGGTGGTTTTCAAAATTCAAATTTCGGCGAGTGCCAAAAAATTAGAAACTACACCTTCCAATTTCAAAGGGCTTAAATCCATTTCGATGACGCAAACGCCAGCGGGTCTTTATAAATATATGTACGGCGAAACAGCCAATTATGAAGAAGCGAAACGTTTGTTGACAGAAGCCAAAAGCAAAGGATACAACCAGGCTTTTATAATTGCTTTTAAAGACGGAAAGAGTGTTTCGGTTCAAGAAGCTTTAAAATAAAAAGTGTAACTTTGCCATCAAAAATTCTTTGTTTTGAAACTAACCCGCGAATTAAAATCAGCCGTACTTGTCATTGCTTCAATTGCTTTATTTATTTGGGGCTATAGCTTTTTGAAAGGAAGAGACTTGCTCAGCAACCACAAAACGGTTTATGTAGTTTATAATAATGTTGAAGGACTTGAAAAATCAGCTCCTGTGACCATAAACGGTTTAACCATTGGAAAAGTGAATGCCATTACTATAGATAATGAGACCGCAAAAATTCGGGTGGAACTACAATTGACTACTGATTTTCCAATAAAGTCTTCCAGCAAAGCTGAAATTTATGCACCGAGTCCGATTGGCGGTAAACAAATTGCTATTTTACCTGGAACTACCGGTCAAGAAGTGGAAGATGGTGCGACCTTAACTGCTTCAGAAAAATTAGGATTGACCGATGAATTAGCCCGTCAAATCGAACCGTTAAAAGATAAGATTGTTAAGTTGTTAGACAATGCCAATACGATGTTGGAAAACTTCAATCAGGTATTGGATGCTAACAGTAAAGCGCACTTAAGAAGTAGTTTGGCGAATTTAGATGCGACCATCGCCACATTTAAAGAAACGGGCGAACAAGCCAATACACTTTTAGCCGATAATCAGAAAAAGATTGGAAATACCCTTACCAATGCTGAAAAAACGTCGGCCAATTTTGCAAAAATTTCCAATGATTTGGCACAGTCCAATTTGAAGGAAACAGTAGCAACCCTTGATCAGACATTAATTAGTGTTCAAAAAATTATGAGTGACATAGAATCAGGCAAAGGTTCGATGGGTAAACTCATGAAAGACGATCAATTATATACTAATTTTACCAAAACTTCTAAAGAACTCGAACTGTTGTTACAGGATTTACGATTGAATCCGACACGCTATGTGAATGTTTCATTGTTTGGTAAAAAAAATAAGCCCTATGTGGCTCCCGTAAACGATTCGAATAATAAAAAGTAAGTGAGATGAGCTTTTTAGTCAATATTTTCTTCGCGATTATACTAACCCTTGGATTTGGTTATTTTGCAATCAATGTAAAAAAGTTAGTGCGTAACATCAACATGGGACGCGATGTAAATCGTTCCGATAATTCAAGTGCCCGCTGGAACAATATGTTGATGGTGGCCTTAGGACAATCCAAAATGGTGAAGCGTCCTGTGGCCGGATTCATGCATATTTTAATCTATGTGGGTTTTGTGATTATCAATTTAGAATTGCTAGAAATCATTATTGACGGATTGTTTGGTACCCATCGTGTATTTGCATTCTTGGGCGGATTCTATAGTTTCTTGATTGGTTCTTTCGAAATTTTAGCGGTTTTAGTTCTTGTAGCGGTTGTTGTCTTTTGGGCGCGCCGTAATGTGTTGAAATTGGGTCGTTTTGCTAATCCTGATTTAAATGGCAAACCCCGCAAAGACGCCAATTATATTTTATATTTCGAGATTGTTTTAATGTCGTTGTTCTTGTTGATGAATGCCGCTGATTTTTGGTTGCAACAAGCCGGTGTTGAACATTATATTCAAGCGGGTTCTTTTCCAATCAGTCATTTTATTAGTCCGGTTTTCAATGGTTTGAATGAAGGAACGGTGGTGATGTTGGAGCGCACCTTTTGGTGGATGCATATTGTTGGGATTTTGATTTTCTTGAACTATTTATATTATTCCAAACATTTGCATATTCTTTTAGCATTTCCAAATACCTATTATGCAGATTTGAATGCTAAAGGGAAAATTGACAATTTGGAAAGTGTAACCAAAGAAGTCCAATTGATGATGGATCCCAATGCCGATCCCTTTGCGGCTCCTGCACCAGGTGCTGATGAAGCGCCGGCTAAATTTGGAGCAAGTGATGTTATGGATTTGAATTGGGTTCAATTATTGAATGCTTACACCTGCACCGAATGTGGTCGTTGTACATCTTCTTGTCCGGCAAATCAAACAGGTAAGAAATTATCTCCCCGAAAAATCATGATGGATACACGTGATCGATTGGAAGAAGTGGGAAGAAACTTGGATGCCAACAAAGGTGTTTTTGTGCCTGATAATAAAAGTTTGTTGAACGATTACATTACACAAGAAGAGTTGTGGGCCTGTACTTCTTGCAACGCTTGTGTGGAAGAGTGTCCGGTAAATATCAGTCCGTTGTCCATTATTATGGATATGCGCCGTTATTTAGTGATGGAGCAAAGTGCGGCACCTCAATCGTTGAATGCCATGATGACCAATATTGAAAACAACGGTGCGCCTTGGCAATACAATCAGATGGATCGTTTAAACTGGAAAAGTGAGTAAGTCGATGCTTAGCATCAAAAAATAATGATAATTTCCATTATGTGAGGGCTTGGGAATTGTCAAATGAAAGTGAAATTTTTAACGCAAAAAATTAAAAAATGAAAGCGGAAGACATTGAAAAGTCTTTGCAGTCCATTACAGAAAACGGACAGCATTTAAGCCCTATTTTACCGGAAGGTATAAAGAATTATTTAATTGATATCGACGGTACCATTTGCGACGATATTCCGAATGAAGAGCCGGAGCGTATGCTAACCGCAGAAGTCTATCCGGATGCTTTGATCACATTGAACAAATGGTATGAAGAAGGTCATGTGATTTTTTTCTTTACCTCGCGCACCGAAGCACATCGTGAGTATACGGAAACCTGGCTGAAAAAACACGGTTTCAAATACCACGGAATTTTGTTTGGCAAACCGCGTGGAGGAAATTACCACTGGATTGATAACCACTTGGTAAAAGCGACACGTTACCGTGGAAAATTTACCGATTTAATTGAAAAAGAAGTGACCATCCAAGTTTTTGACGATGGGAAACACGAATAAATAAGACATAAAACAAGGTGATATGGCAGAAAATTTAATTGTGCCTACAATGGCTGAAATGTTGGCGCAAGGTCAACAGCCTGAAGTATTGTTCTGGGTAGGTTGTGCAGGAAGTTTCGACGACCGTGCTAAGCGCATTACAAAAGCATTTGTCAAAATTTTGAACAATGCCAATGTGTCGTTTGCGGTATTAGGAACGGAAGAATCGTGTACAGGTGATCCCGCAAAACGTGCAGGGAATGAATTTTTGTTTCAAATGCAAGCCATGATGAACATTCAGGTTTTGAATGCCTACGAAGCAAAAAAAATCGTAACTGCCTGTCCCCATTGTTTTAATACGCTTAAAAATGAATATCCTGAATTGGGCGGTCACTATCAAGTAGTGCACCATACCCAGTTTTTAAAGGAATTGTTGGATAACGGCCGCCTAAAAATTGAAGGCGGTACCTACAAAGGAAAACGCATCACTTTCCACGATCCTTGTTACTTAGGTCGGGCCAACTCCGTGTACGAAGCGCCTCGTGATTTGATTCAAAAATTGGATGCCGAATTGGTAGAAATGAAACGCTCCAAGGCGAACGGTTTATGTTGTGGAGCAGGTGGTGCACAAATGTTTAAAGAACCTGAAGCGGGGAATAAAGACATTAATATCGAGCGCACCGATGATGCTTTGGAAACAAAACCCGAAGTCATTGCCGCTGGTTGTCCCTTCTGTAACACCATGTTAACTGATGGAGTAAAACACAACCACAAAGAAGCCGATATCAAAGTTTTAGATATCGCCGAATTAATTGCTAACGCACAAGATTTATAACATGAAAAAAACAATTACACTATTATTTTTAGGGGCCGGTTTATGGTCCAATGCACAAACATCTCCGATGGATCTTGTAGCGAAAGAAACTTGTGAATGTGTTACTCAGAAAAAAGCCGAGGGTAAAATCGCAAAAGAAGAACTTACTTTAACAGTAGGCTTGTGTTTATTATCGAGTTATGAGAAATACAAAGATAAATTCCCGAAGGAGGAACAAATCAGCATGACAGATGAAAATGCAGCTGAAAAATTAGGAGAAAAAGTAGCGATGAAAATGGTGACTTATTGTCCAGAAACTATTTTGGAAATAGGAATGATGAGTCGTGATGAAGAAAATGCTGAAGCTGAAGCGGAACCTGAATATGAAACTATTGAAGGTACAATTACGGCAATTGAAGTGAAACAATTTGTGACCATTAAAATGAAAGATAAAAATGGGAAACAAGTTCAGTTTTTATTGTTGGATTATTTTGAAACCGCAAGTGTATACACCGATGGTAAACTAAAAGTGAATGACAAAGTAGCAATCAGTTATGGTGATGTCGAGTTGTATGATCCTGTTCAAAAAGAATTTAGAACGTATAAAGTCATTACCGCTTTAAAGAAAAACTAATACCATGTTTGTACCTTTTGATACCCTTCCCGAAGATTCTCGTATTTGGATTTATCAATCCAATCGCAAACTATCGGATGAGGAAGTTGCTGATATAGAAACCGCAACGCAAGCTTTTTTAATGAATTGGGCCGCTCACGGAACTCCACTAGAAGCCTCCTTTTTAGTGATGTACAATCGATTCATTATTTTGGCGGTTAATCAAGAAGTACAAGCGGTTACGGGTTGTTCCATCGATGCTTCTGTAGTTTTTATACAACAATTGGAACAACAATACAATATTGATTTATTGGATAAAATGAACGTGACTTTCCGTCAAGGTGATTTCATTACCCATAAAACGTTGTTGGATTTTAAAAAAATGGTGAAAGAAAAATCGGTTTCTTCCAATACTATTGTTTTTAATAATCTCGTTAATACCATTGAAGAATGGAAAGAATCTTGGGAAGTTCCTGCCGCTGATAGTTGGCATTCTCGTTTCTTTTAAAATTTAAAAATGGTAAAATACATAAAATATAGTGCATTTTTAGGAGTGGTTTTGTTTGCAGTCAATTGTAGTACTGTACACAAAACCACTACAAATTCTTCGTCAAAATCGATTCAAAAGCCAAAAGTGTTGGGCGACGATGATGATGTATACCTTCCTGTCGCAAAATCGGATCGTAAAACCTTTTTCAAGGATACCGACAAAGAGGAGCATTGGGTGGATAGTGTGTACAATCAAATGTCACTCAAAGAAAAAATTGGGCAATTGTTTATGGTTGCTGCCTATTCCAACAAAGACAGTGCGCACATTGCCTCCATTGACAAACTCATCAAAGAAGAACAAATTGGTGGATTGATCTTTTTTCAGGGCGGACCCAACCGCCAAGTTCGATTAACCAATCGTTTTCAATCACTTTCCAAATTACCGTTATTTATCGGAATTGATGCCGAATGGGGATTGAATATGCGCTTGGATTCTACCTATAAATACCCATGGAATTCGACGCTTGGTGCGGTCAAAGATTTGAAACTAATCGAAGAAGTGGGCAAGCAAATGGCACTAGAAACCAAACGTATAGGGTGTCATTTTAATTTTGTTCCCGTTTTAGATATTAATACCAATCCCAAAAACCCGATTATTGGTCATCGTTCGTTTGGGGAAGAAAAACATAATGTTACCGATCATGCCATTGCTTTAATGAAAGGCGTACAAAGTAATGGCGTATTTTGTACTGGGAAACATTTTCCCGGTCATGGTGATACTTCCACGGATTCTCATTATGCCTTACCGCAATTGCTTTTTGATAAAGAACGCCTAGAAAAAGTAGAGTTGTATCCTTACAAACGCATGTTTGATGAAGGGTTAGTTTCTGTAATGGTAGCGCATTTGAATATTCCAAGTCTCGAACACCGCGAAGGTTGGCCCACATCCGTTTCGCACAGTGTGGTGACCAATTTGCTTCAAGAAGAATTGGGGTTTGACGGACTCATTTTTACCGATGCTTTAAATATGAAAGGCGCCAGTAAGTTTATGGCTCCGGGAGAATTGGATTTAGAGGCCTTTTTGGCGGGAAATGACATTTTATTATTCCCTGAAAATGTGCCTTTGGCGAGTGAAAAAATAAGTACAGCCTATGCAAATGGATTGATTACAGAAGATCGTTTGGCCCATTCGGTAAAAAAAATATTGCATTACAAATACAAAGTAGGATTGCATCAGTACCGTCCTGTAGATGAAAAAAACATCTCAGATGCTATGTTTACTACGTTTAAAGATGCTTTGCATTATCAAGTCTATGAGAACGCCATCACCTTAGTTAAAAACAATGATGAAATCTTGCCAATAAAAGATTTACGTCAAAAAATTGCCTATGTGAAAATAGGTGATGATGTGAATTCTAGTTTTGTTTCTACATTAAAAAAATACACAGAGATTACGGAAGTAAATGAATCGAATTTGGATTCTTTGGATGTTTGTTTAAAGAACTATGATCTCGTCATTTTAGGATACCACAAATCCGATCGTGCTTGGAAAAAACATGATTTGTCGGACAATGAATTGGCGTTAATTGCAAAAATTGCTAAAAACCATAAAGTGATTTTGGATGGTTTTGTGAAACCGTATGCGCTTTCGGCGATTCCATCTTTTGAAGATATTGAAGCGGTTTTGGTTTCGTATCAAAATAGTGATATTGCGCAAATTGTCTCTGCTGAGATTCTTTTTGGTGCGGTCGAACCCAAAGGCAAATTGCCGGTTACCATCAATGAAGAATTTCATGAAGGTCACGGATTTAATTTTGAAAAATTGAACCGACTCGGATTCACAGCTCCAGAGAATGTGGGGATGAGTCCGAAAACCTTAAGTCGGATTGACCAAATCGCACAAAAAGCGATTGATGGCGGAATGACACCCGGAATTCAAGTTTTGGTGGCCCGCCGTGGAAAAGTGATTTATCAAAAATCATTTGGGTACCAAACCTATGAGAAGCAGTCAAAAATTCAAAATACAGATTTGTATGATGTGGCTTCGGTGACCAAAATGATCGGCACATTGCCCGTTGTAATGCAAGATTTTGATCAAGGAAATGTCAATTTGGATTCTAAATTAGGGGAGATGTTGCCTGTTTTTAAAGGAACAGATAAGCAAGATATTACGTTTAAAGAATTGTTGTCGCATTACGCACGACTCCAAGCCTGGATTCCATTTTATAAAAAAACAGTGGACGCTTCCAACTGTCCCAAACCGGAGTATTACAGTTGGGGACAAAAGTCGGGCTTTACCACACAAGTGGCCGAAAATTTATACTTGCGCGATGATTATAAAGATTCCATTTTTAGTCAGATCGTCAACAGTAAATTATTGGATAAAAAAGAATACAAATACAGCGATTTTACCTTTATAATTTTAAAAGAATATCTCGAGAAAAAACTGGGTAAGCCGTTGGATGAGTTGGTCAACCAACGATTTTATCAATCGATGGGGATGAACAATACTTCTTTTCATCCGTTGAAATTCAGAGAGGCATCTACAGTTGTTCCTACCGAAATCGATTCGTACTTTAGAAATGTTTGGATTCGTGGATATGTACACGATATGGCCGCTGCGATGATGGGTGGCGTGGGTGGACATGCCGGAATTTTCTCCAATAGCATGGATGTCGCGAAAATGATGCAACTGTTTTTGCAAAAAGGAAACTATGGCGGCATTCAGTATTTCAAACCCGAGACGTTTACGACATTTAATACATGTTATTATTGTGGCGAAGGAAATCGCAGAGGACTTGGTTTTGATAAGCCACAATTAGGCAAAGAAGGTCCCACTTGTGGTTGCGTTTCCATGAGTAGTTTTGGGCATACCGGATTTACCGGTACGATGGCTTGGGCAGATCCAGAGACTGAAATTGTATATGTTTTTCTTTCGAACCGAACCTTCCCTGATTCGAATTTACCCAATAAATTGTCCAAAGAAAACATCCGTGAAGACATCCAAAAGGTGATTCAAGAAGCCATTTTGGACCGATAGTTATTTTTTTGTTAAGATAAAATACAACTGCATTTTTCCGTAAATTCGTTAACTCATACTTGAAAAATTTCAATTTCAGCAATGATTTGTGTTTCAATTGGTTGTTGGATTTAACCCTTGAAAATTGAAGTGTGTTTCGAAAAAAACTATGAAAATAGCAATTGTTTGTTATCCCACATTTGGTGGAAGCGGTGTTGTCGCAACAGAATTGGGGTTAGAATTAGCCCATCGCGGACATGAAGTTCACTTTATAACGTACCGTCAACCCGTTCGTTTGGCACTATTGAATTCCAATGTGCATTACCATGAAGTGAATGTACCCGAATATCCTCTTTTTCATTACCAACCCTATGAATTGGCGTTGTCGAGTAAGTTAGTCGACATGGTCAAACTCTATAAAATTGAGGTATTGCATGTGCATTATGCCATTCCTCATGCGTATGCGGGTTATATGGCTAAACAAATGTTGAAAGAGCAAGGAATCGATATTCCAATGGTCACGACTTTGCACGGGACCGATATCACTTTGGTGGGCAATCATCCCAATTATAAAACTGCGGTGAGTTTTAGCATCAATCATTCGGATGTGGTTACTGCAGTTTCACAAGATTTGAAAGAGGAAACCTACCGACTTTTTGATATCAACAAAGAAATTCATGTCATTCCCAATTTTATCGAATTGGAAAAGAGTCGGAATGAATCCCATATTGATTGCCAACGTTCGGTAATGGCACAAAAGGAAGAGCGAATTATCACTCACATTAGTAATTTTAGAAAGGTGAAACGAATTCCAGATGTCGTGAAAATCTTTTATAAGATTCAACAAAAAATCCCCGCTAAGTTAATGATGGTTGGAGACGGCCCTGAACGAGTCAAAGCCGAGTATTTATGTGAAGAATTAGGAATTTCCGATAAAGTGATTTTCTTTGGAAACAGTAATGAAATTGATAGCATATTAGCCTATTCCGATTTGTTTTTATTGCCTTCAGAAACAGAAAGTTTTGGATTGGCTGCCTTGGAAGCAATGGCTTGGAGTGTTCCTGTAATTTCCAGTAATTCTGGGGGCTTACCTGAAGTAAATGAAGAAGGTGTTTCGGGATATTTGGCCAATGTAGGCGATATTGATACGATGGCGAATCGAGCGATTGCTATCTTAGACAATAATGAAACTTTAGCTGCGTTTAAGGAAAATGCGTTGACGGTGGCTAAGAAATTTGACATTGCACAAATTCTACCCCAATACGAAAGTTTATACCAAAATGCTTTAAAATCCTAACCATGAAAAAAGTTGTATTCAGTTGTTTTTCCTTCTTGTTGCTCGCATGTTCGTCCGTAAAGCCACCCGAGTCGAGTTATACGTCTTATGATGTATTATTTAGCAGAGAACAAGATGGCGGACGGTTTCAATTTTATGAAATCATCACCGAGGAAAGTGAATACAAAATGCTTTTGAATGATCCTATTATAAGTCCGTATTTGAAAAAGGAAGATATTCAAACCTGCAATTTTATATTGGTCAATTTAGGCGAAAAACCAACTGGAGGTTGGACGATTAAAGTCGAACGTGTTAAAGTACTCAAAGATAAAGTAGAGGTTGTGATTAAAGAAATTCCCCCCAAAGGAATGGCAACTACCGCTATGACAACTCCTAATTTTGTAATCAAAATAAAAAGTAAGAAACCTATAGAAATAATAAATCCCGGTAGTTAGCCGGGATTTTTTTTGTATTCATTCAAAATTTAGAATCGGTAACGAATTCCGAGAGCGAGATCAGGACCAAAACCATTATCTCTGAAGCTGTCTGAATTGGAATAAATTTCAGGACGGAAATCTAAAGAGAGTTGTAGGGGAATATCAAAATTATATTCAATACCAATATCTCCCGCTGCAAAAACAAAAGTTCCGTTGTCAGAAACTCCATTTTTACTGTAGCTCCAGCTACCTAAACCACCACCGACACCGGCATACCAATTGAAACCGCCATCAATATTCCATACCCATTGGTATAAACCAGCCAATTTAAACGCATCGACATCATTGCTGTTGCGCCATCCCAAATCGAATTCTAAACGATTGGATTTTGATAAGCCACGTTGGTACGAGATTTCGCCACCGAAACCATCATTATCTCCTATACGTAGTCCGAGGGCATTTTTAGAAATGTCTTGTGCTTGTGCAAAAAAAGCACATCCTAAAAACGATAGTGTTACAATTAGTTTTTTCATACGAATTAATTTAAGGTTTAAAGATTTTCAAGTTTATTTACTTTACAAATGTAGAACGATACTTAAATGGAATTGTTATATAATTTTACAATTGAATTATAATATTTACAGTTGGCATCGTTCGGAACCCCAAAATTAAATTTTATATTTGTTGAAACTACATTTTATGGCGGGAAATACTTTCGGAACGCTTTTTAAATTAACCACTTTTGGTGAATCACACGGTCCAGCCCTTGGAGGTATTATCGATGGATGTCCGGCAGGACTTACACTTGATTTTGAAGCCATTCAGTTGGAATTGCAGCGCAGAAAGCCGGGTCAATCAGCTATAGTAACCCAACGTAAAGAAGCGGATGAAGTCCAGTTTTTATCGGGTATATTCGAAGGTAAAACAACGGGAACTCCAATCGGATTTGCCATTCAGAATACCAATCAGAAGTCGGAGGATTACAATGCTATTCAAAATTCCTACCGACCCAGTCATGCCGATTATGTTTATGAAAAAAAATACGGCATTCGCGATTACCGGGGAGGTGGACGGAGTTCGGCACGTGAAACTGCTTCGCGTGTAGTGGCAGGAGCTATTGCAAAACAACTCTTGTCCGATGTCAAAATAAATGCTTTTGTTTCTTCAGTTGGTGATATTTTTGTTGAGAAACCGTATCAAGCACTAGATTTTAATTTAATTGAATCCAATCCGGTACGTTGTCCCGATCCCGAAACAGCCGAACGAATGGAAGCGCTCATTCGGGCCGTTCGTAAAGAAGGCGATACTATAGGTGGAACCATTACTTGTGTTATTCAAAATGTACCTATTGGATGGGGCGAACCCGTTTTTGACAAATTGCATGCACAATTGGGAAAAGCAATGTTGTCGATCAATGCAGTTAAAGGATTTGAATACGGCAGCGGATTTTGTGGAGCGCGTATGAAAGGAAGCGAACATAATGATTTATACAATGAAGATGGTACCACACGAACCAATCTTTCGGGAGGAATTCAAGGTGGAATTTCAAACGGTATGGATATTTATTTCCGAGTTGCCTTCAAACCTGTAGCCACTTTAATACAAGAACAAGAAGTTCTCACCAATGATGGACGAATTGAAGTTCAGCAAGGTAAAGGACGACATGATCCGTGTGTAGTTCCTAGAGCAGTTCCTATTGTAGAAGCCATGACTGCCTTGGTTTTAGCCGATTTTTATTTATTAGAAAAAACAAACAAATTATAATTTCATGGATTTTAGTAAAAAAGCATTAGCCTCTAATTTAACCGTACAAATATTTATTGCACTTCTTTTAGGCTTGGGAATAGGGGTTTATATTCATGAATCGACAACCAAAGAATTTGCCACAGAATTTAGTACCTACAGTAAATTATTGGCAACCCTTTTTATTCGATTGGTTCAAATGATCATTGCTCCTTTGGTTTTTACTACTTTGGTGGTGGGTATTGCCAAATTGGGTGATATAAAATCTGTGGGGCGAATAGGAGGGAGAGCCTTGGGATGGTTTTTTACCGCTTCATTTGTTTCGCTTTTGATCGGACTTTTTTGGGTGAATTTTTTCGAACCGGGTGTTGGCATTCAGTTGATTGATATTGATCCTTCCACAGCGCAAGAAGTGACTGAGAAAACCCAAGATTTTTCGGCCCAACACTTTGTAGAGCACATTATTCCCAAAAGTATTTTTGAAGCCATGGCTACGAATGAAATCCTTCAAATTGTTGTGTTTTCTATCTTTTTTGGGTTAGCAGCCGCTTCCATGGGAACCTATGCTGATCCTGTTATTAAAGTGCTTGACAAAATTTCGCACATCATTTTAAAAATGGTGAATTATGTGATGAAGTTTGCGCCGTATGGCGTTTTTGGTGCCATTGTAGCTGTTTTTGCTACCAAAGATTTGAATGTATTATTACTTACATATACAAAATTCCTAGGCGCTTTTTTGGTCGGAATCGGATCACTTTGGTTAGTTCTGCTAGTGGTTGGTTATTTGTTTTTGAAATCCCGATTAAAAGAATTATTACAGCGTATAATTTCTCCATTAGCCATTGCCTTTGGTACCACAAGTAGTGAAGCGGTTTTTCCAAAGTTAACTGAAGAATTGGAACGATTCGGCATCAAAGACCGAATAGTTTCTTTTATGTTGCCTTTGGGCTACTCATTCAATTTAGACGGAAGTATGATGTACATGACGTTTGCCAGTATTTTTATTGCACAAGCTTCGGGACATCATTTGGATATTCCTACTCAGATGACCATGCTATTGGTGTTAATGCTTACTAGTAAAGGAATTGCGGGTGTACCGCGCGCTAGTTTGGTTGTGGTTGCTGCAACATGTGGCATGTTTAAAATCCCTGTGGAAGGCATTGCTTTAATTTTGCCCATCGACCATTTTTGTGATATGTTTCGTAGTGCCACGAATGTGTTAGGTAATGCATTGGCTACAAGTGTAGTAGGGAAATGGGAAAAAGAGTAAAATTTAATACTTGTTTGTGTTATATCGTAAATTATTTCTAAATTTGAAAACGACAAAATTTTAATTATTTCATATGAAAAAACTATTACTTTCAATTTTTGCTTTAGGAGGTATGATGGCAAATGCACAATTAACTTGTGCTACTGCATTACCTGTTACTGCAGGTTCAACCACAACTTGTCCTCAAATCACAGGGACTTATTTAGGGAATTGTGCCGGTGGAACTGCCGCTACTTCTCCAAATGCTATTTGGTACACGTACACAGCACCTGCTAATGGTGAATTAACCATTACTTCAGATTTACCTCAAAATGATGGTACTACGAATAGTGACGATACGCGTGTTTCAGTAATTACAGGTACATGTGCGGCTCTAGCTTGTTATGCAGGTAATGATGACGTAGATGATGTAAATTATCTTTCTACTTTAACAATTCCTGTAACCTCTGGAACAACGTATTACATTGTATGGGATGACCGTTGGTCGGATTTGCCATTTGATTTTGATGTAACTTTTGAAGCGGTTTCATGTATTCGCTTAAATGCTACAAATGTAAATGCAGCTTCTGACTTAACAGTTGATTCTGCAACATTATCATGGACTGCTTCTTTAAGTAATCCAAATGCTTATGATGTAGAGTATGGTGTTGCTGGATTTACTCAAGGTTCTGGAACAACAGCTGTTGCTAATGGAACTTCAATTGGATTGACAGGATTAACACCTGCTTCTGGTGATTTAGAATATTACGTTAGAGCAAATTGTGGTGCAACTCAAAGTGCTTATGTAGGTCCATTTTCATTGTACTTAGCTGCAACATGTCCTTATGCAAATAACTTTGATGATACTACGGATTACACGGACGGATTCACTAGTACTACTTGGGGTTTAGGAAATACTGCTGGTGCTGCACAAAGTGGTGCAATTTATTATTTCGTTAATTCAAGTACTACAGCTGCTACTAATGCTACATTGTATACTAGAGCAATCGCATTACAAGCTAATGAGCAAGTAACTTTAACCTATTATACTCGTTTAGGATCTGCTACAGGCTCAGCTCAAACGCTAAAAGTATATGTAAATACGTCAAGATCATTAACAGGAGCAACTCAATTAGGAGGAAATATTACTGTTTCTGGAACGACTTATGTTTTACAAACCGCTACTTTTACAGCTACTACTGCAGGTACCTATTATTTCGCATTCAACAATGCAACTCCAATTATTACAACTGCAACTTCTTTACGTTTAGATACAGTTAGTATGACTTCAGTATTGGCAAACAATGATTTTGTTGATGCTAGTTTTACAGTATCTCCAAACCCAGCAGTTGATGTTATTGCTGTACAATCTGCTGCTAATACTTCATTCAGCGCTGTTGAAATGTATGATTTGAATGGAAGAATTGTTAAAAATATCGCATACACAAGTGCAACTGATGCATCTATCAATGTAGCTGATCTTGCTCCTGGTATGTATACAGTGAAAGTAGTTTCAGAAAATGGAACCGCTGTTCGTAAAATTATCAAGCAATAATTTATTAATTACCTATTGCCTTTAATGAAAAAGACTAAGCGAAAGCTTAGTCTTTTTTATTTCTTTTATCTCCTGAAGCCATCAAGTAGATAGCTCCTACAAGTCCGACGATAACCAGTCCGAAAACAATTATCATTACAAAGGCACCATTATTCCAAGAATATAATGGTAAAACACGATTTATCATAGTTGTTGGTTTAAAGTTGTATCCCAAAAGTAAGTGGAACTTTAAACACAGCTAATGATATTTGTCATAAAAATCGGTGTTTAATTTCGGGGGTAGGAAGTAAGCAGGTTGAAGATTTTCCAAACCAAAAATACCGTTTACGAGCAATATAATCATATAAACGGTCACATAGAGATCTAGGGAATATTCTGAAGCATTGAATCCATAGAAAACGTTTTGGTAATTGAGAAGCAATTGCAAATACTGCCGCTGATTTTTCCAAAGTTTCTCCAGCAGGTGAAATAAGTATAATACTTTCAAGTGTATTTTTCACCCCATACGATTGACAAACAATTTGTCCCTTTTCAGAATTTTGAGCCAAAAAGCGAAAAACATCTTTGTTATCATAAACGATTATTTTTTGGACAACGCTATGGCATAAATTGCATTCCCCATCGTAAAGTATCAAATATTTATCTCGAGGTAATTCCATCATTTTTTTGGTCGTTCTACAAATTCCAATTGATCTAAACTAACTTTCGAAGTAAATAAACCGTAATTGACAACTGCTTTATTTTTCTCTATAGTATCCAAAGTACCCACCGCTTTACCGTCAATCATCCGCACCCGATCACCCAACTTTAATTCCATTTTGGGTTTTTCTAATTCCTGTTGTAAAGCCTTTACTTTCTTCTCTTTTTTAACTTTACGAATTTCTTCTACTTTAACCTTGACTTCTTCAACGACCTGCTTTTGGACTACTTCTTGTTGTTTTTTCTCTTTAGCCGATAATTTTTTTCGCTTCGAATTTTCTATTTCAATCATTTTTAAAAATTCGCCAATGAGAACCTTTTTGTCTTTGTTGTTGAAATACTTTTCAGCAATGTCGTCAATTTTTTGACCCATGTAAATAAGACGTTGATTAGCATCATATAACTCTTGATAACGCTCGAGCTTATCTTGGATTTTTGCATTGATACTTTCCATTTTCTTACTTTCTTCGCGGGCTCTCACTTCTTCCTCCTTCAAAATTTCAGATGTTTTTTCCAATTTGGAACGTTCTTTTTGAAGTTTAGCAATTGTTTTGTCAAAGCGCACTTTCTCACCTTCAACTTTTTTCTTTGCACGATTAATCAAGCCATAAGGAATGCCATTTTTTTGGGCTACTTCAAATGTAAACGAACTACCGGCCTGACCCAAATGTAATTTAAACATGGGTTCTAGCGATTTTTCATCAAATAACATGTTGGCATTATTGGCGTGCGGTAACTCATTCGCCAAAATCTTTAAATTGGTATAATGCGTAGTAATGATGCCAAAAGCTTCACGGTGGTAAAACTCTTCTAAAAAGACTTCCGCCAATGCACCCCCCAAATCAGGATCGGAACCGGTTCCAAATTCGTCGATCAAAAACAAGGTTTTTGCGTTGCATTTCTTTAGGAAATAGTTCATGTTTTTTAATCGGTAACTGTAGGTACTTAAGTGATTTTCTATCGACTGATTATCACCGATATCAGTTAAAATTCGATCAAATAAAAAGGTTTCACTGCGTTCATGCACCGGAATTAATATCCCCGATTGCAACATCAATTGTAATAAACCCACTGTTTTCAAGGAAATAGTCTTTCCACCAGCATTGGGTCCCGAAATCACAATGATGCGATTGTCTTGTTTTAATTCAATGGTTTGGGGATAGGTAACTTGATTTTTTTGTTTATTGGTTAACAGAAGAATAGGATGGTAGGCTTCCCGCAAAAACATTCTTTTCTCCGTAGTGATTTTAGGTAAAATCCCATTAATGGCTAACGCATAGCGTGCTTTTGCATGAATAACGTCGATGTCACTTAAATACTCTTGATAATCCGACAAAAGGGAATGAAAGGGTCGGATATCATTGGTTAACCGACGTAAAATTCGAATAATTTCTTCCCGTTCTTCGTATTCGTAATGCTGTAATTCGCGGCTGTATTTTAACGCGGCTTCAGGTTCGATATACGCAATACTTCCCGTTTTGGAATTGCCCAAAATCGAACCTTTAACCTTTCTTCGGTACATGGCCAATACCGCTAGAACTCGTCGGTTTTCTATCACGGATTCCCGAATATCATCCAAATAACCTAAACTGTTGTAGTGGGTGAGGGCCTGACCAAAACTTTGGTTGACTTTCCCACGCACCATATTGATGTTTCTGCGAATTTCAATTAAGTCTGGTGACGCATTGTCTTTAATAACGCCATGTTTATCAATAACTTCTTCAATTTTCTGAATGATCACTTTCGTGAATTCGATAGTAGCCGATTTCAAATACAATTCAGGATAATACTCTTTAAACTTTTTAAAATAAAGAAGCTGAGTATTTACGGTATCAGAAATCGCGGCAAATTTTCGAAATGCCGTTACTTCTAAAAAACTATCTTCTAAATGAAGTAATTTAAGATCGTGCGTTATCGTTTCAAATCCATGATTGGGAATGGCATTATTGTTCGTATAGGAAGCAAGGTATTCAAACGTTTGTTGCAAGGAAGGGAGTAAGGTTTCCTTGTCTTTAAAAGGACCTATCGCCATTGCCTTATCGTGACCTATTTCAGTGACGCAGTTGGCTGCAATGGTCTCCAAAACGGTCCTGAATTCTAAGTCTTTTAATGTTTTATCGGTGATTGAAATCATAACTTAAGTCTACACTTCAAAGTTACAAAGCAATTTGGGCTTCGTACTATTCGTTTTTATATTTTTGAAAAAAATTAAGAGATGTTAAGGATTAACGAACCCACATGGCAAGTTGCATTAGAAAGTGAATGGAATCAACCGTATTTCCAATCCTTATCCCAATTTGTCATTGAGGCCTACCAAACTTCACGCTGTTTCCCTTCACAAGAACTTATTTTTAATGCTTTTGAACAGTGTTCGTTTGATCAGGTTAAAGTGGTCATCATCGGACAAGATCCCTATCACGGATTTGGTCAAGCCAACGGATTAGCATTCTCAGTCAATGATGGGGTCGCTTTTCCACCTTCTTTAATCAATATTTTTAAAGAATTGGAGCAAGATTGTGATATCCCGATTGCTATCTCTGGAAATCTCGAACGTTGGGCGGCACAAGGAGTTTTGTTATTAAATGCTACCTTGACCGTTCAAGAAAATCAGGCAGGAAGCCATCAAAAGAAAGGGTGGGAGCAATTTACCGATTCCGTAATTGCCACAATATCAGAACAAAAGTCAGACGTTGTTTTTCTATTATGGGGTGCATTTGCCCAAAAGAAAGGAGCTAAAATTGATCGAATAAAACATCTAGTTTTGGAATCAGGACATCCTTCGCCACTGAGTGCCAATCGTGGTTTATGGTTTGGAAATCGACATTTTTCACAAACCAACGCTTTTTTAATTGAACGTCAAAAGGAGCCGATTGCTTGGTAACTAATTCACAGTAAAAATGTAGTTTCCTTCCGAATTAACTGCATTGGATGTGGTATAAATCATCAGTGTAATGTCAGACGAACGGCTGTTCGAACGCAATTCGACTACATCGGTAGCCGAACTGTTGTATCCGTAGGACAATTTATAGGTTCCTGCACTTAATAAAGGTAAGCCTGCTCTGAATTGATACGAATCGGTTAGTGCGTTATAATTAGCGGTAGCCATATAAAATCCAATACTCTCAATAGCACCAGCTGTAAGGTCAATTTGTGCATTGGGAATAGTAACCGTGGTCCATTCTGTCGGACTCGTTTGCTTTTCCAATACATAAGAAAAACTTAACGAAGGTGCATTATTTGTGGTTTTTCGAATGTCTAATGGAGTGGTTTGTCCCACTTCAGTCACTAAACGATTGGCATTGCAATTAATATAGAGTTTATCACCAACTTGATAGTTGGATTGCGTTTCTACATTGATAAGGCCATTTACACGAACATATTCCGTATTGTAAAAATCATCATCGTTGGTATCACAACCGATAAATGGAGTGGTTACTACTAAAACAAAAAGTGCGATTATTTTTTTCATGGTCATTCAAATATTAAAAACGGTACCCTAGATTTAGACCGACGCGCGAAATCACATCCGGACTTTTTTCTTTATTGGTTAAATTCGAACCAAATCCAACTAAAAACTCAATGGCTAAAGCATTTTTGATATACATTTTGTAACCCAAACTTCCACCAAGGGCATAATCAGTGTATTTACTTTGTTTGATGGTATAATAACCTACACCACCTTCGGACTCACGAATGATTTCTTTGTAATCACCACCATTAGCAGATCCAAAAATTTCAGCGAAATAATAGCGGGCTTTACTCTTCGAAAGCGCATATCGTACAAAAGGATTGAACTCGTAGCGCGGAATATTGTTTCGGAAACCATTATTAAAATCCTCTTCAAATTTGGAACTGTTTGAAAAATTTGCGTTTATTCCGACAGAAAAACTACCTTCAAAAAAGCGTTCATAGCTCAAGCCAATTTTACCATAGGCTAAGGCTTGTAAAACATCGACACGCAATTCATTCTTCTTGGATTCCAATCCACTTGGGGCATTTTGCTGTGCGGCCATCTCAAAAGTGAGAAGCAAAGTGCAACAAAGCAATAGTATTTTTTTCATGGTGATTCAATTAGCTTGGCTAATATAGTAATTTATTTAAACGGGATTTTAATTTAACGTCAAAGCACTTAAAATTTCTTCTTTCATAAAAGGTCCACCAGGGTATTTGGCAGTGTAATCTAAATTCAACCAAATATTTCCGCGTTCATCGATGTGATAATGCACGGATTTGTGCTGACTCTCTTTTGGAAACAATACTTTTTTGATTAAAAAATTGACCTTCTCCATGTCTTTATGTGTACCCACATACAATTCAGGATAAATATGACCTTGGGTGTGGATGAGTCTCGGAATTCCACCGATTGATTTAACTGCCGCTGCCATTAAAATGGAGTGATCATCACAATCGCCTGATAAATAATTTAACGATTCATCGGCAGTGGCAATGTATTCATGCCCAACAGGATCTTTGACATAATACCAACGGGAATTGATTTCTTTAAAAACCGCAAAATACTGAATTAAGTAGGTGTATTCGGGGTATTGTTTTATGTTTTTAAAATGTTTATTGGCAGCCATAATAGCAAAATTCCTGACTTTATAATGATCAAATGTTATGGCTTTGGTGATTTTTGTTTTGTTGGGAAAAGGAAGTAATTTATCCACGACGATATCCTGTGGATAGGGATTGTCTTGCATGGTATAAATCATAGATTCATAATCAGAGTAGACTTCACCAAATCCATAATCACCAATCAATGTACCCCACAGTAAAAACACTATATACAAGGCAATGCTCACAAAGGTGATTCGTCGCAAGGCCACTAAAAGAAGTTGCAAAACGACCAAGAGCAAAATAAACAATCCGATTTTATCCAAAGCATACGGCCAGTTTAGCGGCGTTATGTTTTGATGGATAATGATAAAAAGAGGAACTGTAATCAGTAGATTCAACGCCAAAATGATGATCTTATCCCAAGGTTTTGGAATACGAAGTCGGTCTTGTAAAAGCTGCAATGAATTTTTAGCAGAAGCTACCATTCGGCTAGGAGGTTGAACTATATAACGGAAACAATAGTGTCAAAATTACTTTTTTTATCGATTAATTGAAGTTCAAGAAGTTGATTTTGGATGTTAATTAATTGTTCAACCGTTAATGCTGCTTGACTCCATCCGGTAAAAGAAAGCCATTGCTGAATATCTTCTGTTTTTTGATGAAAACGTTGGGCCAAAAGAGAAGCTATATTCGGTTGATTTTTAAAACCAATTGTAACGGAATTGATTATCGCTAACAGTTTTTGTAGCGTTTCTTTTTCTGAAAGTAAAACTTCATTTCGAACCGCAATAACAAAACAAGGCCAAGGTGTTGGGCATTCACCAACACGTCTAAAGACACCTCGATCTACCAAAGGTTGTGTCATGAATCGCTCCCACATAAAATAATCAGAGGTGCCACGATCTAAGGATTCAACGGCTCCATCTATCGTGTTTACTATATGGAATTGTAACGATTTTGTATCCCAACCCTGTTGTTGTGCATGGACATAAGCCATCAAATGGGAACCCGAACCCATACGGGAAATGGCCGCTTTGGTATGTTGTAAGTCGGCTACCGTTTCATACAACGAATTGGCAGACACATGAATTCCCCAGATCAAAGGCGTTTTTACATACACTTGAACAATCGTTGACGGATTGCCCGCTTCAATATCCCTAACGATTCCCTCTGTAAGTAGTATGGCGATATCGGTTTCCCCTTCGCGAAGCATTTGACACATTTTACCGGTACCCTCTGGGATATCGGTCCATTGTAAATCGATACCTGCTGCCTCGAAAAGTTGATTTTCAATAGCTTGGTACCAAGGCAAGTTAAAATGTTCGGGAACGCCTACAATCTTTATCGTTTTCATGGTTGTAAATTTGGGTTTTCTAACGCATACCAATTCCATGGCACGCCGTCTTTGTCGGGATAGGTTTCTTTAAATTTAAGTCCTATTTTCTGCAAAATGCGATTCGATGCTCCATTTTCTTTGTGTGCGTAGGCATTCATTACCGGAATTTTGAGGGTTTCAAATCCGTACTCTAGCCAAGCAATAGAGGCTTCGGTCGCATAGCCTTTTCCCCAATGCTTTTCTACAAGTCGGTACCCATAATCAAAGAAGTTGGTGTTCCCATTTTCCACATGGTCATCGATGTATTTGATTCCTGTCCAGCCAATAAATTCATTCGTTTCTTTCAAAAAAGTAGCAAAACGCCCAATTTGATTACGTTCGTATTGTCCCAGAATGTACTCGATAACTTTTACCGATTCTTCCAGTTCGAGCGTAGGTTGTTGCCATAAGTATTTGTGCACATTGGGATTGGCATCCATGGCAAACATATCGGCTGCATCCGAGATTTTAAAGGGACGCATATACAGTCTTTCGGTTTCTAAACGTTGAATCATCACGGTTTGTTTTAGCCCCGACCTGCCTGCCGGCAGGCAGGTAAAGGCGAAAGCGGGAAATAGCTCCTTATTATCATTGTGCTAATTTATCCAAAGTATAGGCGATCAAGGCGTCTACGGCTTTGTATGGATCGGCACTAAAGGTACCATTGGCTCGGTTAGCAATAATGGCATTCAGTGATAAACATTCATGGCCTAGTAATTTCCCCAAGCCATAAATTGCACCGGTTTCCATTTCGAGATTGGTCATTTTTATTCCGTTAAATTCAAAGCTGTCCATTTTTGCATTTAAATCCGGATCTTGAATTGGTAAACGTAATACTCTTCCTTGTGGACCATAAAATCCGCCCGCCGTACCTGTAAATCCTTTGTGCATTTGGTCGCTTTCTATTCTTTTTTCTAAGGTTTCCGAACCTTTGATTACGTATGGCCGACCTTTGCGCAAGTCCCAATTGGTTTGTTGGATAAAGGCTTCTTCCATTTCTTTTTCAGAAACGGCGTCAATTATATAGGAGCGAAGCATGTTGTCCAAACCCAATCCGTATTGGCTCATAACAAAACTATCAACGGGAATGTCGGCTTGCAACGATCCTGAAGTTCCAATTCGGATAATATTCAACGACGTTAATTCGTCTTTAACGGTTCGCGTCGCAAGATCAATATTGACCAAGGCAT
Organism: Flavobacterium stagni; assembly: GCF_004122105.1. Lineage (GTDB taxonomy): Bacteria > Bacteroidota > Bacteroidia > Flavobacteriales > Flavobacteriaceae > Flavobacterium > Flavobacterium stagni. Next base: position 159,205 of record NZ_SBKN01000003.1, read on the forward strand.
CCAACTCGTTCATGACAATATCAATGTTGTCCGGACCGATACCCGTAGACATTACCGTCATACGTTTGCCTTTGAAGTAGCCAGTTTGGGTTTTAAATTCGCGTTTTTGTTGTGAAAATTCGATACGGTCAAAATGTTGGGTAATTTTTTCCACACGGTTTTGATCCCCCACAAAAATAATGTCGTGGGCAATATGTTCGGGAAGTAAGTTCAAATGGTAAACACTTCCATCAGGATTTAATATTAATTCAGATGAAGCAATCATCGGTGATAGAGATTAGTGATTAGTAATTAGTGATTAGTAATTAGTGACTGGTTTTTGATTAGAAAGACAATTTATAATTCATAATTTATAATTTCTAATTTTCTTAACCTCCCACGCGCTTCACTTTAAAACCTTTGTCTTTTAACAAATTCATGATTTTATCGCGGTAGTCGCCTTGAATGATTATTGCGCCGTCTTTAAAACTGCCTCCCACACTCAATTTGGTTTTGATTTCTTTGGCTAAGATTTTAAAATCTTCGTCTTCGCCTTCATACCCTTCAATGATGGTAGTGGGTTTTCCTTTACGCTTTTCATATTTACAAATCATCGGTTCTTTTTGAACAAACAATTCGTGTTCTTGCGGAACTTCGGGTTCGGGTTCCGTTGGAATATGATCAGGGAATAGTTTCTTTAGTTGTTCTTCTAAGTTACTCATGGGAGTCTCTTTTTTAGGTTTTGTATTTCCGAATAATCAAGGTGTAAAAAACCAAATTCCAAATCCCAACAATGCATTGGAATTTGGAATTTCAGTTTGGGAAATTATATTTCCTTATTTTTTAATCAATCCTAATTCCACCAAACGTTCGTTTAAGAAATCACCCGCCGTGATGTCTTCATACAATTTAGGATTGTTTTCATCAATACATTGCGGTAAACAATCCAATTTCATATCACTTACTGGATGCATGAAAAAAGGAATCGAGAAACGCGAAGTTCCCCATAATTCACGCGGCGGATTAACCACTTGGTGAATGGTTGATTTTAATTTATTGTTGGTATGTCTGGACAACATATCGCCAACATTAATCATCAATTCATCGTCTTGGGCTATGGCATCAATCCATTGGCCTTCGTGGTTTTGCACTTGCAATCCTTTTCCTTGCGCACCCATTAATAGTGTAATCAAGTTGATGTCACCATGAGCAGCCGCACGAACAGCACCGTCTTTCGGTTCGTCCGTAATAGGCGGGTAGTGGATCGGACGTAAAATGCTGTTCCCGTCTTTGATGTAATTGTCAAAATAAAACTCGTCCAAACCAATGTGTAAAGCCAAAGCGCGTAATACATACACACCCGTTTTTTCCAACATTTGGTAAGCTTGCTTTCCAACGGCATTGAACTTTGGTAATTCATCAACCGTCACGTTATCGGGATATTCGCCTTCCCATTTGGAGCCTTCGCTCACGTATTGGCCAAAATGCCAAAATTCTTTTAAGTCACCTGCCGAACGACCTTTGGCGTGTTCTTTTCCAAAAGAAACATAACCGCGTTGTCCTCCAATGCCTGGAATCTCATATTTTGCTTTGGTTTCCAATGGAAGATTGAAGAAGTTACGCACTTCGTCATACAATTCTCCCACCAATTGATCATCAAGAAAATGACCTTTTAATGCTACGAAGCCGATTTCTTCGTAGGCTTTGCCGATTTCATTTACAAATTTTTGTTTACGTGCCGGATCATCCGACAGGAAATCACGTAAGTCAACACTTGGAATTTGTTGCATACTAAACATTTTTTGTTAATAACTTAAACGCTGTGAAATCAAAGCGCAACTACAAATGTAAGACTTTTAAAGGATTTCAAGCTAAAAGTTATCAACATTAACCAATTTTAATCTTTGCCTTTTTTAAAAGTGTAAGTAGATAGAATTTACTACTTTTGGCACCACAAACCACAAACTGAACACATGAATTTTAATCGTCACGATTTATCCAATGAAGTCTTATTGGATTTATATAAAAGATTATTAAAACCGCGATTAATTGAGGAAAAAATGCTCATTTTATTGCGTCAAGGAAAAGTATCCAAATGGTTCTCTGGCATCGGACAAGAAGCGATCTCAGTTGGAATCACCGCAGCATTAGACAAAGACGAATACATTCTTCCGATGCACCGTAATTTGGGCGTTTTCACCGGTCGCGATATTCCGTTACACAAGTTGTTCTCGCAATGGCAAGGAAAGAAATCAGGATTCACCAAAGGCCGTGATCGCAGTTTCCACTTTGGAACGCAAGAATACAAAATCATCGGAATGATTTCGCATTTAGGTCCGCAAATGGGCGTAGCCGACGGAATCGCTTTAGCCAATAAATTAAAGAAAAACGGGAAAGTAACCGCCGTATTTACCGGAGAAGGCGCCACTTCTGAGGGCGATTTTCACGAAGCCTTAAATATTGCAGCCGTTTGGGACTTACCCGTACTTTTCGTTATTGAAAACAACGGCTACGGTTTGTCTACACCTACCAACGAACAATACCGTTGTGAAAACCTAGCCGACAAAGGCATCGGTTACGGTATGGAAAGTCATATACTCGACGGGAATAATATCTTGGAGGTATACACCAAGATTGCCGAATTGAAAGCATCATTAGCAGAAAATCCACGTCCCGTTTTATTGGAATTCAAAACCTTCCGCATGCGCGGTCACGAAGAGGCGAGTGGTACCAAATATGTGCCCCAAGAACTAATGGATATGTGGGCGATTAAAGATCCGATTGCCAACTATCAATCCTTTTTAAAACAAGAAGGTGTTCTCACCGATGAACAAGACGAAGCTTTCCGCGCAGCTATCAAACAAGAAATCGATAGCCATTGGGCCATTACGCAGGCCGAACCGGACTTTGTAGCCAATTTAGAAGAAGAATTAGGTGACATGTACGAATCTTTTGATTATCAAGAAGTAAGTCCGTCTACCGAAAAAGAAAATATACGGGTAATTGACGCCATTTCAGGCGCCTTACGCGAATCCATGGAACGTCATCCTAATTTGGTAATCATGGGTCAAGACATTGCCGAATACGGTGGAGCTTTTAAAATCACAGACGGATTTGTCGCGCAATTCGGTAAAGACCGCGTACGCAATACGCCCATCTGTGAAAGCGCTGTCGTTTCAGCTGCCAACGGTTTGTCCATCAACGGATTTAAAGCAGTGGTCGAAATGCAGTTTGCCGATTTCGTGTCCACTGGATTCAATCCCATCGTGAATCTTTTGGCCAAACAACATTACCGCTGGGGTGAAAAATCGGATGTAGTGGTGCGCATGCCCTGTGGCGGCGGAACGCAGGCCGGACCTTTCCACTCGCAAACCAATGAGGCCTGGTTTACCAAAACACCAGGTTTAAAAGTGCTTTATCCCGCATTTCCCTACGATGCCAAAGGATTGTTGAATACGGCCATCAATGATCCAAATCCGGTATTGTATTTCGAACATAAATTGTTGTATCGCAGTATTTACCAAGATGTACCGAAAGACTATTTTACCTTACCTTTTGGGAAAGCATCGTTATTGCGTGAAGGTTCGCAAGTAACCATCATTACCTTTGGCGCCGGTGTGCATTGGGTCATCGAGTTGTTGGATAAACATCCTGAAATTAGTGCCGACTTGATCGATTTACGTTCGCTACAGCCGCTCGACACCGAAGCCATTTTGAACTCGGTGAAGAAAACCAACCGCGCGATAATTTTACAAGAAGACACCTTGTTTGGCGGAATTGCGAGCGATATTTCGGCCTTGATTATGGAGCAAGCTTTCGAGTATTTGGATGCGCCTGTGCAACGGGTTGGAAGTCTTGAAACCGCCATTCCGTTTATGAAAACTTTGGAAGATCAATACTTACCTAAAGCACGCTTTGAAACGGCATTAAAGGAATTGATTGCCTATTAATTTTTTGGAGCTATTTCCTGCTGTCCGCTGTATCTCACTCCGTAAACTCCGTGAGGATGCCGCTTCCATCAGGGCTAAATCGTGCAAAAATTCAAGAATAGTGAACCTAACTGCCTCGAGTAGTTAGGTTTTTTTATGCGGTCAAATATTGTTTTAAACTGATGCGTAAAATATAATTCCAGCCTGCTTGAAATTCACTGCAATCGAAATCTTTATTTTCTTGTTCAAACGATGAAATGCCGCTGTGTGTGAGTTGTAATAACGTACCTTGTGCTGTTGCAGTCAATTCAAAACTGACCTCAGAAATCCCTTTGAATCCCACATACAACCAACTGTAAGTAAGTAGTTTGTTCGGAATCACTTCAAGTACAGTACAACGGTGTAAATACTGCATATTTTCATCTTTCCCACCGTAAAATTCGAAAGTAAATCCGGGTTCAGCTCGAAACTCTTTTAGATTGAAATACCAAAATTTCATGCAATGAACATCCGTAAGTGCTTGCCAAACTTCAGCAGGAGGGACGGGGTAGATTTCTGAAACACGAATTGTGGAAGCCATTTCGTTGCGAATTTATCCTTTAAAATTAATCAAATTTTTAGTACAAAACCAATTGATATTGTGCTTTTTCGCTTTTCACCTATATTTGTGCTCTAATTCTGTTTTTGTGAATTCGACCAATAAACTCAAAATATTCAACGATCCGATTTACGGTTTCATTTCGATTCCTAATTCCCTGGTTTTTGATCTTATCCAACACCCGTATTTTCAACGTTTACGCCGTATCTCGCAAATGGGTTTGTCCTATTTGGTCTATCCCGGTGCGCATCATACCCGTTTTCATCATGCGTTGGGCTGTATGCACATTATGCAAAAAGCCGTGGAAACGCTTAAATACAAAGGTGTCGAAATTTCAGACGAAGAAGAAACCGCTTTGTATATTGCCATTTTGCTACACGATATCGGTCACGGACCCTTTTCACATGCCATGGAACACAGCATTGTGGAAGATATTCACCATGAGGAAATTTCCTTGCGTTTTATGGACGCCTTAAACCTTCAATTTGAGGGTAAATTAAGTCTGGCGATTCAAATTTTCAAAGGAGAATACCACCGTAAGTTCATGTTGCAATTGATTTCAAGTCAATTGGATATGGATCGCATGGATTATTTAAAACGCGATAGTTTTTACAGTGGCGTAGCCGAAGGAAACATCAACAGCGATCGGTTGATTCAAATGATGAATGTGGCCGATGATAATTTGGTGATAGAAGACAAAGCGATTTATTCGGTAGAAAAATTCTTGATGGCGCGCCGCCTCATGTATTGGCAGGCGTATTTGCACAAAACTTCGGTGGTTGCCGAGTTAATTTTAACCAAAATACTAAAACGCGCCAAAGAATTAACCCAAAAAGGAGTTGTTTTACCGTGTAGCGAACCCTTACAGTTTTTTTTGCAACATAAAATTGCACAGGAATCTTTTGATGCGGCTACTTTGGAAAAGTTTGCATTATTGGATGATTACGATGTAATGGGCGCTATTAAATCCTGGCAGTTTGCAGAAGACTTTGTGTTATCCAGTTTGTGTAAGATGATTATCAATCGGGATTTGCTTAAAATTGAAATGACAGAAGGAAAACCCCAATCCGAGCAATTGCAACAGTTGAAAGCTCAGTTGCTTCAAAAATATCCCATTACTGATAAAGAAGCGGATTATTTTGTGTTTAAAGGGAAATTGAAAAATATCGCGTACAGCAAAGAAAGTGTGCCCATTCGTATTTTGAAAAAAGACCGCACGGTGGAAGTCTTGGAAGAAACTTCGGAGCAATCCCAAGTGAAAGCCATGTCCAAAGCCGTCACCAAGTATTTCCTCTGTTATCCAAAAGTATTACTTGGGTAACGGCTTATTCTATTAAATTTTATATTTTTGTCGGAATGAAATTTACAGCGGAACAAATAGCAGGTATTTTAGGCGGAGAAGTCGTGGGAAATCCACAGGTTGAAGTCTATAAATTAGCCAAAATCGAAGAAGGAACGGAAGGTTCGCTTTCGTTTTTAGCCAATCCAAAATACCAAAACTACATCTACACCACTCAAGCCTCCATCACCATTGTCAATCAAACGTTTGAGCCGGAACAACCCATCACAACCACTCTAATTAAGGTGGAAGATGCGTACAAGTCCTTTTCAAAACTTTTAGAATACTACAATCAAGTCAAATTGATGAAATCAGGTATCGAGCAACCCTCGGTGATTTCTGAAAATGTGACGTATGGCGAACATTTGTATTTGGGCAGTTTTTCTTATATCGGTAAAAACGTTACCATTGGAAACAATGTGAAAATATACCCCAATTCGTTCATTGGCGACAACGTAACAATTGGTGACAATTGCGTTTTATTCGCAGGTGTTCGCATCTATTCCGAATCAGAAATTGGAAACAATTGCACCATACACTCGGGTGTAATTATCGGTTCCGATGGTTTCGGATTTGCACCTTCTGAAGATGGAACCTACAGTAAAATTCCACAAATTGGTAATGTTATTTTAGAAGATAATGTTGAAGTAGGCGCGTGTACTACGATTGACCGTGCTACGTTGGGTTCGACCATCATTCGCAAAGGCGTAAAACTGGACAATCAAATCCAAATTGCACACAATGTTGAAATTGGTGAAAATACAGTCATCGCTTCTCAATCTGGAATTGCGGGTTCGACCAAGATCGGTAAAAACTGCATGATTGGTGGGCAAGTAGGGATTGTAGGTCACATCACTATTGGTAACAACGTACGCATTCAAGCCCAATCCGGTATTGGTAAAAGCATTGCTGATGGCGAGACCATTCAAGGTAGTCCGGCCTTCAACTACGGCGATTGGAACAAATCCTATGTTCATTTCCGTAATTTGCCCAAAATTGTGGCCGACTTGAACGAACTAAAAAAGAAACAATAAGCTAAACTGAAAATAAACTAACCATGGTTAAACAAAAAACCATTCAATCTGAAATTACCCTAACCGGTGTGGGTTTACATACTGGTAAAGAAGTGACAATGACTTTAAAACCGGCACCGGTAAACAATGGATTTACCTTTGTACGTGTTGATTTAGAAGGTTGTCCTGTTATTGAAGCGGATGCCAATTATGTGGTGAATACACAACGAGGCACCAATTTGGAAAAATTAGGCGTGAAAATCCAAACCTCAGAACACGTTTTAGCGGCGTGTATTGGTTGCGATTTGGATAACGTGATTATTGAATTGAACGAATCGGAACCACCCATCATGGATGGTTCTTCGAAATATTTTGTGGAAGCCATTGAAAAGGCTGGAATTGTTGAGCAAGAGGCAGAACGCTACTATTATGTAGTGAAAGAAGTCATTTCTTATGTAGATGAAAATACGGGAAGTGAAATTATTGTGATGCCATCAGATGAGTATCAGGTGACAACTATGGTGGATTTTGGTACTAAAGTATTAGGTACACAAAATGCTACCTTGAAGCACATGAGCGAATTCAAAACAGAAATCGCAGATGCCCGTACGTTCTCATTTTTACACGAATTAGAAACCCTTTTGGACCACGGTTTGATTAAAGGAGGCGATCTCAATAATGCCATCGTTTATGTGGACAAAGAGATTTCTGAAAAAACCATGGTAAATTTGAAAAAAGCGTTTGGGAAAGACAATATTTCTGTGAAACCCAACGGTATTTTGGATAATTTGACCTTGCATTATCCCAATGAAGCAGCACGCCATAAATTATTGGACGTGATTGGTGATTTGGCTTTAATCGGTTGCCGCATCAAAGGAAAAGTCATTGCCAACAAACCCGGACATTTTGTAAACACGCAGTTTGCTAAAAAAATGTCCAAGATTATCAAAATAGAGCAACGCAATCATGTGCCTACCTACGACTTGAACAAAGAGCCGTTGATGGATGTGACGAAAATCATGAAAATGTTGCCGCATCGTCCGCCGTTCCTATTGGTGGATCGCATTATTGAAATGTCGGATTCCCACGTGGTTGGATTGAAAAATGTGACCATGAATGAAGACTTTTTCGTGGGTCACTTTCCGGGAGCTCCAGTTATGCCTGGGGTTTTAATCGTGGAAGCCATGGCCCAAACGGGTGGAATTTTAATTTTGAGTTCGGTGCCCGATCCTGAAAATTACCTGACCTATTTTATGAAAATCGACAATGTAAAATTCAAGCACAAAGTGTTGCCTGGAGATACATTAATTTTTAAATGTGATTTGATTTCTCCGATTCGTCGCGGAATTTGCCACATGCAAGCCAATGCCTATGCCAACGGGCGATTAGTAGCAGAAGCAGAATTAATGGCACAAATCGCTAAAAACCAATAAGTATGAATCAACCGTTAGCTTACGTACATCCGGGTGCGAAGATTGCCAAAAATGTGGTAATCGAACCCTTTACAACCATACATAATAATGTAGAAATCGGGGAGGGAACTTGGATTGGCTCCAATGTGACCATCATGGAAGGGGCACGAATTGGTAAAAATTGTAACATTTTTCCAGGTGCTGTTATCGCCGCCGTTCCGCAAGATTTAAAGTTTGGTGGAGAAGATTCTTTGGCCATTATTGGCGACAATACTACGGTGCGCGAATTCGTAACCATCAATCGCGGAACCATCGCTTCGGGTCAGACGAAAATAGGAAGCAACTGTTTGATTATGGCTACGGCGCACGTTGCACACGATTGCCATATAGGTGATAATGTGATTATTGTGAATGGTGTTGCGTTGGCGGGTCACGTGGTGGTGGGTAATTTTGCCATCATTGGAGGTTTAGCGGCGATTCACCAATTCATTCATATTGGCGAACACGCTATGATTTCAGGAGGATCCTTAGTTCGTAAAGATGTACCGCCCTATACCAAAGCCGCAAAAGAACCACTTTCTTATGTGGGCATCAACTCGGTAGGATTACGACGTCGCGGATTTTCAACAGAGAAGATTCGTGAGATTCAAGACATCTACCGTATTTTATACCAAAAAAATTACAATACTTCGCAAGCCGTTGGTATCATTGAAGCCGAAATGGCTGCTTCTCCAGAGCGCGATGAAATTTTGGATTTTATCCGAAACTCTTCACGAGGTATTATGAAAGGATATACAGGAACTTATTAAAAAAATAAATCAATAAAACAATGGCATCTACTGCAGACATTAGAAACGGACTTTGTATTAAATTTAATCACGATATCTATAAAATCGTAGAATTCTTACACGTTAAACCAGGAAAAGGACCTGCATTTGTTCGTACGAAATTAAAATCATTAACCAATGGAAAAGTATTGGATAATACGTTTTCTGCTGGACATAAAATTGATGTAGTTCGTGTAGAAACACACACCTTTCAATATTTATACAATGAAGGCAATGATTTTCATTTTATGAATACAGAAACCTATGAGCAAATTACTTTAAACAAAGATGTATTGGATGCTCCTCAATTGTTGAAAGAAGGAACGAATGTAATGGTGCAAATCAACACAGAAACCGATATGCCTTTGTCAGTGGATATGCCCGCTTCTATTATTTTAGAGGTGACGTATGCTGAACCAGGTGTTAAAGGGAATACGGCTACGAATGCTACCAAGCCTGCAACTGTGGAAACTGGAGCTAACGTGAATGTGCCTTTGTTTATTAATGAAGGAGATAAAATTAAAATTGACACAGCTACGGGAGCCTATATAGAAAGGGTAAAAGAATAATTCATGAAGTTTCCGTACACCCATACGCTGAAAGAAATCGCAGAAATCATCGGTACCTCTTATGTAGGTTCCGATGATTTTCCTGTTGAAGGGATGAATGAAATCCATGTGGTTACTCCTGGCGATATCGTATTTGTTGACCATCCCAAATATTACGACAAAGCCTTACAATCTGCCGCGACTATTGTTCTTATTAATAAAGAAGTGGCATGTCCGGATGGAAAAGCGTTACTTGTTTCGGATGATCCTTTTCGAGATTTCAATAAATTGACACGTCATTTTCGCCCTTTTGTTGCTGCACAAGCATCGGTATCAATTTCAGCGGAAATAGGAGAAGGTACAGTAATTCAACCCAATTGCTTTATTGGAAATCAAGTGAAAATTGGTAAAAATTGCCAGATTCACGCTAATGTGGCTATTTATGATCACACTATCATTGGTGATAACGTGATTATTCACGCGGGTACGGTATTAGGCGCCGATGCTTTTTATTACAAAAAACGTCCCGAAGGATTTGATCAACTCTTGTCTGGAGGTCGCGTAATCATTGAAGACAATGTCGGAATTGGAGCGCTGTGTACCATCGATCGCGGCGTTACTGGGGATACAACCATTGGCGCAGGGACAAAAATTGACAATCAGGTGCATGTTGGTCACGATACGATCATAGGTAAAAAATGTTTAATTGCTTCCCAAACCGGTATTGCTGGCTGTGTAGTGATTGAAGATGAAGTAACCTTGTGGGGGCAAGTGGGTACGACAAGCGGGATAACTATTGGAGCAAAAGCCGTAGTTCTTGGCCAAACCGGAGTGACCAAATCGATTGAAGGTGGAAAAAGTTATTTTGGCACACCAGTCGAAGAATCCCGAGAAAAATTAAAACAACTGGCGAATGTCAAACGCATTCCCGAATTGCTAAACAAAAATAAAGAATAATGCAGGCGAAAGATTTAGTCTTGGACTTTTATAAATCGGATGTATTGCTGCGCCGTGACGAAGTAAAAGAGTTTTTGCATCCCGAATTAAAAATCGAATGGAATAGCACCAAAGGATTTGTCGAATTGGATTTTGAAGATGTCTTAAATTTGACGGATGAATTGAGTCGGGCGTATGTACGTTCTAAAATTCGAATTAGTCATATTTTGCAAGATGGAAATATGGTATCTGTTCGGTATTCCCATTTTGTAAAAACCATTGAAAATCCAAGAGAAGAAATGTTATTGGCCAACTTTTTTGTCATTTGGGAAGTCAAAGACAATAAACTGTACCGCGGGTATCAGATGAGTCAATTTTAAAATGTATAGAAACTTAGCAAATTGGTAAAAAATAGTTCGAAATGAAATGGATTTACTAATTTCAATTTCCTATTTTTGTCACACCTTTTAACAAACTTATAAATAGCTGTCATGAGTGTTTTAGTAAATAAAAATTCAAAAATAATTGTACAAGGTTTTACAGGAAGCGAAGGAACTTTCCACGCTTCTCAAATGATTGAGTACGGAACGAATGTTGTTGGTGGTGTAACTCCAGGAAAAGGAGGAACTTCTCACTTAGACCGTCCTGTTTTCAATACCGTAAAAGATGCTGTAGACCAAGCCGGTGCTGATACTTCTATCATTTTTGTTCCACCCGCTTTTGCTGCAGATGCAATTATGGAAGCGGCTGATGCAGGTATCAAAGTAATCATTGCCATTACTGAAGGTATTCCTGTAGCCGATATGATGAAAGCCTACGATTATATCAAAAATAGAGATTGTCGTTTAATCGGACCTAACTGTCCAGGTGTAATTACACCAGAAGAAGCCAAAGTAGGTATCATGCCTGGTTTCGTTTTCAAAAAAGGAAAAGTAGGTATCGTTTCAAAATCGGGTACTTTAACCTATGAAGCGGCTGATCAAGTTGTGCGTCAAGGTTTCGGTATTACAACAGCTATCGGTATTGGTGGTGACCCAATCATTGGAACAACTACCAAAGAAGCAGTTGAATTGTTGATGAACGACCCAGAAACTGAATGTATCATCATGATTGGTGAAATCGGTGGTCAATTAGAAGGTGACGCGGCTCGTTGGATCAAAGCAGACGGAAATCGCAAACCAGTTGTTGGTTTCATCGCTGGTGAAACAGCTCCAAAAGGACGTACTATGGGTCACGCAGGTGCTATCGTTGGTGGTTCTGATGATACTGCAGCAGCTAAGAAAGCGATCATGAGAGAGTGTGGTATCCACGTTGTTGATTCTCCTGCTGAAATCGGTAAAAAAGTAAAAGAAGTATTAGGTTAATCCTTAATTCATCAATAAAAAAAGTCCCAAGTAATCTTGGGACTTTTTTATTATAGTTTAGTTTGCTATTCCAATTAATTGGGAAATGGATTGGACCATTTCACATCGGTATATACATTGTTGCCGCTGAGTGTTTTCAAAAAGGCAATCATTGCATTAACTTCTTGTGCATTCAAATGCAATTGTTGTCCAAAACCGTTAGGTGTTAGTTTTGGATCTAAATTGGTGTTGCCCGGTGCAATATTAATTGTTCCATAATGACCAATCGCGGCTTGCAATGAAGTAATCACTCCGGTATGCATCATCGGACCGTTGGTCGTTCCGTCGGGTTTTACCAAATCGCGAAGGGTGGGAGCGCGGGTGACCGTCACGTCAATTCCAGTTCCTGAAATTTTACCAATGATTCCATTGTTTCCACTAATCGGATTGATGTCAAATTCAGGTGCACCATGACAACCCACACAACCCAATCCTCCACCTGTTCGGTTTCCAGTTGCATCAAAAACAGGAGGAGTCAAGAATAAATTTTTACCTTGATTTTCTTGTGCAGTAAAATTAGAAAAAGGTCCGTTATCACTTCCTGCCAAAGCTCTTCCAGTGTCGTATTTAGAATCAAACGATTGAATACTTCGAATAAATTGCGCTAATGCATTCTGAATTTTAGCTTCCGTTACTTCTGATGAACCGTAGACATACTGAAACAATTCTTTGTAATAATCAACGGCATTTAATTTGGTGAGTAAAGCTGAAAAATCTTCATCCCCATTGGTGCCACTGTAACCCATTTCCCCATGATTGCGAATTGGCATGGTAGTTTGTGCTTCTAAAGAGGCCGCACGTTCATCCCAGAAAAATTTAGATTCTATAGAAAAACGCGAGTTGACCAATCGCATGGCATGGCGTTCTGTCGAACCGTTTACGCCTAAACTCGCCACATTGGTGTCACTAAAAGCATGGGCTTGAATATGACAACTGGCACACGAAATGGCATTGTTGGAAGATAGTTTTTTATCATAAAATAAAACTCGGCCTAATGTAGCGCCTTTATCCGTGATAGGGTTGTTGGCTCCATTGAATTTAGTAATATAAGCTGGAACGGGTTGGTTGGCATAATTGGCCAAGTTGTTCATGTCGAGATTGGAACCAAAAGTTGATTTCACTGCAGCAAAAGGATCTACCGCAACATAGTCTTCGTTCTTGTGACAAGAAGTCAAAAGTACACTCGATAATACAATATAAAGTAGTTTTCTCATACGTTCAATTTTACAAGAATTTATTTCTTGATGATAACTTTAAATGTTTTTGCCAAATTCCCCGAACCCACTTTCACAAAATATACGCCGTTGTAAAGTCCGTCGGTTTCCATAATTGCCAGCGTACTCCCTTGAAGTAATTGGGTGCGTTTTACGATTTTTCCCAATGCATCGACAAGCACAACATCAAAATCACGGTCGGTGATTGTGGTTTGTATGGCAATAAAATCTTGAGCCGGATTGGGCGCAACCACAAGATGCATTTTTTCTAATGAAAATTCACTTGCTGCTAAAGGCGCTGTGTACGTTGTAGTAGTTTCTGTAATAGACGTCACTTTGACACCGGACTTCACACCATAGAAGGTCGGACCCACAACATACGGATAAGCCGAATTGTGATTGGTATCAACCGTAGCAAAATAGCAGTAAATTCCGTTAGGATATTCGGGGGTAATGCAAAAACGACCGTTGTGTTCATCCAAATATGAAGGGTCATTGGGATGGGCAATGTATTCGTAATCTTCTCTAAAATATCCATTAAAATACGTTGCATTAACCGCAGGTCCATTGGTTCGTGTGGTTTGATTCTTTAACTGATAACTTGATTTCATTCGTGAAATGCCACCCGTTCCATCCGTATTGGTATAGGCATAAGCACCGTAAATAGGGAAGCCGTCGTAAGCAAAACCAATAAGCGGTGAATGTACATTTGTATTGATAACATATAAACCGTCTGCGGGATAAGTAGCACAAATGGTTGAAATCACTTGCAAGTCCAAGTTGAACGCACTCGGATTTTGGTGATGGTGGTAATTACCCATCGCAGGATGTGCTTTGTTGCAATCAAAACCGCCTTTTTCTGCCGGAATGGCGTCACGGTTCCAAGCTTGTGTGGCATTGGGTCCACCTGGACAAGGCGGATTACCGGGTCCGCCACACAAGGCTTGTGTCGAATTGTTCCAAGCTACACCATCACGATAATCAAACAACGAAATTCCATTGATAAATATTCCGATGTTGCCTCCCGTTGTCGCTGTTGGGGTTCCCGTATTTTGTACCGGATTCAAAGGTAATTTGTATATGGCATTTTGATCAGTTGCCAAGGAAGGATTGCCGTCCAAAAACGGACCGGTTATATAGGCTGGAATACCATGTGTAGTGACATATACCGAATTAGCCGAATATTGTACAGTTTGCACATTAGCCAATACATTGTCGTTTATCGGAGTGGAATTACCCGAAACATAATGCCTTCCCATGATATTGGTTGTGTTTTGCAACCATTTTGTAATAGCTGGATTGGTTTGCGCTTGTAAAAAGCATCCTCCGAATAAAATAAAGAGTAGTTTCTTCATAAGTTTGGTTTAGTTAAATGCTTAGACGAACTTATATGTTCGATTCTTGCAGGAAATGGAATTTATTTTGGATAGCTATAGTTTGTATTGTATAAAAATGAAGGATCAGATAGTGTTCGTAAAAAAGATTCCAAATCCACACGGTCATTATCTGAGAGACGCATCGGTTTTTCTAAAGGCTTGGACAATGTTTTATGAGGTACAATTCCTGAATTATAATGACGTATCACTTGGTTTAAATTTTGAAAACGTCCATCATGCATATAGGGAAATGTAAATTGAATATTGCGTAAAGTGGGAACTCGAAAACGCAAAGAGTCTTTGGGATCTTGTGTGATTTTCATGCGGCCTATATCTTTTAAATCAGGGTCTACGGATAAGCCATTATTTTCATAGGTTGAACTACTAAACAACGGTTCGCGATGGCAACTTCCACAATGTTGTTGAAATAATTGATAGCCCTTGGATTCACTTGCCGTGAATTGGTATTCGCCTCTTTTTTGTTGGTCGTATTTGGAATTGGCACTCACCAAAGTCACCATGAACTGACTTAAGGCTTTGAATAAGAGCGGACTCGTGATAGGCTTTCCGGGAAAGGCTTTTTGGAACAAATTGGAATACTTTTCACTTTGTTGTAGTCTTTTTACAATTACTTCCAAATCGGCATCCATTTCTGCCGGATGTGTGATTGGTGCCAAACTTTGAACATCCAAATGATTAATGCCACCGTCCCACATAAATGATTCATTCCACGCTAAATTGATTAATGCCATGGCATTTCGTGTTCCTATTCGGTTATCAATTCCATGGCTAAGTTCATGATCGACATGTGCAAACCCCGTTGCTTGTAAATGACAACTGGCGCAAGAAATGGAGGAATCACGCGATAAAATAGGGTCGTAAAACAATTGTCTCCCCAATTGAATACCTGCTTGTGTCAGTGGATTTCCTTTAAAATTATAATGTGGTTTTGGCCAACCTTTGGGAATAGTAAAATACTCGTTTTCTTCAGAATACCGAAATGCACTTAAACCAATAAGTAAGAAACTAAAAAGAAGGAGTAGTAAACTTTTCATGGTATACGAAAACAAGAATTGAAGGTTTGCGATAATGTTACCGCTTGACTACCCGGAACCATAATCGTAGGTGTTGTCTGTAATTGTATGGCATTAAAAAATGGAGCTAAATCGACTGTAAGAGATTTGGATTGCTCATGAATCGGGAGTTTTACTTGGGTTAGGGCATTCATTGCTCCTGCATATCCGCCTAAATGGAATTGAAATTTATGTTTTAAAGTGGGTGCACTCGGCGAATGGCCTTCCATTTTAATGAAAATATAACCACTTTGCCACGCCCAATACATGCCCAAAACGGGGTCGAGATCACCATCAAATGCGCCATTCGTATTGTATTCTAAAGGTACACCCAAAGTGAATTGGAGCCAACCCTCTTTAACAGCAACCGAATTAAAATCTAATTTCAACGATTCGGGTTTGTCCCAATCGATCAATTGGGGGTATTCGTGAATTGTAGTTGAATTGCCTTTCGTATCAATATATTCTACATTTGAAATGTAAAATTTTACTTTGTCAAAAGTGAGTGTGTCTCCGCTTTGCGTTATGTATTGTTTTTCTTTTTCTAAAGGTTGGTTTTCAAATAATAATTGAATAGATAATCCGTCTTGTGCAGACTGACCCCAATTGAATTGTGAAAACAAACAAAGAATTAAAAGCCAACTAAGGTTCATGACGAGGGTGGGGTGGTCTTCCGAAAAGGCGGTGTAATTCCTCTGTTAACGCTTCAAATTTTTCTTTTTGTTCAGGCTTGCATAGTTTTTTTAGGGCTAAAAAATGCTGGTAATGGGTCAATTCAATTTGTTTTTGAGCCGCATTAATCTTAGCAATCAAGGCCGTATCAACAGCATCACCTGAATCATTGGCTAAATTTTGATACAAAGCATCTTTGGATTCCCGAATGATACGGTCCAAACTATCCACACTTTGTCGGTGCTCCTGAATCAATCCTTCATAAACTTTGATTTGCGGTGCATCCAAACCCAATTGCTCGATGATGATTTCTTTGGGTTTTGGTCGACCCATTCCTTCAGGACCCATTCCAGGTCCGGGGTGTGGTTTACCCAAAAACAAAAAGACAAGTGTTCCAATATTTATAACCAATAATGTAACCACCGCAAGGGTTAATAATTTTGATTTTTCCATTAGTAATACAATTGATTCGATTGATTTAAATTGCTTTCAACAAGCTTCAACTTCGTTTCAGTTGCTGTTGCTGATTTGTGTTGTAGTATTAAAAAGTTAACTGCAACAAGAGCAATAAGAGAAGCAGCAACCAACCATACAGTAAGATTCGATACTTTTTCATGCGTAGGAATGGCATTTTGAATTCGTTTAAATAGTTCGGGGCTCGGATTCACTTTACGCACCTGCGCTAAGGATTGTTCCCAAGGTTCTGATGTAAAATTTGTTTCCATACTCATTTAGACGAAAGTCATTTTAAATTCTTGCACGAATCAATTATTTTTTTCTAATTTTTGTTTTAACGTACCTTTTGCTCGAAACAGCAGTGACTCTACGGCACTTATCGTAGTCTCCATCACCGCCGCAATTTCGGGATTGGATAGTCCGTCCAACTTAGCCAACAAAAAAGCGGTTTTTTGATTTTCGGGAAGGGAATTGATCACTTCAAAAATTTGTTTTACAGCTTCTTCTTGTTCCAATAAAACTCCCGGATGATTGAAGTCGGACACCCGTGCAAATACCGCTTCATTATCCGCTTTTGCTCCAAATATAAACCATCGCTTTTTACTGTTTTTGTGTTTTATAAAATCCAAGGATTTATTGATGGCAATACGATATATCCAAGTTTTATGGGAAGATTGTTCCTGAAAATTTTTCAGATTATCGAAGACCGCTAGAAAAACATCTTGGGTGATTTCTTCCGCATCTTCTACATTTTGTACATAATTCAATGCTAAATTATAGACCATAGTTCCATAGTGGCCGTATAATTCTTCAAGAAGCATTGAATTCGATTTCATGCAGTTCACTTTTTTGGTTCGACTAATTTAACTCAAAAAGGTTTAGACGTCGTTAAAGATTTTTTCCAGCGCTAAATATTTCCCTATATTTGGGACTTCGTAAAAAGTACAACTAAATTCACCAAATATGAAATTATTAGAAGGTAAAGTTGCAATCATCACCGGTGCCAGTCGTGGTATTGGAAGTGGGATTGCAAAAGTTTTTGCCCAACACGGGGCTCAAGTAGCATTTACATACAGTTCTTCCGCTGAATCTGCTTTGGTTTTAGAAAATGAATTGACGGCATTAGGCGTAAAAGCTAAAGGATACCAATCCAATGCTGGGAATTTTGACGAAGCTCAAAAATTGGTAGACGATGTAATTGCTGAGTTTGGCACCGTGGATATTTTAATTAATAATGCCGGTATTACGAAAGATAATTTGTTAATGCGCATGAGCGAAGAGGATTTTGATAAAGTAATCGAAATCAACTTGAAGTCAGTGTTTAACATGACCAAAGCCGTTCAAAAAATCATGTTGAAAAACCGCAAAGGTTCGATTGTGAACATGAGTAGTGTTGTTGGGGTGAAAGGAAATGCAGGTCAGGCCAACTATGCGGCTTCAAAAGCCGGTATGATTGGTTTTACTAAATCTGTTGCTTTAGAATTGGGTTCGCGAAACATTCGTTGTAATGCGATTGCTCCTGGATTTATTGAAACGGAAATGACGGCCAAATTAAACGAGGACGTGGTACAAGGTTGGAGAGATTCTATTCCGTTGAAACGCGGTGGAACTCCAGAAGATGTAGCAAATGCTTGTTTGTTTTTAGCTTCAGACATGAGTGCTTATGTTACCGGTCAAGTAATGAATGTTGACGGTGGAATGTTAACCTAATACTTTATAATTTATGACGATAAACACGGTTTTACTCCTTATTCTTGCCTTAACAGTTGCAAGTGGTTTATCGTTTTTTCACTATTATTACAAAGCCAGATCAACGGGTAAAATTACGCGTGTTCTGGCTTTTTTGCGTTTTCTTTCGATTTTTGGAATATTGGTACTACTCATCAATCCAATTGTGAGTCGGAGCACCTACGAAACCAACAAACCGCCACTGGCCCTAGTCGTTGATAACTCAGCTTCTATAGCTGATTTGAAAGCGGATAAAACGGCAAAAGAAGTTTATGGAAAGTTAGTTGAAAATGATCAACTTCAAGAGAAATTTGAAGTACAATCCTATGCTTTTGACGCCGATTTTCGTCCGATTTCAAATAGTAACGATTTGAATTTTAAAGGAAAAGCTTCGCAATTGGATAAAGTGGGTTCCAATGTCAATGCGATTCATAAAAATTTGCCTTACACTACCGTTTTGCTGAGCGATGGGAACCAAACTTCGGGTTCCGACTTTGTTTTTGGTTTTCAAGCGGATCACAAAGTTTTTCCTTTAATTGTAGGTGATACGACACAGTACATGGATTTGCGTATTGCACAAGTGAATGTCAACAAATACGCGTTTCATAAAAACCAATTTCCCGTTGAAGTATTCCTGAATTATACGGGAACCCAACCCATGAATGCTGTTTTTTCCATTCAATCGGGTAATTCCATTTTAGTCAAAGAAAATGTACAGTTTTCAGCTGACAAACGGGCACAGATTGTGAATGCGCTGTTGCCTGCTAATGCAGTGGGCTTGCAAATTTATACCGCTACAATTTCCTCCAAAAGTTCGGAAAAGAATACCTACAACAATTCCAAAAAGTTTGCTGTCGAAATTATCGATCAAAAGACGGAAGTGGCTTTGATTTCCGATATGCCGCATCCGGATTTGGGGGCAATAAAGCGAAGTATTGAATCGAATGCACAGCGTAAAGTAACCGTACTTAAACCAAATCAAATTAGTGATTTAGGGAAATACAATGTGTTGATTTTGTACCAACCGAATGCTCGTTTCAAATCGGTTTTTGAGACCAATAAAAATTTAGGATTAAATACCTTTATCATCACTGGAAATGCCACCGATTTTGGTTTATTAAATCAATACCAAACTCTGGTTGATTGCAACATGTCCAATCAAAAGGAAAATTATTTGGCACAATTCAATTCCGATTTCAATGTGTTTGCCGTAGAAAATATCGGGTTTGAAAATTTCCCTCCTTTGGAAAATCCTTTTGGCAATGTAGCTTTAAAAGATGGAACTTCGGTTTTGTTAGAATCCCGAGTTCAAGGCATAGAAACAGGTGAGCCACTTTGGGTCTTTTCAGATCAAAAAGGAAAACGTGGCGCACTTTTGCTGGGAGAAAATATATGGAAATGGCGGGCGCATTCGTATGTCGAACAAAAATCATTTGAAAAGTTTGACCAATTTTTAGACAAAACCATCCAATTTTTAGCTTCTAATGATGGCAGAAAATCGCTTATTGTCAACCACGAACGGTTTTACAATTCTGGCGATAACATCGAAATTACAGCGCAATATTTCAACAAGAATTACGAGTTGGATGAAAAAGCACGTTTGACGATTTCCCTAACCAATACCCAAACGAAACAACGCAAACAATACGATTTGGTGCGGAGTTCGAACAGTTTTAAAGTCAATTTAGACGGACTTACTCCGGGGAAATATGCCTTTAATGTGAAGGAACTCAATTCCAATTCCACGTATTCGGGTAGTTTTGAAGTATTGGATTTTGATATTGAAAAACAATTTGTCAATGCCGATGTAACCAAATTAAAACAATTGGCCAACCATACGCAAGGTACAGCTTATGTTCCCAATCAAGTTGACGTATTGATTAAAAAGTTAGTCGCAGACCCAGCCTATAAAACCATTCAAAAAGAAGTGGTGAAAAAATCAGCTTTAATCGATTGGAAACTTTTATTGCTAATTATCACCGGATTATTTGCAGCTGAATGGTTCATCCGCAAATACAACGGCATGTTGTAATCCTATTTTTTTTGGTATTGTTTATTGTGTAAGATATCGGTAGTAAGCTGATAGTAAGCAATGGTTTCTTTCACCAATTTTTCATCCACTTTTTGCACGGGAACTTCTTCGTAATTCAATTGAAATTCAGGGGCAACACCTTCCACAGGTTGTAATTTTAAATCAAATTGTTTCACCTTTTGTTTGGGTGAAATAATGGTTAAACGATTGTTCTTTATTAAGCCCAAATCTTGATAGGTTGCAATTAAAGCGCGCTCTTTATAATTGGGAGCAAAAACGTCTTGTCCGATAAATTTGCTAGGATATTTAAAATGAAGAAGTCCCAAAACAGTTGGCATTAAATCGATTTGAGAAACCAATTTGGTAACTTTTTGAGGCTGAATAAATCCTGGTGCATAGACCATGGCCGGAATACGGTATTTGTTTAAAGGCAGTTCTGTTTTACCCGAACTTGATGCACAATGGTCAGCGACAATAACAAAAACGGTATTGTTAAACCACGGTTGTTTTTCTGCCATTTTAAAAAATTGACGCAACGCATAATCGGTATATTTTACGCCGCCTTCTCGGGATTTGGAATGACTGTCGATGTCGATTTTTCCTTCGGGATACGTAAACGGACGGTGGTTGCTTACGGTCATCCAATGGTTGAAAAACGGTTTGCCCGATTTCGCTTCTTGGTTCATCGTAGCAATTGCTTTTTTGGCCATGTCTTCATCACATACGCCCCAAATATTGGAAAACGTAATTTCTTCGGGAGTAAAATCCTTTTTATCAATGATACCATAGCCATTTCCGCCAAAGAAATCCTGCATATTGTCAAAATACGCATCACCGCCGTATAAATAGTTGACGGTATAACCTTTGGAATTAAAAATACTTCCTGTGCTGAATTTGTTTTTATTGTCTTTGCGTTTTACCACACTTTCTCCAGGGGAAGGCGGTAGGCATAAGGTCACCGATTCTAAGCCGCGAACGGTTCGGTTACCCACTGCATATAAATTGGTAAAAAACATCGATTTCTCACTCAATTCGTCTAAAAAAGGAGTAATGTTTTGCGTATTGCCATAGTGTTGCATAAAGTCAGCACTAAAACTTTCAATGGTAATTAAAACAACATTTTTTTTCAATTCAGTTGAATCTGAAGCTACATTTCTAAAAACGCCAGGTTCCAAATTCTCGATTTGTTGTTGCATCAATGCTAACGCTTCTTGATCGGGTAAAGTTTGGTAGAACTTTTTGAAATCCAATTCACTATTCATAAAAGCGCCATAAAACTTATAAAGTCCGTTGGCTTGCAATTCATTCGTAAACACATTGTCAGAATTCTCTAATTTGGCCAAACGGGGAATCGTAAATAAGGACACTCCAAAAAGTGCCAAATACAATCCGCCGGAAACCAAATGTGTTTTGGTATCGGGTAATTTTTCCAAATAGCCTTTGGATTGTTTTACCACATAATAAGTCGCTAAAAAAGCAAGGATTCCGACACCTGAAAACAAAGGAATTACCGGGTAGGATTCCATGATATTCCCGATGACTTCATTGGTGTACACCAAGTAATCTACAGCAATAAAATTATACCGTACGCCAAATTCATTCCAGAAAAAGAATTCACTGATGGCATTTTGAATGATCAACAGGACAAATAGGAATAGGGTGAAAGCATACAGTGCCAAACGGATTTTTTTTCGGTATTGGGATAAAAATAACAATAGTGTAAAAAGAACGGTTTTTAATCCCACAAAAGCCAATCCGATTTCGGGTAAAGAACCGCCGTACTCGGATAAAATTGATTTTCCGGAAGCTACATAAATAAGTAATGCAAGCCAAAATCCTAAAATCAGATACCCTTTCGGCTTGTCAAATTTTCGATTGGAAAGGGTCAGTAAATACAGCCATAAAAATCCTGAAGCCACTACAAAAACCAGTGCATCCGAGCAAAAACCAAAGAAGAAAATTTTCAAAAAATCGAGAAAACTAAAATGCGATTGGGTTATAGGATGAAAAAGCAACACGACACGCATTACAATACTAACAAGTAAGAACAAACGAAGTAAGGAATAGAACGGTGCTTTTTTGCTAAAAAAATTCATACAGTAATGGTTTACTGCAAATTTAACAAAACCCAATGCTACAATTAGCATTCTAGATTAATATTTCCTTAATTCAAATGGACAATGTTATATTGATTTAAAAGGATATGTACTTTTGTTTAAAATAAGAATGGTATGCGCATTTTAATTGTTGAAGACGAAATCGGAATTGCTTCTTTTTTGCAGCAAGGTTTAGAAGAAGAGGGGTTTGCCGTTGTTCATGCTCAAAACGGACAACTCGGTTTGGAAAAAGCACTTTCTGAAAAATTTGATTTGATTCTTCTGGATTGGATGTTGCCTAAATTGTCGGGTATCGAAGTTTGTAAAGCTATTCGCGAAAAAGGAAGTCTTACCCCAATTTTATTTTTGACAGCTAAAGATACACTGCAAGAAACCTTAGAAGGATTCCAAGCGGGTGCCAATGATTATATCAAAAAACCGTTCAGTTTTGAAGAATTACTGGAACGTATCAAAGTACATTTTCGTAATTCTCAACAACAAACGGTATTGGAATTAGGAACTATTCGAATCGAACCCCAACGCTATAAAGTTTTTCAAGAAGGAGAAGAAATCGCATTAACCCAACGGGAATTTGAGTTGCTTCATTATTTAGTTAAAAATAAAGGCAAAGTGTGTTCGCGTAACCAAATCATCGAAGAAGTTTGGAACATTCATTTTGAATACGATACCGGTGTCATCGATGTTTTTATGAATGCACTTCGAAAAAAACTACATTTGTCGAAAGATAACGAATCCATCAAAACCATTCGTGGTGTTGGATACATGGCCGAATAATATGAATCAACATACCGAAACTGCCGTAAAAACCACTTATTTCAGCATTGCTGGCAATACTTCGTTGGCGTTAATCAAAGGGTTGGCCGGAATTTTCGGGAATTCATACGCCTTAATAGCAGATGCTATCGAATCCACTACGGATATTTTTGCGTCGTTGTTGGTGTTGCTCGGACTCAAGTATGCGAGTCGGCCCGCTGATGAAAATCATCCTTACGGTCATGGACGAATCGAACCTTTGGTTACCTTTATCGTAGTGGCTTTTTTGGTGATATCAGCGTCCATTATTGCTTATGAAAGCATTGATAATATTAGTACTCCCCATGCTTTACCCAAGCCTTTTACCTTATTTATATTAGGAGCAATCATCATCTGGAAAGAAGTTTCGTTCCGCATTGTTTTAAAGAAAAGTAAAGAAACCCACAGTTCGTCTTTAAAAGCCGATGCTTGGCACCATCGCAGTGATGCCATTACTTCAGTGGCCGCTTTTATTGGGATAAGTATTGCGCTTTACATGGGTCCAGGTTATGAGGCTGCCGACGATTGGGCAGCATTGTTTGCATCGGGTTTTATCCTATACAACAGTTATTTGATTTTCCGTCCCGCTTTGGGCGAAATCATGGACGAACATTTTTACGATGATTTGGTGGAAGAAATTCGCATTGAATCCTTAAAGGTTCCCGGAATTTTGGATACAGAAAAATGTTTTATTCGCAAAGCCGGAATGAAATACCATGTGGATTTACACGCTATTGTAAACGGGGATTTAACAGTGAAACAAGGCCATGACATCGCCCATTTGTTGAAAGATACTTTGCGAAATGAAATTCCGCAACTCGGTCATGTGTTAATTCATATCGAACCCCACAACGACGACCATCATGTTTAACCGTCCGATAAAAAACAGGATTGCCTTATACTATATTCTCACCACGGGAATACTCGTATTTGTGGCTTTTTTTGTGATTTATAACATGGTCAAATTTAGTGTTTACCAACACGTCGATACCGATATTGATTCGGAAGTACAAAAGCACATGACTGAAATTTCAGTTCATTATGGCGAAATCAAAATTGTGCACGAAGAAGAATGGAGGGAACGGGAACACAATACCTTGGATGTAAATCCGGTATTTGTTCAATTTACGGATGTCAACGGGAAAATATTCGAGAAATCGCCCAACCTTAAAAACCACACCATCAAACTGAATAAAAATGTCGAAGACCGCGTGTTGTTTGACAGTCAGTTGGACCATCATAAAATTCGACAAATCCAAATTCCAATTTTTGAAAATGATGATAAAATAGGGTACCTCATTGTGGCCATGTCACTTGAAGACGCCATGTTGGTGATGAATAATTTGCTTTTTGTTCTTGAAATTGCTTATCCCACGATTCTTTTATTGTTATTTCTTATTGCTCGTTATATCGCTGGTCGCAGCATTCGTCCCATTCAAAATGTCATTGCCACATCGGATACCATTTCAAAAGATAATTTGAATGCCCGAATTCAATTGCCGCAGAATAAGGATGAGATTTATATTTTGACCCAAACCATTAATAATTTGTTGGATCGAATAGAAAATGCGGTGGAACGGGAAAAGCAATTTACATCAGACGCTTCGCATGAATTACGAACTCCTTTAGCGGTGATTAAAGGCACTTTGGAAGTGTTATCCCGAAAGCCCCGTACGGTTGACGAATACAATCAGAAAATTGCCTATTGTATTCAAGAAGTGGATCGCATCAATAAAATGGTGGATCAATTGTTGTTGTTGGCCCGATTGGAAAATCAAAAGCAATCGTTGAATCTTCAGAAAATAAGTTTAAATAACGCCATTAGTGAGTGTTTGTCACGCTTTGACGAACGAATTTTATCACGAAAAATTCAAATCAAAGAACATTACTCCCAAAATATTGAAGTCGTTTCCGATTTTTATTTTCTGTCCATCATTTTGAATAATATTATTTCGAATGCCTTGAAATACACGCCAGAAGGAGGAGAAGTTTCATTTTATATGCAAACCCAACCCCAAGAAATTCATCTCATAATTCAAGATAATGGAATGGGCATTGCCGCCGACGAACTGCAGAAAATTTTCAATTCGTTTTACCGTACCAAATCGACCTTGGATTTAATTGAAATTAAGGGCAACGGACTGGGATTATCGATTGTAAAACGATTATCCGATGTGTTGGGAATTCAAGTAATGGTAGATTCAAAAGTGAATCATGGAACCCGTTTTTGCTTGATTTTTCCTCTTGAAAATTAAGCCTATCTTAAACTAATCCAAAAATAGCTTTCCTACTTTTGTAGTATAAATTAGTAGCCATGCTCCAAAAGATTATTGCCTTTAGCTTAAAAAACAAGTTAATCGTTTTGTTGTTCACCGCCTTAGTCCTAGGCTTCGGAATATTCTCTGTTTTTCAAATTTCTATCGGTGCGGTTCCAGATGTAACCAACAATCAAGTCCAAGTAATTACTACTTCGCGTAATCTTTCAACCCAAGATATTGAGCAGTTTATTACGTATCCCGTTGAAATAGAAATGGCGAATTTACCCGGAGTGAAGGAAATTCGTTCCGTTTCAAAATTCGGTCTTTCTGTGGTAACCATCGTTTTTGAAGACGATATGGGTACGTATTTACCGCGTCAATTGATCGCAGAGAAAATCAAAGCTGCTTCTGAAAATATTCCGCCCGGATTTGGAACTCCACAAATGGGTCCGATTACGACAGGTTTGGGAGAGATTTACCAATATACATTAGAAGTCAAACCGGCTTATCAAGACTTGTATGACGCCACCGATTTACGAACTATTCAAGATTGGACGGTTAAACGCCAACTTTCGGGAATTAAAGGTGTGGTTGAAATCAATACCTGGGGCGGTTATTTGAAACAATATGAAGTAGCCATCAATACATCCAAGTTGAAAGCCATGAACATTTCCACTTCTGAGGTTTTTATGGCATTGGAAAAAAACAACAGTATTGCGGGTGGTTCCTATATTGAAAAAGTAAACCAAAGTTATTTTATTCGCGGCGAAGGAAAAGTTGGTTCGCTAGAAGACATTGGAAATATTGTGGTAGCCAATAAAAACGGATTGCCTATCTATGTTAATGATGTAGCGCAAGTTCGTTTTGGAAGTGCCAATCGTTTTGGAGCCATTACAGGAAATGGTCAAGGTGAAAAAGTGATGGGACAAATCATGATGTTAAAAGGAGGAAACTCCAAACAAGTGATCCATGATGTCAAAACCCGAGTGGCCGAAATTCAAAAAACCTTACCGAAAGGCGTCTATATCAATCCGGTTTTGGAACGTTCAGAATTGGTAGGAAAAACAACCTTTACAGTAGCTGAAAACCTCATTTTAGGTTGTTTGATTGTCATCTTTGTAGTGGTTTTATTGCTTGGAAATTGGCGTTCGGGATTGGTGGTCGCTTCAGTGATTCCACTATGTTTGTTGTTTGCCATTTCGTTCATGAATATTTTTAATATCGATGCCAACTTGATGAGTTTGGGTGCAATTGACTTTGGAATTATCATTGACGGAGCTGTAATTATCGTGGAATTTATTGCTTTCCAAATTGCGCACAAAGCCAAACATTTAAATCATTTATCAAAATCAGAACGCCAAATTCAGATAGACGAAATCACGTTCAAAAGTGCTTCAAAGATGATGAATTCAGCCGTTTTTGGACAGTTGATCATCTTGATTGTATTTATACCGATCTTATCCTTATCAGGTGTTGAAGGGAAAATGTTCAAACCAATGGCGATGACGTTTAGCTTTGCCTTAGTAGGCGCCATGTTATTTTGTTTTACGTATGTTCCCGTGGTATCTTCTTTATTTTTAAAAGCAAAAGAAGAACGTACGGATACTTTTTCAGTGCGATTGATCAATAAATTAAATGCCCTATACCGACCGATTATCAAGTGGGCTTTAATGAATACCCGAAAAGTTATGTATAGTGCTGGGGCTTTGTTAGTGTTTGCCATCGCATTGTTTACAACCATGGGTGGGGAATTTATTCCGACCCTAGATGAAGGCGATTTCGTGATTCAGCCCGTATTAAAAACCGGAACGTCGTTATCCAAAACCATAAAAATTACCACCCAAATTGAGAAGACAATTTTGAAAAATTTCCCTGAAGTCCAACAAGTGGTGAGTCGGATTGGTGCTGCCGAAGTACCTACCGACCCGATGAGTATGGAGGAAAGTGACATTATTGTCAAATTAAAACCAAAAGGGGAGTGGACTTCTGCATCGACAAAAGATGAATTGGCGGATAAAATCAAAGAAGCCGTTGAAAAGCAAATACCGAATATTGAAATTGAATTTACCCAGCCCATCGAAATGCGTTTCAATGAGTTGATTTCGGGAACACGAAGTGATGTGGCGATTAAGATTTTTGGAGAAGATTTGAATGTTTTGGCTAAACGCGCCGAGCAGATCAAAAATGCCATTAAAGATGTCGAAGGTGCTTCGGATATTATCGTTGAAAAAACAGAAGGATTGCCACAAATGTCGGTGCAGTTTGATCGCACAAAAATTGCACGTTATGGCTTAAATACAGCTGATTTGAATGAAATGATTGCACTCGGATTTGCGGGAGCAACTGTGGGAACTGTTTTCGAAGGCGAAAAACGATTTGATATGGTCATCCGTTTGGATAAAGACAAACGTCAGAATATTGATGATTTGCGAAATCTATATGTAACCACACCGCGTGGTGAGCAGATTCCTTTGTATCAATTGGCCAAAATTGAATATACCGAAGGGCCGGCAAAAATCTCTAGAGACAATACACACCGCCGAATTGTGGTGGGAATCAATGTTAGAAACCGCGACATGCAAAGTGTGGTGGATGATGTGCAAAAGATTATCAACGAAAAAATCAAGTTACCCCAAGGGTATTATATTACGTATGGCGGCCAGTTTGAAAACTTGCAAAGTGCCAAAGCCCGCTTGATGATTGCTGTGCCTATCGCTTTATTCCTCATTTTTGTCTTATTGTATTTTGCTTTTCAATCCGTAAAAGAAGCATTAATGGTGTATTCGGCTATTCCATTATCAGCCGTAGGAGGAATTTTATTTTTATGGTTACGGGATTTACCGTTTAGTATTTCGGCAGGAGTAGGGTTTATTGCCTTGTTCGGAATTGCGGTTTTAAATGGAATTGTGTTAATTGAACATTTTAAAGAATTAAAACACGAAGGCATGACCGATATTGATGAATTAATCAAAAAAGGAACAACTGACCGTTTACGTCCTGTGTTGTTAACGGCTTCAGCGGCCGCATTAGGGTTTTTGCCTATGGCGATTTCCGGTTCGGCAGGAGCAGAGGTGCAGCGTCCATTAGCGACCGTAGTGATAGGTGGCTTGTTTACGGCAACACTTTTAACGATGATTGTTTTACCGGTTTTATATAAACTTTTGGATTCCAAAGAAGGGAAAAAAGCCAAATTTAAAATCAATCCAGCAGTTGTTGTTTTCGGTTTCTTATTCAGTAGTTTGGGAACTTTTGCCCAACAAAAAAATACGGAATTGGAAAGTTTAATTCAAAAAGCAACCGAAAATAATTTGGGAATTAAAGCGGCCAATACCGGAATTGAAAAGGCGAAAGCTGCTCAAGGAACGGCCTATTCTATTGATAAAACCAATGTTTACTACAGCTATGATCAGAATAATTTGGCTTTGAATAATTTACCGCTAAAGGTAGTGGGAGTCCAACAGAAATTTAGTTTTCCAACAGTATACAGTGCTCAAAAGAAATTGCTTCGTGCTGAATATGAGCGAGAAAAAGCAGGATTGGAGTTGCAAAAGTTGCAGCTATCACAAGAAGTCGCCCAATTATACAACACGATTGTGTATTTGAACCATCAAAAACAAATGTATCGTTATCTCGATAGTTTGTATCAAAATTTTTCCAAAGCCAGTGGCAGAAAGTTTGAATTGGGGGAAAGCAATTATTTGGAAAAAATCACGGCGCAGAGTAAGTTTCGCCAAATTCACACACAACTCGAGCAATTGGATTTGGATTTAGAAGCCGCTTATGCCCGATTAGCCGCTTTCATTCAGGACAAAGAAAAACCTATTATTCAAACCCAAAAATTAGAACCGGTTATTGCCGTTGATTATAGTTCAAACAAGCAAGTCTATGAATCTTACTTCCAGTCTATAAGTAAAGTAAACGACCAAAATGTGTATTTGCAAAAACAAAGTTGGTTACCCGATCTCAATTTGGAATATTTTCAAGGAAAAAATAATGGTTTATCGACTTCACTTTATGGTTTTCAAGTCGGATTAGGAGTTCCTTTGTTTTATGGTTCAATTCAAGCCAAGAATAAAGTGGCAAAATTGGAGCAACAACGTTGGGAATCCCAAAAGCAAAATGAGCTACAACGTTTGGAACAATCAATTATCTCTCGAAAAAAAGAATTAGATAAATATCAAAAAACCATGCAGTATTACCAGGAAACGGGTAACCAGTTGGCCAACGAAATTATCAAAGTGGCCGAGATGAGTTATAAGCATGGTGAAATTGACTTTTTTCAATACATTCTCAGTTTAGAAAATGCCACCGGAATTCGAGCTGAATACCTAAATGCTGTTTACCAATACAATGCCCTTCACTATCAATTAATTTATTTGACACTTCAATAAGATGAAAAAATATATTGTATTATCGTTAAGTTTACTTGCTTTAAGTTGTAAAAATGAACCCGCAACCGCGCCTGAATCTACAGTTGATTCTGGATATGTAACGGTTACCAAAGCCCAATTTGAAAATATGGGAATGGAAATGGGAACGCCTATTGCGATGGATTTTGATGTGGCTGTGAAAGCCTCAGGGCGCATTGATGTTCCGCCTAAAAATCGGGCTAAAATCACCACGTTCATCTCGGGTTTTGTAAAGAGTTCGAACCTACTCATCGGGGATAAAGTGGCAAAAGGGCAAGCATTACTTACCATTGAAAGTCCGGAAGTCGTGGATATGCAGAAAGAGTATTTGACAATTGCTCGTCAATTAGAATATTTAAAATCGGAATATACACGTCAAAAGACCTTGTATGACGAGAAAATCACTTCGCAAAAGAATTATCTAAAGGCGGACAGTGATTATAAAACCGCTTTAGGACAATACCAATCGTTACGTCAAAAGTTATTGATGTTGACTATTAATCCAGGACAAGTTGAAAAAGGAAAAATTGCGTCAACAATTACGTTATATGCGCCTATTTCTGGGGATATCACTACTGTCAATGCCGCTGTGGGTATGGCTGTAAATCCTTCTGAAATGTTGATGGAGATTGTGGATAATAAGGAATTACATATCGAGTTAAGCGTTTTTGAAAAAGACATTTTAAAAGTAAAAGAAAATCAATTGATCAAATTTACAGTACCCGAAGCTTCTAAAGAAGTTTTTGAAGGCGAGGTGCATTTAATTGGTAAATCGATTGAAGGAACCGACCGAACCACCAATGTTCATGGCCATTTGGATGAAAAAGTAAAGCAAAAATTATTGACCGGAATGTTTATTGAAGCCAATATTGTGGTGGATCGTAAAAAAGGTTATGCGGTACCTAAAGATGCTTTAGGTAAAGAAAATGATAAATATTTCGTACTTTTATTTCACCATGAAGATGGTAAAGGAATTCATTTTACTAAAGTTCCAGTTGTTGTAGGTTCTTCTTCCGATGATTTTGAAGAGATTGCTGTGGATGGAAAAATAAAACCCGATTCCAAAGTATTGCTCAAAGGAGTATTTGATTTAATCAATTAGTTATGGATATTTCCCGATTACAAGCACAACTACAAGTCGAAATCGATACGGCTTTTTTATACCACAGTATAGCCGCTATTCAAGAAGATCAAAGTTTGTTTCGGGTTTTAGAAGCTTTAGCTAAAATTGAAGAAGGTCATGCGCAACACATGTTGGGTGAACTTCAAAAAGTGAGTCCGAACTACAAAATGCCCAGTCCTTCACGAAGGGCCAAATTGCAATTGCGTTTGGGTAAAATTTTTGGGTACAGTTCAATCATCAGTAGTTTGGCAAGTGTTGAGAAACAATTTGCGGTCAATACAATTCGTAACAAACGAAAACAAGGTGAGGAAATATCGGGATTTGAACACAATCACTTAAAAATTATAGAGGCTGTAAATTCGAACCAAGCGTTAAATGTTTCGGGCGGATTTTTATCCAAGTTTGAGAGTCGGCACAAATCTGTTGGAGGGAACGCGCTACGTGCTGCGGTTTTGGGAGCCAATGATGGTTTGGTGTCTAATATGAGTTTGGTAATGGGAGTCGCCGGTGCAGCCGCTCAAAACAATACGATTTTGTTGACAGGTACGGCCGGACTATTGGCGGGTGCGATTTCGATGGCATTGGGCGAATGGTTGTCTGTGCAGAGTTCGCGCGAACTACACCAACGCCAAATCGATTTAGAAATGGCGGAATTGGAAGCGTCTCCAGAAGAAGAGAAAAAGGAACTCATTTTATTATACCAAGCCAAAGGATTGTCAGAGAGTGAAGCCAAAAATCTAGCAGATAAAGCTTTTGAATCCAAAGAATCAGCTATCGATACCTTAATTGTAGAAGAGTTGGGAATTGATAAAGAGGAATTAGGAGGTTCCGCTTGGGAGGCCGCTATTACTTCCTTTTTATTGTTTTCGATTGGAGCGATTATTCCCCTTTTTCCATTTTTCTTTTTATCGGGGTTTCCTGCAATTTTGACAAGTTTGGCGGCTAGTGTACTCGGCTTATTTACGATTGGCGCGTCCATCACTTTATTTACTGGGAAGTCAATTTGGTATTCTGGATTTCGACAAATTGGATTTGGATTGGCAGCTGCTGCCGTAACCTATGGCATTGGTTCGCTGATAGGTGTACAATTGGGAGGTTAATAATTAAAAACAAACATAGCGTATGAATGATGCACATTTACACATGGTGGTAAATCATTTTCCCATCATCGGAATTATTTTAGGTTTTATTGTTTTGGTTGGCGGAATTGTTTTAAAAAATAAGACAATACAGAATACAGCCTACTTTTTATTTATTGTGGGAGCAATCGCCACTTTAGCGAGTATGGCTACAGGAGAAGGTGCTGAAGAAATGGTAGAGGAATTGCCTGGAGTTGGACATGAAATCATCCACGAACATGAGGAAATTGCAGAAAAACTAGCTTTGGTTTTATATGCTCTTGGTTTGGTCTCTATTGTTGGCTGGTATTTGAATGTGAAAGATAATGCTAAAGCAAAATGGGTAACCATTGCGGCTTTGGTGTTATCAATTGCTGGAGTTCTTTTAGGCAAAGCTACAGGAACAAGTGGAGGAGAGATTCGCCACACTGAAATTCGAAATGAAAGCAATGCAGCTCCTTCAAATGAGATGGAAACCCATGATGATGAAGACTAAATAAAAAATAACAAACAAAAAACCGGAGCACTACACTCCGGTTTTTTTATGGGTTTTCAAAAAGTTGAACCTGACTTTTCAAACGTTCAATTAACATATTCATCATGCGTTTGTTCAGGTTGGAAGAATTAAGAATGTACTCTTGGTATTCTTGTACCGTAAATAATCCAATTACCATTCCTTTCAGTGAATTACGGAATTTTATATCCCGTTGAATGACGTTTTCGATATAAGCCATTTTCTTGTCGGGCCCTAATGAAAAGAAAACATTTTTCTGTTTGACTGCATAATTCCGAAACACTTCAATAAACAAATCATTTTGCAATTTCAGAATGGGGCGTAGGGTTTGATTCTGAAAAACTTCTTCGGAAGAAGAGTTGGGGTTGATGGTGCCAATAGCATTGCCTCGCAATTCCATTAGACTGGGGTCTCTCGGTTCCATTTTTCTTTTAAAGGTATAAAAAAAGCCCCTGCAAATTGCAGAGGCTTTGTTATAGTTATGAATACTTCGTTGTTAATTATTTAACTTGGAAAGTTACACGTCTTACTAATTTTCTAGCACCATCAGAGTTTGGATCTACTGATGAGTCTTCACCTTGAGTCACAACAGTCATACGGTCTGCAGCGATTCCAGCTTTCACTAAGATAGCTTTCACTGCCTCTGCACGTTTGTTGGCTAAGTTATTGTTGAATGCACTTGAACCAATTTCATCAGCATGTCCGATGATTTCAATTTTGGTATTCGGGAAGTTTCTCAAATAGGTCAACATAAAGTCGATGCCTTCTGTAGAAACATTGGTTGGTGTCGATTTGTTCGTGTCGAAATAAGTAGTTACATAACCTTCATTGATTAATTTCTTAACCATATCTTCATTAGACTGTTGTGTAACTTCTTTTGTCGTTTTATCAACATATCGCTCTAACTCATCTGGAACTCCATTACGGTTGATGTCCACCATTTTACCACGTGTATCAACAGCAACACCTGCAACTGAATTGTTTTCTTGGTCTAAATAATCTGGAACTCCGTCTTTGTCGGTATCGTTCATTAATGTTTCCATATCATCGATACGTTTACCTAATGCTTCGATTTCATCTGATTTTTTATCGCGAATTACAGCCCAGTCACCATGAATATCATTTGGTCCAAATGAATACGATAAACCTAATGAACCCGTAATTAATTGACCATTTAAGTTGTTGGAAATATCAGAATATGATCCATCCCAATTGAAGTGTTGACGGTAATTGTTTTGAACAGAAACATCTAACATTACAGCTAATTTTTGCGTAATTCTAAATTGTGGAGTAATACCAATTACTAAACCACCATTCCATTCCGTAGCACCATTATTATGATCGTTTTCAAAAACATTTGCTGTTTTTGAAGTCATCGCATCAATTTTGATACCTCCATGAGCCAATAAACCAAAACGGTTTAAGTTTTCTTGAATTCCTAATAATCGAGATAAATTAACAACACCTTCTAAACCTACACCAAATTGTTGCATTTCAAAAGGTTTACTTCCGTTGTCTTTAATGTTTTTTAAATTGTCATAATGTAAAGAACCTCTAAATCCAAAAATTGGACTTAACATGTAACGACCTGACAATGAAAAACTATTGGCTTGTGGTTTACCCAAAAAAGCACCAGGATCGCTGGAAAAATATCCAACTGCATAGGGTTTAACTCCCTTGGCCTGACCAACGGTTGCCTCAATAGTCCACTTGTTAAATTCAGATGTTGCGGTTGTGTCTTTTACTTCTTCTTTTTTCTGAGCCTGAAGTGCTACAGATGAAGCCATTAAAAGCGACAACAAAGTAATTTTCTTCATATTAGAATTTAGTTAAATTTATACTTTGTGTTGCAAATATAGTTGTTTGCAGGTTATTAGCAAGAAAATGTGTTAAAAGATTCCTTATTTTTACAAACAATTTCATTAACAAAAATAAGTTATTTCTTACTTTGTGTTTTTGAGTGTGTCTATTTAAAAAATTACAGCATGCGTTTTCATACTAGAAAATGGGTTAAACCCGAAGATTTAAATCCGAACAGCACATTGTTTGGTGGACGTTTATTGGCTTGGATAGATGAAGAAGTGGCTCTATATGCCATCATTCAATTAGAAACACCTAGAGTAGTGACAAAACACATGTCGGAAATTAATTTCAGAAGTTCGGCCAAACAAGGAGATATAATAGAAATTGGTATCGATGTAGTGAAATTCGGTACAACTTCCCTTACGTTAATGTGTGAAGTGCGCAATATGATGACCCGCGAAACGATAATCACCATTGATGTAATTACCATGGTAGGCGTGGATGAAAATGGAAAACCCAGAGCCCACGGTAAAACCAAAGTTGAGTATGTCAGTGACCGATTAAATAAAAAAGATTAAATTTCTGATTTAGTATCGGTTGCTAATTCAAAAATCTCTAAATCAAAGTAGGGTACAGCCGCCAATATATGATCAAAAATATCCGCCATTATGTATTCATACTGTTCAAAACGTTGGTCTTTTGAAAAGGCATAAATTTCCAATGGCATACCATGTGGAGTGGGTTGCAATTGGCGGCATAACAAAATCATGTCTTTGTTTAATCCAGGATGTTGTTCCAAATAGCCTGTAATGTATTTTCTAAATAATCCGAAATTGGTCAAATTTCGACCGTTCACCAAAAGTGATTTGTCAATACTGTGCAATTGATTGTATTCCGAAACTTCTTGTTGCCGTTGGTCGATGTAATTGGAAATGAGTTGGATACGTTTGAGTTTATGCAATTCATCATCGTTTAGAAAACGAATGCTTTTGGATTTAATAAGTATAGATCGCTTAATACGTCGGCCATCAGAATCCAGCATACCGCGCCAATTGCGAAAAGAGTCTGATATTAAACTGTAGGTAGGAATTGTAGTAGTCGTGTTGTCAAAGTTTCTCACTTTTACTGTGGCCAAATTAATTTCAATCACATCGCCGTCTGCTCCAAATTTGTCAAATGTAATCCAATCGCCAATGCGGACCATGTCATTCAAAGCCACTTGAACACTGGCTACAAAACCCAAAATGGTATCTCTAAAAATCAAAATGACAAAAGCCGATACGGCTCCTAGCGTTCCTAATAAGGCATTGGTCGAAATGTCGAATATTTTTGAAATAATAATTCCAATCCCAAAAATCCACAACATAATCATGATGACTTGGATAAAGCTATCGATAGGTTTGTCGCTATACTTGGGCTTTTCCTTCATATAATCCCGAATGGATTTTAATATACTTCGAATAATCCACAAGGTGAGCACAACAATGTAAACGCCTACGACTTTCCCAAAAAAGGATTCCCAGTACACATAATTTTCTAATATGACGGGAACCGATTTGTAAATGAATAAAAACGGAATGAGGTAAGAAATGTATTTGGCCGTTTTATTACTGACCAATAAGTCATCGAAATTAGTTCGGGTTTTCTTAGCAATGACTGCCATAAACGTCACCAAAACCAGTCGGAACAGCATGTAAATTAGGTAGGCCAAAACGATCATTTCAACCATATTGACTAATAAACTGGTATACGACGCAACAGTATCTCCTAATCCAATTTTACGGAGCAAGGGATATAACCAACCAAATAAACTTTCAAGTTTTTGATGCATATTAGAAATATTTCTTTTCCATGACAAAGGTTCCAAAAGGGAGTAATGACGCTATTTGAATCCAGCCCAAATCACGCCATGTCCATTGTTGTTGTGCTTTAATTGCTAAAGCTAGGTATACATAGGCAATAAACAAAAGGCCGTGCGACATACCAATGGGAAAAAGTAGTGTCTTGTATAGCAC
Organism: Flavobacterium stagni; assembly: GCF_004122105.1. Lineage (GTDB taxonomy): Bacteria > Bacteroidota > Bacteroidia > Flavobacteriales > Flavobacteriaceae > Flavobacterium > Flavobacterium stagni. The sequence continues at coordinate 195,889 of NZ_SBKN01000003.1, forward strand.
TAAATCATTTGGTTTTACAAAGAGCATGTTGGCAAATAATACCAAATAGGAAATGCCTTCTAAAAAAGCAATGGTTCGAAAAAGTCGGGTCATGAGTTTTGGGTTTGGTACAAAATTAGGAATCACGATTTAGATTTAACCTAAAATAACTTTAAAATTGTTTACAAATTCAGGATATATTTTTTGTTAAAAATTAGGTTGCCACTCTTTTTTAAACTTATTTTTGCAAAATTTCATTTTTGAATGTTGGATCAACAATTATTTGACGAATTAGAGGATCGAAAGGAACTTTACGATTACCAAATACGGGACATCGATAAAATTTTCGAGCGATTGGATAACGCGCCTGCTAATTATCATTTGTTGTATCAATTGCCTACTGGTGGTGGAAAAACGGTTATCTTTTCTGAAATCACCCGTCGCTATCTTGAAAAACACCAGAAAAAAGTGGTGGTTTTAACCCATCGTATCGAATTGTGCAAGCAAACTTCAAAAATGCTGAATACATTTCGAGTTAAAAACAAAGTCATCAACAGCGACATCAAAGAATTACCCGATCAAGAAGAGTATTCTTGTTTTGTGGCCATGGTTGAGACCTTAAAAAATCGCTTAAACGATAAAAAATTAGCCATACACGATGTGGGTTTAGTGATTGTCGATGAAGCGCATTTTAATTCCTTTCGCAAATTATTCAGTGCTTTTAAAGATACCTTTATATTGGGCGTAACCGCTACGCCATTAAGTTCGAATGTGAAACTACCCATGTATCAAAATTACAATGAATTGATCGTTGGGGATACCATTCAAAATTTGATTGACCAAAAATACTTAGCCAAAGCAACAACCTATAGCTACAATGTGGGTCTGACTTCTTTGAAAGTGGGCATCAATGGCGACTATACCGTAAAGTCATCTGATGAATTGTATTCCAATTTGATGATGCAGGAGAAATTGTTGCATGCCTACATGGAAAAATCAATGGGAAAAAAAACCTTGATTTTCAATAACGGTATCAGCACCTCATTGTATGTGTATGAAACGTTTAAAAAGGCAGGATTAAACATTCGCCATTTGGATAATACAACGCCCAATGACGAACGAAAAGAAATTCTGAAATGGTTCAAAAAAACACCGGATGCTATTGTGACTTCGGTAAGTATTTTAACGACAGGTTTTGACGAACCCACGGTAGAGAGTATCATTTTGAATCGAGCGACAAAGTCCATCACCCTTTATTTTCAAATGATTGGACGCGGTTCACGGCGTTTGCCCAATAAAGAAGAGTTTACCATCATCGATTTAGGAAACAATGCTCTGCGTTTTGGGTTGTGGAATAATCCTGTGGATTGGCAACATATATTTAAAGCTCCTGAATTTTATCTGGCTAGTCTCCGCGATGATGCCGAGATAGAAAGTAATTTTAAGTACGAGATGCCGCCTGAATTGCGTAAAAAGTTCAGTAAATCGGTTGATTTTGAATTTGATCTACATGAAGAATTTAAATTCACCGTAAAAAATAATTTGAAAGCCAAAACGGTCATTGACAAATCGATTGACCAACATGCGCGTATTTGTGTTGAAAATGCAGAGGATCAAATCTCGGCTAAATTCTTAACCAAAGAATTGGCGGATGATATTGAATATCGCGTGCGCCAATATTGTGTTTTATTAGGAAATACTACAAAAAATTACCGCTTGTGGTTAATTGAAGACTACAAAGAAAAACTGGTTTTGGCCACATCAAAAAAAATGCGGGAAAAATTAATGGCTGAAGAGTAGTCAGAAAAATCAGCTATCTCGATGAAAAACACCATTTTATCGGTATAATTCATCCTTAAAATTTCCTTACAAAATTTCATTGTACAAAAAGTGTATTTCATCGAGTTTATCACTATTTATAACTGATTTCACTCCATCACTCCATTTCACAAAATATCTTTGTTTCAAGTTTAACTATTAGCCGAGTTCTTTTAATCGCCCCAGATTAAAAAACCCTATTAAATTCGTATGCAGAACAAAAATGAAGTAATGCTGATATTGGAAGGCACTTATCCCTTTAATGGCGGTGGTGTTTCGACTTGGGCACATTCTTTATGTAGTCAAGTTTCAAATGTCGATTTCTCATTGTACACCATCAATGCTAATTTTGAAGTAGCTTCAAATTATGTATTGAGTGAACAAGTGAAAAACGTCATTCAAGTTCCAATTTGGTCACCGCTCGAACCACAAGAGTTGGTAGATTATGGTAAAAAATACCACAAATTTGTTAGTCGAAAAGAAAAAGATGACTGTGAGGCGATTCAACAGGAGTTCATTCCTTTGTTTAAAGAACTACTCGGTCATATTTATGCGCCGGTACAAGAACCCAAAGCAATTGATCAAACTGTTTTTCGATTGTGGAAATTCTTCCAAAATCACGATTATAAAAAAACCATGAAAAGTTGGGCGGTTTGGCGTTGTTTTTACGAAACAACTACTGGAATTGCTCAAAATGACGGTCATTACGACGTTTCTCTTTATGATTTGACTGTGGGGATGCGTTGGATTTATCGCTTTTTATTACCTATATCCATTCCCGTACCCAAAGTAGATGTTACGCATTTAACCTTGTCGGGATTCCCCGTATTACCCGCTTTGGTTTTAAAATATAAATACGGTACGCCTATGGTGCTTACCGAACATGGAGTCTTTATTCGCGAGCGATTGATTGCAATCAATACTTCGGAATATTCATTTTTCTTAAAGAACTTACTCATTCGATTTTCGGAGTGTATTACCAAATTAGCGTATTACAAAGCGGATAAAATCGTATCGGTTAACAAATTCAATAGAGGATGGGAATTAAAGTATGGCGCCGACCTGAAAAAAATCGAAGTAGTTTACAACGGTATTGATGAAACTGTTTTCGTTCCTAAGGAAAAACCAGCGCATTTGAAAGATATTCCCACAGTAGTGGCTGCCGCACGTGTGTTTGAATTAAAGGATATAATTACCATGATTCGCTCTTGCGCAGTTGTACAAAAAGTCATTCCGAATGTGCGATACATCGTTTATGGAGATGCCGAAGCGGTTCCTTCTTACACTACAGCATGTAGAGAATTAATCACTGAATTGCACTTAGAAAATAATTTTATTTTTGCCGGCCATCATGAAACGCCAAGTGAATTGTTTTGTGAAGGCGATGTATCGATATTGACTTCAATTTCTGAAGGATTTCCCTATACTGTGATTGAATCCATGAGTTGTGGAGTGCCTGTAGTGGCTACGGATGTTGGGGGAGTAGGAGAAGCATTGGATGAATCTTGCGGATATTTATGTAAGCCCAAAGATTTTGAAGCCCTTGGAAATCGTGTGATTGAATTACTTCAAAATGAAGAATTGCGCAAGAAAATGGGGGAGAATGCACGAAGAAAAGTGATTCAAAATTTCACCATTACAAAGTTTATCAACGCGTATGAAAAAATCTATGATTCCTTGATGCAATCACCCGTTGATAAGACCATTTATTTGCATTCAAATCAAGAGGAAATGACCATGGAAGCCTCTTAAAATTAACCATAAAAGATCCCCAATCTACAGTATGGAAAACTACAATGAAAAAAGACAATCTCTCCTAGAATCCATTCGAGAGAAGATCGGTAAGCCTGTAAGTGTGCACGTTGTTGAAGCGACAATAGAGTCCTTTGGTATTCGTGAAAATGACACAATGGAGGATTATGGATTTGCGTCTATTCCTGATTTGGCTCAATTTATTTTTTCAGCCATTTACAATAGTGCAGACAGTACTACTCTTAAAAATGAAAAGGAAAAAGAACAAGAAATCTTAGAACCCATTCGGCATAAGTTTTCCGATTACATATTTGAAAAAGCCAAAATTTTCAGTCAGTACTACACACTTGGATTGTTTCATTTATTACCTGTTTTTATTCAAATTGCCACCATCATCGTGTTCGGTTTTTCGCTGTGGACCTTTGTTGGATTCAATGAAATCCAATCGACAGCGGTGGTTTTAGGGGTTATCGTCGGACTCATTTCTACGGGTGGATTTATCCAAGTTATTGGAAAACAAGCCTCGTTTTATTGGAATCACCATGATTATTTGCGCGTGCGCCGAACCATTAACTATTTATTGAAAATAGGGGTAGGTTCAATATTTACGGTACTGCTATTAATTTTTACGGTTAATCTATTTTTCCACTTGTACCCGTATGAGTTATTATTTGTTGTTTTTGCCTATGCCTTTTTAATCGGAATTTTAGTCTTAGTGATTGCGCCATTCCACACCATAAAACAGCGTTGGGCTATTACAATTTCTGTTGCTTTGGGGACATTAACCGCTGGAATTTTAAAAGAATATACCACACTTTCTATCTATTTTGTGCATTGGTTAGGGATCGCCGTTGCTATTTTATTTGCAAAAACAATTTTGACCTTGTATTTGCGTAAATATGTTAAACAAGTGAAATCCAATTCGGGAGATTCCATTGCCATTCCTGTGTTTATTTACCATAATTATCAGTACTTTATTTATGGTTTTCTCATGTATTTTTTCATTTTCATTGATCGAATTTTTGCTTGGTCAGCTGGAGTAGGTCCGAGCCAACCGTTTATGGTGTATTTTGAAAAAAACTATGAATTAGGAATGGATTTAGCCATCATGGTGTATCTCTTGTTGGCTGGTGTATTGGAATATGGAATTGCATCGTTTACTCGCTTTATGGATATTGGTCAAAAAGTAATTAGCGCTTCAACGCCAGAAATGTATAGTAATCACATTCGAAAAATGTACTGGCAACAAGTAGTTTTGTTATTTATTACCGGTTTTTTAGCTTTTTTTGGAGTTTTCGAATTGATCCATGCTTCATGGGGTTTCCAAGCTAAATTTCATCATGAACTCGGCGGACTTAGTTTTAAAGTCTTCCTGATTGGTGGTGTGTCGTATTTAATTTTGGCTTGGGGAATTTTGAATACGCTGTATTTGTTTACACTGGGTCAAATTAAAAAACCATTAAAAGCGCTAATCTATGCTTGTTCCATGAACCTACTTGTTGGGTTTGTTTTAAGTCGATTGATAAGCTACGAATGCAGTGTTTTCGGGTTGTTGGCTGGTTCAATTTTATTTCAATTGATTACCATGAAAGATACGTTCAAGTACATTAAAAATTTAGATTACCACTACTATGCAGCGTATTAAGTACATCCTATATATTTTACCCATTATAATTATAATCATTGCATTTCAAAATACCATGAAAAAAGAAGCTGTGTTGGTGTGTTATGGAAAATTAAAGCCGGAAACAATCAATGGTTATCGTTACGTTATTTTGGAATCGCATCATTATTTAGAAAGTAATGTTCGGGTTTTCAAGTCCCAAAACAAACAGGTGTTTGCCTATTTCAGTTTGGGGGAAGTCAATGAAAATGCACCCCATTACAATGCTTTAAAGGAACATACATTAGGGAAAAACACCATTTGGAACAGCCATTATTTGGATTTAAAAAATCCGGTAACACGAAATATTATTTTGGAAGTTACAGATTCCATTTTCAAAAAAGGGTTTGACGGAATTTTCATGGATAATTTTGATAATTACACCCAATTCGGTCCCCAAAAAGACCAACGTGAAGGAATTATCACATTACTCAAAGAACTCAAAGCCAAATACCCCAATAAGCTGTTTTTACAAAATGCCGGACTAGAGTTGGTGCCTGAAACCCATTCGTACATCTGCGGAGTGGCTTTTGAATCGGTCGCCTCTGACTATCAATTTGACACCCAAATATATCAATTGCGAAAAGAAACTCAGTATAATGAACGCTACGCATCCATTACTCAAATGCAATCCAAGTGGAACGTGCCCGTAATTTGTATTGAATATGCTGATACCAAAAATTTGAAAGAATCCATTCAAAAACGCATGGATTCTACCGATTTTGATTACTTCATTGGTAAAATCGATTTACAAACACTCCCTAAATTTTAGTATTTGCCATGATGATGTTTTTTACAAGTTCGATTTTAATAGGCTTTATGCGACTTTGTCTCATTATCCTATTTTTATTTTATTTGAACCGAAAGTTCATTAATAAAGAAAAGCAGGTTCATTTTCTCGATTTTATTGTCACCAATTGGCTCCGCTATGGCGCACTTTTAATTGTACTTATTTTTTGTTTGGTGCAGTTAAGTGCTTACAATACATTTAATTGCTATTTTTTACTTAGTCTTTTTGTACTCTTAGATTCTATAGGCATTCAAAACCTTAAAAATCCGAAGGGGTTTATCAAACAAGCCTTTAAAAAAGCAATCATCAACTTAATTAAAGCGGTCGAAAACAGAAAGTCTATCCGTTATTTTTTATCCATTACTCCCAAAGATAAAAATGTACGGTATGAAAATCGGATCCTATTTTGGACGGTGATTATTATTGGCGCAACCACCTTTTTAAGTCGCTATTTCTTTGTGATTTATGATAATTATTCCTTATCCGATTCGTGGATTAACGATTTGAATTCCGTTTTGCAATTTGACAATCAATATTGGGCTACGCAGGATTTACGAACCAATGGCGAACTCTCACTCGTTAATTTTTACAGTAAAATTACCGATGTGAGTCCGGCAATTGCCCTACAAGTCATCGCCTTACTAGAATCGGTAATTTTGGCCGTTGTCTTGTTTTGGGTTATTCATAAAATGACTTTGTCGAAGTATTTTGCACCATTGATTACCGCTTTATTTTTTGGTTTGGTGTATGTGCTTTCGCCACTGAATGTCTATTTCGTTTTAAAAGGAAATCCAACATTTTTGGCCTTGGCCTTTGCTTTGCCATTGTTTGCAATGTATGCCAACTCGAACTTGTTTAAAGGAAATAAAAAAAGCTACTTTATCTTATATGCAGTTGGATTTGTAGCCATCGGACTAACCGACTTATTTACGTATTGCATACTCATTCCGCCTTTTTTATTAATTGCGGGCGTACTAACCACAGTTAGCCAATGGAAAAAAAGTATATTGGTTTTGGCTGCGTTTATGGTAGCGAGTTTTGTTCTCTTTGTAATCTATAAATTGGCTTGCCAATATCAAGGTATCGATTGGATTTCGTATTTAGAGTCCAATTTAATTTCGATCAGTTCTTACACCTACGTTCCGCAATTGGTTTACCCTTATGCGACAATTTTGTATTGGGTTCAAGTAAGTTCGATGATTGCTTTGGGATTATTACTTCTTTTTGTGGTCATAAAAAAAGGGGAGTGGCGCACACCTTTAACGTTCATCTCCTATTTCAATTTCTTGATTTTATTATCCAATTTCCATTTGAAGTTTGTCGACAAAGATTTATTGAATAATGCCATGATTGTATTTTTACCGTTGATTATTGGTTTTAATATTGCCATTCTTCAAACGGTATTCCAATCGTTTTGGAAACCTTCAAAAAAAGGTGTAGTGGTTTGCATGCCCTTAACCTATGTGCTTTTCGTTTTTTTAGCCTTTCATTATCAAAAGGAAAAAATGGGCGAATTGGAAGTTTCTGATGATACGCCAAAATATATTTTAAATGCTTATGATCACATTGCTTCCAATTATTTTGAGCAAACCTATTGTGTAGTAAATGATCCGGCTACACAGGTATTGAGCACCAATTCCCATTATTTCATGAATTATGATTATTTCTTAAACGAATATCCCAAAATCGATTCCATCCAACATCAGTACCGAAATAATCCTGAATTTTTCCGTACCCATCCTGAATATGCTGTAGCAAAAAGTATCTTGGTTTTTGTCTTAACCGAATCCAGTATGGTCGAGAAAAATGTGTTTGCCGAAAACAAACATTATCAAAATAAATTGGTAAAATCATTGAAATCACTTCGCCAAAAAGGAAGACCAATCAATTTGATTTATACCAGTAAAATTCTCAATGTTTACGAGATTTTGAACGAACCCAAAAAGAGTAAAGTAAAAGATTTATTGTTTTAAGCCATGAGAAATTCAACCCTAAATAAACTATTTTTTTACAGCATTGTTCTGCTTTTTGTGGTAACAGCTTGTGGGAAACGTGACAATAACGATACCAATTCGGTTTTTGATTGGCTAAGATCCGATGAAGAAATTGAAATTGCGGATAATTTCATTCGTTACCAAACGCCTGAATTGAGTCAGACCCCCGTAGTACTATCTTTATATGACGATCAAGCAAAATACAGCAAATTATACAATGCAGAACTTCGAAAAGCCTGTGATTACAGTAAACTTCCATTTAATTGCAGTACAGAGTCAAGTTGGAACACCTCACTATCCATTCCATCTACTGCACGCGTAATTGTGGTATACAACACCCGAAAATTAAACGATGCAGCTATTGCCAAATTGTTGGATTTTGTAACCAAAGGCGGTCATTTATTTGTACCCTTTGCTAGTGAGGATAAGCGTATGGCCTTTCTATATGGTTTCAAACCCGAAGCAGAATACGGTACCAATACCAAAGCTTTGGGTTGGTATTTTACATCCCCGGTTTTACCTGGAATGGAAAATAAAACGCGCAACTTAGAATTTAAGTTCTTTGGTTTTGCTGCCGAGAATTTTTCAGAAAAGGTTCGAGTTCTAGCCACCGCTGCTAATGATCATACGTATCCTGCTATTGTGGAGAATAAAGTAGGGTTAGGGCAGGTATTATTGTATAATACATCCGGTGATTTTGGAAAAATTGACCGCGGATTCTTGTTTGCTGGTGTTTTGAGAGGATTGGAAAATGTTCCTTATCCAATCGCTAATACGGCTACTATTTTCTTAGATGATTTTCCAGCACCACAGTATGATATTAAAGCGGAACCGATTCAATCAGAAATGAATTTGACTACTTCAGATTTTGTCTCTAAAGTATGGTGGCCCGATATGAAAGCTTTGGCACAAGAATACAAAATTCCATATGCGGCCATGCTTACTTTTGATTACCGCAATAAAATTGTACCGCCATTTACCTTAGATCAATGGAATTCAAGGAAAATAAAAACGAATAATCATACCGAAGCTTTACCCGATTGGTTTGTAAATGAATTGAAAAAAGGCAATCACGAATTGGCTTTCCATGGGTATAACCATGTGTCATTGACTAAAAAATTATGGCCCAATGAGGAAATGATTCAAACCTCTATGAGTACTATAAAAAAGAAATGGGAGTTGAGCAATTATGGAAAATATCCAACGACCTATGTACCACCTTCCAATGAGATTGACGGTTATGGTGTTCGGGCACTAAAAAAATCAATGCCCAGTTTGAAATACATGTGTAGTTTGTTTTTAGGACAAGCAGAGGAGGGGGGCGATCGCGAATTTGATTACGATCCGTTTAGTTCAAATTTCTTTGATTATCCGCGCATTTCCAGTGGATTTTATTTCTCAAATGATGAAGTCTATGCCACAAAATCCATGTATTTATTTACTGGAATTTGGACCCATTTTGTGCATCCTGATGATGTTTTTCAAATTCCCGCGACAGCAAATAGTAGTGCCGGAAGGTATAATTTGCGCAATAATTTAAATTATGGATGGCGAACGTCCAAAAACGCTAAGACCGCTATGTACCCTGAATTCAAGTCTTTTATTCAGGAATTTACAAAACAGTTTCCTCAAATGCATTTTGTGAATGGTAACGAGGGAGGAATCACGGTTATGCGTTGGAGAGCTTCGCGTTATCAACACCAATCCAACAACGGAAATTACAGTGTGTCGCAAACCAATGCCATTCAAATCGATAATAATTATTGGATGATGTTTGGCTCCAAAGAAAAAAATGCAACAACAGAGGCCGTCTTAAAAAAACAAGGGTATTCGTTCACCAAAACACCACTAATGGATGGCTATTTATACAGTATCAAAACGGTTAAAGATCAGATCATTTTGCCAGATTATAAAGAACAAGAAAAGACAAATGATGAAAAGATTGCAACCGTAGTGGCTCTTACACAAAATGAATTGGTTACCTATAAAAAAGCCGTAGCCCGTTTTTTGAGTGGTGGAACTTGGGAAGATGATTTTGTCAAAAAGCACGAATTGGAATTATTGACATTGAAATATAAAATGCTTGATAATGCCGAGATTGATTCCACCGTTTGGAATAAGTATGCCAAATACATGTCGTGGGAAGATAAAGCCGGCGAAGTCTGGAAAATGTATGACATCCATGCTACAAAATTCCCGTCCAAAAACAATGTGTTGTATGCAACAGAACTGGATCATGTGATTGGATATCCGGATGATTTAGTTAAAGAAAAATGGATGTTCGAACAAACGAAAGTAGCTCCGAATGACCTTTCCCTATTAAAGGCCTATGTGTTGAATTTTAATTCGGAGGAAAATAAAGAAAAGATCAAAGGTTTGCTGCAACAAATACACCGATTGGAACCTTCACATGACAATCATGCCGCCTACATTAGTCATTTGCAAAATTACTTTCCCGAGGAGTGGAAATTGGAAGTGGATAAAATTCAACCTTCCGAACTATGGAGTTCGATGGCAACTAGTTTTGTTTGGAAGTATGCCGATGAGGGTAATTTTCAAAAAGCGCTCGATTGGTCCGCCTTTAGTCCGGAAATTGATTTTAAACAAAAAATGCAATGGTATGTAGAAATGGGTAAATCCTCTCAAGTCATTCCCTTGTATAAAGAGTACATCAAGAAAAACCCAGATGATCAAGAAGTTAAAGCCTTAATGACCACTATTTATCATGGATTAGGGCGTTTTACAGAGGCCTGGACTGTTGCCAATTCAATGAGTGAATCTCCAGCTAAAGAAGAACTTCGTAAAATGTTAAATAAAGATGTTGTTTTTGAAGAAGTGGGGATTCAACAAGAATTAATTGCAAATCAACAGCCGTTATTTTATCCTGATGTCTTGAAAAAATTGAACAAATCTATTCGGTCAGAATATGGGGATTATTTGGATTACAAATCCAGTATGGAAACCAACCAGAAAGATCCCGCAATTTTCAGAAATTTACTTTCGTATAATCGAATTGATGCCAAAAAACGCACCCATACTTTTGGAATTTCGTATTCAGGTTATTACGAAATTGATTTTCGCAACGGGAAAAGATACGATTACAATACCGATAATGCATTGGGTGGTTTAGAGTACCAATTTAAAACGGCATCCATTGAAAATAAAGCGCAATATTGGTCGAGAGCGCGACTGGAAATGAGTCAGCAAAGTGCATTGTATTTTCAAACTAGCGTCGGATTTAACAAAACAAAAGGGAAAAATTACTATTCGTCAGAATTAAGTGCTTTCCCAGCAGAAACGGCTTCTGCAATGAATCAAAAGATTTACAATATTCGCTTCACAGGCTATTATGAAACGCAATTATTAAAGAAATTGAATGTTTCATTCGTTCTTGAAAGCGATTATTTTACAGATGGAATGTTATCTCGCGATACTATTTTTAGACGGTTACCGGGTAAAAACAATTTCAATGTAGCATCGCAAGCGAATCGTATTAAAATAACGGAATTACCGGATGGAAATTTGAAAATAGAAGAATTTGACGCTTCTTACAGTGGCCACTTTTCTGCGCGAATTTTGTGGGATGAAAAAAAGAAAAGCGTTTCTAAGTTTATTCCTTTTGTTGAATCACAAGTAATGTTGGGATCGCGTGATTTACAATTGGGCTATCCGTATTGGATGCTAAAAGAACGATTCTTTGGTGGTGGCGGACTAGGATGGGAACTCAACACAGAAAATTTAAAAGCTAGATTGGAAGCCGGCTATTTTTTAGATGACTTTGCTAAAAATTTCAAGCGATTGAACGGGTCGTTAAGTTATCAATTGTTTGATTTTACGGCTATTACTTTTAATTTGGAGTTTTTTAACCAACAAAAATATTACTCCAATGCGGTTTCTTTCGGACTGAAACACAATTTTAAAGCGAGAAAACGATAATAAAAAAGGGATTCATTTACGAATCCCTTTTTTTATGTATGGTGTTGTTTTTATTAATCATCCGTTAAAACAACGCGACGGGTATCTTTAATGCCATCTTTCGAAATTTCAACAAAATACACGCCATCACTTAAACCGTTTACATATATTGTTTTGCGGTTATTTACCAATGATTGTTCGGTGTCAATCTTTTGTCCCAATGAATTGTATAGCACCACTTGATAGTTTTCAATTCCGGCCATTTCTACATGCAATTCATTTTGAGCAGGAACGGGATAAATGACACTTTCAAATTTCACATTTTCTGCTAGAGCAAGAGGAGAAGTGACATTTAAAATATAATTCAAGTCATTATATCCGGTTGATGCATTCCACATGTTTGAATTGGCCATTTGAATCGCATATTCTGGGCGATTGGCTAGGGAAGGACTGGCATCTGCAATGTGTAAATACAATCGATAATTGCCAACAGGTAAGGAAGAGGGCAATTGTAAATTTTCAGCGACAATAATTTCTGTCGGTCCCAACCATCGGCGTGGATCAGTATTCATGGGTAAGCTGACGATTTGGTTTGTGGTTGTGTTTTTTAAAATTAAGGAAACCGTTCGGGCATTGTAAGGTGCTGCAAAGCCAGCATTCAAAAGTTTAAAATTTACGGGTAAAACGGAACCAACCATAGCTGTCGTCGGAAAAGTTGAAGAACGCAACTCAAAGCGATATCCCAATTTATTTTCTATATCTGCGTAGCAATTATTCGTTTGAAATCCGTCAATAACTCCAGGAAAATAGTCCAAATTCATAAATGACCAGTGAAATTTAGCCATTTCTTGAAGGGCAGAAGCACAACCTGATCGGGGTAAATTCATGGCACACGTTTCACCCCCCATTGCTAGAAACTTGGTATCTTGTTCCATGTAAGGATATTGGGTTGCCGTATTATCATAGGTTCCAAAATCGGTCGAACTCGCCAAAAAACAATCATTGTGATGCGCAATTCGAGCCGAATTCGTTTGTGTAAACGCTTGTGTGGAAGTTACTGCTGTTGAAGAATACATCAATTGTTTGAATGATGGGTAGCGAACTTGTATCATCCGACTAGTCGGTAAAGCGCTAAGCAAGGCATTCATGATGTCTTTGCGGTGGTTGTTGTTGGCTGTGGTTAGATTGGTTTGGTTATAACCCCAACCACCAAATTCAGCTTGACTATCGTTATTGATTGAAAACTGCTATGAGTAATGCTATTGCACAGCGTATTGCTGATTTTTTAAAGGATTATGAACCGTTCAATTTTTTAGCCTATGATGATTTGGTAAAAATCGCCATTACTGTTCGCGTTCATAATTTAGAAAAGAACAAAACACTTTTTCAAATCAATGATGCGTTACACGATTCGTTCTATGTTGTATCTTCTGGAATTGTGAATTTAATGGTGGTTTCTGATGCCGATGAAATGCTACTCAATAAATGCCATACTGGTGATATTTTTGGTTTGCGTCCCTTTTTTGCAAAAAACAATTACCAGATGACCGCCAAAGCCAAAGACGATTGTATTGTGTATGCTATTCCAATTGCAACATTCAAACCGTATGTTTCACAAAATCAAGAAGTCTTAGATTTTTTACTGGAAAGTTTCGCAACCAATTCCAAAAACCAAGCCGATAAACAAGCCAAAGGTCTTTTATCGGATACTGTAGCATTCAATGAGAATCAATCGGATATGTTGTATTTTCAAACCTTGAGTTACAATCGTAATCCGTTGAAAGTGAGCGCTACGACTACTATCCGTGATGTTGCGCAACTGATGACCGATAATTTATTGGATAGCGCGTTAATTACGGATCAAGCCTGTCCCATTGGCATTGTAACCGATAAAGATTTTCGCGCCAAAGTGGCTACAGGTCGTATTCCAGTTCTGTCGCTAATCCCCACTTTAATGAATGCTCCAGTTATTACTGTAACTGAAAATATCTCCGTGGCTGAAGCGCAATTGGTGATGTTAAAACACGGTGTCACCCATTTGTGTGTAACCTTGGATGGAACCGACAAATCGGAAGTGAAAGGAATCATTTCTGAGCACGATTTGGTGGTTGCGCAAGCCAATAACCCCGGCGTTCTTTTGAAAGAAATAAAGAAATCTAATTCGGCTAAAGAACTCAAAATTGTTCGGGATAAATTATACGAAATCATTCAATCGTCTTTAAATAGAACGATTCCGTTGACTCACATTAACAGCATTGCCGGTGAAATTACGTTAGCTATAGTAAAAAGAGCGGTCGAACTTGCAATTTTAGACCTTGGGTCCCCTCCTGCTCGTTATGCTTGGTTGTGTATCGGTAGTCAGGGACGAAAAGAGCAATTGTTGTTAACCGATCAAGATAGTATTCTAATCTTTGAAGATGTCCCCGCCGACAAGTACAGAAACACCAAAGATTACTTCATTCGATTGGCCAAAAAAGCCACCGGGACTTTAGAAAAAGTGGGGTATAAAATGTGTTCTCAAAATCATATGGCAAGCAATATGCTTTGGTGTAAGTCGTTGACAGATTGGGTGAAACAGTATAACAACTGGATGAATACTCCAGGTGAAAAATCCAATGAAATCAGTAGCGTATTTTTTGATTACGAAATGGCTATTGGCGAACAAAAATTGGAAGATGCACTCACCGATGTGATTTTCAAAAATGCCAAAAACAATGTCTTGTTTTTTGATTATTTAGGGAATGATGCACTTCGTAAACCACCCGCACTAACGTTCTTTAAAAAGTTCAATGTGGAAGAAGAAGGAACGTTTAAAGGGAAATTTGACATTAAAAATCGAGGTATTCTTCCTTTAGTGGATGCTGCCCGATTATTAGTAATCAGTAATTCCATCAAAGGGATAAATAGTACCTATCATCGTTACAAACATCTCGCAATTATTGATCCAAAACATGCTGAAATCTATGTAAACTGCGCTGAAGCCTTTCTAGAGTTGTCCAAATTTAGAACCCTAGAAGGTTTGAAAAATGATGATGACGGACAGTATATTGATTTGGAAGAAATGAGCAAAGTCGACAAAGAAAAATTAAAACACGCGTTACAACCTATGCGTGAATTGGAAGAACTGATTAAAGACAACTATCAACTCACACAATTCTCCTAATATGCTGGATTGGTTAAAGAACATAAACAAAGATTACCCGGAATTTTGGAAAGACTATTTGTCAAAATTTGATAAAAAGTCCAATCGCTATGTCGCCTTTTCATTGGAAACTACCGGACTCAATCCACGAAAAGATGTAGTGCTTTCCATTGGGGCTATCGGAATTATAAACGATCAAGTGATTGTAGGTGATGTTTTTGAAATTGCGATTCCGCAGTATAAATATTTGCATGATAATGGCCTTAATCATGACTTTGGAATGGAAAGTTTGCAACCCAAGCTCGCCGAACCTGCAGCTATCGAAAATTTTATCAAATTTATTGATAATGCCGTATTAGTTGGACACCGTACCTATTTTGATGTTGAAATGTTAAATGAACTATTAGAAAAATTAGGTTGTGGTCGCTTGCGAAATGAGGCGTTGGATATTGAAATTATGTACAAAAAACTGCACGATATTTCGGATAAAAATTTCGCATTAGACGAATTGGCAGCACATTACAAACTTCCCACGACAGAGCATGTTTCCACAACCGACGATGCCTATAACATCGCTCTCATGTTTCTCAAATTAAAATCAAAATTAGGTTTGCGATAAGTGTTAAAGAATTGATTTTTTGTTATTTTTAGCAAAATTTAATTCATGAAATCGCTATTTGCTGCACTCTTCTTTACCGGAATTTCAATTTATGCGCAAAATTACGACGAAATTTATCGTCCGCAATTTCACTTCACACCGCCTGCACATTGGATGAATGACCCCAATGGCTTGGTATATTTTAACGGTAAATATCATTTATTCTATCAATATTATCCTGAAGCTACGGTTTGGGGTCCGATGCATTGGGGCCATGCAGTAAGTTACGATTTAATGCATTGGGAGCAACTCCCTATCGCTTTATATCCCGATGCTTTGGGTTGGATTTTTTCCGGAAGTGCTGTAATTGACACCCAAAATACCGCTGGATTTGGAAGAAACGCCATGATTGCAATTTTCACGTATCACAATGATGAAATTTGGAAATCGGGTAAAAAAAACACCGAATCGCAAGGAATTGCGTACAGTTTGGATGAAGGAAAAACCTGGGTGAAATATGATAAAAATCCGGTACTCAACAATTCTGGGGAACAAGATTTTCGCGATCCAAAAGTTTTCTGGAATCCTTCAACACAGCTTTGGAATATGGTATTGGCGGTTGGCGATCATATCCGAATTTTTTCGTCTCCCAATTTAAAAGAATGGAAAAAAGAAAGTGATTTTAAACCCGACAATGATTTTAAAGATCTCGGTTTTTGGGAATGCCCCGATTTATTTCCTATGACCACTTCGGAGGGGACCACAAAATGGGTGATGATTGTTAATCACGGTGATAAATGTCCGAATGGCGGTTCGGGAACACGCTATTTCGTTGGTGATTTCGATGGAAAAACCTTCACTCCTAGTCAGTCTTCGCTTTGGATGGATCACGGCACTGATTTTTATGCAGCCGTCACCTTTTCCAATGTACCCGATAACCAACGTATTCTTTTAGGATGGATGAGCAATTGGCAATATGCCACCAAAGTGCCCACTGAGGTTTGGCGAAGTGCCATGACAGTACCACGCCAACTCGAATTGGTCGCTTCAAAAAATCAATTTTTCCTAAAGCAATCCCTATTGCCCGTTTTCCAATACAATCAAAACGAATTGTATAAAGCCATTATTGCCTCTTTGCCTTTTGAGAAAAAGCGATTGGAATTGGAACAAGCTGAAATTTCATTTGCGACTGAGGCTTCCGACTTTAGAATCACTCTTTCAAATAGTGCTAAAGAACAATTTCAAATCACCTTTGCCGATGGCGTAATTCAAATGGATCGATCTCAATCGGGACAAGTTGGATTTAGTGAAGTTTTTGGTTCAAAAATTCAATCCATGGCGGTACCTGAAAAGATTACTTCTGTTCAAATGCTATTGGATGCATCGTCGATTGAACTGCTTATTAATGACGGGAAGTATTCCATGACCAATTTGTTTTTCCCTATTCAACCCTATTCAGATATTTCTATCACTTCGAATTCAGTTCAAAAAATCAAAAATTTAACCATCAACGCAATTCCTTCTATTTGGAAAAAATAACTATCACTATGAATTATCGTAAAATATTTTATTGGTCCATTGTCGTGGCCTTGGCCGGATTCCTGTTCGGATTTGATACTGTTGTGATTTCAGGGGCTGACAAACAACTTCAAACCTTATGGAATAGCTCCAACTTATACCATGGATTAGTGGTCATGTCTTCAGCGCTTTGGGGAACTGTTGTAGGAGCAGTTTTCGGTTCGTGGCCCACCAATCATTGGGGACGTAAAAAAACATTAGTTGCTATCGGTGTGCTCTTTTTGCTTTCGGCTGTGGGAACTTGTATGGCAAATGATCCGGTTTCATTTGCGGTATTTCGATTTTTGGGCGGACTCGGAATTGGAGTTTCTACTATTGCAGCTCCGGCTTATGTATCAGAAATTGCTCCTGCTGCAAAACGGGGTCAATTGGTTGCCTTGTACCAATTCAATATTGTTTTCGGAATATTGGTCGCTTTTGTTTCTAATTATTTTTTACGCGATATTGGGGAAAATGCTTGGCGATGGATGCTCGGAATCCAAGCAATTCCTGCCTTGCTCTATACATTAATGGTTATGGGTGTACCCGAGAGTCCGAGATGGCTGTTAGAATATAAAAACGACGCCGAAAAAGCAGTGCAAATACTTAAAGCGATTGATCCAACAGTTGATCCTCAGGACAGTATTCATGCTATTTTAAATGAAAAAAAGAATGACCCAACTTCTGAATCTCTATTTTTAAAAACCTACCGCAAACCCCTACTCCTTGCCTTTTTCATCGCTTTCTTCAATCAAGTTTCTGGAATTAATGCATTTTTATATTATGCGCCTCGAATTTTTGAATTGGCGGGTTTAGAACAGTCGGCGTCTTTTTTAAGCAGTATGGGAATTGGATTAATCAATCTAATTTTCACCATTATTGGTGTCGGACTCATTGACAAATATGGGCGAAAAACATTGATGTATGTTGGTTCTATTGGTTACATTATTTCCCTCGGATTAGTAGCCATTGCTTTTGCATTGGAATGGAAAGGTATGTTAGTGCCGCTTTTCTTTTTTGTCTTTATCGCGGCTCATGCTATCGGACAAGGTGCGGTAATTTGGGTATTCATTTCTGAAATATTTCCCAATAAATTACGCGCTGCGGGACAATCCTTTGGTTCTTCGGTGCATTGGGTTTTAGCGGCCATTATTCCAGCCTTTATGCCATTTACTATTGAAAAAATTGGAGCAGCTTCTGTGTTTACCTTTTTCTGTATCATGATGATCGGGCAATTGGCTTGGGTATATTTTAAAATGCCCGAAACCAAAGGGAAATCCTTGGAAGATGTTTCGGAAAGTCTAAAAAGTTAGAACATGAAAAAGGTAGTTTGTTTTGGAGAAATATTATGGGATGTTTTACCAACCGGTGCTATTGCCGGTGGAGCCCCTATGAATGTAGCCATTCGTTTGCAATCGCTAGGGGTTTCTTCCCAAATTATAAGTAGAAGAGGAAATGATTCTTTGGGTGAAGAATTGATTGCTATTCTAGCCAATAAAGGGGTTTCCACAGCACTGATACAAACGGATTCTGACTTGAAAACCGGTGAAGTATTGGTTCATTTGGATGAAAAAGGGCATGCTTCTTATGAAATTGTATATCCGGTAGCGTGGGATAAAATTGCTGTTGAAGATGTTGCTATTGAAGCTGTTCACCAATCCGATGCCTTTGTATTTGGTTCATTGGCCACCCGCGACGAAACGTCAAAAGCAAGTTTGCTCACCTATTTGAAACATGCAAAATACAAAGTGTTTGATGTAAATATTCGTCCGCCGTATTACGACATTGATGACTTGGCAGCGTTGATGATCCATGCGGATTTATTAAAATTAAATGATGACGAACTCTTTGAAGTTTGTCCTGCATTGGGTTCGGGGCATCATACTTTAGAAGGGCATATACAATTTTTATCGAACTATACGGGGGTTGAAAGTATCTGTGTGACTTTAGGTGCGAAAGGTGCGGTGTTTTATACCCAACAAAAATTTTATTATTCCCCAGGATTTGCAGTTGAAGTTGTGGATACCATTGGTGCAGGAGATAGTTTTCTAGCCGGATTACTTTCCGTGTTTTTGAATGAAAATAATCCGCAAAAAGCCGTAACTTTCGGTTGTGCTATTGGCGCATTGGTAGCTGGAAAAAAAGGTGCCAATCCTGAGCTGTCACAACGAGAAATTGAATTATTTATTACCCAACAAAAATGAACATCAAACCCTATTTTATTCTTCTATTTGCTACTTCATTAATTGCGCAAACAAAAGTGAGTGATTTTGTTGATTATCAAAAATATGACACAGAAAATAAAATGATCATGTCAGCATCCAACTTTCAAGGAAAAACAGTGTTGATGGGTGATTCTATCACTGAGTTTTGGAAAGTGAATGACCCGCAATTTTTTGAACAAAACCAATTGATTGATCGTGGAATAAGTGGACAAACCACAAGTCAGATGCTATTGCGTTTTCGACAAGATGTTATTGCTTTGCAACCTAAATCGGTGGTTATTTTAGCTGGAATTAATGATATTGCCCAAAATGCTGGTCCGATTTCTGTTCCTCAAATTTTTGACAATATTAAATCAATGGTGGATTTAGCAAAAGCGAATAAAATCCAACCCATTCTTTGTTTATTGGTTCCCGCCAATCGATTTCCCTGGCGTCCCGAAATTATTCCAACAGAAAAAGTAACTGAATTGAATGCTTTGATTCAAAATTATGCACTTAAAAATGCGCTTCCTTTGGTGGATTATTATACACCTTTGAAAGATAGTGATTCTGGATTAGCCAAGAAATATGGAGATGATGGTGTACATCCCAATTTAGAAGGATACAAAGTGATGGAGAAAACGCTAATGGCTGTGCTTAAAAAATAAAAAAAACTGCCTTCATAAGAAAGCAGTTTTCAACCAATAAACTAAATAAACTAATAACTAAACGCGATCGTTTTTAATTTCTTCAACGATTTCCGGGTTTAATAACGTTGAAATATCACCGAAGTTACTGAAGTCACCTTCTGCGATTTTACGCAATATTCTACGCATAATTTTTCCTGAACGGGTTTTAGGTAAACCGCTTACAAACTGTATTTTATCCAATTTGGCAATCGGTCCAATTTGATCCGAAATTAATTGGTTGATTTCTTTCGCTAAATTTTCACGATTACGGGTCTCTCCTACTTCTTTCAAAATAATAAATCCGTACATCGCATTACCTTTAATGTCATGCGGGAATCCTACGATAGCACTTTCTGCCACTGCGGGATGTTCATTAATTGCATCTTCAATAGGTGCGGTACCAAGGTTGTGCCCTGAAACTATGATGACATCATCTACCCGACCGGTGATTCGGTAATAGCCCACTTCATCACGTAAAGCTCCGTCACCTGTAAAATATTTTCCTGGGAAAGCCGAAAAATAGGTCTCTTTATACCGTTGATGATCACCCCAAATGGTTCGCGCCATACTTGGCCAAGGGAATTTGATACACAAACTTCCGGTCACTTGATTGCCTTCAATTTCATTGCGCAATTCATCCATTAATACGGGCTGAATTCCGGGTAAAGGTAAAGACGCATAGGTTGGTTTTGTAGGCGTTACAAAAGGAACAGGTGAAATCATTATTCCTCCGGTTTCGGTTTGCCACCAGGTATCCACCAATGGACAACGTTTACCACCTACATGGTCATTGTACCAATGCCAAGCTTCTTCGTTAATTGGCTCACCTACTGAACCAATTACTTTTAATGACGACAATGGATATTTTTGCACGTAATCCAAACTCTCTTTCGCTAATGCACGAATGGCAGTTGGAGCCGTATAAAATTGATTGACTTTGTGTTTTTCTATAACTTCCCAAAAACGGCTGAAATTGGGATAGGAAGGAACACCTTCAAAAATAACAGTTGTAGCACCATTCAATAATGGCCCGTATAAAATGTAAGAGTGACCTGTAATCCAACCAATGTCGGCCGTACACCAATACACATCATTTTCTTCATAATTGAAAATGTTTTTAAACGTGTAAGCGGTATACACCATATATCCTGCAGTCGTATGCAGCATCCCTTTGGGTTTTCCAGTTGAACCGGATGTATACAGAATAAATAAGGGATCTTCAGCATCCATGATTTCCGCTACATTATTTGGAATTGCAACGTCCAATAAAGGTTGCAACCATAAATCGCGTCCTTCTTTCATAGGAACATCTTGATTGGTACGACGTGCTACTAATACGGTTTCAATCGTGGGACATTTTTCCAAGGCCTCGTCAACGATACCTTTTAAATTGATGGTTTTATCACCGCGATACCCTCCATCAGAAGTAATCACCATTTTGGCTTCACAATCTTGAATCCGTGCCGCTACGGCAGAGGCTGAAAATCCGGCAAACACTACAGAATGGATGGCGCCAATTCGTGCACAAGCCAATACGGCTACTGCCAAATCAGGAATCATCGGTAGGTAAATACAAACGCGATCCCCTTTTTTGATACCTTGATCCCGAAGTACGTTCGCCATTCGAGCTACACGAGCATATAATTCGTTATAGGAGATATGTTGTGCGGCCTCGTTGGGGTCATTGGGCTCAAAAATGATGGCCGTTTTTTCCCCTCTTTTGGCTAGATGCCGATCTATACAATTTTTGGTAATATTTACTTTAGCATTCACAAACCATTTGAAGTCGGCTTCCTGCATATCGAACTCTAAAACTTTGTCCCATTTTTGGTACCAAGTAAAATTCTCATCCGCGATTCGGTCCCAAAATTTTCGGGGTTCACGAATGGATTTTTTATACATTTTAAAATAATGTTCGAGATTATTTATTTTATAATAACTCATTTCCTTATTTTTTTATTAATCTGATTACAAATCAAAAGTAAAGATAAAAAAGATGCAAAATTGATTTTTGTTGCTAAATTGCTATAGCTAATTAAAGCAGGCTTTATCTTCAGCTTATGATATAATTTACAATAATTTTTATTTAAAACTTCCTATTTTACAATGACTTAACACTTCTTCTATTTCAGGAATAATTGCTTCATCATCTATAGTAGAAGGGATTTGATAGTCGGCGCCATCAACTATACTTCGCAATAATTTTCGCAATATTTTTCCGGAACGCGTTTTGGGTAAGCGTTGTACTACGATGACATCTTTCAAAGAAGCTACGGCACCAATTTGTTCCCTCACTTTTTGAACGATTTCATGTTGCAATTGAAAATGTTCAATTTCTTCGCCTGATTTAGTAACTACTAAGGCCAAAGGAATTTGTCCTTTTAAATCATCATTAATTCCAATCACAGCACATTCTGCAACGGAATGATGCGCTGCCACAATTTCCTCCATTTCGGCTGTAGACAAGCGGTGCCCTGCTACATTTATTACATCATCTACCCTACCCGTGATGAATAGATAGCCTTCATCATCTTTAAATCCGCCGTCTCCTGAAAAATAATACCCAGGGAATTTGGTTAAATAACCTGCTTTAAATCTGGGGTTGTCGTTCCAAATGTCCAATAAAGTTCCTGGAGGTAATGGCAATTTAATCACCACATAACCTTCTTCATTCGGGCCCAATTCTTCGCCATTTTCAGAAAAAATACGGATGTCATAACCTGCCACCGCTTTGGAAGCTGAACCTGGTTTAATAGGAAGTTGCTCCACCCCCATCATATTGGAAATCATGGGCCAACCTGATTCTGTTTGCCACCAATGGTCAATAGCAGGCACCGGAATATGTTCGTTATACCATTCCAAAGTCGCCACATCGCAACGTTCACCGGCTAAAAACTGAGTACGTAAACACGATAAATCGTATTGTTTGATGAATTCACCATTGGGATCTTCTTTTTTAATCGCGCGAATTGCAGTGGGCGCCGTAAACATCACGCTGACATTGTGTTCTGAAATCACACGCCAAAAGGTACTCGCATCTGGAGTACGAATCGGTTTTCCTTCAAAAAGAACAGTTGTATTACGATTTATTAACGGACCGTAAACA
The DNA here is from genome assembly GCF_004122105.1 of Flavobacterium stagni. Lineage (GTDB taxonomy): Bacteria > Bacteroidota > Bacteroidia > Flavobacteriales > Flavobacteriaceae > Flavobacterium > Flavobacterium stagni. The sequence continues at coordinate 219,096 of NZ_SBKN01000003.1, forward strand.
ATATAACTATGTCCGACTACCCATCCCACATCCGATGCAGCCCAAAAAACTTCACCCGGTTGTGCGCCGTATATATATTTCATCGAGAATTTTAAAGCCGTTGCATAGCCACCGGTATCTCGAACAATTCCTTTGGGTTTACCTGTTGTACCTGAAGTATATAGAACATATAAGGGATGTGTAGCATTTACAGGTACACAAGCCGCTTCTTCTGAACCATAGACTAAGGCATCGTAATCCACGTCGTATTTTTTAAAAGGAATCCGAGCTCCCAGTTTACGATTCAAAACCACTACTTTTTTGGGTTTATGATCGGCCAATTCAATGGCTTCATCCACTAAAGGTTTATATGCAATCAATCGATCAATTTCGATACCTGAAGACGCAGTAATCACAACTCGAGGTTTGCAATCATCGATGCGTATGGCTAATTCATGAGGAGCAAATCCGCCGAAAACCACCGAATGCGTTACGCCAATTCGTGCACAAGCCAACATCGCAAATGCAGCTTGGGGAATCATGGGCATGTAAATTACAGCCGTATCGCCTTTTTTCAAACCCAATGCTAAAAGTCCGCCCGCCAACCGTGAGACTTCCGATTTTACTTCGTTAAAACTATATTTCTTAAGGGTTTGGGTAACTGGTGAATCGTAAATTATGGCTACTTGATCACCATATCCGGCTTCAATATGTTGGTCCAATGCCAAATAACACGCATTGGTTTCACCATCGGCAAACCACAAGGGATAGCCGTTAGCATCTTCCGATAAAATGGTGTTGGGTGGTGTAAACCAAGGCAGTTCGTTGCTTTGTTTTTTCCAAAAGGCTTCCTTGTTACCAAGGCTTTCCTGGTAAAATTCGTTGTAATTCATGGTATTTGTTGGTTGTTGTTTTACGCTAAAAGAACATGTACTTGTTCGACTACTTTTTTCAAAGAAAAAGGTTTGGTTAAATAGGCATCAGCGCCCAAGGCTAATCCTTTTTCAATGTCACTTTCTTTATTTTTTGCGGAAAGGAAAATCACTTTACAATGATTTAAATTTTCATTTTGGCGAATCTGTTGTAAAGTTTCAAATCCATCTACTAAGGGCATCATGATATCCAAGATGATAACATCTGGAAATTGTGTTTTTAAAATCTCTAATGCTTCTTGACCGTCACGCGCGATAAATACTTCAAAATTATTTTTCTTGAAGGTATATTCTAGCGTCATTACTATGTTGGGTTCGTCATCAACGATTAAGATCTTTTTCATGGTTGCTATTTTTTGGGTAATGTAAAATTGAGACATGCGCCGCCGTTTGCGCCATTGGTTGCCCAAATTTTACCTTTATGTGTTTCTATTATTTGTTTACAAATGGCGAGTCCGAGTCCGCTGCCAATTGGTTTTTTGAAATTTTGATTGGTTGACTGGTAAAATTTATCAAAAATATTTTCGAAATCACCTTTGGTAATTCCTTTGCCGTTGTCTCTTACTTGGACTTCTATGAAATCCGCTTTATCGTGAACGGCAATGACAATCAATCCATCTTGCTCGGGGCAGAATTTAATCGCATTGGACACCAAATTGGTAACTACTTGGAAAATGCGATCTTCATCAAAAAGTGCTTTTGTATTTTCCTTGCCTTCAACATGAATCGAAATTTGCTTATTTGTCAGTAATTGTTGGAGCGGTTCAATCGCATTTTCAATGGTTTCCATAATACGATTTTCGGAGACATTGATTTTTTGTTTTCCCGTTTCGAATTTCTCCAAATCCAAAACCTTATCAATTAAACGATTCAAACGATCGGATTCAGATATAATGTTTTGCAAAAATTGTTTTCGAAGTTCTTCAGGGATTTCGTCGTCTTCGATTAAGATTTCACTCGCCGCACGAATGGCGGTAATAGGTGTTCGAATTTCGTGGGTCACCGTATCCAAAAACTCATCTTTTTGTTGGTCTTTTTGGATTAAGGAATCGTTAGCATCTTTAAGTTTTGCCGATAATTCTTGTAATTCCCGCGAAGTCTCGGTTAGTTTTTTATTGATGATAATATTCTCTTTGGATTCCTCTAAGATTTTCAACACTTCGGGTAACGTAATTTTTTCCTCTTTTACTACACTGGCGATTAGGATTCGGGCTGAAGCCGTTCCAATATGACCAGTCAAAAGATTCTCAGCAAATTTGATCAAACGGGCATCGGCCAATTCTTGATTTTTATCCACATTGTATTTGAGGTTAAAAATATTCATGGCTCGTCGGGTGCGTTCTTCTCCTAAGAAACGGATTAACACTTTTTCAATATCATTGCGATAGGCTGTTCCTTTCCAAATAAAGGCATTCTCATGGTTGGTAACATATTTGTTGATGTCGACAAACATTTCTGCATAATTGCGTTCTCGGTAATTTCCTTTAAAACTCACCGAAACTCCAAAATAGGTAATGAAATTGAAGAACAAACTCCAAAATAAAGCATGCGGAACCGGTTGCAAATAATCCAAACCAAACAATTGAAAAGGTTTGAGCAAATGCATCCCCATGAACCCTTCTGAAATCAAGGAATTGGCAGCATTGCTGGCACCTAAAGCATACGGAATTAATAAGGTGTATATACAAACGGCAAAACCAATGATTATTCCCCAAACTGCACCTAGGCGCGAACCTCTTCGCCAAAATAAAGCACCAAAAAATGCTGGCGCCAATTGAGCGATAATGACAAAAGCCACGAGTCCGATAGACACCAAGCTATAATCCAACCCAAAAAAGCGGTAAATAAAATAGGCCAAAATGATGAGAGAAAAAATCCCAATTCGGCGACTATTTAAAATTCGGGTACTATTAATGGTTTGCTCCTCCCCTTTGAGTTGACCAATAAAATTGTACGGAATTAATACGTTATTGGTGACCATAGTGGCTAATCCAATAGACGAAACGACAATCATGGAAATGGCTGCGGAGAATCCGCCCAAAAAAACCAATGCGGTTAATAGAACATTTTTAAAATGCATCGGAATCAACAAGGAATACGCATCCGAATTGACATCTTGGCCCTCAAACAAAATATTGCCACCCCAAGCAATGGGATAGACAAAAAGATTGAAAATCAAAAGGTACAAAGGAAAAAGCCAAACTGCGGTATTGATATGATTCTCACGGTTGTTTTCAATAACGGCCACTTGAAATTGACGCGGTAAAAGGAAAATTGCAAACATGGAAAGCACACAAAGCAATCCCCAATTAATAGCTTGAGGCAATCCACCAATGGTATTTCGTTTTACAAAGTCTGGGAGTTGAGATGCTTTTTCGTAAATATCACCAAAACCATTGAAAACACTGTAGGTAACATAGATTCCTATGATCACAAAGAAGACCAATTTGAGTACACTTTCTAATGCGACAGCAGTTACTATTCCTTTGCGTTTTTCGGATGCATCGACATAACGCGTTCCGTAATAGGAAGCAAATAGCGCTAAAGCAATGGCGATAAAAGTGGTATTGTCTTCAAAAATATTGGTACGAATGGGTGTGTTGGAAACAATATGAAATGTTTCGGCAATCGCTTTCAATTGTAACGCGATATAAGGAATAATTCCTGTCAAACAAATCACCGTAACCAAGGCTCCCAAGAAACGGCTATTCCCATAGCGAAGGGAGATAAAGTCGGCTACACTAGAGATTTTATTGATTCTTGAAATGCGAATGATTTTTCGCAAAATAATGATCCAAGTGGGTGCAATGATAACGGGGCCGAGATAGATAGGTAAATAGTTCAGTCCACTCTCTGCTGCCACACCAATGCTTCCGTAATAGGTCCATGCAGTACAATAAACCGCAAGTGATAAGGTATAGATATAAGGATTATTGGTCCATTTCGAATTGTCTTTCTTTTCGGCCCAATGGGCGATATAAAATAAGACACCCAAGTACAAAACCAATATGGCAATTAATACAATACTATTCATTGTAGCGGCGAACAATTAAAAGGGTGAGTAGTATTGCTAAAATCCATAAGGAGAAAAAATACACATAAATCAACGGAAAACCGCCCATATTTTGTGCGGAATCAAATAGCAAAACCAAGGGAAGGTTGAATCCCATCCAGAGGATTAAGGCTATGATGATTAGTTTCTGTTGGTGTCTTTTTTTCATGTTTTTTATAAAAACACCCAAAGCCCTTAGGATATAAGAGCTTTGGATTATTTTAGTATTGTCTATTAATCATAATCTTCATCGTATTCGCTGGTAATACAATAGTAACCAAAGAGGCCTAAACCCGATACTACCAAAGGTAATAAAATAAAGAAGATAATAATCCCGAAAACCAGGTCATCCTGTTTACCGGAGGATAATTTTCCACCAAAAATGGAGATACAAAAGTAGGACACTACTGCGGCGAGCAAAATCCAAATAAATCCTAGAAATTTCTTTAATGCATTCATAATCCTATATATTATTCGTGAAGCGTATTAATTTTTTTGTCGATATAAATGACCCCGATGACAAAACAAACGGCGGCAATAATGATAGGATACCATAATCCTTCCAAATAGAATTCTGTATCACCAGCGTCTTTCGCGGTTGTAACCAGATAGGTTGAAATGGCAGGAAGTAATCCACCAAAGATACCGTTACCCACGTGATACGGTAAGGACATGGACGTGTAGCGAATTTTCACTGGGAACATTTCTACTAAGAAAGCAGCAATCGGACCGTATACCATGGTTACAAATATCACCTGAATGAACACTAAGAAAACCAACATCCAACGATCACTATCATTGATTTTTTTCGTGATTTTGGTTTCCACTTTGTCTTTTCCTTTATCATCGACCATCACTTTACCGGCCTCCATGTGGATGGTTTTGATTTCTTCCACAGTAGTTCCATCGGTATACGCTTTGTTGGTCGTGTAAATCGAATCAATTTTTGTACCTTCAATTTCTTTCATAGAAGGAACTGTTGTTGTTTTTTCAACAATTTCCGTTTTCTTGGTTAAATCAGTTGTATTATACATCGCACGATAAATCGGACGGTAAGAGATAATCGCAATCAACATCCCTAACATCATGATGTTTTTACGTCCAATTTTATCACTTAATTTACCAAAAACCACAAAGAATGGTGTACCTAAAACAAGTGCAATTCCCAAAAGCGTATCGACTTGTGAAGCATCGATATTTTGTACTGTTTTCAAGAAGTTCATCGCGTAGAACTGCCCCGTATACCATACTACCCCTTGTCCCATAGTCGCTCCAAATAAAGCCAACAAGACAAATTTGAGGTTGTATTTATGTCCAAAAGATTCTTTTAACGGATTTGAAGCGGTTTTACCTTCTGCTTTCGCTTTGGCAAAAACAGGAGATTCATGCATTCCTTTGCGGATATAATACGATACAACAACCATTAAGATTGAAACCCAAAATGGAACTCTCCATCCCCAGTCTTCAAATGCTTCTTTGGTCATCATTTGTTTCGTGATCAAAATTACCATTAACGAAACAAATAAACCAACCGTAGCCGTAGTTTGAATCCAGGATGTCCAATACCCACGCTCGCCTTTAGGAGCATGTTCGGCCACATAAGTAGCGGCTCCTCCGTATTCGCCACCTAAGGCTAAACCTTGTAATAATCGGAGTACCAAGACTAATAAAGGAGCCATAAATCCGATGGTTTCATAACTCGGAATACACCCAATCAAGAAGGTAGCACCTCCCATCAACATTAAGGTTACCATGAACGTATACTTACGTCCGATTAAATCGCCCAAACGTCCGAAGAACAAAGCTCCGAAGGGACGAACTACAAATCCGGCAGCAAAAGTGGCCAGTGTTGATAAGAAAGCGGCAGTTGGATTATCCGCTGGGAAGAATTTGGTTGAAATAACAACCGCTAAACTTCCGAAGATGTAAAAATCGTACCACTCGATCATGGTACCCATAGAGGAAGCAGAAATTACTTTCCAAATCCCTTTTGATGATTCTTTGCTCATAGTTCAGTTGGTTAAAAAGTTTATAAATAAATCTGTAATTGTACTAGGAATTCACCCTTGTAAGAGTCGATTTTATCAACTGCAGTATACACGGGTCGAGTTGAATATTGTGCGGTAATTTTAGCATGGTGTCCGTCCAAAAAGAAATTAGTTCCAATATCATATTGTCCACTTGCTTTTTTCAAAGCATCAAAGTTTTTGTGTGTATAAGCTGCAAAAGGTTGAATACGAACTTTAGGTTTTTCCGCTTTATTTGGAATTAAATACCCTGCTTGGGTGTACCATATTGAACCTGTTCCCACCATAGGTTGAAGGTTACCAGGACCTGCTAAAGCACGTGTTCCAGTGAAGTTGGTATCATTAACCCCTTCATTCATGATTCCTATGTTACGTAAGTAATTCGGTCCAAAATTATAATCATAGTAAACACTGTAAGCTGTAATCGCTGCTTTTTTAGCTTTATCACCAACAGGTAAATCTAAAAATATGTCACCCGAAAATAAGTTGATGTCATGGCGTTCCGTTACACCATTTACTGAAGTTTTAGTACCGCTGGGTGCAGTGTAGAAACCGGCTCCAATATTAAACACTTTTTTGGTTCCTAAATAACTTCCTACCTTGAATGGTAATAGATTGGATTCTTTATCGAAAATTTGGTATTCAAAATAACCTGCTTTTGACCAACGTGCATTGTTGTTGTTATCTACCGCTACTGCTGCATTGGCATCAGTAGTATTTACGGGAGTTACGTTGGTTGCAAATGGTTTATTAATACTCATTCGATACTCAAGTCGATTGTATTTACCCTTAACAAAAAGTCCCATTTGACGGGCAAACTGATCTGAATTTTCAATTAATGGCCAGTTGAAAATTGGCGCATCAATAGTCAAATAGTTTAAAGTTGACGACATAGTCATACGGGAAAGTCCCATATAATAATGCAACCCCGCCCCTACAGACAAACTGAAAGGTTTGTTTTCTTTTGGTAAAACGACTGCATATTCATTCCATGCATCGTGAAAGAAAAGGCCGGGTTTTTTTCCTGCACCGTAACCGCCAGTGTTTTGCGAACCTGCGGCTCCACCATTAATAAAAGTTTGATTGTTAATTCCGATATGAGTCACAATCATGTAGCGCGGTGAAATTTGAGCATAAGCTAACAAACGCAAACGACGTAATCCAATATCTTCTTGTTTAGTAGCCCCTTGATCACCAATCATGGTTCCAGGGTTCAGATCGGTTGAACGTGCCCAAATTTGGTTCCATGCTATAAAACGCATGTATTTGGTACCTTCAGAATTTAAATTGAATTTCATTCCCCCACCATAATCAGGTGAACCTTGAGCGAATGAAAAAGCTGTACTTAAAAGTGCAGCCCAAACAATTCCTTTTTTCATAATTTAAAATTTGGTTAGTAATACATTTTTGCTTGACCAAATTCTAAAATTTTGTTAATGAAAAAAATATCTATATATATTTATGTAAATAATATAGTTTAATCTTTAAAACGCTCCCATTTTATAAGCATGAACTTATCTCCCAGTTCGGTAATAATCATACCCGCTCCTTTTAATTGATCTTTGTTTTTTAGGAATTCTACTAACTCTAAGTGGTTATAAATCTTATAAGTGGGATGGTAATCGGTGTGATTGGGTTTTGTCACTTTAAATTCTTTTACCCAATTACTGACCGTCACATGGGAAACCCCGATAATACGCTCAATTTCCCGAAAACTTAAACCTTCCAAGTATAATTGTAACGCCTTCGTAACATAGTAGCTATCGATCTTTTTTCCTAATTTATTAACGGTAAAGTAATAATTGCAAGATTTGCATAAATACCGCTGTCTATCTTTGATTACCCCACTTTTTACTATGGTTGTATTTTGACATTTGGGACATGAAGGAATTTCCATATATATAAATTTTGCATAAATATACTAATTTAGCAATTATACAAAAATAATATTCAAAAAAAAATCAACTTATTTTTTAAGTATATCTATTTTTTGACTTAAAACATTGCGAATATCTCTACAAATACTGCAATACATCCCATTGACATTAAGAATTAATGCAGATGTTTTCAGAAAATAATGCTTTAAATAATAAAATTGTATCCATTCGAAAAGTAATAGGGTTTTCAATTTTACAACAAAAAGGTATTATAATCCTTATAATCAATTTGTTATATTTACAATTCTAAACAATCAAAAATGCAAAAATTTCTTACTCGCTTTGCTTTGTGTTATTTTGTAGGCACTACTGCACCTTGGTTTTGGTTTGAATTACCTCCATTCACCTATTTAGGTTCTGCCGTAAGTTGGTTCTTTGAACAAGTCACCACGTTTTTTAATACGCACCTTTGGCATGTAAAATCCGTTTTAAACCGTGATGGTGGCGGTAGTGGTGACACCAGTTATGCTTGGGCCGAGTATTTTACCATCGTATTATGTAGTTTTCTAATTGCCGTGGTTTGGGGATTTTTTGAAAAGTCTTCTCATGAGAATCGAATGTATTGGACCCGAACGTTGGTTCGGTATTTTATTGCATTCAATGCACTATCGTATGGGATAATTAAAATTTTTGGTTTGCAAATGCCGGAACCCTCATTAAGTCGGTATGCCACCTACTTTGGAGATTTATTACCGATGCGTTTGGCCTGGTCTTTCATAGGCGTTTCGTATCCCTATGAATTTTTTACAGGTTTCATTGAGTTAGTTGTAGGTTTACTTCTTCTTTGGAGAAGAACAATTTCCTTGGGGGTATTTATCGGTTTAGGGGTATTTCTGCATGTGTTTATGATGAATGTGTGTTACGACATTCCCGTTAAACTATTTTCATTTCAATTAGTAATAGGATGCCTCTATTTGATTTATTTGGAACGTCACAAGTTTTTAGGCTTTTTCTTTTATCAAAAAGCGAATACTGTGGAATCCATTTACCAACCCTATTTTAAATCAAAATTACTACGTGTAGGTCGTCTCATCTTTAAATCCTTTTTTATACTCTATGTGATTGGTGGAAGTGTATTTTTAAATTTAAGTTGGATTGAAGAAGATAAGGCTAAAGCGAATCGGCCCCATTTCAAAGAGGATATTTATAAAATTGAAACCTACATTGTTAATAGCGATACTATTTCAACGAAATCATTTACCAAAATGGATTGGAATGATTTTATATTTGAAAAAGGTGGTGTTGGGAGTATTCAATCGAAAGATTCCTCTCTTTTTAAACATCGTTATGGACGGGTGTATTTTGATTATATTTTAATTACCAAGAACAAAACGGTTGAATTTCGAAAAACAGCAATTGATTCGGTCCCCGTTTTCGTCTTAAATTATGAAGAAACAAAAAACACGCTGATTTTAAATGGAATAATAAATAACAAAAAAGTGTATTGGAAACTTAAAAATACCCATTCTCATTTTCCATTACAAGACAAACCCTTCCATTGGATTTCTGAGGCCAACCGTTAGATTGATTTCACAAGTACCTGTTTTAATCGATCGACCTCTAGGGGTTTGTATAAAAATCCGGTGAATAATTCTTGGTATTCTGTATTGTCTTTTGCAGAAACGTCTGCTGTAAGTCCGAATATTGGCGTTTCTTGATTCAAATTTTGGGTTTTTCGGATATACCTAGCGGCTTCAAAACCATCCATTTCAGGCATATGAATATCCATCAAAATAAAATCATAAATTTTTTTATTGGATTCCATCACGGCTTCTTTTCCATTCATGACATGAAATACGGAGAATCCCCATTTGGATAAGAGTTTGTCGGCAATCATTGCATTGATGGAATTGTCTTCGACCAATAAAATTGATTTTCCATCAAAATCTACGGTTTGAGTTTTATAATTAATCTCACAGGATTGTAATGATTTTTTAAGAGGGATGGAAAAGTAAAATATACTCCCTTTGCCGTATTCACTACTAACTTGAATTGAACCACCATACAATGCTACCAGATTTTTCACAATGGCCAATCCCAATCCTGTGCCGCCCGCTTTTCGGGTTCGTGTATTTTTAACTTGGGTAAAACTTTCAAATACTTGATGCAATTTATGGGATTCAATACCTTCCCCTGTATCACTGATTTCAAAATATAAAGTATCCACTTTGTCCGCTATTTCAGCTAATTCCACTTTCAATTTTACCGTTCCTTTTTCAGTGAATTTGATGGCATTATTCACCAAATTCCCTACAATTTGAGTCAATTTAGTGGCGTCAATCTCATAGGAAGTCATAATGTTTTCATCCAAGTCCAATACCAAATTTATAGCTTTGTCTTCGGCCATCGGATAATAGGTTTGATGTAGATTTTGCATTAACTCACACAGATCACAATCGTGTAAATCCAACTCTACTTTTCCCATATCCAATTTGGTAAAGTCGAGAATGTCATTAATGACCATCATCAAGTGATTGGCAGAAAACTTCAGGGGTTCCAACATGGGGTTACTACTTAATTCATGCTCTTCACCCAACATATTAATGATGGTAGTAATGGCGTTAAGGGGCGTCCGAATTTCATGACTCATGGTGGAAAGGAATTCTTGACGAACACGAGCCGCTTCCTCTACCCGATTGTTTCGCTCGATCATTTCGGCGCGTTCGCGTTGCAATTCAGCTTCGCGTTCCATGGTTTTCATTTTGACTAAAATGTCGTATTTATCGATTACTTTCAGCGTTTCCGTATTTAAAACCGCTTCTTTTTCTCGCATAAAATATTCTAAATAGTTCAAAGCTTTGGAAATATCACCTTCAGATTTATAAATCTTATAATAGAGATAATAACACTTAAATCGAACTAATGTAATGTTATGTTTATCAATAATAGCAAAGGCCAAATCCAAGGTTCGCTTGGCCATTTCCATATTGTTTGTGCTGTAATATAACTTAGATAATTTATGATACGCCATTGATAAACCCATCTTTTCCCCCATGCGCGTGTGAATTTCAATGGACTTATGGAAGAGATTTTCGGCAGATTCAAATTGTTTTTGGGCTGCTAATACTTTTGCTTTACCATATAAGGCAAAAGCCAATCCGCGAATATCATCGGCTTTATTTTTCATGATAATCGAAGCTTCAATATAAGCGTCCGCTTTTTCTAAATCATTTTGTTTAATCCAAATACTGGATAAATTAGTTAAAGCATTGGATTCGAGCTTGATGTCATTTATTTTTCGCGCGGCTTCAATCGCATTTTCATAGGATTCTACGGCCTTTTCAATATCTTCAAAATACTCATAAATAGTGCCCAAGGTTTTTTCACAACGAGAAATATTATGGTAATCATCGTGTTTTTTATAAATACCCAAAGCATCCACTAAATAAACTAGTCCTAAATGATAGTTATTGGTTTTATACATTACACCTGCGATGGCATACTTCGCATCTGCAATTCCACGATCGTCTTCTAATTCTTGATATAATTCAATGCTAATGTTCGCATATTCCGTGCAAGTATCATTATCTCCTTTAATCATATGAAAAAGAGATAAATGGGAATACGATTTCGCAATAAGTTCTTTGCGATGATGAAATTGGGCGAGTTGAAGGGCTTCGTTCGCCAATTGGATACTTTGTTCCAAATTGTTAATGCGAGAAACATACGACTCGTCCAGTAGTTTGAGAATACCAGAGCGAATTTCCATGGTTGATTGTTTGGGTTTGTTAAAAGTAACAATAATAGAGCATCAATGATGTAATTTGTTTATAATTAATCATTTCTACTAATTTGAATTACTTTAATTCAATGTAAAAGTATAAACAATCAAGCTGTATATTACCCTACTGTAAAAAAAAACGGATGAGACAACAGCCTCATCCGAAAAGAAACCTAAAATTCCTTTATTGTAAAAACAGAAACAAACATGATTAATCATATTTTCTTTTAGCAAACCAAAATGCATTATAGCTCAAATTGATGCCTATTTTGTGATAGTTTTCACGGATTAGATTATTTTCAACCGTTCCTTTTATTCCATACGAATACGTAATATTTAATTTGGTTTTTGTTCGTTCCAAAGGAATTCCTAATCCAATACTTAAAGCATAATTTCGAATAGGCTGATTATTTACAAGTAGGTATCCTGAATCATATTTCAAGCCAGCACTGTAGGTTAAATGCCAAGAATTTCGATTGGGTTCGGTTTTCTGATACGTCAACCCCATAGCCACTATATCTTGTGCTTTGAATTGACCATAACTGGAGTTATTTGAACTATAATCCCAAAATGAACGGGAATAATCCAAGGTGAAATTCCAATCTTTTTTGACCTCATACTGCAGACCTGTACCTGTAGATAAAGGGAAATAAAATTTAGCTACATTTTCGTTTTCATTCGTAAGTATTTCGGTGGTTTCACTGCTGTCAGTCGAACTAATACTCCGGTATTTAGCTGCTTTCATTTGTGTTGGAAATTGTATTGTATTTCCAATAGTGAGTTTTTGATTTATTCGCCATTGTGAACCTAATTTAAATTGAAAACCATGATAATTTCCTGATGTTGAAAAAGTAGAAACGGAATTGGATATTTGATAGATATCATTGGTTTCAATATTTCCAAATAATAAACTACATGTTACTCCCCAACTCCATTTATCAGTTTGTCTTTTACCGAAAGATGCCTCCATCTTTGATATTCCTCCAGTATTATTGTAATAATACAAATACGACTCATCACTATTGCCAATATCCATTTCATATTTATTTATTTGAAAACGGGTATTTGTATAAGGCATTAACGCTAGCGAAAAACCCGACTTCTTCCCCAAAGGAAAACCTAGACTAACATGTGAAAATTGAACATTATTGCGTTTGCTTTCACTTTGAAAATCTTTGGCTATAGTTTGGTAGGCATTTCCACCTAATTCGAAGAAAAAATCATTTCTACTCATTTCACTTAAGGATGCTGGATTTAGGTTATTTATAAAGTTTTTCGAACTCAATGCAATTCCTGAACCAGCCGTTGACGGAATAGAACCAAAATCAGTTTCATAAAAACTTCCCAAACCAAATTGAGAGTAACTCGAACTGCTAACGCTTTGCGCCCAGATACTTTGCACACTTAAGTACACTCCTATTATAATCAATCGCTTCATTTGTATGGTAAATAATACACTTTTAAAATTATTCGGTCTTCACTATTGTTCTGACCACCAATAGCAATTCGATTCACTGTTTTTTGATAATCGGGTAATGTAATTATTAATGAGTACGGATTATTTCCATCTTTACTCAATTCTTTATTTAAAAAAGTTCCAATAGAAAAGGTATAATAAACATTATCCCCAAATTCGTTACTCACATCATTCAATTGCCCGAGTAAATCGTCACCGGTAGCCGTGTATAATTTTGAATTGATTCTGTTTAAATGATCAGCACTGTAAATGCGTAAAGAGTCTTTCAGTGGATATTGCTTGTTGTGGGAGGTTCGAATAGGTTTCAAAATCAACTTGGCATCCACAATTATTCCTTTATGGTCAATAGAATACAAACTCTTTAAATAAGGAAAATCAATTCGGCAAGCCAATCCCGTTCCAGATTGAATAAAGGCTGCGTTATTAGTTAATGTACTATTCAAATAAGAATTTGAATTGGGTAAATTTTGGAGCACTGTTCCTGTTCGATCAAGAGAAATTCGATTAAATTGTTTAGCAACATCAGTAATAGCAAAATCTTTAGTTAAGTTATCATTCTCATCAGAATCGTCATTGATAGAATAATATAAACGTAGAACAGAAGAAGTGTTGTATCCACAAACCGATGCTGGAAGCAACGACTCATCCGCTTGAATAACTAACCCTTTAAAGTAATCATGAAATTGATTGATATCACCAAACTCAAAATTTTTCAATTTTAAAAAAACATCTTGACCAAAAGTATCATTCAAGCGAATGGACAATGAATCATTTTCCTTTGGACGGGGATAAAAACTTTTATTTCCTATGGCTGAGGGGTCATAGTTTAGGGTACTGGTATTGTAAAAAGCGGTAGTTGTCTCTGCCGGTGATTTTACTTTTTGTGTAAGTTTAAAAACCTGTAATCGTTGTAATTGAGTTGTATCTCCATAATAATAGCGATCATTTTTTAAAATAAGTACAATGGAATCAAACACATAATTTGGGGTGTAAGTATCTGAATCGCTTGAGCCTAACTTTAAGCTGGTTGGTGAAAATTCGAAATAGCTTTGTGATCGCACTTTGCCGTATATAGGATCGGTGTACCCTCCAATCAGTAATCGACTGGTTGAGGATGTTTGTAATGAATCAAAATTAATTGTTGAAACCCTGACACTGAGAGTGTCCAACATGACAATTTTATCATTAATCTGCATCACGCCTGTTCCAGTTTCTGAAATTTCATCTAAAACATCCGAATCACAAGCAATACATCCAAGAATGATAATGAAAACCCATAACATTTTTTTCATACAGTCTGTTTTTTACCAAATGTAATGGCAGGTAAGTTTCAGCATAAAATTTATTATACCAATTACAGAAATTAATCTACGAAATTGACTATTCAATCGATAATCCATTTTGAGAGGACATTATGCCCTTTAATCGATATAATATCTGGTTCTATCGATTATTTTTTCTGGTTGATATAACTTATTTTCAAGGTCAGAAATCCCGATTTACTTTTGGTTCAATCGAAATAATAGATGAAAAAAAAAGTAATTCAATTTCTCATATTGGGGAATATTTTTGCACAAGCGCAAACCAAAATGTCGGCTACTTTTCAGGGTAGTTATGATTGGGGTAAAAAATTCGCTTTAACTAATTGTCAAGGCACGTATTTAACGGAATTGCATTGGTTACCACGAGTTAAAACTTCATTTGAATTGGGATTTGAATACAGTCAACCTCAATTTCGTTCGTATACTTTATCGAGTATGGAACTAGATATCTTTCGGAAATCCATAAACCTACTAGGGATACAATATGAAAAACAAAATTGGGAATTGTCTGCCCGTATCCAACCTGAATGGAGTTCCTACAACAATTCAGGGATGCGTTGGAATCAGTTATTAGGTGGGGTTGCTATCAAATTTAAATTTTTAAAATCCAACCAACTCCAACTTGGTATTCAAAAATCAACGCTTTGGGGTGCTGCAAAATGGTATCCTCAAATTGCGTGGTTAGGTCATCAAGGACATTGGAAATGGGAAATCGGATTTCCCAAAACAAAACTTACCTTTTATGATGTAATTAACCGATGGGAAATCATAGCACAACAAAATGGTTCCCGATTTAAATCAACGAAAGACGATGCGAATGGAATAATTCATGGCGACTATTTTTCCTATTCAAGTACCGCTGTAAAAGGAAGTTTTCAACATCAATTTGACCGTTATTTTTCTGTAGAGTTACATGCAGGATATCTTTTTAGTCAAACATTTTCAACATGGAATGCATCTTCTGAATCAACCCAATTGGTTAAAGAAAATGGATTAACAACAGGAGTAAGTATAAAATTTAAATATTAACAAAAACAATCAATCATGATTAGATGTAAAAAGAATGTAATTTCATTATTAGTAGTTGGAATCGCCCTTGTGGGATGTAACAATGATGATAACGACGATGAATTATATGGTAATTGGGTTAGTCGATCCGCTTTTGATGGGGTTGCACGAACAGGTTCCGTAGGAATTGTTATTGATAATTATGCCTTTGTAGGAACAGGATATAATGGAGATGAATACCTTAATGACTGGTGGATTTATGATTCAGAGAATGATTTTTGGGAACAAAAAGCAGATTTCATAGGATCGAAACGAACTTCGGCTTCAGCATTTGCAATTAATGGCAAAGGTTATGTAGGATTGGGTTACGATGGTACAAATAAATTAAAAGACTTTTATGAATACAATCCGGAAACCAATATATGGATTCAAAAAGCTGATTTTGCAGGAACTGCACGATACGGAGCCGTAGGTTTTCAAGTGGCTAATACGGGCTATATGGGCACTGGATATGATGGGAATTATTTAAAAGATTTTTACAAGTATAATCCAACAACAGATACTTGGACAGTTTCGAACGGTTTTGGTGGAAACAAACGAAGAAATGCAACAGTATTTACAATTGGAGATAAAGCCTATTTAGGCACTGGCTTAAACAACAGTGTTGCACAAATCGACTTTTGGGAGTTTGATGGATCAACAGAAATATGGACACAAAAAAGGGATATAAATAATGGAGATGATGGCGAGTATAATGCTGATTATTCAATCATTAGAGGGAATGCATGTAGCTTTTCTATCAATGGTAAAGGATATATTACTTGTGGGGGTAATGGAACATCAACATGGGAGTATAACCCTTCAACCGACTTATGGGAACAGGTTACAGGTCTTGAGTCTTCTGGTAGAAATGATGCCGTGGGATTAACAATAAATAATCGTGGATTTGTATTGTTAGGAAGAAATGGTACTTCTTATTATGATGATGTATGGGAATTTTTGCCTGGTGTGACTCAAATAGATAATGATTAGAATTAACAAATGAAAAATCAATTCATCGTAGTCTTAATAATAGTTTGTCTAATAGGCTGTCGAAAAGAACCTCAATTTTCGACAGCCACATTTCAAACACGTAATGGATGGGGCTATACCATTGCAATCAATAAAAAGGTAGTAATCAAACAATCAATTATTCCAACAGTTGTTGGAAACCAATCTTTTGTAACGAAAAAGGAAGCCTTGAAAACTGCTGCAGTAGTTTTAAGAAAACTTAAACGTTTTGGTAACCCTACGCTAACAAAAAATGAAATAGATTCGCTTCAGATCACCTACCAACATGAATAAACAATCAAGAAGTTTAGTAAACAAAGACTTTATTCTCCATGGAACACTATGGGTAATCATAAGTCTACTTCTGGGGTTACCGAATTATTTAAACCAACATTTTTCGTTGGGAATTTTTATTGCAGAATGGATAACCTATGTAGTACTCTTTTATTTTAACTACTTATTTCTTGTCCCAAAATTTCTTTTAAAAGGGAAATACCTCTTTCATTTTATCCTCTTATTGGGGTTAATTGTTTTCTTTACTGAAGTGCGAATTCATTTTTTTTTGGATGATTTAAAATTGATGCGTCCACCTCATTCTGTTATTGTTGAAGGAAAGAAAATACTGCTTCAACCCATGAAACAACCTCCTGGACCTCCTTTTTTTTTAAATGTTGCCATGTCATTTTCGTACATATTTATTGTCTTGATAAGTACAATTATTAAAGTCTTGTACGAATACAATCATAACTTTCAAAATCGATTATTAGCAGAAACAGAGCGTAAATCCGCTGAATTAAATTACTTACGGAAACAAACAAATCCTCATTTTTTATTTAATAGCTTAAATAGCATTTATTCTTTAGCAATAAAAAAATCAGACCAAGTCGGTGATGCTATTGTTACACTTTCAGAGTTGATGCGTTATATGCTCTATGAAACTGATCAACGAGTGGTTCCATTAGAGAAAGAAATTAATTACATTGTTAATTACATCGAATTGCAAAAACTACGGATTCACGATATCGAAAATATTCGAGTGAATATTTATGGGGATTTAAAAGAAAAAATGATTGAACCATTATTATTAATTTCATTTATCGAAAATGCTTTTAAATACGGTACCGATTACAAAGGGAAAACCGATGTGCGATTGAAAATTACTGTACAAGAATCCCTCTTGGAATTTTACATTGAAAATAAAATAAGTCGACACACAGAAGATCCTGTTCACTCTGGGATTGGAGTCCAAAATATTAAATCTCGATTAGAATTATTGTATCCAAAATCACATGAACTTACTATTATCCATGTAGATGGGAAATATCAGGTTCATTTAAAATTAAATTTAGAAGAAAATAATCCCTCTTATTAATATGAAATGTATTATAGTTGATGATGAACCCCTAGCTGTAGATTTGTTGGTCGATTTTTGTGAAAAAATGGAAATATTGTCCTTGGTTAAAACATTCAATAATGCAATAGATGCTATTTCTTTTGTTAATCAAAATAAAATTGATCTCATTTTTTTGGATATCGAAATGCCCCAATTTACAGGTATGGATTTTATCAATACATTGGAATCAAAACCGATGATTATTTTTACGACGGCCTATTCCAATTATGCGGTAGAAGGTTTTGATAATGGGGCACTGGATTACTTACTTAAACCCATTCCATTCAGCAGGTTTGTAAAGGCCGTTTTACGAGCCGAACAACAATTTAAACTGGTACAAAATAATCCTTCAGCACAAACAGAAGCACCACTTTTAGTTCAAGAAGAGGAGGCAAATTTTATGTTTATTAAGGTAGGATATGAAACGATGAAAATTGATTTCAAGGATATTCTTTTTATTGAAGGCCTCAAAGATTATGTCAAAATAATTTTCACGAATAATACCAATGTATTATCCTTAATGAGCATGTCAAAACTTGAAACTACTCTTGAAAATAAAGGATTTTGTCGAATCCATCGTTCGTATATTGTCAATCTAAAGAGCATTCAATCCATTCAGCGAAATCGAATTTTAATCGCTGACAAAAGGTTGCCTGTTAGTGATACATATCGGGAATCTTTTTTTAAAACAATACAATTAAAACAGCGATAAAGTAAAGGGAATCAACTCGTTTAAAAAGTACATTTATCCATAAAAATATTACTTTATACACTCTTTTTTTTATGGATATTTTATCTATATTGTGTCAAAATTAAACACAATGCAATTTGATCCTGAAAATCTGGAACAATCCGCAATTTACAAGCTGTTAACGGGTACCATTATCCCTAGACCCATTGGTTGGATTTCTACCGTTGATGCTAATGGTGTGAACAATCTCGCTCCATTTTCTTATTTCAATCTTTTAGGTGATGATCCACCCCATGTGATGTTCTCCACCCGAAGGGATAACAATTCCAACAAAGACACGCTCAATAATGTCTTAACCACAAAGCAATTTGTGGTGAATATGGTGACCGAAGCGGTGGTCGAACAAATGAATGCAACGTCGGATAAATTGCCACCCGAAGTAGATGAATTTGTTCATGCCGGACTCACTCCCATTCCTTCCCTTAAAATTAAACCCATGCGGGTTAAAGAGAGTCCGATTCACCTCGAATGTGAACTCGTACATCATTACTTTTTGGAAGGACATCAACAAGGGGGTGCTTGTGTACTTATAGGTCGTGTTATTATGATGCATTATGATGATGCTGTCCTGCTTGATAACTACAAAATTAATCTCGAGAACTACAAACCCGTGGCCCGACTAGCAGGAGCAAACTATTCTAAATTAGGTGAACAATTTGCCATAAAACGAAATTCTTAACATGAAGATTACAGTAATCGGGGGCGGCCCCGGCGGTTTATATTTTTCAATTCTAACCAAGAAAGCATTACCCCATTGTGAAATTGATATTTACGAACGCAACCGTCCCGATGATAGCTTCGGATTTGGTGTCGTTTTTTCCGATGAAACCTTGGGCGAATTCCTAAAACGGGATATGGAATCCTATGAGTTGATTCGCTCCAATTTTGCCTATTGGGACGATATCATCATTGCGCGTGACGGACAAGAAGTGAGTATCGCGGGCAACGGATTTTGCGGCTGTTCCCGAAAAACTTTATTGAAACTATTACACCAACGTTGTACCGAAGAAGGCATACGTTTGCATTTTGAACAAAATGTAGACGATTTATCCCAATTTGCAGATTCAGATATTATTTTGGCTTCCGACGGAATTGGAAGCGCGATTCGATCGCAATATGCAGCAGAATTTGGGACGCAAATCGAACTCAAGAGCAACCGCTTTGTGTGGCTCGGTTCGACCAAACCACTCGATGCTTTCACCTATTTCTTCCGCTCTACGCCGCACGGAACCATAGTCGCGCATTCCTACCAATACGAGCCTGGAATGAGTACGTGGATTTTTGAATGTTCCAACGACACCTGGGAAAAACATGGTTTTGAAGTGACCAACGAAGCAGATACCATTGCCAAAATCGAAGCCCTATTCAAAGAAGAACTCGACGGTCATGGCTTGATTTCGAATAAATCGCACTGGCGGCAGTTTCCCCATGTGACTAATAAAAAATGGTTTCACAACAACATTGTACTGTTAGGCGATGCGAAAGCTACGGCCCACTACTCTATCGGTTCAGGGACGAAATTGGCTATGGATTGTGCCATCGGACTTTCTGATGCCGTTATTGCAAATCCAAATAACGTGCAAGCCGCTTTTCAGCAGTACGAGCAGTCGCGTCGTAATACGGTCGAAATGATTCAATATGCGGCAACGGTCTCCTTGGATTGGTTTGAAAACATGGATCGTCACATGCAGCATCCCTTCTACCAATTCGCTTTTGGTTGCATGACGCGTTCGAAAAAAGTGACTTTTGAAAACTTAATGATGCGCGACAAATCGTTTACCGATAAGGTTTTGGCCGAATTTAATGGCAACCAGGAAGCCAAACCCGCTGCTTTTCACGACTTCAAACTCCGTGATTTAGAACTCCCAAATCGAATCGTTATGGCGCCCATGGGACAATATCGCGCTGAAAATGGCGAAGTCAATGAATGGCATTTTCAACATTACATCTCGCGCGCTATAGGCGGTGTCGGACTCCTTTTAACCGAAATGACGGCGGTTTCTGAAACAGGTCGTATCACTTTAGGTTGTGCAGGTTTATACACTCAAAACCAAATAGATAAATGGAAACGAATTACAGACTTTATTCATCAAAATACCGCTACCAAAATTGGTGTTCAATTGGGGCACTCCGGACCCAAAGGCGCGACCAAACGACCAAGTGAAGGAATCAACCAACCGATAGAAAATCCCTGGGAATTGACCGCAGCTTCAGCTATTCCTTTTGCAGAAGGAATGCCTGCCCCAAAAAGCATGACTATCGCTGACATGGATGCGGTAACAGCACAATTTGTACAAGCTACCCAAAATGCTGAGGCAGCAGGATTTGATCTTGTCGAACTCCAAGCCCATCATGGATTTTTGTTAGCTTCTTTCCTTTCACCCTTAACCAATCAACGAACCGATGAGTTTGGTGGTAGTATAGAAAACCGCTTAAAGTTCCCGCTTCGCATATTTAAAGCTATGCGTGCCGTTTTTCCAAAAGAAAAACCCATGTCGGTTCGCATCTCCGCTTGCGATTGGGCCGAAGGTGGAATCACCGAAAATGAAGTACTTATTATTACTAATGCCTTTAAAGAAGCAGGCGCCGATTGCATCAATGTTTCTACCGGAAATACCGTAAGTCATCAAAAACCACTGGTCGGACGTATGTGGCAAACCCCATTTTCGGATGCCATTCGCAATACGGTTCACATTCCGACCATTACCGCAGGCTATATCCAAAATATCGACCAAATCAATACCATTTTATTGAATGGACGTACCGATCTAGTGGCGTTGGGTCGACCTTTATTGTTGGATCCGTATTTTGTGCGTAATGCGCAAGCCTATGAGAATTTCCGCCCAACCGATATCCCCGACTCCTATTTTGCCGGAACCTCGCATTTGTATCCCTATCAAGCGGCCGAACGCAAACAAATGGAATCGATGAAGAAGGCTTTAAAACCGAAGAGTAATAAAAAATAAACTGTCATGAAACACTACACCGATACGTTTGCTCATGATCATTTGCCCGAACTTTCGGCACAACCGGGCTATTCCTTTTTGGATATACCCCAGTTTCAACGACCTGAAATGCTCAACTGTGTCGATCGATTGTTGGACCAGCACATTCGAGAAGGGCGCGGAAAACAACCGTGTTTGCATACGTTTGAAACCAATTGGACTTACCAAGACTTGTATGAAAAGAGCAACCAAATTGCGCAAGTATTGGTGCATGATCTCAAACTCCAATCCGGAAATCGGGTGTTGATTCGTTCCGCCAATTCGCCCATGATGGTCGCTTGTTGGTTCGCTATTCTCAAAGCCGGCGGAGTCGTGGTAGCCACAATGCCTTTGTTACGCTCCAAAGAACTCACTACAATAATAGATTGTGCCGAAATTTCCCATGCGTTTTGTGCCGCCGATCTGGAAGAAGAAATGCATTTGGTGAAAAGCGACAACCTACAATCGGTGTGCTATTTTGGAAACGGCCAATTGGAAGCCTTAATGGCAAAATACAACCCCGTTTTTGATAATTACCACACCCATTCCGAAAGTGTAGCATTAATCGGGTTTACCTCGGGAACCACAGGTTTACCCAAAATGACGGCACATTATCACAAAGATATTCTCAATATCTGTGAAGCTTTTCCTGCCTATTCGCTCCAACCCACTGCCGATGATATTTTCATTGGAAGTCCGCCCATTGGATTCACCTTTGGACTCGGCGGATTGGTGCTGTTCCCACTCTATTACGGTGCATCGACATTTTTAATTGAAAAACCGAGTCCGGACCTGCTTCTGCAAGCGATTCAAGACCATAAAATCACCATTTGTTTTACAGCACCTACCGCTTGGCGGGTCATTACAACTAAAGTCAACGATTACGATATTTCCAGTTTGCGCAAATGCGTATCTGCTGGAGAAACGCTTCCGTTGAAAGTTTGGCAAGACTGGTTTGACGTGACCGGACTTAAAATTATAGACGGTATTGGAGCGACTGAAATGTTGCACATTTTCATTTCGTCAAATGAAACGAACATGAAACCCGGCGCAACAGGATTACCCATAACCGGTTATGAAGCCAAGATTGTGGATGCATCAGGTACCGAGATCATGGATGGAACTCCTGGTCGTTTGGCTGTTCGCGGCATCACAGGCTGCAAATACCTCAATCGTCCCGAAAAACAAGCCGAGTATGTGCAATACGGTTGGAATCTTACGGGCGATGTTTTCCGAAAAGACGAAGACGGCTACTATTGGTTTGTGGCGCGTGGCGACGACATGATTATTTCCTCAGGCTACAATATTGCGGCTATTGAGGTTGAAAGTGTGTTGATCGGACATGAAGATGTGGCGGAATGCGCGGTGGTCGGACTCCCCGACGACGAACGTGGGATGTTGGTTTGTGCCTATATAGTATTGAAAGATGCAGCTAAAGCATCCGATGTATTGAAAAACCGTATTCAGCACTGGTTCAAAGAAGTAGCGGCTCCCTATAAATACCCACGTGTGATTCATTTTGTGGAGGCGCTGCCCAAAACCGAAACGGGAAAAATTCAACGTTTCAAACTTAAAAATCAAGATTAATGTATATTTGAATAGCTTTTATTTTTGGAGCTATTTCCTGCTTTCCGCTGTATCTCCCTCCTAACGTCGGGAGGATGCCGCTTCAATCAGGGCTAAAACAAGTACTACCAATGAACTACTTTACTAAAGAAGAAAAAATTCGTTTCCAACATATTGACTACGCTGGGATTGTTTTTTATCCCCGTTTTCTCGAAATGCTCAACGCCCTTGTCGAAGATTGGTTTGAAGAAGCGCTCGATCGCCCCTTTCATTTGATGCATGAAACCAATGGCATCCCAACGGTCGATTTAAAAGTACAATTCAAGAGTCCGGCCCGCCTTGGAGAAACCATCACCAAGCATTTATGGGTCAAAGAATTGCGCAATTCGTCTATGCTTTGTGGTTTTAAATTTGAAAACGCCCAACAAAAAACGGTGCTTGAAGGCGAAGTAACCTTAGTAAATGTGAAAATCGCAGACGACCGAAACAGCATCAGTTCGGAAGCTTTTAACGAAACAATGAGGTCAAAAATCCAACCCTTTTTACAATAAAACTATGGAGTTTAAAAAATTTAAAGCCGCTACCGTACAAACGTCACCCGTTTTTCTCAATGTTTCCGCAACAGTAGAAAAAGCCATTCGTTTTATCAAAGAGGCGCATGACAACGGTGCTACATTAATTGCATTTCCCGAAGTTTTTATTGCGGGCTATCCGTATTGGAATTGGGTAATGACGCCTGTTCAAGGCAGCGCATGGTACGAACAGTTGTATCGGAATTCGGTAGCTGTAAACGATGCAGAAATGCAACCTTTGTATCAAGCAGCACGCGATTATAACATGCATGTCGTCATCGGTATCAATGAACGCGGCACAAGTTTTGGCGAAATTTACAACACCAACTTAATTATCAACAACCAAGGGGAAATTATTGGAAAACACCGAAAATTAGTCCCTACCTGGGCTGAAAAATTAACGTGGACCTCAGGCGATGGTTCGTCCCTTAAAGTTTATGATACTGAAGTGGGTCCGCTGGGAACCCTCGCTTGTGGTGAAAACACCAATACTTTGGCGCGTTTTACCTTATTAACACAAGGCGAATTGGTACATGTCGCCAATTACATTTCGCTTCCCGTTGCCCCACCTGATTATGACATGGCTGAAGCAATTAAAATTCGGGCGGCTGCCCATTCCTTCGAAGGGAAATTATTTACCATCGTATCTTGTTCGACAATATCTCAAGAAATAAAAGATGCATTGCGAGCGGATGTACCTAATATCGATGCTTTGTTGAATCGCAAAAGTTCGGCCTTTTCTGGATTCATCGGACCCAATGGTGCAGTGATTGGTAACCCCTTAATTGACGATGAAGGCATTGTGTATGCCGAAATCGATTTGGCCAAATGCATCCAACCCAAACAAATGCACGATATTTTAGGACATTACAACCGTTTTGATATTTTTGATTTGCGGGTGAATGTGGCACCAACGCGAAAGATTACTTTTGTGGATAATACGGAAAATGAATAAATAATACAGACCTAACAGGTTTTAAAAACCTGTTAGGTCTCCAAAATAAAAAACCATGGAAGAGCAACACTATTCCGATGATGTATACGGTAGAGCCCGCGTGAATGATACGCCCGAACTCGAAGCGTATTACAAAGAATTAGAAACCTTAGGCGCCGGTGCTTTATGGACCGTTGCCAATGATATCGAACCTTGGGAGCCGCGACCCAATTCCGTTCCCATGTTATGGAAATACGACGATTTACGATCGCTGGTACTCAAATCGAGCGAACTCGTCACTCCCGAACAAGCGGGTCGACGTGTGGTCTATTTGGTCAATGACAAACGCAAAGACGTTTCGGCCGCTGTGGGTTGGTTGTATACCGGAATTCAGGTTACCCGTCCCGGTGAATCGACATCAGCACATCGTCATCGTGCTTCTGCATTGCGTTTTATAATGGAAGGGAATAAAGGTTATACGGTGGTAGACGGCAATAAAATTATGTTGGAAGTCAACGATTTTGTCATCACGCCCAACTCCACCTGGCACGAGCATGGTGTAGAAGCCGACGGGCAAACTTGTATTTGGCAAGACGGTTTGGATATTCCGTTAGTGAATGCGCTAGAAGCCAATGATTATGCCGTTTTTGATGGCAAACAACCATTGGACGTTCCGTTGAATTATTCGCCGAAAACCTATAGTGGTGTCGGACTCATTCCCGCCGATGTACAGTGGGACAAGCCCTATTCTCCCCTATTTAAATATTCCTGGAGTAAAGTCTATCCTGCTTTGTTAGAAGCATTGGACGTAAATCCGATCGATCCGTTTGATGGTATTCATATGCGCTACAGCAATCCGTTGACGGGCGGACATGTCATGCAAACCATGAGCGCCTCCATGCAATTATTACCCAAAGGATTCAAAGGAAAAGCCCACAAACATACGGGCTCGTTTGTGTACCAATGCGCCAAAGGAAGCGGCTATTCAATTATTAATGGAAAACGCTACGATTGGAAAGAACGCGATATTTTTTGTGTACCTTCATGGGCATGGCACGAACATCATAATGCGTCTGAAACGGAAGATGCTTGCTTATTTCATTTCAATGACTTACCCGTTATTGAAGGATTAGGATTATACCAAGATCGGGTTTACAATGAAAATAATGGACATCAAAATATAAAAGAATAATAGTTTAGAAAACTACAAAACAATGAAATTACTTACCTACACCCACCAAGACAACGAAGCGCGCTTGGGGTTTTTATTTAACAATTTAGTGATAGATATGGAAGACTTTGGCGAAGTGGCCAATTTTCCTTTGCCCGATGATATGCTTGATTTGATTGATATGGGAATTGAAGTTATCGATGAAATCAACGATTTGATTGCAGATACTCCAGATGAGTTTATCACAAAAATTGGGGTGCCATTTGAAGAAGTGACCTTACTCGCTCCTATTCCAAGACCGCGAAAAAATATTATTGGTATTGGATTGAATTATACCGAACATGTGGCAGAAAGTGCCCGTACTTTAGATACGACTGGTAAACTTCCTCAAAAACCCATCATCTTTTCAAAACCACCTACTACAGTGACGGCAACAAACACCGAGGTGATTAAAAATACAAAGCTTACCTCACAATTGGACTGGGAAGTCGAGTTAGCCGTAGTTATCGGAAAAACAGGGAAATATGTACCGAAAGCGGAAGCTATGGATTATGTATTTGGGTATACTGTTATCAACGATATTTCTGCTCGGGATTGCCGTCGTGAAGGGCAATGGATTGTATCCAAAGGACAAGATACGTTTGCGCCTATGGGTCCGATTTTAGTCACCAAAGACGAAATCGAGAATCCGCATAACTTAAATCTTAGTTTGAAAGTCAATGGCATTGAAAAACAAAATTCGAATACGAAATTCTTGCTATTCAACATTAATGACTTAATCGAAGATTTAAGTACCGTTTTTACCATTGAGCCCGGTGACATTATCGCAACAGGAACGCCTGCAGGTGTGGGTGCAGGTCGCGATCCACAAGAATGGTTGTATGACGGTGATGTGATGGAAGCTACCGTGGAAGGAATTGGTACGATCATTAATACCGTAAAAGAGATTTAAGCAGGGGCTGCAATAGGGATCGAAGCAAGGTACCGCGTACCGCGGAGAGCCCGGGCCGAAGGCATTGCCCTTTTCAGTATACAGTGACCAGTTTTCAGTAATCAGTAAACAGTTGAAGAATTAAATAATGACAAAGAAATATAGAATTGGACAAATTGTGCCGTCGTCGAATGTGACGATGGAAACCGAAATTCCGGCGATTTTTAGAGCGCGTGAGACCGTTTTACCTGAGCGATTCACCTTTCATAGCAGTCGGATGCGCATGAAAAAAGTCACTCAAGAAGAACTTGCGGCTATGGATGCCATGAGTTTGAAATGTGCCATCGAACTTTCAGATGCTCACGTGGATGTGATGGGTTATGCTTGTTTGGTGGCGATTATGAGTATGGGACGCGGCTATCATTGTGTTTCAGAAGTCAATTTGCATCAAGAAACGATTGCCAATGGTTTCCCTACTCCGATTGTGACTTCGGCGGGTGCGTTGATAAATGGATTGAAAGTATTAGGAGCCAAACAAATTTCGATTATTACTCCTTACATGCGTCCGTTGACCGATAAAGTAGTCGATTATATTGAACACCAAGGCATCAAAGTCAAAGAGAGTATTGCTTTGGAAATTCCGGACAACCTCGAAGTTGCAGCTCAGAATCCGTTGAATTTGTTGGAAATTTATAAACAATTGGATTTGACCGATGTCGATGTTTTGGTAGCCTCAGCATGTGTGCAAATGCCTTCTTTGGAAGCGATTGATCAAATTCAAGCCGAATGTGGTATTCCAGTTACCTCGGCTGCCGTTTGTACAACTTATGAAATGATGAAGAAATTGGGCATAGAAGCGAAGTCGACGATTGGTGGGGAATTGTTGAATGGCAGTTATTAGAAGTTATGAATTATAAATTATGAATGAAAGCCTGAAGTGATTCAGGCTTTTACTTTTAGGGTAATTTGCTTTTTGCATTCTCCACACAAAAACAACGATTCCTGGTCAATGGTACTTATTTTTTCATTGGCGGCGGTCATTACACAATGGGGATTTGGACAATGCGGTAATCCTAAGTTATGACCAAATTCGTGTATGGTTACTTTTTTTGCACGTTCGAGTTCTATTTTTGAACGGGTGTGTTTGAGTCGGAAAGTTGAAACAATTGCCGAATTTCCGGGGCGATAAGCCAAGCCCATAATACCAAAATCAGTATATTTCCATTCAGGTTTGATTATCTTTCCTTGTTCATCCCTTTTTGTGATGCAAATATCTTGGGTTGTAAATCCCATGACATAGTTTAACGTATCCGGTAAATGTTTACGTTGAAGTGTTAAGACTTTTGGCGCTTGATATCTGGGCGATTTTATTGAAGTATATGCCGCATTTGGCATGGGTTTGCTGGGTAATACAAACGTTTGAACTCCATAATAATTTTCTAGAGCATACCGTAGCGAGTCACAATAAGATTTCGGAAATCCAGTATATGCAATAATGCCTACTTTTAACGGTTTTGGGTTTTGTTGACAAGAAAGACAACATTTCATGATAATAATCAATACAAGCCAATTTTTCATGGAATGTAAACCGCAAATATCAAACCAAAAAAAAGCACAACGATAGTTGTGCTAGGTATTTTAGTCAAAAAAATTAATTTTTCAGAGCTGTTGTATCGGCAGTCATCTCACGGTATACCATACTTGAAATTTGTTTAATTACTTCGGGAAGTGTATCAAAACTATTTCCTTTTGTCATAATCGTGATCAAATAAGGCCGTTCTTCAACATAAACAATTGCTGTTTCATGCAATTGTTTTTCAACGGCATCACCCGCTTCTCCAAATTTATGTGAAAAGGCTACACCTCGGGGAAGACTTGCCGCTACACCTAATTTAAAATCAGATTGTGTTAACAAAGACGTAGCATATTCCGAATCTGCAATTGATAAATAAGAAGCATTATAAAGGGCGCGCATAAATAAGGAAACATCTTTAACATTTACTGGGTAATCGGAGGCATTCCAATCAGGGGCATTTAATCCCAAATCGGTAAACACTTTTTTGAAAACATCCACATCTATAATTGAATTTAAGATAAAAGTGGCATTGTTATCCGAATGTACAATCATGTACTTTAAGAGTTCACGAACAGTGTATTCGTGGCCTAATTGAATTGATTTTGTGGTAAAAATGGGTTTTTTATCTGTTTTTAGTTCTTGATTGAAAAGGTATTTTTTGTCTAATAAACCTGGATTTTTCTCATTCATTTTTAAAAATGTAATCAACTCCGGGATTTTCAAAAGAGAACCTGGTTTGTATTGTTCGTCGGGATTGATGACGCTCCATCCATTGAGTTCATAATCTCTGATATAAACGGATGCCGAAGTGATAACACCTTTGTTTTTAAATTCAGTGATTACATTTTCAATCGAATTTTTCACCGATGAGAGTTCGCTGGATTCATTGGAAGCATCAACAAACAAAAGGGGTTTGATGTATTTAAATCCACTTAATCGCTTAACGTGTACCTCTTTATTTTCAGAAAGTGATTGTTCGGATTCAATTTTAGCATTTTGATAGTGACTAACTAAAAAATAAGTGCCTAGTATTGAAATGAATACAATTAACGGGATGTATTTAAAAGTGATTCTATAGTTTAATATTCGAGTCATTATTTAATTTATACTTAATTTCTCACAAAAATAGCATATAAAAATTGATGTATTGCTGATAATTCTCATTGAAAACTGTCAATTTCTAATTTTAACTAAAATTAACGTATCCAATAGTAAAGCAATCTTCTTTACGAAAATCCCTTTCTAAAAAAT
This sequence comes from Flavobacterium stagni, assembly GCF_004122105.1. Lineage (GTDB taxonomy): Bacteria > Bacteroidota > Bacteroidia > Flavobacteriales > Flavobacteriaceae > Flavobacterium > Flavobacterium stagni. The sequence continues at coordinate 248,730 of NZ_SBKN01000003.1, forward strand.
ACTAAAGTAAATTTCAAATGCGTTATAACTTATAGTAAATTGCACAAAAATTAGATATGGCTCCAATTAAAATATTATGGGTAGACGACGAAATCGATTTGTTAAAACCCCATATCCTATTCTTAGAGAAAAAAAATTACGAAGTCACCACCTGTAACAATGGTCGAGATGCTTTAGATATATTCAACGAACAAAATTTTGATATTGTTTTTTTGGATGAAAATATGCCCGGAATATCCGGTCTAGAAGTCCTTTCAGAAATGAAAGAAAAGAAGTCAACTCCTGTAATCATGATCACCAAAAGTGAGGAGGAATATATTATGGAAGAAGCGATTGGTTCCAAAATCGCTGATTATTTAATTAAACCAGTTAATCCCAATCAAATTCTTTTAAGTTTAAAAAAGAATTTGGATCATTCCCGTCTGGTTTCTGAAAAGACAACCTTGGATTATCAGAAGGAATTTCGAAAAATTGCCATGGATATGGGTATGGCCAATTCTTATGAAGATTGGGTAGAAGTCTATAAAAAATTGTTGTTTTGGGAAATTGAATTGGAGCATACTGAAGACTCTAATTTGACTAATATTTTGGAATCCCAAAAACAAGAAGCGAATTTTCAATTTGGGAAGTTTATTGAGCGAAATTACGAAGATTGGTTTGATCCCAAAGGAGATAAACCCATCTTATCGCATACCTTATTTCGTGAATTGGTGGTTCCCGAATTGGTAAAAAAAGACAAACCTGTATTGTTCATTGTTATAGATAACATGCGCTATGATCAATGGAAAGCCATGGAGTCATCAGTAAACACTTATTATAAAGTGGAAAAGGAAGTCCCCTACTTTGCTATGCTTCCTACTGCAACCCAATATGCAAGAAATGCCATTTTCTCGGGTTTGCTCCCTATTGAAATGGAAAAGCAATTTCCACAATATTGGAAGAACGATATTGATGAAGGTGGGAAAAATAATTTTGAAGCAGAATTTTTAACAGCGCATCTCAAACGATTAGGCCTTAACTTAAAACAAGATTATTTTAAAATCACGAATTTTCAATCGGGTAAAAAGTTGGCCGAAAACTTCCGCGGATTAAAAGACAATCAATTGGTTACTGTGGTTTATAATTTTGTGGACATGCTGTCCCATGCGAAAACGGATATGGATGTGGTCAAAGAATTGGCTTCTGACGATAAAGCCTACCGATCATTAACCTTGAGTTGGTTTAAAAATTCGCCACTTCTCGAAATCATACAACAAGCCCAAAAGTTAGGATTCAAACTTATTATCACCACCGATCACGGAACCATTAATGTTAAGAATCCGACGAAAGTTATTGGAGATAAAAACACGAGTCTTAATTTACGCTATAAAACCGGTCGTAGTTTGACTTATGAAGACAAAGATGTTTTTGTAGTTAAAGATCCTAAAAAAGTAGGTTTGCCTGCAATAAACATGAGTAGTTCCTTCATTTTTGCGAAAAACGATTTATTTTTGGCCTACGTAAACAACTACAATCATTATGTGAGTTATTACCGCAATACGTATCAACACGGCGGAATTTCTTTGGAAGAAATGATTGTACCGTTTATCGTCTTGAACCCAAGATAAATAAGATGGAATTTATTTTTGAACTACAAGAAATTCAACAGGTTGCTCAAAAAGTAGTCGCGGAACATCCCCAACGTGTCATCGTTTTTAACGGAATGATGGGGGCTGGTAAGACTACATTTATCAAAGCGCTTTCCAAAGAATTGGGAGTACAGGATATGACCAGTAGTCCGACCTTTGCGTTGGTTAATGAATATGAAGCCGATGCCAATCAATTGGTGTATCACTTTGATGTGTATCGTTTGAAATCGGAAACCGAAGCTATGGATATGGGCATTGACGAATATTTGTATTCGGGACATTGGTGCTTTATTGAATGGGCCGAAAAAATTCCGAATTTGCTTCCGGAAAAGCATTCGGTAATTCAGATCGAAATTTTACCCGACGGAAAAAGAAAACTGGCGTTGCAGGTCTGATTGATTTTTTATACTTTAGAAGAAAAATAATACGGTATGCCACTGACGCCTTTCAGTCCTGAACAATTGATTCCACAAGAGGAAAAACTCGAAATTGCTCGCCATAAAAGTGAATTGTTTATTGGGATTCCTAAAGAAACAAGTTATCAGGAACGACGAATCTGCCTTACTCCAGATGCCGTAAATTCACTGACAAGTCATGGCCATCGTGTCTTACTTGAAGCGGGAGCTGGTGCCAGTTCGAGCTATTCCGATAACGATTATCGCGATGCAGGTGCTGAAATTACGAACGATCCGCAAAAGGTATTCGGCTGCCCGATGCTATTAAAGGTGGAACCGCCTACCCTAGCTGAAATTGAAATGATTCAACCAGGAACCATTTTGATTTCTGCTTTACAAATCAAAACCCGAAAAAAAGAATATTTTGAAGCCTTAGCCAAGAAAAAAGTAACCGCCTTGGCCTTTGAATACATCAAAGATGAAGACGGATCCTACCCTGCTGTGAAATCATTGAGTGAGATTGCAGGTACGGCTTCGATTCTTATTGCCGCCGAATTAATGATTAATAATGTCTTTGGTAAAGGATTATTATTCGGGAATATTAATGGTGTTCCCCCAACAGATGTTGTGATAATCGGTGCAGGGACCGTGGGTGAATTTGCGGCGCGAACTGCAATTGGTTTGGGAGCTAATGTTAAAGTATTTGACAATTCAATTACCAAACTTCGCCGTTTACAAAACAATTTAAGTCAGCGCGTTTTTACCTCTACGATCGAACCCAAAGCGCTGCAAAAAGCCTTGCGCCGTTGTGATGTTGCCATTGGAGCCATGCGCGGTAAAGATCGTTGTCCCGTAGTGGTCACCGAAACCATGGTGGAATTGATGAAAAAAGGGGCTGTTATTGTAGATGTCAGTATTGATACTGGCGGGTGTTTTGAAACTTCAGAAATCACCACTCATGAAAAACCAACCTTCATCAAAAATGATGTGATTCATTATTGTGTACCCAACATACCGTCTCGCTATTCCAAAACCGCTTCTTTGTCGATTAGTAATATAATTATGCCTTATTTGTTGCAAATTGCTGAAGACGGTGGTATGGAAAATGCCTTGCGCATCAGTAAAGGTTTAAAAAACGGGGTATATTATTACCATGGAATTTTGACCAACAAATCGATTGGCGACTGGTTTAATTTACCCGATAGCGACATTAATTTAATTGTCTTTTAATTTCCGGAAGCTATACTATTCGTTATTTTTGTAAAAAAGTTTACTATGAAGTTTTATCAACGCCTTGCCTACTATAGTTTCGGAGTGTTATTGGGAGCTGTTTTTGTGGGTTTTGTTCTTAATAAAAAAGGAGCCCGCTGCAGTTATTTCCCTAATGAACGCGTGTTGAATAATATCCGCACCAAACCTTTAAAGTACAGTTTAGAAGCGTCACGAAAATTGGCTGAAGATTGGATAGATACCATTGATATCAAAAACACACTGCAATATGGGGATGTCGATTTTGATAAAAGTAATGTAAAAATCCAAGATGGAAAATTATACATCATTGACGGTTTCACCACAAAAAAAGATACCATTCAATTGAAGATTATCAATTATGAAACACGCGCTGTGTTAGAAGATATTATCCGAATTAAAACAAAAAAGAACCGACCTTAAATAAAAAAAGCTCCGAAAACCATCGGAGCTTTTTTATTATTTTATAAATTCTACTTTTTGCGTTTCTTCTACGTTGACGCTGTCAAAGAATCCTTGATCTTTCATCCAATCATCACTGAAAACTTTACTCATGTAGCGCGAACCGTGGTCAGGGAATATTATAACTACATTACTTTCTGCAGTAAATTCTCCTTCTTCAGCAAACTGTTTTACGGCTTGAAAGGCAGCACCCGAAGTGTAACCTACAAACAAACCTTCACGCTTTGCAATTTCACGAGCCGTATGTGCACTTTCTTCGTCGCTGACCTTCATGAATTTGTCAATTACGTCGAAATCAGTTGCCGTAGGAATTAAATTTTTTCCTAAACCTTCAATTCTATACGGATAAATTTCAGCGGGATCGAATTCTTTGGTTTCGTGGTATTTTTTCAACACTGAACCAAAAGCATCTACACCTAAAATTCGGATATTTGGATTTTTCTCTTTTAAGAAACGAGCCGTACCCGAAATAGTTCCTCCAGTTCCACTACAAGCAATTAAGTGGGTAATCTTTCCGCCTGTTTGTTCCCAAATTTCTGGTCCGGTACTTTTGTAATGGGCATCAACATTTAAATCGTTAAAATATTGATTGATATACACAGAACCTTTGGTTTCTTCATGCAAACGTTTGGCTACTGAATAGTAGGAACGATCATCGTCCGCAGAAACGTGAGCGGGACAAACGTATACTTTAGCGCCCATGGAACGCAACATGTCAATTTTATCTTTTGAAGATTTGGAACTAACAGCCAAAATACAATCGTATCCTTTGATGATGCTTACCATGGCCAAACTAAATCCTGTATTTCCTGAGGTAGTTTCAATAATGGTATCGCCTGGCTTTAAAATCCCACGACGCTCTGCTTCTTCAATAATGAATAACGCGATACGATCTTTAGTGGAATGACCCGGGTTGAAAGCCTCAACCTTTGCGAAGAAGTTACCTGTTAGGTTTTCAGTTATCCGGTTGAGTCGAACTAACGGCGTATTGCCAATCAACTCAAGGACGTTATTGTAGGCTTTTATTTCTTCTTTCATAAAAAATAAATTAGCGTCAGGGTTCGTTGCACGAATTGGATAATCCCCAAACCATGCAAATTTAATAAATTATTTTAAACTAACTTTTAATTTTTTCCAAATCAAACAAAAAAGCAAACTCTTTGGCCACCTCTTTTAACGCTTCAAAACGTCCTGAGGCACCGCCATGCCCCGCATCCATGTTGGTATCCAAAAACAAGAAGTTAGTATCTGTTTTTAAATCACGTAATTTGGCTAACCATTTTGCAGGTTCCCAATATTGCACCTGTGAATCGTGTAAACCGGTAGAAATGTACAAATTGGGATAATTTTGCGCCTTTACATTATCATATGGTGAATAGGCCAACATGTAATCGTAATATTCTTTCTCATTCGGATTTCCCCATTCGTCATATTCTCCTGTTGTCAGTGGTATGGTGTCATCCAACATGGTGGTCACGACATCCACAAACGGTACTTGAGCAATCACGCCATAATACAATTCCGGATTCATATTGATTACCGCTCCCATCAAAAGTCCCCCGGCCGAACCACCTTCTGCATACAAATGCACTGGAGAAGTGTATTTTTCTTCAATCAAAAATCGAGAACAATCGATAAAGTCGGTAAACGTGTTCATTTTTTTCAACATTTTACCGTCTTCATACCATTTCCGACCTAAATCCTCTCCCCCACGAATATGTGCAATAGCGTAAATAAATCCGCGGTCCAACAAACTCAATCGGGTCGTTGAAAAATAAGGTTCGATGTTCACTCCATATGACCCATAAGCGTATTGCAACAAAGGATTTGTGCCGTCTTTTTTACAATTTTTGTGATACACTAGCGAAATAGGAACTTGCACTCCATCACGTGCTGTTGCCCAAATGCGCTCTTCGATATAATTATTTTTATCAAATTTTCCACCTAAAACTTCTTGTTCTTTTAATACGATTCGTTCTTGAGTAATCATATCGAAATCAATCACAGAAGCAGGCGTTGTTAAGGATTGATAAGCATACCTTAAGATTGTAGTGTCAAAATCCAAATTGGTCGTCGTATACGCCATATAGGTTTCGGATGTGAAAGGCAAATAGTAATCTACACTCCCATCCCAACGCATGATTCGAATTTTATTCAAACCTTCAGAACGCTCGGATACCACTAAAAAATCTTTGAAAATATCTATGCCTTCGAGTAAAACTTCCTCGCGGTGCGGCAACACATCCACCCAATATTCTTTTTCCGTTTTCCCCTCTTCCGTTTTCATTAATTTGAAATTCGTCGCTCCATCTTTATTGGTTACGATATAAAAATGATTACCGTAGTGCGACACCGAATACTCCAATTCACGCGTACGTTTTTGAAAAACAGTGAAAGGCGCCGTAGGTTCGCTCGCCAAGACATATTGGTATTCAGAAGTCAATGTACTCTCCGAAGTTATCATAATGTATTTCTTGGATTTTGACTTATAAACGGAAACATCAAACGTATCGTCTTTTTCGTAATATACTTTTACATCTTGGCTAGGATCAGTACCTATTTCATGGCGGTAAATCGTATCGGCACGCAGGGTTTTATCATCTTTTCTACAATAAAATAAATACATCCCATCGGCAGACCAAGTTCCGCCAGCGGTTGTATTTTCGATTTTATAAGGTAGAATTTCTCCGGTTACTAAATTTTTGATTTGAATTACATATTGACGACGGGATACCGTATCTATGCCAAAAGAAATCCATTGGTTATCCTCACTCACACTCAAACCCGACATTTGAAAATAGGAATGCCCTTTGGCCATTTCATTGCAATCAAACAACAATTCTTCTGCTGCTTCTAGCGAACCTTTTTTTCGGGCATAAATGGGATAATCTTTTCCCGCTTCAAAACGTGTAATGTAATAATAGCCGTTGTAAAAGTAGGGAACCGAACTGTCGTCTTCTTTGATCCGACTTTTCATTTCGGCAAACAAATCCTTTTGAAAACTTTCCGTATGTGCTGTCATCGCCTTGTAATAGGCGTTTTCTTGGTTCAAATAATCAATTACCTCCGGATTTTCACGGTCATTTAACCAAAAATAATCATCAATACGAACATGATTATGGATTTCTAAAGTATGGGGTATTTTTTTAGCGCGAGGCGGAATGGGATTATTCATGGTTCAATTTTATATCTCACAAAGATACTCGCGGTTCAAAGGGATATTCAAGGAATGAAGTTTTATTTTTCAACTAAAAATTTAACAATGAAATAATTATTTTTGCCCACTTAAAATTGAAAATTATGTTCGGAGATTTAATGGGAATGATGGGTAAAATCAAAGAAACCCAAGCTAAAATGGAAGCCACAAAAAAACGATTAGATACCGTTCTAGTCGATGAAAAAAGTACGGATGGTTTATTAGCCGTGACAATTACGGCCAACCGTTCTATTCGTTCTATACAAATTGATGATTCGTTATTGAATGATAAAGAAATGCTGGAAGATTACTTAGTCAACGTTCTTAACAAAGCCATCACCAAAGCCACACAAGTGAATGAAACGGAGTTGGGTGCTGTAGCCAAAGAAGGCATGCCCAACATTCCGGGAATGGATATGTTTAAGTAAGATTTAGAACACCATTTTGGCCAAATGTTCCATGACATAACTGTGCATCACTTGTTTGTAATCCAAATGGGTAACGATACGAAGTTTGCCTTGGCCCATCGAACTGATATGAATGTTTTTCTGTTTTAATTTGTCGATGACCCATTTTTCTTCCAATGTTTTACGCACGGAGAAAATGATAATGTTGGTTTCAATCGGTTCTACTTTTTCAATCCAAGGAAGTGTCGCTAAAAGTGCGCCCAATTCTTGTGCCCGTTGGTGATCTTCTTCCAAACGTAAAATATTATTTTGTAACGCATACATCCCCGCTGCCGCCAAATATCCGGCTTGACGCATACCGCCACCCAATATTTTTCGAATGCGTAAGGCACGTTTCATATCGTTTTTCGAACCCAAAAGCAAGGAACCTACAGGAGCACCCAAACCTTTGGATAAACAAACCGAAATAGTGTCAAACAATTCGCCAAATTGTTTCGGATGCTGCTTTTTGGCGACCATAGCATTCCACAAACGAGCACCGTCCAAATGGTATTTCAAGTCATGCTCAAGACAAACTTGTTTAATTCGCTTCATTTCAAGGATTTCGTAACAAGCACCACCGCCTTTGTTGGTCGTATTTTCTAAACTTACCAAAGCTGATTTTGGGGCATGGTAAAACTCCGGATCGTTGATATGCGCGCGAACTTGTTCAGCCGTAATGAGTCCGCGTGTGCCGTCTACCAGCGAACAAGATACGCCACTGTTAAAAGAAGCGCCTCCGCCTTCATAATGATAAATATGGGAATATTTATCGCATATCACTTGCTCTCCCGGCTGGGTGTGCAACTTTATCGCTGTTTGATTTGCCATGGTTCCACTGGGAAAAAACAAGGCGGCCTCCATACCAAATAAATGTGCCACAGATTCCTCCAATTCGTTTACAGTAGGATCTTGTTTATAGACATCATCCCCCACTTTGGCACGAAACATATACTGCAACATTTCATTGCTGGGTTTGGTAACGGTATCACTGACTAAATTTATTTCCATATCTGTGTGAGAAGCTTTACTTTTGCGGCTACAAAACTACATTAATTTATGACAAATACCGAACAAATCAAAGGTATTGTAGAACGTCTTGGTGCGTTGAGGAGGTATCTTTGACATCGATGCTAAATTGATCGAAATTACCAACGAGGAAGAGAAAACCTTTGCGCCCAACTTTTGGAACAATGCCAAACAAGCGGAAGTTATTGTTAAAAACCTGAGATCCAAAAAGAAATGGGTGGAAGATTTTAATAAGGCAAACAATCTTTGTGAAGAATTGCAAATTACGTATGAGTTTTTCCGCGATGGCGATGCTTCAGAAGAAGAATTGGATACTGCTTATGACTTGGCCTTTCAGCAAATTGACGATTTAGAATTCCGAAATATGCTATCCGATGAAGGTGATAGTATGAGTGCCGTGTTGCAAATTACTGCAGGAGCGGGCGGAACAGAAAGTTGTGATTGGGCATCTATGTTGATGCGAATGTATTTAATGTGGGGTGAAAAACAAGGCTACAAAATCAAGGAATTAAATTTTCAAGAAGGTGATGTCGCCGGAATTAAAACGGTGACGCTTGAATTTGAAGGAGACTTTGCATTTGGCTATTTAAAAGGAGAAAATGGGGTGCATCGATTGGTGCGCATCTCCCCTTTTGACAGCAATGCCAAACGCCATACTTCGTTTGCTTCGGTGTATGTGTATCCTTTAGTGGACGATACAATCGAAATTGAAATTAGTCCTGCTGATATTGAAATCACGACGGCCCGATCCAGTGGTGCTGGTGGGCAAAATGTAAACAAGGTAGAAACTAAAGTGCAATTGTTGCACAAACCTACCGGAATTCAAATCCAATGTTCGGAAACCCGTTCCCAACACGACAACCGCGATCGCGCTATGCAAATGTTACGTTCGCAATTGTATGAGATTGAATTGAAAAAACGCATGGAACAACGTGCCGATATTGAAGCGAGTAAGATGAAAATCGAATGGGGGTCGCAAATTCGGAACTATGTGATGCACCCTTATAAATTGGTGAAAGATGTGCGTACCGGACATGAAACGAGTGATGTAGATGCCGTAATGAATGGCGAACTGGATTCGTTTTTGAAAGCGTATCTCATGATGATGGGACAAAAAGAAGAAGAATAAAAAAAGCGGTCAGTTGACCGCTTTTTTTATAAAAATAATTCGTTGAGCAATTGTTTGAACGCTTCCCAAGAGCGTTGGTCGGCTTTTTCATTGTAGGCCGCTCCTTTGGAATTATCCGTTCCAGCACCTTTATCGGTAAAGGAATGTACGGCATTGGCATAATACACCATTTCCCAGTCGGCTTTGGCTTGACGCATTTCATCTTGAAAAGCCGCAATTTCTTCTTTAGGAACATATGGATCATCCGCACCATGAAGCACTAATACACGAGACGAAATTGGTGAAATAGTACGTGAAGCGTCGCGACCTAAACCCCCATGAAATGAAACCGCCGCAGCGATAGGCAAGTTCATACGTGCCGCTTCCAAAGCACCGGTTCCGCCAAAACAATAGCCCATTACTACGATTTTGTCTTTGGCTGCACCCAATTGAATGAGTTGATCATAGGCCAATTGAATACGTTTTTGGTATTCCAAGATATTCTTTTTGAAATACCCTGCTTTTTGTCCTGCTTCTTTATAATCTTTCGGTCGTTGGTCTACTCCATAAATATCGGCCACAAAAGTATAGTACCCCATTTTTTGTAATTGTTCAGCCGATTCTTTGGCATGAGTGTCAATTCCCATCCAAGCGGGTAAAATGAGAATACCCGGTTTTCCTTTTACCGCTTTTTGGGGAGTTCCCGAAAATCCGCTCAACACTTGGGATTGATCTTTATATTCAACCGCTTTCAGTTGGGCGAGCGATATCGAACAAGCCAATAAGCCTACTATTGCAACTAATTTTGTTTTCATTGGGTTTAATTTTTAATAAAACTACTCCTTTTTGTCAAAAACAGGTGTTAAAAAATCCGTAAATCAAATGAACGATTTACGGATTTCAAGACTTTTTTCGACTATTTTTTAAATGCCCATTTCGATTTGAAAACGGAAATACCAGTTCCCTTTTTCACTTCCATTTCCATAGTTTAATTGGTCATAAGTTATTTCGGTTTGCAATTTAAAAGCATGCTCCCATAAGTATTTGGTAAGTCCGATCGTGTATTCTTTTGTATCGGGTGTTTTCATAACAATATCTTTACCTACTTTTTGCAATGAATAACGGGCAATGATTTCATAGTTGGATTTTGTCAAATAACTCAATTGATAATCAAAGCCACTACCCACATACACATAATTGGATTGTGTCAAATCGTCAGGATTGAAAGTAATTGCATTTTTTGTGGTAGTGCGCGACATATAACTGGTCATGGCAGCGAATCCTTTGTATTTGAACATTCCGTCCAATAATACCGATTTTAAAGTTCGTTGTTCATACAAATCATCCCCCAATTGTCCTTGTGTGCGTTGAGCATGATTATTTTGTTGAAAAGCACCTGACAATAGAAGTTTAGGTTTCTTTTCACGCATCAAGTCGCCTTCAAAGTTGGTTCCATCCTTGGTAAATGTACCAAGTGGCAACAACTCAATTTTACCAGTTAATGCAAGACCTGAGTCTGGACCTTTGGTTGTATTACGGCCTTCACCAGTAGATGCTGCAGCTTTAACATTATAAGAAAACTTGTCTTTGTATTCGTTTAAATTATGAATTTGAAAACCAAAATCACGATCAATATTAAATCGCGCATTATTAATGGAACGATCTGTTAATTGCAAAGCTCCAGAGGAATTCACCCTTTGGCGATTTCCAGGTAGCTTCGTTTGTCCAAAACTAAAATTCCAATGGGTATTGGGACGATACATGATTACCGCATCACGAATAATATTGTAATTATCACCCTCAACCAAAGGACCTGTATCACCGGGTGCGAAAGACAATTGAATCGCATATAAAAATTTTGGATTTCCCACAAAACCATCGAATCGCAAGCGCAAGCGACGAATTTGCCAATCGTAGCCACCTGTTTCTCCTTCATTATCTATGTAAGAAGCTCTATTTTGCATACGAAAACGAATATTTAATTGAAATAAACTATCGGGGGTAGTAATTCCTAATCCTTTTCCATAATTATAATAGGGTAAAGTTGATAATCGCAAATCATTATCTTTCTTTACTTTTTCTAGTGTTACTTGAGCTTTACTACTCACCGTTATTAATGCGAATAGTAAAAGCATCCATTTTTTAAAATTCATTGTGTTGTTGATTTAGTAGTTAATTATTTGTTTACAATTTGAAAATAGTTTCTTAACCCTTCTGGAAAGGGTACAAAAAAAGCCGACAATTCCTGTCGGCTCAAGTATAAATATTTATATAAAAATATTGATAATATAATATGTAATTGCGGCCATCAAAGCAGAGACTGGAATCGTTAATATCCATGCCCACAATAAATTAATGGTAACTCCCCAGCGTACAGCAGAAACCCTTTTGGTTACACCTACACCAATGATTGAACCCGTAATGGTATGTGTAGTAGAAACGGGAATTTTAAAATGCTCCGTAGAGAATAATGTCAGAGCTCCCGCAGATTCAGCCACTACGCCTTCAAAAGCATTTACTTTGGTGATTTTGGAACCCATCGTTTTCACAATTTTCCAACCTCCACTTAGCGTTCCTAAACCGATGACAGTATAACATACTAATGGGATCCATTCGGGCATCTGACTCTTGATTCCTTTTTCTTCATTAGGCAATACCACCTGCAACCATTCTGGCATTGATAACACATCTTGGTGTGTAGTATTTAAATAAACAGCAACTGCAGCGGCGATAATACCCATCACTTTTTGCGAGTCATTGCCTCCATGGCCTAAACTAAAGGAAGCTGAAGATAATAACTGCATTCGTTTTAGTATGGATTCTGCTTTAGAGGCTGAGAATCGGCTAAATACTAAATTGAAAATGGCTAGACTATAGAAAATGATAGCTACTAAAAGCCATTTGATGTTATGGGGTTCAGTGACAACCGACCAAAAATGACTTTCAAATCGTGGTTTTTCAATTTTATCATACCCTTTCATCACAGTAAACAAGAACCAAAAGACTAAGGTCATTAATGCAACAGTAAAGATTTTAGGTCCGATTGCTTTACGTGAGGAATACATCATCCATAATGAGATGAAGTACGATATAATCATCCCGACTAAAGGCGCTAATACGATAAATGAAATCACAATTAATACCCCACTGGGTAATAAATCCCCTTCTTTGGGGGCTTTATACCAGGTTACAATTCCCCATCCTGTATGCTCTAAATCGGTTACTTTTCCTGAAAACCCATGAGCAATCGCTGCCCCTGCAAATCCACCAATTAAGGTGTGTGATGAGGATGAAGGAATTCCTTTCCACCACGTTAATAAGTTCCAAATTATTGCGGCGATAATCCCCGCTAGAATAACCGTCAAATCCAAACTGTCGGTTTTTGCAGTTTTAGCTACCGTGTCGGCAACTCCAAATCCAAAAACCCAATACGCTAGGAAATTGAAGAAAGCAGCCCAAAGTACCGCCTGAAATGGGGTTAACACTTTGGTCGCTACAATCGTTGCAATAGAATTAGCTGCATCATGGAATCCATTGATGTAGTCAAATGCTAAAGCAAGAATGATAATGACTATTAATAAAGTAAATTCCATCGAAACTGAATTAAGAATGTTTCACAGAAATTTGTTCCATTACATTGGATACACTTTTACATTTATCCGTTGCCATTTCTAAAGAAGACAACACTTCTTTGTATTTGATAATGTTTTTAGCATCCGTTTCATTTTCAAAAATGTCTGCTACTGCTTTATCAAAAACAGAATCCGCTTTGCTTTCTAATTTATTGATTTTTTTGCACGTATCCTTAATTGCCTTAGGGTCTTTCAAGTCCTTAAGTTCTTTGATGCCAACTGCGATTAATTGACAAGCTTCTAAGTTGATTTCCGTCAATTTACGAATCGACTTCGTGATTTTTTCAACCTGATACAAACGTATACGACTTGCCGCACCGTGCATATTGTCTGCTACGTTATCAATAGCTTTAATTAAGGAGTGGATATCTTCACGATCAAAAGGCGTGATAAAATTACGACTCAATTCTAAATGCGTTTTGTGCGCTATATCTTCAATTTCAGCTTCTAATTCTTCTACTTTTTTAAACAATTCTTCGCGCTCACCTTTCGGTGCATTAACAGCATCGTGTAACGTACTTGCCATTATCGTTAATTGTTTTGAAGCCTTCTCAAATAATGGGAAGAATTTTTTATCTTTTGGGACAAAAAATTGAAATACACTGTTTAAGGACATTTGTTTTGATTTTAAATTCGGTGCAAATGTATTTTAACAATGTTAAATTAATATTAACAAATGAATAAGTCGAAGTTATGTTTTAATACTAAATTAACCTTGTGCTAACATCTAATTTGGATTCAATGAAAACGTTTTCGTACTTTAGCGACACCAAAAAAGAAATGACTGCCCTATGGACTTAAACTTCAATAAAAACGAAGATCACAACAAACTTTTACTCTCCGATCTCAAGCAAAAATTTGCTAAAGTCAAACTCGGTGGCGGCGAAAAACGCATTGAGAAATTACACGCTGAAGGTAAAATGACAGCCAGAGAACGTATCGATTATTTACTCGACAAAGATAGCAAATCGATAGAAATTGGGGCCTTTGCTGGAGACGGAATGTATCTCGAACATGGCGGTTGTCCTTCGGGAGGTGTAGTTGTAAAAATAGGCTACATTCAAGGAAAACAATGTATCGTAGTGGCCAATGACGCTACCGTAAAAGCGGGCGCTTGGTTTCCCATTACTGGAAAGAAAAACTTACGCGCACAAGAAATTGCTATAGAAAATCGATTGCCCATTATTTATTTGGTTGATTCCGCTGGGGTTTATCTTCCGATGCAAGATGAAATCTTTCCAGATAAAGAACACTTCGGTCGAATTTTCCGTAACAACGCCATCATGAGCAGCATGGGAATTACCCAAATTGCAGCCGTTATGGGCAGTTGTGTCGCTGGTGGAGCGTATCTGCCTATCATGAGTGATGAAGCTCTTATTGTAGACAAGACGGGAAGTATTTTCTTGGCAGGAAGTTATTTAGTAAAAGCAGCTATTGGTGAAAATATTGATAATGAAACCTTAGGCGGTGCCACAACCCACTGTGAAATTTCGGGTGTAACTGATTACAAAGCCAAAGATGATAAAGATGCTTTGGACCGTATTCGTTCGGTGGTAGGCAAAATTGGTGATTATGAAAAAGCCGGGTTTAATCGTGTGAAATCTGAAAAACCTGCTTTAGAACCGACCGACATTTACGGAATTTTACCCAAATCCCGCTCAGATCAATACGATATGATGGAAATCATTAAACGTATGGTCGACAATTCTGAAGTGGATGAATACAAAGCAGGCTACGGTCAGTCCATTATTACTTGCTATGCCCGAATTGACGGTTGGGCAGTCGGAATTGTAGCCAACCAACGTACGGTATCCAAAACCAAAAAAGGAGAATTGCAGTTTGGCGGTGTGATATATTCCGATAGTGCCGATAAAGCCACGCGTTTTATTGCCAATTGTAATCAAAAGAAAATCCCGTTGGTTTTTCTACAAGATGTTACCGGATTTATGGTCGGTTCCAAAAGTGAACACGGCGGAATCATTAAGGATGGTGCCAAAATGGTGAACGCCGTTTCTAATTCGGTGGTTCCTAAATTTACCATTGTCATTGGAAATTCCTATGGTGCTGGAAATTATGCCATGTGTGGAAAAGCGTATGACCCAAGATTAATTGCGGCTTGGCCTAGTGCTGAATTGGCCGTTATGGGTGGTGCACAAGCGGCAAAAGTGTTGATGCAAATTGAAGCCGCTTCCCTAAAAGCCAAAGGTGAATTGGTTGACGCGCAAAAAGAACAAGAGTTGTTTGATAAAATAAAAGCGCGCTATGATGCGCAGGTGTCACCATATTATGCTGCTGCCCGACTTTGGACGGATGGAATTATCGATCCATTAGATACCCGCACTTGGATTTCTATGGGAATTGAAGCGGCTAACCACGCACCTATTGAAAAGAAATTTAATTTAGGAGTAATCCAAGTTTGATGAGCAAAATACAAATTCGAATACTTGAAATCTTTGGAACGCTCCTCGTGGGTGTTCCTTTTTGTTTGTGGGCTTCCCATTTTCTTTTTTTTGAGGAAGGAAATTGTATAGAAAGAAGTTTTCCCTTTTTTAACCCAATTTATGATCTTTTTTTTGAGGGGTATCACGACGAACCCAACGGTTATTTCTTTATCCTTCTACTTATTCTAAGTTATGGTTGTTCAAAAATGTTCATCTTTGCATTGCGAAAGTTGTTTCGATTTTGAAAAAAAGAATGCCTGATTTATTCCAAAAGTTTGAAAAACCTTTCTCCGAACATCCCGTTCCGGAGCGATTTACCTTTCCTTTTTATTACGACCCTCATCCGCTGAGTCTTGAGGCAGCACGTTTACTTCAGGAGTATTTGAAAAACCAAACCGATTTTGAGCACAACTTCGGACTTAATGAAGGACAATCGGGAATGGTGATTGGTAAAATGTTTGGGGTGTTGGTGGTTAAAAATGAATGGGGCGAACTAGGCTATTTATGGGCCTTTTCAGGAAAACTAGCCGATCAAAATCATTGGCCCAAATTTGTTCCTACGGTTTACGACATGCTGGAAGATAATGGCTACTTTAAAGTGGAAGAACGTATACTTAATAATCTTAATTTAAAAATTGAAAATCTCGAGAATTCAGAAGATTATAAAAATTTACTTGAAGCAACTAACAAAGCAGAATTTGATGCCTATGAAGCGATTACTACCTTTAAACAATCCATCAAAAATGCAAAAAAAGAACGGGCTTTATATCGTGAAAAGCATCCTAATTTGAATGATGAAGATGCATTACAATTAATTCAAGTCAGTCAATTAGAAAGTATTCGCTTGCGACAATTACAACTGGATTGGAAAGATAAAATTGCTTCACTTACAGCTGCATTGACGCAATTTGAAGATCAAATCAATCTACTCAAAGAAGAACGCCGAAACCGTTCCGCCTCGTTACAGCAACAATTATTTTCTGAATATGCGTTTCTAAATCAATACGGCACAACCAAAAGTTTGCAAACTATTTTTCAAGGGAATCCTCCTGCAGGTGCTGGCGAATGTGCTGCACCCAAATTGTTGCATTATGCGTTTCAAAACAAATTAAGACCATTGGCTATGGCCGAATTTTGGTGGGGTCAATCGCCCAAGTCTGAAGTGCGCAAACACGGTCAATTTTATCCCGCTTGTACAGGTAAATGCGAACCCATTCTTGGACATATGTTGGAAGGAATTCCACTAGAAGATAATCCGTTCTTGGTCAATCTAGGCGCCAATAAATCCTTAGAAATCATCTATGAAGACGAATGGATTCTAGCGGTAAACAAGCCCACTGATTTGCTTTCTACACCCGGAAAAAATATTGCGGATTCTGTATATACACGATTGAAAGGGATGTATCCACAAGCTACGGGACCGTTGATTGTGCATCGACTAGATATGGCCACATCGGGAATTCTTTTATGTGCTAAAGATGAACAAACCTACAAGTTGTTGCAAGCACAATTTATAAAAAGAAAAATTCAAAAAAAATATACCGCCCTATTATCGGGTTTACTGAATAATGAATCAGGGATAATTGAACTTCCACTTCGTTTAGATATTGATAACCGACCTTTTCAAATCGTTTGTCATGAATATGGAAAGCCTGCAATAACCCATTGGAAAAAGGTAAAAACCATTAATAATCAAACAGTTGTGGAATTTACTCCTATTACAGGAAGAACTCATCAATTACGAGTTCATGCAGCACATGTAGAAGGTTTACATACGCCAATCGTCGGTGATGATTTATATGGCACCAAGGGAAGTCGTTTGCATCTTCATGCCACTCAATTAAACTTTTGGCATCCGTATGAAAAAAAAGAAATCATGCTTTTTGTTCCTGCACCATTTGTAGAAATTGAGTAAGTTTGAATCATAAAATCGTCTTGCTATGAGAAAAAGTCTTTGTTGGCTATTATGCGCCTTATTTTTTTATTCAAATGCCCAAGAAAGGGCTACAAGAAAAGACTCTTTGATGGGTGGTTTTTCCAAGGAACGCACTTGTTATGATGTCAAACATTACACCTTAAACATTACCCTAAATCCCGATCAAAAATTCATTTCAGGTAGCAATACGATCAATTTTGATGTCTTAAATGCTACCCGCCGAATTCAGGTGGATTTGTTTGCTAATATGCAAGTCGATTCTATCATTTGGAACCAACAGAAATTAAAACATTCTCGTGAATTTAATGCCGTTTTTGTCGATTTCCCCAATGAGTTAACGGCTGAAACCAGTCAGTCTATCCAATTTTATTATTCTGGAAATCCACTCATTGCCAAACGTGCCCCTTGGGATGGCGGATTTGTTTTCACGAAAGATAAACAGGACCGACCTTGGATTGGCGTAGCGGTGCAAGGGACAGGAGCAAGTTTGTGGATGCCTATTAAAGACGGCCAAAGTGACGAACCCGATACTGGAATTGATATTAAAGTGGCTGTTCCCAACGGATTAATGAATGTTTCAAACGGACGCTTTAAAGGTTCTTTCCCGCAATCCAATGGCTATACTCGATGGGATTGGGAAGTGACCAACCCGATAAATTCCTATGATATTACATTAAACGTTGGTCATTACATCCATTGGTCGGATAAATTGGACGATCTCGATTTGGATTATTATGTTTTGGATTACAATCGGCCCAAAGCAGAAAAGCAATTTGCAGAAGTGAAACCCATGCTGACTTGTTTTCAATCCAAATTTGGCCCTTATCCATTTAAAGAAGATGGGTATAAATTGGTGGAAACCTCCTATCTGGGCATGGAACATCAAAGTGCTGTGGCTTATGGTAACAAATATTTCAAAGGGTATTTGGGTTCTGATTTATCGGGAACGGGTGTAGGTTTACTATTTGATTTTATCATCATCCATGAAAGTGGCCATGAATGGTTTGGAAATAGCATTACTTCACGCGATATAGCCGATATGTGGATTCATGAAGGATTTACCCAATACAGCGAAATGGTGTACATCGAATGTCAATTTGGCTACGAGAAAGCGTTACTTTATGGTAAAGGTTTGCAAAAAAACGTTACCAATGACCGACCCATAATTGGCGATTATGGTGTAAATGCTGAAGGTTCTGGTGATATGTATCCGAAAGGAGCACTATTACTCAATACATTGCGTCATGCTTTACACGATGATGCCTTGTGGTGGAAATGGTTAGCCGCCTACACCGCTAAATTCAAACATCAAATCATAACAACGCCCATGGTTATTGATTTTTTTAACCAAGAAACCCAAAAAGAGTGGACTTCCGTATTTGATCAATATTTAAAATATACACGAGTTCCCGAATTGCAACTGCGCAAAAAAGGAAAAAAATTAGAAGTGCGATGGATCACTGATGTGCCCCAATTAAATTTACCCATCTACGTCAACATAAACGATAAAGAAGTTCTCTTGAATCCAACCAACGATTGGACAACAACAAATATTAAAATCAAATCGTTGGATGATGTCACTGTAGATTTGAAAAAGTTTTTTATTACAGTTTCGCATCAATAAAAAAGGAGTCGTAATGACTCCTTTTTTTATTGTTCTAACGTTGCTTTACGCAATACTTTCCCATTTTCAGTTTCTTTGAATAGAGGGACAAAAACTACCTCTTTCGGACGTTCGTATTTATCCAAGCCTTTATAGGTCTCTTCTGCAATTGTGAAGGGTTCGCCTTCGACAACCAATAGTACTTTTTCACCCAATACTTCATCTTCTTTGGATGCAATAAAATAGCGACGGTCAATTTTACCATCCAATTTCTGTTCTACTTGTTCGGGCATTATTTTAACTCCGCCACTATTGATTACATTGTCTATTCTACCAATAAAATGAAATTGATTTTCGTTAATTAATTCCACCAAATCGTTGGTCACAACGGTCTCTTCAGCGATGATATGCGGCGCATGAATAACCAAACAATTGCGGTCGTCATACGATAACGTTACATGTGGGAGTACGGTAAATTCCTTCTCCCCGACTCGCTTTGCCGCGATATGAGTGATGGTTTCTGTCATGCCGTAGGTTTCGTAGACTTCCGTTTTTAATCCCATTAATTGTTGTTCTAAAGCCGCATTAATTCGGGCACCGCCTACAATCAATTTTCTAACTTGGTTCAATTTAGCTATCGAATGTTGGGCTTGTAACGGAACCATCGCCGCAAAATCATACGATTCATCCAATCGATCCATTGGATGCGAAGTCGGTGCTACATAATCCAAATCCAATCCCAAAATGATCGACCGAATCAACATCATTTTACCCGCTACATATTTCACAGGTAAACACTGTAAAGCGCGATCTCCGGGTTTTAAATCAAAAAAATCTCCCGTTGCAAGTGCTGAATTCACCATGGCTTGTTTATTCACTCGAATGACTTTTGGAGCTCCTGTCGATCCTGATGTTAGCATTTCAATGGAATCGCTGTCATCAAACCAATCCAATAAAAATTCCCCTACCGGTTTTTCAAACTCTTCACCTTCTTTGATAAAACTATAGGCCACGCGGCACAAATCATCTTTGTCAAGATGAAAACCATTCAGTTTAAACTGGTTGTGAACGTTAAGATAGGTCGGATTCATACGTTTGATTTTTTAAAGTTGTGGGTATATAAATAGGTCCGGTTAATCGCATTTTCCAATCGTTCCATTGGTATTTTTTGGAAAATATAAAAAGAAGTAACGGAAACAAAATCAGTAAGGGAAGAAACAATTCGAATCCCACTTGTGGTTTTGCCGTTTCTTTAAAAAGGGCATAGGTTTGAAAAGCCGACCAATGGGAAGTGACCAATAGTGCCGTAAATAAATTGTTGGCCGCATGAAAACCGAGTGCCAACTCCATGCCCTCATCCATTAAGGTAATGATTCCCAAAAAGAGTCCCGTCCCGATATAATAGAACAACACGATGTATCCCATCTCCGCAATTTCTGGATTGGCAATATGTAAGAGTCCGAATATCAGCGATGTCCACAGCAAGGGAAACCATCGACGGGGATACAATTGGGCAAACCCTTGCATTAAATATCCTCTAAAAATATATTCCTCAACCGAAGTCTGAATCGGTATCATCAAAATTCCGATAACCGCAAGCAGCGCAAATTGTGACGGATTGAAATTCCATTCCATAGTGCTGTCCGAACTGTAGTAGGAAATCACAGTGGTAAGCACCGTTATCATTCCCCAAAGACAAAATGAAAACAAAATACGTTTCCAATCGATTTTGGTACGTGATGTGGTTACAGCCCTTATAGTCTGTTTATGCAAATATTTGATCACCAAAACGAAAACACCAAAGGCAACAGCAAACGACAATAGCATTAAGAACAACGAAAGATTCAGATCCAAGGCCTGCATTAAAGCAACTGAATCGCTAGGCATCCCTTTTCCTTTTTTCAACGTAGCCATCACAGCCGCAATACCAAACGGAATTTGCCCTAAGAAAGTTCCAATAATGATGAGGATTGATCCAAGAATATACCAACCAAACTCAACTTTTTTTTCTACGCCAAATAGTTTTTGCATTGTCTTATTTTATTGTCCCAATTTACTTATTTTCGTGAAATAATTACGTAATTTATGATTACAATTTATCACAATCCCCGCTGCGGAAAATCACGCGACTGTGTGGCCCATTTTGAAAAGACAAATGAAGCTGTTGAAATCATCAAGTATTTAGACACACCGTTTTCAAAAGAAGAAATTCAATCGATACTGAAAAAACTTAACTATACTCCTATTCAACTCATTCGAGTGAAAGAATCCGTTTGGGTAGAAAATTACAAAGGAAAATCATTGAGTGATGAAGATTTGATTGAAGCCATGGTAACCTATCCAATTTTAATTGAACGACCAATAGTTGTTAAAGGGAATCATGCGGTGATAGCTCGACCTCTAGAAAATATTAACAATTTAAGGTAATTCCACGTTGTTAAGATTAACATAACTTTGTGAAAGGACGGTTAAACGTTCGTTTATTTTTGCAATCCAAACAGGAAAGCAAAATAAATTTACATGAAAATTTTTAAAATTGTACTCACACTCTTCGTATTTACCTCACTTACTGCATGGGCGCAACCCCGATCAGGTGCACAAGGTGGTGGCGGTAAAAAAGTAAAAATTACAGGAAAAGTAATTGCCAAATCCAACAATCAACCTCTTGAATATACCGAGGTACGCTTAATTAGTACTGCTACGAACAAAGTAGTTACGGGCGGTTTAACTGATGCTAAAGGGGAATTCAATATTGATGCACCTGCTGGAAATTATAATGTAAACGTAGAATTCCTTTCGTTTAAACCTTTAGAATTAAAAAACAAATCCATTCAAGAAGATACAAATTTGGGGACAATATCCCTAGAAGACGAAGCGACAAAATTAGACGAGGTAGTCATTCGTAAAGAGAAAACTTCAGTAGAAATTAAACTCGATAAGAAAGTATATAATGTCGGTCAAGACCTTATGGTGAAAGGCGGAACCGTTAGTGATGTATTGGATAACATCCCTTCTGTAGCCGTGGATTCTGACGGTACCATTAGTCTACGTGGAAATGATAATGTGAAAATATTAATCGATGGTCGCCCCTCGAATGCCATCAATATTTCAGATGCCTTACGCATGATTCCTGCTGATGCCATTGATAAAGTGGAAGTGGTGACCAATCCTTCTGCGCGTTATGATGCGGAAGGTGGTGGAGGTATTCTTAATATTTTATTGAAAAAAGGAAAGAATAACGGCGTTAACGGTACGATTATGGGTACCACTGGAATTCCAGATAACCACGGACTGAGCGCTACATTGAATGTGAAATCCGATGAATTTAATTTCTTTACTAACCAAGGTTACAACTACCGAAACAATCCAGGAAAAGCACAAATGGATAGCCGTTATTTGAATGCGGATAACTCGACGCGAAATTATATCAATGAAAGTCGTGACTCCGATCGATACAGCAAAGGATACAACGGTAACTTCGGATTTGACTGGTTTCTTACCAAAAAAACAACATGGACCAACACTGTTAATTATCGTAAAAACAATGGAACTACAGAAGAAAATGTAGATCAAATCAATTTGGATCAATTTGCCAACTATACCAAAACGGTTTTTCGTGATAACAATGAAGACACTAAAAGTGAGAATGTAGAATTTGCTTCCAACTTATTGCACAAATTCAATACGGACGGACACAAATTAACAGTTGATTTTTCGGTATCCAAAAACAAAGACGATAACGACGCTACAATTACCAACGCGGATACGCAAAACAGTCCGGTAGTCATTAACGACACCTACAACATCCAACGTCAAAATCGAATTTTACTGCAATCCGATTATGTTTTGCCATTTGGAAAAAACAAAGAAAGTCAGTTTGAAGCCGGTTACCGAGGTAATTTCCTAGACTTACTTACGGACTATTCGGTTTTCACCAACGGCGTGTTGGATACCTATTTTTCCAATGTTTTAAATTACAAGGAAAATGTAAATGCTTTGTATTCACAATTGGGAACAAAAATCAAAAAGTTTTCTTTCTTAGCTGGTTTACGTTATGAGAATTCGAACATCATCGTCGACCAACAAACGAGCCAGATCTACAAAACAAAGAATTACGATAATTTCTTCCCCTCAGCCACTGTGGCCTATGAGATCAATGAAACATCAAACATTGCCATTAACTACAGTAAGCGCATCAACCGTCCGCGGGGAAGAGAAATCAATCCATTCAGCAGCTACTCCAGTAACATTAATATTTTTCAAGGGAATCCCGATTTAAATCCGTCAAAAACAGATGCGATTGATTTCGGTTTCTTGAAAAAATGGACGAAATTAACGTTTAATACGTCGATGTATTTCAATCGTACGGTAGATAATGTTCAATACGTTCGTCGTGAAAGTGGCGAATTTGTAGGCACTACTCCAGTGATTATCACCACTCCAGTAAACTTATCTAAAGAATACCGTACTGGTTTTGAATTCACTTTCAACTATACACCTTACAAATGGTGGAAAATAAACACCAATTTTAATTTCTTCCGTGTAGAAACAATAGGTAAATATACCTATGTATTGCCTTCAACAAGTACTGAAAAAACAACAGACTTTGCAAACGTAGCTACCACATGGTCGTCGCGTATTACTTCTAAAATTACGCTTCCCGGAAAAATTGATTGGCAAACCAATGCCAATTATAACGGACCTCAAAATACGGCACAAGGTAGAAATTTAGGCGTGTTTGGTATGAATCTTGGGTTTAGCAAAGATGTTTTTAAAGACAAAGCAACTTTGGCCTTGAATGTGAACGATGTTTTCAACTCACGCAAACGTCGCTTTGAAACCTTTATTCCTGGTCAAGTAGATGCCAATTCAATGATGCAATGGCGAGTTCGTCAAGTGACACTTTCGTTCACCTACCGTTTCAATAAAACGAAAAACGATAAAGAACAAAACCGTCCAAAACGCAACGGTGGCGATGATAACGATGGCGGGGATTATCCTGGATAATTACTTCTATATAGATACAAAAAAAGTCCCGATAATTCGGGACTTTTTTATTAAAACAGCGTTCGTTACGCCTGCTCTAATGCTTTTTTCTCTTTTCTTTCTTGTAACAACTCTTTGGTTGCACCGAACACCCAGTAAAATACAAAGTGAACTAAGAAAATCATCAACCAGAAACCAGCTGTGAAAATCATTAAGAAAAGAAGAAAACCTAGGTACTGTTGAAATTCAAACATTGTTTTCGCGAATAATTTGTGAATTCTCCCCAAAAGTACTGCAATAAATCGATTTGACCAATAATTCAGAAAGAATTATTAACCGCTTTATAAACATTAATACCACTTTTTCTTTTTAAAATAATAGATCATTCCCAAAAGCAAAACGAGCATTACCCCAAGAATAATAAAGTACCCGTATTCCCAATGCAATTCGGGCATGTTGTCAAAATTCATCCCATACACCCCCACAATAAACGTTAGCGGCATAAAAAACACTGAAACCACCGTAAGTGTTTTCATCACTTCATTCATCTTGTGACTTTGTAAAGCAAAATAATAATTCGATGCACTTTCTAATGTGGTCATGTCATAATCAATTTGCTCTAAGAGTTCCAACGACTTTTGGTGCAAACGTTCAAAAAAAGTAAAGTTTTGTGCTTCAATCGAATTGAAAACATTGTCGTCTTTAATGGATTTTATGGCATACAACGAATCCCGTAACGGAATAATGGAGCGCTTTAAAAAGTTATAATTATCCCGATGTTTTTCAATTTGTTCTAATATTTTCGGGTTGGAATTTAACTTCGATTGATTAATCAATTCCTCAACCTTATCTTCTTCGTTTTCAATGGTAATATAGAAATTTTCCATTATGGCATCCAACATTAAAAATAACAAATAATCAGCGCCTTTTTCACGAACAATCCCCGAATGGGTGCGCAACCGCTCCCGCAAATGCGTAAAGAAATCCGAGCGCTTTTCTTGAAACGAAACCAACATATTCTTTTTCAGTAAAAAACTAATTTGCTCAGCCGCAATATTATCCGAATGTTCGACAGGCAACAACGATTTTATACTAAAAAACAACACTTCATGGTATTCATCCAATTTGGTGCGCTTGGTCGTATTTAAAATATCCGCCATCATGAAATTGTCAACACTTAAAAAAGCGCCAATTTTCTGTATGGTGGCTACCGAATTCAATCCGTGAACATTGAGCCAATTGATGCGCGACCAATCCACATTACTCGCCAACGCATCCACTTCAAAGTCTTCACACTCCGTTAATTCAAGGTTGTCATACACAAACAATTGGGTTTCAGTCTTTGTATGGGTATGGGTGCCCGTATATTCTAAAAGTGTGGGCTGCACTTTTCGCCCCTTCTTGTATTTTATTTTTCGCACGGTATCGGAATTTGGATTAAAGTTAGAAATTATTCGTTTTAAAAAGTATTTTTACGAAAAATATCCCATATGATTACGCTCATTACGAATATAAAGGAATTGTTGCAAGTGCGCGAACCCGGAGTACAGAAAGTAGCGGGTGCCGATATGGCGCAGCTTCCTGCCATTCAAAATGCTTATCTTCTCATTGAAAACGATACGATTTCCGATTTCGGGCCAATGACCGAATGCCCGAAAATCAACGCGGATACCGTGATTGATGCTACAGGTCGAACGGTACTTCCGTCGTGGATTGATAGTCATACCCACATCGTTTATGCCGGTAATCGGGTGCAAGAATTTGTGGACCGTATCAACGGACTTACCTATGAGGAAATAGCTAATCGTGGCGGCGGTATTCTTAATTCGGCTAAACGGCTTAATGAAACTTCTGAAGAGCAATTGTACGAAGAATCCAAAGTGCGACTGGAAGAAGTGATTCGACAAGGAACCGGAGCGGTAGAAATTAAATCCGGATACGGTTTGACGGTTGAGGGCGAAATCAAAATGTTGCGCGTGATTCAGCGCTTGCGCGATAATTACCCGATTACCATTAAAGCTACATTTTTGGGCGCTCACGCATTTCCGACTGAGTTTAAAGAAAACCATGAAGGTTATTTGAATTTGATTATCGAAGAGATGCTCCCAAAAATTGCCGAAGAAAACTTAGCCGATTATATCGACGCCTTCTGTGAAACCGGCTATTTCTCGGTGGAAGAAACCGAACGAATTATGAAAGCTGGCAAATACTACGGACTCATTCCAAAGATTCATGTCAATCAATTTACTGCCATTGAAGGTATAGCTGCTTGCGTCAAACACGGGGCGTTATCCGTAGACCATCTCGAAATTGTCACTGATGAAGATATCGAAGTATTGAAAGATTCAGGCACCATGCCCGTTGCACTTCCCTCCTGTTCCTATTTTATCAGTATTCCGTATACACCAGCACGTAAAATGATTCAGGCGGGATTGCCCCTTGCTTTGGCTACCGACTTTAATCCGGGGACAACACCTTCAGGGAATATGAATTTTGTGGTGGCCACCGCTTGCATTAAAATGAAGATGACCCCCGAAGAAGCTATCAATGCCGCTACCATCAATGGCGCGTATGCTATGGGAATTGCTGAAACCCACGGCAGCATTACAAAAGGTAAAAAAGCGAATGTATTGATCACCGAACCTTTGCATAGTTATTACGAACTTCCTTATGCTTTTGGTTCCAACCGAATTGCTACGGTTCTATTGAATGGTAAAATAGTACAATAAAAAAGCCCGGATTGACCGGGCTTTTGTTATTTTATGACTTCCGAATTAAC
Organism: Flavobacterium stagni; assembly: GCF_004122105.1. GTDB lineage: Bacteria > Bacteroidota > Bacteroidia > Flavobacteriales > Flavobacteriaceae > Flavobacterium > Flavobacterium stagni. Next base: position 275,619 of record NZ_SBKN01000003.1, read on the forward strand.
GTAAGGTGAAACTTGTTTTTGAAACTAATTCCCCTTTGTCAAAAATGTTTACGAAATAAGAACCTTTTTCAAAGCTTTTACCAGGTAAATCTTGTGAAACATTGACTGTTTTGTTCTCGTATTTCACCTTCGCTTGGAAACTGTACGTTAGTGTTTGTGAACCGAAAGAAGCGGTTTCTTTATCGCCCAACACGTTGTTTTTCGCGTCAATTACTTGAACATAGTACACTTTATCACCCGATTTCGCAACCGCATTTTCAGCAATCGTAAAACTGATTTTTAAAATGTCAGCACGGCTCGCTTTGTCCGTTTCAATTTGTTTTCCTGAACTACGTTGTTTGAACGCAGCCGTTTTTAAATTAAGAATCGATAGTTTGGAGGCTTTTTCTACAGTTTTAGTAAGCTCTTCATTTTGCCCCACTAAAACTTGGTTGTAGTTTTTCGAATCTTGTAATACGACTTTCGTACTGTCTAGATTCTTGTTCAGTTGTTGATTCTCGCCTTTCAAGACTTCCACTTCTTGCATCAACGATTTCATTTTCACTTCAAGCGATTTGTATTGCTCTTTGTACTTGCGCATCGCATTGGCATCGCCTTTAGCTTTTTCCAATTGTGCCATGAGTTGCACCACTTTTTCGCGCTCAGCAATTAATTCATCCGACATGGATGTGTTTTCTGCAATTGCCGCATCGTACGTCGCTTTTAACTCTTGAAGATCTTTTAAAATGTTGTCTTTTTCCGTGGAAACTGCAGTTACTTTGGTTTCTAGCGTTTGCGTATCTGTAGTTAATTTAAAAATGTAGAATAAACTACCTAACAGTAACAAAGCCAGTACTAAAATAATAGCCTTTAAGGAAGAATTGTTTTTTTGATTTTCCATAACAAAAGTATTTGTATTAAAGCAAATTTAATAATTATAATTTCTATAACGTCAGTTTTGGGAATTATATTATTTTTGACTGTTAACTTTTTTTATGGAACATCTTGTACGCTATACCCAATCCGAGTTGTCTAAAGTTACTAACCATCGAAGTGGTGAAGTAAAGTTTGGTGAAAAAATGCAACTAATTCCCGAAGGTGAAAATGTAGTAAACTTTCTTAAAAATTCAGAAGCCAAATTTGTCCTTTTCGGTATCCCTGAGGATATTGGAGTACGCGCAAACAACGGACGTGCAGGTGCAGCCACCGCTTGGGAAAGCGCCATAAAAAGTATCGCCAACATTCAGCACAACCGCTTTTGTAAAGGTTCTAACATTATTGTTTTAGGGACATTAGACACAGCCGCTTTTAATAGCGAAGCCGAAGGATTGGAATTCAACAGTACACCCGATCGCAAAAAGTTTAGCGAAATTGTATCCAAAATCGATAAAGAAGTCTCTCATATCATCAGTACCATTGTGAAATGTGGGAAAATTCCCTTGATAATCGGCGGCGGACATAACAACGCCTATGGCAATATCAAAGGAACGGCTTTGGCCAAAGGCAAACCCATTAATGCTGTCAATCTCGATGCACACTCTGATTTCCGAATCATGGAAGGCCGTCACAGTGGCAATGGATTTTCGTACGCCTTTGAAGAAGGTTTTTTGAAAAAGTATTTCATTTTTGGATTACACGAAAGTTATACATCCAAAAATGTCTTGGACCAATTGAAATCCCTGAAAGACAAAATCCAATACAATACCTATGACGCGATTAAAGTCCGGGGAGAAAAAGAATTCCGTTTAGAAATGCAAATTGCCTATGATTTCATAAAATCCGATGCCTATGGTATTGAAATCGATATGGATGCGCTACCGCTTGTACCCAGTAGTGCCATGACCCCAAGTGGGTTTTCTGTTGAAGAGGTTCGGCAGTTTATCTATTTCTTTGGAAAACACTCCAATGCGGCTTATTTGCATATTTGTGAAGGCGCTCCTGCTTTGGATACAGAAACCAACAACCACATGGTAGGTAAATTAATCGGGTATCTTTTAACCGATTTTATCAAAGCAAAAAACAGTTTAGACTAAAAAGCGGTTATCTTTGCAGCCCATTTCACTACGAAATGGCGCCTATATTATGACCTTTAACGACTTAAAACTCATCCGAAATATACAGCAAGCGCTTGCTGAAGAAGGCTACGAAGCCCCAACTCCTATCCAACAACAAGCCATTCCCATTATCATGGAAGGCACGGATTTAGTGGGTTGTGCACAAACGGGTACCGGAAAAACAGCCGCCTTTGCTATTCCAATTATTCATCAAATTCACCCAATAGTAGGTTCGGCCAAGAAACGTAAAAGTATTCGTGCGCTAGTAATTACTCCTACCCGCGAATTGGCTATCCAAATTCAAGAGAGTTTTGAAACCTACGGCCGCTATACCAATATTGTGTCGACTGTAATTTATGGTGGCGTGAATCAAGTGCCTCAAGTGGACCAACTCAAACGCGGAGTTGATGTGTTAATTGCAACTCCCGGACGTTTATTGGATTTACACAAACAAGGTCATGTGAATTTGGATCATTTACACCATTTGGTATTGGATGAAGCCGATTTAATGCTGGACATGGGCTTTATCAATGATGTGAAGAAAATCATCAAACTCACTCCCGATAACCGTCAAACGCTTTTATTTTCTGCTACTATGCCCCTGCCTATTCGCGAATTGGCGGAAAGTTTTTTGACAAAACCCCAATATGTAACCGTGACTCCCGTAGCTTCAACCGCTGAAAAAATCAAGCAATGGGTGTACAAAGTCGAAAAAGAAGAAAAACGCAAGTTGTTGCTTCAAATCTTGAATGAATATCCTGGAGAACAAATCTTAATTTTTACCCGAACCAAACACGGTGCCGATAACGTAGTGAAGTTTTTGAAAAAAAACAACTTCACTGCTGAAGCCATTCACGGCGATAAATCGCAATCGGCGCGTCAACGAGCATTAGACCATTTTAAAAACAAAGAAGTGCAATTACTTGCCGCAACGGATATTGCTGCCCGAGGAATTGACATCGAAAGCTTGCCGTTTGTAATTAATTTTGATATTCCAAATATTTCGGATACCTACGTGCACCGCATTGGCCGTACCGGTCGTGCAGGCAATGAAGGTTTGGCTATTTCTTTATGTGGCAAAGACGAATGGACGTATTGGCAAGATATCGAGAAATTGATTCGCATGAAGATTAAAGTCATTGAAAACCATGACTTTGGTTGGAAAGACACTGCAAATCAAGCACCTGCCGTTAAAGTTGACGGTACGCCTCAGAAGAAAGACTTCCGCAATAAGAAAAAAGGAAATGGCGGCAAGAAGTTTTTTGGCAATAAAAACAAAAAGAAATAATTATTGCTCAATTAAATTACTGATTACTTGAAATAATTTGGAAGGTTCGAAAGGCTTGATGATAATATCATTGATGCCCACAGAAATCGCTTGTTCCATAATCTCTTGTTTGTCAAAAGCCGTTAACGCAATAATGGGCGTTTGAATTCCTTTTTTACGAATCAATTTGGTGGTTTCAAATCCGTTGATGATTGGCATGTTAATATCCATCAATACAATATCGTAATGCTCATTTTCTAAAGCATCAATTGCAGCATATCCATCATCCAAAATGGTGCATTTGAAATGATTGGTTTCTAAGATTTTCTTGGTCACCACCTGGTTAATCTTATTGTCTTCCACGACCAAAATACGGTACACTTGCACCGTAGATAAATCCACATCAATGTTGTGAAGAATTTCGTTGCGTTTGGATTCATCGGCTTCAAAGCCCATGGTAAACGAAAACGTAGTCCCTTTACCTAATTCACTTTCCAATTCGATGGTGCTGCCAAAGAGTTCGACCAATCGTTGTACAATCGACAAGCCCAATCCGGTTCCTTGGTAATCGCCTTCTTTACGTTCAATTTGTACAAACTTTTCAAATATTTTCTTTTGGTCTTCTGGTGCAATTCCGACACCGGTATCGGCAACCGCGAAGTGAATAAAATATTGCGATCCTTCGATACGGTCTAATTTAGCCGAAACTTTAACCGTTCCATCTTTGGTGAATTTAAGCGCATTACTCACCAAATTCATGAATACTTGAGAAAGGCGCAATTTATCCCCAATTAAAAACTCTGGAATGGCAGTATCCAACTCCGTTTGCAATTTGTTGTTGTTTTTAATCGCAATAAATTCCAAAGAGTCCACAATGGTGCTGATTTCATCAGGAATGTTGAAAATCATGTGCTCCAGCGTAATCTTATTCTCCTCGATTTTATTGATTTGCAACAAATCGTTGACCAAAGACAACAAATAACGGGCAGAGAATTTTAAGGAATTCAGGTGCGGACTATGAGCCAACTCTTTATGTTCGTCCAAGATGATATTGGTGATCCCCACAACGCCATATAAGGGTGTACGCAACTCGTGACTGATCGTTGATACGAACTGGGTTTTCAGTTGTGAAGCTTCTTCTGCTTTTTCTTTCGCCAATTGCAATTCAGCATAGGCATCTTTTAATTCAGTGAAGGTCTTTTCGCGGAAAGCGTTGTTTTTGTATAATGAAAACAACAACAACAAAAGGATAAATAAAATGATGACAAATAGTAAGACAATCAACTTCGATTCCTTGAGGTATTTACTTTGTTTGGTTTTTTCCCCTTCTATCTTATCAATTTGCCGTTGGTATTCGTCTATTTCAATCTGACTCCCCGCTATTTTTGCTTTTTTACTGCGATCATCGTTGTATACTTTTTCTTTGAGCTCTTTGTGAAGTGTTAAGTAGTGTAATGCTTTTTCAAATTGACCCTTTTTTTTGTAATGATCCGAAAAATCGTTATAAACATCAATTAAATAGGCGTCCAATAAATTGTCTTTGTTCTTTTCCCCTAATTCTATTGCTTTTTCATAATGAAATTCTGCTTTTAAATACTGCCCCAAATGACTGTAATAAGAACCTAATAATGAATGGTAATGCAATTTAGGTTCGTCATCTTTTGAACGATTGACATCCGCTTCGGTCGACTTTAAAAAAACATATCCTTCTTGAAAGCGATTCGCACCAAAATAGGCTCCCGCTATACTGAGTTTGGCATACATTACTTCTACCCAATCGTTGATTTTTTCGGCATTGCGCAAACCTTCTTTGTAATACGGAATACTTTTTTGGAAATCATTTTTTCGGTACGAATACCAATTTCCTAAATTGTTATTCACCCAAATTTTGACCGAATCATTTTGTGATAACTTCGCGTGTTCTAGCGCTTTTTGATAGTACTTGAGGGCTTTATTTGGGTCATAAAACTCTTCAATGTTTAATCCAATAAGATTGTACGCTTTGGACATTAACACATCGTTTTTTAGCGCATAGGCCTGACTTAAGGCTTTGTGTGAAAGTTGTAGCGACTTTTCCCCATCTAGATTATAAAAGGCGGTTCCCGCTTGTTGTAGCGATTGCTCAGCTGATTTCAAAGCAGGTTGCGCCAAAGCCAAAAATGACCCCAGTAACCATAATCCGCAAAACAATGTTTTCAACTTCACTTTATACTAAAAAAAGAGTCCCAACACAATTGGGACTCCTCAAAGATATTTAATTTCTAATTAACTTTTTGTATTTAATTCGGGTTGGTGTAATTTCTGTACCCAATCGTTTTCTTCTGTTTTCTTCGTAATCGGAAAATCCACCTTCAAAGAAATATACTTGAGAATCGCCTTCAAACGCGAGAATGTGCGTACACACACGGTCTAAGAACCAACGGTCGTGGGAAATAATAACCGCACAGCCTGCAAAATTCTCTAAACCTTCTTCCAAAGCACGAAGGGTATTGATGTCCAAATCGTTCGTTGGCTCATCCAAAAGTAGTACGTTTCCTTCCTCTTTCAAGGTCATCGCCAAGTGTAAACGGTTGCGCTCACCTCCGGATAATGTATTAACCTTTTTGTTTTGGTCACTTCCTCCAAAATTGAAACGCGACAAATAGGCTCTCGAATTCACCTGACGGCCACCCATCATTATCAATTCCTGTCCGTCACAGAAGTTTTCCCAAATCGATTTGTTCGGATCAATGTTGGAGTGCGTCTGATCCACATACGCAATCTTCACCGTATCACCAATAGCAAACTCTCCCCCATCCGGTTGCTGTTCGCCCATAATCATTTTGAAAATGGTGGATTTACCGGCACCGTTCGGACCGATAATGCCCACAATACCTGCCTGTGGCAAAGTGAAGTTCAAATCTTCATACAATATTTTATCACCAAAAGCTTTTGAAACATGGTTAGCATTGATCACATTCGTTCCTAAACGGGGCCCGTTCGGAATGTAGATCTCCAATTTCTCTTCCAAGGCTTTTTGATCTTCGTTCAATAACTTATCGTAGTTCTGTAAACGTGCTTTTTGTTTGGTTTGGCGACCTTTGGCTCCTTGTCGAACCCAGTCCAACTCGCGCTCTAAGGTCTTGCGACGCTTCGAGGCCACTTTTTCTTCTTGGTCCAAACGCTTTCCTTTTTGATCCAACCAGGACGAATAATTTCCTTTCCACGGAATTCCTTCCCCACGGTCCAATTCCAAAATCCATCCGGCTACATTATCCAAGAAATAACGGTCGTGGGTAACAGCAATCACCGTACCCGCATATTGTTGTAAATGTTGCTCCAACCACAATACTGACTCGGCATCCAAGTGGTTGGTCGGCTCGTCCAATAACAAGACATCAGGCTGTTGCAATAACAAACGACACAAAGCCACGCGACGTTTTTCTCCTCCCGACAATACACTTATCGGTGTATCTGCCTCTGGAGTGCGCAACGCATCCATGGCAATTTCTAGTTTGGTATCCAATTCCCAAGCACCCACTGCATCGATTTTATCTTGTAGTTCGGCTTGACGGTCCATGAGTTTTTGCATCTTATCCGCATCCTCATAAACTTCGGGTAACCCAAACATATCGTTGATTTTGTTGAACTCATCCAATACGGCTACAATCTCAGCCACACCTTCGCGTACGACTTCAATCACCGTTTTGGTCTCATCCAATTGTGGTTCTTGTTCCAAATACCCTACGGTATACCCCGGAGCAAACACCACATCCCCTTGGTAGTTCTTTTCTACCCCAGCAATGATTTTTAAAAGGGTCGACTTACCCGAACCGTTTAAACCCAAGATACCAATCTTTGCGCCATAGAAAAAGCTCAAATAGATATCTTTTAATACTTGTTTATTCGTGCTGGAGTAAACTTTGTTTACCCGTGACATGGAAAATATGACTTTCTTATCGTCTGACATACGAGTTTAGAATTTAGATTTTAGAATTTAGATTTTAGATTTTGATCAGTTGACGTTATCTATTGCGATTTGGAATTTTATTATTGGAATTTAAAATTTATAATAACCCAATTCAAAATAACATTACACTCTTCCTTTCAACGAATTAAACACCCAGGCATTGGCTAAAAATCCGACGCCTACAGCGCCAAAGCCCCAACCGGCAATATCATTGTAGCGAAAAGCGCCTAATCCAATTAACAACAATCCCATGATAATCATGATCGTGGTGGCCCATGCCAATACTGTATTTTTATTCATCGTACTGTTTTTAGAGTTAATTAAAATTGGATTGCAAATATCGTAAATCAATCGATATTTTTCATGCTTTTCATGATTTGTTTGATGAGATAAAACAAAATACTACCTACGCCATTTACACCAATATCTTTCCAATCTTCAGCGGAAAATGCAATCAAAGGTTCACCGACTACCGCATTCTGAAAGAGCTCGTTGATAATTCCAATACCATTGAATAGAAAGAGTATACCAATTCCTGACACACGGACTTTCTGCCAACACAGTAGCAAACAATCCAAATAGAGACAAAAGGTGAAGGCAAAAAGCGCATGTTCCATAATGTTATACCCTGCAATACCTTCCAAATAATACGGCACCCAGTGATTCCGGACCATGATGATAAAAATCGGCAAGCTTAGTAATGCCCCATTGCTGTAGCGGTAATAGCTTTGCTCCGTATACAACTTTTGGGCGTTGAGTAGTTCAAAGGCCAACCAAAATACCGCGATGTAAAAAGGTAGAGTGTTCAGCGGACTGTAAAAAGCAACTCCGAGTAAGGCAATAAATAGCAATCGGTAGTAGCCCAGCTGTTTCATTAGTTAAAAATAGTCACCAAAAGTTCTTTCAATAAATCACCTTGCGACATATTGTTCGCGCCTACTCCTTTGCTCTTCGCATCCACATCGCGCAATTTGGCCACTACTGCCGATACTTTCTTCATGGGAAAGTTACGAGCCGCCAATTCGTAGTCTTTGACAAAAAACGGACTCACGCGTAAGGTTTTCGCAACGTTGCCCTGACTCTTGTCTTTTAACCCATGGTATTGCAACAATTGGGTGAAAAAGGAAAATACCATCGCTGTGGTCACCACTATCGGATTGTCTTTCGGATTTTGTGCAAAGTAATCGGCGATGCGATAGGCTTTCAATTGATTGCGTTCGCCAATGGCAGTGCGCAATTCGAAATTGTTATAATCTTTACTGATTCCAATATTCACTTCGATATCTTTGGCCGTAACGGTATGCCCTTTCGGGAATATGATTTTGAGCTTGTCCAATTCATTACTGATCCGACTCAAGTCATTTCCCAAGAACTCCACCAACATGGCAGCAGCCTTGGGTTCGATCCCTAAGCCCTTTCCTTGAATAACGCGGGTAATCCATGTCGCGACCTGATTTTCATAAAGTTTTTTACTCTCAAAAACCAACCCGTTTTTCTCCAATACTTTGGTCACTTTCTTGCGTTTATCCAAAGTTTTATATTTGTACGCCATGACCAATACCGTTGTGGGCTGCGGATTCTCTGCGTAGGCATCCAATTTATCAATATGGCGCGACAATTCTTGCGCCTCACGAACAATCACCACTTGACGCTCTGCCATCATCGGATAACGTTTGGCATGGCCTATCACATCTTCAACCGTAACATCCCGGCCATACAGCACCATTTGATTGAACCCTTTCTCGTCTTCTGATAAAAGGTTGTTTTCAATATATTCCGTAATGATGTCAATGTAATAGGGTTCGTCGCCCATCAAAAAATAAATGGGTTTGATGTTTCCTGCCTTGATATCGTTGACGATTTTTACCGCTTCATCCATAGTGTATTCGCAATTGGTAGCTACTAAAAATTGACTATTTTTGCGCCATGCAAGAACTCAATTTTCCGCGCTTTACCTTTCGCTTCAAAAATAGTGAAAATAAAACGGCAATCTTTGACGAAATCCGGAAAAAATTTGTGGTACTCACTCCTGAAGAATGGGTGCGCCAACATACCGTAAAGTTCTTGATGGAATTTAAAAAAGCCTCCAAATCCTTTCTCAATGTGGAGAAATCCATTGCCCAAAATGGTTTAACTAAGCGCTATGACATTGTTGTATTTCAGCAAGATGGCGGTATCAAACTCTTGGTGGAGTGCAAAGCCCCTGAAGTGAAAATCACCCAAGCGGTGTTTGATCAAATTGCCCGGTACAATCTCGAATTGCGGGCCGATTATTTGATGGTGACCAACGGACTCCAACACTACTTTTGCCAAATGGATTTTGAGCAACAAACCTATGTTTTTCTAACTGATTTACCTGAACTCAATGGCTGATATCACTCCCAAAACCATTGCCGTTGTCATCCTGAACTGGAACGGTAAAGCGCTGCTTGAACAGTTTCTTCCTTCGGTGGTGGCCCACTCGGAAAAGGCGCATCTCTACCTCGCCGACAATGCTTCTACTGATGATTCGGTGGAGTTTGTGCAAGCGAACTATCCGCAAATTACCGTTATTCAAAATCAAGGGAATTACGGCTTTGCCAAAGGGTATAACGAGGCGTTGCAACAGGTCAGCGAACCTATTTACGCCCTCGTGAATTCCGATATCGAAGTGACTGCGGGTTGGCTAGATCCGTTTATCGACCATTTTGCAACCCATCCCAATACGGCCATTGCCCAACCCAAATTGATGGATTTTAAAAACAAATCCTATTTTGAATATGCCGGCGCTGCAGGTGGGTTCATTGACCAATACGGTTTCCCTTACTGCCGCGGACGGGTATTTGATACCTTGGAAGAGGATCACGGTCAATACAATACACCTGCTAGAATCTTTTGGGCAACGGGCGCCTGTTTCTTTATTCGAAAGGAAGTGTATTGGGAACTCGGCGGTTTAGACGGTGATTTCTTTGCGCACCAAGAAGAAATTGATTTGTGCTGGCGCAATTTCAATGCAGGATACGATTGCTATTACTTGCCTGAGGCTACGGTATACCATGTGGGTGGTGCGACCTTGAAAACGGGAACGCCGCGTAAGACGTTCTTGAACTTCCGGAATTCCTTGTTGATGTTGTTGAAGAACTTGCCCCATGGTAAACGCTTCTCCATTATCTTCATCCGTTTGTGTTTGGATGGCATTGCTGGGGTTCAATTTCTTTTTAAGGGAAATTTAAGGCATACGCTAGCAATATTGAAAGCGCACTTTTCGTTCTATGGACAAATCGCCCCTACTATGAGCAAACGCAGCACTTCACAACGCAAAGACTACTTTACTGTAAAGAGTATTGTATGGAATTATTTTGTTCGAAAGCAAAAGCATTTCGAACGCTAATTAACAATTCTTAACCTTTTTACTTTCATTTACATTTTAACATATTGTACTTTTGTACCGAAAAATAGAAACATCATGAAAAAAGCCCTTTTAATTTCATTCGCCGCTTTGAGCTTAGCCTCGTGTGGAGCTAAGAAGAAAATTGCCGAATTAGAGCAAAAAAATAAAGAATGTCAAGACTTGTTGAATTCGACTACCATGAAGTTGAATTTGTGCTTGACGGAAAAAGACGCTTTGTCCCAACAAAATGAATATTTAAAGAAAAACAACAGCGACCTTATCAACAGTTCGAAAGAATTGACGGTATTGACCACCAAAGGTGCAGAAAACCTAGAGCGTTCCTTAGAAAGCTTGAAAGAAAAAGACCTTAAAATCAGTCGCCTACAAGATGCTATCACCAAAAAAGACTCGGTGACATTGGCCTTGGTAACTAGCTTGAAGAAAAACGTGGGGCTTGACGACCAAGACGTGAACATCAGCGTGGATAAAGGCGTTGTTTTCATCAATATCTCGGATAAAATGTTGTTCAAAAGCGGCAGCTATGTTGTAACTGATAAAGCGAAAACCGTATTGGAGAAAGTAGCCAAAGTCATCAACGACAAGCCGGATTTTGAATGTATGGTCGAAGGGCATACCGATAACGTGCCTTTCACAGGTAACGCCATTTTATTGGACAACTGGGACTTGAGTGTGAAACGCGCTACGGCTATCGTTCGTGTATTAACGAAAGACTTGGGTGTGAATCCGAAGCAGATTATTGCTGCAGGGCGTAGCGAATACATTCCGTTGGTGGATAACAAAACCGCTGAAAACCGTGCGACCAACCGTAGAACGCGCATCGTGATTCTTCCGAAGATCGATCAATTCTATGACATGATTGAAAAAGAAATGAAAACCATGAGCAAATAAGGTTTTCTCTCCTTTATACAAAAAACGTCCTGAGTAATTCAGGACGTTTTTTTTATTTAAAAGATATCGATATCGCCTTTTCCTTCGCGAATGACGACCGGTTCATAGCCCGATAAATCAATCACGGTAGAGGGTGTATTGTCACCATAACCACCATCGATGACTACATCGACCAGATTCTGCCATTTCTCGAAAATCAATTCAGGATCGGTAGAATATTCCAATACTTCGTCTTCATCGTGAATGGAGGTCGAAATGATGGGATTGCCCAATTCGTTGACTATCGCCCGAATAATGTTGTTGTCCGGTACGCGAATCCCCACCGTTTTTTTGTTTTTAAAGACTTTCGGCAAATCGTTATTCCCCGGCAAGATAAAGGTATACGGACCCGGTAAGGTACGTTTCAACAGCTTAAACGTGGACGTATCGATTTGTTTGACATAGTCGGAAATGTGACTTAAATCGTAGCAAATGAACGATAAATTGGCTTTCTCCAACTTGATGCCCTTCAGCTTGGCCACGCGTTCTAAGGCCTTAGTATTCGTAATATCGCAACCCAAACCGTAGACCGTATCGGTAGGATAAATGATGATGCCGCCGTTACGCAATACATCCACCACTTTTTTGATCGCAGCTTCGTTGGGATTATCGTTATAGATTTTGACAAATTGTGCCATAATGCATGGGGAATTAAACTCCCTTAAAGTTAGCCAATAATATCGAGTTTGGCAAAGCGCAACAAGAGTTTTTTAATACCGCCTACTGCAAATTTAATTTCGGCCTTACGGTCTCCCCCAACGCCTTCTAAATTCAGCACCTCGCCTTTGCCAAAACGCTCGTGCATCACGATATTCCCAATGGCCAGTTTGGAGTCGCCCGGACTGTAGGGCGCTGACGGACTCGGTTGGGTGTTCACAGGTTTTAAACGGCGAATGTTGGCTGAAGCCGGTGGTGCATCGTCGTCAAAGCGGCGCGGTGGTGTTCCTGATACGGGTTTGCTGGTGCGCAATTTCGATTTGTCGACATCGCCAAAAATATCCATATCAATCATCGGCTTGTAGCGGTATCCACTGGTCTCGGCCGGATTGACGTATTCCAAATATTGGGCATCAATTTCTTCAATAAAACGCGACGGTTCGGCATCGGTGAGTTTCCCCCAACGGTAGCGGGACTGTGCATAGGTCAGATAGGCTTGATGCTCTGCACGGGTAAGGGCCACATAAAACAAACGGCGTTCTTCTTCGAGTTCGCTGCGGGTATTCAAACTCAGCGCACTCGGGAACAGGTCTTCTTCCATCCCGACGATGAATACGTAGGGGAATTCCAAACCTTTCGCCAAGTGAATGGTCATTAAGGCAACGCGATCGTCGTCGCCGGTATCTTTATCCAGGTCGGTCGCCAAGGCCACATCTTCCAAGAACTCGGTCAAGGCACCGCGGGCGCCGTCGATTTCTTTCTGCCCTTCGGTAAAGTCCTTGATCCCGTTCATCAATTCCTCGATGTTCTCCACGCGGGCGACTCCCTCTGGCGTACCGTCTTTTTTCAACTCTTGAATCAAGCCCGTTTTCTTGGTCACGTGTTCGGTGACGTAAAACGCATCTTGGTTCTCGTTGATGATTTGGAAACTCTTGATCATGTTCACAAAATCGTGAATCTTGTTCTTGGTCCCCGAATTTAATTTCAAATCAATCTTGTCAATATGCTCCATCACTTCAAAGATGGAACGCTTGTAATGGTTGGCGGCAATGGTCAATTTCTCTACTGTCGTGTCGCCGATACCGCGGTGCGGATAGTTGATCACGCGCACCAAGGCCTCTTCGTCTTTCGGGTTGATAATCAAGCGTAAATAGCACAACACATCTTTGATCTCTTTCCGTTGGTAAAACGACAATCCGCCATAAATACGGTACGGAATATCGCGTTTGCGCAAGGCATCCTCCATCGCCCGGGATTGGGCATTGGTACGGTATAAAATCGCAAACTTCCCATTCGTGAGTTGGTTACGCATCTTGAGTTCGAAGATCTCCCCTGCCACATAACGGCCTTCTTCCCCATCGGTGAGACTGCGGTGGACCTTTACTTTGGGGCCCAACTCGTTGGCGGTCCATACGACTTTATCCAACTTCGTCTTATTCTTTTCAATGATGGTGTTGGCGGCTTCTACGATGTTCTTGGTCGAACGGTAGTTTTGCTCCAAGCGGAAGGTTTGCACATTGTCGTAATCCTTCTGGAAATTGAGGATGTTGTTGATGTTGGCACCCCGAAACGCATAGATACTTTGGGCGTCGTCGCCTACCACACAGATGTTTTGATACCGGTCGGATAAGGCGCGCACAATCAAGTACTGCGAGTGGTTGGTATCTTGGTACTCGTCCACCATGATGTAGCGAAAGCGGTCTTGGTACTTCGCCAACACATCTGGGTATAAGTTCAAGAGCTCGTTGGTCTTCAACAGCAAATCGTCAAAGTCCATGGCGCCTGCCTTAAAGCAACGGTCGACATAGGCTTGGTAGATTTCCCCCATGCGAGGACGTTTGCTCATGGCGTCGGCCTCTTGGAGTTCGGGGTTGTTGAAATAGGCTTTCACCGTAATCAACGAGTTTTTATAGGACGAAATCCGTCCGATGATTTGTTTGGGTTTGTAGATGTCTTTGTCCAACTGCATTTCCTTGACGATGGCGGAGATGAGGCGCACCGAGTCTTGGGTGTCGTAGATGGTAAAGTTAGACGGATACCCCAGCTTATCGGCTTCAATACGCAAGATTTTGGCGAATACCGAGTGGAAGGTTCCCATCCATAGGTTTTTGGCCTCGTTGCTTCCCACAATAGCGGCGATACGCGTTTTCATTTCGCGCGCGGCTTTGTTGGTAAAGGTGAGCGACAAGATATTGAACGCATCGACCCCTTGGCTCATCAGGTAGGCGATACGCATGGTGAGTACGCGTGTCTTCCCCGACCCTGCTCCGGCGATCACCATCATGGGTCCGTCCTTCTGCAACACCGGCGCCCTCTGGGCTTCATTCAATTGGTTGATGTATTGTTCGAGCATTTTTTTTATAGCTTCTGAGGTGCTGAGTCGCTGAGCTGCTGAGCAACGACCTGTTTTAAATTTAGAATTTAGAATTTAGAATAATCAAATAAACTCCTTGATTTCACTCTTCAAAAACTCCAGGGCGAGTTGAGCGGCGGATTCTGTTTCAAAGAGGGCGCTGAGGACTTTCATGCGGTATTGGTCGGCGTCTTTGATTTCGGTATCGGCGGCTACGTTGCGGAGGTTTTGGATAATGGCATTTTTGGCGTTCACGACCATGACCCAGGCTTCATCAGAGATGTAGATTTGTTGGGTGACGTTGTGTTCGTATTCTTGTTCGATATTTTGAATCAACAGGTTCATGTAATCGCTTTTATCGTCGCTGATAGGCGCCACGCGAATCATGAGTTTGATGGGATTGATACGTTCGAGGAACAAGGCCATGCGTTCGTAGGCTTGGAGACGAATGGGCAGGGCTTGTTTTTGGTTCTCACGAAGCAATTGGAACTTACGACGGTTCTCGTCGAGGTTGACAAATTTCTGCATCATGAGATAGGCCACACCGCCTGTGATAACCGCGGGTACAGTGTATAAGGCGAGTTCGATCCACTTTTCCGTTTCCATAGGGTAATTGGTTTATTTTTTAGCGATACAAAGAAAATGAAAATCTAAAGCGTAGGCAAGAAAAATAATGGTTTTAAGTTGATGTTTTCGTCACTGTAGAAGCCGATGTTATAGTCGCAGTCGCAGTCGCAGTTTTCAGAGGAAATCGTGTAATTAAGAACGATTAGAGGTTTACAGGTTACTTACTCAGTAGCTCAGCGGCTCAGCATCTTAGCAGCTTCAAAAGGTTTCAAGTTGGTTTCGTTGTAAAGTGGTGTTTCGTTTGAAAATGTGGTGGGTTTAGAAGTGTATGGGGTTTAAAAGTGGAATTGGAGCACAAGGTTTCACAAGGTTGGGCACAAGGTTGCACAAGGTTTTTTTTACCGCAAAGTTCGCGAAGATTTTAAGAGCACAAAGGCGCTGCGCTTTGAGAGGAGTAGCGTGTGATTAAAGTAATAACTATGAAATCTATGTCACTATGTGGTTTATTATTTTTACCACATAGGTACATAGTAAGACATAGTTTTTTTGTGTGGTTTGGATTGGAGTATTTTTTTAGCTAGCTAAAAACGTTTATGCGCAAACTTGTCATTTCGACGGTAGGAGAAATCCCATCCCAATTTTCAAGCAAAGAGGTTTCAAGTTTCAAGTTTAATGTTTCAGGTTGTGTTCATGTACACTCCTGTTAGGAATTACTCAGTAGCTCAGTAGCCCAGTAGCTCAGCGGCAATAAAAAGGTTTCAAGTTGGGTTCCAGTACACTCCCGTTAGAAACTTCTCAGTAACTCAGTAGCTCAGCTTCTCAGCAGCTTCCTTTTGTTTTCCTTCGAGTTTCCTCCCAATTTAAAGCAATCCCTATTACCTTTTACAAAAGGTTTAGTGGCACAACTGTGGCACAACCGTGGCAGAATACCGAAGCAAACCGCAAGAAGACTGGGAGAAAGTGTACAGTGTACAGTGTTCAGTGTTCAGTGTTCAGTGTACAGTATTCAGTGTTCAGATTGCAGTGTTCAGATTGCAGTGTTTAGATTGCAGTGTTCACTGCCCACTGATTACTGATGACTGATTACTGATGACTGATTACTGATGACTGCCGACTGATTACTGATAACTGATGACTGTAAACTGATTACTGTATACTGTTTACTGATGACTGATGACTGATGACTGATGACTGCTAACACGGGTTATGGTAAAGGTATCCTAAAGGTAACCTAAAGGATACCATTAGGTAACCACGGGGTTAGTACGGGGTTAGTACGGGGTTAGTCCGAGGATAGTCCGAAGTAATAGGAAGGAAAGAATTATGAATTATGAATTATGAGTTATGAATTATGAGTTATGAATTATGAGTACGTGTTGACTTATGACTTACGACTTTTTTGACTTACGACTCTATTCACTTACTCCTACCCTTTCCACCTACTCCCCTTCCCCCAGCACCCCTAATTCATAATTCATAACTCATAACTTTAAATCCTTAGTGGCCCAAACCCCTTGTTAATAAAAAATAGGAAAAATACTCTTAACAAATAGGAAAAACCCTATTGTAATTTGTAGAATTAATTTTAATTTGCGTATGGATTGGGAAAGTTGATTTGACTTATCAATTCGTTAGTTGTAATTTTTCGGGAGCCCGCTGATTAAAAGTTCTGCTTTCAGAAAATTTTTATTAATTTCACATCGCCATCCATTATATAATCCATTTAAATTAAATAGTTTATGGAGAAAATCACTGTAAAAGAGCTGATTGAATTTAGAGAAAAAACTTCGGATAAATCTAAAAAGAATTACGCGCAAAAACTAAAATTTCGTAAGCCAAAAGAGAAAGCTCAAGGCAAGAAGAAAGGTGGCGGAAATTACTGGTCAATTAGTAATAGTTGCATTCAAAACGTATTTAAGGATGGAACTGAAGATTATTATGATTTAAAAATCGATGATGCAATAATTTCTAAAGAAATTGAGCAAAGGGAACGATTCAAAACAATGTATCAAAGAAATATTGATATTCTAAGTAACTTTAAAGAATTCGACATTTTAAATTTAAGACCTGAAAACATACAAAATTTTGAATCTATTCATAAAGAGCAAAGAATTGTCGAAGTAAATAAATATCCAATTTATCTAAATCCAAATTTAGTATTTAGTTTTGAAAGAAATGGCAAAAAAGAAATTGGAGCACTTTTACTTATTTCTCAAATAGATGGTTACAAGAAATCTCAACTTGGTATGTTTTGCGAAATGCTTTATAGATTTTTAGAATTACACTTTTCAAATGATTATCAAATAGCTGAGGATTATTGTATCACTATCGACACATGTTTATCCAAAATAATGACATATACTGAAATATCTGATGGTACTGTTCCTTCCTTAATTAAACCAACCATTGAAGAAATTAAAAAATTATAAAAACTACAGCTAACATTGGTTTTACAACATAGCTAGCTTGTCTTTCTTGGAAAACATGTTGAGCATCAGAATTTCTTTTTACATTTATACATAATTTGACGCAACAGCTCAAAGCCGCGGCATGTTAGCAGCTTTTAAACCATTAAAATTTGAAACACTTCTTTACTTCAAAACAGGAATCAAAACTATCTCAACTTAAAATTAATATAATTAATGGAAAGCTTGCTGAAAGATATTTTGCCAGTATATTGACCACTGCTCTTGATGCGCGTGTCAGTTTCACATCTCGAACAGAAGATGATGCAAAATTAGATTTAGTAACTATAATGTCACATCCCTGGAAAAAAAATACAGTAGAAATATTATTTACTCAAGTGAAATCAGGGAAAACATATGCGCAAGTTGTAGAAAATAAACTTATTGTAAATAAAGATGAACTTACCGATTTACTAAATAGAAATCACAATTCTCTAATTTGTTGGACCGAAGTTAATGATGATAATGCATATTGGTTTTTTATAAAAGCAAAAGCACGATTTTTCAAAACTGAATATAATATTAGTCACAAGTTTAGTCCTCTTACAAAATTTGACCTCTTACGTTTAACGACATCATCAAATGATAAAAATGGTGGTAGTGGATTAATTTTCAATCGAAAAAATATTCGATCTGAATATTCTAAAGATGATTATGTTAAACTACGTAACGAAGCAAAATTAAATTATAAGAAATTTAAAAAAGAAGAAACAATAAATCCCCTTTTTGGAAAAATCGAATTTACAAGACTTGGTTGGAGACATATAACTAGAGAATCACGCTGGTATAGATATGAAGTAGCTTCACTAGAAATCATTAGAATTTTAGATAAAATCTTGTCATTATCTCCATCAAATCACTATATTATCAATTGTTACGAGAATAATGATGATACAAATTTTTCATTTAGAGAAGTCGAATATTTACTATCATATGAAAAGGTAAAAGCTTACAATAAAGAAACTCATAAATTAGAAAATGTTACAGTTTTTATAAAGCTCCTTGAAATAGGTACTTACCTAAAAGAATGGAAACAAAGACCAAAAAACACAAGTGCTATCTATCGTCGCGTCATTTTTAAAAGTATTTATTACAAACAAAGCAGTTAGAATATGCACGCCTAATCTGTCTCCTGAATTATTATTCTAAGACAACGCCTTTGCGTTTCGGGGTATCAAGCTAACTGCCCTGAATGTTAATAAACGACAAATGTATGAAAAAAATATATTAACAGCTGCTTACGGAGGTCTAGCATAATGGCTGGTTTTATTTAGCTGGAAACTTGGTTTTCAAGTAAAACTTTTATCATAGTGAAGGAAACTAGGTTCGCTTTTTTGTAACGTCTCATAGTTGCGAACCGTTAATGCTCGCTGAAACTTACCTCACCCTAGCACTCTTAATTCATAAATATAACTTTAACTCCTTTGTGGCCCAAAACCCAATGTTGAAAAAAAATAGGAAAAATACGCTTAACAAATAGGAAAAACTCTATTGTGAAATGTAGAATTAATTTTAATTTGCGGGTGGATTGGGGAGTTGTTTGAACTTATGAATCTCTTAAAATCAAGTGTAAACCAAAATTTTCAATAAATGAAAGATTTTATTCAAAGCATATTAGATTCTTCACATGAAAGAATAAAAAATCCATTTATTGGGTCATATATAACTGCATTTTTAATTTTTAATTGGAGAGCTTTCTTCTTATTAATATTTTCTGATGCTAAGATTGAGGACAAAATAGTCGTCATTAACCATGAGTATTGTTCTAAAGGAGCCATATTTTGGCCATTAATAATATCAATAATATATATTTTATTCGTTCCGTATCTGAATTTAGCTTTTGACACTTTACTTTCATATTCCAACACGAAAAAAGCCAAGAGGAAAAAAGAAGGAATAATCAGTAAATTATTATTAAAAAAAGAGGAAGCTAAATATGAACGAGAAATTGCAGATGAGAGAGCTGGGGCAAAAGAAGTTAAAGAGTTACAAGAAAGAATAACAGCGCTTGAGAATGAAAACCAAATAAAAACCCAAGAAATTACTGATCTTATTACAAAAAATAATGAATCAACTTCCAATTTTAAAAGTAGAATTGATCAACTTATTTCGGAAAGAGATGATATTCAAATAAAACAAATTCATACTATTAATGAATCATCAAATATTAAAGAAATTTATAACTTATTAATCGATCCAAAGACAACTGCGATAAGAGACATTAAAAACTATTTAAGAACAAATTTATCAAATGAAGAATTCTTAACTCTCAAAGAAATAGCAGAAAACAAAAAATATATGGATTTCACAAACTTGCCTTTAAGTATGCCGTTCAATGCACTTCTTTTAAAGGCTAATGTATTTGAACTAAGAAATGGCAAAACATATAGAATAACTGAAGATGGAGTGAAATTTATACAAGATTTAGATTAAATGCCTGCTTATAACCGCAAACCTGCAATAGCTTGATTTTCGTAGCTTGATGTTTAGTTTTTACTTAGAACTCTATCTTAGCGGGGCGTATATACTCATTTTTAAGCTACTAGAAGGTAGCTGCTAAATGTAATAAGCCATTTTTTGTAAATGCATATAATAAAAATCATTATTTTAAATTTGTTAATATAAAACTATTTGTTTATGAAAAAAATTGTGGAAAGTTTAATTACTTTTTTAATTGCACTCGCTGGCTTAATTGTAGGTATTTTGTGGGGATATAGTACAAAATGGTCTGAATACGATCCAATTATTCTAATTATAATTTCGATAATAGAAATAATTGGATTCGTAATATTGAAATCTTTACCAAATCAAACAGAATCAAACACTACATTGCCTTTTTATTCAAACAGTGTTAATTTAGCAAATGAAAACAATAATTCTAATGTTAATTCGAATACCAATACAAATAATATTACTGTTAACTTAGGTTATGAAGAAAAAGAGCAACCAAGTCCAGAAAATGAAGAGAAAAGGAAAGCATTGATAAGAATTCTTTTTGTTGATGACAAACATAAAGATTTTAGAATGGTTTCAATATTGAAAAAATCTGGATGGACCAATACAAAATCAGTTAAAGACATTACAGATTTAGACGATCCAAAAGTACTTGAAGCAGATATTATATTCGTTGATATAAATGGAGTTGGTACAACATTATTTGAAGACCAAGGTTTGGGCTTAGCTTCGGCCTTAAAAAAGAAATATAATAAAAAGAAAATTTTCATATACTCTGCTGATACAAATGGAGATCGTTTTCACCGAGCTCTAAGAGAAGTAGATGGATGTCTTTCTAAAAATGCAGAACCATATCAATTTATTAATCTAATTCAGGAAAATATTTAATGAAGCACTACTCTATTTTGGATAATGATTCAGTTCAATTAGTAGGAAATTTATCTTCTGAATGTATTGATTGTTTCGCTAATTGCACATCAAGTGGAAATTTAATTTCAAATTGTCCAAAGTACGGCGGTACGCGAAGACAAGGAAAAATTTCAAATTCAAAAACAACTACTTTCTTATGTTGTGACAAAACAAAGACAACCAAGCTTTTTAAAGAGAAACTTGAAGTTTTTTCATTGACATTTCCCGATTTATTACTAGTGAAAAATGAAATCCAAGATTCAATAACAAGAGCAGAACAAAAAAAAGTTAATCGATTAGTTCACAATTTAACTTCAATAAATGCTTTTAATATTCAAGAAATTTATGATTTAGTTCCTCAATCGGTCCTTACTACTAATTGGCAAGAACAACTAAAATACATACAAAAAGAAGTTGTCAAAAATCCAAAACAAGCGGCAATGAAATTTTTGAGAATTGCCAAAAATAACATTCATATGAAATCTGAATTTTCCATATATAGAAAATTGGACAGAGATAACTCAACTCAACTTGAATTTCAATTTCATCCACTTAGAACTTTAATTTTAAATGTTCTTCATACTTTTTTTGCAGATTTCACAGACAAAAATATTTATATTGAAATGAGTGAATTTTATGCTAAAGTAAAGGTCGATTATGAAACGGTTCAAGTTGCATTATATCACTTAATTGAGAATGCTCTAAAATATACTAAGCCTAGCACAAAAATAAAGATTGAATTTGAGGTTTTAACTAACTCTATTAAAGTCTCATTTTCTATGTTAAGCTTATATGTTAAAAATAGTGAAAGAGATTTGATTTTTCAAGAAGGTTACTCTGGCGAGTTAGCAACAAAATCGAAAAAAAATGGTGATGGTATTGGAATGTGGAGAATTAAACAAATGATGGAATTAAATGGAGGTGAAGTGGAAGTTTCATTAGGTGATAATCCAGAAAAAATTATGGGATTTGAATTTGCAAATAATAAATTTACTTTAGTATTTCCTAAATAAAAACGGTTTAATAAATTGGTATTGCGCTATTGCTAGTTTATCTTTAACTAATCACCTCCCGCTGCGCTAAGTCTCCTGACTTTGCCCCTCCTTCTTCACCACAACCTTACCCCACTTCTACTCGCTTTGTGAGCTGACATAAAACTTACGACTTTTTCGACTTACGACTTCAATAGGAAAAACACTCTTAACAAATAGGAAAAACCCTATTGTGAATTGTAGAATTAATTTTAATTTGCGGGTGGATTGGAGGTATTTTCATTACATATCAATCCGCTGGTGGCAAGTGTAACGGACGACCACATAAACGAAAAACGGAACTGAAGAATGGAGCAAAAAGACAAATCAACCCAAGACCTTGACAGTAAAATCTCGTCAGACACAGTTTTATTCTTCGATATGGACGGAACATTGGTAGATACAAATCTTGCAAACTTTCTTTCATACAAGAAAGCAATACTTTCCGTAACAAAATCAAACCACGAGCTAACATACAATTCTGACAAACGCTTTAACCGTAGTAGTCTTAAAAATGCTGTTCCAAACTTGACGGAGAACGAATACGAAAGAATAATCCAAGAAAAAGAAGAATACTACAACGACTTTCTAAACGAAACAAAACTAAATGTGAAAACCGCAGAAATACTTTTTAAGTATTCAAAAACAAACAAAACTGTTTTAGTAACAAATTGCCGGAAAGACAGAGCAATGACAACATTAAAACATTTCAGACTTGATGACAAATTCAGCAATATTTTCTACAGAGAGTTTGGCGACAATGGAGAAAAAGTAAACAAATTTCGAAACGCTATTTTAAAATTGGGCGTTCCGCCCAATTTGATTATCGCTTTTGAAAATGAAGAAAGCGAAATTTCGGATGCACATAAAGCAGGAATAACAATTATCAACCCAACAAATCTATAAGAAATGGAAAATTTCACAATCTTATCAGAAGAACAATGGTATAAAATACCGAACGAAAGAGAAGCTAACTTTCGAAGACTAATTGGTGACAAACGAAAAGGAAGAGTTGCGAACACAGGATTTTTTGTAAATGACTCTGATGAAATCAGATTAATTGGGACATTTCTCAAACAGAATACAAATTCATTTTTTCACGCTGATTATAATAGTGGTAGTTCTTGGCAAATTCCCAATAGTATTGAAAATTTGATTTGGACTTTTAAGAATGATGTAGACTCATTCCCTGAAAGACTACCTAACGTCCAACAACAACTATCAGCAATATTAAGGCAAAATTTACCAGAAATTCTTCGACAGGTCAGAAAAAACAATCTTACCGTTTGTGTTGTTCCACGCTCAAAAGCGGAAAATTATTATAGAGCCGACCAATTACTTTTTAGAAAGGTGATTAGTAATGTGGTGGACCAATTGCCAAATTTTGAAAACGGAACTAATTACATTGTGCGACACACAAACACAAGAACAACGCATTTAGACAGAAATGGCGAAGGTGGTGACGGAAATTTGCCATACCCAGGAATCACAAAAGATACCTGCACAATTTCAGGACAGGTAAATGGCAAAAACATTTTACTCATTGATGATTTATACACGAAAAGCGTAAACATTGATGAAGATGCAATTCAAGCACTATTGGACAAGGGTGCCAATTCTGTTACTTTTTACTCCGTTGGAAAAACTGTATCACGAAATCAATAATTTAGCGACAATGAAGTATACCGATAACGCATTAAATATTTTAACAACCAAATCTTATAAAGGAATTGGTAATGCTTGGATTGTAAAAAATCTGAAAGGCAACGAAAGTGTGGAAACTATTGTGTCATTGCTAAATAAAACAATCAAAGGAGAGCAAACAAACGAAGATGAATTTGAACGTCTTAAAAATAATTTTGAAAATAAGCTTTTAGAAAAGTTTGATAATGAACTTTGTGACGGGATTGTAGCATTAGGAGATAAAGATTTCCCTAAACATCGTGGCAATGTGAAAGAAAGTGAAAGACCTATTTTTCTTTATTACAAAGGCAATATCGACTTATTGAGCATTGATAATATAAACATCACTGTAATTGGACTTCTAAACCCAGAAGGCGATATAGAAGAAAGAGAAAGAAAAATAGTTGCTGAATTTGTAAAGAAAGGTGCTACCATAGTGAGTGGTCTCGCATTTGGTTGCGACAGCATATCACATCAACAAGCATTAGATTCTAATGGTAAAACCGTTGCAGTTTTGCCAAGCCCACTCAGTAGTATAATGCCAGTAAGAAACAAAGGTTTAGCGTTCCAAATTGTAGAAGAAGGCGGTTTGCTTGTTACAGAATATGGAACTGATTTTAAAAGCCAAATGGAACTAAGTAGTCGTTACAAAGAAAGAGACCGCTTACAAGCGTTGTTCTGCGACTCAATTGTTTTGGCTGCAAGCTATGCTCAAAATTCGGCTGAACGATGGAAAATGTTTGGACAAAAACTTGACAGTGGTGCTCGTTTAGCTATGGGTTTCGCAAAAGATTATGGTATTCCGAGAGCAGTAATGTATGACAAACATATTGACGAAAACAACCCAATGTTTGACTTAAACAGAGATTTAATCAAAGAACAAAGGGACATCACAATAATAACACAGGAAAATGTTTACGAAACAGTTTCCAAAATATTGGACAAACAGCCGACAGTTAAAAGCTCGACAACTTTTCATCAAGGAAATTTATTTGACTAACAAAAACAGAAATTGATAACTAAAATAAATAGCGGACAACAAGAACACCAGCCACCAACAGCGGTTTGGCGTAATGGCGGGTTCAGTGCTTCGTATGACAGTTTTTTGGTAGGTTCAAGTGCAGTTCTTCGATTGAACTTTTGTGCTAAAAATCCGCCACTACGCCAAGCCGCAAAACGTTACTTGCAACCTTAACAAACTAACAAAACCATGACAATATTTAAAATATGATTTCAACCGTAGCAGACTTACTAGAACAATTTAAGAAATATGCTCTTTCAAAAATTGAACTTGACGACAAAGACATAAATCATACTGTTGCAATTGGTGACAATTTTGAAGGATTAACTGCGGAACTTCTTAATAAGGCAGTTTTCAAAGACCTAAATCTGAAAATGGTTGAAAGAAGTTTTATCTATAATGACAGTGGTGTTATGAGTAATGAACTTGACTGCATACTTGTAGTCGGTGATGGACAAAGAATGTCTTTTGCAAATAGATATAAATATCACATCAAAGATGTTATTGCTGTTATTCAGGTGAAGAAAAATCTGTATGCTAATGACATTGACGACTCTCATCAAAATTTACATTCAATAATTAATGTATCTGAACCACGGGATGCAGAACCTTTTGTTGGAAGGTTACACCGTGATGCATATAAACTTTTAACGGGCAAAGAAATACCAAGTAAAGAGAGAAGAGAAAGGTTTACGGACAGAGAAGATATTCTTTATCATTACCTTATGATGGAAGCATTTCATCCATTAAGAATAGTCATTGGATATTATGGTTATACAACTGAATACGGTTTAAGAGAAGGATTTGTAAAAAAGTTAGAAGAAATTTCTAAGAACGGACCCGTCAGAGGTTATAGCCCTGGTAGTTTTCCAAATTTATTTATTTGTGGCAACAGCACAATTATAAAAAACAATGGAATGCCAATGGGAATACCATTAACTGATGAAGAATTTTACTTTCATATTTTGACATCATCAAATGGAAAGCCTATGTATCATTTGTTAGAGTTAATATGGACAAGGCTTTCCTACAAGTTTGGGATTAGTTCTGATATTTTTGGTGACGATTTTGACATAGAAACAAGTCATCCTTTCATATCTTGTAAAGAAAGAAAAATTGATGAGGATAATTGGGGATGGGAATTTTTATATCATCCAATGACAAGGAAACAACTTTCAATTCCATTAGTTCCGACACCATGGGAGCCAACAGAAATTGACTGTAATAAATACTCAATTCTTAATGTATTACTACAAGTTGGAACTGTTAACATCAATTCCGATGAACAATTTCTAAAATTCATTGAATCAGAGAAACTTGATGCCCAAAAAATTATTAAAGAATTATCTGACGCCAAACTTGTTTATGTTGATGAGGGTAAAATGGGACTATTAGTTGACCTACTTCACACTGTTTTCACGCCAGACGGGAAAGTATTTGCTGGAGAGAATAAAAGCGGTGAAATGACAAGCTATTTTAGTAAACAGATACTAAATCAACCGAAGAATGAATAGCAAGGCAGCAGGTAACAGCCACTTGCCGAAATAGGGGCTTAATTGGTTAAATGAAGTAACGTGCCCCCCGCTGCGCAAAGTCTCCTGACTTTGCGCCCCTTACTACTACAACCCTCCTACCCCACTAACGTATTCACCCCCAAATCTTTGGAACGGTTTTTGGTAAAGGTTTTTCGTCGTTGTGGGGTGTGTTCCCAACGAAAAGTTTCATTTAAATTCTATCAGCCATGGCAAAGTTATTGGGCGGTTTGCGCTTGAAAGGCAATTTGGAGGGGTTAACGTTTTACGCGTTGAATGGGGAGATTATTGTGCGGCGGAGTTCGGGCTTTACGCGGGAGAATTTGAAGCAGGGGGCCAACTATGCGCGGTGCCGCCAAACCAGTGCGGAGTTTGCCCATTGCGGGCGGATGAGCACCTACCTCCGGCAGGGCTTGCAACCGCAACTATCCAAAACCCACTACGCCAAACCGCATAACCAGTTGGTGAAGGTCTTCCAACAAATTCTTACCCACGACACTGCAAGTGCTCCTGGGGAGCGAACCGTGCCACGCGGTTTGCAAACTGCGGCGGGGCGTTCCCTGCTCACCCACTTCGAATTTGATTCCGAGCAGCCCTTTGCCTCCGTCGTTCCCTGGGAACCCCAATGGGATGCCGCTACCGCTACCCTCAGCCTTTCGCCTATGCCTAACGCCAAGGGGCGCGTCCCCAAAGGTGCCACGCATGTCGGGTTACAGGTTCGCCACCTGAGCCTAGACGCCTCCCTAGCGCAACCGGTGGCCGTAGCCGAAACCCCAGAACAGTATTATTCCCTTAGTCCCCAACATTTGGCAGCGCCTATCCCACTCCCCGTGCCTGCCGTGGCGGGTGAGCTGCAATGGGTGGTGCTGTTTGTGGCGTACTACCAAGAAAAAGAAGGCACGTGGTGTCCGCTGCCGGGATTGTATATCAAATTTGTGGGCGGTGGAATGGATGGGATGGGGTGAGGATTTGGTTACACTTCATTTAAAAATTTGAAAATTTGAAAATTTGAAAATGGGCGTCGAATCAAGCGTATTGCTAAACTTTTACACTTCATTTGAAAATGAGCAAAATTTGAAGATTTGAAAATGGGCGTTTATTCACGTGAGGTATTACACTCTTAAACCCTTTAAACTCTTACACGCCCCAACTCTGAAAACTGCGACTGCGACTGAAAACTATTACACTCCCCCAGCTACGCAAACGTCTCCTGATTTTGCGTCTGACTAAGGAATATTCTAAATCGGGAAGGTAATAGGATTTTGAGATTAGTTTGTGAAGTTGGCAAAAAATGGGTATTTTAGTGGGAACTTTAAATCTTGATAGTATATGCCTCTAAAAAAAATTATCATTGAAATAATGCTTATTACCTGTATCATTTTAACTGTACTATTTGGGCTAGAAATGGTCTGTGGTAAAGATCAAATTTCGTGTCATTCCTTATCTTTTAATGTCGGAGATACCTACCATGTGATGTCAATCTATCTTATACTTTTCCCATTAACTTTTGTACTTCTGTCCCTATTTATATTTCTCAGAGCGGCCCTTAAAAAGTTTCAAAGCAATTTTCTAAACAGGTATTCACTGACTACCACTTTTATCAGTCTTTTATGTTTCCCCATGGCATTCGAACTACATCAATCACTTAGCAGTGCATCGGTAGGAAAGACGTATAATGCGTATTACCTTTTACTTCAAATCCTCTATGTATTGTTTGTTTTGAAATTGATTTATATCGCTTTTCAAATTGGTAGAAAAAAAGGTACTAACCCGCTGCGTAAAGTCTGTTGAATTTAATTATCAAAATATTTTCCTATTATCCTTTTTAGCATTGAATATTAACAATTAAAAACATTTGAATATGAAAATCAAGTATACAATTTTAGCAATTTTATCATCATTATCTTTTTGTTTTTCACAAGTTAAAGTTAATAGTAATAACATCTGGACGGCTAAGGAATTTAGCAAAGAAATTTCACTTTTTAAATCTAAAGAATTTTTATTTAAAAACGTTTTAGGTACTTCAGATCAAATAGTCCCATTTGAAGTCATTCCTCTTGCTGCAGCAAGTTCTGGAGAGCTTACAACGCTATTATATAAATGTGAATCTAAACAAAAAGAAGGTTTAATTTTAGGTTTTTATGGCGATTACTGGAACGAAGCTGGGGTTTTGTATCAAGGTTACTCATTCAAGAATCTCGAAAAAGAAAAAGCAATTGAATTTTTGAATAAAATTGTATCGGCGATTGAAGAGAATAAAAAATTCTTAAACGAAAACAGTGATAATAACAATATCTGTTTCAAATTTGACGATATGGATATTTTAATTTGGACAAATGCAGGCAATTTTTCTATTAGAATTTTTTGGCAAGGCTTTGATTCTACTTGGGAAAAAACTGCTTTTGAACGCTCAAAAAGAAGATTTGAAAAGAGAATTAAATAATAAATCTGCTGGCTTACTACACCCCGCTACACAAAAGAATCTAGACATAGCGCCTCACCCCTAACTGGCTTAAATATCTTTCAATGAATGAACGAAGGTGAACTGTGCTTAGTACTACTTCAAAGGAATTATGACTAAAAAAATTATACTATTTGGATTACTATTTCTACTTGCTGTAATTGCTTTACTTTACTTCTTCTTTTCTGACGGAAATAGAACTACGACTGAAAAAAAAGTCACTCAAGTACAAAATGAAGTATACCAGAGAGGCGAGCAACTCTTTGAAAACAATTGTTCTTCCTGCCATTACAAAGGCATGGACAAAGTGATGACAGCCCCAGCTTTGGGCGGCGTTACGAAAAGAAGGGATAAGCGCTGGCTCTACCGGTATACCCGCAATTCAATTGGAATGTATAAAAGTGGGGACAGTATTGCCAAACAATTGCGAAGTGAAAATTGGGGATTAATGCCAAGTTTCCCTCAATTGAACAATACTGCCTTGGAGGCCATTTATTACTTTGTTGAACAACGCTATGAAATGACGCAAAAAGGGATTCCGGTTAAGGAATAGGGGTTAGTGTTCAGTATACAGTATTCAGTGTTCAGTATTCAGTGATCAGTGGTCAGTGTTCAGTGATCAGTAATTAGTATATTAGCAGTGTTGAATATCAAAACAATAACAAGTTTATGCTACACGCCTTTTTTAAAAAATACGGTTATACCCTAATCTATCTATTGGTAGTTGTTTTGCTTCTCTTCTTTTTTGTACCTAATGAGAAAAAACATTACTTCGATGGAGATGTCAAAGCGTTTCATGATAGCTATTACTGGAAAATCATGAGCAGTATGGCTGTAGGCATCTATTTACTCTTCTTTTATTTTTTAAAAATCTACCGCAATTCTTGGAAAGAAATCGGAAAAAGCACTCTCGCATTTGCCGTTGTCTGTTTATTTTTTTCTTTTCTATTTCAAAACATTTTTATGGCATTTCTCCTTCGCATCAATCGAACCAATACTTGTGAACTTATACTGGAAAACTATGTGATTACCCATGATGACACTCACTATTTGATTGCGAAAGAGTTAAAAACGAATGCGTATATCTTCGATAAAGAATTTTTTGAAGTGTATGGAAAACTAGGAAAGAAAAGCCTTCATGTTAACGACACACTACAAATTACTTCGAAGAAAGGACTGTTGGGAATTAGGTTTCATTAGATTGGGCCAAACAGGCGAATAGTATTTCTTTACAACACAGCCTAACAAAATAAATGATTTTAATACGAAACGAATGAAAAACACTTCTTCAACAACCTTTCAACTTTATGTGTCCGGACTTTTAATAGTTAAACTTCCAATATTACTATTGATGTTAATTAGTTTTGTCTGCCTAATTTCGTTTACTTCTTTGGACAGCTCTAAAGCGATGATTATTAGTTTGATCATCGGTTGGACGTATTGGGAATTCAGTTCGCGCTTTTGGATCAAATGGGCTTTGAAACGAAACTTTGAGAAAGACGAACTTTACAAAATCGGTAGTCGAAGTCTTATTTTATGGCCTAGAGACAAAAAGAAAATTGATAAAATCGCCGCCCAACTTTCGAACAAAGACAATTTGTAAATTTGAAAATGGACGTCGAATCACGCGGGGTATAACACTCTTACACTTGATTTGAAAATGAGATAATTTGAAGATTTGAAAATGGTCGTTGATTCACGTGGATAGTTACACTCTTTCACTTGATTTGAAAATGAGAAAATTTGAAGATTTGAAAATGGTCTTCAATTCACGCAGGTACTACACCCCCGCTGTGCAAACGTCTCCTGACTTTAAGCCACACACCGAACCCCGTTAAAGCAGGAAAGATTACAGTTTAGGAAAAAGCAAAGGATGAAATGTTTACTAATAAAAAATCCACTTATGAATTAAGTGGATTTTCTTTTTTAATTTGATACTACGACCTTTTTTGATACGAGTACGTTGTTACTTTTTATTTCTAATAAATAGACCCCGGGAGGTAAATCTTGAACATTCAAAATTGTACTGTTATTTTTTGTCATCAAACATTTTCCATTCCAATCAAAAAGTTGGAAATAATCTATGGGTTCAGATGAATCAATAGTTATAAAATTATTGGATGGGTTTGGGATTAGTGCTATCGAAGGTAGTTTTAAATCTTCATTATTAGATAGGCTATTTCTGGTATAATTAATTAAAAATGTGCCATAACCCGCAATTCCCGGAGTAAAATAGACTCCATTTGGGGGATCAAAGTCTAAAGTAGTGGTATTATAAACACTGCCAACTAAAGTAATACGATTAGAATTTGGATGTATAGCCATTCTTCTTCCATCGTCATAATAGGTACTTCCAAAACTTTTAGCCCAATGGAATTGACCATTTGTTGAAGATAATGCAACAATAAATACATCATTATTACCGGATTGATTTGTTAACAAATACGTCCCCGCATCTGGATCACAGTCTAGAGTCCCCACGAAACTTCCCGTTAAATATAAATTCTCTAAATTATCCACTTTTATATCCAAAACATTCTCAGTATTGTTGGCTATTGTTCCAATCGTTTTGGCAAATATGAACTGACCGTTAGATGATAGCTTTAGTATAAAAAGACTTCGAAAACCAACAGGTGATAAATTAAATGTATTGGATGAATTGTCAAAATCAATGTCACCACTAAAACTACCCGAGCAATATACATTATTGTTGGTATCAAAAGCTATTGAATAAACAACTTCAACTGAAATTTGTTGAGATGCAAACATTTGTGCCCAAAGTAATTCCCCATTACTATTGTATTTCGCCAAAAAAGCATCATCGGAAGTGTTGGGACTTTGCAATATGGTTTGACCCGCAGAGGGGTCCATGTCCATTGTTCCTTTAAAGAGTCCGCCAATATAGATGTTGTCTTGATTATCAACCCCAACGTCCCAAACAGTATCTACTTTTGTTGGATCACCAAATTGGTTGGCCCATATAAACTCGCCATTAGAATTGAGTTTAAGTAAAAAAAACTGTTGCTGATTACCCGCTGAAACAAGATTGTATATCCCATCACTGGGATCTAAATCAATAGTTCCTGAAAAGTTCCCGATTAAATAGACGTTTCCTTGACTATCTGTGTCTAATTCCGAAAAGCTAAACAATTGACTGAATGTTTTTGCCCAAACAAATGTTCCATTGGTTGTGTATTTGGCGAGAAAATACGTTCCGTTAGCCGTGGAATTTTGTGGAGGCGGCAGGAAAAAAGTCCCTGGTCCTGGATCGAAATCAATAACATAGGCATCATAATCACCGGTTATATAGATATATCCTGAACTTTTATCTATTTCAATTCTAGGATTACCATAAAAGGGGCCATTTGCAGATAGATTGTTTTTACCTCCTACAGGTATAGCCCACAAAAAATTTCCGTTCTGATCGTATTTTGTACAAAAGATATTACCAACACTAGTTGAACTTTCATTTATAGAATTGTTCACAGTGGGCGATGGATTAAAGTCAACAGAATTTAAAAAATGACCAACGGTATAGGTGTTTCCTTGTGAATCAACTGCGACATCCGTAGCATTTGAACCATTAGCTGTAGAAACATATCGCGCCCAATTATAGTTTTGAGCTTTCATATTTTGAAAACAAAAAAATAGAATGAAAGTTAAAATTGTAATTTTTTTCATAAAAAAAGAATGTATTCGGTGTATAATTCAACAAAAATTTGGTTACTATATCTGACGTTATTCTAATTTGCACAGAGCATTTTTATAAAATACAATCGTGTCCCTAGTAACCCAATAAAACTCCATGGTAGGAGAAATGTAAAATTACAAAATTAATAAAAATAAGTAGTAGTAATTTTCATGTTGTCCCACAGCGAAACAAATCAATACATTGAATACCTGATTGCTGTGAAAAGCTTTCTCACGATTTTTAATTGTTAACGCTTATAAATCCATGTATAATGCCTTCTATCCTGCTGTAAACTAAATAAAGCTACTGCCTATACGCTTTTTGATTTACAACGGTTCTTTATTTCGCAACACACATTCATAAAAAATGCAACCCTGCTGCGCAAAGTCTCCTGACTTTGCGCCACTTTCCTAGTGTCACCTTGCTGTAGCAATTGAATGTATGCCGAACTATTCTCATTTAAAAACACTACATTAGCCTAGCCGACGCTGTTCGATTGCCGTGTCCAAACAGGTAAAGCAGCAACGTGTCCAAACAGCAGTATAACCCTTTTAAAAATAGCAAACGATCTTAGTATGAACTTTATTAAACAATTTCTTTTTTACGTACTCGTCTTAACTTCTTTATGTCACGGTCAGACGGTTATTAAAGAAAATGAGTCGGATACCTTTGTAAAAGGGGATATTGTTACCGCTTTGGGCAGCAATATCATGGTTATCTATCAAGACAAAAAAAATACGTATTGGTTCGGTAGTTGGGAAACTGGGGTGTATCGATATGATGGTAAAACGTTGACCAATTACACCACAAATCATGGTTTGTACTCCAATCGTGTGGATGATATAAAGGAAGACCATTTAGGAAATATCTATTTCGCTGGGATGAATACCGATGCTATACTCACCCAGTTCGATGGAAAATCATTTACTCAAATCCATGCTACTCCGAGTAATGATTGGAAACTTGAAGCCGATGATGTATGGCTAATCAATGCCTATCAAAATAAACAAAAAGTTTTTCGATTGAACGGAACCAAACTCTATGAATTAACGCTTCCGAAACCACCAAATCTCAATAATCCTTTTGATGTGTATAGTATTTATAAAGATCAAAAGGGCAACATTTGGTTTGGCACCAATCCCGTTGGCGTATGTCGGTATAATGGAAAAACATTTGATTGGATTACAGAAGAAGATGTGACCGAATTTCGTAATGAAGGGTCAAATGGCGTACGTTCTATTACTGAAGATAAAAATGGTGATTTCTGGTTCAATACCGAGAACCGTTATAGTATTTACGATAGTATCACCATAAAAAGCAATTCGTTTTATACGCGACACGAGAGCATCGGGAGTTTAGATGGAAAAAATACTAAAGGCTTGAATGAATATCTATCCACGGTTCGAGACAATGAAGATAATTTGTGGTTTGTCACCTACCGTGATGGTATTTGGAAGTATGATGGAACAAAAATCACCCATTATCCAATTCAAGAACAATCCAAAACAATTAAATTATACTGTATTTATAAAGACAACAAAGGTGAACTTTGGGTTGGGACTCCCGAATCAGGGGTTTATAAATATAATGTCCAAAACTTTGAAAAATTTAAACCCTAGTGTTCTTTGCTTGCTACGCAAAGTCTCCTGACTTTACGCCTCACTCCTCGAAATATGAAATAACCGTACACTCCCTAATTTGCAATTTTGACCCCTAAAATAGAGCCCCTAACGTAATATTCATTACTTTTAACTGACGTAATTTGTATCCGTTCTTACCATTCCCTTTATAACCATTGCCAAAACCTTTAACCATGAATTTTTTCAAACGCTTATTTTCGAAATCTAAATATCATTCGGATAACGAATCGAATGAACAATCGAATACGGAACCCAATCTGACCGCTATTTATACTACCGATTATTTTGAACAACGGTATGTTCTTGCACCCATCGAACCCGAAATGTTGGAGGGCTGTTTTAAAATGATTGAGGGGTATTTTGTAGCCAATACAATTACGCGTCTTGAAGAGTTCCCGTTGCATCACCCCAAGAATCTGGACCTTGTGGATCAAGAAGGCTTTGGTTTTGTGCTGTATTGCAGTGCATTCCAATTGGGTGAAAGTGAGGCGACTTTATTTTTGGCGATGGCCTTTAGTGATTTCTTGATTCAGAAATACGGCTTTGTGTTGTATACCGATGCTACACCCGAATACCCGTTGCGGGGCATGACGTTAAAGTACGATCAAGACGGGGTGGTTTTATCGCTCTACCCTTTTGAATATGCTGCCAAAGTACTGCAAGGCAATGCTACTTTCAGCGAATTGGAAGACCGACTACAATCGCAACTGGCGGTAATGCCCGATATGCGTAACACGGTAAATCAGTTCTTAAATCGGGAGGAAACGGATTGATAATTGTTTGAAAGTTGATTTTAACGCCATTTCCTATCTCTTCAATTCTTCTATATGAAACAAGCTGTGTTCAAATTCCTGTTGGGATTCTGTGTTTTACTTACGGTAACGAACTGTCAAAAGGACAAACCCGTTAAGAAAAAGGCCCCTTTTCTCTTTGATACCGTTGACCATTATTGTACCGACGACAACACTGCCCTTGGCACATCGTTGTATACTACATCCGCAACCTCGTATGATGAAGTCCAATTGAAGTATTCGAATATCCTTTTTAAAGATTTACAACCAAAAAATAGGGATACCCTTTTTGTTGCCGAACTCCAAAATCTGGACTATACAAAAATGCGTATTGATTCAGGGGATGTCAAGGAATACCAAAGAATTTTTTCTCAAAAGTTTGGTAATTATCTGAGTGAAAATGCCTGTGAACCCTTTTACCGTGATGTGTATGTTTTTCGAAAAAAAAATAAAAATAGTTGGGATTGCCAAAATCTGTTTTGATTGCCAGATTATCAATTTCAGCAGTGAAAAAGACTACTGGCAACAGTTTGGGCATAGCGATAATTTGTATGAACTAGGACTGTTGAAACATAAAGAACTTACTGCTACAGAATGAAACGGAACTAATTAGAGTTGATTACGTTTGTTTGACAACCATTTAAAAGCAAGTAATTTGATCCATTTTGAAAATTGGAAACCCAACATTTATTCTGCAGGCAATAATTTACTAATGCGCATATCAATACCTCTCTAAAGTCTTTACTAACTTCAGCATTTTTTAAAAAGGCAATCACTTTATATCACTAAAATTTAACAATGAATTTAAAATGTTTGTTGTACTTTAGTCTTCTATTTGGTTGCGATTGTGAGGTATATTTCTATTTGATGGAAAAATGCTACTCTTTTTTAAACTAAATACATTTATTATTCACCGAGTTCTATTTTTAAAATCGTTACCATGAGAAAAAATCTTTACGTTTTCGCTTCATTATTATTGATTACTTTTTCGCATTCCCAAATTATCAATTTTCCAGACATTAACTTTAAGACACAACTTTTATCGGCACAGCCTGGAAATGGCACCGCCTTTTACAACGGAACTTCGATTAAAATTGACTCTAACAACAATAATGAAATTGAGGTCAGTGAAGCGTTGATGGTACACACTTTAGACCTGTTTAATTCAGGGATTTCTGATCTTACTGGCTTGGAATATTTTACCAACCTACAACAACTTAACTGTGCCTATAACAGTATTTCGACTCTTAATCTTTCTCCATTTCCTAATTTGGTAGGTTTTAATGCACATAACAATTCCATAGCCCAGCTCACGGTTTCCAACCTTAATAACCTGACCAATTTTACGTGCAACAACAATGCAATGACTTCATTAATCGTGAGTAATTTACCCAGTTTACATACCCTTCATTGTGGACAAAATCTTTTGACACAACTGGATGTGAGTTCGCTCCCTAATTTACGCAATTTGCATTGTAATGATAATCAAATAAGCGCCTTGGATCTTTCCAACCAATCCCTATTGCGTTTAATCAATTGTTACAACAACCTTTTGGTAACCTTAAATCTGAAAAATACTTCCAGTGAATTAGCCAATAGTGTTGATTTTTCAAATAATTCGACGCTTCGTTATGTGTGTGGAGACGATTTTCAGGTGCTGATGCTACAAGATAAAATCACCCAATACGGTTATTCAAACTGCTATGTCAACGCCTTATGCTCTTACATCCCTACCGAAAGTTTTGCAACGCTACAAGGTGCAATTCAATTTGATGAAGCGAATGATGGTTGTGACGCATCGGATTTAGCTTATCCCGATCTATCAATAGCCTTTTCAAACGGAACAACGGCTACAACTATTTATTGTTCAACGAATGGACAGCTCAATTATGCGGTACAAAACGGTACCTACACCTTGCAACCCCAACTTGCCAATCCGTCTTATTTTACTATTACGCCCACTAGTGTATCGGTTAATTTCCCTTCACAAGGAAGTTCGTTTACCCAAAACTTCTGCGTGACACCCAATGGTGTTCATCCCGATTTAAAAATACAATTTATCAATCTTAATGGTTACAATACGGTGTTACCCGGTTTCACAAGAACCTATAAAATCATTTATACCAACCAAGGAAACCAAACTCAGTCAGGAATTGTTACATTAAATTACAACGATAACATTATGGATTTTGTGAATGCCACTCCGGCAATTTCGAGTCAGTCCGCCAATGCGTTACACTGGAGTTTCACTGATTTAAAGCCGTTTGAGTCGCGCATTATCCTGGTTGATTTACAATTAAACACCCCTATGTCAAGCCCTCCTGTAAATGAAGGTGACTTGATCACTTATACTACAACTATTCAAACCCCTGCCATTGATGATACGCCAACGGATAATACGTTTACGCTGAATCTAACGGCTAGTTTCATCGAACTTGGGACACCCGAAGTTGCGGCTATCGATAAGAGAATTGTTGTTTATCCCAACCCAACGACAAGTAATCTTTCGATTGCAATCCCTGCAACTATGCAAGTAGAATCAATAAAAATCTACAACAGTTTGGGCCAGCTCATTCGACAACTCACTTCGAATGAAACGCTACTAACTCTTGATGTATCTACTTTGCCTGTAGGGATGTACAGTATTGTTTTTCAAACGAACTATGGTGTTTTGGATCGAAAATTCATGAAGAAGTAAGTGTTTTTTTGACATTCACGGGTCAATAGAATTTGAATTAGAAGAAATAATCATGCTAGAAAATTGTAGCATCAAATCTTCAGACGTATTGATTGCATTTGTATTGAACTACTTTATCATACAAACTAATTGAAATGTTGCGTTTTAGTATATCCATTGCTTTTGGCTTTCTATTGACTTCGTGTACCTTTCCTACAGAAGTGCAACCGAAATTCAAGGAATTCTATTTCATGAATTACAATGAACCGCATTGTATTGCCTTAAAATATGACGGAAAAGATACGGTTTATCAAAAGATTGAACAGTCTGAGGATTCAACCGGATGCTACTATCATGTCCTTTCTTCTGATGAGAAAGATAGTTTAACCCAAATGATTAATCGGTTTCCCTTACACCGGTACCGCTCAAAAGAAATCAATATCTACGCTGATACCCCAACGTATTTTTTCATTGCTAGACATGCAAAAAGTACGGACATGGCTTGTGTCAAAGGAAAACGACTCACCCCTGAATTGCAACAATTTGGAGATCGTCTAAAAGCCTTTTGTGCTTCAAAGCCATTTCATAAGTCCACAACTCCGGTTACTTTTTGGGGAAACCTTTCCCCAGTACCGCCACCGCCGCCGCCGATAATTAATTTGTAAAGTACTAATCCATTAGCCTCATTAGTTGGACTTTAGAACACGATTTCTAATTCATTTTAAAATGAGAAAATTTGAAGATTTGAAAATTGGCTTCGATTCACGTGGATTGTTACACTCTTACACTTGATTTGAAAATGAAAAGATTTGAAGATTTGAAAATGGGCGTCCATTCACGTGGATTGTTACACTCTTAAACCCTTTCCACATTTACACCCTGATGATGATCAGTGACAACTGCACGGCGATCACTGTCCAATGATCGCTACGATTGCATCAACCGCTTTAATTCGGCTTGTTCTTCCGGGCTGAGATCGGGTAAAATTTGATTGAATAATATTCGGTATTTCTCCGTTTTCACATACTTCCGAATCATGTCCCGACCGTATTTCACCATTTGCCACTTGGGATGGTGGGTGGCATTGACTAAGTTCTTCAAGAGTTGGACATCTTCCGGAAAGGAAGTCAGCGCATTTTGAAAGGCAGGGATACGTGTCACACTTTCGTAATCGGGTCCGGTATAGCCAATTAATTCGTTTTTATAAATAGAATACAACGGCGCTGTTTCAGGCATTGCATTGAGGTAAGCGGTTAATACAAGGATGCGCACTTCCTTATCATTCGCACCTTGCCAATCTTTTACGATTTCA
The DNA here is from genome assembly GCF_004122105.1 of Flavobacterium stagni. Lineage (GTDB taxonomy): Bacteria > Bacteroidota > Bacteroidia > Flavobacteriales > Flavobacteriaceae > Flavobacterium > Flavobacterium stagni. The sequence continues at coordinate 314,430 of NZ_SBKN01000003.1, forward strand.
AAATAACGTTCCTTTTCTTCAGGAAAGGAATGCAACAGATTTAAAAAAGCATTGGCGCGCACTTCATACGAGGCTACTGAAAGCAATTGTTCGTACTCCGCTTGAAACGAAGCAGGGACTTTGGTTAAGAGTTCGCTCACCGTCTTCACCACCTTGATATCGCCTTGTTGCAGCGCCAAGCGGTAGAGTGGTTCAGATTCTTCAAAGGGTTCGTTTTTGAGTTGGTAGATTACTTCCGACTTCAACGGCCAGAACTTCTGGGATTGTAGGAGTTGGCGGAATTGATCTAACTTATCACGTAAAGGTTTGGAACGGTCCTTTTGCAAAGCAATCAACTCTTGAATGAAGGCACTTTTTTGCAGACAAGCATTAATTTCTTTCTCGGGGTAAGCCGCACTTTCCAACCAGGTTTTTTGGAACGTTTCGGTATCAAAGTCGGCATACTTTCGCACAAACGCTAAGAAATCAGCCGTCTCTACATTTGTATATTGGTAGTGTTTCAAATAGGCTTTCACGGTTTTGTCAAATGCCCTCTTTCCGATTTGATCGCGAAGGTAATGCAAGGCCAAGGCACCTTTTTGGTAGAAGGACAACGAACTGGCTTTTTCGTTCATTACGGGGATGGTATCCGACTTGGCTGCCACCTTAATTCGGTTGGCATAACTATACAATTGTTGGTAGAAGTAATCGTCGCCAAAGATTTCTTTTTCAGCCAATAAGGCATAATAAGTAGCGAATCCTTCCTGCAGCCAATGGTGCTTACCTGACTTAGCCGTAATCAAATCGCCAAACCAATGGTGCGCCAATTCGTGGGCATTCACATTGACGTAATTGCGGTCGTTGTTCGCAATAGAATCCACTACAAAATCTTGATCAAATATTGTGGATGTGGTGTTTTCCATACCTGCGTATAAAAAGTCGCGCACCGGAACTTGACGGTAGATTTTCCAAGGATATTTAACCCCTATTTCTTTTTCTAAAAAATCAAAAATACGATCGGAATGCATGTAGGTGTAGTCCATTTTGGTCGCATCTTTGGGTTGGATATAGCGTTCCAATGGAATCCCAGTAGCACTGTGATGGGTTTGAAAAACAAATTCCCCAATGGCCAACATCACCAAATAAGACGCCATCGGTTTTTTCATTTGGTAGTTCCAAGTTGTATAGATTTTACCCGCTTGAATGGCGCGAAAGGTTTCTTTCTGCACCAATTCACCATTGCTGATGGCTGTTAATGAAGTTCTTGTAGCTTCTTCATTTTCAAGGGTTGTCACACTAATGGAAAACGTCAGCTTTTCATTCACATCATCAAAACTGGGCAACCAATGGCTGGTGTAACGCCCTTGACCTTGCGTCCATATTTGATAATTTTGAGCCGTTCCAATGTAATACAGCGCCTGTTTGGGTTGGGCATAATAGTCAAAATCCAATTGGTTTTTCCCTTTTTTGAATCCGGTATACAGGAGCAATTCCTTACCATTATTTTTGTATTCGACGGCTTTTCCATTGATAAGTATACCACTAAAGCGCATGGCTTTGGCATCGATTCGAATTGTATCCGTAGGTGCGTTCACTTTGAATACAAAATGACAATGTCCGTTCACGTCTTTTTTCTCAAAATTGGGCAGTACTGTGGCGTTCAAGGCTATAAAATCAACCTTTGGTAGCGTTTGCGCCCAAGTAATGCAGGAGTATAAAAAAAGGAGGTAACCGATTCGAATTCGCATGAGAAAAAGCTTTTCACAAAGATAACGGAAGATTTCAAAATTCGGGTTTTTGAAGTATCTTAGCCTTTCATTTTTATTTGTATGTCCAACGTACTTGAAACGCCAATCGAATTCCTCAAAGGTGTGGGTCCCCAGCGGGGCGCATTGCTTCGTAGCGAGTTAGAAATTCACAAGTACGGTGATTTGTTGCAATTGTTTCCCAACCGCCATATCGACCGCACCCGCTATTACAAGATCAACGAATTGGTCAACAGTAACGCTGAAGTACAAGTGGTGGGTCGCATTATCCATATCAAAACCGTACAAATGGGTAAAACCAAGAGTCGGTTGGTCGCCACTTTTATCGATGATACAGGTGAGATGGAATTGGTGTGGTTCCAAGGGCACAAATGGATTCGCGAGAGTTTGAAGCTCAATACGACCTATGTTGTTTTTGGCAAAATCAACCAATACGGTGCGACGTTTTCAATGGCACATCCAGAGATGGAACTGTTGGAAGAGCACAAAGCGAGTCTGCGTTCGGCCATGCAACCCGTCTATCCAAGCACGGAAAAACTTGCCAACAAAGGCATTTCCAATCGGGCAGTGGTGAAAATGATGCAGCAGTTGTTTATTGAGACAGGTACCAATTTTGGGGAAACCCTTCCCGCCTATTTGTTGGACGAACTCAAACTCATCCCGAAAAACGAGGCGCTGTTTAACATCCATTTCCCGAAGAGTCAGGACCTGTTACTCAAAGCCCAATTTCGGTTAAAGTTTGAAGAACTCTTTTTCATCCAATTGCAATTGATTACCAAGAATTTGGTTCGCAAGCACAAAATCAAAGGCATGCCGTTTACGCAGGTAGGTGAAACCTTCAATACATTTTATACCCAACATCTCCCCTTTCCGCTGACCAATGCCCAGAAGCGGGTGATCAAAGAAATTCGGAACGACTTGGGTAGCAATGCGCAAATGAACCGCTTGCTGCAAGGCGATGTGGGTTCGGGAAAAACGATTGTAGCGTTGATGTCGATTTTATTGGCCAAAGACAACGGCTACCAGAGTTGTTTGATGGCGCCCACAGAAATTCTTGCCATCCAACACTACAACGGCATCATGGAATTGGCGAAAAACAGCAATTTGAACATACAACTACTCACGGGTTCGACCAAAACCGCCGATCGAAAAATCATTCACGAGCAATTGGAAGAAGGTCAGGTGGATGTATTGATCGGCACCCATGCTTTATTAGAAGACAAAGTGAAGTTTGCCAACCTCGGACTCGCGGTGATTGACGAGCAGCATAAATTTGGTGTCGAGCAACGCAGTAAGTTGTGGAAAAAGAACGATATTCCGCCGCATGTGTTGGTCATGACAGCCACGCCGATACCGCGAACGTTGGCGATGAGTTTGTATGGTGATTTGGACATTTCGGTGATTGATGAATTACCGGCGGGACGAAAACCGATACAAACGGTACATCGTTATGACAACAATCGCTTGAAGGTTTGGAAGTTTTTAAAAGATGAGATTGCCAAAGGACGGCAAGTCTATATTGTGTATCCGTTGATTCAAGAAAGTGAAAAAATGGATTACAAGGATTTGATGGACGGCTATGAAAGCATTTCTCGGGACTTTCCGCTGCCCCAGTATGCGCTTTCGATCGTGCATGGTAAAATGAAACCGGCAGATAAAGAGGCCGAAATGAAGCGCTTTATTGAAGGTAAAACACAAATCATGGTCGCAACCACGGTGATTGAAGTGGGTGTAAACGTGCCAAATGCCTCGGTGATGGTGATTGAAAGTGCTGAGCGGTTTGGTTTGTCGCAATTGCACCAATTGCGCGGACGTGTGGGTCGGGGCGCCGAACAGAGTTATTGTATTTTGATGACCGGACATAAACTGAGTCAGGAGAGCAAAACCCGTTTGGAAACCATGTGTGCGACCAACGACGGATTTGAAATCGCAGAAGTGGATTTGAAATTACGGGGTCCAGGTGACATTATGGGCACACAACAAAGCGGGGTGTTGAATCTACAAATTGCCGATTTGGTCAAAGACAAAGACATCTTGCAATTGGCGCGAAGTTATGCCATCCGTTTGTTAAAAAGCGATCCGGCGATGGAGCAACCCCAGCACCAAACGTTGAAACAGATCTTCTTTGAATTGAGTCGGAAGAAGAATATTTGGAATTATATTAGTTGAGGGGATTTATAATATATTTATTTATCAACTAACTAGAATCTTAAAGGACTCTAATGGCAAAATAGTATTCAGAAAAATACAAATAACCATGGGAACGAAGAGCTGGACAGCAATAAAAAACAATGTATACGGTGAAACTGGAACAGAACGTCGTGACGAACTTGAAAGAGATTTTCAAGGTTTTAAAATTGGGTTACTTTTGAAAAAAGCACGAGAGGAAAAGCAATTGACACAAACCGAACTAGGTGAATTGATTGATAAAAAGAGAGAATACATCTCTAGAATAGAAAATAATGGAAGTAATCTAACACTTAAAACGTTGTATGAAATTGTTGAAAAAGGCTTAGGTGGAAAAGTCAACATTCAAATTGAATGGTAAAAAAATATGAAACAAATGCTAGAGGTATTTTAGCAATTAATTAGCAGTCATTGTTGATAGTGCAAACAAGAAAATCTTCATAAATGAAAAAAAAATTATTACTTACATTTTTACTTTTCGGAGTAAGTCTTGTTGCTCAAATTCATAATTCTGATACGACTTTTGTAATTAACAAGAAGAAATTCAATATTAACAAAAGAGAAATTAATTCTAGTAAAGTTAAATTGACTATTAAAAGAAATTCTAAAACAATAATGACTGAAACACTCGATTCTGATGGCCTTGCTAATATAGAATTTCCTGATTTTAACAACGATGGGAACAAAGATATTATGTTAGTTTATATGGGAAATAATTTCACTTATTACTTATATCTTTTTGATAAAATAAACAATAGCTTTAAAAAGGTTGAAGGTTTTGAAAGATTTCCAGAATCAACACAGTTAACGACAAATCCTAACTTTTACTATTCATATCAAAGAGCTGGCTGTGCAGATTTAAATTGGGTTAGTGATTTGTTTTATATCAAGGATTTTAAAACAGTCCATGTCGGACATATTTACGGAAAAGGTTGCGATTATGAAATAAAAGAAAATCCACAAATCATTGAGGTTTATAAAATTTCTGGTAACAAAGAAACAAATCGGAAGTTGATTGAAAACCTGCCTTATATAAAAAATGTTCCAAGGTTTGATGAAAAATGGGAATTTATTAAAAAGTATTGGAATTCAAATTACCAAAAGTTTTAATAGATAAAACAACGACCGCTAACAGCCGCTAGCCGCTATGGCTGGTAAGTACAGTTTGGCGTTTGATTTACACGACCCGAGCGAAGCGAACGGTGCAAAGCAAAAAACGTTTATCTTAGTAAGAAAAAATCGTTTTGCTTTGATCGCCACAGTTGGCTAGCCGTGAAACTCAGTATCAAATTAAATTGGGTTAAGCTCCTATTAGAAACTTCACTTTTTTTAAATTTTGCTCATTTATACTACATCATTTTAAATGAAATCAAACTTAACCTTAGTTGAATTTAGAGATAGATTAGAAGCCAACCTTAAGTTTGGTTCGCCTAAACATCACATTCCTTGGGGATTTTTTTCCATTTTTGGTACTAATTCCAAATGCTTTTATGGTAAATATGACTCTACAACATTTGAACTCACCAAAAACACCAATTTTACACCGAATTATTACTTCATTAAAGGATCATATCATCTAATGGAAAATCAATTATTAATAAACTACAGCCTACTCCCTAATGGTAGATTAAGAATTGCCTACCTAACCTATTTTCCATATATTATATTCTTTTTGTTAAATTCACTTTTCTATTTTTCTCTTAAACCACCGACAATTGTCTACATCATTTTCAATCTATTTTTATTGATTATTTCCCTATTAATGCGACTTACCTTAAAATTTCAGCGTAAAAAATTAATGCAGAAATTTGAAACACTTTTTGAAATTACAACATAGAAACGAACGATGTTTTAAAAAACAGACTACTATTTCAACTATTTTCTTTTTTTTGTGAAATAATACATATGCAATTCAATATTCTTTCTCCTTCATTTTTTATCCGAATGTTTAAAAAAAATCTCCTAGTTTTCAGTTATTTATTTTCAATAGGTCTTTATGCACAGAAAAAAGAAACATTAGAATGGCTAAATACAAATTCTATAGCGATAGAAGATGCAAACCCTACTACTGAATTAGTCATTTTTAAACAAAGGGAACCTCAAAAATTTACCAATGCAAAAATCTATGGGTTTGGTGAAGCATCTCATAATACAAAAGATTTTTTTGATTTAAAAGCTAAGTTTTTCAAGTATTTGGTAGTAAATCATGGATTGAGAGTTTTCATCATGGAAGAGTCCTATCAAGCCGAATCAGGTATCAATGAATGGATTAGTGGTGGCAAAGGAGACATCAAAACGATAGCAAATAATTTTAAAACGGGATTTTGGTATACCCAAGAAATCGTGAATCTTTTGAAATGGATGAGGGACTATAACATAGGTAAACCATTGGATGCACAAATCCGTTTTTATGGTATGGACCCAAAAAGTGGCGTTCTAATTAATCTCGAACTACGAAAATTTGTTACGGATAACAAAATAAGTATTGACGAGAATTTGTTGAAATCGATAGATAGTTGTGCCAATAAATCCATTGACTTTAGTAAAAAAGATGCTTGGTGGCAAAAACAAATTCCTAAATTAAATGAATTTAAACAGCTTTTAGCACAATCAAAAAAAGAACAATTAGAAGTACGAAAAGCAATTAGAAGTATAAACTATTTGATTAGCTATGTGGAATATGCGGCTTTGGTCGGAGAAAAATATCCTACCGGTACCCAATTCCGTGATTTAAAAATGTTTGAAAACGTAAAATATATCATCGAGAATGAGTCGGAAAATGGTAAAGCATTCCTTTGGGCTCATAATGATCATATCAGCAATACGGAAATGTATTATTCGGGCAGCAACATTATTAACCTCGGACGCCATTTAAAAGATTATTTTAAAGAGGATTATTATAGTGTAGGGTTTGATTTTGGAACCGGTAAAATCAATGGTTATGTTATTGATGAAAAAAAGGGGAATTATTGGAAAACGTATACGATAGAAGTACCCTTTTCAGGTACTTACGCTAAAACATTAATGTCTGTTGATAAAAACATTTATTTCATTGATTTAGAAAATGCAATCCAAAATGAACCTTCTGATTTCTTTGAAAAAGAAGCGAAACAATTATTGATTGCAGCAGGTGGTTACCAACCAAATCCTCTTCATAAAATATTGGTCAGAAAAATCTATTCAGAGACGTATGACGGATTACTCTTTGTAAAATCGATTTCCATTCCCAATTACAAATTAGATGAATAGTAAAAATTTAGAACTTAGAAAAATCTGAATTGGCACCAATACTTTAGCTATTTTTTTATAAACTCAACATTTGTACCTACATGTGTTAAATAAAAATTAAGGTTTCCGCCTATCTACATGGGAAGCCGTAGTTTTGTGATTCCTAATCTACAATACCATTTATAGATGAAATCCAAAACTCTTTTTTTTCTTGTCTTAGCCGTGGCACTGGGTGCTTTGGTCGTTTATCGTATTTCAAAAAATAGCGAAAAGGATCCAAAAGCAGGAGCGCAAGGCGACAAGAAACCACCTATTACTGCTGAAGCACGGATTGTCGAACCGCAAAACTTCTCCAATACCATTTCCTTATCGGGTTCGCTAGAGGCCAATGAAGAAGTGGCTATTCATCCCGAAGTTTCGGGTATCGCCGAGAAAATCCTATTCATAGAAGGTGCTCGCGTGACTAAAGGTCAAGTTTTGGTAAAAGTCAACGACTCCGAATTGCGTGCGCAGTTACTTCAAGCAATTACCAAAGAGAATTTAGCCTCTGAAAATGAACGACGGGCCAAACTTTTATTGAAAAAAGAAGCCATTAGTCAAGAAGAATACGACATTGCCAGTGCCGATTACCGCACAGCCAAAGCACAAAAGCAATTGATTCAGGTACAAATTGGAAAAACTTCCATCAAAGCTCCCTTTTCGGGAACGATTGGTTTGCGTAATATTTCACCTGGAACGTATGTGACACCTGCTACGGCAATTGCCAATTTGGTGAACACCAATCCGTTGAAAATTACATTTTCACTTCCTGAAAAATATGCCACGGAAATCACCAAAAATGGAACGCTCCAATTTACCGTTGCGAATGAATCCAAAACCTACACGGCGAAGATTTATGCGATCGAACCCGCTATTGAAGCAACAACGCGCACTTTACGCGTTCGCGCTTATGCCGACAATGCGAACGGCACCTTGATACCGGGAACGTTTGCCAATGTACAATTGCCTTTAAAGAACATTCCGGACGCGATTTTGATTCCGTCAGAAGTCGTAATTCCTGTGAAAGACGGGAAAAAAGTTTACATCGCTCAAAACGGCAAAGCCAAATCGGTGCTGATTGAAACCTTAACCCGTACAGGGAAAGATGTAGTGGTGACTTCGGGATTAAAAGCGGGCGACACTCTTTTAGTTTCGGGTGTGATGGCACTCAAAGACGACGCCGATATTACTGTTAAATTACAAACCAAGTAAACTATGAGTCTCTCTACGTTAAGTATCAAGCGACCCGTGTTTACCATCGTGGTCAATTTGCTCATTATTCTCTTCGGAATTTTGGGTTACTCCTATTTGGGAGTGCGTGAATTCCCGTCAATTGACCCAGCCGTGATTACGGTTCAAACCAATTATACAGGTGCCAATTCAGACATTATCGAACAACAAATTACCGAACCGCTGGAGAAAGCGATTAACTCCGTTGACGGTATTCGGAATATTTCGTCCAACTCAGCCCAAGGTTCGAGTACCATCAATGTCGAATTCAAATTAGAAAAAAATCTAGAAGAAGCCGCCAATGATGTTCGGGACAAAGTATCCCAAGCCGTGCGTTCCTTGCCACAAGATATCGATGCACCACCTGTAGTTTCTAAGGCCGATGCCGATTCAGAGCCCATCATCACCATGACAGTTCAAAGCGATACCCGCAATGTAATGGACTTGAGTGATTATGCGGAAAATGTGTTGGCCGAACGTTTGCAAACCATTTCGGGAGTAAGTAGCGTCCAAGTTTGGGGACAAAAACGGTATGCGATGCGATTGTGGTTGGATCCTGTAAAAATGACTTCTTACGGATTGACCGTAAAAGATGTGATGACCGCCTTGGACAAACAAAATGTAGAATTGCCCTCCGGGAAAATTACAGGAAAAAACACCGAACTCACGGTACGTACCATGGGGAATTTATCGGATGAAGAAGAATTCAACAACATTATTGTTTTAGCGGGAGAAGGCAAAACCATTCGTTTTAGCGATATCGGTCGGGCCGAATTAGCTCCGCAAGTGTTGGAATCCCAATTGACCGAATCCGGGAAACCGATGTTGGGATTGGCGATTATTCCGCAACCGGGAACCAATTACTTGGACATAGCCGATCAATTTTACAAACAATACGCTCAATTTGAAAAGGATTTACCGAAAGACATCCACTTGAATGTAGCGTTGGACAATACCTTATTCATTAAAAAATCAGTGACAGAAGTGGCAGAAACTTTATTGATTTCTATACTTCTTGTAATTTTAATCATCTATTTGTTCTTCCGCGATTGGTCGATTGCCTTCCGTCCGTTGTTGGATATTCCGGTATCGTTGATTGCCACCTTTTTCATCATGTATTTGTGTGGATTTTCAGTGAACGTGTTAACCTTATTGGCGATTGTATTGGCTACAGGATTAGTGGTGGATGACGGAATTGTAGTTACTGAAAACATCTTCAAGAAAGTCGAAGAAGGCATGTCCCCTATTGAAGCTGCAATTAAAGGTTCGAACGAAATCTTCTTTGCGGTAATCTCCATTTCCATTACGTTGGCAGCGGTATTTTTACCGATTATCTTTTTGGAAGGATTTGTCGGACGTTTGTTCCGAGAATTTGGGGTCGTCATTGGAGCGGCCGTACTGGTCTCAGCCTTTGTATCGCTGACCTTAACGCCTATGTTGAATGCCTACTTGATGAAAGAAGGCGGACATAAACCAAGTCGTTTTTACGAGTTTACTGAACCCTATTTTGTGAGTCTCAACAAAGGCTATGCAGAGGCACTGCAAGGATTTCTGCGTAAAAAATGGCTGAGTTTCCCCATTCTGGCAGCTTGTATCGGATTGATTGTTTTATTTTTTACAATTCTCAAAAAAGAAACCGCTCCGTATGACGATCGCAATCTGGTCATCATGGGAATTACGACCCCTGAGGGTGCAACCTACGATTACACGGATCAATTGATGCAAGATATTTCTAAGATGATCAACGATTCGATTCCCGAGAAAAAAGTGGGATTGATCGTGACTTCGCCTTCCTTCTTTACTTCAGCGGTAAATACGGGAAGGGTGCGCTTGGCTTTGGTTGATCCCGAAAAACGTCAAAAGAGTCAGAAAGAAATTGCCGATAATTTAAGCAAATGGACCAAAAAATATACGGATGCAAAAGTAACCGTATCCGAACAACCTACGATTTCGGTGAACCGCCGCGGTGGGCTACCCATTCAATATGTGATTCAGGCTCAATCGTTTGAAAAATTGCGTGAAAAGATTCCGCAGTTTATGGAAGAAGCTACTAAAGATCCTACCTTCTCGATTGTGGATGTGAATTTGAAATTCAACAAACCCGAATTGAATATTTCGATAGATCGAGAGAAGGCAGAGAGTTTAGGAGTTTCCGTGATTGATGTGGCGCAAACGCTGCAACTTTCATTGAGTGGTCAACGTTTCGGTTATTTCATGCGCAATGGCAAACAATACCAAGTGATTGGCCAATTTGATGATAAAGATCGCGACGATCCGTTGGATTTGACCTCGATGTTTGTGAAAAATAACAAAGGGGAACTGATTCAAATGGACAATTTGGTGCAAGTGGAAGAACAAAGTAATCCGCCCCAATTGTACCACAACAATCGCTACATGTCGGCAACAGTTTCGGCTGGTTTAGCCCCAGGTAAAAGTATCGGCGACGGCATTGAAGCGATGAATGCGATTGGTAAGAAAGTCCTCGATGATTCGTTTACTACCGATTTAAGTGGCGAGTCCCGTGACTTTACCGAAAGTAGTTCGAATACGTCTTTTGCCTTTGGTTTGGCATTATTACTCATCTATTTGATTCTAGCTGCCCAATTTGAAAGTTTTATCGATCCGTTCATTATCATTCTAACCGTGCCCATGGCGGTAGCCGGAGCCTTATTGTCACTTTGGTTATTTGGCCAAACGTGGAATATTTTCAGTCAGATTGGTACCGTAATGTTGATTGGATTGGTGACCAAGAATGGTATTTTGATCGTCGAATTTGCGAATCAGTTGCGGGAACAAGGGCACACCAAATACGAAGCTATTGTAGAAGCTTCAGAAGCGCGTTTGCGTCCCATTCTGATGACGAGTTTGGCGATTGCCTTGGGAGCATTACCGATTGCAATGTCCTTAGGCGCTGCGTCAACGAGTCGCATCGGGATGGGAGTTGTCATTGTAGGGGGAACATTATTCTCTTTACTCCTCACCCTTTTTGTAATTCCTGCCATCTATTTAATGTGGTCCAAAGCGCGCAAGCACCGACCCGAATTTGATAACTTAGTCGATTAATTATGCAACGATATACGGTCTTTTTATTTGTGTTGTTCGGACTTCAACTGAGTTCGGCGCAACAACTTTTAACCTTAGAAGAGGCTATTAAAATAGCACTTGAGAATAATTTTGATATTCAATTGGCCAAGAACAATTTAAAAATTGACGAAACCAATAATTATATCGGAAATGCAGGGATGTTACCCAATGTTTCGGCCAATATTACCGACACCAATTCGAGAACCAATACGACCCAAGTTCAAGGCGGTACAGAACGCACATTGAATGGTGCCAAAAACTTGAATTTGAATTATGGTGTTTCGTTAGATTGGACCGTATTTGACGGTTTAAAAATGTTTGCTCGCAAAGAACAATTAAATAAATTGGAGCAACAGGGTCAGGCCGAATTAAAGAGTGCTATTTTATCTAAAATTAGTGCGGTGTACCTCGCCTATTATGATTTGGTGCAACAGCAACAACAAATCAAGGCATTGGATACCACGATTGTCATCTCTAAAGAACGGTTACAAACGGCACAAAACCGCTACAGTATTGGAAAAGCGGCCAAATTGGAAGTTTTAAATGCGCAAGTGGATTTGAATACGGATGAGAGTTTGTTGATCCAACAAAAAGAACAATTTAAAGCTTCACAGATTCAATTAAACACCTTATTAGCTCGGGATGTAGCTTTGGAATTTAGTGTTTTAAATGCTTTAGAAGTGGATGATCGATTGGTTTTAGACGATTTAAAAAACTTAGCCAAGTCACAAAATCCGCAACTGCAGGCCCAAGTCTTGAATAAGAACATAGCCGAATTGCAATTGAAGCAAGTCAAAGCAGGGCGCTATCCTACTGTAAAAGTAAATACAGGCTATACCATTGGCCGCACAGAAGCTTCGTTGGGTTTCATCACCCAGTCGCAAAGTCGGGGCTTAACGTATGGTTTCTCGGCTTCTGTTCCTATCTTTCAAGGAAGTCAGATTAGTCGAAACGAAAAGATAGCCAAACTTCAAGTAACCAATGCTGAAATCACTATAAAACAGCAAGAGTTATTGTTGGAAAGTCAGTTGCAAAGCGCTTTTGCGAGTTATCTTTCCAACAAGAAATTGGTGGAAATGGAAGCGAAAAACGTATCGATAGCCGAACAAAATTTGGACATCACGTTGGCTAAATTCAAGATTGGCACCATTACTCCGGTTGAATTTCGCACCGCGCAACAAGGATTTATTGAAGCCAAAGTACGTTACAGCAATGCCTTGTATCAAACTAAGATTTACGAAATCAGCTTAAAAGAATTGGCTGGAAGTTTGACGTTTTAGTTATTTTTGGCAAAAAACTAACCATGGTACAATACAATCCCAAAGACTGGATTATTTTCATTTTTCGTTTTCACAAATCGGATACGTTTCGCCAACTGTTTCCCATGATGGTTTTGATTGGGTTGTATACGTCGGGAATTTGTTATTTGGAAATGGCCGTTTGGCAACTTTCGGAAAGCAGTCATGTCAAAAACATTCCGATCATGCATGGTTTGGTGGGATTTGTAATTTCTTTATTGCTTGCTTACCGCACGAATACGGCTTATGATCGTTGGTGGGAAGGGCGAAAATTATGGGGATCGCTGGTGAATAACAGTCGGAACCTTGCTTTAAAACTATCGGTCATGTTGAAAGACGACCGGGACAAATTGTATTTTCGACGTATAATTCCCGTGTATGCTTCGGTGTTGCAAAAACATTTAGCGGATGAAGAAACTTCCAAAACGTTATTTGATGATTTGGATTTAGAAATGGATCATCACAAACACCGTCCGAATCAAGTTGCACGTGGTTTGTATCAAAAAGCGAATGATTTGTATGTTTCAGGAAAAATTACGGGGGATCAATTGATTGTAATAAACAGCGAATTGCAATCGTTTACCGATGTTTGCGGGGCTTGTGAACGGATTAAAAACACGCCTATTCCCTACTCCTATAGTGCTTTTATCAAAAAATTTATCTTCATTTATGTCATGACCTTACCCTTTGGTTATGTCTTTAGTTTGGGCTATTACACGATTCCGGTGGTCATTTTTATCTTCTATGTTTTGGCGAGTTTGGAATTGATTGCTGAAGAAATCGAAGATCCGTTTGGGAACGATGTTAACGATTTGCCGACCCAAAAGATTGCCTCCAATATCAAAAAACATATCGAAGAAATACTCTAACTATAGTAATTCAGCAATTTTTAAGGAAACGTTTTCATTCCTATTTTTATTTATTTGTATCTTAGTGAAACAAATGACTATTTATGGCTGTTAAAGCGCTACTCAATAAACCTGCACTCACGCATGAAAAATCGTTAAAAACGTTGGTAGAAAACCGAACGATTTTCTCGTTGGATCATTGTGAATTGAACATTTTTGAAACCTATCAAAAATCGGAATTGGTACCGTTGAAGTTCAACGACTTGGTCGTGACTAGCATGTTGCGCGGAAAGAAAGTCATGCATTTGTTTGAAGATCCGAGTTTTGATTACCTTCCGGGTGAAACGGTGATCGTTCCGGGTAATGCTGAAATGAAAATTGATTTCCCAGAAGCTTCCCAAGACAATCCAACCCAATGTATTGCTTTAGCCATTGACCAACCCATTATTAAAAGTACGTTAGATTTCCTCAATGAAAAATACCCCAAAGAGGGTCGGAATAATTTGTGGAAATTGGACCATGAAAACTATTTCTTTTACAATAATGTCGAATTGGCGGGTACGATTAACAAGCTCATTAAAGAATGTATGGGCGATTCGTTAACCAAAGATGCGATTGCCGATTTGACCTTACAAGAACTGATTATTCGCATTATTCAAACCCAGACGGCCAAACGTTATGAGGATGATCAATTCATCAATATCTCAAGTCCGATTGCACCTGTTGTCGAATTCATCAAAACCAATATTCACAACACCATCAACCTCAAAGACCTGAGCGATAAAGCGTGTATGAGTCCGACGAGTTTCTACCGTTACTTCAAACGAGAGCTAGGAATGAGTCCGATCGAATTTATTCTCAACGAAAAAATCAAATACGCCAAAAAATTATTGAGCAATCCCAAAATCAATGTCAACGAGGTATCGTATGCGACTGGATTTGAAGATTGCAATTACTTTATTCGTTTATTCAAAAAATACGAAGGCGTCACACCCAAGCAATACCAATTGATGAATTTCACGATGCATTAATCGTAGCTGTTGTAGCGCACGGGTTCCAATTGTTCCAACTCTTCCGACTCAAACAATCGGTATTTTACTTGAAAGGTTTTTCCGTAGGGTGTTTCTAATGAGAATCCGCCAGGACCATGGCCATTGGTAACATCCAAGGTAAAGTGGGCATGTTTCCAATATTCGAACAAATCTTTATCCAACCAAAAATCAAATCCGTTAATTTTACCGATGCAGACATCGCCTGAACGGAGCATAAAACCGCCTTTTTCAAAGCATTGGGGTTGGGTTCCTTCACAACACCCGCCCGCTTGGTAGAACATCAAAGGACCGAATTTTTCTTCCAGCATCACAATTACTTCTAGGGCTTCTGGGGTAACATCTAAACGTGACAGCATATTTTTTTGTTTTAAATAGAAACCGCAAATTGGCTGATAAAAACCAATTTGCGGTTAAAGGAATACTAATTAAACGAACTATTAAAAGAATCCTAATTTATTTTTGTTGTACGAAATCAACATGTTTTTAGTTTGACGGTAGTGATCCAACATCATTTTGTGGTTTTCACGTCCGATACCGGATTGTTTGTATCCACCAAACGGTGCTCCTGCGGGATACGCATGGTATTGGTTCACCCACACACGACCGGCTTTGATGGCACGAGGTACTTGGTACAACTCGTGGGCATCACGTGTCCAAACACCGGCACCTAAACCGTACATGGTATCGTTGGCAATTTCGATCGCTTCTTCGGTGGATTTAAAGGTTGTTACAGCTAATACCGGTCCGAAGATTTCCTCTTGGAAGATACGCATTTTGTTATGGCCTTTGAAAACGGTCGGTTGAATATAATAACCACCTTCCAAATCACCACCCAAATGGTTCACTTCTCCACCACATAGTAACTCCGCTCCTTCTTCTTTACCCAATTGGATATACGAAAGGATTTTATCTTTTTGGATTTGAGATGCTTGCGCGCCCATCATTACGGTTGGATCAAAAGGATTACCCAATTTCACAGCGGCTACGCGTTCTAATACCTTTTCCATGAATTTGTCATAGATGGATTCATGTACCAATAGTCTGGACGGACAGGTACACACTTCTCCTTGGTTCAAGCAGAACAATACCACACCTTCTAATGCTTTATCGAAGAATTCGTCGTCAGCATCCATCACTGAGGGGAAGAAAATATTAGGCGACTTCCCTCCTAGTTCCAAGGTTACTGGGATGATATTTTCAGTGGCATATTGCATTACCATGCGACCTGTAGCGGTAGAACCGGTGAATGCAGCTTTGGCTACTTTTGGATTGGTTACTAAAGTACGACCCAACTCTGCACCAAATCCGTTTACGATATTAATTACACCGGCAGGAATTAGATCGGCAATAAGTTCCATGAGCACCATAATAGAAATTGGCGTACTTTCAGCGGGTTTTAACACTACACAGTTTCCAGCAGCAAGTGCAGGCGCCAATTTCCAAACCGCCATAAGGATGGGGAAATTCCAAGGGATAATTTGTGCAACAACGCCAATCGGTTCATGAACAATAATAGAAACCGTATCTTTATCCAATTCGCTTATCGAACCTTCTTCGGCACGAATCACACTGGCAAAGTAACGGAAATGATCGATCGCCAAAGGTAGATCGGCGGCCATTGTTTCGCGAATGGCTTTTCCATTGTCTAGAGTTTCAACAGCAGCAAGGTGTGCTAAGTTGGCTTCTAATCGGTCAGCTACCTTATTTAAAATAATGCTGCGTTCTGTTTTGGAAGTCTGACTCCACGATTCAAAAGCGGCATGGGCAGCATTCACTGCATTTTCAATATCCATTTTTGCGGAATGTGCCGCTTTGGCCATGATTTTGCCGTCAACTGGTGAAATTACATCGAAATATTGTCCTGTAGAAGGCGCCGTCCATTTCCCATTAATGTAATTATCATATTTCTCTTTCAGTTGCGGTCTTTGTACTAAATTACTCATCGTCTTTAAGATTTTTTGTTTGCAGAATCAAAATTAGAAGCTACATCGATTGAGGAATAGCACTTTTATTTCAAACTATAGCACAAATTTGTTAACCTCGAAATTTTAACTTAAAATATTTACACATCTTTCAATTTTATTCTCAAATAATTAACAGATTCACAGCGCCAATTAAAACTGTAATCCTTAAAAATATTTTTTAGTTTACGTCCCGATATCCTTATCTTTGCACCCGTTAAAAAACCATTACCACCATGCGTATTTCCTATAATTGGCTTAAGCAATTTTTAAAAATCGATTTACCTTCAGATGAAACAGCTGCACTTTTAACCGACCTTGGTTTGGAAGTGGAAGTGGTTGAAAAATACCAATCAGTGAAGGGCGGACTTTTGGGCGTGGTTGTAGGTGAAGTGAAAACTTGTGAAAAACATCCCGATGCAGATCGTTTGAAAGTAACAACGGTTGATTTGGGCGATGGAAATCCTCCCGTGCAAATTGTTTGTGGTGCTCCGAATGTGGCTGCAGGTCAGAAAGTTCCTGTAGCAACAGTTGGGACTAAATTATTTGACAAAGACGGCAACGAATTTGAAATCAAAAAAGGGAAAATTCGCGGTCAAGAAAGTCACGGAATGATTTGCGCAGAAGATGAATTGGGCATAGGTGACAACCATGACGGCATCATGATTTTGGATGCCAAATTGAGACCTGGCACACCATTAGCCGAAGTGTTGAAAATTGAAAATGACGAAGTTTTTGAAATCGGATTAACACCTAACCGCGCGGATGCCATGTCACACATGGGTGTAGCCAGAGATTTGCGTGCCGGATTATTATTGCGCAATAAAAATATTGAATTGATCACGCCTTCGGTTTCTGCTTTCAAAGTAGACAAACGAACGCTTAAAATCCCAGTTGACGTGGTAGACAGTAAATTGGCACCTCGTTATTGTGGGGTAACAATTTCTGGAATCAAAGTAAAACCATCCCCTGAATGGTTGCAAAACCGACTAAAAGCGATTGGATTAACACCCAAAAACAATATTGTAGACGTTACCAATTACATTTTACACGAATTGGGGCAACCGTTACACGCGTTTGATGCCGCTAAAATCAACGGTAAATTGACCGTCAAAACGGTGGCTGCTGGAACCAAGTTTGTGACGTTGGACGATGTGGAGCGTACGTTACACGAAGACGATTTGATGATTTGTGATGATAACGGGCCGTTGTGCATGGCTGGGGTTTTCGGCGGAAAATCTTCGGGTGTTACTGAAACGACAACGTCTATCTTTTTGGAAAGTGCTTATTTCAATCCGGTGACCATTCGTAAAACCGCAAAACGTCACGGCTTAAGTACGGATGCTTCTTTCCGTTTTGAAAGAGGAATTGATCCAAATATCACGGAATATGCTTTGAAACGCGCTTCGATGTTAATTTTAGAAGTGGCCGGTGGCGAAATGACTTCAGATGTGGTGGACTTGTATCCGAAAAAAGTGGAAGATTTCTCGGTGTTTTTGAATTTTGACAAAGCCTTCAAATTGATTGGGCAAGAAATTCCGAAAGAAACCATCAAGAAAATCTTAGCTTCTTTAGATATTAAAGTAAACAGTATTACGGATGCTGGTTTGGGATTAATTATTCCGGCGTACCGTGTAGATGTGCAACGAGAAATCGATGTGATTGAAGATATTTTACGCGTTTACGGTTATAACAATGTCAATTTCACCAAAAAAATCAACGCTACGGTTGCGAATTCACCGCGAACAGAAGATTATAAAATTCAAAATATTGTAGCCAATCAATTGAATTCTCTAGGTTTTCATGAAATGATGGCCAATTCGTTGACTACAGGTGATTATGTGAAATTATCACCCCAATTGAAAGAGGACAACAATGTGACGATGCTTAATCCGTTAAGTAACGATTTGGCAACTATGCGTCAGTCGATGTTGTTTTCCGGTCTTGAGGCAGTTTCGTATAATATCAACCGTAAGAATAGTGATTTAAAATTATTCGAAATTGGTAAAACCTACCATAAGTTATTGTCAGGATTCAGTGAGAAAAAACACTTGACTGTTTTCATGACGGGAAATCGTTCTGCGGAGAGTTGGACGGGACCACAAAAGGCTACGGATTTCTTTGTATTCAAAGGAATCATCAAATCGATTTTTGACCGTTTAGGCTATACCAAAGTACAGGATAAACCCGTGCATAATGATGTTTTTGCCGAGGGAATTGCGCTTTGTTTGGGGAATGATGTTTTGGTTGAATTTGGAACCGTTAAAAAACACATTTTAAAGCACTTTGATATTAAGCAAGATGTTTTTTATGCCGACTTTAATTGGGATTTAATTATTAAAATGATTTCGAATAAAATCAAATTCCAAGACATTCCAAAGTATCCCGAAGTACGACGTGATTTAGCATTATTAGTCGACCAATCGGTGAGTTTTGAATCGGTATATAATTTGGCCCGTCAATCTGAAAAAAGCTTGTTGAAACAAATCAACTTGTTTGATGTGTATGAGGGCAAAAATTTACCTGAGGGTAAAAAATCGTATGCGGTAAGTTTTGTATTGCAAGATACTTCTAAAACATTGACCGATACGCAAATTGACAAAATCATGAGCAAATTGCAACAACAATTTGAAACTGAACTGGGAGCGCAATTGCGATAAACCAATAGAACCAATACAAAAGCCGTCTTCGTGACGGTTTTTTTATGAAAAAAATTAACGAAAGTTCAATTTACTTCTTGGGGATTTTCAAGTAATTTAGTGTTTCTAATTGTACTATGATCATGACTATGAAAGTATTAGAACCCATTTCGCTAGATAAAACCCTTTTAAAAATCCGGAATCGCAACTTAAAAAGTGAAAATATAGCTCATTCGGTTTGTTCTAGGGTTCAAACTGGAACTGATTTAGAAAATCTTATTGATCAAGATAATGGAAAAACAAAAAATCAGTTTAACATCGATTTGATAGAAAGCGACCGCATCTTTCATCGTAAACACATTCAAGAATTGTGTGTGAATTACCGACTGCGTTTTTTATCGGTGAAACTCTTTAAACACGGACTTCCAGATGAGGCATTATCGGCATGGGAAGAATTAGAACAATTACACCAAACTTCAATTGAAGATCTAATGATAGCGGCGCCTTCAAAATCTTTTCATTTGAAAACGTATGATGATCCCATATTATTTGCTCCTATGGGCAATGACTATTATTATATGATTCATAAATGGGGCAATGATGTTTCCCCTTTACGCCGATTGAAGTATTGGCCGGTAAAAAATGTGGTTACATTCTTGCTCTTTTGTTTGGCTGTGAGCGGGTTGCTTACTTGGATTACACCCGTGAACAAATTGGGCACTACCCTGCTATGGGCGCCATTTATTGTATTTCTGTTTATGTTTAAATCGATTGTAGGTACGGTTGCCTACTATTTTTTCATGATGGGGAAAAACTTCAATAGCGAAATTTGGGACCGTCCTTTTAAAGAAAATTAATAAAAATAAAAAGACCGATTCAAAACTACTGAATCGGTCTTTTCGATTAACCTAACAAACAAATTATTATTTTTATGGAAGTACAACGGTGTCTACCACATGGATTACACCATTAGATTGGAATACATTAGAAATGGTAATGGTAGCAACATTTCCTTTACTATCGCTCACCATCAACTTGTCTCCTTTTTGAGTTACGGTCAAAGCACCACCTGCAACGGTTTTCAATTCAGCTTTCCCTTTCCCCTTTTTCACCATATCCATTAAATCCTGAGCTGAGAATTTACCAGCAACGACATGGTATTTCAAAACCGTTTGTAATTTTTCTAAATTTTCAGGCTTTAAAAGGTATTCTACTGTTCCAGCAGGCAATTTATCGAAGGCTGCATTGGTTGGAGCAAATACGGTAAAAGGTCCGGCAGTTTGCAACACATCTACTAATCCAGCAGCTTTTACAGCGGCTACTAAAGTGGTGTGGTCTTTTGAGTTGACTGCATTTTGTACGATATTTTTAGACGGATACATTGGAGCTCCACCTACGTTTACTGTTTTTTCGCTTTGTGCAAAAGCAACTCCTGTAAATAACAATCCAGCTAAAACGAATTGTACCATTTGATTTCTTGTTTTCATAGCAATTTTTTTTAAAGAATTAATTTCATGTTTGTATAGCCATATACGACAAGAATTCGAAGTTGGTTTTTTTCGTACAAAAAAAAATCCCGAACCTAAGTCCGGGATTTCAAAATATGTGTTAATCAACTGATTATTTTTCACCTTTTTCCATTTTAGCTTTTAATTCAGCTAAGATGTCATTGTTATCACCTAAAGTAGAAGCAGGAGCGTTATTAGTTGAAGATGTTTCAACAGCTTTAACGTTTTTCTCTTCTTCTTCTCTGAAGATAGCAGTATGAGAAGCTACTACACGTTTGAATTCTTTGTTGAATTCAATTACTTTAAATTCTGCAGATTCTCCTTTTTTCAATTTTTTACCGTCTTCTTTTTCTAAGTGACGTGCAGGAATGAACGCTACTACATCATCTCCGAAATCAACTGTTGCACCTTTGTCAACGATTTCAGCGATTGTTCCATTGTGAACAGTACCAACAGCGTAAGCTGCTTCGTGTTTATCCCATGGATTTTCAGTAGTTTGTTTGTGACCTAAAGAAAGTTTTCTTCCGTCTACGTCTAATTCTAAAACAACAACGTCTAATTTATCACCTACGTTTACAAACTCAGATGGGTGCTTGATTTTTTTCGTCCAAGACAAATCAGAGATGTAAACTAATCCGTCGATTCCTTCTTCTAATTCTACGAAGATACCGAAGTTAGTGAAGTTACGAACGATACCTGTATGTTTCGAACCTACTGGGTATTTAGAAGTAATGTCAGTCCAAGGATCTTGTGATAATTGTTTGATACCTAAAGACATTTTACGCTCATCGCGGTCTAATGTTAAGATAACAGCTTCAACTTCATCACCAACTTTTACGAAATCTTGAGCCGAACGTAAGTGTGTAGACCAAGACATTTCAGAAACGTGGATCAAACCTTCTACACCTTCAGCTACTTCGATGAAAGCACCGTAGTCAGCGATAACTACTACTTTACCTTTTACTTTATCACCTACAGATAATTCAGCTCCAAGAGCATCCCATGGGTGAGCGTGTAATTGTTTTAAACCTAATTGGATACGTGTTTTCTCATCATCAAAGTCTAAGATTACAACGTTCAATTTTTGGTCTAATTCCAATACTTCGCTTGGGTGGTTGATACGTGACCAAGATAAGTCAGTGATGTGGATTAATCCGTCAACACCTCCTAAATCGATGAATACACCGTATGAAGTGATGTTTTTAACAACACCTTCTAATACTTGACCTTTTTCTAATTGACCGATGATTTCTTTTTTCTGAACTTCGATATCTGCTTCGATCAACGCTTTGTGTGATACTACTACGTTTTTGAATTCGTGGTTAATTTTTACCACTTTGAATTCCATCATTTTGTTAACGTATACATCGTAATCACGGATAGGTTTCACGTCGATTTGAGAACCTGGTAAGAATGCCTCGATTCCGAATACGTCAACGATCATACCACCTTTTGTTCTACATTTCACAAAACCGTTAACGATTTCTCCAGTTTCGTGAGCAGCGATAACGCGATCCCATGATTTGATTGTTCTTGCTTTACGGTGAGAAAGTACTAATTGTCCTGTTTTGTCTTCACGTACATCGATTAATACTTCTACTTTGTCCCCAACTTTCAAGTTTGGATTGTAACGGAATTCGTTCAATGAAATAACACCTTCCGATTTTGCATTAATATCAACGATAGCGTCACGGTCAGTAATACGTACTACAACTCCTTCAACAACTTCTTCGTTGTCTGTAGAAATGAAAGTCTTAGCTACTAAGTCTTCAAATTCTCTTAAATTGTTTTCGTCTACTGCGTCGATTCCTTCGGCATAGTTATGCCAGTTAAATTCATTTAAAAACGCTACTTGATCTTTGTTTAATTCAGCCATGCTGATAATTCTATTTGTATGCTGTGCTTTTCGAGTTTCATGAGCGAGTAAAATACACAACAGTGTTTTACGTAAATGATTCAATACCAATTGGAAACTCTTCTTCGCCAAAAGGTGTGCAAAAGTACGTTTTTATTCTTAACCTCAAAACATTTTATACAGAAAATTAAGCATTTAGGCATAAAAAAACCCTCTCCGAAGAAAGGGTAATGCTTATTTTTATGAATGGCTCACTTGAGCGACATCTTCGGGATTGTGTTTGTGTTTGAAGAAAATCGCAAACAAAACGGCAATTACTAGGGAATAGGCTGCAAATGCCAACCAGATGTTGTGCCAATCACGCACCTCATTATGGGTAAAATACTGTTCAATTGCCCAACCGGAAGTAAAACTTCCTAATATGGCTCCAAATCCATTGGTCATCATCATAAACAACCCTTGTGCAGATGAACGAATATGAGCAGACGTTGAAGTTTCTACAAAAAGAGAACCTGAGATGTTGAAAAAATCGAAAGCCATACCGTAAACGATACACGATAAAATAATCATCCACAAACCATCCGTAGGATTTCCATAGGCAAATAGTCCAAAACGAAGTACCCATGCCAACATTGAAATCAACATGACTTGTTTGATTCCAAATCGTTTTAGGAAGAACGGAATCGCTAAGATGAAAAGTGTTTCTGAAATTTGAGAAATTGACATGATAATGGTCGAATATTTCACTACAAAAGAGCTTTTATATTCTGCCACATTTTTGAATTCATCCAAGAATACGTCTCCGTAGGCATTTGTTAATTGTAGTGCGCCTCCTAAGAACATAGAGAAAATGAAGAACAAAGCCATTTTATAATCGCCAAACAATTTGAACGACTCCAATCCAAGTGAACGCTTTTCTTCTTTGTTTTGTTGGGGTGGACATTTCGGTAAGGAGAACGAATACAATCCCAGCACAATAGCGCCAATTCCGGCAATGTAAAACTGATATTCTGTGGCTTTACTTCCCGTCAGATTAGTCAGCCACATGGCCACAATAAATCCGATTGTTCCAAATACACGAATCGGCGGGAAATCTTTGACCACATCACTATTCGGACTGTTTTTTAGAGCGGTGTAAGAAATCGAATTAGATAACGCAATGGTTGGCATGTAAAAACTCATCGCCAATAACATCACATAAATAAAAGTGGAAGGATCTCCAACTTGTGGCAGATAAAACAAAACGCCCGCATATAATAAATGTAAAATTCCGTACAATCGTTCGGCGTTAATAAATCGATCGGCCATGATCCCCGTTAAGGTTGGCATGTACAATGAAGCAATTCCCATTGTTCCGAATACCAAACCAAATTGTGTTCCATCCCAATGACGTGTTCCGAACCAATAATTAGCAATCGTAATCAACCACGCACCCCACACAAAAAATTGCATGAAATTCATGAAAATTAATCTGTTTTTTACACTCATAATCGTTATTCGTTTAGGTTAATCTAGCCCGTAAATCTACGAGAATAATTGAGATTTGCAAAGAATTATAACGATTTCGCGTGTTCGTTTACCAAGTCTAAAACTACCTGCAATTGTTCCTCTCGAGTTAAATGGGAATTGTCAATTTCTATAGCATCCTCGGCTTTAACCAAGGGAGAATCGGCACGATGGGTATCAATATAATCGCGTTCGGTTACATTTTTTAAGACTTCTTCGTAGGTAACCGAATCGCCTTTGGCTTGCAATTCGTCAAAACGGCGTTGGGCGCGTGTAGCTGCGCTGGCGTTCATATACAATTTCAATTCAGCGTCTGGAAAAACTACGGTACCAATGTCGCGACCATCCATCACAATGCCTTTTTCTTTGCCCATGGCTTGTTGTTGTTCGACCAATTTGGCTCTCACTTCAGAGATTTCAGCTACTTTACTCACTAAGGAAGAAACTTCAAGGGTACGGATTTCTTTTTCCACATTATTCCCATTCAAATACATCTCGCCAAAACCCAATTCTGGATTAAACACAAAATGCAATTGAATTTGAGCCAATTGGGCAATCAATCCTTCGCGATCCAAATGGTTGGGAGAAACCCAATTATTTTGCATGGCAAACAAGGTAACCGCACGATACATGGCCCCAGTGTCCACATAAACATAGCCCAATTCCTTGGCCAATTGTTTGGCTAAAGTACTTTTACCTGTGGAAGAAAATCCGTCAATAGCGATAGTAATTTTTTTCAAATGCTGTATTTTTTAATAATCGTCTTGTAAATTAATTGTGAGTCCGAACAAACTCGTATTGGCCGCCAACGTATACCTTGAATAGGAATAGTTGAATTTCAATCGGCCCATTTTCAAACCAAATCCAGCTGAGATTCCGGAGAAATTGCGTTGTTCTACCACACGTAACTCTTCTCCCCTTCTAAAGTTGTATCCAATTCGTAAATTGATACTTTTTCTCGGAAACAGTTCTACACCGAAAATCATGTGGCGCAATGCATTGTTGAAGAATCCCACTTTTTCTTGGGTCGAACCCCCATCTAAATTCCCCACGGAGCGATTCGGATTGGAAAAAGCAACTTTCCATTGTTGCATATTTTCAAAGGTCAGGTGCCAACGAATGGGCACATTATCCAATTCTTGGGATATTCCCAATAAAACCTCTAGAGGGAGATTTTCCCGGGTTCCCGCATAGGTCGTAATTTGAGTACCAATATTGCGGACGGAAAGCGCATAATTGATGTCGTTATCGTCATCGATATACAACATGCCGATGTCGGCAGCCGCACCAAACGAGCTGTAGGACTCTAAGGTTGACGAGATGAATTTGGCATTTCCGCCTATATGAAAATTGGTAAAGGGCACATTGTACGAATAGCCTAACGACAACGCCATTTCACTTCCCGTAAACGAAGTGGTGGCTTGACCGAATTCGTCATACCCTTCAAAATTACCATAGTTGACGTAATTTACCCCTACATGAAACGTTTGCACATGGCGGTCATAGGTATAGGCATACGCCGCTGTGCCGTACGTTACTTCACCAAATAAACTTCCATAATTAACCGCCAAATGGTTGTCCATTTCGGGATTAATAGTCGCTGGATTAAATAAGGCTTGGTTGACATCGGAGTCATATAACGTAATGACTTTACCTCCCAATGCGGATTGTCGGGGTGAAGTGACCAAATTTAAAAATTGAAAAACCGATTTCCCTCCTACTTGACTCCAACCGAAAATGGTTGTCAATAGTAAAGTACAAAGTACAAATGGTTTTTTCATAATTGGTTTTTATTCCTTGGTATAACGGAAATGCGAAGATATTATTTTTTGACGGTGAACGAAAGTAGAAAATAAAAAAGCGCAGTGGATAAACTGCGCTTCTTAATATATTGTATTCGAATTAGTCGATTACTTTGGCGTTTTTCACCTTTTGATCAGTTAATGCGATGGCGATAACTTCTTCCATTTCTTTTACATAATGGAACGTCAATCCTTTTACGTAATCCGCTTTGATTTCTTTGATATCACTTTCATTTTCATGACATAAAATGATTTCTTTGATGTTGGCACGTTTGGCTGCTAGGATTTTCTCTTTGATTCCGCCCACCGGTAAAACTTTTCCGCGTAAGGTAATTTCACCTGTCATGGCAATTCCTTTTTTCACCTTGCGTTGGGTTAACAACGAAATCATGGAGGTTAACATGGCGATACCCGCACTTGGTCCGTCCTTGGGAGTAGCTCCTTCAGGAACGTGCAAGTGAATATTGTATTTACTAATGACATCTTGATCCAATCCATACAACTCCGCATGCGACTTAATGTACTCAAGGGCGATGGTTGCGGATTCTTTCATCACATTCCCCAAGTTTCCGGTAAGTGTCAAACTTCCTTTTCCTTTTGAAATAGAAGATTCTAAAAACAAAATATCGCCGCCAACTGATGTCCATGCTAATCCGGTGACAACCCCTGCCACATCATTTCCTTCGGCTTTGTCGCGTTCTAGTTTGGGCGAACCCAAAACGGTCACCACATCTTCATCGGTCACTTTGGTATTGTACTCCTCCTCCATGGCGATGGATTTGGCAGCGTTTCGAATCACTTGCGCAATTTTTTGTTCCAAACCACGAACTCCCGATTCACGCGTATATCCTTCTACAATTTTTTCCAATTGTTTTTTACCAATGGTCAAATCTTTAGCGGTTAATCCGTGTTCTTTTAATTGTTTTGGAACCAAATGTTGGCGGGCAATTTCCACTTTTTCTTCGATGGTATAACCCGACATTTGAATGACTTCCATACGGTCGCGTAAAGCGGGCTGAACGGTAGACATGGTATTCGAAGTTGCGATAAACATGACTTTGGACAAATCATAGCCCATTTCTAGGAAATTATCGTAGAACGAACTGTTTTGTTCGGGATCTAAAACTTCCAACAAAGCGGAAGACGGATCGCCGTTATGACTTACCGATAATTTATCGATTTCATCCAAAATAAATACCGGATTTGAAGTTCCCGCCTTTTTGATATTTTGAATAATACGTCCCGGCATTGCGCCGATGTAGGTTTTACGATGGCCGCGGATTTCAGCTTCATCGCGTAATCCGCCCAAGGAAATACGCACATATTCTCTTCCTAAAGCTTCGGCTATGGAACGACCAATCGATGTTTTACCCACACCCGGAGGTCCGGTCAAACACAAAATAGGCGACTTCATGTCGTTGCGTAATTTCAATACTGCCAAATGTTCGATAATGCGTTTTTTCACATCATCCAAACCAAAATGATCACGATCTAAAATTTTCTGCGCATTTTTCAAATCGAATTTATCTTGAGAGAAATGTTCCCAGGGCAAATCCAAGATCAATTCCAAATAGTTGCGTTGAATTCCGAAATCAGGCGATTGCGGATTCATGCGTTGGAATTTCGAAAATTCTTTATCAAAGTTTTTAGCTGTTTTTTCGTCCCATTTTTTATTCTTGGCACGCTGACGCATTTCTTCAAATTCTTGCTCGTAAGTTACCCCACCCAATTCTTCTTGAATGGTTTTCATTTGTTGGTGCAAGAAATATTCGCGTTGTTGTTGGTCAAGATCGATGCGAACTTTTGTCTGAATATCGTTTTTGAGTTCCAATTTTTGCAACTCCATATTCATATGTTTCAACGTGTCTAAAGCCCGCTCTTTAAGAACATTCATGGCTAATAAATGTTGTTTTTCCAAAACTGACAAATTCATGTTGGAAGAAACAAAATTGATTAGGAACGACTGACTTTCTATGTTTTTAATAGCAAAAGTGGCTTCCGTTGGGATGTTCGGACTTTCTTTTATGATTTCGATGGCGATTTCACGCATGGAATCAATAATAGCATTGAATTCCGTATCATAGACTCCGGGACGAATTTCAGGAACTTCTTTAATATCCGCACGAAAATAAGGGCGTTCGGAAGTCATCGCGTCGATTTCAAAACGCTTTTTCCCTTGAAGGATAACCGTGATATTTCCATCAGGCATTTTTAATACTCGAAGTATCTTGGCCACGGTGCCTACATGATAGATATCAGAAATCGTTGGATCTTCAATCTCTTCATTTTTTTGTGCCACTACACCGATGATTTTATCACCGTTGTTAGCATCATTGATTAGTTTTATGGATTTATCACGACCTGCAGTAATTGGAATCACTACTCCAGGAAATAATACAGTATTTCGTAAAGGTAATATTGGGAGACTTTTAGGCAACTCCTCATTGGCCATTTCTTCTTCATCTTCAGGTGTCATCAACGGAATCATTTCCGCATCGGCGTTAAAATCTTGTAGTGACAAACTGTCAAATGAAATCAATTTGTGATTCGACATAATAGTTTAGTGTCAATATGACATTAAATAGGTTAACAATTCCATTGGCAAAGTTAGGATAGTAACATCCAAACAAAAATAAAAATCGATATACAACATAGAAAACGCCTTAAAATAAAGGACGTTGGTCGTTTATCGAGATTTAATTAGTCTTAATCAAGTTTTATGCCATAAAAAAATACCGCCAAGATGACGGTATTTGATATTTTATTGAAATCTTCGATTAGTTTAATGTGTACGAAGAAAGTGTTTGCGTATTGGCTAAACCATTCCCTGATAGAATGGTTTTAATAACTCCTACATTTTTAGCATACCAAATTTCAGAGCTGGTACTTTGCATAGGAGTACCCATGATACTAAATACTTGGTCAATTTTTATATGAATAACATTGGTGTAATTTTGCCCTTCCACAGAATAGTTAATGTCCCTTTCTAAAATTTTTCCTGTATAATTTACATCTTGGGTTAGAGCAGGCAACATCGGATTAGTATAGGTAACCGTATAGGAATAATTACCCGTCCACGTTTGATTTACATTCAAATAGTCTTTCAAAATAAGTATTTCATAACCTGAAGAGGTAGCCTCTGTTGGTGTTCCCGCTCCAATTGTCATAGGTTCATATTTATAGAAATAATCGCCCGAATTTTTACGTAATGAATACTGCGCATTGGCCACAGAACCTTGTGTCCCCGTTGCATTAATAGCATTAAATTTGTAATACGTCTGCCCATTAATAGATACTACTTGAACCATTTTATTAGGGTTTGCATCCAAAACACCATTGGTTTTGTAGAGCCATTGGTTGTTCAATGCAGCAGGGTAATAATCTCCCGTTGACGAACCACCGCCACCTGTTCCGCCACCGCCAGTTCCGCCGCCTGAACCATTTCCTCCACCCGTACTTAAGGTGGACAATAAGGCAGGATCTACAGGTTCTGTACTACATGAAACTAATGTAAAAAGGGTAACAATTAAAAGGCCTAATTTTTTCATAAAGTGGATAAAATTTTTCAAATATACTAAATTAAGGATTGGCTGCATTATTTTTTGGCACTCGGAATAATAAAATTACTCCCATCACAAAAAACAATCCTAAAAATACAATGGCATTACGCATCGAACCTGTTATTTGATCGATTACACCATAAATGGTCATTCCGATTACTATTCCGACTTTCTCTGTAACATCGTAAAAACTAAAATACGAAGCCGTATCGTCTGTATCAGGTAAAAGCTTGGAATAGGTTGAACGCGCTAAAGACTGAATGCCTCCCATCACTAAACCTACAAAACCTGCTGTCGCATAAAAATGTATCGGTAAAGTTATGAAATAGGCAAAGCAACACAAGACCGCCCAGAAACTACATAAGAAGATTAATGTCTTAATGTTTCCATATTTTTCAGAAGCTCGAGATGTTAAAAACGCTCCTAAAATAGCCACTAATTGAATTAGCAAAATACTAATGATTAAACCCGTTGTTTTCTGTGATGGCGATTCCCATTGCACCTCCGTTGCGCCAAAGTAAGTAGCCACCAACATTACCGTTTGAACTGCCATAATGAAAACGAAATAACTATTTAAGTAGCGTTTTAAAGGCAAGTTTTGTTGCATGTCTTTCCAAACCAATTTCAATTCATGAAATCCTTTAAAAATAAAATCCTTGGACAAAGGCACATTGGTTCGGTTTCCTTTGGGTAAATAATAATAGGTGATATGACTAAATCCGATCCACCAAACACCCACCATCACAAAGGAATATTTCATCATTTCCATTTTCTGAGCATCGGGAACCAACATAACCATGGCCAAATTTACGATAAGTAAAAGTGTACTTCCGAAATAGCCCATAGAGAATCCGCGGGCACTTACACGGTCTTGCTGTTCTGGAAATGCAATATCTGGAAGATAGGAATTGTAAAAAACCAAACTGGACCAAAAACCAATCAATCCAAAAAAGTAAAAGGTATAACCTGTAGTCAAATTATCCATATCAAACCAGTACAAGCCGATACACGACAATCCACCCATGTAACAAAAGAAACGTAAAAATGATTTTTTGTTTCCTAAATAATCGGCAATTCCGGATAAAAACGGAGAACATATTGCCACCCAGATGAAAGCAAAAGCTGTTACAAAGGAAATCATTGCCGTTGCTTTTATTTCATAACCCAAAAAATGAGCCGTTTCTCGATGGGCCGATTCAAAGAGTTGTTCGTAATATATCGGAAAAATGGCCGAAGCGATGACTAAACTGTAAACAGAATTCGCCCAATCGTAAAATGCCCATGCATTCAATAATTTGGGATGGCCTTTGGGTAGTTGTGACATAATAGTTATCAATTAAAAAAGTCACCTCAAAACTGAGATGACTCCAAATATAAATGTTTTTTTCATTATTTGAACGTTACGCCAAATTTCGCAGCTTCGGCTTTCACTTGCGGAATTAACTCACGAATTTGAGCAATACGAGTGGCATCGGATGGATGGGTGCTTAAAAATTCTGGAGGAGCTTGTCCGTTTGAATTGGCAGCCATGCGCTCCCAAAATGTAATAGCTTGTTCGGGATTATACCCTGCAATTGCCATTAACAACAACCCAATTTTGTCGGCTTCGCTTTCGTGTTTCCGACTGAAAGGCATCATCCCTCCAAGTTCAGTTGTGACACCATACGCCGTCATTGCCATTTGTTGGACTTCGGTTGATTTACCGCCAACCGCGACTCCAACACCGGCTGCTCCCAATTGTTGGATTAAACCCGCACTCATTCGTTGTTGACCATGGTTACAAAGCGCATGAGATACTTCATGACCTAACACCGTAGCTAAACCTGCATCATCTTTGGTAATTGGAAGAATTCCAGAATAGACTACAATTTTACCTCCCGGCATACACCACGCATTGACTTCTTTACTTTCCACCAATTTGTATTCCCATTGATAGTCTTTTAAATACGTCGTATAGCCATTCGCGTTTAACCAACGCTCGGCAGCTACTTTTATTTTAGTCCCCACACTTTCGACTTTTTTAGCATCATTGGTGTTGGCGATCACTTTATTCTCAAATAAAAATTGATTGTACTGTTGAAAAGCTGAAGGCAAAATTTCGCTATTGGACACTAAAGCCAAGGTACTTTTTCCTGTAAACGGATTGGTGGCACAAGAAGCCACAAAGGCCAAGCCTACTAGTCCGGCAACATATTTTTTATAATGCATAAAGTCAAATTTTATTTACAAAATTACAAAACTATACGCCGATAATGTGCAATTCTGAAAAATCCTTATCGATCACAATACCTTCTGTAATATTGATTTCGTTTTTGTCAAAAAGAATTTTCTCATTATCAATTTCAATTCCTTTCACTTCAAACGGTAATCCGATGACTTTTATTTTTATCATTGAATAATTAGCTTCAAAAGATCCCTCTTTGTGTTGCGTGATAAATAATTCTTTTTCTTTTCCGTTTAAGGTAAACGTTTTGTAACTGTAACGCCCTTTGGAATAATCATAACCGTCTTGCGCATCTTCATAAACAAATGATTTTTCTTTGCCCAATTTGAAATATACTTCCAAGCTCAATTCAGGATGTTCAATTTGTCCTACATACTGTTGCACCGGATATTTAGGGATAATGGTTCCTTCTTTGACAAATAAAGGAATCTGATCAAAATCGGTCGCCACCCACAATTCACGTTTTCCTTTTACCAATTCATTCGTCCAGTAGTTGTACCAATTGCCTTGTGGTAAGTACATACGACGCCCCTGTGCATTGGGTTCTAAAATGGGACAAACCAAAATTTGATTACCAAAAATAAATTCATCCGTACGGTAATGGGTTTGTGGATCTTCTTGATCAAAATACACCAACGGTTTTAACATCGGTACACCATCGTTGATGTACTGCCAAAACATGGTATATAAATAGGGTAATAATTGGTAGCGAAGTTCGACAAACTTACGCGTAATATCAATTACTTCTTCCCCAAAACTCCACGGTTCTTGATCGCCATGATGTCCGGAGGAATGCGTACGACAAAACGGATGGAAAACACCCAATTGAATCCAACGCGCATACAATTCGGCACTCGGTTGTTCTGCAAATCCGCCAATATCACTTCCTGTAAAGCCCATGCCCGAGATGGACATACGTTGCATTTGAACGTTGGCAATCCACAAATGTTCCCAGGTCGCCACATTGTCACCGGTCCATGAAGACGTATACCGTTGTGCTCCCGAATAGGCCGAACGCGTAATTACAAACGGACGCTTTGGAAAGGCAAAACGTTTTACGCCATGATAAGTAGCTCGTGCCATTTGGGTACCATAAACATTGTGCGCTTTACGGTGGCTGCAATTGTTGCCATCGTAGTTGTGGCGTACATCCAATGGGAACGTTTTGGTCGGCACCTCCATCACTGCAGGTTCGTTCATATCGTTCCAAACGCCCTTCACCCCTATTTCAGCTATCATTTCTTTAAATAGGCTGGCCCACCATTCGCGGACTTCTGGATTGGTATAGTCAGGGAAATTACATTCTCCCGGCCAAACTTTTCCTTTCATATACGGACCATCGGCACGTTTGCAGAAATAATCTTTTTCTAAAGCTTCTTTATAAACAGAATAATCATTATCGATTTTTATTCCGGGGTCGATAATTACCACAGTTTTGAAACCGTCTTTGGCCAATTCCTGCACCATTCTTTTGGGCTCTGGAAAATATTCCTTACTCCATGTAAAGCAACGGAACCCTTCCATATAATCGATGTCCAAGTAAATAGCATCACACGGAATTTGGAGTTCGCGAAACTTGGACGTTATTTCTTTCACCTTACTTTCGGGATAATAACTCCATTTGCATTGGTGGTAGCCCAACGTCCAAAGTGGCGGTAATTCGGGTTTCCCGGTCAAATGGGTATAGGTAGTGACCACATCACTCATTTTTGGACCGTAGATAAAATAATAATTCATTTCACCACCGTCTGCCCAAAAACTGGTTACGCCTTTGCGTTCGTGACTGAAATCAAAAAAGGAACGGAAGGTATTGTCAAAGAAAACCCCATAGGCTTTGTTCTCGCGCAAACCAATATAAAATGGCACAACTTTGTACAACGGTTCCTGATCTTTATGAAAGGCATACTGATCGGTTGCCCAGTTTTCCAATCGTTTGCCTTTTAAATTTAAATGGGTCGGTTTGTCACCAAGTCCGTAGAAACTTTCTCCTTCCGGTGACATTTTACTCATCTTCACAATGTTGCCTCCAAACTCATAGCATTCTTCCCAATGGAAGCCCAATTCGTCTTCTAAAATGGGCGAACCGTCCAGTTCATATATGCCCACACGCGCACTTTGTTTTTGCACGATGACATAGACTTTACTGGTTTGAATTTTAAAATGATCGTCGGCTTCAGTGACTTCGAGCACATTGTAACCGTGCGACTGACGTTTGTCTATGGCATAGGAAAAATCATTGCTGAAATAGCCTTTTGCCGTAAATCGAAAGCGAATCATACTGTCACGGAGCACCGTAACGCGCATGATCACATTGTTATCGGTGTAAAAATCGATGGAATCAACTTCTTTGGTAAAGGAGGTTATGGTGGCGGGAAATAAGTCGCCTTTGTATTCGAGTTCGGTATTTATAATCATACGTTTCCTATTGTGAATGTGCCAAATTTACAAAGTTGAAATTGATAATTTAACACGCTCATTCCCTTATTTTTAACTACAACGTTTGCGATTGCCCATAGTTTTTAATTTATTTTAAAAAAAAGGAGAAATCTTAAAAAATCTTGGTTATTCATGAGTTGCAATAAAAAAGTCCGGCGTGAACCGGACTCTCTTTTACATTTTAAAAACGACCATTCCTAAAGGTGGTAATTGGATTTCAGCAGAAAATTCGCGTCCGTTCCAAGGCAGCTTTTCCACTTTAATGGCAGATGCATTAGTCACACCACTTCCTCCATATTCTGGTTTATCGGAATTAAAAATTTCGGTTAATTTTCCTGATTTGGGAATGCCAATACGGTAATTCTCATGAACCACTGGTGTCATATTGCAAACCACAATTAATTGTTCTTTCTCTTTGTTTCCTTTGCGAATGTAAGCCAACACCGAATTTTCATTATCCGAATAATTGATCCATTCAAAACCTTCGGCAGAGAATTGTTTTTCATACATCGCAGGATAATTGCGGTACAAAGCATTTAAATCGGTAATGCATTGTTTGATGCCTTTGTGGTAATCGTATTGCAACAAATGCCATTCTAAACTGCTTTCAAAATTCCATTCTTCACTTTGGCCAAATTCGCCTCCCATAAACAACAATTTTGTTCCGGGATGGGTAAACATATAGCCATACAATAAACGTAAGTTGGCAAAACGTTGCCATTCGTCACCGGTCATCCGACCCAAAATCGAGTGCTTACCATAGACGACTTCGTCATGGGATAAAGGCAACATGAAGTTTTCGGTGAAAGCATAAGTCATGGAAAATGTGATGTCGTTTTGGTGGTATTTGCGGTACACGGGCTCTTTTTTGAAGTATTGCAACGTATCGTGCATCCAACCCATCATCCATTTCATGCCAAAACCGAGTCCGCCCAAAAACGTTGGACGGGAAACCATGGGGAAACTGGTACTTTCTTCAGCGATGGTTTGCACATCGGGGAACATGCTGTACACGGCTTCGTTAAAATCTTTTAAGAAACTGATGGTTTCTAAATTTTCTCTACCTCCATAAATGTTGGGCTCCCACTCCCCGTCTTTGCGGGAATAATCGAGGTACAACATCGAAGCAACGGCATCCACCCGAAGTCCGTCGGCGTGATAATGCTGCAACCAGAAAATGGCGTTGCTTATTAAGAACGAACGCACTTCATTACGACCGTAGTTAAAAATCAAACTTTTCCAATCGGGATGATAGCCTTTTCGGATATCGGGATGTTCGTATAGATGGGATCCGTCAAAAAATCCGAGGCCGTGGGCATCACTCGGAAAATGCGAGGGAACCCAATCGAGAATTACTCCGATTCCTGCTTGGTGCAATTTGTCCACCAAAAGCATAAAATCTTGCGGCTTGCCGAAACGCGAAGTGGGTGCAAAATACCCGACCAATTGGTACCCCCAAGAAGGATCAAACGGATATTCCATAATAGGCATGAATTCGACATGCGTAAATCCGGTTTCTTTAACATAGTTCACCAATTCCTCGGCGAGTTCGATATAGGTGAGCGAACGGTTTTGTTCGAGGTTGCGTTTCCAAGAACCCAAATGCACTTCATATACTGACATGGGTTTGTCTAAGGCATTGTGGGCGGCGCGTTTCTTCATCCACGTGGTATCTTTCCACTTATAATCCAAGTCCCAAACGACAGAAGCCGTGTGCGGAGGTGTTTCACAATACAAGGCAAAAGGATCTGCTTTTTCGGTGATTACATCGCCGTGGCTGGATTGAATTTTGAATTTGTATTTGGTGCCTTTGTCGATCCCGGGAATAAATCCTTCCCAGATACCGGAACTGTCCCAACGGACTTGTAGCGGATGTTGGCCTTCCACCCAAAAGTTGAAGTCGCCTATCACAGAAACATGTTTGGCCGATGGCGCCCATACGGCAAAGTAGCATCCTTGTTCGCCATTGACTTCAAGCAAATGTGCGCCTAATTTTTCGTATAATTTAAAATGTTTACCGGCTTTAAATAAGTCGATATCAAAATCGGTGAACAAGGAATAGTGTTGTACTGGATTCATTTTATGTGGCTCAGCGGTGTTTATCCACTGATTTTTTCGTGTTTTGAACTACTTAACGTTATTTTCTAGCCCGGATAGTAGCGGCATCCTCACGGAGTTTACGGAGTGAGATACAGCGGATAGCCGGTGGGTTGTGAATTGAAAACTAGGGTTGTTGCTCCTAATAATTCATAATACTTTGAATACCGCGCAGGGGAATGACGGCCCAACGGGGACGCGAATTGAGTTCGTAGCCCAACTCGTACACCGCTTTTTCCAAAAGGCAATATTTCAACAGAAATTCGATTTCTTGGCTGTATCCAATGTTCAAGTTGCCGGCCTGTACTTTCTCGATATAGGTATCCATAAAGGCGCCAACGAGGTAGCGGAACAAGAGTTCGGCTGCATCAAACAATTCGTCTTGGTCTTGCGGATATTTCTCGCGATTATTGAAAATTGTGGCATAAATGGCGTAATGAAACGAGCGAAACATTCCGGCTACATCTTTTAACGGCGGTTGTTTTACCTTACGATCACGGATGGTACTCTCAGGTTCGCCTTCAAAATCCAATAGATAAAAATCGTCGCCGTTTACGAGCACTTGTCCGAGGTGATAATCCCCGTGGATGCGAATTCGTTCTGACTTCATTTTGGTCCAATCGAAATCCACGAAGTGCTTACGAATGAGTTTTTTATGTTCGAGAAATTGATGTGCTAGTTCGAGTGCGAGTCCGTCCAATTTATGCAGACTGTTTTCAATGATATTCAATCGATTTTGGAATTGATACAACAACCTATTTTTCAACCACACGGAATAATCACCGTTGTAGCGTGTGGGCGTAAAAGCGGTATCTTGACTGTCCCCTCCGAGTGCCACATGCATTTCTGCGGTGCGCAACGCCAGGGTTTGAATACGAAGGAAAAGACTGAGTCCGACCCAATCAATAATCTCAGGCGGAATTTCATGTATCTTCACTCGCTTGAACAACGGAATATGGGGCAATTTGGCTACTTTGATTTTCTTGCGGGTCAACGTATCAAATACCGTATCCAAATGATCGAGCATGAATCGCCATGCATCCCCTTGATTGGGCACGAGTTCTTGCATGAGTCCGAGCGTGATATTCCCTTCAGGTAGCGCTAAATTTATACTTCCGGTATAAGCGGGTGTGTTTTTAAACTCCATGCGTTCGGTGAGGAACCGACTGATTTCATAATCGGGATTGGTGCTCACATAGATACGACGGAAAATTTTGAGCACGAAACTATCGTTGTAAATAATCGAGGTGTTACTTTGCTCGACGCCCATGAATTTTGAGGACTTATAGGTATTTTCGCCCAAATGCATCCCTTTATGGAAAACCAGTTTGAATTCTTTATTGATCGTATTCTGAGCAATGTTTTCAAACAAGAGTTTACGAAAGTCTTCTTGGTGTAGCGCATCGACCAAATACCCATCGATGTGGGCAAATTTGGCGGGCGAAATTATGGTACTTGTATCCAATTCCTCCGAGGTCATAAAGGCAATCGGCATAAAGTAATGTTGGTAGAAGGCCTCTTTAAAGTTTACTTCCAATAATACGCCGTAATACGTGTTCTTCTTGGAAGTTATCTTAAAATGGTCAATGACTTCAATATACTTTAACGTACTTGCTTTTCCGCCGTACCAACGTTTGTTGATGATATAATTTTCCAAAATATCAGAAGAAAATATTTTGATAAATTCATCATCTGTGAAGGCATTTTTCCATTCACTTTTGAATTTAAAAGGCGTTGCAAATGTTTCCTGATTATCTAAATTCATGACCTTTCGGATTAGGTTTATTTGATTATTTTGAACAAATGGAAGGGCAATGTGGGATGTAATTCGACAAAATTCCATTCTTTATCCCAATGGTAGCTGTTTCCGGTAATTAAATCGACAACGGTACAATTTTGTCCGTTTTGAATTCCGAGGGAAGCCAAAGGCAATTTCACCCAGGCTTGTTTGGTATAATAGGCATCCAAACTGGCTACCATTAAAGTTTCATTGGATTTATCGTCGTCAAATTTGTAATAAGCGATGACTTGTTCGTTATCGGTATCACAAAATTCGATATTGTTGGTTTGTTGCAAAGAAGCGTTTTGTTTGCGCACTTCGTTGATTTTGCTAATCAACATGGTGATTTTATTTTCATGGTTCCAATCCCAATCGCGTGTTTGGTACTTTTCACTATCATAATATTCCTCTTTACCAGGAATTGCGTCCGAAACCATAAATTCGAAAACGGGACCGTAAATCCCAACCGACGAACTCAAGGTTGCGGCTAAAAAGTATTTCTGTAAATGTGTACTTTCGTTAGCGCCTTGTAATGGAAACGGATTGATATCGGGCGTGTTGGGCCAAAAATTAGGTCGGAAAAACTCCCGCTGATTGGTACGCGTTAACTCGGTCAAATACTCTTGTAACTCCGCTTTGGTATTGCGCCACGTATAATAGGTGTAGGATTGGGTAAAACCTTGCTTGGCCAATTCGTGCATAATTTTTGGGCGAGTAAAAGCCTCGGATAAAAACAACACATCGGGATGTTTCTTTTTCACTTCATGAATCAACCAACCCCAGAAATAAAAAGGCTTGGTATGCGGATTATCCACCCGGAAAACACGAATACCGCACTCCTCTACCCAATAGAGCGCACAACTTAGAAGTTCGTTCCACAAATTTTTCCAATCGGGTGTTTCAAAGTAAATGGGTAAAATATCTTGGTATTTTTTGGGCGGATTTTCAGCGTACTGCACGGTTCCATCCGGACGCCATTTAAACCATTGCGGATGTTCCTTTACCCACGGATGGTCGGGTGCGGCTTGTAATGCAAAGTCCATCGCGATCTCGATTCCCAAATCTTTGGCGGTATTCACCAAGGATTTAAAATCATCCAGCGTTCCAAGTTCAGGGTGTAATGCCTTATGGCCGCCATGATGTGAACCAATTCCCCAGGGCGAACCCACATCACCAGGTGCAGCGTCAGTCGCGTTATTTTTCCCTTTACGGTTGACTTCTCCAATGGGGTGCACAGGAGGAAAATAGAGTGTATCGAATCCCATTTTAGCGACCCGAGGTAATAACGCTTCACAGTCTTTAAACGTCCCGTGTTTTCCAGGAATTGAAGAAGCAGAGCGCGGGAAAAATTCGTACCACGTACTAAATAACGCTTTTTGTCGATCGACATAGGCTTTAAATTCTTGCGTTTGGTTGGCTAAGAATTTGGTGGGATATTTTTTAAAAAGGGCTTGCAAATCAGATGAAACAGCAGCCTCAATGGCTTGAGTATACGCATTATCGTCAGCAAACCAAGTGGCAACTTGATTCAAATATTTTTTTTCGGAAGCTGAAACAGTATCCAGTAATGGTTTGATGTATTCAATACCTTCCAGTAATTCCGATTTTACGTGTTGATTATCTTTGATCTTTTTGGTTATTCCGTATTGCCAATTAAGGGCATAGTCTACCCAAGCTTCAACAAAATAACTATAAAATCCTTGCTTTTCAACAGTAAAATCACCTACAAAGCTGTCATTAGGAACTGAGGTTAATCGAACTTCCGTCCATTTTTTTTCTTTCTCGTGTTTGAAATGTACGGCAGCTTCAAGCACATCATGTCCATCGGCAAGCACATCGGCTGTTATTTGTATTTTTTGACCTGTAATTCGTTTGATTGGAAAAGTTCCGTTATCGACTTGAGGCGTAACATTTTCAATGATTACGCGTTTTTGATTGAACATGTTTTAACATTTTATAGACCTCTTAAATTTATAAAAAAAAGAGAAAACGCAAACAGCCCATCGCAATTTTACGGATATTTCAATAAAGTATCGTGTATTTAAAATCTTCTTGCCAATAGTGAGGTCAAATGACAAGATTGAATCAGAATCTGAATATTTAGTATTTAGATTTTAGAATTTAGATTTCAGAGTTTAGAACTCATCATTCATCATTCATAATTTTTTTAGCGTGTCCCTCCGGGTCGGGCTATCCGTTGCAAGTCCGCCCTCCGTTGCACTGCGCTGTGGGCTTTCCACTACTACCTGCCTGCCGGTAGGCAGGTTTATAATTCATAATTCATTGCCGCACGGATAAAAAAAATGAGGCCCTTCAAATTGAAGGGCCTCACTAAAAGAAGGCGGCGACATACTCTCCCACAGTTATGCAGTACCATCTGCGCAGTCGGGCTTAACTTCTCTGTTCGGAATGGGAAGAGGTGAGCCCCGACGCAA
>NZ_SBKN01000004.1 GCF_004122105.1 Flavobacterium stagni
AAATGCGAACTACTTTAGATTGACTGATTTCCCGGGCTTGGTTCCTGGTGAAACGTATTCCGTGCAAGTAGCGGTGAAAATGCCCAACCAACCTGATTTTGGATCGTTTAGTAAAACGTGCTCGATTATTGTTCCTATGAATGCACGAGCGGTAGAAACAAGTACGGAACCAATGGCTTTTGAAGTGACTGTTTATCCGAACCCATTTGCAGAGAATTGCTACTTCAAAGTGAATTCAGCGAGCACAGCAGATTATACAATTCAAGTATATGATATGTTAGGTAAAATGGTGGAATCGAAAACGGTTTCATCCGATTCAGTGGAAAGCACAGAAGTAGGGGCTAACTTCCCAGCAGGTGTTTACAATGTGATCTTAACACAAGGTGAGAATATCAAAACACTACGTGTAGTGAAACGATAATCAATTTTCTTTAAGATGATATAAATTAAGGCCTCTCCATTAGAGAGGCCTTTTTTATGCGCCATACAAATATTCCTACCTAATTCGTAATTCTTTAATCATTAAATCAATTAAACTTTTTCGCATATTCTCAATCCTGACGCATCAGTGAAGAATAAAGTTCAATTCTTATGTTATTTTTTTTTAAAAGTTTTAAAAGAATTAAGAATAGTTTATACTCGAGTAATGTATGTTTGTGCCGATATCCCCAGAATCTGACTGATAATACTTACCCAATTTGTTGAAAAACAATTTTTATAAAACTGATATGTTATGAAAAAAGCTCCCATTTTTATTCATGAAAAGGAACGACTTCAGGAGCTGGAAAGCTATGAACTTATCGGGCTGGATGAGCATGAAGACTATGACTTCATCACCTCGATGGCTGCCCAAATCTGTGGTACTAAAATTTCTTTAATCAGTTTAATTACCGAAGATAAGCAGTGGTTTCTCTCGCATCGAGGTATGACTGTACGTGAAACACCTCGTGATATTGCGTTCTGTGCTCATGCTATAGTGGACCCCCACCAACCTTTAATCGTGGAAGATGCACGAAAGGATGAACGCTTTTTTGATAATCCGCTGACTGTAGAAGATCCCAATGTAGTGTTTTATGCAGGATTTCCCTTGGTCGAGTCCAATGGCTATGCCTTGGGTACCTTATGTGCTATTGATCATGAACCCAAAACCTTAACGTCTGAACAGATTAGTCAATTGCAAAAGTTGGCTCGTCAAACGGTGAAGCTTTTTGAAAACCGCAAATACAACTTGCAATTAGAAGCGTTGTATCTTGAATTGGAAAAGAAGAATCAATTGTTGGAGGCCACTCAAGCTGTCAATCAATTGGGAACCTGGGAGCTTGACATCGCGACAGGGGCAACTGTTTGGAGTGATGTGGTCTATACCATTCACGAAGTGTCTGAAGATTTTGAACATAACAAAAGCATAGGTCTTGCTTTTTTTCATCCCGAATCCCGACCTAATATTGATGTTGCACTACACGAGTGCATTCAATCAGGAACTCCTTTTGATTTGGTGTCTCGTTTAATTACCGCTAAAGGAAACCATATTTGGGTGCGCTCCACGGGGCGGAAATTAGGGGAGAAATTAGTTGGAAGTTTTCAAGACATCACAACCCTCAAGAGTGATGAGATACGTTATAAATCTGTTCTAGAAGGTACCAATGTAGGTACCTGGGAGTGGAATGTGCAAACGGGTAAATTAGTTTGTAATGCCCGTTGGGGTGCCATTGTTGGAGCCACTTTTGCTTCGGCAGAAATTTGTGATGCAAGTCTTTGGGAAACCTACACGCACCCTCAGGATTGGGTAGAAGCCTCGCGGCGCTTGCAAGCTTGTTTTGATAAAGTATCCGACTTCTATGAAATGGAATGCCGTATGCAACACCAAGACGGACATTGGGTGTGGGTGTATTGCCGCGGTACGGTATTTGAATGGACCGAATCGGGGGCACCTTTAATGTTTTATGGAACGATACAAGAAATTACGGAACGCAAACAAAAGGAAGAAGCCTTACGTATTAGTGAAGCAGCTTTTCGCGGTAATTTTGAAAATGCCGGGATTGGTATGGCACTGCTCGATATCAAAGGCAATTGGTTGAAAGTAAACCAAAAGGTCTGTACGATCATTGGGTATTCCGAAGCGGAACTGTTGGCCTTGAATTATCAAACCGTTACCCATCCCGATGATTTGGATAAGGATTTGATGTTACTTAATGAACTCATTCGCGGGAAGCGCAGTCATTACCAATTAGAGAAAAGGTATTTTCACAAGAATGGTCATTTGATTCATGTCATCCTTGCGGTCTCTGCTGTGCGGGATACAGAGGGGTCATTACTCTATTTTATTTCCCAATTTATTGACATTACGGCGGCCAAACAACAACAAGTGGCGTTGGATTATCAACGTAATTTGTTCACCGCTTTGTTCGATCTTTCGCCCATAGGAATCGCCTTGAATGATTATGAAACTGGAGCCTATCTGGAGGTAAATCAGGCGTTGTTGCAATCCTCGGGTTTTAGTTATGAAGACTTTTTGGCATCCAACAATTGGTTTTCGGGAAATCCAGCCTACACCGATAAAGAACGTTTGGCATTGGAACAACTCCAAACCCAAAGTGCATATACCCCTTTTGAAAAGAACATTACCTGTTCCGATGGAACCACTTACCCCGTAATCCTGCAAGGCGTGTTGATTCAAGACGAAGTGCATCAACGGCAATTGATATGGTCGTTTGTGCGGGATGTTCGCCATGAGAAGGAAGCTGAGCGCCAATTGCATGAGGCGATTGATAATTTGCAAGCCGTCTTGGACGGTAGTCGTCAAGTGGCTATTATTGCAACAGATATACACGGAACCATCACGCGCTTTAATTCAGGGGCTGAATTTTTATTAGGGTATCAAGCCAATGAAGTAGTGGGTAAAGCGAGTCCACAACTAATTCATTTGGCGAGTGAAATAGAAGTGGAGAGTCAGGCGCTCACCGCCAAATATCAAACTTCCATTACGGGGTTTGAAACGTTAGTATATGAAGCGAGTCAAGGGGATTCAACCACAAAGGAATGGACATATATTCATAAAGATGGCACGATGTTCCCTGTTTTGCTGTCGGTTAATGCGTTACGCTCCGAGGGTAAATTGGTGGGGTATCTTGCAGTGGCAACCGATGTGAGTGCCTTGAAAGCGGTGGAAAAGGAAATTACGTCTCTTTTGGATATTACCAACGAACAAAATGAACGCTTGCGTAATTTTGCCCATATTGTTTCTCATAACTTGCGTTCGCATAGCGGCGGATTTTCAGGAATTTTGGATTTGATTGATATGGAGTATCCTGATATTGCAGCCAATGAATTGGTCCAATTGATACGTCGTGGTGCCCATAATTTAAAACAAACGGTGCATGATCTTACTGAAATTGTAAAGGTGAATCTCACGCAAATTGAATCGGCCGATATCTCGTTGTACGATTTGATTCAAAAAAATATTGAAAGTTTACGAATTCCGATTCATCAAGCCGAAATTGAAATCCAGAATAGGATTCCCCCAGAACTGCGTGTCAAAGGGGTGCAAGCCTACATGGATAGTATTGTGTTGAATATGATTACCAATGCCATCAAATACCGCAG
Organism: Flavobacterium stagni; assembly: GCF_004122105.1. Lineage (GTDB taxonomy): Bacteria > Bacteroidota > Bacteroidia > Flavobacteriales > Flavobacteriaceae > Flavobacterium > Flavobacterium stagni. The sequence goes on from NZ_SBKN01000004.1 coordinate 3,604, forward strand.
TTTAGAGCGTAGTAGTTATCTCAAAATCTCAGTTACTGAAGATGCCATTGAAAATATCCTGACTTTTGAAGACAATGGGTTAGGGATTGATATGCAGCGTCATGGTGAAAAGTTGTTTGGGATGTATAAAACCTTCCATAATCATGCCGATTCCCGTGGAGTAGGGCTTTTTATTACCAAAAATCAGGTGGAGAGTATGGGTGGTAAAATAGCTGTGGAAAGTGCTGTTAATGAAGGAACCACCTTTAGCATTACACTTCCCAAATAAGATTAATCGGGTTCCTCTCTTAAATTAATGATGATCGCATCCCACTTTATATTGTACAGCGAAACATCGAAATCAAGAGTTTAGTCAACGAAATACGCGTCTGTAGTAATGGAAAAGATGCTTATGAAACGCTGCTGGATTTGCATGCCCAAGGCAAACCAATGCCCGAACTGATCTTTCTGGATCTGAACATGCCCATTTGGTAGGGTTGGTACTTTTTGGAGGAATACATGTAGACGCCTTTTGCTGAACATTCGGAGGTGTATATTTTAACCAGTCCCAATAGTGATTTGGACTTATAGTTGGTTACTAAATACCCGTTACAAAATCACTATTTGACCAAGTTCTTGTATCGAAAAGCCTTGTGGGAAGTAGTGGAGCGTATGTGTTTACAATTGAACTAGGACGTCATGATGTTCTGTGGGGTGTATTTGGGATGGTTTGACAAAAAGGAAAGCGAGAATCACTATTACTTAGGATACACCTAGTAATACCTTTAGGTATTTTTTATACTACTTTAATAGTACTCTATTAGTGTTGTATCAGTGCTATATCTATGCTGTATCTATGCTATATCTATGCTGTATATATACCAAAGTGTGTTAGTAATGTTTAATAAAGCGAGAGGAGATTTGAGTTATAAATTATGAATTATAACTATACTGATGACTGATGACTGATGACTTACGACTTAAGACTTACGACTTAAGACTTACGACTGATGACTTACGACTGATGACTTCAAGTTTTTTGGACAGTACACCCAGAAATACCCCTGTTTCCTTTCTATAGATTATCCTTTTTTGATGGTCGTTGAAGTGTATTTCAAATTATCGATAAACGTCACTTTTTTAACACTTCTCTTGGGTAAAATTCTTACTTATATGGAAAAGTACTACAAGAAATTAAAGCGAATTTCGACACGATTTCCTCCATAAACTGTGCAAAAAGAACGTTTTTTGGAGTTGTTGAATGTTGTTGGTCGGTAAAAAAGGTTATACATCGATTTTGTTTGATATGTTAAAAAAACCGCTTGAAGAAATGGTTTTTTCACTTAATTTTACACCCCCTGAACGAACTCATTTTCAACAGGGTAAAAGGCGAAATTAGACTCTAAAACAGTATCGAATGATGGAAAAATCTACTTCGAAAGCATACGGATCAAGTATGCCAACCTACAGCTTGCGATGGCTATTCTTAATCGTGTTATTGGTATTTGCAAATACTTTAACCTTTGGACAATTGTTCCAACAAAATTTTAGTTCGTCTACAACCGTAGCCGATTATGCCAATGCTACTACTCCAACAAACGGACAGTTCAATGCGATTTCTACCTCTGGGGCAGGTACAGTTTTGTCGATCAATACGACAACATCGAATAAACTGCGATTTGCACGTACAGGAAATGCAGGGGCATTTTCTAGAACGACTGATTTTACAGGAACCCCAACCAGTTTGTTGTACCGTTTTGATTTTACGTTAAGTGCAAATTCTACAGCAACTACAAATGCAGCTACATTTCAGATAGGAAGTGGTTTTGGTACGGCGAGTAGTACAGAGACTAATGCGAATACCCATTCTCGAATCGGTGTTAACTTTACGACCACAGCAGGTCAATTTTCTTTACGGGATATTGGTGGTGGAACAAGTTCGGCCAATTTTACCGGTGTTCAAACAATTTTGTTAGCCATCAACAACTCTGGAGCAACTTTGACTTATCGTGCTCCTAACGGTACTTTTGAAACGGTTGCCAATGATACACAAGATGTTTGGGTTGGGACAACAAAAGTTTTTAATGATATTGCAGCAACTACTGCAACTCAAACTTTAACTGATATTAAGTATGTTATTTCTGGAGCTAATGGTACAACGGATTTTGATAACTTTTTAATTGATCCAATACCAGCTGTTCCAACATCTAATGCAGCTTCTTCTATTACCTCCTCTGGATTTACTGCCAATTGGACAGCTGTGTCAGGTGTTACAGGTTATCGTATTGATGTCGCAACCGATGCTGCATTCACAAGTTTAGTGTCGGGTTATAACAATCTATATGTTTCTGGTCAAGCAACCAACTCGTTAAATGTTACAGGGCTAAGTGGCAATACTACTTATTATTATAGAGTTCGTGGTGCTTCTCAATACACTGTTGATGAATTTGCTGGTGGAAATTCTACGTCTCAAAGTTTAACAACTTTATCATCTGCCGCAACCGATTTCTGTAACATTCAATTCCCAACCAGTGCTACTATTGGCGAGGGTGAAACAGTTGCTGTATATGCACAAGCGTATGAGCCAGGCTTAACAGAAGCGGCAGGTGCTGGTTCAGGTTTGTCTGCATGGATTGGATACAGCGCAACCAATTCAGATCCTTCATTAGGAGGATGGACATGGGTGGCAGCAACATTTAATATTCAATCAGGAAATAATGATGAGTTTGTGGCCAATTTAGGTAGTGGTTTAGCCATTGGAACCTATTATTATGCCTCTCGTTTTCAAATAAATTCAGGGCCTTATACTTATGGTGGTACAGCAGGTAACTGGTCAAGTACAGCCAATAATGGTGTTTTAACCGTCACTTCAAATGTTGTTGACTTTGCCAATATTCAATCGCCTACTTCAGGTTCAATTACAGAAGGCGGTACCTATTCCGTTTATGCTCGTGTGTATGAGCCGGGGGTTACTGTTCCCGCGGGTGCAAGTGCCAACATAACGGCTTGGATTGGAGTAAATGCTTCTAATACAAATCCAAATACTTGGACAACATGGATTCCGGCTACGTTTAATGCGCAATTTGGAAATGATGATGAATATTTTGCTAATATCGCTTCAGGGTTAACACCTGGTACCTATTACTATGCTTCGCGTTTTCAAAAAACGGGCAGTACTGAATACAGCTATGGTGGTGTAGGTGGATTATGGAGTAATAACAGTGGTGTACTTACTGTAAATCCTGATGTGGTTGATTTTGCTAATATTCAATTCCCTGCTTCGGGGTCAGTGGCTGAAGGCGGTACTTTAAACGTTTACATTCAAGCGTATGAGCCTAGTTATACAGAAGCTGGCGGAGCCAATGCAGGATTAACAGCTGAATTGGGTTACAGTTCGACCAATTCCAATCCCAACGGTGCGGGTTGGACATGGATTGCCACTACTTATAATACACAATCGGGAAATAATGACGAATATGTGGCCAATATTGCGGCAGGTTTAACGCCAGGTACCTATTATTATGCTTCTCGTTTTAAAAAATCAACCAGTACCTATTACCAATACGGAGGAACCAATGGAGTTTGGAACAACGATAATGGGGTATTAACCATTACGGCTGCCACACCGGTAGTCAGTTCAGGTTCGCCATCAGGTACTGTAGGTGTTGCGTTTTCATATTCCATTGTTGCATCCAATTCACCCACTTCATTTGCGGTGTCATTGGGTACATTACCTTCAGGATTAACGTTAAATACTACAACTGGTCAAATTACCGGTACGCCAACAGCGGCTGGAACATTTGTAGTTAGCGTAACCGCTTCAAATGCGGCGGGTACAAGTACACCTGCAACATTAACCTTCACTATTGCGCAAGGAAGTCAGACCATCACGTTTGGTGCATTAGCCAATGCTACTTATGGGGATGCTCCTATAGCTTTAACGGCTACTGCTTCTTCAGGATTAACAGTTTCGTATAGCAGTTCTGATACCAATGTGGCAACTGTTTCTGGAGCTACTTTAACAATCGTGGGAGTAGGGACTACTACAATTACAGCTTCGCAAGCGGGCGATGCTAATTATACAGCAGCGACCTCGGTAAATCAATCGTTTACTGTTGGAGCAAAAGGATTAACAATTTCTGGCATTACAGCCAATGACAAAGTACAAGACGGTACTACAACGGCCACTTTAGCAGGAACCGCTACATTAGTAGGTGTTGTTTCGGGTGACGAGTTGTTGGTAAGTCTTTCCGGTACACCGACCGCTAATTTTGCAACGGCATTACCGGGTGCAAACCAAGTGGTTACCGTGTCAGGTTATACATTATCAGGAACAAAGGCTGGTAACTATACTGTAGCACAACCTTCAGGTTTAACCGCTTCGATTACGGCGTTAAATACATCGGTAGCTACAGCCGACACCAATGCAACGGCGACATCTTTTGATGCGAATTGGAATGCGGTTACAGGCGCTTCAGGATATCAATTAGATGTTTATCAAGAAACGACCACTTTTACACCAGGATTATCTGTTTTAAATAATACAGGTACTTTAGGTGCATCGGGTTGGACAGAAACGGCTACTCAAGGAACTGTTTCTGGAAACAGTTATTATCAATTGTTAACTTCAACTTCAGTATTGATTAGTCCTGCAATGGATTTTTCGAATTTGTCTAATAAATCTTTGGTTTTCAAGGCACGTACTTTTGGAGGGCCATCAACAGCTGAAGCTACAATTACAGTTTCTATTTCGACTAATAATGGTTCCACATGGACAACCCTTGGAACTCGTATCCCTGGTTCGACAACATTAACCAATCAAGCTGTGTTTGACTTAAATAGTTATACAGGAACTCAAGTGAAGATTCGTCTTCAAACATTGGGTGCAGCAGGAGGTAGAGGAGTTGGAGTAGATGATATCATTTTAACAGCTGATCAAACTATCGTTAATCAAACCTTTTTGTCAGGATATAACCCTATGGTATTAGGAGCAGTTACATCTACTACAGTGACTGGTATAACTTCTTGTACTCAATATAAATACAGAGTTCGTGCAATCAACGGATCAATTGTTACTGCAAATTCAAATGTAATTACAGTTGAAGCGGTTTCTATAGGCGGAACAGCAACAGGTGATCAAACCATTTGTGAAGGAACACAACCTGCTGCATTGAATGTAAGTGGTCAATGCGGTTCTATTGTAAAATGGCAATCGGCAAGTGATGCATTGTTTACAACGCCAGTAGATATTGCCTCCACAGCTACTACTTTGAGTGGAGCTACTATAGGTAACTTAACAGCTACTACGTATTTCAGAGCTGTAGTTCAAAATGGGACACGTCCCGTGGCATATTCGAATGCAGTAACCGTTACTGTTACTCCTTCTACGGTAGCTTCGGTAGCTATTGTTTCTACAGCAACTACGATATGTATGGGAACTTCAGTAACCTTTACTGCTACACCAACGAACGGTGGCACAACCCCTTCGTACCAATGGAAAGTGAACGGAAACAATGTGGGTACAGATAATGCTATTTTCACTACAACGGCTTTGGCTAATGGTGATGTGGTAACCGTAGAAATGACTTCCAATGCGACACCTTGTTTAGTAGGTTCGCCCGCTACTTCGAATAGTATTGCTATCACCGTAAATGCTTTAGCTGCGGCTACGATTTCTGGTACTAACGGTCCGGCACTTTGCCCAGGTAGTGATGTTACCTTTACCGTAACAGGAACTTCGAATGCCATTTTATATTATAATTTGAATGGAGGAAGTACAGCGTTTACTGTGTTAACAGGAGGTTCCGCTACCATTACTGTTACAGGAGCGACTTCAACCCAAACCTTGAATTTAGAATCTGTTGACAATGGAATTTGTCCGGTTACTTTGTCTGAATCCGCTTCAGTAACTGTTGAAACAACTACTTGGGATGGTACAGCATGGAGCAATGGTGCGCCTTCAGCAACTAAAGCAGCTATCATTGCGGGTAACATGACCATTACTTCTAATATTGAAGCTTGTAGTTTAATTGTAAATAACAATGCGGTGGTTACGGTTGCCTCAGGTTATAATGTAACCTTACAAAATGCATTAACAGTAGCTTCAGGAAGTACCTTTACAGTAAATAGTAATGCCAACTTGATTCAAGTGAATCCAGCCGCTGTGAATAGTGGAAATATCGTAGTAAAACGTACAACCAACCCATTAATGCGTTTTGATTATGTATTATGGGGTTCACCTGTTGCGGCGCAGAATATCTTTAATTTCTCACCGTTGACTTCTGTGAGTCCGACTGTTCGTTTCTATTCTTATAATAGCACAACGAATTCGTATAATTCAGTTTCTGATTATGCTACACACGTAATGAATGTTGGAAAAGGCTATTTGATTCGTTTACCGTTTAACCACCCTACGGCACCTGCCACTTGGACAGGTTCGTTTACAGGCGTACCTAACAACGGTACGGTAACGGTTAGCTTAGCGAATAATGGAGCAGGTTTCCGTTATAATGCGGTAAGTAATCCGTATCCATCGACTTTAAGTATGGCACAGTTCTATGCGGATAACGTGAATAACATTGAGCCTACTTTGTATTACTGGAGAAAAACCAACAGTACGTCGAATCCTTCGTATTGTTCGTACAACTTATTTACCGATACATTCATTGATAACGATCAGCCGTTTACAGAGAATCCAAATGGTGCTATTCAAGTAGGACAAGGATTCTTTGTAGAAGCCAAAGACGCTTCAACCAGTGTTGAATTTAACAACGGACAACGTATTGGTAACAATGCCAACCAAATGTTCCGTAACGCAACGCCAAGTGCACAAACTATAGAGAAACACCGTATTTGGTTGAATCTTACCGGTGCAGCAGGAGAGTTCTCTCAAGCGATGGTTGGGTATTTCACAGGAGGTACTTTGGGTGCTGATGCTACTGACGCCAAGTTCTTTAATGACGGTATTGCGGTGTTGAATTCAAAAATTAATGGTACAGAATACATTATGAATGGTCGTCCAGTTCCTTTTGATGCGTCGGATATTGTGCCGATGAATTTGAAAGTAACAACTGCTGGAACATATACGATTGCCATCGATCACAAAGACGGATTGTTTGCGGATACAGCACAAGATATTTTCTTGAAGGATAATGAAACAGCTACGTATCACAATTTGAATAATGGTCCGTATACTTTCACAGCGCAAGCGGGTGCTTTTGAAAACCGTTTTGAATTGGTATATCAAAATGCATTAGGAACAATCGATCAAACATTAGATGCAACTGCTTTTGCCGTGGTAAAATCCAACGGTAAAGTAAGTGTTAAAGCCAATACTACATTAGAAACTGTGTCTATCTATGATATTCATGGCCGATTAATCACACAAGTTACGAATGTGAATGCACAAGAAGTAACGGTACCGGTGCAAGTTGCGGACCAAGTTTTACTGGTTCAGGTAACTACAACCGATAAGAAAACAGGAGTGAAGAAAGCGTTATAAAAAATAACTCCCGTTAAATTAGAGCGTGAAAGAGCTGTCATTAGTGGCAGCTCTTTTTTTTGTAGGAAATAGATTTAAATAATTTTTTAAAACTATGGAGCGAATTGTTACGTATATGCATTAAAAATGTTAAATGTTTGCGACCTCAATTTCAATACGTTATGCTATAAATACTAAAATACTTACAAAAAACAAAGTTTTAATTGTAAGGTATTTAGCTGATAATTTTGTTAAAACGTTGTAATTCAAATGATTTTAGGTGTTTATTTTGTAAGAATTAGTCCTTTCTGGTCTCGGTTAAAAGTGAAATTTATCGATGAAATTCAAAAAAAATCTTAAAAAGTGGACTTTGTCGAGTTTTTAAATCGTTTGCCGTAAGTTTGCCAACTTTTATCTATAGTACTTCTAATTTTGTATTCAAATCGCTCTAATTAATTTATATAACGCAAATGGAAAAAATGTACACACAATTATCGAAGAGATTCTGTTATTTGTTTTTGTTGTTTTTGTTTTTTGGCAATGTGGGTCAACTTATGGCTCAGTCATCAACATACAATGCTGATGGAACTTTTACAGCACCTCACAACACAAGTTCAGTTACTGTAGAGTGCTGGGGAGGTGGAGGACGTGGTGGATCCACGGCAAGTAACGGTACTGAAACCGGTGGAGGAGGAGGGGGTGCTTATGCCCGCAAAAATTCACAAGCAGTAACTCCTAATTCAAATTACACTGTTGTGGTAGGTGTTGGTAGTACAGGAACAACTGCTGGTGGTGATTCTTATTTTAACACTGCAGCTACTGTTATGGCCAAAGGAGGGAACTCAGTAGCCAATAATACTGCAGGTGGAGCAACCGGTGGATCAGCAGCTGCTTCAGTTGGTGATGTTAAATTTTCAGGAGGTAATGGAGCTAATGGTTCTAATGGTAACAATGGAGGCGGAGGCGGATCTTCTGCCGGTACTGCTGCAAATGGAACAAATGGAGGAAGTCCGGCTGGAGGTGTAGCGCCGACAGGTGGAGGAAATGGAGGAGCAGGACGTTCAGGAAGTAATGGAAATGGTAACGCAGGAAGTATTCCTGGCGGCGGCGGCGGCGGCGTACTATCGGGTAACACAAACAGTAGAACGGGTGGAGCTGGAGCGAATGGTCGTGTAGTCGTTTCATGGACATGTTCCAATGTATTGACATCAGGTACAGGTACAAATAATCAAACCATTTGTTTTGGTAGTGCGATTACAACCATTACGTATACATGTTCGGGTGCTTATGGGGCTACTTTTACAGGATTGCCAGCTGGGGTTACAGGAACCTACACAGATGGTTCAATAGTAATTTCTGGAACTCCTACAGTTACGGGGGTATTTAATTATACCGTAACTCCTACAGGCAGTTGTACATCTTCGATAGTAACAGGTACGCTTACTGTGAATCCAAAGCCTACAGATGTTACCGCTACTGCAAGTCAGAGTTCAATTTGTGTGGGTAGTAGTGTAAATTTAACAGCTGCTGCTAATTCTAATATTTTCTCAACTCCAATTACTGTTTTTTCTGAGAATTTCAATGCAGGAACAAATAGTTGGACCTTAACCAATACTGGTACAGGTGGTACACCCGCATTAGCGGATTGGACTTTGCGTGCAAATGGGTATACGGTAAGTTCTGAGACTTTCAATAGTAATGATGCTTCACAGTTTTACATGTCCAACAGTGATGCACAAGGAAATGGATCTACAACTGCAACGATTCTTCAATCCCCTGCATTTAGCACTGTGGGAATGAATTCTGCAAATTTAACTTTTTATCATTACTACCGCTATAATGGTTCAGAAACTGGATTAGTTCAAATTTCTACCAATGGTACAACTTGGACAACGCTTTCGGGTCCCTATACAGCTACTCAAGGTACTTCTACCAATTTTAGTTTGGTGACTTTGAATATTAATGCTTATATCAATCAACCAACCGTTTATGTTCGTTTCAAATACGATGCAAGTTGGGATTGGTATTGGGCAGTTGATAATGTTACAGTAAGTGGTATTTCTTCAACGCCAGAAGATTGTACCTATGCATGGACTTCTTCTCCAGCTGGGTTTACTTCTTCGCTTAAAAACCCTTCAGGAGTTACACCATCTGTAACTACAACGTATACAGTTGTTGCTACAAACGCGTTAGGTTGTTCAACATCGGCTTCAACAACGGTTACGGTTAATAATTACGTTACTGCATCAGTAAATATTGCGGCTTCTCAAACTACAATTTGTGAGGGCACTAATGTAACTTTTACTGCAACACCGACCAATGGAGGAACAACTCCATCTTATCAGTGGAAAGTAAATGGAAATAATGTGGGAACAGATAGTGCAACGTATGCTTCAACTAGTTTAGTTAATGGTGATGTAGTTACTGTGGTGATGATTTCTAATGCAACACCATGTGTTAATGGTACACCTGCTACATCCAATAGTATTTCAATGACTGTAATACCGAGTTTACCAGCTTCTGTAAGCATTGCAGCATCAGCGACAACCATCTGTGAAGGGACTTCAGTAACGTTTACAGCGACACCAACCAATGGAGGTTCAACCCCTTCGTACCAATGGAAAGTGAACGGTAATAACGTAGGTACAGATAATGCTTTGTATACGACTACAGCTTTACAAAATGGCGATGTGGTAACGGTTGTGATGACATCAAACGCTTCACCGTGTTTGACGGGTTCCCCTGCGACTTCAAATACTGTTACGATGACAGTAAATCCATTAGCGTCAGCAAGTATTACAGCTAACAATGGCCCTGTTCAATGTTATGGAAGCGATATTAGCTTTACGGTAAGTGGAACAACCAATGCGATTTTATATTATAATTTAAATGGAGGAGGGACTCAGTTTACGGTATTAACCGGTGGCTCGGCAACCATTACGGTAACGGGAGCTACGGCTTCACAAACTTTAAACTTGGTATCGGTAGACAACGGTCAATGTCCTGTAACCCTCTCAGAAACGGCTACAGTTACTGTAAATACCACAACTTGGGATGGAACATCATGGAGTGATGGTACACCAGATGCTACCAAGGCTGCTTTTGTAACCGGTAACTTAACCATTGCGAGTAACCTACAAGCTTGTGCGTTAGTGATTTCAAATAATGCTATCGTTTCGGTGGCTTCGGGATCGAATGTAACCTTACAAAACGCGATTTCAGTAGCTTCAGGAAGTAGCTTTACGGTGAATAGTAATGCGAACTTGATTCAAGTAAATCCGAATGCGGTGAATAGCGGAAACATCGTGGTAAAACGCGCTTCGAATCCATTGATTCGTTTGGATTATATCTTATGGGGTTCACCAGTGGCGGGACAGAATTTGTTCAACTTTTCACCGCTGACTTCTGTAAATCCTAATATTCGATTCTACCAATATAACCCTACAACAAATATTTACAATTCAATTGCTGACTATGCTACGCATACCATGCAAACGGGTAAAGGGTATTTAATTCGTTTACCGTTTAACCATCCTACGGCAGCAGCAGTTTGGAACGGTTCGTTCACGGGAGTTCCAAATAACGGTACCTATACGGTAACTTTAGGCAATACAGGATCAGGTTTTGGGTACAATGCGGTAAGTAATCCGTATCCTTCGACCTTGGATATTGCGCAATTCTACAGTGAAAATGCATCAAACGTTGAGCCTACTTTGTATTTCTGGAGAAAAACCAACAATGCAACCAAACCTTCGTATTGTACATGGAACATGGATACGGACACGTTTGTAGATAATGGAGAAGCCTATACGGAAACACCGAATGGCATTATCCAAGTGGGACAAGGATTCTTTGTAGAAGCGAAAGGCAGTGCGACATCTGTAGTATTCAACAATACCCAACGTGTGGGGAACAATGCCAACCAAATGTTTAAAACGCAAGGTGTTGCTACTCAAAATACAGAGAAACACCGTATTTGGTTGAATATTACCAGTGGTAACGACTTTGCACAAGCCGTAGTAGGTTACTTCAGTAACGGAACAGTAACCGCTGATGCAACGGATAGTAAATTATTTAACGATGGGAATTTAGCGTTAACTGCGCCTATTAATGGAGAGCAATATATTGTAAATGGTCGTCCAGTACCTTTTGATGCTGCTGATGTAGTGCCATTATCCTATAAAACAACTACAGCGGGTACAATGACTATAGCCATTGATCACGTGGATGGGTTATTTGTAGGTGGCTCACAAGCAATATACTTGCATGATTTAGCTGATAATACCTATCATAATTTGAATGCAGGTTCCTATTCTTTCACATCTCCAATAGGAACATTTGCCAACCGTTTTGAATTGGTATATCAAAATGCCTTAGGTACAATCGAAGTTACGCCTAGTTCAGAAGATTTATTGGTTACACATACGGAGCCATTAATCAAAGTTCAATTATTGCAAAATACAATTCAAGATGTTTATGTATATGACTTAAATGGAAGAATGTTAACCAGCAGTAAAGGGAATACTTCACAAAATGTAAATGTTCCGTTCTTGGGGGCACAACAGACATTAATTGTTGTTGTTAAAACTAATGATGGAAAAATTCTATCCAAAAAAGTGAATTAAATAATACACAGTACTTTATAGTAAGAAAAAAGAGTCAGCTAAATTCAAGTTGGCTCTTTTTATTTGTAAGAAATGGTGATTTAAAAATACAATAAATTGCATTTCGTCGATTATTTCTGTTTTTTATCGATAAAAAATTGCATTTCGTCGATTATTTTTTGTGATATTTGGTTCCGAATAGAAGTAAGTTTTACGACTATTTGAAGTCAAATCAACACAAATCTTATGAAAACAACAGTACTCATTAATAAGGAGCTGCATTTACATTCAGCACACATCAATGTGAAGAATTTAGTAGTTCTGACATTATTCTTTTTGTTATCCTACATTTCCAAAGGAGCAACAATCACCAGTACAGCAACGGGGGGCGCTTGGAATGCAACAACAACTTGGGTTGGAGGCGTAGTTCCTGCAACTACGGATAATGCAATTATAGCAACTGGAGCAACGGTAAATTTAACAGCTGCAGCTACTGCCGTAAATGTAACTGTTAATGCGGGTGGTACTTTAAGTATAGCTACTCAAATATTAACTGTTACGGGAACATTTGCCAATAATGGTACGCTTAATGGCACTACCGGTCGTTTGTATTTTGGGGGTAATGTAACCACTATGGGAACCCATACGTTAACAGGTACTCAAATCCGATTCACTGGTGCTGCGGCACAATCAATTGCTAGTTTTACAACAACAGGAATAGTGAATATGGTTAAAAATGGAGGAACAGCTACATTGACCGGAAATATTTCCTGTGGAGGTATTACCATCAACAGTACTGGAGGTAGTGTGTTAAATTTGGGTACAGCACTAACACATACTACAACAGGGGTTGTTACTTTAACACGAGGGACTTTAAATGGAGGCTCAAGTACGTTAAATGTAAATGTTGTAAGTACTACAGCTTGGAATGGATCAGGAACTGTGTTTGTGTCAGGAACGGGTACCGTAAATTTTGGAGCTGCGGGTAATCAAACCTTATCCAATAATCCTGTTACCAATTTTAATAATTTGACTTTCTCAAATACAGGAACAAAAACGATAACTACAGCCCGTTGTCAAGTAAATAATATTTTATCTATGGAAGGAAACGCAGTTTTATCTGCTGCTCCAACCTATGGAGCCGCTGCGACTCTACGATATAATCGAACAGCTGCTCGTGCCGCTGGAGTGGAATGGATTACTCCATTTGTAGCTACAGGAGGAGTTCAAGTGACCAATACGGGAACTATAACGATGAATGCGGCTAAAGTTTTTAATGCCTCAATTCCATTGTCAATTGCTACGGGAGCTACTTTGGCTACTGGAAATTTTCAATTGACATTAGGAGGAAACTTTACCAATTCAGGAACATTTACGGCAGGATCATCTGCAATCGTTATCAACAATACGATGGCTACGCAATCCATTTCTGGATTTACAACTACAGGATTGGTTAGTATGACCAAGACTGCGGGTGTTGCTACTTTTACAAGTAATGTTACTTCTGCAGGTTTGACTATTAATGGAACAGGAGGGACATTAAACTTAGGAGCTGCATTGACACATACATCATCGGGTGTCATTACGCTAACTGCAGGTTCATTAAATGGAGGTTCGAGTACATTAAATGTAAATGCAGTTAGTGCTACAGCATGGAATGGAACAGGAACTGTTTTTACTGCCGGTACCAGTACAGTAAACTTTGGAGCTGCAGGAGCACAAACACTTTCTGCATCTGCGACTACATTTTATAATTTGACGTTTTCCAATTCGGGTGTTAAAACACTAACTACAGCCAATTGTACAGCAACAAATACTGTATCCATGGAGGGTACTGCAACTGTTTCAGCGGCTCCCACCTATGGTAGCGCTGCCAAATTGATTTACAATACTGCTACAGCAAGAACTGCCGGAGTAGAGTGGATTACACCATTTGCGGCTACTGGAGGAGTGGTGATTGCCAATACAGGTATCATCACAATGAACAATGCAAAAGTGTTCAATACTTCGATTCCACTGACCATTAATACGGGGGCAACATTAGCTACTAATAATTTTCAATTGAATTTGGGAGGTGATTTTAATCGCTTAGGAAATTTTACCGCAGGAAGTTCGGCTGTAGTAATTGAAGGTACCATGGCAACACAAACCATTGTTGGTTTCACAACTACAGGTGTGGTGAGCATGACCAAAACTTCTGGAACAGCTACTTTTACAGCTAATGTTACTGCAGCGGGATTAACAATAAATGGAACAGGTGGAGCTTTGCATTTGGGCACGGGTTTAACACATACAATTTCTACCACTTTAACTCGAACGGCAGGAACGTTAAATGGAGGAGCAAGTACGCTACAATTAGCAGGTACAGTGAGTGGAACAGGTGGAACATTTGATGCGGGAACCGGTACTTTTGAATACACAGGCGCAGCACAATCCATTGCAGTATTACCGTATTACAATTTAACATTATCAGGTTCGGGTACTAAAACTTTTTCAGCTACGACAACCGTAACAAATACGATTTCCATTAATTCAGGAACCATCGCCAATTTAACGGCTGGTTTAACACATACTACCAATGGATTGATTCTGGGCGGAGTTGTACGTGCATCGGGTTCTTGGGGAGGCACAGGTTCAGGAGCCACAAATATTAATGCTACCTTTTTCACAGCGACAACAGGTAAGATTAATAATAACTGTTCCGTACCAACTATTACTTCACAACCTTCAGCACCCATAACAACTTGTTCAGGTTCGGGTGTACAAGTGTTGTCAGTAACAGCTACAGGAGCTGGGCTGACCTATTCTTGGAGAAAAGGGGGAGTGGCCGTATTAAATGGAGCCGTAATTTCCGGACAAGGAACAGCGACTTTAACCCTGACCAATCCAATTCTTAGTGATGCAGGTAGTTATGATGTTGTGATTACAGGGACATGTGCGTCTTCTGTAACTTCTAATGCAGTTTCTGTTGTAGTTGATGTACCATTAACTGCAGGGGTTTTAACGCCCTCTCCAGCTACTTCAAGTGTTTGTGATGGAACAAATGTATCCGTGACGGCAACCGCAGGAACGGGAGGTATTGGAACTGTAATGGATGAATTAGAAGTCAGTTTAAGTGGTGGTGCATTTGTGGCCTACACTTCAGGATCTCCTATAGCTACTGCTGGAGAAACCGCTGTAACTGTTCGTACACGTAGAACGGCAACGGGTCCTGGTTGTACAACATCTTCTTATAATACAGTCTCTTGGACAATTAATCCGTCTTTACCAGCTAGTGTTATTATTGCTACAGCTTCAACTACGGTTTGTGATGGTGAATTGGTTGAGTTTACCGCGACTCCAACTCATGGAGGAGCTTCACCTTCTTATCAATGGAAAATCAACGGTATCAATGTAGGAACCGATAATCCTATATTCTCGACTACTGATTTACTCAATGGAGACCAAGTTACTGTAGTAATGACTTCAAATGCTACGCCTTGTTTGGTAAATTCACCAGCAACTTCAAATACAATAACAATGACCGTTAACCCATTGGTGTTGGCAAGTGTTACTATTAGTACAGCCTCTACTACTGTTTGTGAAGGAGCAAGTGTTACTTTTACCGCAACCCCTACAAATGGAGGTACATCACCAGCTTACCAATGGCAAATTGATGGAAATGATGTGATTGGAGAGACTTCGAGTACTTTTACTACCAGTACATTATTGGACGGTGAAGTAGTGAGTGTAGTTATGGATTCAAATGATATATCACCCTGTTTAATTGGTTCTTCCATTTCTTCTAATGAAATTACAATGACCGTTTTACCCTACACTCCTGTAAGTGTTAGCATCGTTGCATCAGCAACTACGATTTGTGCAGGAACTTCGGTAACGTTTACGGCTACACCAACCAACGGAGGTTCAACACCTTCTTACCAATGGAAAGTGAATGGCAATAATGTAGGTACAGATAACGCTTTGTATACGACTACAGCTTTACAAAATGGCGATGTGGTAACTGTGGTGATGACATCCAATGCTTCACCTTGTTTGACAGGTTCGCCTGCGACATCAAACACTGTAACTATGACGGTAAATCCATTAGCAACTGCGAGTATTACAGCTAGCAACGGTCCGTCCCAATGTTATGGAAGCGATATTAGCTTTACGGTAAGTGGAACAACCAATGCGATTTTATATTATAATTTAAATGGAGGTGGAACTCAGTTTACGGTATTAACCGGCGGTTCGGCTACCATTACGGTAACGGGAGCTACGGCCTCACAAACTTTAAACTTGGTATCGGTAGACAACGGTCAATGTCCGGTAACCCTTTCAGAAACGGCTACAGTTGCTGTAAATACCACAACTTGGGATGGAACAGCCTGGAGTAACGGTGCGCCAGATGCTACGACGGCTGCTTTTGTAACAGGTAATTTAACCATTGCAAGTAACCTTCAAGCCTGTGCGTTAGTGATTTCAAACAATGCTATCGTTTCGGTGGCTTCGGGATCGAATGTAACCTTACAAAACGCGCTTTCAGTAGCTTCAGGAAGTAGCTTTACAGTAAACAGTAATGCCAACTTGATTCAAGTAAATCCGAATGCGGTGAATAGCGGAAACATCGTGGTAAAACGCGCTTCGAATCCATTGATTCGTTTGGATTATATCTTATGGGGTTCTCCGGTGGCGGGACAGAATTTGTTCAACTTTTCACCGCTGACTTCTGTAAATCCAAATATTCGTTTTTATCAGTATAATCCATCAACCAACGTTTATAACACGGTGAGTGACTATGCGACACACGCTATGCAAGCGGGTAAAGGGTATTTGATTCGTTTACCGTTTAACCATCCTACGGCAGCAGCGGTATGGAACGGTTCGTTCACGGGAGTTCCAAACAACGGAACCTATACAGTAACTTTAGGCAATACAGGATCAGGTTTTGGGTACAATGCGGTAAGTAATCCGTATCCCTCGACCTTGGATATTGCGCAATTCTACAGTGATAATGCATCAAACGTTGAGCCTACTTTGTATTTCTGGAGAAAAACCAACAATGCAACCAAACCTTCGTATTGTACATGGAATATGGATACGGATACATTTGTGGATAATGGAGAAGCCTATACGGAATCACCGAATGGTATTATCCAAGTGGGACAAGGATTCTTTGTAGAAGCGAAAGGTAGTGCGACATCCGTAGTATTTAACAATACCCAACGTGTGGGGAACAATGCGAATCAGATGTTTAAAACGCAAGGTGTTGCTACACAAAATACAGAAAAACACCGTATTTGGTTGAATATCACTAGCGGTAATGATTTTGCGCAAGCAGTAGTGGGTTACTTCAGTAACGGAACTTTAGCGGCAGATGCTACGGATAGTAAATTATTTAACGATGGAAACTTAGCTTTGACCACTTTAATTGGAACCTCTCAGTACGTTGTAAATGGAAGACCCGTTCCTTTTGATGCAGCCGATGTGGTGCCCATGAGTTATAAAGCAACGACACCCGGTATGATGACAATAGCAATTGACCGAGTGGATGGATTGTTTACTGGTGGATCACAAGCTATCTACTTGCATGATTTAGCTGATAATACCTATCATAATTTGAATGCAGGTCCGTATGTCTTCCAATCACAGGCTGGGACATTTAATAGCCGATTCGAATTAGTATATCAAAATGCGTTGAGTACTGTTTCACAAGAATTGGAGGCAAATCATTTCCAAGTGGTAAGAAAAGAAGGAACGCTTCATATTCAGGCCAATGAAATGATGGCACAAGTTATTGTGTTTGATTTGCAAGGTCGTGTTGTAGTTCAACAAAAGAATGTGAATCAACAAACTATTGTTTTACCGGGTGTAATCCAAGACCAAGTTTACTTGGTTCGTGTCATTACCACAACAGGTAAATCTGGAATAAAGAAAGTTTTGTAATTTAAATAGCGATTGATTTTGACAGCCTCTCTGAGTATTTCAGAGAGGTTTTTTCTTTTATGTAAGAAAAAAGTTAATAAGTGTAGATGTAAAAGTGTGTTCGTCGTTATCATAGTGTATTTTGTCGAAAACAAAAATTAGACAAATGGAAGAATAATCCGATAAAAATTGTTAAATTTTGTAAAAATGGCTTTTTAACGATTTTATTTTTAAGATATCGTTTTCTTTTTACCAGAATCTAAGATGGTTATAGTTTTGCCTTGTACCCCAATACATCGTAAAACAAGTTTAAAAAAATGAAAACAACAGTACAAAACTTAACCTCAAAAATTGTTTATGCAGCATTATTTGGAATGATGTTGCTTACATGGCAAGTTAATGCACAATCAAAAACTATCAATGCAAGTGGAACCTTTACAGTTCCTCACGGAGTCACTTCAGTCACTGTAGAGTGCTGGGGCGGCGGCGGAAAAGGAGGGTCTACCCTTTCAAACGGCACCGAAACAGGTGGCGGTGGCGGTGGTGCCTATGCGAAAAAGAATGCAGTTACTGTAACCCCAGGTTCAACTCAAAATGTAGTGGTTGGATTAGGAAGTTCGACAACTGCAGCAGGAGGCGATTCGTATTTTATTTCTACGACAACAATTTTAGCCAAAGGTGGAAATAGTTGTGCTAATAATTCGAATACTGGTGCCGCAGGAGGAAGTTCCTCAAATTCTGTGGGTGATGTGAGACGTGCCGGCGGTGCTGGTGCTAATGGTTCATCAGGGAATTATGGTGGCGGTGGTGGATCTTCTGCTGGACCTAACAATTCAGGAGTTGCTGCAACCAATGCAAACGGAGCTACAGCCCCAACAGGAGGCGGTAATGGCGGAAATGGACGTTCAGGTTCGAACGGAAATGGAACAGCTGGAACTATTCCTGGTGGAGGAGGCGGAGGCGTCATGTCAAGTGGATCAAATTCGTTTTCAGGAGGAAATGGAGCCAATGGACAAGTTATTATTTCTTGGAGCTGTTCAAATACTTTGACATCTGCAACCGGGACAGACAATCAATCTTTATGTTTACATACATCCATTACTACCATAACTTATTCTATGGTAGGGGCTTATGGGGCGACCTTTTCTGGTTTACCAACTGGGGTTAACGGTACCTACACGGATGGTGCAATTAGTATCACAGGTACTCCAACAACTGCGGGAGTTTATAATTACACCATAACTCCAGTAAATGGTTGTTCTTCTAATATTATTACTGGTAAAATTACTGTATTAGCTCCTCCAACTAACCTAAGTGCTGTGGCTAGTTCGACTGCTATCTGCTCAGGTGAAGCAGTAAATTTAATAGTTTCTTCCAATTCAAACTCGGCGTTAAGTGCAGTAATATTCAATGAAAATTTTAATGGTTCATCAAACGGTTGGACTTTATTCAATACAAGTATAGGAGGTACTGTAGAGAATGCAGCTTGGACATTACGCGCCAATGGATATACAATCAGCAGTGAGACGTTCACAAGTAATGATGCATCACAATTTTATATGTCCAATAGTGATGCTCAGGGTTCAGGAACTACTACTGCAACACAGCTAGTTTCCCCAGCTTTCAGCACCGTAGGTTTAACAGAAGCAACCTTAACTTTTTACCATTACTATCGTTATTATGATGGGAATGAAAGCGGATTAGTGCAAATTTCAACAGATGGTGCCACATGGACTACTATTGCAGGGCCTTATACAGCGAATCAAGGTTCAGCTAATGGCTTTAGTTTGGTGACTTTAAATTTGAATGCTTATGTAGGACATGCCAACGTGAAAATTCGTTTCAAATACGATGCTACGTATGATTGGTATTGGGCCATTGATAATGTTAAAGTTGAAGGAACTTTTGCTACAGCGCCAGAAGCTACTTACTCTTGGACTTCTTCACCAGCTGGATTTACTTCAGATGTAAAAAACCCAACAGGGATAGTGCCTACACAAACAACAACGTATACGGTAACGGCTACAAACTCTTATGGATGTTCTTCTACTACTTCGGTAACTGTAGTTGTCAATCAACCTTTAACTTTTACCAATTTAAGTGCTGATGCCAATGATATCTTAGCCAATGCTACAACAACGGTTCGTGCTAATGATGTGTCTGGAACTAATGCCAATGTATCATGGTTTACCGAACCCAATGGAAATGGAAACTTTTTAGGAACAGGTGCTGATTTAAGTAATGTGGGTCCAGGAAAATATTATGCACAAATCACAGGGTCTTGTGGGACAACGATTGAGCAATCAATTGAGGTATTCGGTTTAAGCAGTTGGACAGGAGCAATCAATACTTTATGGAATGAAGCAGGGAATTGGGCAGAAGGAGTTGTTCCTAATGCGTATTGTAAAGTAACTATTGGAACAGGTAAAACTGCTGAGGTTCTAGCACAAGATGCTACAGCATACAGTTTGGCTATCGCTGGTAATGGTGTTTTGACCGTTAAATCTGGAAAAAATATTACAGTAATGAATGCCATTTCAACAGTAAATGCAACCAATTTAATTGTAGAAAGTAATGCTAATTTAGTACAAGTTGATGCAGTTGCCAATACTACGGCTATTACCGTGAAAAGAAAATCAGCTGCTTTAAAACGTTTGGATTACATTTTATGGTCATCACCCGTTGCGGGTCAAAATGTATTGGCTTTTTCACCATTAACATCGGTAAGTCCAACCTCACGTTTCTATACGTACAATACTACATTAAATACCTACAATTCAATTGCGACTCCAAGTGCGGTTAATTTTGATGCAGCCAAAGGGTATTTAATTCGTGTGCCTAACAACCATCCTACAGCAGCAACCATTTGGAATGGACAATTTGTTGGAGTTCCAAACAACGGTAACATTACCTATACATTGACCAATTCAGCGGATGCTACAAAACGTTACAATTTAGTAGGGAATCCCTATCCATCAGCGATTAGTTTGTCAAAATTTATTGATGCGAATCAAAACAATATCAAAGGGACAGTATATTTTTGGAGAAAAACCAACGGAGCACCAAATAGTTCGTACTGGGCCATTTCAAAATACGGCTATTCTTCTAATGGAGAAGGGGTAAATCCAAACGGGATTATTCAAGTAGGTCAAGGTTTTATCGTTGAAGCTAAGGCTGATGCGACACAAGTTGTGTTCAACAATGACATGCGTATTTTGGATAATGCTAACCAAATGTTTAAAACGGGTGCCAATGCAACACAATCCCAATTGGGTCAAGAATCAGATCGTTTTTGGGTAAAAATGACAAGTGCTACCGGTTCATATTCACAAATTATGGTGGGTTATTTTCCTGAAGCTACAAATGGTTTGGATTCTGATATTGATGCCAAACAAATTGCAGATGGCGACATCTTATTAAGTACAGTGGTGAATGCTGAAAACTATGCGATTCAAGGACGTGTTGCGCCTTTTGATGCAGCTGATGTTGTTCCTATGAATTATACAGTAACTACAGCAGGTACGTACACACTTTCTCTTGATGCTTTCGAAGGAACTTTTAATGGAAATACAACCGTATTTTTAAAAGATAATGTTGCAGGAACAATGGTTTCTTTACAAGATGGAAATTATACATTTACTACTGCTGCTGGAAGTTTTGCTAATCGTTTTGAGTTGCATTATCAAACATTGTTAGGTCAAGTAGAATTGCCACAATCGGAATCAATTGGAATCAAATTTGTGAAAGGAAATTTGAAAGTTAATGTTGAAAATGATACTATTGATGAAGTTCAAGTATATGATTTAAACGGTAAAAAAGTAGCGTCTTCAAAAGGAATTCACGCTGCTCAATTTGAAATGAACAGTTTGCCAAAATCTACGGTATTGATCGTAAAAGTCAGTACAGAAAATAAAGCAGTTGCGGTACGTAAAGTAATGTAATTGAAAAATATAGCAGCGTAGCTGTTAACTTGTTAAAACGATGAATAAAGCCTGCTTATGCGGGCTTTATTGCATTTTGTCGAGGTTTTTACGATTTTATCGAATACACTATCTTGTTAAATAAATATATTATATCTTAGGCTTCTAAAACTTTAGCCGTTTGTAATTCAGGCTATTAAGTAACACTAGCTTTGCTATGCATCCAAACAATACTCTAGTTCGCCATTTCTTTTTGACCATAGTAATTCTTATGGTTCTATCGGCAAAAATGAATGCGCAGGTAAGTGCTTATTCCTTTACACAAACCATTCCCGTTTCAGGATATGTTCCATTATCGGGAGGAACAGTTGCATTTGCTGCTCCATGGGATGATGACGCTCCTGTTCAAGTGCCCATTGGTTTTAACTTTTCCTACGACAATACGGTATTTACAAATTGTTACATCAGTCCGAATGGATTCATCACTTTTGGAGCAACACCTCCAACTGTAGCCAATTATACGCCAATGAGTACAGCTACAGTATACAATCCTGGAAATACAGGAGGAGCGGTGGCAGCTATGGGGGTGAATTTAAGTTCGAATGGTTCTCCAATTGAATATGGTGTGATTGGTTCGGCGCCGAATCGAACATTTATCGTGCAATGGTCCAATGCGAATCGCAAAACAACAGCCGTTGTCCCAGGTGATTTTGACTTCCAAATTCAGCTTTCAGAGACAACCAATGCCATCACATTTTCATATGGAAACTGTGATACCACCCAATCCACAACGAGCGTCAATGTTCAAGTCGGTTTGCGTGGATTTGATAACAATTTAGTGCAAGGAAACGTATTTAATCGCGTACAAGGAAGTTCCCAATTGTGGGGTAATTCTGGGGCTACTATTCAAGGTGCGGTCAACACGGCTACCTTATTCACGAATGGGACTGCCTATCCCAATTTTGGGTTACAATTTATATTTGCACCCGGTTCGCCTTGTACAACTCCAGCCGAATTACCGACCGCTTTGGTGTTGGGAGGCACATCCATTACCAGTACTTCTTTTGTTGGTAATAGTTTTACGCCACCAACCAATCCACCGTCAAAATATATGGTGGTTCGAAGTTTATCCAATACACCACCCACCGCTGCTATTTTTGTCAACCGAACCTTTTATCCAGTAGGTACAACCGTTTCAGGATTTTTAGTAGTCGCCAATTCAAATTTGACTACTTTTAATCAAACGGGTTTGGCATCCAATACTACTTACTATTATTGGGTTATTCCCTATAACGACAAATGTATTGGAGCACCTTATTACAATTTAACTACGCCATTATCTGGGAGTGCAACCACTTGCTTTGCTACAACTGTTGCAGGAGCTGCAACCAGTGTAGGAGGAAATGGATTTACAGCCAACTGGTCTGCAGTTACTGGGGCAACGAGTTATTCCATTGATGTTTCTACAAGCAACACCTTTGCCTCCTTTGTAACAGGATACAATAACTTATCTATACCAACAGGGACAACTTCCTTGGTGGTTTCTGGATTATTACCTTCAACAACGTATTATTACAGAGTGCGTGCAAACGGTCCGGGCTGTGTTGTGAATAGTGCTACGATTACTGCAACCACTACCTGTGGTTATTACACCATTCCGTATACTCAAAATTTTGATACCACCACTGTTGGTAACGTTCCTGTATGTTACAGTGTATTGAATAACAATGCTGATACCAATCAATGGAAAGTACAAGCTGTAAGTTTTACTTCTTCACCCAGATCCATTCAAATTGATAAAAATCCTGCTGCGGATATGAATGACTGGTTTATTCTTCCAGGATTGAATTTAACAGGAGGCGTTTCGTATCGTCTAACTTTTAGATACAATACCGGTTCGGTTTCTGGGAACTCTGAAAATTTATCCGTGTTTTATGGAACTGCACAAACTAGTGCGGGAATGGTCAATAACCTAGTGAGTTTACCTGGAATCACCAATAATTTTTTTGAAACACAAACGGTTGATTTTGCCCCCGGAATTTCTGGGATATATTATATCGGTTTTTACGGATCGAGTTTAGCGAATCAAACATTTATTGCCATTGATGATATTAGTGTTACTTTGTCACCCTCTTGTTTGGATCCGTCCAACTTAAACGTTACTACAATTGGATCTACAACAGCATCTTTGACATGGACAGCATCTTCAATCGCTCCCTCTCAAGGTTATGAATATTATTTGTCAACAACGAGTACACCCCCAACAGGTGCAACTGTTGCAACGGGTTCAGTTGGGGCAGGGGTAACCACATTAAATTTATCAGGATTAAGTCCGAGTACCTACTATTGGATTTGGGTAAGAGGAAATTGTGGTCCTTCAGACAAAAGTATATGGACTACAGAAGAAACATTCAATACAGAATGTTCAACCCCTACAATCACATCAACTATACCTGTAACCCGTTGTGGTTATGGTAATGGAACGTTAACGGCCAATTCATCCGTAGGTTCAAGTATTCGATGGTATGCTACTTCTACAGGAAGTACAGTAATAGGCACAGGAACTACCATTACGACGCCAAACACCTTAACGGATATTACCTATTATGCAGAGGCTAGAGCTTTTGGTGCAATTGCCAAAACGGGGCCTGTAAACCCTTCGCTTCAATTGGGAACTCGTACGGTTCAAAATTATGCCGCAAAAGTAGATTTTACGGTCAATTCGAGTACCACTTTGCAATCGGTAGATATTTTCCCGATGGTATCCGGTCAAGCTGGACGTTTTATAGTTCGAACCATTGGAAATATTCCAGTGGCTACAATTAATTATACCACAAATGTTTCCGGGGGGAATACATTACAAACCATTGCCATCAATGCCAATTTGTTGCCCGGAAATTATTATTTATTTTTTGAAACCGTACCTTCTTCAGGTATTCGGATGAACAGTACAAATGGTACCTATCCTTATTCGAGTTCAGTAGCAACAATTGATGGGAATGACATTAATCCCGTGTATTATATGGGGGCATATAACTGGAAATTTACTACGGAATGCTTGTCTCCTCGAACACCTGTTACCTTAACGGTAACCGCTCCTCCAACATTGTCATTGAGTGCTACTGATTTTACCATTTGTGAGGATGAAACTACACCCGTGGTAAATGTAATTGGAAGTGCAAATTACAACTCGTTTACTTGGAGTCCAACTACTGGGGTTTCGGGATCGATAGCAACGGGTTTTACCTTTAATCCAACAGTAACTACAACCTACACTTTGATGGCAACACAAAGTGGTGGCAGTCTTTGTGGAAATATAACTTCCATTACGATAAATGTTAAAGCGGCTCCACCTGCGGTTTCCATCTTACCTGTCAATCCAACAATTTGTCAAGGTACAATATTGCAATTATTTGGAAGTACGAGTGTGGCCACACCTTCAGTTGTTTTAAATGAAAATTTTAACAGTCCGGTGAATAATTGGGTAGTTGCCAATACTTCTTCTGGTGGAAATCCAATAGATTCTCAATTTACATTGCAACCTTCAGGCTATAATTATATCAATGCTTTTGGTTGGGATGTTACTTTTTCAAGTAATGATGCGAGTCAATTTTATTTAGCCAATTCTGATGCCCAAAGTGCGAGCTCTGGTACAACAACCCGAACTACATTAACTTCGCCCACTTTTGATTTGATTGGCTATACTTCGGCTAATATCAATTTCTATCATTATATTCGTTTTATTTCTGGGGATAAATTTTGGATTCAAGTTTCTACCGATTCAGGATCAACATGGAATACCTTACAGTCATACACAGCTTCACAAGGTGTTGCTAATGCTTTTGCTAACAGTATAGTGAATATGACTCCCTACTTAGGAATGTCCAATTTGAAAATACGTTTCTATTATGAATCCAATTGGGGCTATTGTTGGGCATTAGATAATGTCAAAATTTCGGGAACTTTATCTGCAGCGTTAACATGGTCGCCTATTACTAATTTATATACTGATGCAGCTTGTACGGTTCCGTATACTGCAGGAGCTGCCCTAACTTCTGTATATACCAATTCCCCGAATACGATAACTTATCAAGCAACATTGACAGGTTCCAACGGTTGTTCAAGAACCGGATTTAGTGCTATTACAGTTTCTCCACCAACAGTTGCAGGTGTCTTGGGTGATTCTCAAATTGTTTGTACCTTAACTACACCCGCGAATTTAGTGTTGACGGGCAATGTGGGTAATGTTGTTCGCTGGGAATCTGCAGATGATGCGGCATTTACACTAAATGTAGCCAATATTGCCAATACCACTACAACTTTGACTGCTGCTCAAATGGGTACCATTAATCCTATAAAATATTACAGAGTACAAGTGAAGAGTGGAGCATGTAACGCCTTATATTCCAATGTGGTTTCGGTGGCTATTCCTGTTACAACTTGGAATGGAACAGCATGGAATAACGGCGCTCCCACATCCAGTGTTCGAGCAATTTTTGCTGGAAATTATACTTCCACAGGTGATTTAAATGCGTGTTCTGTTCGGGTGAATTCAGGGACAATTACCTTTAATGCAGGTCATTCACTTATCGTACAAAATGATGTTGTTGTGGCAGCGGGTTCCTTAGTGTTTAACGACACAGCTAGTTTGGTGCAAGTTGTCGATGGGGCAGTCAATTCGGGTAATATTGTTTATAAACGAACTGCCATGCCTATGCGTAAGTTTGATTTTACTTATTGGTCTTCACCAGTGGCGAATCAAGTTTTGAATGTATTTAGTCCGGTAACCCCTGCCGATAAGTTCTTTGTGTATGATCCTGTAAGTGTCAATTGGGTGAATGTATTAAATACGAGTACAATGACGCCTGGGAAAGGATACATTATTCGCGCACCAAGTTCATACAGTCCTGTGACAACTTCTATTTTTAATGGTTCGTTTTCAGGGGTACCCAATAACGGACCTGTAAATGCTCCGGTTGTTTTTAGTACCACAAATTATAATTTGATAGGAAATCCGTTTCCAAGTGCAATTAACGCCGATGCCTTTTTGTCGCATCCTAATAATATAGGTGTAATCGATGCCACTTTGTATTTTTGGACCCATAACACACCCATGACCAATAATAATTATACCAATAATGATTATGCGATTTATAATTATTTAGGAGGAACAGGTACAAGTGCTGCTGCGAATACAGGAGTAAATACAGCCATTCCTAATGGTAAAATTGCAGCGGGCCAAGGTTTTTTTGTGAAAGCTTTAGTTTCGGGTAATGTACTTTTTTCAAATAGTATGCGTATTGCTGGAAACAACAATCAGTTCTTTAGAATGCAAAATGGCAACCAAACACAAGTTACAACAAACCATCGTTATTGGTTAGATGTAACGAATGGTTCAGGTGCGTTCAAACAAACATTGGTTGGTTATTCAGCTGAAGCGACATTGGGATTGGACCGCGGTTATGATAGTGATTTTATAGATGTTGGTTTGCCGATGGCTTTATATAGTGTGTTGCCCCGTGGACAATCCTTATCTATCCAAGGTAGGGGATTGCCATTTGAAGTTTCGGATGTGGTGCCTTTGGGATTTAAATCAACAGCCTTAGATGATTATACCATTCATTTGTCTGCCTTTGATGGGTTGTTTGATTTCCAAAGTATTTATTTGAAAGATCGTTACCTTAATATTATACACGATTTAAAAGCGGGGGATTATTATTTCCGTTCCAATGCAGGGACTTTTAACGACCGTTTCCAAATCGTTTATTCCACAGCGTTATTAAATACATCCGAATTGGAATATTCCAATTCAGTTATATTATATCATCAAAACGATAAAATAACGATTCATTCACAAACAGAGTGGATTGAACGTATTAATGTTTATGATGTGAGAGGTGTTTTATTGGCTACTCAAAAAGAGATCGATCAACAAGAGATCAGTTTTGATTTAGCCATACCCGATCAAGTTGTTTTGTTTGAAATTTGGACGAACGACGGCAAAAAGATAGTTCGGAAATACGTGAAATAGTTAAAAAACAGGCGCTTATCAACTAAGCGTCTTTTTTTTGTCCATGAAATGCACAAAAAAAGGATAAAAAACTTCGAGGTCGGTAATAAACGAGTTTTAGGGTATTTTATCGAATATATTTCAGTAGCGCATTGTGTGGTTGTAGTTTTGACTCAGAAATAACAACAACGATGAACACCATTTCACATAATACTTCAAACACAATGCAAAAAAGAACTATCGTATTTTTCGTTTTATTCTTATTATCAAGCTTCGGAATGTTTGGTCAAGAAGTAAAGTCAGAAGAAAACACATTATCAACTACAGTTCCTGCAATTGAAGTAGTTTATGATTCAGAAGTGGATTTAGTAAACTGGTTCATGTCATCAAAACAAAATACAATGAATAACGAAGTGAAAGGGGAGTCTACTACGACTACAAAAAAACAAATCATCACTTCAGGTTCTCAACCAAATAAAGTGTTATACCGCACATTCGTAAAACGAATTGCTTCTAAAGATACAGCTATAGTTTAGTTAAGTACTATAAATCTGGTTAGTTTAAGTTTAAAGCCCTTCCTATGAAGGGTTTTTTTGTTAATAAAAAAAGCACGATTCTTTTCTTATTAATTGTAAATCTGTGTTTTACAAAGGTGTTGGAGTGGTAATAACATGATTTTACTTACAGTAATTAGTGTTCATAACCTGCTTAAAATCATGTTTTTTACCGATGAAACTCTGCTTTTTATCGATTTGGGCTTTCTTCCTTTTTTGAATTGAAATTTTTACAAAAAAATAATGTAAATTTAGCGCCAAATACAAGGATTACCCTAAATAAATCGCTATGGCAAAAAAAATACACGTAAACGTTGTGAATAATGGATTCTTGCGATTCATTACTTTAATTGTGCTATTCCTTAATTTTGGAGTTCAAGCACAGAGTTATACCGTTACACAAACCAACTGGACAGCTGGTTATACTACATTTCCATTGTCAGGTCGTACCACTTTGGCGGCTACAGGAGGTAATGTGGATGATGTTGTTTATCCCTTGACTATACCTTTTTCATTTGGATTCAATGGAGGGACTTATACCACGGTGAACATGTCAACCAATGGTTTCGTGTATTTTGGTACGGCAACAGGAACGCCTGCAACGGAATATTTTCCAATTTCTTCTTCGGCTACAAATTATACAGGTGGAGGAGCCATTTCGGTATATGGGCGCGATATGGATTTGATTGGTACAACTGCCACCGTAAATATGGGTTGGGTAGTTACAGGTACTGCACCGAACCGTATTTTTAAGATGGATTGGGTAACCCGTCGATCAATTGGCGCTAATGCTGTGCCTGCTAGTGAAGCTTCTATGGTATTTCAATTATGGTTGTATGAAACAACCAATGTGATTGAAATGATTTACAATAATGCTACGTTTACCAATACTACGGCGATTTTAACAGGGCAAATAGGTATTAGAGGTGCAACAAATACAGATTTTATTAACTTATCATACACAAACTCTGCGGCACAATGGCCGGGTTCGGCAACAACGCCTAACCAAATGGCATTAGGAACAGCTAATACAGATAGTGTAGTAACTAAAGGAAATACGGCTGCTTCGGCAACTATTCAAGCCACTTCCAATCGATTATTCCGCTGGACGCCGGTGTCTTGTTTTGCACCTACAGGGTTGACAGCTTCTAATATAACATTTAATAGTGTAGATTTAACTTGGCTAGCGGCTTCACCAGCTCCTGCCAATGGATATGAATATTATGTAGGGACAACTTCACCAATTGGGGCTTCTCCAGCTACAGGGTCTGTAGGTGCGGGGGTTTTAACCGCGAGTGCTACAGGATTGTCATCAGGTACATTGTATTATTATGCGGTACGTTCAGTATGTAGTGGTGTTGATAAAAGTGCCTGGACTACAGTAGGTACTTTTACTACCTATTGTGCACCAACCAATATCACGTACTATGAAGGCTTTGATGGTCCTTCAGTGGTCGTGCCGGCTACTTCACCCAACCATGGAAACATTCCTTCGTGTACATACGCAGTGAATGCAGGTACAGGGAACCCATGGGTAACGACCTATGAAGATTATTACCCGGGCTTAAATATGTTTTTCCAAGGGAACTTTTTAATGTACAACGGTCAAAGTCCGTCCAATGGTAATACGGCCAATGCATGGTGGTTTACCAACGGTTTGAACTTAACTGCCGGTACAACGTATCGTATATCGTTTTTCTATAGTGGTACCGATACTCCTTCAACGGTTCAAAACAAACTTAAAATTGGTTTAGCCACTTCGCCGTTGGCGGCTGGTGTAACCACCATTTTAGATGATTTGCCAAATATTAAAGGAGGACCAAGTGAAAATGTAATCAACTTTACAGCGCCTTCTACGGGTGTATTTTACATTGGATTTAATGCGTATTCTAATCCGAATAACGGTCAATTAGCGGTAGATGATGTTACGGTGGCGCCTGCGATTTGTTTAGCCGCTTCTAATGTAACTGTTGCTAATATTACAGCTTCATCAGCTTTATTAAGTTGGACTTCCCCATCACCAGCTCCTGCTAATGGTTTTGTTTATTATTATAATACTACTGGTGCTGCTCCAACAAATGCAACTGTTCCGTCAGGATCTGTTGGGGTTGGTGTTACCAGTTTGAACTTAACTGGTTTGAATGGAAGTACCAATTATTATTTTTGGGTGCGCACCTATTGCGGTGGCGGCGATTATGGGGAATGGGTAGCGTTGAACAATTCAGGTTCTGGATTTTTCACCACATTATACCAACCTCCTTTCTGTGTTCCGGCAGTATCTGCTTCACCGAATACTTCTACTTACATTACCAATGTTACTACTACAGGGGGTACAGCTAACTTAAATAACAGTTCAGGGTATTCAACGGGAAGTTATGGTGACTATTCCGCTCAAGTAGTGGCACAGGCTCCTGGATTTTCAGTGAATATGTCGATTGGTTTTATCGCGACTGGTGGAGTAGGTGTAGCGGTATATGTAGACTGGAACAATGACGGTACTTTTGCAGTTGCAGAGCGTATGTACAATTCCGCTACTTATTTATCTACTTCACCTGTAAATACAGTTATTAACGTGCCAGGTGCACAAGCTTTAGGCGATTACCGTATGCGTGTAGTGGCTGATTATTGGGCAACCAATCCACTTCCTTGTACCTATGGAAGTTCTCCTTCTCGTTGGGAAGTAGAAGATTATACCTTCCGTGTTGTAACACCACCACCACCATTGTCAATCAACATTACTTCGGATACACAATGTGCGGGTAATCCATCGGCTTTGGTGCAATTAACTACTCCAGTTTCAAATTATCAGTCTTATTCTTGGTTGCCAAATGTAGGTGTTTCAGGATCTCCTGCAGCTGGTTGGACATTTACCAACACTGTCACTACAGTTTATACATTAACAGCTAATGAAACTATAGCTCCTTTTGGTTCTAGACAATTAACATTTACTTACATAGCCAATCAAACTCCAACACCGATTGTTTTGTCACCCGCTACGCCAACCGTTTGTGGATCTGGTCCAGCGGTGCAGTTAACATCAACGGGTGGTTTGGTTTCAGGTTTTCCTATATTAAGTGAGAACTTTAATACAGGAGCACCAGGTTGGACATCTTCATCTACTGCAGCGCATACAGGTGGAAATACTGCAGTTTCTTTATGGCAAATTCAAAACTCTCCTTATGACGGAATTGTCAGTCCGGACTCCTCTCAATTCATGGTGTCTGATTCTGACGGTCAGGGAAGTGGGTCAACTACTTTCGTTGAATTGACATCTCCAGTATTTAGTTTGGTGGGTTACACAGATGCGTCATTAAGTTTTTATCATTATTATCGTCCATGGATTAATGGTACGGCCACGGTTTACATTACCACAAATGGAGGTACAACATGGACACAAATTCGTCAATGGACAAATACAGCTAATGGAGAGACTACACAAGGTACAACAACCAATTTTGCTTTAGTTAATCTTCCTTTGGTTGCCTATGTAGGACAAGCCAATGTGCAAATTAAATTTACCTATACTGCACAATGGGGTTGGTACTGGGCAATCGATAATTTCTTAGTTTCAGGTACAGCTTCCTCGGCTGTAAATTGGAACTTGGCTACTGGCCCAGTAGCCAATGGGGTTGCAGTTCCAGGATTGTATACTGATGCTGCTGCTACAACGGCTTATATCGCAGGTACTGGTTCAGCATCAGTTTATGCGTTACCAACAGCGACTACAGATTATACAGCAAGTGCAAGTACGCCAGCACCTGTTTGTGCTACTAATAGTTCAATAACTGTAACGTTATCAAATGTAGGTGCGGGAACTGCATCATCCGATCAAACGATTTGTAGTGGGATGCCTGCGAACTTAACATTGACAGGTTATACAGGTACTATTACAAAGTGGCAATCGTCTACGACAGCTGCATTTACAACACCGGTTGATATTGCAGCAAGTGCATCGGCGACCTTGACTTCTGTTCAAATGGGAGCGATAACAGCAACCACCTATTATAGAGCAGTAGTAACCAATGGAGGTTGTACAGGGTATTCGAATGTGGTTACAATTACGGTTAGTACGAGTACATGGAATGGATCAGTATGGAGTAACGGAGTACCTTCTCTAACTAAATCGGCAATTTTTGCTGGTAATTACAGTTCGACTGGTGACTTATCGGCTTGTTCGGTAACTGTTCAAAGCGGTACAGTTGTATTTAATACGAATCATACCTTAACGGTTCAAAATGCGGTAACAGTAACAGGTGGATCTTTAACTTTTGAAAACGCTTCAAGTTTGTTACAGGTAACCAATGCGGTAAACTCAGGTAATATTACTTATAAACGTACAACAACACCTATCCGTAAGTTTGACTTTACGTATTGGTCATCACCAGTAGCGCCACAAACATTGGTAGCATTATCGCCATTAACGCAATTTGATAAATATTTCACCTTTGATCCTGTAATTGGTAACTGGGTTACAGTTGCCTCATCATCTCTAATGGTGGCTGGTAAAGGGTATATTATTCGTGGACCCAACAATTTTGATCCTGTGGTTGCGGCTCCTTACAATGCCTCTTTTGTGGGTGTGCCCAACAACGGTACCATTACGGCTCCAATTGCTTTGGGAACATCGGATGTGAATTTAATTGGTAATCCGTATCCAAGTGCTTTGAATATTGATTTGTTCATGGATTACAATGGTAATACTGGATTAAACTTAGTGGATAAAACAATCTACATATGGACACACAATACAGCCATGACCAATAATAATTATACGAATAGCGATTATGCGGTATACAATTACATGGGTGGGGTAGGAACTGCTGCAGCACCAGGTTCAAATAATGCTGTTCCAACAGGAAAGATTGCTTCAGGTCAAAGTTTCTTTATCAAAGGTTTAGCTAATGGAAATGCTATTTTCAACAACACCATGCGTGTAGCTGGAAATAACGCGCAATTCTTCCGTTCGGCGGCTGATAAGAGTCGTGTTTGGTTGCAGATTTATGACGGTGCAGCTGGCTATAAACAAACTCTAGTAGGTTATGCAGATGGTGCTACTAATGGTGTTGAAAGTGGTTATGATGGTGATTTATTTGATGCTGGAAATGCAGTAACATTATATTCGTTGGTAGGTAATTCTAAATTGACTATCCAAGGTAGAGCTTTACCATTTAATGTAAACGATGTTGTGCCTTTGGGTTATAAAGCAACTGAAAATGGCAACTTGACTATTAGCTTGCATAATTTTGACGGAGTGTTTACTTCACAAGATATTTACTTAAAAGATAACGCGTTGAATGTAATCCATGATTTGAAAGCAGGCGATTACACATTTGCTACTGGAGCGGGTACTTTTGAAAACCGTTTCGAATTGGTTTACACGAACAATGCCTTAGGAATTGATACTCCTGAGTTCTCAAATTCGGTTGTGGTGTATGCTCAAAATGGAGTGATTCATGTACAATCTTCTTCTTCCAATTTAGACCATATCGAAGTGTATGATGTACGCGGTGCGAAGTTAGCAACGATGCAAAATGTGAACAGTAATACAGCTCAATTAGCCCATGTTAGCAATGCGAATCAGTTACTATTTGTTAAGGTAACTGATCAAAATGGCAATACTTTAACAAGAAAAGTACAGTATTAGAAATAGTATTGTCTTACTTATCCCTATAAAAAAATCGACAAGAGTGTATTTTGTCGATTTTTTTGTGTTTATATCGGTTTTGTTAATGTGGTGTTAACGTGATATTATTTCTTTTCTTAATTTAACGCATTAATTAACCCAATTTTTTTAATTATGATGGATAACTACAGTTCTCCGGGATATCGAACGTGTTCGTTTCCCGATTCGTCTGATTATTCAGAACCAAAGGCTAAAAAGTCTGGTTCGAGTAAAAGACGATCCTCATGGATTATGAGTTTAGTTGCCATGGTACTTGTACTATGCAGCTTTACATCATGGTCTCAGGTAACTGGGTATTCTTTTGCTCAAACGAGTGGAACGTATACACCAGTTACTGCAGGAACTCAAATCATCACAGCAAACACTGATGATGGAAGTTCTTCAGCAACAAACATTGGTTTTAGTTTTACCTTTAATGGTACTGCTTTTACCCAATTTGTTGCCAATTCAAATGGTAGTATTCGATTAGGGTCAGCTGCTCCAACGAGCCAGTACACACCTATTTCGACTACTGGAAACACTAATGCTATTGCATTGTTCGCTAGAGACGGGCAAGCAGTTGGTGGTGTTTTTACTGAGTTGAGTGGTACAGCTCCTAATAGGGTGCTGACCATTGAATACACTAATTTTGCACCATCTTATTTAGCATTAGCTAATGTGATGAATGCACAAATTAAGTTGTATGAAACAACAAATGTTGTGCAAATTGTTTACGGTTCTTCAACAACTACGGCTTCTTACACAGGGCAAGTAGGTTTAAGAGGTTCTACAACAGCTTCAGATTACTCTAACAGGTTGTCAACTACTTCATGGTCGGCTTCTACAGCAGGAACTGCAAGTTCATCTACGATGACTTGGTCTGCTACTGTACAGCCTACTTCAGGACAAACGTATACTTGGACACCTCCTGTTCCTTGTTCTGGTACTCCAGTAGCAGGTTCAGTTGCTCCAGCATCACAAAGTTTATGTACTGGTGGAACGGTTGCGGCTTTAACGGTTTCGGGTTATACTTCTGGTGTAACTGGATTAACATTTCAGTGGATTCAATCTACTGATGGTGGTTTAAACTACGCTCCAGTAATTGGAGGTACAGGGGCTACTACAGTAACGTATACTCCTCCTGTATTTGCGGGGACTCCAATTTTATATGCTTGTAGAGTTACTTGTTCTAATGGAGGTGCGTTTGCAGATTCAACACCTGCTTCCGTATCTACGCCTGCAAATCCAACAACACAAGCTTCTGCATTGGCGGCTACTACGATTACTTATAATGGTGCAACTTTAGGTTGGACAAATGGTAATGGAGCACGTCGGGTAGTGTTCTTAAGTAATTCGCCCATTGTAGATCCTGTTAATGGAAATATGGCTGCATATACTGCGAATACAGTTTATGCGGGTACAGGTCAACAAGTAATTTTAGATGGTACTGCTGCTACAGTTTCTGTAACAGGTTTAGCGTTAGGTACCACTTACTATGTAGGTGTTTATGAATACTTACGTTGTGGGGCTGGTCCTTATGACTACTATTTTAACACTTCAGTCGGTACAAATAGTATTTCATTTACAACATGTTCAGCGGTTTCAATTCCTTATTCAGAAAGTTTTGAAACGGCAACAGTTCCTAATTTTGCTGCATGTACAGTAACGAGTTCACATCCGTTAACACGTTCTACAACTGCAACTGGAGCTGCTCCTCGAACAGGAACTAAGTATCAAAATATTCGTTGGACACCAACAGTTACCAAATACTTATATTCCGCGGCTTTAAACTTAACAGGTTCTGTGTCGTATGACATGGGGGCTTGGTATTTAACTGATGGAATTGCAGGTTGGACTTCTATTAAATTGTATGCTAATACTGCGCCATCTGTAACAGGGGCAACATTATTAACGACGGTAAATAATGCAACAAATACATCGTATCAAAATATCAATGGAACCTATGTTCCTGGAATTACAGGTGTGTATTACTTTATCATTGAAGTAGTACATACAAGTGGTCCAAATGATATGTCGATTGATGATTTGTATGCAGTGCCTACACCAACATGTATTGTTCCAACTGCATTAACTGTCTCAAACGTAACGCCTAATACGGCGAATGTTTCTTGGACAGCTCCAACTACAGGGACAACACCAGTTCAGTATGAATATGCAGTAACAACTTCTGCTACTCCTCCAACTTCTGGTACAATTGTAACAGGTACTTCGGATTCAGTATCAGGCTTAACGGCTAATACTACATATTACTTACATGTTCGTTCTGAGTGTTCATTGGGTGTGGATTACAGTAACTGGGTAACTAGTGCGTCGTTTACTACGCCAGCAACTACGCCAGCACCATGGACTGAAAGTTTTGCTACGACTACGACTCCTACGGGTTGGTCAAATACAGGTTTTTCAATTGGTTCGGTAGCAAATTTTGCACCTACAACCAATGCGATTTATAAAAATTTATATTCTGGTGCAACTACTGGTACTTTTTCAACAATTAACGTTGGACCAGTTGGACCAGGTATGAACTTATCGTTCCAATACAATCTTGTAGATTGGGGAACTGGAGTTACTACTATTCCTGCTGCAGGAACAGGTAATTTTGTTGTAGAAGTTTCAACTGATTTTGGTTCAACTTATACAACATTAGAAACTGTTGTAAATGATGGTTTAGGAGGATGGAGAACTAAATCCTATTCATTAGCATCATATGTTGGACAGTATTTAAAAGTTAGAATCACAGGTAACTGGATTACTACAGGTGATTATTATTTAGCATTTGATAACTTCAGTGTAGATTATACTCCAATTACAGTATCTTCATTTGCTCCAACGGCTGTTTGTTCGGCTGATTTGGCAACTTCTGTAGTTACTTTAACGGGTACTAATTTTACAGGTGCTACTGATGTTCAATTGAACGGTGTATCACACACATTTGCTGTAGTAAATGATACAACAATTACCGTTAATTTGACAGGTACGTCAACAGCAGGTACTTTTACAGTGTACAATATTTACACTTCAGGTTCAAGTACTGGTTCATTAACTATTAATGCAAGTCCAGTTGTATCTCCAATCACAGGGCCATCTAATGATTTGTGTATGCCAAATACATTGGCATTAGCTAACAATACAGCATTAGGGGTTTGGTCTTCTTCTGATACAGCTGTTGCTACAATCAATACTTCAGGTGAAGTTACTGGTGTTACTGAAGGTACTGCTACGATTTCGTATACAGTAACGGATAACGGATGTTCTACAGCAGTTACTTACACAGTAAATGTGAAAGCTCCTGTTGCAATTACTACTAACCCTGTAAATCAGTCAGTAGTAACGGGTAATAATATTTCGTTTACTGCGGCTGCTACTGGTACTGGAGTTTCTTACCAATGGGAAGAATCTACTGACGGTGGTATTTCTTATTTACCTATCTCTAATGGTGGTGTTTATTCAGGTGCTGATACTGCAGTGTTAACATTAACTGCTGTTCCAGATACAATGAATGGCTATTTCTACCAATGTGTAGTATCAGGTACTGCTCCATGTGGTCCTGAAACAACATTAGCAGCAATGCTTACTGTAGGTAATACAGGTATTGCTACACATCCTTCTAATTTTACATTGTGTGATAATGGAACAGCAACTTTCTCAGTTGTAGGTTCAGGCCCAGTTGTTTCCTATCAATGGTATCAAGATGCTGGTTTAGGTCCAGAGCCTCTTGTTGATGGCGCTGGTGTTAGTGGAGCTACTACTGACACGTTAACTTTGACAGGTGTAGATACTTCATTCAATGGGTATACTTACTATGTTGATGTTGTTGGTCCAGCGAATACATCACCTTCAAACTCAGCTACTTTATTTGTAAATACTCCAGCAACAATTACTACTGACCCAACGAATCAAACAGTTTGTTATTCAGGCGGTACAGTTTCATTCACTGCAGCAGCAGGTGGAACGTTCTCAGGAGTACAATGGCAGTATTCTACAGATAATACATCTTGGAATAATGTTGCCAATGGAACTCCAGCAGGAGTAACTTACAATGGAGCTACAACGGCTACATTGAATGTAACAACAACAGTAACTACACCAATCGGTGGTACTTACTATTACCGTATGTTAGCAGATGCTACAGCACCATGTTTTGATGTGCCTTCTGCTTCTGCCCAATTGTTGTTCAACAACCCTGCCATTACAACTGCACCAGCTGCAGCAACTGTATTAGCAGGTAACACAGCAACTTTTACTGTAGTTTCAAATGCTACAGGTACAGTAACCTACCAATGGCAACGTTCAACAACCTTGAATGGCACATATTCAAATGTTGTTAACGCTACTCCTGCGAATGTTACTTATAACGGAGCAAATACGGCAACATTATCTGTAATTACAGGTACAGGTGCAACTGCAGGAGCTAATAACTATTATAGAGTTATTGTTACTTCTGATGGATGTTCGGTTACTTCAACAGGAGCATTGTTAACAATTACAAATTATTGTAACTCAACTCCATCAAGTAATGACGCTTCTGGTATTACAGCTGTAGTGTTGGGTGCAACTAACTTTACGATTCCTGATGTAACCTACTCAAATCAAACGGCTACACCGGTTTCATTTGTTCAAGGTTCAAGTGCAAACTTCCAAGTTACTTTTGCAACTGGATATACTTATGATAGTAATGTATGGATTGACATGAATGATGATGGAGATTTTGTGGATGCAGGTGAGTTAGTGAAATCTGGTGTTTCATTGGCAACTAATCCAACAACATTGAATTTATCATTCACTATGCCAATTACTACACCAGTAGGTAACCACAGAATGCGTTTGGGGACTGCAGACTCAGGTCAAGCAACTCCTAATCCTTGTTATACAGGTTCATTTGGTGTGACTATTGATTTTACTGTTACAATTACTGCTGCACCTCAATGTACAGGTACGCCAGCAGTTCCAGTAGCTGCAACAAGTGCTTCAGCTACATGTGCGAACAGCTCAATTAACTTGACATTATCAGGTATTCCTGCAGAATTAGGATATACATACCAATGGTATAGCAGAACGTTGCCATCAGGTTCGTTTGCTCCAATTGCTGGCGCAACAACTTCAACGTATGCTTACACTATTCCTGCTAGTTCTGAAATTTATGCTACTATTACGTGTACAAATTCAGGTTTATCTGCGGATTCAAACACGTTAACAGTTACAACTACTTTATGTAATTATACCGTTACACGTAATACAGGTATTACTTACAATTCTGTAATGACAACTGGTTCAACGTATACTTCGTTGTCTTCTGCGGATGATGGTAAAACGAATACAGTAAGTTTAGCAGGTACTACATTCACTTACAATGGTGCAGTAGTAACTGGTTTCTATGCAACTTCAAATGGTTGGATGACTTTCAATACGGGTCAAACATCAGCAACATTTACAAATGATTTGACTTCTACAGGTCAAAACAACGTATTAGCACCATTCTGGGATGACTTAGTAATTAAAGGTAACTTATTAGCAAATAGAGATATTTCTATGCGTTACCAAGTAATTGGTACTTTAGGTAGTGGTTCTGCAGATATCGTTATCGAGTGGGCTGAAATGGAGAAATTCAATTATGGAGATCCTAATATCAATTTCCAAATAGTACTTCACGAAGCTGATAACTCAATTGATTTCAACTACGGTAATATGCAGTTGTTCAATGGAGCTACTCAAAATACTTCAAACGGGTACTATACGTATTCTGTAGGTATGAATGGTTCTGTACCTTCAACAAATGCAACTACAAGTCGTATTATGTTACAAAATGGGAATAATTATAATTTTGCCTCTACGGTTCAAAATAGCTTGAAAGAGTCGCCAGATTGTAATTCACAATTACGTTTTGTACCTTCTGCAGCTCACGTAAGTGGTACTGCTCCAGCTTCATTAATTCCAACGAATAATGAACCAGCGGGTGCAATCACTTTAGCAGTGAACAACGATCCATGTACTTCAAACTGTGGTAATATTTATACAAGTAAAAATGCTACAGCTACTGCAGGAATTGGTGTTTGTACAGCTACTACTCCTGGTACTGCAGATGACGATGTATTCTTTACATTCACTACAAATTCTACTATTCAAAATTATAGAATTGAAGTTCAGGCATCAACAAACTACAACCCAGTTGTACAAGTTTTAGATGCTTCTTTAAACCCAGTTGCATGTTTCAACGCTGCAGGTGCTGGTTTAACTGAATTGGTTTCTTCTGTAACCTTGTCTTTAAGTACTCAATACTACTTAAGAATTTATGATTCGGCTACAGGTGCTGCAGGTGGAGCTTCAGGAAGTGGAGAGTTTGCGGTTTGTATTAGTCAAATCTTACCTCCTCCTGCTTATGATGAACCAGCCGGTGCATTATCATTAACTGTTGGAACAACATGTTCACCAGTTGCAAGTGTACCAGCGGAAATCTTACGTTCTACTGCTACTGCAGGAATCCAAGTTTGTAATGCTACTACAGCAGGTACTCCAGATGATGACGTATGGTATAAATTTACTACACCAGCAGCTTCGTCAGGAATTACTTATACAATTAATGTACAAGGTATCTCTACATTCAACCCTGTAGTACAGTTGTTTGCTGGTACGCCAAGTACTGCTAACTCTGTAGCATGTGTGAATAGTACTGGAAATGGAGGACTAGAGACTATCTCAAATTCTGCTTTATTACCTAGTACAGATTACTATGTGAGAATTTATAACTCAGGAGCTGGTGCAGCAAATGGTTCATTTACTGTATGTGTATTAGCTTCAGTTCCAGGATGTGTATCTTCTCCAACTGCTCCTGCAAATGCATCTACAACTTGTGAGTCTACTTCAGGTACAACATTATCTTGGGCTGCAGTTTCAAGTGCAACACTTTATGATGTTTATTTTGAAGGAAACTTGGTTTCAGCTGATCAAACAGCTTTATCTTGGACTACATCAGTATTAGCTGCTGGAACATACAGCTGGAGTGTAGTGCCTAAGAATGTTTATGGAACTGCAACTGCATGTTCAACATTTACTTTCACAGTACTTCCAAATATTACCTATTATGCGGATTTAGATAACGACGGTTTCGGTAATGCTGCTGTTCCTGTTGTATCTTGTACTCCAATTGCAGGTTATGTAACCAACAATCTTGACTGTAACGATAACCAAGTTAGATATCAAGATAACGATGGTGACTTATTTGGTTCTTCTGTAAAAGTTCCTTGTGGCGGTGTATTGAATAGCACTGATTGTAATGATAACTTGTTGACCTATGTAGATGCTGATCTAGATGGTTATGGTACCACTACTTTAGCTGCTTGTGGATCTACTTTCAATACAGATTGTGATGATACAGTTGCTTCTACTAACCCAGGTGCTGTAGACGTTTGTTACGATGGTATTGACAACGACTGTAACGGTAACATCGATAACATCGGTTTACCAGGTGGTTGTACACCAATCTATACAGTACCAGCGGTTACTGTTCCTAATTCAACAATTAGTTATGGTGCTTCTATCATTACAAGTTTAGTGGCGAACTGTCAAGGATATCGTTATGTGGTTACACGTGTGAATCCAGCCGATGATACACCGATGTCAGCCCCTGTAACTGTGGATATGGGTATGCGTAACTTGTTCTTGTCTAACTTGTCTAACTATGCTTATGGTGCGAAGTTTAAAGTAGAAACTACGGTTCGTATCAATAACGTATGGCAACCGAACTATGCGCCTGCATTCTTCGTGTTCACGCCAACACCATTAAGTACAGTGGCTTCATGTGGTGTTCAGATTTCGAATATGACTACTCAAGTAACAAGTTCACCAGTTGCCTTAGTATCGGTATACCGTTACCAAGTACAACGTTTGGATGCAAGTAACAACGTATTGAGTACACAAGTAATTACAAGTGGTTTACGTTACTTCTCATTCGAACAAGTAACCGATTTCCGTTACGATGCTAATTATAGCGTATCGTGTGCGATCCGTAACTTAGACGGTGTGTTTATGGCTTACGGTCCTGCATGTACTATTCAAGCACCGAAACACCCAACTAGTGAAGTTCGTGCTACACAATGTAACGACTACGCGGTATCAAGCTATAACGAAAACATCTACGCGAACTTAGTTCGTAATGTAGTGTTGTACCGTTACCGTATGTATAACGTATCACAAGGATACGACTACAGTGTAGACAAGAATGCCAACTACTTCAAATTGACTGATTTCCCTGGTTTAGTACCTGGAGAAACGTATTCAGTACAAGTAGCGGTGAGCATGCCAGGTCAACCTGACTTTGGTCCATTCGGAAAAACATGTACGCTTGTAATACCAAACGTGGCACGTACTATCGAAGATACACAAGTGGCAGGAGCCATCAGCTTCGAAGCTACAGTTTATCCGAACCCATTTGCAGAGAACTTCTATTTCAAAGTGAATTCAGCGAGTAACGAAGATTACACTATCCAAGTGTATGACATGTTAGGTAAATTAGTAGAAACCAAAACGGTTGCTGCTGATTCAGTAGAAAGCACAGAAGTAGGGGCTAACTTCCCAGCAGGTGTTTACAATGTAATCTTAACACAAGGAGCGAATATCAAAACATTACGTGTAGTGAAAAGATAATCTATCTTCTTTAAGATGATATAAATTAAGGCCTCTCCATTGGAGAGGCCTTTTTTTATTCTGATTGAATCTAAACTTTAAAAGTTCAGGTATAAAAAAACCGCCATGCTTTTAAAGCATGGCGGTTTTTTTATATTTTGAAATTATCTTATTTCAAAGATAATTTATAGTTTCTCATTTTGTATCCTGCAAAAACAACAGCAGCAATAATTAAAATAAATAAATTGGTATTGATAGGAGCAGGGGCTGGGTCACCACCTTCAAGACCACCATCACCAGTGTCGCCAGGTCCACCTTGTGCAAACAAACTTACATCAGCACAAAATAAAGCACTTAACAAAAGTAATTGAGAAATTCTGTTTTTCATTTCATATCATTTTACGTCACAAATATAAAATCATTTTTTAAATTAAACCTATTTAATAGAGTATAATCGATTAAATGATTGTTAATTGCCATAAAATTGTAGTTTACAGTAATTTTTTTAATCAATTTCTGATGTAAAAAATAATTTTACCGTTGGATATTTACTTTGTGTCATTTGAATGGTAAAATCTGAATCCGCTAAAAATACTAATTGTCCATACTTGTCATGTGCTAGAAATTTTTGCTTGATTCGTTTGAATTCCAAAAACTCCTCATTTTTTGGATCTTCGGGTTTTACCCAACAGGCTTTATGAACGGGGAAATTTTCATACGAACATTTGGCACCGTATTCGTGTTCTAAACGATATTGAATTACTTCATACTGAAGAGCGCCTACCGTACCAATGACTTTTCGATTATTCATTTCTAAGGTAAATAATTGGGCTACTCCTTCATCCATTAATTGATCGATGCCCTTTTCAAGCTGTTTGGCTTTCATCGGGTCAGCATTGTTAATGTATCTAAAATGCTCCGGTGAAAAACTGGGTATCCCTCTAAAATTCATGATTTCTCCTTCGGTCAAAGTATCTCCAATTTTAAAATTCCCAGTATCGTGTAAGCCAACAATGTCACCCGGAAAAGAAATATCGACAATTTCTTTTTTCTCAGCAAAAAAGGCATTCGGACTCGAGAATTTTAAACTTTTCCCCAATCGCACATGCGTGTAGAGTTTGTTGCGTTCAAAGGTTCCTGAAACAA
Organism: Flavobacterium stagni; assembly: GCF_004122105.1. Lineage (GTDB taxonomy): Bacteria > Bacteroidota > Bacteroidia > Flavobacteriales > Flavobacteriaceae > Flavobacterium > Flavobacterium stagni. The sequence continues at coordinate 47,503 of NZ_SBKN01000004.1, forward strand.
TTTTAATGAATGCCAAACGGTCACGATGTTTAGGGTCCATATTGGCATGGATTTTAAAAACAAATCCCGAAAGTTTGGTTTCTTCTGCAGCGACCAATCTTGTATCCGATTCTTTAGCTCTCGGGCTAGGTGCAATTTCAATGAAACCATCCAATAATTCTCTTACTCCAAAATTGTTTAATGCCGATCCAAAAAATACAGGTTGCAGCGTGCCATTTAAATAACGCTCTCGGTCAAATTCAGGATAGACTTCTTGAATTAATTCCAATTCATCTCGCAATTTTGAAGCAGCTTTATCTCCTATTATTTTATCCAATTCTGGATTCTGAATGTCACTAATTGCAATGACATCTTCTATGTTTTTGCGACTATCGCTGCTGAATAAATTGATGTTCTTTTCCCAAATATTGTAAATCCCTTGAAAATCGTAACCCATTCCTATAGGAAAACTCAAAGGGGTAACTTGTAGTCCTAATTTTTTTTCAACTTCATCCATCAAGTCGAAGGCATCTTTACCCTCACGGTCTAATTTATTGATGAAAACAATAATAGGTATATTACGCATGCGGCATACTGAAACTAGTTTTTCAGTTTGCTCCTCAACCCCTTTAGCTACGTCAATCACAACAATAACACTGTCTACAGCAGTTAATGTACGGTACGTATCTTCCGCAAAGTCCTTGTGACCTGGCGTATCCAGAATATTGATTTTTTTGTCTTTATAGTTAAAGGCCAATACAGAAGTAGCCACCGAAATTCCCCGTTGACGCTCAATTTCCATAAAGTCACTCGTGGCGCCTTTCTTGATTTTGTTACTTTTTACCGCACCCGCTTCTTGAATGGCTCCTCCGAATAAAAGGAGTTTTTCAGTTAATGTGGTTTTTCCAGCATCCGGGTGAGAGATAATGCCAAAGGTTCGTCGACGTGCGATTTCTTGTAAAAAATTCATAACTTCTAAAATTGGCTGCAAAAATACTATTTATCATTCAATTATTTCCATTAATGCTGCTTCGAAAATTGCATTTGAAAAGTGTTAATAAATTTTTGTTAATAGTAAGGTGGCGACTTGTTTAATACCTGCGTTTTCTTACTTTTGTTGATTCGAACCTAACCTTTTTAGATACGTTGAACAAACGATAATTCGAGCTAAAATTATGAATTTAAGAAATTTATTTTTTGCCCTTTTGACCGGACTAACAATGTCGGCTCAACAACAAAATTCTGGCAAAGAAGTGCTTTTTACCATTGATAAAAATCCCTATTATACCGATGAATTTATTCGAGTTTATAACAAAAACTTAGATTTGGTAAAAGATGAATCCCAAAAGAATTTAGACCAATATCTCGAACTCTTCATCGGATATAAACTAAAGGTTAATAAAGCGTTTAAATTGGGCTTGCAAAATGGAACCCAATACCAAAACGAGTTAAAATCGTACCGTACCCAATTGTCCAAAAATTATTTAATGGACTCAAAAGTAACCCAAGAATTGTTGGATGAAGGGTATGAACGCCTCAAAAAAGAGGTCAATGCGTCTCATATACTTTTAATGGTGGATGAAAATGCAGCACCTGCGGATACATTAGCTGCCTACAATAAAATTATGGCAATTCGTGATCGTATTGTGAAAAATGGTGAAGATTTTGGAACAGTTGCTATGGCTGCTTCTCAAGATCCATCGGCAAAAGAAAATAAAGGAAATTTGGGGTATTTTACCGCGTTTCGGATGGTGTATGCTTTTGAAAACGGTGCATACAATACTGCGCTAGGTCAAGTGTCAATGCCCGTTCGTAGTCGTTTTGGCTACCATATTATCAAAGTTAATGATATTCGAAACAATAGAGGTGAAGTAGCCGTTTCACACATCATGATTCTGAAACCCAAGGAAGGCGAAGACCCAACTAAAGCAAAAACTACAATTGACGAAATTTACCAAAAATTACAACAAGGGGAGCAATTTGAGGAATTGGCGAAACAATTCTCCGAAGACAAATCTTCTTCCACCAAAGGCGGTGTACTTAACAAATTTGCTTCGGGTCAATTAAGTTCGGAAGAATTCGAAAATCAATCGTTTGCTTTAACTAAAGAAAATCCACTTTCAAAGCCTTTTGAGACTGCTTATGGTTGGCATATTGTGAAATTGAATGACAAATTCCCACTTCGAACTAAGGATGAAATGAAAATGGAGTTGGAGAATAAAATCGCTCGTGATGATCGCTCCAAGAAAATAAGTGATGCTTTGGCGGTGAAACTGAGAAAAAAATATCCGGTTAAACCAGAATCTAAATTGTATAAAGAGATTGCCAAATCAGTCGATGATTCTTTTTACAAAGGAGAATGGAAAATGCCAGCAGATTTGAAAAAGTTTGATACAAAACTTTTTGTTATTGGCTCAAAAGAAATAAAGGGAGGAACATTTATGGATTATTTGTATTCCCAACAAAAAAGTGCGGTGGGTATCAAACCGGTTTCAAAATTAGTGGATTATTATTTTAGTCGTTTTGCTGATGAGCAACGCGCTGTTTTCAATAATGAAAATCTTGAAAATGAATACCCTGAGTTTGCTGCTGTTATGAGCGAATACCGTGACGGATTGCTTTTGTTTGATTTAATGGAAAAAGAAATTTGGCAAAAGGCAAAAACAGACAGTATTGGTTTGAAAGATTTCTATGAAAAAAACAAACAAAAATACCTTTGGAAAACGCGTTTTGATGCAGAAATTTATTCTTCTACCAAACCCGATGTAATGAAAAAGGTGTTGGCTCTATTGAAGAAAGGGAATGATGCCAAAACGATTAAAGAAAAATTCAATAGTGAAAAAGAGTTGAATGTGATGATGTATGATGGCATCTACGAAGAAGGGGCAGATGCCTTACCTAAAAACATCAAAGCCGGTGAAACCTACACTGAGATTTCGCAAAAAGGGGAATATTATTACATTGCAAAAATTCGAAAAGTGATTCCGGCAGGAGTCAAGTCTTTGGAAGAATGCAAAGGAAGAGTGACCAATGAATACCAACAGTTTTTAGAACAAAATTGGATTGACACGCTTAAAAAAGAATTCCAAATCAACATCAATAAAGACGTGTTTGAACGCGTAAAACAACAAATAAAGAAATAAAACCAATGCATACATTCAAATTAATCCGAATTCTTTTTTTAGGTTTATTTATAGCTACACCAATGGTGGCTCAAGAAATTATTCCAGAAAAGCAACCTGAAAAAAAATCGGTGAATCCACCCAAAAAACAGCGTATTGATGGAATAGTTGCGACTATTGGGGATTATAATATTCTTGATTCAGATATTGATAAGACATATTTAGAAATTGAAAGTCAAGGCCAGTCAACAAAAGATATCACGCGTTGTCAAATTCTGGGCAAATTAATGGAAGAGAAATTGTATGCGCATCAAGCCATTCAAGACTCCATCCAGGTAAAAGATGAAGAGGTTAAAGAGCGAATGAATCAACAAATTGATTACATGGTGGAGCAATTGAAGTCCATGGATGCTGTAGTCAAATATTTCAAAAAAGATAATGAAGATGAATTTCGTGCAGAGTTGTTTGATATCTTAAAACAACAGCAATTGGCCTCAGAAATGACCAAGAAAATTGTGGGCGCTGTGGAAATTACTCCAGAAGAAACGCGAACATTTTTTCAAAAATTATCCAAAGATGATTTGCCCTTAGTAGGTTCTGAAGTGGAAGTTGCCCAAATAGTGATTACACCGAAAGTAAGCGATGAAGAAAAGAAAATCGTTATTGATCGTCTAAAAGAAATAAAAGCTGAAGTGTTAAACGGGGCCAGTTTTACCACCAAAGCCGTTTTATACACTGAAGATCCGGGTTCCCGTTCAAATGGAGGATATTATAAAATAAACAAGAAAACACCTTTTGTTAAAGAATTTAAAGATGTAGCGTTTTCATTGCAAGAAGGCGAAATATCGGATCCTTTTGAAACTGAATTTGGGTTCCATATTATTTATTTGGAAAAAGTCAGAGGTCAAGACTTGGAAATTCGCCATATCTTGATGAAGCCCAAGGTGACTAGCACTTCATTAAAAGAAGCCCGTGAACGTGCCGATTTAATTCGCAAGCGTATCATGGATAAAGAAATCACATTTGCAGATGCAGCCCGTACCTTATCCGATGAAAAAGAAACCCGTGCTAACGGTGGTGCCTTGATTAATCCAAAAACGCAGGATACGCATTTTGAATTGACAAAAATGGATCCCGAATTGTATAGCCAAGTTTCCAATTTAAAAAGTGGTGAAGTGACTCAAGTGTTGTTTGATGATGACGGACGTAACGGGAAACGCTATAAAATCATTACGGTAACTTCTAAATCAGACGAGCATTTAGCCGATTTTAGTAAAGATTATACCAAAATCCGTGAGTTGGCTCTCAAAGAGAAGCAATTAAAAGCCATTGGAAAATGGTTTGATCAAAAAATTAAAGAGACCTATATCAAAATTAATGGTGAATACAAAGAATGTAAATTCACCAACAATTGGTTGAAAAATTAATCCCTAATTCTAGCACACACTATATATGTCAGATGTAACAGCGATTCAAAATTTAGTTCAAAAACGCAACGAACTTAAGACTGAAATTTCAAAAGTAATAGTAGGTCAAAATGCCGTGGTGGACCAAATCTTGTTGAGTATTTTTTCAGGAGGACATGCTTTGCTCGTAGGTGTGCCCGGATTGGCAAAAACGTTGATGGTAAATACGATTGCCCAAGCTTTGGGCTTGGATTTTAAACGTATTCAATTTACACCCGACTTGATGCCATCCGATATTTTAGGAAGTGAAATTTTAGATGAAAATCGCCAGTTTAAATTTATCAAAGGTCCCGTTTTCTCCAATATTATTTTAGCTGACGAGATTAACCGTACACCACCCAAAACACAAGCCGCTTTGTTAGAAGCCATGCAAGAACGTGCGGTGACTATTGCGGGACACAATTACAAATTGGATTTGCCTTATTTTGTATTAGCAACACAAAACCCCATTGAACAGGAGGGAACCTATCCACTTCCTGAAGCTCAATTGGACCGTTTTATGTTTGCTATAAAATTGGAATATCCCACTTTTGAAGAAGAAGTGCAAGTGGTGAAAAGTACGACCAATGACTCCAAACCCACCATCAATGCGTTGTTTACAGGTGAGGAAATCATTGAGTTCCAACATTTGATTCGCCGTATCCCTGTTGCCGATAATGTGATTGAATACGCTGTAGGTTTGGTGAATAAAACCCGACCCAATGGAGCCATGGCTTCGGATTATGTGAAAAATTATTTGGATTGGGGCGCTGGACCTCGTGCTTCGCAAAATTTAATTTTAGCCGCCAAAGCCCATGCTGCTTTTTCGGGTAAATATTCGCCTGATATTGAAGATGTCAAAGCGGTTGCTGAAGGGATTTTACGACACCGTATTATCAAGAATTATAAGGCAGATGCAGAAGGAATCTCGGAAGAAATGATCATTCAAAAACTACTGTAATGATTAAAAAAGTACTGTGGTTTATCCCGGATTTTTTTATCGTATCCATCGCCCTTTTTTGGTTTTTAGAAAACTATTTAGAGTCGGGACTGATCAATTACTACGCTCTCGTTGCAGCATTTTTAGTAGTTGTCGCAGCAATGAGTAAAGTTCGTTTGCTAGGTATGCTCATGGGGGCGTTGACGGTACTCTTTTCCATTTTTTTGGGATTTCGGTTTTACGCTTTATATTCTGAAATCAAAGCCATCCCGAATGCCTCAAGTCTCACCTTTTTATTGATGGGTATATTTATAGTGAGTTTATTGAGCGGACTTCTTTTATTCTTCAAATACTACAAAAGAACCGAACACAGCGATTAGTTTCACAAGCCTAGGTTTTGGTTAAAAAAATCAAGTATTTTTAATTTTTCTTCGATAAAATACTATTTTGGTAAAAATCATCTATTGATTTTATCTATTTGGCAAATTATTTCTGCTGATAAAGATAATTGATTAAATATTTTTTAAAAGTACATCGTTTTCGTAAATTTGCGTTGCAAACAAATAAACCTTTTTTTATGGCTTTTGATATTGAAATGATTAAAAAGGTGTATGCTAACATGCCACAACGTGTGGATCAAGCACGTGCGTTAGTGGGTCGTCCGCTTACACTTTCTGAAAAGATTTTATATGCGCATTTGTGGGAGGGTACTCCATCACAAGCGTTCTCTAGAGGTAAAGATTATGTAGATTTCGCACCAGACCGCGTGGCATGCCAAGATGCCACTGCGCAGATGGCTTTGCTGCAATTCATGCATGCAGGAAAATCTCAAGTTGCTGTTCCAACAACAGTACACTGTGACCACTTGATCCAAGCGAAAGTAGGAGCTACAACCGATTTAGCCGTGGCCAATTCACAATCGAAAGAAGTATTTGATTTCTTGTCTTCGGTTTCTAATAAATACGGTATTGGATTCTGGAAACCGGGTTCAGGGATTATTCACCAAATTGTTTTAGAAAATTATGCATTTCCAGGAGGAATGATGATTGGAACCGATTCACATACGGTGAATGCAGGTGGTTTGGGAATGTTAGCTATCGGTGTTGGTGGAGCAGATGCCGTAGACGTAATGTCCGGCATGTCGTGGGAATTGAAATTTCCAAAATTAATTGGAGTTAAATTGACCGGTAAATTAAACGGTTGGACGGCTCCAAAAGATGTTATTTTGAAAGTGGCCGATATTCTAACTGTAAAAGGAGGAACTGGGGCTATTGTGGAATATTTTGGTGAGGGTGCTGAAAACATGTCTTGTACAGGTAAAGGTACCATTTGTAACATGGGAGCTGAAATTGGAGCTACCACTTCTACTTTCGGTTATGATGATTCTATGCGTCGTTATTTGATTGCCACTGGTCGTCAAGATGTAGTAGATGCAGCTGACCAAGTAGCGGCTTATTTGACAGCAGATGCTGAAGTATATGCAAACCCAGAACAATACTTTGATCAATTAATCGAAATTAATTTATCTGAACTAGAGCCTCATATCAACGGACCTTTTACACCAGATCGTGGAACGCCAACATCGAAAATGAAAGAGGAAGCGGAGAAAAACGGTTGGCCATTAAAAGTAGAGTGGGGATTGATTGGTTCTTGTACTAATTCATCGTACGAAGATATGGCACGTGCAGCTTCTATTGTGGAGCAAGCGGTTGCCAATAACATTACCCCAAAAGCAGAATTCGGGATTAATCCAGGTTCTGAACAAATCCGTTACACGATTGAACGCGATGGTATATTAGCCACATTTGAAAAAATGGGAACAAAAGTGTTTACCAATGCGTGCGGACCTTGTATTGGACAATGGGATCGTGAAGGTGCAGATAAAGGAGAGAAAAATACGATTGTTCATTCATTCAACCGTAATTTCTCCAAACGTGCCGATGGAAATCCAAACACCCATGCTTTTGTGACTTCTCCAGAAATGGTAGCTGCTTTAGCTATTTCAGGTCGTTTAGACTTCAATCCAATTACCGATACAATTTTAAATGATAACGGTGAAGCGGTTAAATTGGCGCCACCAGTCGGAGACGAATTACCTTCTAAAGGTTTTGCCGTGGAAGACGCGGGCTATCAAGCGCCTGCTGCTGATGGTAGTGGGGTGAATGTTGTAGTTTCGCCAACTTCTGAGCGTTTGCAATTGTTAGATCCGTTCCAACCTTGGAATGGTCAAAATATTACAGGAGCTAAATTGTTGATTAAAGCGTTTGGTAAATGTACAACGGATCATATCTCGATGGCCGGACCATGGTTGCGTTTCCGTGGACATTTGGATAACATCTCAAACAACATGTTAATTGGTGCTGAAAATGCGTTCAATGGAAAAGCCAATTCGGTGAAAAATCAATTGACAGGTGCGTATGATGAAGTGCCAAAAGTACAACGCGCCTACAAAGCCGCAGGTATTGCTTCAATTGTAGTAGGTGATCAAAACTACGGAGAAGGTTCTTCACGTGAACACGCTGCAATGGAACCAAGACATTTAGGAGTTTCTGCTGTATTGGTGAAATCATTTGCCCGTATTCACGAAACCAATTTGAAAAAACAGGGGATGTTAGCGCTTACTTTTGCTAACGAAGCCGATTACGATAAAATCCAAGAAGATGACACATTCAACTTTGTGGACTTGACAGCATTTGCTCCAGGAAAACCGTTGACATTGGAAGTTGTTCATGCTGATGGTTCTACGGATACAATCCTAGCTAATCATAGTTATAACGAAGGACAAATCGAATGGTTTAAAGCAGGTTCTGCCTTGAATCTTATTGCTGCCGCAGGTAAAGCCTAATCGGTTAGTAATACATTTTTGCATCAAAAAACGCCCCTTGCACAAAGGGGCGTTTTTCTTAATAACCTAAACAAAATAATAATATATGAGTGCTATTCTTCGACGGCTATAGCCGTTTGGGATAATGTGGGTGTGGATTTTCCCGGATTTACATAAACTTCTGTAATACCGTTGTCCCGTTCGACAGATTCATAATGAAATTCTATCGAAGTTAATTGTTCAATGCAGGTGATTTTACACGTACCATTGACAAGAGCACCACTAGTGCGCAATTGAATTCGTGTGCCTGATTTCGGTTTGTTCTCTTTGTAATAGTCAAACATCGCAATCGAAATCGGTTCAATCAAATCAGGTCGGGAATTAAAAGTGCTCACTATAATGGTCATACCACTTTTGTATTTCACTATATATTCCATACCATTCTTTCCATAATTGTAGGGAACAGTAACCTGATTTTGTGCATTTCCATAGAGACTGACTAGTACAATTAAAAAAGCTAATTGTCGCATAGTCTAGTAGGTTGGTTTATAATAGATTTGGGGACTATTATGATGAACGTACTTTCTTTTTCTTGATTCAATATTACAACATTAAATCGATAAAATACAAATAAAATCGATGAAATGCATTAAAAAATAATAAATGTAATAATAGTATTACAATAAAGTTGTTTTTGAGTATAAAAAAACCGCTGCGATGAGCGGTTGGTGTATTATTAAAAGTAAGGTTTATCCAAAAGTATTTCGGTATAATTCCGTAATTCCATCCGGCCATTCTACTTTTTCATAGTGGAATTCAATCGTCGTCAACTTCCCTTTTTTGGTCACAATGCATTTTCCAGTCACTTTTGCTTGTTGCCCTTCAATGGTCAGTGTAATAGGGTCAGTCCCATTTTTCCGTAAATTTTCCCAATAATATTGAAAAATGCGTTGCGCTATATCTTCTTTTAAATTGAGTTTGGAATTATACGTACTTACAATAATGGTCTCTCTCGGAGTGTTTGCGATGAGTTCCATTCCGTTATAGCCGTACCGATAGGTTTTGGTACACGCTTCTGTATTGGCATCTTGTGCCAATACAAATTGACCTGCTGAAAACAGCATAAGCATTAGTAATTTTTTCATGATCAAGTAGTTTGGGCTATTTTGATAAGGCGAATATAGAAATTTTTTTCATTCAGCAATCATTAACTTGGTGAATATTAAGACTATCTTAATTTATTTAACAAAAAAGTCCGGTTTTTGGACCGGACTTTTTTAATACTGAATTAATAACTATTAATAATAAGTGTATCGTCTTACTTTTGAAATGTATTTGGCCAATCGAATCACTTGATGACTGTAGCCGTATTCGTTATCATACCAAACATATAATACAATGTTTTTTCCATCAGCAGACACAATAGTCGCATTACTGTCATAAATGGATGGGGCAGAAGTGCCTACGATATCCGAGGAAACCAATTCGTTATTCAATGAATATTTGATTTGTTCCACTAATTCTCCTTCTAAGGCATACTTACGCATGATATTGTTTACTTCTTCAACCGAAGTTGTTTTTCCCACTTCTAAATTCAAGACCACTAAAGATCCATTTGGTACGGGAACACGAATAGCATTAGAAGTTAACTTACCTGCCAAACTAGGTAATGCCTTAGCCACAGCACTGCCTGCTCCAGTTTCTGTAATCACCATATTTAACGCAGCTGCTCTTCCTCTACGGTATTTTTTATGCATGTTGTCCACTAAATTTTGGTCATTCGTATACGCGTGGATTGTTTCTAAGTGACCTTTTACTACTCCTAACGTATCTTCAACCGCTTTTAAAATCGGAGTAATAGCATTGGTAGTACACGAAGCCGCCGAGTAAATTTTTACTTCATCAGGGTTGTATTCGTTATGATTAACTCCGTGTACAATATTAGGAACACCTTTGCCTGGCGCCGTCAATAATACTTTTTCCACACCTTTGGATGTCAAATGACGTTTCAAGGCTTCTTCTGTAGTGAACGCCCCAGTATTGTCAATCACCAAAGCGTCTTCAATACCGTATTGGGTATAATCGATTTCCTCTGGTCCAGCGGCCGTGATAATATGTACCGTTGTACCGTTGATTACTAATGCATTGTTGGCTACATCTGCAGCAACCGATCCTTCAAAATCACCATGAACGGAATCATAACGCAATAAAGAAGCTCTTTTTTCTAAGGATTGTGCATCATTGCGGTCTCGCGTCACAATCGCACGCAAACGCAATTGCTCTCCTTTACCAATTTTACTCATCATCTCACGCGCCAATAATCGTCCGATTCGTCCAAAACCATAAAGCACGACGTCTTTAGGTTTGATTTCTTGCGACTTTTTCGAATCTTTCAAACGATCAATCACAAAAGCACGGGCATCGTGCATGGTGTTGGTGTCTAAATGAAATTCGTAGGTCAATTTTCCAATATCGATACGAGAGGGCGGTAAGTCTAAATTAGAAAGTGCTTTGACAATTTCATCGGTATCAAAAACATTAATGGGTTTTTGAATGAATTCCCCTGCATATTCATGCAAGTTCATGATGTCACTGACGTTGCGGTTTAATAAAGGATTACGGAAAAAAATCAATTCGATGGATTTGTCGTACCATAAATCGCTCACAATTTTAATAATGTCTACGGCCGCTTTTCTGCGATCCACTTGAAATGCCAGTTCTTTCTCGTATTGCTGGATATTCGTCATAAGTATTGGGTTAAGGTTGTGTTGTACATTTATTTAATCCGGTGCAAAAGTAATTAACTACAACGTTTTCGTAAAATATTTTGCCAACTTTTTTCCAAAAAAAAACCACCTCTTACATTGGAGGTGGTTTTGAGAATTATAATGTCTAAATATTAGATGATAAATCGTAAAACTTGTCCGTTTTTCGTAATCAATTGAACACTCGCACCCTCGCGATCGTCTTTGTTGCCTAATATTTTAGAAACCGTTTCAATATCCGTCGCATTGGCATTGTCAATGCGCAATATTACACTGCCGATTAATTCGTCTTTATAAGGCAACAATCGTTCGTTGGTAATGTCTTTGATTTTTACACCCGATTCAATATTGAATCGCTTTTTGTCACCTGCATTGATGTTTTCCAATTCCATACCTCGGAATTCGGTATTCATCAAGTCGTTTTTGATCAACGTTACAGGTACAATTTTCGTCGAGCCATCACGAATAATCGTCACATTTACTTTGTCATTCGGACGTTTCGTGTTAATGTAGCCATTTAATTCTGAATAAGAAGTGATTTTTTGATTGTCCAATTTGACAATAATATCTCCTTTCTTAATTCCTGCTTTGGCTGCTCCCGAATTTTCAATCACATTGGTAATGTAATAGCCTTCCGTTTGTTTTAATCCGAGTTGTTTTGCTGTCGTACCATTTAATTCATTCCCCACAGCACCCAATACGCCGCGTTGTACATTTCCAAATTCCATAATATCCTCAATGATTTTACGGGTAATGTTGGATGGAATCGCAAAAGAATACCCTGCATAGCTTCCCGTTGGCGAGGAAATCATCGTGTTGATGCCCACTAATTCACCTTTTGTATTCACTAAGGCACCACCACTGTTTCCTGGATTCACAGCCGCATCAGTTTGGATGAAAGATTGAATCCCGTTGGTGTCTAAATTTCTTGCCTTAGCCGAAACAATTCCTGCGGTAACTGTAGAAGTAAGATTATACGGATTCCCAACAGCCAAAACCCATTCGCCAACTTTCACTTGATCCGAATCGGCAAATGTGGCAAATGGTAACTTTTCATCCGCATCAATTTTTAATAAAGCCAAGTCCATTTTGGCGTCGGTTCCAATTAATTTGGCTTTGTATACTTTTTTGTTGTTTAATGTGACTTCCAACTCAGAAGCATCCTTGATCACGTGATTGTTGGTCACAATATAGCCGTCTTGGGAAATAATGACGCCCGAACCTGTTCCAACTTGCTCTTGTTGAATGCCGCCACGGGAACCGTAGAAAAATTCGCGTATGGGATCATAAACGGTTCTCACGGATACATTTTTAACGTGCACAACCGTATGCACTGCATTGTCTGCAGCTGCAGTAAAATCAATATTTTCAGCTCCCATGCCAACGGTTCGTGTTCCGTAATTGGGCGCTAACGTGACTAAACCGTCACGTGAATTTCCTTTTTCAATAAATAGTTTATACGCACCTAAAGTAGTTGCACCACTCAAAAGCGATACTAAAAACAAACTTGATAATCGTTTCATACGTCAAAAATTAGTTCACTATTTAACCTCAAAATTATTAAAATATTACCCGGACCCTTTTCCTTTAACGCTCGTTTAACATTGTTTAACGTGCTATTAATATTCGTAACTTTGTTCTTTATACAAAAGTAAAAATGCTGCTCAAATTTCAAAAATACCAAGGAACCGGTAACGACTTTATCATGGTCGACAACCGTACTTTATTTTTTCCCAAAAATGATACCAAACTTATAGAGCATTTATGCGACCGTCGGTTTGGCATTGGTGCCGATGGATTGATATTGCTGGAAAATGACACCCTGTCAGATTTCAAAATGGTCTACTACAATTCCGATGGAAATGAGAGTTCGATGTGCGGCAATGGTGGGCGTTGCTTGACCGCTTTTGCGAAAAGTCAAGGCGTAATTGAAAATAAAACAACCTTCAATGCTGTCGATGGATTGCACCATGCGCATGTTGATTCCAATGGAATCATATCGTTACAAATGATTGATGTGAACACAATTTCACTACAACCGGAGTATGTTTTTTTAAATACGGGTTCGCCCCATCATGTGACACTTGTTGATGATTTGTCTTCGTTCGATGTAAAAAATCAAGGAGCCGCCATTCGCTATTCGGATTTGTACGGCAAAGCGGGTAGTAATGTGAATTTTGTACAGCCTTTAGGTGAAAATCATTTTCGATTGCGAACCTATGAGCGCGGTGTTGAAGATGAAACACTTTCCTGTGGAACGGGCGCTACAGCCACAGCCATTGCAATGCATGCATTAGGAAAAACCACAGCCCATGTCATCGATTTGGATGTGGAAGGGGGAAAATTGCAAGTTGCCTTCGAAGTTAACGACGGGAAATACTCCAACGTACATTTAATCGGGCCAGCTACTTTCGTTTTTAACGGTGAAATTGAAATCTGATGCAAACCTTACACGGAACTAATTTATACTTGCGTGCCCTCGAACCCGAGGATTTAGCCTTTTTATATGCTATCGAAAACGAGGAATCCATTTGGGAAGTAAGCAACACGATCACACCTTACAGTCGGTTTTTGATACGGCAATACCTAGAAAATGCCCATCAAGATATTTTTGAAGCCAAACAATTGCGTCTCGCGATTTGCCAAAAAGGAATGGAAGAAGCGATTGGTTTAATTGACTTGTTTGATTTTGATCCCGTCAATCGTCGTGCGGGAATCGGAATTATCATCAAAGAAGAACAAAATCGCGGAAAAGGTTGGGGGAGAGAAGCTTTACATTTGTTGGTAGATTATGCATTTACGCATCTTCAATTGCACCAAGTCTATGCAAATATTGGTGAAGATAATGCGGCGAGTATAGCCCTTTTTACTACATTTGGCTTCCAAAAAATAGGCGTAAAAAAAGATTGGATTTGTCGCAACGGACACTATTTTGACGAATCCTTGTATCAATTGATTCAAAATTAAAACAATAAAAATGTTCGCAAATAAGAAAAAATTACTGTACAGTATTGGTGGGTTAGTGCTTATCGTGGGGATCGGATTCTATCTTCGTTTTTTTGCATCGAATACAACTTTTAATGAAGAGGAAAAATGGGTAACAGTTCCAACAGGTTCCAATTTTGAAGAGGTTAAAAAAATAATTGCGCCTTATATCGACGGAATGGGTGGATTTGAAAACATGGCAGCACTTCGTCGTTATGATCAAAATGTAAAACCCGGGCGTTTTTTATTAAAAAAGGGTATGGGTAACTTCGGGATCGTTGCCGCATTACGCCACAATATACCCGTTAAACTGACTTTCAATAATCAAGAACGATTGGAAGATTTGTGTGTGCGCTTCAGTCAACAAATTGAACCCGATACAACGCAATTGATGAAAGTGTTTCGCGATTCTATTTTTTTAAAAGAAAATGGATTTACAAAAGAAAATGTAATCGCCATGTTTATCCCCAATTCCTATGAATTTTATTGGAATATTTCAGCCGAAAAATTCAGGGATAAAATGTTGAAAGAATATAAAAATTTCTGGAATACCGGTCGTTTGGCCAAAGCCGAAAAATTAGGAATGTCTCCTGTAGAAGTGATTACTTTGGCTTCTATCGTGCATAAAGAAACGGTCAAAAAAGATGAACGTCCCCGCGTAGCCGGTGCTTATTTAAATCGCTTGGAGCAAGGGATGCCTTTACAAGCGGATCCTACGGTAATTTATGCGTTGAAATTAAAGGATAATGATTTTACCAAAGTCATCAAAAGGGTATTGTATGGCGACCTTACGCTGTCTTCTCCTTATAATACGTATGTGCATGTAGGTTTGCCTCCAGGACCCATCGCAATGCCTGATATTACAGCTATAGACGCAGTTTTAAATCCCGAGAAACACAATTATATTTATTTCTGTGCTAGTGTAGATCGTTTTGGTTATCATGAATTTGCGGCTACCTATCCAGAACATCAGGTGAATGCCAAGAAATACGCCGATTGGATCAATTCTACTGGAACGACACGCTAACGAATGTATCGTTTTCTATATACAATACTATTGCTGTTCACCTTGAGTCTTCACGCTCAACGTGAACAGTTTTCTTTTTTAAAACCCTCCGACTCGTTAAATAAACCGAGAAGAAATGCGGTAGTGATAACTACGACAGGATTAGCAACCACTGCATTAGTCGGACTCCATCAATTGTGGTATAGCGATTACCCGCAATCCAAGTTTCATTTTATTAATGATAATGACGAATGGCTACAAATGGATAAAGCTGGCCATTTGCTATCGTGTTATCATCTTAGTAGGTTGAGCGCTGAATCATTTCGTTGGGCCGGCATGTCGCAAAAAAGTCAGTTGCTCTATGGCGCTGCTTCGGCTTGGGCATTTATGTCGGTTGTCGAAGTGTTTGATGGTTATTCTGCAGAATGGGGCGCTTCATTGGGCGATGTAGTGGCCAATACAACCGGGACGGCATTGTTTGTGAGTCAGGAACTGCTTTGGAAAGAACAACGAATTCTTCCCAAATTTTCCTTTCATCAAACTTATTTTGCGCCGCAACGCCCCAATACGCTAGGGAGCTCGTTCAACGAACAATTATTGAAAGACTACAACGGACAAACCTATTGGCTCTCTGCCAATCTTCAAGCCTTTACCAAAAGTAATTTTATCCCCAATTGGTTAAATGTAGCAGTAGGGTATGGTGCAAATGGATTATTAACCGGAAAAAGTGAAAATAATACCGTTTTAGGATTAAATAACTATCCACGAGAACGACAATTTTACCTCAGTCTTGATATAGATTTAACGAAAATTCGTACAAAAAATAGAATTTTAAAGACGGTATTTTCAACCTTCAACTTTTTAAAAATTCCTGCGCCAACCCTTGAATATCAGGCGTCCGGAAAATGGAAAGGACATTGGATTTACTTTTAACAAGCAATTAACTGCCTGATATTCAATATTTATTTCAAAAAAGGTCGTATATTCGCCCCCGCTAATCAAGTGGTGACAGGGCTTGGAAAACAAACTATATGATCAGAAAATGGACGTATTATCTTACCATTTTACTTGTAATCGGATTTATTAGTTCCGCATTTAAACCCTTAGACGTAAGCGACCACAATTGGTTTTACGTTGATGAGCAGGATGAATTAGTATACCAACTTCCTTCTCAAAATCCAAACGACTATAGTAACAATACAATTCCTTTCACAGGAAAGTATTTTATCGGTTTTAAAGAAGCTTTAGCTTTCAAAGAATCGCAAGGGAATTACAAAAAAATCAATACCAAAGGGTTTATGGGGAAATACCAATTTGGTCCCCAAACCTTAGCCTCGATTGGTATTCACAATCCAGCAGCTTTTATGCGTAATCCTGAATTACAGGAAAAAGCATTTGTTGCCTTGTTGAAAAAACACAAATGGGTTTTGCGTGACGAAATCAAACAGTACCGCGGAAAAACAATAGGCGGTGTTTACATCACCGAATCCGGAATTCTAGCGGCCGCTCACTTAGGTGGCCCTGGATCTGTTCGACGCTTTTTGAAGAGCAATGGCGAACGGAAATGCCGTGATGGGTACGGTACATCCGTGAAAACCTATATGAAACGATTTGGGGGTTATGAAACCCATAATCTTTTAGCAGAAAAAAATCCACAAGTAAAATAAAAAAATAGCCTCCGAATTGGGGGCTTTTTAATGGGTTTTATGCAGGATAAAAATCGCCGGACGTTTATCCAAATCTACCTTTTGTCTTTTCCAGTCAGCTATACGTAGCGTTTTTATATATTCTGTAGGAAGTGTGATATCTGCTGCAATACACAGTAATGTATTGGGTTGTAAATGCTGAAGTAAATCTTCTAGAAGTCGATTGTTTCGATACGGTGTTTCAATGAATAATTGGGATTGGTTGCGTTCCAATGAAAGGCGTTCCCAGTTTTTTAAAGCGGTTTTCTTTTCTCCTTTGTCAATCGGTAAGTAACCGTTAAAGGCAAAACTCTGACCGTTCATACCACTGGCCATCATTGCCAATAGGATAGAGGAAGGTCCCACTAAAGGTACTACTTGGATGCCACGCTCATGGGCGAGTTTGACAATGTCAGCTCCCGGATCAGCGACGCCAGGACAACCCGCTTCACTCATTAATCCTACATTTTTTCCTTCCATGCACGGTTGTAACATGCTGCGGTGTTCACTTGCTTGAGTATGCTTGTTTAAGGTGCTGAGTTGTAAAGAGGGTTGGGGTTTTTCAGGTGTAATTTTTTTAATAAAACGACGCGCCGTTTTTTCATTTTCAACGATGTAAATATCAATGACTTCGATAATGCGTTGAACAGTATAAGGCAAAACTTCCATCGGATCATTTTCACCTAAGGTAATTGGAATAAGATACAGTTTTCCTCTGGGTGTCGTTTCCATTATTTCTCCAATAAACGTTGGGCAATAATATCGGTGGCTTCATCCAACATTTCGTAAACCATGTCGAAGCCATTTTGCAATCCGTAATACGGATCGGGTACATCTACATTATCACCGGGGAACAAGGCGTCCAAAATCAATTGCACCTTTTGCTTTTGTGCCTCATTTTTGGCTAAAAAAACCACATCGTCATAATTGGAATTGTCCATGACATAGATGTAATCAAAAGTATCGAAATCGTTGACAGTAAATTGACGAGCCTTTTGGTGTGAAATATCTAATCCATTTTTATCAGCCGTAGCAATAGAACGATGGTCCGGTTGACGACCAACATGGTAGTTTCCCGTTCCAGCGGAATCAACAAAAAACTGATCTTTAGGCAATTTGGAGGCCAAAAGTCCTTCCGCCAATGGCGAACGACAAATGTTGCCCAAACATACCATTAAAATTTTAACAGGCATGATGGAAAAGTGTACTTAAATTTCGGCACAAAAGTACGAAACCCGACTACAATGACAACTTTTTGTTGATATCTTCCACAAACTTTTTGAACTGTTTGTCGGTGGCTACTAAGTTGTCAACTGTTTTACAAGCGTGAAGAACCGTAGCGTGATCGCGGTCACCAATTTGTGAACCAATATTTGCTAAAGAAGCTTTGGTGAATTTCTTAGCAAAGAACATGGCTAATTGGCGCGCTTGCACTACATGGCGCTTGCGGGTTTTAGATTGTAACGTGTCAATGTCCAATTGGAAATAATCCGAAACCACTTTTTGGATGTAATCAATTGAAATTTCACGTTTTACATTTTTAACGAATTTCTCGACGATACTTTTCGTTAATTCAATGGTTACCTCTTTTTTGTTGAACGATGACTGGGCGATCAGAGAAATGATGGCACCTTCCAATTCACGAACATTGGATTTGATGTTTTGCGCCACATATTCTACAATGTCATTTGGCATTTCTACGCCATCACGGTACAAAATGTTACGTAAAATTGATACGCGCGTTTCGTAATCGGGTTGGTGTAACTCCGCCGAAAGTCCCCACTTAAAGCGAGACAATAAACGTTGCTCTATATCTTGCATATCCACCGGCGCTTTGTCAGAAGTCAAGATAACTTGCTTGCCGTTTTGATGCAAATAGTTGAAAATGTGGAAAAACACATCTTGTGTTCCTGATTTTCCAGAAAGGAATTGCACATCGTCAATGATTAATACATCAATCAATTGATAGAAGTGAATAAAATCGTTTCGGTTGTTTTTCTTAACCGAATCAATATATTGTTGGGTGAACACTTCGGCTGAAATGTACAGCACGGTTTTTTCAGGATATTTGTCTTTGATTTCAACCCCAATGGCATGGGCCAAGTGGGTTTTACCCAAACCAACGCCACCAAAAATCAAAAGTGGGTTGAATGAAGTGCCTCCTGGTTTATTCGCTACAGCCAAACCTGCAGAACGGGCTAAGCGGTTGGAATCCCCTTCCAAGAAATTGTCAAAACTGTAGTTCGGATTTAATTGCGACTCAATTTTAACATTGCGAATTCCTGGAATCACAAACGGATTTTTTAACTCCGGATTCAAGTTTTTGTACGGAGCGTCAACGTTTTGTGATTTAATCGGACTGCGGTGAGCACTTGGCAACTGCTCCGTGAACGGTTGTTTGTTGCCATAGGTGTTTTCCATCTTAATTTTATACAGTAACTTTGCGTTTTTTCCAAGTTCTCGGGTTAACGCCACCTTTAACAGTTTTACATAGTGTTCCTCGAGCCATTCGTAAAAGAATTTGCTCGGAACCTGAATGTACAATGCATTATCAGTAAGTTCAACGGATTTGATAGGTTCAAACCAAGTTTTGAAAGCTTGCTCCTGGATATTGTCCTTTATGAATGAAAGACAATTCTCCCATACTGATTGCGCAGTTTTACTCATAAATCTGTTAAAATTAATAATTTGTTAAAGGTTCTGTTGCTGAGGAAAAGCACGATTTGCTTCCTAAATTTTGGGTTAACAAATATGTGAACAATTTTGGTTAAAAAAAAATAAAACCCTATTGATTTTTTGAAAATATTGTTGTAAAGAATTTTCCAATCATAGATTAACGGCATAAAAATATAGATGAAATTAAATGAAGTTCACGTTCGGGTTCGCTACAGCGAAACGGACCAGATGGGAGTGGTGTATCACGGGAGTTATGTGCCCTATTTTGAGATAGGGCGCGTGGAATGGCTCAGAAATAGGGGGATTTCGTACAAAGCCCTCGAAGAAAGCGGGATTGCACTTCCCATTGTATCCATGCACATCAATTATAAAAAACCCGCACGGTATGATGATTTGCTCACCATCACAACACGTTTAAAACAATATAGTGGCGTGAAGATTGAATTTGATTGCGAAATCCGCAGTGAAAACGATGAGTTATTAACAACTGCTCATTTTATACTCGTTTTTGTCGATGTCAAAACAGGACGTCCTATTGTGCCGCCAACCGAAGTTTTGGAAATCATGAACGCAGATAATTAATCCAAGCGTTGGATTTCAATTTCAAATAAGGAATTAAAAATGTCGAAGATACTTTCGGCATTTTTTTTTCGGGTAGCCACCACCACTTCACAACGCATTTCCATCGCCTGGGAAACCAATTCCAAATTCTTTTCCTTAATCACCCGCATCACTTTGTTGAGGTTTTTGTAGTCAAAAGTGACCTTAAATCGAACGTCAATCGTGCGCTCTTCAATCGTTGAAGCCTCCAATGTCATTTGCGCCGAAGTGCGGTAGGCCGAAATCAAACCGCCTACTCCCAATTTAATCCCACCAAAAAAGCGCACCACCACGACCAAAACATTGGTTACACCAAACGACTGAATTTGTCCATAAATAGGCATACCCGCCGAGTTGGAAGGTTCGCCATCATCGTTGGCGCGGTAACTAATTTTCTCCGTACCCAATTGGTAGGCATAACAAAAATGAACCGCCCCCACATGCTGCTTGCGCAACGTTTCCAAATGTTCCTTCACTTCAACCTCTGTCTCTACCGGAAACGCATAGCCAAAAAACTTGCTGTGCTTCTCCTTATATAAGGTCTCCTCGGAAGGTGCCGTTAATGTGAGGTACGTATCGTTCAAAATAAAATCGTTTGAGTCGGCAAAAATAATAAGTTTCATCCGATTTTGGGCGTTGCCTCCGGCCAGGCTTTCGGGAGTCGCTACCCTCGTGACCTCGGGTGAGCTCCAACAATCCCTCAATCCTTAACGCGGGGCAGTGCTAAAGGGATAATGTGACAATGTGTCGATGAGACAACCTGCCTGCCGGCAGGCAGGTGAGTCGATGTGGAAAAGTGGAAAGAGTTTAAAAGAGTGTAATGGTAGTAGTTTAAATGTTTAACGGAATTGTCATTTTCAAATTTTCAAATGAATTAATTTTCAAATCTTCCTAATCTAAATTCTAAAATCTACAAAGGAAACTCCTTATGTTGGAACAACTCGGTGACGTCTTCTTTGCCCACCTGTAAATTCCAAACATACAAGCCCAATGCTTCTGCCGCGTCCGTGTTTACTTTTTTGTCGTCAATAAATAAGGTGCGTTTGGGCGATAAATCGTATTTATTGAGGATGTGATTGAAAATCTCGGGTTCGGGTTTGCGCATGCCCATTTCATAGGAGTAAAAGACTTTTTCAAAACAATTATAAAAGTCGGTGTAAAACGACATGCCCACTTTGTGTTCAAATTTACTGATGTGAATCTCATCCGTATTGGTCAACAAAAACATGCGGTATTTGCCCGAAAGCATTTGTAAAAACTCCAAACGCTCCAAGGGGAATTCACCAATAATCGAATTCCAAGCATCACGAATTTCCAACAACGTAGCATTCGGAATGTAGTTATGAAAAGATTCCAAAAATTCTTGCTCCGAAATTTTTCCCTTCTCAAACAAGTCATTCTGTGCAATCAAATCGTCTTTCGGACCGTCTAATCCCAATTTTTTAAACGCTTCAATTTGCGCTTCCTTCTCTAAATTGATGAAGATGTCTCCAAAGTCAAAAATAATGGCATCAATCATGACGGTAATACATTTTTAATTGATTCTCAACTATAGTTTCAGTGTGCGCTACAGGGGCATTGAATTGCGGTGCAGCTAGGCCCGAACCCAATGTAATCCCACTTTCAAACACCCGCGCTTCATCCCATAATCCCGCGTCTATAAAACTTTGTAAGGTTTTTTGACCGCCTTCGATGAGCACCGATTGCAGTCCTTTTTGAAATAAAATTCCTGCAATTTGTTGGGGGAGCGAACTCTCAAATATACAATTTTGATAATCAACTTGGTCGGTTGCCGTCAAATTTTCTTCGGCAGTAATCACAATTGTAGCAGTTTTTCCGTCTTTTACATGAAAGTCGGTACTAATTTTCCCACTGCGATCCAAGACAATCCGCGTCGGATTCTTGCCCCACCAATCCCGAGTATCCAATTTCGGGTTGTCGTCCAAAACGGTTTGAGTGCCCACCAAAATCGCTTGCTCTTCACTGCGCCATTGATGCACCAATTGGCGCGCATATCGGTTCGAAATCCAAACCGGTTCTCGCTTTTCTTTTGCCAACGGCGCTATAAACCCATCCGCCGATTGGGCCCATTTTAGTATTATATAAGGTCGCTGTTGATTGTGAAAGGTGAAAAAGCGTTTGTTGAGTGCCCGACATTCGTTTTCCAAAACGCCAACCGTCACATTTCTTCCCGCTGCGCGCAGTCGCTCAATGCCTTTTCCAGCCACCGCTGCAAACGGATCAACCGTACCCACCACAATATTCGGAATGCCTTTTTCCAAAATTAAATCAGAACACGGCGGCGTTTTGCCAAAATGACTGCAAGGTTCCAAACTCACATAAATCGTCGCCTCTTTCAAAAGTTCGGGATTTTTCACCGAGCGAATAGCATGAACCTCCGCATGGGGTTCGCCCGCTTTTCGGTGCCAACCTTCTCCGATAATTTGGTCGTTGTGCACGAGCACACTGCCCACCATCGGATTCGGATACGTGGTGCCCAAGCCATTTTGCGCCAATTGAATGCAACGCTGTATGTATTTTTCATGTATCTTCACCCCACAAAAATACGATTACCCGAGCAATGAATTCCATATCCATTCGTAAAATTCAACAAAACGACAATCTTGCAATAGCCCGAGTGATTCGTGCCGTCTTCGAACATGAAGGCTATCCGTTAACGGGAACTGCCTATGCCGATCCGCAATTGGATTTTTTGTTTGAAACCTATCAAGCGCCACAATCGGCTTATTTTGTGATCGAAGTGGAAGGGACAATTTGTGGGGGTTGTGGTGTTGCTCCGCTTGAGAACGGTGCAGACGATACCTGCGAACTCCAAAAAATGTATGTGTTGCCCGACTATCGTGGTCGTGGCTTTGGGAATCAAATTATCCAACTCTGTTTAGAAGCGGCCAAAGCATTTGGATTCCAAAAATGCTATTTGGAAACCTTACCCGAAATGAAAGCCGCTCAACAAGTCTATCAAAAAATGGGTTTTGATTATCTTTGCGCACCACTCGGAAACACAGGTCATACCAGTTGCCCCGTGTGGATGCTGAAATCGCTTGCATAAATGGTTTTACTCCAACTCAAATCCCAGTTTCTTGACCGACTCACGCCTTTGTACGACGCAGAGGAAGTGGCGCGTTTTTTTGAATTGTTGTTAAATGCCTTCGAATCCAAAAAGCGTATTGATTTGGCCTTGGATCCCGAACTCGAAACCCAACAACTGCCCCGCTGGTATCAAGCGATGGAAGCCTTAGAACGTTTCGAACCAATACAATATATTATAGGAGAAACTGAGTTTTTCGGACTTCCTTTTGAAGTCACACCAGCCACCTTAATTCCGCGTCCCGAAACCGAAGAATTGGTGGAATGGATACTGAAGGACGCCAATGCTGCCTCACTCTCCATTCTGGAAATCGGAACCGGTAGCGGCTGTATTCCCATCACTCTGGCGAAACAGCTGCCTCACGCGCAAGTCACTTCTATCGATGTATCAACGGAAGCCCTTGCTGTAGCCACACGCAATGCCAAGCGCAACGCCGTAAACGTGCAATTCATCCACCAAAGTGTTTTGGAAACCGAAGCACTTGAGACTTGTTTTGCCGATCAATTTTTTGATGTCATCGTTTCCAATCCGCCCTACGTGCGCCATTTGGAAAAACACGAAATTCAACCCAATGTGCTCGAACATGAACCGCATCTCGCTTTGTTTGTTGAAGATGACGATGCACTGTTGTTCTACCGCCACATCGGACAGTTGGCTCAAAACCATTTGAAAAAAGGAGGGAAGTTGTATTTTGAAATTAATCAATACCTCGGAAAAGAAACGGTTGCGCTATTGAATCAGCTGGGATTTCAGGGTATCGAACTCCGGAAAGATCTTTTTGGAAACGATCGAATGATTCGTTGCGAACGCTAGTTATTCGTAACGTAAGGCTTCGACAGGGTCGAGTTTGGACGCCTTCAACGCAGGATACAATCCAGAAACCACTGCAACAATAAAACTGGTAATGACGGCCGTAATCATCGCCATCCACGGAATGGTAAAGTCAAAATCCAAAAGTGAGGCAAAAAGGTAGCCAATCAACATTCCTAAAATCATTCCAACTAATCCTCCCAATTGGCCAATCACCAGCGTTTCCATAAAAAACTGCCAAGCAATCGTACTGCGTTTGGCACCCAAGGATTTGCGCACCCCGATTTCGCGGGTACGTTCGGTGACCGAAACAATCATGATGTTCATCAAAGCAATCGACGAACCTAAAATGGTAATGAGTCCGATCACAAAAGCCGAAATATTCAATGTTCCCGTCATTTCTGCAATGCGTTGCACCAAATCGTCACTGCGGGAAATTCCAAAGTTATTATCCTCCACCGGATTCAAATGACGCACACGACGCATCGTCAAACGCGCATTATCAATGGCTGCATCCAAGATTTCTTTGCGGGAAACCATGGTGCTAATTGTATAATTGATAGAAGGTGCTGAAAAGAGTGAGCGCGCAATTTGTATCGGAATCATCACCCGTTGGTCTTGGTTGTTGCCAAAGGTCGATCCTTTTTCTTTCAATACGCCAATAACGCGGAATTTAGCGCCCCGAACCGAGATGATTTGGTCGATGGGATTTACGTTTTTCAATAATCCGTCCTTAACAAACGCATTCCCCACCAAACACACATAGCGGTTGTTGGCAACGTCAAACACGTTGAAGTTTCTACCTTGAATTACCTCCGAGCCTGTGTTGGGGACATAAAACTCGTCCACACCCAAAACAGAAATAGACGGATCTGTTTTTTCGTTTTCAAATTTGATTTCTGCCTTGGCAGTAGCGGTAAAATACACTGCCGTTTGCGTCGCAGGATACTCGTATTTTTCCTTAAACGCTTTGGCTTCAGGATAGGAAATAATCGGGTTGATTTGGTCCACTTCGCCACCGCCACGACGTCGGTTTTTGAATTCGTATTGGTTGATGTTGAAGGTGTTCGAACCCATGGCGGCAAATTTAGAGTTCAGCGTATTGTCCAAAGCCGAAACCACCGACAAGATGCCCACCAAGGCCATAATCCCGAGGGCGATAATCAAAATGGTTAAGATGGTACGCAAGAGTTGGGAACGAATCGAACCCAAAGCGATTTTAATATTTTCTCTAAAAACTCCGTTCATGGTGACCATAGGTAACGAAAATACGGATTTTGTTACAGATTTTCTTCTTCAATTTTATTAGGGCGTTGGCCGGGCTTTCGGGAGTCGCTACCCTCGTATCCTCGGGTGAGCTCCAACAATCCCTCAATCCCTAACGCAACGGTGCAAAAAATCGCGAAATGGAAATTGTTGAAGTCTCGGTTTTTAAACTCCTTGAAATGTCCGATATTTGCAGCCAAATTCTATTTAAAAGTATTCAAAATGGCACAGAAACCAGGACTTCCCACAGGAACTCGGGATTTATCTCCCGCTGAAGTAGCAAAACGCAACTACATCATGTCGGTCATGCGCCATCATTTTGAATGTTTTGGATACCAACCCATTGAAACACCTTCGTTTGAAAATGCTTCCACTTTAATGGGGAAATACGGCGAAGAAGGCGACCGGTTGATTTTTAAAATTTTAAATAGTGGCAATTATTTCTACGACAAAAACCGTGTTGAATTACCGGAATCGTTGGATGCTTTATTGTCGAATTCAGCGGAGACCATAACCTTGGAGCAGCGCATCGAATTGAACCGTTTTACGGCTAAAATTTCGGATAAAGCCTTGCGTTACGACTTGACTGTACCTTTTGCGCGGTATGTGGTGATGAACCAAAATGCCTTGGCGTTTCCGTTTAAGCGCTACCAGATGCAACCCGTGTGGCGCGCCGACAAACCCCAAAAAGGGCGTTACCGTGAATTTTATCAATGCGATGCCGATGTCGTTGGGTCAACTTCGCTTTGGCAAGAAGTCGAGTTGGTGCAATTGTACGATGCCGTTTTTGCCGAATTGGGATTGAACGGCGTAACTATCAAAATCAACAACCGTAAAATACTTTCTGGAATTGCTGAGGTGATTGGCGCTTCGGATAAGTTGATTGATTTTACAGTGGCTTTGGATAAATTGGATAAAATCGGGGAAGACGGTGTGAAAAAAGAAATGTTGGAAAAAGGCATTTCCGAAGCGGCGCTCACTTTGGTGCAGCCGTTGTTTTCATTCACGGGTTCGACCACCGAAAAACTCACCCAATTGGAACAACTTTTGGCCCAATCCGAAGAAGGGATGAAAGGGGTAGAAGAGTTGCGATTTATCACAGAACAAGTGTTGCAATTGGGCTTACAACAAGCGCAATTGGATTTGGATGTCACGTTAGCCCGTGGATTGAATTATTATACCGGAGCAATTTTTGAAGTAGCGGCACCAGCAGGCGTAAAAATGGGTTCGATAGGCGGTGGCGGTCGCTACGACGACTTAACCGGCATCTTCGGATTGAAGAATGTGAGTGGGGTAGGAATTTCCTTTGGATTGGACCGCATTTATTTGGTGTTGGAAGAACTGGGCTTGTTCCCAGAAACGATTACATCGGCGCCGAAGTTGTTGTTTTTTAATAATGGGCCTGAGCAGGCCGTTGCAGCGATGCAAGCGGTAACCGCATTGCGCAAAGCGGGTGTTCGTACTGAATTGTATCCGGATGCGGCCAAATTGGATAAGCAATTTAAATTTGCTGAAAAACGCGGCATTCCTTATGTAGTTCGCGGTATAGAAGGCAACGTGTATTCGGTGAAAAATATTGCCTCGGGCGAGGTGTTGACTATCGATTTGGAGCAATTAAAGACTTTATAATTCAATATAAAAAATAGTTGAAACCACGTGAGCACCACGTGGTTTTTTTATGGATGGAAAATGCCTAAAGGAATTCGGTACTTGTCTTTTAGCCCCGATGGAAGCGGCATCCCCGTAACGGAGTGGAGGGATAGAGCGTACAGCGGGAAGGCACTGGAATGAAAGCAAGGCGACTGCTCCAAAAGATAAAAGCCACGCTAATCAGGCGTGGCTTTATCGTCGTCAAATCAAAATTGTTTAAACCCTAATTAAAAACAATCTTTTTCGATGTGGTTCCTTTATCGGACACTACTTTGGTGATGTAGGTTCCGCTGCTGATTCCGTTAACCGGAATTTCGATGTGTGATTGGTCTTGGCCATTCACTTTGAAGGTCATTACTTCTTGACCCAGCATGTTGTAAAGGATCACTTTGTGGATTGTAGCATCGGCTACATTATTTTTGATGGTCAACACATCGTTGGTAGAAGTGTAGACTACTTGAATGCTATTTTCGTTGTTGAAATCGGTGTTGTTCAACGCTGTTGTGTCTTTGAATGTCAGAACAAATCGGTTGTCGGTGTTGCCTTGGGGCACTTCTACGATGTAGGGATTGTTAGTGATATCGTGGAATACGCCGTCTTGGTTGTCCAAGATATAGTAGCGTTGTGCAGCGGGAAGGTTTTCCACTTCGTCAATCATGAATTTGATTTCTCCAGTTATATACGCCTTCACTCCGATAGGGTACATTTTGTTCACATTGAAATAATCGTCACCTTGGATAGCCAGGTTTGTCCCCGCCGTTTTAAAGTACACATCGTTAGGTTGGTTGTCGATACTTACGGCATCGAACCCATAGTCTAATGCTGGTGTGGCTAAATTTTCCATGAAACCTAACAAGATATTACGGTGGTAATTGTCTTTGGAAGTCATACCCAATCGCACACGGATGTATTGATCATTGGCGATAGGATCTTCTTCATTGTTGCCCAAGTAACTTGTGGTTGCATTTGCATTTTTGAACAAAGCGTTTGAAGAAGCATTGGTTTCTTTGATGAACGTACGTTGGCCATTAGTAAACGTAATGGTTCCGCCGGTCGAATTACCGACTACAAAGAATCCTTGTCCCACAGGGATATAGCGTTGCGGTACGCGGCTACTGTTTCCTACACCGTTGATTCCGGCTGGCGCTGAGGGTCCGACACCACCAACTAAATTACGTACAGAGTATCCACCTTGGTAGGCTGATAAATTGTGCGAGTTGTTGTTTGCGG
The DNA here is from genome assembly GCF_004122105.1 of Flavobacterium stagni. Classification (GTDB taxonomy): domain Bacteria; phylum Bacteroidota; class Bacteroidia; order Flavobacteriales; family Flavobacteriaceae; genus Flavobacterium; species Flavobacterium stagni. The sequence goes on from NZ_SBKN01000004.1 coordinate 75,595, forward strand.
CATGTTCCCAGAAGTACAATGACCCAGTGATTGAACTTGTGTTGGCATTGATGAACAAGTTGGCATCAATAGCTGACGGGTAAGGGTTACCGGTCAAGTTCAAGTTGGAAGGTGCTACTGTAGTAGTAACTGTACCGTTGTTAGGTTTCCCTACGAAAGTCAAGTTTTGGTTAGGACCTGTTGCCCCACTTCCTTTTAAGGTAAATCCTTGTGCGGGATATAATGCTCCATTTTGACCAACCGATTGCCAGTTGGCATAAGTATTCGTTAAGTTTTGGAATTTAAAAATCCAATAGCTACTTAAGGTGATCGGAGAGGTGGCTGCGCCATCGAGTCCGCTCGTCCAAGTAATATTTTGTGGAGTAGAGGTAGTACCATCTTTTACCACACCGGCTACAGTAAATGCACCGTTGTTGGTTGTGGTGTTAATGGCTGCTACAGGAGAACTCCAATAGTTGTAATTGTAGATGTTTTTTGTTCCTTGTTGGTCGCGTTCAATAGAACCGGCGCTAGTTACTTCAAGGTCACTAGAGTTGGTTTGAATTAATTGCGAACGGCCTGCTAAATCAAGAACACCATCCAGTTTTAAGTACCAGGCATTTTGCATTTTGGTGTCGTTGTTCATGGTGACACGTACACCAGAATTGATGACCATGGCTAAGTCGGTTGAATTGCTGGTTTCGGTAATGTTATGACGTACGTCGATGATGTTCCAGTCGAAGTTGAGAACATCGGCACCGTCAATATCTTTAGTGGTATCGGTAATAGCAGTGGCAAAGTCACCCGTGCGAACCGTTACGTAGGGCATTGGGGCTTCTTGTGTTGCGATTACTTTATGGTTGTAAATTTTTAAACCAGTTCCAGTGTCGATTCCAGGTGACACAAAATTATCAGCGATGTCGTCTTTAAAGGCATCCATACGGTAGTAGCGAATCAAGTTGGCATAAGGAAGGGATTCGATATCTTTTGGAATAAATGTTCCTCGAACTTGCGCACCATTACTTTGGATTTCTTGGTTGATCATGCGTTGTACTTTTGTATCGGACATGCTTACGTTGAATACACGTACTTCGTCCATTTTACCATTGAAATAGGTATTGGTATTGGTTGGGTTTTTTCCTAAGGTAAAGTTGGATGTGTCGGCACTAATAGCTCCGCTCACCGAGAAAGTTTGTGGGTCACCGTTGAGGTAAATTGTCAAACTTCCACCACCGTAGGTTGCTGCAACGTGGTACCATTTGCTTCTGCTTAAAGCGGCTGTATTGGTGTAGGTAAAAGTTGTGCCATTGATCACTACTTGTAATGCACGACTGCTATTTACTTTGATATGGAAATTGGATTGTCCCATAACGATTCCGTCGCTTGCAAATGTAGGGGCAAGGTCAATCCAAGCCATTAATGTTGCATTGGATAAGCCACCTAAAATGGGGCTGTCTTCCGCATAATCGTTACGTCCGTCAAAGTTGAGGTAAAGCTTTTGATCCAAATTTCTTGGAGAACCTGTTACGGATGTATTGGTATCGAATGTATCTAATAAACCGTCTTCGTCAGCATCTGCAGTACCATTGATTCTACCGTTGTTATCGGTGTCAAGCGCGGCGAATAATCCGGTAGCCACATCATTGATACCGTCATTATTGGAATCCAAATCTAAAACATCTGCGGTTCCATCATTATCGGTGTCTTGCGCATAGGCTTTGCCGTTTGTCCCATATCCTGTATAATTATCATGAATGTTCATGATTCCGTCTCCATCAGCATCTAAATAATCTCCTTTACCATCGCCATTGACATCGCCATCACCAATTAATAAACCAGCTTCATCAATATCAAATAATGAGTCATTGTCACTATCTAAATCAATATAATTAGGAACTACGTCGCCATCACTATTTAAAACCGTATAGGAAGGAGCTGCTAATGTAGCTTCGATATAATCATTCAAACCGTTGGCATTGGCATCTGCCCATAGTGAGGCATTGGTTTTATCCATGGTGGATGATTGGTTGCTGTAGGCTTTAAATCCGGCTTCTTCAATATCGGGTGTACCGTCGTTATCGGAATCTAAATCGCTAATGTCCGCTACACCATCGGCATCAGTATCGACGCAACTTTGATTAATTGTAATTTGAATATCGTCGATAAAGTTACCTACAGATTGGTCACCAGTAGCAGTTGGCCCTGCTTGAAAGGTAATTACAATCTGGCGCATTCCTGTTGGGATTGTATACGTTCCTGCATATAATCCCCATGCAGAATTGCCATCCGTTAACGTTTGTACTGGCGTTGACGCTAATGCATTGGCTAATGAATTTCCAATTTTCATATAAGCCGTATCCGTGCCTACACGACCACGGTGTCTTACCGAATAGGTAATGGTTCCGCCAGCTCCATTCAAACAAAACGTTTGATAGAGTACGCCGGGAACATTCGCATTCAATTCAGCAAATTGATTACCAGCAGCAGCATTCACACCATTGAATCCAGAACTCCATATTTCGATTACATTTTCAGCACTGGTTTGCCAACCTGTAACAGAAGCTGTAGGAACAAATGAGTAAGTTGATGCACCAATTACAGGAGTTTCAAAACTACCATTTTGGAAAGGGTCTGTAGTACATGTGCGGCACTCAGAAAGATCGCTAATGCCGTCGTTGTCGTCATCGGTATCCACACTTACATCAATGCCGTCACCATCAATGTCGGTAATTCCCGTACCTTGAATAGAAAACGTATATGGATTTTCATTTTGGTCGTTGTTAACAATACTAATGATTGCATTACGTGTTCCAGTTGCAGAAGGGTTAAAAACGATGGTAAATGTTGTCGAACTATTAGCGGCGACAGTAGTTGCTGGAGGTGTTCCAATAGAGAAATCACTTGCATTGGCTCCAGAGAAACTGATTGTTCCAATAGTCAAAGGTGCTGTTGAAGATAGGTTACGCAATTGAAAAGTTTTTGAAATACTTCCTACGGCAACATCGTTGGAACCAATGAAGGTAAAATCTGAAGTAGATGGGGTTGCATCTCCATTCCCGATGGCAACGTTATTACCACGAATATCAATTTCGGGATAATCAACAGTAGCAATTACTAGAGTGCGTGTAGCACTTACACAGGTTCCATTTGCAGCTTCTGCATAATAATTGGTAGAAGTGCTAATGGAGGGTGTTGTGAATGTAGTTCCAGTTCCTAAAATACTTCCTCCGGAGGAATTAGCATACCAATTCACAGTGCCATAATTTGCTGTGGCGCCAAGTGTAACAGTTCCCGCTCCAATAATAGTTCCAGGAGTTGTTCCTGTAATACTTGGTCGAATATCAACATAATTTGTCAATGCGCTGGAGGTGCGATAAACACGACAGTTGCCTGAAAGTGCATAAGATAATATACGATAATGGATGTAATTGCACAAAGTACTAACATCATCGGTAAATGTTGTATTGGATCTTCCGTTGTTTAGCGCAACGATAGTCCATGAACCTAATGTCTGTCCAATACTGTAGTTGGTATAATTGGTAGGATTGGTCGTTCCTGGAGCTGAAGTAGTTGTACTTGTGGCTCTTAATATGATATATCCACCAGCAGTTGCATTAGAGGCTTGTGTAAAGGACCCATTTACGGAAGTACCATTAAAGCTCAAATTAAGTGCTGTTGGTTGAACGGTAGGAGTTGAAAGCGATGTGGTTGCAGGGGATAAGATAGACCCTGTACCAATAGGAGTATTACCTACAACTATAGCGTGACCACTACCACCAATGGTACCGTTATTGGTGAAAGCTCCTGATGCACTAATGTAATTGCAACTGGTTGATGAGCCTCCTAAAATGACACCTCCGCTGTTATTTAAAATGATAGCCGTATTGAACGAGCCTTGTTGTGTTAAAGTTCCCGTGTTGGTTAAAGTACCTGTTATTGAAGCATTCCCATTTATGCTCAAATTACCACCACTAAAGTTAGTAACAGCGGTCCCTGTTAAAGAGCCAGTAATATTCATGGTGCTGCTATTTGATAACAAACCAGTTAATGCCAAGGCACCATTGATAGTAAAATTTGAACCACTATTATTGGTAAATGTTGTAGCAGTAACATTAGCCGTTGTATTGAAAGTACCGTTATTAATAATTCCAGCCGTTGAAACAATAGTAGCAGAAGCTGTAATAGCTCCACCTGAATTATTAGTAATTCCAACAGTATTCAAAGCCCCTGTAATGTTTAAACTACCATTGTTACTGATTAAGCCTGAACTGTTTGTTGTACCTCCCAATGTAACAGAACCGCCACTGTTTACTGTAAGTGCAGTAACCGATAGCGTACCGTAATTGTTGAATGTAGTAGAAGATCCAATATTGATTGAACCTAATGAAATGGTCCCCGTAGCTGCATTGGTAAAGGAAGTCCCCGAGTTGAAATTTAAATTAGTAGTTTTCGTGAACGTACCATGATTTATAATAGTCCAATTCCCATTATAGTTGGGAGCTGTTGACGGGTTATAATTCACACCTGTTCCAATACAAAGGGTGTTACCATTAAAATTATTAAGTCTCCCAGTGAAAGTTCCTGAACCTGTGATACAGACAGTTTGACCTGCTGTAAGGTTGTACGTATTGTTATTGGGAACCGTAATGGTTAAATTACATCCACTACTACATTGAGCATTTAGGGTTTGTGTGAGTAATGTAATTAATACTATGAAGTGCAGTTTAAGGGTAATTGCTTTCATAACATTTAAGTTGTTTATTGTTTTGATTTGATTTGACGGTTCAAAGATATGTAGGTAAAAGTGTATAAACTCGATAAAGTGCATAAAAAATCGATGAAATACACAAAAGTGGTGTTAGAAGAAATAAAATCTTACAAAAAAATCATATAAAATTGTAAGTTGATTCGGAGAAAAGGGAGTGAAAGGGTAAGATAATTTGTATAAAAACAAAAAAGCAGCCTGAAATTCAGACTGCTTTTTACTAGTAGCGAGGACGGGAGTTGAACCCGTGACCTCAGGGTTATGAATCCTGCGCTCTAACCGACTGAGCTACCTCGCCAGGACAATGCAAAGCGTTTGCTAATGCGGGTGCAAATATATAATTAATCTATATGTCTGCAAATAAATACCGCCAAAAAAAAATATTTTTTTTAAAGTGAAAATTCTTAAATAAATTATATATTTCGAAAAAATTTATTTTATGGCACAAAAGGTACGTTACGAAATCGAGTTCCCCATCAACTCGTCACCTCAATTGCTTTATCAATACATTTCTACGCCATCAGGTTTACAAGAATGGTTTGCCAATACCGTTAATTCTCGCGGTGAATTTTTTACATTTCATTGGGATGATACGGAAGAAAATGCACGTTTAGCTTCTAAAAAAACAGGAGAGAAAGTTCGATTCAAATGGGTAGATGATAATAAAAAAGATACCGAGTATTTTTTTGAACTTCGCATATTAGAAGATGAAATTACCAAAGATGTTTCCTTAATGGTTATCGACTTTGCAGAAGAAGATGAGGTGGATGAATCCAAACAATTGTGGGAAAATCAAATTTCCGATTTGAAACACGTTATTGGTTCGGTGTAATCTCATTTCAATAAAGTATATTTGTCCCTCCAAAAAAGAGGGATTTTTTTATGCTTAATTTCAACGGAACCTTAACCGATAGTTTACCTGTTAGTGTCTACAATCGTGGCCTACTCTATGGCGATGCTTTGTTTGAAACTGTTCGCGTAACCGCGCAAAAAGTACATTTTGCGGAAGATCATTATTTTCGATTAATGGCTTCGATGCGAATTTTACGTATGCGTATTCCCGCTAATTTTACCCTGGAATATTTTGAAGAACAACTGTTATCCGTAGTACAAACCAACGGAGCTTTCCGTGTGCGAATGACTGTTTTTCGAAATGAAGGGGGACGTTATACTCCCAATACCAATACTGTTTCATTTTTTGTAAGCGCTGAAGAATTGGAAAATGAGCAATTCGTTCTTAACTCATCGCCTTGTGAAGTCGATTTATACAAAGATTTTCACCTTACCAAACATTTGTTGTCTACCTTAAAAACAACCAACCGATTAATCAATATTGTTGGGTCAGTCTATGCACAAGAAAACGGACTGGATAACTGTTTGTTAGTCAATGAAGCTAAAAATGTAGTGGAAAGCCTCAACGGGAATTTATTTATGGTAATGGGAGATACCGTGACAACACCACCTTTATCAGAAGGTTGTTTGAACGGCATTATGCGTAAACAAGTGTTGCAAATTGGGAAAAAAATAGAAGGATTGCATTGGGTCGAAGCACCGATTTCTCCTTTTGATTTGCAAAAAGCCGACGAATTGTTTTATACGAATAGCATACAAGGAATACAATCCATTACCAAATATCGTAAAAAAGAATACGGAAATACAGTGGCGCAACAGCTAGTCCAAGCGCTGAATGCTTTAGTTTAAAATTGGATTTTCAGGCGCATTCGACCAAATCAAATAATCGCCACCCAATTCCATGATTTTTTCTTTCCAAAAATCATTCGAGGATTTGCCTAATATTTTATTTTCATAGGTATTGGTGCAGATAATCCAGGAGTTTACTTGCAATTCGCTTTCCAATTGTTGGGCGCCCCAACCCGTATAACCCAAGAAAAACCGAATCGAATCCCGTTGAATCGTTCCGTTATTGATCAATTCTTTGGTTAATTCAAAATCGCCTCCCCAATAAATTCCGTGAGAAATTTCGATACTATTTGGAAGTAAATCGGGAATAGTATGAATAAAGTATAAGTTGTCCTGCTCCACCGGTCCGCCATTATACACTTCAAATGAGGATTCGATCTCCGGAATTAAATCATTGATGGAATAATTTAAGGGTTTGTTTAAGATAAAACCCACCGAACCTTCATCGTTATGGTCAGCTAGCAAAATCACCGACCGATTAAAGGACAAGTCGCCTATAATCGAGGGTTCAGCAATTAAAAGTTGGCCTTTATGGAGTTTTTCGGAGATCATTTAACAAGCAATTTTAACTAAAATTACAAAAAAAATCTTCCGATTCCAATTTGAGGCAAAAAAAATCCCGATCGAAATCGGGATTAATTTATAGAATATAGGTCTAGAATTAGTTTACAGAACCTTCTAATTCAGCACCAGCTTTAAATTTCACTACATTTTTAGCAGCGATTTTGATCGTTTTACCAGTTTGTGGATTTCTTCCTTCACGAGCAGCTCTTTTAGAAACTGACCATGATCCGAAACCTACTAAAGAAACTCTACCACCTTTTTTCAAAGTAGCTCCTACGTTTCCTAAAAATGACTCTAAAGCTAATTTAGCAGCTGCTTTAGAAATTCCAGCATCAGCAGCAATTGCATCGATTAATTCTGACTTGTTCATAATAATAGTTATTAATTGTTGGTTAAACTTAATTGTTAATCAAAACAAATTTAATAGAAAATCCACAGCACGCAAGCCTTTACCTTTATTTTCGCTTATTTTGTTGATAACTCAAGTGTTTTGTTGATAAGGTGTCGTCAAAACGTTGGAATCGCCCGTTAACAGCGGACTTGTCGCTAAAAAGCACTACAATTTTCGCTAAATTTCATTCCATTTAAAATTTCAAATGCCGCCATTTGTTTTTTACCTGGAAATTGTAATCGAATCAAATTCAAAAATCCGTCGTTAACCGCAATTTTGATTTCTTTCTTTCCAGTTACCCAAGTTCCCGGCGCCAAATTGTGCGTTTCTGGTTCCCATGACGCTTCATAAATTTTTACATTCCACTCTTGTTCACCATCTTTTACCATACACCAAGCTGCTGGATACGGCGATAATCCGCGAATTTGATTATAGAGTGCCAAACCCGATTGGGTAAAATCCAATTTACAATTCTCTTTGTTTAATTTGTAGGCCGTTTTAATATCGGGTGTATCGGTTTGAAGGGTCGTCGTCACCGTTCCGTTTTGAATTTGGTCCAAAGTCTCAACCACCGCTTCACATCCCAATGCCATCAATCGATCGTGTAAACTTCCTGCGTTTTCCTTTGGATCGATCGCCGTGGTCTTCGCTAAGATCATCGCACCCGTGTCGATTTTGTCATCGATAAAAAAGGTGGTCACTCCCGTTTCTTTTTCACCATTAATAATAGCCCAATTAATCGGTGCCGCTCCGCGATAGTTGGGAAGTAACGACGCGTGTAAATTAAACGTACCCAATTCCGGCATGCGCCAAACGACCTCGGGCAACATACGAAAGGCAACCACCACTTGTACGTTGGCATTTAATGCAGCCAATTCTTGAACAAACATTGGATCTTTTAAATTGGTCGGCTGCAACAAATGCAATCCTTTCTCCAAAGCATATTCTTTTACTGCTGAATATTTCACTTGCTGTCCACGCCCTGCCGGTTTGTCCACCGCCGTAATTACACCAACTACGTTATAATTGTTTTTTAAAATCGTGTCGAGAATCCCCACTGCAAATTCTGGAGTTCCCATAAAAACTATGCGCAAATCATTCATGCTATCGTAAACTGTATTTGTTGTTGGGCAACAACCGAATGCGTTCGGCTTCCAACAACGATTGGAGTGCAAAGATAAGTACCTCGTCGGGTTGTGAAAGCATTTCTTGTAATTCTCTCGAACTCAAATCGGATTTTTTTAAGGCTTTGAGTAAGGCCTCCGGTAAATCACCCAATTCGACTTTCGACTTTTGAGCGTTGAGACAAACCGAACAAATTCCGCAATTTTCTGCTTTCTCTTCTCCAAAATAACGTAATAGATAGCGGGAATTGCATTCATTTGTATTCGCCGTATACGCCAAAACCGCTTGTAGTTGCTCGGCTTTCAGTTGGTTCTGACTCGCCAAATATTTGCTCACACGGTTAATCGTGCGCTCATCATCCCGAACTTCATTAAACGTCAGTTGGGCATCATTCGATTTGGCATGCAATTCGATGAGTCCGCGTTCTTGTAATTTGTGTAAAACCGCCAAGACTTGGGTTTCTGTCCCACCCGATTTCCGTGCGACTACCGATATATTAATAGGAGTCATCAAATCATAGACACCCGGATGTGTGCGTAATAAGGTCACCACAATGGGTTCGTCCTGCGGATTCAAACTCGTATACCGCATGACTTCCTTGGATTCAATGATGAATTGTAAGGTCAGTTTTTCTGAAAATTCTTGTGACAAGGTCAGTATTCCCTGGCGATCCAAAAATTGCAAGGCATTAAAGGTTTTCAGAACGGGCAATTGGTACTTACTGCAAAAACGATTCAGGTTAAACCCAAAGGTTTCATCCAATCCTTCTCCAAAAGCGACCTGCAAATCCGAACACAGTTTTTTATACACCACATTCAAAAAAGCCTTGTCGGGTAAAACAGCAATAAATTGGTTCTCGGCTTGAAGTCGGTCAGACGCATTCGCTAATAAAATGGCATATGCCTTTTCGCCATTACGGCCCGCGCGTCCTGCTTCTTGGTAATAATTTTCAAGGTTAGGAGGGAGGTTGAAATGAAAAACGGTGCGAACATTACTTTTGTCAATTCCCATCCCAAAGGCATTCGTAGCCACCATCACCTGCTTTTTTTCTTCCATCCACAAACCCATCTGCTTTTCTTTATCCGCCATCGAAAGTCCGCCGTGATAAAAAGTCGCCGTAATCCCTATCGCTTCCAAATGTCCCGCCGTTTCTGCACAAGCTTTGCGGTTAGAAACATAAACTATTGATGGGCCCGGATATTTTTTTAAAACATTTTGGGTAAAATACAATTTGTCGGGCGCTGGGTAGACCATGTAGGCCAAATTATCCCGGGCAAACGACTTGGTGAACAACTTGGGTTCGTGCAATTGCAATTGGGTAATGATATCGGCTTTGACCCGTTCGGTAGCGGTTGCCGTCAACGCCAAAAAAGGAACTTTCGGGAAGTGGGTCTTTAAATCCGCTATTTTCAAATAGGCCGGACGAAAATCATGACCCCATTGCGACACACAATGCGCCTCATCAATGGCTATAAGATGGATCGGCAAAGCTTTTAATCGCTCCACAATCCAATCGTTTTGCAAACGTTCCGGAGATATATAAAGTAATTTATACCCACCAAACTGGGCGTTGTCGAGCAAGTCGGATAAAGCATCGGTTCCTACACCACCCGTAATCGCCATCGCTTTAATGTCGTGCATTTGCAATTGATTCACCTGATCTTTCATCAAGGCAATCAACGGCGAAATCACCAACACCAAGCCTTCTTTTAAAACGGCCGGCACTTGATAACACAAGGATTTCCCACCGCCTGTCGGCATGAGCCCAAAGGTATCGTGACCGTCCAGAACCGACTGAATAATGGCCTCCTGCGGTTCGCGAAACGCCGCATAATTCCAATGCTTTTTTAAAATGTCATGTAATGCACTCATTCGGTTCAGGGCTTGCCTTCACCACAAAGATAACGGAATATTACAACTGATTCAGGATAAATTCGATGCGCGATTCCACGGTTCCCACGGGAACTTCAACCAAGTCGTAGCCATACGAACGGTAGGTTTCCCGTAAATGATTGTAAATCAGTTGGGCTTGCTCAAAGTTTTCATAACGGGCTTCGTCACTTTGATAAATCGCTTCCCAAGGCGGTAAAATAAAAACTTTGGAATAGGTGTGCTCCTTGCAGGCTTGGTCAAAAAAAGCCGGATACGCATCGCCAATATAATGCATATAGGCTAAAATATCCGGAATGCCGCGGTCCAAAAAAACGCGTTCGTGGGTTTCTTCTTGGGCACTAAAATATTGTTTTTTGCGTCCTTCCAACAAGAGTTCGCTGAACAACAACGGTTTCTCCAAAAACAACTGTTCAATCCCTTGTTCACGGGCTTCGAGCGTAATTTGTCGCGAAATTTCAGGATAGCATAAATGCCCCATTTCGACCATCTGGTTGATAATCGTCGTTTTCCCCGTGCCGGGTCCGCCCGTAATCACAATAATCGATTGACTCATAATCTTTGGAAAGGCGCAAATGTATCGAAATGTTTTCGAAATTGTAAATGTAAATAGCGATTTTCCATAAGCTCAAAACGAATTCCCTAACAATCAATGCCTTGATTTGGGCGTGCCCCCGTGTTCGTTACTGTGCATATATTCAAGTTTGCATAACACGGGGTCGGGCTGTCGGGAGTCGCTACCCTCATGCTTCGGGTGAGCTCCAACAATCCCTCCATCCCTCACGCAAATCCTGCAAAATTCACTCTAAGTACTGCATTCCAAGTGATGATGATAAACTCATAAACAAACCCTAAACCGCTTAGCAAACTAAAGGCAAATACCGTATATTTGCCCTTATTTAATGAAGATGGATAAAAAAACGGAAGAATTTTACATTCGCCTAAAAGAAGAGTTGCAAGCCACCTCCGATTGGCCCAGTGTGTATTTGTATAAATTTATTGTACCTACCGATACCCAAAAAATTGTCATTGTGGAAAACGCATTTGATAACATGGGCGCGGTAATCAATACACAACAGTCTAAAAATGGTAAATTTACCAGCATTTCGGTAAATGTGATGATGACTTCTCCCGAAGCAGTAGTGGAGAAATATCAAGAACTGTCTACCGTAGAAGGCATTATATCCCTATAATATGGTACCAAAATACATCAAGGAAAATGCACACGACACTGTGCAACATTTGGAATACAACGCTGAACGATCCGCTTTGTTCATTCCCGAATACGGTCGTCATTTGCAAAAACTAATCGATCATGTTGTGCTCATCGAAAATCGTGACGAACGCAACAAAGCGGCACGTTATGTTATCAATGTGATGGGTACTTTAAACCCGCACTTGCGTGATGTGCCCGATTTTCAACATAAATTATGGGATCAAATTTTTATCATGTCCGATTTTAAATTGGATGTCGATTCACCCTATCCCATTCCGACACGTGATGTAATCAATTTGAAACCGGAACGTTTGCCGTATCCGCAAAAGAATCCGAAGTACCGTTTTTATGGAAACAACATCACTTCCATGATCAATATTGCCAATTCTTGGGAAGAGGGCGAACTCAAAAGCGCACTCATTATGGTGATCGCCAATCACATGAAAAAATCCTATTTGAGTTGGAACAAAGACACCGTGACCGATCAAGTGATCTTCGAACATTTGTACGAACTCTCAGACGGTCGCATCAACCTTTCCCAAAGTGAAGAAGAATTGTCTACCACCACGGACTTAATTCGTACCAACAAAAAAATGTCGAATAAAGCCCAACAACCCCTGCCCAAGCACAAAGGTGGTTTTCAAAAGAAAAACAACAATAACAACAACGGGAAAAAATTTATTAAAAAGAATCACAAAAATTAAATAAAGCAAGCCAACTGGCCAATACCAAAAACATGGGAACATTCAAGATTGAAGGAGGAATCCGCTTAAAAGGAGACGTAACCCCACAAGGAGCAAAAAACGAAGCGTTACAAATTTTATGTGCTGTTTTACTAACACCTGAAAAAGTAACCATCAACAATATACCCGACATTATCGATGTCAACAAATTAATCACGCTATTAGGTAACTTGGGCGTAAAGATTCAAAAAAACGGACCAGGTTCGATTACCTTCCAAGCCGACGAAGTGAATGTAGGTTACCTAGAAACCGAAGCTTTTAAAAAAGAAGGCGGTTCGTTGCGCGGTTCGATCATGATTGTCGGACCTTTATTAGCACGCTTTGGAAAAGGATATATCCCAAAACCAGGAGGTGATAAAATCGGTCGCCGTCGTTTGGATACCCACTTTGAAGGTTTTATCAACTTGGGGGCTAAATTCCGCTACGAACGCGAAGACCATTTTTATGGGGTTGAAACGAAAGACCGTTTGAAAGGAACCTACATGTTATTGGATGAAGCTTCGGTTACCGGAACCGCAAATATCGTGATGGCAGCTGTTCTAGCCGAAGGCGTAACCACTATTTACAATGCGGCTTGTGAACCGTATTTGCAACAATTGTGTAAGATGTTGAATTCCATGGGTGCCAAAATCACCGGTGTGGGATCCAACTTGTTAACGATTGAAGGCGTAGAAAGTTTAGGCGGATGTGAACACCGCATCCTGCCCGATATGATCGAAATTGGAAGTTGGATTGGTTTAGCCGCGATGACCCGAAGTGAAATCACCATCAAAAATGTAAGCTGGGAAAACCTAGGTGTCATCCCATCGGTGTTCCGTAAATTGGGGATCACTTTAGAACAAAAAGGTGACGATATCTATATTCCATCACATGAAAATGGCTACGAAATCAAAACCGATATCGACGGTTCTATTTTAACTATTGCCGATGCGCCTTGGCCCGGATTCACGCCCGACTTATTAAGCATCGTGTTAGTAGTAGCCACACAAGCCAATGGCGATGTGTTGATTCACCAAAAAATGTTTGAAAGCCGTTTGTTCTTCGTAGATAAACTTATCGATATGGGGGCCAAAATCATGTTGTGTGATCCGCACCGTGCCGTAGTTATGGGTCATAATTTCAAATCCCAATTGAAAGCTACTACAATGTCCTCACCTGATATTCGTGCCGGAATCTCCCTTTTGATTGCTGCACTTTCAGCAAAAGGAACATCAACCATTCAAAATATCGAACAAATTGACCGCGGTTACGAACGTATCGATGAGCGTTTACGTGCCTTGGGTGCCAATATCGTACGAGTTTAAATTATTAAATCTCAATAGTTGAAATTCCAAATTCCATACGAAAACTACTAGTATTGGAATTTGGAATTTCTTTGTTTTGGAATTTTTGAATCCATGGAAATCTATGCAATTATAATTCTTTGTCTTGCGGCTTTTGCGGCGGGTTTTGTCGATGCGGTTGTGGGCGGGGGTGGACTCATACAAACGCCCGTGGCGATGATTGTTCTGCCCAAAGAGTCGGTAGCGACTTTGATAGGGACTTTGAAAATACCCGCTTTTAGTGGCACTTCAATGGCCGCCCGACAATATGTGCGAAGAGTAGCTTTAAAACTACGGTTGCTAATATTGATGGGTACTTTAGCTTTTCTGGCTTCTTTCTGTGGTTCGTGGTTGCTGACCCAAGTGCGCAACGACTTTATGAAACCCGTACTTTTAATCGTATTAATCGGAATTGCAATTTATACGTTTGTGAAAAAAGACTTTGGGCAACAATCACAAAAGTTGCGAACTGACAACGAACTCCTTATTTATGGTATACTATTGTCAGTAGTCATCGGTTTTTATGACGGCTTTATTGGTCCGGGAACGGGCAGTTTTCTGGTGATCGGCTTCATTCTTGTACTCGGGTTTGACTTTTTGCAAGCTTCGGCTCATGCCAAAATGGTCAATCTGGCCACCAATTTGGGTTCGATCCTCCTTTTTTTACTCAAAGGAAAAATTATTTGGACATTAGCACTTCCTATGGCACTTGCCAATGCAACGGGTGGTTGGATTGGAGCCAAAACCGCCATTTCCAAAGGAAATCAATTCATTCGGAAAGTGTTTTTATTCGTTGTAATTGGAACATTACTTCGCTTTGCTTGGGATGTGGTTTGTTTATTCAACCATATCTAAAAATTTCAATCCAAACAATATGGCGTCACCTACATAGCCACTTTGGTAGGAGCGGATATAGTCAATGCGTAAAATTTTGAATTTTTTAAACCCTAAATTATCCAATCCTACCGTAAATTCATGATACGGTGTGCGATGGGGAATAGATAAATTATGGTACCCGACAACGAGTTGAGCATTGATTTTGTTCAATAACGGAATTTTATTCATGATAAATCCTTGGTCGTTGTGCTCCATGTGAAACTCTACAAAAGCATCATTCGTACTGGCACTGTAGTAAGGGAGATTGTTAAATACATTCGTATACGTGCCACCACCATTGACATGCGTTTGGTTACCGTTAAAATGTTTGAAATCGGGAAAGGCAATTTGCTCGGCATTGAAGAATTTGCCTGCTTTAAAGTTGTATTCTAAATTTCCTTTATTGCCCAGTTCTAATTCTTGGTTAATCCGTGCCATGACAAAATCGTAGTTGTATTTTTTGTCACTTCCTGCCAACCCTTTTTCATAGGTAAGGGTTAAAGTAGGATACGCCCCATTGCCTATATTGAATTTTCCATCAGGGCGCGACCAGTATTTTTGACCAAAATCAAAGCGAGCTGTTAGGTTGGTTTTGACCAAATTATATTTCGTAAATGCAGGCGTCAATTCGTCCAACGGTAAAAGTGGATTGTTCGATGAATATACATCTTTAGATTTTACGGATGCTTGAAATGAATTGTTGAACAACGGTTTGCGCTCGCCATAGTCTACAGAGGCATTGAGTCGAATCCCATTGGTCACTTCGCTACTAAAACTAATAGTAGCACTGTTTTTCTCGTATAACTTCATGAAATTATTTTTAAAAAACAGGGAGCTGATCGAGTTGATGTTTTCCGTTATAGGGTTAGAGGGATTGAACTGATTTACATAGGAACCGCCGCTTAGTGTGAGAAAGGAATTGTGTTTGTTTTCCAATTTTTGAGAATAATAAACCGAACCTCGTAATTTTTGTTCTGCAAAACCATAATTTATACGCGATCCGATTGTATAATAAGTGCGTTTGTCCTCATTACGTTGGTTATAACTAAAGCCAATTTGTGCTTTCCAACCTTGAACAGTATTAAAAGAGGTAGAAAAAAGCGGACCGTCATAGGTAAAACTTCTTTTTTTGTACGAATTGGAATAGGTGTACCCACTGATGATATCCATGAAACCGAATTTGTTTCGCTTTTTGTCGATGGAATCCAGGTAGGCTTTTGATTTGTGTTTGGTTTGAATCAATTCCTTTTTTACATAATCCGATGTTTCTTCATTGGTTAGCGGTACGGGTCGAATGGAATTCCAGAAGGTATCGTCTTTTTTATTGGCATTCTCTTCAAATTTCAATACTTCAGCCGTAAAGGTTTTGCGCTCAAATTTATCGGGGAATTCAAAATTAGAATAGACATAGGTAAAGCGACCGTTGAAATTAAATCCGAAAATACCGGCTTCAAAATCGAGGGTTTGGGTGTTTTTAGACCACACTTTTGTGGCGTTGTTATAACTAAAACTTTGCTTTAAGGAGAGTGAATTCAACGCCGGATTCTGTATTTGCACTCCTTTTATAGTTAAATCGACGGCATATATCGCATAACTTTCTTCCACTATATATATGTAGCCTTCAAATGCAGGTTCGCTTGTGCGCCGCGGAATCACTTTAATTTTATTGATTTCGCGGTTGTTTTCATCGGCAAAAGAACCTTCCATTTTATACCTATAATAGGCAAAGGCATTGTCTGCTATTGGGGAAATAGCTTTGGCATTAAGGTCAATATAGTTTTCGTAAAAGTCAAAATTGGCTTGGGCAGCATTATTAAAACTGAATCCGTTATCCTTGCCACTCACTTTGGAAGCCACAATTACTTCTTTCATTCTATCTGGTTTTTGAAACGTCAATTTGGATACCGTTTCAGAAAGATAAAGGATGCCGCTACGTGTGGAGTCAATGACTTCGTCAAAAAAGTCCACTTTTTGGCCCATAAACGTTTTGGGTAAATTTTTCACGCGAAAGAGTCCGCGCGAATAAAAGTCGCAGGTATATCTCGATGTTTTTGCACTATTGCTTTTACGATTAGCGATGGCATTTTTGATAATCGCATTGGCGGGATTCGCTTTGGGATCGATGACCACTTCATTTAATTGGATTTCTTCTTCTTTTAAAATGAAATCAACAACTATGGTTTTTCCTGAATAGTCAACCACTTGTTTTTCGGTTTTGTATCCTAAATATTGAACGAGTAGGGTATAGGTTCCGTTTTGTCTTGGCGACAATTCAAAATTACCATTGTCGTTTGAGGTGGTACCTATATAAGTGTCTTTAATATATATGTTGGCAAAGGGAACGGGTTGACCTTTGGTGTCGGTGATTTTACCTTTGATTTGGGCATTAGAGAGTGTAAATAAAAACAAAAGAGCGATGGAATAATACAACTTCATGTTATTGATTTAAAAAATGATACAAGGCTAATTCATAACTTTTCAATCCCAATCCAATGATGACTCCTTTTGCATGGGGAGAAATATACGATTGGTGGCGAAACGATTCGCGCGAAAAAGTATTGGATATATGTACCTCAATAACTGGAGTTGTTACAGCTTTCACCGCATCGCCAATTCCGACTGACGTATGCGTATAGGCAGCGGCATTTAAAATAATACCCTCATAATCAAAACCACATTCTTGAATTTTGTTTATGAGTTCACCTTCAATATTACTTTGAAAATAGGATAAATCAATCGTTGGATATTGATTTTTAAGGGCGTTAAAATAAGATTCAAAGTCTTGATTGCCATATACATCAGGTTCTCTTTTACCTAATAAATTCAAGTTTGGGCCGTTGATAATTATAATTTTCATCGTTTTCAAAAGGGCTTTTTGGTCATTTTT
The DNA here is from genome assembly GCF_004122105.1 of Flavobacterium stagni. GTDB lineage: Bacteria > Bacteroidota > Bacteroidia > Flavobacteriales > Flavobacteriaceae > Flavobacterium > Flavobacterium stagni. The sequence continues at coordinate 93,054 of NZ_SBKN01000004.1, forward strand.
CACCTTAAAATTACTGAAATTAATGGTTTTTAGCGGTGATTTTTTGATTTTTCCATTTTTTAAAAAATCGTTAAATAGGCTTAAAAATCAATTAAGATCTTGAAAATAAAATGCTTACTCTATAGGTTTTGTTAACAACTATGTTGATAACTGCAAATTGCTATCAAATTTTTTGAGCTTGGAATAATTTTAACTTTGTCTCAATAATTTTAAACAAAATAAAACATGAAAAAAATTATTTTATCTATGGTTGCTGTTTTAGCTTTATCTACAGCTAATGCGCAAGACAAAAAAGAATCTAAAGGATTTGGTTTCTCTGAAGGAGATATCTACGTTGGTGGTATGTTAAAATACAACAATGAGAAAAATGATAACGGAACTACTTCTGTTACAACTTCTTCTTCTACAATTGCTCCTGAAGCAGGTTATTTCTTAACTGACAAATTTGCAATTACTTTAGGTGTTGCTTTAGGAAACACTGACAACGGTACTACTAAAACTAAAACTTTTGGTGCTAATGTTGGTGGTCGTTACTATTTCTTAAACATGGGTGAGCGTTTCAAAACGTACACTAACTTTGGTTTAGGATTTGGTTCAGATGATAACGGTGGTAATGGTGCTGACAAAACTAACACTTTCTCTATTGGTGGTGGTTTAGGTATCAACTATTTCGTTACTTCTAACTTAGCAATTGATTTCCAATTGTCTAACGTTATTGGTTATTCTTCAGAAAAAACTGGAGATTTTAAAACTAACAGCATTGACGTTAATGCTAACGTTTTCAACAACTTCTTTGGAAGCACAGCTTCTTTCGGTTTGATCTACAAATTGTAATCAATCGAGTGAATAATTTCAAAGCCATCCTTCGGGATGGCTTTTTTTGTTTGTATCTTTCGGCATGCAATGGAATACTTACCTAAAAGGCTATCAAAATTATTTACGGTTGGAGCGCGGTTTGTCTGCGAATACCATAGCTAATTATTCCTTTGATATTGAACGACTGATCGCTTTTTTGAACCAACACACTATTTTGGTTTCGCCGCTCCAAATTTCGCCTCAAATCATTCAAGATTTTGTATATCAATGTTCCAAAGAAGTCAATGCCCGTTCACAAGCCCGAATCATCAGCGGATTAAAATCGTTTTTCTCCTATTTATTATTTGAAGATTTACGAAAAGATTCTCCGATGGAGTTGATCGAAGCCCCAAAAGTAGGTCGCAAACTCCCCGATACCTTAAACGTGGATGAAATCGATCAATTAATTGCAGCCATTGATTTGTCTAAACCTGAAGGCGAACGCAATCGGGCTATGCTGGAAGTATTATACGGGTGCGGACTTCGGGTATCTGAATTGGTTGAATTAAAAATTTCCGATATTTTTAGTGATGAAGGTTTTATCAAAGTAACAGGTAAAGGGAACAAACAACGATTTGTCCCTATTGCGTCGTACACATTAAAATATATCAACTTATACCGAACAACCATACGGGCGCACCAAGACATCCAAAAAGGCTTCGAAGACACTTTGTTTTTAAATCGAAGAGGGAAAGCATTGACCCGAGCTATGGTGTTTACGATAATAAAAGATCTAGCAGTAAAAATTAATCTTCAAAAATCCATCAGTCCCCACACGTTTCGGCATTCTTTTGCAACCCATTTATTGGAGAATGGAGCCGACTTAAGGGCGATTCAAATGATGTTAGGACATGAATCCATCACAACAACAGAGGTTTATGTGCATCTCGATCGCCGTCATTTGACCCAAATTGTGCATCAATTTCATCCTCGAAAGCAATAAATGTAATATAAAGATTACAAAAACACTTATTTTTAATCAAAAACTGCATTTTATCGATAAAAAAGTACCATATATCGATAATAATGTTAAATTTGGTTTGCTGATTTTAACAGATCAGGTAAAAAAAGCGCCCCAAACGCCCCAAAACAATAGGATTATGAAAACAAACTTAGCCTCGAAAGAACTATTGGTTCATGATAGTTATGGATACCATAAGCGTATTCTTAATTTGATTCCCGATTTAATTTTTCAGATTACTGTTAACTCCAATGATGACTTTTATTTCTCGTATTTGAATAAAAGCATCATTTCTTTTTTTGAAGTAAATCGGTTCGAACTCACTTGCAACCCTTTTGAAGTGATTAAAAGTCGGATCCATCCCGATGATCGTGACGCTTTTTTTAAATCCATTTTTGTGGCCAAAGATTGTTACGATCAATGGCACCATGAATTTCGGGTACAATTGACCAATAAAGGAACGTTGTGGTTTAAAGCTACAGCAAATATCGATATCGATGAAAATGGTTGCGCAGTGTTTATTGGTAGTTTGAATGATATAACCGATATCAAGCTTCGTGAATTCAAAATCATCGAGTCAGAAGCGCGTTATCAATTTGCTTTAGAAGCTTCCCATAATGGGGTTTGGGATTATGATGTGGCTACCGATAAAGTTTATTTTTCAAAAGAATCCTTACATATTCTAAAATTTGACGAAACTGATAATTTAGTCACCAATTCCAAATGGGACGACCGTATCCATCCCGAAGATTATGCTACTTATCAAGAAGAAATTCAACAACATATTGACGGTTTGACTCCGTATTATGAAAACGTAAAACGTGTGTTAACCAAAGATGGTGAATACCGTTGGATACGCAGTAAAGGTAAAATTATCGAGCGCGATGATAACGGACAGCCTTTAAGAATTATTGGTGTGCATTCAGATGTAACCCTTGAAAAGGAAAAAGAGAAAGCCATGCAGCATCAAATGGAGATTATTTCCAAGCAAAATAATCGTTTGCTCAACTTTGCGCATATTGTTTCCCATAACTTGCGTTCCCATACGGGTAATTTCAAAATGCTGATCAATATTATTGATGAAACCAATGATCAAGAGCAAAAAGACGAATGTTTCGGATTCTTAAAAGCAACTTCGAAAGCCCTTTCTGAAACGATTGATCATTTAAAAGAATTGGTAGATATTCAAAGTACGATTGTTCATAAGAAAGAAGATTTGAACTTAAACGAATTTTTACACCAAACCTTAGAAGTTTTAAGTAATGAAATTAAAGACAATAAAGTAAATATTGTAAATTTGATAGATCGAAAAGAAACCGTACAGTTTAATCCAGCTTATTTAGAAAGTTTGTTTTTGAACTTTACAACCAATGCGATCAAGTATTCGCATCCGGATCGCACACCTGAAATTACCTATTCATTAGAGAAAGAGAATGGAAATGTAATGCTGGTGATAAAGGATAACGGATTGGGAATTAACTTGGATAAGCACGGACAAAAGCTTTTTGGTATGTATAAGACTTTTCATCAACATCCCAATGCAAGAGGCATCGGATTGTTTATGACAAAAAACCAAATCGAATCTATGGGGGGGACTATTGAGGTGGAAAGTCAAGTAAATGTAGGCACAACTTTCAAAATCAACTTTAGTAATGAAATTCAATAACATTTTTGTAGTAGATGACGATCTCGTCTACCATTTCGTAATCAAAAAGCTCTTTAACAAGTGTAATATCGATGCCGATGCCAAGTTTTTCTTCAACGGTTTAGAAGCCATAGATGGCTTGAAAAACGTGATGAAAACGGAAAACGAACCCGATCTGATTTTATTGGATATTAATATGCCTGTTTATGATGGCTGGCAATTTTTGGACGAATTCCGAAAAATAAAAGACAACATGAACAAAAACATCACGGTTTATTTAGTAAGTTCTTCCAATGATTCCACCGATTTGAACCGTTCCAAAGAATACAAAGAAGAAGTAAAAGATTATTACTTCAAACCCATTACCACAAAAGAATTTGAAGAAATGCTCACTGCAGCATCCTAAGACTGTACCACTCTAACAAAAACAAAAAAGCACATACAACATAAAAAAAGGGACCGAATTTCGGTCCCTTTTTTATGGTATAAGCATTACGTTATTTTGCAATGTTAACGGCGCGTGTTTCACGAATTACTGTGATTTTCACTTGACCCGGATAAGTCATTTCCGTTTGGATTTTTTGTGAAATCTCAAACGATAATTTAGCAGCCATTTCATCAGTTACTTTTTCACTCTCTACGATCACACGCAACTCACGTCCGGCTTGAATAGCATAAGCATTTTTCACACCGTGGAAACCAAATGCAATTTCTTCTAAATCTTTCAAACGTTGGATATACGAATCCAATACTTGACGACGGGCACCTGGACGTGCTCCCGAAATCGCATCACATACTTGGATAATAGGTGAAATCAAATATTTCATTTCAATCTCATCGTGGTGCGCTCCAATAGCGTTGCATACTTCTTCTTTTTCACCGTATTTTTCAGCCCATTGCATACCCAATAAAGCGTGTGGTAAATCACTTTCTGCATCCGGCACCTTACCGATATCGTGTAACAGTCCGGCACGTTTCGCTAATTTCACGTTTAATCCTAATTCGGCAGCCATGATACCACACAATTTCGCTACTTCACGCGAGTGTTGTAACAAGTTTTGGCCGTATGAAGAACGGTATTTCATACGCCCTACAATCTTAATCAATTCAGGGTGTAATCCGTGGATTCCTAAATCAATAACCGTGCGTTTACCTACTTCAATGATTTCGTCTTCAATTTGTTTCGTTGTTTTGGCCACCACTTCTTCAATACGAGCCGGGTGAATACGACCGTCAGTTACTAATTTATGCAACGATAAACGGGCAATTTCACGACGAACAGGGTCAAAACAAGAAAGAATGATCGCTTCTGGCGTATCGTCTACAATGATTTCTACTCCAGTAGCCGCTTCTAAAGCACGGATATTGCGACCTTCACGACCGATAATGCGTCCTTTTACATCATCCGATTCAATGTTGAAAACAGAAACGCAGTTTTCCACCGCTTCCTCTGTTCCTACACGTTGAATCGTACTGATGATTACTTTTTTCGCTTCTTGTTGCGCGGTCAATTTGGCTTCTTCAATGGTTTCTTGAATGTGCGCCATTGCGCTAGTTTTGGCTTCTGCTTTTAAGCTTTCCACCAATTGTTCTTTCGCTTCTTCCGCTGACAAACCAGATATAACTTCCAATTGTTCCACTTGCGACTTGTGCATCTTTTCTACTTCTTGATGCTTTTTGTCCAAGATTTCAATCTTTGTTTCGTATTCTTTGGCTTTCGATTCAAAATCATCGTTTAATTTTTTCGTCTTTGCCAATTCACTCGAAACTTGTGATTCTTTATCGCGAATACGCTTTTCCACTTCAGCCATTTTTTTGTCTTTGGCTAAAATTTCTTTCTCGTGTTCCGCTTTTAGTTCTAAAAACTTCTCTTTTGCCTGAAGCAATTTATCTTTTTTAATGTTTTCTGCCTCTTGGTTGGCGTCTTTCAGAATCGATGCGGCTTCTTTTTTTGCATTTTTAATTAGGGTCGATACGTTGCTTTTCTCAAGCATTTTGGCAACACCAAAACCGCCGGCAAGTCCGACCACTAGGCCAATTATGATTTCTACTATACTCATGGTTAATAAAAGGTTATATATAAAAAAAGCCTACATTAATTGCTTGTATAAACTCGTATAGACAAGTTTTGAGCTAGCTCGCTGTTCAAGCTTCCCGTCAAGCGGGCCTGCTATAGTAGCGACGAATTGCTCATTCTAATTTGTTAGTGTTGAGTTTACCAAAAATGAACTAATGTAGGCAGTGTCTTTATTGCTTAGTTATAAGAACGTTTTCTCTATTATTTGTTGAGATATTTTTCCAATGCGTTATTCAATTGTGCTAAACGATCCGCGGAATCCGTGTCCAAAACAGCTACTTCTGTTTTTTTCTGTTCCAATTGAGAAGCAAACTGTAACGCACACATCGCTAGAACATCTTGTTTGTCGCGTACGGCATAGTTTTCTTCAAACTGTTTGATCATGGCATCGATTTTTTTAGCTGCAGCACGCAGGCTTTCCTCTTGTGTCATTTCCACAGTTAATGGATAAACACGGTCGGCAATCGATATCTTGATTTTCAGTTTATCGTTCATATTTAATCAGCCAATTGGGCAATACAATAATCGATTTCTCGTATCAGTGCATTGATCTTAAGCTTGGTATCTCGTTTATATTCGTCACTGCCCAGTAACGCGTTGGTCATTTTGAGCGCTTCAAAGTCCTTTACTATATTTTCCTTTGCGGATTTATGTTGTTGGATTTCTTCGACAGAAACCTTTAGCTGCTGCTGTAATGCCTGATTTTTAAGTTCTAAATCGTCGATCTTCGCGAACAACTTTTGAACTTTTTTTTCCAGAGCATCAATGATTTCCGTGATTTCACTCATAAGTGACGTGTTTCGTTACTTTATCCCACAAATTTATAATTCTGACATCATTAAACCAATAAAAACCACAAAAAATAAAATTTATTTTACAACAATTGGATAAAGATTTGCCTTTCAGGATTTTGGAAATTCTTAACAGCTTTCGTTTTTAACTCCAAATCCCTTTTGTTATCTTAGCCAAAATTGTGGATTGTATGCGCTGGATGCTATTTTTTTGTTTTTCAACTACTTATCTTTTTAGTCAGAATTACCCTCAGGATTATTTTCAAGCGCCCTTGGATATTCCGTTGCAACTGTCAGGGAACTTCGGCGAATTACGGCCCAATCACTTTCATGCAGGGTTTGATTTTAAAACCCAACAACGGGAAGGGCTGAATGTCTATGCAGCCGCAGAAGGCTATGTGTCCCGCATTAAAATTGCTACCAATGGCTATGGGAAAGCGATTTACATTACCCATCCGAATGGATACACCACTGTTTACGGCCATTTGCAAAAAGCAGTTGGTGCCATTGAAGCTAAAATTCAAGAATTGCAATATGCTGAAAAATCCTTTGCGGTTGAAGCCTATTTTAAACCGGGTGAATTGCCCGTAAAAAAAGGGGAACTCATCGCTATTTCAGGGAATACAGGAGGATCGGATGGGCCGCATTTGCATTTTGAATTTCGGGATTCCAAAACCGAGAAAATTATAAATCCATTGTATTTTGGCATTCCGATCAAAGATACCAAAGCGCCTACAATTGCCAATTTAATGGTGTATCCTGTGGGTGCCAATTCCGTGGCCAATGAATCCAAACGTCCCACATTGTTAAGTCTGTCCTTACAAGCCGATGGTTCGTATTTGGCGCAAAAAGTGAAAGCAACCGGAACCATAGGTTTTGCCATCAATGCCTACGATCGCGATGATGTTTCATTCAATAATAATGGGACCTATTTTACCCAATTGTCGCACAACGGAGCGCCTACCTTCGAAGTGTTGTTTGATCAAATGCCTTTCGATGAAGCGCGCTATGTCAATGCATTTATCGATTATGAACGGTATAAGAAGTCGCACCAACGTTTTCAGAAACTCTTTTACAATTATCCCTATCCGTGGTCCAATTTGCGCAATGTGAGGGAGGGCGGACTCATCAATGTTTCTCCCAATTTTGTGTCGATAGAAAGGATTGAGGTGTCCGATTTTAATGGAAATAAAGTACGAGTTGACATCCCCGTAGAATATTCCAATATGCCGGCAAAAATCGAGGAGGGTGGAATCAAAACGCCCTATTTTATCAAATGCAAAACCGATGCTTTGTTTGAAAAAGAAAACGCGACCGTCTATTTTCAGGCCCAAACGTTTTACGATGATTTTTATTTGCAGTTTGAGGTGAAAAATGGGGAAGTACAAGTGCATCAAGATATTGTTCCCGCTCATAATTCGTTTACGGTGACGATTCGCGACGAATCCGTTCCAGTTGCTTTGCGCTCAAAAACCTACATCGCCTCCGTAAATGGAGCAAAATTAGGATACAATACAACAAATGTGGAAGGTGCCACGTTTAGTATTCGCACCCGAACTTTAGGAAAGTTTAAATTGGCCCAAGATGTTTTACCGCCCAAAATTGTTTGGTACAAACAACCTAAAAATAAAGATTGGACCACATCCAAAAGCCTGAATTTAACAATTTCGGATGATCAAACGGGTGTGGCCAAAGTAAACGGCTACATCAATAATCAATGGGTGTTGTTTGAATACGAACCTAAACTAAAACGAATCACTCATGTGTTCGACGACCGATTTTTAAATGATGGTGCCAATAATTTGAAAATTGAAGTGGTCGACCATGTCGGAAATTCGACTATATTTGAATCAACATTTAACCGAACCAAGAAAAAATAACGATTTTGTCAATTCATAAATTACTTTATTCGCTGTTGTTTACATTCGTAGCTACAGTAACTTTCGCACAAACCGGGAAAATAACGGGTGTGGTTTTGGATGAAAATAACAAACCGATTGAAGGTGTCAACGTTTCGACACTTTCCACATCAGTGACCACCGATGCTTATGGATTTTATGTCATCGAAGTTCCCGCCCAACAAAAAGTCACCGTCAATTTTAAGCACGTCGCTTTTAAAATGGTTACCCAAAATTTTGAAGTACAATCCCAAGAAGTGTTGGAATTTAATCCGGTGATGGATAGTGAATACGAGCAATTGGGACAAGTCGTAATTAGTGGTGTTCGACCTAGAGCAACCGGTGTGATTACCGTTACCCCTGAAGTAGTTCGCAAAATTCCGGGATTGAATGGTGGGGTTGAAAATATTTTAAAAATTTTGGGTGCCAATGGAAACAGCGACATGAGTACGCAGTATTCGGTTCGTGGTGGAAATTACGATGAAAACTTGGTCTATGTGAACGAAGTCGAAATCTACCGCCCATTTTTGATTCGTTCGGGCCAACAAGAAGGATTGAGCTTTGTCAATAGTGATTTGATTCAGAAAATTGACTTTTATGCCGGTGGTTTTGAAGCCAAATACGGGGATAAAATGTCGTCTGTATTGGATATTACCTACGAAAAGCCCAAGGAGTTTGGGGCCAGTCTCGATGCCAGTTTTTTAGGAGGAGCACTGTCTGCTAAAGGGATTTCAAAAGATAAAAAATGGAGTGCCATTGGTGGTATTCGCTACCGCGATAATTCTTTATTGGTGAATAGTCAGGAGACACAAACCAATTACCGTCCACGGTATATGGACGGACAGTTGAATGTGAATTTCATGCCTTCGGAAAAATGGAACCATAGTTTATTAGGAAATGTATCCTTGAACCGGTACAACTACCAACCGTTGACACGACAAACCAATTTTGGAACCTTGGACGAACCCATTGCGTTGCAAATTTTTTACGAAGGACAAGAAGACGACCGTTATCAAACCTTATTTGGAGCTTACAAAACGACTTTCAAACCGAATGATAATAACAATTACCGTTTTATCGCTTCGGCTTACCATACGCAAGAACAAGAATATTTTGACATTGATGCATCTTATTTCTTAGGCGAAGTAGATGCCAATATCGGTTCGGAAACGTTTGGTAATGTTACGTTCAATCGGGCGATTGGATCCCAATTGAATCACGCACGCAACAACTTGGATGCATTGATTTTCAATGCTGAAATCAAAGGGTCCAACAACCAAACCGGAAAACATCGCTTTGATTGGGGTGTAAAATATACCCATGAAAATATTCGCGACCGTATTGTTGAATGGGAAGTGATTGATTCTGCTGGATTTTCTTTGAATCCGCCGGTGATTGATATTCCTGTGGACCAACCGTATCAGCCGTATATCGGACCTTTAGTGCCGTATCAAAATGTGCGTGCTACTAATTTTGTTGATATTAATCGTTTTTCAGGATATGCACAATGGAATACGCGAACCCGTTTACGTCGTGGGACATTGATTGCTACAGCGGGTGTACGTGCCCACAATTGGACGGTTTCGGGACAAAATATAGCCTCCAAATCGCAAACTGTGTTTAGTCCGCGCGTACAATTGGCATATAAGGTTGATGGAAAAGATCTTTTGTACCGTTTTTCAACCGGATTCTATTACCAACCGCCGTTTTACCGTGAATTACGGGATCAATTTGGGGTCGTGAATCCCAATGTAAAAGCTCAGCAATCGTTTCATGTGGTTTTGGGCAATGAATACGGATTTAAAATGTGGGAGCGTCCCTTCCGTTTGGTAAGTGAGTTGTATTACAAAGACATGCAAGATGTCAATACCTATACCTTGGAAAATGTGCGTATTCGTTACCGTGCCAACAATGATGCGGTGGCCTATGCTTACGGATTGGATGTGCGTTTGAATGGAGAATTTGTAAAAGGAACGGAATCGTGGTTTACTTTCGGGTATATGAAAACGGAAGAAAACCAAAACAACCGTGGTTATATTGCGCGACCTACAGACCAACGTTTAAAATTTGGGATTTTGTTCCAGGATTATATGCCCAATATTCCAAATCTGAAATTGTACATGAATATTGTGTACAATACCGGTTTACCGGGCGGTTCACCTTCGTATGCAGATGCGTATACGTACCAAAGTCGCCTGCGCGATTACCGCCGTGCTGATGTTGGGTTTTTCTATGTGTTTACGGAGAAAAACGCACAGCGTCCGAACGGACATTGGTTGAAGAAATTCAAGGATCTCTCGTTGGGATTTGAGATTTACAATATGTTCAATAATCAGAATGCCATTACAAATACATGGGTGCGCGATGCGTATACCAAAAATCAATACGGCATTCCCAATTATATGACAACACGAGTGTTTAATTTGCGTTTAACCGCGCGTTTATAACAGACCTATGAAAAAGTTGGGAGGAATTGCACTTGGAATACTTACGGTATTGGTTGTGGGTTGTAAGAATGACCAACCGCTACCCAAAGTAATTTATGATAAAAAAGACCAGGCCGCTAAAGCTGAAAAAAAAGAAAGTGATACACTGACTTTGGTCGACTTACCCATACAGTTTGATGGTACACAAGTTTTGCTGTTTCCTGTTGGGAAGGTGGCGATGTATGAAGACAAAGGGTTGAAAGAAACTACGTATTCCGAAATTCCGAGTCATACTGTTTCCAATACCAGCGAATTTGAGATTGCCGGAACGATGACTAATTTGAAATTTCAAGTGAAAGATACCGACAGTTTGCGGGTTCTTACGGATAAAAAGGTATTGATCAGTCGGGTGAGTTATTTATCGGCATTGGCAGCCAGTATCAAGAAGCAATTGTTGGTCTATGAAATGGAAGATGCCGACACGAATCAAGACGGCGCAATTAACGAAAGTGATATTCATGGGTTGTACATTAGTGTGTTAGACGGCACAGGATTTCAAAAGATTTCCCCCGATTTGCAAGAAGTGATTGGATGGAACGTGATTCATCAACGCGGGCGATTGTATTTTCGAACCTTAGAAGATGCGAATAAAAATGGCGCCTTTGACAAATCCGATATTGTGCATTATTTTTATGTGGATTGTAAAGTCAATCCATTGCAAGTACACGAATATTTTCCGCTTAAATAGCGGAATTTTTTTTGAAATAAGGTAGGTGATTTTCAGCCCCGGGCGCAACGGCATCCTTTATGGAGCGCAGCGGAGTAAAGATACAGTGGAGCACGGGAAGGTACGTTTTCAATACCCATTCGTGTGCTGCCAAAAAAAAAAGACCTTCCGAAGAACGTCTTTTTTTTATTTAGGCTTGTTCAAAACTTTGAAGGGATACCAGTTTGGAGTAAGTCCCGTCCAGCGCTAGGAGTTCGGCGTGTGTACCTTGTTCGACAATCTGACCTTTGTGCATCACTACGATCAAGTCGGCGTTTTGAATGGTCGATAGGCGGTGGGCAATCACAACTGAGGTTCTGTTTTGCATCATGTTTTCTAATGCCACTTGTACTAATTTTTCACTTTCAGTATCGAGTGCTGAAGTGGCTTCATCGAGAATCATGATCGGCGGATTCTTTAATACCGCTCGGGCAATAGAAAGGCGTTGTTTTTGTCCGCCCGAGAGTTTACCTCCCGCGTCACCAATGCCGGTTTCAATGCCTTCGGGCAACTCTTTTACAAACTCATACGCGTTGGCCACTTTGAGTGCGTTGATGATTTCTTCGTCGGTGGCATCGGGCTTCCCGATTAATAAGTTGTTTTTGATGGTATCGTTGAAAAGAATGGATTCTTGGGTAACCAAACCAATGTTTTTGCGGAGCGAATGCATGGTGATGTGGTGCAATTCGTGGCCGTCGATGGCGATGTATCCATCGTTGATGTCGTAGAAACGCGTTAATAAATTGGCGATCGTACTTTTACCTGAACCCGATTGGCCCACCAAAGCGATGGTTTTTCCTTTTGGGATGGTAAGGGAAAAGTTTTTCAAGACCAATTCGTCGGTATAGCCAAAGTTGACATTTTTCAGGGTAATGTTCTCTTTGAATTCGCCCATCTCCTTGGCATCAGCTGGGTCAGTGATGGAATTTTCAACGGCCAAGATTTCAAAAACCCGTTCGGCCGCAGCCAAACCGCTTTTTACCGAATAAGAAGCTTTCGAAATTCCTTTGGCGGGTGTTAAAATGTTGTAAGCTAATCCCATATACGCAAGGAATTTCGCTGCATCCAATAGCGGTTTTCCGTCCAAACCACGATCCACCAAGACCATGTTACCACCGAACCATAACAAGACGGCAATTACAATGATTCCGAGGAATTCACTCATGGGCGATGCCAAATTGTTTTTGCGGCCAATACTGTTGGAAAGTTTTAAAATGTTTTCTACGGTACCCGTGAATTTTTTTGAAAAAGTATTTTCGGCATTGTAGCCTTTAACGACTTTCATTCCGGTAAGGGTTTCTTCCACGATTGAGATCAAATAGCCACCTTCACTTTGTACTTTGACTGATTTTGTTTTCAATGTTTTTCCGATTCGCGAAATAATAAATCCCGAAATGGGAATGAAAACAAAAACAAACAAGGTTAATTTAAAGCTGATGGCAATCATCGCACAAATCGTAAAAAGAATGGTCATGGGTTCTTTTACGATTAATTCGAGAATATTAAAAAACGAATTTTGTACTTCATTGATGTCGCCTAACATGCGTGCCATCACATCGCCTTTGCGTTTTTCAGAGTAATAGGAAATGGGCAAGGAAATAATTTTGGCATATACTTCATTACGAATGTCTCGTAATACACTGTTTTTAATCACCGTTAAATGATTGCTCGCTAGGTAATTGAATAGGTTTTTCAGTAAGAATGTAGAAATAACCAAACAAACAACCAATAAAAGTGCATACTGAGCCCCGTTGGTTTCTGTGAGTCGCGTGATATAGAAATACAGCGATTGCTTTCCGTAATTCATGATATCCCAAATGCCTTTGTAAACGGGTTTTTCAGTTATACGTTCTGCTTGATCAAACAAAACCTGAAGCATTGGAATCAATGAAATAAAGGACAGCGTACTGAACAACGCGTAAAAGATATTGAATACGATATTCCAAACTACATGATGTTTGTAGTTTTTCATATACGGAAGTATTCGTTTTAAATTTGGATCCATTAGTGTAACTGCATTGCAGCGATTATGTTTTTAATTTTTTGGTCTAATTCAGCTTCTACCAAGTCAATTTCGTCGAGCGACAACACAGGCGCATTGACACTGAAATAGAATTTGATTTTGGGTTCGGTCCCACTGGGGCGTGCGCAAATCTTACTGCCGTCTTCCAAATAGTAAATCAATACATTGGATTTTGGGATGGTAATGTCAAATTCGCTACCGTTCATGATATCGCGTCCTTTGGACGTTTGATAATCTTCAATACACACCACGCGTTGTCCGTTAATTTCCGCCACCGGATTTTCACGCAAGTCTACCATCATTTGGTAGATTTCTTGTAAGCCTGAAATGCCTTTTTTAGTAAGCGAAATCAGGTGTTCTTTATAAAATCCGTGGTCCACGTAGAGGTTTAATAATTCCTGGTAAAGCGAACTTCCAGATGCTTTGGCTTGAGCAGCAATTTCGCACACCAATAATGTGGCGCCTACGGCATCTTTGTCGCGTACGGCATCACCGACCATGAATCCGAAACTCTCTTCACCACCACCGATGAATTGGAGTTCGGGGAAGTCTTTGATGAATTTAGCGATCCATTTGAATCCGGTTAAACCTACTTTACATTCCACATCATAAGCGGCCGCCAATTCCAACATCATAGGAGTCGACACTATAGTGGAGCCAATGAACTGTTTGCCGTTGATTTTTCCGGCGCGTTTCCATTGTTCCAACAAATAGGCGGTCATGATGACCATGGTTTGGTTTCCGTTTAACAAGACCAATTCGTTGTTGGTATTGCGGACAGCAACGCCCAATCGGTCTGAGTCGGGGTCAGTTCCCACCACGATGTCAGCGCCAATTTCGTTGGCCAACGCCAAGGCCATGGTTAAGGCTTCGGGTTCTTCGGGGTTGGGTGATTTTACAGTAGGGAAGTCGCCGTTGGGTTCGGCTTGTTCTTTTACAATATTCAAATCGGTATAGCCTGCAGCGGTTAATACGTAAGGAATCGCTTTGATGGAGGTGCCGTGTAACGAAGTGTACACAATTTTCAATCCTTCACGCGCTTCTTTTGGCGTATTGAAACTCGCATTGGCTAGGGTAGAGGCCACAAAGGCTTCGTCGATAGCCGTGTCAATGTATTCAATCAAATTGTCATTGGCTTCAAAGCGAATGTCGGCGTAATTAAGGGCTTCAATCACTTGGATAATTTCGCCGTCTTGTGGCGGAACCAATTGCCCGCCGTCTTGCCAATATACTTTATAACCGTTGTATTCGGGTGGATTGTGAGAGGCTGTCAACACAATACCAGCATGGCAATTTAAATGTTTTAAGGCGAAAGACAATTCGGGAGTAGGACGCATTTCAGAGAACAAATACACATGAATTCCATTGGCTGAAAATACATCGGCGACAACTTTAGCAAGTGTATCACTGTTGTGTCGGCAATCGTAAGCAATGGCCACTTTCAAGGCTTCACCTGGAAAACTTTTGATTAAATAATCCGAAAGTCCTTGAGTGTTTTTCCCAAGAGTATATTTGTTGATGCGGTTAGTGCCTACGCCCATAACGCCGCGCATCCCGCCCGTTCCGAATTCAAGGTTTTTATAAAAACTCTCTTCCAATTCTTTTGGGTTGGAAGCCATCATTTCGCGGATAGCCGCTTGGGTATGTTCGTCAAAGGTTGGAGTCAACCATTCGTTTACTTTGTCTAAAACGTGCGATTCAATTTGCATTTTAATAAGTTTTTAAATCCAAAAGTGTTGTGTTGAGTTTAAAAAACAATTAGCGTTCTTCCGCAATTTTATAGCGTTCTTCGTTGCTTTTGGTGCGAAGGATTATTTCGCCCAAGAAACCGGCCAAGAACAATTGGGTTCCAATGATCATCGAAGTTAGCGCAATATAGAATAACGGGTTGCTTGTCACTAATATGGTATGGAAACCGGTATATAATTTAATCAATTTCACGGCAATGATAATTCCGGTCGAAATGAATCCGAGTACAAACATCAAGGCTCCGAAAGCGCCGAACAAGTGCATTGGACGTTTGCCGTAACGCGAGAGGAACCAAATGGTGATCAGGTCCAAAAAGCCGTTGATAAAACGACTCATGCCAAATTTGGATTCGCCGTATTTACGAGCTTGGTGGATGACTACCTTTTCGCCAATCTTGTTAAACCCTGCATTTTTGGCAAGTACAGGAATGTAGCGGTGCATTTCACCCGAAACTTCTACGTTTTTTACCACAAGGTTGCGGTACGCTTTTAAACCACAGTTGAAGTCGTTCAAATAGACACCCGATGTTTTTCGAGCCGCCCAGTTGAATAATTTTGAAGGTAGGTTTTTGGTCACCACGTTATCGTAGCGTTTTTTCTTCCAACCCGAAACCAAGTCGAAGTTTTCTTCGGTAACCATTTTGAATAAGCCTGGAATCTCATCCGGACTGTCTTGTAGGTCAGCATCCATCGTAATTACCACATCGCCTTGGGCACGGGCAAAGCCGGCATGCAACGCTTGCGATTTACCATAGTTACGGAAAAAACGAATCCCTTTTACGTTGGGATTTTCTTGGCACAAGCCTTCAATGACGTTCCAGGATTGGTCAGTACTTCCGTCGTCGATAAAAAGAACTTCGTAGGTGTATTGGTTTTCATCCATTACCTTTTTAATCCACTTGTGGAGTTCAGGCAAGGATTCTTGTTCGTTAAGTAACGGGATTATAATGGAAATATTCATCTACTTAGAAAGTGGCTTGTTCTTTTTTTACAATGAGCCCAACAATGGTTCCGTGAATTAATCCTACAAAACTATACATGAGGATGGAAGTAGGAATTAAAACATAGGGTTTCATGAATTTTTCCATGATGGATAAACTCATTTCCATTTGTTCTTTACTCAAATTAGGGTTTTGTTGGATGGTGATGCTACGTATTTTTTCCATCAATTCAGGGATGAAATCCGGGAAGACAATCGTGAAAATCCAAAAGAAAATACTGTAAATCAAGGCCGCAATGGCACCCATTCCCACCGTAATTTTTATCGCTTCTCCAATAGAAATGAATCCGTTGTTGCTTTTTTTGTATTGGTTCGAACCCATATAACCCAACGCGAAAGGCAAGATTAAGAAGTTCAATAAATTAATAACAAGTCCGTACGTTTTATTGGTTTGTGGATCAATGTTCATCACATAACCCACCACAAATTCTAACACCATTACGATGCCGAATAAAGCGCCGTAATTTAAAATCGTTTTTCCAACTGTAGTTTTTTGTTCCATGTCTGTTAAGTATTGGTAAGATTCAACCCGCAAATATAGTGAATCTGCCGTAACGATTTTCGGATTTTCGGATTAAAAAAAAGTGATTTTGAGTTTGATAATTGAAAATTAGTTGTATTTTTGCACACTCAAAATTAAAAGGATTAATAAAAAGTTGCAGCCGGCTAATACCTTTTGATTGAAAAGCATCAAGGCCAACTGCTTCATAACTAATAAAAAGATTTACAAGATGAAACAAGGTATTCACCCAGAAAATTACAGATTAGTAGCTTTCAAAGATATGTCAAACGAGGATGTATTTATCACAAAGTCTACTGTTGAAACTAAAGAAACAATCGTTGTAGACGGAGTAGAATATCCGGTTTATAAAATGGAGATTTCAAGAACATCACACCCATTTTACACTGGTAAATCAAAACTAATCGATACTGCCGGACGTATTGATAAATTCAAAACCAAATACGCTAAACACGGTAAGTAATTTGATATTTATTGTGTGTTCAAATACAAAGAGACCATCCTTCGGGGTGGTTTTTTTATTGCCTAAAACTTCGTACTTTTGACGCTTTAGCTGAACAAACTACCATGAATTATATCCTTTTCGACGGTCCCGTCCGTACTGCCTTACTTCCGTTTACCTTTACCCGTCCCGTATGTGATATTCGTGTTGGGATTTTGACGATTCGTGAAAAATGGGAAAAACATTTGGGGTACACCACCACTACTTTAACGGAAGACTATTTGTCTGAAAAGTTTCCTATGGTGGAAATGGAGGCCAATGTGATGATCAACGGTGCCTATTTCCCAAATCCTGTTTTGGTGGAAATGGTGCGTAATTTGGAACCCAACCAAGCGATCTTTCGCGGAGAAGATGTCGTTGCTTTTTACACCACGGATACCCAAGAGGAAGTAGATTTTGATACGTATGAAATCTTAGAGTATACCGATGACTGTTTGAAAATCGAACATACCTGGGATATTTTTGCTAAAAACGATGCGGCCATTCGCGAGGATTTCGAATTCTTAACGGCCGATCGTCATTCGCAACCCATTCCGAAGTCGGTTAATGTGATTAGCCCAGAAAACATTTTTATTGAAGAAGGCGCGCGTCTCGAGTTTGTGACGTTAAACGCGTCTGCGGGTCCGATTTACATTGGTAAAAATGCCGAAATCATGGAAGGTTCTGTAATTCGCGGTCCATTTGCCTTGTGCGAAGAAGCCCAAGTGAAGTTGGCCACCAAGATATATGGAGCGACTACCGTAGGGCCGCATAGCCGTGTGGGTGGTGAAGTAAGCAATTCAGTTTTATTTGCCTATTCCAATAAAGGACACGATGGTTTCTTAGGGAATTCGGTGTTGGGCGAATGGTGCAACATTGGCGCCGACAGCAATAACTCCAATTTGAAAAACAACTACGAGGAAGTTCGCTTATGGAGCTACGAAACCGAAGGTTTTGCACGCACCGGACTCCAATTCTGTGGTTTGATGATGGGAGATCACAGCAAGTGTGGGATCAATACCATGTTCAATACCGGAACGGTAGTGGGTGTTTCTTCGAATATCTTCGGATCGGGATTTCCGCGCAACTTTGTTCCTAGTTTTAGCTGGGGTGGCGCTTCAGGAATGACGACCTATCTCACGAGCAAGGCGTTTCAAACCGCCAAAATCGTTATGGCTCGCCGTCATGTGGAATTTGACGAAGTCGAAGCCCGTATTTTGGAACATGTGTTTGAGGAGACGAAGAAATATCGGAAGGAATAAGAGTTGATTTGAAAATTTGAAAATTTTTAGATTTGAAAATTTCTATTCGCTCTTAAGAAAAGCGCTGGTTTTCTTTGTGATTTATATTCAATCCATTTTACGATAAAAAATATGTACCTTTGCGGCCGCAATCACTTGACAACGATTTCTAGGGTTGTGTGCATTTATGGAACAGCAAAAAAAAGTAGCCTTTTATACCTTAGGCTGTAAGCTCAATTTCTCCGAAACGTCTACTATCGCGAGAAATTTTCAAGATGAAGGATTCGAACGTGTCGACTTTGAAGACGTAGCCGATATCTATGTGATCAATACGTGTTCGGTGACGGATAATGCCGACAAACAATTCAAACAAGTCGTAAAAAAAGCTTTAAAGCTCAACGAAAAAGCGTTTGTGGCAGCCGTGGGTTGTTATGCCCAATTGAAACCGGAAGAACTAGCCGCAGTTGATGGTGTGGACTTGGTTTTGGGCGCTACTGAAAAATTCAAAATCACCGATTACATTCACGATTTGTCCAAAAATGATATGGGCGAAGTGCATTCTTGTGAAATTGAGGAAGCGGACTTCTATGTGGGCAGCTATTCCATCGGTGATCGCACCCGCGCGTTTTTGAAAGTGCAAGACGGCTGTGATTATAAATGTACCTATTGTACGATTCCATTGGCGCGTGGTATTTCCCGTAGTGATACCATGGCGAATGTGTTGCAAAACGCTGCTGAAATCTCTAAACAAGGCATCAAAGAAATCGTTTTGACGGGTGTCAACATTGGGGATTATGGTAAGGGCGAATTTGGGAACAAAAAACACGAACATACGTTCTTGGAATTGGTGCAAGCTTTGGATCAAGTGGACGGAATTGAACGGTTACGTATTTCGTCGATCGAACCCAATTTGTTGAAAAACGAAACCATTGAGTTTGTCGCCCAGAGTCGGACCTTTGTGCCGCATTTCCATATTCCTTTGCAATCGGGCAGCAATGCTATTTTGAAAAAAATGAAGCGCCGTTACATGCGCGAACTCTACACGGAACGCGTCGCTACAATTCGTGAAGTGATGCCGCATGCCTGTATTGGCGTGGATGTGATTGTAGGTTTTCCGGGTGAAACGGACGAGCATTTCTTGGAAACCTATCATTTCTTAAACGAACTGGATATTTCGTATTTGCATGTGTTTACCTATTCCGAACGCGATAATACCGAAGCCGCTTTGATGGACGGTGTAGTACCGAATAATGTGCGCGCTAAACGCAGTAAGATGTTGCGTGGCTTGTCGGTCAAAAAACGCCGCGCCTTTTATGAAAGTCAGTTGGGTACTACCCGCACGGTTTTATTTGAAGGCGAAAACAAAGAGGGCTACATCTATGGATTGACTGAAAACTATGTAAAAGTAAAAACACCTTGGAATCCCGAATTGGTGAATACGTTACATGAAGTGCAGTTGACGCATATTGACGAAGATGGTGGTGTGCGGATTGCGTTTGTGAATGTTGCGGTGTAATTTCTAATACTTCGATCGAAAATGCAATCGCGTGATGCGGTAGAAGGCTTCAAGAGTTTTGACGGAAAATAAATAAATATAAGGTCACGATTAATTTTTAATAATCTTGTGTGTAGAACTGTAATTCGCTGAAATTATTTTTAAAAAATAAATTCCCGATTGTAAAAAATCAATATTGATGTTTTTGGTATTTCCATCAAGTTCGTAAACAATATTTGAATAAATATCTAAAATTCGAATTTTAGAAACATCTTCATTTATGGAAATATTAATAGTACTCGTTGTTGGATTTGGATAAACCAATATATTGTCTTCTGAGTTAATAATTGAGTTGTTTAAACTACAAGTGCTAAATAAAATTGGAGCATTTTGACTAACTGTAGTACCATTACCAAGTTGACCAATATTATTTGAACCCCAGCAAAAAACATTACCTTGACTATTTTCTGCAAAACATTGAAAACCACCAGAAATAACTTTTGACCAATTAGATTCAATACCTATCTGAGTGGGGATCAATTTATTTGTTGTTGAATTTATACCTAATTGTCCATTTGAATTTTGTCCCCACGACCATAAAGTGCCATCAGATTTAATTCCATAACAAGAAAAATTTCCTGCTGATAATGCTACCCAAGGTAAGTTTGAATTAATTAGTTGTGGAGTATTTCTACCTGATTGAGAATTAATTCCTAACTGTCCGCTTGAGTTTTGTCCCCAACTCCAAAGCGAACCGTTTGTTTGCAAAGCAACACTGTAATAAGTCCCCGTTTCAATATCAACCCATTGATTAGAACTTCCTATTTGAACAGGTGTTGATTTATCTAAATAACTTCCATCACCTAATTGCCCGAAATTATTTCTGCCCCATGACCATAATGTTCCATTAGATTTTAAGGCAATAGTATGATCCGCACCTGATGAAACTTTCACCCAATCTGAATTAGTTCCAATTTGTATAGGAGTGAAATTACCTATTGTTGTACCGTTTCCTAGTTGGTAATAAAAATTATCACCCCAAGCCCATAAGGTCCCATTATTTTTTAATCCTATTGAAAAATCACCTCCACACTCGACTCTAAACCAATCATTTGAAGATCCAACTTGTACAGGTGAAGTTCTTGTAAATGAAGTACCATCTCCCAATTCACCATTCCCGTTAAATCCCCATGCCCATAATGTGCCATCTAATTTTATTCCAAGACAATAATTATATCCCGTTGTAACCGATCGCCAATTATTCAACGAACCTGATTGCGCGGGAGGAGAGACAATATTGGAAGTTGTGCCCAGACCAATCTCTCCAGATGTATTTGAACCCCATCCCCAAAGTGTTCCATCTGTTTTGATACCCATTGAGAAATTTCCTTTGCTGTAAATTCCTTGCCAACATTGAGAATAAGCATTGGCAAATCCAATAAATATTAGAGTAACTAGTATTTTTTTCATTTGTCGTAGTATATAATTTCACGTTCTGCTATCAGTGATGGTTTTCCTTCTTTTGTGCCTTCTAAATACATATAACATTTGATCCAATTTTTATGATCATCGTATTCATAGTCGTAATAGCGTGGTCTTCGGGAAACTCTTGTCATGGGCTGCCCCTCAAAATCAGGTAAAAAATCAATTTGAATTAAATCGCCATATTCATTATAATACCGTACTGTTTTTTTGATCTTTGAAGAATATTCCCCTTTAATGTCATAGTAAATAGACTTTTCGACATAATCCAACTTTCGGTGGTACACATATTCCTCGCTACACAAAAGTTCTTCTTTTGATGACAAGCTTACAAATACAATTCTCCCTTGTGCATCGTATTTAAAGTTTGCAATCATTTCGGGATAGTATTCATTCAATTCAAAATCAGTCCTTAAAAAATTAATGTTTACTCTATCGATATCATACTTGGGATTTAACTTAATGGAATATATTATCTTTGTAACTTGACTTTTTTCATTATAGTAATAAGTACGAACAGTACATATAATTTTTTTTGAATCCTTCAAAGATTGAAGTGAGTCTAGCGAAACACCCCATTCATATTCATTTTCAATAAGTATTTTATTTTGCTTATCTAAAATGTAACTAAACTTTGCAATATTAAATGCATCTTTTACCTCACCCGGTTCAGGTCCTTTTATACAATAGTCATATTGCGGAAATAAAGGTTTATCATATACATTAAGGTATCTTTTTTTTAAGTTACTTTTTATTTTTTTCTTAAAAATGGAATTATCATAATAATAAGTATAAATATCTTTCTTTCTCTGTTGGTATACTGTATCAATAGTTCCTCCCCAGAAGGTTTTGCATTGTCCTGTTGGATAATAATAAAAATCAAATTTAGGTGTAGCATCAGCCCTGAGCCTCATACTATTATATTCTTGGGTGCTGATATTGGGTTTTATATAGGAATATTTTCTTCGAATACTTTTTACTTTCCCATAGAAATGATATTCGTAGTTATCTTTAAAAAAATAGTTTGCATCATCTAAATCCTGTGCAGAAGTTAGAACTGCAGTAAATAAAAATAGGGTGGTAATTAGATATTTCATTGTACAGGTTTTTGGGCGGATAGTGATTTACAGCAGTATAAAAATAAGCATAATTTCTAATACTTCGACCGAAAATGCAATCGCGTGATGCGGTAGACGCCGTAGCCGTAAATTTCGACAAATTCATATTTATGACGACCGGGGTTTTTAAAATCGATGATTTTCTCGGCAGCGATTTCGTAGTATACACCAGCACCTTCAAGCATAAAACGGTTTCCCACATTGCGGTAGGCCGAACGCACGAGTTGGAACTCGGATAAGTTCCAAGTGGTATTTTCAGCCTCGACTTCTTCGGTACTGGTCATGAGACCTTCGGTGATTTCGGTGGCACAGCCGTAGTATTTTTCGATGTGTTCAAAAAAATCGAGAATGTTGTCGCGTAGTTCTTCGGTGTTCATGGTTTAAAGATAAAAAAAAGCCGCTTCTGTAGAAACGGCTTTATCAATAACTTATTTTGTTAGATACGAATTCCAGGGGGAAGCAAATCGCGATAGGTGGGATGCTTCCGCATAAATGCAGCTACTTTAGGGAAAACGGGAACGACTTTCAATTTGCGTTCGTAGGCGATTTCCATAATGTTTTTCAATAAATCGGTGATGAAGGCTTCATCTTCTGTACCGTTAATGCGGGTCAAGAAAATCTTTTTTTCTTGAAAGGAATACTCAACAGAAACCATTTCACCGTTGAACGTCGTCTCAAATTGACGTGCAAAGGTATTGTCCTTAATTTCCATTTGTTCCAAAATTAACTCTGAGTTCATCTTCTTTTCGTAGTATTCATTAATTTTATGCAAATTTCGGAATAATTTAGAAACTTTGCACCCTTTAAAGCGTTAAATCTTTGTGTATGACCCGAATTCCGGTTTACTTCATGCCCGGACTCGCCGCGAGTTCCTCCATTTTTGAACGAATCCAATTGCCCGAAGACCAGTTTGAAGTGCATTTGTTGGAATGGTTTTTACCCGAACCCAATGAATCGTTGGCGGCTTATGCCCAACGGATGGCGGCTCAGGTTACCGATCCAACGGCTCTATTGGTGGGTGTTTCCTTTGGAGGGATTCTTGTTCAAGAGATGAAAGCGTTTCTGCAACCGCGGAAGGTGGTGATTATTTCGAGTGTAAAATCCAATCGCGAATTCCCGCGCAAGTTCAAGGTGGCCCGAACCACCAAGGCCTATAAACTGATCCCGACGGGATTGTTGCAGGATGTCGAACTCTTGGTCAAGTTCGCTTTTGGGGAGACGCTGAAGCGCAAGTTGCATTTGTATGAGCAGTTTTTGCACATGCGCGACAAACGCTATTTGGATTGGGCGATCGAGCAAGTCATGTGTTGGGAGCGCACCGAAGTAGATCCCGCCGTGATTCATATTCACGGTACGCAGGATGAGGTTTTTCCTCCGAAATACCTTAAAAATTATGTGCCTGTCAAAGACGGAACGCATGCGATGATCTTGAGTAAATACCGTTGGTTGAACGCGCATTTGCCCGCAATTTTACTACAAGAATAGGGGGAGTGGACTGAAATTTGTAGTTTTGCAAAAGAATCGTGCGGTGCGTATACGAAACCGCTGTATTCTTACGTTGGACTACAAAAAACTGGCCCTTATGAAATCGATACGTTGGATGGCAACTGGTGCGTTAGCTGTTGTAATTACGGGATTATTTGTTTTCGCTATTTCTGGCGAAGAAAAGAAACACTTATTTAAAGAAGGTACGGCTCAGTATTTCCCTGCGAAAGTCGATTTTGCGGGCGAAGCGACACCCTTGCATCTGGCCGATGTGAAAGAACGCTTCGATCGGGAATTATTGGTGAATGCTAATTTACATTCGTCGACCATTTTAATTATGAAGCGCGCCAATCGGGCTTTTCCTGTGATCGAACCCATTTTGAAGCAATACGGGGTACCCGATGATTTCAAGTATTTGGCGGTGATTGAAAGTGCCTTGTTGAATGCGGTTTCGGCTTCCGGAGCGCGTGGCGTGTGGCAGTTTATGCCCGATACGGCTAAGGAAAAAGGCATGGAGGTGAGCGAAACGGTAGACGAGCGGTACCATTTGCAAAAATCAACAGAGGCGGCGTGTAAGTATTTATTGGCCGCCAAAAATAAATTTGGTTCGTGGACGATGGCGGCAGCGAGTTATAACGGCGGTATGAACGGTTTGTCTCGAAAACTAGAAGAACAAGGGGTAACCGATTATTACGATTTGTTATTAACCGACGAAACCCACCGTTATGTGTTCCGTATTTTGGCTTTAAAAGAAATTATGCAACATCCCGATTTGTATGGATTTGACGTGAGTCAGCACGAATTGTATGAAAATTTACCCACCAAAATCGTGGAAGTCGACAGTTCGATCAACGATTTGGCTAAGTTCGCCAAACTACAAGGCGTGAACTATAAAATCTTAAAAATCCATAACCCTTGGTTACGCGACAAGAAGTTGGCGAATCCAGGAAAAAAGAAATACCAGATTGAGATACCGACGAAAGGGTATTAGGAGTTGTGAATTAGGAGTTATGAGTTATGAATTAAGGTGCTGGAAGGCACCTTTTTTTTATTTTAAATTATAAAATCTAAATTATAAATTTCTGTTGAAGTTTCGGGAGGAATTTCGTGTAAAAGTAGAAAGAGTTTAATTGTTTAATAAGTACCTTTTAATAAGTACGTTTTCTTTTCTCTTGCTTCTTTTTTCTTTTTGCCACGAAGACTCAAAGTCACCAAGATTTAAGACCAGAAAAACTAGTTTTTTGGCCTGCTTAATTGCCTTAATTTATGCGGTTTAGTGAGTAGTCTTAATTCCTTAATGTTTTGAAATTTTGGAGCACAAAGTATCACGATGTTGACACAAAGTTTAAAAGGTTAATTTGTGTAAAAATGTAAGGGGTTTAATAGTGTAGAGTGAACCGTGATAATAACACGCGCCTTCTTTTTTCTTGCTTCTTTCCTCTTTCTTCTAAAAAAAAACTTTTCAAAAGTACCCTCATTTCTAATTTATAATCTAAAATAGAACATAAAAAAAGACCCCTTTCGGAGTCTATATTATTTAGATGCGTTTCATTTGTTCTTTCATCATGGTGATTTGCTCTTTCAACATGCCTTGTTTGTCGAGCTTTTTCACTTCGTTGATTAAGTTGGTGGCTTCCAATTTACGGCGGCGGGATAAAGCAATTCCGGCTAAATTTAATTTGGCTACCGCTAAGTCCATATCCATGTTCAATCCCAATTCGATGGCTTTTTTGAAAAACTTCTCGGCTTGGTTCAAGTTGGTTTGTGACACCATCAAGCCTTGTAAGTAATTGTAGTAGCCTTGTTGTTTTTTGATTAATGCCGTTTCTGGGTTTTTGATTTTGGCTAACCATTTTTGTGCGCCAGGGAAATTTTGTTTACGCATTTGTAAAAAAGCCAACAAAATAAACTCGTTACGGAAGTATAAAGCTAAAGGAAAAAGGGAAATGATGATTAAGAAAATTCCATTCCCTACGTTATTTTCGGTAAATTGCCATACCGCTGCAGCAAAAATCAGAACGGTTAAAACGATTTTGATATTTCTGTGAAACATGATTGTAAAATTTAGGTTGCAAATGTACTAAAAGGAATTTAAAATATTTTTAAAAAAGCGCTTGCAAGAAATAAAAACCTTTGTATATTTGCACTCGGTTTTGAAAAGCCGTAATCATAGAATAATTATCAGGATTTAAAGATATCGAACAATGAGTAAAAGAACATTTCAACCATCGAAAAGAAAAAGAAGAAATAAACACGGGTTTATGGAAAGAATGGCTACTGCAAATGGTAGAAAAGTCCTTGCTCGTCGTCGTGCAAAAGGAAGACATAAATTGACGGTTTCTTCTGAACCAAGACACAAAAAATAATGGTATTTACTATCATATATAAAGGCGTTACTTTTATTAGTAGCGCCTTTTTTTTATACTGTTTATAACTATTGATAAGTTGGCAACCCCGATTTTTTCAAAAGTTTTATAAACCGACTAATTTTGACACACACAACAATAAACAACTAAACCACAACACCACATGCCGAAAGATTCCTCTATCAAATCCGTTTTGATTATTGGTTCAGGTCCGATCATCATTGGTCAAGCCTGTGAATTTGATTACTCGGGGTCACAATCCGCCCGTTCACTTCGCGAAGAAGGGATTGAAGTTATTCTTATTAATTCCAATCCCGCTACCATCATGACCGACCCAGCCATGGCGGATCATGTGTATTTAAAACCCTTAACCACCAAATCGATTATCGAAATCCTAAAAGCGCATCCCAATATTGATGCTGTACTCCCTACTATGGGCGGACAAACGGCGTTGAACTTGTGTTTGGAAGCGGAAGAAAAAGGGATTTGGAAGGATTTTAATGTGCGTTTGATTGGGGTAGATATCAATGCAATAAACGTCACCGAAGACCGTGACCAGTTCAAAACCTTATTAAGTAAAATCGGTATACCTTATGCGCCGGCCAAAACGGCCAATTCTTTCTTGAAAGGAAAAGAAATTGCGCAAGAGTTTGGGTTTCCTTTAGTAATTCGTCCTTCGTTTACGTTGGGTGGAACTGGGGCAGCTTTTGTACACCGCAAAGAGGATTTTGATGAATTGTTAACCCGCGGTTTGGAAGCGTCACCGATTCATGAGGTGTTGATTGACAAAGCGCTTTTGGGTTGGAAAGAATATGAATTGGAACTTTTACGCGACCAAAATGATAACGTCGTGATTATTTGTTCCATCGAAAATATGGATCCGATGGGGATTCACACCGGGGATTCTATTACGGTAGCGCCTGCCATGACGTTGTCGGATACGACCTTTCAAAAGATGCGCGATATGGCCATTCACATGATGCGCTCTATCGGGAATTTTGCTGGAGGGTGTAATGTGCAGTTTGCCGTTTCTCCCGATGAAAAAGAAGATATCGTTGCTATCGAAATCAATCCACGGGTATCGCGTTCGTCGGCCTTGGCGTCTAAAGCGACTGGATATCCGATTGCAAAAATTGCCAGCAAATTGGCTTTGGGGTACACCCTTGATGAATTGCAAAATCAAATAACGAAATCCACTTCGGCCTTGTTTGAACCGACGTTGGATTATGTCATCGTGAAAATACCGCGTTGGAACTTTGATAAATTTGAAGGCGCAGATCGTACCCTCGGACTCCAAATGAAGTCGGTAGGTGAGGTGATGGGCATCGGGCGCTCGTTCCAAGAAGCGTTACACAAAGCCACGCAATCCTTAGAAATCAAACGTAACGGTTTGGGTGCTGATGGAAAAGGTTATAAAAACTACGAACAAATTATAGAAAAACTCACCTATGCGAGTTGGGATCGCGTGTTTGTAATTTACGATGCGATTCAAATGGGAATTCCGTTGAGCCGTATTCACGAGATTACCAAAATCGATATGTGGTTCTTGAAGCAATACGAGGAATTGTATTTCTTGGAGAAAGAAATTTCGAATTACCGCATTGATACATTACCCAAGGAATTGTTATTAGAAGCCAAACAAAAAGGCTACGGCGACCGTCAAATTGCGCACATGTTGGGCTGTTTGGAGAGTCAGGTGTACCGCTTGCGCGAAGACATGAATATTCGTCGCGTTTACAAGTTGGTGGATACTTGTGCGGCCGAGTTCAAGGCAAAAACCCCGTATTACTATTCTACTTTTGAAGCGGAGATTGAAACCGCTACTGGAGAACGCTATGTTTCCAATGAAAGTATTGTCACAGACCGTAAGAAAGTCGTGGTGTTAGGTTCGGGACCCAACCGTATTGGACAAGGAATTGAGTTTGATTATTCCTGTGTGCATGGGGTTTTGGCGGCAAAAGAATGTGGCTACGAAACCATCATGATTAACTGTAACCCGGAGACGGTGTCGACCGACTTTGATACGGCGGATAAATTGTATTTCGAACCTGTATTTTGGGAACATATTTACGATATCATCCAACATGAAAAGCCAGAAGGCGTGATTGTACAGTTGGGTGGACAAACGGCTTTGAAGTTGGCCGAAAAATTAAACCGCTACGGTATTAAAATCTTCGGAACCAGTTATGATGCCTTGGATTTAGCCGAAGACCGCGGTCGTTTCTCGGGCTTGTTGAAAGAATTAAATATTCCGTATCCTAAATTTGGTGTAGCTGAAAATGCAGAACAAGCGTTGCAATTGGCAGATCAATTGGAGTTCCCGTTATTGGTTCGTCCTTCTTATGTATTGGGTGGCCAAGGGATGAAGATCGTGATCAACAAGCAAGAGTTGGAAGAACATGTGATTGAGATTTTAAAACATATACCGAATAACAAATTGCTGTTGGATTACTATTTGGATGGTGCCATTGAAGCGGAAGCGGATGCTATTTGTGATGGTGAAAATGTGTACATCATCGGAATCATGGAGCATATCGAACCTTGTGGAATTCACTCGGGCGATAGTAATGCGACATTGCCTCCTTTTAATTTGGGCGAATTTGTAATGCAGCAAATTAAAGATCATACGAAAAATATTGCCTTAGCCTTGCAAACGGTTGGGTTGATCAATATTCAGTTTGCCATCAAAGATGATATCGTTTATATAATTGAAGCCAATCCAAGAGCTTCTCGTACGGTGCCTTTTATTGCGAAAGCGTATGGCGAGCCGTATGTGAATTATGCGACCAAAGTGATGTTGGGTGAGAAAAAAGTCACCGATTTCACCTTTAATCCGAAGTTGAACGGATTTGCAATCAAGCAACCCGTTTTCTCTTTTAATAAGTTTCCGAATGTGAATAAGGCACTCGGTCCCGAAATGAAATCAACGGGAGAAAGTATTTTGTTCATTGAAGATTTAAAAGATGATCAATTTTACGATTTGTATTCCCGACGAAAAATGTATTTGTCTAAATAAGAAAAGGCTGCTTTCGGGCAGCTTTTTTTATGCGTGAAATTGCGTAGTTTTACCAAAAAAAAGCATGGCCTTTCGCACCCCTTTTAATTCCAAAGCCCGCACCGATGCCAATACCGGTTTAGGTACCAATGCCGCTAGTTATGGCGGACGATTCTTTACCAAATCGGGTAATGCCAATATTCGAAAGTCGGGTATCCCTTTTTTGGATAGTATCAGCTGGTACCATACGATGTTGACCTTACCGCGATGGAAGTTTTTTGTGATTATCTGCGGATTTTACTTTTTGGTGAATTCTGTTTTTGCCTCGATGTATTATGCTTTAGGGGTCGAACATTTGAATGGCGTCAATGCCAATTCGAGTTGGGACGCCTTCGGTCAAGCGTTCTTTTTTAGTGTGCAAACCTTCACTACGGTAGGGTACGGACATGTGAGTCCGAGTGGCTTCTTGACGAGTTTTGTCGCAGCTGTTGAAGCCTTATTTGGTTTGTTGAGCTTTGCCATTGCAACAGGTTTGTTTTATGGACGATTCAGTCAGCCCAAAGCCCATATTTTATTTTCCCACAATGCCATCATTGCGCCGTATAAAGGCGGTACAGCTTTAATGTTGCGCATGTGTCCGTCCAAAAACGCCAATTTGAGTGATGCGGAAGCGCGAGTAACGTTGGGAATGCATGTTGAGGAGAATGGACAGATGGTCAATAAGTTTTTTACTTTGGATTTGGAGTTGTCCACGATTAATGCGTTGAATTTAAACTGGACCTTGGTACATCCGATAACAGAAGATAGTCCGTTGTATCAATTTACAGCAACTGATTTTGAGAATACTGTGGGCGAACTCATTGTGTTTTTAAAAATGTTTGACGATATGTATAGCAATACGGTCATGAAGCGCACTTCCTATACTTTTGATGAGATTGTTTATGGCGCCCGTTTTCTTCCGATGTTTACGCGTGATGTCAACCAACAGAAAACAATTTTACAAATCGATAAGTTGAATGCCATCGAAAAAGTACAATTATAAAAAAAGCCCTGATTTGACGTCAGGGCTTTTTTTTGGAATGTATTGTGTTTAGTTTTTCACGATTTTCTGAGAAGCTGCATTTCCATTCGCATCTAACACTTTTAAAAGGTAGGTTCCTTCGTTTAGTGATTGGATGTTTAGGGTGTCATTTTCAATTTTAGAGGACAAAACCATACGGCCATTTAAGTCATATACTTCTGCGCTTACAGCAGTGTATCCTTCTTTGGTTTTAATGGTGATGCTGTTTTTCGCAGGGATTGGGAAAACACTCATTGCTGACACATCAAAAGTAGTGTTAGCTAAGGTCGAACCTTCTGTGATATCAATTCTTTGGTTAATTCCAGGATTGTTAATCGTATCTACTGTTCCCGAAGGCCAACGAATGATTACTTGAGTAATTGCGGTATTGGTCCCAATTCCGAAGTGTGCATTTAACGAACTCATGTATTTGAAACCTTCACCGCTACGGATGTCACGAATTTGTTTTCCAAAAGCACCATAGATTTCAACGCGAGCTCCAATACCGTTGCTGTTGCTTTGTACACCATTTAAACGGATTTTAATCCAGTTATTTCCGTTTGGTACGGCATAACGAATTGTAGATCCATTTTGGATATCCAAGAAACCATCATTGTTCAAATCTCCTACAGCACCTACAGCAATTCCTGTGTAAGGTACAGCTGAAAACGTATTGTTACCTTGATTAAACATAATTTTGTTTCCACCGCCTAAAACATCCACTTTACCATCGTTATCAAAATCGTAAGCAATGTTGTCAATGTTTGTTGAAGTATTGGTATCCCAACCAGATCCTGTTGTAATGTTAGTGAAAGCAGTCAACGAACCTGTGGTTTCAAAATTATTTCTAAAGAATTTATGCAATCCAGCACTTGCTGTAATAATTACGTCCATATCGCCATCGTTATCGAAATCGGCAATACCCGAAGACCATGTTTGAATAGGGGTTACGTTCACACCTGCTGCTGCAGAGATGTTAGTATAGGTTGTACCGCCATCATAACGAATTAACTGACATGGAGGTCCGGAACATTTTGAAATGAATACATCTGAATCTCCGTCATTATCAAAGTCAGTAAACAATGTGGCATAGTTTCCACCGCCACTACTTAAATTCATAGCACCAGGCGTAATGTTGGATTGGTAATACGTTAAATTTCCATTTCCATCATTTAAATAATATACATTTTCATTGATGTCATGACAAGAGAAGATGTCCAAGTTTCCGTCTTTATTCAAATCGGCAAAATTGGTACGTTGACAAAAGATATATTGTCCCGGTGTGTACCCAGTATAGGACGATCCATTATTCGCTGAAGTAAGGATTGACAACCCACTTCCGTTTCCAAGTACGATATCATTATAGCCGTCTTTGTTGTAATCTCCAGCGGCCATACTCCAATTGGGGTAAAAAGAAACATCGGTAAAAGGATAATTTACAACATTGAAAGTACCTGCTGTTGAAGTTTGGTAATGTACTTTCATTGTTCCAGTACTAATTCCTACTACATCATCCAAACCATCATTGTTCATGTCAACTACACAAATATTGTAAGTGTTGTTGATCGTTGAAACTGTTTGCGTAGTATAATTTACTGGAGTAACCGGGGGAACTACAATTGGGTTTTCAGTTAATTGGAAGGTAAATCCAGCACTGGTCCATTTATTATCCCAAGCGATGTAATACGTAGTTCCTGCTGTCACATTAAAAGTGGCTACAGTAGAGTAATTAGCCCCACTATCATCATCACCAGCATAACAAGTCAGTGCACCACAAGTTCCTGTGTAAATGTGTACACGCGTGTCCACTCTTGGTGTGTTTGCAGTGATGTCTGTAGATAAAATTACCGTGTAATTTTGAGTTGGGGTGTAGCTGTACCATTCAGCGGCTCCATTTGTTCCTAAAGCCCCGTTAGCAGCACATATTGTTGGAGGTAATTCTGTACCGTTTACGGCTGTCACAACTTGTGTTCCAGCTGTAATAGCTACAGCCGTTCCACAGGTGTCTTGTGCCTGAGTGAAAACTGCGGTTAGCAGGGTTAATAATAAAGTAATTTTTTTCATATTGGTTAAAGGTCAGGTTATATTAAATTGTTTAGTTACAAGGTTGTAAGGAATTAATCCATTGCTCGATTAATTGAACGCCTTCCGTATGGATGATGGAACGCCCATGCAGTGGCATCATGTAGGATTCATTCTCAGTATTGATACGGTAATACAACATCGAGCGGTTTACGTTTCCTGGCGCCACAATTTTACTCAAGGCCGGAGGGAAATCCTGCATATCAGCCGTAGGGACACAAACGCCCATATTGGTTGGGTTGTTGTAAGTTTCCGTAAAGGCAAAACGCATAGGTCTATAATAACAATGACCTAATTCACTATGGCAATGCGCACAATTGATGTCGAAATAGGAGCGAACTCTTTTCTCAAGCGGTTGCGAAGTATCGTTATAATTGATTGTCGTATTTTCAGCGGTAGGCAACGTCGCACTGTTTTCCAATATCCCCAACTCTTTCCATTTGGTGATTTGGTTTTTTGATCCCGTAGCATACGTGTAATTGAAGTTGATGTTTTGAGGTTTGATACCGATTGGTGCATTATAATACAAACCTGTATCATTGTTTCTTAATTTATGACACGTAACGCATTGGGCTTCATTAGGAAAACGATAATTGGCAGTTTTTACCGTGTTGTTTTCCATAAAACTGATGGTCATATTGCTTCCTGTCATATTCAAAAAGGCATCTGTTTGTTCATTATTCCAAATGTATTCCGCGAAAATCCAACCTTCTGCTTTTCGAATCATGATACGTGTTTCCATCACCCGGCGCGTATTGTTGGGTTGAACTTCGTCGTAATAAAAGGTTTTTATGATCGCAGCTCCAACAGGAAGCTCTAGAATTTTACCGTCACCATTGTACGTCGCTTTAGTCCCTTCGGGTAACCACACAAAACGTTTTTTGTGGGCATAATCGGTAAAAAGTGCACTGGCTGGTTCGTAAGGGATGACATTGAGTTCGGGTACCATATCCACCATAGGAGCTTTAAAAAAATGGTAATCCGATAATTTGGCATAAGGTACTTGGGTGAGGTCGACAGTTACCGGACTCACTTCTACATATTCCGGGTCGTCATTGGAGGAACACGAGTAAATAAATAGCGAGAAAATAGCTGCAAGCAACCCAAATAAGTAATATTTTTTCATCATTTTTGTTTCTAGTCCAAAAATAGAAAAAAAAATCTATTTACCTAATTCCATTGTAGTTATCTGAGAATTTTTCATGTATAAATTAGAATTTGAAAAAAGTAGACTTAATTCATTTCGACTTTAACATTGTAGTTTTCGAGGTTTTTTAGGGCTTCATCCGACTTGTAATCAAATTCTATTTCATGGCGGTTTCTAGTTTTTCGGGCTTCAATTTGTTGGATGCAATTGTAAAAGCGGCGCACTTCTTCAAAAGTGTTCAGTAGTAAACCTGGAACTTCCGTGTTTTGACCCGTTTCGTCTTTGGCCACCATTGTAAAATAACTGGAATTGCAGTGTTTGGATTTTCCCGTTTGAATGTTTTCCGATTCGACACGAATGCCAATAATCATCGAACTGCGCCCTACATAATTCACACTTGCTTTCATGATGACCAATTCGCCCACTTCAATCGGATTTAAAAAATCGACCGTATCTACTGAGGCCGTGACACAGTAATTGCCCGAAAATTTTGACGCACAAGCAAAAGCAATTTGGTCCATTAACGACAAAATATACCCACCGTGAATTTTTCCACTAAAATTGGAATGCGAGGGTAACATCAATTGTGAAATCGAAATCCGTGAGGATTTTACCGATTTATATGTTTTCTTCATGAGAATGATTTTCTAAGGATTCATTTTTTGTACTACCGGCTCTGGAAAGTAACACTTCAGGCAGCGCTTTTTTTGCTTTTGCGCCCATTTTTTTCAAACGCTCCACACTGCTCACTAAATTTCCTTTGCCTTCGATTAATTTATTCATGGCGCCTTGGTACTCGGATTTTGCTTCATCCATTTTTTTACCAATCTTGATTAAATCACCCACAAATCCTTCAAATTTATCATACAATGCACCCGCTTGGCGCGCAATTTCTAACGCGTTTTCTTGCTGCTTTTGATTGGTCCACATACTATTTATTGTTTTTAAAGTGGCCAAAAGCGTGGTGGGTGTGACAATGACGATATTCTTTTCAAACGCTTTGTTGTATAACGTGGTGTCTTCATTCAATGCTACCGCAAAAGCCGCTTCGATAGGAATGAAGAGCAAGACAAAGTCCGGACTCTCCATTTGGTACAAATCGTAATAATTTTTTGCACCCAATTGTTCGACATGGCGGTTTATAGCAATAATGTGATCCCGTAAATGATTTTTTTTGAATTCGTCATTTTCTTCATTGGTGAACCGTTCATAAGCCGTCAAGGTCACTTTTGAATCCACAATCATTTTTTTTCCATCAGGTAAGGCAATCACCACATCGGGTTGCAAACGTTGCCCATCTTCGGTGGTAAAACTTTGTTGGACAAAATATTCCCTGTCCTTTTCCAAGCCCGATTTTTCCAACACGCGCTCTAACACCAATTCGCCCCAATTTCCTTGCATTTTACTGTCACCTTTCAAGGCTTTGGTCAAATTCACGGTTTCTTTGGACATTTGTTCGTTCATTTCGCGCAAGCCCACTATTTGCTGGCGTAAAGCGGCATGGTAGTCGATGCTTTCTTTGTGGGTGTCTTCGACTTTCTTTTCAAACAACTGAATTTTATCTTGCAAAGGTGTCAAGATGTTTTTCAATTGCTCTTTGTTTTGTTCGGTAAATTTGGTGGTTTTTTCTTCTAATATTTTATTCGCCAACAATTCAAATTCTTTGGTGAATTTTTCTTGCAACTGTTCGACCTCCTGACGGTATTCTTTATTGCGTTCCAACAAATTATCAAAATCGACTTCTTTTTTGGTAAGTTGCATCGCCACAGCTTCTCGTTCGTTTCGGAATTGTTCTTTTTCAGCAGTTACATTTTTTACTTGTTGCTGCATTTGATCCAATTGCAGGTTAATTTGGCGAATTTGTTCCTCTTTTTGGGCTAAGGTAGCTCCTGCTTGGTTGCTCGAAAGTAATTTTCCGATGAAGAAACCCAGCACCAAGAATACGGCTGATAAGATGATGGTAAGTGTCATTGGTATGAATTTTTAGCTCATAAAAATACAAAACAAAAGCCGTCTTTCAATAGTTGTAGTTAATTTCATAACTGTATTTTTGAAGCGAAATTTAAAACGATGGAACACAGGCATTTTCTTTTGCATAAACCCCACGGTTATTTAAGTCAGTTTATTTATGAGAAAAAACGGCACAAGAAACTATTGGGAGAATTGTATGCTTTCCCTGAAGGAACCATGGCTATTGGTCGGCTGGATGAAGACTCGGAAGGCTTACTTTTATTAACCACCGACGGGATGATGAGTGAATTGGTGCGCAGTAAGACCATCGAAAAAGAATACTATGCTCAAGTAGACGGCCTAATTACGGATGAAGCTATTGCACGATTGGAGGCGGGAGTGGAGATCGGGTTCAAAGGGATACGCTATACCACCAAACCGTGTCAGGCAAAAAAAATAGTAGCGTTACCCGAATGTATAGGAGATGGTCGGCGTATTCGTGATGAACGGCACGGTCCGACGAGTTGGGTGAGCCTCACCTTAACAGAAGGGAAGTTTCGTCAAGTGCGTAAAATGACGGCTGCAGTCGGTTTTCCTACGTTACGACTCGTGCGGGTTCGGGTAGGCGAATTTACCTTGGGTTTACCAGCGGGTGAGGTCCGCGAAGTATCTTCTTTTTTTTAAAAAATCATACCTTTTTTATATAAAAATTTTTAATGGCACGTTTATTGGGTTTGCTTTTTACGAATTAAGAATTATTTTTACCAAAATTTTAATCATCATGAAAAAAATTACTTCTGTTTTACTGTTATTGATGGCTTCACTTTCTTTCGCTCAAGGAAGTCCGGTGGGGCATTTGACCATTTTCTCTGAAGATGGTGATAAATTTTATCTCATTTTAAATGGGGAACAACAAAATGACATTCCACAAACGAATTTGCGCATCGAAGATTTGAATCAGCCGTATTACAATGCGCGAATCCAATTTGAAGACAAATCGTTGATGGATATCACGACCAACAACATGATGATTGCCGATGTAGACGGCATCATGTCGGATGTCACTTATAAAATTAAGCGTGACAAAAACAAAAAAGGAAAAATGAAAATGAATTATTTTTCAGCGATTCCTGTTCGTCCGAATTATATTGCACCTTCTAATGTGTATGTGATGCATTATGGACAACCGCGTCCTGCTCCTGTTCAATCCCAAACGGTAGTTGTACAGCAACAAGCGCCTCAAACGGTAGTGGTGCAACAAACTCCGCCCGTTCGTGGAGGTTCGGTAACACAAACAACGACAACAACCACGACTTCAGGTGGTGATAATATTAATGCCAATATTAATGTGGGTGGAATCAACATGGGATTTTCCATTAACGATAATATGGGTGGTGGAAGTGTTACTCAAACCACAACCACAACTACTTCATCTTCATCACATGTTAATCATAACGGTGGCGAATTCCAAAATCCACGTCCTGTTGTGGTGACTACTCCTACACCTGTGGGATGTCCGGGAAGAAGCTGTATGCGTCCAGCGGATTACAATGCGGCTTTGGCTACCTTAAAAAAACAAGCGTTTGAAGATTCTCGTTTGAAAACAGCCAAGCAAATTGTGGCAGTGAACTGTTTGAACGTAGATCAAGTGATCGAAATTGCAAATTTGTTTTCGTTTGAAGATAACAAATTAGAGTTTGCGAAATATGCGTATGACTTTTGTATTGAGCCACGCAATTACTTTAAAGTAAACGGAATTTTTAGTTTTAGTTCCAATGCGGACGAACTATCCGAATATGTGCAAAGTCGTCAATAATTGCATTGACTTTTAATAGATAGAATAAAGCTGTTCTTCGGAGCAGCTTTTTTTATGCAATGATGAAGCGTCCAGTAGTTGGATCAAAATGGATATTTTCGTCTTGAAATAAGGTAGAAAAAACACCCGAACTGATATGATTGCAAGGTTGATCGAGAATTACCTGTTGGTGGGTCATGACCAGCATTTCATCGGAAAGTTGGATGGCCAAATCAATATCGTGAGTCGAAAATAAAATGCATTTATGGGTTTCTGTCGCTAATTTTTTAAGTAAGCGAAACACACTCACTTTATGCACCAAGTCCAAATGTGTGGTGGGTTCGTCCAACACCATCCACGGCGTATCTTGGGCCAAAGCACGGGCGATCAAAACCCGTTGCAATTGTCCGTCGCTGATTTCAAAGTGTTTTCTATGTTGGAAATCCGCTACTTCTGTGAGTTCGATGGCGCGGGCAATTTGTATTTTATCGGCCTCGGTGAGTTGCCCCAACCAATTCGTGTAGGGTTGGCGTCCCAAGGCAATTAATTCATACACCGTTAAATTACTCATCGGAATTTTTTCCGTGAGGACGAGTGCCAATTGTTGGGCCCGTTCTTCCGGAAGCAGTTTGTCAATGGGTTGGTTGTTAATGAAAATTTCTCCCGAAAGCGGTTTTTGTAAGCCGCAAAGGGTCCGCAATAATGTCGATTTCCCAATACCGTTGGGTCCGACTAAACTAATCAACTTTCCGGTTTGTAACGTTAAATGGAGTCCTGATGCCAAGACGTGATCTCCGTTTTTTGTAGGGTAGCCTACGGTTAAATTGGATGTGGTTACAAGTGCTTTTTCCATTACAACAAACTTTTTTTACGAACCATTAACCAAATAACCACCGGAGCACCTACTAGCGAAGTGATAGCATTGATGGGCAAGGTAAAATTAAATCCGGGTAACTGGGACACGGTATCGCAGCACAACATCAATCCCGCTCCAAGCAATAAGGTGGCGCCAAATAAGGTACGGTGATTGTGGGTTTGGAATAGTAATTTCGCTAAATGCGGTACGGCTAACCCCAAAAATGCAATCGGACCTGCGAAGGCTGTGATGCTCCCCGAGAGTAGACATGTTGCTGTAATGATTAATAAACGTGAGCGCCGAATGGGAATTCCCATGCTAGCCGCATAATTTTCACCCAATAACAAACCGTCGAGTGCTTTGATTGAAAAAAGACTGATTAATAATCCAATGAATAAGCACGTCGCCAGAATGGCAATGCTGCCATAAGAAAGATTCCCGATATTGCCCATGCTCCAAAAGGTGAAGCGTTGCAATTGTTCTGCCGAACTGAAATAACTCAAGATGGAAACAATCGCCGACGTAAAACTCCCAAACATAAGTCCGACAATCAATAAACCTGCTGTATCTCTCAATTTACGCGCAACGATGAGCACCAAAAGTAACACGGCAAAACTACCCAAACACGAGGCAATCACAATTCCATAGGGTGATATAAGTAGCGAACCTATAGCAGCAGGAAGTAAAGTCGCTCCCATAATGACAAAAGCCACACCAAGACTGGAACCCGAACTGAGTCCGAGCACATACGGTCCCGCCAGTGGATTGCGAAATAAGGTTTGCATGAGTAGGCCACAAGTGGAAAGTCCCATGCCTACTATAATCGCCGTCAAGGCTTTGGGAAGTCGAAAGTGGATGATGATGTATTCCCAAGTGGACTTTTCGGCAGTGGTGCCGAACAAACTTTTCAAAACTTCTTTGAGGGGAATAGCGACTTGACCCAAGGCAAGGTTGGTAAGGAGCGCAAGGAGAAAAAAGACTCCGAGGCCGATAAACAAGTTGCGATGGCGTTGCGTTGTGGTCACTATTCGAGTTTTACAAAAAAGTAAAGTTGGTACGAAGGTAATAATTCTGGATGGAGAATTTTGACCAAATCTTTTAAAACGAGATCAGGGCGGTTGGGTGCCAATTCATAATATAAGCTTCCTCCGGTTTTTCCTTTTTTGCGGTTGAAGGAATACACTTGTTTGTTTTGAAATGCTTTGAATTGGTTGTAATGCGGATTGCTAGCTTGCATATCGGTCAACGAATTGAATTGTCCCGAGGTGATCCAGAGTTGGGCATCGTGCGCTTTTTCAAAAACGGTTTCAAAGGATAAGGACAAACTACCCGTACCTTTTGTGGCTTTCCACAGATAGTCGCCATGGGCTTCATTGATTAACAAGCTGCCCCAGCTGTCACCTTTGGGAAGGTACCATTTGCCTTCAAAAATATCGCCAGCCAATACGGTCGTTTTTTGTTTCACTTGGGCGGCGATGACTTTGGTGCGCTGGTAATCCTGTTCAATTTTGGTAAAAATTTCTTCGGCTTTGGCTTGTTCGTTGTATAGGGCACCAAAAAATTTAATCCATTCGGCGCGGCCTAGCGGCGTTTGTTCGTTCCAATCGCCGTTGAGGATAACTTTTAAGCCGCTTTTTTGTAGGTTGTCTAATGTCGGGTTATTGTTGTCGATTCCGTAACCTACAATGACATCAGGTTGGAGTTCGAGCAACACCTCCATGTTTAGGGTTTGATTGGAGCCCAATTCTTTGATTTTACCTTGATCAATGCGTTTTCGAACCTTATCTGAAGAGATGTAATCTAAGTTGGGGAAACCCACAAGGGTGTTGACTTTACCCAACATTTCTATCGAAGGAATGTGCGTGGTTGAAGTCGCCACCATTTTTTTGATCGGTACAGTGATAGCAGTATAGTTTTGAAGCGTATCGGGTAGGGTAACGCCTTTTTTATGCAAAACGTAGGAATAGGTTTTTTGGGCTTCCGGCCAAGGGTTGCGAACAGTTACTAACGTGAAATTTTCGAAGTTTTCAATGGAGAATCCGGTGGCATATTTAACCGTATTCGAGGGTTTTAGAGGCGCAGTGGCGGTGGTGTCCGACTTGCATTGCACCGTCAAAATGGCCAAAAGGAAAACGAAAAGGAGTCCGGTTTTGCGAAACATGAATTTTTTTTGGCAAAAGTAGGGATTTCGGTTTGGAGTTATGAATTATGAGTTATGAATTATGGATTGTGTTTTTATAATTGAAAATAAAAATTACCTTTGCGGGCGTATTTCGGTTGGGTAAGCACGTCTGTGTTTATTCATTAAAAGGGAATCAAGTACGGAAATTTAGAATTTAGAATTTAGAATTTTTCAAATCTTGAGCTGTACCCGCAACTGTATGCTACCAAGCTTGTCATCGCTACGATGCCATTGTTCGAAAGAATGAGAAGGCGGATGACAAGACGCAAGCCAGGAGACCTGCCGTGATATACTGAGTATCAAACTTTCGGGATAAAAGTTTGGGTATGGGTAATTCTATACTTTTTTCCCAGTAGTAGTAATTTTTAGGGAACAAAAATGAACAACAAATGGTGGGGTATTGGTGCCGTATGGGCGCTAGTATCAACGTTGGCGTATGGTCAACAAAAGGAAACATCCAAGGTGAATCAATTGGATGAGGTCGTGATTTCCGACACGAAGTTTGCGCAAAGCAAAGAAAAATCGGGAAAAGTAATTTCAAAAATTTCACAAGACGATTTAAAGAAGCGCAGTGGGCAAACCTTAGCGCAAGTGCTGAACAGTGTGGCCGGCGTGGAAATCAACGGGAGTCAAAGTGCCAGCGGTAAAAACTTGGGCTACTACATTCGCGGGGGTCGCAACCAACAAGTGTTGATTGTGATTGACGGGAATCCGGTGACGGATCCTTCGGGGATTAGCTTCGAATTTGATTTGCGCTTGATTCCGGTAGACCAAATTGAAAGTATCGAAATCATGAAAGGTGCTGCGAGTACGTTATATGGAACAGGTGCAGCGACAGCGGTAATCAACATCACTACCAAATCGGCTGGAAAAAAAGTACTGCAAGGAAACGGGTATGTGAACATGGGTTCGAACAATACCGCGCAACAAAGTAAGATCAACGCACAGGAATTCAACCAAGGTTTTTCAGCGAATGGAACGGCGGGTCAAGTAAGTTATGCTGCTGCAGTGAATAGTACAGAATCCAAAAACATGTCACAACTCGCGCCCCCAGCTGGACAAACGTATGAAGCCGACCGATTTTCGAGAATTAATATTTCGGGGAAATTGGGATGGAAAGCCACGTCAAAATTACGATTGGATGTGTTTGGGAGTCAGGACAAAATCCAAAACGCCTACGATCAGGCTTTTGACAATACAGGAACGGGCGATACGCCGTTGAATTCTACAACATCAAAACAAGAACGTTTTGGGTTTTCACCAACGTATACGTACAATAAGGGCGAGTTCAAAATCAATTCGGCCTACACCAAAATCGCTCGCGATTATGACGAGTTTAATTCATGGATGAACCAAATCGACCGTTCGAGTTATGTAGGGCGTTCTGTAGTTGTCGATGCGTTTAATAAGTATACCGTTCGCAAAGACTTGTTTGTGATTGCGGGGGTGAATTACCAGTTTCACGATATGAATTCGGTCACGCCTTACGGATCCATTGCCAAAGACACGACGAAGTTTAATATGGTGGATCCGTATGTGACGGCAGTTTGGAATTCAAAATTTGGATTGAATCTCAATGTGGGCGCTAGAATGAATCACCACAGTGCGTACGGCAATCATTTTGTATACAATGTGAATCCGTCGTATACATTCAAGAACCTTCCTGTAAAATTGATTTCATCGGTGAGTACGGCCTATGTGACGCCAAGTTTGTATCAATTGTATTCCCAATATGGCAATCGTACGTTGCAACCCGAATCGAATTTTACGGGAGAGTTGGGATTTGAAACCCAGTTGTTACAGAAAAAAATGGTGTTTACAGCGGTAGGATTTTACCGTGAGCAAACGGATAGTTTTGGGTTTTTCACGAATCCGAGTACGTTTCAATCCAACTATATCAATATTGATGGGATGAATAAAGCCAAAGGTGTGGAAACTTCTTTGGACTATAAAGTGACACAAGCGGTCCGATTGACGGCCAATTACACCTTTACGCAGGTGGATGAAGCCTTAAATCGATTAATTCCGAAGCACAAAGCGAATGTGGGATTAGAGGTAATTCCGTCTTCACGTTGGTTTGTGAATGTGAATTACCAATATACGGACGGTCGTCGCGATTTATTTTTTGACGGAAACACCTTTGCTACGGTACCGGTTCAGTTGGGATCCTACTCCCTTTTGAATGGTTTAGTGAAATATGAATTACTCAAAAATCAGTTGACTCTTTTTGCCTCAGCAACGAATATTTTGAATGAAGAATTTACAGAGAATGTGGGGTATTCCAGCCGCGGACGTAACTTCCGTATTGGATTGAACCTATCTTTGTAAAACCAATTACTTTTCATGTTTGTGATTGCTCTTCCTTGATTAACAGGGGAGAGCAATTTTTTTTGAAAAAAAATACCGTTCCTTTGTAACAATCGAAATTGAAGTTCGTCTTCATTTTATAAACCGGTACTGACCATGCACCAAAACGAATTTGTACAACTGATTACTCCTTTTAAAGACAAGGTTTTTCGCTTGGCAAAACGGTTATTGGTGAGTACGGAAGAAGCCGAAGATGCCACCCAAGAAGTGATGGTGAAGTTGTGGGCCAAAAACGAAACCTTATCTGA
Source organism: Flavobacterium stagni (assembly GCF_004122105.1). Classification (GTDB taxonomy): domain Bacteria; phylum Bacteroidota; class Bacteroidia; order Flavobacteriales; family Flavobacteriaceae; genus Flavobacterium; species Flavobacterium stagni. Next base: position 136,114 of record NZ_SBKN01000004.1, read on the forward strand.
ATTGAATAGTGTGGAAGCGATGGCGATGACGATGACCCGAAACTATTGTTTGGATCAGTTGAAGTCGAAACGTGCTGGGAATATGAGTATTGCGCATAGCAATTACCAAGATCGGCAAGCGGGATTGCAACAGCAAATGGAGGATGGCGATCGGTTACAATGGGTTGAGCGAATGATTAACGATTTACCCGAACAACAACGGATGATTATTCAGATGCGGGAAGTAGAAGAATACGAATTTGAAGAAATCGCCAACGTGTTGGGAATGAATGAAACGGCTGTTCGTGTTGCTTTATCGAGGGCACGAAAAGTTTTACGAGAAAAAATGATGCAAATTGAACAGTATGGAATCGGTTAAAAACATAGAATTATTACTGGAAAAGTATTTTGAGGGCGAAACGAGTATAGCGGAAGAAAAAGTGTTGAAACAGTATTTCACCTCCGAAACAGTGGCGCCTCATTTAGAGCAATATCGATCTCTTTTCGGTTATTTTAAAGCAGAACAAGAAGAAAAACTGGAACAACCGATAGTGTTGACCTCTCAGAAAACTACACTATACCGTTGGTTGGTAGCAGCGAGTATCGCTTTATTGCTTGGCGGTGGATTTTGGTTTACCCAACAAGAAGCGCCTCAAAATGCAGTTGCCCAATCAGAATTAGGAACTTATGATTCGCCAGAGGAAGCTTTTGAAGAAACGCAAAAAGCATTGGCTATGGTGTCGGGTCATTTGAATACCGGTATCGAGAGTATTGGCTATTTAAACGAATATGAAAATTCTAAAAATCAAGTATTTAAACAATAATTATCATCAAAAAACGAATCGTATTATGAAAACAATTCTTCAAACTTCAGTAAAGCGTCTATCCAAAGGAATGACTGTTTTGGCCATGTTGTTGGTAGTGCAATTGGCATCAGCACAGGCCGTATTTGACAAATTTGACAACCAAGATGACATTCGTGCCGTCATCGTGAACAAAAAAATGTTCTCCATGATGGCGAAAATGGAAGTCAAAGATAAAGACGGGCAACAGTTTTTGGCCTTAGTTAAAAAATTGGACAACCTTAAAGTATTCATGACAGCCAATGACAAACGTTCGACCGAGATGAAAAACGAGGCGATGAAATATGTAAAAACGGCTGGATTGGATGAGTTAATGCGGGTAACAGAAAAAGGAAAGTCCGTTCGTATCTATGTTCGCTCTGGTGCTACGGAATCACAAGTGAAAGAACTGTTGATGTTTATTGAAGGATCAGGAAAAGATGAAACAGTGCTTATGTCATTAACGGGGAACTTTGATTTGGATGAATTATCAGCATTGACTGAAAAGATGAATTTACCCGGAGGAGCAGAGTTGAAAAAAGCAGGTAAAAAATAAGAACGATGAGTACAGTTGTGCGATTATTTTATGCTCTAACATTTTTATTGAGCTTGTTATTGGTGAGTTGCCAATCTGAGCCTAGTATGCAAAAGTATTTTGTAGACCACCAACAAAAACCTGGATTTAGTGTTTTTGACGTGCCTTCCAGTATTATCAATGCGGACAAAGCCCATTTGAGTGCTGAGCAAAAGCGTGTGTTGGGAACCTTTAAAAAATTGAATGTATTGTTTTATAAAGCCGATCCCAAGCATCCGCATAAAATTGATGCCGAGCGCAAGCAGATGCAAACGATTTTAAAAGACACTACCCATTACCAGCAATTGATGAAGTTCGGTTCCGGGAAAGACGGAGGTTCTATCAGTTTTGTGGGTTCAGAAGATGACGTAGAAGAAATAGTCTTATACGGCTGTAAATCCGATGGAGGACTGGCAGTGATCCGAATTTTAGGCGATAAAATGAATCCTGCGGATGCCATGACATTCTTGTCGGTATTGCAAAGTTCTGAAGTGAATATGCAACAATTGGAACCGTTGAAAGGTATTTTAAAACCGTAATGAAAAGAAGAAAAAAAATCCCGAAGCATCCTTCGGGATTTTTTTATGATTTGAAATATTTCCAAGGCACGACTAACATGCCAAAACATTCTCCGTGTTCCTTGCCAATGTGTTTGTGGTGCATTTTGTGTGCACGACGAACGGCTTTGGCGTAACGATTGTTGGCATTTCTAAACATTTTGAAACGCTGGTGAATGAAAATATCATGTACTAAAAAGTAAGTCAGACCGTAAGCAAAAATTCCCAATCCAATAGCTAAACCGATGGATAAGATATCATTTTGCCACAGTAAAAAAAACGCAATGCTTACTACGGCATAAAAAATGAAAAAGGCATCGTTGCGTTCAAACCAAGAATCGTGGTCTTTTTTGTGGTGATCGGCATGCAATGACCATAAAAATCCGTGCATCACATATTTATGAGTGAACCAAGCCATGAATTCCATCATGAAGAAAGTGAGGAAAAAAACTAAAAAATGAATCCACATAATTATAATATATTTAGACGGTAAGTGACATAACAACGCGCCAATAAACCAATTTTTTCGTAATCCGGAACTCGAATGCGGGTGTTGCGAATTTCCATAGAGGGCGTTCGTTTTAATTTGGATAATAATTTTTTATAATAAATGTACGCTGTATACACTCCAAATTTAGCTTCCAAAGGTAATTTAATTATTCCTGAGTAGGCCGCTTCAAAGTCGGCTTCAATATCCCGAATAATTTCGGCCTTTGAGGCTTCATCCAAACGGGTCAGGTCGGTATTGGGGAAATAGGTCCGACTCAAATCCTCAAAATCGGCTTTGAGGTCGCGCAAGAAATTCACCTTTTGAAAGGCAGAGCCCAAACGCATCGCGGATTCTTTCAATTCGTCATACCTTTTCTCATCGCCATTCACAAAAACCATCAAGCACATGAGTCCGACCACATCCGCAGAACCGTAAATGTATTCTTGGTATTCGGAATAGGTGTGGTATTTGCTTTTGTGCAAATCCATTTTCATGCTTTTCATGAAAGCTGCAATCAAATGACGTGGAATGTTGTATTGATGCACCGTTTTCTGAAATGAATTGAGAATGGGATTTAAGCTAATACGGTCGTTTAATGCTCGATCTAAATCTTGTTCAAATCGCTCAAATAAAGTTGCTTTATCGTAATCATGAAAGGTATCCACGATTTCATCAGCAAAGCGAACAAAGCCATAAATGTTGTAAATGTCTTGGCGAATGGAGGGGGCTAACATTTTTACGGCCGAGGAAAACGAAGTGCTATAAGCCTTAGTTGTCGTGCGACTGCATTCATAAGAAACTTGATCAAATAGCGATTTCATATCGTATGCGTTTAGTTGTTTTTTTCAATTAATTCGGATACCAGTTTTCCTGAAATTAATGAGGGTGGAACACCAGGTCCGGGGACAGTTAGTTGGCCAGTAAAATATAGGTGTTTTACTTTTTTACTTTTCAGTTTGGGTCGTAAAAATGCCGTTTGGAGCAGTGTGTTTGCCATTCCATACGCATTGCCTTTATAGGAATTGTATTCTTTAATAAAGTCGTTCACACAGAACGATTCTTTAAATAAGATATGTTCACGAACCGATTGTTCGGTCAATTGTTCTAAACGGGTAATGATTTTGTCAAAATACTGTTCTCGTAACGCTTCCGTATCTTCCAATCCCGGAGCTAAAGGAATTAAGAATATAGCGGCTTCTTTTCCTTGTGGGGCCGAATTTTCATCCGTTTTCGATGGAAAACTGGCGTAAAACAACGGTTCTTTCGGCCATTCGGGATGGTCATAAATCGAGGCTGCATGTGCATCAAAATCCACATCAAAAAAGAGACTGTGGTGTTCGACGTGTTCTAATTTTTTATCCAACCCAACATAAAACAGTAGGGAAGAAGGGGCGAACGTGCGTTTGTCCCAATAAGCCTCAGAATACGCTCTGTGTTGTGGTTCAATCAGTTGTTCCGAGTGATGGTAATCGGCACCCGAAAGTACGATATCTGCTTTTATGTATTTTCCGTTCACCCAAACGCCGGTAGCTGTTTTTTGAAAAACCTCAATTTTATCGACAGGCGCATTCGTATGAATAGTAACGCCTAATTCACGCGCTAATTGTTCCATGCCTAAAATAACCGAGTACATTCCGTTTTTAGGATGCCAAGTTCCCAAACCGAAATCAGCAAAATTCATGAAACTATAAAATGAAGGCGTGTCGGAAGGTTTGGCTCCTAGAAACAAGACGGGGAATTCTAGAATGGAAACCAATTTTGGATTGTTGAACTGTTTACGGATGTCTCTAGAAATGTTACTAAAAAACTGTCCTACACGAGAAGCGGTTTGTAAAGTAACCAGTTCGAGCGGTGAAACTCCGGGGCGATAGACTAAGTCTTTAATTGCAATATCATAATTATCTTGTGCAGTCTTCATGAATTTTTTCAATCGCAGGCCTGATCCTTTTTCGATGGATTCAAACGTTGCTGCGATAGTATTCATGTTATCGCTGATTGTAATGAAATCTTGAATACCAAAATAGACTTGATAAGCTGGATTGAGTTTAATGAGTTCGTAGTAGTCGGAAGGTTTTTTGCCGAAATCGGCGAAGAATCGTTCAAACACATCGGGCATCCAGTACCACGTTGGACCGATATCGAAGGTAAAACCATCGCGTTTGAGTTGGCGCGCTCGACCACCAATCGTACTGTTTTTTTCGTAAATAGTTACGTTGTTACCCGCTTTCGCCAAATAGCAAGCGGCGGCTAGTGACGAAAATCCAGATCCTAATATTGCAATTTCTTTTTTCATATTGTTTAACAAATATAGTAAAAAGTTAAACAATTTACTGTCTTTAAGAAAAATTTACAATTGTCCCAATAAATCGGTGATGGATTGGAAGACCTTTGTAGTGCTATTTAATTTTTGTTTTGAAATATGTTCTGTCATGCGACCGATAAGCCATAATTCATTGGTTTCATTATTGGTTGCTTCTTGAAGTTCATATACGTAATTATTGACTTCGTCTGCGGTGGGTTCAACGGTGATATAACCGATGAAAGTAATATTGGAGAAATATTTTTTTACATCGGTGAGATTATCTACCGGTACACTTTCTCCGAGGTAAACCGTATTGTAGCCACGATAATTCAATTCGTAATTGAGGTACATTAATCCCAATTCATGAATTTCATTTAAAGGTAGAAATAAAACAAAGGTTTTATCGGTGTGAATTGCAGGTTTTTTTACTACTTCTTCGGTTTGTACTAATAATTTCAATTTAATGAGATAGCTTATGAAGTGTTCGTGGGCAGGAGTGATGGTATCTGACTGCCATAATTCGCCCAATTCTTGCATCAAAGGAATGAATACTTCAAAAAACACTTCATTGAAGCTTTTTTCAGACAACAATTCGTCATAGGTTTCAAAAAAGAGCTTTTGATCAAAATTCATCATTGCCAGTTTGAAGGCGCTAATGGCGTGATGTTTGGCGCTTTTTTGAGAAACGATTCCCCTTACTTTTTCTTTAATTTCTTCGTCGGAAAGGGTTGAGATTTTGGAAATTTTATACCCGTAATCGTGCAATAATGTGATATTTAATAGCTTTTGAAGTGCTTTGATATCATAAAAACGAATGTTGGTATCCGTTCGCATGGGTTCAAAAACGTTATATCTTTTCTCCCAAATGCGGATGGTGTGGGCTTTAATCCCGGAAAGATTTTCTAAGTCTTTGATACTAAAAGTATTCTTGACGTTATTCATCACTCTGTTGTTTTGTTTAACAAATGTAGTTAAATAATTAAACAAAAAATAAAATTTGAATTTTTTTTACAAAAACTGCTCTTATAAAATACGAATAGAAATTTTAATTTCAGAAGTGAACGGAGTAAAGTCACGAGGGATTCTGCTTCGCAGTTCCAACAAAGGGCCGCTTTGAAAAAGAAAAGGAAAAATAGAAATTTTAAAATAAATTTTAATTTCAGAAGTGAACGAAGTAAAGTCACGAGGGATTCTGCTTCGCAGTTCCCACAAAGCTCCGCTTTGAAAAAGAAAAGGACAAATAGAAATTTTAAAATAAATTTTAATTTCTATTTGTCCTTTTCTTTTATTCGTGACCACGATGGGATTCGAACCCATACGCCTTGCAGCACCACCCCCTCAAGATGGCGAGTCTACCAATTTCTCCACGTGGCCTAAACAAAAAAAGTCATTCGCACGCGAACAACTTTTGTTTGTGACCCGACTGGGGCTCGAACCCAGGACCCCAACATTAAAAGTGTTGTGCTCTACCAACTGAGCTATCGAGTCAATAACATTTCTTGAATGCGGGTGCAAATATAAGGCGATAAAATTAATTTTTCAAAGCAATTTTATTTTAAATTTACCTTTTTTTAAATTTCATTCTTAACGCCTTAATTCCTAAGGTTTTACTTTATGCAAAAAGTTGTTTTAACGGGTTATATGGGGTCTGGGAAGTCGGTCGTGGCTGCTCAATTAGCCCAGAAATTACACTGCGATTGGATTGATTTAGATCAAGAAATTGAAAAAGTTGCTGGGATTTCAATTGCAAAACTCTTCGAGTCGAAGGGGGAATTGTATTTCCGAAAATTGGAACACGAGTTGTTTATCCAATTGTTAGCGAGTTCTGAATCATTAATCATCAGTACTGGTGGAGGAACGCCGTGTTATTACAACAACCATCAATTATTACAACAAACTGATGTAGCCTCTTTTTATCTAAAGGCTGCAATTCCTACCTTAGTCAGTCGATTGCAAAGCGAGCGCTCGAAACGCCCTTTATTGGCTAATTTAACGGAAGTCGATTTAGAAGAATATATTGCTAAACATCTATTTGATCGCAATTTCTACTATTTACAATCCAAGTTTGTAATCACGGTGGACGAAAAAACAGTGGAACAAATTGCAGATGAAATTATTGGGCGACTAACTTAAAACGGCATACGATTCGTTCTCTTCAAAAACTACGGAAACATGTTCTTGGGATGAAGTTGATAATGAAATGCCTTTAAAATCCACTTTTATTGGGAATTGTTTGTGGTTGCGGTCAACAAGTACAGCCGTTTTGAATTTTTTTAAAGGAACCTCTAAAAAATGTTTTACACCATACATTAACGTGCTACCCGAATTCAATACATCATCCACCAAAACGACTCCTTTGCCTTGATATTCTTGGGTAGAAATTGAGGTTGTAATAGTGTCTAAAGGATTTTGCTTATTGATATAAACTTCACAAAAAATTACTTTGAGCGGAGAAATACTCTCTAAAGTTGAAGCAATGCGTTGGGCTAAAACCGAACCATTTGAGGCGATTCCTGCGATAACGATGGTTTCTTCCTCCACAAAAGTTTCATAAATCTGATATGCGATACGTTTGATTTTATGTTCAATTTCTTGATGACTTAAAATGGTGTTCTGACTCATATTAGTGTGTTGTTGTGTTATTTTTTGATAAAGATAAAAAAGAGTTCGTTGCCTTGACGCGGAGGAATAGAATTATAGGCTGTTTCTAGAGTTTTAATATTGAAATACGGGGAAAAACGCAGAATATATTCTTCTTTTGATCCGCCAAAGGGTGGCCCCGATTCTGTGAGTGGGAATTGGAATAAGAGTCCGATTAATTTCCCCCCTTTTGCTAAAAGTCCATGCATGTGCTGTACATATTGATCACGTAAACTGGGGTCTAGAGCACAATAGAACGTTTGCTCAATAATTAAATCATAGGTTGCTTTATGTTCAAAAAAATCAGCGTGGATTAGTTGCTTTGGGTTTACCTCGGGTAAGCGATTTTGGATGTTAAGCAACGGTTGTTGGGCAAAATCCAAGACATTTACATTGGTAAAACCATGAGTGATTAAATATTCAAATTCATAACTATTGCCGCCACCGGGGATTAGTATACGAATTGACTTATCTTCAATTTGGTCCAAATAGGTTTTTAAAGGTGCGGTAATGCTGCCCACATCCCAACCCGTTGATTGGGTTTCGTATCGATTTTGCCAGTAGGCACTATTCAGTTTCGTCATCGTTCCAAGTATTTTCCTCCAATTCGTCCAAATCACGACGGTCTTTTTTGGTAGGGCGTCCGGTTCCGGCCCTGCGGTAATGTTCTTTGGATAATCGCAACAGTTCGAGGTGCGCAAAAGCTTCCGCTGGCGTATTGTCCTTGCGATAAATGTCAACTAATTTCGCTCCAACCCGATTGGGCGGTAAATCCAATACCACTATTTCATAGGTTATTTGGTCTTTACGGAAGTGGATAGAATCACCCGGATAGACTTCGCGAGAGGCTTTACATACTTGGCCATTCACGGAAACTTGGTTTTTTTTACAAGCTTCTGTTGCGATATTTCGAGATTTGTAATAACGCACACACCACAGGTATTTATCGACTCTCATAAATTGCTAAAAACTACGTTAAATAGTTTACAAAAATAAATCAATATTGTATCTTGCGGGCATTAAATACAAGAAAAAAATGCGTTTAAGATTTTTGTTGAGTGTTGCTGTTGTAGCCAGTTTTATGCTCTTTTCGTGTTCAAAAGATAATAATCCAACAATAGTTGTTCGCGATAAAGCTGAGCAGTATGCTACGGATATTGCTGCTATTGATGAATTTATAGATACGCATTATATGGAAGTTGATCCAGCTACCTACGATGTTAATTTTTTAGAAATTCCACAAAATGGTACACAAGAGTCTATTCGTGAGCAAACTCAGTATCCCTTGAAAGATACCTTGATTTCCCAAGATGATGTAGATTACAAAGTGTATTTTATTAAGTTTAGAGAAGGTACACAAAAACGGCCAACTCAAGTGGATTCCGTTCACGTAGCCTATAAAGGAATTAATTTGGATTTATCTGTTTTCGATCAAGCTCCGGTGGCCAATTGGTTTACACTTGAAACTGTTATTACTGGATGGTCCCACATGATACCTAATTTTAAGTCGGGTACCTACACTTCTGTTCCCGGACAACCCTTACAGTATGATAATTATGGTGCTGGGGTAATGTTTTTACCTTCAGGGTTGGGTTATTTTAATGGGTCATCTACGAATATCTCCGCATATTCTCCTTTGATTTTTTCTTTTAAATTAATTGAAGTACAATATAAGGATCATGATCGCGACAAGATTTTCTCCAAAGACGAACGAAGTTTTCCATTAACCAATTGGAGTGATAATCCCAAAGATTTCGATTCCGATGGAGATGATAAAGCCAATTATGTCGATGTCGATGATGATGGGGATGGTTTTCTAACCCGAAATGAATTGTTATATACCGTGAATGGGACCAATTATTACTATCCTTTTAATGGTGCTTTGGTAGATGATCCATCAACACCTAATGTAGATGAACGCAGAGGTATTCCTCGAAAATATACTGGACCTGTTGTCAATGGAGTTGCGACTCCCGTAGATGAAGACTTTACGGCTAATCCTCGATTACGACGTCATTTAGATCCAACAGCAACACCTGTTAATCCATAAAAAAGCGGTCATTTGACCGCTTTTTTAATTTTATTATTGTCCCATTTTTTTTCGCTCTGCGACAAATGCTTTAAATTTTTTACCGTATTTGGTTTTGGCAATTTTTGGGCTGATTGATTTATCTATAGTGTCCAAATATTTTAAAGTCACATCGGGAATCTCCGCCAAAGTAATATAAGGTGCGATTTCATAATCCCCGTGATTCACGACAAAATTTGTAGTGGTCAAATACCTTCTTTTTAAATTATCGTCCTGTTCTTTTTGGATACTATCTATACGGGACGTATTTTTTTCATTAATAGCGATTAACCGTGCCTGAATCAAATCCAAATTTTTATTGATTAATCTTGACATCATTAGTCGGTATTCATTGTATAAATCTTGGTTTTTCGAACCTTTAATGGTTGCATCAGCCGTAAAATAGTCCAAAGAAGTTTGAATGGTCATACTGCCCGGTTCGGCAAAAAACGGCAGGTTGTTGTCAATGGAATTTGTTACGCCACGATCCAAAAACAAATACAACATTTCGGGTTCTTTTAAATCGATATGTGTACTGAAATCTGATTGGCCATTGAATTTTAACGTGTCAATAGGAACCAATTTCGAACTGTCATTTAAACGCTGAATGTATAACGTTCCTTTTTTAAATCCTTTTATGGATCCACTGATGTCCAAACCGTCTTTTGGTTTTTTTTCCTCAGCACAAGAAGCCAAGACTAGAGCAGCGAATCCGCCTATAATAATATTGCGCATTGTTTTAAAATTTTCACAAAGATGAAAAAAAATCCTCAATCTGTTTTACAAATTGAGGACTTTAAAAAAACGGGTCTATTCAAGTTTATCCTTTCAACCAGGATTCTTTCAATCGGTTTTTGGTGGAGTCGATAACCATAAATCCTTCCGACTCACTATACGAAAATAATGCTTTTCCTTTTAATGTCAGTGTTTTACCGTCTCTTTTTATTGTTAAAGTTACGGGTTCATTTTCGTTCCATTGTTGGACAGTATCCATCAATGAAGCAATATCATCCATCGAGAACGCTTTTTCATTAATGGCTAAAATAACATCATCCGCTTTTAATCCCATGGATTTCATGAATTCAGACAATTCAACGCCTTCGCGAACTGTGATTTGTTTCTCCGCATTAGCTGTAATACAAGGTGTATATTTTAAAAAGAATGGATTGTCTTTTTTCTTCACTTTTCCTTTTCCAACACCCATCTTAGCAAAGTAAACATCATAGTCTATGGGAGTAGTTCCAGAAACATGGGTGCGAAGAAAATCGCCTACTTCTGGATAGGTTAGTGCCACAACACGATCAAATAAAGCGCTATCTTCAAATGGACGCGATGGGCCGAATTCATTGGTTAATTTTTGCATTAAATCCAAAACACCACGTTCTCCATTGCTTTTTTCACGAATAATGATGTCCAAACACATGCCAATCAACGCTCCTTTTTCATATACATTGGTGTATTGATCTTTGTAAGGTGCTTTCAAGACATTCTGACTCATTTCTGTAAACGACATATTGTCTTTGAATTGTTTGGCATTTTTAATCTTACTGCGCATTCTACCATAAAAGTCATCTTCACTGATTAACCCTTGATTGACTTGGAACAAATTGGCGAAATATTCCGTGATTCCCTCATACATCCAAAGGTGTTGCGACATTTTCGGCGCATTGAAATCAAAATAATGGATTTCGTTCGAATGCACACCCAATGGCGTTACAATATGGAAGAATTCATGCGATACTACATCAATCAATTGTTTACCCAACATTTCTTTGCCCATCATTTCAGGGAAAACAACGGTTGTAGAAGTGTTGTGTTCTAAAGCTCCAAATCCTTTAGCATCCGCTCCGGTAACATTGGACAAATACAACAATATGGAATATTTTTTATTGTTGTTAATCGGACCCAAGAACTTTTTCTGGGCACGAATCATTCGCTCAATATCGGGGGAAAGGGTAGCGGCATTGTGTTTTCCACTGGGAGAATAAATGCTAAATAAAATCTCCATCCCGTCAACAGTAAAGTTTGTGTAATCCGGTTTGGCATACATAATCGGATTGTCTACTAATTCGCTATAACGATTAGCTAGAAATAAATCTTCCGTCGAACTTGGATCAGAATCCGTCAATGATGTGGCACCATATAATCCTTCGGGATGGCTGATTTTTACCAAATATGGAAGGTCTTTTTTACCTTCGAAATAACCAATAAATCCATGTTGGTTAATCATAAAGTTTTTATCCGCTAAAATATTGGTTCCAGCCGGTGAAAAAATTCCTTCGCCAAATCGCATACTTTTTTCGGTATCGTAAGTGTCATTCACGAAATAGGTCAAAGTTTTTAACTTTTGAGCCTCTTTAATTGACCATGAGTTTTTGTCCAAAGTAGTTACCGTTAATGGATTTCCGTCTTTATCAAAAGCCTTTACTTCTTCAATCATTTTTCCATAATCATCTTCAGAATAAGTGCCTGGAATGATTTTGGGCAAATGATACACAATTTCAGCTTCTTGAATTGTTGGAGCTGAAACAGTAACTTTTACTTTGTCATCTTTTACCTGAATTAAATCCAAGTGAATACCCACGTCGTTGCGTAATTGTTCTGTTTTAGGAGCAGAACCACAACCGATGATGAATAACGCCGTTGCGAACGAAAGAATTATTTTTTTCATAAGGTTAATTTTCGTTCGATAAGTAGTCCAATTTTACAATTCGTTACAATTGTTGGACAAATTGTGTAATAATTGCCACCAATTTAGTTTCGACTGGCAATGTACCATTAGTATATGCCTCTTTATTTAACTCCAAAGTTGGCGTATTTTTCAAAACATGATTCATGTCTTTTATAATTTCCAATTGTGCTTTTGGGCAGGCTTTTTTCAAAAGTTCGGCATCTTTGACCTGCACTTGTAAATCTTGGTCCCCATTAATGAGCAGAACCGGAATGGTTAATTTTTGAATTTCGGTATACGGATTGTACTGAAACCAAGACAGTAGGTATGGGATCACCGTAGGTCTAAAAATAGCCGCTGTATTTTCAACTTTTGTGTCACAACTCCATTTCCCTGTGGATTTCATGGTATCTATGCATTGTTGTAGTGAGGCAGCAGCTTCAGGTTGGTCTTTGGTCAATTGTTCCGTTAGAATTTGATCAGCTGGGCGACCCGGACCTGAAATGGAAATATATCCAGCGACGCCCTTTTGTGCTGTTAGTATCCCAATCAGCGAACCTTCACTATGTCCGGCGATGATAATCTTTGCATAACTATTTTTGGATTTAAAATATTCCAAAACACTGGTAGCATCAACGACCATGTCTTCAAAGCGCAATTTGCTTTCATCTAAGGTTTTATTGATGATTTGGGCAATAATGCGTTTGTCATAACTAAAAAAAGCAATGCCATTTTGTGCGAGTTGTTGGCCTAAATATTTATAACAATTGGTGGACAAACCGGGTTGGTTGCCATTTCGATTTGTTGGCCCGGAACCGGCAATGAGGATTACAAGTGTGGTCGAACCCGAATTGGGTTGCATCAAACTTCCTTTGATTAAAGGGTTAATTTCAATTTCTTGGGAAGTAAACGAATTTTGTCCCATGGTAGTCAATGAGAACCAAAAGAGTAGCAATTGTATTATGGGTTTCATAGGTTAGATTTTACCTAACGAATGTATGAATTTTAATAATGCTATTTAGCGTTTGGAGATTTTATTTCCCGTGATTTGGCGTTGTAAAGTACACTTGAAGCGATCGATGCCATCCACTCTTTTGTGGGCATGCTTAGTCGCTCTTCCTTGAACGCGAGCCCGCCACATCCGGAAGCTGGACGGCTTCATTTCCCGTCGCATTAAGGTTATGGTTTCTTGTTCCGATAAACCAAATTGATACGTAATTGCTTCAAAGGGCGTTCGGTCTTCCCAAGCCATTTCAATGATGCGGTCAATTTGCTCTTCGGTTAACGTATTGTAATCCATAGTGGCAAATTTCGAATTTACCGATGAAAAACTGTGATGAACAAGCGTTAAATTATTCTTGTGAAGGTTTACGAATGGGTTGGAACGGAATCTTCAACAAATTCCCTAAAGCATTGTTTTCTTTGGGGTCCATGTGCGTATCCACTCCATAAATAAGCTGTTCACGTTCCATATAGGAATAGGTACCAAAAATTCGATCCCAAATCGAAAAGATGTTTCCGTAATTACTATCGGTATACGGTAATTGGTAATGGTGATGAATTTTGTGCATGTCGGGTGAAACAATGAAAAAACTTAAAATCTTATCGAGTTTTTTAGGTAAACAAATATTCGCATGATTGAATTGGGTAAAAACCACCGATAAGGTTTGGTACAAAAACACCATCCACATAGGGCAACCCACAAGAAAAACTCCAATTGTAGTGAAAGCAAAACGGATCACACTTTCACCGGGATGGTGACGGTTTCCAGAGGTTGTATCAATGTAAGTATCTGTATGATGAATTAAGTGAAAACGCCATAATAGGTACCAGCGGTGTTCAAAATAATGGGCCGCATAAGCACCAATTAAATCCAATAGTAGGAGTCCGCAAACAGTATACAGTATCATTGGCATTTCGGGTAACCAATTCAATAGTCCAAAATCATGTGTTGTAACCCAATTGGCAGTGAATAATAAGATAAACGCCAAAAGGAAATTGATAATAATGGTGGTCAGGGTAAAAAATAAATTAATACCGGCATGTTGCCATTTGTTGTATCGAAATTTAAAAAAGGGAACGGCACTTTCCAAAATCCAGAAAAAGGCAATGCCTCCTGCCAAGATGGCGGCACGATGGGAGGAAGGAATGGATTCAAAGTAGGCAATCAGTTCGTTCATAGTATTTCGATTTACTCAAAAATACAATTTATTTCAATATTCGAAACGTGAGGTTAATGCGGGGTCCCACGGGTTTGGCCGTCTTCGGAATTTGGTGTTTCCAAAAATGTTGGGTTGTTCCTTTCATTACCAACAAACTTCCGGGCGTTAAATTGATTTTGAGTTTTGCGTCTTTTAAAGTGTTATGTTGTAAATGAAACATACGTTCCGCCCCCAAACTTAGCGAGGCAATCACTGGATTTCGGCCGAGTTCTTTTTCATTATCCGCATGCCAACCGTTACTGTCTTGACCATTGCGGTATAAATTTAGTAAAACAGTAGTAAACCGTTCTTCGCAAACCGCTTCGATTTCTTCTTTTAAAAAAGTTAATAAAGGTGTCCAAGGATGAGGTTGCATCACAATATTTGAATACGCATACGGTTTTCCTTCATTCCCAAACAAAGCCGTGAGTCGGGGTTGGGCATGCGTTTTACCATATACAGTAATAGAATCCTGTTGCCAAGGAATTTCCGATTGCAATTTTTGAAAAAAATCAACCACTTGTTCCTGGCCTAAAAAGTTGGGAAACAACATAATTTCGGCATCGGGGACAGCAAATACAATAGGCTCTTGAAAATCAAAAAGTGACATGCTCAAAGATAAAACACTTTTTTTGGTTTTCAACTTAGAGCAAGGGCTGTGAAAAATCAATGTAGTAATACGCCCAAATCATCAATACAAATTGCAAAGGCAAACGCAAATAAAGTAGCCAAACGGGTAATCCTAGTCGGGCTTCCTTGTATATCGCCATATAGATATTCGCTGGAAATATGACTACCAATAAAACAATTATCGACAATGCCGCAATATTGGTAAATCCAGAAATACACAAGCAAATGCCCAAAAGTATTTCTAAAAATCCAGTCATCTCATTGATGAATTTTTTATTCGAAAAAAAAGGAGGAATAATTTTATAGTAGAGTTTGGGGTTCCGGAAATGATTGATGCCAGCCACTATATACACTAGGGACATGACATACAAATGCCAGGGTTGCTCCATGTTTCGTTCGATTTTCGAAGCGAATGTAGTAAAATTTTAACATTTAATATAAAAATATTCGCTCAAAAAGTTTCGCTATCAGCTTATTACTGCTTTTTTTTAAGATTGATGTTCATCAAAACGATTGCGAAAATAATGAGAGCAATTCCCGTCCATTGAAGAAAAACCACCTTTTCATTCAAGATAACAAAGGCCATCATTACAGATACGGGAAGTTCTAATGCGGAAACGATACTGCCCAAGCCAATGCCCGTAATTGGAAATCCAGCATTCATTAAGATTGGAGGAATGATGGTGCCAAAAAGCGCTAAAAATATTCCCCATTTCATGAAAATAGTGAAATTGAACGGCGTATTTTGGGTAGCCAATGCAAATCCAAAAACGATAATCGCTCCGCCCAATAACATGTATAAACTGCGTTGTGCAGAAGAAATACCAATAGCCACACGATTGGCCGTAAACATAGTTGTAGTAAAGGATGCCGCAGCCATTAATCCCCAGAAAATGCCACGCCAATCCAATGCAACAGCATTGTTTAAGATATTGGTTGCCAGTATTGTTCCCGTTAATACAATCAGAACAGCAATAATTTTTTGACCAGAAGGGGCTCTTTTCTCTAAAATCCATTCCAACAAAACTCCCATCCAAACCGTTTGCATCAACAATACAATGGCAATGGAAACATTGATATAACGCACGCATAAATAATAGAAAACACTTGTCATTCCTAAAGAAGTTCCGGCCAGCATCAAGTTAAAGATGTTCTTGGGAGTTGCTTTTTCAACCGCTCCTTTGGCTTTGGATTTATTGAAGGCATTGATCAAAAGCATCCCTACAATTCCGTAAATAAATTGGGAAACGGTGACTTCAGCCGTGGTATAGTTTTCGCCGTAGGCTAATTTTACAAAAGTGGCTAACATCCCATAACTTGAAGCCCCTAAGCCGACTAATACTACCCCTTTGAATACGTTCGATCCTGACATTTTCTAAAATTTAAAAAGCCGGCAAAGATACACCATTACTTTCCAAATTGACAAGATTCCGGTTTGATTTCTTTAAAAAATGCCGGTTAGCCCCGCTTGTTGAATACCAATTAGTTTGGGGTCAAAGGCTAGTTTTTGTTCCAAAATTCGGGCGTACACACTTCGAAAATCGATCTCATATTGCAAGTCGCCTTGGGTTAACTGACTTAAATTTGGGTTTTTTCCAATAATTTTTCCCGAAGTATTGCCGCCAATAATAAACATGGGCGCCGCAGTGCCGTGGTCGGTTCCGTTGCCGTTGTCTTTCACCCGTCGGCCAAATTCAGAGAAAACAACCAAGGTAACCTGAGGCAATAACCCCGCTTTTTTCATTTCTTGGTAAAACGCAAAAACCGCCTCATCCAGTTCGCCCAATTTGTTTTTATGCACCGCCAATTGATTATCGTGGGTGTCAAAACCGTTGTGACTGGTGTAATATACTTTGGAGTGCAAATTCCCTTTTATCAATCGGGCTATCCATTCTAGATTTTTACCCAACTGACTCTTCGGATAGCTCACTTCAGTAGTGGATTGGGCTAAGGCGTTGCGAATGTCATCGGCGCCTTCAGTAACGGATCGGGCAATTTTTCGCACAAAGTCTAGTTGGGGATTGTCGGATAATTTGGTACTATCACTTTCGTTTTTACTGCGAAAACGCACCGGGTCTTTCAACGTGATGGCATTGGGTTCTTTGCCTTTTAAAGCCAAATTGTCAATGCTGTCCAAGTTGACTGCTCCCGTAGGATGATGTTCTTTGTAATGCATGTCCAAGTAGCGGCCCAGCCAACCTTCATTCAAATATTGTTGCGATCCTGAAGCTGTTTGCCAAATTTCTTGACTGCGAAAATGCGAACGGTTGGGTTCGGGGTAGCCTACATTTTGCACCACACATAAATCGCCATTTTGTTGGATTGTCGCCCAGTTTTTTAGAGCCGGGTGCCAACCCATTCCGGCGTTCTTCCCTACAATTTCACTTTTGGGAATCCCCACATTTTTACGGTATTCATAATACAACGGGTCATCAAAAGGGATGAAGGTATTGAGTCCGTCATTGCCGCCATTCAACTGAATAAAAACAACGCACGAGTCGCCAACCACACTTGTTCGATGCGATCCCATCGCGTGTAAAAAGTCGGGAACAACTAAAAGTCCACTCGTAAAAGTTCCTGTTAAGCTTAAAAAGTTTCTGCGATGCATCTTAAATCAATTGAAATTCTGGTGTTTTTATGATGTAATTGAATAACCGAATAACGGCTTGTTGGGCATTGGCACTTTGGCCATCAAAATCATATTTTAAAACCGATTCCATGTCTTTTTGGAGTTCGGGACTTACCTGAAAAAGCAAACGGTTGCTTAGTTTTTGAATGATTTCCACATTGGAATCTGTAGGTGAAAAAGCGATGGAAATGTTTAAATTTTCATTTTTCATTTTTGGAACTTCCCCATTTTCAGGAGCATCTTTAAAAATCCTTCGGTTTAAGAGTCGGCCACTACAGAGCAAATCCCCACTGTTTTGCCGTTGCAAATAGATTTGAGAGGTCAGCCAACTTGTGCCGCCATCCCAGCCTTTGACATTGGGTTGGTTGAATAAATCCATGCCTTGTTGCCGTAAAAAGAAAACTAAAACGGGAATATTCGGCATTTTAATTTGAAGTTCGTCATGGAGTTGTGCGATAAATTCCAACGGATTTTTAATCTTACTCCCTGCAGTAGGTTTGGCGTATTCTTCTGTAAAAATTTTAAGTAACAAAGGTTGGATTTCAAAATTGACCTTTCGAAAATAATCCCCATAATAGGTTACCAATTTTTCGTCGGGAGTATCATATATGAACCATTTCAAGATTTTACGAGTGATTAAATAAGGAATTTTGGGTTGTTCAAAAATTTGATCGACCAAATCATCGGCCTTGAAATGCCCTGTTTTTCCCAAATAGGTAATCGTATCATTATCCTCGATACGCGGACGGTATTGCGCTTTGGATTCGCCAAGATTCAAGCCAGCCAAAGCTTTGGCACCATTTTTAATATCTTCTTCTGTATAATTCCCAATGCCTAAGGTGAAAAGTTCGAGCAGTTCCCGACTCAAATTTTCGTTGATTTCACCACGTTTGTTGTCCACATTGTCCAAATACCGCACCATGGCATTGGTTTGAATGACGGCTTTGGTCAAAGTTTTAAAATTACCAAACGCCATTTCCCGTAGGAGTTGGTTGTGTTGGTAAATCCACCAATTTACTTTTACTTTCTGACTGGTTGCCACAAAATGATTGTGCCAAAATAACACCATTTTCTCGCGTAAAGGAAATTCAGCCTGAAGTAACTCCTGAAGCCACCATTGTTTGAGTTCGACCCCTTTTTGAATTTGTTCTTTGATTAATTTTTTAGCTTCTTCGGATTGCCCATTTTTAAATTGTTGGCGTTTCTCCCGAAGTTCTAGCAACGACTTTGGATCGTCTTTCAAACATTCGGGCTCGGTTTGTGAAAAAGGCGCTTTAAAGGCTTTTTTCAAAAAAGATTCCATTCCCAAGGCTTGAATAGCGGGGGCTTGACGGTTTGAAAATCCGAGGCGTAAAGACCAAAGATGTGGAAGTTCCATGTGGTTCAGTTTTTTGATAAGACTACTTTTAACAGTTAAGGTTTAAATATTTTTTTAAAAATGGAGTTATCCTAATAACCAACCTTTCATCCATGAGACATTTAGTTATTGCATTTGTGTTACTTTTAATTTGTTGTAATAATGGTAGTTCCAAGGAAAATAAGCCACTTGCGCCACCCGCAAAATCCTATGTTAAAAATCACCAAGAAGCTCTTGCCTATTGTAAAAAGAACGGGTTTAACACCGACATTTATTATTTAGTGGATTTAAGTGTACATCCCGGAAAGTTTCGGTTTTTTGTATTCGACTTTAAAAAAGATTCTATTACGCATAAAAATATTGTTACCCATGGCAGTTGTGATGTGTTTGAAGAAAATCCCGACCAATGGGAAAAAGCTAAATTTGATGCCCGTCAAAATAGCCATTGTAGTATGAAAGGGAAATTTAAAATCGGGAAACGGGATTACAGTTCGTGGGGCATAAAAGTCAAATATTGGTTGCATGGTATGGAAGAGCAAAACAAATCAGCCGTTGATCGAGTGGTAGTTTTGCATTCGTGGAGTGCCGTTTCCAATACTGAAATTTATCCACGTGTGAGTCCGCTGAGTTGGGGCTGTCCCGCGGTTTCGGATGCTTTTATGCGGATTTTGGATCAACAATTGCAAACTACTTCACATCCCGTTTTGCTTTGGATTATTGATTAATATAAATAAAAGTTTATATATGTTATTTAAAACATAAATAAAAATATATGAATTAACTTTTTCAACTTTGCATCGTTAAATCAGAAAACGATGACAAGAATTACAATTGCAAAAGGGGATGGAATTGGTCCAGAAATCATGGACGCTACCTTATCCATTTTAAATGCTGCCGGTGCAGCCTTAGTGTATGACGAAATTGAAGTTGGAGAGAAAGTCTATCTTTCAGGGAACACTTCAGGGATTGCTTCCGCTTCTTGGGACACGATTCGTCAGAATAAAGTTTTTCTCAAAGCACCAATCACCACTCCTCAAGGAGGTGGATACAAAAGTTTGAATGTTACCACCCGTAAATTTTTAGGGTTGTATTCTAATGTTCGTCCTTGTCTTGCTTTAAGTCCGTATGTCGCCACCAAACATCCTGCGATGGATGTGGTAATTATTCGCGAAAACGAAGAAGATTTGTATGCAGGAATTGAGCACCAACAAACGGACGAAGTGGTGCAATGTCTTAAATTAATCAGTCGCCCGGGTTGTGAAAAGATCATCCGTTATGCTTTTGAATATGCCCGCGCTTTTGGACGTAAAAAAGTGACCTGTTTCACTAAGGACAACATCATGAAACAGTCCGATGGGTTATTTCACAAAGTTTTTGATGAAATCGCGGTGGAGTATCCCGAAATTGAAAATGAACATTGGATCATCGATATCGGTGCCGCCAAATTGGCTGATACTCCGGAAGCATTTGATGTGATTGTCACCTTAAATCTCTACGGCGATGTGTTATCGGATGTCGCCGCACAAATCGCTGGTTCGGTAGGGATGGCCGGTTCGGCAAATATTGGCGAAAGTTGTGCCATGTTTGAAGCTATTCACGGTTCGGCACCCCGTCGTGCGGGACAGGATATGGCCAATCCTTCTGGGCTTTTACAAGGAGCCATTATGATGTTGCAACACATTGGTCAAAATAATGTCGCAGAAAAAATTCAAAATGCTTGGTTAAAAACCATTGAAGACGGAATTCATACGTATGATATTTATGTCGAAGGGGTGAGTACTCAAAAAGTAGGGACCAAAGCTTTTGCAGCAGCCATTATTGAACGCTTGGGACAAGTGCCATCTGTGTTGAAGCCAGTATCATACGGTGCATCCAAACCCATGCAATTGCCCAAATACCAACGACCCGCACCCAAAACCAAAATGCTACATGGTGTGGATTTATTTGTACACTGGAGTGGTACAAATGCCGATGAACTGGCTGAGAAAGTTCGAGTCTTGGGCGATGGAAATGTAGGATTAAGTATGATCACCAACCGCGGTATAAAAGTTTGGCCTGAAGGATTTTCTGAAACGTTTTGTACCGATCACTGGCGTTGTCGATTCAAACCGCTAGATGGAAAACCGATTGAAAAAATCAAAGTTATTCAATTGTTACAGCAAGCCCATGTTTTGGAGATTGATGTCATCAAAACAGAGAATTTATATCATTTTGACGGCGAACCCGCTTTCTCATTAGGTCAAGGTCAATAATACGTTAACTATGGAATTACAATTAATACAGGGACAATTTTCTCCCCAGGAAGCGCTGAGTTTACTGCGCGAAATGGTGGATGTGAAAATAAAATTTCATGAACGAAAAATTGCCACGGCTGCTTCGGAAGAAGATATCAAGTTCAGGGAGAAACGCATCAAAGATTTGCAAGCTGAATGGCAACAAATTCAGACGCAGCTACAGCAAAATGAACGTTCTATTTCCCTTAAAGCCCCTGTGAATGTTACCTTTTAAATTAGGATTTCTTATTCTAAGTTTATTAGGAATCACAGTATATCAAATGAAAAGCGGTGATGGGATAGTTTCCAACTTCTTAGAAGCAATCGGCATTGTGTTACTGCTAACCATTTTAAAATTAACGACGGATGGAAGAAAAGAGAATTACATTGATTAAGGGTTCGTTTCAAGCGGATGAAGCTTTCGAATTATTGACCAAATTGATGAATTACAAAATACAATTTCATCAACAAGATGCATTCAGTAAGTCGATTCGAAATGTGGCACAAACCCAACATGCACAGCAACGTATTATAGCTTTACAACAAGCTTTACATGAAGTGCAAGAGTTTATGAAGTCCGGTCAAACTTCGGATTCAACGTTTAAAATATATAGTGAAATTCATATTGAGCGTGAAGCATGAATGCTTTTTTAGGTAAAAAATTATGCATTGCCACAGCGCATCAAAAGGAGATCGCTATTGCTCCTGTTGTTGAGCAGGGACTGAGAGTTGAGTGTGTGGTCCCTGCTCATTTAAACACCGATAGTCTGGGTACATTTTCGGGTGAAGTTTCACGAAAAGGAAGTGTACTCGAAACCCTTCGCGCCAAGTGCGCCTTAGCTATGAAAGAGAATAAATCCGATCTCGTACTGGCAAGCGAAGGGTCTTTCGGTGCGCATCCCTCGAGTCCGTTTTTACCAGCTGATTTTGAAATGGTACTATTAATTGACAACCAAAGTGGCAAAGAGTTTACAGGGTCGTTTTGGACAACCGACACCAATTTTTCGTCGACTTCAATCACAAGCGAAGACGAAATGGAATCGTTTATGGAACGCATTGGTTTTCCATCACACGGTATTATTTTAAGAAAAGAGGCTAATAGTTTTGACCCTATTTTCAAAGGAATTACCAATGTGGAAACACTTTGGGAGACCTATACTTTTTTAAAGAAAAATTTTGGAACCGTGTATGCAGAAACCGACATGCGCGCCATGGTCAACCCCAAACGAATGAAGGCCATTGGGAAAGCAACTGAAAATTTGGTGAACACTATTTTATCGCTTTGTCCAAATTGTCAAGCACCTGGATTTTCCATTCAAAAAATGGAAGCAGGTTTGCCTTGTGCTTGGTGCAAACAACCTACGCGCTCACCGTTGTACGCCTTGCGTAAATGCCAGGAATGCAGCCATGAAGTAAAATCCTTTTTCCCCAATCAAAAAGAAATGGAAGATCCGCAATATTGCGATTATTGTAATCCCTAACAGCTATGCATACCCCAGAAATACAGATTGCCAAGCTATATTTAGAAAATGAAGATGTGGTGGCCATTCCAACGGAAACGGTTTACGGTCTTGCTGCCAATATGTACAGTGAGAAGGCTGTTGAAAAGATTTATCAATTAAAAAAACGTCCGCGAAACAGTCCGTTGATTGTTCATGTGGAGTCCATCGCGCAATGCGAACAATTGGTCAATGAAATTCCGATGCCGCTATTGACCTTGATGGAACATTTTTGGCCGGGACCGTTGACGGTTTTATTGCCCAAAAATGAACGCGTTCCACAATGGATTACCGGTGAGAGTCCGTTTGTCGGACTGCGAATGCCGAATCATCCACTCACTTTAGACTTGATACATCAATGTGGGTTTCCTTTAGCGGCACCTAGCGCTAATCCTTTTTCGAGAATTAGCCCGACCACCGCTGCGATGGTCGAACATTATTTCAAAGAAGATGATGTCTTTGTTTTGGATGGTGGGCCATGTGTTTCCGGTTTAGAATCGACCATCGTTGGTTATGAAAACAATCGAGTAAAAGTTTACCGATTAGGGTCACTTTCTTTGGAGGCAATTACAGAAGTTATAGGCGATGTTTCTTATGAAGGAAAATCCGATAAAATCTTTTTTACACCCGGGCGTTACCCCAAACATTATGCCCCCAACACACCGGTTTTTCTTACGGAAAATATTAAGGAAACAATTCAAACTTTCGGACTTTACAAGTCACAAAAAATAGCGGTTTTGACTCATTCAAGGATTGAAAATTTACCTGAAAACTGTTCATTATTTAATTGGGAGTCATCCACTGATTTTGAGAATGCCGCCCAAAAGTTATATGCTAAACTCTTTGCCATCGATCAAATGCAATTTGATGGTATGGTCATTGAAAAATTTCCAGACGAAGGTTTGGGTAAAACAATTAATGATCGTTTACAACGCGCATCAAATCAATAATTATGGATTTACATTTACTTTTTGACAATTTAACAAACCCTGCATTGCTCTTTTTCTTGTTAGGTGTTCTGGCCGTGCAATTGAAAAGTGATTTACGAATTCCCCAAAATTCATCCAAGTTTATTTCAATTTATCTGCTTTTTTCTATTGGATTCAAAGGCGGGCAAGAGTTGTCGCACAGTACGTTTAGTCAAGAGATTTTAGGTGCGGTTTTTCTAGGATTAACTTCAGCTTTGGTGATTCCGTTTTACACTTTTTTTATTTTAAAACGCAATTTCTCAGTCTACGATTCAGGAGCTATTGCCGCGGCTTATGGTTCTGTAAGTGCCGTTACTTTTGTAACAGCGGGGAGTTTTTTAGAAATGCTTGGGTACCAATTTAACGGGTATATGGTAGCTGTAATGGCCATGATGGAAGCGCCTGCCATTGTGGTTGGGGTGAGTATGATTCGTTTTTTCTCCCCCGATAAAGAAGGTCCTAAATTGCTTAGTATTCTCAAACATTCATTAACTAATGGAAGTGTACTCTTAATTCTAGGAAGTTTGTGTATCGGATTTTTAGCGAATGAAGAACAAGCCCAAGGGATCAAGCCGTTTACGAATGATTTATTTAAAGGATTTTTGGCTGTTTTCTTATTGGATATGGGAATCAGTAGTGGTGAAAAATTGAATGATTTCTTTAAAAATGGAAAATTTGCACTCCTTTTTTCTTTAGTTATTCCTTTAATCAATGGCTGTTTTGTGGCGTGGTTTTCAGGATTCTTTGTAGCCGAAATAGGAAACCGATTTATGTTGGCGGTTTTAGCGGCTAGTGCCTCCTACATTGCGGTACCTGCGGCGATGAAAATTGCCGTTCCTAAAGCCAATCCAGGTTTGTTTTTACCCATGGCGTTGGCCATAACGTTTCCCTTTAATATCACTTTAGGGATGCCCATTTTTTTATCAATTATTGAAAGTTTTTGATTTTTTTCAATACTTTGTTTGGTTAGAGTAAACAGTGTAACTGTTTAAAAAGAGAAATCCCGAAACAATCGGGATTTCTTCATTTTAAAAATTATCTTCTTCTTCCACCTCCGCGTGGGGTGCGGATTACGGTGGTTCCTCGAGGGGTGCGGCGAACTACTTTGGTACCTCTTTTATTGTGTACAACTACTGTAGAGTGGCGACGCATGGGTTTATAAATACGATGAGCTACTACTACTCGACGTGTGGGAACTCGATGGAAATACACACGATGAGGTGCACATCGGGTGTAAAATACGGTGTAACTCACAGGTCGCCAAGGACGCCAGAATTTGGGGTAAGTTCCCCAACGCCACGGTGAGCGCCAAACCACATACCCTGGACGATAAATGAATCGGACGGATGGCCACAACCAAACATTCACCACTAGAGGTTGATTGGAATAATAGGGTGGGTTCGGACCCTTATTTTCTTTCACTGATTCAGCCACATCTGTGGGTTCGACAATCGTATTGGCCGCATACAAATCTTCATCGCCTTCAATTTGCAATTGCGCACTTTCATTTCCTGTTTTTTCAATACCAATGACCGCAATGTCTTGTTTTTCATTTTCGGATAAAAACGTACTCAAAACAATCGCATGGGTATCGCCTTCTTGGTAATCATCAACTTGGATGTAATCGATTGTTCCGTCTCCGTTGAGGTCTAAATTATTAACACCATTATTCTCTTGATTGAGAAGTTGTTCAAATTCTTCCAACGAATTTGCTTTTTGAAATAAGGTCAATGCTCCTTCTAAACTAAAATTATCTCCCGTGAATTCAGGAAGATTTTCGTCTTGCGCCTGTGTGGTTGCCAATCCGAGTACAACCAACACAAATGAAAAATACCGTTTCATAATGTGATTTTTTTAGTTGGACTTCAACTTGTGATTAAGGTTTAATCCACGATGAAGTCGGCCAATAATTTTAACTTATACAACAAATTTGAAAATTGAAGGGCAATGTTGCTGTTTTCTATTTGCGAAAGACTGCCGTGGTACTGTTGTTGGATGCGCAGATCTTCTATTTTTTCATCAATATTTTTAAAAAGCCAAGCGCAGGTTTTACCCACATATTTTTTGTTGCGATCGTTGTGAATGTGCTTGAGTGTAACTTCACCCGATTTTATGGTGTTGAAGGCAAATCGTTGTTTTCGAGCAATTTGAATTTGTTCGTTTTTCAATAACGATAAGAGTTTGTCATAGTTAATGCTTTTCCCTTTTTGAGCCGTTTCAAATGCTTTCAAATTGAGTTTGAGTTCGCGAATCAATTGGTCTTTTAAGGCGCGATTGTTTTTCACTAGTCCGCCTAGATTCAGGACCAATTCGGGTAATTCTTTTATTAAAGTGAGCCAATCAAATCCCATTAATCCTTGTTTTTTGTTTCTTCAATTAAATCTTTTAAATGGACACGCAAAGCGGTTACTGAAATGCTTATTTCCCAAAAAGAAATTCCAAGCGAGATCAATAAGCACAATAAACTTAACCCAAAAATATAAATGCCGAAAACTGTTTGTTGGAGATACAATAAAAGCATGGCAAATACGGAGAGAAATAAGGATAATACTCCAAACATTTGCATGGCGCGAATTAAGGTGAGTCGTAAATTCAAATTCTTTATTTCGTCCAAAATACTTTTGTTGCGGTTTTCGTCATAATTCTTTTTGAGTCCGCGCACAATTTGAGCAATGGTCAAAAAACGATTGGTATAGGCCAATAAAATCAACGAAGTGGCGGAGAAAAGTAGGGCAGGGGTTTCTATGGAAAGGTTCATCGGATTACTTTTTGTAAAGTTCGTTTAAATTCAAAAAATTAAAAAATGCCCGAAGGCATTCTTTAATTGGACTTCAATTTTTCCAATAAATACGTGTATTGCAATGCATTCCATTGGGCGCGTTGTTCATTGGTTGACGAACCCCCGTGACCGCCTTCTACATTTTCATAATAATATATTTTGTATCCCATATCTTGCATTTTGGCCGCCATTTTTCGGGCATGACCTGGATGCACCCGATCATCACGGGTGGAAGTCATAAAAAAGACTTCAGGATATTTCATTCCTTTTTTTACATTTTGATAGGGCGAATAGTTTTGAATATATTTCCATTCTTCGGGAAGGTCGGGGTTTCCGTATTCACCCATCCAACTCGCTCCAGCGAGCAATTTATTGTAACGCTGCATATCCAAAAGTGGCACCTGACAAACTACCGCATTATACAGTTCGGGATGTTGGGTAAAAGCGACACCCATTAACAAGCCGCCATTACTGCCACCCATAATGCCCAAATGTTCGGGCGAAGTAATGTTCCGCTGGATAAGATCTTTCGCAATAGCGGTAAAATCATCGTATACAATCTGACGTTTTTCTTTCAAACCAGCTTGGTGCCAAGCGGGACCAAATTCCCCACCGCCACGAATATTAGCCAAAACATAAATGCCGCCTTGTTCCAACCATAATGCGCCCATGGCACCGCTGTAAAAGGGTTGCATGGACACTTCAAATCCGCCATACCCATACAAAAGTGTGGGGTTTTTACCGTTGCGAACTGTCGATTTTGAAGAAATGATAAAATAAGGAACTTCTTTGCCGTCGGTTGAACGGGCCATGTATTGTTCTACTTGGTATTTATCTGCTTCAAAAAATGCAGGGAGCCCTTGTACTTTTTTGGGTGTTGTATTTTGGGCAGAAAACTCATAAAGCGAGGTGGGTTCGAGGAAATTCTCAAAAGTGAAATAAAAATCGTCGCTCTCACGATTGGCACTTACAATGTTAATGGTTCCAAAAGCAGGAGCACTCACTTTCGTCTGGTACCATTTGTCTTTTCCTTTACCTAAAAGAAAAACTTCACTTTTTACGTTGTTTAAGACATTGATTACCACCCATTTTTTTGTGGTGACTACCGATTCCAAACTCTCCACCGCAGTGGGTTTGAACAAAACATCAATTGCAAAATTTCCTTGCATTAGTCCCTCGAAATCAATGGCTAATAGACTTCCTTGGGTATAGATTTTTTGGTTGATTTCCCAATCTGATTTTAATTGGACTAAAGCTTTTCCAAATTTAATACCTTCTAGTGTAGCGTCTTCTGGCAAAGGAATGGCACGTAATTCTTGGTTGGAATACCAATATAACTTTCGAGTATAAAAGGATAGGGATTTGTTGATAATGATATAACTTTTGTCATTGTCACGGTAGACCGTTCCGCTGTTGAACACATCGGTTGGATCGCCTTCCAAAAGCACTTTAGCTTCGGATAAAGGCGTGCCACGTTTCCATAATTTCACATTTTTGGGATAACCCGAAGTCGTCAAAGTGCCCGGCCCAAAGTCGGTTGCCACAAGCAACGTATTTTCATCCACATATTGAATATTCGATTTGGCTTCTGGAAAGGTAATCCCGTTTGGGACAAATTGTTGGGTGCGCACATCAAATTCGCGGATTTCATTGGCATCGCCACCCCCATTAGACAAACTGATTAAATACAATCCGTTGCCAGGATAAAGCGGTGTTGCCCCGTGAAAAACCCATTTTTTTCCTTCTTTATTCGCTAAAGCATCCACGTCCAAAAGGGTTTCCCATTGTGTTGCTCCTTTATCGTAATTGGATTTTAACATCCGCCGCCAAATACCGCGAACGTGTTGGTCATCTTGCCAAAAATTATAGACATATTCCCCTGTGACAGAAGGATAGACAATGCGGGCTTTGGAATTGATGATGGTTAAGGATTGGTTGTAAAGTTGGGAGTATTTGGTATTCTTTTTTAATTGGTCAAATGTTTTTGTATTGTTGGTTTTTACAAATTCCATGGCTTTCACACCATCGACTTCTTCTAGCCAAAGATAAGGATCTTGTTGGGCAGAGACGGCTATTGTTTGTAAACTCATAAGCGTAATTAAGACTAATTTTTTCATAGAAATTCGTTCTAAAGTTGGCTAAAGATACGGTATCTCACAAAATAAAAAAAGCTGTCAGTCGCAACCAACAGCTTTTTTATAGCTTTTATTTCAAATTATTTAATGCGCTCGAAACTGCGTTTCACAAAGGCGGTTAACTCTTCACCTTTCAATAATCCTTGGGAGATTTTAGCAAGATCCAACGCTTGTTTCACCAATTCTTCTTGCGCATTGGCTTCGGCTTTGAGCAGTGTTGCTGCCAAATCTGAATTGGAGTTGATTACCAAATTGTACATTTCAGGGAAGTTTCCAAAGCCCATCATGCCGCCACCGCCTGTCTGACTCATTTCTTTCATGCGACGCATAAACTCGGGTTGTGTCAAAATAAATGGAGTACTGTTGCTATCCATCGCTTCAATTTGAACGGTGTAATTGGCTTTGGGAACAAAATTTTCAATGACTCCTTTCAACTGTTCTTTTTCCTCATCCGATAGTTTAGATAATGTACTGTCTTCTTTTTGAATTAATTTATCAATGTGATCGGCATCGACACGCGCAAAAGTTAGATTTTCATTGTCAGCCTCTAATTTTTGAATCAAATGCGAAACAATAGGGGAATCTAAAACAACCACTTGATAGCCTTTTTCTTTAGCAATATCAATGTAACTGTGCTGTTGCTCTTTGTTGGAAGTGTAGAGTACAACTAATTTTCCATTCTTATCGGTTTGGATGTCTTTTACACTTTCTTTTAATTCAGAAAGCGTGTAGAATTTATCTTCAATTGTGGGATACAACACGAAGTCACCAGCTTTTTCATAAAACTTGGGTTCGGTCAACATTCCGTATTCCAACACGATTTTAATATCGTTCCATTTTTGTTCAAAGTCGGTGCGATTTTCATTGAAAAGTGCTTTCAATTTGTCCGAAACCTTGCGGGTAATGTAGTTGGAGATTTTCTTCACATTTCCATCCGCCTGTAAATAGGAACGCGAAACATTCAACGGAATATCTGGGGAGTCAATCACACCGCGTAACATTCCTAAAAACTCGGGAACGATTCCTTCCACATTATCGGTGACAAAAACCTGGTTTTGGTACAATTGGATTTTATCTTTTTGCATTTGTACCTCTTGCGACATTTTCGGGAAGTACAAGATTCCGGTCAAGTTAAACGGATAATCCACATTCAAATGGATATGAAATAGCGGATCTTCAAATTGCATGGGGTACAATTCGCGATAGAAGCTTTGGTAATCTTCATCCGTTAAATCGGTAGGTTGTTTGGTCCAAGCTGGTTCGGGATTGTTGATGATATTATCTACGTCAACAAATTCGGTCTTGTAATCCTCGCCCGCATCTTCCGGTTTTGGAAGGGCTTCTTTACGGGTGCCAAATTTGATCGGAATTGGCATAAACTTGTTGTATTTACGCAACAAATCCCCAATGCGGTGTTCTTCCAGGAATTCGGTGGAATCTTCAGCTATATGTAAGATGATTTCCGTTCCGCGGGTTGTTTTGTCATGTGGTACTAAGGTGAATTCCGGACTACCGTCGCAGGTCCAATGGGCTGCAGGTTCGTCTTTAAACGATTTGGTAATGATTTCCACTTTCTCAGCCACCATGAATGCTGAGTAGAAACCGAGTCCGAAGTGACCGATGATTCCGGTGTCTTTGGCAGAATCTTTGTATTTTTCTAAAAATTCTTCAGCGCCAGAAAAAGCCACTTGATTGATGTATTTTTCAACTTCATCCGCTGTCATTCCTAAGCCTTGGTCAATGATGTGAAGTTTTTTCCCTTCTTTATCAATTTTAACTTCGATAAAAGGATTACCGTATTCCACTTTTGCTTCGCCAATACCGGTAAGGTGTTTGAGTTTTAATGTGGCATCGGTGGCATTGGAAACCAATTCACGAAGGAAAATTTCGTGATCGCTGTACAGAAATTTTTTGATTAACGGGAAGATGTTCTCTACGGATACATTGATTTTTCCTGTTGACATATCTTAAAAGTTTAGTTATACAAAATTTGATTTCCAACTGAACAAAGAGAGTACCAAATGGGGAAAAACTGACAAATTGTCGTAGAACAAATCGCCATTAAGGATTCGTTAAATTCTACAAATTATTTTGTGTTAAGGTTTACCTTTGCATTAAAATAAAGACAAGAATACCATGAGAAAAATTTTTGTAATGTGTTTGGCAATAGTTATGGTTGTCGCATGTAAATCAAAGTCGGCAACCGCAACACGATTGGATCGAGGAACGCAAGTGGCTTTGAAAGGGAATTGGACATTGTCAAAGGTCGTTTTCCCAGGTTCGGATTATATTAAAATCAACGCTTTTGACTTGGCAGACAGTAAATGTTTTGTGGGAAGTCAGTGGAAGTTTATTTCCAATAATAATAAAGGAGAATTCGCTTTGAATCAAGGAAATTGCCCAGCTTACAGTTCGCCCATCACATGGTTCATCAATGATGAAGGTAAATTTGTGATGAAGATTTTGGACGAATCCAAAGCGAAAAAAGTAAAAGAAGGATATGTTTTAACTGTAGCCAATGTTACCGATTCTTCCTTTGAATTAATCGATACGGCCAACGTGGGAGGAAAGTCGGTTCAAGTAGTGTATCAATTTGTAAGAAATTAAAGTATGAAAAAGAATATAGCAATAGTTGTGGCAGCCGGACTTATCGCTGGTCCGATGATGACCAGTTGTGAGTCGGTTAAAAACACAAATAAAACCCAACGCGGTGCCGCTATTGGTGCGGTTGCTGGTGCGGTTTTAGGAGGTGTGATTGGAAACAATGCAGGTAAAGGCGGAAACGGTGCCATGGGTGCTGTATTGGGAGGTGTAATCGGCGGTGTTGCGGGTGGCGTCATCGGTCGTAAAATGGATAAACAAGCCCGTGAAATTGAAACCGCTTTACCCGGAGCGCAAGTGGAACGTGTAGGGGAAGGGATCAAATTAACTTTGGGTGAAAATGCCGTTCGTTTTGATTTTAACAAATCGACATTAACGGCTGGAGCCAAAGCCAATTTGGACAAATTGGTTCCGGTGTTTAAAGAGTATGCGGATACCGACATCAAGATATTTGGTTATACCGATGCCAAAGGCGCCGACGATTATAATTTGAATTTGTCAGAAAAAAGAGCACAAGCCGTAAAAGAGTATTTGGCTTCCAAAGGATTGAGTGTAGCGCGTTTTCAAATTGTGGGAATGGGCGAAGCAGATCCCATTGGTGATAATGAAACCGATGCGGGAAGAGCTTTAAATCGCAGGGTTGAGTTCTCGATTATAGCCAATGATAAAATGGTTCAAGACGCACAAAAAGAAGCCGGTCAACGGTAATAAATAGAAATCCAGTTCCGACTGGATTTTTTTATTTTCAAATATTAACAA
Organism: Flavobacterium stagni; assembly: GCF_004122105.1. Classification (GTDB taxonomy): domain Bacteria; phylum Bacteroidota; class Bacteroidia; order Flavobacteriales; family Flavobacteriaceae; genus Flavobacterium; species Flavobacterium stagni. The sequence continues at coordinate 168,068 of NZ_SBKN01000004.1, forward strand.
ATATTTTTGTTTAATTATTTGTTTAAAAGATTAAACAAGTAGTATCTTTACATCAAATACCAAAATATGGAACCCACAGCCAAAAAACGCGGAAAAAAGAAAATTGTTGACGATCAAGTCATTGTCAGTCTTTTTATGGACTCGGTATTGAAAAACGATGCCGAACCTAAGAATGTCTACCAGTTTTGCCATGACAACGGCATAACTGAAGCGGATTTTTATGTGCATTATGGTTCTTTAGCTGCGGTTAAAGAGGATATTTGGGTGCAAATGTTTGCCAATGCGGTTGCGACAATGAAGAACGATGAGCATTATGAAAGTTACAACCAACGCAATAAATTGTTGACATTGTACTTTACTTTTTTTGAAATCTTAACCTTGAATAGAAGCTATGTTCTTTTTCAATTGGAAGGCCATCAGCAAGCGTTAAAAAATTTGAAATCACTCAAAGGGTTGAGAAACCAGTTTAAAGATTTTGTCGTAGATACATTTGATTTCCCTCAAGAAGAAATGTGGAAAGAGAAATTCGAAAAAATCTCAAAACCAGTGATGGCTGAAGGTGCGTGGGTGAATTTTCTTTTCCTTCTAAAATTTTGGATTGAAGATACGTCCAAAGGCTTTGAAAAAACCGATGTTTTGATCGAAAAATCAGTGAATACAGCAATGGATTTAGCCAATACACAACCTCTTGAGAGTTTGTTTGATTTGGGCAAATTCTTGTGGAAAGAAAAAATGAACTAAACGGATGAAAACCCTAGATAAAATACCTACCGGAAAGATTGAACGCGCGGGTCAGTTGGTGAAAACCGGACTCAAAGTGGGTACCAATTATGTCGCTTATTACGGCGAAAAATTGGTCAATCCTTCCGTTTCTCGTGATAAATTGAATGAGAATAATGCAGAAGATATCTACGACGGGTTAAAAAATTTAAAAGGTAGTGCGTTGAAAGTTGCACAGATGTTGAGTATGGATAAAAGTATCATGCCCCAACAATATGTCGACAAGTTTTCGTTGTCGCAATTTAGTGTGCCGCCTTTATCTGCTCCTTTAGTTCGAAAAACATTTAAAAAATATTTAGGTCAATATCCCGAAAACTTATACGATACGTTCACTCCAGATGCTTCAAATGCCGCCAGTATTGGTCAGGTACACAAAGCAACCAAGGATGGGAAAAATCTTGCTGTGAAAATTCAATACCCCGGTGTAGCGGAGAGTATAAGTTCGGACTTGGCTTTGGTGAAGCCTTTTGCCATTCGAATGTTTAATTTGAAAGGGAAAGATTCGGAAAAATACTTCAAAGAAGTAGAAGATAAATTGTTGGAAGAAACCGATTACGAATTGGAATTGCAGCAAAGTTTGGAAATGACACAAAAATGTAGTGCCATTGAAAATCTTCGTTTCCCGAAGTATTATCCGGAATATTCTTCTTCCAAAATATTGTCGATGGAATGGATTGAAGGCCTGCATTTGTCGGAGTTTGCGCAACAGAATAAAGATGCAGCTTTGGGCGATCGCATTGGTCAGGCGCTTTGGGATTTTTATATGTACCAAATGCACGAATTAAAACAAGTGCATGCCGATCCGCATCCCGGTAATTTTTTGGTGGATAAAGAAGGGAAATTGGTGGCCATCGATTTTGGTTGTATCAAAAAAGTTCCGATGGACTTTTACATTCCTTATTTTGAATTAGCCGAGAAAAAGAACATCAATAATCCGGTTATTTTCAATGAAAAACTATACGAATTAGAGATTCTTCGTTTGGATGACAGTCCGGAAGAAATTGCCTATTTCACCAAAATTTTCCATGACTTGTTGAGTTTGTTTACCCAACCGTTTCACGCCGATTATTTTGATTTTTCGGATGAAGATTTCTTCGGAAAAATAGCCGTGATGGGTGAAGAATTTGCCAAAGATACCCAATTGCGAAAAATGAACGGTAACCGAGGTTCCAAACATTTCCTCTATATCAACCGAACATTTTTTGGCTTATATAACTTATTACACGATTTAAAAGCGCGCGTGCATACACGGCACTTTGAAAAATACTTGCAAGCAAGCAAGTAATGTTTGTTTATTTATTGGTTAGGTTGACAAAGGTGGTTGGTTTGAGCCACCTTTGTTATTTTAAAACCGTTTTAGTCCGTACCTTTGCCTCATGTTAGACGTTCGCGAAATTCAATTCTCATATCTCAATCAACCCACCATTCAACCGCTTTCTTTTTCGGTAGAAGCGGGTCAAACCTTTGCCATTATTGGCGAAAGTGGCTGTGGAAAAAGTACCTTACTCAAACTCGTTTACGGCTTGTACGATTTGGATGCGGGTCAGATTTTTTGGAAGGAAAATGAGGTGCTCGGACCCAAGTACCATCTCATTCCAGGCATGGAATACATGAAGTTTTTGGCCCAAGATTTTGATTTGATGCCGTTTATTACGGTGGCCGAAAATGTGGGGAAATATTTGTCCAATATTTATCCCGACGTGAAACGCGCCCGAGTTATGGAATTGTTGGATACGGTGGAAATGACCGAATTTGCCGATACCAAAGCAAAATATCTGAGTGGAGGTCAAATGCAACGCGTAGCATTAGCCCGTGTGTTAGCGCTCGAACCCGAAGTTTTGTTATTGGACGAACCCTTTAGTCATATTGATAATTTTCGAAAAAATAGTCTACGCCGAAAATTGTTTCGGTATTTGAAGGAAAAAAATATCACAACACTTATTGCTACCCATGACAGCACCGACGTTCTATCCTTTGCCGATGCGGTGATGGTGATGAAAGATGGCGCGTTTTTGGCTAAGGGAACCCCTCAAGAATTATTTCAAACGGATAATCATTATGTAGCCTCTCTTTTTGGGGATATTTCGGTCTTTGAATGGCAAGGAGAAAAGCACTTAGCATTTCCCCATCAACTCCAAATTTCAGCGGAAGGGATACCCGCTAAAGTCATACAGAGCTATTTTCGCGGAAGTCATTATTTCCTTGAGTTAAAAGTCAACGACTCAATTGTTTTTGTAGAACATGAATCGACAATTGAATCTGGAAAATCGGTATATTTTTCAATAAAAAAATAGTTCATTTATTCCGTATCATTTTTCTGGAAGATATTCCAAAATATCACCGGGTTGGCATTCTAAAACTTTGCAAATCGCTTCTAATGTACTGAATCGAATTGCTTTCGCTTTGCCTGTTTTTAAAATGGATAAATTGGATAATGTCAAATCAACTTTTTCGGAAAGTTCGTTCAATGACATTTTTCGTTTTGCCATCATAACGTCAAGGTTTACTACTATTGCCATAATTAAATTGTGTATTCATTTTCGTGTTGCATAGCCACTCCTTTTTTAAATAATTGGGCTAATACTAGAAGAATTATAGCCATAAAAATCCAGACATCAGCACCAGCAATGTGTACTGTTTGTTCATTGGGAATTGGTAAATTTAATAGAGATAATTTTTTTAAATAGCCAGAACCCCAGTAAGAGAATAGGCCAATACCTAAGGCAAACCAAGCCATATTGTTAATGAATGAAAAAAAAGCTTCCGTAAACGGATAGTTTACATTTAAGTGTTTTTTTACAAAAACTTTTATAATACAATAAAATAAAATCGACTTCAAAACAGCTACAATGATCATGATACTCATTAGTGTGATAAAATGCGAATTATCCGCTTGTAATACGTGATCTAATTCATAGTAATCGGCTGCATTTGGATTCCCGATTAAAGCATAAACCATAGTAAAGAGTAAGCTCCCCGAGTGAATACAAAGTCCGATAAAAACTACCCATGAAATAAGTTGAAGTCCTTTAAGAATAAAATCGGAACTAATTTTAATTTCCATAATGATTGATTTTTAATTTAAAGTGCTAAAGTAATAAAAATTTATTGATAAACAATAAATATTATTTTTTTTGCAATAAAAAAAGCCTTGAGTGAATTTACCCAAGGCTTTAAAGAATTTGATATTATAATTTAATTTTTCAAATATTTTTCCAAGAATTGGTCTTGCTCCCATAACAAATGGAAGATGTTTTCTTTGGCAACATAACCATGGGCTTCTTTAGGTAATAATACCAATCGGGCAGGTGCGCCCAACCCTTTTAAGGCTTGAAAATAGCGTTCCGATTGCAGGGTAAATGTTCCCGGATTGTTATCGGCATCACCGTGAACTAATAACAAAGGTGTTTTCATTTTATCGGCTTGCATAAATGGCGACATCCCGTTGTAAATTTCAGGTACATCCCAATAATTGCGTTGTTCACTTTGGAATCCGAAAGGGGTTAATGTTCGGTTATAGGCTCCACTACGGGCGATACCACAAGCGAACAAATTAGAATGCGTCAATAAATTGGCAGTCATAAAAGCACCATAGGAATGTCCGCCCACAGCCACTTTTTTACGGTTGATGTATCCCATTTGATCAACAGCATTGATGGCTGCTTCTGCATTGGCGACTAATTGTGGGATAAATGTATCGTTGGGTTCTGTCGTTCCTTCACCAATAATAGGGAACGAAGCATCGTCAAGTACCGCATAGCCGCGCATTACCCAATAAATAAAGGAACCATAACTTGGGAAGGTAAATTCGTTCGGATTTTTGTCGCTTTGTCCTGCCGAACTCTTGTCTTTGAATTCGGCTGGATACGCCCAAATCAATAGCGGTAACTTTTCTTTTTTGGCAGTACGGTCATAATTGGCAGGTAAGTATAATGTCCCCGATAATTCAACCCCATCGTTTCTTTTGTATTTAATTACTTCTTTGTACACATTTTTAATGCTTTCAAACGGATTTTTAAACGAAGTAATCGGCGTTAGTTTCCCGGATTTCATATTGCGGAAATAGTAGTTTGGAAATTCATTTTTGGATTGAATCATCACTAACAATTCGCCTTTTTTGAAATCTTCAATAGACTGTAAATCTTCTTTTTTATCTTTTAATTTCGATTGGTACAATCTTTTTGACTTCAAGGTTTTCAAGTTAAATTCATCCACAAAAGGGAATTGTCCTTCTTTTGTAAATCCTTTTCCTAACAGATACACATTGTCGTTTTCAATAGCTAAAACATAACGGTTGTAAGCATTGCGTTTGGTTTCAAATTCGCCCGGATCCGCATAAATGTCTTGTGAATTTAAATCCCAAACAATTTTAGGTTGTGTATTATTAATTGATGGATTGATAAAATAGGTTTTTTGGTTGCGGGTATCGTACCAATCGTCATAGACGAAAGCGACGGTTTCATTCCCCCAAGAAATACCCGAAAAGCGCTGAATTGTTTTCATAAATTCGCGTGGTGCTGCATTGAATGGTGCTTCCCATGAATACAAGGCATCGCGGTAATCTACTTTTTTACCAGCATCACCTTCGTCCAAAGCTTCTACAAAAAATAGGGTAGAAGGGAGGTCTGGACGCCAACTCATATTGCGTTTCCCCTTGCGTACAGAGGAAAATCCCTTGGGCATGATTTCGGTCAGTGGAACTTCGTTCACAACTTTTACCAAATTACCATCGGTAGTATATACTGTCGATTTTTGTGGGAAACGACTCATAGGAACGATATACGAATACGGTTTTTCAATTTGCGTAATCATGATGTATTTTCCATCAGGTGAAAAACTCACACCGGCATAAATTGCGGTAGGTTTGAATAATTTTTTTGTACCATCAAGGGTTACCCAGTACAATTCAGCACTTACCAATGCATCAAAATTGGCTTCATCGTTTTTGTTTTTTAATAAATCTTGATAAGTACGATTTTGCGATTTTTTACCATCACTCACAGAAACGGTCGGACCCGTTGGTAAATCTTTCTTTTGATCAATTAACGCAGGGCGATTGTCGGGCAATTGCATGATGAGTAAAGTCGCATTGTCTTTCCACATATAGGGCGAACCCAAATTCGCATTCAAATTATCAGCAGTGATTTTCTTTGCTGAAGCAGATGCTACATCAATAATCCAGAGTTCGACCCCTTTTGCAGTGGTATGGGTAAAACCAATTTTTCGCTCGTCGGGGGACCAACTTACGAAGGTGATTTTTGGATTTTCGGGTAAGCCCGCCACTTGAATTTCTTCAGTTGCTTTGACTTTACGAATTTTCAAGTTGGTGATGTAATTGGCCGTACTCGAAATATTGGTTACAGGATTGATGCGTAAGCCTCCCAATCGCATTTCCTCTTGGTTCAAATCATCAAGTGATTTATAAGTACTTCGGTAGGAGAGCAACATGTATTCTTTGCGGCTATCCATACTCACAGAAGGAGTTCGTTGGTAATCAGCCAAAGCTAAAATTTCGGCGGGTGGTTTTTGGTAGGAAAGGTTCTCTTGCGACCATCCCGTGGCCACTACAAAAAGAAAAAGAAGGTAACGAAGTTGAATCATTCTATGTTTGTTTTTGGGTGAATTTCAAATTTAGATTGGGTACAAATTGGTGTTAAATCTCTTATTTTTATTTCAAATACGCCTCTAATAAAACGTTAATTTTTTACTTTTGGATAAAATCTTCAACCATGAAAAAGTTGCTTTTGTCCGCTATTCTACTAGGGATGAAACTTTCAGCTCAACTCACTTGGGCTCCACTACCCAACGTCGCAGTAAATACGAACGGTCAACGTTTTGACGATGTTTTTTTTCTCAATGAAAATGTAGGATGGGCCGCTAATGGCTATTATGCTGCCGTTTATAAAACGACTGACGGGGGTTCAAATTGGACGTTGCAAACCAATAATACCTTGTTGGGCAGTAACCACTATTTTCGGAATATCGAATTTTTAGATGAGAATATTGGGTTTCTAGGCACCTTAAATGGTAAATTTTACCACACTACCGATGGGGGTACTACCTGGAATTTGGTTACTATAACCCCAAATCCACAAGCCATTTGTGGGTTGGATTGTGTAGGGACATCCACCGTTTATGGTTGTGGTGCCTATTTTTCTCCAGCATATATCATTAAATCAACCGACAGTGGTGTGACTTGGCAATACATAGACATGAGCGCTTATGCAGAAGCCTTAGTCGAGATCTTGTTTTTGGATGAAAATACCGGTTTTGCGGCTGGGAATAATAGTACCGGTGCCGTTATCTTAAAAACTACAGATGGGGGTCAGACCTGGACGACTTTATTCAACGATACCATTGCAGGGGAATATGTTTGGAAAATTCAAGTGTTACAAGGGAATTCCAATGTACTATTTGGCGCAATTGAAGCCGTTGCTCCTAACAACGGAAAATTAATTAAAACTACAGATGGAGGTCAGACTTGGATTACCAAAGTAGCCCCCGAACCCGAAATTCAAGCCGTCGGATTTGTGGATGAAAACCACGGATGGATGGGTGGTCATGCCACCGGATTCTATGAAACAACCAATGGCGGTGATTCTTGGACCAATACCACAGTCGGCAGTAATCTGAATCGAATTTTTGTAATGAGTCCGGATTTGGCGTATGCTTGTGGAACGACCATCTATAAAATGACACCCAACATGAGTGTGCCGGCTTTTAACGAACAAGCGCGAATTCCATTACAAGTGAAAATCGCACCCCATCCCATCAAAGATAAATTGAATATTGAAATTGACTATTTAGGCGTTGATCATTTAAACTTAGGACTTTATGATGTACAAGGTAAATTAGTCAAAACTCTTATTGTCGATGTTATTGACAGCGCAGGAAAGAAAAACTACAGCTTTGATTTTCCATATGCAAAAGGGGTATATTATTTGAATTTGCATACCAATACAGGTCGACAATCGGTTAAAATTGTAAAATAGAATAAAAAAAGACAGCCATAACAGCTGTCTTTTTTGTTTATAATTAGGGCAATTTAAAAGGTCACCGTATTTAATGTACTCGTTCCTGAAGTGGTAAACGTTGATTTTAATGTTCCACCTGTTGTGGAATAAGTTCCACCCGTGTAAAGTCCCCATCCCGAACTGTTTCCTACGAAACTTCCACCGGTGTAGGTTCCTCCAAAATAAATTTGATGAGAGGTACTTCCTGCTACATTCGGACTGGAAAAATGAAAATAGTACACCGCATTTTTAGGCTTAAAAGTCGCCAATTCCACGCCTGCTGCAGTACGAATATGAATGAGTGAAGTCGCTGCCAATTGTGCTGCCGATTTGATATACATGGTACGTTGTGTCGAAGTTGCGCTGAAATTCTTGGTCATGTTTGAATTCGAACCGGCTGAGATGACAGTCCCGCCATTCATGTTAAACGTTCCATTGAAATCGAATCCTTCTTCGGGCGAACTGGTAGGTCCACAAATGATCGATGTTCCTCCGGTAATCGTGATATTTCCGTTACTATCGACCGCATCTTTTCCAGCAACAATCAATACACCACCGGTTACATACAAATGACTGTTATCATTGGATTCCGTCCCGCCACTAACCGTACCATACGTACAGTTGATACCATCATTCGAAGCCGTAACATTGGTCACGCCACCTGCAAAAGTAATGATAGGCGCTTCTACACCTTCTCCCATGGCGGATACCGTTGAAATTGCACTGACGGTGTGAGTACCGCCATTCACAGTAACCGATGCATCCGAATGGATTCCGTCATCGGTAGAATTAATCGTTACTGTACCGTTATTCAAAACCAACGCACCTACAGCTACCATGGTTTTAGGGTGATTGTAATCCGTTCCAGAAACTAGAAAACGCGCTCCAGTGGTCGTAAGATTGATTGTTGGAGAAGAAGTGGCTGTTCCAATGGTCATTGTTCCATCCGATTTTAATCCTTTTCCTCCAGTTCCTGAGCATGAAGTGGTTACAGTTCCACCACTAATAGTAACATTGGTATCCGATGTAATAGCGGCGGCGGCATACGAGTCCAAAACACCCAATGTGTTCGTATACGTTGCTCCATTACCTGCTAATGTAACAGAAACCGTTCCTCCAGAAATGATTATAGCCCCATCCGAAGACAATCCTCTTGCTCCTGTAGCCGCAGAAGTTCCCACTATAGTTAAAGAACCGTTGGTGACTTGTACCTGACTCGTCGCTTTAATAGCTGTTGGATACCCCGGATTGTTCCCACTTCCTGAAGCGGTTAACACAGTAGCGCCTGATAAGGTAATAGTTGTCGTACCTCCATTTACGGCAATTATTCCGTCGGCTTTAATTCCTTTTCCGGCTCCTCCTGAATTGGTTAGGGTTAGATTTCCATTGGCAATCGTTACGTTAGCATCGGCTGAAATGTTTTTTCCATCGGTTCCCGTATTGGTTAAATTCAGAGTACCACCATTGATGGTTACATTGGTATCAGCTGAAAAAGCTGAGGTAGAATAAGAGTCGGCTACACCTAATGCATTGGTGTAGTTCGCACCTCCACCGGCTGTGGTTACAGTGATGGTTCCTCCATTTACAATAATTTCACTATTGCTGGAAAATCCTTTTGCCCCCGTTGCCGTTGACGTTGTAGTAATGGTAAACGTACCGTTATTGATGGTAATTATTGCATCCGATTTCACTCCAGTAGGATAAGAAGGATCGAAACCTGTTCCTGAAGCCACCAAAACCGTTGCGCCAGAAAGTGAAATAGTAAATGTCCCACCATCAAATGTGATGTTCCCTTTGGCACTAATCGCTTTGGATTGTGCTCCAGAAACGGTAGCATTGAAGGTTCCTCCTGTGAAAGAAATAGTATTGGTTCCAGTTTTCAGTGCTTTAACATCAGCTGCTGTTGAGGTAATTGTAAGTGATCCATTGCTCATGGAAATCGCACCATTTCCAGCATCAATTCCATCACTAGAAGAAGTGATGGTTACAGTACCGCCAGCTTGTGAATAACCTTCACAATGAAAACCATCGGTGGCTGCTGCTAACACTGTGACAATTCCATCGCTGATTGAGATCGATGACGAAGTGTTAATGCCGTGTTTTTTTAACCCCGTTACTTTTAAAGTTCCTGTATTAGCAACAGTAATCGGTCCGTCCGTGGTAATCGTTCCATTAGCCAAACTGGTTGTGCTGTCCACCAAAGTATTGATAGTATTGGGTGTCAGTAGCAAGTTTGTTGTTTTACCACCAATAATAGTAAATGCAGCACCAGAAGGATTGGTAAGCGTTACATTGTTCAAGACCAAATTTACGTCTTTATCGGTAGTGAGGGTCAGACTACCATTTGATGTCGAACCCAAGATATTGTATTCTAAATTATCTATTCCAGAAGTAGCATTTACGGTAACCGTACCGGCAACTGCAGAAATGTTCACACCTTGGTTAGCATACGGATTAATGATGGTGGCATTGTCCGTACCATTATAGATGATGTAAATTTTATCTAAGTTGGTCACCGTAGTTGAAAAATCGATATAATCAATTACTTGCTTTTGAATATCCAAAGATGTGGTATTCGCATTCAACTTGATTTTAGCATAGGTATTATCCAATTTCACATTTTCAACGTCTGAAATGGGTGTTGTATACATTACATTCCCTGAATTGTGAACGTTCATTTGCTGTTGGGCCCAAGTGAACGATGAAAGTCCCAATACGATTCCTAAAAGTAACTTTTTCATCGTTTTACAAATTTTAGCGTTACACCATTCACTTGAACCAAATAGATTCCTGATTCTAAATTGGAAACGTCAATATTTTGCATGGGGAAATAGGATCCGTTCTGCAATAATTGACCGTTATTGTTGTATATTTTTACTTGTAAAATTTCCTCATCAGCGCTACTGATTTGAATGTATTCCGAACCAGGATTTGGGAATAAATTTAGCCGAATTGCTGCTGCGGAATGTTGAGTCGTACTTAAATTATTGGTAAAAGTGATTCGTTGAATAATGGTTACAGGAATGCTGGTGGGTTGTGTCACCGTATCGTCAATTTGAATTTGTAAATTATCCCCTGAGAAAAAAAGTTTTCCCGTGGTTTGCACATTAAATTGTTGTTGGGTATTGTCGTAATACGTAATGACCACTCCTGTTTGTGAAAAAGCAGTCATACTCAATAACAATACTCCCAAGAAGTACCATTTTTTCATTTGTATATCGTTTTGATTTTCATAAAAACAAATTAAAACGGAAAAACCCTAAACGTAAATTAAAAGAGGTTAATCTAAAAAATGTGTCGGTTAATCCATTGGAAATTAATCAGGTGAATAAAAATTGTTTTTAATCCAATAATCAGATTATTATTTTTAGGAATTACTGTCCTATGAGAAATGACAATTTGTTAAATTTGTGTATCTAATTTTGAAAATTCTATAAAATGTTTCATTCTAAAATAACCGGATTAGGATTTTATGTTCCTGATAATGTGGTCACTAATGAAGATTTGTCCCAATTGATGGACACGAATGACGAATGGATTCAGGAGCGAACCGGCATTCAAGAGCGTCGTCATGTGATTCGCGGTGAAGATACCACCACAACTATGGGGGTTAAAGCGGCTAAAATTGCGATTGAACGCGCCAATATTGACAAAGATGAAATTGATTTTATCATTTTTGCCACCTTGAGTCCGGATTACTATTTCCCAGGACCGGGGGTTTTGGTTCAACGCGATTTAGGACTCAAAACGGTAGGTGCTTTGGATATCCGAAACCAATGTTCGGGTTTTGTATATGCGCTGTCTATTGCCGATCAGTATATCAAAACGGGAATGTATAAAAACATTTTAATAATTGGCTCCGAATTGCATTCGCATGGATTGGATATGACCACACGAGGACGTGGCGTTTCCGTGATTTTTGGCGATGGGGCAGGCGCGGCCATCATCAGTCGCGAAACCGATTTATCCAAAGGCATTCTTTCCACCCATTTGCATTCCGAAGGACAACACGCAGAAGAATTGGCGCTTATTGCTCCGGGAATGGGGAAACGTTGGGTGACTGATATTATTCATGAAAATGATCCCAATGATGAATCGTATTTCCCCTATATGAACGGACAGTTTGTGTTTAAAAATGCTGTAGTGCGTTTTACTGAAGTCATTAATGAAGGGTTACAAGCCAATCAATTGGAAGTGGCCGATATCAATATGTTGATTCCGCATCAAGCGAATTTGCGAATCGCTCAATTCATTCAGCAAAAATTTAGATTAACAGACGATCAGGTGTATAATAACATTATGAAATATGGAAATACCACTGCCGCTTCTATTCCGATTGCTTTAACTGAAGCCTGGGAACAAGGTAAAATTAAAGAAGGTGATTTAGTGGTTCTAGCCGCTTTTGGAAGTGGATTTACCTGGGGTAGTGCAATTATCCGTTGGTAATAATTTAGATAATAAAAAAAAGAAACCCCGAGAAAACAATCTCGGGGTTTTTTGCAAAATGGGTATTTAACCAACTAATTTCCTTTTTAACTTGGGGCAAAAAAGGCGTTATCTCTTCAAGGCAAAATGCGCTTTAAATTCTTTTTCTTCACCGTCTTTTTTATAGTTTACAATAAACCAATAATCGTCTGCCGGCATTTGAGTGTTGTTATAATTTCCGTCCCAACCACTACTTGAAGGTTTGATTCGGGTTAATAATTTGCCATAACGGTCATAAATGTAGATGTAAGCTACCTCTTGATCACTCAAGGTTTTGATGTTCCAAGTTTCGTTGGCACCATCGCCATTCGGTGTAAAGTAATGCGGATAGTTTACAACAATTGCATTGGTTACCGTTAATCCACAACCGTTTTTGTCACGAACTGTAATGGTATGGAATCCACTCATGACGTTGTTGAAGGTCGGACTATCTTGAAAAGCACCGTTGTCCAATTGGTATTCGTAATCTCCGGTACCTTGAGTTTCTACGGTGATGGATTGTGTATCGGCAAAGTCCTCATTTACTGTATACGCAACAATGGCAGGTTCAGAAGGGGTTACCGTTACAAAAACTTCGTCAGAAGCACACCCTGTTGCATTATTCGTAGCAATTACACTGTATACACCAGGAGTAATAGCGGTATAATTTGCACCTGTACCCACTTGTTGCCCTTGTTCGTTGTACCATTTGATGGTATGCGAAGCTGCCGATAATCCACTGGTAATGATATACGGTTGAATCAAATGATTCGTAAAGGTATTGTAACACATTATACCATCTACAGGAGTAGGTACTGGCAATTTGTTGATGATGATTTGAATGGCTTTAACCTCAAAACAATCGGGAGCTAAGGTGTTGCTTACGCGAACATAGACTAAGGTCGCTGTTGTTTGTGCGATGGCCGCTGTATTTGTTGTTGCATCTGCAAGTGTTGCATGGTAAGTCACTACAAATTCAGGTCCGGTTTGCGCTCCTAAAACTACAGGATTAAATACGGTTAATGCCACATTGAGTACGCCATCATTAGTGCCATCAGTATCGCAGAATGTACGCGAGGCAACAGGTACTGTATTCGCCACAGGAGTAGGGACTATGGTTACTGTAAACGAGGTTTCATCAGAACAATTTGGTGAATAGCCCGAATTTCCAAAAATATAAATGGTTTTCGTTTGCGTCACTACACTACCAGCATTGATGATACCGCCTGTTCCATTCGGACCATTATAGTAATTGCCGATTGCTAAAGAAGGCAAGGTATAGCTAGAACATGTTGTAACATTCGCCATTTGCGGTACATTATAAATCGAAATGGAAAAACTTTTTTCGTCAAAACAGTTGGGTGTAGTTCCAGTTTCGCTATATACATACAATGTTTGATTCGTAGTAAGCACATCTCCAGCATGTAATAATGTTCCACCTTTATTGGGAGCGGTATAATAATCACCTAAGGTTAAAGCAGGTAATGTATACGAATCGCAAGCAAATACATTGGCAATTGGAGCAATAACGGGTGATGGAGTAACTGTCACGGTGAAACTGCTTTCATTGGTACAGTTGATACGTCCTCCCGATTCTACATAAATGTAAATTGTTTGCGTTGTTGTAATGACAGCGCCAGGCAACAACTCTTGACCACCAGCTGTTGGTCCGCCACTCACGGTATAATATTTATTGTTTCCTGTAAGTGCAGGTAAAATATAGGAGTCACAAACTTGAGCATTCGGTACTACATCGGCATCAATAGTGAAAATGTTTACTGTGAAAGAAGTCTCATTGGTACATCCGTTATTATTGGCAAAAATGTATAGCATTTGCGTCGTATGAATAACATCGCCACCGTGTAATAAAGTTCCTGTTCCACCTGGACCTGTGTAATAATCTCCATGTTCTAGGTTGGTTAATACATAGGCATGACACGCATCAATGTCAGATCGTGAATCCACAACAGGGATTTGATTTACAGTTACTTCGAAACTAATTTCGTTAATACAACCCCCTTCGCCATTCAAATAAATATAGATGGTTTTAGAGGTAGTGATTAAATCACCTGCGAATAAAATATCACCAGTACCTCCTTGTCCAGTAAAATAATTACCATAAGGAATTTGTGGTAATTCATAGGCACTACATGCCGTTGTATTGGTTGGCGCGGTTAACGGTGGAAGATTAATTGTTATTGTAAAGTTATAGTTGTCTGTACAATTCGGTTGCGATTGTGACACCGCATAAATATAGATTGTTTGTGTTGTATTGATTTCTGTTCCAGCAGGAATTTGTGTCCCAGTTCCCATGGGTCCTGTGAAATAATTTCCAATTTCTAATGGAGGCAATGTATACGAAACACAAGCTGTAGCTGAAGTTGGGAAATTGATTCCAATAACTACGTTAAATGAGGTCTCACTTGAACAAGGACCGTTACTTGCACGAACGTAAATACGTTGTGTAGTAGTGATTACTGTTCCAGCACTCAATTGAGTTCCTTGACCATTCGGTTCTGTGAAATAATTTCCAAGAGACAATGGAGGTAGCGTATATGAAGTACAGTCAAATACATCATTGATTGGAGCAACACTACCTTGTGTCACAATGTTGATTACCATAGGTTTGTCAATAACACAGAAAGGAGGTTCTGTAGAAACAAAATGGAAATAGATAGTTTGCGATGTGGTTATTATAGTTCCACCTGGTAAAATCATCCCTCCACCGTTCGGTTCAGTGTGGTATTCTCCTTGTGTCAATTGAGGTAAACTGTAGCTATTACAGTATTCTGCAGGCTCATTATTGATGTCATCTGGTTTGATGATGGTTACCGTGAAAAAGGTCTCACTTGGACAAGAAGGTGGAGTTGGATAAGAGTTATAAATGTATAGTGTTGTAGTCTGAGTGATGATGTCTCCGGCAAATAGTTGTACACCTTGACCTCCAGGTTCTGTAAAATACTGACCATTTGTTAAAGGTTGTAATGTATAATCTGCACAAGTAATCACATCATCTAAATCATCAACTGGTGGAACTGGTACAATTACTAAGTTAATGGCAACAACAGCAAAACAAGTTGGGTCTGTTTTTACATATACGCGTGCATAACAAACACCTCCAGTAGAGTTGATAAAACCTGAGGCATTGGTATTGTTATTTGCGTCATTTAATGTTCTAAAATAATCCACACCATAGATAGCAGGATCTTGACTTCCTAATACGTCTGCAGTAGCTGCAATAGGTAAATTAAACATTACAGGTCCGCCTTGTGGACGGGCACACGCTTTTACATCGGGTGCTGGATTGGCAACTGGTGGAGCGGTTAGTAATAATTGAAATGATTTAATTACAAAACAACCTGTTGTCGGATTGACCACACGCATGTAAATGGTTTGATTTCCATTACAAGTGTAAGAAAGTGGAATCGGATTGACATCATTAGTTGCGTCAGCTTGACTAGTATAATAACGAACAGTGGTTGTAGGCGGTTGGTTTGCCATCACTGTTGTTGTATTTAAATTTAAATTGTAAGTATAAGAGCCAGAACCATTATCACATTTATAAAGGTTTTTCGGATTGCTTACATTATATGCAGTATAAAATTCAACCACAATGGAATCCGAAATTTGTTGGCAAGGAAAAGCAATATTGGTATATACCAATTCATAAGTTCCTGGTGATGTAACAACCAAATTGGGACCTGTTTCACCATTTAATACCACACCATTTCTTTTCCATACAAAAGTGTACAAAGCAGGGTTTAATCCAGAAGGAATTGTGGTGTTTTGTCCACTACAAATGGCCGTTTGATTGGCAACTGTTAGGTTCGGACCCAAAACGTCTTGTCCAATGTTAAAACTTTCAGAAGCGATAAAAATGGCAGAATCCGATTTATAGTCCCCACGGTCTGCAATCACCAATTTGATTTTGTAGGAATGCGTTGTATTTAAACTTGATGATACAGTCATTAATGTGGTTTGCCCATTAAAATTAACTGGCGCAGTTGCAGCATTGTTACCTCCATTATAACGTCCAAAGTATTGAGCATTTGCAGAAGGACATGTTGAATTGTACAAATAATCACGAATAGTAACTACCGAAATCGGCAAGTTGGTATTCGGAACTACAGCCAAATTGGTTGTTACACCTGTGGTCATGTCGGTTAATAAAAATGCAAATGCATCTGAAAATTGACATTGGAAATTTCCATATTCTTCGGATGCAAAAAGAAAATCAAAATTGAAATACGGGGAGAGCGGCGTGAATTCAAATTCCAATACGGTTGCATTCGTAGAACTCATCGTAATACCCGAAGCAGCCAAGGTAGCTTCTAAATCGGCATCTCCAATCCAAGCGGAATTTCCTGATTCTAACAAAGTGGTATTCGGTCCGGCAGCTTCTAAAGCACTTCCAGTCGTTAAAACCACCCCACTAGACATCGGGAAATTGGAATTGGAATTGGAAAAATAAGCAATACCATTTGTCGAACCAAAATTGGATCCGGTTCTCCAAGTTATGTTTTGCGCAGTTACACAAGGTGAATTAATCAATACATTATTGACCAATTGAGGTACTGTGTAGGTGTTTTGATCTACAGTAATGGCTTGTGAAAAACCAAATACACTGTAGAAAAACAGCATGAAGGTTAATAGTTTTTTCATAGGGGCTTGATTTTGACATCACAAATATTATAAATAACATCGATAAAATACAAATAAAATCGATGAAATGCGTTAAATGTTTTTAAAAGTAAGAAAAGTATTATAATAAAATTCGCACAAAACTACTTTTATCCATTTTGTTAATCTTAATCGGAACAAAAAGTTTATTCATTTATCTTTGCATTTTTAATTTTTATATCATGACATTACAGGAAAATCTTACCGTGTCCATTCAAGAAGCTGTTTTTCAAAGTTTTGGGATTACTCCCGAAAAAATTGAATTTCAAGCCACCCGTAAAGAGTTTGAAGGTGATATTACGGTGGTTATTTTTCCTTTATTGAAAATAATCAAGGGGAATCCCGTTCAAATTGGTGAATCCATTGGAAACTATTTAGTTCAAAATCATCCCCATGTGGTTAAGTATAATGTGGTTTCGGGCTTTTTAAATATTGTAATTTCCGATGATTATTATATTCAATACTTTAATGAAATACGGCATAATCCAACCTTTGGATTTGTAAATGATTTGGACGCAAAGGCTGTTATGGTGGAATATTCTTCACCCAATACCAATAAACCTTTGCATCTTGGCCACATCCGAAATAATTTATTGGGATTTGCGGTTGCTGAGATTTTGAAAGCTTCTGGAAAAAAAGTGTATAAAACGCAAATCATCAACGATCGTGGGATTCACATCTGTAAGTCGATGTTGGCTTGGCAATTATTTGGTGATGGTCAAACGCCAGAATCTACAGGATTAAAAGGAGATAAATTAGTAGGTAATTTTTACGTCGCTTTTGATCAAGCGTATAAAAAAGAAATAGCAACGTTAATTGCTGAAGGAAAATCGGAAGAAGAAGCCAAAAAACAAGCGCCACTTCTTTTAAAGGCACAAGAAATGTTACGTCAATGGGAGGCGGGTGATGAAGAAGTAGTTGCTCTTTGGAAGAAAATGAACCAATGGGTGTATGATGGATTCGAACAAACCTACACGGCATTGGGAGTCGACTTTGATAGTTACTACTATGAAAGCAACACGTATTTACTGGGCAAAGAAGTCGTGCAATACGGTTTGGATAAAGGAATCTTTGAACGCGACCCTGATGGATCGGTTTGGATTGATTTGACGCAAGAAGGTTTGGATCGAAAAATCGTTTTGCGTTCCGATGGCACCGCAGTATATATGACCCAAGATATTGGTACCGCAATTCAACGGGTAAAAGATTATCCCGATGTAGGAGGAATGGTTTATACGGTTGGAAATGAACAAGATTACCATTTTAAAGTACTGTTTTTAATTCTAAAGAAATTAGGATTTGAATGGGCTGAAAGTTTATACCATTTATCGTATGGAATGGTTGAATTGCCTTCGGGAAAAATGAAGTCCCGTGAAGGTACAGTAGTCGATGCCGATGATTTGATGGCTGAAATGACACAAACTGCGGGTTCGATTGCCGTTGAATTGGGTAAACTTGAGGGGTATTCAGCATCAGAAAAAGAAGCACTTTTCAAAATCATTGGATTAGGCGCTTTAAAATATTACATTTTAAAAGTAGACCCTAAAAAACAAATCATGTTTAATCCTGAAGAATCCGTGGATTTCAATGGAAATACGGGACCATTCATTCAATATACTCATGCGCGAATTTGTTCGATTCTGCGAAGAGCCGATTTTGATTATTCCAATGATGTAAGTCTGATTTTACATGAAAAAGAAAAAGAATTGGTGAAAATCATTTCTAATTTTCCAGATGTAATTCAAGATGCCGCCCGTCAACACAGTCCGGCACTCATTGCTAATTATACTTACGAACTAGTTAAAGAATACAATTCGTTTTATCAGTCGGTTTCTATTTTAGGAGAAACGGATTCAGCGAAGAAAATCTTCCGTGTACAATTGTCAAAAATTGTTGCACAAACCATTCGAAATGCCTTTGGGTTATTGGGAATACAAGTCCCAGAACGAATGTAAAACCACAATTAAATCCGAAGAAATTCGGATTTTTTTATAACGTATAACGAACAAAAACATTAATTGTTCGTTCCAATGAATAGGTGTTAATTTCTTCTATGGATTGCACATTGGTGTTTACTCTATAGAATTGGTTGACTTTGTTTTTTGTATTCAAAATATTCAAAATAGACGCCCCTAATGTAAGGGATTGTTTTTCTTTAAAAGGAAAAACATAACTGCCCGAGGCATTGATTTGAATAAAATTGGGTAAATGGGACGAGTTGGGTGCATTGAAATTAATGTTGGAAGCACCAGTATTAGGGTCGTATTGTAAGTTTTGGGATTGAGGTAACGTTGTTGGCCTTCCGGTAAACCATTTTCCTCCCAAGGTCAGTTTCATTTTTTGGGTGTCATATACAATACCTGTTGCCCAATGATGCATGATTTCATTATTGCTTGGAAATTGGACGTTGTTATTATTTATTCTAAAGGTATAGTTGTTATTGTTATACGAATAAGTGGCCCAAACAATTATGTTTTTCCATTGGCGCTGAATTAAAAATTCGCTGCCCCAAATGAAATAATCGCCTGTAAAATTTAAATTTTCATATTGATTTTGAAAGCCCTGACTTCGAGCCGTTATTCCGATTACCTTTTTGATGAAAAATTCATTGCTGATCAACCAGCCTTTGAATCGGTAAGAACCACCTGCGGAGAGTTGGCGGTTTTTTAAAATGGGAATGTCACTGTTATTGCTTAAAATCCAGCGTCTTTTTTCAATTCCTAAAAAGTCCTGTTGACGATCAACAATCTTACTAACCGTCTGATTCTTCATTTCACCATTAAATTCAAATTGCCAACGTGCATTGGGTTGCCAAGCTATATTAAATCGGGGTTCGGTAATAAATACGCCCCAACGTTCAAAATAATTTTGGCGAATCCCAAAGGAAGTCTTGATGTTTTTTTCGGGCAATTCCCATTTTAAATCTCCTATCAAGGCATGGTTACGGAGTACATATTTCACATCCGAATTGACTGCAGGTGAATTGATTCGATTGATATTTTGATTTCCTATTTCATCAAATTGATAACCAAAATCAAGCGATGTATTAGAATTTAGGGTGTATTTATTTTTTAGATCAATACCTAAATGCTGAATTTCATTACGTTGGTAATGCGTTTGTGTGGTGTTGAGCGATTCGTAATTGGAATACAGCTCATACTGTGAAAAAAACAAACGATAGTCACTTTTAAGTTTGGGATTCCATTGAATGCGTGAAGTAACAATTCCGCCTGTAGTTTCTTGGTCAAGGGAACTACTTTTTTTGATAAAAATAGCATTCTCAGTTCGCGATTGTGTTAAGTTCAATTGGTTGGTTAGCAGTAAGAAATCTACAAAAAGTTCCACTTTCGGACTGATTCGCTGTGCCAATTGACCCGATACATCCATGAAATAAAATTTTAAATCATTGGTGTAGGCAATATTGCCATTCAACAATAAATCGGTGACGACTGTGTTTTGAAATACACGATTATAATAATTTTGGTAAGTCGGCGTGTTCAAAACATCCGTAATTGAACGTCGGGCACTCAAAGCTAAACGCGTTTTTTCATTGAATTGGTGACGAAAAGTCGCGTCTACATTAATCATGTTAACTCCAAAACTTACTTTTTCTTCTTTTTTATTGTCAGGCAGTGTGGATATATCGACAACACCCGAAACGCTGCCGCCGTAATAGGGCGAACTCCCATTTTTGACAATATTAATTTTGTGGGCTAAATTGGGATTAATAGCAGATAATAAACCGAAGAAATGGCTCACTTGATACAAGCGCATACCGTTCCATTGGAACAAGATTTGATCTTGATTTCCGCCACGTATGGTTAAATTGGATAAGGTTTCATCAGAGCTTATGACACCCGGAATTTGTTTAATGGATTCGAAAACATCGGCTTCGGTGAGTCCGGGCAACAAGCCAAATTGTTTAGGTTTGATTTCAAATCCACTATCCCATTTTTTGGTCACACCTCTTGTGAGGATAATTTGGGTGTCTACTTCCTCCAGCTGGGTGGTTTTGGTTTTTAAATAAAAAATAGGCGTGTTTTGCGGACTCAAATCCTCAATAATTAAAGGATCATGATTGACATGCGTTATTGTGATTGAAGTTGTAGCGTGATCGCTAATTTGAAAATAACCACTGGAATTGCTTATGATTACTTGCTCAGAGGGATGTAAGGTGATTGTTGCATTTTCAACAGGCTGCTTGGTTTCCACATCTTTTAAATAGCCTTTAAAATATATTTTAATCTTTTTATTGTCCGAAATAGAAATGTACTTGTTATTAATTCTATTAAAGGTAAGTTGCGTTTGTTGGGCGAGATTGGTTAACTTTTCGTTTAAAGGGAGTTTATTATTGGGCGGTATTACTTTTAAACCATTGACTTCATTTTCCACATAACTAAATTCAACGTTATGTTGTTTTTCAATTTGTTTCAACACTTGTACTAAAAGCACAAAGTCTCCCGTCTGAGCACGAAGACTCATAAAGGAGACAAAGCATAGAAACAAACATGAAAAATATTTTAGTCGCATCATGGAATCAATTCAAAAGAATAGTCTTGTGCTCCTTTTTTAACCACTTTGAGGTGGTAAGAAGCCGCAAACAATTGGAGAGCAATATCCGAATTATCTCCAGGTAAATGACCTGTAAACAACTCTGTTTTGGGAAGCGTAACGTCGTTAATGGTAATGTTGTAATGACGTTTTAATTCTTCCAATACATCCTGTGGATGCACTTTCTCAAATTGTAATTCTTTTGAAATCCAAGAAGGATTTAAAGCTTTGGTTGGATGATTAATGATTAATTCATTATTGGCAAAAGCAATGGTTTGACCTTTGGTGATAATGATTGTTTTATTTTTGTGTTGAATTTTTACTTTTCCTTCAAAACAAGTAACATCAATACGATTGTTTCTTGCTTTTACATTGAATTGGGTTCCTAAAACGGTTACTGTACCTTCTTTCGTGATGACCTCGAATTTTTTTCCTTTGGCCACTTTGAAATAGGCTTCTCCAATTAAGTTCAATTTTCGATTAGAATCCCAATTGTTTTCCGAGTAAGTGATTTCAGACCCTGAATGCAAAACAACTCTTGAATTGTCGGGTAAATTGAAGGCTACATTTGAACCATTTTCAGCAATTTGTTGTTCGCCTCTTGTAATTACATAGGCACTTCCAATTCCTAAGAATAAAGTTACCATGGCTGCAATTTGCAAGGCTTTTTTCCAGAATAGAGAACGTACTTTTGTCGGGTTGCGTTTCTCCAGTAAGTTTTGATAAAAACGATCTGAATCAAAATCACTCACCTGTAGTTCAGCGGAATACATTTTTATTTTTTCCAATACCGCATAGTCTTCTTCCTGGCGGAGTGTATTCAACTCTGCTTCGGGGAGCTCATTGTTGAGCCAAGCTGCTAAGCGATTAGTATCTTCCATTTTCATCTGAATTCTGTATTAAAACAATTAGTATTTAATTTACCCTACCTAAAAGTTTGAAAATTTTTTTCGGAGTTCTAAAAGGGCCAAATGGATACGTTTTTCAACGGCTTTTACACTTATATTTAATTCTTCTGCAATCTCATGGTATTTTTTTCCATCAATACGATGCATTAAAAAAGCAGTACGTTGGGTCTCATTTAAATTAGCTATGGCAGAAAGCAATTTGGTTTTAAATTCCTCTTCCTCCAAGATATAGTCGGGGGACTCGTTTGTTTCTGTTCGTTGCGTGTTTTTTTTACCAAATTCAAGAACCACTTTTTTATGGGCCACTTGGTTGAGTGAGAGGTTATTGGCGACTGTGTACAAAAATGATTTAGCTTTTTCAACAGGTACCTGGTCACAATTTTGCCATAATTTAATAAAAGCTTCTTGGGTACAATCCTCAGCCTGATCCAAATCACCAAATTTATAGTACAGGTAATTTCGAAGCGCTTTTACGTGTTTACGGTAAAAAGATTCATAAATTGAATCTTGACAAATTGTATCTTCTGAAGACATTATTAAATGTTAAAATTTAAGTCTCTAAAAATAAAAAAATTATTTTAGGTAGGGTAAATTCATTTATATTTGTTTATAAGTAAAACCAATACACTATGAGCTCGATGCGTTTATTATCGATTCTTTTTTTGAGTGTGCTTTTTTTTGCTTCTTGTCAGGAGGAAAAAGAGTATGAAGAGGATGATAATACGCCTTCATTAAATAAAAATTCAGCACTGACTGGTTTGGTTGCTCGTGTGGTTCAAAACCCAACAGCTTGGGATGATATCATGGATGATAATTCCCACTTCAACATTGTACTTCCTGTTTCCGTTCAAGTGAATAATCAAAATGTTACTGTTACAGCTACCAATGATGGTTTAGAACAAATTTTCGATATCAAAAACATGTACAATAATGATGATGATATCGTTCATTTTCAATTCCCTATCACTGTTAAATTTAGAAATTACCAAACTCAGACAGTACTCAATCAAGCGGAGTACAATCAATTGATTAGTAGTTTGGGTCCTTGTACATTTTTAGATGAAATTTCTTGTGTAAAAGTACAATACCCAGTAATTGTTACTGTCTATGATTCCAGTTCACAAGAAGCCGATAGTTATACATTTACAAACAACTCAGGTTTGTATGCTTTTTTGAATAATTTGAGTGATGGAGATACCTTTAACTTTTCCTATCCTTTCTCTGTATTAGACAGCAATAATAACGCTCATGTAGTTACCTCAGATGTTGCATTTAATCAGTTGATTGAGGATAATATTGGGCAATGTCCTACCTATGGAAATACAAATCCAACACCTGATTTTATAACCTTACTCACCACCAATCAATGGTATGTTTCGTATTGCTATAAAGACAATACTGATGAAACAAGTCATTATAACGGATATTACTTTAATTTTTATGCTAACGGTACCTCAAAAGCAATAAAAAATGCTACCCAAATAAATGGGGACTGGACCAAATACCAAGACGGGAATAAACAAAAATTAGATTTGTCATTCTCAGGCAATACCCTAGAGTATATGGAAGAAGATTGGGAAATTATTGAATACACAACTACGTTAATTCGTTTAAAACATACCAGTGGAGGCGGCTCTGAAATCGATTACCTCTACCTTGCAAAATACTAAGCACTCTAAAACTATAATCATGAAGAAACTAAAATTAATTCCAATTTTAGCGGCCCTTTTTATGCTAAATGTGGCCTCTATGTGCAGCAATGATGATAACACATCAAACACAAATACTGTACAAAATCAAGTGGTAAGTACCGCAACTTCGGGTACATGGAGAATTACGTATTTTAATGATTCGGGTACTATTAAAACGACGCAATTTAACGGTTATAATTTTACATTTGGTCCCTCCAATGTCTTAACGGCAACCAACGGTACAAATACCTACACAGGTACATGGTCAGTAACGGATAGTAATTCCAATGATGATTCCATAAATGATTTAGATTTCAATATCCTTTTTGTATCTCCTGCACACTATGCAGAATTATCAGATGATTGGGATATTCAATCCCGAACAGATACGAAAATAGAATTAATAGATGTAAGTGGTGGTAACGGTGGTACTGATTATCTTACGTTTGAAAAAAATTAGTTAGTTAACCTTACTAATGTGTGTTTTTGTTAGAACCATCCCATTTTTTGGGATGGTTTTTTTATTCTATTTCCATTTGAATGACACCGTGTTAATTTATATCTTTGCACTTCAATTTTTGCAAGTACATTATGTTCCAAAATTTAAGTGAAAAACTCGATAAAGCATTTCATGTCCTAAAAGGTCATGGAAAGATTACCGAAATCAACGTAGCGGAAACACTCAAAGAAGTGAGACGCGCTTTATTGGATGCCGACGTAAACTTTAAAATCGCAAAAGATTTTACAACACGTGTCAAAGATAAAGCCATTGGTCAAGATGTATTGACAACATTGCAACCGGGACAATTAATGGTCAAAATCGTTAAGGATGAGTTGACTGAATTAATGGGCGGTGATGCGACAGGAATCAATCTTTCAGGAGCACCTACTGTTATCTTAATGTCGGGTCTTCAAGGTTCGGGGAAAACAACT
Source organism: Flavobacterium stagni (assembly GCF_004122105.1). Lineage (GTDB taxonomy): Bacteria > Bacteroidota > Bacteroidia > Flavobacteriales > Flavobacteriaceae > Flavobacterium > Flavobacterium stagni. The sequence goes on from NZ_SBKN01000004.1 coordinate 193,088, forward strand.
TTCTCTGGGAAACTTGCGAATTACCTGAAAACTAAAAAGAATAAAAAGCCCTTATTAGTGGCTTGTGATATCTATCGACCTGCAGCAATTAATCAATTGCATGTGGTTGGTGAGCAAATAGGCGTTGAAGTTTATTCAGAGCCCGAAAATAAAAATGCAGTTGATATTGCTCAAAAAGCCATACAGTATGCCCGTTTGAATGGGTTCAATGTCGTGATTGTCGATACAGCAGGTCGTTTGGCCGTTGATGAAGAAATGATGAATGAAATTGCCAATGTTCATCAAGCTATTCAACCCCAAGAGACCTTATTTGTTGTGGACTCCATGACGGGTCAAGATGCGGTCAATACAGCAAAGGCCTTTAATGATCGATTGAATTTTGACGGAGTGATTTTAACGAAATTAGACGGTGATACTCGTGGTGGAGCCGCAATTTCAATTAAATCGGTGGTTAATAAACCTATCAAATTTATTGGTACGGGTGAAAAAATGGACGCCATTGATGTGTTCTATCCTTCTCGTATGGCCGACCGTATCTTGGGAATGGGTGACGTAATTTCCTTAGTGGAACGTGCTCAAGAACAATACAACGAAGAGGAAGCCCGCAAATTGCAAAAGAAAATCGCGAAAAACGAATTTGGTTTCGACGATTTCTTAGCCCAAATACAACAGATAAAAAAAATGGGAAGCATGAAAGATTTGGTTGGAATGATTCCCGGTGCTGGTAAAGCACTTAAAGATGTTGAAATTGAAGATGATGCCTTCAAACATATTGAAGCCATTATTTTTTCCATGACACCCAAAGAACGCAGCAAACCTTCCATCATCGATATGAAACGTAAAACAAGAATCGCTAAAGGTGCGGGTCGAAAAGTAGAAGAAGTTAACCAACTTCTAAAGCAATTTGACCAAATGAGTAAGATGATGAAAATGATGCAAGGACCAGGAGGTAAAAATTTAATGCGCATGATGGGAGGTATGAAAGGTATGCCCGGAATGCAATAAAAAAATACAAAGGGTTTGAAGTTCGACTACGAATTTTAAGCCCTTTTTTGATAACTACCAAAACACAACAACATGACAATTTTAGACGGTAAAAAAGTTTCAGAAGACATCAAAAATGAAATCGCTGATGAAGTGCAAAAAATGCGGAGTAATGGGGAAAAAGTCCCCCATTTGGCAGCAATCATTGTTGGGAATGACGGAGCGAGTATGACTTATGTGAGCAGTAAAGTAAAAGCCTGCGAACGCGTGGGTTTTGAATCTACCTTAATCCGTATGCCCAGTACTACTTCTGAAACAGAGTTGCTCAAAAAAATCAAAGAATTGAATGAAGATGATGCGATTGACGGATTTATTGTGCAATTGCCATTACCCAAACAAATCGATACCCAACATATTTTGATGTCCATTGATCCCAGTAAAGATGTGGACGGTTTCCATCCCGAGAATTTTGGAAAAATGGCATTAGACATGAGTACATTCATCCCTGCAACTCCTTTTGGAATTTTGGAACTTCTCGAACGCTATAATGTAGAAACCAAAGGTAAGCATACTGTCGTTATCGGGCGTAGTCATATTGTGGGAAGGCCCATGAGTATCTTAATGGGTAGAAATCACTTTCCTGGAAATTCAACAGTGACACTCACACACAGTCATACCAAAAATATTAACCAAATTACCACCCAAGCGGATATTATCATAACTGCCCTAGGCGTCCCCAATTATTTAAAGGCAGAAATGGTAAAAGACGATGTAGTGGTCATTGATGTCGGAATCACACGTGTGGCCGATGAAACTGCTGAAAAAGGGTACCGTATCGTTGGTGATGTGGATTTTGAAAATGTTTCCAAAAAAGCATCGCATATCACGCCGGTTCCAGGTGGGGTCGGACCCATGACAATTGCAATGTTACTGAAAAATACACTTTTAGCCCGTGAGCAAAAACGGTTGAAATAAATGAATATTCGGATTGCCACAACGCAAGATTGCCCACTTATTCAGTCACTAGCCAAAACGATTTGGCCTGTGGCTTATCGAACTATATTATCCAAAGAGCAATTGGATTATATGTTGGATAAATTCTATACTCCCGCTGCTTTAGAACTGCAAATGGAGCAAGGGCAAGTTTTTTTTATTTTAGAGGAAAATGGTGAACCACTTGGTTTCGCTGCGGTGGCGTTACATGAAAAACCTAATATTGCAAAATTGCACAAACTCTATGTTTTGTCCCATTTGCAAGGTAAAGGTTGGGGAAAAATTCTCTTAGAACATTGTTGTGTTTATGCATTGCAGCATCACCAACAGTCTATTTTTTTAAATGTCAACCGTTTCAATAAAGCGCTAACTTTTTATGAAAAGTTTGGATTTACTTGTATTGAAACGGTTGATATTCCTATAGGGAATGGGTACTTAATGGAAGATTATGTAATGGAAAAAAGGTTATAATTTTTTCAGAACTTCTGCTAAATTTCCTTTTTCATTACCCGCAATTAGTTTTTTTAAATTCGATGTTAGCGGCACGTTATTCTCTTTTTTAGCCACATAATTCATAGCGATTCGTAAAGTGTTTAACTCAACAGCAGCAATATCTTTTGAATCCCCATGTTCTTTAACCAAATAAACAATCATGGCTGCCAAATAAACCCCCAATAAATTGGAGTTTTCACCACTAAACTTGGTGGCAGTTTCAGATAGGCTAAATGTATAGTCGGGAGTGCCTTCCATCCATTGCATCAGGAATTGCAAATGTTGTATCCGAAGCATTTCATTGTTGTCTAGGGGTGAATTGAGTAAGTACGTTGCACTTTCAATTACTTTGGGCTCCGCAATTTTGTAATCGGCTTCTTTTTTAAATTCAATCGGACTAACTTCTTGACTAAAATTTAAAGACCAAGTTAAAAGTGCAAGGAATAGAAATACTTTTCTCATCTAAATATTGAATTAGGATTATAAATTACTGTTTTTGGAATCGAAGAACCACCTTAGAATCTGAGTTAGATAATCGAAGCAAGTACTGTCCAGGAACTAGTTCTGCTATAGCAATCTGTTGAGCGTACACGGGTTTAACGGCAAGTAAGCGCCCCGACAGATCAAATAATTCCGCGATCTGAAAAGCATCATTGGATAATGTGATGAAATCATGTGCGGGATTGGGAGCCAATTGAAGCGAAATAGCTTCATTTTCTACTGTTCCCAAGGCATTAACTGTTGTTGTATAAGTATTCGTTACAATCGGTAAATTGTAGTCAAAATAGATAGAAGCCGTATTGGAGAAGGAATCGCCAATGACTAAACTCGATTTTGTGCGAATTTTAAACACAATATATCCGTCATTAGAGGCATCATCAAACGGTAAATTGATGTTTTCGAAAATAAAATCTACTTGACCATTTGGAAGTGTTCTTGAATCATAGGGATGACTTGCGTCTAAAATGATCATCGAACTTAAATCCAATTTAGCACTGTCAATCATATCCGTAATCACAATATTACGGGCTGGTGCCGTTCCTAAATTTTCAAATCGAATCATATAGTGTACAAAATCGCCCACTTTTTCTGTAGAAATCGTAGCTCCTTCCAAACAAAACTTAAAGTTAGGATCAAAAGAATTTACTACAGTATGTTTTAATTCAAATTGGTTGTCATTAGAATGCTCATCGGTTAAACCATTCACATTGGCCGTAAAATTTAATACATCACCGGATTGTAGTCCAGGTGTACTGGCAGGTGTTTGTAATACATGGGTAACCAAGAATTCTTCCGAGGCAAACGGTTGTAAATCGGTAACGGTCCATGAAATCTGATTGGCATTGAGCGAAGTGGCTACAGGATTTACCGTGCTTAAACTTGCCAATTGAGCATTGAAGCTCCAAGTTATTGTAGCTGTCTGAGTAGTTGTTCCCTTGTTTTTACAAATGATTTTATAGGTTGCGGAATAGCCTGGAACCGCATCAGTTAGTGGAATGGCAATGATTTCTAAATCATTATGATTTCCATTGTAACTCAGACAAAAATCTTGGGTAAACGGACTGAGGTTTAAAGGGAAGTTGAGTTGTGAAACAGCCGGATTTATTACATAATATTCAGGATGTTCAATAATAGGTTCAATAGTATAATTGCCTTCGTTCAGATAAATGGAATAATTGCCATTTTCTGAAGAACTGTAACGTTGTTCCGTTTGGTTATTTCGAACCAACTTCAAATTTACTTTGGGAACGAGCGGATCATTTAGGTCACATCCATTCGAACTAGTGTTAAAACGAACCGAACCTTTTAAAGAATACAATGTTCCTCCTGGTTGAAAGGTACAATACGGATTGACAGCACATTGCGAACTACCCGAATAGGTGTTCACCATAAACTGTATACTTGCAATTTCAATGGGGTTATCGTCGGTGCAAACAAAGTTTAATTGGGGAGTGTTGGTCAAACTTAGTCCCGACTCAAACCGGTTGTTTTTAAGATACACCTGTTGCAGGTTCGGATTGTTGTCTAATTGAACAACCGATAAATTTGCCAAATTACTTCCGTCAAATTGCGAAATTAGCGTTTGCGATGCATACACATTCGCAATATTCAAACCGTTGTTGAAAACTAATGAATTCAACGGGTTATTACTGATGTCTAGCTGACTTAATCCCGTCAATCCCTGAGTGGTAAATGTTTGTATAGCATTTCCAGCCAAGTTCAAATTCACCAAAGCACCATTGTTTCCAAAAAGTACATCTTGAAATTGGTTATTTTGCCCCTCAAACCATTGCAATTGGTTCAAAGTGGAAAGATTTATCGTAGTAAGTTGATTGTTTTTACAAGCCAAATGGGTGAGGTTGGTCAAACTTTGAATGGGTAATTGCAACAATAAGTTGGCATTGCAATTCAATACCCGCAATTGAGAGAATGCTGAAATTCCGGAAAGCGAAACAATTTTTGCATTCACCGGACTCCCTTGGTTGTTGATGTCCAATTGAAAAACTTGTAGCGCTTCTTGCGTTTCTATTTCACCATTTGCATTGTTGTCAATAGCTATTGAATTCCCCGAACTGTTTTTAGCAATCGTATTAGAAGGAGAGGATTGAAGCAGTTTAAATTTAAAATTGGAGTCAGGAATAGTCACCACCTGAGCTAAGGTGAAAAAAGGCAAAACGATAAGAAAAATGAGTAATTTTTCTTTCATCTAAATTCGCAGTTATAAAGTCCACATATATTCCTATGTATCAAATATAACATAAAAAATCATATCTGTGATTTTTTATGTTAAAAAAGGAAAGATTAATCAAGTAAAGTTGATAATAATGAGCAAACTAAAAATAAAACAACCCCAATCAATGGGGTTGCTTACACTGCAAATTTATAAGGATAGGAAATAGGACATGTCAAAAGCTGATTCCGGTCCAGTCGCCCCGCATTTCCTCAGCGTAGGCAACATGTAATGTTCGCAGATGCGACCAAACCTCAAATTGAATCAGTAGTCTGAACAATACAACGCAATTTTTCATGTTTGTTTTGTATCGTTTTTTCTAAGGCGAATAATTAGATGAATAACACAGTACGAAGCTAACGAAAAGGAATTTTTAAAAAAATAGCTACTGAGTACATTGGGCAATCATTCGATTAAATGCCCCTTTTGCCTGAGGATTGTAATATTTAGAATTTAGAATTTAGAATTCATAACTCATAATTCTTTTAGCGTGTCCCCGTAGAAAGTATTGCCATTCATTCACGCCATTGCTTCGGGGTCGGGTCATTCGCTGCAAGTCCGTTGCCTTCGTAAACTTCGGCATCCGGGCTTTCCGCTGCTACCCCTCACGCGACTGTGTGCTAAAAAGGCATTGCGGTTTATAATTACTGTTTGGGTTTCCCTTTGAAGTCTTTGATAATAGGGAATCGTGAAGTTTTAGGTGTTGCTTTAAGTGTTCCGCTTGTTTTCGATTTTGGAGTTTGCTCACTTTTCAAATCACTAGCCTCTTCAGTTTTACTCGAAGGTGCAATCAATTGGTCCAATTGTTTTAATTCAGCAGGCGTGAGTTTTCGGTATTTTCCAACCGGAACATCCAAACTAATATTGATGATCCGAATGCGTTTTAAGGCGGTTACTTCATAATCCAAATATTCGCACATACGGCGAATTTGGCGGTTTAGTCCTTGGGTGAGTACGATGCGAAATACAAACCGACTGATTTGCTCTACCTTACATTTTCGTGTTACAGTATCAAGTATGGGTACACCATTACCCATGCGTTGGATAAATCGATCCGTGATGGGTTTGTTCACCGTAACGATATATTCTTTTTCGTGATTGTTGCGTGCCCGAAGAATTTTATTGACAATATCACCATCATTGGTCATAAAAATCAATCCCTCACTCGCTTTATCCAATCGTCCAATAGGGAATATCCGTTCGGGATAATTGATGTAGTCCACTATGTTGTTTTTGACGGCTGTATTTGTCGTACATTCAATGCCAACGGGTTTGTGGAAAGCCAAGTAAATACGCTCTTCTTGTTTGTTATGAATGGGTTTTCCGTCCACAAAAATTTGATCTTCCGAAGTCACTTTCATACCCATTTCGGGTAATTTTCTATTCACGGTAATGCGTCCTTGCTCAATGAGTTTGTCCGCTTCACGACGGGAGCAATATCCGGATTCCGATAAATATTTGTTTAAACGGGTCATGCCGCAAAGATACAGTTTCTATCGAACTTAATTTCGATTAATAAATTCAATAATGGTTTGGTACAAATAGGCATCGTGTAGACCATGACCTAAACCGCGTGTCGTGACAAATTCAGCTTTGGGCCATGCACTGGCAATTTTGTTGCTCTCTTCCCACAAAACTACAGCGTCCTCTTTATCGTGAATAATTAATCCTTCCTGAGGGATGTTTTCAACAAATTGTGCCGCAGAAAATTTTTCTATGGAAATGGAAAAACGCCGTTGCACATAGGTTTTTAAATGGAGATAAACCTTTCTATTCAATCCCAATAAAGTCACATAATTTTTTAAAATAATTTTAAAATCGGAAGGCGCACCTAAGAGTACAAAACGCTCGATTTCATGGGGATAATGTTTTTGATAATAGGTAATCGCATTTCCACCCACCGAATGACCAATCAATGCTTTTGGAGCATAAATGGAAGCGATTTTATGAATAAATTCCGCATATAAAGGAACATTGAATTCCTTGCCACTACTCATACCATGGGCCGGACCGTCAATGGCAATTATAGTCTTGCCTGTTTTAAGTAATTGTTTTAAAAGCTTTTTCCAACGCGAAGCATTACTTTCCCAACCGTGAATAAGAAGTATTACCTCCTCATTGCCTTTCCAAATATACGTTTGGATTGTATGGGTGTCTAAGGTATGTTTTACATGTTTGGCTCGAACTAAAGCTTTCGGGATATGGCTGGATTTGATTTTTCCTTTTCGGGGCGAACTAAATAGTCGGTACGCCAATCGGAAAGCATGTTTTGGATAGATATAGCTCATCACGTTGATGTACAAACCAACCAATTTGACAAGGATATATTGAGTAATCTTTTTCAAAGCAGGTAATCTTAAATTGGGGTAATGAAAAAGCCACCGTAAAAGGTGGCTTGGTATTATATCGATGCGAACATTTGTTCCATTTTTTCTCTTTCTTCCTGAGCCAGAACATTGTCCACCAAAATTCGTCCTGAATGCTCGTCGGTTAAAATTTTCTTTCGAGAAGCAATTTCAACTTGTGTTTGTGGAGGAATGGTGAAGAATGAACCTACAGAAGCTCCACGTTCAATAGATACTACCGCAAGACCATTACGAACACTGTTGCGGATACGATCATAAGCAGTTAATAAACGAGCTTCAATTCCTTGACGGTATTCGGCTGATTTTTCCATCAAAAAGTTTTCTTCTTTTTGTGTTTCTGCCATAATATCATTCAATTCCGCTTTCTTATGTTTTAAGTGCGTCGACTTTTGATCCAATTTCTCTTTGGTTTGTGAAATGGATTCTTTTTTGAATTCAATCGAAGCTTTTAATTCTTTGATTTGCTTTTCAGCCAATTGAATTTCCAATTCTTGGTATTCAACTTCTTTAGTCAACGCATTGAATTCGCGGTTGTTGCGAACGTCTTTTTGTTGTTCTGTATATTTTTTAATGGAAACTTGGTGCCCTTCAATAGCCGCTTTTTTTGATTTGATGCTTTCTTCAATCTGCGCCAAGTCCATTTGTAGTTTGTCCAAACGAGTGGTTAATCCGGCAACCTCGTCCTCTAAATCTTCTACTTCTAGAGGTAGTTCGCCGCGAACACTTCTAATTTCGTCAATGCGAGAATCGATTAACTGTAAATCATATAGCGCTCTTAATTTTTCTTCAACGCTCATTTCTTTTGTAGTAGCCATATTTTATAAGTACTTAACCGGGTTTGTATTTTCTTCTGATAAAACGACTGCAAAATTAGTAATTTTTTCTTTAAGAAAATCAACTATATAATTTTTTGTAAATCTTTCACTCTCAAAATGTCCGATATCTGCAAGCAACATTTTGCCTTCGGCTTCGTAAAAATTATGGTATTTTAAATCGGCAGTGAGGTAGCAATCTGCACCCGCTTGTAATGCATTTTTGATTGCAAAACTACCCGAACCTCCCAATACGGCTACTTTTTGAATTTTTTTACCCAAAAATGCTGAATGCCGAATGCCACCACAATCCAGTTTGGACTTGACCATCGTTAAAAATTCAACTTCATCCATTGGATGTTCTAATTGTCCGATGCGACCCAAACCAATGTTTTGATGCGAGTTTTGTAAGGAGTAAACTTCATAAGCGACTTCCTCATAACGGTGACTCGCAAAAAGCGCTTTTAGAATTTTACTCTGTAAATGCTTTTCAAAAGTCACTTCGATTTTGACTTCTTGGGCTGCTACCATTTCAAACCGTTCGCCCACCACAGGATTGCTGTTTTCATTGCCTTGGTAAGTGCCTGTTCCGGTCGAACTAAAACTGCAGTTTTCATAATTACCTATGGTTCCCGCTCCAGCAGCAAATAAGGCCGTTCGAATGGTTGCCGCATCTTCAACAGGTGCAAAGGTGACCAGTTTTTGAATGAAATCCGACTTGGGTACAAGTACTGAACTATTTAAAATACCTAGTGCATTGCAAAATAAAGCATTTACACCGTTTGGATGATTGTCCAAAGCGGTATGAACCGCATAAATGGCGATGTCATTTTTAATGGCTTTGATGACTGCTCGTTCCACATAATTTTTCCCCGTTATTTTTTTCAATCCCGAAAACAAAATAGGGTGGAAACAAACTACCAAATTGCATTTTTTGGTGATGGCTTCATCTATAACCGTCTCCAAAGCATCATGACAAACCAAAATTCCAGTCAACGTCGATTCAACATCACCCACCAAAAGTCCCACATTGTCAAAATCCTCTGCATAGGCCAAAGGCGCTAATTCTTCAAGGATAGGCAGTATTTCTTTAATTCTATAACTCATAACTCATAATTCATAATTCATAATTCAGAACTCCATTACGTTTCCCAACGGTTAAATTCTTCCATCCATTGCCATTGGCCATTGATTTTTTGAAAAAGAATAAAACTACCGCTGTTATGTTCGATGCTCCGGTAAAACCCCACTTTGATCAAACAGTAATTATTCGGTAAATAAATGGGTTGGTTGACAATCATCATCCTTTGATTATTTTCCCCGTTGGTCGCCGTTTTGGATTGAAATTCAGCCAAACTGACCGGCGCTTGTACTTTCTTCTGTAAATATTGGTGTTGATTGGTGAATAACAATTCAAACTCTTTATCCCAATTATCCAATGGTTTTGGCGCTTGAATTTGTTTTTTTATTTCGGAAACATAGTTTTTTAATACAGGATGGTTTTTACAACCTTCAGAAATTTCGATGGTATTATTGGCTTTTTCTTTATAAAAAAAGAGCAATTGCAAACGGTCTTTAACGATGGGTTTTTCGTTCGCATAATATTTAGTCAATACGATTTTGAGTAATGCAGCATTATCTTGAACGGTATTTTGACTCCATGCTATACCTGCTAAAAGTAACCAAAATACGAGTAAAAACCGTTTCATTTTTATAATCTTGAATCCTCCAAAGATAAAAAAATGTTACTTTCGTACTATGATAATTTTACGTTACCTACTTTTTCCATTCGCGTTATTGTATGGTTGTATTGCTGCCATTCGCAATATAATGTATGATAAAGGTTGGTTAACTTCCTATACTTTTGATATTCCAATCCTGGCAGTAGGCAATTTAAGTGTCGGCGGCACGGGTAAAACCCCACAAATTGAATCGTTAATTCGTTTGTTGCAACCCCATTACCGAGTAGCTACATTGAGTAGGGGATACGGTCGTAAATCAAAAGGCTATTGGGTGGCTAATGATATGGCAGTTTCTGAAGTTAATGGTTCCTTAATTGGTGACGAACCCTATCAAATGCATTTGAAATTTCCTGAAGTTACCGTTGCAGTGGATGCTGATCGTCGTAACGGTATTCTTCAGTTACTTGCTCGAAATCCGAAGCCGGAAGTTATATTACTAGATGATGCTTTTCAACACCGACGTGTTAAAGCAGGCTTTTATATTTTGCTTACGGCCTATGACGATTTGTTTTGTCAGGATTGGATGTTACCCACGGGAACCTTACGAGAATTTACTTCGGGAAAAAAAAGAGCAAATGTGATAATTGTCACAAAATGTCCAGCAGATTTAAGCGAACTTGCCCAACAGAAAATTCGTGAGCAATTGGACGTTAGCGTTCCGGTTTTTTTTAGTACAATTTCCTATGATTCTTTTGTTTACAATGCAAATGAACAACTAGCTGTGGATGAAATTCGACGTCAGTCCAAAGTACTTCTAACCGGAATTGCAAAACCAGGGCCGTTTTATGCCTTTTTACAACAAGAAGGCGATACGGTGCTTACCTTTCCCGATCACCACGATTTTTCACCTCAGGATATTGAAAAAATTAACCAAATCGCCAAAACGCAACCGATAATAACTACCGAAAAAGACTATGTTCGTTTGATGGGAAAAGGAATTGCGGCACCATTGTACTACTTACCTATAAAAAGTGAGTTTTTACAAGGAGAATCGGATTGGCAGCAAAAAATTGAAAACTATGTGGGAACAAGTACACGAAACCGTTAACTTCATTCAAAAATCTACGGGTTTTGCACCCGAATACGGAATCATTTTGGGTTCTGGATTGGGAAGTTTTACAGAAGATATACAAATCGAACACACTTTGCCTTACAGTGAAATACCTAATTTTCCTATATCCACCGTTCAAGGCCATCAAGGGGCATTAGTTTTTGGAACTGTTGGAACTAAAAAAGTAGTCGCCATGCAAGGTCGTTTCCATTATTATGAAGGCTACGACATGAAACAAGTTACTTTCCCGGTTCGGGTCATGAAATATTTAGGAGTAACCAAGTTAATTGTGTCCAATGCCTCTGGAGGTGTAAATCCTGCTTATGAAGTTGGTTCCATTGTAGTGATTAAAGATCACATTAATTTGATGCCCGAACATCCGTTACGCGGAAAAAATGACGAGCGATTTGGCCCTCGATTTGTCAATATGAGCGAACCCTATAGTAAAGAAATGATTCGCCAAGCGAAAGAAATCGCAATCCAAAATCAAATTACGTTGCATGAAGGCGTGTATTTGGGATTACAAGGCCCCACGTTTGAAACCCTTTCCGAATACCGAATGGTGAAAATTTTAGGTGCTGACTGTGTCGGAATGTCCACGGTACCTGAGGTGATTGTCGCCCGTCACATGGAACTGGAAACGTTTGGATTGTCCGTAATTACCGATATGGGTGATGAAGAAAATATCGAAGAAGTAAATCACGAAGAAGTTTTGAAAGCGGCGCAAAAGGCAGAACCCCACGTGCGACTCCTCATTCGCGAATTAATTAAGCAGTACTAACTACAGCAAATAATCGGAAATGATTTTATAAAATTTTTCGGGTTCGAAAGGTTTTGTCAATACGTCTGTCATTCCATACGATAATAGCATTTCCCGATTTTCATTTAAGGAAATGGCAGTCAATGCAATAATCGGAATGGTTGTGTTGAATTCCCGAATCTGTTCTGTGGCAATTGTTCCATTAATGCCCGGTAAATGCACGTCCATAAGCACCAAATCATAATTTTGGGCCTCTTTGCGAATTAAGGTCACACAGTCTTCACCATTGTCAAGAATGCGACAATTCATTCCCCGATTTTCCAACATCTTTTTGGTAATCATTTGGTTGATTTTGTTGTCTTCAACCAATAATATGCGTTTTCCTTGAACAATGGTTTCATCGGTTTCTGTAACGGTCACTTCAACGGGTGCGGTTACCATATTATTTTCACCCACTTGGAACGGTAAGGTGAAAGAAAAAGTAGTACCTAATCCAACTTTACTATTTAACGTTATAGAACCGCCCAATAATTCAACCAAACGTTTGACGATGGCCAAACCTAATCCAGTGCCGCCATATTTACGGTTAATTTCGATCGAACCTTGCGAGAAACTTTCAAAAATCTCACTTTGTTTGTCTTCTGGAATTCCGATGCCATTATCTGACACTTGGAAATGGATACGAATGTTTTTGTCTTGGACTTCTTCCAATTTTGCGATTAATCGAACGTGCCCGTTTTTGGTGAATTTCAATGCGTTATTCACCAAATTGATAATGATTTGCGAAAGTTTAGTCGGGTCACAAATCAAGTTCTCTGGAATCGCATTGTCGACTTCTATCTCAAAAATATTATGATTCTCTTGTGCGATTTCACGGAACGAATTTTGAATATTTTTCAAATGGGTGCGAATCGCACATGTAATTTGTTCAACCGGAACATTCTCTGATTCAATGCGGTTGATTTCTAATATGTCATTGATGAATGTCAACAGGTAATTACCCGAAAATTTCAACGAATTCAAATATTCAATTTGTGAAGGTTTCGGATTTTCTTCTATTAACAAATGGGTAATTCCATTGATGGCATTTAAAGGTGTTCGCAATTCATGACTCACCGTTGAAAGAAACTCAGATCGGGCTTTGGTAGCATTTTCCGCTTTTTCTTTGGCAAGTTCTAATTCACGGTTTTTTTCATGCAAGAGTTTATTGGATTCATTGCGCAAAATATTGTTTTTGTACAACGATAAACTCAGTAACGACAAAATGGATATCAGCGCTATCGCCAATATACTAATGAGTTTGGCAAAGTTCTTGGCTTTTGTCTGACTCTCTTTTTCGCGTTCCAGTTGTTCCGCGTGCTTTATTTTTTCAGAATTTTTAAACGCATCAAAATCGACAGGTTCAATTTTGGCATTAAATGAACGATCAATACTGTCTTTTAATTCGACATAGCGTTTCAAAAATCCATGCGAAGCATCAATGTTGGCATTTTTTTCTTGAATCTGACTTAATGCTAAAAGTATTTTGGATTGTAATTCAAGTGAAGCTGTTGACCGATTTAAAGCACGGTTCATGTAATTCAACGCCAAGTTGTAGCGTTTGCGTTCTTTTTCGATCATTCCCAAATGATACAAGGCTTCGGGTATGACTTTTCTTGTATGAATGGTGTCCGTTTGTGTTATGATTTTTTCCAACATGCCCACCGCCTGATGGGTTCGCCCCAACTGTTTATAAATAATGGCACGTTGCAAATTGATCAATTCAATAGCACTGTGAATTTTTAATTTTTCAAACAAGCTTTCCGCTTGATTGAGATTTTTTTCAGCTAAAGTGGTGTTGTGTTCTTCAATATAAGACATGCCCAAATGATAATAACACATGGCCTGCTCCGTTGAATTGGGCAAAGTAGAATAAATAGCAATACTTCGAACAAAGGCATCGATAGCATCTTCGTACTTATGCAAATCATAATAGACCAAACCTAAATTATAATAACTGTCGGCAAGTGCTTTTTCATCATTTTTTTTCTGAGAAAAATCAATGGCTTTTTTGGAATAATTCAGGCAGTTTTGGTAGTTGTTTGCTTTCTTATTGTATTGGATTTGCTGAAAATAATAGCCCAAACTATCGAAAGATTTCGATGCGTTTTTTTGGCTAAAAAGCACAAAAGGAACCAATAAGAAAAACAGTAGCTTTCTCATCTAGAGGCATTTTATGTACCAAAATAATGAAATTATTTGGAAACTAACCTAATTAAATCGACCAATCTCGATGAATAACCGATTTCATTGTCGTACCAACCGACTACTTTCACCATTTTATCGATAACTGAAGTGAGTTGGGCATCAAAAACACAAGAATGGGTGTTTCCAATAATATCCACAGAAACAATAGGATCTTCGGTGTAATCCAATATTCCGGTTAATTTATTTTCGGCGGCATTTTTAAACGCGGCATTGATTTCCTCTATCGAAGTGTTTTTTCTTACATTAAATGTAATGTCGGTCAGCGAACCATCGGGAACAGGAACACGAATGCCACAACCTCCCATTTTTCCCTCCATTTCAGGAAAAATCTTAGTTAATGCCTTGGCCGCTCCTGTAGTTGTAGGAACAATGGATTGTGAAGCACCTCGCGCCCGACGTAAATCTTTATGGGGTTGGTCGTGTAAACTTTGATCAGTAGTGTAGGAGTGAACCGTAGTGATGTATGCTTGTTCAATGCCACACAACTCTTCAATGACTTTAATCATGGGAGCTGCATTGTTGGTCGTACAACTTGCATTGGAAATGATGGTTTCCGTTCCGTCCAAAATGGACTCGTTGACACCCAAAACTATGGTTTTGATTTCAGGAACTTCAGAAGGCGCTGATAGAATTACTTTGGGAGCACCAGAAGTATGATGTTGCGCCAACTCATCATAAGTCTTAAACTTTCCTGTGGATTCAACCACAAGATCGACTTTAGCACTGTGCCATGGAATCTGTTGGATTTCTTTTTCATGGAAAAAGGCTACCGATTTTCCTTCAATGATAAATCCGTTAGCATCATAGGAAACGGCATGAGGGAATTTTCCGTGAATACTGTCGTATTTGGTCAAATGGGCCATCGTGGCGGTATCTGCGATGTCGTTTATCGCTACCACTTCAATTGCGTCATGATTCCACAATAATCGAAACAGGTTGCGACCAATTCGGCCGTAGCCATTTATCCCTACACGAATTTTATCCATGTGATTCAATTAAAGAATGTGTTTTTCGGCGTGGTAACTGGATCGAACTAAAGCGCCACTTTCCACATGGCGGAAGCCCATTTCTTTGCCAATTCGTTCGTATTTTTCAAATTGTTCGGGCGTGATAAATTCTTTAACCGGCAAATGTTTTTTTGTAGGCTGTAAATATTGACCCAAAGTCACAATGTCTACATTAACATTGCGTAAATCACGCATGGTTTCGATGACTTCCTCTTCCGTTTCACCCAAACCGAGCATGATACCCGATTTCGTTCTACGAATTCCTTGGTCTTTTAGGTATTTTAATACTTCCAAACTGCGGTCGTATTTGGCTTGAATGCGAACCTCTCGGGTTAAACGACGAACCGTTTCCATATTGTGCGATACGACTTCTGGATTGGCTTCCACTATGCGGTCAATATGACGGTGGATACCTTGAAAATCGGGGATTAAGGTTTCTAAAGTAGTTTCCGGATTCATACGACGAATGGCTTCTACCGTTTCCAACCAAATGATCGAACCCATATCTTTCAAATCGTCACGATCAACACTGGTGATCACCGCATGTTTGATTTTCATGATTTTAATGGATCGCGCCACTTTTTCGGGTTCGTCCCAGTCCACATCTTCAGGTCGCCCCGTTTTTACTCCACAAAATCCACAAGAACGGGTACAAATATTTCCCAAAATCATAAACGTAGCCGTACCTTCTCCCCAACATTCACCCATATTGGGGCAACTCCCTGAAGTACAAATGGTGTTCAGTTTATATTTATCAACTAAACCTCGTAATTCGGTATACTTCTGACCAATCGGTAGTTTTACCTTAAGCCATTTGGGTTTTCCATTGGGTGGTAATACATGGGTAGATTCTGTGTTCATACGCGTCATTATTGACTGCAAAAATACAATCAATATTTATATTAAAAGCGGTTCTGTTAAAGTTTTAAGAGTTGTTCTTTTACTCAATAAAATCCAATTCTTTGTTGTGAGTTTCAGGAATTGTCAATGTTGCATACATTCCCAAGCCAAAAGCAAGTATGCCTACAATTAATGCAGCATTAATTACGGTTTGTGATTGTTTACAATAATCAAAAAGCAAAAGCATTACGGGAAGCAAGCCACGAACCATATTCGGTACCGTTGTTGTAGTGGTATTGCGAAGGTTGGTTCCAAATTGTTCCGCGGCTACGGTGACAAACATCGCCCAATACCCGGTTCCGAGTCCGAGCCACGCGCAGAAAAAGTAATAACTGTTTTCTGTACTTGCGCCACCAAAAAGCATCCAAACCACGCCAATAACAGTAAAAAGCATCATGTAAAAAATTGCTTTTTTACGTGAATGCAGTGCATGAGAGATAAAGCCACTGGCAAAATCACCCGCAGAAATTCCCACATAGCCCCACATGATGGCTTTTCCAGGAACAATGGATGCTATCCCCATTTCTGGAGCAAATTGGTTGGCCATCATCGCTAAAATTCCGATGCAATACCAAGTGGGTAAGCCAATCGCAATGCACTTTAGGTATTTTATACAGCGCGTTTTATTGGTGAATAAGGATAGAAAGTTTCCTTTTGCAATAGCGGTATTATTTTCGATGTCTTTATAAATCCCACTTTCAGAAACACTAATTCGTAAGACAAGTAACAGAAGTCCGAGTCCGCCCCCAATAAAATAGGCAGTGGTCCAATTGCTTGCCATTTGTACGGTTAATTGGGCAACCACCGCGCCAAGTAGGCCAAATCCCGCTACTAAGGATGTGCCAATAGCCCGTAATTCTTTGGGTAAACTTTCTGAAACCAACGTGATTCCAGCGCCCAACTCACCTGCTAATCCAATTCCGGCGATAAAACGCAACCAAGCATACAATGTGGCTTGATCCATAAAATGCAGTTGCGGTAAAAATCCGCAGGCAATATTGGCGAGTGAGTAAACCAGTATCGAACCAAATAGCACGGATAATCGTCCTTTTTTATCCCCAAAAACACCCCAAATGATTCCGCCCACCAATAGTCCGGTCATTTGATAGTTTATTATTTGCGTGCCCACGGTGTCCACATCCATGCCGAGTTCGCTAAGACTGGGTACTCGAACAATGCCAAAAAGCAATAAATCATAGATGTCTACAAAATAGCCAAGGGCTGCAATGATAACAGGAAAGCTCAATAAGTGCTTCCATTTTTCCGAAGTAGAAAATTGGGTCATGTAAAGTTTCGTTTGTTGGTTGGCTAAAAATAATAAAAAAACCGCAGGGACTAACTGCGGTTTCTATTGGTGGTGATGTGATTAATTTTTTATTAAAATGGGAAGTGAAAAGCGAGTGCGAACCGCTTTACCGTTTTTAATACCTGCTTTCCATTTGATAGGAATTGCTTTCAAAGCGCGAATAGCTTCTTGATCAACGGTTGGGTCCGCATTTCGAATCACGTTAATATCCGTCATACTGCCATTACGTTCAATAACAAAGGAAACCATAACTTTTCGGGTTTCGCCTTCTAAATCTTCAATAACGTCTTCGTCAAATCGATCGACGACTTCTTTATAGAATCGTTGCATTCCTCCCGGAAATTCAGGTTGTTCATCCAACGTTGATGAAACCTCAATAGTGTTTGTTGGCGTTTCAGGAATAAACGGTCCGCCATCGCCTCCTCCGGGTGTTCCACCAGGTACGCCGCCTGGTGTTCCTCCTGGAACTCCACCGCCATCAGGGATACCGGGTGCTGGGTCAACAATTGGATCTGTCGGTTTTACAGGCTCGGGATCTTTTGGAACTTCTGCAGGTGCTACAGGTTTGTAATTTTTATTCGGATTTTCAGGTGCCTTCGGCGCTGCATTTCCCTTTGGAGTTTCAGGCTGCTTCGGTACAATAACATCCACCACAGTAAGGGTGTCTGATATTGTTGGAGGAATGTCATCGGGCATTGGTTTTACATTGAACGAACTCAATAGAAAAACACTTCCCGATAGGATTCCAATTCCGGTAAAAAATGCGATTAGTGTGGTTTTTTCGTTTTCACGACGCAATTGATAAGCGCCGTACTTTTGGTTTTTGCCTTCGAAAATGACATCCAGCCATTTCTTTTCAAAGATACTTACTCGGTTCATAATCATGTGTGTTTAAGGTAAAGTATCTTTAAAGCATAGGCAACGCGTATAAAATTGAATATATCAATGATAACGCAATCGTTTTAGTGATATTGTGCGATGCATGCAAATAAACGGTAAAGATGTTGCGATATTGAATGTGTTATAGCGAAAACACTAGCGTTTCTGTATAATCTCTGCGAGTAATTTTTTCGCGCGAAGCAATTTGATTTTGACATTACTCAAGGGTTCGTTGAGGTGTTCCGAGATTTCTTGGTAACTCAATTCTTGAAAATAACGCAATTGGATAATTTCTTGGTAATGGGGTTTTAATTCTTTGATGTATTGCAATAAACGGGACAAATTTTGCTCGGTAATCAATTCATCTTCAGCCGATGGTGAGGTGTCTGCTATATTGTACGCTTGTTGGTCATCTTCATCGGAAATTTCGACAAATAAGGAAGATTTTCGCTTGCGCAATAAATCAATGTGTACGTTTTTCGCAATAGCAATCAACCAGGTATTGAATTGGTATTCGGGATTGTAGGTCGCAATTTTGTCAAAAGCTTTGGAAAAAGTTTCAATCGTAATGTCCTCGGCATCTGTTTCGTTCTCTGTTCGTTTTAGCATAAAACCATACACCTCGTTCCAATAATGATCGAGGAGGTAAGTGAACGCTACTTGGTCCCCTTTCTTGGCTTTTTCAATGTATTTGATTACTTCCAATGGACGGGTTTTGAAAACAAATTCGTGATGGAAACATTGAGTTGGGTAAGAATCAACACAAACTCGATTACCGGATAAAAATACATGACGTCCTTTTCTTTCAATTTCCCAGCGGCTAGCCCCAAGGAAATCCAACTAAACAAGTAACGGAATCCCAATAAGCTACACACGATTATCCATTGAAATTGAAAAGATAAAAGGATAATTGGTAGGATTAAAAACAATAATTGGGAACAATAAAAGAGACCCAATTGAAATTTGTCAAATCCCTTGTAATGTTGCGCTGTCGACACATGACGGCGTTTTTGATTGAACCAAGCATTGAATTTGGTTTTGGGAGCCGAATACGTAAAACTCTCCGTTGTATAACAAATTGCTGTATTGGTGCCATTTCCCGCTTGATTGATGAATAAATCATCATCACCTGAACGTAATTTCATGTGATCCATAAACCCACGAACACGAAAGAATTCTTCTTTTTTGTAAGCCATGTTCCGACCCACACCCATGTAGGGTTTTCCCATTTTTGCCCAAGCAAAATATTGCGTTGCCGTCAATAAAGTTTCAAAACGAATGATTTTATTCAGGAACGATCCTTTGATTTTTTCATAGGCGCCATAGCCCAAAACGATGGTTTTTTGTTGGGTGTAATGTCCGGTCATTTCCTTAATCCATTGGTTGGATGTTGGATAACAATCGGCATCGGTAAACAGCAAATATTCGTATTTGGCCGCTTTGATTCCTAAGGTAAGTGCAAACTTTTTATTGCCCCAAAAAGCCTCGTTATTTTCAACTTTGACCAATTTAATATTCGAATATTGTTTTTCGAAGGCTTCAAATAAATCCAATGTTTCATCACTCGAGGCATCGTCAATCAATACAATTTCAAACTCGGGATAGTCTTGCTCGGCTAAAAGTGGAACCAATTTCTGAACATTTTCAGCTTCGTTTTTCGCGCAAACAATCACCGAAATGGGAATGCGTTTGGGCGTTCCTTTTTGGGCTTTGTAAAAAGAAAACTTACTAAAAAACACGATATAGTACAGGAATTGTATCGCTACAACTGCAATAAAAAGGTAAAAAAGTACAGTTAAAATCATATACGCGTTGCGTTAAAAAACGTGCGCAAATGTAGCGATTCTCAAAGCAATAATCAAGGTCGAATTCAACAAATTACGGACGGTTTTTTTTCATGGCGTCTGCCATTGCTTTCGCTTGAGGATCTTTCAAAGTTTCCAATTCAGAAATGATATTTTTATAATTCACATCATCTCGGTTTTGCGATAATTTTTTCTGAGCTTCAATGGATGTAATTTCGATCTCAAATCCGATGATTCCCCGTGCTTCGCGCATCGTCTTTTCGGATAAATTTTCGACTCGAATAGGGTTTTCTGATTTTTCCTCGTATTTGTCAACCAGTTTTTTCAAACCCAAAACCGCTTCTTCATGGGAATGAATTTTTATTTTTCCATACACATGAACCGCGATATAATTCCACGTGGGTACATTTTCATGATCATACCAAGAAGATGAAATATAGGCATGCGGACCCGTAAAAACCGCTAAGATTTCATTGTTTTCTGCAAAACCTTCATGCTGGGGATTGACTTTTGAAATATGTCCTAATAAATAAGGGGTACCATCCGATTTAAAATCCAACACCAACGGAACATGCGTTGCCCACAATTTACCCAAAGTTTGATTGATCAAAAGGGCAAAACCATTTTTGTGGAGAAATTCGTGAATCTCCGCTTGGTTGGTGAGGGAATAATTTTCTAGAATGTACATTAGATAATATTCACTTCGGCTTCGATGGCGATGCCGTATTTGTCAAAGACTGTTTTTTGGACCAATTTCGATAAGTTCACCAACTCTGTTCCCGTTGCATTACCGTAATTGACAATAACTAAGGCTTGGTTTTTATGCACACCTGCATCCCCATCACGGTAGCCTTTGAGTCCGGCATGTTCAATCAACCAACCCGCAGGAACTTTGACTTCTGTTGGTGAAACTTCAAAAAATTTAATGTCAGGGAACTTGGCTTGTACCTGTTCAAATTGGGTTTTGGAAATCACAGGGTTTTTAAAGAAACTCCCGCTATTGCCCAATTCTTTCGGGTCGGGTAATTTGCTTTGACGAATCGCAATCACAGCATTACTAATGTCTTTGATTGTCGGATTTTCAATTCCGTGTTTGGCCAATTCGGCTTTGATATCGCCGTAATTGCTATTAATTGTATGATTGTGTTTGGTCAATTTAAAAACCACCGAAGTGATGATGTATTGTCCTTTGGCTTCTTGTTTGAAAATGCTTTCGCGGTAGCCAAAATGACAGGCTTCCTTATCAAAATCACGGGTAGTTAATCCGTCCATCGAAACGGCAGAACATTCTAAAAAAGTGTCCTTAATTTCGGCGCCATAAGCACCAATATTCTGTACTGGAGTCGTTCCCACATTACCTGGAATGAGCGACATGTTTTCGAGTCCGCCAAAATCCTGATCGATCGTCCACAGCACAAATTCATGCCAATTTTCACCCGCCATGGCTTGCACCCAAACGTAATTTTCATCTTCTTTAATAACCGATTTTCCTTTGATGTCTATATGGATTACCAAAGCATCAATGTCTTGGGTTAACAGCATATTACTGCCGCCACCTAAAATGAATTTCGTCGTATTTTGATGGTTTTGCAAAACGTTTTGCAATTCTTCCACCGAATGAACGGCTACAAATTGACGTGCTTGGGCATCAATGCCAAAGGTGTTGTGGTTTTTTAAAGAAAAATTAGAAACAATAGTCATTTTTTGGTTTTGTGTTTTTGTTCGAATTCATTCGATTATTCTTCCGTTTCCAGTCCGCGACGGAGAAAGTCATTCAACGGTTTGAGGATGGCCAACTCCCGAGCAATCTTTTTACCAAAGTCGGGCGCGCTAAACCAATCGTCGTTGATCGGATAAGAGGCGGTAAAACTTTTTAACTTCAAAAATTCAATGGCTGGATGATTCGGATCCACGTCTTTCGGCGCTTTTTTCAATACATTGCCCTCTTCTCGAGATAAATTTTGATAGGTTTTGGCAAAGGATTTATCAGCAACAATTGCTTCCAAATCTTCATAAAAAAATTCGATTTCTTTACGGATTTTCTTCAACTGATCCGGCTCCGGACACCATACGCCACCCGCAATGAACGAAGCGCCTTTTTCATAATGAATGTAATAGCCCGGACTGTTTTTATGGCCTTTATTTTGGGTAAACCAAATGCCCATATTGGTCTTGTAGGGCGATTTGTCTTTGGAAAAACGGATGTCACGATTAATGCGAAACGTACAATTTTTAGGCTCCAAAGGTTCGAGTGTGGGATCCAATTTTTTCAATTCTTCCAAAACAGCTGCAATGGTCGCATGATAAAACTTTTTGTAGTCTTCATAGCGTTTTTTCTGACTGTGGAACCACTCAGTATTATTGTTTAGTTTGAGTTCTTCTAAAAACTGAAATGCTTCTTTTGCGTTCATTTATTGCAATTGTTTTTTGATTTCTTCTTCCTCTAAATAGCCCAAATTGCGCCAGATTGGTTTTTTGTTTTGGTACAAAATCAACGTCGGATAGCCTTCCACTTTCAAGGATTCTGCCAATGCCATATTCGCTTCGGCGTCGATGCTCACGACCACGACTTTGTCTTTCATTTCTTCTGAAATTTTTTCCAATGTGGGTTTCAATTTTTTACAAGGGCCGCACCAAGTCGTATAGAAGTCAATCAATACTTTTTTATCTGTAGCCAAAATTTTATCCAAATCGGCTTGGGTCATCCCGCCTGAAGCCACTTCGTCAGCCAACCCAGCAGCACGCCATTTCATATAGCCGCCGTCCAATTCGTAGATTTTGGTAAAACCCAATTCTTGTAACTTTTGTGCCGCCGCCGAACTACGACTGCCTGCCATGCAATATACCAATACGGGTTCGTTTTTATCCAATACTGCAATTCCTTTGTCAAAAGCAGCCGCATCATTCCAATTCAAGTTTTGGGCATTTCCAATGTGTCCTGAATCATATTCTTCTGGCGTTCGCACATCCAAAACCTGCGCATTCGGATTGGCTTTCAATTGCTCAGCAAAACTCGGAGCATCTAATTTTTCGTAAACCGATGCTTCAGCATTATTTTCAGTAGTTTCTGCTTTCTTTTGGCAAGAAATTAAACTGATTACAAAAAGGGTAAGGGCTAAAAATTTTGTTTTCATAACGTTTTTTTTTGCTAAAAATAGTCACGTAAAGATAGCTAATCTGTAAGCTATGTTACAAATGAAATAATTTATACGTTTGATGGGTAGTTTTTACAATCGCTTCCGTGCGTTCGGGATGCGTATCCGAAATAAATAGTTGCCCAAATTCGTCTTGGTTGACCATGGAAACGATTTGTGCGACCCGACTTTCGTCCAATTTATCGAAAATGTCATCAAACAATAAAATCGGTTTTTCACCACTTTGTCGTTTGACAAATTCGAATTGGGCCAACTTTAACGCAATCAAAAACGATTTTTGTTGCCCTTGGGAACCAAACTTTTTAATCGGATGTTCGTCAATTAAAAACGCCAAATCGTCTTTGTGAATTCCGGTAGATGTATATTGTAATTGCTTGTCTTTATTAATGCTTTTGGCAAGAAGTTCGGCAAAAGCGCTTTCAAACAAATCACTTTCATACTGCAGTTGCACCTTTTCGGCCTGCCCCGTAATTTGTTGGTGGTGTTTTTGGAAAATGGGAACAAATTCGGACACAAACGCCTGTCGTTTCTCGAAAATGGGTTGGCCTAAATCCACTAACTGTTCGTTATACACGCTTAATGTGTCGTGGTCATAGGTGTGATTTAAAGCGAAATATTTGAGCAAGGCATTGCGTTGACCCACCACTTTTTGGTACTGAATCAACTGGTGCAAATAGCTCGAATCAAGTTGCGAAATCACGGTATCCATAAACCGTCGACGGGTATCGCTGCCTTCCGTAATTAAATCGGAATCAGAGGGTGAAATAATCACGAGCGGAATAAATCCGATGTGATCGGAAAACTTTTCATACAACTTCCCGTTGCGCTTTAAAGTCTTTTTTTGTCCTTTTTTCAGGCTGCAAGTGATTTGCTCCGGGCGTGCATTTTTTTCAAATTCCCCTTCAATCATAAAATACTCTTCACCATGACGAATGTTTTGAACTGCTAAAGGATTGAAATAACTTTTCCCGTAGGCCAAATGGTAAATGGCATCCAAAACATTGGTTTTTCCTACGCCGTTTTTTCCCACGAAACAATTGATTTTGGCATCAAATTCAAACTTGACGTCAGTAAGGTTTTTGTAGTTGAGTAAAGCGATGTGTTTTAAAAACATTGCAGGACAAAGGATTACCGGATTGGACCCAAATGGAGTATCATTTTTTTTGGGAGGTGCAAATTATTGAAAAATATCGAAAAAAAGGGCTTTTAAATTTGAATAAAAATTATATTTTTGCGCACACTAAATTAAACGTAAATGGCGACATATAATAAAAGAGGTTATAAAGCCCCCAAAGAAAAAGTAGAAAACGAAGAAAATGTACCGATGGATAATCAGTACATCGAAGATATTCCTAATGTAGATGAAAAAGACAGTACTACAGCTCGTGCATTCGATGCTTTAGACCAAACTGCATCACGTACAGAGGAGTGGGTGGCGCGTAATCAAAAATACATCTTAGGATTTTTAGGTGGTGCTGCTTTGATCACTATCGGTTATTTGATGTACCAAAAATTTATTGTGGAGCCAAACGAAATGACCGCTACGGATGATTTGTTGGTAACACAACAAAATTTCCAAGCTGCAGTAGATGCACAAGATCCTAAAGTGCAAGATTCTTTGTTTAATTTGGTAATCAAAGGTGCTGAAGGAAAACAAAGTGCAGTTGAATTAGCCAACCAATATTCAGGAACTGATTCTGGAAATTTAGCGAATTACTATGCGGGTATTGCGTATTTGAACTTGAAAAAATACGACGATGCGATCAAATACTTGGAGCAATACAAAGGTAACGATACGTTCACCGGACCAATTGCTACAGGTGCTATCGGTGATGCTTACGCACAGAAAAATGATAATGCTAAAGCGTTGGAATACTACGAAAAAGCAGCACGTGCGAACGCCAATGATTTTACTACACCGCGTTATTTGTTCAAAGCGGGTGTGATTTCTATGGAAATGGGTAAAAAAGAAGAAGCGGGTAAATTTTTCGCTGAAATTAAAGAGAAATACGAAGACACGCCAGAAGGACAACAAGTGGATGCGTTAATTGGAATGACGAAGTAATTTCGTTTCCAAGCGCTTAAATTCTAAAAGTCACATGGCTACAGAAAATAAAAATTTATCCCATTACGATAAAAATACAATCCCAAACGCGAAAGATTTTCGGTTTGGGATTGTTGTTTCAGAATGGAACGGTCACATCACGGGCGGACTTTATCAAGGCGCCGTGGATACCTTAATCGATTGTGGCGCTTTGCCCGAAAACATCATCAAATGGGAGGTTCCTGGGAGTTTCGAATTGATTTACGGAGCCAAGCGAATGATGGATACCCAAAACGTGGATTGCGTCATCACCATTGGCTGTGTCATTAAAGGTGAAACCATGCATTTTGAGTTTGTCTGTGAAGGGGTAACCCAAGGGATTAAAGACTTAAACGTAATCGGTGATATTCCCGTTATCTTTTGTTTGTTAACCGATAATAACGAACAACAGTCCATTGAACGTAGTGGTGGAAAACACGGGAACAAAGGAGTTGAAGCCGCGATTACTGCGATCAAAATGACCGACTTGCGGGAACGCAGCAAATAAGATACAACGAACCTGTACGAAAGTGCAGGTTTTTTTGTTTTTAGCACTTGGTTAACGTGTGCACTTCATCAAATTTCTGTACATTTGTTTTTGACCGAACCCTAACAAATAAATGGGGTAGGTGCTTCAAAGTCAGTTCACTACTATGTCCAGTATTATCCAATTATTACCCGATCACGTTGCCAATCAGATTGCTGCAGGTGAGGTGGTGCAACGACCCGCTTCGGTCGTGAAAGAATTACTTGAAAATGCCGTGGATGCCCAAGCAACCGATATCAAATTGATTGTCAAGGATGCAGGCAAAACCTTGGTACAAGTAATCGATAATGGTATAGGGATGAGTGTAACCGATGCGCGTCTCTGTTTTGAGCGTCATGCCACTTCTAAAATTCGTCAAGCCGAAGATTTATTTGCCCTTCATACCAAAGGTTTTCGCGGAGAAGCTCTCGCTTCAATTGCTGCTATTGCGCATGTCGAAATGAAAACCCGCCAAGAACAAGAGGAATTGGGAACGCATATCGTTATTGAAGGCAGTAAATTTGTCGCACAAGAACCGGCCGTTTTACCCAAAGGAACCTCTTTTGCAATCAAAAATTTATTTTTTAATATTCCCGCTCGCCGCAATTTTTTAAAGTCGGATCATGTTGAATTTCGACATGTGTTGGATGAATTTCAAAGAGTTGCTATGGCACATCCCGGAATTCATTTTACCTTAATTCACAACGGTAGCGAAACGTTTAATTTACCGAGTTCCAATTACCGCCAGCGAATAGTAAATATTTTTGCAGGGAAAACGAATGAAAAGTTGGTTCCCGTCGCCGAAGAAACCGATATTCTTTCCATTCAAGGATTTGTGGGGAAACCCGAATTTGCCAAAAAGAACAAAGGCGAACAGTTTTTCTTTGTGAACGACCGTTTTATTCGTAGTAGCTATTTGCATCACGCGATTATGTCGGCCTACGAAGGGTTGTTGCGTGACGGCATGCAACCGAGTTATTTCTTGTATTTGCAAGTCCCGGCGCATTCGATAGATATCAATATCCATCCAACGAAAACCGAAATTAAGTTTGATGACGAACAAGCCTTGTATGCCATTTTGCGTTCGGCGGTGAAACATAGCTTAGGGCAGTTTAATGTGGCTCCTGTCTTGGATTTTGAAAGAGACCCTAATTTGGATACACCCTACGAATACCAAACCAAATCGGCGGAATATCCAACCATCGAAGTCGATCGCAGTTATAACCCTTTTGCCGATGAAGTGCCCACACGTCGTGAACCAACTCGCACTGCTTCTGCAGGGAGTTACAGCAATCATTTCAGTAAACCCGCTGCAGCCCCTAGTTGGGAGAGTTTGTATGTGGGATTAAAACAAGATACCGAAGCTGTTGATTTTTCTGCTCTAGAAATGGAAGCGGAAGACGAAATTGCGCCGTCATTGTTCAATTCTCAAGAAACAGAAACGTCCACCCAAAAGACCTACCAACTCCAACGTAAATACATAGTGAGTCCGATTAAGTCGGGTCTAATGTTGATCGACCAAAATCGCGCCCACCAACGGGTGTTATATGAACAATATTTAACCAATATGACGGTGCAACAAGCGGCGAGTCAGCAATTGTTGTTTCCGTTGCAAGTGTCCTTTAATCCGGTTGAATTGCATGTATTACACGAATTGCAAGACGGATTGCAAACTGTAGGATTCACCTTTGATCGTTGGGAAAATGATGGAGTAGTGATTTCTGGAATTCCGATGCATACCAACGAATCCATGATTCGCCAACTCATGGAGGAAATTGTGCATGCGTTTCAAGAAGGACTTTCTGACAGTTTTAGTCAGAATGACACCCTGGCCAAGTCCATGGCACGGTCTTTGGCCGTTAAAAATGGAGCGTTTTTAACGGATAAAGAAATGGAAGCTTTGGTCAACAATTTATTTGCTTGTAAGGATCCCAATGTGAGTCCGTTTCAAAAACCGACGTTCATTACTTTGAGTGTGGACGAAATCGATAAAAAATTTACACTATGATGCAATTAACACCGGTTGTCAAACAACTGTTGATTATCAATATCATCTTCTTCGTAGGATGTTACACTTTACCGCATGCCAACGATTGGTTTGGTTTGCATTATTACGATAGTGATTTGTTCCATCCGTGGCAATTTTTCACCTATATGTTTATGCATGGCGGCCTATTGCATATTTTCTTTAATATGTTTGCGTTGGTGTCGTTTGGCGGCCTCCTAGAGCATTTCTGGGGGAGTTCGAAGTTCCTATTTTTCTACATTTCTTGTGGGTTAGGAGCCGCATTAGTGCATATGGGTGTGAGTTATCTCACTGTGCAAGATGTGATGCATCAACTGTCAGGAACTCAAATTACAGCTGAGGATGCGCGACTTTTGTTAAATGCCAATTACCAAACTATGGAAGATGCGCAAGGTCATATCATGGGTTCGGTAAATGATATTTTAAATAAATACCATTTTACGCAAGAACAATTTAATATTCTAGGTCATGCCATTGCAGAGTATCAAGTGCCAACAGTAGGCGCCTCTGGGGCTGTTTACGGTCTACTCGTAGCTTTTGCCTTTATGTTTCCGTATGCAGAATTGTCGCTAATGTTTATTCCTATCCCCATCAAAGCGAAGTATTTTGTCCCAATATTATTGTGTATTGACTTAATTGGTGGATTAAAGGGTTCGTCTATTTTTGGTGGAGCAAGTACAGGAATTGCACATTTTGCCCATTTGGGTGGTGCACTCACGGGTTTTATCATGATGTGGATTTGGCGCAATCAAAAGTTTAACCAAAACCGTTGGAATTAAAATGAGTATTTGGCAAGATATCAAATTGCAGTACCGTATTGGAGGCATTGTCAATCAGGTGATCTATTGGAATGTAGGGGTGTTTTTGATTGCAATTCCGCTCTTTTACAGTTTCCGACAAGGTTATTTTGACTATCCCAATTGGTTGGCCTTGTCCTCGAGTTTTCAAGAGTTTCCTTATCGCCCTTGGACACTAATTACCTATGGTTTTCTCCATTCGGGATTTTTGCACCTGTTTTTTAATATGGTGATGCTTAACTTTGCTGGTCGCTTGTTTCAAACCTTTTTTACCCAAAAACAATTCTTAGGCATGTATTTACTGAGTTTGGTGTTTTCCGGACTCTCATTTGCCATCATTTACACTTTTTTAGGGGGGAATAACAGTATTGTCGGGGCTTCCGGTGCTGCTTTGGCCACCCTTGTGGCGGTGACTACTTATCAACCTTTAATGGAATTGCATTTAATGCTTATCGGTCGTGTCAAACTATGGCATGTCACGGGAGTATTGCTTTTATTAGATGTTTTACAGTTTTCGTTGGGCAATTCGGGTGGACATATTGCGCATCTTTCTGGAGCTTTGTTCGGAATCATTTACATCAAACTCTTACAGTCAGGAACCGATTTGAGTGTAGTGGTGACCAAAGTGATTGATTTTTTTGCTAATTTAGGAAAACCCAAATCCAAGTCACCCTTCAAGCACGTACATAAAAATGCACCCCCAAAACGAAGTGCTTCCCAAAGTACGGGTGTAGTGATGAAGGATAAAAAACAACAACAAATTGACGAAATTTTAGATAAAATCAGTCAGTCGGGATACGATAGTTTGACCCAAGCTGAAAAAGAATTTTTATTTCGCGCAGGAAACGATTCATGAAAAAATTGTCTAGGTTTAATAAAGTAATGTATGTGCTCAATACGGTGGTTATCGTACTGACTTTCTTGGCCTATGTACTGCCTTTCTTGGCGCCCAAACTTTTTCCTTTTCTTTCTGTATTGACGTTGGTTTTGCCTTTTTTCCTGATTGTAAATGCCTTGTTTTTTGTGTATTGGTTGATTCAAATGAAGCGGCAAATGATTTTGTCCGGACTCATATTAATCCTTGGAATTACCTTTGTCAATAAATTTTATAAATTTTCTTCACTGGATTTACCTGCTGAAGAAGGAGATATGGTGGTGATGAGTTATAATGTTCGACTTTTTAACCTGTTCCAATGGATTCCAGGTGAACACGTGAAAGAAGACATCAAAAACTTCATCAATGAAGTCAACCCCGATATTCTTTGTATACAAGAGTATTCTGAAAATGCAGGTGTGGATTTACGGGTTTACAAATACCGCACAATTTTCATGCAAGGCAATCAGATAAAATCGGGTCAAGCTATTTTTTCTAAATTTCCCATTATTGACGAGGGTCAGATAGCCTTTGAAGGTTCAGATAATATGTTGGTATACGCTGATATTCGCAAAGGACAAGATACGCTGAGAGTGTATAACATGCATTTGCAATCCATCAAGATTTCACCCGACGTGAATGAAATGGAACAAAGTGTAGATTCTATCAATAAAAAGAAATCCTCGATGGTGTTCAATCGCATTAGTGATGCGTTTAAAAAGCAACAACAACAAGCCGAGAAATTGATGGAACACAAAAGTACGTGTACGTTCCCGATGTTGATTTGCGGCGATATGAATAACAGTGCGTTTTCGTATGTGTATCGCGGAATTAAAGGTGATTTAAACGATTGTTTTGAAGAAGCGGGAAAAGGCTTTGGGAAAACCTATAACTTTAAATATTATCCCGCACGAATCGATTACATTTTTGCCGACCGCCAATTTAAAGTCAAAGAATTCCAAAATTACCCCGAATTCAAAAATTCCGATCACTTTCCTGTGGTGACGCGTATTCGTTTTGAAAAAGACTAAAGGGTTTGACGCTGTAAGTAATCCAATGCACGTCGTCCTTCATTGAACAACAAATCCAAGATGCTTAAATTGTTCAAAAATCCGTGCTTATCACCAAATACTTGAATGTAGCTTTCGAATTGTGACGTATTTTTTTTTCCATTGATCAAATGGCGGAAATCGGTCTTGTCGTTAACTTCGTGAAAGTATTCTTCCGTTTCATCATACGTAAAATCCAATCCCAAACAACCCGAAACTATCTCCATGGTTTGGTAATTCAAATCCATTAAAAACGTATGCTTTTTTTCAAAAATGGGTACAATATCGTCTTCAAAATATTCGAAAAAGGGCGACGTACGGTAAGCAGCTTCTAACGACTTGAAATGTTGTTTTTGCCAATCAAAAGCCGTTTCCAGTTGCACATCCCGCATACGCTGATGGGCCGTTTTCACATGTTTGATGGGCACATTCAACAATTGCAAACCGTTCGGACTGTAAATATACATTCGATTACGGTTGGTTTGTTTTTGGAAATTATCCCCCGTTTCAAACGTCACATGCCCCGATTGAGCCAAGACGGCAAAAGTACTGATGGAAGGGAAATACCCCGGATGCACTAAAGTATGAGCAAAGTTGGTCATTACGATTCACTCTTGTTTTTGCGTTTTTTCCAATAGTATTCACCTACAAAATACAATCCTAACAATACTAAGAAATATTTGAAGTAGGATTGGGGTTCGCCATCACCACTTACAGTAGTAAATAAACGATCCCAACGAATACGCCATTCTTTAAATCCTTTGTCAAAGTTTTTGATACTCATCCAAATGAAAATCGGTTTTCCTACAATATGATCTTCAGGAACATAACCCCAAAAACGCGAGTCCTCCGAACGGTGACGGTTGTCTCCCATCATCCAATAATAATTTTGTTGGAAGGTATAGGTTGAAGAAGGTTTGCCATTGATGAGAATTTCACCATTTTTCACTTCCAAAGTATTGTGTTCGTAATCGCGAATGATTTTTTTATAAAAGGGCAATGTGGTTAAATCCAACTTCACCGTTGCTCCCGCTTTGGGTATGTAAATCGGACCGAAATTGTCCATATTCCAAGGTTTCGTCTGTGGGAAAACGGATAAATCGGGTTTTTTTGAAATCATTTTAGTCACCGATTTGACACCAGGGAAAGAACGCATGTTAGCAGCGGCTTTATCGGTCATTGCCATAACATACAAAGTGTCGCTTTTTGCATCATTATTTTTGAAATAACCACCATCCGTGATGTCATTTTGATCTAAAAACGGTGTTAAATCAGAAAGCTGATTGTGGTCATAAGCCACTTCATACGAAAACTGTGGCTTAGCACGTTCAGGTAAAATCAATTTATTTCCATTGACAAATACGTCACCGTCTTTGATTTGTAAACTATCACCTGCAATTCCGACACAGCGTTTTACATAGTTTGATTTCTTATCAACCGGTTTCAAATAACGGCGATCTTTCGTAAAGAACTTAGCCACAGTATCCGCAGGCCAGTTGAAAACCACAATGTCATTATTTTTTACCGATTCAAATCCTGGAAAACGCAAATAAGGCAATTCAAATTTGTTTTTCCATGAATCCGGATTTTCATTATCGTACAAATACGATTTTGTTTTGATAAAAGGAATCGTATCATGTACCATAGGTGCCGCTACAGTAGTGTTGGGCACTCGAGCTCCGTAATGGAATTTACTCACAAACAAAAAGTCGCCAATTAGCAACGATTTTTCCAATGAAGAAGTCGGAATCGTAAACGGTTGAATGAAATAAGTGTGAACGAACGTTGCTACAACTACCGCAAAAAGTATCGAACTCACGGTTTCTCCCGTTTTGGTTTCCGGATGTAAACTGCGGTCTTCGCGATACACCAACTCTTGCGTATAATTCACATAGTACAAATAGAATCCCAGAGTAAATACGGCTAACGCAGTGTCTGCTGTGGATTTTTTGCCAAAACTGCGCAAGGTTTCCACCCAAATCACAGGGAAGAGAATCAAGTTGATGATGGGAATGAAAAGTAAAACGGTCCACCACGTAGGACGCTTAATAATTTTCAATAAAACAATTGCATTGTAAAGCGGTACTGCGGCTTCCCATGCTTTTCTTCCGGCTTTGACATAAAATTTCCAAGTTCCCGCTGCATGAATCAACTGAATAACAAGGATAAATAGTAACCACTGTGATAAGTTCATTGTGTGTGTATTTTAAAGTTCTAAAACATCTTTCATTGTGTATACTCCTTTACGTGGAGCCAACCATTCAGCGGCTATTACCGCACCTAAAGCAAATCCCTCACGGTTATGTGCCGTGTGTGAAATGGCAATAGTATCTACCGCCGAAGTGTAGTAAATATGATGCGTACCCGGCACATTTTCAATTCGTTTCACATCGATGAATAAATCGTTTGTGTTCGAATTCTCAAGCGTCCAATGTGCATGACCGCTATGTTCCATGACACCTTGGGCCAAAGTAATTGCTGTACCACTGGGTTTGTCCAATTTCTGGGTATGGTGAATTTCTTCTAAAGAAACCTTGTATTGATCAAACTTGGTCATCATTTTAGCCAAATACGCATTCAATTCAAAAAACAAATTAACGCCTAAACTAAAATTGGAGCCGTAAATAAAAGCCCCTTGTTTCGCTTCGCAAAGTTGTACCATGTTGTCATACTCGGACAACCAACCTGTTGTTCCTGAAACCACAGGAATGCCCAATTCAAAACAAGCGGTAATATTTTCCACAGCCGAATCGGGTATACTAAAATCGATTGCCACATCGGCTTGCTCCAATCCTTCAAAACTGGAGTTGCTGGATTTGCGTAAAACAATCGAATGACCGCGCTCTTGCGCAATACGCTCGATTACTTTTCCCATTTTTCCGTATCCTAATAAGGCAATTTTCATACTACTTTAGTAGCCGCAGCTGGTATTTTGTTACACTAAAATTTTAAGGAAACCCCAATGCCTAAGTTTTGGCGTCGGGTAAGGTCATTCTGAATCAAATCGGGTTTCAACGATAAATTGTCATTGACATTGAATTGCATCAAGTGCGCATCTACATTGGCCTCTACAATATTCAGAATGTAAAAAACGCCCACCAACAAAGCCGATAAGTCCCGGTTACGTTGGTAAAAACGCTGCGCCTGAATCAAACGCGAATCATCCAAATACGAAAATTGATCATCCGTTAGACCCAATAATCGATTCTTGTACGCATCCCGATAGGCATGGTATTTATTGTTGTTAAAAATGTAGGCATAAACGGATGTCCCAATGGCGGCATACACCAGCGGAATTTTCCAGTATTTTTTATTGTAGGCCTGACCCAGTCCGGGTAAGACCGCAGAGTAAAAAGCGGCTTTTGAAGGCGCTAACGGATTAATTGTAACCGCCTTTAGTTTGGTTGTATCACTGGGTTTAACCGTCAACGGTTTCACCTCTTGTTGGACTTGTGCCCGCGCGGCGCATCCTAACAAAAAGCAGGTTAGGAGGATGTACCACCCGCGAATCACCCTTTTTGAATTAATTTGATGATACGATTGAAATCTTCTTCCGAGTGGAAAGGAATACTGATTTTCCCTTTGCCATTTCCAGCAACTTTTACATCTACTTTCGCCCCAAAAAAATCCACAAAAGCTTTCTTTTGGTCGGCAGCAACTTCAAAATTTTGAGCTGATTTTTTGGCTTTGGCTCCCGGTTTTAAGCCGTCTTGGTATTTTTTTACCAAGGCTTCGGTTTCCCGTACGGAAAGGTTCTCACTGACAATTTTTTGGTAAATATCCGCTTGAACTTCGTGGTCTTCAATGTTGATGATGGCGCGACCGTGGCCCATCGAAATGAAACCATCGCGAATGCCCGTTTGGATAATGGGATCCAATTTCAACAAACGAAGGTAGTTGGAAATCGTCGAACGCTTTTTTCCAACTCGATCACTCATTTGCTCTTGGGTCAATTGAATTTCTTCAATCAAACGCTGGTACGACAAGGCAATCTCAATGGGATCCAAATCATGACGTTGGATATTTTCCACCAAAGCCATGACTAACGACTCGTTGTCGTTGGCAATACGAATGTATGCGGGTATCGTAGTCAAACCGACCAATTTCGAAGCACGCAAACGGCGTTCCCCCGAAATCAATTGGTATTTATTGAAATCTAATTTTCGAACGGTAATGGGTTGGATCACTCCCAATTCACGAATGGAAGTTGCCAATTCCTGCAACGCCTCTTCGTTAAAGTTGGAACGCGGCTGAAACGGATTGATTTCTACCGAATCAATATCAATTTCTAAAATATTACCAATCAGTTGATCGGCGTTTTTGTCTTCTGCCGAACGAATATCGTTTTCCGGATCTTTCAATAAAGCTGAAAGTCCTCTACCTAATGCCTGTTTCTTTACCGCTTTTGTCATAATTCACTAGCTGTTTTTCTTAATCACTTCTTCCGCCAAACTCAAGTAATTGGACGCTCCTTTGCTGGTGGCATCAAAATTAATGATGCTTTCCCCAAAACTGGGAGCCTCACTGAGTTTTACATTGCGTTGGATGATGGTTTTAAACACCATATCGTTGAAGTGTTTTTGGACTTCTTCCACCACTTGGTTCGATAAGCGCAAGCGGGAATCGTACATGGTCAATAACATGCCTTCGATGTCCAAGTTGGGGTTGTGGATTTTTTGGACACTTTTTACCGTGTTCAATAATTTTCCCAAACCTTCTAAGGCGAAATACTCACATTGAATCGGAATAATCACCGAATCCGCCGCGGTCAATGCATTCAAGGTCAATAAACCCAAGGAGGGAGCACAGTCGATTAAAATGAAATCGTACTGTTCGCGGATGTCTTTCAAGGCCTGCTTCAACATGTACTCTCGGTTCTCCTTGTCCACCAATTCGATTTCAATCGCCACCAAATCAATGTGGGCCGGAATAACGTCGACATTGGGTGAAGTACTTTGCATTACCGCTTCAGCAGGCGTATTGCTGTGTTCCAAAATTTGATAAGTACCAATATCTACTGATTCCACATCGATACCCAAGCCCGAAGTAGCATTGGCCTGTGGATCCGCGTCAATTAGTAATACCTTTTTTTCCAAAACACCCAACGATGCCGCCAAGTTTACCGAAGTAGTTGTCTTGCCCACACCGCCTTTCTGATTCGCAATAGCAATGATTTTTCCCATGAAAAATGTCCTCAATTTTAAGAGGTGTAAAAATACAATTTATTATGGTTTATTCAAGCCTTATTTGTTAACAATCGCCTAAAGTTTTTCAGTTTTAATCCTAGTTTTTTGAGACTTAACCACATAGTTAATACGCAAAAAAAAATCGGAATGTTCGTCCGATTTTCTTTTTTTTATTTACTCCCTTTACTCTTGATCATGGCTTCCAACATGTCCCACATTTCTTGGGGAATTTTTTCCAAAATATTGAACTGTCCCGCACCTTGCAACCATTCGCCGCCGTCAATTGTGACGACTTCGCCATTGATATAGGCCGAGAAATCAGAAACCAAATACGCGGCAAGATTGGCCAACTCCTGGTGGTCGCCCACGCGTTTCAGAGGCACTTTTTTTGCCATATCAAATTTGTCGGCTAAATCGCCCGGTAACAAGCGATCCCAAGCGCCTTTAGTAGGGAAGGGACCCGGTGCAATGGCGTTCATGCGGATGCCGTATTTGGCCCATTCTACTGCCAAACTGCGCGTCATGGCGAGCACTCCCGCTTTGGCCGTAGCACTCGGTACCACGTAGCCCGAACCCGTCCAAGCGTAGGTGGTCACAATATTCAAAACGTTGCAATTCGTCTGTTTTTGGGCAATCCAATGCTTACCAAATGCCAATGTACAGTTTTTGGATCCTTTTAATACAATATCGATAATGGTGTCAAACGCATTGGCCGACAAACGCTCGGTAGGGGAGATGAAGTTCCCCGCTGCATTGTTCAACAACACATCGACTTTTCCATAGGCTTCAAGTACCGCCGCCAACATCGCTTCCACTTGGTCGTAATGGCGCACATCGCAAGCCAAAGGCAAACATTTTCCACCCGTTTCAGCTTCCAATTCAGATGCCGTCGTTTTTAATTTTTCCAAATCGCGGGAGGTAATCGCCACTTGCGCCCCCAATTCCATAAAATATTTCGTCATGGCTTTGCCTAATCCGCTTCCACCACCTGTAATGACAATCGTTTTTCCTTCTAAAGCTCCATCGCGAAGCATCTTTGCTGCAAAATTCATAAAGGTCTATTTTTCGTAAAGATAGGAATTAATTTGTTATGCATGCATAGTATATTCTTTTTTTGGGCGCCCCTCCTTGCGTCGGCCGGGTCATCCGTTGCAAGTCCGTTGGCTCCCTTCGTCCGCCATCCGGGCTTTCCACTACTACCCCTGGCGCGGGTCAATGTGTCAACCTGCCTGCCGGTAGGTAGGTGTGGCAATGTGTCAATGAGTCAATTTGCCTGCACGCTAGTGAGCAATAAACGATAAGTTTACACTCATTACACCCCTTCCCCTTCCCCTTCCTCCACCTTTCCACTTTCTCCACTTTTCCACCCACTCATCATTCATAACTCATCATTCATAACTCATCATTCATAACTCATCATTCATAACTCATCATTCATAACTAAAAAAACCGAACCCAGTTTCCCAAGTTCGGCCCGAATAAGCACTATTCGACTTTAGTATAGCTCGTTATTTTTTGATGATTTTTTGGGTGATCATTTGATGGGCATCTTGAGCGGTTAAAATATAGGTCCCCGATTCCAAGTCGCTGATGTCTAGCGTGTACAAGTAAGGTCCCGAACTCTCCATGGTATTGGTACGCACGCGTTTACCCGTAGTGTCAAACAAGTTGTAGGTCACCAAACCGACTAAATCGCCGGGACGAATTTCCAATTGTCCATTGACCACCTCAGAGATTACCGCAAATTTTGGAGACGCAATTGGATCAATGACTACATTGTCGAGAGCTGCAAAATTCGTCACCACATTATCTACGACCAAACGCGTACCAAATACGGGAGTTTGTCCTTCTTTTGCTGTTTTCAAAGTAATGTACATGTAGGAAGGGGTCGAACCCGTATTGAAAGGAATAAAACTGTACAAGTATTCAAAATTGTTTCCTGTGGGGACTAAATCAATGGTGGTCGAACCAATTTCTTCACCTTGATTATTGAGAACCGTGATTTTGGCTTCACCTGTTTCATTTCCAGCGGGTAAAAATTTATAATACAAGCCCAACAAAGTGACATTAGCACCGGGTTCAATGGGCACTCCTGCATTCCATCCCGGACTATCCAACTCGGGATTGTTGAAGATTGAAGCCTGAGCCATGATAGCTTCATTTCGTGTTACATTAAAACCATTGGATAACTCCATTGCATATTGACCTGCCTGACTTTCTGTAGTTGAAAAGACAAACGAAGGTATGCACCAAGGGTATTGGATTTGATCCATTTCTGTTTCGCCTGTTGTCGGATTAATGCTGATCATTTGCACAAAATCCATTCCCCAATTTGAGGGCAAGAAGTTCTCTTTGACAACTTCAAAATCACCATTGGTTACTTGGGCAAAACCACCCCAACTGAGAAGTAAGGCAGTCATACTGGAAATAAGGTAATTCTTTTTCATAGGATTTGATTTTATCGTTTTTTGATTGTTGATTGGTTGTCCAAATGTACGATTAGTTTCATACGTTGTATCTTTTTTAAGGTAAACAACAGGTAAACATGGTGCGTAATGATCTGTTTTTTATAGATTTAGCAAAAACTCAGTAAGGTTGTCTTCGGTTTGCATTTGCAATTTTTTACGCAAACGGTGCCGCGCTGTTTTCACACTATCCGGTGAAATATTCAATATCGCCGCCATCTCTTTGATGGATAAATTCATTTTGATCAATGCACACAGTTTTAAATCATTGGCACTAATCTCTGGAAAGCGTTGTTTCAACCGTTCGTAAAAATGACGATTCGCATTTTCTAAAACCACATCGTAATCTTTCCACACCCGATCCTGAATTCCTTGCTGTTGGACCAAACGAAGCAACTGTCCCTCAAAACCGTTTTGTTTTTCCTTGACCAAACTTTGGATGTTTTCCAACAACTCATTTTTCTCGAGCATTTGTAGGGTCATCGAACTCAGTTGCTGCTCCCGATGTTCCAAGTCGCGGGTGTATTGTTGCTCTTTTAATTGTTTCTGCTCTTCCAAAAGTTGCATGTACGCTTCTTTGGCACGCAATAACTCCCGATCGCGTTTTTGATAGCGTTTTAGATAAAAGTAAATCAGACTAAATGCCACAACGATGACGCCGAGTAAAGCCCACAAAATGGTGTTGGTTTGTCGTGTCCACTCTTTTTCACGGGTAACTAAATTAAGTTGCCGGTCTTTTTCGCCCAATTCAAACTGCAAGGCCAGACTACGCGCCATGCGTTCGCGCTCTTCCGTGAAAAAAGTATCTTTTAATGCAATTAATTTTTGACGAAAACGACTTGATGCGGCATAGTCGCCCAAACGGTCATGAACCGCTGCTTGTTGTTCCAATACCTGAATGGCAAAACTTTTATCGGTTAATTTTGGGGTTAGTGTCCATGCTTGTTCCAAGACCGTTATCGCTGTGCCGTATTGATTGGTTGCCGCTAATCTTCGCGCTTGCCCCAATAACGCACTTACCATGGCTTGCTGGTTTTGGGTCGCTTTTGCCAGATTCCATGCTTTTGAATAGGCGATTTCGGCTGCTTGAAATTGCTTGTTTTTTACATACAAATCCCCTTGAGCTATGAGCGCTCCGGGTAAATACACACTGACTTTATTTTGCTTAAAAAGTGTTTCCGCCTGTTTAAAATAGAATTGAGCCGAATCACCCTTGCGCAATTGAAGATTTAATTTCCCCAAGCTCATATAGGCCAAACCCAAAGTTCCCGTAGTATCGACCGTATTCTCTAATAATCGTATAGTTTCACGCGATAATTTTTGCGCTTTGCTGTAGTTTTTTTGCCGACTGAATACCGTACTGATTAGTTGCAAGCAACGGGCACGTCCCAAGGTGCTGACTTCCGGTTGGGTGGTTTCAAGCGATTGGTATTCGTGTAACGCTTGAAGTGCAAATTGTAATCCGCGCTCCAAACTCGATCCGTAGGTGCAAATTCCCAAGTGGAGTAGGGCTTCTGCATTGGCTGCAGTTTGGTGCGACTTTACCGCTTGTTGGTGGGCTTTCCAAAATTGGGCATACGCCAAATCATCCCGATCTTGGGCCAAGTGGTGCCACCCTAATCGCATTAATGCATTATGGTTTTGGGCAGCGGAAATTCCGATTCCAAAAAGTAACAATACGATGAGGTGCATTTTTTTCATTCCCTCAAAAATAGACAAATCCGTTGAACCCAAGACTAATTTCGGGTTTACAACAGGTAAACACAATGGCTATGGGATTGGAATACAAATAAATAAGTGGCGTTTTAAAGTTGGGTAGCCCAGCCAAAATGAGTTTGTATAATTGTCGATTTATTCTCTAATAAGTAGTTTTTAAAAGCTTCAGCCGCGGGTGAAAGGTTTTTGGATTTTAACCAAATCAAATTCCATTGCGAAAATTGGGGCAATCCTTCTGCAGGAATAATTTGCAAATCGCCGTTCTGTAATTCATTTTTGATACCAATCACCGGCATAATCGAACAACCCAATCCTGCTATAATCGCTTGTTTCACCGCTTCATTACTGGTCAATTCCATTTTTTTGGTAATCTTGATGTTTTGCTGTTCCAAAAAACGCTCCATCACATGGCGGCTGCCCGAACCCGGTTCGCGGTAAATCAAGGGTAATTGCTGAATCTCATCCAATGTCAACGGACGTTTGGGTTTGTCAAAATTGCGATTGGCTACCAATACCAATTGATTTTCCATCAACGGGATGTTTTGAATATTCATGTCGGGCAATACGGAAACCAACGCAAAGTCAACTTCATTGCGTTCTAGCGACTTGACAACACGATTTTTATTGGTAACATCCAACATCAATTCCACCTCTGAATGGAGTTTCATAAAGTCGGCCAACAAATAAGGAATGACATATTTACCCGTAGAAACCGAAGTAATCTTCAATTTTCCCGACAATTGTCCTTTAAATGCCATCGTTTTGTAATTGATGGCGTGTACCTCATTCAAAATATTTTCAGCTGCACGTGCAATTTCTTGCCCAAACTCGGTGACATACAATTGGCGTCCCACCACTTCAGTCAGCGGAATATCAAATTGCTCCTGAAAATTTTTCAATTGAATGGAAACCGCAGGTTGGGTAAGGTACAACTCCTCAGCCGCTTTGGTGATACTCTTCGTCTCAGACACTTTTAAAAATACCTGAAGTTGGTGCAGGGTGTAATTCATAAATATTTTTTATGATAGTAAGCAAATGTACACATTTCGTTTATGCGACAATCGTTTCAATGTTTTATTTCTTTTTTTGATTTTATAATTTAAACAACAACTGTCCTAAATCGTTTGCGAATCCTCATTTTTTACTTAATATTTTCCAAACAAATCCTAATGATTTGCAAATGAAACGTAAATGCAATTGAATAGTTTGTTGAAAATGAGTGTGTTTTAAAAGTATAAAAATAATTTATACAATCCATTATTTCATTAAATAAAAATCACTTCAAATCCCGTAGTTACTTTGTACAGCAAAGAGGACTCCGTTTTGAGAACCTCCCATTTGTGTACATTATGAAACGATTTATCACTTATTTCTTACTTGTAACAGCCTTATTCTCGTTCGGTCGCATGCCGATGAGTTTTGCTTTTGCACCCGAAAAAGTGATGACTACTGCAGGGAGTTCGATCGAACATTTCAACAAGGCTGCCAAGTTTGGAACTTTCCAAATGGTCGAGTTTGATAACGAAGCCGAAGATGATGTGCAGTCCAGCCAGGATTGGTATATACCAGTTTCCAATGCTATTGCTTCAGTAGTAGTGTTTTTTCCACAACTTCAAACCCCACGATCCATTCCATCCCACCGATTGAATTGGACACTTCCCAAAACTACACCGCTCTTTATTCAGCTGTGTAACTACCGTTTGTGATTTTTACTTCTTTTTTGGCTTGCCGTAGGTCGTTTACCTACCCATTTCCCATTCCCAAAATTTAAGTAAAATATCATGAAAATAGTATTGCGATGCAGCTTGTTACTCCTTGCAGTAATGGCCCTAAGCTGTAATTCACACCAAGAAGAAAAACAAGAAGCGGTCAATTATATTGCCACCAGTCCGCTGAAAAAAGACACTTTAGTAACCCGTAATTATGTGGCACAAATTCGTTCGGTACAACACATTGAACTCCGTGCTTTAGAAAAGGGGTACCTCCAAAAAATATACGTAGATGAAGGTCAGTTTGTACGTCAAGGACAATTGATGTTTGAAATCATGCCCATGATCTACAACGCCGAATTCCAAAAGGCTAAGGCTGAAGCCAACTACACCGAAATCGAATACCAAAATACCAAACAGTTGGCCGATCGTAATGTTGTTTCTCCCAACGAACTCGCACTCGCCAAAGCCAAATTGGATAAAGCCCGTGCCGAAGTTTCACTCGCCAAAACGCATTTGCAATTCACGCAAATCCGCGCTCCTTTTAGTGGTTACATGGACCATTTTCAAGTGCGTTTGGGAAGTTTGGTCGATGAAGGTGATTTGCTAACAACCCTTTCCGATAACTCCAAAATGTGGGTGTACTTCAACGTGCCCGAAGCGGAATATTTGAACTACAAAACCCACACGACAACGGAGAATATGGCCCAAGTAAAATTGTTAATGGCCAACAATCAACAATTTGGTGCCGTAGGAAAAGTAGAAACCATTGAAGCCGACTTCAACAATGAAACTGGAAATATTGCTTTCCGTGCCACGTTCCCCAACCCCAAAGGTCTCTTGCGTCACGGGGAAACAGGAAATATTCAAATGTCCATTCCGTTGAAAAACGCCATTATCGTGCCCCAAAAAGCTACTTTCGAAATTCTTGAAAAACGCTACATTTTTGTCATCGATAAAAACAATGTGGTGCATTCCCGCGAAATCAAAGTGGGTACCGAATTACCTGATCTTTACGTCATTGAGAGCGGATTAAAAGGCGACGAAAAAATCCTACTTGAAGGCATCCGTAAAGTGAAAGACGGTGACAAAATCAAGTTCACCTACGAACGTCCCGAGCAAGTATTGCCCAAACTAAGTGTGTACGTAGAATAACTTTAAAACGCTGAAATTATGTTTAATAAGTTTATTCAACGGCCCGTATTGGCTATTGTCATCTCTTTGATTATCCTGTTTTTAGGGACTTTAGCCATCAAAAAATTACCTACTTCACAGTTTCCTGAAGTAGCCCCACCCGTAGTGATGGTGAGTGCATCTTACCCCGGTGCCAGTGCCAAATCCTTGGCCGAATCAGTAATTATTCCCCTCGAACAATCCATCAACGGTGCTTGGGGCATGCGCTATATGTCTTCGGATGCTACGAGTGCTGGGGAAGCGAATATCCAAGTAGTGTTCGAACCCGGAACCGATATTAACCAAGCCTTAGTACAGGTTTCCAACCGTGTGCAACAAGTAACCAACCGTTTGCCCATCCTCGTACAACGCGAAGGAGTGGTGATTACACCCGTGATTCCGTCCATGTTGATGTACGTGAATTTGTATAGCAAAGACAAGAATGCCAACATGAAATTCTTGTTCAACTATGCTGGGGTGAATATGGTGCCCGAACTTCAACGGATCAATGGAGTAGGTCAAGTGCGTATCCTCGGAAGTCGTCAATATGCCATGCGCGTTTGGTTGAATCCCGATCGCATGCGAGCTTACAAGGTTTCTCCCGACGAAGTCATGGAAGCCATGAACGACCAAAGTATCATCGGGAAAGCTGGACGTATCGGTCGCGGTGACGGTAAACAAGCAGAAGCATTAGAATATGTGCTCACCTACAACGACCGTTTTAACGACCCCAAACAATACGAAAACATCATCATTCGCGCCAATGCCAACGGGGAAACCTTACGTTTAAAAGACGTGGCCACCGTATCTCTAGGCAGTGAATACTACGATATTTATTCCAACATGAACGGCCATCCCTCTGCGGCTTTGGTCATCAAACAAACTTACGGCAGTAACGCCAGTGAAGTGATTAAAAATGTGAAAGCGAAGTTGGAGGAATTGAAAAAGACCTTCCCGCCGGGCATGGAATACGAAATCAGTTACGACGTGTCCAAATTCTTGGATGCCTCTATCGAAAACGTTATCCACACACTGCGAGATGCCTTTATTTTGGTAGCCTTAGTAGTGTTCATTTTCTTGGGCGACTGGCGTTCGACCTTGATTCCAACCCTCGCTGTTCCCATTTCGTTGATTGGTGCTTTTTTCTGTATCCAATTGTTCGGACTCAGTATCAACATGGTGACGTTGTTTGCCCTAGTTTTAGCCATCGGAATTGTGGTGGATGATGCCATCGTCGTCGTCGAGGCGGTCCATGCCAAGATGGAAGAGGAGCACCTCACACCTTATAAAGCCGTACGTAAAGTAATTGGCGAAATCTCGGGTGCCGTTATTGCAATTACCTTGTTGATGGTGTCGGTGTTTATTCCAGTTTCGTTTATGACCGGACCCGTGGGTACTTTCTACCGTCAATTCTCTATCACAATGGCTTCGTCTATCGTGTTGTCGGGTATTGTGGCGTTGACCGTTACTCCCGTATTGTGTGCAATGATTTTGAAAGATAACCACGGCAAACCCCGCAAGAAGTCGTTGATGAATCGTTTCCTCGATGCTTTTAATGCCAAATTTGACAAGCTTACCGGTCGCTATGTTGGCTTACTTCGTTTGGTGGCACACCGTAAAGTGTTCACCATCGGACTCTTTGTCGTGTTTGCGTTGGGGATTTTTGGTGTAAGCAACAGTTTGCCTTCCGGATTTATTCCGAGTGAAGACCAAGGAATGTTGTATGCTATC
The DNA here is from genome assembly GCF_004122105.1 of Flavobacterium stagni. Classification (GTDB taxonomy): domain Bacteria; phylum Bacteroidota; class Bacteroidia; order Flavobacteriales; family Flavobacteriaceae; genus Flavobacterium; species Flavobacterium stagni. Next base: position 237,653 of record NZ_SBKN01000004.1, read on the forward strand.
ATTCAAACGCCGCCGGGTTCAACGTTAGAACGAACCAATGATTTGTCCAATAAATTGGTGAAAATCATCAATTCAGTAGAGGGAGTTCAATCCGTTTCTTCTATCGCAGGTTATGAAGTTTTGACCGAAGGCCGCGGTTCCAATGCCGGTACCTGTTTGATTAACCTTAAACCTTGGTCAGATCGCAAACATAGCGTTCACGAAATCATTGAAGAATTGGAACAAAAATCCAAAGAAATCCCTGGAGCAACCATCGAATTCTTTGATCCACCCGCTGTACCCGGTTTTGGGGCTGCTGGAGGTTTTGCCCTACAATTGTTGGATAAAACCAACTCGGGCGACTTGAACCAACTCGAGAAAGTGAAAAACGATTTTATGCGTGAATTGGGTAAACGCAAAGAACTCACCGGTTTGTTTACCTTCTTTAGTGCCAATTATCCGCAATACGAAATCGAGTTTGATAACCAAGCCGCCATGCAGAAAGGCGTTTCGATTGGTAATGCAATGAATACCTTGTCCATTTTTGTGGGAAGTACCTACGAACAGGGATTTATCAAATACCAACGTTTCTTTAAAGTCTTTGTTCAAGCTTCCCCCGAATACCGTCGTTTGCCCTCGGATATTATGAATCTGTATGTGAAAAATGATCGGGGTGAAATGGTACCGTTTTCGGCCTTCATGCACATTATTAAAAAGCAAGGGGCGAATGAAATCAACCGTTTCAACATGTACAACACCGCTGCCATTCGTGGTGGTGCCGCCAAAGGCTACAGCAGTGGTGAAGCCATTAAAGCAGTAGAGGAAGTTGCAGCGCAAACCCTTCCACACGGTTATGGCATTGACTGGGCCGGATTGTCGTATGACGAAACGCGCCGCGGTAACGAAGCCATCTATATTTTCTTGGTAGTGTTGGTGTTTGTGTATTTCGTACTTGCAGGACAATACGAAAGTTTCATTATTCCGTTGGCAGTAATCTTATCGTTACCGGCCGGAATCTTTGGTTCTTTCTTATTGATCAAAGGATTGGGCTTGGCCAATGATATTTATGCGCAGGTCGGATTGGTCATGCTGGTCGGACTCCTCGGTAAGAACGCGGTATTGATTGTTGAATTTGCCGTACAGAAACAACAAGAAGGCATGTCGGTACTCGAAGCCGCTATTGAAGGGGCACGTGTGCGTTTCCGTCCCATCTTGATGACTTCCTTTGCGTTTATTGCCGGACTGATTCCTTTGGTAATGGCACACGGTGCAGGAGCCATTGGTAACCGAACCATCGGAGCCTCTGCTTTGGGAGGAATGTTGTTCGGAACTGTGTTTGGTGTGATTATCGTCCCCGGATTGTATTACATCTTCGGTTCGATAGCAGCCGGACGTAAATTGATCAAAAACGAAGACAACAGTCCGCTGACCGAAGACATTGCCCACCAATTAGATAGTTTCCCTCAAAATGATGAAGACGATGAATAAGTTGAAAAAAAATGCCCTATATACAGCGACAGCTTTGGCTACGCTACTCTACGTTTCCTGTGGTGTGCCCAAAACGGCCACCCGGGAAGCGAATACTTCCGTGCCGCAAACGTATGCCAATGGAAGTACCGATACCTTGACTTCGGCACAAATCAATTGGAATACTTTTTTCAAAGATCCCAATTTGACGGCCTTGGTCGATCAAGCATTGCAAAATAACCAAGAGTTGAACATTCTTTTGCAAGAAATTAGTATTGCCAAAAACGAGGTAAAAGCCCGAAAAGGAGAATATTTACCGTTTGTGACTGCGGGTGCGGGTGCCGGAATCGACAAAGTGGGTCGCTACACTAGCCAAGGAGCAAGTGACGAAGCCAACGAAATCGCGCCCGGTAAGAAATTCCCCGACCCGTTACCCAACTATGGAGCGGGCGTACAAATCAACTGGGAAGTCGATATTTGGAAAAAGTTGCGCAACGCCAAGCAAGCCGCCTTGCACCGCTATTTGGCAACTGTGGAAGGGCGAAATTTTATGGTGACCCATTTGATTGCTGAGGTGGCGACATCTTATTACGAACTCTTGGCGTTGGATGCCCAATTGGAGATGTTGCAACAAAACATTGCCATCCAACAAAATGCTTTGGAAGTAGTAAAATTGGAAAAAACAGCAGCACGCGTTACCGAACTCGCCGTTCGGAAGTTTGAAGCGGAGGTGTTGAAAAACCAAAGCCGTCAATATGAAATCCAACAGCAGATTGTAGAAACCGAAAACCACATTAATTATTTGGTAGGTCGTTTTCCACAACCTGTACTGCGCACAACAACTGCGTTTACCGAAAGTACGCCAGCGCTTGTGAACAGTGGTATTCCTTCCCAACTGTTGGCCAACCGTCCCGATATCCGTCAGGCGGAGCAACAAGTGATGGCTTCCAAATTGGATATTAAAGCAGCCCGTGCGGCATTTTATCCGTCGTTTGCCATTCGCAGTGGTATAGGCTATAGTGCTTTTAATCCGAGTTATTTTTTGAAAACACCCGAATCGTTGGCGTATTCCTTAGCGGGTGATTTGGTAGCGCCTTTGTTGAATCGAAATGCGATTAAAGCCAATTTCCTCTCGGCGAACAACCGTCAGGTGCAAGCGGCTTTTGGCTATGAGCGTACCGTCTTGAATGCCTATATCGAAGTGGCCAATCAACTGGCGCGCATTCAGAATTTGAACAAGAGCTACGAATTAAAAGACAAACAAGTGGCAGCTTTGGTGCAGTCGATCGATTTATCGACGCTGTTGTTCAAGTCGGCTCGTGCCGATTATATGGAAGTGTTGCTGACCCAACGGGATGCCTTAGAATCCAAAATGGAATTAATTGAAACCAAAAAGCAACAGTTTACCGCTGTTGTCAATTTGTACCGTGCGTTAGGCGGCGGTTGGAAAAAAAATAGATAATCGAATTAATGAATAATGGAATTTATTAAAAACGTATGGAAACCCATGGGTATACTGTTCCTTTTTGTAGCGTTGCTCATCGTGAAAGTTCGATGGCTTACTGAGGCAACAGTCGCACAATGGATAATTGACAGTTGTCTTGTTGGGTTGGCCTTACGGTATTATCAAACCTTCGCGTTGTATGTAATGTATGGCGTTATGGTAATTGGAAAAGGAGTAGGAATAAGACGATTACTGAAGTAAGCTTGGGGGCAAGACCCAGGGGTGGGAAAAGCAAATGTTTCATGATGCCCAAGCGGATAAAAGTAGTTTTCTTAGGTGAACATCCACCTGCGAGAAACAAACAAACCTACAGGATGTTCGGACTCTTTTTGGCCGGTTGTGCAAGCAGCCGGCTTTTTTTAGTATTATAAATTTTGGATTTTGTTATTTTAAATGAAAAGGGCTACATATTAAACTCTAATCTGTTCTTCTCATTTCAAAATTTCCAGAATAAACTTTTTCGATATAGTCTCCTATTTCAATTTCTATCGATTCGATAACCATTTCCCAGGTGCCCGTTACTCGAGTTTTACTGGAATCAATAGTGCCATAGTAATAAATATCGGGATGGTTTTCGGATGGGTCTATAGCAAGGTTTCCCGCTTCATCTTTAAAGTAGAGACACGGATATTTTTTGACAAAACTGATGATATGATCTTGGAAAAAACCATGAACTTGAATGGGTTGGTCAAATAAATGTCCCGCTTCTGCATCGGTAGCAATTCCTGAAAAAGAGTTGTCATCTACAGTAATCTCCAATCCAAAAGCGACAGGGTGACGTACTTCTATTTCATTGTCATCTTCGGGATATTCAAAAAAGCCTTTCCACGATTGTTTTGAATGGATGAGTTTCATTGATTAATTAGTCGATTTAATTTAAAACAAATAAAACTAGTTCAATAACTGCATAATTTCCATTTCCGTATTGGCCATGGCTTTCAAAAGCGTATAACTTTTATCAATGCCTTTGCCTTCATGCGTCGTATAAAATTCATTGAAAATTTTATTGGATTGTAAGGCTTGTTCTTTATTTCCAATGGATAAATAATATTCTTGTTGGTAGAGGTAAGCAAAAAGTTTATTGTCAATTGTAGCGTTTTCATCCGTGATTACAGCATTCAATAGTCCTTCTACTTTGGTATTATTTGATTTTATTTCGTCAAACAAATACATTTCGACCAAGTCTCCATTGTTCATTTCATCGATTAGCATTTTCTCTTCGACAGCATCAAATAGATTTTTACGATAAATCACCAAATTGTCTCGAATGAAATACCAACGGACCAAATTATTGGGATTGTCATTCGTGAATTTTCGATTTTCTTGGTCAAAATTGGTTGCGAGTATGAGTATAGGTCCGTCCTTTGTTTCAGGTTGGATTGTAAATAGTAATTCGGCATCGGGTTGAGTGGGTTGCGGAAATACAAATTTTATTGCATTGTCTTTTGAAATTCGTTGGCGAACGGTCTCAATAATTTGCGCCATTTCCTGTGAATTCAGTTGTTTGTACAAATCGGTACGGTAAAAAGCATCCGCAAAAAAGTTGTGCGTAAAAATAAATTTGTCAAAGTTGTACGTATTCGATTTACTTTCTCCCGAATAGTATACTTTGAATTTATTTTGGGCGTGAATGGATGTGGTGAAAATCAAAAGTAGTGCAAAAGTGCAGCGAATCAGAATAGTTATCTTCATGGTAATGCAATGGTTTTTATAAAATGCAAAAAATCGAATCTACGGTATTATTTCGAGATTTCCTTTTTTAATTGGTCTAAGTATCGCTTTTCCAGTTGAATTTCAGTGGGGGTTGAGTTGCCTTTTTTTGTTTGATGGTTTGATTTTACTTCGACAAAAACACTGTCAATGCCCTCTGGCGTATCCCCAAGGATTTGCACTTCGGATGCACTGGCTTTGGCCCATTTTTTAACCAATACACTGTCGCCAACTCGCAAGACGCTAAAAAAGTCGGCAGGATGTTCTTCAACATACTCAAATGCAAAATTCCCATAGATTTCTCCAGAAGCGCCATCCACTTGGTCGGCCAACTCGATAAAACGGAGCAGTTCTTGTCTTCGCTGGGCTGGCGTCGACTGTTGAATTTTCTCAATTTGTTGGGTGACGCGTGTTTCCAAGTCACTTTGAACAGGGGCTTCAGATTTGATTTCTGGGGCCTGTTTAGATTTCTCCTGATTTTGACAGGCGATCAAAGTGATTAGGAAAAAAAGGAGGAAGTGTTTCATGATTAATCGTGTTAAGAAAGATTATTTTTTCGATAGAAAACCACATTCAAAATACCGCTAAATCCCATGAGTGAGAGTAAAAATAAGCAAAGCGTTGCTCCATATTCCCATACCGGACAGTAATCAAAAAGTGCTTTTATATTTGGAAATCGCTTTAAATACTCGGGTAGGAGTAAGGCAACCCCTACTGCAGTTCCCCAATGAAGTACAAGTAATACGGCGGTTAGCCCTTTTGAAGGAACAGCGTTGAGGTAGTTGTACAAAAAACGTTTCGTCATGATTTTGGTCAAATAGGCCAGAAGTCCGGCTACCAAAACCAGTACAAAGAGGATGAATTTAATGCGAGAATCGTGGTGTAGCATTTTATGAACGTTGTCTATATTGCAGTAAAATTTAGTAACTATTAATTTAGTTTAGGTCTATATTTTCCAAATAAAAATAATCGGGAAACACGGTATATTTTTCTAATTCATTTACTTTTTTAACCCATTCAGGGAAATGGTACTTCACTTTAATCACACTATCGTTCACCAGTGAATATTCGCTAAATACATCATCATAGTGCGGGAACTTTTTCACGCCATTGGATTGGGACAAGGATTCTATATCGTACACAAAATCTTTTTTAAACGTCCAAACCAATTCAATTTTATCTGTACCCGTGTAATAATGGTGCGTAAAGAACCAATAATAACATTGGCCATGAAACTGCATTCGTGCATATTCATTGTAAAAGACAATTTTGGGATAAGAACTACCTTCTTCGGGAGTTTGCTCGGCTGTCCAAACAAAAGATGATCCTTCATGTCCCATGAAGTCACCTATTTTTTTTGGTGATTCTACCTTTGCTTTTTGAGGACCTACTTTTCTTTTCCTTGTATTTGAGTTGGACGAATGATTCTGGCAACTCAAGCAGATGACTAGCAGCAATCCGAGAAGGAGTTGTTTCATGGGTGTGATTTGTTATGTAATTTTATGTGAGCGTAAATGATTATAATTTTTAATTAGCATTCAATTCATAGAGCACTTAACGCAAACTCAAGATCAGTGAATCACATTCCAATAGCCACTTTACGGTTGGTATAGAGGTATTGTAGGTATAGTTGATGTTCGGACTTTCTTTATCCGATGAAATGGTATAAAAGTCCAACTTTCCTCTTCGCTAATTTACAAAATAGCCATTAAAGATTGTTCATCAGGCAATTCAAAATACTGATTTTTTTGGCGTGAATACAAATAAAAGCAAGACAAGGCGCTGTGAATAGGGCAAAAAAAAACCAATCTAAAAAGATTGGCTTAATCGGTACAGGTAAAAATATATCTTAGATAATGTTTACGTTCGTAGCTGTAGGTCCTTTTTTTCCGTTTTCAACGGTGTAAGTTACTTTGTCGTTCTCACGTACAGATTCATTCAAACCTGTAACATGCACGAATACGTCATTACCACCATCTTTTGGAGTGATAAATCCAAAGCCTTTCTCTTCATTGAAAAACTTAATTGTTCCTTCGTTCATAATAAAAAATGTGTATTAATAAAGCGCAAAGATATACTTTTTTCGTTACCCTATTCAATATATTTCAAAACGATACGCTTTTGGTTATAAATAGTTTATAAAAAGGAGGTTGCGATTTTAATTTTTTTAAAATTTTAGGAAAGGAATTGTACTTTTTTTAGAGTAAATGTTCGTTGTCATTGGAAGTAAGTTGGCCCTGACTTTTGAATGCTCATGTGCGGAAAGGGGGAAGTAGAATTCTTACTCTTTAGTAAACTCACTTTACAATTTCAGGCGATTAATTACTATTTCCTCTTAGTCCGTTTTTCTTCAATCCTCGAAATTTTTTCTTTAACGCTTCTTTTGTAAAATAATCGGTTTTCCCAGTTTCCAAATATTTTTTCCAATGCTCAAAATTTTCTTTTGTCAAATCAAAACCAATTGTTGGGTTATCCCAGTTAAAAATTATTTCACTGATGATTTTACCTTCCTGACTTTCACCATCCCAAGTGAAATAAATAGAAGACATAAAGGCAAAGGCGATAGTTTGAACATCAATAACATGTAAATTCTCGTTTAGCAAGTCGTTACAAATTTTAATAAGATGATCTTTTGTAATTTCAAATTCACCATCCTCAATTTGTTCAATTGGAAAAGAAGAAGTTTCATATCCTATTTTCTGTTGATTAGTTTTCCAATCCAACATAAATTCTTCAACAGTCAGTGAATTTTCAAGGTATTCTTTAAGCTTTTGTTCTCTCATCAATCGGTTTTTGAAATTGGCTTATAACGGTTTGATACAATTCGAATTTAGTGGGCAAAGGATAAATATATTGCCTAACGAAGTTAACCCTTTTTTGCTTTGTACTGTTCGCTTCGCTTGAGTCGTGTAACAAATCGTGAGCTTAATACATTCCAGCGAAAGTTGTTAGTGGCTGTTATAAGCAGTTATTATATTTTGTATTCCAGCTTACAATTTAATTCGATTTTTGGCGTCTGTAAATCTTTTCCTTTTCTCGGTTCTGTGGAGTATAAGATTGCTTTAAATTCATATTTTCCTTCCACATTATTTTCAATAATAGTTTTGAATGTCTTGGGAATCGCCCAAAACTTTAGAAACTTATATTTTGAGAAATCTTTGCTCGGCTTACTTTCAATTGCGATTGTATAAACACCGTTCTTTGAGTCGAAAATGACGTTTGAGTTTTCTTCTCCAGTAAATATTAGCTTTATACCATCAATTGTTAATTCTGCTTTTTCAAGTCCGCCTTCTATATCTTGAATTTCTGCTTTGAATTTAGTTCTTCCGGATTCTGATTGACAATTTAAATAAGCTGTTGCAGAACCAATGGTTTTGAAGGATGTTAAGCTTATGATGATAATTAAACAAAATAGTATTCTTTTCATTTCTGTTTGTCTTTTAAGCAGATTCGTCAATATTTGCTTGTGTCGTTCCGCCGCGAACTAAGTATGGTAGTCTAAGCGAAACGATTTTCCTACTAAGATAAACGCTATTTGGGAATTTAAAATTAGTAGCCATAGCAGCTGTTAGTGACTGATTCTTTTTAATTTCGTATCTACAAAATCTATAAGAGTTTGGAACGATTCTTCACCAATTTCTTCTTTCGCTAAAATATAGGATAATTGGGACTCTGCATTCATATCTATAAAAATATTGTCTTCAATTATTCTATATGAACTGAATCCTTCCCATGTAATTTTAAAATCATACTTGTAATCTTTATATTTAAAATAGTCATCATGAAATTCCCAAATTGTATTTTCCTTACTCTTCTTGAATTTCTCAATTACATCATTCAAAGCGTTGTCATATTTTCTTTTATTTTCTCTGTATATTAAGTTTGACCTATAATATATATAAAGGCCTAAAAAACCAATTGTTACCATTATAAGGCCAATATTGTCATTCCCATAAACTATAAGCGAACCAAGTAAAACTGAAATAATTGATATGTTAAGATTTGTTTTATGCTTTTTCAAAGTCTTATTCCATGTTAAATCATATTTCAGTTTAAATTGTCTTCGGGTTATATCTTCATTGAAGGGGATTTCAAATTTCATATCATTTCTTTGTAAAGGTTTGTTTTGTAATAGTTACGAATGTTCCGCCGCTAGCCGACTGAGGCAATCAAAGCGAAACGATTATTTCTTACTAAGATAAATGTATTTCGTGTAAACCAAACACCAAACTTTCACTTACCAGCCATAGCGGCTAGCGGCTGTTATAGGCAGTTTTTTTTATTCAGGATCTAAAATGAATTCAGGTTTTAATTTCAGTTTGCTTTTATTTAGTTCAATTCTCATTCTGTCTATTTCATTTTTATATAATTGCGCATCAAACTCGAAATTATACTTAACATCATTATAATCAAATATCCATGTAGTTTTTCCTTCAAGATGTTTAACTTTCGTCTTTTTCCAACCTCCGCAATCAGCTACTCCACATTCACAAGTAAAAATTAAATATTCATTATCTCCTTTGAGGCTATTTTCAAGTTCCTCAAAAATTGCGGCATTCAAATCTTTATCTATTCTTTTGAGGAATTCTTCACCGTCAATTTTAAGATTTAGCCAGAACTCTATTTCATTTCCGTTGAGCTCTTCTTTTATGTCTAATTCTAATGAATTCATGAATTTTCTAGATGTTCTTTAAAATTGCCTATAACTCTTTTATATCTCTTAAGTATTCATTCGACGACTCAAAAATTGGCTTGTAAATACAATTCAATCAGAAACGTAAAATTAGTATTTTATTAAAAATCTACAAGCTGTGAGTTGAAAGTCGATAGAGTCGTAAGTTGAAAAGTCGTAAGTCATCAGGAAACAGTAAACAGTCATCAGTGAACAGTCATCAGTTATCAGTGAACACTGTACACTGCAATCTGAACACTGTATACTGTACACTGTATACTGTGTACTTTCTCCCAGTCATCTTGCGGTTTGGTTCGGTATTCTGCCAAGGTTCTGCCACTAAACCATAAGATAACGGTAGCTTGAATAGCTTCAAAATGGGAAGAAACTCGAAGGAAGTTCGAAGGAAACCAAAGTGAGATTTGAAAATGGGATGATTTGAAAATTTGAAAAAGGTTGTTCAATCACGTTCTCTCTATATCATCAAGAACTGTTTTCATAGTTAGTTCTTTACGGAATCCAACCTTGAGCAACCTTGTGCCCAACTTTGTGTAACCTTGTGCTCCAAAAAAATCAAAGTGATACACTGTCTCTCTTCTACACTTATAAACAAAATATCACTTTTCAACGAAACCAACTTGATCCCGAAATTTCGGGAGAAACTTGAAACCTTGAAATAGCTGCTGAGATTCTGAGCCGCTGAGCTTCTGAGCCTCTCGCGTTTGTGCTACACTCTTACACCTTTTCAACCTTGCAATCAACTTGCAGGCGTACCACAACTTTAAACCTGAAACTTTAAACTTGAAACTCTTTTCTGGATTACTTCGTGATCCAGAGTTGGGGAACGTTGCTCAAAGAAAACCGACCGCTTCGCAGTGGTTTTTTTGTTTGTATCCTTCGCTGCAAAGTGAACTTTGCGCTCAGTATACAAACAAAAAAACCGGACACTGTCCGGTTTTTCTTCGGTCGGGATGACTGGATTCGAACCAGCGACCCCTAGCACCCCATGCTAGTACGCTACCAGGCTGCGCTACATCCCGATTTTTGCGTTGCAAATATAGACTTATTTTTTGTTTTTAAAACACTAAATTTTACGTAATCGCTCGACCGCTTGTGCTAATGTGGCCTCCTCTTTCGCAAAACAAAACCGAATGCATTGATTCTGAGTGTTTTCTTTGTAAAAAGGGGAAAGTGGCACCGTCGCAACACCAAATTCAGTCACCAAACGTTTCGTGAATTCCAAATCGTTTTCCTTACTTATCGAACGGTAGGAAGCCAACTGGAAATAGGATCCCTCACAAGGCAATAATTCAAATCGCGTGTCGGCCATCAGGTTGCGAAAATAATCGCGCTTCTTTTGGTAAAAAGCCCCCAATTCCTGCACATCCACAAAGTCCATGTAGTCGTTTAACGCCGCTTGGGCTACCGAGTTCACGCAGAATACCAAGAACTGGTGCACCTTTTTAATCTCTTGCATCAAAGGGTCCGCCGCAATTACATATCCCACTTTCCATCCCGTAATATGAAAGGATTTTCCAAACGAAGAAACCGTAATCACCCGATCCCATAACCTTGGATAATGATGAATCGAAATATGCTTTTGTTCAAACGTAATGTATTCATACACCTCATCCGAAAGCACCAACAACTGTGGATGCAAAGCCATAACTTGCTCCAACTGTTCAAAATCACTTTTTGACCATACCCGACCCGACGGATTGTGTGGGTTGTTGATGATTAACATTCTCGTCTTGGCCGTAATCGTATTGCCTATCCGTTCCCAGTCGGGAAGGAAGTCAGCTGTCATCGGTATCCGCACAGGAATCCCTTGACACAATACGATCGGTGTTTCATAACTGTCGTAACTAGGATCCAAAATCACGACTTCTTCACCCGGATGCACCAAGGCTTGTATTGTAGCAAATAGGCCTTCTGTTGCGCCAGCAGTAACAAGCACTTCAGTAGTGGCATCGACCGTGCGCCCATAGGAATCTTGGGTGAGTTGGGCCAAACGCGCCAACAAAGGTGGATAGCCACTCATAGGGGCATATTGGTGTTGATCGGCATGCGCCCAACGCGATAAACTGTCCCGTAAACGGGGATCTACCGGGAAATTGGGAAACCCTTGGGATAAATTAATGGCCTGGTGTTGTGCCGCCAATTGCGACATGACCGTAAATATACTGGTTCCTACGTGCGGAAGTTTAGAGAGCATGATTTTGCTGTTTCCGACGAAGGTAACAAAATTTCATTCGGTGCACAAACCAATTAGTACAAGGCTTTGCGGTAAACAATCGTCCCGTTATCCAATTTGATTTTCAGTATCCAACCCGCATGTTGTGGCAGTAAACGCTGCAACACCACAGGTTCCATACCAGTATGCGAATACACATCCACCAAGCGGCCTACCAAATCATATACTGTCACTTCAGCGATGGGCAATTGGGTGGAATGCACCGCCAATTGCTGTTGCGTCACCACCGACACTGTAGATTCCCATTCCCAGTTGGGTTGCTCTAACGCCTGTGTTTGGTAGACAATAGAGAAACGGTCCAATTGCGCACCAGGGGTAGCCGTAAATTGGTAGGGATTGGCTTTCAAATCGTGGTATACCCCTAAAAGATTGTCTTTTAGGTAAATGGCTTGTTGGTTGAACTGGCCATCGGTTGCCGCGATACCAATACGATAAAGTCCTTGTTCTGGTAAATGAACACCAAGTGGAACTTCATCGTCTACCTGAAACGGTAATGCCCGACCCTGAATGTTGTATTTGTCTTGGTCAATTTTAGAAAACAATTGAATCTGCGACATCACGGCAATGCGGTTGTCAAAGAAATGGTCCGCCTGCATGGTTGCATTTTGGACATATCCAATTAAAGTGCGATCCGTTGCGCCTGTGGGTCCGATAATGTCCAACCAATACCGGTGGCGCTCCAATTGCGTTATTGCATTGGGTTGGGCCGCACGGTAAAAAGCGGTATTGTTCAACAGTGCATTACGCATGGTATTGTTGAATTCGACGACATCACTACCTGCGGGTCCGTCCAACATTTGAACCATAAATCCTTGACCTGCACCAATCGATAAATCAGCCCCCGCCGCAGGGCAACAAGAGGTTCCTGTAAAATTATAGGTAATATAATCGTTGGGTGTATAATTATAGGCAAAGGTGCCGTAAAACGGACTGATCAATGAAGTAGGTAAGGTTTGGTGGCTCCACAACGCAATGCTGCCGTGAATCGTAAAGGCATTGGCAAACAAAAACTGACTACCACTCAAGGCTGAAGGATAAGGGTTTCCTAATAGGTTCATATTGTCGGTCATGTTGGTAATCTCAGTACCGTTAACACCCGCATGAAACAAGGCATTGGTGTCGGTACCACGTTGCACAGGAACGAGTAAGGTACCGTTATTGGGAACACCTGTAAATAAACCCGTAAACGGACTCGCGGCTGTATTGGTAAAACTATCGGGACCGCGTACAATATAACCTTTACCAGCCGTCATCACATCAGTATCTGCTACTTGCCAGTTGCCTTGACCGCCGTTGGAATTGGCAATGGTCGTATTCCATTTGAACACAGGACCGTTAATTAAAGGTGCTGCCAATTGGGATATATTAAAATTGCTCACAGGTGCACTCCAATACACATAATCAAATTTGCGTATAGTGGTATCCCGATGGTATTGGATGGATCCGATATTCACTACATCATCAATCTGAATCAAACTGGAGGTATTTTCAATAGTAAAAGTTCCTGTAGGTTCAACAGTGACAAGGTTGGTAACAGTTAATACACTTTGTGGAAGCGTGGTCAATACGGCTCCATTTAATACAGTCAAAGTGCCCGCATAGCCCAAAGCACTAGCATTCAATATCGGTTGGTTCGCCGTCATTGGGATCACCACACAATCTCCAGAATTGGGTACACTAGCAGGAGTCCAGTTTTGGGCAACCTCCCAATTGGTATCTACCGAACCGTTCCATGTTTTGGTACCGTTTACGGTTACCGTTGTTTCATCTATTTCAGTAAGCACCGAACCGTTACATAAGGCATATGAAACTTCTGCGGTATAGGTGGTGGTTGCACTCGGACAGACGTTGATTGTGGGAGTCGTTCCTACAACAGGACCACTTAACGGACCTTCATGCCATTTGATGGTGGTAATCGAAGTGCCACTTGGAACAAATCGCCAAGCTTCATTAAAAGCGGTCCAATCCGGGTCTAAACCATTGCGGTTGGGCGCAAAAACGCCTTGTGTTCCTGTTGCATTTTGTAAACCAATAATTGCATTCCCGCCATTCCACGAACTACAAACGCGTTTTTCTTGAACATAGACTTCGATGACATTCGTATTTTCATACAACACAATCATTCCCGTATACAATAATGAAGAGCAGGAGTACATGGGCACATTGCGGAAAGAAGCAACCAAAGCTCGACAACCCGTATCTAAGGTGATTAATTCCCATCCAATTTGTCCACCCAATCCAGGGTGAATGTCTTGATAAACGCCAAAGATGGTGTTTTTAAAGAGGATCGTACTGGGTATGCTACTCGCAAATGACCAAGACGAATAACCTCCAGGAACATTGGTTGAAATATCAAAGGAGATAGCTCCGTTCGAACTGATAATACATTTGTTATAATTATTGCCGTAAAAACAAAAGTTAAAAGGCAAATTAATGACGGGTGACCACACGTCATCGATATTGATACTCACTGGATTTTGTAAACAACCGAATTGATAGGGAGGATTATACGGAATTGATTGAACCGTGTAATTTGAGGTATCACCCAACGGTAAGTAAGTAGCTTCTAATGTAGTACAACCCGATGTGCCACAGCCTCCAACCGGCAAAGGATCTTGTCCATTCAAATTTAAACCTCCAGACACCACTGTGGGGCAACCGGCCGAACTTGTACCTTGGCTATTGCCAGGCGTACAAGCGGAATACGAAATCGCAATCGGTCCAATCCATGCTCCCGATCCATCGGCTATGGAACAATTGGAACGTACCCAAAAATAATAGGTAAAGGAAGGGACGAGTCCGTTCAAGACAACACTAGTTTGTGAACTTACTGTAGAACCCGAAGGGAAGGTAGTGTATAACGGCGGATTGGCTGAAGTACTGTAGTAATATTGGTAACCATTGGTGGGAACGGGTGAAGCGGGGGTCCAACTCACGATGGCTGAATTAGGTCCTGTGAATAAAAAGCTCACCTGACTCGGATTGGCACTACATGCAAGAGGTAAAACTTCTATCGTGTAATCTTCCGTCTCGCCATTTATTAGTGTTCCACATGGATTAGGATTGGGCGAGTTGATATCAGCTTTAATTCGCATACGGTGTTGGCCTAAAGCGGCATTCCCTGGGATTAAAAAGGATCCCGTTGCGCTTGTTACCAAAGTACCTGAAGCATACACTTTTTCCCCAGCATCATTAAAATCCAAATCATCATTCCAGTCCACCCAAATATTAAATCCATAGGAATACGTGCCGTTGAAGAATTGCGCATTGAAACTCAAGGTTCCGTACAAACTTTTACTCACTAGCTGACTCGTAAAATCGCCGTAACCACCTGTAGAATAGCCGGATCCGACATTCGAGATGTTTGTTGTTCCCCCCGTAGTTACAAAGGAATCAATATAGCGTGTCGCAGAAGTTGAACCCGATAAACAATACCCTGTGAACGTAGAACCCGTAACATAGGCACTGCTACAACTTCCCGCCGTGGCTTTAATGCGGTAATAGTAGATTGTGTTGGGGTTTAATCCCGTTACATTGAGTAATGTTGTGGGGTTGTTAACTACGTAAGGTGAACCCGCCACTAGAGCTGTAAATGTGGCATTGGTTGAAATATCGATGGTATAAACAATGGGGTTAGCATTTCCTCCAATGGGTAAAAACCAATCCAAGGTGAAGCTGTTTAATGTGGTACTTGTTACTTCAACCGTATTGGGGACATCCACACAAGTTACGGCACTATTGCTAGTCGCTGCATCCAAGGCATACACTGGGCCTGCACAATCTGTGGCGTTGTAGTATGCATATACATAATAGTAGTAACGCGTGTTTCCAATGAGTCCCGTAACTGAAAAAGAGGTTGACGGACCCGCTTGAATAAAAGTAAGATTAGGACCTAATGTTGCAATAGTAGTCGCATCATACACGATTCCCGGTTGAGGCGTACTGGGTGGAGTAGCAGTTGTTGATTGAATGACTAAGTAACCTGTAGCCCCAACGATTGGTACAAAAGATCCATTAACAGTAGTACTTCCGGTTGTGGTCAATACCAAATTTGAAGGCTGTCCTGTTGGAGGGTCACAAAAGGGTAGCGTTGTGGTACAAATTCCAAAATCACCGCTCGCGCCTCCGCCATTTTCCCAGATTCGGATGTAAATAAAAGTACCAGGTGTGAGTCCGCTCACCGTTACAAACGGCATGTTGGCATTACTACTGCTATTATCATCACAAGCAATTTCAACAAGGCTGAAACAATCACCGGTATACACTGCCATTGCTCCATTCGTCATTAGTATTGCTTGAGTATCGATATTGACCAAGCCAGTAATCGGAACTTGGGTATAAAACCAAACATCGTTATTCACATAATTGCCGCAACTAGGTGGGGTAATCCAGTACGTATTACTAGCGTTGGTATTGGAAAACGAATTGTAATTGCATACGGTATCCAATGTGTCTAGTAAGATAGCGCCACAGGGGTCGTCATTGGCGGGTGGAATTACACTACAGGTAATCTGAAAATTGACAGCATCCCCCGAACTCACTAAAGGGTCTAATAAGAAATAATAATTTATTCCTGCTTCTAAATAAAAATAGGGCGTAGTTTGTGTACCGGTCAAATCACCTGCACAATTCCAAAAGTTCATATCACATCCCCAGAATTCTTCTTTGAATTGATAACTAATGGTTCCCGTTGAAGAATTTTGTTGGATAGTGTAGTATCCCGAATCAGTGGGAGTAAACATATATATTGTTTCAATTCCATCGGTATAGTTACCACAATACGATGCATAATAACTACCAATTCCAGAAGGAATAGTTAAAGAAATAGGAGTATCACATGCTGCAATTGGGATAATGGAATCACATGGATTAGGAGGTGTAGTCACACAAATGTTAAAACTCCCAAAACCAAAACCAAATTCTGAACTATAAACCCTTACGATATAATTGTCTCCAATTGTCAAACCTTGTAATAATCCAAATTCAATATCCTTATCAATTGTAGAGTCAAAACAACCTATACTTTGTAAATCGGCACAATCGTCAAGAAAGACTTCAAAAGCCGCATTGACCATCGTATTGGGGGTGATGGTAACGATATGCGTATCGCTGGTGGCGGCAAATTGATACCACACAT
Source organism: Flavobacterium stagni (assembly GCF_004122105.1). Classification (GTDB taxonomy): domain Bacteria; phylum Bacteroidota; class Bacteroidia; order Flavobacteriales; family Flavobacteriaceae; genus Flavobacterium; species Flavobacterium stagni. The sequence goes on from NZ_SBKN01000004.1 coordinate 254,376, forward strand.
CATCATCGGTCGAACCCGAACAAGCCGGTGCCGATTCTTCTGCACCTACCGATGTACCATTCAATGAAGCTGCACATGCTGCTGTTGGATTAACAGGCACATTATCAGCATTATCACAATTATCATTGGTCGGAGTAGCTACTCTACAACCTATGGTAAAGTTTACTGTTCCACCCACCACATCTTGCGGATCAAGCATAATGTAATAGGTCACTCCTCCCAATAAATCCATATACGGACTTAAAGAATTGTTAGGAATAGATGAGCTTAAGCAGCTCCAACTGTATTCATCACATCCTAACGACGCATCTTTGTATTGAAAATCAACTGCAATTGTACTGCTGTTCATTTGTACATAATACAAACCATCTTGTGGAGGAGTAAAGGCATAGATGTATTCAATTCCTGGTGTTTCAACTCCACAAGCATAGGTCAAATAACGGCCATTGCCAGCGACAACGGTTTGATTAATGGGAACACCACAGATAGCCACTGTAGTAACCGATGAACACGGATTGGGTGGCGAACTGACACAAAAGGTAAACGTACCTTGTCCACTAGCACTGTTAAAACTGTGAATGCGAACGTAATAATACACGCCTATGTTTAAACCAGTTATTGTTAAGGTTTCCGGACTTGAACCCGTTGTTAAATCTTGACAAGCAATAGAGGTGAGTCCGAAGTCGCACGACCCATCAAACACTTCAAAAACCGCATTGTTCAAAGTTCCAGGTGTAACCGTTAAAATATGCGTGGAAGAAGTCGCTTGAAAGGTGTACCATACATCATCATCAGCAGTTCCTGTACATTCGGGTTGGGAGTTGGTCGCGCCAATTGTAGTGCCACTTAAAGTGTAAGTACAGTTGTTTAAAGGATTAGCAAGTATTGTAGTCGCATTTAAACATTCATCATTGAATAATAAAGGGGAGCTACAAGTAATCATAAAGTTTACCGTATCTCCAATATCAGTGTAGGTGTCAAGCATAAAATAATACGTTACACCACCAGTTAATACAAAGGAGTTACTGCTTGAAGCATCAAATAAATCCCCAATACAAAGCCAGTTATTGCCATTACACCCGTCAGAAGCAGGTTTGAATTGGTAGTTGACAACATCTGTCGAACTCAATTGTTCGATACTATAATTTCCAGTAACAGCTGGTGTAAAGGATACTATTTTTTCTGGACCCGTTGTCCCATAACCACATGCAAAGGAATTGTACATGCCTGTACCAGCAGGAATTGTGATTGAAGTTGCTGTACCACAGGAAGTAATAGCGGTGATACTACTACAGGCATTAGGTGGTGCGGTTATACAAAGGCTGTTTAAGGTCAACGAACTCCCACCGCCCACATTGACGACTTTTAAATAATAAATGCCATTGGGTAAGAGTTGATTGATGAACTCAGTTTGTGGTGTGTTGTTGTTGGTATCCGCATTAGCACAAGCAATTTGCGTTAAACCGGTACAAGCAGCGGTTGAGGAGATTAATTGTAAATATAGATTACGATCAGCCGATTGCGCTACAATGGTTACATTCAATGGGCCACCACTCACGGTAAACGTATACCATCGCTCATGGCGAAACGAAACGGTGCCACAGGACGCGTTGAGGTTGGGCGCGTTTTGAGTAGCGTCATTGACGGTTGATGTTGTGATGCACGGTCCGTTAATAGGGGCAGACAGTGCGGTAGCGCAGGTTGTTTGGGCCGGACTTAGGAATCCGAAGATTTGGAACAAAAATAAAATCCTAAGGGTTAGTGTGTTTAGTTTTCCCATGAAACAATGGATTTAACATTTGTTCAAGGGTAAAACACCTTAAAAATAAAACACCCTACTATTTTTCGACGAAATGTAAATAATTCTATTTATGTAAGAAAAAGAGACTATAAAAAAAGCGCCATTTTCGGCGCTTTCATTTAATTTTCAAGTAAGACTTCTAGTATACTTATCGCGGCATCACTAATTTTTGTCCCTGGTCCAAAAACAGCTACCGCGCCTGCATCAAACAAGAATTGGTAATCTTGTGCCGGTATAACACCGCCTACAATCACCATGATGTCCTCGCGTCCGTAGCGTTTTAATTCCTCAATCACTTGTGGGACTAAGGTTTTGTGTCCGGCGGCTAATGAAGAAACGCCTAAAATATGTACATCATTTTCAACCGCTTGCTTCGCTGCTTCTGCGGGAGTTTGAAACAAGGGTCCGATGTCCACATCAAAACCCACATCAGCATAACCCGTAGCTACTACTTTTGCCCCACGATCGTGGCCATCCTGTCCCATTTTTGCAATCATGATACGCGGACGACGCCCTTCTTTCTTGGCAAAAGCATTCGCTAGTTGTTGCGCTTTGGCAAAACTTTCATCGTTTTTAATTTCTTTACTATACACGCCACTAAAACTTCTAATTTGGGCTTTATACCTGCCAAAAACAGATTCTAAAGCATCACTAATTTCTCCCAAAGTAGCTCGTAATCGGGCTGCTTCTACGGCTAAAGATAATAAATTCTCTCCTCCGTTTTTCGCCGATTCAGTTAAACGTGCCAAAGCCGTTTGTACAGCTTGTGTATCGCGAGTCGCTTTGATTTGTTCTAATCGTTCAATTTGTTGGCGGCGCACCGTTTGGTTATCCACCTCTAAAATATGTAACGGATCTTCTTTTTCTAAACGGTATTTGTTTACCCCAACAATCACATCTTGACCACTGTCAATTCTAGCTTGTTTACGAGCCGCCGCTTCTTCAATACGCAATTTTGGAATACCCGCTTCAATGGCTTTGGTCATTCCGCCCAGTGCTTCTACTTCTTCAATTAACGCCCACGCTTTTTCTGCGATTTCAGCCGTTAACTTTTCAACATAATAACTTCCCGCCCAAGGATCAACCGTTTTGCAAATCTTAGTTTCTTCTTGTAAATAAATCTGGGTATTTCGTGCAATTCGTGCCGAGAAATCAGTGGGTAGAGCAATGGCTTCATCCAACGCATTGGTGTGTAACGATTGGGTGCCTCCAAATGCTGCAGCAGCGGCCTCAATAGCGGTTCGCGCCACATTGTTAAACGGATCTTGTTCGGTTAAACTCCAACCCGAAGTTTGACAATGCGTACGCAAAGCGAGTGATTTCTCATCTTTGGGAGAAAACTGTTTTAACAACTTCGCCCACAACATTCGTCCTGCACGCATTTTGGCAATTTCCATAAAATGGTTCATCCCAATCGCCCAAAAGAACGACAATCGAGGTGCAAAACTGTCGATGTCCATCCCAGCTGCCATCCCTGTGCGAATGTATTCCAAACCATCGGCAAGGGTGTACGCCAACTCAATATCGGCAGTAGCTCCAGCTTCTTGCATGTGGTAGCCCGAGATCGAAATCGAATTGAACTTCGGCATATTTTTACTCGTATATTCAAAAATATCCGCAATGATTTTCATCGATGGAGTAGGCGGGTAGATGTACGTATTACGCACCATAAACTCCTTTAAAATATCGTTTTGTATCGTACCCGAAAGCAATTGCGGTGCTACTCCTTGTTCTTCTGCGGCCACAATATAAAACGCCATAATGGGTAAAACCGCACCGTTCATGGTCATGGAAACCGACATTTCTCCGAGGGGAATTTGGTCAAATAAGACTTTCATATCCTCCACCGAGTCTATCGCAACGCCTGCTTTTCCTACATCGCCTACTACACGCTCATGATCAGAATCATAGCCACGGTGTGTTGCTAGGTCAAAGGCAACCGAAAGGCCTTTTTGACCCGCAGCAAGGTTACGACGGTAGAAGGCATTACTTTCTTCTGCGGTTGAAAATCCGGCATATTGGCGAATCGTCCACGGACGACGTACATACATAGTCGCATAAGGTCCGCGTAAATTAGGTGCAAATCCCGCACCGAAATCCAAATGCTCAAGACCTTCCAAATCAGCGGTACCGTAAGTAGGTTTCACTGCGATTCCTTCAGCGGTAGTGAAAGTAGCCGGTACTTCATGATGTTGTTGTTCCGTATTGCGCGGAGCCAATTGTAAATGTTGTATATTTTTTCTCATGACTATTCCTCTGAAGCTAAACGTTCTTGTTCTATTTTCTCAGCCAATCGTTTTTCAATAATCGGTACGATTAACGTTTTGCGCGGATTTTGTTTCACGAATGGATACAATTCCAAGTCTCCTTTCATGCGGTCGTTCTTGTTGGGATATTTATTCGTTCCCAATAAAACTTCTTTACCGTTATCAAAAGCGTCTTGTTCTTTTTGGGCACTTTCAGCAATTTTTCGCTGTATGGTTCCCTCGATTAATTGGGTGATAAAACCGCCATGGGCTTCAATATCTTTAAATAAAGCCAAGGCCTTTTCGGCCATTTGTTCGGTTAACGATTCAATATAATAGGCACCTTCTGCTGCATTATGAACCGTGTCTAAATAACTTTCGTGCTTTAGAATCAACAATTGATTGCGCGCTATGCGATCCCCAAACTCATTGTCTTTGTGGTACAACGCATCATACGGAAGGTTGGCTACAAAGTCGGCTCCGCCCAACACTGCACTCATGCATTCTGTCGTAGTACGCAGCATATTGACATTGTAATCGTACAAGGTTTTGTTTCTACGACTGGGTGTAGCAACAATATGGATCTCGTGTTCGTGATGGTATTCTTTGGCCAACGTTTGAAACAACAAGCGCAATGCGCGCAACTTGGCAATTTCGAAGAAGTAATTCGAACCTACAGCTACTTCCACCGTAATAGGATGTTTGTGCACAGCAATACGGTTAAAATATTCGTTGGCATGCGCTAAGGTGTAGGCCAACTGTTGAATCATATTCGCCCCCGCATTTTGATACAAACTACTGTTAATAGTTAAAAAAGGAACCGCTGTCGAATGGGCCAGTGTATTTAGATGTTCAAAATCTTGGTCCAAATTAGCAAACCAATTTCCGTCTTTTCCCAACTGCCCAATCGGATCAATTTGAAGGATAAAACGCGCTTGGTGTTTCTCTGCAAATTGGTTGAGTTGGTTTACGAAATCGATAGCGAGAAAAGGCAAATAAAAAAAATAGGGTGTAGTTCCTAACGGCAATCCAGCCATCAAGGTTTCGATATTGACTTGCTCATTTTCTATGGTAAAACGAATCGCTTCAGCACCACGTTGTAAAGTATCCAAAGCACGCGCATTGGATTTTGCCACATCGTGAACAAAGATATTTTGGGTGATGTGAAAACCGTGACTTGCTGGAGCTGCTGCAATTTTAGGTTCGAATTCGTCGCAGTGGTAAAACGGTTTGACTTTAATGCCTTCCGGACTTTCCCAAACCAAAGTTTCGTTGTAATCAGCGCCTTTGAGTTCGAACTGAATCTGTTGTTTCCACTGCTTTGAGCTCACGGCTTCAAAGTCGGAAAAGAGGTTGTTTTGACTCACAATTTCAATTTTAAATTGATTTCTAGTTTACAGTCGGCCGTCTAGCCCCGATGGAAGCTAACTACCCTGCCGACAGGCATGTAGTGCGTACAGCGGGAATGACGATTATTTCAAGTACTAAAGTTTCGCTCCTTCAATACTGTCTTTCTTACGATCTTCTTCGATATCAATGATGTAGATATCTTCACTGTCGCGTTTCATGTAATATTTTTCACGGGCATACCGTTCGATATAGCCCGGGTAATTCATTTCTTTGATGCTTTTTTCGTCTTTGGTAATCTCCTCTTGGTAATATTCTTTATTGCTTTCCAATTCGTCAATTTCTTTGTCGAGAATGCGATGGTCGAAATAGGAATAATTATCTAAAAAAAGCATCCAAACAATGAAGAAAATCAAAACCAAAGTGTACCGACTGCCTAAGAATCTCAGGAAGGGATAGTTTGCAACAAGGTTTTGATACCAATTCTTCATGGGTTAGGCGATACGTTGGTTAATCACCGCGCGCACCACATCGATGGCTACGGTATTGTATTTGTCATTCGGGATGATAATATCGGCAAAGGCTTTTGTGGGTTCGATGAACTGCTGGTGCATCGGTTTTAGGGTCGTTTGATAACGGTTCAACACTTCTTCCATATCGCGACCGCGTTCGGCTATGTCTCGCTTTAATCGACGAATTAAACGTTCGTCTGAGTCGGCATGAACAAAGACTTTGACGTCAAACATATCGCGTAAATCCGGATTGTTGAATATCAAAATACCTTCTACGATCATTACTTTTCGCGGATGCGTGATCACGGTATCGTCAGTGCGGTTGTGTGTGACAAAAGAATACACAGGTTGTTCGATGGTTTTACCCTCTTTTAGATCTTTCAAATGCTGCACCAAAAGGTCAAAGTCAATCGCACGAGGATGATCAAAATTAATCATACTGCGCTCTTCATAACTCAAATGGGGGTTGTGTTTGTAATAGGAGTCTTGTGAAATGATTCCCACTTCCGTCTGAGGAAGTTCGTTCATAATTTGGTGTACCACCGTTGTTTTTCCGGATCCAGTACCTCCGGCAATTCCAATAATCAGCATTTGTGTTGTTTTCAATTTATTCTAAACACAAAAGTAGCAATTTTAGTTCGATTCTAACGAACCCCTTGCAGACAAAAGTTGCAAAATTACTATCGTTCGTAGGCTTAGAATTTTTCAAAAACACCCAAGCCAAAGAGGGCAAAATCATATTTCACCGGATCGTTTGGATCCAAATGGCGTAAGGCAGTATCCAATTCCCATAGCGCTTTGGCATCGTTTTGCTTGCGCGAAAGGAGTCCGAGCTTACGCGCCACATTTCCAGAATGTACATCCAGCGGACAGGAGAGTTTGTGCATCGGAATGTTTTTCCAAATGCCTAAATCCACGCCTTTATTATCCTTGCGGGCCATCCAACGCAAATACATATTGATGCGTTTGGCGGCTGAATTGTTCAATGGATCAGAAATGTGCTTGTGGGTGCGTTCTTGATGGTCGATTTCAAAAAATATTTTTTTAAACGCACTGATCGCGGGCTGCATGGAGTGTTCGGATTGGTGTTGTTCAAAAACAGCTTCCATTCCGCCATGATTTTGGTATATATGACGAAGTCCTTTTAGGAAGGTCTTCAAATCACTAGCGTTGAATGTGCGGTGCACAAAATCATCGAGTTTGTCAAGGTCGGATTCCCGATGCGACATCACAAAATCATAAGGAGAATTACCCATGCGATCGATGATTTTATGAGCCGAATTGATAATCATTTTCCGATTGCCCCAAGCAATAGTCGCAGCCAAGAAGCCCGCAATTTCGATGTCTTCCTTTTGGGTAAAAAGATGTGGTATTTGGATGGGATCGGATTCGATAAAATCAGGACGGTTGTACAATTCCGCCTTTTCATTTAAAAAATCACGGAGTTCGTTTTGCGTCATGGGGAAGTTTTTTGGAATAAAATCCGTCTTTTAAATCGGTACTGCGTTGTTGGGGAATCAAATGAAAATAGGTTTTGAAATACTCCACTTGGTCTTTGTTAACCGTAGGAAGCGGACCGTTGTAGGTTCCCCAGAAAAAGTCGTGGTTGATCGGACTGTAGTACTCCAAATTGCCTTCGCTTACTTTTTCGAATGTCATGTCGTATTTCGAGTTAGCATGCGGGGAAATGATGTATTCGGATTCGAAATGACTCAGTGCCAACATGAATTTATAGTTGGAAAACCGGTTTAAATTCACAGGCACAAATACGAAAACCAGTAGCGGAATGGCACTAATAAGCAGCAACGTGTGAATTGTTTTTCTTTTGTAAAAGAATAAACTCACTCCCAAGCAACCCAACCATAAGATGCCGTTCATGAAAAAGCGGTATTGGGGCGAAGTAGCAAACAATAGTCCCATTTGAATTAGTAAAACAAAGTACAAAACACGGTAAGCTTTTTCTTTGATTTTAAGGAAGAAAACGGGTGCAATTAGCAACAATGCAATCCCCAATTTGTTGAACAATCCATTCATTTTTGGGAGTTGGAGCCAACGAAGAAACAACTCCCATTTGGAAAAGGAATCGTAATTTTCTGTGGTAAGGAAATAGCCGTATTTTTTAAGTTCTTCGTAATAAAAATGTTCGATTTCAACGGGTAATGAATAGTCGAAATAGTTTCCTGAAAATAGCTTGGAAGGGAAAACGGGAACCCCACAAATGATAAGGTTTTTGGCAACAAATAATCCCAAAGTTAGCGAGCATAATAGAACGATTTTTGGGAAAGATGACTTCAAGGATTTGAAATGCACCACAAACCAATAAGCGGGCAGTAGTGCTAATGTCATTGCCGTGTTTTTTACAAATAAGGTAAACAAAACCAAAAGAGTAAGTTGGATAAAAACTTCGCTACTCGGATTAGCATAATGCTCAACAAATAGAAAGAAAATCACAAAGGTGAGCACATAGACCACCACATCGGGCGAGGGCGCACTGATGAACTGAAATAGGAGCACACTGGTCAACGGAAACAAACCCACGATGAGTTGGTGGCGCTTTCCAGATTCAAAATACTGTTGGAGTTGTTGTACCGAAAAGAAGACGCCGTAAAGCAGGAACAATGCACTTAAATCGTTGAAACGGTCGTAGAGAAACGAGAAGTTCAACGCACTTTGGGCAATATGCCAACCGCTTAATTGACCCAGGAAAAAATGCAAATTGATAAGTCCTTTTACCATGCCGTATTCGTTCAGCCATTTGATGTTTTGCAGGTAATAGGATTCGTTGTCTATGACATAAGGCGCTGAGGCACATTGGGCGAGAATCAAGACTGCGATTCCGATGAAATAGCTTTTTAAAAAGAGATTTAGCGATGTAAATCGGTGAATGGTTTGGCGAATGCCTGTAATCCATTCCGATGAATAGCGCCAAGCGATAATGAGATTCAGCACCAAAAGAATACTATGAAATTCCCAATGCAAGCGTCCAAAGATCGACCAAGTTCCGGCAAAGAAGGTGAGTAGTGCCAAACCCGTGGTGGTTTGCACAATCGGGAGACTTATTTTTAAACGCAATACATGATTTCCTGCTGTACCCCACAAATGAATCGTCCAAGCGATATAGAGCCAAGAAATCAGAATGAGTAACATACTTATGAAATTTTACCGTCAACCATCACCAATTTGCGATCGGCTTGATTGGCTAATTCTTCGTTGTGTGTAACAATGACAAAGGTTTGTCCCAATTCATCGCGCAATTTGAAAAACAATTGGTGCAAGTTATCTGCTGTGGCCGTATCGAGATTTCCCGATGGTTCATCCGCAAAAATCACGGCCGGATTGTTGATTAAGGCACGTGCTACTGCCACGCGTTGTTGCTCTCCACCTGATAACGCAGCGGGTTTGTGGTGCAGGCGTTCGCCTAATCCTAAGTATTCTAGATGTTTTTTAGCTGCGGTTTCTGCTTCCGATTTCGATTTTCCGGCAATAAAAGCGGGAATGCAAACATTTTCCAAGGCTGTGAACTCCGGTAAGAGTTGGTGGAATTGAAAAATGAAACCCAATTTTTGGTTGCGAAAAAGCGATAGTTTTTTGTCGTTTAAATCCAAAATATTCACGCCGTCAATAGCCAGTTCCGAGGTACCTTTGTCGGCTAAATCTAGCGTTCCTAAAATTTGCAAAAGGGTCGTTTTACCTGCCCCTGATGCGCCCACTATAGAAACAATTTCGCCTTTTTGAATGGTCAAATCCACCCCTTTAAGCACGTGCAATTGGTCGTAGTGTTTTTGAATATTTTTGGCTGTAATCATGGGTCACATTTTTTACAAAGAAACAAAGAAAAACGGGAACATTCCAAGTTTGATCGACCAAACTTCTCCACTCTACAGCTATTAAATATTCGTTAAAAACATCTTTTTGTTTAATTGTTACGTATATTTGTTAAACAAAATTTACACTCATGAGCACCGTCACAGAAAAAGAATTATTTGAAATCCTTGGTGATGACCACCAAATGACCGCTGCCGACACCCCTTTACGTCCGGATGCCTTTGTCAAATCGGATGCGGAGAAGATGACGGTAATCGAACACCACTTTGAACAAATCATGGAAGCGCTCGGACTCGATCTTACAGATGATAGTCTACGCGGCACACCCCATCGTGTGGCCAAAATGTTTGTTCAAGAAATTTTTTCAGGCTTACATCCTGACAATAAACCGAAAATTTCTGTTTTTGAAAATTCCTACCACTACGATAAAATGTTGGTGGAAGCCAATATCAATTTCAATTCGACTTGCGAACACCATTTTCTACCCATCATTGGAAAAGCGCATATCGGTTATGTGTCCAACGGGAAAGTGATTGGTTTGTCTAAATTAAACCGTATAGTTGATTATTACGCTCGCCGACCCCAAGTACAAGAGCGTATGGTGATGCAAGTATTCAACGAACTCAAAGAAGTTCTGGATACTGATGATGTCATGGTCGTCATGGAAGCCAAGCATTTGTGTGTGTCCAGTCGTGGAATTAAAGACGAGACAAGTTTTACGTCGACTCTACAATATGGTGGTATTTTTGAAAAGAAAGAATTTAGAGATGATTTCTTCCGCTTGTTAGGAGAAAAACAATAAAGTTAAGGGACTTCGGTTCCTTATTTTTTTTCTAAAAAATCAGCGATGAACCCCAATTTTAAAGCGCGCAACATGTTTTTTTCAAATTGCCAAAAGAATTTAAATTGACCAAAGAGAAAACCTAAAGTGACCAATAAAATTTGATAAATGGGGAAAATGACTAAGAAATACAAAAGCAAATAGAGCGGATAGGCCAAACTCGTTTTTGTAATGCCTAAAAGCGGTAATAATGGTTTGGCAATTAACGCAGAGGACGAACCGGTAAGCGCAAAAACAACGACAATGACAAAATACTGCCAATTAGAGGTTATGTTGTATCGTTCTTTGAAACTTGCCATGGTGCAAAAGTAAGGAATTAAGGGCGTACGTCAAAGGTTCCCAACTTTTGTTTGTAATGCATTTGAAAATAGATGAAATAATTATAAATCAAGTAATTTACCTCATAGCCGTAATGAATATGTGGATCATAATTGATTTGCAATTCATACAGATTGGGATTGTATTGTTGTGGCTGAAGTACTCTACGGTTCCATTCCTGTACCCAAATACGGTTGCGATTTTCTAAAAATTGTTCAGAATAATAGCCCCGACCCCGAGCCGTACCATTAACCCAGGAGTTGAATCCAGGTTCGATAATAATTACTTCATATTCAAGCGAATCATTGGCAATCCGAATCGTGTCTTCTTTTTGAGCTACTTCATGACGATCCTGACTGGCTGTACGCGCCGGACTAGCACAAGCCCAAATGGCGATGATCAATATCCCTGCAAGTACACACTTTTTCATGTTTTAAAAATAATAAAAAGTAGGCTAACTCCTTGATAATAATTCGGTTTTAACAAAAAAATAAGCACCCGTTAGAGTGCTTATTGATCTTATTTTTTTCCTAAGAGTCCGATAATCTGTTCGGCCAATTCAGTTCCAATTCGGTCTTGTGCTTCCAATGTCGCCGCGCCAATATGAGGCGTAAGCGAAATTTTGGGATGCATCAAGATTTGAATTTCAGGTTGAGGTTCTTTTTCAAAAACATCCAAACCGGCAAAAGCTATTTTTTCATTGTCTAAGGCCTCAACCAATGCCACTTCATTAATCACACCGCCACGGGCACAGTTCACAATACCCGCTCCGTCTTTCATGAGCGCCAATTCCTCCGCATCAATAATGTATTTTTCTTGCGAGGGAACGTGAAGCGTAATAAAATCAGAATGTTTCAATACATCGTGAAGCGGTTCAGTTAAAATCTCCACATCAATAAATTGTCCGTTATAGAATTCAACTCGAATCGAAGCTTTATCAATAAAACTATCGGCAGCAATTACGCGCATACCCAAGCCCAACGCCATTTTAGCGACTGCTTGACCAATACGACCAAATCCAATGATTCCCAGAGTTTTACCGCGTAATTCCGTTCCATTTGCATAGGCTTTTTTCAAACCGTCAAAATTAGAATCGCCTTCCAATGGCATGTTGCGGTTGGCATCGTGCAAGAAGCGAACACCCGAAAACAAGTGTGCAAACACTAATTCCGCTACACTTTCCGACGAAGAGGCCGGTGTGTTAATCACATGAATGCCTTTACTACGGGCATATTCCACATCAATATTGTCCATTCCAACTCCACCGCGACCGATGATTTTGAGTCCAGGACAAGCATCGATAATATCTTTACGAATCTTAGTGGCACTGCGCACCAACACCACTTCAATTCCTTTTTCGTTGATGTAATTCGCCACTTGCTCTTGAGCCACTTTCGTCGTAATCACTTCATATCCGCCTTTTTCCAAGGCTGCAATTCCACTTTTGGAAATGCCATCATTTGCTAAAACTTTCATTTTTTATTTTTTTTATGGAGCTGTTCCGGCTATCCGCTTTATCTTTTATTCCGCTGACGCTTCATAAAAGGATACCGCTGCTATCCGGGCTAGTCCGTTTAAATCGAACGCTCCAATTCTTGCATTGCGTTTACTAATACTTGAACACTTTCCAACGGCAAAGCGTTGTACATCGAGGCGCGGTAACCACCCACCGAACGGTGACCGTTCAATCCCGAAATTCCCGCTGCTTTCCATAAGGCATCAAATTTTTCGGTTTGTGCAGCATCTTTGAGAAGGAAAGTAGCATTCATCACACTGCGATCCTCCACTGCGGCCGTACCTTCAAACAACGGATTGCGATCGATTTCAGCATACAACAACGCTGCTTTTGCGGCGTTTATTTGCTCAATTCCTGCGATTCCGCCTTGTTTTTTTAACCATTGCAAAGTTAGTAAAGACGCATAAACTGGAAAAACTGCAGGCGTATTATACATGCTTTCGGCCTTAATTTGTTTTTGGTAGTCCATCATGCTCGGTAGTGTGCGACCTGTTTTTCCTAATAATTCTTCTTTGATCACGACTAAGGTTGTCCCAGCCGGACCCATGTTTTTCTGTGCGCCGGCATAAATTAGAGCAAATTGTGAGAAATCAAGTTGGCGTGAAAAGATGTCCGAACTCATATCACAAATCACAGGAACATCCGTTTTCGGAAATGATTTCATTTGGGTGCCAAATATGGTGTTGTTGCTCGTGCAGTGGAAATAATCAGCATCTGCTGGAATCGTGTAGTCTTTGGGAATATAATTGAAATTAGCCGCTTTTGACGAAGCAACCACTTCCGTTTCACCAAATAATTGCGCTTCTTTTATCGCATTGGAAGCCCAAGTTCCGGTTTCCAAATAGGCCGCTTTTCCGCCTACTTTCATGTAGTTGTAGGGAACACGTAAAAATTCCATGCTGGCACCTCCTTGTAAAAAGAGCACTTGATAGCCTTTGCCTTCCAATCCTAATAATTCAAGCACTAAGGCACGCGCTTCTTCCATCACCGCGATAAAGTCTTTACTACGGTGCGAAATTTCTAGAATCGACAATCCCGATTGGTTAAAATCCAAAAGGGCTTGTGCGGATTGTTCAAAAACTTCTTGAGGTAAAATGCACGGACCCGCGCTGTAATTGTGTTTTTTCATAATTAAATTCCGAATAAATTCATTGTTGTGTTGTCATTCGGGTGCAAATTTCAACATTACATGAGAGATATCCGAAATTCGTAAATTCGATTCCATTCCGACTTATCAACTAAAACGTTATAGTTAATAAGTAGTTTATTAGTTTTTTAAGAATTTTGTTGTGAAAATCTTACCGTTTTCGTCAGTTGCTTGTAAAATATACATTCCGTTTTCCAAGTGAGTAATAGGAATTCTACCATTTTCAGTAGAAAATGCTAACGATTTACCGCTTACATCAAAAAGTGCCAATTTTTGGTAATTAAAATCAGCCGTTATTTGAATGTATTCATGAGCTGGATTGGGAGCGATATTCAAAGTAGCTGTTAAAAATGTAGGATTTCCCAAACTTGAAAAGGGAACGTAATACGCTTTACCATCATAAGGACCAGGGTTGTTTTCTTGGGGCGATCCAATCGCTAAACCCGTATTGTTCATAGCAATAACGCTTCCAAAGGCATCATCTTGTAAATCGGGGCCTTGGCCATATAGCGTCAAAGTGAGATTCCAAGTATTGTTTGCATATTGATAGAATCGTAATGGAAATTTACGCTCCATTTGTAATACATAATTATTCGTCCCAATAGCCATAAAATCGCCCTCAATTTTCATGACATTGACCATAGAATCGCCGTAATTTAGATTCATAGTAGCTGAATTGGTCCACATCGAACCATCGTGAACAAAACGTGTTAGATAATTGTCCGAGTAATCATTGGTTAAGACGAGAAGGTTGTCATTATGGAATGCAAAGTCTTTGATCACATTGGCGGAAGTATTCGTAAAGTTGAATGCCGTATTCTCTATCCAAGAATTTCCGTTCCAATCATAAGCCTTCAACGATTGAAAGTCACCTGAGGTGTAATATAAATTCCCGTTTCCAATATAAATTCGATTGTTATGTGTCCAAATCTTGCTCCCAAAATACGGTGTTCCAGGTGCTGTTATTTGTTGTACGAATGTATAAGCTGTTCCATTGAATTGGTAAACATACACCGAACCAGCATTGCCGCTTAAACTGGTAACCTGACTCACGAATAAAAAATTACCCAAAAGATGAATGTTTTTTCCAAATTGATCCTCAGCCGCCGGATTGGGTGCCGTAAGGGTTTGGACTAAGGTGCCTGGTGTTGAATTTTCAAAAACGTAGACACTTCCAGAGTTCGCCACCGACCCATCTTTACCCGGTGCTCCTGCCACAACAAAGTTTTGATTCACATCTAAACTATAAGCAAAATCGTCTTCCGCTGTCAAGGTTGGAACTTCATAAAAATTGGTTTGTACTGCGTTCCCTGATGTATAATCAAATCGGTAAATCGCACCTTTTTGTGCATTAAATGAGGTGTTTTGAGTAGTCGCAAACAAATGGTTGTTGTCATCCAAGGCGACTCGCTTACCAAAGGCATTACCAGAAAACCCTGAGGAAGGGTATACGGGTGTTAAGGTTTGGGAATTAGTGATTAAAGAAATAAAAGCGAATACAAATACGAGTGGCTTCATACAATTACATTTTTATGTAAATGTAGAAAATTTTTAAATCGATTTTAAAAAATCCAAGGTATTTACATGATCGGCATAGTCCCAAAGTTCGGGGCGTTGCGTTTTTCCAAACGGAATGCTGTTGGGGATAAGTTCGTTGGATACGATGCATTGCAACTGATCGGCCTCTTCCGAAAGTCGTTTTTTTACATCGTCCAAATGCGAGTAGTATTCATAAAAAACAGACGAAATGGGAGAGGCATAACCCGAATCTTCTTTAA
This sequence comes from Flavobacterium stagni, assembly GCF_004122105.1. Taxonomy (GTDB): domain Bacteria; phylum Bacteroidota; class Bacteroidia; order Flavobacteriales; family Flavobacteriaceae; genus Flavobacterium; species Flavobacterium stagni. Next base: position 269,707 of record NZ_SBKN01000004.1, read on the forward strand.
TAGTTAAAAATCCATTATCCAAAATAGGAAACAAGCTCATTAAATAAACGGCTTTGTTGTAGTCGTAGTTATTGGCATATTTGTCGTACTGGATCAAATCATTATAGGTGTACATCGCTTCAAAAAAAGTAGCAAAGGAATAGCCTTCGGGAACAAAAAGTTTGGATACATTACGACAGCCCAATCCAAAATAACGGAAAATATCTTCGCCCAACTGAATCAAGTCTTCTTTGGATTCTGTTCCATCCAAAACCGCCACCGAATTTCGGTTTTTACGAATAATGGACGGTTTGTCTTTGAAATAATACTCAAAATAACGGGCCGTATTGTTGCTTCCCGTGGCGATTACAGCTTCAAAACCTTCTAATTTCCCTTCCGTAAACGTGATACAATTTTGAAATTCGGGTTGGCAAGCAATCAGATATTCCACTAAAAAAGGAACCATTTTTTGATCGTTGGATGAGGTTTTTACCAAAGCGTGATGCCCCGAAACCAAAACACTCAGTACATCATGAAAACCCACAAGCGGAATGTTACCGGCTAATACTAATCCAATTGTTTTGGGTGAAGTTTCTGAAAAATCATAGCCTTCCAACCAGGTGTCTAGATTACTTTTCGTCAATGCTGCTGCCCAGGATTGTACCGCAAATCGCATTTGTTCGGGGGTAAACCAACCGTTGTAGTGTTGCGCCGTTTCGATATGACCTAACATGCGGTCAAAAAACAAATCGTTGTGTAATACCGCCGAATTTTTGATGGGTTGTTCAGTTCCAAATTGCTGTAAAAACTGACCCAATTGCAGTAAAGCGGTTTTTTTATCGATTTGTAACATAGGTTGCTTGTGTATGAAGGGTATTGATTGTAAATTTGCGCAAAATTAATAAATTTCGCTATGGCAATCATTATAACTGACGAATGTATTAACTGCGGAGCGTGTGAACCTGAATGTCCGAACACGGCAATCTACGAAGGTGCTGACGATTGGCGGTACAAAGACGGAACTAAATTACGTGGAAAAATCGTTTTACCCGACGGAACAGAAGTCGATGCCGATGCGCCTCAGAAACCCATCTCAGACGATTTGTATTACATCGTTCCGGGTAAATGTACCGAATGTAAAGGGTTTCACGAAGAACCTCAATGTGCGGCTGTTTGTCCCGTTGACTGTTGTATCCCCGATGATAATCATGTGGAAAGCGAAGAGACGTTGTTGAATCGTCAAGCTTTTTTACATAACGAATAAGCAAAATTTTAGCTTAAAACACCAAACACCTGACGTAATTCAGGTGTTTTTTTGTGTTTTTTCTGTACGGTTTTAACATTTGTAATGGAATTTTCTTAAATTTGGGTCAAACCCCTAACGCCATGAGAAGATTACTGCTACTAATGTTGGTCTTCCATTTCTCGTTAACCAACGCCCAACTAGGAGACATTCATTTGATCCTTAAAGACGCTGAAACACTCGCCCCAATCGATGATGTTACCGTCACTGTTTTGCGCACCAAACAAAACCACTTGAGCAATGCTGAAGGCAGGGTTTCGTTTGCCTTAACCGGAGTTTCCAGTATTCAAATTACGCATACGCAATACGAAACACAAACGCTGCGTTCAACCGCTCTCAAAGAAAAAGAGAATGTGGTATTACTGAAAAGTGTGGTCAATACCTTGGACGAAATCATTATTACCAAACAACATCCCCAAAAAATCCTCAAAACCTTAATCGAAAATTCGGTAGCGAAACTCACCACGCCGTGCCGATTAAAAGTCTATTCCCGTGAGTTTTTTAAACGCAATGGGAATTATGTATTTTACAACGATGGCTTGATGAATTTTCAGATTTCTGGGAAAAATAAAGATTTTAAAAATTCCATTTTAGTAGAGCAAAATCGTTCCATCGGTTTGATAGATACCGATGTTCCCAATGATTTGTTGGGCTACGATTTGAACAATATCATGGAGAATTATTACAATTTCAAATACCTCGAACCGTTGTTGGAAGCCCGTGCTAAAAAGGACTACGATTTTGTAATTAAATCCTATACCAAAAACGATAATTATTACCTGATGGTGGTCAATGCGCTCGATCCCGTCAAAGGATTTAAAGACGATTATTCGATTATTTATGATAAAAAGAAAAAAGTAATCATCGAAGTGAGTTCCTCGGTCACCCCCAATTCTGTGGCTAATGCCCATGAGAAAACGGCAGTGGGCGCTCGCAATATGTACAAATCCAATTTTAAAAATAGTTACCGATTTAACGGTGAACATGAATATTACTTACTTTCCTCCCGTGAAGAAATCGGATTTGAACGGGTAGACAAAAAAGAAATTCGCACCGAAATTGAAGTGAGAAACTATTTTGTCACGACCAATTTTAGCCAAAATGAATTTACATTCAAAGAAAGCGAAGTCTTTAAGGATAAGGCTTTGTTTAATTTGAAAGATAAAATTTTAACCGACTATTGGAATGTGTCGGGATTGATACCTACTCCCGAAGAAGAGACGATTATTAAGAGTATTGCCGACGAACCCTAATTCGCTGTTTTGTAAATGGGTTGAATGCCGTATATTTGCGCACTTTTAAAATTCAATTCTAATGAAAGCAGGAATCGTGGGGTTACCCAACGTCGGAAAATCAACTTTATTTAACTGTTTGTCCAATGCGAAAGCGCAGAGTGCCAACTTTCCTTTTTGTACGATCGAACCCAATATTGGTGTGGTAAACGTACCCGATCCACGTTTGGAAAAGTTAGAAGAATTAGTGAATCCCGAACGTGTATTGCCTGCTACCGTTGAAATTGTAGACATCGCTGGATTGGTGAAAGGGGCGAGTAAAGGCGAAGGATTAGGAAATCAATTCTTGGCCAATATTAGAGAATGTAATGCCATCATCCACGTGTTGCGTTGTTTTGATAATGACAATATCGTACACGTTGACGGAAATGTAAATCCGATTCGCGACAAAGAAACCATCGATATTGAATTGCAATTAAAAGACTTGGAAACGGTTGAAAAACGCTTGGAAAAAGTGAACCGTACCGCAAAAGCAGGTCTTAAAGAAGCCGTTTTGGAACAATCGTTGTTGAACCAAATTCGCGATTTGTTATTGCAAGGAAAATCTGCGCGAACGGTTGTCGCACAAAACCAAGACGAAGCCGATTTATTAGAAGCCTTCCAATTAATTACGACCAAACCTGTTTTGTATGTATGTAATGTAGACGAAAGCGCCGCTGTAAACGGTAATCAATATGTAGAGCAAGTTAGAGAATTGGTAAAATCTGAAAATGCAGAAGTGATTGTATTAGCAGTAGCTACCGAAGCCGATATCACTGAATTAGAAACCTATGAAGAACGCCAAATGTTTTTAGAAGACATGGGCTTGGAAGAACCGGGTGTTTCTAAATTGATTCGTGCTGCCTACAAATTATTAGACTTACAAACCTATTTTACAGCCGGTGTCAAAGAAGTTCGCGCTTGGACCATCCACGTAGGTGATACCGCTCCAAAAGCGGCTGGCGTAATTCACACCGATTTTGAAAAAGGTTTTATCCGTGCGGAAGTTATTGCTTATGATGATTATGTAACTTTTGGTTCTGAAGCGAAAGTGAAAGAAGCGGGAAAACTCCGTGTAGAAGGTAAAGAATACATCGTGAAAGATGGCGATGTAATGCATTTTAGATTTAATGTGTAACTTTTCAAGTTAACTACTTATATCAAACACGGCTTCGGTCGTGTTTTTTTATGCGTTCCTTTTTCAGTCATAAAAAAAACTGACTTTTAGTTCATTTTTTTTTATTTTAAATGAACCAGAAAATTGTCATCCAACTGTTTAGTTTTTCTTCATAATGATGTTTTTAGAAAATAGCTAAAATCATACAGTTAGAAAAGATTCATGATTTAAAATCGGAATTTTGATTTGTAGTATTATTTTGTTCTCTTTTGTTTTTCAAAAGAATAGGTGCAACTGAAATATTTGGTTTTTAATAAATAGCATAAGTATTTTTTATATATTTATTGAGAAACAAACAACAACTCTATAATGAAAACGCGCCAAATTTTACTAGACTCCAATTTAGTTAGTAAATGCCTGAATGAAAGTCCGAGTTTTTCCGCTGATAATGCCCATTTGGTACTCGCTTTTGGACAGCGCACATTGCTCGATACGGTCCAACCTTATTCAACCTTACGGCAAATTTACCCAAACGCGACTATCGTAATTTGTTCCTCTTCGGGACAAATTTCGAATCAAGTCCAAATTGAAGAATCCATTGTGGCTACAGCAGTTGAATTTGATAAGGCAAAAATTAAATCGGTTGTCTATGATGTTTTAGATGGTGATTCCATTCAACAGTTAGGTTCGAAAGTGCACGATGAATTGACAGCACCTGATTTGAGAGCGATTTTAGTATTGTCAGAAGGAACGCATGTCAATGGATCGGAATTAATCCAAGTATTAGGGCAACAAACCCAAGGAAAAATTCCATTCTTTGGCGGTTTGGCTGGGGACGAATTTAGTTTTGAAAAAACAGTGGTCGGACTCAATATCGATGCATCTCCGGGTAAAATTGTTGCTGTTGGTTTCTATGGTGAAGGACTAGAATTCGGATTTGCGAGTGAAGGCGGTTGGGCCGATTTTGGTCCGGAGCGCGAAGTAACCCAATCCGATAAAAACGTGTTGTATAAAATTGGCGATCGCTATGCGTTGGATTTATACAAAGAATACCTCGGGAAATATGCCGATGAATTGCCGGGTTCAGCACTTTATTTCCCATTATCTATGAAAGAAACACCCGATGCAGAATCGGTAGTACGAACGATTTTATCAATTGATGAAACACAGAAGTCCATGACTTTCGCAGGAGATTTACCAGTTGGTGCTCGTGTACGCTTAATGCGGGGCAATATGGATCGATTGGTCGATGCAGCAGCAGAAGCGGCCAAACACATTCGGAATAGTTTACCCCATCCTCCCCAAATCGCATTCTTGGTCAGTTGTGTTGGGCGTCGCATCGTTTTGGCTGAACGAATTGAAGAAGAATTAGAAGTAATAAAGAATACATTAGGGAGCGAAACCGTATTGTTCGGATTTTATTCCTATGGCGAAATTTCACCCAATAAACACAAACTAGGATGTGAGTTGCACAATCAAACAATGACCATTGCAACGATGTATGAAGCGTAATTTTTTATGGATAGAACCTTGCTCCACCGCCATTTAAACCGACAGATTGATAAGTATTTATCGGAAAATAATTTAACGAATTCTCCCGAATTGGCCGCTTTTATCGAAGTGATCAATCAAACGTATCTCAATTATGAAAAAGAGGCCGAACTCTTTGAACATTCTACCTTGCTCAATGACCAAGAGTATTTTGAGATCAATAACCGACTCAAAGAGGAATTAGCCAAAAAACAACTCTTTGAAGCCCGTTTAATTGAACTTATACAACAATTAAATGGTGATAGTAAACCGTTGGAAGGAGAGGCCAATCTGCTGAATTTAATTCATATTCTCAACCGTGAAATTGAAATCAAGCACGAATACCAAATGCAACTCAACCAGGCTAAAATTGACGCTGAAAACGCCAATGAAGCCAAGTCGGAGTTTCTTTCGATCATGAGTCATGAGATTCGAACGCCTTTGAACGCGATCATCGGACTCGTGTACATTATGGAAAAAGAGGATTCGTTGGAGAGTTACCGGGAAAATATTGAAGTACTCAAGCTTTCAGCACAAAATCTGTTCTTACTCATAAATGACATCTTAGACTTTAATAAAATTGAAGCCGGGAAAATCGATTTGGAGAAAATTCCCTTTGATTTTAAAAGTTTGGTCCAACAAATTGCCCGTGCACTTCAGGCGCGCGCCAATGAGAACCTGAATAAAATTCGACTGGAAATCGATCCTAATTTTGTGTCCAATGTAGTTAGCGACCCGTTGCGGATGAACCAAATCATCACCAATTTAGTGTCCAATGCCATAAAGTTTACCCAAAAGGGATTGATTACCATTCGGTTGAGTCAGTTGGACGTAACCGGCGGCATTTCGACATTTAAAGTGGAAGTAATCGACACGGGGATTGGTATCGATAAAGCACAATTTACCTCTATTTTTGAAAAGTTTTCCCAAGCCGAAACCCGCACGTCTCGCCAGTTTGGGGGAACGGGGCTCGGACTTGTAATCACCAAACGTTTGTTGCATTTGTTTGACTCGGATATCGCCTTTGAAAGTAAGTTGGGCTTCGGAACTAATTTTTATTTTACCCTCAGCTTACCCGTTGATTCCCAAACCGCCACAGCCCATTTGCACGATGACGGTCAAACCGAAGTGATGTTAAATGGATTGCAAGTTTTATTGGTGGAAGACAACAAAATCAACATCAAAATTGCGGAAAAAATCATGAGTCATTGGGGTGTACAGGTCGAAGTGGCAGAAAACGGCTTAATCGGTGTACAAATGCATGAAAAAGGGAATTATGATGTGATTTTAATGGATTTGTCTATGCCCGTGATGGATGGCTATGAGGCCACTCGTATCATTCGTGAAACAGACACACAAATTCCCATTATTGCCTTGACGGCTTCGGCATCGTATGGCTATTTGGAACGTGCCCTTGAAATCGGAATCAATGAATACATTATCAAACCTTTTAACCCGAAAGAATTGAATTTGAAGTTGAAAAAGTTTAGTAAAAAATAGAATTTACTATTTTTATAAACTTAAATTTTAAGCGATTGAAGCCTTTAGTTTTAATTTTCTTTCTTTCTTTATTTTCCTTTGCACAAAATCGTACAGATGAAGAAATAGATAATTTGGTTTTTCAATACCCAAATCGATTTTCATCTACTGAAGAATTAGCACAAAAAATAAAAATTGATTTTCAAACCGAATATGAAAGAGCCCGAGCTATTTATGTTTGGGTTACTTCACATGTGCGCTATGATGTCAAAAGATATTTAAAACCAAAAAAAGAAAAACCAATTCGATGTACCACAAAAGACGAATGTGAAAGGGAAAACCAAAAACGTAAAGACGCCATAATTGATCGCGCTTTTCGGAAAAATTTAGCCATTTGTTCGGGATATTCCTATTTGTATCAGCGGATTGCACAACAAGCTGGTTTAGTTGTCAATGTTGAGGTTGGTGATGCACGCAATAATAAATTTGATATCGGAAGGCGAAGAATAGCTATTTCACATGCTTGGAATACCGTTTATGTCAATGGAAATTGGATTTTGTTGGATGCCACTTGGGGTGCAGGTTATGTTGATTCAGGTGAACAAAAATTTTATTCAAAATACAATTCCTTTTATTTTAATACAAAACCAACACTTTTTTTCAATGAACATTATCCTGAAAATGGCGAATGGATGGGAACTCCAATAAATAAAAGGGACTATTTAAATCGAGTTATGGTTCCCGTAAATGAAATGACACAAACGTTTTATATTGCAGAACCTCAAACCGGTGTGATTCAACGTAAATTGGGTGAAAAAGTAAAATTTGTAATCTACGATTTGCCCGTATTCAGTTCGCTCTCCTACTCTTTAAAAAAGGAGGGAGAGTACAGCTATCCGGAAGTTCATAAAATAGGTGAAAATTGTATTGAATTCGAAATTATTATTGATCGAAATATCGGTCGGTTTTTGCATATATTTATTGATGATGTACACTTAGCCACTTACAAAATTCAAATGCACAGATAAGCTAAAATGACACCTTATTAGTGTAAAAACCTGTCAAAAACATTTTTAATAACTTTCCTTTTTTTGCCTTCCAAAACCGCCTCGGAAACCTTATATTAGCTGAAAATCGTTACGTTTTGGATTATGGCTGAACAGGTGCAATATAATGAAGATAATATACGCTCACTCGACTGGAAAGAACACATCCGGATGCGTCCGGGGATGTACATCGGAAAGTTAGGTGACGGTTCTTCGCCCGATGATGGTATTTATATCCTAGTCAAAGAGGTCATTGATAACTGTATCGACGAATTTGTTATGGGTACAGGAAAAACCATCGAGGTAACCATCAAAGATAAATTAGTGACCGTTCGCGATTATGGTCGTGGTATCCCACTAGGGAAAGTGGTGGATGTAGTGTCCAAAATGAATACCGGTGGAAAATACGATTCCAAAGCCTTCAAAAAATCAGTGGGTTTAAATGGAGTCGGTACCAAAGCCGTGAATGCGTTGTCCAACTTTTTCCGTGTGGAATCGGTTCGGGATAACCAACAAAAAGCAGCTGAATTCTCAGCAGGGAATTTAACTGTGGAAGAAGATATTCAAGAATCGACCAAACGCCGCGGTACCAAAGTCTCGTTTATCGCCGACGATACTATTTTCAAAAACTACAAATACCGCAACGAATATGTGGTGCGGATGTTGAAAAACTACTGCTACCTTAATACCGGTTTGACGATTTATTTCAATGGCGAAAAATACTATTCCGATTACGGTTTAAAGGATTTATTACAAGAAACCATCACGGAAGAAGATTCGGTATATCCGATTATCCATTTGGTGGGTGATGATATCGAATTTGCCCTTACCCATAGTAAAACGCAATACTCGGAGGAATACCACTCATTTGTCAACGGACAAAATACCACCCAAGGAGGAACGCACTTGAACGCTTTCCGCGAATCGGTGGTGAAAACGATACGGGATTTTTACAATAAAAACTTCGAAGCGTCGGATATTCGTAAGTCGATTGTAGCGGCCGTTTCGGTGAAAGTCGAAGAGCCCGTTTTTGAGTCCCAAACCAAAACCAAATTAGGTTCCACTGATATCGGTCCCGATGGTCCTTCCATTCGAACTTTCATCAACGACTTTGTGTCGACCAAATTGGATAATTATTTGCATAAAAATCCAGAAGCGGCCGAAGCGTTATTGAAAAAGATATTGCAAGCGGAACGCGAACGCAAAGAACTGTCGGGCATCCGTAAGTTAGCCCGCGACCGTGCGAAGAAAGCGAGTTTGCACAATAAAAAACTCCGCGATTGCCGCATTCACCTTACCGATTCCAAAAATGAACGCTGCCTCGAAAGTACCTTGTTCATCACAGAGGGGGACTCGGCTTCGGGTTCGATCACCAAAAGTCGGGACGTGAATACGCAAGCTGTTTTTAGTTTACGTGGGAAGCCGTTGAATTCCTATGGCATGTCCAAAAAGATTGTGTATGAAAATGAGGAGTTCAACTTACTCCAAGCGGCTTTGGATATTGAAGAAGATTACGACAGCTTGCGCTACAACAATATTGTAATCGCCACCGATGCCGACGTCGACGGGATGCACATTCGTTTGTTGTTGATTACATTTTTCTTGCAGTTTTTTCCCGAATTAATCAAAGAAGGGCATTTGTTTATTTTGCAAACGCCACTTTTCCGGGTCCGCAACAAAAAAGAAACCATCTATTGCTACAGCGACGAGGAACGTGTCGCGGCCATTGAAAAGTTAAAACCCAAACCCGAAATCACGCGATTCAAGGGATTAGGTGAAATTTCGCCCGATGAGTTCAAGTATTTCATTGGCGAAGATATCCGACTCGATCCCGTGATGCTGGATAAAGCCACGTCGATTGAAACGTTATTGGAGTTTTATATGGGCAAAAACACCCCAGACCGCCAAGATTTCATTATCAATAATTTGAAGGTGGAGTTGGATGTGTTGGAGAATTAAGCTTCTGAGTTACTAAGTTTCTGAGTAGCTGAGCGAGAGGTTGTTAAATGAAAGTAAATATAATTAGAAGCGCGAAGTCGTAGTAGTGATTAAAGTATTGGACGAGGTTCAAACTCAGTGACACAGCGGCTTAGCGTCTTAGCAGCTAAATATGAGAGACGAAGAAGAGGATATCGTTCCCAATGAAGATGGATCGCAAGACGATTCAGGTAACGATACACCGCAAGAGCACACGGAAGAAGGTTTTGACGACGTAATTCGTCCCGCTTCTGGCAGTCATTTTTACGAAAACAACGAAAATCCGGAAGATACCATTACCAAAGTAACCGGTATGTACAAGGATTGGTTCTTGGATTATGCGTCGTATGTAATCCTAGAGCGTGCGGTGCCTGCGATTGAGGATGGATTCAAACCCGTGCAACGTCGTATTATGCACTCCATGAAAGAGTTGGACGACGGTCGCTACAACAAAGTGGCGAATATCGTAGGACATACCATGCAGTACCATCCGCACGGGGATGCGAGTATTGGAGATGCCATCGTGCAAATCGGTCAAAAAGACTTGCTCATCGATATGCAAGGAAACTGGGGGAATATCCTCACCGGTGACGGGGCTGCGGCTTCCCGATATATCGAAGCACGTATTTCCAAATTGGGGCAGGATATTTTGTATTCACCCAAAGTAACCAATTGGCAACTCAGCTATGACGGTCGTAAAAATGAACCGATTCATTTACCCGTAAAGTTTCCGTTATTGCTCGCACAAGGAGCAGAAGGAATTGCGGTGGGTTTGTCGACCAAGATCTTACCGCATAATTTCAACGAACTCATTGACGCCTCCATCAAGGTGTTGAAAGGAAAGTCGTTTACCATTTACCCTGATTTCCCCACAGCGGGTATTGCCGATATGTCCAATTATAATGACGGGATGCGCGGCGGTCGTGTACGCGTTCGTGCCAAAATCTCGCAATTGGATAAGCAAACGTTGGTGATTACTCAAATTCCGTTTTCAACGAATACATCGACCTTGATTGATAGTATTTTGAAAGCGAATGAGAAAGGGAAAATCAAAGTCAAAAAAATTGAAGACAATACGGCTGCAGAAGTAGAGATTCTAATTCATCTACCGCCCGGCGTGTCTCCCGATAAAACCATTGATGCTTTGTATGCGTTCACGGCTTGTGAAACGTCCATTGCGCCACTGGGCTGTGTGATTGTCGATAACAATCCGATATTTATGGGCGTTTCGGAAATGTTGCGCATTTCGACCGAACGCACCAAAAACCTGCTCAAACGCGAGTTGGAAATCCAGTTGGACGAACTCGAAAACAAGTGGCATTTGTCCACTTTGGAGAAGATTTTCATTCGGGAAGAAATGTACATCGATTTCAAATTGTACTCCGATCGCGAAAATTTATACCAGTACTTGTACCAACGATTTGAGCCGTTTAAAAAGGATTTCGTTCGCGATATCCACGACGACGATTTGCAAAAGCTGACGCAGATTCCGATGATTCGTATTACGCGATTTGATTCGGATAAAGCGGATGACGCCATTGCCAAATTGGAAGCTGAAATGGAGCAAGTGAAACACGACTTGGATCATTTGACCGACTATGCTATAGCGTTTTTCCAAAACATCAAAGACAAATACGGCAAAGGGCGGGAACGACAAACGGAAATTCGCAATTTCGATACCATCGAAGCTACGAAAGTGGTGTTGCGCAATACCAAATTGTACGTTAACCGTGAGGAAGGTTTCATCGGTACGAGTTTAAAACGCGATGAATACGTCGCCGATTGCTCGGATATTGATGATGTGATTGTGTTTTTGCGCGATGGGAAAATGATGATTTCCAAAGTGGACGATAAAAAGTTCATCGGGAAAGACATAATCCATGTGGCGGTTTTTGACAAAAACGACAAACGCACCATTTACAATATGATTTACCGCGACGGGAAGAACGGCGCTTCGTTTATCAAACGTTTTAACGTAAGTGGCGTTACTCGCGATAAGTTTTATGACTTAACCCAAGAAAAAGCGGGCAGTATGGTTTTGTATTTCTCTGCGAATCCGAATGGTGAAGCTGAAACCGTGACCATTTTGTTGCGCCAAGTGGGTAGTGTGAAAAAACTGAAATGGGATGTCGACTTTGCCGAAATCATGATTAAGGGTCGGGCCTCCCGCGGTAATACCGTGAGTAAATACCCGATCAAGAAAATTGAATTGAAGGAAAAAGGGATTTCGACGCTCCGTCCGCGTAAAGTATGGTTTGACGATACAGTACAACGCTTGAATGTGGATGGTCGGGGCGAACTCTTGGGCGAATTCAAACCCAACGATCGGTTGTTGATCATCAACCAAAGTGGAAAACTGAAAACAATTATTCCGGAGTTGACGACCCACTTTGACGAAGACATGATCGTATTGGAAAAATGGAATCCGAAGAAACCGATTTCTTGTATTTATTACGATGGCGAAAAAGAACGCTATTTTGTCAAACGTTTCTTGGTAGAAAATGAAAATAAGGAGGAAATCTTTATTTCGGAACACGAGAAATCCCAATTAGAGATTGTCTCTACCGATTGGCGTCCTGTAGCTGAGGTGATTTATGCCAAAGTGAAAGGCGTGCAAAAGGAAAATCAGGTGGTCGATTTGGAGCAATTTATAGCTGTAAAAGGGATTAAAGCGCTCGGCAACCAATTGACGGCTGATAAACTGAAACAAGTGAATCTATTGGATCCGTTGCCGTATGAAGAACCCGAAGAAGAACCGGAAGTAATAGCCCCAACGGAAGGGGAAGAAGGCGAAAACCCTGATATTCCCACCGAATTGGATGACGACGGTCAAATTACCTTGGCTTTAGAATAAAAAAAGAAAACCTGTTCGAAAGAGCAGGTTTTTTTTGTAGGTTTCGAATTGTATGAATACCAAAAAGTAATTTGTTTTTTTTAAACATACCAATTTTTGGTATATTTGGTAAAAAGAAATGCTATGGCCAAAAACACTTCCATATTATTAGGCGATTATTTTGAGAATTTTGTCAATGAAGAAATTGCTTCAGGTCGCTACAGTTCGGTGAGTGAAGTCGTGCGATCCGCACTGCGATTGCTCGAAGTGGAAGAACAAAAAATAAAAAAACTACGATCAGAAATTGAATTAGGTGAAGCCAGTGAAATGATTGCTGATTTTGATGCAGAAGCACATTTGGCCCAACTTCATAAGAAGCATCAATGAAAACCGCCTTTCGGATCAGTGCAAAAGCACGGGAAGATATCGATACTATTTGGCTATATACTTTTGAAAATTGGTCACTTGATCAAGCCAATTATTATTACCGTTTATTGTACCAAGAAATTAAGGCTATCACCACAGCTGTTGACTGCGGTAAAGACATCGGTTTTATCAAACTTGGTTATCGCCAATATAAAGTCAAATCTCATTTGATTATTTATCGCGTTGCCGATGATGGTTGCGTTGAAATTATCCGTGTTTTGCATGAAAGGATGGATATTCCTAATAAAATTTGAGGTTTGCACTTCCTCCGCGTTAGGGATGGGAGCAAGGTACCCTGCCGCAGCCGTGAGGCAAGGCCGGTACCGCGGACAGCCCGGCGGGAACCGCAACGCCCAAAAAAAAGCACCCCGAAAGGTGCTTCTGTATTAATTGGTGATGTCGGTATCTTTGAGTTTTTCGTCTTGAATTTTGTTGTTGTGCAACTGAACGGGTTTGCTGGATTTCCTCATTTTTAAGTTCAGGAATTCCACAAACAAGGAGAAGAAAATCGAGAAGTACAAATAGCCTTTGGGGATGCTGTGGACTTCGTTTTCTCCCAAGAATTTGAATCCGGCGAGGTGCGACCCTTCGGCCAACAACATAACGCCGATCAAGATGAGGAAGGATAAGCCGAGGATTTGAATCGTAGGATGCTCGTTAACGAACTTGGATACGGGTCCGGCGAAAATCATCATGATAATAATCGAAATCACTACGGAGAGAATCATAATGATCAAAGCCGCTTCGCCAAAACCTTTGGGTGCGGGTTCGCTACTCACCAATCCCACAGCCGTCAAGATACTGTCAAACGAGAATACGATATTCAACAAGGCAATTTGGATGATTGCAGCCGACAAACTGTTGGAGGCTTTCCCCGTTTCGCCTTCTTCAGCGCCTTCGAGTTTGTGGTGAATTTCGGTCACCGATTTGTACAAAAGGAACAAACCACCCCCGAAAATAATCAAGCTCTGCCCGGTCACATGTCCCGATAAAAAGCCCCAGTCAAAGTCGTAGATACTTTTCTTCAAGCCCATAACCCAAGTGATTCCGAACAACAGTATGATGCGGAACAACATGGCCAACAGCAATCCGATGCGTCGGGCTTTGGGTTGTTCCTCGGCTTTCAGTTTGCCCGAAACGATGGAAAGAAAGACAATGTTGTCAATCCCCAAAATGATTTCTAAGAAAGTTAAGGTTAGTAAAGCGACGAGCGCATTGGTTGAAAATAAAACTTCCATGGTAATTTGTCGTATAGTTTAAAGTCGGTTTAACGGTTATTGGTCTAATTTTGTTACAGTTCCCGTCTGTTTTTTGATGTCGCCCACAAACGAATATTCCATAATGTACTGATTGTCTTTGGTTTCGACGATACGCATACTAATGGCTTTTTTTTCGTCCCGGTTACGCGGATGTTTTTTCTGAATGATGAGTTCGCAGTCGTTTACCCAACGCACATTAGCGGTGTCGGTGCGACCGTGGTAGGTTTCGATCTGATGCTCGGCGGTGCGCACAAAACGTGTCGTGTCGGTTTTGCCGTTGATGGTTTGCACAAACTCAAACGAACCCGTTGTAAAATCGGTACAGTTGCATTCCGGCATTTTTTGACAAGCCGAAACGGTGAGAAGGAGTAAAAAGAGACAAGTTGTTTTTTTCATATTATTTTTTATTGAGCCCTGCCTGTCGGCAGGCAGGTATTCCTGCTGTGTGCGGACTTGCCTACCGGTTGAGGTAGGTCTCACTTCGTAAACTCCGTGAGGATGCCGCTTCCACCTGCCTGCCGGCAGGCAGGTCAGGGCTAGGGTTATCGATTCATTTCGCCATCCGTGAAATGACGGCGTTGTTTCTCTTGGGCAAATTTATCGGCATTGTATTGCCCGGATTGATTCTTGGGTATTGACAGGCTGTCCCAAGCCGAGGATTTCAACATTTTGGCTGCAAAAACGATTTGCCCCACATGATACGGATAATGCGCCAATTGCCGGTTGATGGCTTCCATAACGGTATGACCTTCGTTCGGATGTAAATGAGGGTGTCCAACTGTTCGGGCTCGAGCTGCTGCAAGGCGTTTTCAAAACAGGCCCAACCTGCATTCCAGGCATTGCGGACTTCCGTTGCAGTGGTTAAGTCGTTTTCAAATTCGCTATCGCGGTTCCGCCACGATTTTTCACCGTCAGTGGTTAAGAAATCAGTCCAACGCGACAACATATTGCCCGACAAGTGTTTCACGATGATTGCAATCGAATTACTGTCGTCATTCACTTGCTGAAAGAGTTGCTCGGGTTCGAGTTGCGCCATGGCTTTTTCACCCAACTGGCGGTAATACGCAAATTGCTTGCGTACACTTTCCAAATAATTGTTAGAGATTGCCATCGAAAAGTGCTTTCATCATCGTTTGTAATCCTTTAAACGCCAGAAACACGGACGTGATACATATTCCACAACCGATGACTAACACCAAATAATGCCAGTTGGTGTGTTTGTTCATGAAGGCATTGTACATTACACTCGGACCGATGAACATGAGTGGCAATGCTCCGAATAGGTATTTGAGGCCTTTGGCTAAGAGGTTTTTGTTGGTACTCATTTTTAAAAGTTATGAGTTAGGAATTATGAGTTATGCGTTAGGGAACTCAAGATTTATAATGTATCATTTAAAATTCTCAACAGCTTTTCGCACGCTGCCGTGGGTTAACAGCAATTGGTTGGCGGTTTCATAGTCCACTCCAATTTCGTCCATAATCATGCGCGTGCCGCGGTCAACGAGTTTGGCGTTGCTCAATTGCATATCGACCATTTTGTTGCCTTTGACACGTCCGAGCTGAATCATGGTAGCAGTGGAAAGCATGTTGAGTACCAACTTTTGAGCGGTACCTGCTTTCATACGACTGCTTCCGGTGACAAATTCGGGTCCGACCACCACTTCCACAGGGAATTGCGCCACCTTAGAAAGCGGACTCCCGGCATTGCACGTGATGCTTCCCGTTACGATTCCTTTAGCATTACAGGCTTCCAATCCAGAAATGACATAGGGTGTAGTTCCCGAGGCAGCAATGCCTACCACTACATCATCTGAGCCAATTCCGGCGGCTTCGAGATCTAGCCAGGCTTGGGTCGTGCTGTCTTCGGCATTTTCTACTGCTCGACGAATGGCTTGGTCGCCGCCTGCGATTATACCGTTGACCAATTCATGGGGTACGCCAAAGGTGGGCGGACATTCGGAGGCATCGACGATTCCCAAACGACCCGAAGTTCCCGCACCGATGTAGAATAACCGACCGCCTTTTTTGAGTTGGACAACCGTTTGCGTGACCAAAGCCTCAATTTGCGGCAAGGCTTTTTCTACGGCTAGCGGCACGGTTTTGTCTTCGTTATTAATATTTGTTAGCAATTCGTGTACGGACATGTTTTCCAACTGTTCATAACGCGAGGATTGCTCGGTAGTTTTGGTAAAACTCATGTTATTTGCACGTATGGTAAGTGATGATTTTTTGAACATCATACACGTTTACCGATTTGTTGAATTGTTTCACAATACTGGGATTGGCCTCACTGGAAACCCATATTTTCAATTCGGCATCCAAGTCAAACGTTCCGGCACTTTCAATACTAAAACGGGCAATACTTTTATAGGGAATGGACTTGTATTCCACTTTACTGCCAGTAATTCCTTGTTTTTCCACAAGAATGATTCGTTTGTTGGTGAATAAGAAGGTATCGCGGATGAGTTTGAACCCGATTTCGATACTTTCGCCCTCGACCATTAGTTTGCCGTATTCTTGTTGTAAACTTTCTAAACTTGCTTCTCCAGCATTGCCTAGTAAGGCTGAAAATAGACCCATTGTATTTGTTTTTTTAGAAAGTATAAAAATACAGAATCTACCCTGAAACCCAAGCCGATTTCAAGGAAACTTATTCACGAATGCAGTTGATTTTTTTATAAAAACAAGGCCAAAACGATCCCCAGAATGATGACCGTAATTTTGGCGATATTAAATTTATGTCCTTCGCTACTTTCAAAAATAATGGTCGAAGAAATATGGAAAAGAATACCGATGACAACGGCGGTAATTTCGCTGTAGTAAGCGCCTAAACGGGGTAAAGTATCTGCCAACCAAGTACCCAGTGGCGTCATGAGCGCAAAGCCCACCATAAAAACGGCTAGGGTGTTTTTGGAGAGTCCGGCCTTTACAAAAAATAGGGTAAGAATCATGGCAATAGGGAAGTGGTGCACCGCAATACCCAACGCCAAATCGTGATGATGTCCAACGGGAAATCCTTCCAATAACGCATGCAAACACAAACTGATAAACAAGGACCAGGGCATTTTATGAATATGTCCGTGACCGTGCACGTGACCGTGTTCGGCACCTTGGGAGAAAAACTCCAAAACAATTTGGAAAATAATTCCCAACATGATATAGACACCAATATGTTTCACCTCGTTGTGTTCATACACTTCGGGTAATAAATTGATTACCGTCAACGATAGTAAAAACGAACCACTGAACGCCAACAACAATTTCAATTGTTTCTTTTCCTTGGGTTGCAGCCATAGTGCTGTTCCAAAGCCAAGTAACACAGAAAGTAAGGGGAGGATGTAGTCCATGGTTGGGGTTTAATGTTTCAGGTTTAAAGTGTAAAGTTAGTGTAAAGGTTTAAGAAGTTTAAAAGTGTAATGGGTGTAACAGTTTATTGGTTCTAACCCATTCTTTTTTCTTGCTTCTTGCTTCTTTCTTCTTTTTTCTTTCTTCTTTCTTCTTTTTTCTTTCTTCTCAGTACTATTTAAAA
Source organism: Flavobacterium stagni (assembly GCF_004122105.1). Classification (GTDB taxonomy): domain Bacteria; phylum Bacteroidota; class Bacteroidia; order Flavobacteriales; family Flavobacteriaceae; genus Flavobacterium; species Flavobacterium stagni. Next base: position 287,456 of record NZ_SBKN01000004.1, read on the forward strand.
ATCATAATTAAACGCTCACTGGTTTTTTTATAGAACTTTTTTAATTTATAATCACCAAAGATATCCAATAAATAAATGCCCGCGCGTTCCATCATCGCTTGGAAATCTTCTAAACGAAGGGCTCTAACCTTTTCGTAATAACAAAAATCTTGGCCTTTGTCGTGAAAACGGATTTCCTTGATAATGTATTTTTCGTCGGTGTAACGCTTGATGTGGAAGGTGATGCCGTCAACGGTTTTTTCTTCTTCGGGTACCAATTCGTCGATAACTTGCTCGACATTCATAAAGTCGATGACCCCAAAGCCGTATTCGTTCAAACTATCATGAATCGCCACTAACGTTTTGTAATTGTCTTCGTCTTCGTCAAAATACCCAAAACTGGTAAACAAGTTGAATACCGCATCAAACTTCGCTTCAAAAGGTTCGCGCATATCGTGCACTTCAAACCGCAAGTGATGGTTTTCGTTTTTGGAAGCCTCCGCAATGCTATTAGCGGATAAATCGGCGCCGGTTACATCATAGCCCAACTGACTCAAATAAATCGAATGGCGTCCGCGTCCGCAGGCCAAGTCCAAGACTTTTGCTTTTTCGGGCAAATTCAAATACTGCGTCAAATTGTCCATAAACAATTGCGCCTCACGGTAATTCCGTTCTTTGTATAAGATATGGTAATAAGGAGTATCAAACCAGGAAGCATACCATTGGTCGTCTTCAATCGGGTGGGTTTGTGTAGTCAAATCGGACATTTATTCGCTTCAAATCAATTTCAACGTGCAAATTTAGTGTATTTTTGCCCATCAAAATCAAATTAACCCTTTTTTGGAAGGAACCGTTCGTTTCGTCTAACGTTTATTCCAAATGAAAATCGGTTGCCAATCCGTATGGAAAATTTTAAAATGATTGCCAAAACCCTGTTTGGGTTTGAAGAACTACTCGCCAAAGAATTGCGCGATTTGGGTGCCCAAGACGTTCAAATTGGAACGCGTGCTGTCAGTTTTGCTGGGGATAAAGGATTTATGTACAAAGCCAACTTGGCCTTACGAACAGCGCTCAAAATTCTAAAACCCATTCATCAGTTTCGTGCTTTTAACGAGCAGGCGTTGTATCAAGGAATCCGACAAGTCAATTGGAGTCAGTACTTAAATACCAACCAAACCTTTGTCGTGGATGTAACCTTACATTCCGAGAACTTCAAGCATTCGCAATTTGTGGCGTTAAAAACCAAAGATGCTATTGTGGATCAGTTTCGCGAACAAGGGGGAGCACGTCCGAGTATTGACAAAGACCATCCGGATTTGCGCATCAATGTACATATTGATCGCGAACAAGTATCGGTTGCCTTGGATACTTCCGGGGCGTCCTTACACCATCGTGGCTACCGAAGAGTGACGAATATTGCTCCCATCAATGAGGTCTTGGCAGCGGGTATGTTGTTATTGTCCGGTTGGAAAGGCGAATCCGATTTTATGGACCCAATGTGTGGTTCGGGAACACTCTTAGTAGAAGCCGCCATGATTGCTTGTAATATTCCGGCCAACATCAACCGTAAAGAATTTGCTTTTGAAAAATGGTCCGATTGGGACAATGATTTGTTCGACACCATTATCGATAGTTTGATGAAAAAAACGCGCGAGTTTCATTATACCATCAAAGGATTTGATAAAGCGCCCAGTGCGGTAGCCAAAGCGCGTGAGAATGTGCAGAATGCTAATCTGGACGATTATGTGCGTATTGAGCAAGCCAACTTTTTTGAAACCGAAAAAGAAACGCAAGGACCACTGCAAATGGTTTTCAATCCGCCGTATGGGGAGCGCCTCGAAATTCAGTTGGAGCGTTTTTACCGCGAGTTGGGGGACACCCTAAAACAAAGTTATCCCGGAACCGATGCGTGGTTTATTACAGCTAATTTGGAAGGGTTGAAGCACGTTGGATTAAAGCCTTCGCGAAAAATAAAATTGTTTAACGGTAGTTTGGAATCCCGTTTAGTGAAATACGAATTGTATGCGGGAAGTCGACGAACCAAATTCCAAAATACAAACGATCATGAATAAAAAAACAAAAGCGTTATTGCTGAACCTCCTTTGTTTTGCCGTGCTTTTTATCGGTGCGCGCTATTTGGTAAGTAAATATTTTTGGTACCAAGGCATTTGGATTTCCTTGGCCGCCTTTGTGATTACCTTATTGTTGTCGCCTAAATTTCAAGCCGTGAAAACAGCCCAAGGGGAGAAGTTGTTTATGAGTTGGTTGTTTTTGAAAGGCGTAAAAGAAATCAAGTAATTACTTTTTCTTTTTGGCGTTTTTCTTCGCTTCTTTTTCGGCTTCTTTCATGAATTTAGCCTCTTCTTTGGCTTTCTTCTCAGCTTCCAGAGTTTTGGCATCTTTCACTTTTATTGAAAAAAGCGGAAGGGAATAGGAAATGGTGTAATTGAAGCCAACGCCAAACTTACCGCCGTACGTGCGGTTAAATCCGGGAACGTACAAGTTTTCAAAGTCCTCCGGTTGTTTTTGCGAAAGCATATAATTCATTCGGAAACTCATGCCCATATAGACATTTTTAAGCACTTCAGCTTTCATTCCAACGACGACTTCTGTCCAATGTGCGGTGAGTCCGTTGAACTTGGTGTTGGGATAATACGTAGGTGTTGGGAAATAACTATTGGGGTAATAAATGTTATACGAATTGAGGGTCTGACTAAATGTACTGAACCCATAGCGCAATCCGATGTAGATTTGATTGTTCATACCCGTCCAGTTTTCATACCCGTTAAAATCAAATCCGGCACGAATATAAGAGCCGTTGGTTGTAAAATTCAAGTTGTCTTCTTGTACCGTTTTCTTTTCATTTCCCAATTCAACCGCTACATAATGTTTGCGGGTGACACGGAAATCACCTACTAATTCCAATCCACGGTAATTCGAATCATAAAATCCCCGACTCAATTTGAACAAATCCACACCTACACGCAAGCCATACTTCTCGGTTTTAGGTGCTACACTGTCTTTTTTTTGAACGGTAGTCGTTTCCTTTGCCGGCGTTTCAGTGGATGTTTTTTGTGCCCAGGTCGCACTCACCATGAAGAGGCACAGGAGAATTCTAGTAAAAGAGTTTGACATGAACTTCATTTTCGTTGGTGATATTGGATTGGGTTATTCCCATAGTTTGTATCCACAAGCCGTCGTTGGGTGTCGCATCGGTAAAATCAAATCCGTTAGTCGGATTTAAAACAAAATTCAGTTTATAACCACAAGCACGAGAGACAAACTGTGTGGTTCTTGTGTAATTGATGGTGATTATATCGGTATTGTCATTGGTAGCGTCGTCATCGCCACCATTCTGAATCAGTTGAAATTGCGTGGTATCCAATGTCGTGTCTAAGGGAACATAAATTTTGCTTACCCCATTAAAATTAATGGTTTCAGAGATTCCGTTGGCTTTAAGGACAAGATTGGATACATTTTTGGTTTGTGTCAAATTTGCCACATCATAAAATTCAATCACCAAACGGGGAGTGGTGGTTGTATCTCCACTGCAGATATCATCCTTTTCACAGCTGGAAAAAGTGAAGGTTAGGGCGATTAGTATAACGGTTATAAAACGCATGATCTTCAATTATCGTAATTCCAAAAGTACAACATTTTCCACATGATGCGTTTGGGGAAACATATCCACAGGACGCACACGGCTTACTTTGTATTTTTCATCCATCAAGGCCAAATCGCGGGCTTGGGTAGCGGAGTTGCAGCTTACATACACCACACGTTTGGGAGCAATGCGTAAAATTTGTTCCACCACATCTTTGTGCATCCCGTCGCGTGGTGGGTCGGTGATGATCACATCCGGTGTGCCGTGTTGGGCGATAAAGGCTTCGTTAAACACGTTTTTCATATCGCCAACAAAGAACTCACAATTGGTGATGTTGTTGCGTTTGGCGTTTTCTTTCGCATCGGCAATGGCTTCGGGAACGGCTTCTACACCAATTACTTTTTTCGCTTTTTTTGAAACAAATTGGGCAATGGTTCCTGTGCCGGTATATAAATCGTATACGACTTCATTTCCAGTTAATTCAGCAAATTCACGGGTAATGGCATACAATTCATAGGCTTGTTCTGAATTGGTTTGGTAGAAGGATTTGGCATTAATGCTAAAATGCAAGCCTTCCATTTCTTCCAAAATATAATCACGGCCTTTGAATAAGATGATGTCTTGGTCGTATAAAGTGTCGTTGGCTTTTTGGTTGATAACGTATTGCAACGAGGTGATTTGAGGAAAGGTCTCCGCTAAATAGTTCATCACCAATTCGCGTTCTTCTTTGTTGTCATCAAAAAACTGAATCAACACCATGATTTCTCCAGTTGAAGCAGTTCGAATCATCAAGGTGCGCAACAAGCCCCCGTGGTTGCGGGCGTCAAAGAACGACAAGTTGTTGGCGTTTGCAAACTCTTTAATTCCGTTGCGAATCGCATTGGACGGATCGGCTTGTAGCCAACATTTTTCGATATCGAGAATTTTATCCCACATTTTTGGGATATGGAAACCTAAGGCGTTTTGGTTCTCAAACGTCGCCTCTGATTGGATTTCTGCTTCAGTCAACCAACGGGCATTGGAGAATCCAAATTCCATTTTATTGCGGTAGAAGAACTGCTCTTTGGATCCTAAAATAGGTTCAAATTCTGGGAGTTCAATTTTACCAATGCGTTTTAAGTTGTTGTATACTTCGTTGTGTTTGTACACCAATTGCTGGCTGTAACTCATGTTTTGCCATTTGCAGCCACCGCATACGCCAAAATGTTGGCACACGGGTTCGACACGGTTTTCCGAATACTGGTGAAAACGAATAGCTTTACCTTCGTAATAGGCTTTGCGCTTGCGAAAGGTTTGCACATCTACGACATCACCGGGTACCACATTGGGTAAAAAGATTACTTTTCCATCTGGCGCTTTGGCCACCGAAACTCCTTTGGCTCCGGCATCTAAGACTTCCACGTTTTCAAATACAACGCGGTCATTTCTACGTTTTCCCATGGCGCAAAAATACAGTATTGCATGGGATTGGACGAAAAAATGTTTATTTTTAAAACAGATTTAGCAAAATCAAATTAAATCCAACGTACACATGATTCATTTGGCTTTATTACGCGGAATAAATGTTTCGGGACAGAAACTCATCAAAATGGACGATTTGAAACGCAGTTTGGAAGGCGTCGGATTTGGGAATGTGCGCACCTACATTCAATCGGGAAATGTGTTTGTGCAAACGCCTGAAACCGATCCTGGAGTAGTAGCCGGACAGATTCGCACGGCTATTATGAACTCGTTTGGCTTTGATGTCCCTGTGTTTGTTATTGGTAAAGACGATTTGGAAGCTTGTGTGGAGCGGAATTTGTTTTTGCAAGAGGAAGGAGTGGACTTGAAAAAGTTATACGTGTCGTTCATCTCTACAGAAGTTCCCGATCAAATGATTACCCAATTGAACCTGAATTTCATCGAACCCGATAAGATCCAATTGGATGGACGCCGAATTTATCTCAAGTACCACAGTTCGCCCGCTCAAACCAAATTGGACAACAAATGGATTGAAAAGAGCATGAATGTCCAATCGACAACGCGCAACTGGAATACCGTCACGAAGCTTTTAGGTTTATTTTAAGGTCGAAATTTCCGCTTTCCATTTTGGAATGCATAACTTTGAGTAGAAAATCATTGTTATGAAAAAGCACCACGAAATCGAAAGCATTCAAGAATTAGAAGAAACGAATGATACCCGTACCTTTGGGCAACGGGTAGCTGACAAGGTCGCGGATTTCGGAGGAAGTTGGACCTTCATCATTTCCTTCATGGTGTTTTTGTTGTTGTGGATTGCCTTTAATGTATTTTGGCTCAACAACAAAGGATTTGATCCGTATCCCTTTATTTTATTGAACTTAATTTTGTCGTGTATTGCTGCGTTGCAAGCGCCGATAATTATGATGAGTCAGAATCGGCAAGAAGCCAAAGATCGTGAACGTGCTGAAAAGGATTTCATCATCAATTTAAAAGCCGAGCAGGAGATTCGGGTGTTGCAACAAAAATTGGATCATATTCTCAAACACCAACACGAAGAATTGATGGCGATTCAACAGCAACAGTTGCAAATGATGGAGCAATTGCTTCGGAAAAAAAAGGAATAATTATAGTTCCAATACTAGTTTAAGTTACTTTAAATAAATTACTGGTTTCTATTTTTTTAAAATCAAAATATAAGTTGTTTTTATGGTTGGAATAGTAGGCTTCGCAATCGATTGAGAATTTTACACACCTTCTTTTTTAATTCGCCGAATTGTGTAGTTTTGTGAAAGTTTACGGATGATTTCTCTCCACAAGAAGGAATTAAGGAGTTTCTTTTTTATTAAAATTTCAATCATGATTAGCGAAAAATTACGCTCTCAGGAGGCTATCGAACTGGAGGATAAATACGGTGCGCACAATTACCATCCACTGCCTGTGGTGCTCAGCCGTGGTGAAGGAGTATATGTGTGGGATGCGGAAGGAAAACAGTATTACGATTTCCTTTCTGCGTATTCAGCAGTGAATCAAGGACATTGTCATCCTAAAATTGTGGGAGCAATGGTCAATCAAGCACAAACTTTAACGCTTACTTCGCGTGCATTTTACAACGACAAACTGGGCGTTTATGAGCAATACATCACCAATTACTTTGGTTTTGACAAAGTGTTACCGATGAATACCGGTGCTGAAGCTGTGGAAACTGCACTAAAGATTTGCCGTAAATGGGCGTATGAGAAGAAAGGTATTGCCGAGAATGAAGCGCAAATTATTGTGTGTGATGGCAATTTCCATGGAAGAACAACGACGATTATTTCGTTTTCGAACGATGAGAATGCGCGAAAGAATTTTGGGCCGTATACGGCAGGATTTATAAAAATACCTTACGATGACACCGAGGCTTTGGAAAAAGCGCTTACATCGTCTCAAAACGTTGCCGGTTTCCTTGTTGAGCCGATTCAAGGGGAGGCGGGTGTTTATGTTCCTTCAGAGGATTTCTTAGCCAAAGCACAAGCGTTGTGTGCGGCACACAATGTACTTTTTATCGCTGATGAGGTACAAACGGGTATTGCACGTACAGGTTCGTTACTAGCCGTTTGCGGGAATTGTAACTGCGAGAAGTCGTGTGAAAAGCAAGCAACCTATGTGCAACCCGATATATTAATTTTAGGAAAAGCCTTGTCGGGCGGGGCATATCCCGTATCGGCGGTTTTGGCGAATGATGCGATAATGAATGTGATTAAGCCCGGTCAACACGGTTCGACCTTCGGTGGAAACCCTGTGGCAGCAGCTACAGCTATTGCGGCTTTAGAAGTTGTAGAAGAAGAAGGATTGGCAGCCAACGCGCGTCGTTTAGGTCAGTTGTTCCGTGATTTGTTGCAGGAGTATGTGACTGAGAGTAACATTGTTACCTTAGTGCGCGGAAAAGGATTGTTGAATGCGATTGTGATCAATGATACGGAAGAAAGCGAAACCGCTTGGAATATCTGTGTGAAGTTGGCAGAAAACGGATTGTTAGCCAAACCCACGCACGGAAATATCATCCGATTTGCACCGCCTTTGGTAATGACTGAAGAGCAATTACGCGATTGTGTAGCTATTATTATTAAGACTTTAAAAGCCTTTGAACCAGAACTTTAATTTTTATGTATATGGAAAACCAAAATCAAATTGTCTTAAATGAATTAGCTAAAGACGCCTTGCGAGTAAGTGCAAAATGGTCTTTATTTCTTTCAATACTTGGATTTATAGGTATTGGAATTATGGTGTTGATGGCATTATTTTTTATTACGACCACTTCAAGTATGGATGCTCTTGGGTTTGGTGGTATGCGTAGATTATTCGGAATGATCTATTTGCTGGTTTCTGGAATCTATATAATGCCGGTCGTGTATTTGTATCGTTATGCGTCAGGGATGAAGAATGCATTGGTATTTCAAGATTCTGATAATGTAGCTTTTGCGTTAGAAAACTTAAAGTCGCACCACAAGTATTTAGGAATATTATTAATTGTATTGATTTCCTTTTATATCTTGATGTTTGTAGGTGGAGTCTTTTTTGCTGCAAGTAGGGTAAGTGGGTTTTAATTCCAATATGATATATAAAAAAAAGCCGTCCATTTGGACGGCTTTTTTTGTTTATCGAATTCCGAAGATCTCGTTCATACGGCGACGTATTTGTTCTTCGTTTTGCATGTTTTCTGGACCAATTTTGAGGATCATCCAGACGTAGAAGATTAAGGCCAACACACCGAGTACAATACCGATAATGGACAGTACTTTACCAATTTTGTGCAGGGTGACATTGTCATAGTCGGTTGGGTTTTCCTTAAGTCGTTTGGCATCTTTTAAGCTTAAAATTAATCCAATTACGCCAAAAAGAATTCCGAAGATGCCGTAACAGCAAAAGGTGAGGAATGCTAGGAGTCCGAGCACTAGTGATGCGGTGGCATTAGGCAGTTTTTGTTTTTCCATATTTTTTGATTTTAAAAAAAGAAGTTGCGCATTTTGATGAGGTACGCCATTAAAATTACAATGGCGTTAAGTACGGCCAATAGGATAACTATTCTACCGTTTTTGGGTGTGGGCTGAAAGGCGAATTTAACCACAAAGCCCAATAAGGCAATCAAGGTGTAAATGGCGGGGTACATTTGAAAAGCATCCCACAAACGGCCTTGGCTAAGTAAATAAATCGAGCGTTGCAAGCCACAACCCATACAGTCAAAGCCGAAGGTTTGTTTAAAAAGGCAAGGCAACATGTGTTCTTCCATGACAATTTGTTTATGCAATTTTACGAAATATCGGTTATCAACAAGAGGGGTGGGTGTGTTTTTTTATTTTTGAAAACTTAAAAAATGAGAAATGAATAAAGCTTTAATTCCGTTGCTTTTGGTTTCGGCAGCGATTGCCTTATACGAACAAAGTTTGGCGCATCCCAACTATTATTTAATGGGTGGAGCAGGTGTTGTTTTTATCTATTGTATGGCCAAATTGTCGGCTAAAATTCCACCTAAAAAAGAAGACGATGGGCACGAATAAATTTGAAATAGGGGATCGAGTTGCGGTGCTGGACGATGCGATTTCTGGCGTGGTTGTTCAAGTGAAAAATGATCAAATTTCGATCCAAACGGATGATGATTTTATGATGACATTTTTTGTCAACGAATTGATTAAAGAAAACAATACCAATGACTTGGATTACTTTAGTAAAAGTGATGCGTCACATAAGATAAAAATTGACACAACACCCACTCGTGCACAAAAAAACTTCACATTTAAGTCGGATAAGCGCGATAAAGGCGCACCCGAATTTGATTTGCATATTGAAAAATTGGTGAAGAATTTTCGAGGAATGTCCAATTTTGATATCCTGACAATCCAACTTGAAACGGCCCAACGGCATGTCGAATTTGCCCTTAAAAATCGCATCCCAAAAATCGTTTTGATTCATGGTGTGGGCGAAGGTATTTTGAAAACAGAATTGGAATTTTTGTTGCGCAAATATCCTCAGGTAACTTTTCAAGAAGCGAGTTATCAGAAATACGGCATGGGTGCCACGGAAATCTATTTTCAACAAAACTCAAAATAATCGTACTTTTGTGCCGCTGATTTATCATCATGAATAGAGTTTATTTAGACAATGCTGCTACCACACCGATGCGACCCGAAGTGATCGACCATATGGTGCAGGTGATGCAAACCGAATATGGAAACGCGTCCTCCACCCACAGTTTTGGACGCAGTGCAAAAACCATTTTAGAAACCGCCCGCAAATCGATTGCTAAAATCATGGGTTGTGAAGCCCGCGAATTGATTTTTACGTCGAATGCAACAGAGGCGACGAATCTCATCTTGACCAGTGCGGTGCGCGATTTGGGTATACAACGCATAATTACCTCGAGAATGGAACATCATGCGACTTTGTATACTGTAGCGAAGTTGGTACAAGAACAAGGCGTAGAAGCCGTTTATTTGCCTGCTAATGCCGATGGAACAGTTGATGTCTCCGGACTCGATGCGCTATTGGCGGATGGTAAACCCACTTTGGTAACCTTAATGCATGTGAATAATGAAACCGGAGCTTTGTTGGATATCGAGAAAGTAGGGACAATATGTCGCGCTCACCAGGCCTTGTTCCATTGTGATACCGTGCAATCGGTGGGGAAATGGGCGTTGCCGTTGCACGACTTACCCGTTGACTTTGCCGTAGCGAGTGCGCATAAGTTCCATGGACCTAAGGGTGTTGGGTTTGCGTATATCGCCAAGCATGTGGTGATTAAGCCGTTGATTGTGGGCGGTGAGCAAGAGAAAGGTTTGCGTGCCGGTACGGAAGCAGTACATCAAATTGCAGGTATGGCCAAGGCGTTGGAGTTGGACGCTATCGATCTCGAGCACGACCAAAACTACATTGCTTGCTTGAAAGACTATTGCTGGGAGCAATTACAATTGGCATTTCCAGGGATAAAAACCAATGGCGAACATACGTTTTACAATATTTTGAACGTGACCTTACCGATGAGTGAGGAAAAAGCGGCCATGATTTTGTTTAATTTAGATATGAAAGGCATAGCCGTATCGCGCGGTAGTGCGTGTCAAAGTGGGAGTTCGAAGCCCTCACATGTCTTAGCTCAATTTGTTGCTGAAGAAGATTTAAAACGGCCGGCGCTGCGGATATCGTTCAGTCGGTTCAATACCAAAGCCGATATCGATGCCTTGCTGGATGCGTTGAAAGGAATATAAAAAATAACCGGAGTAATTTACACTCCGGTTTTTTTATAGGCGATTTTGAAATAAATCAGTGTGGCTATAAGAAAAGGAATTTGCATCACCATCATTTTTCCTTGATGGGTGATCGCTCCTACAAACCCTAGAAAGAGCACGAGAACAGCGAGCAAACTCACCGTAAGCGTATTTATTTTTCGGTTCCAGCGGCGGTTAAAGGCATGCATGAGCAGCAAGACTTGTCCGATTAAACCCGTGAGGATGAGTGGATGGGACAGACTATCTATCCATGATTTTCCCGTACTGAAAATGGTGTATTCCAGTTGTGGGATGCTTAGAATTTCATTTTTCCAGACGATACCGCAGCATTGAAAGCAAAGGAACAAGGCAATGTTGACGTAGTGAATGGTGCGGGTGATGGGTCGTGTTGCAAAAATGGACATGGTGCCGGATTTGTTTTAAGGTAAAGGGTTGCGTTAAAGGTACGAATTACCTTGAAGTAATCACTAGGTGATAGATACACGAAGCGGCCCTGATGGCAGTGGAAAGCCCGGAGGGGAAGGGCCGTTGTTTTTTTGAGGTGCGGTAGGGCGACCTTGGGAGCCTGTGCCGTGCCCAAAAAACAGGGCCTATCCCGAGGACTTGCAACGGACAGCAGGAATAGCCGCATAAAAAAAACCGTTCGGGTGAACGGTTTTCTTTAAGACATTAGTCTTTAGACATTAGACATTAGTCTTTAGACTTTTATGATTGGGTAAGACTCAGGAGCTCAGGGGCTCAGTGTCTTAGCCGCTTTTTACATATGAATCACTTCGCCATAGGCATCGGCAACGGCTTCCATTACTGCTTCACTCATCGTTGGGTGTGGGTGAACGGCTTTTAGGATTTCGTGTCCGGTGGTTTCTAATTTGCGCGCTACAACGGCCTCAGCAATCATATCGGTTACGCCAGCACCAATCATGTGGCATCCTAACCATTCGCCGTATTTGGCATCGAAGATTACTTTTACGAATCCGTCGGGTGTTCCAGCCGCTTTGGCTTTACCAGAAGCGGTGAACGGGAATTTCCCTACTTTGATTTCGTAGCCTTTTTCTTTGGCTGCTTTTTCGGTAAGTCCCACAGATGCGATCTCTGGCGTAGCATAGGTACAACCGGGGATATTTCCATAATCCAACGGTTCTACGTGCATACCTGCGATTTTCTCCACACACAAGATACCTTCTGCAGATGCTACGTGAGCAAGGGCTTGACCAGGTGTTACGTCACCGATAGCATAGTAGCCGGGTACGTTGGTTTGGTAGTAGCTGTTCACTAAGATTTTATCACGATCGGTAGCGATACCGGTTTCTTCTAATCCGATGTTTTCGATATTGGTTTTGATTCCGACTGCTGACAATACGATATCGGCTTCCAACACTTCTTCGCCTTTAGCGGTTTTTACGAAGGCTTTTACGCCATTTCCTGTAGTATCAACACGCTCAACCGACGCATTGGTCATGATGTTGATGCCTGATTTTTTCAAGGAACGCTCGAATTGTTTGGAGATATCCTCGTCTTCCACAGGAACGATATTGGGCATGAACTCCACGATGGTTACATCTGTTCCCATGGCGTTGTAGAAATGCGCAAATTCTACTCCGATAGCTCCCGAACCTACAACGATCATTTTCTTGGGTTGTTCTGGAAGCGTCATCGCTTGACGGTACCCGATGATTTTTTTACCGTCTTGTGGCAAATTGGGTAACTCACGGGAGCGTGCTCCAGTAGCGATGATGATGTGATCTGCGCTGTATTCGGTTACTTTACCGTCGGCTGCGGTTACGTCTACCTTTTTACCGGGTTTGATTTTTCCAAATCCGTCGATGATATCGATTTTATTTTTCTTCATCAGGAATTGTACCCCTTTGCTCATGCCTTCGGCTACGGAGCGCGAGCGGGCGATTACAGCATTGAAGTCTTTATCAAATTCCTTTACGGTGAGACCGTAATCTGAAGCATGTTTTAAATAGTCGAATACTTGGGCTGATTTCAATAAGGCTTTGGTTGGGATACATCCCCAGTTTAAGCAGATTCCGCCTAAGTTTTCTTTTTCTACTACGGCCACTTTGAAGCCTAATTGTGAAGCACGAATGGCTGTTACATAACCGCCGGGTCCACTTCCTAAAACAATAATATCGTATTTCATTGTAAAAAAGGTATTTCTATTTGTGTGGGACGTTTTATTATCCGGATGCGAATTTACGGAATTTTTTTAATGTTAGACTTTAGACTTTGGACTTTAGACGTTAGACATTTTTAGATTGATAGGAGTGGGGAGTTTAGTTGGGTGTAAAAGTGTAGTTGGGGATGGTGGACTGAAAAATTGGGGCACAAGGTTTCACAAGGTTAGGCACGAAGTTTCACAAGGTTGTGTATTTAACCGCAAAGGAGCAAAGTGAGCGCGAAGTTCGCGAAGTATTAAGTGTATAAAGGTGCTGCGTTATTGACTCATTGGCTTATTGCCACATTGACTTATTGGAGCACAAGGTTTCACAAGGTTAGGCACGAAGTTTCACAAGGTTGTGAATTTAACCGCAAAGGAGCAAAGTGAGCGCGAAGTTCGCGAAGTATTAAGTGTATAAAGGTGCTGCGTTATTGACTCATTGGCACATTGCCACATTGACTTATTGGAGCACAAGGTTTCACAAGGTTAGGCACGATGTTTCACAAGGTTGTGAATTTAACCGCAAAGGAGCAAAGTGAGCGCGAAGTTCGCGAAGTATTAAGAGTATAAAGGCGCAGCGTTATTGACTCATTGGCTTATTGCCTCATTGCCACATTGGCTCATTGTCTCATTTTCCAAAAAGTAACTGTTTTGTTCGTGTTTTGTTCGTGTTTTGTTCGGAAGTTGTTGCGTAATTGCCCCAGTTTACCGAAGCGCTATCGAAGAAAGTCCGAACAAAACCAAAGCAAAACCCCTACTTCTTCGGGAAAATTACGTCAGGAGACGTCAATTTACGTCAAATCCGGTCAATAGACGTCAAAAGCCGTCATAATCCCATGATTGCTTGCGGGTTAGCGCTACATTTTGTAGTTTTGGGTTTTTATACGCCAAGTTTATGAAATGGAACGCCAAGAAAATTGTCCACAAGGGGACAGCCCGTTTGGGTATATATTTTGAGAAAAATCCTGAATTGATTGCGGAAATGAAGTCGATCCCTGACGCACGTTGGAGTGCGGGTTTTGGGTGTTGGCATGTGCCGGATACTTTTGAGAATCGGATGTATTTTAATGTGGCTCCGGATCCTGTTCGCCTTCCGAATGTGGAGGCGCAGCATTATTTGGAGCGGTACAAGCGGTATTTGCAATCGAAGCGGTACAGTGCGAGTACGGTCTCGACTTATTTTGATGCCATGCGGGTTTTCTTTGTGTTTTTTCGGGAGAAGTCGGTTCTCGCGATCTCCAATGACGATGTGATTCAGTTCAACAACGATTATATTTTGGCGCAAAAATTATCGGCGTCGTACCAGAATCAGATGGTGAATGCGATCAAGTTGTTTTATGAGATTGAGCGGGGGATGGCGTTGGATATTGAGAAGATCCATCGGCCGAAGCGGGAGAAGAAATTGCCGAATGTGTTGAGTAAGGAGGAGGTAAAGCAGTTGTTGGAGGCTTCGACGAACATGAAGCATCGGGTGATTTTGAGTTTGATTTATTCCTGCGGGTTGCGGTGTGGGGAAGTGTTGAAGTTGCAACCGGTGCATATTGATTCGCAGCGGAATGTAATTTTTATTCAGCAAGCGAAGGGGAAAAAGGACCGGATTGTGCCGTTGAGTCCGCGAATATTAGAATTGTTGCGCGAGTACTACCGGTATTACAAGCCGAAGGTCTATTTGTTTGAGGGTCAGAAGCCTGGTGAGCCGTATTCTGAAAAGAGTTTACAGAGTGTTTTGAAGCAATCGTTGGCGAAGACAAACATTCAGAAACCGGTGACGTTGCATTGGTTGCGGCACAGTTATGCGACGCATTTGTTGGAGAACGGCACGGATTTACGATACATACAAGAGTTGTTGGGGCACAATAGTAGTAAGACGACAGAGATTTACACGCATGTGAGTACGAAAAGTATCCAAAATATCAAGAGTCCGTTTGATGATTTATAAAAAAGTACTACCTTTAAATTTTCTGATTGATTTGTACCTATCCGCCGCAATTTTGGAGTCATAGCAACATTTCCTCAGAGGTATAAACGAGTTATGCGTCAGGCTAAAAAATCTGCTAAAAAAGACATATGAAGTTATTTACAAAATTATTTCTCCTTACAATAATTGACTTTATCATTATTTGGTTTTGGGTGAAAGAAATTGACCCTGAACCAAG
>NZ_SBKN01000005.1 GCF_004122105.1 Flavobacterium stagni
TCAAAAGAGAAGTAACGCAAACCGCTCGTCAACACTTGTGTGCTTACAACGTTGTTGCTCGCATCCAAACGTTGGACTTGGTAGCGGTAAACCGATACTAAAGCAACTGCCGAACTGGTAACTTGTGTTGTTGTATTCGAGATTTGAGTTCCACAAGAAGCTACTGTACTTAATGGTGTTGGCGTGAACACGTAGAAAGCTGGCGCATAGTTCGGTTGCCATACATTGTTAATGCGCACAGTCGATTCAACTTTATATTTTGCACCATAGGCATAGTTGGACAAATTGGACAAGAACAAATTACGTAACCCCATATCCACCGTAACAGGAGCTGACATTGGGGTGTCATCGGCTGGATTCACACGCGTTACTACATAACGGTAGCCTTGTGCATTCGCTACTAAGCTCGTGATAATTGAAGCGCCATAAGTAATGGTTGAGTTGGGAACTGTTGCTGCGGGTGTTGTATAAACAGGTATACAACCTCCGGGTAAGCCAATGTTGTCGATGTTACCATTACAGTCGTTGTCTAAGCCGTCGTAACACACATCCACTGCTCCGGGGTTTACGTTTGCACGTGTATCATCGCAGTCGGTGTTATTCGTTACGTAGCCAGCCATAAATTGACATGCAGAAACCGTAGGATCACCAAAACCATCGCCATCTGCATCTCTAAAATAAGGAGAACCTGCTCCTATGGTCGGATTTGCATCATTGCAATCGGAATTATTTGCAACACCACAGGGAGCAAAAATCATACTTCCAAATCCGTCACCATCCGCATCTACATATTGAAGTTGATTGTCGTTACAATCATTATTATTAACTACCCCACAAGCCACCAAAACATTGCGACCAAAGCCATCGCCGTCGGCATCCATGTATTGCAATTGGTTGTCATTACAATCGGAATTATTATTAGGACCGCATTCGGCAAAGGTCGTACTTCCGTACCCATCGCCATCAGCATCCACGTATTGGAGTTCGTTGTCGTTGCAATCGACATTATTAACTACCCCACAAGCCACCAAAACATTGCGGCCAAAGCCATCGCCGTCGGCATCCATGTATTGCAATTGATTGTCATTACAATCGGAATTATTATTGGGACCGCATGCGGCTAAAGTAGTTCCACCATACCCATCGCCATCAGCGTCTACGTATTGGAGTTCGTTGTCGTTGCAATCGATATTATTGGTGACTCCACAAGCTACTAAAACATTGCGACCAAAGCCATCACCGTCGGCATCTATGTATTGCAATTGGTTATCATTACAATCGGAATTATTATTGGGCCCGCAAGCGGCTAAAGTTGTACCACCATACCCATCACCATCAGCGTCTACATATTGGAGTTCGTTGTCGTTACAATCGATATTATTGGTGACACCACAGGCTACCCAAACGTTGCGTCCAAAGCCGTCTTCATCCACATCTAAATATTGAATTTGGCCATCATTACAATCTACATTATTCGTGGCTCCGCAGGCAACAAGCACCTGACTACCATAACCGTCACCATCGGCATCCAAATATTGCAATTGGTTATCATTACAATCGGATGCATTTGTAACACCACAAGCTACTAATATAGCATTCCCGAAACCATCGCCATCAAAGTCTAAATATTGCAATTGGGAATCGTCACAATCGGAAGCATTGGAAACACCACAACCGGTAAGGGTTGTACTTCCAAATCCATCCCCATCGGCATCGACATATTGAAGTTGATTATCATTACAGTCGTTTGTATTGGCAACATAACCAACAGGAGCTCCTAGACAAGATGTTGTAGACGAATAGGGAACGCCAAAGCCATCACCATCGGCATCGACATAATAGGTTTGGACTGCATTTATTGTAAAATTGGCTTTAAAATTAGCACCATTATTACTCGCGTATTGCGTCCCCGCACAACTTGTTGCTTGATCGGAATACACTTCCAACACATAATTTCCAGGCGACAAAGTAGAAGTTAGATCCACATTGAGGTTGGTAGCACTCCATTGTTGATCACGACCGCCGCATCCATTGGCAAAATCAGAAGTGAAATTAAGTCCCACAGCTGAAAATGCACCGCTGCTTCCATTCACTAAATACACCCGATAATACAAATGCGTACTGGAAATGTCACATCCGCCACATTTCCAATTGTTATGTTCAGCTCCTTTTAAAAAAAGGCCTGAAGAACCTGCACAATAGGTTCCTAACTGTGCATTATCAAAATCGGGATTCGCTGTTGTGGCTTGAAGATCATAGAAGGTATCTCCATTCCCATTATTCAATACTATATACGTGGTATTGAATCCGGCCGACTGACTTCTAAGGTGTAATCCGCTAAACAAGAGCAAGAACAGCCCAACTTTAAAAAATAATTTTTGTCTCATAAGAAGAATTTTAGGGTTAACTAGGTTACTTATGAGATTTGAGGTTATGAGACAAAACTACAGGCTTTGCTGTTGGGCAGCAATACGACATTTTTCGTATTTGCATAAAAAAAACCTCCCGAAGGAGGTTTTTATTGTTTTGATAAAAAAATAATTATCGTTTAATCACACGTAGTGTTTTGATATTTTCACCTTGTGTTAAGATTACATTATAAACACCTGCTGGGAAGTTAGCCCCTACTTCTGTGCTTTCCACTGAATCGGATGAAACCGTTTTCGTTTCCACCAATTTACCCAACATGTCATACACTTGAATTGTATATTCTGCTGTGCTCGCTGAATTCACTTTGAAATAGAAGTTCTCTGCAAATGGGTTCGGATAAACTGTAGCTTCGAAGCTGATGGCTCCTGCTGCTTGTGTATCTTCGATAGTACGTGCTACGTTTGGCACTACAAGCGTACATGTTTTTCCGAATGGACCAAAGTCAGGTTGACCTGGCATACTCACCGCTACTTGTACTGAATACGTTTCTCCAGGTACTAAACCTGGGAAATCAGTCAATTTGAAGTAGTTGGCATTCTTGTCTACACTGTAGTCGTAACCTTGATTTACATTATATAAACGGTAACGGTACAATACTACATTACGAACTAAGTTCGCGTAGATATTTTCGTTATAGCTTGATACCGCGTAGTCGTTACATTGTGTAGCACGAACTTCACTAGTTGGGTGTTTCGGTGCTTGAATAGTACATACAGGACCGTAAGCCATAAACACACCGTCTAAGTTACGGATCGCACACGAAACGCTATAATTAGCATCGTAACGGAAATCGGTTACTTGTTCGAATGAGAAGTAACGTAAACCACTTGTAATTACTTGAGTACTCAATACGTTGTTACTTGCATCCAAACGTTGTACTTGGTAACGGTAAACCGATACTAAGGCAACTGGTGAACTCGTAACTTGCGTAGTCGTATTCGAAATTTGTGTACCACATGCAGCCACTGTACTTAATGGTGTTGGCGTGAACACGAAGAATGCAGGCGCATAGTTCGGTTGCCATACGTTATTGATACGAACCGTAGTTTCTACTTTAAACTTCGCACCATAAGCATAGTTAGACAAGTTAGACAAGAACAAGTTACGCATACCCATATCCACAGTAACAGGAGCTGACATTGGGGTATCATCGGCTGGATTCACACGTGTAACCACGTAACGGTATCCTTGACAGTTCGCCACTAAACTTGTAATGATAGAAGCACCATAACTAATTGTTGAGTTAGGAACAGTAACCGCTGGTGTTGTATAAATTGGAATACAACCACCTGGCAATCCGATGTTGTCGATGTTACCGTTACAGTCGTTGTCGATACCGTCATAACATACATCTACAGCACCAGGATGAATGGTATTTGATGCATCGTTACAATCTAAATCATTAGCAACATATCCAACTAATGGCAAACAAGAAACAATTGAACTTGCTGGATTACCGTAACCGTCATTATCGGTATCAGCATAGTAAGTAGTATTAGATAACAAAGTAATTACAGCAGACCCTGTATTACCCGTACCCACTAAAGAATTTGCATCAGTGATTGAAACAATAGAATACGTTGTAGTTGAAGCTGGAGTAACAACAATACTTGAACCAGAAACATAATTGGATTCTGTGTAATTATTAGTACCGTCAGTATATACTAAAGTGTAAGGACTTCTTCCTCCTGTGATAGCAACATTAATTACAGCACTATCACCAGAACAAATTGAAGTAGTTCCATTCATTGTTGCTGCAGTAGAACCTGTAATTAAACTTGTAGTTCCGTAAAGAATAATATTATTCACATTCGTTGCTGTATCAAAACCTCCAGTTCCTGCTGCACCTGTAGCATTGTATGCATAAACACGGAAAGTAGTAGCAGATTGAACATCCCCTAAAGAAGACATTACAAGACTATTGAAAGCAGAGGTACTTGCAGTCACCCCATTTAATACGGCGATATCAGTAGCATAATTGTTGATTGACGAACGAATCGCAATTGAACTTGGCCCTGTACCTGAACGATCCCACACAAAACTTAAAGATGTTGGAGTGAATTGGTAACCTGCATTAGGGGTAACGGTAAATTGATAGTATTTATTGGCATCAATTGTAGTTGTTAATGGCCAGTTTGAACCCCCTAGACGGTTCGCATTTCCTGTTGTAGTAATTCCGGCTACAGAAATGGTAGATGAAGACACTAAACTATTATTGTAAACACTTGGCTCAGTCGTTTCAGTACCGGCATTTCCAAAAGTACTCCACATTAAAATAGCGGGTTGGGTGATATTAGCTGTCAAACCTACTGGTTGTGTTAACTCATAATTGGCTGCGTCTGCTCCACCTAATGTTGAAGTAGACGTTACAGCAATACCTGTTCCTTGTGCTGAAGTAGCAAAAGTTCCTGTTCCATTTAAGGTAACAACATCCCCAGACACTACACCAGAAAGTGTACCTGTAATTACCGCAGCAGTTGTACCATCAAACGGTTTATTTTGTGCAGTAGCACCAGTAATGGTTAACGTTTTTACAGTGATATCAGCCGTCAAACCTGTCAATTGAGTTACCGAATAATTTCCTGCAGCAGCACCATTTAACGTTAAAGTAATCGACACAGGCTTAGTAGTACCAACCGTTTTGGTATCAAAAGTTGCCACTCCAGTGAAATTAACTACATCGGTATTGTAAATACCATTTAATGTACCGCCAGTATAAGTGGCCGATGTATTGCCATCGTAAATTTTATTGACAATTGATAATCCATCAACAGTCAACACTTTAGCTTCTACTGTAAGTACTAATACATCTGAACCTGTACCTCCTGCATTTGTAGCTTCCAAAGTAATCGAATAATTCCCTGGCGCTGCAGTCAAAACACCTGAAATTTCACCAGTTGTTGTATTTACAGTTAATCCTGCAGGCAAGTTGGTCGCATTATAAGATGAAGGAGCATTTGTTGCAGTAATAAAATAGTTAAATGCAGTTCCATACGTTACTGTTGCTGTTAAAGCACTTGAAATTACAGGCGATGGTTCTGAAGTAATATCTGCAACTAAACCTGAGGGTTGTGTTAATGAATAATTTGAAGAAGCACTTCCTGAAATAGTATACCCACTTACAGTTACGGGAATATCTGTTGCAACAGCTGAAGAAATAAAGGTTGCTACAGGAGTTCCTCCTAAAATAACATTGGCTTCATCACCAGTAACAACACCAACCAATGAAGGTGTACCTGTAATGGTAGCATCGGTATTTCCATCAAATACTTTATTCGCAATTGAAATTCCGTTAATCGTTAATGTTTTTGGAGTTACTGTACTTGAAGCGGTAGCCACATTTACAGAAGTAGCTCCTGTTGTAGACAATACGATATCGCCTGAGTAAGGAGATCCTGCAACTGATGCATTAGCGGCTAAACGGACATAAACAGGAACGTTTGTGATGTTTCCTGCAGCACCTACAGTAGCTGTCGATCCAAATCCAGATCCTGAAGTTGCAGAAACTTCAAATCCCGCTGGAGCCGTTGCTGTTACACCACTTAATAAATAAGTACCTGAAACAGTGAATGAAGTTTCAGTTGAAGCCGTGCCATAAGTTGTAGACAATGCGGCGGGAGAACCACTCGTTGAGAAAGATGGCGCTGGTGCCACACCTGTATATCCTTTAAGTACCACGTTATTGGTTGATACAGCACAATCGAATCCCCCTGTTCCAGTTAAGGCTGTCGCTTGATAACCATAAATACGGAATGTTGTTGGAGTTGAGATTGCTGATAAACCAGAAATCGCAATTGTACGAACTGCTGAAGTACTTGCTGTTAATCCAGTAACGGCTCCAATATTTGAAGCATATCCATCTACTGAAGAACGTAAAGCTACACTTGAAGGTCCGCTACCTGAGAAATCCCAAATAAATTCAAACGATGTGGGTGTAAATGTAAATCCGGCATTAGGAGTTACGGTAAATTGGATATACTTTGAAGTATCAATAGTTGCACCTACTGTCCAATTGGTTCCCCCTAAACGGTTACCGTTTGCAGCAGGAGTAACTGTACTTCCTGTATAATTTAAAGACGCTGAACCAATATTTGTTTCATTAGAAGTGCTTGGTTCTGTAGTTTCAGTACCCGCATTTCCAAATGTATTCCATTGTAATAAAGCAACAATAGCTGGATTGATGTTTGCTGTTAAACCAGTTGGTTGTGTCAAATAATAGTTCCCTGCATCTGCACCACCAATGGTTGATGTAGAAGTCACGGCGATATTGTTACCAATTGCTGATGAAGCAAAAGTTCCTGTTCCAGAAAGTGTCACCACATCTGAACCAGCAATACCTGAAAGAGTTCCAGTAATTACTGCATTGGTATTTCCATCAAAAGTTTTACTTTGTGCAGCAGCACCTGAAACAGTTAACTCTTTTGCCGAAATATTTACAGTTAAGCCCGTTGGTTGAGTCAAGCTATAATTACCTGCTTGAGCACCATTCAAAGTCAATGCAAAAGTTACGGGTTTATTTGAACCTATAACTTTATCAACCATAGTAGCCGACCCTGTAAATGAAACGGTATCTGAACCATATACACCTACTAATGAGCCACCTGTGTAGCTCACAGATGTAGTAGCATCATAGATTTTATCTACTGTTGCAATTCCTGTAATTGTTAAGGATTTTGCATTAATTGTCAACGACAAAGTTGCCGTTCCATCACCACCTGCATTCGTAGCTACTAAACCAATGTTATATACACCTGGTGCAGCAGTAGGAATACCCGAAATTTCACCTGTTGCTGTATTGATTGATAAACCAGCAGGTAAATTGGTGGCATTGTAAGATGTAGGTGAATTATCTGCAACTATTTGATAGGTATAAGAAGTACCATAAGTTGCCGTAGCCGTTAAGGCACTGCTGATTGTTGGCACAGGCGAAGAGGTAATCGTAATTGTTCCATTCGCTGCGGCAAAATTATAATTCGCAGCTGTTAATCCAGAAACATCTGGAGTAATTGTAATTCCGGCTGTTGCGGCTGGAGTTGTATCCGTATAATTTGTAGTGTAGGAAACAGTACCTGAAACAACACTACTTGTATCACCATTATAAAACCCGGATAATGTGTAAGTTCCTGCAGCGATAACTGAAGCGGCAGCAGTACCTTGTGCTACAGATTGATTCCCAGCAGTAGTGGTTAAAGTGGCTTTAGAAACACTATTCCCTGAAGCTGCAGTTGTAATATTTACTGCAGTTGCACCTGTAGAAGACAATACGATATTTTGACTATCATAAGATCCACCAACTGTAGCAGTTGCACTCATACGAATATATAAAGTTCCATTGGCTGTTCCTCCAGATTGGGTGAACGTGGCAGTTGTGCCAAATGTGGTATTATCCGAAGACACTTCAAATCCTGTTGGTGCAGTTGCAGTGATATTCGCAGAAAGACCAGAACCAGATATTAAAGATGTTTGCGATGGTGTTGCAACTCCATAAGTAGTTGAATATGCCAATAAAGAGGTAGTGCTTGAAGATATTGAAGCAGCACTTGGTACTGCAGAAGCCCATGATGTTGCTATTCGAATACCGTCAATTGTAGCACCTGGAGGTGTCCCCTGACGAATGTAAAATGCACTTGGATTTACATCGGCAGCTGTAGGGTCTGGAGCTGTAATATTTGCAGTACCCTCAGTACCATTTAGTGCTGGATTAATAAACACACTTACCGTATCATTCGTTGTTCCTGAAATAATTGAGTATTTAATTACAACTAAATAAGTAGTGTTTAGCGAGTAAGTAAAACCTGTAAATGTAGCACTTGCTACAGCTGCATTTTTGGAAATTCCAAAAGCCAAATTGTTAGAAGCATCTCTTTTAACAAAGAATCTTCCCACAAAGGATGATGCACCTGTACCCAAATGGATAAAATAATCTCCAGTTGTAGTTGCAGAACTTACATTAACCAAGAATGCTGCATAAACATTACCTGAAGTTTGAGCTGTATAAGTTCTGTTTACGTCAGCTACCCCAGTTGTTGAGATAGTAACAGCCCCTCCTACACCTGAGCCTGGGTAACCTGGATAAGTAAGACCAGATGTTGTAAACTGAGGATAAAAGGTACTACCACTATGTGCAGTCCAATTCCCTCCCGAAGCTGTTGTAATATCTCCGGCAGTAGAATAACTAAAATTTTCTGTTAACAACTGAGCATGACCCAATTGGAAAAGAAACATCAATAAGACCAAGAAAAACTTGTTCTTATTGAAAAATTGTAGATTTTTACGCATAATTAAAGATGTTGATTTTGCACAAAATTAAAAACTAAAACCCTGAAAACAGCTATTTTATGTTAGCTTTTTGTTAACAATCCGCTACCGTTTCATACGTCGATTAAATTGG
Source organism: Flavobacterium stagni (assembly GCF_004122105.1). GTDB lineage: Bacteria > Bacteroidota > Bacteroidia > Flavobacteriales > Flavobacteriaceae > Flavobacterium > Flavobacterium stagni. The sequence continues at coordinate 8,822 of NZ_SBKN01000005.1, forward strand.
TTTTTTGTCGGTTATTTTAGTTTATTTTAATAAAAAAACTCCTCTATTTCTAGAGGAGTTTTTCTGTATTAGGCTTGTCCTGTCGGACCGAAATTTAAAGGAGTTGGCGGTAAATCCGTTTCTTTAATTTCTCCATGGGCTTGTTCAAATCGATGAATATTTTCTGCCATCGCTTTCAACAACCGTTTGGCATGTTGAGGCGTTAAAATAATTCGCGATTTTACTTTCGATTTTGGAACACCTGGCATGATGGTCACAAAATCCAATACAAACTCAGAGGGCGAATGGTTGATAATGGCAAGGTTAGAATAAATTCCTTCCGCTGTTTTCTCATCCAATTCGATGTTGATCTGTCCGGGTTGCAATTCTTCGCTCATGATTAGTAAACGTATTCTTCTTTGTTAGCCATCAATTCGTTGTAATCATCTTTCGAACCAACGATAATGTTGTCATAATCACGCATACCGGTACCGGCTGGGATTCTATGACCTACAATAACGTTTTCTTTCAATCCTTCTAACTGGTCTACTTTACCTGCTACAGCTGCTTCATTCAACACTTTAGTCGTTTCCTGGAAGGAAGCTGCTGAGATGAATGATTTTGTTTGTAACGAAGCACGTGTAATACCCTGAAGTACTGGAGTTGCTGTAGCCATAACTGCATCACGAGCAACAACCAAGTTCTTATCATTACGTTTCAATACGGAGTTTTCATCGCGTAAATCACGTGGGCTTACAATTTGACCGGGTTTCAAATTCTCAGAATCACCAGCATCTTCAACCACTTTCATTCCGTACAATTTGTCGTTTTCAACCATAAAGTCGCTGGTGTGTGCCAATTGTTCTTCCAAGAATAAAGTATCTCCTGGATCTTGGATTTGTACTTTACGCATCATTTGACGAATCACCACTTCAAAGTGTTTGTCGTTGATTTTTACCCCTTGTAAACGGTAAACCTCTTGAATTTCATTTACCAAATACTGTTGAACGGCTGATGGACCTTGGATTCGTAAGATATCTTCTGGAGTAATCGCTCCGTCAGACAATGGCATACCTGCTTTCACGAAGTCATTTTCTTGAACTAGAATCTGACTTGATAATTTCACCAAGTATTTACGAACATCACCGAATTTAGATTCAATGATAATCTCGCGATTACCACGTTTGATTTTACCAAAAGAAACTACTCCATCAATTTCAGACACTACTGCTGGGTTTGAAGGATTACGCGCTTCTAATAATTCGGTAATACGTGGAAGACCTCCTGTGATATCCCCAGCTTTCGAAGAACGACGTGGGATTTTCACTAAGATTTTACCGGCTTTAATTTTCTCACCATCTTCTACCATAAGGTGTGCCCCTACTGGTAAGTTGTATGAACGAATTAACTCTCCGTCTTTTCCGTAAATCAATAAGGTCGGAATTAATTTTTTATTTCTTCCTTCTGAAATTACTTTCTCTTGGAATCCGGTTTGTTCGTCGATTTCAACTTGGAACGTTTGTCCTTGTTCTAAATCTTCGTATGCAATTTTACCTGTAAACTCAGATACAATTACCCCGTTATATGGATCCCATTTACATAAAGTAGTTCCTTTTTCAACCACATCCCCATCGTTCACAAAAATGCTAGAACCGTAAGGAATGTTATGTGTATTTAATACGATACCAGTTGTAGCATCGATTAATTTTAATTCAGTTGAACGAGAGATTACGATATCCACTTGGTTTCCTTCGCTATCTTCTCCTTTAACCGTTTTTAAATCTTCAATTTCAAGACGACCACCAAAACGTGCTACAATCGATGATTCTTCAGAAACACCTCCTGCAACCCCTCCAACGTGGAAGGTACGTAAGGTCAACTGTGTACCTGGCTCACCGATGGACTGTGCTGCAATTACACCTACAGCCTCACCTTTTTGAGTCATTTTACCTGTTGCTAAGTTTCTTCCGTAACATTTTGCACAGATTCCTTTCGTTGCTTCACAAGTTAATGGAGAACGTACTTCTACTCTTTCGATAGGTGATTCTTCGATTTCACGTACTACTGCTTCCGTGATTTCTTCACCTGCTGCAATAATTACTTGAGAAGTTAACGGATTAATTACGTCATGTAATGTCACACGACCTAAAATACGCTCACCAAGAGTTTCAACGATTTCTTCGTTTTTCTTCAAAGCCGTTACTTCGATACCACGTAATGTACCACAATCAACCGAGTTCACAATTACATCTTGGGAAACGTCATGTAGACGACGTGTTAAGTATCCCGCATCCGCCGTCTTTAACGCCGTATCTGCAAGACCTTTACGCGCACCGTGGGTTGAGATGAAGTATTCCAAAATCGAAAGACCTTCTTTAAAGTTAGAAAGAATCGGGTTTTCAATAATTTCTCCACCACCTGCAGTTGATTTTTTCGGCTTCGCCATCAAACCACGCATACCGGTTAACTGACGAATCTGCTCTTTCGAACCACGTGCTCCTGAATCCAACATCATGTATACTGAGTTAAATCCTTGTTGGTCTTCACGAATATTCTTCATTGCCAATTCAGTCAACAAAGCATTGGTAGAAGTCCACACGTCGATTACTTGATTGTAACGCTCATTATTTGTGATAAGACCCATGTTATAGTTCATGGTAATTCCGTCCACTTGTTCACGAGCATCTGCGATCAAATCGTCTTTTTTCTCTGGCACTTTAATATCACCTAATGAGAAGGACAATCCACCTTGGAAGGCGAATTTGTATCCCATATCTTTAATATCATCTAAGAATGCAGCCGTAGTGGGTACATTCGTAGTAGCTAAGATTTTACCAATAATATCACGCAATGACTTTTTCGTCAATACTTCATTGATATAACCCGCTGCTTCTGGCACCACTTCGTTGAACAATACACGTCCGGCAGTAGTTTGGATAATTTTGTATACCAATTCGCCATTTTCATTAAAATCTTTCGTTCTGATTTTAACGCGTGCATTTAACTCTAAACGTCCTTCATTCAAAGCAATATTTACTTCTTGAGCCGAATAGAATGTTAAGCCTTCTCCTTTAATAGTTAATTCTGGAGTAGACAAACGCTCTTTGGTCATATAGTACAATCCAAGTACCATGTCCTGAGAAGGAACGGTGATTGGCGCACCATTAGCTGGGTTCAAGATATTGTGAGAAGCCAACATTAACAATTGGGCTTCTAAAATTGCTTCTGGTCCTAACGGTAAGTGAACCGCCATCTGGTCACCGTCAAAGTCGGCATTAAACGCCGTACACGTTAACGGGTGTAACTGAATTGCTTTTCCTTCAATTAATTTCGGTTGGAAAGCTTGGATACCCAAACGGTGAAGAGTGGGGGCACGGTTTAGTAATACAGGGTGACCTTTGATTACATTTTCAAGGATATCCCATACTACCGGTTCTTTTTTATCGATGATTTTCTTCGCCGATTTAACCGTTTTCACGATTCCACGCTCAATTAACTTACGGATAACGAACGGTTTGTACAATTCAGCTGCCATATCTTTAGGCAAACCACATTCGTACATTTTCAATTCAGGTCCAACGACAATTACCGAACGAGCTGAATAATCCACACGTTTACCCAATAAGTTTTGACGGAAACGACCTTGTTTACCTTTCAAGGAATCCGAAAGAGATTTCAAGGGTCGGTTCGATTCTGTTTTAACAGCAGAAGCTTTACGTGTATTATCGAACAAGGAGTCAACAGCCTCTTGCAACATACGTTTTTCGTTACGTAAGATTACCTCTGGCGCTTTGATTTCCATCAAACGTTTTAAACGGTTGTTACGGATAATCACACGACGGTACAAGTCATTCAAGTCGGAAGTCGCGAAACGACCACCATCAAGTGGCACCAACGGACGTAATTCTGGTGGGATAACCGGAATTACTTTCAAAATCATCCACTCTGGACGGTTCTCACGGTTCAAGTTAGAATCACGGAATGACTCCACTACTTGAAGACGTTTTAACGCTTCTGTTTTACGTTGTTTAGACGTTTCATTGTTGGCTGAGTGACGCAATTCGTATGACAAAGCATCCAAATCGGTACGTGCTAACAAGTCCATAATACATTCAGCACCCATTTTAGCGATGAATTTATTTGGATCGTTATCGTCTAAATATTGGTTCTCCATAGGAAGGGTATCTAAAATATTCAAATACTCTTCTTCAGTTAAGAAATCTAATTTTTGTAACGGCTCACCATCTACATTTTTAGCGATACCGGCTTGAATTACCACATAGCGCTCGTAGTAGATGATCATATCCAATTTTTTGGAAGGTAATCCAAGGATATAACCGATTTTGTTTGGTAAGGAACGGAAATACCAAATGTGTGCGATTGGCACTACTAAATTGATATGTCCTACACGGTCGCGACGTACTTTCTTTTCAGTCACTTCCACCCCACAACGGTCACACACGATACCTTTGTAACGAATACGTTTGTATTTTCCACAAGCACATTCGAAATCCTTTACAGGTCCGAAGATACGCTCACAAAATAAACCGTCACGTTCGGGTTTGTGTGTACGATAGTTGATGGTTTCTGGTTTTAAAACCTCACCTCTTGATTCTGCCAAAATAGACTCAGGCGACGCTAGTCCGATCGTGATTTTGTCGAATCTTTTAATGGTATTTTTATCTTTATTTCTGTTGTTCATCTTAGTCGTTTTTAAAATAGTTACAGTTAACGGGGCCGATCCTTCTCAGCATCGGCCTTCCGGTACTGATATTATTCTTCTAATCGGATATCTAATCCAAGACCTTTCAATTCATGCATTAATACATTGAATGATTCTGGTAATCCTGGTTCTGGCATTGCTTCACCCTTAACGATAGCTTCGTAAGTTTTAGCTCTACCGATTACGTCATCCGATTTAACCGTCAAGATTTCACGTAAGGTACTTGATGCACCGTAGGCTTCAAGTGCCCAAACCTCCATCTCTCCAAAACGCTGACCTCCGAATTGGGCCTTACCTCCAAGAGGTTGTTGCGTAATTAACGAGTATGGACCGATTGAACGTGCGTGCATTTTATCATCCACCATGTGACCTAATTTCAGCATGTAGATAACCCCTACCGTAGCCGGTTGGTGGAAACGCTCTCCAGTTCCTCCATCATACAAATAGGTATGACCGAAACGTGGAATACCCGCTTCATCCGTTAATGCATTAATTTGGTCTAACGTTGCACCGTCGAAAATTGGGGTAGCAAATTTCTTCCCTAATTTTAATCCAGCCCAACCCAATACGGTTTCATAAATCTGCCCGATGTTCATACGCGAAGGTACCCCAAGTGGGTTCAATACGATATCCACTGGTGTTCCATCTTCTAAGAATGGCATATCTTCTTGGCGAACGATACGCGCTACGATACCTTTGTTACCGTGGCGACCTGCCATTTTATCTCCCACTTTCAATTTACGTTTCTTCGCAATGTATACCTTAGCTAATTTCAAGATACCTGCTGGTAACTCGTCACCCACTGTGATGGTAAACTTCTCACGACGTAACGCTCCTTGAAGATCGTTTAATTTGATTTTGTAGTTGTGGATTAAATCATTAACCAAACGGTTTGTTTCATCATCCGCAACCCACTGCCCTTTGGTTAAGTGTGCAAAATCTTCCACAGCTTGAAGCATTTTCTTGGTATATTTTTTACCTTTTGGCAATACTTCTTCACCCAAATCATTCATTACCCCTTGTGATGTTTTTCCATCAACGATAGCGAATAATTTCTCAACCAATTTATCTTTCAATTCAACAAAACGCACTTCGAATTCCATTTCTAATGCTGTCAAATCGTCTTTATCTTTCGTACGCTTACGTTTATCTTTCACCGCACGAGCGAATAATTTTTTGTCTAAAACTACACCGCTTAATGAAGGTGAAGCTTTTAACGACGCATCTTTCACATCACCGGCTTTATCACCGAAGATCGCACGAAGTAATTTTTCTTCTGGTGTTGGATCAGATTCTCCTTTTGGTGTAATCTTACCAATTAAGATATCACCCGGTTTTACTTCAGCACCGATACGGATCATACCGTTTTCGTCCAAATCTTTTGTCGCTTCTTCAGAAACGTTTGGAATATCATTCGTTAATTCTTCGTTACCTAATTTGGTATCACGAACTTCCAACGAATAATCATCGATATGGATAGACGTAAAGATATCGTCACGAACTACTTTTTCAGAGATTACAATCGCATCCTCGAAGTTGTATCCTTTCCATGGCATGAACGCTACTTTCAAGTTACGCCCGATTGCCAATTCACCGGCTTGCGTTGCATATCCTTCACACAGCACTTGTCCTTTTACTACGCGATCGCCTTTACGAACGATTGGTTTCAAGTTGATACAAGTACTTTGGTTCGTTTTTCTAAATTTAATCAATTGATACGTTTTCTCGTCAGTATCAAAACTTACCATACGCTCTTCGTCGGTACGGTCGTATTTGATGGTTACTTTATCCGCGTCTACGTATTCAACCACTCCGTTTCCTTCTGCATTAATCAATACACGAGAATCTGAAGCCACTTGACGCTCTAAACCTGTACCTACAATTGGAGATTCAGGACGTAAAAGTGGTACGGCCTGACGCATCATGTTTGATCCCATCAACGCACGGTTCGCGTCATCGTGTTCCAAGAAAGGAATTAACGAAGCCGAAATCGAGGCAATTTGGTTTGGTGCAACGTCGGTATAATGTACAACTGTTGGTTCAACTACTGGGAAGTCACCTTCCTCACGTGCAATAACTTTTTCAGCTGTAATTGTACCTTGACCATCCATCTCAATGTTTGCTTGCGCAATCATTTTACCTTCTTCTTCTTCAGCGCTTAAGTAAATAGGTTCAGAAACTAAATCTACTTTACCATTGACAACTTTACGGTAAGGTGTTTCAATGAATCCCATTCCGTTTACTTTGGCGAAAACTCCTAATGAAGAAATCAAACCAATGTTAGGTCCCTCAGGGGTTTCAATCGGACACAAACGACCGTAGTGCGTATAGTGAACGTCACGAACCTCGAAACCAGCGCGCTCTCTAGAAAGACCTCCAGGCCCTAATGCAGAAAGACGACGTTTGTGTGTAATCTCAGCTAATGGATTGGTTTGATCCATGAACTGCGATAACTGGTTGGTTCCAAAGAACGAGTTGATTACAGAAGATAAAGTTTTCGCGTTGATCAAGTCGATAGGTGTGAACACCTCGTTATCACGTACATTCATACGCTCACGAATTGTTCTCGCCATGCGCGCAAGACCTACACCGAATTGTTGTGAAAGTTGCTCACCAACCGTACGAACACGACGGTTTGACAAGTGGTCGATATCATCAATCTCTGCTTTAGAGTTGATCAATTCGATCAAATATTTCACAATGGTGATGATATCCTCTTTGGTAAGCACTTGCTTTTCCATTGGGATATCCAAGTTTAATTTTTTGTTCATACGGTAACGACCTACTTCTCCTAAGTTGTAGCGTTGATCCGAGAAGAACAATTTATCGATAATACCACGAGCCGTTTCCTCATCAGGTGGTTCTGCATTACGCAACTGACGGTAGATATGCTCAACAGCTTCTTTTTCAGAGTTGGTTGGGTCTTTTTGTAACGTATTGTGGATAATGGCGTAATCCGCTTGGTTGTTATCCTCTTTATGAAGTAAGATCGATTTTACATTCGCATCGATGATTTCTTCAATATTGTCTTTATCTAAAATCGTATCACGATCCAAGATAATTTCGTTACGTTCAATAGACACTACTTCACCGGTATCTTCATCTACGAAGTCTTCGTGCCATGTGTTCAAAACACGAGCTGCTAATTTACGACCAGCGTATTTTTTTAATCCGGTTTTAGATACTTTGATTTCTTCAGCAAGGTCGAAGATTTCTAAGATATCTTTATCGCGTTCAAATCCAATCGCACGGAATAAAGTGGTTACCGGTAATTTTTTCTTACGGTCGATGTACGCATACATCACGTTATTGATATCGGTAGCAAATTCAATCCAAGAACCTTTGAATGGAATGACACGCGCAGAGTATAATTTAGTTCCGTTGGCGTGGAACGACTGTCCAAAGAACACCCCTGGCGAACGATGTAATTGAGAAACTACCACACGTTCTGCGCCATTAATCACGAATGTACCGCTTGGCGTCATGTAAGGAATAGTTCCTAAATACACATCCTGTACGATGGTTTCGAAATCTTCGTGTTCCGGATCGGTACAGTATAATTTTAAACGAGCTTTAAGAGGAACGCTATACGTCAACCCTCTTTCGATACACTCTTGAATGGTGTAACGTGGTGGATCTACGAAATAATCGAGGAATTCCAACACGAATTGATTTCTGGTATCAGTGATTGGGAAGTTTTCCATGAAGGTATTGTACAACCCTTCGTTACCTCTTTCGTCTGATTTCGTTTCCAATTGGAAGAAATCTTTAAACGACTTGATTTGAACATCCAAGAAATCGGGATACTGTGGAATGTTCTTCGTCGAGGCAAAATTCAATCTTTCAGTCTGATTAGTTATCATCAATGGACAAAATTTTGATTTTTAAAAAAAGTACTTTTTTGTGTTTAACACGTTGTTTTGTTACTTTCCTTGGGTGAAATAACCGTCACATCTTTAAAAACAAACCAGGAAAACAGTCTGTTTTTTTCTTCGTTTCGGCTATCTTTTTTTATGGTTTTAAAGGAAAAAATGATCCTTTAAAAATTGATAATTTTATTATACGAAAAATGGTTTAGGTCTTCGAGTAACGACTCTAGACCTAAACCTTATTCTTTAACCGGAGAAGAATTATTTCAATTCTACTACAGCTCCAGCTTCTTCAAGTGCTTTTTTCAAGCCTTCAGCTTCTGCTTTAGAAACTGCTTCTTTAATGTTAGAAGGAGCTCCGTCTACGATATCTTTAGCTTCTTTAAGACCTAAACCTGTTAATTCTTTAACCGCTTTTACAACAGCTAATTTAGAAGCACCAGCATCTTTCAATACTACTGTGAACTCAGTTTGTTCTTCAGCAGCACCAGCATCACCACCACCAGCAGCAACTACTACTGCAGCAGCAGCAGGCTCGATACCGTACTCTTCTTTTAATATTGTAGCTAAATCGTTAACTTCTTTTACAGTTAAGTTAACCAATTGTTCTGCGAATTGTTTCAAATCTGCCATTTTTTCTATCTTTAAAATGTTTTTAAATTTATTTTATTTATTAAGTGCGTTCAATTATTCTGCTGCTTCGCCTTTTTGCTCTGCGTTGTTTAACAAAGCAGAAAGTACGCGTTTTGCAGGAGATTGAAGTAATCCGATGATTTCTCCAATAACTTCTTCTTTCGATTTTAACGCTGCTAATGAATCTAACTGGTTATCACCGATGTAGATTTCTTGGTTGATATAAGCACCTTTTAAAAGTGGCTTATCCGACTTTTTACGGAAATCTTTGATGATTTTTGCAGGTTGGTTCGCAACAGTAGCAATTAAGATAGAAGAGTTTCCTTTAAGGATAGTTGGTAATTCACCGTACTCGTTTTCAGAAGCTTCCATAGCTTTTTCCAACAACGTGTTTTTTACCACTTCTAATTTAATACCTGCTTTGAAACAAGCTCTGCGTAAGTTAGATGTCGTTTCAGCATCTAAACCTGACGTATCTGCAATGTAAAGGATGTTCGCCTCTGCTAATTTTGCAGTTAAGTCTTTTATCGCGATTGATTTTTCTTCTCTAGTCATAATAAAACTTTTTAACTACCCAATTATACTGCTTTAGGATCTAAAGCAATAGCAGGACTCATTGTACTTGACAAGTGGATAGACTTGATGTAAGTACCTTTAGCTGCAGTTGGTTTTAATTTGATTAATGTTTGAATAATTTCGTGAGCATTATCTACAATCTTGTCAGCATCGAAAGATACTTTTCCGATTCCAGCGTGAACGATACCAGTTTTGTCTACTTTAAAGTCGATTTTACCAGCTTTCACTTCTTGAACAGCTTTACCTACTTCCATAGTAACTGTTCCTGTTTTTGGGTTAGGCATTAAACCACGAGGACCTAAAATACGACCTAATGGACCTAATTTACCCATAACTGCTGGCATAGTGATGATTACATCAACATCCGTCCAACCGTCTTTGATTTTTTGTAGATAGTCATCTAAACCTACGTGGTCAGCACCCGCAGCTTTAGCTTCCGCTTCTTTATCTGGAGTAACAAGCGCTAATACGCGAACGTCTTTACCAGTACCGTGAGGTAAAGTTACCACACCACGAACCATTTGATTTGCTTTTCTTGGATCAACTCCTAAACGAACAGCAATATCAACTGACTCATCAAATTTTGCATAAGAAACTTGCTTTAATAAAGCAGAAGCATCTTTCAAAGAATACAATTTATTCTTTTCAATTTTTGATGCAGCTTCTTTTTGTTTTTTCGTCAATTTTGCCATAACTCATTATTTTTTTAGCGGAGAATCTCCGGTTACGGTAATACCCATTGAACGAGCAGTACCGGCAATCATACTCATAGCTGATTCCATAGTGAATGAATTCAAATCAGGCATTTTGTCTTCAGCGATCGTTTTGATTTGATCCCAAGAAACATTAGCCACTTTTTTACGGTTAGGTTGACCTGAACCGGATTTGATTTTTGCAGCATCCATTAATTGAACCGCAGCAGGAGGAGTTTTTACAACAAAATCAAACGACTTGTCTTTGTAGACTGTAATTTGAACTGGTAATACTTTGCCGGGTTGATCTTGTGTTCTCGCATTAAATTGCTTACAGAACTCCATGATGTTAACCCCAGCAGCTCCCAAAGCAGGTCCAACCGGTGGCGAAGGATTCGCAGCACCTCCCTTAACTTGTAGTTTAACTACTTTACTAATTTCTTTTGCCATTTTTTACAAAATTTAGCACATCTAACAGTTGGAAGCGTAGATGTAGGATTATAATTAATTGTGATTATACTTTTTCAACTTGCATAAAACTTAATTCCAATGGCGTCTTTCTTCCGAAAATTTTCACCATTACCTCAAGTTTACGCTTCTCTTCGTTGATTTTTTCAATCGTTCCGTTAAAACCATTGAATGGACCGTCAATTACTTTGACTGTTTCACCCAATTTGTAAGGAATCGATTGTGTATCAACATTAACAGCCAATTCATCCACTTTACCAAGCATACGGTTCACTTCTGATAAACGAAGTGGCACAGGATCGCCTCCTTTTACTTCGCCCAAGAAACCGATAACACCGGTAATGGATTTAATAATGTGTGGAATTTCACCGGTAAGGTTGGCTTCGATCATTACATAACCTGGAAAGTAAACACGATCCTTAGCTATCTTTTTCCCGTCACGAACTTGAACCACTTTTTCAGTTGGCACTAGAACTTGCGAGATATAATCTGCCATACCTAAACGGTTAATTTCAGTTTCAATATAGTTTTTAACTTTATTTTCCTGACCGCTTACGGCACGTACCACATACCATTTTTTCACACTTGTATCAGCCATTGTACTGTAGAGATTATCCTTTAATTAAATTGAAAAAACCAGTGATTGCTTTCGAACATAATTCGTCCACACCCCAAGTTGCTAAAGCACAGATTACAGAAAACAAAGCCACCACAATAGTTAACTTTTGTACTTCTGCCCATTCTGGCCAAGTTACATTTGATTTCAATTCTTCAAAAGACTCTGAAAAATATTGGAATACTTTCATCGTATTGTATCTTTTTTGCACGGGTGGAGGGATTCGAACCCCCATCAACGGTTTTGGAGACCGCTATTCTACCCTTGAACTACACCCGTTTATTAAAAACCAGCAGAGTTATCTAACAGACACTCTGCTGGTTATTTTATTTAATTCTTAAGAATTAGTCTAAGATTTCAGTTACCTGACCAGCTCCTACTGTACGACCACCCTCACGGATAGCGAAACGTAAACCTACGTTAAGAGCGATTGGGCTTAACAAATCAACAGTGATTGTTAAGTTGTCACCAGGCATAACCATCTCAACTCCTGCAGGTAAAGAAATAGTACCTGTTACGTCAGTTGTACGTACGTAGAACTGTGGACGGTAGTTGTTGTGGAATGGAGTGTGACGTCCACCTTCTTCTTTTTTCAAGATATAAACCTCAGCTTTGAATTTAGCGTGTGGCTTAACTGATCCTGGCTTACAAATAACCATACCACGACGGATATCAGCTTTGTCAATACCTCTCAACAATAAACCTACGTTATCTCCAGCTTCTCCACGGTCTAAGATTTTACGGAACATCTCAACCCCTGTAATTGTAGAAGTCAATTTGTCAGCACCCATACCGATGATTTCAACTGGATCACCTGTATTTGCAACACCAGTTTCGATACGACCTGTAGCAACAGTTCCACGACCTGTAATTGTAAATACGTCCTCAACTGGCATCAAGAATGGTTTGTTAACATCACGCTCAGGCTCTTCAATCCAAGCATCAACAGCTTCCATTAATTCGATGATTTTAGGAACCCAGTTTGGATCATTGTTCAATCCACCTAAAGCAGAACCTTGAACAACTGGTCCGTTATCTCCATCATACTCATAGAATGATAATAAATCACGGATTTCCATTTCTACTAATTCCAACAATTCTGGATCGTCAACCATGTCCACTTTGTTCATGAAAACAACGATTCTTGGAATACCTACTTGACGTCCTAATAAGATGTGCTCACGAGTTTGTGGCATTGGACCATCTGTAGCAGCAACTACTAAGATAGCACCGTCCATTTGCGCAGCACCTGTAACCATGTTCTTAACGTAATCCGCGTGACCTGGACAGTCAACGTGAGCGTAGTGACGGTTAGCAGTTTCATATTCTACGTGAGAAGTATTAATAGTAATACCTCTTTCTTTTTCTTCAGGAGCGTTATCAATTTGATCAAATGATTTCGCTTGACAATAACCAGCATCAGACAATACTTTTGTAATTGCAGCAGTCAATGTAGTTTTACCGTGGTCAACGTGACCAATCGTACCAATATTAAGGTGTGGCTTGGTACGACTAAAATTTTCTTTTGCCATTTTAATTAATTTTTAACTTAGTTATATTTATTAGTGTTCAAATAATTCAAATTTGAGCCAATGACGGGATTTGAACCCGTGACCTCTTCCTTACCAAGGAAGCACTCTACCCCTGAGCTACACCGGCGGTAAAGTTTTTTTGTTTCAGGTTTGAAGTTTCAGGTTTTAAAACTTGAAACTTGAAACTTTTAAACTTTTAATGGTGGGGAGAGCAGGATTCGAACCTGCGAAGGTGTAACCAGCAGATTTACAGTCTGCCCTCGTTGGCCGCTTGAGTATCTCCCCTAGCCAAGTTTTAGCCGAAGCCAAAACAGTATTTTCAGTATTTCAAAGAGCCGATGGAGGGACTCGAACCCACGACCTGCTGATTACAAATCAGCTGCTCTAGCCAGCTGAGCTACACCGGCAATATTCAATAAAAAAGTCCGCTATTTCTAACGGACTGCAAATGTAGGGAATTTATTTTTCTATCAAAATATTTTTTTGAAAAAAATTTCATCAAATATGGGAACGGATTTTCTCTTTCCGTTTAACTAATAATCGCTCAAGTGATTCAGCTGCTAACTCCGCCGCTTCCTCAAAAGTTTTACACTGTTTTTTTACTACAAAATCATCTCCCGGCACATGTATTTTTACCTCCACACACTTATTCTCTTTCTCACTCGTATTATCTACTTTCAAAAACACATCGGCAGCAACAATCTTGTCAAAAAACTTTTCCAATTTATCCAAACGAACCTGAATGAAATCAACCAACTTACGATCTACTGAAAAGTTTACAGCATTTACATTTACCTTCATACTTCTAATTTTTAAGGTTACACTTGCGAGCTACTTCCGGTTACGGGGATGCGCAGTGCCATGCACCTTTTGCAATTCTGCCAAACTATTGTGCGTGTACACTTGCGTCGACGCCAAACTGGAATGTCCTAACAGCTCTTTTACTGAATTTAAATCCGCCCCCTTGTTCAGTAAATGAGTCGCAAACGTATGTCGCAACACATGCGGACTCTTTTTTACCTTCTCGGAGACATTACTAAAGTACGAATTTATCAATCGATACACAAACGATTCATTCAATTTAACGCCTTTTAACATCAAAAAGAAATACCCCTCATCAACAATCACTTCTAAGTCAGCACGTTCCTTTAAATACACTTCAATTTCTTTAACGATAATGGGCAATAGCGGAATAATTCGCTCCTTATTTCTTTTCCCCAACACCTTAATCACACCACTTCCTAAATCCACATTTTTCACTTGCAACCCAATCAATTCCGCACGACGAATGCCCGTAGTATAAAACAAATCAATAATCAACTTGTCCCGCACTCCTTCAAATCCGTCGGGATAACGCAGCTGATTCAAGACCAAATCCAATTCGTTTTCAGAAAAAGGAATCTGTACTTTTTTTGGGGTTTTTAAGGCTTTGTGTTTTAGGAGCGGACTCACCTCCAATTGCCCCGTTTTTAATAAGAATTTGTAAAAGGCTTTTAAAGAAGAAATTTTTCGGTTAATGGTCGTGGTCGAAATACCATCATCGACCAAACTCACAATCCAACTCCGAATCATAGGATATTGCGCCGTTTCGAGTTGATCAGTAGCAAACGCCCCTACTAAATACTGCCGAAAAAACAGCAAATCATTTTCATAGGCCATCACCGTATGCGCCGAATACTTTTTCTCCAGCGCCAAATACTCCCGAAATGCGTTCAAATTATCCATAAAAAAACTGCTGTAACAAAGTTATGAAAACTTCAGTACAGCAGTTATATTTTTGATAGGAACTATTGACTATCCTTCCATTGCATCACGTAATCCTTGGATATACTGAGCTTTCTGGATTTGTGCACGACGAACCACGGATGGCTTCGTAAACGCTTGACGCGCTCTCAACTGACGTACAGTTCCGGTTTTATCAAATTTTCTCTTGTAGCGCTTTAAAGCTCTATCAATGTTTTCTCCGTCTTTAATAGGTATAATTAACATAAGCAGGACACCTCCCTTCATTTAGTGGGCGCAAAGGTAAACATTATTTTGAATTATAAATTATAATTTTTACTTTTTTTTGGGCGTGCCCCCGAATCGCGTTTTTGCACCTCTCCAGTTCCCTGTCGGGGTCGGGTCGTCCGCTGCAAGTCCGTTGCTTCGCAGCCGGGCTTTCCGCTTCCACCCCTCACGCAATCCCTGCTCCTATCTTATTCCTTTACCGCCGGCTGGTAATCTTTCTGATCAATAATCATCTTCGACAAAATCTCACGCAAGATCTCCGAAGTTCCACCACCAATCGGACCCAAACGACTGTCACGTAATAATCGAGCTAACGGATATTCTTCCATATACCCATATCCACCTAACATTTGCAAACAACTGTAGATTGTTTCGTCAGCTACTTTAGTCGATTTCAATTTGGCCATTGTAGCTTCTTTCACCACATATTCGCCCTGATTCAAACGCGCCGTAGCCGCATAGTTGAAAATTTTACAATGCTCCACATCCGTCGCGTGATTTACTAACGTATGACGTAAGGCTTGGAATTTGTTTATGGTGGTACCAAAAGCTTCGCGCTTGGACATATAATCTATAGTGTAATCCAAAGCATATTCTGCACGGGCATGGGCATTAATCGCCATCACCAGTCGCTCCAAAGCAAAGTGCTGCATGATGTAAGGAAAACCTTTGCCTTCCTCACCCATTAAATTTTCAGCCGGAATTTCTACATTATCAAAGGCAATCTCTGCCGTATCCGATGCACGCCAACCCAATTTATCCAATTTAGTAGCAGAAACGCCTGGTAAATTCGTATCCATCAAAAAGATACTGATTCCTTTGTTTCCTTGCTCCGGACTTGTTTTGGCGGCCACTACATAATAGTCGGCATACACCCCATTTGTAATGAACGTTTTCGAACCGTTGATGATATACTTGTCGCCTTTTTTTACAGCGGTTGTTTTCATACCTGCTACATCACTACCTCCAAAAGGTTCAGTAATACACAAAGCACCAATTTTATCCCCCGTAATACTCGGCGCTAAATAATCTTGTTTAATGCGCTCACTTCCTTCCGCATTCAAATGCGTCATGGCCAAGTAAGCATGGGCCCACATCGCTGCCGCAAATCCTGAAGAATGGATTTTTTGTAATTCTTCTAAAAAAACTACGGTGTAAAACAAATCCAAATTCATCCCCCCATACGCTTCTGGATAACGCAATCCGAAAAAGCCCATTTCTCCAAATTTTTTCCAGATGAAGCGCTCAATGGTGCCGGTCTTTTCCCATTTTTCAATATGAGGCACTACTTCTTTCTGCAAAAAATCTTTAAAACTTGCGCGAAACAATTCGTGTTCTTCTGTAAAGTATACTGAACTCATTTTTATCCGTTTTTTTAGTGTCTTTTTTTAGAATTCCAAATATAGCGCAATAATTTTTAATTTTTCCAAATTTATTCCCTTGACATTTGTTAATTCCTCAATAGTTAAATCCCCATTCATACTGCGATACGCCACAATATTTCGGGACACAGGATACCGGAAATACGGAAACTGACCTAACTCTTTGATTGTCGCCTCGTTAATCTTTATTTTGACCACATCAGGGTATTTTAAAAGGGTAAAATGCTCGTTGAGCTCCGTGATCACTTCGGGTTTCAACCCATAAACTTCATCCAACTGTTCCATGGAGACAAAAGCGCCTAGCGAACTTCGGTACTTCAAAATTCGTTCTGCCAGCACCTCACCGATTCCGCGAATCGCAACAAAATCCTCATCAGTAGCCGCATTGATGTCTTTGGGGACCATCTTTTTTTCTGCAAAAGTCTTTTGATTGAAAATAAACTTTTCCTGTTTCGATTTTGCATTTACCCACGCTGGAAACTTAAAATACACTTTCATTTTGTTTAAAACAGCATCGGGCACTTGTGTAACGGTTTGGAATTCTTGCGCGGAATTCACATACTTATTTTGCTTTCGAAAATCGACCAAACGTTGGTATTCTTGGGTTGACATTCCCCATTTGTAGGCTTTATAATCGGTTAAAAAGTTGGGATTAAAAGGATAAATCGGTGGTTTTTTATATTGTTTTACTACCGTATCCTTATCCTGGGTATCCGCTAACCATTGTTGGATATGTCGGGGAACAGGTTCGAGTTCGGGCTCTAATACACCCGAAAAGTATATTCCTTGCAAGATAAAAATGGTAATAAGTAAGCTTAAAATTCCGAGGCGTTGACTTTTTGTATAATGGGTAAATTGGCGTATAAAAATAAAGTTCATGGTATTATAAGTCGAAAACTGAAGATCGTTTCCCGCGCACCAAGTCTTTTAATTTTAAGATAAAAGCCATGGTTAGGTACAATCCAAAACCTAATCCTGCCGTCACGAAGGAAATGTAGATGAAGAACAAACGAACATTGGTAGCGCGCATGCCCAACTTATCCGCTAAGCGGGAGCAAACATAAAAACCATGTCGTTCAAAAAAGTGACGTAGATCCGTTATCATCAGGTTGTTCAATTTTCTGTTTTCAAAATTACGTATTTCTTTTTAACAACTCGATTCCAATCGCACAATTCAGGCATTTCTTCGCATCACAATACTGTTTTTTCAATTCGATTAACGCTTGTGATTGTTGGGCATTTGTTGCCTGAATTCCGTATTGATTGAATTTTTCCAGCACGCTATTTTCTCTGGAGGAATATGTTGTAACAAGAGCAATTGCGCTTCTGCCTCAAACTTGCCCATTTGTTGCGCATAAGCGAACTTTAAAGGAAGTAAAGTGTTGATGAGTAATAAATGAATAAACGATTCCGACAATTGTTTCTTCTTTTTCTGTGAAGGTTTATCAAAGTTGTAATGCGTTTCCCAATAGGTACTCACGCCAACTTGAAACAAGTCAAGCAACGATTCCAAACTATTTCTCTCCAATACCGATTGAAACAAATGCCTGCGTTTGTGGTAAACCATGGCCAATTGCGCTAATCGAATTGTTGGAAAATTATCCGGTCGTAATTTGAAAAAACGCACATTCACCTGCGGTTTCTCCAAACGGTATTTGAGTTGCAAAAAAGCATACCAATCGACCAACTCTTGAGCGTACACATCCAAGGGCTCATTGGGAAACAAACCAGATTGTCCAAATAGTAAGGCTTCCAAATAATGCACTTCTAAGGCTTCTTTTCTTACAACTGAAAACTGAATGGATTGTGCCACTTGCGCAAACGCTTCGCCATTGGTGTTCAATCCGAAATTCTTGGCGAGCAACACAAACAAAACCGACTCCCAATCGTTTTGATACTCCTCCAACAATTTCAAAATAGGTTCTGATTTTCGTGCTAATCGCTCAAAATACAACCGCTCCAGCCAATTTTGTAAAACAAACTGAGGAATAAATGACAATTCACGCTCACAGGAAATCCATTCTTTGCGTTGCATCAATTCGAGATAGTTGTTGAGCAATCCTTCTTCGACCCGATTCTTTAATTCCAAAACAGGCAACTCGGTATTGTTCTTTCGGTATACAGGCATGTCATGTTCCCAAACCACATGTAGGATGACATTTTCATAATTGGGATCTTGTTCATGGTGGTGGGCATACCAATCCGAAGACTTCAAATGGATTTCAACCATTCCGGCCCATTTTTGGGAACCAATGATGAGTTGGGCATTAAAAAAATCGGGGCCTTCGGTTTGTAAATAGTCTCCCGTTCGAAGTAATTGGATAGAATCTCCCGAAGTTGTATATAATTGTGTAACGTCAAAACGCTTGAAGCGCCACACGTGGTGCAAAAAATCTTCTTTCATAAGGCGTATAAAAATCTAAATGGTCTCGAAACCACGAAGTTAAAAAAATTCCACATGCAAAACCAATTTTTATCTTTGTAAAAAAGGATATCCATGCAAAAAATAACATTCTTCTGTTTGATCGCGCTGCAATTGGCTACGGCCCAATCGTATAAAATCACTTACCAAAAAGCCTCAAACGGAAAAGTCATCGAACCCCAAGATTTGACTCTTGTTTTCACCGATAAAAATGCCACGTTAATTACGACGGCCTCCATTCTAGACCGTAAAGCGGCATTTCCATTTGAAGAAACTTGGGTCAATCATACCCAACAAAAAATCTATCAAAAAGGGTATTTGGGCGAAAAACGTACGGCGCTTACAGTTGATAGTATTGCCTTAGCCAAACAAACTTTTGAACTGCTTCCCGAAACCAAAACCATATTGGGCTATCCGTGTAAGAAAGCCAAAACCATCATCAATTCCAATACACTGGAATTGTGGTATACTGATGCTTTGGGAGTGAAAGGTTCGCCCTCGACTTTGGGACAAAATCTTGGTTTGGTTCTGGAAATTGGTCGCAATGGAAATTTTTATACCACGGCTATTAAAATCGAAAAGCAAAAAAGTAAATCACCTATAACCCTAGATATTGCTCAAAAACCATTAGACCTGTTGAGTTATCGCGATATGTTGTGGAAAAGTCGGTTTACCACGATTCCGATTTTTAAGGATCAAATTCTAAATTTCTCGGACACATCTATCTCTAACGACAGTATTTTTCGTTTCGCGAATGGAACAATAGCCGTTCGTAAAATCAAATTTCCTGAAATTAAAACGGGAAGTCAAGTGTTTTTGGACTTAGTCGAACAATCAAACGGTGATGCCTATGACCGAACCGGCTCAGTTTTTATTATTCCTATGGATAAAAAACAATCGTTCTGGGACGGATTGCAGCAGGGTGCGAATACCTTACCCATCTATGAAAACGGCAATGGTAAAAAATACCAAGGCATTGTGGCAACCGATCAGTTTCAACCCCTAATTGAATTGATCCGTTTTTTCACTCCATTTGGCATTCAGAAGTACAATCATATCGAATTGAAAGACAAAACGTGGCATACGCAAGTTCCTTACCGCCAAGACATCAGTGAATTGGTTTCGGCTTATTCGGGGAAAGAAGTTTATGTGGGTACTTTTATTGGGAATTATGATAAAGGCGGTCATAAAATTTCGATGAATATCACCATTCACCCCGAAGAGGAAGCGCCCAACCGACACGGTGTAGTGATACCTTTATTCAATACGGTGAACATTATGGAAATGGCGGGTCAAGAATACGGGACCTTGTTCAATCACGAAAAAGGTTTGGTGGTTGAATTTACCTTGGAAAAAGACCTTACCACCGCGCGTTTGCGTTACCTAACAACAGGCCATGGCGGCTGGGAAAATGGGGACGAATTTGTCCCGAAGAAGAATACGATACTCTTGGATGGAAAGGAAGTCTTTCAAGTAACCCCATGGCGCGAGGATTGTGGTTCGTACCGTTTATTTAATCCGGCTTCTGGGAATTTCAACAACGGACTTTCCTCTTCAGACTACAGTAGATCCAATTGGTGCCCTGGAATGGTTACGTATCCCTACTATATTGATTTAGGCAATTTAAAAGCGGGAAAACATACGTTACAAGTTATTATCCCACAAGGCGCACCCGAAGGCAACAGCTTTAGCGCTTGGAATGTTTCGGGGGTGTTATTAGGAAAATAAAAAAGGCTGTCGGGAAAGACAGCCTTTGTTTTTATTTTATCGAACCGATAATATCGTGTTTGGTAATAATGTGGAATTTCTTGTTGGGCAATTCTACTAATACCGCTTGATTGTCTTTTGAGAATAATTTTGAAACTTCCTCAATAGGTGCCGCAGCATTCACAATAGGATACGGCTGACTCATTACTTCGCGAATCGGTTTGTTGGCCACATCTTTATCGGCTACATAACTACGGAATAAATCGGTTTCGTCAACGGAACCCACAAATCCAGTAGTGTCAATTACAGGAATTTGAGAGATTTTATATTTACGCATACGATCGATGGCATGCGAAACCAACTCTTCGGTGCGAACGGTAACTAAAGGTTTATCCAAATGATCTTTGATGACATCTTCGGCTTTGGTGATTTCTTCATCCAAGAAACCGCGCTCGCGCATCCAATCGTCGTTGAACATTTTCCCTACGTAACGGCTCCCCGAATCGTGGAATAAAACAACAACCACATCTTCAGGTTTGAAATGTTCTTTCAACTGATGTAATCCTTTGATACAAGAACCTGCCGAATTACCAACAAAGATTCCTTCTTCCAAGGCAATTTTTCGCGTGTAGACCGCTGCATCTTTATCGGTCACTTTGGTAAAGCCATCGATCAAACTGAAATCAACGTTTTTGGGTAAAATATCCTCACCAATACCTTCGGTGATGTACGAATAGATTTCATTTTCATCAAAGATACCCGTTTCGTGGTATTTTTTAAATACTGAACCATAGGTGTCAATTCCCCACACTTTGATGTTGGGGTTTTTCTCTTTTAAATATTTTGCCACCCCAGAAATGGTTCCGCCAGTGCCTACACCTACTACAAAATGAGTTACTTTCCCTTCGGTTTGTTCCCAAATCTCTGGACCGGTTTGTTCGTAATGCGCAATGGCGTTGCTGGGGTTGTCGTATTGGTTGACATACCAAGCGTTAGGTGTTTCTTCGGCAAGGCGACGCGAAACCGAATAATACGAACGCGGATCATCGGGTTCAACATCGGTAGGACAAACCACTACTTTGGCTCCAACGGCACGTAGGATGTCCATTTTTTCTTTGGATTGTTTGTCAGAGATGACACAAATCAATTTATACCCTTTGACGATGGCAGCTAATGCCAATCCCATTCCGGTGTTGCCTGAAGTTCCTTCGATAATTGTTCCTCCAGGTTTTAAGCGACCGTCGGCTTCGGCGTCTTCGACCATTTTAAGCGCCATACGATCTTTTACGGAATTCCCGGGATTGAAGGTTTCCACTTTGGCTAAGACCAAGGCATCAATCCCTTCCACCACTTTGTTCAATTTCACAAGCGGTGTATTCCCGATGGTTCCTAATATATTTTCTGAATAGTTCATTGTACAAAAAATTAAGCGAGCAAAGATAGGAATTTGCCAATAGTTTATGCAATTAGTCGTCTATGAATTATACAGCCCCTACCCCTGACCAGCCTACCGGCAGGCAGGTATAGCGGATAGCAGGAAATAGGTCCTTAAAAAATTATTGGAAAAAGTTCCACACGAAGCCGAAGCGAATAATAAAATCGCGGTACGGCATGCTTGGGGAAGCGTAATAATTATTTTTCCCGAAGAGCGAGTTCACGTGTTCGGCAATCAAGAAAATTCGGGTTTGGCGCACGCGCGCATTGAAGAACACATCGACCACGGGGAAATTCCCGATTTCCTTTTGGGTTTGCACAAAGAATTCACCTAGGATTGGATTGTAATCGTTGGCATAGAATTTTGTGAAATAGTTGACGGTTGCTCCAGTTTGTACAAACATGGCGCGTTTGAACCAGTGGTTAGAATAAAATAGACTGCTGCGGAAGGTAAGTTCGGGTACGTTGAGTACGGGCTGACTTTGATCCACCTTTTGGTAGAGTGCTGTGATGTCCCACCCCAGACTTCTGTACTTGAACTCACGATCCACTTTTACCGCGAGATAATTGATGCTTTCGGCAAATTGGTGGGGCGTGACAAGCTGTTGATTGGGGACGTTTTGGGTATCTTGAAAATAAAGAAAATCGGAGATGTTGGACACCTGAAGCGAAGCATGCAACCATTGGGTATTGGCTTCCGCTTTTAACGTGTTGAATTTCTCATTTTTAAAACTATTGAACCAATTGTAGTTGTCGTAACTGCTTTGATTGAGGATATAATTGTTGTTGGGTAATTTACTTTGGTTTTGGTATTGGAATACAAAATTGTTCTTGTCGTTTACGGTATAGCGTGCTTTCACTTCAAAATTGCGTAGGGTTTGTGAAGTAAAGGAATTGGAAAGAGTTGCGATTCCGTTCCATGCGCCTTTTCGGTATTCGTATTCACCGCCAATGGTTGCAATGGAGGCTTTGAGTTGGCCGGGAATTTCGACGGCGCCGACTGTTTTTGCACCTGGAAAATTATAGAAGTAATTGAATTGCTCGATAAAACCCCGAAGCATACCTAGAGTTTTATTTTCAAATTGAATTCCGACTCGATTATACAATTTATCGTAGGTCAGTTGGTCATTAATTTTAGAAATCGTTGCGGCATCACCAAAGCGATTAAAGGTAGTAGAGGTAGTTTCCCCAACAAGAGTAGTCGAAAGTGTCGCTTGATTGAATTCGAAATATTTGTGTTCGTAATTGAATCGGTGCAATAACACCAGATTATTTTGGGCGTCCTTGGTATTGATGCGCAAGGCATGATCAAAGAAGAGGCGCTTACTTTTTAATACACTGAATGCATCGGTGAGGTAGACCTGTAAACGGGCACGGTTATTATAAATGGCTTCATTTCCTTCAAAATTAGAAAGAGTTGTAATACCGCCATTTTCCCCATTTAAAAAATCTTGTCCTGCAAAGTGAGCGTTGATAGTGTAGCGTCCTGAAGGCATGCGGTAGGACGTTGTCAAACGGAAATTCCCAGTACTTGACAATTGGTTGATGTATTTACCCAGCGACCGAAGTCCTTTGAAAGCCACGGAAACATTCACATTTTTGGAAGTATTAATCGCTACCAAAGCATCAACGGACTGCCCTTGCTCCATTACGGTTTTAAAATAAATATCGGATAAAGGTGTGGGAACATGGTAGTAACGGATATCATTGGCTTCCATAAATCCGTAATGTTTGCCTTTGAAACCCATTTCAGGAAACGTGGAATACTTTTGTTGGCTAAAATCCAAATAGGAATAGGTTTGTCCTTCGTTGGGGTATTGCAATTGCCCAAAGCGATCTTTGCGTTGGTAATTGTATTGGTAATATTTTTTGATTGTTAATGTGGTATCAACAATAGTGGTGTCTTTTTCAAGAGAATAGATTTTGTACCAAGAAATTGGGGCTTTACGGGCTGCTTCTTTTGCCTTTTCTTCCGTTGTTTTGATCATACTTTTCACGGGTTTTTCCTCTTGATTTTGGGCAAAAGAAAAAATCGAGTAAAAGAAACAAATTACTATGATTAGATTTCTCATTAATGTGGTTTTCATAATCTTGGCAAAAATAGACAATGTTTATGAGTCGCGGTGGATTTAACAAAAATTTGGAGCAAAAAAAAACGCCTAAAAAAGGCGTTTTGGAGTTGGCTATAATAGCACCGAATTATTTTTTGGAGAATTTACGAACAAAGATGCCGTTTTCCGAACTGATTTTTACCATATACATTCCGCTTTGTAAAGCACTTACATCAACGGTGTTGTTTACAATTGAACTGGAATGTGCAACCAATTTACCCGTGATATCATAGATATTTACACTATTCAAAGTAAGCTCTTTGGGATTGTTGAAATGAATTTCTGTTGAAGCTGGATTTGGATATACAAAAAATGTATTATCAGAAGCAAACAATGTATTTGACAATGTTAAAGGCACCGTACCAGAAGCCAACAATGAATATCTTTGTGATCCACCTGAAAGGGTACCTTTATGATTCACTTGAATGGTATAAATACCCGGTGTAGCATTTGGAATTTCAATTTTCTCAAAATTATCTACATCATTATCAGAATTGTTAGTTGCGGGATCAAAATAACCATCTGGATTTAATTTCCAAGGATAATAGGTCACACCGTCTTTTACTACTTTAATATCTAAATTATTTACAAGACGTGGAGAACGATTATCGTTATCAGCGGTATTATTTACAGTACCTGCAGGGTCAGTCCAACTTATTGAAAAAACTAAATTTCCAGTAGTGTTAACTTGTACATTTTGAGAATATGTATCCCCTTGGTTTAAGAGTAACTCATCCATTAATGTACCATTACCTCGGTTTGAAATTAAATTAGCGGCTTCAATGCCATCGGGTATACCGTATCCAAAAGAATAATCAGGTCCTACATTATCACCCAAATCTTGAGCAGTATGACAAAGTAATCCACGAACACTTGAAGAACGCATATACAATCCAGGATTTAAATTATTGAAATGTTTTTGCAACAAAGCAATTAACCCTGTAATGGATGGAGCAGACATAGAAGTTCCGGATAGCATTGAATAGGCATTATCTGAAACAGAAATAGAAGAATTCACATCCACTCCTTTACCAACTAAATCTGGTTTTACCCGACCGTCATCTGGCGGACCAAAATTACTGAAACTTGCTAGTGTATTATTTTCATTCGTAGTTGCACTGGTAAAACCATTAACTGCACCTATGGTTAAAATATTTTTTGCTGTGGACAACCCGGATAATAAATCATATCCCCCATAATTCACAACGTGATCCAAAGTAGTATCATTTCGATCGTTACCGGCAGATTTCACCATTTGATAATAGGGATAGGTGGCATGAATTAAATCGGCTTGTCTTGATTGAGTCGTATATTGTCCAAATGTTTCTTCAGCTAATTGTGAAGCAATATTTCCATACGAATGATTTGACATCAAAAAACCCAATCCTGCATAAGCTTCAATTTCACTCATATCACTTGAAAAATCATACGTATACGCTGTAGATTGTGTAGCAAAACCTTTTCGTAAAGGATTAACACCGCTGGCAATAATTGTACCTAATACGTGAGTAGCATGCGTTGATAAAGTAGCCGCACCATCTGAAATTGTGACACGATTACCGAACTCCACATGAGTATTCCGAACTTTCCCTCCATCCCAAATAGCAACATTAATACCAGAACCTGTTAAACCCAATTGAGAGGTACCACCAGGTAATAAATTTGTTGCATTTAAGGATTGAACGGAATAAACATTATTATCCGTTTGATAATAAAAAGGCACACCATTTTCAACCCGTTCTGGACGTAAACCACGAAACAATCCATGACTTTTCACATAGTCATTTACTAAAGAAATATTACGTATTGAATCAAATTTTAATTCTGCTTTCAATGCATTTATTTCTGAGGGTAAAGATTGCTTCAAAATGAATGCACGCTCTTCATTATTTTGAGCAATTGCAACGATTGGAAATAGAAATAGTAATAATTTTTTCATAAATCAAATATAAAAAAAAACCTCTCAAAAGAGAGGTTTTCATTTTTTTTAACTATTTATTAGTAACCGTCATTTTGCGGCATATTGTTCACATTGATTTCCGCTTGTGGGATAGGCATTGTGAAACGATAGTCAGTAATTGTAATGTTTAATGGACTTGTAGCAGATGAATTCACTCCATCTTGAGAATAACGATCTGTAGATGTTACTCCAGCTTCAGCTCCTAAACGTTTTAAGTCAATATAACGGTGACCTTCAAAAGCTAATTCTTTTCTACGCTCTAATAAAATATCAGCAAAAGCAGCTTGTGCAGAAGCATAGGTTGGAGTTGGAACAACTGCACCAATGATATAATTTCTAGCTTGACGAACTTGTTGAATTAAAGAAGCAGCACCTGCTAAATCTCCATTACGTACTAAACACTCTGCTTTAATGAAATACATTTCAGAAAGACGGAATAATTTAATATCATTAGAAGTGTGACCTCCTGTTTTTCCAGGATATTTGTCGATTACAATAACTTCACCTGTTCTAGTAGCTGTAGAAGGATCAACAGCAATTGTAGAAGAACGGTCAACAAAACTCCATCTTCTGAAGTCTTCAGCTCCTCCACCTAGTGGTTGTGTGTATAAGTCAAATAAATTTCTACCCATATCAAACAAAGGACCACCAGTTAAATAAGAACCGTTAGTATTGTATTGGCTAGAGAAGTTATTCTTGTTATTTGGACGGTCTAACGACATTAAACTTTCACCTTGTTCAGCATCAACCCACATTTTACGATAAGTTGGCGCAGCAGTTGAAGTCCATTGATCAATTTGATACAATGCTCTTTGAACAGCTTGCGCTGGAGCTGTAGATGGTGAAGTATTGATTGTTGTACTACCTGTACCTGTACCAACTGGAGGCAACACGTTTGAAGTTGCTGGGTAATTTGCAGGTAAAGTGAAAGTAGATTGTGCTAAAGAAACACCAGAAGTGTTAATTACAGCATTAGCATATTGTAATGCTTTAACATAATCTTTTCTGTACAAGAACATACGAGCACGGAAAGCATTGATAAAATCAAAGTTTACGAATTTGTAAGAGTTAGTTGAAGCTTCAATCAAGTTTGCTTCAGCATAGTCTAAATCTGAATCAATTAAAGAATACAAAGCTGCATTTGTAGCTCTAGGAGTATCTTCTTCAATTGTAGGCACTTTATCTAACAACATAACACCTAAAGCATTAGGGTTACTTAAGTCAGGTGAAAAATACACCATCAATTCAAAATGAGCGAAGGCACGTAAAGCTCTAGCTTGAGCAATAATTGAATTGTAAGCCGCTTGATCAGCAGCTGGAGGTGTAAACAAAGCAGCACCACGGATTAAACGATTACAATAGTTAATCAAATTGTAATGCGTATTCCACATAGATGATGCATAACCATTCGTAGATACTACGAAGAAACGTTGTGTATCATTCACTGTTAAACCACTACCAATAGCAACTTCATCAGTAAGTAATGAAGCAGTCATAAAGTCAGTTTCAACATTGAAACGATCGTAAGTTTCATTTAAGAAAAGTTGCATATTACCCACACTTGTGAAAAGCGCTTTGTCATTCAACTCTCCCTTTTGCACAATATCTGTAGCATCATTACAAGCTGTAAATGATGCAAAAACAGACATCAGTAATAGAAATTTATATACTTTCATAGTCATTATTTTATTAGAAATTAATATCTACACCAAATGTGTAAGCTCTTGGAGTTGGGTAATAACCAGTAGCAGATGCCTGGAAAGATTCTGGATCCATACCTCTCCATTTTGTAAATGTTAAGAAGTTTTCACCTTGCATTTTAATTTTCAAACCTTTGATAAAAGTTTTCTCTAAGAATTTAGCAGGAACATCATAACCGATAGATAAATTTCTCAAACGAACGAAAGAAGCATCTTTCAAGAAACGGTCAGAAATATCACCTGAATCGTAGTTAGTCGCTGTCCAAGAAGGAACGTCAGTATTGGTATTTGTTGGTGTACAAGCATTGAATACATCGGTAGATACTGGGAATGGATCAACATTACGGATATCCATTAATCCAGCTAAATCTGGGTCATATCTGTAGAAATCTAAAGAGTAAACAAAAGTAGCATCTAAGAAGAATCCTTTATAAGAAGTATTCAAACCGAAACCTCCTTGGTACAATGGATACTCGTTCTTTTTAGTTTCTCTACGGTCAGCATCTGTTGGGTTTTCAGTAATGTTATTGTTGATATCTAAGAACAATAAGTTACCGTTGTCTGGATTAACACCTACGTAAGGAACTAAGAAATACTCATAAGCAGGAGCGCCTACAGCTAACATATAATCAGTACCCACACGTTGTTTACCAGTACCATTATCTAAAGTACCTAAGCTAACCATTTTTTGTTTGTTCAACGCACCGTTTGCAAAAAGTGATAATTTGAAATCACCATCTTTAAAGATGTTGTAACGTAAGTTAACTTCAACCCCTGCATTTTGTAATTCTCCGTTGTTACCGCTGATAGAAGTAATACCATTAGCAGCAGAAACAGGAATAGACATATACAAGTCAGTAGTATTCTTTTTGTAGTAATCAACAGAACCAACCAAACGTCCTTTGATATCAAAATCAATACCCACGTTAAATTGTCCAACAGTTTCCCATCTTAAATCTGTGTTTGCATAAGAAGAAACACCGAAAGATGAAACGTTTCCGTAACCTTGTTGTGAGCTATTTAAGTCACGAACCGCTTGAGATGCACCGAAAATTGTACTCACATCCGAGTCAACATCTCTAGCCACGATATTTTGGTTACCTGTAGTACCATAAGAAGCACGTAATTTCAAATCTTTGATCCATTCAACATCTTTCATGAAGTTTTCTTTGTTGATGTTCCAACGACCGGCAACAGACCAGAAAGTACCCCATTTGTTAGCATCAACGAAACGGTAAGATGCATCACGACGAATAGTTCCAGCGAAACCATATTTGCTTGAATAGTCATAATCAACTGTTCCGAAATAAGAGAAAGTACCTGCATCAATACGTGAAGCACCTACAGTTGGAATATAACTTGCTGGTAAAGTTGTGTTATAAGGAATATAACCTGTACCTGCACCAGGATACCAAGTTAATGGATTTAAACCAATTTGTTGGTAAACTGAAGTTCTTCTATGCGCTTTCATGTATTCTGTATACGCAGAAAGATCGATAGTGTGTTTGTCAGCAATAACTTTTTTGTAGTTCAAACGGTTAAAGAAGTTAAACATGAACTCACGGTTACTTCTTTGGTTTTCTAAACCATGGAAAGGTTGACCAGCACCCACTGCTCTAACAACAGATAAGTAAGCTTCTGGACCGATAGCAAAAACACGTTTGTCATCAGAATAGTCAACACCCGCATTGGTAGTAAAGGTAAGATTTTTAGTAAACTTATACCCTAAATTTGAAGTGATGATAGTTTTGTATTCATCAAAGAAACTAGGCGCATGTTTATCTTGGAATAAATCCATCAACATGAATGGAGTCAACTGTAAAGCAGGAGAACCAAATTCATCAAACAATTGTTGACCTGAAACATAAGATGATGGAGAATAATAAGCAGCTGAAGACAAATAAGCTGTCAATGGGTTTTGTAATACGTTTGTATTAATCCCTGCTCTTGTCTCTTGCTCTAACTGATTTCTTCTTGAATAGGCAGCCATGATGTTTAAACCATAGTTGAACTTATCATTTGAAGACTTACCAGTAATATTACTTCTTAATGTAAAACGCTTGAATGAAGTAGTTGGCACAATCCCTTCTTGCTCAAAATATCCTAATGAAGTGAAGTTAGACACATTATCACTACCCGCAGTTAATGAAATGTTGTGTGAAGCTGTTTTACCTGTTCTAAAGAAAACTTTTTTCCAATCTGTATCGATAGCATAAGCACCGATGTTTGTTGGATCAACAGTAACTAAACCTGGATACCCTGTTACTTCACCATCAAAACCTGGTCCAGAACCAAATAAATTTTGTAAAGTTAAGTGCTCTCTTGCATTCACTAAATTGTACTTATCACCTCTGAATTCAGTTGTACCATACGTTGAAGAGTACGCAACACTTAATTTAGATTTGAAACCACCTTTTTTAGTCGTAATTAAAATTACCCCGTTAGCACCACGGTTACCATAAATTGCAGTAGCAGAAGCATCTTTTAAAACGGTAACTGACTCAACATCATTTGGGTTCAAGTTTCTAAAAAACGCTTGACTCAATGGCACACCGTCAATCACATACAATGGATCAGTACTTGCATTCAATGAACTTGCTCCACGGATAACAACATCAATTTTGTTAGACCCTGGTTGTCCAGAAGACAAAGCAATGTTTGTACCTGCCAACTGACCTTGGATAGACTGCAAGAAGTTAACGTTTGGACGGTTTTCAATTGCTTTTCCAGAAACAGTTGCAGAAGAACCCGGATCCTTTTTCTTAATTGAAGTCTTACCATACCCTTGTACGATTACCTCATCCAATACTTTAGATGATTCAACCAATACAACATTGTAAGAATTTGCAGTACCTACTTTTACTTCTTTAGACTCATAACCAAGGAAAGAAATAACAAGTACATCACCTGCTTTAGCTTTGATGGAGAATTTACCATCTAAATCAGATTGCACACCATTGTTGGTACCTTTTACCTTCACATTGGCCATAGGCACAGTCGCCTTACCATCTGTAATAGTACCTGTAACAGTTTTCTCTTGTGCAAATGAAAACTGCATTGTTAACGCCACTAATAGCGTAAAAATCCATTTGAACTTCGATCTCATATTAAATTTATTTGAGTTAGTTATTCCGCAAACTTCCTAATTAATTCTTAAAAAAACAAATAATACTTCGGAATATTACCGTTTTCCATTGTTAAAGTTTATCAGGCATAGCGTAACTTTGTGGTTGCAACACAAAAAAAAGATGTTTTTTTATGTAAAAGGTTGCGTCTAAATTTTAAGAATTTATTTCTGTTTGCATTATGTTAAAATTTAACTTTTCCGATTTTGAATTTGAATGCGGTACCGATGAAGCCGGAAGGGGTTGTTTGGCCGGACCCGTCACCGCGGCTGCTATTATTTTAAAACCGGAATTTTCCATTGAACATTTAAATGACTCTAAACAGCTTTCTGAAAAAATCAGACACTTAATACATCCTGAAATTGAAACCCAAGCTCTATCCTTTGCCATTGTTCATCTCGAACCCGAAGTCATTGACGAAATCAACATTTTAAATGCTTCGATTAAAGCCATGCAGGAATGCATTAAAAAATTGCAACCCCAACCTCAGTTTATAATTGTTGACGGCAACCGATTTAAACCCGTTCTTGACATCCCATTTCAAACGATTGTAAAAGGAGATGCCAAATATATGAGTATTGCTGCTGCCTCTGTCTTAGCCAAAAATGAAAGAGACGCCTACATGGATCGTATCCATAAAGAATATCCTATGTATAATTGGAAAAAAAACAAAGGCTACCCTACTGAAGAACATAGAGAAGCCATTCGAAAATACGGTATCACAAAATACCACCGAAAAAGTTTTCGTTTATTACCCGATCAACTTAGTTTGGATTTCGGTATTTAATTAAAAATGATTTCAGCTTCAAAAAGCTGCGAAAAATAGCGGATAATTTTTTGTTGTACTTCCAACTCATCCACAGCCCTTCCTAATTCCACATGTAACGACGTCACACCCTTACCGCGTATCCCACAAGGAATGATATTATCAAAATAACCTAAATCGGCATTTACATTCAAAGCAAATCCATGCATGGTCACCCAACGACTGGCGCGCACGCCCATGGCGCAAATTTTTCGAGCAAAAGGAGTTCCCACATCCAACCAGACGCCTGTTTCACCATCACTACGCACGCCTTTCAATCCGTAATCTGACAGAACCATAATTATCGCTTCCTCTAATAATCGTAAGTACTTATGGATATCTGTGAAAAAATTCTCTAAATCTAAAATAGGATAGCCTACAATTTGACCTGGCCCATGATAGGTAATATCGCCGCCTCGATTGATCTTATAAAAAGTAGCTCCTTTAGCTTCTAATTGTTTTTCACTCAATAATAAATTAGAAAAATCACCACTCTTTCCTAACGTGTAAACATGCGGGTGCTCAACAAAAAGAAAATAATTTGCGGTTTCAATTTCAGGCTCTGACCTTTTTTGCAATTTATCTGCAACGATACTAGAAAACAATTCCTCCTGATAATCCCATGTTTCCTTGTAATCTTTACGCCCTAAATTTTGAAGTTGCACCTTTTTATTCATGTTATTTTTGAATATAATTCTTTACGGCAAAGATACGAAAAGCCATTTCCTGATCGCGCAAAATGAAACCTTATCTATATAACCCAATTAATCTGTTCTGAATATTGATTCTTTTTGACTAATAATTTATCTTTGCACGCTAAAAATAATTCTATGCAACTTTCCGAACAAGAGCTCATTCGTAGAGACAAACTCAACCAACTTCGTGCCTTGGGGATTAATCCTTATCCCGCTCAACTTTTTCCTGTGGACCATACTTCCAAACAGGTGAAAGAATCGTTTGAAGAAGGAAAGAAGGTAATTGTTTCCGGACGTTTGATGAGTGTTCGTGATCAAGGAAAAGCGGCATTTGCTGAATTACAAGATAGCGAAGGTCGGATCCAGTTGTATTTTAACCGCGACGTAATTTGTACCGGTGAAGATAAAACCATGTACAACACCGTTTTCCGTAAACTGACCGATTTGGGTGATTTTATCGGAATAGAAGGTGAATTGTTTTTAACGAAAGTGGGCGAAAAATCCATTCGCGTGGACCATTTCACTTTTTTGAGTAAAACACTCCGCCCACTCCCGATGCCGAAAGTTGATGAAGAAGGCAAGGTGTATGACAAATTCTCCGACCCCGAGTTGCGTTACCGTATGCGTTATGTGGACTTGGTGGTGAATCCTGAAGTGAAAGATATTTTCATCAAACGCACCAAATTATTCAACGCCATGCGTACGTATTTCAATACCGCGGGTTACATGGAAGTTGAAACTCCGGTATTACAATCCATTCCAGGAGGTGCTTCTGCGCGACCATTCATTACCCACCATAATTCATTAGACATTCCTTTGTATATGCGTATTGCCAATGAATTGTACTTAAAACGATTGATCGTAGGTGGCTTTGATGGAGTGTACGAATTTTCCAAAAACTTCCGCAACGAAGGAATGGACCGCACACACAATCCTGAATTCACGGCAATGGAAATCTATGTAGCTTACAAAGATTACAACTGGATGATGGAATTCACCGAAAATTTATTGGAATATTGTGCCGTACAAGTTAATGGCACTACGCAAGCAACATTTGGAGAACATCAAGTTGATTTTAAAGCGCCTTATGCGCGTGTCACCATGACAGACGCTATTAAAAACTTCACCGGATTTGACATCACTGGAAAATCAGAAGAAGAATTGCGTGAAGCAGCTTTATCCATGGGCATTGAGGTGAATGAAACGATGGGGAAAGGTAAATTAATCGATGAAATTTTTGGTGCAAAATGCGAAGGCCAATTCATCCAACCCACTTTTATCACCGATTACCCGAAAGAAATGTCACCTTTGTGTAAATCACACCGCGATAATCCCGATTTGACCGAACGCTTTGAATTGATGGTTTGTGGTAAAGAAATTGCCAATGCGTATTCTGAATTGAATGATCCTATCGACCAACGTGAACGCTTTGAAGCCCAATTAAAATTGGCCGAAAAAGGAGACGACGAAGCGATGTTTATCGATCAAGATTTCTTGCGAGCCCTTGAATATGGTATGCCTCCAACTTCTGGTTTAGGAATTGGAATGGACCGCTTAATCATGTTTTTAACAAATAACGCCTCTATCCAAGAAGTGCTTTTCTTCCCTCAAATGCGACCTGAGAAAAAACAAGTAGAAATGACGGAAGATGAAAAGTTAATTCTCGGACTTTTAAAAGCAGAGGACAACCAAGCCCTTGGTGTACTCAAAGAAAAATCACAATTAAGTGGAAAAAAATGGGATGCTGCCATGAAAGGTTTAGCAAAACACGGCTTAACTAAAGTGGTGGTTGATGGTGAAAGCAAAACAGTTCAACTCGTTTAAATTTCGCTCACATTATTCATTCTAAGGATTTTATTTTTATATTAGCATCCAAATAAAGATAATTATGAAAAAAATAGCTATAGCCTTGTTTACGTTTTTCGCAGTTCAAATCGCAGCTGCTCAGAAAACAACCGAAACAGCCAATCCTAAAGTGGTTGCTGCTTCAGAAATTGAAGCATTGAGTAAAGCAGTTCCCATGGACGACAATTTGAAAAGTAGTTATGCTACTTTATTTGTTCTTCGTGCACAAGAAATTGCAAGCACTACAGACGAAGCTAAAAAGAAAGAAATTTTTGATATGTATGCTCAAAAATTATGGTGGGGATTGAATGAAGAACAACGCGCTAAGTTAGAAGCTAACAAAGATTTGTACAACAAAATCATGGTGTATAAAAAATAAAGAAAAGGAGGTCAATTGACCTCCTTTTTTTATAAAGCATAATTCAAATTAATTCCGATGCGACTTCGGGCATTCACATTTCCTGCCATCAAATTTTGATGCAAAGGCAACATCACATTCGCACCCAAAGACCACTTCCCTAATCCGGCTTCAAATCCAATTTTAGAAAATAAAATCGAGCCATTCGTTTCTTTCAACTTTTGACCGTGTTGGTAATTGTGCGCATAAACTTCTCCACTTACTCCTAATTGAGGTGCCAAAGTCATTTTATCTTTATTCCAGATATAATAAAGTGTTCCCGCATAATTAAATTGATTGCCAAAACGATAGCCTTTTGAATTCTCGGATTTATTTGTATAATTCATCACGGCATTCACTCCAAATTGCCTGTAGCGAAGAGTATAATCTGTTAAAAAAATAGCATCCCAACTCCCTGTTCCCAATTGATACCCCGGATTGACACTTCCGTTGTTTGCTTGGTCAAAAACTCCGGTAGGCATCTTTACACCACCACCAACGATAAAGGTGTGTTGAACAGTCAAACTATCTTTTTTTAAATTCTGATATATTCGATAATTACCCAATAAAGTAATATCTCCTAACCCTTGCATGGACTGCGTTCCCGTATTGGTTTGATGCTGGTGAAAATGATACGGAACTAAAACTGAAACCTGTATTTTTTTACTCACAGGCAACCGACTCCACACTTGGAGTGTATTGTACTGTTCATCGTACCAAGGGGAATTGGAATACAATCCATCATTTGTACGATAAAATTGGTACAAATAACGCAATCCTACATAATTTGCATTAAGTAACGAACCAAAGCCCATACTGCCTCCACTCGCTGAACATCCACACGAATCACAATCTTCCATCGCTAACTTGAAAGGTTGAAATGCAGTTGGACTCGGAAAAGGCAGGGTGTCTTTCACGTGAGCATGCATACCCATAACCGAGAAAAACAAAAAAATTATTTTTTTCATAACTAAAATTCTGAAAAACGAACATCATGAATAAATTCCATGTCCGTTAAGGTTTTTAAAAAAGCAATCAATTGCGATTTCTCGGTAGTATTTAAAGGAATTCCTAAAGTTGTACCCGTTGTGAAAAGCGGGTCCAAATTGGGTGTATTGACCATTCCAGAATTGTAATGCTCCAAAACTCCTTCCAAGGTAAAAAATCGCCCATCATGCATGTACGGCGCTGTCAACTCAATGTTGCGAAGACTGGGCACTTTAAATTTATAGCGATCTGATTCCAATTCAGTTACCCGATAACGCCCCACATCATTCACTTGTGGATTAATAGGCAAACCGTTATTTCTGTAACTATTATCCGTAAATAAATCGGTCGCGTGACAGGTCGCACATTTTTGATTAAAAACGGCATATCCCGCCAATTCCGTGGCAGTTAATTCGCCACCCAATTCATTTCTCCGGTATTTATCAAACCGTGAATTGGAAGAAACCATCATGGTCATAAATTGACCCAATGCTTTTAGCATATTTTCGGAATTGATTTTCCCGTCTGTAAAGGCATTTTTAAACATCTTTTTATAGGTAGCATCCGATTTCATCATGGTCAATGCTGCATCGAAATTTCCGTTCATCTCAATCGGACTCGTAAACGGAATAATGGGTTGTAAATCCAGGTGCGTGGTAGCTCCATCCCACATAAAAGCCGTTTGAAAGGCTAAATTTTGAATGGGCGGTGAATTCCGTGTTCCTTGTGCATTATTGACACCATGACTGATGGAATGACCGTGATGCGTAAAAGCATCGGCTTGAATATGACAAAATCCACAGGACACCAATCCATCCGAAGATAATCGTCCTTCGTAAAACAATTTTCGCCCCAATTCAAAACCGGCCTGAGTGGGAGGATTATTCTGTAGATTGTAAACTACGTCTGGAAAATTTGACGGCTTATTAAAAGCTAACGGCACATCTACATAGTCCTCTTGATTGGAACAGCTGTAAAGCATTCCTATCATCATAATTACTACTAACTTTTTCATGATAAAAAAGAAAATAAGGCGTTACCTAAGCAACGCCTTTATCATTTTTAGTCATTATGAACGTGTTCGACTTCGAACATATTCGCCAAATTTGCAGTGATCAATGCTAAATTGGAACCACCCATAATCATCGCTCCCATTCCCATTCCATTGGCAGCTGTTAAAGAGATGGTGTTAGTACCATCAATCAATTGTGATGCATCTGCCATAATGTGCACTTGAGGCGTAATGTTTGTACGAACCAAGGCATTTGACGGGAAGTTCAACGTTACCGTAGCATAATTGTAATCAGTTCCTGTTTGGCCTGTATGCACCATAAACGAAGTGTCTGAAGAAACTGTAGGAGCCGTAAATGTCCCTTCAAAAGCTACAAATTTATACCCCGCACTCCACGACCACATCATGCCCGCATTTTGTGCTTGTGTTAAAAAATCACCTTGACCTGTAGCACCCAAATTAAATTGATCTTGATCTACGCCGATACCGAAAGTTACTTTTGTATAATTCCCAGCGGGAACATTGGTTAAATTTAAAAGTAACGAAGCAGGTGTCAATTCGTCAACAATAAAGTAGCTCTGACTTTTGGGATAGGTAAAAACCGTTCCGTCTTCTTTTGTGAGTTTGATATTGCTAATAATGTATTTCAATTTAGAAACCTTCACCACTTCACCATTGGAATTGGTATAGGCCGTATTCATGGCTAAATCAGCCGTTTTATAAACATTATCAAATTCTAATTTTAATGTCCCTTCACCGGAAACATTGGAGTTGGCATCATCATTTGAACAAGACAGTAAAGTTAGGGCCATAGTCATAACTACCGCCATATTTTTGAAAAAAACTTTCATATTAACAGTTTAAAATTTTAAAAAATAAATAGTTAACCATGTCTTAAAACAAGACATAGCGAGAGTATCCACAACAATGCGGAATGAAAAGATTAAGAAAATTTTTAAACGGTTGGTGGATGAAAAAATGCTGTATTCAATGTATACGAATACTGATTGGAATAGGAAGGAATTGGAATATAATATAGGGGCTCAATTGGAATACGAACTGATTCAACTTCAGTTAGCACAAATGGAATTTCCCACTCTACTTTGACATTGCTTTTTTTGTCTTTCTGTTCAGACTTTTCTGTTTCGGAAGCTTTGGCCAATTGTTTCATCAAGTGACATTTTCCGTTACACTTGAGTTCGGGTTTCGCTTTATTTTCGCACAAAACTTTAGCAATATAATCATAATTCAAAAGGTATTCAACCACCGGAAATACGGGTTTGAAAACAAATAAAAAAACAATTATGAGTACACTTTGTTTCACTTTGCAAAAATAGCCAATATTTTCTGTAATTTTAAACCTTAAAACTTTAATTTAGTCATATTCAAAAATAAAGAGAGAAATGAAAAAATTCGTGTTTATCATGGCCTTTTTTACTTGTGTTTTCGTGAATGCACAAGTAGAAAAAACGGGAACTCCTCCAAAATTAACCACAGCAGAAAAAACTACTATTTTGTACAATCGTTTGACAAAAGGATTAACGGTAACTACAGAACAGAAAGACAAAATTCTTCCTTTAGTTGAAAAAATTGTCCAAAATCGCGAAGCACATATTGCAGAATTAAAGGGTAAAAAAGACAACGGCGCTTTGAAAACTAAAGCAGAATTAGCCGAACTTCGCCAAAAACGGGATGCTGAAGAAAATGCGTTTAAAGAAGAGATGAAAAAAATTCTTTCTACTGAGCAGTATACAATTTTTGAAGAAGGATTGCGTCCTAAAAGAAAAATGATGGCTGAAAATGGAGCAGAGTTGGGCGAACCTACCAAAGAGGCAAAGCCTTAACTTTCTTTTTTTTGGTTTATAGTTAAAAAAGTATATCTTTGACTTATTATTCAATTCAAAATCAATTTCCAATGAAAAAATTAATTGCAGCTTTGGTCTTATTTTTTGCAACAACCTTAAGCATGAATGCTCAAGAAAAAGAATTGTCAGTTCAGGAATTGGCTAAGAAAGATGCAGTAGAATTGGCGCAGCTTGTTGGATTACCCGATACTCAAATTGAGGATTTTTTCCACTTGTTTGAAATGAAACATGAAGTTTTAACCAATAAGAATTTAAGTGTTGAACGTAAAACCGAGATGAGTCATGTAATTGAAGCCAAAATCAGAGGAACGTTGTCTCCGCAACAAATGGCTACTTTAGAAGCTAACACCGCTGTTTTTGATCGCCTTGTTGGAAAAGCAACTAAAACCAAGACCACGAAATAAAATAGAAATTAATATAGTATAAAAAAAGCTCCTCGGTTGAGGAGCTTTTTTATTATAGGCTTTTTATCACTTTAGCGACAGCTGCAATTGTGAAATCTAAATCTTCATACGTTAGCGCATCTGTGATAAACCACGTTTCATATGCTGAAGGAGCAATATAAACCCCTTCTTGCAACAATCCATGGAAAAACTTTTTAAATCGTTCATTGTCGCCGTTTTTTGCCGAATCAAAATCAATAACGGGTCGTGCATCAAAGTGAACCGAAATCATGGACCCCAATCGATTAATGGTATAGTCAATTCCTGAGGCTTTTAACACCTGATCCATACCTTCATGTAAATAGGCTGTTTTTGCATCAAGGCGTTCAAAAAGCGTTGCGTCGTCATTTATCGCTTGCAACATCGCATATCCCGCTGCCATCGCTAATGGGTTCCCACTAAGAGTACCCGCCTGATAAACAGGTCCGACCGGTGCCAAATAATTCATGATTTCATTTCGAGCTGCAAATGCACCAACGGGTAATCCCCCACCAATCACTTTTCCAAAACAAACAATATCCGCTGCAATTTGCATGCGCTCTTGAACTCCTCCCTTTGCAAGGCGAAATCCGGTCATCACTTCATCAAATATCAACAATGTACCATGTGCTGTACAAAGGTCACGTAAACCTTCTAAAAATCCTTCAAGCGGCGGAACACACCCCATATTACCGGCCACAGGCTCTACAATGATTGCTGCCACTTCATTGGGATTAGCTTCCAACAACTGTTGGACATTTTGTAAATTGTTGTATTGGGCAAGTAAAGTGTCTTTAGCAGTACCTTGTGTCACACCCGGACTATTGGGTGTTCCAAATGTACTTGCTCCACTTCCTGCTTGAATCAAAAACGAATCGGAATGGCCATGATAGCAACCCGCAAATTTTATGATTTTATCGCGTTTTGTGAATCCGCGCGCCAAACGAATGGCACTCATACAAGCTTCGGTACCTGAATTTACAAAACGAATTTTATCAATATTGGGCACCATCGAAATGGCCAATGCTGCAATTTGGGTTTCGAGTTCGGTCGGCATTCCAAATGATGTTCCGCGGTCTGCACGTTCTTTTATCGCCGAAATTACAGGCTCATACGCATGACCTAACAACATAGGCCCCCAAGAATTGATGTAATCAATCAAACGGTTTCCATCTTCATCATACAGATAAGCCCCTTTGGCTTTGGACACAAAAATTGGCGTTCCACCTACTCCTTTAAAAGCGCGAACTGGCGAATTTACACCGCCAGGAATAACTTGTTCAGCTTGTGCAAAAAGCTGACTACTTCTTTGGTATTGCATATTAATTTACACTCAAGGTTTGGCCAATGGAAATGGCGTTTTCGGTTAAGTTATTTTTCTTTTTTAAATCATCCACCGACATGTTGTATTTTTTAGCGATGGAAAACAAGGTATCTCCTTTAGTTACCACATGCTGATTACCAATTGTTTTCACTGGAAAAACAGTAGGTTTATCAATGGCAATTGAATCTTTTGATTGTATAATTTGGGGCACAGGTTTCCCCAATACTTCTGCATCAAAACGATACAATTGGTACTTTTCAATTAAGGTAATTAATTTTGTAGGATAAGCAGGATCAGTTGCATATCCTGCGGCTTTTAGCCCTCTTGACCACCCTTTGTAATCGTCTTGTTCTAAACGAAATAATGCCGCATAGCGCTCTCGTGAGACTAAAAACATCGAATGGTCTTTAAACGATTCGTGCGGATGAGAATATTTTCGAAAA
The DNA here is from genome assembly GCF_004122105.1 of Flavobacterium stagni. Classification (GTDB taxonomy): domain Bacteria; phylum Bacteroidota; class Bacteroidia; order Flavobacteriales; family Flavobacteriaceae; genus Flavobacterium; species Flavobacterium stagni. Next base: position 49,556 of record NZ_SBKN01000005.1, read on the forward strand.
CATTCGCCAGCGGTATCATCGTCATAACTCACACTTGGACCTGTCCATTCTTTATGGCATTTGATCCCAAAATGATTATTGGCTTGCGTGCTTAAAGGTCCGCTCCCCGCCCCAGACTCTAATATACCTTGCCCTAGAGTAATACTAGCGGGAATGCCGTAATCGACCATATCTTTCTTGGCAATTTCTTTGTACTTATCAATGTACGCCAACACCATTGCAGTAGTTACTTTCACCGTTGTAGTAGCTTGAAGAACTTCTGTAGGCTGTTGATTGACCGCAGCTGTAGACGCGTTGTTGTCGGGTGCTGTTGCTTTGGAACTTGACGTTGAATGGGAAGTAGTTGATGACGGTTTATCAGTAGTCGCAACCGTAGTAGTATTCCGTTTTACGGGAGCAGCATTAGGACGTGTCCCTTTTCGTGGATCGGGCTTTTTTGGAGTTTGTGCTACGGGCTTTGTTGTACGTACAACAGGATGAGAGGTACCGCAACTCACTACAAAAAATGATACCAATAAAAAAAGAAAAACTTTATTCATAGACTTGAATTAAGGGCTGATTTTTCTTTTGCAAAATTGCATTTACACCCGATATTCCTTGTAAACCACCGGTGTGTATAAAGAGAATTTTCGAACCTTTAGGAAAATAACCCGATTGTATTTTATCGAGTATTCCAAACATTGCTTTACCTGTATAAATAGGGTCAAGTGGTATTTTGAAATTGCGATAAAATGTATTTATAAACGCAATAAGTTCCGGAGTTATTTTACCATATCCACCAAACTCGTATCCGTTTATTAAATCCCAATTATTTCCAGATGCAAAGCTACAAATATCTTGCCGTAAAAAATCGCCTTTCAAGGCGGGAAACCCTAAAATTTTCACATTGGGCAAGTTCGCATGAATGAGTCCGGAAATGGTCCCTCCTGTACCTACTGCTGTGGCAATAAAATCATAGCAAATATCTTCTGGAGTCAATATTTCTGAACACCCTTTTATGGCTAATGAATTGGTTCCCCCTTCTGGCAAAATATAAGCTTTAGGATAAAGCGATTGCCAATAAGCTGTATTTGTTTTTAATATTCTAAAATCATTACGAGAGACAAAAACAAACTGCATACCCCACTGATGGGCTTGAATTAGGGTCGGACTCCACAGCTTGGAATCCATTAATTCATCACCTCGAATAACTCCAATGGCATTCACTTTATTTTTAAAAGCTGCAAAAGCCGTTGCCGCGATATGATTAGAATGGGCACCCCCAAAAGTGAGCACTGAAGTATACTGATGCTCCTGAATATATTGTAAATTATAGAAAAGCTTTCGGTATTTATTTCCCGAAATGAATGGATGAATTAAATCTTCACGCCGCACATACAATTGTACGTCATTGAATGTTCCAATATAATTCGTTTCAACCTTCATGGGTTGCAAAATTATAATAAAAAAGGGAGCTAATTGCTCCCTCTTCTTATTGTACTCTTTCGATAATCACTTTTTTACTCAGGGTATGTCCCTCTGCGGTTTTTAATCGAGCAATATATATGCCTTCTGACAAACCGCTTGTTGAAAATTCATAGGTAGTATTATTACCAACATTTTTCTTAGTAAAAATCATTTTACCCAGCATATCGTACAAACTCACTTCGGCCAATTCATATTGCGTTGGATTATTAATGGTAAGCATTTGATTGGCGTTATTTTGAAGCACATCCAATTTTCCGGCGTCAAAAGTAGTATTCCCTAACGCTTCATCGGTGAATGTAATTTGAAAACGGTCATTAATTGTTCCAGTAGGCAAAGTAATGCTGTAAGATTGATTTTTAATATCGTGATATAATCCTGTGGTATTATCAAACAAATAAATGTTTTCTGCCAAGTCAAAATTAATTAAATCTTTAACCATTACAGTAAACGTTGTAGCTGCATTGGCCTTAAATCCAACATTAAATCGTTTACTAATATCAAATGAAGTAGTAGCATGTACAAAAGGCTCATTTTCTAATACCAAATACATATCCGCTGGTAAATTGGACGCTGCATCTGGAGATTTAGAATCGGCTTTATCAATTCCATCGATAGCATTGGGTAAAAAACAAACGGCTATTTGTCGTACAGCATTCCCCCCCAACGAAGCATTTACAGTAAAATGGGGTGTTGGAGCCATGGATAACTGCGTATAATCTACACCCGCCACATTGGGTATGTCCCAAAAATTGACTGCCCCAATAGAATTTGTCTGATTAGTATTACGTTGGAATTGCGATAAATTAGCCACACCTTCTTGTACATATACACGATGTGAGTTTTTTAGATGTACACTTCCATTAGTGACACCGCGCACCATAAATCCTTGGCCAATAGGCGAAAAGCGACGTTGATACATATTATTTGGCGAACTGTAAACAGTTCCAGGATTTCCTCCTAAATCATAGGTATAAAAAGTAGCTGGTGTATAGACACTCGTCAAACCATTATATACACCATAACCTCCACGATAATCCACAATATTATGTGAATTTACTGTATTATCGTGCTCCCAAAATAAGGCAGTACCGTCGATGGCTGAATTGGATGGATCCGTTAGGAATGCATTCAAATCAATAGCAGAGGGATAGGGATTTCCAGTTAAAGTAGAAGCTCCTGAACCAACATTTACAACGATAGTTCCATCATTGGGTTTTCCTCTAAAATCATAGCGTTGGCTATTTCCAGGATTATTTGAAGTAGCTTCACTTGGATTCGTGGCATCAGAACCGCTAACTCCTTTCATCGTAAATCCTTGACCAGGACCTATATTGGTAGCAGCACCGGATTGAACCCATTGGGCGTAGTTAGTTGAAGATAAAAAACGCCAGATCCAATACGATGCTATGGTTACTGCTCCAGTTGAAGAAATTCCATCATAACCAGCAGAGGTTAATGTAGCGGGATTACTTGTGGTAACTGTGGTGGGAACATTTAACATAGAAATTCCGAAATCTTCATTTCCAGAACCAGAGGATGGGTTCCCTACGGGTGAACACCAATAATTATAAGCATATTGATTTGACGTACCTTCCTGAAAAACAGAAAGTTTACCTACTCCTCTATTAGAGGAAGATCCGGCAGCACCTTGAAGAAACTGGCCTCCATTTCTAAGATATAAGTAGCTATTGCTACCATTTAGTTCTAAGTTACTTCCAGCGTATAGTAAAGTGCCCCTATTGAACACATAGCTATTATCACTTACATACAATTGTGCATTCCCTTTGGGTAGGAAAAACAACATAATTACGGGCATTAGTAGTAATCTTTTCATAATCAAATAGTTTTGGTATTGTAAAAGTAAGAATAATCTCAATACAATCGATGAAAAATACAAAAAAATCGATGAAATGCATCTTTTGCCGTGAAAAGCCCCTTAAATCATTGAAATATAGACATTTCAGCTAGTCAAAATTATTCATTATTTATGAATTTAGCTTGGATTTTTATTTTAAAATTAAAAAAAAGATATCAAAGTCAAATATTGCCCTTTGCATCCAATTTACTTCATAATCTTTTTCTTACTTTCATCTATAGGTGAATGTATTTTATTTGTAAGTTTTTTCATTCTTTGAAATATCTTTTATGTATTTTATCGATTTTTTATGCATTTCATCGTTATTATATAAAACCATAGACCTTATATTTGACGTATAAAATCAAATCAAAGGAACTCTTTTCATCGCAAAATGAAAAAATTCCAAAACCCTAAATCAAAAACTTCAAATCTTAAAGACATGAAAAAAGAACTACTTCACCCTTGGAATAGAATATTCTTTTTCTTCCTTTTACTTACAGCAGTTGTATCAAAAGCCCAAACCACTTGTGCAACAGCCCAAACGCTGTACATTAACGGACCATGTGTTTCGGGTACGGTGAGTGATAACACTCAAAACACCCCAAATTACAGCACTTGTCCAGGTACGTTTAGAAGAGAACGATGGTATTCTTTTACAGTTTCTGGATCTACGCAGACAATTACAATTTCTGCTACTGCAAGTAACCGAAACTTGGCTTTGATGCTCATTTCATCTACTTCTAGTTGTACTGGATTAACACAAATTGCTTGTGCCAATGCAACAGATACGGACAGTGCGCACTCGGAATCAATCACTCAATCACTAACTCCTGGGATATATTACGTTAAAGTTTTAAATGTTGGTAGCAATAACAATATGAATTTGACGAATTTATGTATTACTGGACCTACGCCTACCAATATTACTTGTGCAACAGCTACAAATTTACCTTGTGGAACTTCTGCTTTACCTGGAAGTACTTATGGTACTACTGGAGCAACAAATCACAATACGGGTTGTACAATGAGTAATAACGGAGTGTGGTATTCTTTTGTTGGAGATGGACAAGAAACAACTATAAGCACCACTGCCATTACAGGCTTTAATCATGAGATGGCCATCGTAAGTGGTTCATGTGGCAGTTTAACAAATATTGCATGTCAAGATCTAGCAGTAGCAGGAGGAACCGAAACCTATATTTTTAATACAACATCCGGTGTCAATTATTATGTATATGTAGCGTCGAATGCCATAGGGTCAACTACGGGTGCTTTTACGATTTCAAGAACTTGTGCTCCCATCTACAATCCCTGTAGCACAATAACGAACATAACTTCTTGTGGCGTTGCAAATTCAGGTACAATAAGTGCTGGTAATGGCATCTATGCAACATCAGCCTGTGGAAATACAACAGCTGGACGTGAATTAATTTACAGTTTCACACCCACTACAAGTGGCTATTACAGCATCAATCAAACTTCTTCATTCTCAACCATTAATTATGGTTTCAAAACGGCATCTGGTGGATGTAATACAACGGGGCTAACCTGTATCGGTGCATATAATGGTGCTGCAACTTCTGGCTATTTTTCTTTGATTGCTGGAACGCAGTATTATTTCATTTTAGACACAAATAGTACAACAGGGGGTAGCGTAAATTTCACTGTAAATTGTCCGCCTTCTGCACCTGCTAATGATGAATGTGCTGGAGCAATCGCCTTGACAGTTAACTCGACCTGTACTTTTTCAAACTATACACTTGTTAGTGCAACAAATAGCGCTGTAGCGGCACCTTCTTGTGGTAATTACATGGGTGGCGATATTTGGTATCGTGTTGTCGTACCTTCTTCAGGCATTATTAGCATTGATACACAAACTGGTACTTTGTCAAATTTAGGTATGGCATTATATACCGGTTCATGCGGGACTTTAAATTTACATTCTTGTGACGATGATTCCAGTTCGAATGGTGCTATGCCCTATTTGTACGCAACTGGACTAGCAGCAGGAACAACTGTATATATCCGCATTTGGGATGAAGGCAATAATGAAGCGGGAACATTTGGAATTTGTGTTTCAACACCACCAGTACCCGGAAATGACAACTGTTCAGGGGCAACTACAATAAATGTAAACCCAACAATCAATTGTACGTTCTCTGTTGATTCAACAACCGCTGGAGCAACACTATCTTCTGCCGGATGTTCAGGAACAGCAGATGATGATGTTTGGTTTCGTTTTGTAGCTAAAGAAGATAGTCATATTGTAACGGTTACTCCAACTACTTTAGGAAATGCTGTTTTTCAAGTATATAGTGGAACGTGTGCTTCTTTAACAAGTTTAGCCTGTATTAATAATACAACTGCTTCTACTCCAGAAACGACAACATTAACAGGGTTGACGATTGGAGCAACCTATTATATTCGAGTTTACAGTTTCAGTTCAGGTTCATCACAAGGTGATTTCAACATCTGTGTAGCAACACCTTGTATTTTAGGTAATGGGATTGGAACCAATTCCAACGGTTGTGTTGCTGCTGTTGTTGGTGCACAAGGTTCAGGTGGGGTTGATCCAGCTCCTGTAACAGGATGTGGTACTTCAACTTGCTCAACGCTTGAAGCTAACTATACTGCGTTAGGAACAACAACTAACTATACTGTCCAAAATATTGCATACCAACCACCTTATCAATTTGGTTGTTTAGCCAATTCAATCAGTGTTTATGTGGATGATGTTTGGTCAAACAACATTTCATTACCTTTCAACTTCTGCTATTATGGCAACAATTACAACCAAGTGATTATTGGTTCCAATGGTACCGTTTCATTTGACACAGTAAACAATACTCCAGGCGGATATAGTCAATGGAGTTTCAACACAAACTTACCCTCTAATGCGATGTTCCTGAATACCATTTTTGGGGTATATCACGACATTGACCCAAGTAAAGGTGGTGAAGTAGGATGGGAATTAATCACTTTACCTTCAGGATGTAGAGCCATGGTTATTGGATGGAAAGATGTTCCTATGTATTCAACAACTTGTAACAACTTGTTATATACAGGTATGATTGTATTGTATGAAAATTCCAACATCATTGATGTATATGTGAAAGAAAAAAATACTTGTGCTTCGTGGAACTCTGGGAATGCTCTTATCGGAATTCAAAATGCAACGGGGACTGCAGCAGTAGTTGCACCTAATCGCAATTCTTTAAGTGCCGATTGGAATACTATGGATGAGGCTTGGAGATTTACTCCTTCCGGAGCGTCAATTTCAACCATTACTTGGTATGAAGGTGTGGGTACTAGCGGTCCTGTTGTGGGAACAACTAATACTATTAACGTTTGTCCTGTGGCAACAACAACTTACACAGCTAAAGTTACTTATACATTCTGTAATGGTGCTGTTTTAGAAGTTACAGATGATACCACCGTAAGTGTTCTGGATCGCAAAACATGGAACGGATCAGTAAGTACAGATTGGTATGATCAAAACAACTGGTCGCCAGACAATGCTATTCCTACCTTGGATGATTGTGTTATGGTACCCGTTACGCCAAACAACCCTTTAATTTCTGAAACAGAATCATTTGCGGAGGCTAAAAATCTTATTGTATACAATGGTGCTGCCTTAACAATTGACGCAAACAATAGTTTAACAGTAAAAAACACCATAACCATTGAACCTAGTGCAACTTTTACCGTTGAAAACGGAGGAAGCTTAGTACAAATTGACAATGTCGCCAATACCGGTAATGTTAATTACAAGCGAAACGTATCGATTCGTGGTTATGATTATGTCTATTGGTCATCCCCTGTTGCGAATTTCAATGTTAGCAATATCGGCGCACCTACAACTTCAAGTTATATCTGGAAATGGAATCCAACCATTGCCAATACCAATGGTGGACAAGGAAACTGGGAATTTGCTTTAGGTAATACAATGACTCTTGGACGTGGATATATTGTGCGTGGACCTAATTCCTTTGGTAATGCTGTACCGCTTTCATTAAGTACAACGTTTACGGGTGTACCAAATAACGGAAATATCTCTTACACCATTGCTCGTGGATCGGATATTAACACTGCTTACCATACGGGAACGAATGGAAGTGAAATTACCAACTACAGTGACAACTGGAACTTAGTGGGGAACCCTTATCCTTCTGCGATTCGTGCGAGCCAATTTTTGTTCAATAACCGTTCTAAAATCCTTGGTAACATTAAAGTTTGGACACACGGCAACTTGCCTTCAGCCATTGCTAGTCCGTTCTATAACACGTACCAATACAATTACAACCCAAGTGATTATCTAACGTATAATTTCACAGGAACTAGTTGTTGTCCAGCTATGTCAGACGATTATTTTATTGGAGCAGGACAAGGATTTTTTGTTCAAATGATTGACGGACCAGCGGCTACGAATACATTATTGTTTGATAACTCATTACGTAATCACACGTATGCCAATACCACATTTTATAGAACATCATCAAATATCAATGCTGAAATAGCTAACGTCAATTTAGAACGTCACCGTTTTTGGTTGGACTTAGTTAATTCGAATATGGTTTCTGATCGTACGCTTGTAGGTTATGTTCAAACGGCAACCAATGGCAACGACAATTTCTTTGATAGCAATACGATGGTTTCTGGAAACATGGCTATCTTCACGATGATTGGAACTGAAAAATTCCAAATCCAAGGTCGTTCCCTACCCTTCAACATTAATGATGAAGTTGCAGTAGGAGTGCATATCCCAAGTACTGGTTTCTATAATATTGCTTTAGCAGCTGTTGACGGAATGTTCCAAAACCAAGCAATTTATATTAAAGATAAAGATTTGAACATTATTCATGATTTACGAGTTGGTCCCTACCGTTTCTATGGCAATGCGGGCACTCGATTGAATCGATTCATCATCATCTATAACACGCAACCGAGTACGACACTTAAAATGAATGTAAACGATGAATTGTATGTGATTGCAAAAGAAAACATTGAAGTACAAAACACACTACAATCTATCGAAGAGATAACCGTTTTTGATACATTAGGTAGAACATTGGGAAGATTTGAAGGTATTAAAGAAAATGAATTTACAATCAACTCAATCCCTAGAAATAACCAACCTTTAATCGTACAAGTAAAATTGGCGAATGGCGATTATAAAACGGAAAAAATTATATATTAACACCTTACTTAAATTGTTAATAATGAAGCCTCTGCACCAGCAGGGGCTTCATTTTTTTGTACTTAGTCTGAAATTATAACCGTTTGTCGAGTTTCTGTTAAAAGTCGTTTTTTTTTACTAAATTTTGTAGTAGAAACACGAATAGAAACAAAAACACATGAAAAACATTTACGCCCTAATCGGAATACTATTCCTATGCCTTAACGTTTCTTCTTTAAACGCACAGAGTGATTGTGCCTCTGCAATTGCAATTTCAATCAACGGTTCATGTCTATCGGGAACAGTCAATGATAATGTTGCTACAGCTCCCGTTTTCTCTGGCCCGTGTGCAACAGGTTCGTTTCGAAGAGAACGTTGGTACAAATTCACAGTTTCAGGCGGCACACAACCTATTGCCATAACGGCAGTCTCTACGAATTACAATCTCGCATTACAATTAATTTCTGAAACGAGTGCATGCTCAGGATTGAGTCAGATTAATTGCGCTAATGCCAGTACAAATAATAACTCTGCCCAAACAGAGAGCATTATCACATCACTTGGAAATGGCACCTATTACATCAAAGTATTGAATGTAGGAACCAGTGGAAACATGACGCTATCCAGCCTTTGTGTTACCAATCCGCCTTCCAATTATGCGTGTACCACTGCAACACCTTTGAACTGTGGCGCTACCCTATCGGGCACTACCGTAAACACTACTGGAACAATCAACAATGGTACCGGATGTACCCTAAGCAACAACGGTGTTTGGTACAGTTTTACAGGCGATGGACAAGAAACGACTATTTCTACCACAGCTGCTTCAGGATACGATCATGAAATGTCTATTTCAAGTGGTTCTTGCGGAAGTTTTACAAACTTAACTTGTCAGGATGTTGGTTTATCTGGAGGTACAGAAACCTATACTTTTGTTACTTCAGTTGGCGTAAATTATTATGTGTATATTGCCTACTATACCACAGGGACAACTACAGGAAACTTCACCATTTCTCGTTCTTGTACACCTGCCTACAATCCATGCAGTAGCATTACGGACATCAGTGCGTGTGGGGTGTCAACTACTGCAACCCTTGCAGCCGGAAATGGCTCTTACAGCACTTCCGCTTGTGGTTTTACTACACCCGGAAAAGAAATTATTTACACATTTACCCCTTCGGTCTCAGGCAATTATTCCATCATTCAATCAGCCTCTTTTGATTATATCGACTATCAATTTAAAGCGGTATCGGGAGGATGTAGCAGTACCGGTTGGACCTGTATCGATGATTTAACGGGCGCAGCAACAAGCGCTAATTTTGCACTTACCGCAGGCACTCAATATTACCTTTTACTCGACCCTGAAAGTTCGACAGGAGGCTCGGTAAGTTTTACTATTAACTGCCCTGTGCCTGCCCCTGTAAATGATGATTGTGCAGGCGCCATCACACTTCCAGTAACTTCACTTTGCAACTATGTAACCTACACGAATGCGGGAACAACTGCAAGTTCTGGAGTACCCGCTCCAGGATGTGCGAGTTATTCAGGTGGCGATGTTTGGTTCAAAATTATTGTACCTTCAACAGGAATCGTAACCATTGATACGCAAACCGGTAGTTTAACCGATGGCGGTATGGCTATTTACACAGGTAATTGCGGCGGATTGAATTTACTTTCCTGTGATGACGACTCGAGTGCCAACGGACTCATGCCCTCACTAACGGCAACGGGACTCACACCCGGCGCTACTATCTATGTTCGTTTTTGGGAATATGGAAACGATAATAACGGTACTTTCGGAATTTGCGTGACCACTCCCGGCCCACCTTCCAACGATGATTGTGCCAATGCAATTGCATTAGCCGTAAACCCAACAACAACCTGTACAATTCCTACTAATGGCACAACTTCTGGAGCAACTTCATCCATGACTGGTTGTGCAGGTACTGCTGATGACGATGTTTGGTTTACTTTCGAAGCCTACGATACTAATCACAGAGTTACAGTTACACCCGGTTCAATGACTAATGTCGTGTTGGAAATTTTTAGCGGCTCTTGTGGTAGCTTAACTTCAATGAACTGCGTGAATGCAACCACTGGAACATTAAACGAAGGAATTACGCTAACCGGATTAACAATCGGCACAATTTACTATGTTCGTGTCTATAGTTTTTCTTCAGGAGCGGGTCAAGGTACGTTCTCGATTTGTGTAACTACTCCTTGTGTTCCTGGTAGCGGCAATGGCAATAATTCAACCGGCTGTCCAACCAATGTTGCCGGTGGTTTAGGCTTAAATGGTAGTGACCCTGCACCTATCACCGTTTGTGGAACTTCTTCTTGTACAACCTTAGAGGCCACTTACAAGGATTTAGGCAATACTTCAACGTATACCGTTTCATCTATTCCTTACGCGCCTCCTTATCAATATGGCTGTTTGGCTAATTCCATCAGTATCAATGTAGATGATGTGTGGTCTGGGCTCATCACTTTGCCTTTTAATTTTTGCTTCTATGGAAATACCTATAGTAATTTAATTATCGGGTCGAACGGAGTAGTTTCTTTTAATACCACAAACAATACCCCAGGCGGTTACAACAACTGGTCATTCAGCAATAACCTACCCAGCACCTCACTCTTCTTAAATTCCATTTTTGGTGTTTATCACGATATTGACCCCAGTAAAGGTGGAGAAGTGGGTTGGGAATTGGTTACGATGCCTTCCGGTTGTCGCGCTATGGTTATTGGATGGAATGATGTTCCCATGTTTTCTTCTTCTTGTAATAATTTACTTTACACGGGGATGATTGTACTGTACGAAAACACCAATATCATCGATGTTTACGTACGTGAAAAACGGGTATGTCCAACATGGAATAGCGGAAATGCAGTTATCGGAATTCAAAACAATACCGCAACTCAAGCCGTAGTGGCTCCTAATCGTAACTCATTAGACGCCGACTGGACCACCACCAATGAAGCATGGCGTTTTATGCCTGCAGGTCCTTCCATCACTACCGTAACTTGGTTTGAAGGCGCGGGAACATCGGGTCCTGTTGTTGGCACAACTCCTACAATAAATGTGTGTCCAACCGCGACAACTACATACACAGCACGTATCCGCTATACGTTTTGTAACGGAGCCGTAATGGATGTCTTGGATGATACCACTGTTAATGTCGACCACTTCCGCTCATGGAATGGATCCGTTGATACAGATTGGAACAAACCAAATAACTGGACACCAAACACTTCTATACCCGATTATGACGATTGTGTAATCATACCTGTAACAACTAACAACCCTATTATTTCTGGCAGCAATTACCAAGCGTATGCAGGCAACTTAATTATTCAAAATGGTGCAACACTAACCGTTGTCTCCAATAATTCAATTACGGTTACAGACTGGATTACTGTCGAACCAACAGCAACATTTAACATTCAAAACAATGCTAGTTTAGTTCAAATCAATAATGTAGCCAATACCGGAAATATCAACTATACCCGTAATGCACTCATCCGTAAATTCGATTATGTGTATTGGTCGTCTCCCGTAGCTGGATTCAATACCAACAATATCGGCGCCCCCACAACCACTGGCTATATTTGGCGTTGGAATCCAACGATTGCCAATACCAACGGTGGTCAAGGCAACTGGGAAATGGCCGTTGGCAATACCATGTCACCAGCGCGTGGTTATATCGCTCGCGGTCCCGATTCGTTTAACAACACAACAGCCTCATTATTGGTGAATACTTTTACTGGCGTACCCAATAATGGTACCATTACAGCAGCCATCTCAAGAGGTTCGGACACCAATACTGCGTATCATGCTGGAACCAATGGCACTGAAATCAACAACTATAGCGACAACTGGAATTTGCTAGGCAACCCCTATCCTTCCTCTATTCGCGCCAGCCAATTTTTGTTCAACAACCGAACAAAAATTATGGGGAATATCAAGATTTGGACCCACGGAACCCTACCTTCCCAAATCGCGAGTCCGTTTTACAACACCTACCAATACAACTATTCACCTGGGGATTATTTGACCTATAACTTTACAGGTACAAGTTGTTGTCCCGCCGCATCCAGTGATTATTTCATTGGCGCCGGACAAGGGTTCTTTGTACAAATGATTGACGGACCCGCAACTAGTGATGTGGTAACTTTCAACAATGGTTTACGCAGCAATACATATGACAACAGTAACTTTTACCGTTCTTCCGATTATATTATCGAACCGCCAGTAAATGTAAATATCGAACGCCACCGTTTCTGGTTGGATATCGTTAACAGCAATCTGGTTTCTGACCGCACATTGGTGGGCTACGTTCAAGGAGCAACGCAAGGAAAAGATAATTTCTTTGACAGCAATACCCTAACCACAGGCGCCATGAGTATTTTTACACTTATTGGAACCGATAAATTCCAAATTCAAGGTCGGGCACTTCCCTTTAACTCTATGGATGAAGTCCCAGTGGGTATCGTAACGCCATCGGCTGGTTTCTATAACATTGCCTTAGCCGCTGTGGATGGTATGTTCCAAAGTCAGAATATTTACATCCGCGATAAGGATTTGAATATCATCCACAATTTAAAAAGTGGACCCTACCGTTTTTACAGCACCACCGGTACCCGAACCAACCGATTCATCATCATCTATGATTATAATTTACGCCAAGAAGAAAGCACCCTATCCAATGAAATCGCCATCGTAACTAACGAAACGATTACGGTGCAATCCACCACCATTCCGATTGAAACCATCACCGTTAGGGATCTATTGGGCCGTGTGCTAGGGACTTTTGAAGGTAATAACGAATATTCGGTGGAATTAATCAATACACCCAAGAAAAAGGTTCCGTTGATCATTCAAACCCAATTGGCCAACGGCACTGTAACCACTGATAAAATTATTTTCTAATAAAAACACAAAAAATTCCAAAAAGACCTTCGCTTCAAATAGTGAAGGTCTTTTTCGTTTTGATAGGCTTCTTTTTCAAAGGAAATCGCCTTATAAGCCGCATATTTATTGTTTAACCGCATCCAATGCACCAAAAACTCCACACCGTACCATACGAAAAAAAACACCCACAACAACTCCAGCTGCTGCCGCAAATGGATTTTTTCATGGTTGATCAATACGCTGTCCTCCGCATCTTTGGCATTGCGAAGAATCACAAAGGGATAAATCGTGAGGGCACGAAATCCAACAGGCGTTAAATATTTGGAAACGATGACTTTCATTCCTGCAAAGTTGTTAATTTTGTGGTTATGAATGACCAATTGAATCCGAATAATCTTGTGGAAGGTGTCGATTATTACCTGAGTCCCGAAGGATATCGCGTATTTACCGAACATTACCACTTGAAACGCGGATACTGTTGCAAATCCGGTTGCCGCCATTGCCCCTACGGCTTTGACAAAAGCACCGGCACCATTCGTACCAAACAAACCAACAAACCCAACAACTAAAATGACTTTTCACGAACAAATACGCGAAGGAATTCCGGCAGTACTGCCCCAACCCAAAGCGTACGAACCGCAAATTAACCATGCGCCCAAACGCAAGGAAATCCTGACCGAAGAAGAAAAAAAATTAGCGCTTAAAAATGCATTACGCTATTTTGAACCGCACCAACATGCCGAACTCATTCCGGAGTTCAAACAGGAGCTCGAAACCTACGGCCGTATTTACATGTACCGCCTTCGCCCCGATTACCGCATGTATGCCCGACCCATTTCGGAATACCCCGGAAAAAGCGAGCAAGCCAAAGCCATCATGCTCATGATTCAAAACAACTTGGATTATGCCGTGGCGCAACACCCGCACGAATTAATTACCTATGGTGGAAACGGTGCTGTGTTCCAAAACTGGGCCCAATACCGCCTTACTATGAAATACTTATCCGAAATGACGGACGAACAAACGCTCGTCATGTATTCGGGTCACCCTATGGGACTCTTCCCGTCACACAAAGACGCACCACGCGTGGTCGTGACCAACGGAATGATGATCCCGAACTACTCCAAACCCGATGATTGGGAAAAATTTAATGCCCTAGGCGTTACCCAATACGGGCAAATGACTGCAGGGAGTTACATGTACATCGGACCCCAAGGTATCGTGCATGGTACCACCATCACCGTACTCAACGGCTTCCGAAAAATCAAAAAGAGTCCGACAGGCAACCTTTTTGTCACCTCAGGTCTTGGCGGGATGAGTGGCGCGCAACCCAAAGCGGGAACCATTGCCGGATGTATCACGGTTTGTGCCGAAGTGAATCCCAAAATCACCCGCATCCGTCACGAACAAGGCTGGATCCATGAGATTATCGAAAATATTGACGCACTCGTCACTCGCGTTCGCAAAGCCCAAGAAACCAAAGAAGTGGTCTCTATCGCTTACCTCGGGAATATTGTAGACGTATGGGAACGATTTGATGAAGAAAACCTGCATATCGACTTGGGTTCTGACCAAACCTCGCTGCACAATCCGTGGGCGGGTGGCTACTACCCGATGGGATACAGTTTTGAGGAATCCAACGACTTGATGGCCAACCATCCTGAAAAGTTCCGCGAGGAAGTCCAAAAAACCTTGCGCCGTCATGCTGCAGCCATCAATAAACACACCGCCAAAGGCACGTATTTCTTTGATTACGGGAATGCTTTCTTACTCGAAGCTTCTCGTGCCGGTGCCGATGTGATGAACGATCATCCTACGTTGGGCCGCGAGTTTAAATTCCCAAGTTATGTTCAAGACATTATGGGACCGATGTGTTTTGATTATGGATTCGGACCCTTCCGATGGGTGTGTGCTTCCGGTGATCCCGAAGATTTGAAGAAAACCGACGCGATTGCTTGTGCCGTTTTAGAAAAAATAATGGAAACCGCTCCTGAGGAAATTCGCCAACAAATGGCCGACAACATCCAATGGATCAAAGGGGCCCAAGAAAATAAATTAGTGGTCGGTTCGCAAGCCCGCATCCTGTATGCCGATGCCGAAGGCCGCATGAAAATTGCCGAAGCCTTTAACCAAGCGATTGCCCGTGGCGAAATTGGCTACGTGATTTTAGGCCGCGATCACCACGATGTGTCGGGAACGGACTCTCCCTACCGCGAAACGTCCAACATTTATGACGGTTCCCGTTTTACCTCGGATATGGCGATTCACAACGTGATTGGCGATAGCTTCCGTGGGGCGACTTGGGTGTCGATTCACAACGGTGGAGGTGTTGGTTGGGGCGAAGTGATGAACGGCGGTTTTGGTATGGTTCTTGATGGAACTGCCGACAGTGATAGACGCCTGAAATCCATGCTGTTCTGGGACGTGAATAACGGAATTTCCCGCCGCAGTTGGGCCCGAAACGAAGGCGCTATTTTCGCAATCAAACGCGCAATGGAAGTGGAACCGCTTTTAAAAGTAACCCTTCCCAATTTGGTGGACGAAACCTTGTTGTAGCCGATTTCCACTCCGAAAGAAGCTGCACTCTTAATACCAATTGTTATGAAAAAACTTTTTTTATTATCCGCAGTTTTGACGTTACTCTTAACGTCCTGTAGTGCTGTTCGTGTCAATACCGACTACGATCAGAACGTGAAATTTGAGCAATACAAAACGTATGCTTACCAAAAATCGGTGATTGATAAAGCGGAGATATCCGACTTGGACAAACGCCGGATTTTGCGCTCCATCGATGAAACGATGCAAACCAAAGGGTTTTCCAAAAGTGAAACCCCCGATGTATTGGTGTCCTTTTTCACCAAAGAAAAAGAGCAAGTGAATGTCTACAACAACAACTGGGGCTTCGGCTGGGGTTGGGGTTGGAACCCTTGGATGTGGGGCGGCGGCTATAATTCGACCTACCGCTTTACCGAAGGCGTACTCACCATCAACATCATTGACGCTAAAACCAAAGAATTGATTTGGCAAGGCGTTGGGGAAGGTGAACTCACCAAACGCACCGAGAAAAAGGATGAAAACATCAAGGAGTTTGTGCAATCAATTCTCGAACAATACCCACCACAATTGAAAAAATAAGTTAAAAATAGTTTTAATTCAGCCGGCACAAGGGAAACTTTGCGCCGGTTTTTTTTGTACTTTTAAGAACCAATATTTCGCCATGATGCAACGACTTCAATCACCTATAGCCCTACTCCTCTGCCTCCTCACCTTCTTGGGGTGCACTTCAAAAAAAGAAACCCCACCCGAAGCCGGTGTCATCATCACCTTTGACGATGCCTACGTCAACGAATGGTACCGCGCCGATCAAGTCTTGAAAAAATACCACTGGAAAGCCACTTTCAATGTGTGCCGCATCGACTCGATTGGCGAACCCCAACAGCGGATGTTGCACCAACTCCAAAACGAAGGGCACGAGATTGCCGGACATGGCTACCACCATTACAATGCCGTCAAGTTTGTCGATCAAAACGGAATGCAAGCCTACCTCCAACAGGAAATCGACCCCATGATGGCCGCCATGAAACGCCGTAAGTTCAACGTAACCACCTTCACCTATCCCTATGGCGAACGCAGCGATGCCTTGGACTCAACGCTCACCAAACGGTTCCACATCATCCGTGGACGCGCCTTTTGCGGGGACCAACCCGAGAAGGAAGGGTGCTATTTTCGCGGCACCAAGTTTATGTATGCCTTTGACATCGACAAAAGCCACAAGCACTTTAGTTACCACTACTTGCTCGAACTCCTCGACTACGCCAAGAAAAACAACAAAATCCTCGTGCTGTGCGCGCACAATGTCGTCGACAACGTGACGAGCAACTACCAAACCCAACTCGAAACCCTCGAATTTGTGTGCAATTACATGAAGCTAAACAACATGAAGTTTTATACGTTGCGGGAGATGGAGGGGTTTATTAATTAGTTTCAGGTTTAAAGTTTCAGGTTTCAAGTTACAGGTTTCAGGTTTCAGGTTTCAGGTTTTGGGCGTGGTAGTAACCGATTATCTAAAGAAATAATGGAGAATATACAAGCCTAGCTATTTTCATTTTTTAATAATGTAATACGTATGAAATATTTCATTCTTTTCCTTCTGTTTAGCGGTAAAGTTCTAGCTTGTTCTTGTACCGAAATCCCGTCATACACGACCAATTGGAACTATGCCGATCAGGTGTTTTCTGCCTTAATTGTAAAAAAAGAAACCAAAATTTACGGACTATATGGCGAAAAAATCAATAGTTACACCTGTAAGATATTGAACTCCTACAAAGGGGAACTTTTACCCAATCAAAATTACCGAACCCTACTGGGTAAAGATGCAGCAAGTTGTGATTTTGAGTTTAAAGTGGGAAAGACCTATTTGATTTTTGCAAATGAAAACGGACTCAGTCTTTACTGTTCCGTTTGTTCCCGTACGAGCTTACTGGAAAACGTCCCGAAAGACAGTTTGAACATCCTTACCGAATACTATCAAAAGAGCCAAAGCGACACAGGCCCCCTTGTTATTAAGCGACTCGAAAGCAATACCGCTCACCAAGTTCGTCTCGCTACCCTTGGATACAAAGAAGCACTTAACCGCAAAAACCGCATCATTTATGGCCTCCTTATTGGTATAGCAGTATTCATTATCGTCATTGGTTCCTATTTGCTTATCAAAAGAAAAAAATGAAAACTTTCCTTACGCTCTGTTTGCTTCATCTTTGCCTTGTCGTCCATGGTCAAGACCACACGAAAAAAGGCTATAGCTACATGGAGAAATCCCAACGAAAGTTAGCTCAAGGCAAATTAGCCCAAGCCCGTGATTATTTGGAGATCGCCCGAAAAATTGATTTTCATGGCGGCAACCCTGAGGCAACGGCCCATAGCCGAATGAACCTCATTGAAGCACAAATTTTACTTCAAGAAAAACGGTACGACGATGCCTTGCGAGTATTAGACACCACACACGGCGCGAGTTTTGGCGTAAACTGCTTGGAGCGGGATTCGTTGAAGATTGTCGCATTGATTAATAAACACGGCCTACAAAAAGTGAAAGCCGCCTTTACAAAAGCAGTTGTACAAATGAATCCCGATACAGCCCAATTTGATGCAACCTATTGCGTGCCCCTCAACGATTTGGGTTATACTTTTTGTTTTTATGCCCCGATTATCCTTACCGAAGAAGAACTGAAAAGCTATCCATTAGCGGCACTCGCAAAAGAATGCCTCTTTTACCAACTGCTTTTCTAAGAAATTGCAATGGACTACACACCTTTCTTTTGGACACGTCATTTGCAAAACCCACACCCCAACTCAGTAACTCAGAAGCTCAGCAACTCAGCAGCTTTTCTCCCCTTTTGCGGAAACCCGTAAAATCACTCCACCACCACGCCGTATTTTTGAAACCTAGGAAAAATACTTCTGCAAACTAGGAAAAATCCTAATAGAGATTGTAGAAGAATGTTTAATTTGCGAGATAATTTTATAGTTAAATCATAACTAGCCGAACGTTATACACAATAGAACCAGAATCAAAACAAGTTAAAAATATTTATGGCAACACTAGAACAACAGAAACAACTTTCGGATCAAATAAAAAGTAAGCTGCAACAATTCTTAACAATTTCTTTAGATGAATTAACTAGAGAAACACAGTTGGGACAACAATTGAGTTTCAAGAGTGGTGAACAACTATTTGTTAAAATCATAGACCTTTTTAAGAAAGTGAATTCAGTTGAGTTATATGAAATTCCATATAAAATGCTTAACGGATTTAATGGACAATTAGATCATGCAATTAGCGTATTTGACCAAATCAAGAATTTTAATCCAGCGACAAATAATCCAGTTGGACAACGTGATAGCTTAATTGATCAATTGGAGAATCAATACGAATCATATTATTCAACAGCGATTCCAATACTTACAACTAGTCTTTTGAATACCAATGATCTTTCATTAGAAAGAGCAAAATTAAATGAAGCACTGACAGAATTAGAAAAGGAAAAAGAAAAGACCAAAAAAGATTCAGAAAAGTATCTAAATGAAATTAAAGATGTGTTAAGTAAAGCTAGGCAAGCAGCTGTTGAGGTTGGTGTTGCTCAGCATAATATGATTTTCAAAGAAGAGGCAGACGAGCATAAGAATTTATCTGAAAAATGGTTAAGATGGACAATTGGAGTTTTAATAGCTATTACGTTGGTTGGTATTGGCTTGCTGTACGTTAAACCATCAGACGAAGGAGCCCATTTTTTAATTCATTTTACAATTACAAAAATTGTGATTTTAACAGTTATGTTTTACGCTTTAGCAATATGCACACGAAACTATAAGGCACATAAACACAATTCAATACTTAACAAACATCGACAAAACGCTTTGAATACTTTTGAAACATTTTCGAAAGCAGCTGGTGCAGATTTACAAACCAAAAATGCGGTATTACTCGAAGCTACACATACGATTTTTTCAAATCAACAAACTGGTTACTTGAATAATGATGGAGAAAGTGACTCTCCGAATAAAATTATCGAGATAATAAAGAACTCTGCCTCAAAATCACAAGAATGATAACTACTGTGCATAACAGCACCTACCCAAAAGTGCCGGTTCAGTGCTTAAATCGAGCTTTGTGCTTCTATCAAAGTTTGTGCTAGGCTGACAGTGAATCGCTCCGAAATCGCCACCTTCGGGTAGCTGCAAAACGTTAGCGGTCAGCTTAAAAAAACCGTTAAAAAAGAACGACTAAAACACAAAAAACATGAAACCTAAATTTTTCACCTTAATTATTTTGCTATTTACAATCGTTTCATTTGCGCAAAGTCAAAGTAAACAGCTCATTCCTATCCAACAAAAACCAGTTGCAGAAAATACCATTTACCAATTATTTCCAACGCCTAATATTTGGACATATATCAAATTGGACACTCGTAATGGCAAGATGTGGCAAGTTCATTTTAGTGTAAATGCTGATGGGTTTGAGGGTCAAATAGTTTTAAATTCAGTTTCATTAACACCGGAAGTAGATGAAATTAAAGGTAGATTTACCCTTTACAAAACAGAAAACACATATAATTTGATATTGCTTGACCAAATTGACGGACGTGTTTGGCAAGTTCAATGGAATAGTGAAGAAGAAAAGAGATTTATAAGTCGTATTTATTAAATCAATTTCATAATAATAAAAAACGAACCGCTAACAGCTGTTACCCGCAAAAACTGGTTGCTTAGTCAAATTGACATTTTTACTTCACGAAAAAACTCTATTTTTAACTGAAATTATTCGTTTCGCAAACTCTGCAACTATTGCCTAGCCACGGAACGTTTGCGATAATTATAAAATGATAGAACAAATTGGACAGTAAAGCAGAACAATATTATCCGACCTACACTTTTAAACCTGAAAATCGGGACGTAGTTTTATTAGAGTTTGAAGAGGCTCAAAAAATTGCAAACGGTCAGGAAAAAGTTTATGGACAAGTAACAAATATTCTTTTAGCTGTAGTGACCGTCTTAATCCCATTGTTTTTCAAACAAGATAAAGAAAATAGTCAGACTTTAAATCTAATAAAGGAAAACGCTTTATTCTTTTCGGCTATAATATTTCTTTTTGGGGCATTATTGCTTCGCTACTTTGTGGATTTACAAAAAAAAATAACAATCAATGGAAGAAAAGTAGTAACTCTAAGAACTATGCTTGGACTTGACTATGGACACATTCATTTAACACTACCTAATTGGCGTGTAGAAGGAGCAACTAATCCTTATGCAATTAAATACTTTAATGGTTGGTTGATGTTTCAAAGTATGCCATTTTGGGTCTTGACAATTGGTGTTAATGCAATTTGGTGGTTAACTACAACTGATAGACCCGCTTTTCCAATTTTAATTAATGACAAAATTATTTTTAAAATTCCGTGGTTGGTGGGTAACTTAATAATAACTATAGTTTACTTATATGTTTTCAGACGTAACTTAAATGACACTCACGAAACAAGCTTCCTAAATATTGGTAGATTCTTAGCTGATATCATTCGGTTTAAATTAATCGACAACTTCGAATACACAATTTACAGAGCAAAGCTTGAAGTAGTTGAAATGACAAGACTCAAAGTAAATTTTGAAAACCTTAAATCGATACTCATTGATATTGAAGACAAAACTTTTTATTCTAACCAAGGGATATCAATTAAAGCAATTATTAGGGGTATTATTAGCCAATTTAGGTCTTTGAGAAAATCATTTCGCTTACTTGAAAGTGGCGGTTCGACAATTACAATGCAACTTGCAAGAACTTTGTTTATTCCTTCAAATCAAAACAAATATTTACGAAAGTTTTTTGAAATTTGGATTGCACTTTGGTTGCAAAGAAAGTTTACTAAACACGAAATTATTAATTTATATATTGTATCTGTTCGCTATGACTATGGTGTTATGGGACTTTCTAAAGCAATTAAACATTTTTATGGAAATATCAAAAGGAAGGCATTAACTCCAGAAGAATGCTTTGTTCTGGTTGAACGACTATCAAACGTTTCTGGAACTTATAGACAAGAACGGGTTGACTATTTAATTACTAAATCAACTGTATCATTGGACAGTAATAAAATCAATAACATTTATCAGACATTAAAAGAACAAGGTAAAATAAAAAAATAACTATTTCCAACAACCCCACATTCCCCGCTACCGCGCGAATCCTTTCGCGTGGTACTTAAAATAAACTCAACCATCTCCGAAGTCTCCCGCTCCACGAAGTCTCCCGACTTCGTAGCCTCAACAATCCCCACTCCCTTAACCCAAGAAACATCACAAAACCACTTCAGTACAAACACACCTCACCGTGTGGTTTTTTTGTATAGTGTTGTAAGCAACTGCCCTACCCAGACAATCCAAGCGCGTACCGAGCTGCTGAGAGGCTGAGCCCCTGAGCCATCGTTGCGTGAAGAATGGAATGGGATTTCTCCTTACGTCGAAAGGACTTTAAAAGCTGCTGAGAGGCTGAGCTGCTGAGCCCCTGAGCAATCGTTACGTGAAGAATGGAATGGGATTTCTCCTTGCGTCGAAATGACAAGTTTGCGCATAAAATTGTTTTTAGCTAGCTAAAAAAATACCACGTCCTGTTGTCATTTCGACGATAGGAGAAATCCCATAGGACAGGCCCCTTTTTTTCGCTTAGCGAAAAACACTTTTCTTTTTTCCAGTTTCACGAAGTCCCCCCACTTCGCAGCCATGATCATCCCTACTCCTTTGCCCTACCCTTGCCGCAGTGTTGATAACCTGACGCCTACATCATAGCCTATTTTTCCTTCGCCGACCGTCGTCATCGCTTCACTTCCCTGCTTATTGCTTAGGTTGTGTTGGCTTTAAGCCGCGATTGGGTTGTGTTTGGGTGCGTTACCCCACTCAAAAGGTAGGGTGAGGTACGCTTTTTACGTACTGCACCCACTAAAAAGGTACGAAGGGGTACGTAAAGTACGTACTGCCCCTACGCGTTTTGCGTACCTCGGGGAGGGGGGTGCCCCCCGTCGGAGTTCGTGTTTTGCGTACCTGGGGTACGCACCTTACGTACTGGATGTATGCTTTTTGCCGCATTGACGCAGCATTAGGCGTACTCTTTAG
The DNA here is from genome assembly GCF_004122105.1 of Flavobacterium stagni. GTDB lineage: Bacteria > Bacteroidota > Bacteroidia > Flavobacteriales > Flavobacteriaceae > Flavobacterium > Flavobacterium stagni. Next base: position 72,623 of record NZ_SBKN01000005.1, read on the forward strand.
GGTACTTTGGTATTGGGGTTCAGGTTAGTCGGAACGGGTAGTGACTGAGTTCCTGAGCTGCTGAGCTGTTGAGCCTTCATAAACAACAACTCTTCCTTAGAATCCAACATTAAACACCACGCAACGACTAGGCTAACTATGTTACTATGTGGTTTAACAAAAAAGCCTATCGAATTTTTAAGCTTACTATGCGTTAACACCATGTTGTAATAAATTTAACCACATAGGGAGATAGCTTGCATAGTTACTGTGGTTTGTCACGTCACGACTTGAAACCTTACCCGAGCGAAGCGCCTTAAAACCCTTAAAATCTTAGCGAACTTTGCGAATACTTTTTCTCTTTGCGGTTATTAAAGCTGCTGAGCCACTAAACCCCTGAGCCATCGTTGCGTGAAGAATGGAATGGGATTTCTCCTTGCGTCGAAATGACAAGATTGTGTTTAAAGCGGCTGAGACACTGAGAAGCTAAGCTTCTGAGCCTTCGTAAACGTCAATTTACCACGAATAACCTGAAACTTTAAACCTGAAACTAAAAACTAAAACCCCGAGAACCACCATCTATGATCGTCCTCGGGATTATAAAAATATACTGTTACTTAAAAAGACTTGTCATTAGCACAGTTACTGCGACTGAGACTGCGACTGCGACTGCGACTGCGACTGAAAACTACAAAAGAAACTAATACCGCAACAGCTCCTCCATCTTCGCCTTCACCTTTTCCGCATTCGGGATCATGGTTTGTTCCAAAGTGCTATTCAACGGGATTGCGGGTAGGTTTTCAGAACCGATGACCATCACAGGCGCATCCAAGTCGCGGAAACATTCCTCTTGAATACGACCCGCCAAGCTGCGTGCAAACGAGTTGTTTACCGGTTCTTCGGTCACCACCAAACATTTCTTGGCTTTGCGAACCGATTTGAATATCGTTTCTTCATCCAACGGGTATAAGGTGCGCAAGTCGACAATTTCCACCTGCGTCGCCATGCCCGCCGAGGCATTCAACGCCCAGTGTACGCCCATACCGTACGTAATCACCGTAAGGGTTTCTTGGGTTTCTTGGGGCCATATTTCTTGCACGACATTCGCTTTTCCAAACGGCAACAGGTAGTCTTCAGACGGTTCGTTTACGCGAGCCATATCCGTACCTTTCACCTTACTCCAGTACAAGCCTTTGTGTTCCAAAATCACCACTGGATTCGGGTCGTAATAGGCCGCTTTTAGCAAGCCTTTCAGGTCGGCACCATTACTCGGATAGGCAATCTTAATCCCGCGAATATTGGTCAACACACTCTCCACCGACGACGAGTGATAAGGGCCGCCGCTGCCATACGCGCCAATTGGTACGCGCAAGATCATACTCACGGGCCATTTTCCGTTGGTTAAGTAATTGGAACGACTCACCTCGGTAAACAATTGGTTCAAGCCCGGCCAAATGTAATCGGCAAACTGTACCTCAACGATGGGTTTTAAACCAACGGCCGACATCCCTACCGTAGACCCTACGATAAAGGCTTCTTGAATGGGAGTATTGAACACGCGGTTGTCGCCAAACTTCTGGGCCAAGGTGGCTGCCTCACGGAAAACCCCGCCCAAGCGTCCGCCTACGTCTTGACCGTACAGCAAACATTCGGGATGTTTCTTCATGAGTTCTTCGACCGCAAATAAGGCGCAATCAACCATCACGACTTTATCTTCGCGTTGGGGGGAGCGCTCCCCGACTTCTTCCGTAACGGGTGTTGGAGCAAAATCATGGGTAAATAAATCTTCAGGACGCGGATCTTCTGCGGCTATCGCCTTTTCATAATCCGCTTCCACTTGTTGCAGCACGGTGGCTTCGATCGCTTGTAAATCGCTTGCTGTAAATCCCGCATCTAGCATTTGCTGCCACAAAACGGGATACGGATCGCGCGAACGGGCTTCGTCCAAGTCGTCACGGTACCATTCCATCCGCACACCCGAAGTGTGGTGGTTGAGCAACGGTACTTTGGCATGTACCAAAAACGGACGGCGTTCGGCACGTATCGTCTGGATAACCTGTTCCAGTGCGGTATAACTTTCTATAAAATTGGCCCCATCAATACTAATGGCTTCCAAACCATGGAATCCTTTGGCATACTCAAAGGCATTTTGGGCACGGGTTTCTTTGGCATTCGCCGAAATATCCCAGCCGTTATCTTGTACCAAATACAGGATCGGTAATTGCTTCAAGGCCGCCATTTGAAACGCTTCCGCAATTTCACCCTCGGTAACCGAGGCATCGCCGAGCGAACAAACTACTAAAGGCAGATCACCCGCCTCTTGCGGTATGCCCATACTTTCTTTGTACCAAAATCCCATGGCAGCCCCCGTAGCGGGAATGGCTTGCATCCCTGTCGCAGACGATTGGTGCGGAATCTTGGGTTTGTCGGCATCGCGCAAACTCGGGTGGCAATAGTAGGTGCGCCCCCCCGAAAACGGATCGTCACGCTTGGCCAACAATTGCAACATCAAATCATAGGGCTGCATCCCGATTCCCAACAACATGGCGTCGTCACGGTAATAGGGAAACGCATAATCTTGGGGGCCCAATTGCATGGCTACCGCAATCTGTATTGCTTCATGACCACGCGAAGTGGCGTGAACGTATTTGGAAACGGTTTTAAAATTCGCTTCGTACCATTCGGCCATGGTTTTGGCTGTCACTAAGGTCGTAAACGCTTTTTCAAGTATTTTTTTATCTAACATATCCATGGGGTGCGTCAAGCGCAAATTATTGAGCGGGCACAATCCATCCAAACGGATCGGCTTCTTGTTGTACTTTCATCGCATTCAAGGTATCGTTGACCATGTGCGAAACGGGATTGGCTTCAGGCAAGGTCAACGTGAAATCGTTATTGCCAATGGCTTCCACCATCGCGATGCCTACTGCTGTTCCGGTTCCGAAGGCTTCTTCGAGGAGTCCGTCTGCATGGGCCGCTTTGATTTCATCCATGGTAATCGGACGCTCGGTCACTTCATACCCTTTGTGACGCAACAAGTCGATGACACTCATGCGGGTAATTCCGTTGAGAATAGAACCGCTCAAACTCGGTGTAATGAATTTGCCATCTACTTTAAAGAAAATGTTCATGGTCCCCACTTCTTGGATATAATTGAAATCGTGGGCATCCAACCATAACACTTGGTCGTAACCTTGGGCTTTGGCATATTCGGTGGGACGAATGGCTGCAGCGTAGTTCCCCGCGGCTTTCGCTTCACCAGTTCCTCCATTTACGGCACGCACGTACTTTTTCTCCGCGTATAATTTGATTTTACGACTGAAAAAAGGGCCGGCCGGCGAAGCCATGATGATAAATTTATACGAAGTCGCCGCACGCATTCCGATAAACGCCTCATCGGCATACATAAACGGACGCAAGTACAATGCACTTCCTTCTTGGGTTGGAATCCATTCTTTTTCAAGGGCTACAAATTGCTTCAAAGCCTCCACGAACAAGTCCTCTGGAAATGCGGGCATGCCCATACGATCAGCACTGTGGTTTAAGCGCTTGGCATTTTCTTCAGGGCGAAACAACAAGGGCGTTCCGTCTTGTCCAAGGGTGGCTTTCATCCCTTCAAAAATCGCCTGACCGTAATGCAACGCCATGGCGGCAGGGTGCGTCGGAATCAAAGCGAGGGGTTCGATACGCGGGTTGTGCCACGCGCCATTTTCATAGTCACAGATAAACATGTGGTCGCTAAATCGCGTTCCCATTACAATGTTGTGAAAATCCACGCCGGCCGCTTGCGACTGCGCTACTTTCGTAATTTTTATTTCTTGCGTCATTGGTATCATTCTTTATTTAGTAGGTTGTATTGGTATCAAATTGTTCGAGGTAATCGCCCACCTTGCGCAGGAACGAGCCGCCGAGGAAGCCATCCACGACGCGGTGGTCAAACGATAATGAAAGGAACATCATACTGCGAATGGCAATCTCATCCCCTTTTGCGGTGGTAATCACCTCGGGACGTTTTTTGATAATGCCAAAGGCTAAAATGGCCACTTCGGGTTGGTTGATAATGGGTGTTCCCATCAAACTTCCAAACGTACCCACATTGGAAATAGTGAAGGTACTGCCTTGAATTTGTTCGGGTTTTAAGGTATTGGTGCGCGCACTGTCGGCCAATTGATTTACATCAGAAGCTAAAGCGGCTAAATCTTTGGTGTCGGCGTTACGCACTACGGGTACAATTAAATTCCCCGTAGGCAATGCGGTTGCCATTCCGATATTGATGTCTTTACGAACGTAGATTTTGGTATCTTCTACGGCGACATTAATCAAAGGATACGCCTGAATTGCTTTGGCAACAGCCTCCACAAAAAGCGGCGTGAAGGTAAGCTTCTGTCCCGTTTTGGCTTGAAAGGCCTCTTTGTGGTTATTGCGCCACGTCACGAGATCGGTCACATCCACTTCGAGATAGGACGTAACGTGGGGTGAAGTTTGTTTTGAATACACCATATGATCGGCAATCATCTTGCGCATACGGTCCATTTCGATGATATAATCTTTCCCTTCGGTATAATTGATTTTCGGTTTGGGATAGGAAGATGTGGGTGGACTTTGAACCACGGGTTTGCTTTGCACCGGGTATTTGCGGTTTTTCAAATACTGGTACACATCGCTTTTTTGCAAACGACCGTCAGCTCCTGAACCCGGAATCAACTGCAATTCTTCTATCGATAAGTTTTCTTTTTGTGCGATGCTAATGATAAGCGGCGACAAAAAGGTAGTGCCTCCCTGACGCAATTGCGCCACGGATGAAGGTGTGGCGGAGGCATAGGGCGAAATCGGTTCTGCAACTTGTGACTGCGACCTGCCTTGATCGGCAGGCAGTCCCGAAGTCTCGGGAGTGACTGAAGACTGCGACTGAGCTTGCTCACCCGACGCTTCAATCAATGCCATCACGGTTCCAACAGGTACCACATCGTTTTTTTGGAAACGAATTTCTTTAATAATTCCCGAAACGGGTGATGGCACCTCGCTGTCTACTTTGTCGGTGGCGACTTCCAAAAGGGTCTCTTCGGCCGCGATATAGTCCCCGACATTTTTCAACCAACTGATGACTGTCGCTTCAGCAATACTCTCCCCCAATTTGGGCATTCTAAATTCAACCATTTTTTTAGTTTCAGGTTTCAGGTTTCAGGTTTAAAGTTACACCCGACTGAGGGAATAAACTTTAAAAACGAAAACCGACTATTTATTTCTTTTTAAAATCGTTTAATGTTGCATAAAACGCTTCTTGTGTGGGTCGGTCTTTGGGGATTTCCCGTAAAGGTTCGACCACTTGCAGCGTTTCATAACATTCTTGGGGCAATTGTTGGTACAATTGGGTCCCTTTGGTTTTCCAGGCAATCATCTCGTCGGAAACGTCTTTAATGATTTCGGCGGGATTGCCCACAACCATTTTTCGGTTGGGAATTTGCATTCCGGCTTTGACAAACGCCAACGCGCCAATAATGCATTCGTCACCGACATTCACATCATCCATCAACACGGCATTCATTCCGATGAGGCAGTTTGCCCCAATATTCGCACCATGAATAATCGCGCCATGGCCGATATGAGCCCCGGCTTTTAAAACCATCGTCTTCCCTGGAAACATGTGTAGCGTACAGTTTTCTTGCACGTTACATCCGTCTTCGATGATGATTTCGCCCCAATCCCCACGGATGGCAGCACCGGGTCCGACATACACGTTTTTCCCAATAATCACATTCCCCGTGACCGAAGCCTGCGGGTGGATAAAGCTACTCTCGTGAATGACCGGAATGAATCCTTTGAATGCGTAAATCATTTTTTAGTGATTAGTGATTAGTGATTGGTGATTAGTGATTGGTGACTTGTGAACAAAATAACTTCTTTTTAAAATGCTAGTCACTAGTTACTAGTCACTAATTACTCTTACTTAAACTTTTCCAGTTTTTGTTTCGTGAAATCACTCAGTACCAAACGGCCGCTGATGGCTGCGCGTTCGGCGAGTAAGGTATCCCAATCGTCGGTGCCGCGCCAGAAGACTTTCTTCATTTCGAGCATGGCTTCGGGATTGTAGGTGCACAGGTGTTGTGCGAAAGCCCAAACCGCAGCATCCAATTCTTCTAACGTAGGGAATACTTGTGCAAACAATCCTTTCTCACGAGCCCAAGACGCTTCATAAAACGTATTGGCATCAATGGCAATTTGCGAGGTAGCGGAAACCCCCATTTTACGTTCAATGGCGGGCGACACCACAAAGGGTCCGATCCCTACATTGAGTTCGCTCAACTTAATTGCGGCAAACTGGGTCGCCATACAATAGTCGGTTGCCGCAGCAATACCCACGCCACCGCCTACGGTTTTCCCTTGTATCCGTCCGATGATGAACTTCGGACATTTGCGCATGGCATTGATCACGTTGGCAAAGCCAGAGAAAAAGACTTTTCCTGTAGCGGCATCGTTGATGGCGATGAGTTCTTTGAAACTTGCCCCCGCACAAAACGTACGGTCGCCGCCGCTTTGCAGGATGATAACTTTAACGTCGTCGCGTTGTCCTACTTCGGTTATCGTTTGTGCCAATTCAGCTAAAACGGCACCTGGCAGGGAATTTTGCTCCGGATGAAAAAACTCAATCGTCGCGATATTTTCTTGTATGTGGTGTTTTACGTAAGGTTCCATTTTTTTTTGTGATTAGTGATTAGTGACTAGTGATTAGTGACTAACATCTTGTTTCTTGTTTCTTTCCTCTTGCTTCTTACTTCGCTTAAGCCCTAGCCCCGATAGAGCCGATATCCTCGCAGCGGAGCGGAGAGATAAAGGCGAAAGCGGGAAATAGCTCCTCATTCTTACAGTACATCAAACTGTTCAAAATGGTGGTTCAAATGTTTGCGTTCGAGCAAATAACTCTCGTAGCGGTTCATATGACCAAAGACCATATTCTTCATCACGGCTTCGGGGTTTTGCTTGAAGAAGCTTACATAGGCCTCGCGTGCTTCCCAGAATTTGGCTTTGGCGGTAGCGAGATCCGCGTGGATCAAGTCTTCCAACTCCCCTTTCTTCATCGTTGGGAACGAAGTTCCTTTCGGGAAGGGTTCGTAATTGTATAACGAATGGTGGACTTTATCCAAAATCTTCTCGGGGGTGGCAATCTCGAAATCTTGCTTTTCGCCCGACATGATGCGGTAGCCTTCTTCTAAATGTTCGATCAAATGTTGCGCGGTGAGTATCCCCCATTTCGGTTGAGACGTTTCCGTTAATTTGTCCAAACAGGCTTGGATTTTCTCGGTAGTCATTTCCACAAAAACAGTTTGTTTTTTCTGCACCATGGTGAGAATCGTGGCCACAGCTACCAATTCGTCTTCGCTGTCAAAAACTTCGACAAACCATTTCACAATACCGCTTGGATGTTCGGCCGAAGCTACATCACGCTCGATTTTTTGTTTGCATGTCAAGCGCACATACACCGTATCGTTATGGTACAACGGACGTAAGAAACGGCATTCTTCCAACCCGTAGTTGGCAGCTACCGGTCCCTTGTTGGGGTACACGAATAACCCAGCAGCAGCCGAAAGAATGAAATACCCGTGGGCGGTACGTTTTTCAAAAATACTGCCGTCCAAGGAGGTGATATCGGTATGGGCATAGAAATGATCCCACGTCAGGTTTGCAAAATTGATGATATCGGTATCGGTGATGGTTCGCTTGTGTGTTTTCAACGACATTCCGGGTTGGATATCTTCCCAATGGTACTGGAACGGATGTTGGTCCACTTCCTTGTATTTCGCATTGGCTTGGTAGATACCCGTGATTTCGGTTAAGGTAGTGGGCGAACCCTGAATCGCGCAGCGTTGCATATAGTGTTTGATACCGCGCACTCCGCCCATTTCTTCACCGCCACCAGCGCGTCCGGGACCGCCATGAACGAGTAATGGGAGTGGCGAACCGTGACCGGTGCTTTGTTTGGCGTTTTCGCGGTTAAGTACGAGAATACGGCCGTGGTGTGATGCTGCGTTGACCACATAGTCTTTAGCGATGTCATCGGAGTTGGTAACAATCGATGATACCAACGAACCTTTCCCCATTTGGGCCAATTCGATGGCTTCGTCGAGGTTTTTATACGGCATGAGGGTCGACACAGGACCAAACGCTTCGATTTCGTGCACAGCAGTATGTTCGAAAGGTCGGTCTTGACGCAACACTACAGGCGCGACAAACGCCCCTTGGGTATCGGCACCAACTAAGGATACCGCATCCCAATCGCCACCGTATACGATCTGACTGTGTTGGGCGAGTTCGTTCACGCGCCCTTTCAACACGTCGACTTGGTGTTTGCTTACCAAAGCACCCATGCGAACTTCTTTGAGGCGTGGGTCGCCAATGGTTACTTTATCTAAGGATTTTGCCAAGGCGCTTTGCACGTCGTCCATCAAATTTTCGGGGACAATCATACGGCGAATGGCGGTACATTTCTGTCCGGCCTTCACGGTGATTTCGCTACGCGCTTGGTTGATGAATAAATCAAATTCGGGGGTTCCCGGTACGGCATCAGCGCCTAAAATAGAGGCGTTGAGCGAGTCGGCTTCCATAGTAAACGGAACCGCTTCTTGGATGATGCGCGGATGGGCTTTCAATTTACGTCCGGTGGCTGCCGAACCCGTGAAGGTAATCACGTCCTGACTTTCTACCGTATCAAAAATGTTGGTCACGGTACCGCAAATCAGTTGCAACGCCCCTTCCGGAAGAATATTAGATGCGATGATTTCGCGCACCACTGCTTCGGTTAAATACGACGTCGACGGCGCAGGTAACACCACGGCTGGCATACCCGCCATCCAGTTGACCGCACATTTCTCCAGCATTCCCCAAATTGGGAAGTTAAAGGCATTGATGTGAATGGCAACCCCTTTTTTGGGTACCATGATGTGGTGCGCCATAAAGCGACCACCACGTGACAAGTCGATGGGATCCCCTTCAACGTGATAAGGTTGGTTGGGAAATAATTTGCGCAACGATGCATTGGCAAACAGGTTCCCGAAGCCCCCTTCAATATCGATCCAGCTATCCACGCGGGTAGCGCCCGTGCGGTAACTCAGGTCATAAAATTGTTCTTTGCGTTTGTTCAGGTAGAGCGCCAAACTTTTGAGTCGATTCCCGCGCTCCTGAAAAGTCATTTTGCGGAGTTGCTCACCGCCTTTGGTGCGACCGTAATGCAGAATGGCTGGGATGTCCAATCCTTCTACAGAAGTCTCCGCGATGAATTCGCCGGTAACCGCATCGTAAGTGGGTGTTCCCGACCCTTTGGCGGTGGTCCACTGACCCAAAACGTAATGTTGAATTGTATTCATATACTTTCTTTTGACGTTTGACGTCGTTTGATTTTTATTTTTTTGGAGCAGGACGTTTAGTGTTCTTTACTCGCATTGTCCCGCTATCCGCTATATCCCTCCACTGCGTTCCGGGGATGCCGCTCCTATCGGGGCTAAACCGTCACGCCCGATTTCTTTACGCGCGTTCGATGATGACTGCATAACCTTGGCCCACACCAATACACATGGTAATCAAAGCGTATTGTTTACCCGTTTGCTGCAATTCCAAAGCCGCAGAGTAGGCAATGCGCGCACCTGTTACACCCAGTGGGTGACCGATGGCGATAGCTCCTCCGTTCGGGTTGATGCGCGGATCGTTATCGGCTAACCCTAGGGCACGAATACACGCGATGCTTTGCGCAGCGAACGCTTCGTTTAATTCGATCACATCCATTTGCTCAAGCGTTAAACCCGCTTTCGCTAAAGCTTGCTTGCTCGCCTCTACAGGTCCGATTCCCATGATGCGGGGTTCGACCCCGACTACTGCCGAACTGACGATTCGGGCTAAGGGTTTCAAGCCATATTCGGCTACGGCTTCACTTGAAGCGACAATTAAGGCTGCGGCTCCGTCGTTTAATCCCGAAGCATTTCCGGCGGTAACGCTACCGTCTTTACGGAAAGCGGGACGGAGTTTGGCCAATCCTTCCATAGAGGAATTGGGTTTGATAAACTCGTCTTTTTCAAAAACGATGGGATCGCCTTTGCGTTGAGGAATCGTTACAGGAGCGATTTCTTGCGCCAAGCGGCCGCTTTGTTGGGCAGCGGTTGCTTTTTGCTGACTGTGCAAGGCAAAGGCATCTTGGTCGGCACGGGAAATTTGGTATTGATCCACTAAGTTTTCAGCGGTTTCCCCCATGGCATCGGTGCCGTACATTTCGTGCATTTTGGGATTGACGAAACGCCATCCAAAACTAGAATCGTACATTTTGCTATCGGTTCCATAAGCGGCTGAAGGTTTGGACACCACGAGTGGTCCGCGGGTCATGTTTTCAACACCGCCTGCAATAAATACCTTCCCGTCGCCGGCTTGAATGGCGCGGTGGGCATGAATCACAGCCGATAATCCGGAGCTGCACAAACGGTTCACGGTTTCTCCCGGAACGGTATAGGGCAAGCCCGCTAAAAGAATTGCCATACGCGCCACGTTGCGGTTGTCTTCACCGGCTTGGTTGGCACAGCCTAAAATAACATCGGCATAGGCGTCTGTGGGGATTTGTGCATTGCGTTCTACCAAGGCTTTGATGACGTGAGCCGCCAAATCGTCTGGGCGCACAGCAGCAAGCGTTCCTTGGTAATTTCCGATGGGCGTTCGAAGGCCGTCGATGATGTAAGATTCCATATTTATTTGTTCATGGATTGCACAAGGCAATCGATTTTTATTGTTTCACTTTATTGAGCAGGAGCCCCTAGCCCCGACCTACCTTCGGCAGGCAGGTTTCGCAGGAAATAGCTCCTAAAAACTACCATTCGCGTTCACTACGGAAAACCGTTCCTTTGAACAGCGCGACGGTGGTTTCGTTTTTGGTTATGGCTACGGCATAGAATCCGAATCGGTTTTTGAGGGCTTCCTCGGTGGCGGTGGCGGTAATCACATCCCCGACTTTGAGGGTTTCCACATGGTTGATGGACGTATCGATACTCACCGATTGGCGTCCGTGGGAGTTGGCGGCAAACGCTAGAGCGCTATCAGCCAACGCATAAGTGATACCTCCGTGTGCGATGCCAAATCCGTTGAGCATTTCTGCACGAACGGTGAGTGACAAGGTACAGGTTCCGTGGTCAATGTGTACCAATTCGATCCCTAGCCATTGGCTAAAGGCGTCGTTGGAGAGCATGGTATGGACGATTTCGGAAGGCGTCATTAGAGTTATGAATTATGAGTTATGAATTATGAGTTATGAATTATGAGTTATGAATTATGAGTTATGAATTATGAGTTAGACATTAGACTTTAGTCTTTAGACGTTGGACTAGTTACTCTTATAAAACCGTTGGTTGGTTTTGGCCATTCGACGGAGGAGCGGACTGCAGCGGTAGCGGTCTTCACGGTATTCGTCGTAGAGCGCATCGAGTTTGTCGACACACCATTGAATCCCGAGTTCGTCGGCCCAAGCGAGGAGTCCCTTGGGATAATTCACCCCTTTGGTCATGGCATTATCGATGTCTTGTACGGATGCGACATTCAGGAAATGCGCATCGGCGGCTTCGTTGATGAGCATGACGATGACCCGTTGAAAAATACATTGTGCTAACGCGGTATCTTCAGTGGGTTGTGGCATTGCAGTGCTGTAATCGTAGAAACCACGACCCGACTTTCTTCCGTAGAATCCGGCTTCCGAAAGGCGTTTTTGCGTAAACGATGGTTTGTACCGCGGATCAAAATAGAAAGAGGTAAACACCGATTCGGTTACGGCATAGTTCACATCATTTCCGATGAAGTCCATGAGTTCGAAAGCCCCCATACGGAACCCGCCCACTGTTTTCAACGCCCAGTCGATGGTAGCAAAGTCGGCCATTCCTTCCTCATAAATGCGTAAACTCTCACTGTAAAAGGGTCGGGCCACACGATTCACGATAAATCCGGGAGTATCTTTGGCAACGGCTACGACTTTTTTCCAGGAGCGAATGGTTTCTACCGCGGTTTGCAACACGGTTTCTGCCGATTGCACCGCAGGAATGACTTCGACCAATTGCATTAAAGGTGCGGGATTGAAAAAGTGAATCCCGATGACGCGTTCTGCTTTTTGGCAGGAAGCGGCAATGGATGCGATGGACAACGAAGATGTATTGGAGGCTAATATCGTTGTTGGCGCCACAATACTTTCGAGTTCGGCAAACAACTTGCGCTTCACTTCTAGGTTTTCCACGATCGCTTCAATCACCAAATCCGCATCGGACAAGTCGGATAATGACGTCACATATGCGGTTCTATTTTGAATACCGGCTTTCGTCTCGGCGGTGATTTTTTCTTTTTCCACCAATTTGGACAAGGTCACTTCGAGTGCGGCTTTGCTTTTATCCAATGCCACTTGGTTTACATCAAACAATTTTACGGAGCACCCGGCGGTGGCGGCTACTTGCGCGATACCGCTGCCCATGGTTCCCGAACCGATAATCGCCACGTTGATTAACGATTGATGATTGTCGATTGTTGATTTTTGATTATTACTTTCTATCATGGTAATGCTACTTTGAAATCAGTTTTACAAGCTGATTTCGTTGATCTTCGATCGTTAATCGTTTAGTTTCCTTTGAATTCCGGTTTGCGTTTTTCGACAAAAGCGGCAACGCCTTCACGGTAATCGTTGGACGAACTCGCTTCGATTTGCAAATCGCTTTCCATGGCCAATTGCTCTTGCAGGTTATTGATCATGGAACGGTTCAATAATTTTTTGGTAAGCGCCAAGGCATGTGTCGGCATGTCGGCTAACGTTACAGCAAGCTTTTGCACTTCTTCTTCGAACAAGGCTGTGGGGTAACATTTGTAGATCATTCCCATTTCATAGGCTTCAGTGGCGGACACTTTATCGCCGAGCATCATCAAGGCCGATGCTTTTTGAAATCCGATTAAACGGGGTAAGAAAAATGTTCCGGCACTGTCGGGCACCAAACCAATTTTACTAAAGGCTTGAATGAACGCCGCCTGTTCGTTGGCGACCACAATATCACAGGCTAAAGCGATATTCGCTCCTGCACCCGCAGCAACACCATTAACGGCAGCTACAATGGGTTTTTCGATAGCGCGAATACGTTCGATAATGGGATTATAATGTTCTTCTAAGATTTTTCGGAACCCCGGATTGAGTTCGGGTGTGGTCACTTCTTTCAAGTCTTGACCGGCGCAAAAGGCTTTTCCGTTTCCAGTAATGACGATGGCGCGCACCTCAGGGTTTTGGGCGACCTCATCCAAGGCGGTTTGCATGGCGAGGGCCATTTCGCGGTTAAAGCTATTGAATACTTCGGGTCGGTTCAAGTGTAGGTACGCGACCTTGTTTTCAATCTTTTTTTCAATTGAATTTGTACTCATCGGTATATTGGTTAGTTGTAAGCGGACTTACGTTATTGTTTGTTATATAAACACCTGCAGCAACCGAAATTGTGCAGGTGGACTTTATTTTAAGCATTTAAAATAGTCAAAGGGTTCGTGACACGCCTCGCATTGAAACAAGGCTTTACAGGCGGTCGAACCAAACTGACTGACTAATCGGGTGTGGGTGGAACCGCATTGCGGGCACTTCACTATTTTTTTATTCCCAAGAAGCGCTTCCTTGTCGGCTTCCTCGGTTAGGGGCGCTGCGATGCCATAGGCTTCGAGTGCTTTTCGCCCGCGCTCGGTAATCCAATCGGTGGACCAAGCGGGAGCTAATATGAGTTTGACTTGGGCTTGGTACCCTTCTTTGGCGAAAGCCGCTTTGATATCATCGGCGATGGTATCCATGGCAGGGCAACCGCTGTAGGTGGGTGTAATTTTGATGAAAACATCGCGCTCTTGCACCTCAACTTCACGCACCACGCCCATGTCCATAATGGAAAGGACAGGAATCTCGGGATCGGAAACCGACTCGAGTATCGCGGTGATATGCGGAGTTATTGTTTTCATTTCAATTATCATGTTCTTACCAAGTCATGTTGGGATAAGTGCGTTGCATGTACTGCATTTCGGTCAAGATGAATCCCATGTGTTCGGAATGGATACCTTCTTTACCTCCTTTTAAGAAGTACTTCAAATCAGGCACAGTTAAGGTCGCTTCCGTCAATAAGGCCGTGATTTCTTGAGTCCAAGCCGCTTTTAAAGCAGCAACATCCACGCCTACTCCTGCTTCCACCATGGCGGTATCATCTGCGGTCATTAGGAACAACTCGTTGGTGAAAGTCCACAAATTGTCGAAAGCTTCTTGGATGCGGTTATGACTTTCTTCGGTTCCGTCGCCCAAACGTTTGATCCAATCGCCAGAAAAACGCTTGTGGTAACTCACTTCTTTGATGCTTTTCTTCGCGATGGCAGCTAGCACTTCGTCGTTGCTGTTTTGTAATTGTTCCAACAACAACAGATGAAACACATCAAACATGTATTGACGTGCCATCACATACCCAAAATCAGTATTGGGTTGTTCTACCAACAAGACGTTTTTGTATTCGCGTTCTTTACGCAAAAAAGCTAAGGTATCTTCAGTAGCCTCCCCGCCTTGCAATTCGGCTGCATATTGATAATAGCTGCGCGTTTGCCCTAGCAGGTCTAAGGCGATATTGGTGGTGGCAATATCGGTTTCCAGACTGGGTCCGTGCCCACACAGTTCGCTTAAGCGTTGCCCAAGGATGAGTGCGTTGTCGGCGATACCAAGGATGTAGTTTACTTTAGTCGTATACATGGTTCTATGATTAGTCATAAGTCGAAAAAGTCGTAAGTCGTAAGTCATCTTGGACTAAAACTCAAACCCTTTTACCTATGGACACATTTTATTTTTTTTTTTAATCTTTAAGGCTTAATGATTTAATCAAGCCTCGAATTATTCTTGCTACCTCATTGGCGCGTTCGATTAACATTTTTGAAATTGATTCCTCCAAATAATTTAACCGATTTCCCAAATAAAGCATAGATTTCACTTCGCTACACGAGCCTAAACTAATGTATAGAAATCGAACAAATTCTTTATCACTCATTCGATCAAAACCTTCTGCAATGTTGTTAGAAATAGATACGACTGCATTCTGAATTTGATTTTTGTATCCAAAATCTTTTACACTCGAAAATTCTTTATAAATCAACACTGCTAAATCTTGTGCTTTTTGCCAAGCCAAAATTTCTTCGAACTGATAAAACTTCATACTTTTTAAGATTACTCCACTTCATTTTCCTTTTCATTTTTCTAAAATAGCGTCATGTCTATCTATTCACTTTTCGTAATTATCGCATCAAAAAGTCTTTTTATAAGCCACTTATGACTGATGACTTTCCGACTTACGACTTCTTACATATGCTTTAACTCATCCGGCAATTCATAGAATGTGGGATGACGGTACACTTTATCCAATGCCGGTTCGAAGGTTTCTCCGTTGTGTTCGGGATTGGAGGCGGTGATTTGGCTAGAGGGTACAACCCAAATGCTTACCCCTTCGCCACGGCGGGTATAGACATCGCGTGCATTTTCTAATGCCATGGTTGCATCGGTTGCGTGAAGGGAACCACAGTGGCGGTGTTCTAATCCGTTTTTGCTACGGATAAAGACTTCCCATAGAGGCCAATTGTTCATAAAATTATGAGTTATGAGTTATGAATTATGTGTTGTTACACTGCTTTTTCTAGGTTGCGTTGGGTTTGTTTTTCGGCATGGGCCATGGCGGCATCGCGTACCCAAGTTCCTTTTTCCCAGGCGGAACGACGGGCTTCTAAACGCAATTTGTTGCATTTTCCATGTCCGTTAACGACTTGCCAGAACTCTTCCCAATCGATTTCACCGAAGTCGTAATGTTTACGATCTTCGTTCCATTTTAGGTTCGCGTCTGGAATTTTTGCGCCCAAGATTTCGGCTTGCGGCACGGTTTGGTCCACAAACTGTTGACGAAGTTCGTCGTTGGTTTTGCGTTTCAATTTCCATTTCACGGATTGTTCGGTGTTAGGTGATTCGGCATCACGGGGTCCGAACATCATCAAAGACGGCCACCACCAGCGGTTTAAGGCATCTTGCACCATATCCTTTTGTTCTTGCGTTCCTTTAGACATGGTTAATAAGATTTCGTAGCCTTGACGTTGGTGAAAACTTTCTTCTTTACAGATACGAATCATGGCACGCGAATAGGGTCCGTAGGACGTTCCCATTAAAGCTACTTGATTCATAATAGCGGCTCCGTCAACCAACCAACCGATGGCACCGATATCGGCCCATGTCAAGGAGGGATAGTTGAAAATGCTGGAATATTTTGCTTTACCTGTATGCAATTGCTCGTACATTTCGTCACGTGAAATGCCTAAGGTTTCGGCGGCGCTGTACAAGTACAAGCCGTGTCCGCCTTCATCTTGGATTTTGGCCAATAAGGCAACTTTACGACGCAAGGATGGCGCGCGGGTAATCCAATTGGCTTCGGGCAACATCCCTACGATTTCGGAGTGGGCGTGTTGCGAAATTTGACGAATGTGCGTTTGACGGTATTTCTCCGGCATCCAATCTTTGGGTTCAATTTTCTCGTCGTTATCGATGCGACGTTGAAACAATTCTTCTAAGTTTTTGATCTCTTTTTCTGACATCGTTGAATCCTTTTCGTTAGACAACTTGATGATCCCGAAGGCACATCGTTTTTTTTGTTTTTATGTTTTTCCCTTTTGGGATAATGTGATTTGAAAATCAATATTGTTGTTTAGCCCCGACCTGCCGGCAGGCAGGCAGGTAAAGGCGAAAGCGGGAAGTTACGTTCCTCAGAAATCGGAACGTCTGCTACTTAACTCATTACACCCCAAAGTCCACTACTACTTTCTTGGAAGTTGGAACAGCCTGACAACTCAATGTATAGTTTTTGGCCAATTCGTCTTCTTCCAGCGAGTAGTTCAATTTCATTTCGACCGAACCTTCTTTGACGATGCAACGGCAAGTACTGCACACGCCTCCTTTGCAGGCATAGGGCAAGTCGGCTCCCGCGGCAATCGCACCATCGAGGATGTTATCAAAATCATCGCCCATCACAAAGTGGAATTCTTTACCGCCATCGATGATGGTGACTTCGGTTCCTTCGACTTTTTTCTCGACGATTTTGCTGATGCGTTCTTTATCGGCCTCGGAAATCCCGGTATTGAATAACTCGAAATGAATGTATTCTTTGGGCAATCCAGCGGCCGTGAGTTCGTCCCGCAACAAGTGAATCATTTCCTCGGGTCCACACAAAAAACAATCGTGTGTATTGGGAATATCGATGATTCGCTTAGTAAGCGTTTGTATTTTTTCTTGGGTAAAACGACCGTTGAACAGTTCGGCGTGGCGGTGTTCTTTGGTCAAGAAATGGAAAATCTCAAAACGATTGAAATAGGTGTTTTTCAATTGTTCAATTTCTTCTTTAAAGATAATGGATTTTACGCTACGATTCAGGTAAAACAGTTTAAAAGTGCTGTGGGGTTCGTTGGCCAAATGCGTTTTGATGATGGACAACATGGGTGTTATTCCGCTACCTGCTGCAAAAGCGATGTAATTTTTAGCTACTTCTTTTTGCGTTTCCACATAAAACTTTCCATCGGGCGCCATCACTTCGATTTCGTCCCCCGCTTGCAACTGTTCGTTGACATAAGTCGAAAATAATCCGCCGGGAATTTGTTTGACCGCCACTTGCCATTTTTGTTCGTGTGGTGCCGAACAAAGAGAATAGGAACGGCGCACTTCTTGGCCGTCCAACTGCGTTTTGAACGTGAGGTGTTGGCCTTGTTTGAATTGGAAAGCCGGTTGGATTTCGGCAGGAATATCCAAAGTCACCACCGAACAATCTTTGGTTTCCTTGTAAATAGCAGCAACTTTTACCTTGTAAAACTGAACCATAATTTGCGTTTCTAATTTAACTAACAATTGTTAGTTTACGATACAAATTTAGTGATTTTTTTAATGGGTTACGAAATCGTTGTAAATTTTTAACGTGCGTTTACGGTGATCCCCTCGAGGAGCACGTTGCGCATATCGTTGCGCAGGGTAGTTTCGCTGAGGCTTTTGGTTTTATTGTACCAAAGGTAAAGCGTGCGCAAGGTGGACAAAATAGAGAAAATAATGACTTCGGGATTGCGGTGTTGGATTTCGCCGTTTTGCACACCCACTTTCACAATTTGTCGGAAATTTTCCTCGTAATCGGTGCGCATTTTTAAGAAATATTTCAAATCGGCTTCTTGCTCCAAATGCATCCAATCGTTATTCAAACAAGCGAGTGCATCGGGATTGCGCAGGGTGATATCGATATGCAATTGGATAATCCGTTCGATTTTAGCGATTGCGGAAGCTTCACTTTGCTGTACTTCTTCCATTACGGTTGTAAATTCTTCGGCGATAGTGATCACGATGAGTACGAGAATTTCTTGTTTGGATGCAATGTGGTTGTACAAACTCGCCGCCTTGATGTTCATGGCTTGGGCGATATCGCGCACAGTTACGGCGCTGTATCCTTTCTCTTTAAAGAGTCGGGCCGCGACGTTGATAATTTCCGTTTTGCGATCGGTGGGTTTCATGGGAGTCAAATGTACACAATTTTGCGTTTGGTAACTTGAGTTACGCTACACATGCAATTGACGTTTTACCTTTGTCAAAAAAAAGAACAGTATGGGACTATTGAATATGTTAGGATTTGGTGGAAAATCTGAAAATGTGAAAGAATTTATGGCAAAAGGCGCGGTGGTCATTGACGTGCGCACCTATGAAGAATTTGCTTCGGGTCATATCAAAGGATCGAAAAACATTCCGTTGCAAATTATCAGCGGTAAAGTTGCTGAAATAAAAAAACTAAACCAACCCATCATAGTGTGTTGCCGCAGTGGTATGCGCAGTGCACAAGCCGCTTCAATCTTAAAAGCACAAGGTATTGAAGTTATGAACGGCGGTGGTTGGGAAGGTTTGAATCGAGAATTGGCTTAGTATGAAAAAGTCCCGAGTAAAATCGGGACTTTTTTTATTGAATCGGGATGTTGGTAAAGGTTCCTGTGAGCGAATTTACTCCAGTAATTCCTGTACCTGTTGGAATTGAAAAAGAACCTGAGAGCTTGTTGTTTGCATTTGCCGTAATCGTAACACTTCCTGAAGTCCCCAACCACATCGCATTGGATCCGGGTTTAAGATAAGTTAGTACATTGGTTGCATTGTCTATTGTATAGGATCCTACTGCAAGCGACGACAGATTTATTTCAACAACTGTTGAGCCATTGTGAACTGCAAAAATGGACTTGAAAGTTGCATTTGCATAAGGTGTGGAAACCGTCTGATTCGCTGTAGCACCATTTTCTGTATAAAAGAAACCATCGGTTACGGAATTTGAATTGTTATTTGACGTTGGATTGTCTTTTGAGCAAGACACTAAGCTCGTGACAAGACATAAGAGAACTATTTTAAAAATTTTCATGATCTATTGTTTTAAAATTTGAATGCTTGTTTGTTTTTCTTGGGTCGAAATTTGTACGATATAAACTCCCGCAGGTAACGTGGATACATCTACGGATGCATCTTGGGAGTCACATTGGGCTTGAAGGACACTTCTTCCTTCAATCGAAAATACCTCAACACGAACTTGCTCTTGTAATTGGTCTATGGTAAAATACGATTGGGTTGGATTCGGGTACACTTTGAACTTTCCATTTGAAGTATTCACTACAGCTAAATTCGGGTCGGTCAACATCCATAATTCGGCAGTTCCGCCCAGTTGAAAAGCCGCTCTAAAAAACAAACTATTATTGGACACTTCCAATTCTTTAGGGATTGTATTCATCGCTAGCGTTGCATTTACCGTTGTAGGCATTTGTCGGGCCACGTTCACCGTACCCGCAGCGGTACCGTTAGTTTTAGATAAAAATCCCGTTTTTGTTTTTACAAAATAGAGTTCGTTATTATACACAATCGACACCAAGCCCAACCCAAAAGAATTGTCAAAATGACTCACTTGATTGGTTTGTAGTCCTTGAATCATCGAGAGCGAATCGTCAGAAGGGTTCAAGCGCCAAAGCACTAATTCCGCTTGATTTGAATTCGAAGCACCATCGGATCCTTGAAAATAGAGTGAGCCGTTGAATTCCCGCATGGTATTTTCAACGGTAGTATCGGAAGTTCCTGTATCTCCGAGATAGGTTTCCATGGCGCGCAAATAGGTGAAATTCCCGGCGGTATCGATTTTCCATATTCCTTGTTGCGTGGGCACGAGACGGTTTCTAGCAAAAAAATACAGGGCATTATTAGCTACAGTAAATCCACGTGCTAAGGCAAAATGATTGATAAACAATGAGTTCGTATTCGGATTGGGCAACGTAAAAATTTGGGTTCCTGCTTCCGTTCCGTCGGTGCTGTATAGGGCATAATTTGTATAGTCTGTGGCATTGGTATTGTTGGGTCGGCAGGTAAACCACAGGCGGTTGTTGAAAATTTGAAACGGAAAATACAGATAATTGCCTCCGTAGTAAAAAGCACCCCGTTCTGAAGTGGTATATAAATTACTCAAATCGACTACTTTTTGCGTCCCTGCTGTGGTCCCGTCGGTGGCATAAAGTTCGTAGCCAGTTGTACCATCATTGGCCACAAAGTATAATTTCCCATTAAAAACTTTAAAATTAGGATTGAATTGGGTTGAAACGGCCGAATTGAATCCGGGGTAAATATCTTTTAATAAGGATGTCCCTGCGAGTGTGCCATCGGAAGACCAAATTTCTTGCGCGGTATTTATATTGGAACCCACAAAATACATTTTGCCATTAAAAACAGTCAAGTATTTTAAATTGGTACAACCCGCAGCCGTGTAATCAAAAACTTTAACCGTTCCCGCTGTAGTTCCATCGGTACACCACAATGAATTTGCAGTTTGATTAAACGGATTATCGCTGGCAGGAAAATACAACTTGTTGTTGAAAATGCAGGTTCGATCCCGAAACTCCACGGGATCTTCCATAGCAACATCTAGGGCACTCGAACCGATGAAGGTCCCTGAAAATGAGATTTCTTTGAGTAAAGTAGTTGTATTTCCGTCATAGACAAACAATTCGCGTCCGCTTGTAGAGGACATTCCGGCAAAGATCATTTTCCCATTCAAAACGGTAAAGCCGGTAGGTTTTGCGATTCCGGCAGCTCCCGGAGTGACCACTGGTGGTTGAGCGAATATCCAGGTGGTCCATAAAAAGAAAAACGTGTGTACAAGTGTTTTCATAATCTTCTATTTAAGTTACAAAAATGAACAACTTGTACACACGAATCCATGCGCCAAACGGCGTATTTGTTTAGTATTTAGTCGTAAAACGAATGCTGATTTTTCCGGAAGCATCAAGCAGGATGGTTGCTATTAAGTTGGCCGTACCGACATTGGACCCATAGCGCTTGCGAATTTCAATTTTACGAACGATTCCTGCTTCTTTGTCGGCGGTGGTCAATAATTGGGGTTGTGCTTGGCTGTCGTAATGGTTGTAAGGAATGCTCATGGTTTTCGCAAAAAGATCATCCATGATAGCATTGTCGCCTTTTTTGTTGTATGCTGCGATAATGAAATTTTCGGTAAAACTCACTTCGACGGCTTTTACGGTAAAGTCGGTGATTTTAAGTTCCGATTTAAAGGCTTCGCCTTTTAGTGTTTGGTCATAGCCTAAGGATTTTCCTTTGACTTGGGCGAAGTTGGCTTTAATTAGCGCTTCCAATTCTGCTGGAAAGCGATCTGAGATTTGGGATGTTGCATCTATAGACAATAAAGTCACGACAACTAAAAGGATTGTTTTTAATTTCATAAGACTAAAAATTAGATTTTGTAACTATATTCCACCAACACATAATACACCGTATCATTTGAGACCACTGCCGTTTTTACCAACTCCCCTTTTTCGTCATAGGTATGGTTGTACCGAATAGGATCTTGGGTTTCGACTTTTAGATCTTCTATTAAATTATGATGGGAATCGTAGTTTTTTAAAAGCGTATAGGGTTCGCTCAATAAATTATGTTCCGATTGAACGAGTTGGCCCTTGACATAGTGATAGACTTCATCTACGAGCCATTTTTTCCCTTCTTTTACCCATATTTTTTGGTTGTAGGATGTTGGCAAGGCATACTGGGTAAATGTTTCTTTCCGCACTGGGGTTTTATCATCGGCTATGGTGAGTCTCTGAATGAGATGACCCATTTTGTCGTAGGTCAACAGAATTTGCGCGGTGATTTTACCGTTATCTAGTAATAGAATTTTTTGCAATTGCCCAGTTTTCGTATACAGGTACTTTTCTTCACTTTTGATATCAGGATAATTTTTTGTGTACCCTATGAGAAGCGAGTCTTTGTAATGAAAGGTCTCAGTGATCTCTTGGTCGTTTTCACGGGTAATCCGTTTTTGTAAACGTTGGTTTTCAAAAAAATAGGTAACCGTTTTGAAGGTATTTTTTTCACCCGTAACCCGATTGACTTCTGACTCTGTTTTGATGACTTCTTTCACCGATTTTGGAAAATGAAATTCAGCGACGCGATAGGATTCTTGGGCTCTCAATTCAAAACCTATCCACAAGATTATAATCACGAATATTCTCATAGTCTAATTTCTTGTTTTTGTCCGTTTAACACCACTCTAATTTTTCTATTTATGAAAATTCCAATAGAATCATATATCGTTTCCAAGACCATTTTTTTCAATTTCGCATCAAAACAACCCCATTTCCCATTCTTCTTGACCGCTATGAGTCCTTCATTGTCCGTTGGCCATCGAATTTCTTCAAAACCTTCTTCATAGGTTATTAATGACTCGCCTGATGTTGAATACAATGCCCATTGGTTCTTTTTATTTAGTACCAGAACAACCAAATTCGTGTAATGAATCATATCATATTCGGGTAAATAAATTGGACTTGCATTCTCAACATCCATCAAGATAATTTTCCCATTCCATTTCACTTGTGCTACTTTGAAATAAGGTATGTAGTTATAATGTAACTGTGTCGATTCTGCATTGGGATAGATGTAATCAAACACAGGTAGAGAAATCGCTCCGTTAGTACAATTTAAATAAGCATATTTGCCATTTTTATTTTTTATTACACAACCAAATCCTTCAAAAAAAATGTCAATTTTCTCTTTTTGAAGCGGAACTAGATAAGCTTCCTGATTCGAACTGTAAATACCGTAGCTAATTTCGTTGGATTGGTCTTTGACTTCTACATAAAGTACCTCTCCAAAACTTCCATTTTCTGTATGGTTTCTAAGAACCTTGAACGTATGAAAAGGCACACGTTTAAAATAACGATCTACATAATAACTTTCACCATTGCAATCGACTTCCAGCGCCAGTGTTTTCGAACGTTGAGAATTATTTAGAGGATTCCTAAATTTACAATCATTTTTACTAAAAACAGCATTCTCAAACGGTTTGACATTTTCATCCAAAATACGAATCTCATCCTCGTTATGCAGAAATATAAAAAGGCCATCCGGTATTTCATCCACAACAATTTCATCAATCCGATCTTCAAAAGGAACCAAAAGCTCTCCATCACAATTCATGATGGCTTTATATTTTGTTCCTTTTTGGGTTAAAATACGATATAGATTTCCTTTGGACTCAAAGGATTCTATATAACTAATATCATCAAAAATTGTTTTCCCGTCCAGTTTTATCTTGTAATAATTGCTGAACTTTACAGTGATTCGAGGACAATCTTGCGCCTGTAACCCCCACCCAAGAAAAGAAAGTATTCCAACTACCCAATAGCGCATCTTATAAATTTTTAAAATGAAACTTAAAAAAGTCTAAACCATAATACCGTTCAATATACGCTTTAAAATCGCTTCTAGAAATGGTTGAATTTTTCTTTATAAAGTCCCAATCCTCCTCAGAAATAGTAGCCAAATAGGATTTCCGTGCTTCTGAAGCCCATTTTAATATCGGCCCATATAGCGCATTTATCATTTGTTGCCCATCGGGTGTCCGACTACTTTTTGGACCGCCTTCCATGGTATGATTGATGGGTGTAGCGAAAACGGCTTCTGCAAGATTAATTTTGAATTCGACTGAATAATTGGAATCGTTTTTTATTTTTTCAAACAATAAAAGCATCGGATTGTACCCATATCTACAATTGCCTGCTGCCAACAAACCTTCTTTTGGATACTTATCGATTAATTCCATGAAACGCAACAACATAAGTTGCTGTTGTTCTGTTGTGGCTTTATCGTATTGCGTAGATGAATATTCTGCAAGTCCTCGTGGATACTTTATACCCTTTTTTCGGAAACCTCCAAAAATATAGGGCCAAATTTTAAGTTCTAATTTCTCCAATTGCGCTAATTCCGTACTGTCTTTAGTCACTTGTTGTAAGGTGTTAATTTCGGGCATGAGCATCGAACCCATAATTCGTGCCTGGTACAATTGCTCCATTTTTTCCGACAATGTTGATTTGGATTTTGTATTGAGGTAAAGGGTATAGGCTTGCTCTGCATCGTACATTTTTTGGGTCATTCCTGCAATATAAAAATCCTGATACTCCCCCATTTCGCCACTCTCCACAATATGGAAATTGGCAAACTCAGCTGCCGTTAGTCCATAATAGCCTTTGCTTTGTAATCGTGCATACCATTCGTTGTATCGTTGGGCATACAATGCACGAAAACTAGCATCTCTTTCCGCCTGTTCTGCGGGTTCAGCTTCGAGTTTTTTTTGCCAATGCTCGTCGTATTTCTTTTTGTCCCACATCCACTCAATCATTTTTAAAGCTTCTTTTTGATCGTCAGCAGAAGAACCCGTATTGCCATAATTTGGAGTAGCGGATTTACTATACATATTGGTTCGAATAGTATTGAGCGTGTTTTGTAAATCACGTGATTGCTGCCGATAGATTTCGGCATTATTGGGTGCATGATAGGCGTCACCGTATTGGGCTTGAGCAAAAACAGTATAAAAAAGGATAACGAAACTCCAACGCATAATCATTTTATTTTTGGTTTAAAGTTGAATTAATAATCTCACAGTTCCCATACGCCAAACAGCGTATTATATCAACTTATTATCTCGGGCTTTTTGTACGAGTTCGACCCGATTGTGTGCTTGCAATTTGCGGTAAATATTTTCGATGTGCTTTTTGACGGTTGCCGCTGAAATAAAAAGATTTTCTGCAATGGCTTTGTTTTTTAAGCCTTTCGAAATTTGCTCCAATACTTCGACTTCACGCTCGGAAAGTTGGATGGTTTCCGTAGTTTGTGTCACCAAAACCGCATCGGGATTTTTAAGAATGCGCAGGGTTTTCATGGCAATTGAAGGCGACATTGCGGCACCGCCTTGTAGTGTGTCTTGGATGGCCTCACGAATTTTTTCTCCATTCGTTTCTTTGAGCAAATACCCATCGGCTCCTGATTGTATCGCCTTAAAAATGGTTTCATCGGTATCAAAAACGGTGATCATCACAATTTTGATATGCGGCCATTTCGCTTTAATCGCTGCAGTTGCCTCAATACCATTCATTACAGGCATTTCAATATCCATCAAAATCAAATCGACATTGTTGTTCTTTTCTAAATACTGCACCATTTCGGCGCCATTGGCACAAGAAACTTTGATTTGGATATCGGGAAAATCCAACTTCTCTTGTAGGGCTTTGAGCAAGAAAAACTTGTCATCAACTAAGGCTAAACGAATCATGCTAATGGCAATTGAATAGTTATTAGTGTTCCTTCTTTGGGATTCGATTGTATGGCAAAACTTCCCCCGATTTCGGTAACGCGCTGTTCCATGGTTTGGAGTCCTTGTGATTGGTTTTTGGCGATTGCCCAATCGAATCCAATTCCGTTATCTTGTATGGTTAACACCAAATAATGTTCTTTAGAAAACCATTTGACCGCTATGGTAGTTGCTTTTGAATGTTTAATGGCATTATTGACCGCTTCTTGAAACACGCGAAAAAGGACAAGTGTAGCGCGCGTACCTAATTTTGTATCGGGATTGGGGTGAAAGTCATATTCAAACTGGATCGTCTCGGAAGCCTCACGCGCTTTCATTATAAAATTTACCATACGCAACCGCAATTCGTCAACGGTTTGGTGTTTCGGATTCAAAATCCAAATGGTATCGCGCAATTCGGTTATCGTGGTTTGTGTAAAATCGGCAATGGTTTGCAGCTTGTGTTGCGCTTTGGCATCTTGAAACAAACTTGTCTTTTGCAAACCTTGAATAATGGCATTGATAAAGGTAAGTTGCGAACCGATATTGTCGTGTAATTCTCTGGATATTTCTAGTTTTTGGGCGTTGAGTCGGTTGGTGGTCTCGGTTTCCTTAACTTGTTGTTCCCACAAATACTGCTGTTTTTGTCGTTTATTTTTTTGGTACAAAAGATATCCAATGGCTACGGCTACGAACAACAAAATTGCAGTAATAATTCCGGAAATTTTTACACGTTGCACCTCGACTTCTTTGGCCAATAGGGCATTTTCCTTTGCTTCGGTATCGTGTAAAACACGGTAAGCGATTTGTGCATTTTCGCGTTTTTCGTTCATTAACTCTTGATACACTTGTTGGTATTTTTCTTGGTATTCAAAAGCCTTTTGAAAGTCTTTCTGTGTTTTATAAAAATCCCGAAGTGCACTGTAATTTTTCAAGTAACCCGGTTTGTATTGTACTTTTTCTGCAATTGCAAAGCTTTGGTTGGTGTAATACAACAAGCTGTCTTTTTGCCCTTGAAAAGCGGCTAATTGCGCCAAATTGGTGTAGGTGTCAGCAATTTGTTTTTGTTGTTTATTTTGAATATCTAATACTAAACATTGGTGGAAGGATTGTTGCGCTTTCGCCAACTGACCCGAATACAGATAACAATTGGCTTGATTGTCTAAAAAAGTAACAGTTAATTGTAGGAGCCCGAATTTTTTACACAGTGCAATTCCAGTTGCATCATACGTCAGTGCCGAATCAAATCGACCCGACATGCCTTCGATATTGGCCAACGTATGCAGTGCGATGAGATAGGCAGAAGCATTTTTGGCTGTTGGCGTCGATGCCGTTGCATTTTTTGAAAACGCAATGGCTTTGTCGAGCTCATTTTTTTGATAATAAACTTGACCAATATTTGCCCAACAACTGGCTTCTTTATCCTGACTTCCCAGTTGGACAGCTTGTTGTTTTGCCTGATATAAAAACCGTAAGGCTTGCACATAGTCGCCATTGTTTTTATAATAATTACCAAAAGCAGCTTGAATGTAGTAGGACAGGGAATCGTTGGGTGTGTTTTTTAACAGCGCTTTCGCTTTTGTTGCGTGTTGAAACAAAGCCATTTCATTTCCAACACGTTGTTCATAATAGGTACAGGCTACCTCAGCAAGTACGGCATCCGCAGTATTTTGAGTATGTGAACGAAGCTGATTGACATTTTGTTCCATGTCCACTACGTTTTTGTAGCGCAATTGCATGGCAGTGTTAAAAAGCTGAATGCTTTTTGCATCCAATGAAGAATTTGACTTTCCTTTTTGGCTACATGAAAGGAGTACCAATAGAAAACCAACATATAATAGTGTAATACTTTTAATTCTCTTCATCGGGCAATCGAAGTTCGTGGATTAAATCGACCAACTGACTTTGAATTGCTTTCAGTTGTTCTTCGGTTTTTACAAGTTCTTTTTGGACAAGTTCCCAATCGTGTATTGGGTTTTTATCGGGATTTGGATTGGACATAAAAAGATGAAATTACGGTAAACTTTTTCCAAATCCAAAGGTGACTTCAAAAAGTGCCCGTTTCAATACGCCAAGGGGCGTATTTTTATAATTCAATAAAAAAATCGCATGAAAATCCTTTCACCCTAATGATTCGGTTGCACGACAACGCGCAATATAAAACCACCGAGAGGATCATTCTCAGTGGTACATTTTTATTTCTTCACATATCCCTTTCCGCTACAACTCGTACACGACATGACAACGTATCGTCCTGAACCGCCACAATGGCTACAAGTTGGTGGTCCGCCAGTAGTACCGGTATGTCGATCGTAGGTGACTTGGTCTTTTCGGTAGCCCGCTCCTTTGCACATGGGACATTGGATTTTAACTACTCCAGAACCCTCACATTTATGACATTGGGTTTCGTATTGGGTTTGATTGACGATTTCTTGTTGGCGGGCTTGATCCTCTTGGGCTCTTTTAGCTGCATAGTAATCCAATTCTCTTTGGTTCCCTAAACTTCTGTAATACGTTCCCCCATATACATGGCAGTAAAAATCACTTTCACTGTACTTATCGGGTCGTGTAAACGTACAAGTTGAGGATTTCCCATTGCTCCAATCGGTTGCTTCTAGAGTATAGCCGGTTTCAAAGTAAACGGTTCCTTTACCGCTAATTTGCCCAAAACTGTTGAATTCCCCCTCATAATATCTTGAATTGGGCGTATACTGATTACTTCTAGGAAAAACTTGTTTTCCAATATATTTACCTTGTTTATTACGTTCAATTTCAACGAGGGTATTTTCGATAGTAAAATTTCCTTTTACCAAAATCCCCTGCTCATAATCCCCAATTATTGCAACTGGATAATTATCATATGCTTTGGTACATTTTCCATGAAATACATAATTTTTTATAGGACCTACAATCGTGTATTTTCTACCAATAGCATCTTTACCATTCGCGGTAAAATCACCTATTGGATTTCCATTTTTAAATGTTCCAGATAATTCGTACCCCAAACCAAACTCGGGATCGTTATTTATATAAACAATGGAAGCACTATTTTGACAATCGCCACTTAAACAATAGATATTGGGTGCTAAAAGTTTGGCCTTTCTAACCAATTTACTCTTTTTGTATTCACACCATTCAA
Source organism: Flavobacterium stagni (assembly GCF_004122105.1). Taxonomy (GTDB): domain Bacteria; phylum Bacteroidota; class Bacteroidia; order Flavobacteriales; family Flavobacteriaceae; genus Flavobacterium; species Flavobacterium stagni. The sequence continues at coordinate 101,450 of NZ_SBKN01000005.1, forward strand.
TCGTTCCCTGTGGATTTTTTATTGGAATAAATCCATCAACCGTATTACCAAAGCCATAACTAAATTCCGCTGTAAAAGTACCCAGCTGGTTTGAAATAGTCCATTTCCCTACCGGACTAAATTCCGATCGTTCTCCAAGGTATTCATAGCCTTCTTTAGTTCGGTAGTAAGTAGTTCCAACAATAGAATATCTAATATTAAATTTTGATTTTAATTTGGTTCCATCAGTAGCTGTAAATTCAAATTCATCCGTAGTTTTAATATCCAATTCTGCTCCATTTTGAAAAGTAAATTTTAGGGCTATGGGAACTTTCATCCCAGAAAAACTCGAAGGACTATCATAGGTTTTATAGGAAGAAATTACCGCTTTGTCACCCGAAGCAAAACTGTAATTTCCATTTACAGGTTTCCCTTCAAAAAAATCACCTTCATAACTATCGCCATTAGCAAAGCTAACTTTTCCATTTCGAAATGAATACGCGCCATCAGATAGACGTTTTTTTACTTCTCCTTTAAAATGAATATCACCTTTTAAAGTTACCTCATAAATCTCTTGATTGCGTTCATTCAGCATTTGATTTTTTAACTTCCCTTTTTTGAAAAAAACTTGGTCTGCAGCAATAAATTGAACAGTGGGAATCTTTACGGGCAGCTTCATATCAAATAATTCCGGGAATACTTCACGGGCATTGATATCTTGTCCAAAACTAAATGAATAGAAAAAGAACAGAAAATATGAAATTACTTTTTTCATGGAATATAATTTTGTTTGTATCAAAACTAATTCGGTAATACCATAATGTAAATACGATAAAATACGTAATTAGATCAGCTTATTCGACTTGGCTTTCTGAATAGCTTCGAGTTTGTTGTGGACTTGCAACTTGGTGTAGATATTTTCCACATGTTTGCGAATAGTTCCAGCGGAAAGAAAGAGATTCTCAGCTATCGCATTGTATTTTAAACCTTTGCTTAATTGTTCGAGCACTTCAATTTCTCGAGAAGTCAACGTAATCTCTTCCCGATTAACCGATTCATCAAAAGAGACCGGTTCGCGCAATAACTTAAGTGTTTTCAAGGCAATCGAAGGCGTCATCGCTGCACCTCCATTGAGGGTTTCTACGATACCGTTGTACAATTCTTGGGGATTGACTTCTTTCAAAAAATACCCATCGGCACCTGCTTTGATGGATTTGAAAATATTTTCATCATTATCAAAAACCGTCAACATGATGATTTTAAGCTGGGGATATTTATGCTTCACCGCTTCTGTGGCTTCGATGCCGTTCATTTTTGGCATTTCGATATCCATTAAAATGAGATCGAGATGATGGTTCTTTTCTAATTTCTCCAACAATTCCGTTCCATCAAACGCCCGAAATTTCACTTCAATATCTTCGAAAAAAGACAATTTATCGAGTATGGCTTTTTGCAAAAATGTATTATCATCGACTATGGCTACACGTATCATTTTCTAACGTTTTAAAGTGAAAGTTACTTGGGTTCCTGTTCCTTCATTGGACGCAATAGTGCATGTTCCTCCTATTTCCTCCATCCTTTTTTTCATATTGTACAAGCCGTTTCCATTGACAACAGTAGCTTCTGAAAAACCAATGCCGTCATCCGTGATCTGAACTAGAATTTCATTCTCATGCTGTTGCGCCGATACTTGTATGGATTTGGCCTTGGCATATTTGAGTGCATTATTCACCGCTTCTTGAATGGAGCGATACAAGTTGATTCCTTCCAGCGACGTGAGATGAAAAGCATCTAATTCCGCAGAAATAACAAATTGCAAATTCACTTGATCTTGTGCCATTTGAGCTTTTTCCAAGAAATTCATCAAGCGCGACCGCAATTCTTCCATGGTGAAATTATCGTTGTTCATTGCCCAAATCGTATCGCGTAATTCTTGAATGGTGGTTTTACTAAAGTCACTGATTTTGGTGAGTTGGGCGCCGAGTTTGGCTTCAACATTGGGAAAACCAAACTTCAAATTTTCAACTGTAGATATAATAAAAGTTAGCTGCGCTCCAATATTATCATGTAAATCTCTTGAAATAGCCAATCGTTGTTCGTGCAATTGATTCTGACTTTCAATTTGCGCTATGGCAGCTTGCAATTCAAATTCTTGTTTTTGTTGGCTGTTTTTAAGTCGCTGCTGACGGTAAATTAAATACCCAATTAACCCCACAAACAAGGTGATCAGGGACAAAATTATTAACCAAGTTGTCTTTTTACGGTTCTTGATTTCTTGCTGTAAAAGCTCTTTTTCTTTTTTCTCGGTTTGGTATTTTGTTTCTAATTCGTTGGTGGCTTTCAGTGTAAATTCCTCCAGCGCTTGGTCTTTGGCATCCGTATATTTTTCGGTATAATATATCACACTATCGCCTAAATTTTCATGCGCATATACGGCTACTAGCAATTGATACGTTTGCAAGGCGTGATCTTTAAAATGCTGTTTTTCAAAAAGAGGTTCAACTGATTTCAGAATAAACTTTGCTTCTTTAAATTTTCCTTGGGCAACTTCTTCTTTGGCGACTTTAAGTTGGGATACCGCTTCGTCCAAATCCGAGTTCAAGCGTTGGCGAACCTCTAATGATTTTTGATACAAGGCCAAGGCTTCTTGCGACTTTTTCTGATCGGCTTTGACACTTCCAATATTACTCAAAGCCGAGGAAATTCCTTTGTTATTCCCAACCGATTGACACGCTTTCAACGCTTTTTCATAATAGCGAAGCGCACCCGTTGTATCTTTCATTTTCAACAAAACATTGCCCATATTGGTGCAGGAAACACAGAGTCCGTCATTGAGATTGTTTTTGGTCTCAAAGTCAATTTCCTCTTGAATGTATTTTTTTGCTTTGAGATAATCTTTTAATTTCAAAAGCACCAAACCGATATTTCCTTTGATGGTGAGGGTATTTTTTTGATCGTTAATGGATTCAAAATAGGCCAATGCCTCTAAAAAAGACTCCATTGATTTTTTGTAATCAAAGGTCCGCTCGTAGATATTACCTAAATTGTTTTGCACTTTGGCGATCCCTTTGGTGTCTTTTCGCGCCTTTCGAATTTTCAAACATTTGAGGTAGTTTTCTTTCGATTGTTGGTAATCGCCTTTACGAAAATGAACGGCTCCCACATCGCTATAGACTTGGGCAATCAAGGTCGAATCGCCTAATTTTTGTGCTTCTCGCAAGGCTTTTCCGCCATAAACGAGTGCAGAATCACTGGAAACATTGGAATAATACCAGGTTAAATCCGAATAAATCGTAGCAGTTCGTTTTGAATCGGGGTGGGATTGTAATTCCGTTTTCAATTTATCGATAAGTGCATTGACGTCTTGTGCGGCTATATTCCATCCGAAACTTAAAAAAAAGAAGAGACAAAGCTTCTTAAACAGGAAGCTGGAGCAGGATTTGCGTGCCATGGTTGGTTAGGGTTTTAATTTCTAGATTACCTCCAATTTCCTCCATCCGTTTTCGCATATTATGTAATCCATTACCAAAGTTAACATTTTCAAGGTCAAAACCTTTACCATCGTCACGAATTTCTATTTGTAAGGAATTATTTATTCGTTGGACTTGAACTTGAATGCGATTCGGTTGCGCATATTTTAAGGCGTTATTGACTGCTTCTTGTATGGAACGATAGAGATGAATACCCGACAAGGATGAAAAAGTTACGGCTGAAGCTTCTGGTGTACATTGAAAATCAAATTGAACAGACGTTGCTACTGAAGCTGCTTTTTCAATAAAATTAGACAAGCGCATTTTTAAATCTTCCATATGAAATTCTCCATGATTCATAGCCCAGATGGTATCGCGCAACTCACGAATGGTCTGTTGACTAAATTCAGAAATTCGGTCCAGTTGTAGGGTTAATTTTTCATTAAGTGCAGGAAACGCAAATTTTAATGTATCTATGGATGAAATTATAAAAGTCAGTTGAGCACCAATATTGTCATGTAAGTCTCTTGAAATGGCCAATCGTTGTTCATGCAACTGATTTTGATTAGCCACTTCTTGAATTGCTTTTTCTAAGGCAAAGGCTTGTTGTGTTTGAAGTAACTTTAATTTTTGTTGGCGCAACAATAACCATCCAATTCCTAAAACACTCAAGAGTCCCAACACTAAGAAACCTAACCAATACTTTTGGCGTGCAACTTGCAATTCTTGTTCATGCAATTGTTGCTCTTTTTCTTGAGTTCGGTAACTCACTTCAAGTTCGGTCTGTTTTGCACGCATGGTGGAAAGATTTAAACTGTCTTTCCAACGCACTACCTCTTGATAATCTGAAACTGCTTTATCGGATTTACCTAACGAATTCCATAGACTTGCGCGTTGCTGTAAACCTTGAACTAACAAGTCCGTAAGTCCTTTACGTTGGGCATAGTGTACTACAAAATCCAATCGCTGCAAAGCCTTAATTGGCTTTTTTTCAGCTTGGTCCAAAGAGGCTAAGGAAAGATTCGTTTCACATAGACCAATGGAATCGTTTAAAGATTGTCGAACCTGCAAGGCTTTTTCAAAAAAAGGTCGGGCTTGCGCATATTTTTTTTGCAAAAGAAAGAGTCCGCCCAAATTATTCAAACTGTATGGCAAACCCGATTGATCATGGTAACGCATTTTCAATTTCAATCCTTTTTGATAAAAAAAGTAGGCACTATCCCATTGCTCTTGCATCTCTTTTAAAACTCCATAATTATCATATAATCCCATGAGTGGTTGATCCAAATTTTTATGTTCCGCCAAATGAAGACCACGCTGCATATATCCTTCGGCTAAAATCATGTTATGCCGTTTCATTCGATACCCCATTTCACCATACAATTGTGCAACTTTCTCCCAATCGTGACGGGATTGGAATCCGCGAATTGCCTTAAGTCCCCACTCGATTTGAAGGTCATATTTTCCTTGATAGTAGAGTAACAAACTAATGTTTGCTGCGGTTTCATTTGCTCGCTTATTGTATTTTGGTGATTGGAATTGTTTCCAATTGTTCAAATAGCGAGGTAAAAGTCGGTTTGCATTTTGAATTTTTTGTTCGAAAGGAAGCTGATTCAATGAATCGATGGTGGTGCTGGACTGACCGAAAAGCGAAAAAGGCATTGTTATTCCAAAAAGAAATAACAACACCTCATTCAAAAGATGATATTTGTTTCTATGCTTTATCATCTATAGAACTAACCCGCTCAAAGAGCATTTTTTGTAACGACACCACCTCATGGCCAATGCGCTGCATATCTTGCGAATAGGTCGTGGTATAAGTGGTGGTCAATTGAGCCTGTTGCACCAACCGTTTTTGTTTTTCGACAAGAACATCTAATGCTATCTGTAATTGACCCAACTGCTTTCTATGTTGGTTTCGCAAACGTTGGTTCTGAATCCAAAGTCGCAGCGAAATCACCATAAAAAGGAAAACTAAGCCAACTAAAAGTAGGGTCATAAAGAAAGCGTTATATCGTACAAATTTTGACTTTTTTCAAACGCTAAACCATACGACAAAATGCGTATTTATTTTGTGGTCATTAATAATGTCTTTGGAACGGCAACCGATTTTAAAAGCACGCCTTCTTCGGAAGAAGTGGTATACCACAACCGCTCATTCGTTTCATCATAAAACGGCTGCACTTCATAATCAACAGTATTAATTACTGGACCTAAATTTTGGGGTTCGCTCCAATTTTTCCAGGTATCATCCAAGCGGTAGGACACATACAAATCATGACTCCCATAACCACTGAATCCGTTGGAAGCGAACAACAAGGTTTTTTGGTCGGACAACAGTTGGGGTGCCGATTCATCCGCTGCAGAATTGATTATTTTCCCTAAGGATTGCAACAACCCATACGTCCCGTCGGGTTTTCGTTTGGTCCAATACAAATCGGTGCCTCCTTGTGTAAAATCGGATTCAATGGAAAGGATTAAAACTTGGGCATCAGGGGTCATGGTCGCGTCTGAAAACGTATCAAAGTTACTGTAAGCGGCTATTTTTATTGGCCCTTCCGAAACCCATTGCCCGTCTTGTTTTTTAAACAACTCATAACCGGATTCTTGGGTTCCATTAGTATACGGCAATCCGCCTTTTAACAGAAATGTATCGGTAGCATATTCGATATAATTAAAAGAGTAATCGCCATTGAAAACGGCACTTTTTTGAGGAGTACCCAGGGTACCTTGGTTGAGCGGATAGCCATAAATAACTTCCTGATTATTTTCATATTGTGTCAAATACATATAATTCCCATTTTGCACACAGGGAATGCTACTATTCGTACCAGTTACTACTGGCTTTGGAAGTTGGGCGGAAGATGGAATACTATTGATTTGCGCTTCAATGGGTTGTTCACTATCCGAAATTCCGATGGCATCAATCTGTTTAGCGCCGGGCAAAAGCGCAAAATTAAATTCGATTTTTACGGCGATTACATTTTCAGACGGATGCTCCAACAACACGCGTTCAACTCCGGGATTGATGATTTCTGGCACCTCACCGATTTTTCTTCGTTTTCTGCCAAAATAATACGAACGATCTCCCCCTAATGTGCGTCGGTATACCGTGGTTTTGTAATCGGGTCTCCGACTCCAGACTGTTTGAAATTTCTCCCCATCTGTGGACACTGAAACGGCTACCACGCAACCTGCATTTAGGTTTTCAAAAATCGCAATTTGCTTTACGGTTTGGGCTTTTTCGAAACCTACACTAACGATCTCTCTTCCGTCCAAGGCATTTTTGGGCATCCAGGCATTGGCACTAAATCCGCCTTGAGGAAAAACATCGGGTTTACCTAAAATGCGTTTTATCCCAAATTGTTTGCCCCCCAAATCACTCGAATATTTGATCAATTTTGAAGCAAACTGTATATTTTGTGCTTGAAGTTGGCACCCCAACATCACAAGTAATATTCCTATTTTTTTCATCGTATTCCATTTTAAAAAAAAGGGCTGCAATGCAATGATTACAGCCCCGAACAAAGCAATATAACCTCTAATTATTCACTTTGATTTTTTCTACTTTTCTTCCTTTAAAGGCAAAGATGAATTCTCCGTCTTCAGTGATATCAATTCCGGTTCCGTATTGCGGACTACCGCCTTTTCCTTTGGACTGAACCGATCCTTTGGTATCGCCGTTTTCCATATTGATCCCGTAGATGATATTTTTGCTGTTGCGTTGGTCTCTTAAGTAGTAATTTCCACTAATGTCGTAGAAGAAATCTACCCCGCGGATTTTCTCAGTTGCATACACACGAGAACCGTCTTTTTTACGGTAAGAGGCCAAACCTTTCTCTGACAATACCACTACATTTTCACCGAAATCAATCACATCCGAGGCGCGACCAACTTTTGCATCATTATGTTTTACATCGAATAATTGTGTTCCAGAAGTAATGTCGTAGCCATAAAACTCGTCGCCATCGCCCACAAAAGCCGTTTTCCCATCTTGATCAACAATGATATCGGTGATGCGTTTGTCAAAGCGCTCTGAACGCCAAGCCGTTTGTCCGTTGGCATCATCAATACACAACACGCCATTTTTCTGGGCTTTATAATCCCAATAAATGTAAGGAACTAATTGCTTGTAACTTCCGCCCATAGCGCTACTTTGGGTTTCCCAGCGTAATTCTTGTACTTGTACTTTTCCACCAATTTGCAATAATACACGGTTACCTGATTTGTATAAATTAGGCATGCTAAACGCACCTGTAATTTTCTCTGAAGCCCACAACAGTTTCCCCGAATTCAAATCGTGTTTTTCCACATACTTGGTGCGATCCCGAGTTCCCAACATCACAATATAAACGGCATCATCTGTAAATACGGGGTCAGCGATAGTTCGGTAGTATTTTTTATTGGCCGAATTGGAAAACAAACCTTTTCCACCATCCATATCGTTTTCATACACTGCTTCCCATAATTTTTGACCCGTATTGATATCGTACACCTGCAAACCGTTCAAATACATGAATACTTTATCGCCTTTGATCCATAAATCTAAAATGGCACGTCGAGTTACTAATTCTTTTTCTACCGTTCCAAAAAAAGTGGCATCCCATAGAATCTCCCCGTTGGCGGCATTGATTTTCACCATTTGATTTTTAAACCCCGCAAACAAAGCGCCTAAAGCGGTAGGTTTAAAGTTTACCATGATAATTTCGTTGCGTTTGGGATCATAAATGTATTTTCCAACTCCCCCTTTGTAACGGTTGGTTTCCCATATTTTTTCACCGGTTTTGGCTTTGACCAAAATGACTGAATTGCGTTGAGAGATGAGAAAAGCATCCAATTCCGTGATGTATTTCACGGTTTCGAGTTCGCCTTGATCAGCACCGTCTTCCGACTTGGTTCCTTTAGGCATTAAGTTTTGGTATTCTTCAGAATTCCAAAGCTCTTTTCCGGTGGCGACATCGATGACCGCTACACGGTCGGTGCCTAATTTTCGTTCGTCGAATAAAAACAAATAACCGCCTTTTTCTTTCCAAATGACATATTGGTATTCGCTGTTGTTGGTTTTGTTGGTGGTAATTTTCTTGTAATCACCACTCCAGATTACTTTACCCGAAGCATCCAAAACGGTGGCTGAGTTGTCATCCGTTCCTAGAATATAAGAACCGTCTCCATTGTTAACCGCCAAGCGTGTGGCTCTATTTTCAAATTCTGATTCCCATACGGTAGCAAAACTACCTGATTTTTTACCCGCGGAACTTTTACCAAAAAGCTTTCCTAACTGGGCATGACTGTTTGTGCTTCCCATTGCTAACAGGGCAAACACACTGAGTGCTAGTTTTTTCATTGTTGTTTGATTAGAGGTTGATTTTTAAAAGGTTATCGTGTAGCGGATTTTATACCGCTGCTGTTTTTGCAGTTTGAATTTGAATTTGTGATCCAAAATATATTTCGACATGAAACTGATAAAATCCATGTCAGTAATATCACTTTCCACTTTGAAGAAAGTGGACACTTTCCCATTTTGAATGACGCTGATATCAACTACCATAGTGCCTTTGGCGTTTGGGAATTTTTTATTTTTCTTTTTGGTAAAATCCTCATCATGGAACACCTCATCGACTTCTTTGGTTACCATTTCGGCAACTTGTTCTTCATCGGTAAGTACGGGTTTTTGTGCCTGAAGGGCAGGTGTAATGAGGAGTAAAAAAGTAAGTCCGATAATAATCTTGACAATTCGCATACCTTGTTTTGTGTTGGTTACAAGGCAAACTTAGTCCGTTCACTTACGTAAGGAAATACGTAAAAAATCGTATTTTAACATTTTACTGTTTGAGGAGAATATCCGGAAAGCGCTGTTTGAAGTGGGCAATCTTTTGTTCCAATTGGTTTTGAAATTGCGCCCAAGCCTGGGTGTTTTGATGTTGTGGGCGGTGGAGAAGCGCCCGTTTTATATCGGCTACTTCTTTCATGATTGGTTCACAAGCGCTATCAATCGCTTTTGCTGTGAATCGCTCCCAGATGTAATCGATAGCCAAGGAATTGGGATGAATCATATCGGCGGCAAAAAAACGGTAATCTCGTAACTCATCCATGACAATTTCAAAGGCGGGGAAATAATAACCGTTCGGGTTCTGTTGTAAATTGTAAATGGCTTGTAATAAATTTCCTTTACTCAAATGATTTTCTAAATAACCATCTTTGATGTGACGTACGGGAGAAACCGTAAAAATGAATTGAATGTTGGGATTAATTTGTTGGATGCAATCCGTTATTTTTTGGAGTGCCTTCTGATTTTCTTCAGCACTTAAAAGTTTTTTCTCAAATTGGGAATTGGGAACTTTATGGCAATTGGCTACTACTTTGCCTTGATGGGTATACACCCATGAAGTTCCTAAAGTAAGGATACAATGGGTGGCATTTTCTAAAAACTCCCGAGTGACTTTTAATTGTGCATTGAGCTGGGCCAAATATGCTTCGGAATCGGTAGTACTTAAAGCAGAATGCACTTCATAGGATTGCCAGAGTTCGTTGGTTAAAAACATATCTTCTGCAGAAAACCATTCCCTATTTATTGAACGTTCCACCAATCGCTGGATGGAAACGGCGTTAAAAATTATTCCAAACGGATTGGTCAAGGTTGAAAAACCATGAAACGCCAGTTTTTCACTCATGTGTTCGGCAAAACACGAACCCAAACTGAAAACCTTGGATTGGTAATCAATGGGATTCATCATGGGTTGCACAGGAACCTGAGTAGTTAATTGTATCATGCAACAAAAATAATAAGGAACTGCTTTGAAATCCCAACTTGAATCATATATAATATATTTCCCAACTTTTAAAATATACTCGTTGAAAATAGTAATTTTACAATAAGTAAGAATTAACTTAAAATTATGGGCGGATTTATTCAAAAATACAATCGACTTGCATCGTTTAAGATTGTTCTTGTCTATGCGGCGGTCAGCGGTATTTACATTTATACTTCGGATTTTTTTCTCAACAAAATCGTTCATAATCCTGAAGTATTATCCCAAATACAAACCTTTAAAGGACTTGCTTTTATCCTCATCACCGCTGTTTTATTGTATTTTTTAATCAAAAAACACCTTCAAACTACGGCGTCTTATTACAAAGAATTAAATACAATTCGCGATTTATCCAATGCGCAACTCACCCAATCACGAACCGAATACATGTATTTGTTCAATCAAAGTCCGCTGCCCAAATGGTTGTTTGATTCCAAAACCTTAGAATTTATCTTAGTAAACCAAGCGGCTTGTTCCATCTATGGGTATAGCGAAAAGGAATACAAAACAATGGTATTGGAATCCATGTTACCTGAATCGGATATTGAAGCTATGCACCAAATATTACAAGTAAAAAATCCAACTACAGCTATTGAAATTCCAGATATTATTCGACTCCAAAAAAAGAACGGTGAAATTGTATTAGTAAAAGTAAAAGCGAATCTAATTGTTTTCGAAAATCGCGAAGTTTGGCTAGCCTCAGCAGTTGATGTAACAGCAGAAATTGAATACCAAAGCAAACTCGAGGAATCCAATAGACGTTTACAATTGGCCAGTGAAATTGCGAATATTGGTTATTGGGAAAATGATTTAGTAGCAAATAAAATTCACTGGTCACCTAACTTGTTCAACATATTCGAATTGGACCCCACCACACCCTTATCCTTGGAGCTGATTCGAAATCTTTTTCATCCAGAAGATCAAATTTATTTTGATTCCGAACGATTTTTACACCTAGAAAACAGAACCATCAATGAAAGCGAACGCCGGATAATTACTCCTGAAGGCAAAATAAAATGGTTACTTGAGCGCCAGTATTTGATTAGGGACGAACTTGGAAATCCATTACGTATGGAAGGTATTGCGATGGACATCACCCGAAGAAAAATTCACGAACAAGAGATTAATGACAGCAATGAACGCTTTCTAATTTTGGCCAAAGCAACGGTTGAAGCCATTATAGATTGGGATTTAATTCATGATACTATTTTTTACGGAGAAGGCTTTCAAACTCAATTAGGTTATAATTTAACCATGCAAGAACCTGATTTATGGTCTAAAAATATCCATCCAGAAGATCGTGAATGGGTACTAAAAGAATTAAATGCTACTATTAAGGATCCCAAACAAACCGGATTTAATGCTGAATTTCGATTTTTAAGAGCCAACCAAAGTGTGGCCTATATGCAATTGCGCGGAATTTTTATTCGCAATGAAAAAGGGCGAGTGACACGAGCCATTGGGGCAATGATTGATTTAACGGAAACCCTTGAACGTTTACAAGAAATAGAACTGCAAAATAAAACATTGCGAGAAATTGCATGGACACAATCCCATCTTGTACGCGCACCGTTGGCGAATATCATCGGACTCGTAAATTTATTACAAGAAAAACATTCGCACATTCCTCCCGATACGCTTATTGAATACTTAGCCGTTTCAGCGCAAGAATTAGATAACATCGTTCGAGAGATTGTCAATAAAACTGCTGAAATTAAAAAATAAGTTGCAAAAAAAAACCTTGTCAATTTCTGACAAGGTTGCTGTTTTATTGTACAAAAGCAATCGCTTTTTCTAAGGCTTCTGGAATTCCGGCAGCATGCTTCCCTCCTGCTGTGGCAAAGAACGGCTGACCGCCTCCACCGCCTTGGATGTATTTGCCTAATTCGCGAACCACCTGACCGGCATTGAATCCTTTGCTATCCACTAATTCTTTGGAAATGTAGCAGGTTAACATCGGTTTGTCATCCGTTACTGTGGCAAATACCAGGAACAAATCGGTTTGATTTTGACCCATTTCATAAGCCAAATCTTTGGCACCGTTGGCATCCAAATCCACTTGTGTGGCTAAGAAACGAACGCCATTCACCGTTTGCAATTGACTCGCCAATTCACCTTTCAAGTTTTTGGCTTTATCTTTTAATAATTGCTCGATTTGCTTTTTCAATTTGGCGTTTTCATCTTGCAAACTCACAACCGCTTTCAAGGTGTCTTGTGGGTTTTTCAACGTTTCTTTGATTTGAGTCAGCGCCGCTTCTTGTTGGGCAAAGAAATCAGCTACAGCCGAACCTGTTATCGCTTCAACACGACGAATTCCCGCAGCTACAGCTCCTTCGGAAACAATTTTAAAATGCCAAATATCAGCCGTGTTTTTCACATGGATACCTCCACACAACTCACGGCTTTCACCAAACTCGATCATGCGAACGGTATCGCCGTATTTTTCACCAAAAAGCGCCATAGCCCCTTTAGCCATCGCTTCTTGAATCGGCAAGTTACGGTATTCCACCAACGCCAATTGTTCAGCAATACGTGCATTAACAAAGTCTTCAACTTGTCGAAGTTCGGCATCGGTGACTTTGGCAAAATGTGAAAAGTCGAAACGCAAATAGTTTGGATTTACCAACGACCCTTTTTGTTCGACATGGGTTCCCAAAACCGAACGCAATGCCAAGTGCATTAAGTGCGTCGCGGAGTGATTTTTAGAGGTCGCGGTGCGTAAATCGTTATTGACTTTAGCCACAAAAGCTGCATTAACATTTTCCGGTAATTTTTTGGTAAAATGTAAAATGAGGTTGTTTTCTTTTTTGGTATCGATGATTTCAATGACTTCGTTAGCGGAAACGAGTGACCCTTTGTCGCCCACTTGTCCACCACCTTCCGGATAGAATGGCGTCGCATCCAAAACTATTTGGTATAAAACACCGTCTTTTTTGGAATCTACTTTACGAATGCGGGTGATTTTTACCTCATTTTCCGTTTGATCATATCCGACAAACGATTCTACATTGCCTTCTACGAAAACTTTCCAGTCGTCAGTAGTCACTTCTGAAGCAGCACGCGAACGCGCTTTTTGTTTGGCCAATTCTGAATCAAATTCGGCTTCGTTGAATGAATAACCTTTTTCTTTTAAGATTAAAGCCGTTAAGTCTTTGGGGAAACCGAAAGTATCGTACAATTCAAATACTTTCTCGCCTTTCACTTCTTTACCAGCCGTTTCGGCAACTACTTTATCCAACAATTGTAATCCTTGTTCGAGCGTACGTAAAAACGAAGCTTCTTCTTCTTTGATAACATTGGTCACTAAATGTTGTTGCGAACGGATTTCGGGGAAGAATTCGCCCATTTGATCGGCTAAAACTGTCACCAATTGATGGATGAACGCTTCTTTTTGGTTTAAAAAGGTAAAGCCATAACGAATTGCACGACGCAAAATGCGACGAATCACATAACCCGCTCCGGTATTGGACGGCAACTGACCGTCGGCAATGGCAAAAGCTACGGCACGCACGTGATCCACAATTACTCGAATGGCAATATTGATTTTATTTTGTTCTTCAGAAATCGATTTGATTTCGTTAGAGGTATATTTCAATCCGGTGATATTTTCCACTTTTTGGATTAATGGCGTAAACACATCGGTATCGTAGTTGGAAGTTACGCCTTGCATAGCCATACACAAACGCTCGAAGCCCATTCCGGTATCAACGTGTTGAGCAGGTAATTTTTCCAATGACCCGTCGGCTTTGCGGTTGAATTCCATGAATACGTTGTTCCAAATCTCTACGACTTGCGGATGGTCGGCGTTCACCAAACTACGACCTGAAACGGCTGCACGTTCGGCGTCCGTGCGTAAATCGATATGGATTTCAGAACAGGGTCCGCACGGTCCTTGATCGCCCATTTCCCAGAAATTATCTTTTTTATTACCGAGAATGATGCGGTCTTCAGACACATATTGCTTCCAAATATCGAAAGCCTCTTGGTCAAAAGGCACATTCTCTGCAGGGTTTCCTTCGAATACAGAAACGTACAAACGGTCTTTATCCAACTTCAAGACTTCGGTTAAGAATTCCCAAGCCCAAGCCAACGCTTCTTTTTTGAAATAATCGCCAAACGACCAGTTCCCGAGCATTTCAAACATGGTGTGGTGGTAGGTATCAAATCCTACATCCTCGAGGTCGTTGTGTTTCCCCGAAACGCGAAGACATTTTTGGGTGTCGGCGATTCGCGGACTTTTAGGCGTTCCGTTACCGAGGAAAAATTCTTTGAACTGCGCCATCCCTGAGTTGTTGAACATCAAGGTGGGATCGTCTTTCAACACGATGGGTGCTGAGGGTACGATCAAGTGATTTTTGCTTTCAAAAAATTGGAGATACGCTTTACGAATGTCCTGAGATTTCATGGAATGTGGTATAAAGTTGGTTTTTTAAACGTTTTTTGGTGCACTACGCTTGTTTGTTAGCCCTGATACCGCCCTTGTTGGAGCTCTTGGTAGCGAAGCGGACAAAGCGACGGGCGGTAGCAGGTGGCAGCTTGAAAAATAATCGGGCATCATGCTCCTGAAAATCAGACACTCTACGCTGCGCAGCGAACAAATTTAAAGTATGTGCGAAACATTTCTTAGATTTGTTCGTATAACCACCGTCTGCGATAGCCGGCACAAAAATAGTAAATTACCCGATGTCGAAGAAAGTAAAATATTATTATGATTCAGAGAGTTTGGCTTATCGCAAGATAAAGTCAAAAAAACGTACCAAAGTGGGGTACGCTTTACTGTTTCTAGCGGCATCGGCGTTGTTTGGATTTTTGAGTTTTGTGATTTTGATGAACACCTCGTATTTTGAGACGCCGAAGGATAAAATTTTACGACGCGAAATCGACAACATGAAAATCAGTTATTCGATTTTGAATAAAAAAATCGAGCAATTGGATGCGGTTTTGGCGAGTTTAGAAGATCGGGATAACAATTTATATCGGGTGTATTTTAATGCCAATCCGATTCCGACTGAAAAGCGGCGTTCGGGAATCATTACCCAGGACCGTTACCGCGAACTGGAAGGCTACAACAATTCTGATTTGGTGATCAATACCCATAAAAAGGTCGATGAAATCAGTAAAGCTTTGGCGGTGCAATCCCAATCGTTGGATGCGATTTTAAAATTAGCGAAAGCGAAAGATAAATTATTGGCTTCGATTCCGGCCATCCAACCCGTGAAAAATGAAGATTTAAAACACATGGCTTCGGGATTTGGGTACCGCAGCGACCCGTTTACCAAGGCGCGTAAGATGCATGAAGGTATGGATTTTACGGCCCGAACAGGTACACCGATTTATGCAACAGGTGATGGCGTGGTCAAACGCGCGGATAATAGTTTGTCGGGATTCGGAAACCATATTGAAATCAGTCACGGCTATGGCTACCTCACGTTGTATGCCCATTTGAGCAAATACAAAGTGCGACCCGGCCAACGCGTAAAGCGCGGCGACGTTATTGGATATGTGGGCAGTACGGGACGAAGTGAAGCCCCACATTTGCATTATGAAGTGCACAAAGGCGGGAAACCTGTGAATCCGATTAATTTTTATTACGGCAATATTTCGGCGGCAGAATATGTGGTGATTTCGAAAATTGCTAATCAAGAAAACCAATCACTCGACTAGGTTGAGTTAAAAATAAACGCAGTATGCACATTGAATTATCAAAAGACAAATTGTATTTCAGCATTGGAGAAGTGGCCAAGGCTTTTGGGGTGAATGCCTCGTTGATCCGTTTTTGGGATAAAGAATTTGACATTTTAAAACCCAAAAAAAATGCGAAAGGCAACCGCATGTTTACGCAGGAGGATGTCAAAAATCTACAACTGATTTACCATTTGGTGAAAGAACGCGGATTTACGTTGGAAGGCGCCAAAACCCATTTGAAAGAAAAACAGAAAAAGACCTTAGACAAGTTTGAGATCATTGCCAAATTGGAAGGTGTAAAATCAGAATTAACCAAAATCAAAAACGGATTATAAGATGAAAAATTTAGTTACATGGGCCTTAATTGGTTCGTATGTATTTACCTTATTGGGTGTGTATGCATTGGTAGATGGGTTTGAACATGCTACAAAACTGATGGTTTTAGGATTCTTTAGTTATGCAACTTTCCTGATTAAAGCCATCATTGAAATTTCAAGCTCCAAAAATAAAGGGGTCAACAAATTTTCATGGATAATGGGATTGCTGTTTATCGGTTCCTTTGTTGGAATTGCTTATATCATTGCTGGCAGAAAACGATTTGTGCAAAATGCGTAACAAGAACTAGCAACGTTCGTCTAATTGAAAAATAAATTAAAAAAATAGAACCATGACAAATATGAAAAAATGGATTGTTCCGATAATCCTTGTAGTGTTAATCCTTTTCGGAATTGGATCGTATAACGGTTTAGTAGGCAAAGAAGCCGATGCAAAAACCGCTTGGTCCAAAGTTGAAAGTGCATATCAACGAAGAAGTGATTTGATTCCAAATTTAGTAAGTACTGTTAAGGCTTCTGCAAATTTTGAGAAATCGACCTTAGAGGCTGTGGTAAATGCACGTGCGAAAGCAACGGCCGTAACCATTGACCCAAGTAACATTACTCCTGATCAATTGGCGCAATTCCAACAAGCCCAAGCAGGAGTTTCCAGCACACTTTCTCGTTTATTAGTGAGTGTAGAAAAATACCCTGAATTAAAAGCTTCTGAAAATTTCAAAGAATTACAATCTCAATTGGAAGGCACGGAAAACAGAATCAACATTTCTCGTGATCGCTACAATGATGCTGTTAACAAGTATGACATATCCTCCAAAACCTTCCCAACTGTGCTATTCGCTAAATTATTTGGCTTTAAAGAAATGGCACGTTTCCAAGCCGAAGAAGGTGCTGAAAAAAGACCTAACGTTGGTGAACTTTTTGACGAGAAAAAATAAAACTGACCAATGTCAACGGTAGAACAATTTTTAACTCCCGAAGAAGAGAAAGCAGTCGTGGCTGCGATTCAAGACGCGGAAAAAGCGACTTCGGGAGAAATCCGTGTGCATTTGGAGAAAACCTTAGATAAAGCCGCCATGGAGCGTGCTTTGGAGGTGTTCCACCAATTGAACATGACAGCCACGGCGCAACGCAACGGCGTACTGATTTATGTGGCTGTGGAGAGTCGGCAGTTTACTATTTGTGGTGACCAAGGTATCCATGAAAAAGTGACCGCTACTTTTTGGGATGCCACCAAAGAAGTGATGCAAGCTTATTTCCGTCAAGGCGAAAATTGCAAAGCGCTGTGTGAAGGCATTCGCTTGGCAGGAGAACAATTGAAAAGTTATTTCCCGTATCAAGAAGATGACCAAGACGAATTGAGTAACGAAATTTCAAAAGGATGATCAAGATTGTTTTTAAACTAGCGCAATTGCTCCTTTTGATGACTTTTCTGTTATTGCATCAATTGGGATTGGCCCAAGCGGAAATTCCGAAGAAACCTTCGTTTATTCCTCCGATTATTGACAGTACACAAACCTTGTCGAAATCGCAGTTGGAGGATTTGTACCAAAAATTAAAAGTCTATTCCGATAGTACGTCGACAGAACTCTTTGTGATGGTCGTCAATACCACACAAGGCGAAGATGTAGCGCGATATGCCACAGATTTGGGCCATAAATGGAAAATCGGACAAAAAGGAAAAGACAATGGTGTGGTGTTACTAGTAGCCTTAGAAGATCGCAAAATGAATATTGCATCGGGTTACGGCACAGAACATTTGTTGACCGACGCGATGTGTCGGCGCATCATTGAAAACGACATCAAACCCTATTTCAAGGCGGGCGATTATTACGGCGGAATTGATTCGGGTACGAATGCCATTTTCAAAGTTTTAAAAGGCGAATATAAAAATGACCGTAAAGGTGGAAAAGGGAAAGCCTTAGGGGCTGGTATCTTTTTGATTTTACTGGTTGTATTTATTTTCATTATTGCTATTGCTTCGAAAAACAGACGCGGTGGCGGTGGTCGCGGCGGTTCTGGTTTCTCAGGATCTACTTTAGCAGACATTATCATACTCAGCAGTTTGGGTCGTGGCGGCTCTGGTGGCAGTTGGGGCGGCGGTTCATCCTCTGGCGGAGGCTGGGGCGGCTTTGGCGGCGGCGGCGGTTTTGGCGGCGGCGGCGCGAGTGGGAGTTGGTAGGGTTGCAGTGGTCAGTATTCAGTGAGCAGTATTCAGTGATCAGTATTCAGTATACAGTAATCAGAATACAGGGAACAGTAAGTAGTGAACAGTTTTTAGTAAACAGAAATTATTCAGATTGTATTTTGTTTACAATCAAATGAACGTATTCAAATAAAAAGGCGGAACTTGATTTCCGCCTTTCTTTTTCTATTAATACATCATAAACCGTCGGCTTTCTTTCTTTTCGCCGGCGCCAAATTTATCCAACTTGTACGTAAGGGAAAACATGACGTAGCGCTTTAAAACGACATTTTGTTCGTCGCGAATTGTGGTTGCTGTGATGGTTCGGGTGGCGTTTTGGTTTTGGTTTAGCAGGTCATAGACTTTGACTTTTGCCGTGAATTTTTTGTTCCAAAAACTATAGGACAAACTGGTGTTCCACAAATAAAAGTCTTTTTTAAAACCATCGGCGATATTGGAATTGTACGTATAACCAAAATCATTCCCAAACACCCAATTCTTCGGCCAGTACAAAGTTGTTTGGAGGTTGAATCGGTGGAGGTAATTGGCGGCTGACTCGACCACATAATTGGTATAATCGGTGATATTTCGGGTGTATTGATAACTCGGATTGACAATCAATTTTTCACCGTATTCATAGGTAAAACTCACCCGGGGATTCAAACTTACACTTTGTGCTTTGTATACATTCCCATCAGTTATCCCTTTACTCAGACCAAAATTTGTCGCCATACGCAATTCATAACGAAATTTGTGCGCCTCTTTTTTATAGCTTTTATTCCAATACAGTCCGAACCAAGAATTATAGGTTCCCGCGACATTGGTATACGTGGTTGTTCGTTTGCGGTTGGCATCATAGGCGGTGGCTGATACGATTTGTGTATCGTAGAAATTCCCGCCCGAATACATCCCGTACCCTGAACGTGTGGCGTAATCAAAATCCCTAAAATTCAAATACAAACCATGACGACGCGAAGCATCCAAATTAGCATTTCCAATCACTGTATTCAGCGGATTACTTAAATCTTCAACAGGCAATAATTGGCTGGCATTGGGCACTTCGTTCTGGTAGTTATAACTGAGCCAGAAATTTCGCGATTTGGTAAAACGATAACTTATATAGGATTCCACATACGGGGTAAAAAAGTTTTTTTGCAATTGGGTGTTTATGCCCAAATAATCGACCGCATTGTTCATTTTTGTCCATTGCGGACCTAAGTCAAAGCTCCAATTGAATTTTGCTTTCTCCGAACTCAAACCGGCTGTGGGTCGGAAGGTTTGTTCTTTCGACGCATAGGCATTGTTCAAGAAATCATTAGCATTGGTATAATCTTGGTTTATCGCATCATATTCAAAGGAAGAACGTCCGTTTTTGGAATTCGCAAATTCTTGATAGATGGAGGTTTTGAGTCGGATCGAATCCCGCAACGGCTCGTAATAATTTACATCATAGCTGTACTGATTGTATTTATTGTACGTCGAATTCCGCTGATTTCGCACATCGTCGGGTTGGACATTTTGAAAAAACTGGGTTCGGGAATTCACAAAATTGGTAGCGTCCTCTTTTTGGTGTTCGTTAGAAAAAACAATGCTCAAATACCGTCCTTTTTTGGCAAATGATTTTGAAAATGATAGAGTGTTCCCAAAAATATCCGAAGTGTTTTCCGAATAATTATCCGATGTGCTTTCGTTTAGTAATTGGGCCAGTGCATCACGGGATTGTTGGGTTGCATTGCTTTTATTTTGCCCCAAAGAACGGCTCCACTTGGGTTCGAAAACAAAACTCATAGTGGAATCAATGACAATTTCGAATTCCCCTGAAGCGTTGTGAGCTGTAGCCGAATTTTTGTAATTGGACCATGATTCGGTTTCATAATTTCCAGAAGGCAATAAATTGAGTTGCTTGGTGCGGTTTTCGTTGCGGGTTTGCAGGTCGTTGAAAAAATAATTCATGGACATCGGACTATCTTTTAGCCATTCATCGGCGTAATTGACTCCCGCTAAATTGGAGTGGGTGATCCCATTATTTCCTCCAAATCGGCGCCCATTGATAGAAAAACCACCGTTATCGCTCATCCAAATGGAGGAATTACGACCACCGCCCATGTTGTCAAAAATTTCGTCCATGGAAAAACCTGTGGCGTTGATATTGTTGGACGAAGCCAGTACACTGACTTTTCTTTTGTTGTTAAAATAATTGATTAAGGTGCTGCTTTCATAGCGTTTATCGGAGCCGCCACCGGCCATGACTTTGCCAAACCAGCCCTTATTTTTTTTCTCATCGATAGTTAAATTGATGCTAGCGTTATTGGACGTTGCCGCAGATCCTGTTTTTTGTTCTTCTTTGGTTTTGGTGTCGGAAACTTGTACTTTATTGATGATGTTGGACGGTAAATTTTGAAGAGCGACTTTTCCATCTTTATCAAAAAACGGCTTCCCGTTGACCAATATCTGATTCACTTCTTTGCCGTTGACAGTAATCTTTCCATCGGCATCAATTTCGACTCCAGGTAATTGCTTTAATAAAGTTTCCACATTGGCGTCGGGGCGGACTTTAAACGATGCGGCATTGAATTCGACGGTATCTTTTTTGATTCGAATGGGCGGCGTTTCATTTTTCACCACGACTTCATCCAAGGTATTTATCGCTGATTTAAGGGCAATCGTTCCAAAATCATGATCTTTTGTCAATTCCTTCAATTCTAATTTATGGTCTTGATAGGTAACAAAGGAGACTTTTAAAATAACCGGTTGGGCTATTTTTTTTAATTTAAAATCAAAAACCCCCATCTTATTGGTAATGGAGTATTCAATTACGGTAGAATCTTTGGGATTGGTGAGATAAACAGTTGCGGATTCAATAGGAACTTTGGATTCCTCGTCTATAATTTTTCCTTTAATTTGAATTGTTTTTTGAGCAGATAAGAGCGAACATAAAAATAAAAGAACTGTTGTAAATACAATTTTCGGCATACAATGAATTGGTTTTAGTTAGAAGAAGAACTACAAATAACTTTAATTATTGCCAATTCCATTTTAGAATATACAATTTTAACACCAATAAAAAACCCGGAGTAAATCCGGGTTCTTGTAAATCAAATGGTTATCTTATTTCAATACTTTCAAAGATTCGGTAGCATACGAATTGGTTGGATCTAACGCTAAGGTTTTATTCAACAATTCTTTGGCTTTTGCTTTATCAGTGTTGGCATAGAATGAAGCCATATTATTGTAAGCTTCTGTAACTTTTGCTTTATTTTTTGTCACTTCTTCAGGACCTTTTGTACTAACAAGATCCACATATTTTTGATATTGTTCAGTCATGATATCATCTTTCGACATCACACTGTTGATTCGTGCTTTGTACAAATACGCTTCTGCATATTCAGGCTTTGCTGCGATCACATTATCCATGGCTTTGTCGGCATTAGCTAAAGCAACCATATCGGCTGTTTTTGCATCTTTTCCACGGTTTACAGTATGCACACACAAACCGTAGTAGATATTGTCTTCAAAAAAGTTTTTTGATGTGGTATTCATTATAGCGGCTTCAAAAATTCCAGCTGCCACACCGTATAACTTCTGAGCGAAATACGCTTTCCCGATTTCATTCAATCCATTGGCTAAGTTGGCATCCATTTCAACCCCTTTTTTCAAATTGGTCATACCGTCAGCAAACAATACTGGATCTACTGTTTTTCCGTCAGCGCCAATCGATTTTTTGATTTTAGCTAAACCTAAAAAGTAGTAGTCACCACCAATGATTTTTGTCCCTTTTGCTAAATATTCGGTTAACGCATTGATGGATTCATCGGTATTTCCGTTTTCATAAGCGGCGTAACCCAAATAACGTAAAATACGTGGATTCACTTTATCCAATTTCTTCATTTCTTGTGCTTCGGCTTCTAAAGCTTTATAGTCACGAGCTAAAATTAAGAAATCGGCATGACGCATACGCGATGACAAAGAGTAATCCGTCATTGACATGTATTTCTCATAGTTTGACAACGCTTTTGCAATATTCTCTTTATAGGTTTGCGGTTTATTATTTGCCCACAAATAATACGTTTCTGCTAATTCACGATACACAGGACCGTAGTTAGGATTAATTGCAATCACTTCGTCATACGCTTTTACTGCTTCGACATAAGCTTTGGCTCCTTTTAACAAGACACCCAACTGCATTTTAGCGCGAATAATTGAATTATCGGTTGCATAGGCATCACGATAGGCACTGTACGCATCATTTTGATTTTTCATACCAAAATAGGCGTCACCTGTTGCTAACTTTACGTAAGGATCATTCGGATTCGCCAATTTCGCTTTTTCTAAAACGGCCAATGCAGCCTGATAATCCGGTTTGTCTGCATTCATGTAGGCTTGAGCAATATAGACATACTCTTCTACATCTTTTTTACGCATTCCTTGCGTAGCCAAATCAAATTTAGCTTTTGCAGCTGAAGCATTCCCGGATTCTAAATCCAATTGCCCCAAACCGATGTTGTTAAATTTACCACCTTCAGCGGCAGTAAGACCTTTATCAAATGTAATTTTTGCTGAATCACCTACATTTTGTTTTAAGTACACATTTCCTAAAAGGAAAGCCGCTTTACCATCTGCAGGTTTTGTCTTTATGATAGATTTCAAAATTGATTTTGCCTTATCATATTGTTCAGCATCTATTGCTTTCTTGGCTTGCTCTAAATCTTGAGCTTGCATCATTGCTGAAGCAGTAAGAAACGCAACGCTGAAAAATTTAATCTTGCTCATTGTATTCAAATTTTAATTATGTGTTTTTTCGATTTGTTTTCGGGTGACGATTTTGCGACCGGGTTCCCGAACCGGTGCGATGCCGGATTTTAGCACGATGCGTTGTCCTTTCTCGCCGGCGATGAAAGAAGCGAAACCAATTCCGAGTCCTTCATAACCTTGACAATTGACGATGTACAAAACACGTGCCAAAGGATATTGATTGGTTCCTATGCTTTCTTGTGTAGGATATACATACTTCCCATTAACGCCTTTTACAGCCAATTCGTGTACTTGATCTACAAATGGTTTGAGATCAGCTGCGGGTTCGAACAACCAATTGCTTCCTACTACACCAATTAATCCTTCATGTTCCGCTACATATTGAATGACTTCTTTACTATTCTTAACAGAATAAACGCCTTCTTGAGGCAATTCCGTTATTTGTGCTAGTTCCATCATATAGCGCACACTTGCCGAATTGGGATTATCAAACACCAATCCCTTTATGGTATTTTTTTTGCCTTTAAGGTAATCCAGAACATCTTGTAAAACGATGGTGGTATCTTGCTCTTTGTTGTTGCGAATCAAGGCTAAAGCATCTAAAGCAAAAGGTGTTTCGCGAGGAACAATTTTATGAGCGGCAAAGAATTTATTTTCGTTCGTATTTAATTTACGGGCCAAAATAGCAATTCCTGCTTTTTTCTTTGACAATGCATTAATTACTTCTTTTTCTGACAAAGGTTGAATGTCCAATTTCGCTTCATACGTGGTTTCAAAAACCAATGCTTGATCAGAAACAATTGGCAATAAGGATTCGTCAACATATACTGTTGCTTTTCCGTGCAAAATGGTATCTTTTGCATTAGGATCATTTTGTTTACATGAAATAAACAATCCAACTCCCAACATTAGCAGTAAAAACAACGCTGAAATATAGGTTGTATAGGACGTTTTCTTATTGTTCCTCTTCATCAGAGTTCGGACTTAAATAACGAATAAATCTAAAAAAAGCATAGACAATTAAGAGTCCGCCAAAAGCATACCGATAATTTTGTTCCATGCGAAGCGGAATTTTTTCCCAAAATATGATCATTAACCCTAATGTTAAATAAATCAAAAAGAACAAAATTCCTATAAATAGAAGAAATCGCCCTTTAAGCGATTTCTTCTTATAGTTTGATCTAAATGTATCAAGCATAAATTATTCTTCCGGAGTTTCAATTTTAATTGGAATCTGGTACGAACATCTTACTTTTTTACCATTTTGTTCAGCGGGTGTCCAACGTGGGCATTTGCGTAACACACGTTCTGCCTCTTTCCCAGTACCGTAACCGATATCGCGTAAAATTTTGATATCCGTCAAAGAACCGTCTTTTTCCACTACGAAAGAAACGAAAACCTGACCTTTCAAGCCCGGCTCGTCTGGAGCCACGTAGTTTTTCTGAATAAAACTGTAAAACTTAGCGATACCTCCTGGGAAATCAGGCTTAACTTCGATACCTGCAGAGCTATAAATGGTATTGTCTTCTACAACTTCTTGTTGCGCAGGACCATTTCCTGGAGGCTCAACTGTAAGTACAGCATTCGGATCCCCTTTGATATCTTCTTTACCCAAGTTTTTATCCTTGATTTCTTCCATTTTTGGTGGTTCTTCAGTTACCTCTTCGGTTTTAGCCACAACAGGCTTCACGAATTTCACCTGATCCACTTTTGGAGGTGGCGGTGGTGGTGGTGGAAGATTCTCTTTAGGTTTTTCTTCTTTGGGCGGCAATTTTACCGTTCTAATTTTGGTATCCATAGTCGCACTATCATCTGCTGTTGCAGAACTGATAAACTCAGCGATTTTTGGCGTTGCTACAGCCACAGAAAAAATGACAGCACCAATAATGAAAGCTTTCATATTGGTATTCCCGTCTTTCATACGTAAATCGTAAGCACCATAACTCTTGTTACGTCCTTCGAAAACGATGTCCAACCATTGTTTTTTTAACAAGTCTAGTTTCATACGTTATAAATTTTGTACTGCAAGAGTGGTTATTACTTATTTAACTTTTCTGCCAATGCCTTTTCTTCAGGAGAAAAATCATTTACAATTGCATAGGTAGGAACCGAACAAATTGCCATTTCATCCAAAATATCTACTAAGTTTTTATAAGAAGACTTAGCTGTTGGTTTGATGATTACAATCAATCCTTTATCCTTATTCCCTGTTACTTGAGGAACCGAAGCTACGCGCTTTAATATTTCTTTACGAATTCCTTCACGACCATGGGTAGTCTGTGTCGGTTTTCCTCCTGGTTCTGGAGTTGCAAGTAATCCATGAAACCATTCGATTTTATCGTTAGCCCCTAAGATGATTGTCATCGTACGACGTTGGTCTACTTTGATTTCTGTATTATCCCTTGGGTTATCTTCTTTATCAGGCAATCCCAGATCCATTGCCTGAGGTTTCGACAAGGTGGTTGTCAACATAAAGAACGTGATCAAAAGGAACGCCAAATCCACCATAGCCGTTAAGTCTACTTTGGAATTTTGTTTTTTACTGCGAACCTTGCCCCCGCCTTTCTTGCCACCACCGTCGTTGGTATTTAATTCAGCCATTTCTTCTTGGGATTAATAGTTTTTACCTCTTAAACCGGTTACTAAGCTAAAGCTATTCACCTTTTGTTTCTGAAGCTCATCCATAATTTGTTTCACTTTTGGATATTGCTCTTTCGCATCGCCTTTAATTGCAAAATTCAATTGTTCTTGTTGAACATCAATATTTGCTTGACGTGATGTATAAATCCAGTCTTTCAACTGATTTTCCTTGTTATCATTTAGTGTATCGTGAGGAATACCCGGTTGTACTCCTTTTTTGTTACGATCTGCTCCTTTCATGGCGATAACTTGCTTTAATGCTTCAATTGGAGCACCAAATTCTTCAATCAACGCGAACTCATCTTTTTCTTTGTCGGTAAATTGAATATTGTACATGTCACCCATCAATTCAAGAGTTCTTTTGCGAACTTCTCTTCCTTTGATTCCGTAGAACACTTTGTCTCCGTCACCGATAGTAATCACTGCCAAATTATCTTCAGGCAATTTCGATTGTACGGTGGAATTTGGTGTTTCTACTGGAAGCGGTTCCGGATTTTTAGCGGTAGCCGTAAGGATAAAGAATGTAAGCAAAAGGAACGCAACGTCACACATCGCCGTCATATCAATAGACGCCGCTTTCTTGGACATTTTAACTTTTGCCATAATTACTTCTTTTTGATTATTTGGTTACGCTAAAAATTATTTTAAGCTTCCTTTCATTTTACGGTATTGATTAACGATAGCAGTACCTGCTTCGTCAATTGAATACGTAAGGGTATCAATTTT
Source organism: Flavobacterium stagni (assembly GCF_004122105.1). Taxonomy (GTDB): domain Bacteria; phylum Bacteroidota; class Bacteroidia; order Flavobacteriales; family Flavobacteriaceae; genus Flavobacterium; species Flavobacterium stagni. The sequence continues at coordinate 128,028 of NZ_SBKN01000005.1, forward strand.
AGAAGTAAACAAGTTGTAAGTTACAATTGCTAAAGCAGAAGTTGAGATACCTGTAGCTGTATTGATCAACGCTTCAGAGATACCGTTTGCCAACATCGCTTGGTCAGGAGTACCTGCTGTTGCTAATGCCCCGAACGCTTTAATCATACCTGTTACTGTACCTAAAAGACCTGCTAATGTACCTAAAGAAACTAACGTCGATAAAATCGTCATGTTTTTCTCTAACATTGGCATTTCCAATGAAGTCGCTTCTTCGATTTCTTTGTGAATCATTTCAGCCGCTTCTTCAGAGCTAAACCCTTCTTTTTTAACATCATTATATTTAACCAAAGCTGCTCGAATAGCATTCGCTACTGAACCTTGTTGTCTGTCACATGCTGCAATTGCATCATCAATGTTTCCTTGAGCAATGCTTGCTTGAACTTGTTTTAAATAAGTATCTAAGTTTCCTTTTCCAGCCGCTTTAGAAATCACGAAAAATCTTTCGAATGAAAAAGTAACTACCATTAACAATAATCCCATAAGTACAGGTACGATTGGACCTCCCTTATATACCATTGCTAAATAGTTACCAGGTAGTGGGTGACCTTCGTTTGTCCCTCCTTCGAAGTTAGAACCTGCACCCATGATGAAATTCCATACAATCCATCCTACGAAAATACATAATACAATTACAATTGCGGAAAAGTAGTTACCGCCGTTTGACCCATTTGCGTTTTTTGCGTTTGCCATTTTTTAAAAATTTTTAAGTTTTTAATAATTTATAAGCTATTAGTTGTAAATAAACTTGAATTGGAGCAAATTTAATTTTTTAGTTCAAAAAAAAAAACTTTTTTGGTCTTTTATAACATTCTCTCAAATCATACCCTTCATTGTGAGAAACTTGACTAAATCTGCCGATTTTCTAAAGATTCACTAATAATTGTGCTAATAATTTTATGCTTAACCTTAAGTTAACATTGTTAAAACGATTCGATATTCGTCTTTATTATTTAAAAGAGCCTTTTTTTGTCAAAAGGGTTGGAAAACTAATTGAAAATTTTTTAAAAAATCAAATTTTACGCACCACAATATTGTAGTAAATTAGCCTATAATTCAAAACGAAACTTGCTATGAATTCATCCACTTCATTCACCACTAAAATCCAAGAAGGGTATTCATTTAAAGGCGGCAAATTATTGCTAGGAGCTGCACAATACAACGGTCAAATCATCGCTGAAGCCAAAATCGAAATTCCGTTGCGCACCATGAACCGCCACGGATTGATTGCAGGAGCTACGGGAACTGGAAAAACAAAAACGATACAAGTCCTTTCTGAACAACTCTCATTTCAAGGAATTCCGGTGTTGATGATGGATATCAAAGGTGATTTTTCGGGGATTGCACAACCTGGCACGGAGCAATCTTTTATAACTGAACGCCACAGTAAGATTGGAATTCCCTACACACCCAATGGCTTCCCGGTGGAATTAATGAGTCTATCAGCTCAGGATGGTGTTCGACTTCGTGCAACCGTATCTGAATTTGGACCCGTTTTGTTTTCCCGCATTCTTTCATTGAATGACACACAAGCGGGCGTCATGGCCGTAATTTTCAAATTTTGTGACGATCAAAAAATGCCTTTGTTGGATTTAAAAGACATCAAAAAGGTACTCAATTACATCACTGAGGAAGGTAAAGAAGTCATCGCGGCCGATTACGGCAAGATTTCAACGGCAACCACAGGAACCATCTTGCGAAAAATCATTGAATTGGAACAACAAGGCTGCGATATATTCTTCGGAGAATTGTCATTCGAAATCGAAGATTTGATGCGCATTGATGAAAATGGCAAAGGCTATGTCAACATTATCCGGCTGACCGACATTCAGGACAAACCCAAGTTATTTTCGACATTCATGTTAAGTTTGCTCGCTGAAATCTATCAAAAAATGCCCGAACGCGGCGATGTTGACCAACCCGAATTGGTCGTTTTTATTGATGAAGCGCATTTACTCTTTGATGAAGCTAGCGATGCCCTTTTGGACCAAATTGAAACCATCATCAAATTGATTCGTTCCAAAGGGATTGGTATTTACTTCATTACTCAAAATCCAATGGATATTCCCAAAGGGATTTTAGCACAATTGGGATTGAAAATCCAACATGCATTACGGGCGTTTACCGCTAACGATCGCAAAGCGATTAAAGAAACTGCTGAAAATTATCCCGAAACTGAATTTTACAATACAGAAGAATTGCTAACTTCCCTTGGAATCGGAGAAGCCTTGGTAACGGCATTAAACGAAAAAGGCATTCCCACTCCCCTTGCCGCTACGGTATTACGTGCGCCCGAGAGTCGGATGAATATTCTCGAACCGCACGAAATTGACGCTGTCAACCAACGCTCGAAATTGGTAAAAAAGTACCAAGAAAACCTGGATCGGGAGAGTGCTTATGAATTGCTCACGCAAAAAATTGAATCGGCTTACGCTGCTCCTGCAACTCCAGAAGTTGAAAAAAAGGAAGAACAGGGACCATCTATGGGTGAAACCATCGGAAAATCGGTAGTTAAAGTAGTGACGAGTGCGAGTTTCATTCGTGGGGTTTTTGGTGTTTTAAGTAAATTAATGAAATAATGAAAAGTATCATCACGATTGGTTTATTGGTTTTATCCAATATTTTTATGACGCTGGCTTGGTACGGTCATTTAAAATTTAAAGAACTGAAATGGTTTGAAAACGCGGGCTTGATAACGATTGTTTTGCTCAGTTGGGGCATGGCCTTTTTTGAATATTGCTTTCAAGTGCCTGCGAATAAAATAGGCTACGAAGGCAATGGCGGCCCTTTTTCACTGCTCCAATTAAAAGTGATTCAAGAAGTGATAACGTTGGTCATTTTTGTGATTTTTTCGTTATTGTTTTTCAAAAATGAAAGCTTGCGTTGGAATCATTTGGTGGGTTTTACGTTTTTGATTTTGGCAGTGTATTTTATTTTTAAAAAATAAATACTCAATCAAACTTGAAGCTGAATCGTTAAAACCACCTGTAGAATCTATTACAGCTTTTTGTGTAGTATTTTTTTCTATATTTGATACTATTAAGTCAATGCCTTATGAAAAAAATTATCTTCTTTATCTGTTTACTATCATTCGGTTTAACAACCCAAGCTCAAATCGTAACAATTCCGGATACCACATTGAAATATTATTTATTAAATCCTAGTGGTTCCAATCCCATCATTGATACTAATGGTGACAATGAAATTCAAGTAAGTGAAGCTCAAGCAGTAACCGAACTTACATTATTTGCGCAAAGCATTACCAATTTCACTGGAATAGAGGCTTTTGTGAACTTGAACAAACTTACTTTGTTTTCTTATACAGGAACAACTTTTACGCCTTTTACCACTTTACCAGCTTTACAAGAACTTACATTGATGGATCATAATGCCAATTCGGCTCAATTTTTACCTCAATTTGTCAATTTAAAAAAATTAATAATTCAATTATCCACTCCAATTGCACAGCTCAATTTCAATTCCAATCCTTCAATTGAGTTTCTTGAAATAAAGAACGACCCTAACTTATCAACATTATCAATATCTAGTTTAACAGCTTTAAAAACGCTTTTAGTCAGAACTCAGAATTTTTCAACTTTGAATTTAAACGCTAATACAGCTTTAGAAACAGTCGTTTTAGACGGCCCAACAGGCAATTTAACTTCATTGACAATTAACGCATTGCAGAATTTAAAATCGATTACAATTCCCGGAGCTTATTCGTTGCCCTCTATTGCTTTAAATAACAAACCCAATTTGGAATATGTAAATATAGGAAGCGATCTCATCACTACTCTTGATTTAACTGGCACAACGAACCTAAAAGAACTGATTTGTGGTTGTCCAATTAATCAGTTGGATGTAAGTCAGCTGTCCCAATTAATTCGTTTAGATATTCAAAATCAAGATACCCCAACCCAACCTTTAACTACTGTAAACCTTCAAAACAATCCCCTTTTAAAATATCTTATTCTTAAGAAAGTTGGCCTTACATCTTTAAATGTTTCCAACAATCCGACACTTGAAGAATTTCAGGTGAGTGACAATAATCTTAGTCAAATCAATCTGTCTCAAAATGGGAATTTAAAAATTGTGAATATTCAAAACAACAGTCAGATTTCTGTTTTCACAACATCCAATTTAACCCAATTAGAACAATTATATATTTTAGGTAATTCCATTACAAGTCTAGATTTGACACCACTTCAACAATTAAAAGTTTTGTATTGTGGCAGTCCATCCATTGCAAATTTGGATTTTTCACAAAACAATCTTTTGGAAAGCTTATCACTTTTCGGATTGCCCTTACAATCATTATCAATATCTAATTTGACTCTTTTAAAATATCTTAATTTAAATTCGATTCCAATTTCCCAGATCGATCTAAATGCCAATACTCAATTATCAAATATATATTTTCAAAATTGCAATAATCTTGAAACTGTGGATATGACTACTCAAGTGGATCCATTCTTTAATAGTTTCTTTTTTAATTGTCAAAATTTAAAATACATCCTCGCTAAAAACGGTGTTTGGAATGGCAACAACATGGTATTAAGCATGCTCCCCAATTTAATGTATATCTGTGTTGATGATAATGAAGTACAATCGTACCAAAATACGGGACCTAATGTGAGTGTGAACTCGTATTGTAGCTTTGTTCCTGGAGGTTCCTACAACACTATTCAAGGAACTGTAACTTTAGATATCAATGGAAATGGGTGTGATAATACAGATATCCATCCCGATTTTATTCGAATTAACCTTACGGATGGATCAACATTATCTGGAAGTACATTCACACACAACAATGGATTATTCAATTTTCATGTTGGACAAGGAACCTACACTTTGACTCCTAGTTTCCAAAACCCCTATTTTACATCTGGATCAAGTCCTCAAAGTGTGACTTTTACTACTACCAACACACAAATACCGGTCAATTTTTGCATTACGCCAACAGGTGTAAATCCTGATTTAGAAATTTCTATTTTACCTTATTTCCCGGCACGACCAGGCTTTGATGCTGTTTATCGCGTCATTTATGCCAATAAAGGGAATCAAATCATGAACGGCTCCCTAACTTTTAATTTTGACGATTCGGTTATGGATTTCCTAAATGCCAGTGTAAATCCAAACTCTATAAATACCGGAGTGTTGACATGGAATTACACGAATTTATTACCATTTGAAACACGTGAAATCTTGGTTACACTCAATATCAATTCACCAACAGAAACTCCAGCCATAAATATTAACGACCAACTTACATACACAGCTCAAATCACACCGATATCTGGAGACATGAGTACGGAAGATAATCAATTTACGTATACAGATGGGGTGGTGGGTTCCTTTGACCCCAATGATAAAATGTGTTTGGAAGGCAGTACCGTTTCAACCACCAAAATTGGAGACTATTTGCATTATCAAATTCGTTTTCAAAATACCGGAAATGCACCCGCTGAAAATGTAGTGATCAAAGACATTATCGATACCACCAAATTTGACATTGCTACGTTACAACTCATCAGTACGTCCCACGATTCAAGTTCGCGCATTGTCAATGGCAATCAAGTCGAATTTATATTCCCGAATATTATGCTTCCAGGCGAACAAGTAGACGAACCCGGTAGTCACGGCTATGTGCTTTTTAAAATCAAAACCAAAACAAATTTGACCAACGGTAGTACCGTAAACAATACGGCTTCTATTTATTTTGACTACAACTTCCCGATTGTGACCAATACAGCACAAACAACGTTTACGAATTTGGGAGTAGAAGAAGTGGCTCTTGAAGGCGTAACTGTGTATCCGAATCCGGTTCAAAATACCTTGCAAGTGAAAGCAAAACAGTTGATTGAATCCGTTCAAATTTTGGATCATCAAGGGCGAGTATTGGAAGTACAAATTCAAAATGAAATGGCTACGCAATTGAATTTTGAAAAATACCCAAAAGGAATTTACTTTGTGAAAGTTAGAACCGCTTCCGGAACGGCTGTTCACAAAATTGTAAAAGACTAATGAAAAAATACCAAATCCAATCTACACCCTTTGTAGTTCCCACTACTGACGGCAAATTAATTGAAGAACATCACGGTCGGGTGGCTACCCAAAATGAAGCGATTTCGATTGCACACATGGTTGCGCCACCGCATTGGAGCGAACCCTTTCAAACACCCGAATTTGAAGAATATACCTATATTATTTCGGGGAAAAAGCAATTTATTATTGAAGGTGAGACTGTAATTTTAGAAGCAGGCCAATCGATTCGAATAGCAGAAAACACTCGAGTACAATATTCGAATCCGTTTGATGAAGCGTGTGAATATATTTCGGTATGCCGACCCGCATTTGATTTTACCAAAGTGCATAGGGAAGAATAAATTGTAGCTTTTTTCTACTAGTAGGCGCAACCAATTTTGGATTTGTTCATCTACTGTAAAAAGAAAAAGCCATGAAAAAAATTCTCCTCACTATCACTTTCTGCTTCCTTTATCAGCTGTCCTCAAGTCAAATTGTTCTTTTTAACGACCCTGATTTTAAGCAACGCATCCTTTTCAACTATAGTAATCTGGATGCAAACTTTAATAATGAAATTGAAGTTTCAGAAGCCTTAACACTCACTGAAATGGAAATCGGAGGTTTAGACATATCCGATTTGACCGGTTTGGAAGCGTTTCAAAATCTGACCTTCTTAAAACTAGAGGACCTATCGGTAACCGATTTAAACGTCAACGCTTTAGTGAATCTGACCGACTTATGGTTGATTAATGTTACCGCGACCAATTATCCTTTATCAAACGTAACACAACTCACCGACTTAATAATCTATAATTCACCTGTGCCGAATTTGGACATTTCCAATTTAACAAATCTGGAAATACTCAATATCAATTCAGGTAATTTAACTTCGTTAAACCTTACTAATCTTATTAATTTAAAACAATTAGCTACACATAACAATGCGGCGTTTCCCATTTCATTCCCAAATCCGAATACAATTGAACGCTATTTTTGTGTAAATACCGAATTATCTCAAATAAACTTAACTGGATTTACAGCTTTAAATTATCTAAATTGTAGCAACAACCCTTTTACAAGTTTGACTATTGCTAATAATCAAACCCTCGACACTATAGTTTGTCAAAACATCAATCTGCCTAGCATTGCTTTATTTAACCTTCCCTCTCTAAAAAGATTAGACTGTTCCAATGGGCAGCTTTCAAGTTTGGATATCTCCACTATTCCATCTCTTGAAATATTGAATTGTAATGAAAATAACATTACTTCAATCAACCTGAGTAATTCAGGGGCACTGAAAGAACTTTATTGCCAAAACAACGAAATCAATGCATTCAATTTCACCAACCTTGGACAACTTGTACATTTAACTTGTAAAGACAACCCTGCTCCTTTACTTGATTTCTTGGGGTTAAATTCTTTGAAATACCTAACTTTTGGTAGCCCCCAATTATCCCAAATTAACTCTATTGGTGCGTTGACAGAACTTGACTTTTTCAACATGTACAATACAACCTTAACTCAAGTTGATCTTAGTCCGTTACAAAATGTTACCCGATTAGGAATTCATAACACCCCGTTAACCTCAATTGATTTTTCAAACAACAGTAAAGTTCGATTCATCAATTTTGATTACAATGCTCAATTAACCTATTTAAATGCAAATAATGGACTTCGCATAATTGGACTATTAACAGGAACATCCTATATCTATTATAGTCCTAACTTAAACAAAGTATGTACTGCACCCTTTAATATTGCAGATTTCACCACAATATTAACAAACTCGAATTACTTTAATTCGGTTCAAAATCCGTTAGTGTTACCGTATTGCGATTTCAATTCTGGCAATCGATTAACGGGAACCGTTCGGTATGATGGAAATGGAAATGGTTGTGACCCAACCGACAGCGTTGTAAGCAATGTACCGGTTCAAGTCATTTCAGGCGCTACAACATTTGCAACATTTACTGATGGCTTTGGCAACTACCAACTGTATCCTTCTGCTGGTCAATATACAGCATCAGTTGCTGTCGACCCTAATTATTTCTTTATCAATCCTAATTCTGCTACATTCAGTTGGAACAACACGAACTTGAATGTCTATATTCAAGATTTCTGTATTAGCCCAAATGGAATAAAAAATGACTTGGAGGTGACATTAGTTCCTTCAACTGAGGTGCGTCCAGGTATTCAAGTAGCTTATCAAATTGTATTCAAAAACAAAGGTAACCAACCGCTTTCGGGTACACTTACTTTGAATTATGACGATGCCGTAATGGATTTACAAAATGCTGGAACAACGAATCCTTATACCAATACAACCAATACGCTGTCTTGGAGCTATAGCAACTTATTACCTTTTGAAAGTCGCTCCTTATTTGCCACTTTTCAATTCAACACACCCACACAAAATCCACCTTTAAACTTAGGCGATGTTTTGACATTTACAGTTACGGGAACACCAACGAACAATGATTTAACACCAAATAACAACACTTTTACACTCATCCAAACCATTGTAAATTCATTTGATCCAAATGATAAAACGTGCTTAGAAGGTGCTGCAATTTCAACACAAAAAGTAGGCGATTATCTTCATTACCGCATCCGTTTTCAAAATGAAGGCAATGCTCCTGCTGTTAATGTTGCCATAAATGATGTAATAAACACTTCCATGTTTGACGTTTCTACGTTGCAAATTATTGGAAGTTCCCATTCCATGCGAACAGAGCGCTATAACAATTCGGTAAGTTTTATTTTTGAGGGAATCAATTTACCTCCTATGATTCAAAATGTGACTGCGAGTCAAGGATATGTTGCTTTTAAAATTAAAACCCTAACCAATTTAGTACTCAATGATGTTATCACGAATACTGGGGCAATTTATTTCGACTTTAATTACCCGATTATTACAAATACAGCTACAACTACGGTAACGGCTTTAAACAACAACATCTTTTTGGCCAATCAATTGCAAATAGCTCCTAATCCAACTCGCGATCGAATAACTATCGATTCTAAACTAGTACTTCTAGAAATTAGTTTGTATGATCTTCAAGGGCGACAGATTAGTGTTCAAAATACACAAGGTTCAACTGCAGTTGTGGATTTTTCTAATCGTGAAAATGGAATATATCTTCTAAAGATCAATACTGATCAAGGAACTGCAACCTACAAAATTGTAAAAGAATAAAACAAAAAAGCCCAATCATTTGATAGATTGGGCTTTTTAAATTATTGTAAAAGTGCGATGATTTTTTCTTCGACTTCAGGACTATTCCAAATTTCTTCGATGTTGGGTAATTTCATCACCTCTTCCATAATGGCATTTTGGTAGTCACCAATGGCTAATGCTTCCGAGTAAGGCTGTAAACTGAAGGTCACCCGACTGTAAAGCGGCATCCATTTATCAGGATGTTTGTCGGAAAACCATTTTTCAATTTTCTTTTGTAACAAGAAATTCGCATCGGCGGTTTTGGTACTCATTTCCACAAAATTGCGTCGGGACAACTCGGCAATGGCATCGGCATTGGGTTTGCGCGATTTTTCATAGGCGCGGAAAATGGCTTTCCAATCGTCACCCAATTCTTCAATCAACTGGTTTAAAACAGTAATATCTTCGAAACCGGCATTCATCCCGTGGCCATAAAACGGCACAATAGCATGAGCCGAATCGCCAATTAAAGCGACTTTATCTTCAAAAGTCCACGGATAGCATTTCATAATGGCCAAATAACTCGTCGGATTCTTGAAGAAATCGCTTACCAAATCAGGAATCACGGCTGCGGTATCTGGGAAATATTCGGCAAAGAAATTCACCAAAGCCGTTTCATTGTTCAATTGTTCAAAGGAATTTTCCCCTTCAAACGGCATAAATAACGTACAGGTAAAAGTTCCATCCAAATTGGCCAACGCCATTAACATAAAGTTACCGCGGGGCCAAATGTGTAAGGAATTTTTATCAATTTTATGGGAACCATCGGGATTGGCGGGAATGTGCAATTCTTTGTAGCCAATCTTCATGAATTCCTGCGAATAATCAAACATACTTTGGCGTTGCATACGGTGGCGAATACGTGAAAACGCCCCATCGGCACCAAAAACTTTATCGTATTTTAAATCGGACCACGGTCCTTTTTCAGTTTCTCCAATATGAAGCGTTGCTTCGGCTAACGTCACATCCCAAATACGGTATTCAAAAAAGAATTCTACACCAGCGGCTTCTGCCAAATCAATCATTTTTCGATTCAAAACGCCACGCGATAACGAAAAAATGGCTTCGCCTTCCTTACCATAATTTTGGTAGGTCAAATTGCCGTCTTTCATGTGAATGGCGCGTTTGTCAACGGGAATTCCAATGCGCCTAATTTCCTCATCCAAACCAATATCGGCGAGTGCTTTCCAACCGCGATCTGACATCACTAAATTGATGGAACGACCTGAAAACTCTACGGTGCGAATATCTGCACTACGGTCGTAAACATGTACGGTATGCCCTTGTTTTTTGAGGTAAATTGCCAATAAAGTGCCCACTAATCCGGAGCCTACAATGGCAATTCTTTGTGGCGTTTGCATTGTAATTGTAAAAAAGTTGGACAAAAATACTCAATATTATCCGAACGTCACCGAATTGTAAGGCAAAAATTACGTCAAAACCTAAATTTTGTTTAATATTTTATTTATTTTATTAAACAAACTTATCTTTGACAAAAAAAGTGATGAAAAGAATTACGCGATCCGAATTCAGTGAACTCCCGAAAGTCCCCCGTCTGAATCTGATCAACAGTTGCATGGGGTACAAGTCGGCGAATTTAATAGCCACCTGTTCGGTTGACGGTTTTGAAAATGTAGCCATTTTTTCTAGCATCACCCATTTGGGCAGTGATCCTGCTTTGTTGGGAATTATCGTTCGTCCTGCTTCTGTACCACGGCATACCTACAACAATATCAAAACTACGGAGTACTTCACTGTAAATGCGATTACCAGCGACATTATAGCTCAAGCGCATCAAACTTCGGCCGCTTATGATTATGGAGTTTCTGAATTTGAAATGACCGGCTTGGAATCGGAATACAAAGAGGGAATTGAAGTTCCTTTCGTTTCGGGTGCTCCGTTGCAGTTGTTGTGTAAGTATGTGAATGAATATGCTATTACTGAAAACAATACGATTCATGTCATTGCTGCAATTGAGGCCATTTATGTGAATGAGACACTGCTCGAAGACGATTACTGGATTCGGCTGGACCAAGGAAATATTGTCGCCATTAATGGATTGGACGGTTATGCCGAACCCCAACTGAAAGATCGCTTTGCCTATGCACGTCCGAGTAATTCGCTGAAATCACTTTTGAAACATGAGTCATAAGAAACCCTTTTTACCTGAAAAAACATGCGTCACTTGTGGCTTGCCGTTTAGTTGGCGCAAAAAATGGGAAAAGAATTGGGAAACCGTAAAATATTGCAGTGACCGCTGCCGCAAAAACAAGAAATAACATGAAACACTTGGTTTGGTTTCGAAACGACCTACGCACGGAAGACCAATATGCCTTATGGAAGGCAACTCAACAAGCGGAACTTGTCATCGGTGTGTATTGCATAGACCCGAGACAATTTGCTCCTACTTCGTATGGATTCCCCAAAACAGGTGCATACCGAGCGCAATTTTTATGGGAAAGCTTGCGCGAATTAAAACGCAATTTGAAAGCCTTAAATATTCCACTTTTTTTGCATTATGGGCATCCCGAAGTGTATTTGCCTGAATTGGTCAATACCTACCGTATCAATACCGTTTATTCCCAATACGAATGGACGGATGAGGAAGTAAAAGTTACCAATGCCTTGCAGCAAACTTGTCCACACATCGAATTGCAGCAACTCCAGGACGGATTCTTGTTTCATCCTGACGATATTCCGTACGGTTCAGCGAAAGAAGTCCCCGAAATCTTCACAGAGTTTCGCAAAAAATGTGAGAAGCTTTCGAAAATAAGGACGTTGGTCGAACCCAAACCGATGCCGGATTCCAATTATTTTGAAACACCCGAAATCCCTTCTTTGGAATCGTGCGGCATTACTCCGCAACAACCTGATAAGCGAACAGCCTTTCCATTTAAAGGGGGCGAAAATAAAGCATTGGCGCGCTTGGAGGATTACTTTTTTACTACCGAAAATTTATCCCAATACAAACAAACCCGCAATGGTTTGATGGGTGCGAATTACAGTTCGAAGTTCTCCCCTTGGCTCGCACACGGTTGCATTTCTCCCCGAAAAATATATTGGGAAGTGCAACAATATGAAGCTGAAGTATGCAAAAATGAAGATACCTATTGGTTGATTTTTGAATTGATTTGGCGCGATTATTTTCGGTACATCTCTCAAAAACACGGCAACAAAATTTTTCAATTGGATGGCATTGTCAAACAAAAATACGAATGGGAATTTAACGCTCGTAAATTTGAAAAATGGACCCAAGGCAAAACCCCCGAACCCTTTGTGAATGCCAACATGAAAGAATTAGCGTCTACGGGCTTTATGAGCAACCGTGGGCGTCAAAATGTGGCGAGTTTTTGGGCCAAAGAATGGGAACAAGATTGGCGTGCGGGTGCCGCTTGGTTTGAATCGCTATTAATCGACTACGATGTACATTCCAATTACGGGAATTGGTTATATAATTCGGGTGTAGGCAACGATCCCCGCGACCGAAAATTTAATATTCGCCGTCAAGCGGAAATGTACGACCCTAACAACGACTACCAAGATTTATGGAATACGTAACCCTACGCTTGATTTTGGGTGACCAATTGAATCTAAAGCATTCGTGGTTCACTCAAAAAGATCCCTCTGTACTGTACTTGATGGCCGAAATGCGTCAAGAAACCGACTATGTGAAACATCATATTCAAAAAGTAACGGGCTTCTTTTTGGCGATGCGTGATTTTGCGCAAGAGTTACAAAACCAAGGGCATGAAGTGCATTACATTCGTATAACGGAAGAACTGGCTGTAAAAAGTTTGCCTGAGATTCTGCAACATTGTTTCGACACCTATTCCATTCAACATTTTGAATACCAACTCCCAGATGAATACCGTGTAGATGAGCAATTGAAAACCTTTTGCACAGAATTATCGATTTCGCACCAAGTTTTCGACACCGAACATTTCTACACCACTCGGGAAGAATTGGGTCAGTTTTTTGAAGGCAAAAAGCAATTCTTGATGGAAAATTTTTACCGCATGATGCGCAAAAAACATCAGGTGTTGATGGTCGGGAACGAACCCTTGGGCAACCAATGGAACTTTGACCATGATAATCGTTTGAAATACAAAAATCAAGTTCCCGTACCTCCCATGGCGGTTTTTCCAAAAAATGTAATTTCGCTATTGAAAGAAATAGAACAAGCCGGCGTGGAAACCTTCGGCAGTATCGAACCCCATTTTTTTGCTTGGCCAACCAATCGAAAGGAAGCTTTGGAACAACTCGACTATTTCTGCGAGCATTTGTTACCGCATTTTGGCGATTATGAAGATGCGATGCATACCGAGCAGGCCTTCCTTTTTCATTCCCGCTTATCGTTTGTGATGAATACGAAAATCGTGAGTCCGAAGGAAGTCGTGGACCGCGTAGTCCTGCATTTTTACAAAAATCAAGACACTATCACACTATCCCAAGTTGAAGGATTTGTGCGACAAATACTGGGCTGGCGCGAATACGTGCGCGGAATTTACTGGCGTCACATGCCTGATTATGCGCAACAGAATGCTTTGGACAATACTTATCCGTTACCCGAAATGTATTGGACCGGAAAAACCAAAATGAATTGCATGCACCATGCTTTGGGCTTGAGTTTGCAAAATGCCTATGCACATCACATCCAACGACTAATGGTCATTGGCAATTTTTCGCTTCTCACCCAGCGGCATCCCGATGCGGTAGACGCCTGGTATTTGGGTGTTTATATGGATGCATTGGAATGGGTCGAACTCCCAAACACCCGCGGGATGAGTCAGTATGCCGATGGCGGAATATTGGCTACTAAGCCTTATGTCTCCTCGGGGAGTTATATTCAAAAAATGAGCAACTACTGCACGGGTTGCCACTATGATGTCAAATCCCGAACGGGAGAACAATCCTGTCCGTTCAACAGTTTGTATTGGAATTTTTTGGATGATAAAAAAGCCTATTTTGCCAAAAACCAACGCATGGCCATGATGCTGAATTTATTGGGAAAAATCCAACCCGAAGAATTGTATGCTATAAAAAAGAGGGCTTCCGAAATTATCGAAAACCCCGACCTTTTTTAAACTATTAAGAATTGTAAATTTTGAATTTTAAATTAATTGGCTTTGGGTTTTAGAACCAATAACGTTGACGTTGCTTCAATTTCTTTGCGGTTGAGTTTCATTTTTCGGAAACGGCCTTTGACATACATTTCGGCTTGATCGTTGTAATGCGGACTGGAGCGCACACCCGATTGACCCGTAGGTAATATACTCACACTATTTTCTACATCGGAGAAATCGATGATACGTCGGGTTGAAGGGCCTCCTCCTACTTTGTAATGACCATCTTCTGCCAAATAAAACAATAAGTTATTGATGACTTCATTACCACCGGGTACTTCAAAAGTGCCGACATTGAACAAAGGACGTAAAGCCGCGACTTTACCCAACGGGTGTTGGTGTTCCAAAGTATGTACTTTTCCCCAACGCCAATTGGTATATTCAGGTCCTAATTGTTTCTCTAATGCTTTGATGGCTTCATGAAATGAACGATTCACAATTTGATCTCGGGTTTCTTTGATTCCTTTGGTTTTCACATCATCCCACCACGGTGAATTGGGATTGACACTTTGGCCTGCCACCATTTGTTTGAGTATATGCGTTCCCAAGAATAAGGAAAAGCGCTCTTCTCCCAATTCGTCTTGGAAGGTGTTTTTTAAATAAAAATACAACCATTTGTTATAAATCGTAGGTGCGATATCATAAACGGCATGTGTACCCTCCCATTGTTGTAGAGTTTCTAAAGCACTTTTTTCAGTGGATGTCAATCCGTCTCTGGTCACACATTGCATCCAATTTTTCACCAATCCGGGATAAATTAAAGACGTATGGTCGTTAATCATGCGTTCGACATCGGCGCGTTCCCAATTGCTTTTGGTTGCTAGCAACGACTGTATGCGTTTGGCTCGGTCTTGGGGCAAATAATAACCTGGGTACAAATACCCGTTGATGGGTTCGGGTTGGTTATTGGACGAATACACATAATGCCAATCGGGATTGATAGCATGCGGATTTTCTTCAAAAGGTAAAAACGTGCGCTGATCGTCTTTGCCATTGGCTCCATTTAATATAAAATTTGGATTCACGCCTTCGGGCATTTTGTATAATTTCCCAGAAGTAATCCAACCTATATTATTTTTTGCATCGCCATACATCACGTTCAATCCGGGAGCATGCACGAGTCCGACCTTCTGATGAAAATCGTCCAAATTTTTGGCATGACTCAACCCGTACACCGCTTCCAAAATTCGATTGGGATGTTGGGTATAAATCCACGACATCGCCACCGGATTTTTGGCATTCAATCCTTTTAACAAACCATTCATCACGGGCCCGTGTTGGGTAGACTTAATAGTGAGTTGTACATCAGTGGTATCTTTAACTTTGATGGTTTTGGTTCGAACCGAATAGTTGGCATACCCCGATGCTGTTTTGTATTGCTTGGCATTTTGCGGATGATTTTCTTCTTGGAAAAAATCCAAATCATCGTTTTCAAACATGGTCAATCCATACGCATAATCGCGATTATGACCGAGTAACGGAAAGGGTGTCCCTGCCAAATAATAGCCGTACATTTCATAGCCAGGACAGGAAATATGCGCTTCATACCATGTGCCCGGTTGGGAGAACATAATGTGCGGATCGTTTGCAAAAATGACTTTGTTGTTTTTGGTTTTTTCGGCACCAATCACCCAACTGTTACTTCCGATAAAAGGCGGAACGGGCGATTGTTCTAAAAGTGCGGTAACCGACTTAGCAATGGCCGCATAGTCCTTGGCTTTTCCATCATAGGATTTTAATCGGGTTTTGGCTAAGGAGCCGTCTAGACCAAAATCAGCCAAATAGTCCATGCCCCATTCGTCACGAATTTCCGTAAGCAACGGGTCGGTTTTTTGTGCCATAGCAAAACTAAAGGACATGAATCCGAAGATATTGTACATGTCTTTAATGGTAAAGGGTTCTTTTTTCACGCCCACCAAATCAAACTCAATCGGTGTTTTTCCTTCTTCAAGATATTGATTTACCCCATCGATATAGGCTTGTGCCAATTGGTAGGCTTCCGAATTTTTGTCCAAGTTAGCTACCGCTTGTGCCGAATTTTCATCAATTCCGATTCCTGAAAAAAATTGATCGTTTTCTAAGGCTTTCGACCCAAACAATTCCGACAATCGCCCTGGGGCAATTCGACGCATTAATTCCATTTGCCACAACCGATCTTGGGCATGCACAAAGCCTAATGCATGCAGCGCATCTTTTTGGTTTTGGGCATAAATATGAGGTACACCGTATTCGTCAAAATAGACTTTGGTTTCCGAGGACAAACCCGTGAGTTCACGTTCGCCTTCATATTGCGGGGCTTTGGATTTGTAATAAATAAAAACGCCTAGAACGATAAGGAAAACTAGGGCAAGTATACTAAATAGAATTTTCTTAAGGATTTTCATAACGAAAGGAATTACAACAAATTTAGTCAACCCCATTGCAATTTTGTTTCATTTATTCAAAAAAAAAAGAGGCCGACACCATCCCTGATGTCCACCTCTTTTTCGGATAGAAGAAAATTATCTTTATTTCTTTTTCGAATCATCGATGATAGCGCCCGTTCCTGCACCTACTCCGGCCCCAGCTAATCCACCGATTATGGCGCCTTCTCCTTTTTTCTTGCTCACGATAGCGCCTGTTACGGCACCTACTCCAGCTCCAATTACGGCTCCTTTGGCGGCTCCACTCCATTTTTTACGGGGTTGAGTTGTAGTTGCAGGCGCAGCGGTTTGTTGCACCACCACTTCTTTTTCCACCGATTGATTCAATTCATTGATTTGTTGCATAGAATCGATGATGCGTTGTTTTTCTTGGGCTTGTTTCATGGAATCAATGGTGGCTACTTTTGCCGCTTCCACTTCTTTATTTACTTGCTCTGGGTTTTTGCAAGCTACCACCATCCCGATAGTCAACATTGCTACAATTATCTTTTTCATATTCTGTTAGTTTTGAGTTACAAGACAAAGTAACGGCAACAAGTAACCGATTGCTTTACAAGATTTTCAGGAATTGTTATAGGATTTTTAGTTGCACAAAAAAAGCCCTGATTTTTCAGGGCTTTTGGCTTGTTTTATTTTTTTAATTCGGTAATTCCTTGTTTGAGAATTTGACCAAATTCGTACATATCTTCATAGGAACAGTAAAACGGAGCGGGTGCTAGACGAATCACATTGGGTTCGCGCCAATCGGTAATCACACCGTTTTGCATCAGATAATCAAAAAGATTTCGTCCTTGACCGTGTAAATACACCGACAATTGACAGGCGCGTTCATCTTGATTTTGAGGTGTAATGACTTCGAAATCGGCGCCATCCAACTGACTATCGATATCATGAAGTACGAATTCGAGGTAAGCCGTTAATTGGTTTCGTTTTTCAATCAACCGATCCATTCCCACTTCGTCAAAGAGTTCGACTGATGCCAAATACGGCGCCAACGACAAAATGGGTAAATTACTCACTTGCCAACCGTTGGCTCCATGAACGGGATCAAAGTCGGGCTCCATTTTAAAACGACGTTCTTTGTTGTGTCCCCACCAACCTGCAAAACGCGGAAGATTAGTGTGGTGGTGTTTTTCGTGTACAAAACATCCGGAAGCATTTCCTGGGCCGGAGTTCATGTATTTATAACTGCACCAAGCGGCAAAATCGACATCCCAGTCGTGTAAGTTCAATTTGATATTACCAGCAGCATGCGCCAAGTCGAAACCTACATAAGCACCAACCGCATGACCGGCTTCGGTGATGGCTTTTAGATCAAACACCTGACCCGTGTAATAATTCACACCACCCCATAAAACCAAAGCTAACTCATCGCCGACTTCCTTGATTTTAGCGATAATATCTTCATGGCGGATGTTGTGTTCACCTTCACGACGTTTTACCTCAACTATCGCATCTTTGGGATCATAGCCGTGTACACGAACTTGTGATTGAAACATATATTGATCGGAGGGGAAGGCTTTTTCTTCGCAAATGATTTTATAGCGTTTTCCTTCAGGACGGTAAAACGAAACCATCAATAAGTGCAAGTTTATGGTCAAAGTATTCATTACCGTCACTTCAGAAGGCAAGGCACCTACAATTTTACTCAAGGGATTAGCAAATCGTTCGTGGTAATCCCACCAAGGTTTTTCAGCATAAAAATGACCTTCTACGGCAAGATTTGCCCAATCGTTCATCACGTCTTGAACAAATTTAGAAGCCGACTTCGGTTGGAGTCCGAGCGAATTCCCGGTAAAGTACACCACATTTTTACCGTTGTGCTGGGGGAAAATAAATTGGTCACGGTATGCGCGCAAACCATCTTGCGCATCGAGTTGTTGTGCAAACTCGCGTGTATTTTGAAATGTCATGGGTTAGTTTGTTTGGACGGTAAATGTAGTAATCTTGGAGGAGATTTAAAATAGCAGTTATGAGTTATGGATTATGAGTTATGAATGAAGTGCTGGTTGTATAATAGTTGCATCGACACATTGCCACATTGTCTAATTGTCACATTAAAAAAGGCCATCATTACTGACAGCCTTTTTTTATTTAATTATAAAATCAACATCGCATCTCCGTAGGAGTAGAAACGGTATTTTTCTTTTACAGCCTCTTCATAGGCTTTTTTCATTAAGTCATGCCCACAAAACGCAGAAATCATCATTAACAAGGTTGATTTTGGTGTGTGGAAATTGGTTACCATACAATTGGCAATACTAAAATCATACGGTGGGAAGATGAACTTGTTCGTCCAACCGTCATACGGATTTAAGGTTCTGTTGGAAGAAACCGAACTTTCAATGGCACGCATTGAAGTAGTACCGATACAACAAACGCGTTTCTTGTTTTCGATGGCTTTATTCACCACGTCACAAGCTTCTTGGGTGATGCGTAACTCTTCCGAATCCATTTTATGTTTGGACAAATCTTCTACTTCAACAGGGTTGAAAGTTCCTAAACCAACGTGCAATGTAACTTCTGCAAAGTTGATTCCTTTGATTTCCAAACGTTTTAATAAATGCTTAGAAAAGTGTAAACCAGCAGTTGGCGCTGCTACCGCACCTTCTTCTTTAGCATAGATGGTTTGGTAACGCTCCGCATCCTCTTCCGTTACTTCACGGTTGATGTATTTTGGGATGGGTGTTTCACCCAATTCTTTTAATTTGTAACGGAACTCTTCATAGGAACCGTCGTACAAGAAACGTAGGGTACGTCCACGAGAAGTGGTGTTATCAATTACTTCAGCAACTAACGAATCGTCATCACCGAAATACAATTTATTACCGATACGAATTTTACGAGCAGGATCTACTAATACATCCCATAAACGTTGCTCTGCATTCAATTCACGTAACAAGAAAACTTCGATACGCGCACCTGTTTTTTCCTTGTTTCCGTACATACGAGCAGGGAAAACTTTGGTATTGTTCAAAATCATCACATCACCGTCGTCAAAATAGTTGATAATGTCTTTAAACAACTTGTGTTCGATTTGACCTGTACTACGGTGCACCACCATCAAGCGTGATTCGTCACGGTTTTCAGCTGGAAATTCCGCTAACAACTCTTGAGGGAGATTAAAATTAAAATGGGATAACTTCATTGTTTCTAGTGTATTAGTTTACATGGATTGCCTAGTAGCAAACGGGTGCAAATATACTATTGGCAAAAGGGCGTTGTCAAGTAAATTGGGATTTATTTTTGTAAAGCCTTTATTTACTTGCAACACCCTTGAAAAAACTAAAACTACTCGACTACTTTACTATTACTTTATTGACAAAAACATTTCTTTCAGCGTCTACAGTTTTAATGATATACATTCCTGAATCCAATCCAGAAACATCGATTTGGTTTTGATTTGAAGTGAGCACCAATTGACCTTGAAGAGTCGATACTTCAACCATTTGTATGGGATATTGTCCTTCAATCGTTATTACATCTTGAGCAGGATTTGGATAAACTCGTAAGGAAGATTGATTTTCAAAATTTTGATTGGTCAATGAATTATTAACATATAACCCTGTTACTTCAGCAGCAGTAATCGGATAATTATAAATCTTTAAGTCGTCAATTGCACCATTGAATGTCCCACTTCCTGTAAACGACCCAAGATAGAAGGTATTGTCATCAAAAGCGGTAAACAAATTAAAAGCATTACTCCCGATTAAGGTGCCATTTCGATATATACGAACGGTTGTTCCATCATAAGTAAACACAAAATGATTCCATTCATTGGCGGGAACGGTTTGTGGCACAGAAAATCCGTTACTAAAACTCACAAAATCTAATGCATTCGAATAATTAACACATGCAAAGGCCATATCCGTTAAAATACCTCCGTAACTAAAAGGATAAGCTCCATTAGGCACCGCATTATATTTTACCCAAAGAGATACAGTACGCGTTGATCCATCAATAGGTAATCCAGTAATCTGCGCCAAAGTATTCCCGTTGGTTAAATTCAACGCTGCATTTGCATTTCCGTTACGATCAGAGGTGAAACCAGTTCCTGCATTGGACACAAAGGGTTGGTTAGCAGCTAATGAAGCGTAGGTTGCATCGAACGAATATTCCCCTATAGTTTGTTTTGTCCCTGTTGTAAAACTATCTGTTGTGGTGGTAGTTGTTCCTTCAGCGTTGGTGATTTCTAATTTATAATAGTAAATGGTGTTTTCCAACAAACCATTTATTATAGCTCCAAAATAATTTCCTGAAATAGAAATTGCATTTTGCTGACTAGTTAAGGCATTACTTATTGTACCGTATTTCACTACCACACTAGTAATTGCCGACCCATTTCCGTTTAACTCTGCATATAGAGTGGCGTTGATAGCTGCTGGTTTTTTTGTAATAGTATTGACAATTGGTAGTTGGGGAGCTGTTAATGAATTGTAGTTGTATAAATTGGAAATTTGAGTATCCTGCAATGCATAATTATAAACTTTCAAGTCATCAATAGCACCATTAAAAGAAACTTCTCCACCAACCCCAATTCCAAGTTTGAAAATATCGTTATTATTTAACGTATTCCATTGCAGTTGTGCCGTGGAAAGCAATTGCCCATTCTTATAAATCTTTGCATTTGTTCCATCATATACATAAGTGAAATAGTACCATGTATTAACAGTGTTTGTGCTACTGCCAAATGTGTTATTTGCAAAACCAAAAAACTCAACGCGATTATCTCTAAAAGATCCACCGCAGGCATTACTAGTTGAAGATTGACCATACGAAAAAGTCATATTATACGGACTTTGCATCGTATTTACTTTTGCCCAAAACGAAATAGTTCGCGCAGCATTTCCATAGGGTAAATTGGGAATAGATGCTGTCGAACCTGAATTCACAATATTTAAAGCGCTTGCGGCATTGCCATTTCTATCGGCTACAAATGATGTTCCGGCATTACTTGAAAAAGGCGTATTCCCATTAATATTATTGTAGGTATTATTAAAGTTATATTCTGCTACAGTAACGTTTGCTGGAGGAATTCCATCATTATAAATCAAGGTAACTTCAGCAGCCGTTAAAGCTCTGTTGTAAATCAACATATCATCATAGGCACCACTAAAGTGTGAACTTGTTGGATTATTCAATAAACTACCCAAATAAAAATTAGTAGCAAAGGTATTTAAACCAATATTGCCTTGATTCACCAACACCCCATTGATGTATATACTCGATTGTGAATTGGTTGTGTTGTAAGTAACCACTACATGTTTCCAACCATTTACTTGCATCGTAGAAGAAGCCGATACATTGCTGGAATAGGTAAAATTATATACCGTAGTTGGATTAAATGAAGCTCCATAAATTTGTGTTCCTGATCCTGTGCCGTATGTAAAAATTATATTATCCGCATTTACTTCTGAAGGTTTAATCCAAACACTAACACTTCTACTCTCATTTACAGTAGGCAAATTAGTTAAATTAGTACTGATTAATTGTCCATAGACTTTAGCAATTGCTCGATTAGCATTACCAAAACGATTCGAAGTGTAGCTAATTGTAGAATTTGAGGTAAACGTATTTGTTCCCGCCTCGCTGGTTGGCGTTCCATCAAATTTAAAATTATACAATAGTCCGTTGGTAGGAATTTGCGCATGAACAAATGGTCCACAACATAGTAGGAATAAAGCAAGTAGTTTTGATTTCATATTCAAAAAGATTTAAAATAGCATTCAAAACTAGTGCGATTCCTACTCCAGTATAGTAATGAGTTAACGAAACCCATTTTCGGGTTAACCAATCCTCTTAATAGACACTTTGTTAATCGAAATCAGGGTTTTATTAACTTCGAGAACATCCCTTAACGTAAAAAACTATCTTTGTCGAGATGCTCAACTACAGGCCCATATTACTTTTCCTTTTGTTTTTTTTGTCTTTATCCTATTCGGGTAGTGGGCAAAATCACCCGTTTTATTATACCATAAATAAAAGTAACGGACTCCCATCGAATACCGTTTATGATATTTTTCAAGACAAACAAGGTTATATGTGGTTTGCAACCGAACTCGGCATTTGTCGTTTTGATGGAAAAGTATATGAAACATATACCGAAAACTCTGCCCTTTCAAAAACGGGTTCTTGTATTAAAGAAGATGCTTTAGGGCGTATATGGTATAGCAATTTTGACGGCAACTTATTTTACATCGAACAAAATCAATTGCATGCTTTCAATAATAAAAACACGATTGGATTTGTGAAATTTTGTCTTTTTGAAAAAAACCTAATTGTCATTGAGAAAAATGGGATTATGGTTTATGATATCAAGACTTTAAAGCCAATGAAACGTATCCCGCTTTCAACACAAAAACTTATTACTGCCTACTCCAACGCCAACCATCTGTGGATTTTGGCTGATCAATTTTACACGCTTGATCCCCAATTAAAACTTCGAAGTCAAAAGTTACCTACTCACTTTTTATCCGATTTCCCAGCTGCAATTATGCAAGAGCGCTCAAACGGCTTGTTATTAGTATCAAAGTATGCCAAACATTTTTATACTTATGAAAATGGAACGTTTACAAAACATATTATTAAAGAGCATTTAAATTTTATACAAAATATTGGATTCGACCATCAATCCAATTGGATTTGTACCACACAGGGCGTCATTAAGTATACTGGAAATGATATTGTTTCCAAAAACAACTATTTCAAAGATTTCAACATTTCTTATGTATACAAAGATCGCAGTGGAAATTATTGGTTTTCTACAATTAATGAAGGACTATTGTTGGTTCCTGAAATTCAGAACCAATTTATACCCTTTTCACATAAGCCCAATGTGATTACAATTGATGGAACTCAATTATTTGTAGGCACAACCGATGATCATATATTTAAATTTAATCTACCTAATTTTCAACCTCATCCTTTTTATGAAGGAAAAACAAATCATGAAGTGTATTTTTTAAACTATGATCCACTACTTAAAAAATGTTTTTTTACCTCAAATACATTTAAAAGTTGTTCCCTTAATAAAACTAATGAAATCAATGAAATTATAGCCATAAAAGATATAGACCGAGTAGATAACACCCTCTATTCTTATGCGGCGAGTGGGAATTGCGGACTTTTAAGAGTAAGTAATACTCCAAGTCCGATGGATAAATTTATTCAAAAAAAAGGGCTAAATACCGAAGGGAAAGATAATTTACTGCGTATTTTGATTGCTAATGTTCAAGGAAAATCAACCACTTTCAATCCTTTAAATCAAACGATTTACTTTGCAACAAACAAAGGTCTTTTTGCTTTTAAAGACTTAAAAAAAACAGCGCTACTATGGAATAGCAAACCCCTTTTATTAAAAAAAATAAAAACAATTAACGGAATTACGTATGGCTTAACGGGTGATAGTAAATTAATCAAAATTGATGTAAACAATCGAATCGCCGAACTTTCAACCTCCCGTCTTACCCATCAAGAAGCCATTGAAAAAATCAAATTTATCGGCTCAAACATTTACCTATTTACGTCACAAAGTATTTTTGAATGGAATGTCAATTCTTCTTTTTCAAAAAAAATTTTCACCTTAAATCCCGAATTTGAAGTTAGCGATCTTGACCGCTTTAACAGCCAATACATTTTAGCGACCAATCATGGCTTTTTACTTATTCATTCGCAAGCAACAACAAGAGGTGCACTCCCAAAATTCAATTTAAATTATATTCAAATCAACGATACTGCCATCGCTCCTTCTCAATTACAAACGTTACAGTATAACCAAAACAAACTAAGATTTAATTACTCCATCCTTTCTTTTATTCCTAATCAAAAAAACAAGTTATTTTACAAACTCAATGATGAGCCATGGCAACTATTGGATGAGGAAAGTAGAAATTTTACCCTCAGTGCACTTGCTCCTGGAAAATATACACTTCAATTTAAAATAGTTTACGACAATCAATCCTCTGCTCCTGTGCAAATCCAATTTGAAATTGAAAAACCTTTTTGGCTTACCTTTTGGTTTTATGGTTTTGTACTACTAATCATTTTAGGACTTTTTTATTGGGGCTTTCAATGGCAATTGAAAAAAATAAAAAAACGCAACCAACTTTTAATCGACAAAATCAATCTAGAAAAAAACGTCAACCAGTCAAAACTAAAAGCGATTAAATCCCAAATGAATCCGCACTTCTTTTACAATGCGCTGAACACCATTCAATCGTTTATCTTGGCTAATGAAAAAAAACAGGCGGTGAATTATTTGTCTAAATTTTCATCCCTAACCCGAATGATTTTGGAAATGTCAGACAAAGAAGTGATTTCTATCGCTGAAGAAATTAAAGCACTGTCCCTGTATCTTGAAATTGAGAAGGCGCGTTTTGAAGAGGATTTTAGTTACCAAATACAAACCGATTCTTCTTTGGATACTGAGACTCTAAAAATCCCTACCTTGCTCATTCAGCCCTATGTTGAAAATGCAATCAAACATGGCTTACTGCATAAATCGGGTCCGAAAATCTTACACTTGGACTTTGCCCTTGTTGATCATCAAATCGTAATCACAATCGATGATAACGGTGTAGGCCGACAAAAAAGCAGTGAATTGAATCAAATAAAAAATAGAAAACATAAAAGCTTTGCTACAGAAGCATTACAAAATCGAATCAGTCTTTGGAACCTGTATCACAACCAACCTATTCAACTGGAAATTAGTGATAAAATAAGTGCAAATGGAATCGCACTAGGCACTTTTGTTCAACTTAAAATACCCTATTCTTCATAAAATGAAAGCACTACTTATAGACGATGAAAAAAGAGCACGCGTAAACTTGCAATTATTACTGGAAGAATACTGCCCCCAAATCACTATTGTTGCCGAAGTTGAAAATCTAGCCGAAGGAGTCAAAGCTATTCGAAAACACCAACCCGATTTGGTATTTCTTGACATCGAAATGCCAGGACATAGCGGACTCGAACTCTTGGATTTTTTTAATGAAGAGGAAATTAATTTTGGAATCATATTTACTACAGCTTATAACGAATATGCGATTCAGGCGTTTAAATTTTCTGCTATCGACTATTTGCTTAAACCTATCAATCCCGAAGAGCTAACCGCAGCTGTGGAACGTTTTGAAAAACAACTTTACAGTAAGGAAAGTTTAAAACTTTTGAAAGCTAATATTCAAAAAGAGCAACTGGATCGTATCGCTGTTCCTAACGGCAATTCTTTACTCTTTCTAGACATTACGGATATTATGTACATCAAAGGTGATGGTGCCTACTCGGATCTATTCATGTCCAATGGCGTAAAACATACGGTAAGTCGGAATTTAAAAAACTTTGAAGAACTCTTTCAAGAGGAAACAAATTTACTCCGGATTCACAAATCTTATATGGTTAACATGGCCTATACCGTAGCATTTCACAAGGCAGATGGCGGAAGTTTGGAGTTAAAAAATGGCACACATCTTCCCGTATCCTCGGAAAAATCTCAATTCATTTTGGAAAAAATCCAAATCGTTAAGCGTTAATCTTCTGTAGTTGAATTCCCACTTGCTCCAAATCATCCCAAAAGGAAGGATACGATTTAGAAACCACCTCTGCATCATGAATGACAATCGGGACTTTTAAAGCTAAAGGAGCAAATGCCATTGCCATTCTGTGATCTTGGTAAGTAGCAATTCCAACACCTTCATTAATTGTTGTGGTAGCGTCTAAAAGCAACTGTTCGTGGGTTACCGTTACCGTAGCGCCCAACTTTGACAATTCATTTTTCAAAGCTTCGAGACGGTCGGTTTCTTTAATCTTTAACGTATGTAAACCAGTTAAGGTACACGATATTCCAAGTCCGAAACACGTTACGGCAATCGTTTGTGCAATATCCGGTGCCCCTATTAAATTCGCCTCAAAATGACGAACGGGAGGCATGGCCACTTTGGTCAAACGAATTTGGTGATCAGCGAGAAACTCGGTTTCCACACTGAGTTGAGCATAGAGTGTGGCCAAAACATGATCGCCTTGTAAGCTTTTTGGATGATAACTCGACAAAGTAACTTGTGTTCCTACTTTTGACAACGCAATCAAACTGTACCAATAGGAAGCCGATGACCAATCGCTTTCCACCGTTAGTGTTTGGGTATCGCTATTTGAAATTTTTAAGGGAGCGACATGAATGTGGTTGCCTTCAAAAGTAGTCGTAACACCAATTTGATGCAACAAGGCCAACGTCATTTGGATGTAGGGCACCGAGGTAATTTCCCCTTCTAAGGTCAATTCAAGTCCGTGCTCCAAACTCGGCGCAATCAAAAGTAAAGCTGAAATATATTGACTACTTACATTTGCAGGCAATGTGACTTTGTGCTGTGTTAGTTTTTTTCCGTGAATTCGCAACGGTGGAAAACCTTGATTTCTTTCATAGGAAATATTCGCCCCCAACTGAATTAAGGCTTCCACAAGAATATGAATCGGACGTTCTTGCATGCGGGACGAACCCGTAATTACGACTTCCTTACCTTCTTGAATGGCAAAAAAAGCAGTCAAAAATCGCATCGCGGTTCCAGCATGATGGACATCAATATGAAGTACGTCTTGATTATTGGTTTTTAATTGTTCTAAAGCCTTCAACATAACTTCAGAGTCATCGGAATTGGAGGCATTTTCAACGTTCAAATGCGGATACAAAGCTTGCAACAAACGCAAACGATTGGTTTCTGATTTGGAACCAGTAATCGTAATTTGCTTCCCGTTGAGCAACGTTGAATGAAGTAAATGATTAGTCATGTGCCGCGACAAATTTAAGTCCGATAATAGACAAAATTAAGGTACTTAAAAAGAAAACACGCCAAAAAGTAGCCGGTTCTTTAAACACAAAAATACCGACAAGCACACTCCCCACAGCGCCAATCCCGGTCCAAACCGCATACGCTGTTCCGATGGGAAGTTCTTTGGTGACTTTAACAAGCAAAACCATACTCAGTGTTAAACACACCAAAAAGCCAACGTACCACCCCACGGTAGCCGAGCCTTGTGCTTCTCGCGCTTTTCCAAGACAAGTCGCAAATCCGACTTCAAAGAGTCCGGCAATGATTAAAAGAAACCAGTTCAAGGAGTGAGGAATTATGAATTATGAGTTATGAATTATGAGTTATGAGTTATGAAATACTAGTCACTAGTCACTACTTCAACTTCTCATTATTATGATGACGGTCGTGATCGCGTTGGGTTTTTAAGTCCATTTTCTTATCAAAAGCGGCTTGCAAATCAACGCCTGTTTGATTGGCCAAACAAAGTACAACAAAAACGACGTCGGCGAGTTCTTCCCCTAAATCTTTATTTTTATCGCTTTCTTTTTCGGATTGTTCTCCATAACGGCGGGCGATTATACGAGCCACTTCACCCACTTCTTCGGTCAATTGCGCCATATTGGTGAGTTCGTTAAAATAGCGAACCCCGTGATTTTTGATCCAGTTATCGACGTCTAATTGTGCATTTTTTAAATCCATATTTATTGTTTTATCAAAACGATTTTCTCCGTTTCTTTAGAAACCACCAAAGTTAGGAATTCTTTGAGGGATGGAAACAAATCTGGAGAAAATTCAGCTTGATTACAATCTAAGGTTCGAATCACTGTCATTTGATTTCCATTAACAGCGATTACAAATTTGTAAGACATTGCGTTATCAGGCAATGAAAATGCAACATCCTTGGGAAAAGATTGAATCGAATATCCCTCTGGTATTGTAAAAACTACGGTTGCCTTTTCTCTATTGGGATATGAAAAATGAACAGGATATTCTCGAGTATCGGATTTAAAAGGATTTTCAATGATACTTTGAAACAATAAAGGTGAAATTAAAAGTTTGTCACCAATACTTTCAATATATTTATGAGATTTAAATTCAAACAATTCCTCCGCTACAACTTTATCTTTTAGGTCATTTAAACCATAATTAGTTATTTCATCTAAATGCCATTTTTTCTCTTTTTGCTGTGTCCAATTATCTTTATCACTAGCTGAATAATCTGCAAGAACGTCCCAACATTTATAATCAGTATAAATACATTTTACTTGGCCACTTAAAGACCCATCCTTATCCACCTTTGTAAGAATTGAGGTGTTTTTTAAAGATAGTGTGCTTGGCATTAAGTTAACCGTTTCAACATTCCCATTTGCATAAAACATTTGCCCTTTATCATTAAGTGCCATAGTGGGCAATAAAGTAGATGTCCCCGCATGTTGTGAGGCATCCAAAAGATAAAGTTGATTCTCTAATTTTACACCTACAACAACATAATTAAAATACGAATAACTTGGAAAAGTAATCGCCCCATTTTCTCGGGTACTTAACAAAACGGGGTGGGCATCGAACCCTCCCATTCGTAAAAAAGAAATTAGAATTAGATTAATGTCCGCAACAGAGCCTGAACGTTTTTGATAAGCTTCATCTAAGGGCTGTGAACTAAAATAACCTTTGTTTTTATTCCATGAAATTTGTTTCTTCACCCACTCAAAAATAGCTAACATAAACTCTTTGGGTTGTAAATTATCATTAGCTATTCGATTAAAATCATCAATATAGTAATCGGAATTTTGTAATGCTTTTCCAAACTTTTCATGTTCATTTAGCATTTTAGCGACATCACTCCAAGTTGTGGCATACTTTTTTTGAGGTTCATCGGGAAACTGAACGGATTCTAATTCTAATGCAATTTTTGAGTAATAATCATTAATATCATTTGTAAATGGCTCTTCTTTGAGTGCTGGAATATTCTTTAATTCTGCCTCATTAACCACTTGATTAAATTGTAGATAGTAGTCACTATTTGCTCTTGAACTTCCAACTTTTGCAACATAGTTTATTGAATTTTGGTTGACTTTACTTCTTAAATCAAATTCTAATTTACCAAATCGAATTATTTTGTAAGTAAAGAATAAAGGGATTTCAATTTTTAATTTTGCCGCAGCTACTGGAATAGCATGTTGTAATTGCATTAAGTCAATCGATTGAATATCCTGTGAACGAATTTCATAGTTTAATTCAATAATTGAACCCACTTTTACACTCGGAAAAGCGACTATCTTTTTAGCCCAAAACTCATTTGTTTTTATATCAACACGACCTTCAGAAGTGACTTTTTGACGAACAATTTCCCCGTCAATTAAATTATATGTATATCCTTTAACATTCGTTACAACATCTTTATTAAGCGTCTTATAGCCAACATAATAGGGTATTGTAATGTCCGCCCAAGATAGCCCTTCAAGTTTGTATATTTTTAACTTTAGGGTATATTCAGCTACAATAGAAAAACCCGTTTCAGCATTGTAATCAAATTTTAATTTACAAGTTTTAAATAAAAAAGCTGCAGAAGCTGTAGAATCAGCTGGATAAAACTTTTCTTCCAACTGACTCTTGGTAACTTTATCTAGATTGTATTGTGCTATCGTAAGTAAAGGCACAAAAAAGACTAGAAATACAAATCGCAATTTCATGTATTAATTTTTCTTCAAAACGATCTTTTCAGTTTGTAACCGCACTAATTCAGCCATTAATTCCTTTAAAATCACATACTCATCCGCTAGAATAACTGCACTATTGATATCAAAAGTCATGATGATTTGGATGTTTCTATCATCATTTGTTATGTTAAATTTAAAACTTGCTTTATTGTCAGGCATAGAAAACGCTTTTGGCTTTGGCATGGATTCTACGCTATATCCTTCAGGAATCGTCAAGGCTACCATATATCGATTTTGATTTGGATATAGGAAATCTACTGGAAATTCTCGACTATCTTGTTTAAAAGGGTTTTCATGAAGGGTTTGAAATAAAAGCGGATTGACGTATAATTTCCCTCCAATTATTTCTACAGAATTGTTATCATCAAATTCAAATCCCTCCACAATTGGCTGCGCCAAATCCTTCACATTCTGTACGGAGTAGTTTTGAATTTCGATCCCTTTATTATTTTTTTCAATTCGATCCATATGGCTATCAGTTGTTAGTCCACCATAATTCGATCTAAAACGGAAAGCATCATAATCATAATACATCTCTTTCAATTTTCCTTTTACTTTTCCGGTTTCATCAATTGTAGCCATCATGGTAATCATATCTTTTGATATAAATTCGGGGGACAAACTGATGAGTGTATTAGTTCCATCTTTTTGTATCATACGCCCCATCCAATTTAAATCACGAGTAGGGAGAATATTAGGCATCGCATTTTTATCTGTGGCATCTAATAAATATAATTTATCTTGAAATGTCACTCCACAAATGACATAATTAAAAGCTGTCCGACTGGGAAATAATGCAATACCATTGCTTCGTGTACTTAAAATGATTGGATTGGCGTTTAATCCAATAAAACGCATCATTGAGGTAAGCATTAAATTTATTTCGGCTGTATTTCCTTTTTGGTTTTGGTAGGCTTTTCGAACACCGTCATTACACGAATACCCAATAAATTCATCCCAATTCATACGGGATTTTACAAAATTAAAGAGTAAGGCAATTTTTTCTTCTGGATCTGTGACATCTTTTAAAAGCGTCTCGACATCTTTTTCATAATAGCCTGACTTATTCAATTCGCTCCCGAAATTATCGTTTTCATAGATTTGTTTTGCAACGGTATCCCAATCGGTTGCAAAATTTTTAAATGGTTGTCCAGGGTAACGAGTACTCGCCAACTCATGGATCAACGCTGAACGGTAGTTGTCAATATTATTGGTATACGGTTCATCTTTTAAGGCCTGAATATTTTCTAACACATACGTTGTTATAGCTTCATTAAATGACATGGAATTTTGCTCTCTACCGGTTAATGTAGATTTATCCAACATATTTACACTTGAAAATTGGATGGTACGTTGTTTTCCATTTGTGGTTTTTAAAGGACTCAAAAATCCTTTAATATATAAATTGTACTGGAAATATTCAGGAATATAAGTCGTATATTCCGAATACATTACGGGGATATCTTTTTGAAAATCCCAAGTCGGAAAATTTTGAATATATTCTGAGGTAATGGTTACTTTGTATTCGATAATCGAACCTTCTTTTACATTCGGCATGGTGATTTTTTTCACTGCCCAAAATTTATTTAGGTCTTCGCGAAATTCGCCATCACTCGATAATTTTGTTTTTTCAACTTTACCATTCACCAAATTATAGGTTGCGGCTTTACTGTATATCACTTGTTCAGCATTGGCACTCCCTCCAATGTAATATCTTTCTGCGTGATTGGCATAATCATAACCCTCTTTTTTATAAATTTTTATTTTGGTCATAATTTCCGTAACAATTCGAAATCCTTCATCCGCAGAATAAACAAAAGAAGTTTTTGCTTCATTAAATAAAATAGCCGCAGGAGCTGATGAATCTATGGGACAAACTTTCTCACTCAATTCTTGTACAGTAACTTTTCCCAAATCAAATTTTTGAGCTTGAAGTGAGATTCCAATAAAAAGGAAGGCGATGAAAACAATTTTTTTCATGTTGGTTAGGCTTTAATTAATAATAATTTTGTTCCGTCATAACGGGCTATTTGTTCGCGGAATTTTCTAAAATTTTCATATTCTGATTTGTCAAATGTCCCTTTTTTTACAAGTAAACTTCTACTTACATTGAGCTTATTTGAACTAATTTCTTTTATCGTTAAGGTATAGGTTCCAAACTTATCTTCCACTTTTACAGGTTCAGGAATGGCCTCACATTTTAATCCTTGTGGCAATTCAATGGTATAATTTTCTTCATCGTAAAATCCTCTTGAAATCTCTAAAGGAAATTTACGATTGCGGTAGCGTTGTGGAATCGATGTCAATTGATTTAAAGGATTCACAAGAAAAGTCAAATACCCCCCGTTATTGCGAATGTAATCCGTAGCTGTGAAGAATAACTCTTCCGTAAATTCAACCTTTTCTTTATCGTCATTGTGCTTGTATTTTTCCACACTCAAGTTGGTTAACCACGAAAATTCTTCTTTGTAATCCTCAACAATTTCTTGTTTAGATTGCTGTTGGATATGGTTTTTCGCACTGTATTGCGTACCCGTACTTTTTCGGATAAAATCAGCGGACATTGTTCCGTCTTCGTTCAACTTTACGGCCCCTGAAATAAGTTGACTACTTAATTTTTCATTATAATTGTTTGTCCGTATCAGCTCACCTCCTTGTGGCTTTACTACTAAAGCCAATCTGTCATCGGTAAAATCACTTTGAAAACCAAATGGATTATCTTGGCTTGTACATTCAAGAAAGGTGTACTTTTTATCATTGGGCAAAGCCAATATCACATGGTTCCCTTGCATGGCTACAAAATCTTCCGATATATCGGCTTTCTCTCTACCCGCAAAAATGACCGTATAAAAGGATTCTACCCCAACGGCATTTAATAAAGATCGGGTATAATTTGTTAGTGCCTTACAATCCCCATAGCCCAATTTGTCAACATCTTTAGCCAACATAGGTTTCCAACCTCCAACACCCAACTGTATACTTACATACCGGGTTTTATTTTGGACATATTGGTAAATTCGCTGCGCTTTTTCAAGATCTGTTTTGGCCCCTTTCACCAAATCTTTCATTTTTGCTACAGTTTCCTCTGGCAATTCATCGGTTTCTTTTAAAAGTGTATTATACACCCAAATACCATGATCTTTCCACGTTTTCGCATCTCCATAAACACCAACTAAATTAAATTTATCCAAAGCAAATCGCACCATCGGCAATATTTTGGATTTGGAAGGTGTATAATCTTCTGGTTTTATGGCATTTAAATTTTCAATTTGTAATTCTAATTTCCCTGGAGTTAAGTTCTTTTGTAAAGTCAATCCCTCAAAATTGAATTCTTTAAAATTCAATTGCAAATCTGTGGGATACAAATAAGTTATTTTGGATTTTTGAACGCTTTCATAAAAGTCGTTAATGGGTGACCAAACGGGTAAAAAAGCGGTATTATTCGATTTTACTTCGCTTTCAAAAACAATAGTAAAAGGATATTCAGTAGGGGTATAATCCAAATAAAGCACACGATCGTCTGTCAATATTGAATAACCATCCGCAACACTTTGATCTTTAAAATCTGATGTTTTAATTTTTTTTAATTCTTTACCTAAGGCATTGTACACTACAGCACTTATAGCATTAATTTTCTCTGAAGAACTGTAATGTTCGTTGGCATCCAGATTATTTAATCCTTTAACATTTAACACGGTTAATACCTCGCGTTTTTTTATAATGTACGATTTTTGAGACACGATTTCGACAAGAATTTCTTGCTCACGCACCACACTATTTGCTGTTTCTTTCAGATTGTCCGAAATAGCTAAGGTAGAATAGGTATTGTTTTGTGCATATAATGTTTGCACCGCTACGAATAGCATTAGGAGAAATGGCTTATACATACTATAATTTTTCTCAAATATAAAATATTAAGAAAAATTAACAAGCATTATTCTTTATTTTTTGTGTCAATAATTAGGGTAACGGGGCCGTCGTTAAGCAATCGCACTTTCATATCCGCACCAAAGACACCCGTACCAATTTTTTTGCCTAATTCCTTTTCCATTTGTTGAATAAACGCTTCATATAACGGAATAGCTTGTTCAGGTCGTGCCGCGCGGATGTAAGAGGGCCGGTTGCCTTTTTTGGTCAGGGCGTGTAAGGTAAACTGACTCACCACGATACAATCGCCATCCGCCTCTTTCACCGAGACATTCATCACTCCCTTTTCATCTCCAAAAATGCGCAAATTGGTAATCTTTGCCGCCAACCAATTCACATCTTCTTGCGTGTCAGCTTCTTCAATACCTAAAAGCACCAAAACGCCCGATTGTATTTCGGAAACACATTTTTCCTCAACTGTAACCGATGCTTGTGAAACTCTTTGGATGACCGCGCGCATGATGAATTATTTTGAATTTTGAATGATAAATTTTGAGTTATGAGTTACAGTAGTAATACCAGTTATTTACATTTAAAAGGTTTGATCAGTGACCACTGATTTCTGTTTACTGATCACTGTTTACTGATCACTGCAAATTCCGCCGTTCCTCTGCATACTGATCCCCGCGGTAGTGTTCTTCTTCTCCTTCTAAAATTTGAATATAACTTCGGTACCTTGACCAGGCAATTTTATCAGCGTCTAAAGCTTTTTTAACCGCGCAATGGGGTTCTTCTTTATGCAAACAATTGTTGAATTTACAGTCTTCTTTCAAGGCAAAAAACTCCGGAAAATAATCCCCCACCTCTTGCGGCTCCATATCAACTACACCAAACCCACGGATTCCAGGCGTATCAATGATTTTAGACCCAAACGACAAATCAAACATTTCGGCAAAAGTCGTGGTATGTTGCCCTTGTTGATGGGAGTCGGATATCGCTGACGTACGTAAATCTAAAGTAGGTTCTAACGCATTGACCAACGTCGATTTCCCCACCCCAGAATGGCCGGAGAACATACACACTTTATCCTGCATCATCGCTTTTAATTCTTCCAACCCCTTATGTTCTAGTGCAGAAACACGCAAACAGGTATAGCCAATCTGACTATAGACATACTGTAAATACAGCTGTTCGTCTAAAGCCGCCTCATCATAGGTATCGATTTTATTGAAAATCAGCACCGCCTCTATACCATACGCTTCTGCAGTGACCAAAAATCGGTCGATAAAAGAAGTCGTTGTCGTGGGATTATTGATGGTCACCAATAAAAAAACAACATCGATATTCGAAGCAATAATATGGACTTGCTTGGAAAGGTTGACCGATTTCCGAATAATGTAATTCTTGCGATCGTGGATGTGGTGGATTTGACCCATGGTTTCATCCGTGGATTGATCCAATTCAAAATCAACAACATCGCCTACCGCAATGGGATTGGTACTCTTGATTCCTTTAATCCGGAATTTCCCTTTGATACGGCAATCGTAAACTTCGCCCGTTGCGGTTTTTACGGTGTAATAACTCCCCGTTGATTTATAAACCCATCCTGTCATGATGCAAAATTACATTTTATCCTTTCTAAACATAAAAAAAAGCTGTTTTTCAACAGCTTTCTTATTTTTTAATCTTCTAAAATCATTCGACCTAACTTATCATTCGATTTTCGGGAAGCATAAATAATAAATTCTCTTTCGCTTTTACGGCAATAGACACCGGGGCGAATCACCAATTCATTTTTTATCACCTCATCAGGATCTTTTCTGGACATGTTTCCTTGGTTATCAAACACAAACAAAGAAGGAACTGCATTGTTGTAATTCCCCATGGAGCGAATTTCCTCAATATTGGTTACCCCTTTATTTTTCACGTGATCATTGATCAAAATATTCAGCTGTCCATTTTTGTAAATCGGAATAAAACTTAAGTATTCCGGACCTTTACCCATCATCGCTACAGGGATAGACATTCCTAATGCCACATTATAACTCCCTGACGCACCTCCTGCAAATAAATTCACAGACATAGCAGTAATGGTAGCCGATTGTTCTTTGGGCACCACATTACCCCACTCAAAAGTTCCATCTGGACGTAAACTGGTTACAATAATTTCGTTGGTGATGTAGGTAATCGGTTGAAATCCTAAGGGGCCAATTCCTTGACGCTGTCCAAAAACAACCATTTGGTATTCAGACAAAACAATCAAACCGCCATCGTTCTTTTCGATAATTGTTTGAATGTTATATAACGGCTTCACGTCTTTTCCTTTTTTGGCACGACGCTCACCGATTAATTTCACTTTTGTCGCATAATCAAATTCATTGAAAACACTTTTTCCAACGGTATTATCCGCCACATTGATGGTGATGTTGTAAATCCCTTTCAACTCTTTATTGGCTCTACCGCTTTCGCGAACGCTGGAAAAGAAACCGGTTAATTTCACTGTACCTTTATTGGTGGCCAACATTTTACAGTTGATGATTTCTTTATCTACAATGTCCACTTTCACCACGTCTTTTTTATAGCCGTTGGCTTTTTTGTACAAATGCAACTCTACTTTCTCAACTTTTTCTTTTTTCTTTTTATCGCGGTATCCTTCATTCACTACGATAAACACATCGTCATTCACATTAACGTCAAAATCAGAAATCGTAAACTCGTAATCTTTTTTGTTGTCGTCGTATTTCACAACATCTTCAACCGAAAAAAACGAAGCCATGTTTTCATCAAATAATTTGGTTTCGTATTTCATCGAATCTTCTTTTTCGAACAACGAAGTGTGCATCACTAATAACACTTGCTCATCAGGTGATTTGCGGAAATAGAATCCTCCACGATCCGATTTATTCGCCACTTTGGATTCAAACATCAACGTGGTTTTGGTCGACATTTTCCCTTTTTCATCAATGGGAATTGCAACTAAAGAGAATGTTTTATCGGAACGCACAAATACGCTTCCAATCACGTACAATTTATCATTCAACAATACCATTTCTTCAAAATCCAATTCTTTATCCTTTAATTCTGGAAAAATGATAGGATTCTTAGAAAGTTGTTTCATACTTCCTGATTCAAAAATCTTCAAAAAATAATCGGATTTTCCTTTCAAAACCAAAGCATATATTTTTCCTTTGGTTTCCCCTACAATCTTAACAATCTTACCACCGTCATCTGGGAGTTCCTCCCCGTAGGTCATGTTAATTTTCTCAATTTTGTTTTGTGCAGATACAAGCGTAGCACAACAGCATAGCAAAGCTGTCACTGCTACAGCAAATAGTTTTTTCATAAAAAGTTAATAATTAGAGGTTATTAAGACCACAATGATAAGGAATTATTTGGAGCAAAAAAAAATCCCCGCAGGGACTTTCTTATTCATTTTTATACACTTTTTCTTGATGCGAAATACTTTCTTGGTGAATTGCTTTGAAAAATTGAACGATGAATTCTTCACTTAATCCACGTTGTTCGCCTTCTTTCACCATGCGTTCCAAAATCTCATTCCAACGTTTGTTCTGTAAAACCGCGACATTTTTTGCCTTTTTCAACGCCCCAATATCTTCGGCCACTTTCATGCGTTGTCCAATCACATCCAATAATTTGGAATCGTAATCGTCAATTTTCACCCGTAATTTGGACAATTGCTGTAAATAATCGCCGTCAGCATCGTCTTCTTTTCGAATGACCAAATCAAAAATAATTTGCTTTAATCGCTCGGGAGTCACTTGCTGTGCCGCATCACTCCAGGCATTATCGGGGTCACAATGGGTTTCGATAATCATCCCATCGTAGTTGAAATCCAAAGCTTGTTGGGTCACTTGAAAAATCATATCGCGTTTCCCTGTGATGTGCGACGGATCGATAATCAACGGAATATCGGGATACTTGCTTTGAAAATCAATCGCAATTTGCCACTCGGGGTTGTTGCGGTACTTGGTCTTTTCATAGGTCGAAAAACCACGGTGAATCACGCCTAATTTCTTGATTCCCGCATTGTACAAGCGCTCTACCCCACCAATCCACAAGGCCAAATCGGGGTTTACCGGATTTTTGACCAAGACTATTTTATCGGTATTTTGCAAAGCGTCGGCAATTTCTTGAACGGCAAAAGGGTTTACCGTTGTACGCGCTCCAATCCACAACACATCAATATCGTGTTCCAAAGCCAATTTTACATGTGCTGCTGTAGCTACTTCTACTGCCATCAACAAACCCGTTTCGGCTTTCGCTTTTTGCAACCATTTCAATCCGATTTCACCAACGCCTTCAAATCCGCCTGGACGAGTACGGGGTTTCCAAATGCCTGCACGAAAAATCGACACTTTGGAATCTTGTAATTCACGGGCAATCTGCAGTACTTGATTTTCGGTTTCTGCGCTACAGGGTCCGGCAATTACCAACGGATGCGGCAATTGAAAATCATCCAGCCAGGTGCGCATTTTTTTATTATTTTCCATAGGACTTATTTTTTGATTCCGTTTAATATTTCTTTGATGCGATTGGTATGTTGCATTTCTTGATACAAGGCTTCATACTGATCGGCTTCCAATAATTCCCGAAATCGGGACAAATTTCGGATATATTCTTCTAATGTTGCCAATACATTAACTTTGTTTTGACCAAAAATGGGCGTCCACATGTCGGGCGAACTCTTTGCCAAGCGCACCGTACTTTCAAATCCACTGCCCGCCATGTCAAAAATGTCGCGTTCGTCTTGTTCTTTTTCGATGACGGTTTTGCCCAACATGAACGAACTAATATGTGACAAATGGGAGACGTAGGCAATGTGTTTGTCGTGCGACTGCGGGTCCATATACCGGATGCGCATGCCCAATTTCCGAAACAATTCCATCGCGCGTTCTTGCAACCCAAAGGCTGTTTTTTCCACTTCACAAATGATATTTGTTTTGCCTTCAAACAATCCTTGTAAGGCGGCGTTTGGTCCGGAAAACTCGGTTCCCGCAATGGGATGCGTTGCTAAAAAATTGCGTCGGTTGGGATGGTGTTGCACGGCTTCGCATAAGGGTTGCTTGGTCGAACCCACATCTAAGACTAAGGTGTTTTCGTTGACCAAATCCAAGACTTGGGGCACTACGGTAAGCGCTTTGTCCACAGGCACTGAAACAATCACCATATCCATTTGCGGAATTTCTTCCCATTTCCCTTCTCGGTTCACTAGACCGAGTTCGATTGCTTGTTCCACATGACCCGCATGGGCGTCCAATCCAATGATTTCCGCCTGATCCCAAATCAAACGGATATCTCGAGCGAGCGAACCGCCTATCAAACCAATTCCGATAACTGCTATTTTCATTTCCTAAATCGTTGGATTACTTCTTTAATTTTTTCTTCGGTCACACAGAGTGAAAACCGAATGTATCCATTTCCGTTGCTGCCAAAAATGATACCCGGGGTGATAAATACATGGTAATGGTACAACCATTCATCTATCAACGTCTCGGCGTCAATCCCCTCAGGCAACTTCGCCCAAACGAAGAGTCCGACCCCTTTTCTATCATACGAACACCCCAACAAATCGGCCAGTTGCCAAATCAGTTCGCGGCGTTTGCTGTAGACCTTATATTGTTGATTAAACCAATCGGATCCCAATGCCAAAGCGGCCACAGCGCCTTTTTGTATTCCTAAAAACATACCGCTATCCATGTTGCTTTTAACTTTTAAAACAGCATCAAGAAATTCGGGTTTCCCAACCGCCATACCTACACGCCAACCTGCCATATTAAAGGTTTTGCTGAGTGAATTGAGTTCGATAGCCACCTCGACCGCACCCTCACAATTAAAAATTGAAATTGGGTTGTGGTGCAACACAAAACTGTACGGATTGTCATTGACCAAAAGCAGTTGGTGTTTGCGTGCAAAATCGACCCATTGCTGCAACAATTCCAAACTTCCCGGCGCACCCGTGGGCATGTGGGGATAACCGATGACAATCATTTTTACTTTTGACAAATCCAATGCTTCCAAAGCGGCAAAGTTGGGCAACCAATCCTGCTCGGGTTGTAGGTCGTAATATACCGCCTCAGCCTGCACCAATTCTGTTACCGAGGCATACGTTGGATATCCCGGATTGGGCAACAATACTTGATCACCAGGGTTTAGAAACGCCATGGCGATGTGCAAAATCCCTTCTTTAGAACCCATTAAAGGCAAAAAATCAACGGGAACATCGGGAGCCAAATTAAATTGCGTTTCATAAAACCGACGCATGCCAGCGCGGAGTTCGGGTATCCCTTGATAACTCTGGTATTCGTGCGCTTTGGGAAGGGAAAGTGCCTCGACTAAGGCTTGTTGCACGGAAGGGTGCGGCGGCAGGTCGGGACTCCCAATGCCCATATTAATCACGGGGTGACCTTGAGCCACGAGGGCTTGAACTTCTTTCAATTTGCGCGAGAAGTAATATTCTTGTACGGATTGTAAGCGATCGGCGGGGGTAATCATGGTAA
The DNA here is from genome assembly GCF_004122105.1 of Flavobacterium stagni. Classification (GTDB taxonomy): domain Bacteria; phylum Bacteroidota; class Bacteroidia; order Flavobacteriales; family Flavobacteriaceae; genus Flavobacterium; species Flavobacterium stagni. Next base: position 168,755 of record NZ_SBKN01000005.1, read on the forward strand.
TGTATTTTGGTAAATTCCTAATAATTTGAATGAAGAAGCCATTAGGTTGAGCAAGGCAGCGGCCTTTTCAAAATCGGCATAGTTTTCAAAGGTTACATCGACAAAAAAGGCGTAGGTAAACGGCGACTCGATTTTGGGCAGCGATTGAATTTTGGTAAGGTTCAAACGGCAATCGCTCATTACGTTAAGCACGGCTGCCAAACTCCCGCGTTGGTGGTGGAGTTCAAATTTCACCGACGCTTTATTGATGGTATTCGAAGGCGCATTGGGTTGGCGCGAAACGATGGCAAACCGCGTAAGGTTGTTGTTCACGGTTTGAATTTGTGGCGCGATGATTTCGAGGGCAAATAATTCAGCGGCTACCACACTTCCAATGGCGGCTATACCCTGTAATTGCTGCGCTTGAATGCGGCGGGCGGTTTCGGCAGTATCTTTATCTTCAACTAATTTAAGATGAGGGTGCTGTTTTAAAAACTCCATGCACTGGAGCAAGGCCATGGGATGGGAATGGACTTCTTGGAGGGAAGCCAACGACTGACCGGGTAGTGCCATCAGATTTTGTTGGATTTCCAAATACTGCTCACCGACAATATGAAAATCGTTACGATCAATCAGGGCGTAATTGGGCAACAATGCTCCGGCAATCGAATTTTCCAAGGCCATAACGGCTTGGGTAGCGTGACCACGTAGCAAACTGTCGGCAACGGCTTCAAACGACAGGCATTCCACCAACTCAAATACGTCTGGAAAATACGCAAGAGCGACTTGATGGTGGAACGAACCTTGAATTCCTTGTATGGCTATTTGTTGTTTCATGGGCAAAAAAAAAATCCCGATGGGAATCGGGATTTTCGTATGGTTGCTTAATTTTTTACTTCTTGACATAACACAATACCCATCCCTTTTCCTTCGGTGTGAAGAAATAAAAGAAATAATTAAAATAGGTAGTGAATGTGTTACGCATCAGCTCTGTTGTTTTTGCTAAAATATTTATTTTAATTCAATAAACAAAAAATAATCTAAATTAATTCCTCCAATACATTTTTAATTTGATGCTGTTGGATAGGTTTCACTAAATAATTACTAGATAAACTATATTTTTTTGCACGTAAGAGGTCTTCCTCATTATTGGAACTTGTCAATAGATAAATTGTGATTTTTTGATCAATAGAGATTTTCGTAAATTCATCCAAAAAATGCCATCCATCCCAAATTGGCATATTCAAATCCAAAAAAATAACTTCAGGCAACTTTGAATCATTGGTTAACAAACAAGTAAGTGTATCATACGCATCTTTACCGTCCCTACAGACTAGAATACGCTCTACAAAACCTGATAGCTCTACATATTTTTTGGTAATAAAAACATGCATCGGATCGTCATCAATGATACAGACTAAGTCAATTTTTCTCATACAATATTAGGGTTTTAAAAAAATTTTGAATGTTGTTCCTTGGTTTACTTCGCTTTCGACTTCAATTTTTCCACCCATACTTTCGATTTGATTCTTGGTGATAAATAAGCCAATACCTCTTGAATCTTCCCGATTGTGAAATTTTTTATACATTCCAAACAATTTATCGCCAAAACGATTTAAGTCAATTCCTACTCCATTATCCTCAAAACTAATTATTTTAAATTGTGGGGTTGTTTCTGTTTTAATTTTCAGATAGGCCTTTTTTTCATAATCACGATATTTGATAGCATTAGTGATAAAGTTTAAGACGATACTATCTACATAAACAGGCACTCCTTGGACCTCAAAATTTTCATCTACTTCATTAATTAATTGAAAATCGGATTGTTTTAATTGCAACAACAGACTATTTCTATTTTTCTCAATAAGGGTATACAAATTTACGGGGCAAAGTTGATGTTTAGTTAAATTAACTTTAACAATATCTGCTAAATCATCAACGGTTTGAACAAGACTTTTGGCTCCTTGCTTTAATAAATCAAATTGCTCATAATTATCAAGATGTGGCAATTCTAATCGCAATAATTCAATTATTCCTGAAATGCCACCACTATGTGAACGTAAATTATGAGATACTATTTGAGCAAAATTTTTAAGGCGATTATTTTGTTCTTCTGTAATGTTGAGCAAAGATTGAATTTCGTCAACTTTTTTGATTATAGTGATATCTGTAGCAATTCCAAGATAGCCCACAATTTCATGGTCAGTGGTAATCGCATTGACGGATAACAATACGGGTATTTCATTTTTATCTTTATCGATGTAAGTCCATTCTTTGGTAATGGGCATTCCAAGATTCACTTCATGAACAAAAACTTCAAAGCCATTGATTTGCTTTTTGTAATTCAAAGACAAGCGTTTACTTTCTTTCTTAACCTCCTCCTCTTTATGAATAATCAATGGGGTTTGCAAATTGATCATTTCCTCAGCACTGTAACCTAATAATTTTTCGGCTCCTGAATTAAAAAAAGTGATTTGACCAAGAGTATCCGTAGCAATTATGGAAACTTGAGTACTTGCATCTAATACCGCTTGAAAATTTGACAACGCTTCTTTCAATTTACGTTCCGCTTCTTTTTCAGTACTGATATCGCGTATAATGGACCAAATTCGCTTGTTACCATGAACATCGTTTACACAAACTCCCTGAAGTGCAACTGGATATCGTGTACCGTCTTTACGAATCAACTCTTTTTCATACAATTGATAGCTCCCTTTGGAGTCGAGTTCCGTTTTAGCTTTTGCATCAACAACCTGATACTCTGGCGGAGTAATATCTTGATTGTTTAAAAGTAAAAACTGAATTTTGGTATATCCTGACGGCTCTAACAATTTTTCATTGACATCAATAAAATTACCTGTTTCATAATCCATTAATGCAATACCAATTGGTGATAATTTATAGAAAGTATTCAGCAAATCTTGTTGATAGGCAATTTCAAACTCTTGTTTCTTTCGCTTTGAAATATCAATAATTTGAGAGATAAAATGAAGAATTGTGCCTTCAGTATCTTTGACCATTGAAACTGCTAAAATGATATAAACGATATGACCCTCTTTATGAAAATACCGCTTTTCCATCTGATAATGGTCGCGTTTTCCTTCAATTAATTCATTGAGATAAATCAAATCTTTTTGGAGATCATCGGGATGGGTAATATCTTGAAAAGTTCGCTTTAATAGTTCATCTTCAGAATACCCCAAAATGTTGCATAATTCTCGATTCACTTTAAGCCAATTTCCATTTAATCCGACCAAAGCCATACCGATGCCTGCACTTTCAAAATTACCTCGAAAGGCTTCTTCACTGACTTTTAACGCTAATTCATTTTGCTTTTTAATCGTAATATCTTGTCGTGTTCCATACATTAATAAAGGAGCACCTTCATTTGTCCATTCAAAAACTTTTCCGCGATCCAACACCCATATCCAATCCCCATTTTTATGTTGCACCCGCGCCTCAAACTCATAAAAATCTATTTTGTGTTGAAAACAATCGGATAACCGTTTTTTTGAGTTAATTAAATCCTGTGGATGAACAAGTTTATGCCACGTATCAATAGAAATTGGCGCTAACTCTTCTAACGTATATCCAGCAATAGCAGCCCAACGTTCATTAAACACAACCGCACCACTTTCTATATTCCACTCCCATGTTCCTGCATTGGTTCCATCTAAAACCGACTTATAGCGTCGATTATTATCCACTATTTCTTGGATTGGACGTCCTTCAGGAATGACAAACACCACCTCCCCATTTTCATCAAAAATAGGCTTCAAAGTAAATAGAATGGTGATCGGGGTTTTATCTTTTACCCAAACAACGACCTCGTATTCAATAACCTTCCCTTTAACCGCTTCAAAAAAGTTAGCTTTTAATTCTTCTTTTGTATTTTCTGAAATTTGCCACCAATAGCAATCCCAAAAGTACTTTCCAATAACATCTTCATGTGTAATCCCTGCCATAGTAATGGCAGTATCATTAGCTTCCAATAAAATACCATCTAGATTTAAAAATCCAATAAATGTAAATGTGGAATTAAAAATGGCCTTGAACTTTAACTCATTATTTTTTAATTCGGTAATATCTTGAAAACTTCCTATTAATTTTTCACCAACTTTTCGCCCTGTTGCTTTTACCCAACGTTGATTCCCTTTGGTAGTAATCAAAATACACTCTAACTGATAAGGAATATCGTGTTGAATACAGTTTGCGACTGCTTTTTCAATTTCCTCAACATAGTCGCGATGGTAAAATTGAATGCCGTTTTCCACAGTGATTGCAGTTTCATAGGGTAATTCATGAATCTGATATACAATGTCACTCCATACTATTTTACCCGAAGTCAAATCATATTCCCAAACCCCTATTTTATTGACTCGTTGTGTTTCTTCTAATAAATGATTTTTTGTGTCAATTTGATGAAGCAACTCCTCCCGCTCCAATAAATTTTTACGGTATTCAAATAATTTCACACACAAACTGGATAAGTTTTTTAACTTTTTTATTTGAACTTTGGAAAGTGATTTAGGATTATCGTCAATGGCACACAGTGTACCAATTGGATACCCATTTTTGGTGATCAATGGAAAACCAGCATAAAAAACTAAATTTGGCGCATCAACCACTAAAGGATTGTCATAAAACCGTTCATCTTCACGAGCATTTTCAATTAAAAAAGGTTCTTCAGGAGTGAGAATAGCATGCGCACATAATGAAATTTCACGAGGAGTCTCTTTAACTTCAAGACCTTGTCTTGACAAAAACCACTGTTTATCTTCAGTAATTAAAGAGATTAAGGATATCTTGGTACCACAAATCGTTGCCGCCATTGACGTAATCATATCAAACTCGTCTTGCTCGTCCAATCCAATTAATTGCAAACTCTTCAATTCATTCAATCGTTCATTTTCATAAGAAGGTGTAGGTGGAATCATCATGGCAATTAATTTAAACGCTTTGTAATTGACTAATTTACAAAAAATAGTCCTATTGTAAAAATAAGACTACAGTTTTAATACTTTAATAATTGAAAATGTGATATAAACACTTAAAGAATTATTAGGTTTCACAGAACGCTTTGAGCAATTAATTATAGTTAAGGACTTACTTTATTCTAACAAACTTCTATTTCACCCGACTCGGCGTATCTTTCCCTTGCACGATGGATTGTGCACTGACGGCAATCGACTTGATCACTTCGGTCATGTTGGTTAAATCCAAGGTATTCACCTCATCACTCAATTGGTGGTAATTGGGTTCGGCATCCATTTTTGAGGTGGAAATCGTATGAGCAGGGACGCCCAAAGCGGCTAAAGTAGCGTTATCCGAACGGTAGAACAATTGCTCTGCGGGATACGGATCAGGGTGAAATTGAAACGGCGACCCTTGTAAGTTGCGTTGCAAAATAGTCCCGAAATCGGACTTTTCAAAACCGGTGATGTAACAGGAGTTTTTGCCCCATTTGCTTTCCGTGCCAATCATTTCGATGTTGAACATCGCGACTACTTGATCGGCGGCGATGTTCTTTGAGAAGTAACGCGACCCGAAACCGCCCACTTCTTCAGCAGTGAAGGCTACGAAAATCAAAGTGCGTTCGTTGTTGTTTAAGGCTTTATAGTATTGTGCCAAAGCAATCACAGCGGTTACTCCCGAAGCATCATCGTTAGCGCCGTTGTATACGGTATCTGTCCCTGTGGGTTCTGTACCTAAGTGATCAAAATGGGCCGAAAAGACCACATACTCATTGGGCTTGGATTTCCCTGGGATTACTCCAATCACGTTGTTGGCGGCTTTGCCACGAATTTGGAATTCCTGACGGTAGTTGGATAACGTCCCCCAATAGCCTAACCCGATTTTTGCAAATTCTTGTTCGATAAACGCCGACGCTTTGTCTATGCCCGGCGTAAAGAGTTTACGACCTTGCATGGCATCGGCGGCGAGTTCGTTTTCAATTCGGGTTACTTCTGTTTGGGAAATGGTGGGATTAGTTTGTGCAGTAGCGAATGAAATCGTGGCGGCACATAAGAACAGGATTTTTTTCATGGTGTTTTTGTTGTTTGATGAATGATTTAGGAACAATAACTGCTGCTAAAAGTACACATTTTTAGTAGGCAAAAATGGGGTTATGAATTATGAGTTATAAATTATGAGTTATGAATGAAGTAGATTAGACCCATTTGATTTTTTTTTGGAATTTCAGATCTACAGGCACACTTTCCCGCACGGATTTGCGTTAAGGATGGAGGCCTTGCGGAGCTCGCCTGAGACCACGAAGGCAGCGACGGCCGACAGCCTGACCTTGTGGGGTGGAAAACAAGTCACGTAGTGCTGTTTTTCACCCCACAAGGGAACGCCCAAAAATTCAATGAGAATCTGTACCTTTGTGTCAAATTTAGTACTACCATGTCTATAGAAGTTCACGCTATTTCCAAATATTACGGCACACAAAAAGCCTTGGATTCGGTTTCTTTTTCGGTTAAAAAAGGAGAAATCGTGGGTTTCCTCGGACCTAACGGCGCGGGTAAATCGACCTTGATGAAAATCTTAACTACGTTTTTAAGTGCCGATGAAGGGAAAGCCGTGGTGAACGAACATGATGTGACTACCGATGCGCTAAAAGTGCAACGCTCGGTGGGTTATTTACCGGAACACAATCCGCTCTACCTCGATTTGTATGTGCGGGAATACCTAGCATTTAATGCCGATGTATACAAAGTGTCGACTTCGCGCATTGAGGAAGTGATTACCTTAACCGGACTCACCCCTGAGGCGCATAAGAAAATTGGGCAACTCTCCAAAGGATACCGCCAGCGTGTGGGCTTGGCTACAGCGCTACTCCACAATCCCGAGGTATTGATTTTGGACGAACCCACTACGGGACTCGATCCGAACCAGTTGGTTGAAATTCGCAACGTAATTCGCAACGTCGGTAAAGACAAAACGGTTTTCCTATCCACCCACATCATGCAAGAAGTGGAAGCGATTTGCGACCGGGTCATCATCATCAACCAAGGGAAAATTGTAACCGACAAGAAACTGGATAAACTGGTGGAAGAAGTTACGGTACAATTGGTGGAAGTCGAATTTGATCAAGCGGTAAACGCTGATTTGTTTGCCCAACTCAAAGGTCTGACCCAAACGAAAAACGTGAAAGACAATTTGTGGGAACTGACGTTTCAAACCGAAGAAGACCCCCGCGCCCGTATTTTTGACTTTGCTACCGCTAATGGTTTGCGTGCCTTGCAAATTGTGGCGAAAGCGAAAAACCTCGAACAAATTTTCCGCGAAAAAACGGCCAAGAAGAACTAATTGAACAACAATTGTCCTTGGTAGGTTTGCTGCACATCGATAGTAGGTGGTGTGTGGAATAACACTACATTTCCTGTACTCACGATGCTGCCATGGATGTACTGCATGGGTTTGACGAGCATGTCATTGGACCCGCGACTGTAGACGTACATATTTTGAACTTCTAAATTTTGAGCTTCGATGCGGCCATCACCTGCCCAGAAAATCAGGGAAGCATTTTGCGCCTGACCCGTGATATAAAATCGGGAGACGTTATTATTTTCGATGGTGAATTCGGTCGTATTCACATTCAAAACAAAATCACCTGTAGCCGCACCGGGCACACCGTCACCGTGTGCATCGTTGGCATAAATATGCAACAAAGGATAATTTAATATCCCCACAGACCGGATATCTTGTTCGGTTTTGGAATAAATTTCTTCGAGATTGGGCGCGGTAATGATTACTTTGGCAACGCCGTATTCGCGAACCCAATTACAAGTAGATTTGTCTCGAATTTTCAACACGTTCCCATCTTGAACCACTTGGATGTTATTGATAAAATTTTCACCCGATTGCAACACGACTTTGTATTCGGGACCTTGGGTGATTTCGACTCCAATGCCGCGATAGACTTCGATGCGTGTGAACGCTGTAACGGGGACTTCACGGGTCATGATTGTACCTTCCGACTCAATACAATCGGAGGGTTTTTCACAAGCAACAAGCAGGACCAGTAAAAGTGCGAGCAGTTTTTTCATCTTATAAACGGATTCCTAGACCAAATTCGATAGCCTCAGCCAGAAACATGTGGGTTTTCAAACTCAAGGCGGAAAAGACTTTGGGTGTCCAATAATATTTTAATCCGATGCGGTCATACACCGGAATTTCGTTGTGCAAAGGATCATAAAAATAATACCCCACCTGGGCCTCAAGCGACAAGCGGTTGATATACAATTCATAGCCCGCAAAAATACCTGCGCGTTTGTAATCGGTATTGGGGTCGATATGATCTTCGGGGTAAGCTGCCGATTTGTATTTGATAAAGTCTTTAAAACTTTGGGTTAGGAAAAGATCGGCTCCCAGTTGCACACCGCTTTTGCGATTCAAACGTTTGTCGATATACGCCCCGAGGTGATACAACGGATGGCGGCCACTATTGATGACCGAACTCTCATTAAACCCTGTGCGGAACACAAAGTTATAGTGCAATTTTTCACGGTAATTCGTTTTCACTTTAGTTGTGTCGGGCGAATTAGAAACGGGTTTTTGAAGGTTGTAAGCGACTCCGATCGTGAGTCCATACGTATTGATACCGCTGTTGGGCGACTTTGAACGGCCGTTGGAATAATGCGTGAATAACAATCCGGCCGACACGTCCATTTGGTTATGAAACAACGGTTGGTGGTACTCGAGTCCGATGTTGATATTGGCCAACAGCGTACTCCCAAATGCTTTGTTTTTGGAATTGGTCACCTTGTCATACGGTTGGTTCATATACGCCACACCCGCGGCTGTTTGGACTTGGAGGTGCCGTTTTAAAAAATTAAATCGGAAATAAGTCCCTGTAGCCCAACTGTGTCCGAGGAACCGGTTGTTGAAATCTTGGTACAACAAATACACACCATACGATGGATAATTATAAGCCGCATGCCATTCTTGTGCGCCGTGGGTTTGTAGATTGTAATGGAATTGAATGCCTTCGGGATGTCCTTGCAAATGGTACAAATCGGGGGTGTGCGGCAAGACATTTCCTCTGAAAAAACGGACTTCAAAAGACGGTGTATTGGCGTTCTTCTGGGCGAAAAGGGCCTGAACTGTAAAGAAAACCAATACGATACTCTTGCGCATGAGTGGAATTTAGTGAAGCAAATATAATGGAAATTTGAAATTTGGAATTTTAAAGGATTGAAACAAAGCAATATTTGTATTTATATTTACTTTTATCCTATGAAATCGCATAACAACCAACCAAAAACCATATATCTTCTTTTATTGGTGCTTTTTTGCCTAGGCATCATTACGCGAAAATTTTCTTTTTTCATCTATCTCTACGGAATTTCAGTAGTACTTAACTTTTATATCTTGTATAAAATTCCGAGTTGTAACCTAGAGCATCCTAATCAGTACCGAGCCCTTTCAGCAATATTGATTCTACTCCCTTTAATACTCCTTGGACTACTGTTTTGGTTTTTTAGTAATGTTCAATGCTAATCCGTTCTTCTGGGAGAAAACAACCTGAACAAAAAGAAGAAGCCTTACAATACACTTTCGAATGAGAAATGATTCGTGAGGCAAATAAAGTGGAATTTGGGATTTTAAAATTTGGAATTTAATACCTTATTCCTTCACCACTTTCCGTGTCAAGCGTTCACCAGTAGCAAGTTGGACCTGTACATAATACACGCCCGCTTCCAGCGAAGACAAATCAAGTGTTGCAACATGTTTGCGGGTGAAGACTTGTTTTCCTAATGCGTCAAAAAGGATAACCTCATCATAGGTTTGTCCCAATTCTAAACTGGCTTTTGTCGGATTAGGATAGAACGCTTGTAATGGTGACGAAACCTCTGGCGAACTGAGCGAAATATAATCTTGGTAGCGGTATAAAATTGCGCTGACCATAACAACCAACTTATTGTCATTTTGTAAATGTGCTGCTCGCGCCCAATCCCAAGCGGTTACATCATTCAAATAATAACCATTGGTCATGAAAGCCGAATATAAGGTAGTATCCTCATTCAAATGCGCAATAATGTAATTGTAGGAATTGCTCTGACGCACAGTCATACACAGAATGTATTGCCCGTTGGGCATTTGCTCAATTAAATCCGAACTGATTCCAGGATAATTTTCAGCCCCAATGGTGTAATGATTGGGCACCGCAATATTGGTGAAGCTCATTCCATCGCCACTAAATGAAGGATCTAAAACACCGTTGGGATCCAACTTGGCAAAAGCCAACCCGCTCGTAATATTGAGTCCGGCCACCATTAAACTCCCATTGTATTGCACAAACAAATTTCCGGGATACGTCTTTCCACCGAAGTTGATTTGGGTAATTCCGTTGGTTCCAAACCAAGATGTCAAACTTCCGTTGCTATTGATTCGCATGACGGTTAGGTTCGAACTCGTACTCGAAGGGACGACATTCCCTAACAACAGAAAATCGCCATTATCGGCGGTATAAATAGTTGAAAAACTATCGGTTCCGGTCAGTGGTGATTCAAAAATACCGTTCACTCCAAAGGTGGTATCCACCGCTCCATTCGCTGTAAAACGAATCGCCAAACCACTGCCGTCGTAATTGGTTCCGCCCAAATACCAATAATTGTAACCCACAGCTAGAATACGGCCCTGACTGTCTACGGTGACATCCGTCAAACGCTCATCGTTGGGATCGGCACTGGTTTCTACATAGGTGTTGAGAATCGTCACGCCGTTGGTTCCAAAGCTGGTATCTTTAGTTCCATTCGCATTAAAGCGGCATACAAAAACTTTATAATCATAAGAGAAACCGCCCAAACTATGGGTGCGCCCCACCAACACGATTTTGCCATCATCTTGCACCGTAATCCCTGAAATATCAAAGCGCTCCGCATGATTATTGGACGTAAACAAAGCAGTACCGTTAGTTCCAAAAGACAAATCTAGACTTCCATTCTCTAAATATTTCTTCACGCCAATGGTCGGTGCTAAATTCGGAAACTGAATACTAAAATTTGGATTCAACGAATACGGAATCAACACCGATCTATCGGGATAAAAATAACTCGCATTCGACACCCCACTAATTCCGCTGCTATAGGCATTTCCCGAAGGCAATCCCGTATCAACAATTCCGCCATTGCCATAAGTTGGATCCAAAAGCAGCTGGGCAAACGAAAATGACGTACAGCATAAAATAAGTAAAGTAATCCGTTTTTTCATGGCGCTTTTTTTTACAAATATAAAAGAAACTCCTTCTAGTCAAAAAGTTATGATTTATGAGTTATGAATTATGAGTTAAAAGGACATGAGTTACAAGCCCCCAGCCCTCTAACGTCTAATGTCCAACGACTAAAGTCTAAAAAAAACCTGCCCCAACGAAGTGCAACAGGTTTTCAAATATAAAGGTTAGTTAGTAGCAATTAAAACACCTCTTTGGCAATGGACTTGATGTTGTCGGCTTTCCCCATCGAATAGTAATGCAACACGGGAACGCCCGCTGCCAAGAGTTCTTTACTCTGCGCAATGCACCATTCAATTCCAATCTGCTTCACGGCATCGTTGTCTTTGGCGCGCACCACTTCCATAATCAAACTGTCGGGCAATTCGAGACTGAAACGGTGTGGAATCAAGTTCAACTGCTTCTTCGTAGCAATCGGTTTGAGTCCGGGAATAATTGGCACCTCAATACCTGCTTTCCGACATTTGTCCACAAATTCAAAAAACTTTTGGTTGTCAAAAAACATTTGCGTGATGATATAATCGGCGCCATTCTTAATCTTTTGCTTTAAAAAATGGATATCCGAATCCAAACTCGGCGCTTCCATGTGCTTTTCAGGATAGCCGGCCACCCCGATACAAAAATTGGTTTTGGCGGTATTCTTTAAGTCTTCGTCCAAATAAATGCCACGGTTCAGGTTACTAATTTGCTCCACCAAATCCGAGGCATAATGGTTCCCATCTTTCTCGGGTTTGAAATAGGTTTCCGTTTTCAACGCATCCCCGCGCAACGCCACCACATTGTCAATACCGAGGAAGTCCAAGTCAATCAACAAGTTCTCCGTATCTTCTTTGGTAAAGCCACCGCACAGTACGTGCGGAATCGCATCCACGTCGTATTTCCCTTGAATGGCCGCACAAATCCCTACGGTGCCCGGACGTTTTTTTACAATTTTCTTTTGCAACAAACCGTTTTCCAACTCCTTAAATTCATATTCCTCACGGTGATACGTCACGTCAATAAACGGCGGTTGAAATTCCATCAACGGATCAATCCCGTCAAAAATCGACTGGATATTCTGCCCTTTCAACGGCGGTAAAATCTCAAAAGAAAACAACGGTTTTCCTTGCGCATTTTCGATATGTTGGGTTACTCTCATCTATTTTAAATTATATATTTTAAATTTTAAATGTGTAGTTATTTAAAATTTTTCCTCCATTTTAATGCCTGCCTGCCGTAGGCAGGTTTCAAGTTCAATGTTTTTTTGGGCGCGTCCCTGTGGCAGCACCTTGGTTTTTATTTCGTGAAACTGCGCCCACAGGGTCGGGTTATCCGCGGTGCATGGCATCTTGCTTCTACCCCTCGCGCAGCCCCTGCACCAAACAATTTTATTCTAAAGTCCAACGTCTAAAGGCTAATGTCTAATGTCTAATATCTAATATCTATCCCTCACTCACATTCGGCGCCAGCCATTTATGTGCCACTTCCACCGAAACGCCTCGACGCTGAGCGTAATCTTCCACCTGATCGGCTTTGATTTTCCCCAATCCAAAATACTTACTTTCCGGATGGGCAAAATAGTACCCCGATACCGAAGCCGCTGGCCACATCGCCATACTCTCGGTCAAGGTCACCCCTATACGTTCTTCCACTTGCAAGAGATTCCAAATCGTCGGTTTTTCCAAATGGTCGGGACAAGCGGGATAGCCCGGTGCGGGTCGGATCCCCTTATAATCTTCAGCAATCAAGGCTTGGTTATCCAACTGTTCATCGTTGGCATAGCCCCAAATTTCTTTACGAACCTTCCAATGCAAATATTCCGCAAAGGCCTCCGCCAATCGGTCGCCTAAGGCTTTGACCATAATCGCGTGGTAATCGTCCAAATCCTGTTCAAACACCGCTGCTTTTTCATCCACTCCAAAACCCGTCGTCACACAAAAACACCCGATATAATCTTGCACACCCGTTTCTTTGGGCGCGATAAAGTCGGCCAACGCAATATTCGGCGCACCCGCCGTTTTTTTCGACTGCTGACGCAGGGTGAGAAAAGTTGTCGGTTGTGGGTTGTCGGTTGTGGGCTGCACTGCAATATCATCATCGTTGACGGTATTTGCGGGAAAAATACCCACCAATCCTTTGGCAGTAAACCAGTTTTCCTCAACGATTTGCGCCAACATTTTTTGGGCATCGTCAAATAGCTGTTGCGCTTGTTCGCCCACGACATCATCCTTCAATAGCGCAGGATATTTCCCAAACAACTGCCACGAATGGAAGAACGGCGTCCAGTCGATAAACGGCACCAATTCCGCTAAAGTCACTTTCACTTCTTGTACCCCAATAAAATTGGGCTGTACCGGTTGGTATTGGTCCCAATCCAAACGCAATTTATTGGCACGGGCTTCACTGAGACGCAAGAACTCCTTTTCGCGACTGCGACTCAAATACCCTTCGCGCAATTGATCGTATTCCTCCCGAATTTGTTCGGCATATGTGACTTTATTTTCGGGTTGCAACAAATTACTCGCTACCGTTACAGCACGCGAGGCATCGTTGACATGCACCACACTTCCCGTGTATTCAGGGGCAATCTTCACCGCAGTATGGGCACGCGAAGTCGTTGCGCCTCCAATCATAATCGGGATGGAAATATTCAAGCGCTCCATCTCTTTGGCGAGATAGACCATTTCGTCCAAAGACGGCGTGATCAAACCACTCAATCCGATGATGTCTACATTTTCAGCAACAGCAGTTTGTATAATTTTCTCAGGCGGTACCATCACCCCCAAGTCGATAATTTCAAAGTTATTACAGGCCAACACCACCGATACGATGTTTTTTCCGATATCGTGTACGTCGCCTTTTACAGTAGCCATGAGAACCTTCCCTGCCCCCGCCGACTGACCGTCTTTGCTGGCTTCAATAAATGGCAACAAATAGGCTACAGCTTTTTTCATGACTCGAGCCGATTTCACCACTTGCGGCAAGAACATTTTTCCCGAACCAAACAAATCGCCAACTACATTCATTCCGTTCATCAAATGTTGTTCGATGACTTGGATGGGTTTATCAACCAAATGACGTGCTTCTTCCACATCCTGCTCGATAAATTCGTCCAAACCTTTCACTAAAGAATGCGTAAGGCGTTCTTGTACCGAACCATTGCGCCATTCTTGAACAACTTTATCTGTGGTTTTGGTATCCGATTTTAAGTTTTCGGCGTAGTCGAGCAAGCGTTCTGTCGCATCGTCACGACGATCGAGCAAAACATCTTCAACATAGGTGAGTAAATCGGGGTCAATTTCGTCATAAATCTCCAGCATTTTCGGATTCACAATACCCATCGTCATGCCGTGTTGGATGGCATGGTATAAAAAGGCCGAGTGCATGGCTTCACGCACTTTGTCATTCCCTCGGAAGGAAAACGACACGTTACTCACCCCTCCCGAAACATGGGCATAGGGCAGATTTTCACGAATCCATTTTGTCGCTAAAAAGAAATCTAACGCATTGCGGCGGTGTTCTTCCATACCGGTAGCGACGGGAAAAATATTGGGATCAAAAATAATATCGGTAGCTGGAAAACCCACTTGATGCACCAATATATCGTAGCTGCGTTTACAGATTTCGATTCGGCGTTCGTAGGTATCCGCTTGTCCCACCTCATCAAAAGCCATGACAATCACGGCAGCTCCGTAGCGTTTGATCAATTTGGCATGATGGATAAAAGCAGCTTCTCCTTCTTTCAAGGAAATCGAGTTCACGACACCTTTTCCTTGAATGACTTTGAGTCCGGCTTCAATAATCTCCCACTTCGAACTGTCGATCATCACGGGAACACGGGCAATATCGGGTTCGGCGGCAATTAAATTTAGGAATTTGGTCATGGCTTCTACCCCATCAAGCATTCCTTCGTCCATGTTGACGTCGATGATTTGCGCACCACCTTCTACTTGGGCGCGGGCGATATCTACGGCGGCTTCGTAATTCCCTTCTTTAATCAAACGTAAAAACTTACGCGAACCCGTCACATTGGTCCGTTCCCCTACGTTCACAAAGTTGGTTTCTGGAGTGATGATTAGTGGTTCTAAACCGGATAATTGCAAATATTGGGTTATCGGTTGTCGGTTGTCGGTTGTCGGTATCTCCTTACTCATAATGCACTTATAAACGGGCTACTGATGACTGTAAACTGCTCTCGGTTCTCGGTTTAAATTCGGCAGCCACTTGTGCAATCGCACGAATATGCTCAGGGGTAGTCCCACAACAGCCACCGATAATGTTCACCAAGTTTTCATTCAAATACTCGCGAATTAACGCTTGCATTTCTTCGGGTGTTTGATCGTATTGACCGAAAGCGTTGGGCAAACCGGCATTGGGATGCGCCGAAATATTGAGTTGGGTATGTTGGCCCAAGCGTTTTAAATACGGTTTCAATTGATCCGCCCCGAGTGCACAATTGAAGCCCACACTCAACAAAGGAATGTGTGCAATGGATATCAAAAAGGCTTCCACCGTTTGCCCGGACAACGTTCGTCCCGAGGCATCGGTAATAGTTCCAGAAACCATCACGGGAATGTCGGATTGACGTTCTTCTTTTACTTCTTCAATAGCAAATAAGGCGGCTTTCGCGTTCAGTGTATCAAATATGGTTTCCACCAAAAGTAGGTCGGCTCCTCCATCGATAAGTGCTTCCACTTGTTGGCGGTAAGCCATTCGCAAATCGTCGAAGGTTACGGCACGATAGCCGGGATCGTTGACATCCGGACTCATACTGGCGGTACGGTTGGTCGGACCGATAGAACCGGCTACAAAACGGGGTTTGTCAGTAAATTCATCGGCGACTTCTCGGGCAATTTTAGCGGATTGGTAATTGAGTTCGTAGACTAAATCTTCCATGTGGTAATCGGCCATCCCGATAGTCGTTCCCGAAAAGGTATTGGTTTCCACGATGTCTGCGCCTGCTTCAAAATAGGCACGATGCACGGCTTTTACCGCCTCGGGTTGGGTAATGGAAAGCAAGTCGTTATTCCCTTTCAAAGGATGGGGAAAATCTTTGAAACGCTCACCTCGGAAGTCGGCTTCCTCAAATTGATTGCGTTGTAACATCGTACCCATGGCGCCATCGAGGACGAGGATTCGCTGTTTTAGAATTGCATTGATATTTACACGCATACTGATAACTAATCTTGTATTGCGTTATCAGGAAAGAGAGGTATTTCCAAAGTTATCTTTTTCTGAACATGGTCAGAATAGAATGTAGCACCTTCCTCAGGGAGTGAGGGGTTGCTAAGCGTTCATAGGGTCTATTCCCTCCCGCTTTCGTGATAACGCCATTATTATTAAGAACCTCGCAAAGGTAAGACAAGAAATCGGGGATTTCAAAATAAAAATTTGAAAAAAAGCGCAAACGTTTGCGAAAAATTTAAAGATATATTTAGATTTATTGAAATTGATTTTCATAAATTTGCAGTCGAAAAACAGAAGAGGAGAAATTTGATCTGATTGCAACCTCGTAAAAAAATGCTAAAGCAGTGATCCTTCTTTAGTTGTTGCAACCGCATTTCCTTCCCTTCTTAGCTTAATAAAACAAAATTTTAAAGTTATAATTATGGCTTATTTATTTACTTCTGAGTCGGTAAGTGAAGGACACCCAGACAAAGTAGCCGATCAGATTTCTGACGCATTAATCGACAACTTTTTGGCATTTGATGCTGAATCCAAAGTAGCTTGTGAAACTTTGGTAACGACCGGACAGGTAATCTTAGCCGGTGAAGTAAAATCAAACACCTATTTAGACGTTCAACAAATCGCTCGTGATGTGATCAAAAAAATTGGTTACACTAAAAGCGAATACATGTTTGAAGCCAACTCTTGTGGGGTTTTATCTGCCATTCACGAACAATCGGCTGACATTAACCAAGGGGTAGACCGTGCGACGAAAGAAGAGCAAGGGGCTGGCGACCAAGGGATGATGTTTGGTTATGCAACAAACGAAACCAACAATTATATGCCGTTGGCGTTGGATTTATCGCATGCTTTGTTGATTGAATTGGCGAACTTACGTCGCGAGAACAATGAAATTACGTATTTACGTCCGGATGCAAAGTCGCAAGTAACTTTGGAATATTCAGACGATAACAAACCCCAACGTATTGACGCGATTGTGATTTCGACCCAACACGACGACTTCGATCAAGAAGAAGCGATGTTAGCAAAAATCAAGAAAGACATGATTGAAATCTTGATTCCACGTGTGAAAGCAAAATACCCACAATACGCTCATTTATTCAACGATGACATTACGTACCACATCAACCCTACGGGTAAATTCGTTATCGGTGGACCTCACGGAGATACGGGATTAACAGGTCGTAAAATCATCGTAGATACTTACGGTGGAAAAGGGGCACACGGTGGTGGTGCATTCTCTGGAAAAGACCCAAGTAAAGTAGACCGTTCTGCAGCGTATGCTACGCGTCATATTGCAAAAAACTTGGTAGCTGCTGGATTGTGTGATGAAGTTTTGGTACAAGTATCGTATGCGATTGGTGTAGCGAAACCCACTTCTATCAACGTAAACACTTACGGTACGGCTAAAGTTGACTTAAAAGACGGTGACATTAGCAAAATTGTAGAAACGATTTTCGATATGCGTCCGTACTACATTGAACAACGTTTAAAATTACGTAACCCAATTTACAGTGAAACGGCTGCCTATGGCCACATGGGACGCACGCCTGAAGTCGTGACTAAAACCTTCAAATCGCCTGATGGACAATCGAAAACCGTAGAAGTTGAATTGTTTACTTGGGAAAAATTAGACCACGTTGAAAAAGTAAAAGCGGCTTTTAATTTATAATACTTAGTTATTACGTTCATAAAAAAACCTGACTTTAACGAGTCAGGTTTTTTGTTTTTATAAGTTGTATTTCAACGTAAGCATTACATAACGCGGCTGTACAAAATATTGCGAATTGGTTACTCGGAATTGGTCAAACGAGTTATCATTCAGCGCCTTGGTGTTCAAGATATTCGTTGCTGAAACTTTATATTCCCATTTGCTGTCTTTCTTTTGGTAGGTGAAACTGGCCGACAAGAAATCGTATTCATTATCGACGGTTTTATCGCCGTTGTAATAATGATAGAATTCATATTCTGACACCAAAGAGAACGCATCCAAGAAATAGTATTCCAAACGCACAAAAGGTTTGTCGGTAAAGAATTTCGTTTTACTTCGTGGGTTTTCAAATTCGCTAATTGAATAAGTGTAACCAATTTCTAAATTGGGCACTTTTTTGTAGTTGGTTGCCAATTTAATCGTGTGGTTTTGAGCGATACTTTTCGATAACGCACTTGTTCCTCCTAAGAAATTATAAAACTTCGACCAGTTAACATTGGTTGAAAAAGACGCTTTGTAGTATTTATAAAACGAACGACCGTAAGAACCCGCTCCACTTAAGGTTTCATCCACATAATTGTAATTGTTCAACGGGGACGAAATTTGATTCACGCCGCTAAATACTGTTTGCGATTTAATCGCATCTATACTTCGGGTGTAGTTAATGAAGCCCGAAATATTTTCGAAATTGAACATGTTGTATTTGAAATACCGCAACGAATGGGTTTGCGCCATGGCATTTTCCAAACGGCGGTTTCCACTTGACAAACTGCTGTAATTGTTCAAAACATAGCCTTCAGCCAATCTTGAAATATCCGTAAATGTATTGGTAATGGCAAAATTATAAGTAAGCGTTTCTGCCTTTTTGATTTGGTAAAGGGCGAAGAAATCAGGTAAGATACGCGTAAAATTTTGCTTATAATCGGAGCCCAACTGCACATTGTTCATGTTGTAATAATGGAAACTTACCCCCGGATTGAACGTGAATTTTTTGTACAACATTTTATAATGTACCCCTAAAAATACATCGTTGAAATTGTAGGTTACCTTATTGTTGTTCTCGGGCGCTGTTAAATTATTGACTGAACCGTTGTCCAAAATTTGATAAATCGCCGAATTGAAACTTTGGTACGAATACGTGTTACCAAGAGTAAGATTCAAATTCGCTTTTGGGGTAACCATATAATAGTAATCCACTTTGGCATCCACTTTATTGGTTTTCACCAAACGATTCTGACTGTAATCGTTGCGGGATTGCGGAATATAGCCATTCAATGCAAAAGGTTGTGTGGCCAAATTAGCATTGTAAAAAGGATCTTCATTTTGATACAAATGCTGCAATTCAAAGGCAATCACGTGCTTTTCAGAGGGCGTACTGTAAATGGCAAAATTCTGATTTACGGAAGTCGGCTGTTGGTTTTTGGCTGTATTAATATTTTCATCAAAAGAAAATGTTCCCGACATGGTATTCCGATTCAAATTCCCATTTTCAAGTTGGTCGGAACGCTTTGCCAAAATATCATAATCCATTTGAAATTTGGTGCTTGGCTTATAACTCGCACTTCCTTTCATCAACCCAAATTTGCTGTTTTGCTTGGATAAATCGGTGGTATTAGCGATGGTATTGTTGGCGAAATTGGTCGTATTGGTTTGGGTTAGCATTTCTGTTTTCGAACCCGAATAAATTCCGAAACCACTTATGGTCCATGCTTTAGAAGGATTGATGGCAAAATTCACGGCACCAAATTTAGTATCTATACTTTTAGCACGGTTGTTGCGCAACATGGCAATTCCGAGGTCATTCGAACCCACATTAAAGCTACTTCCTCCTTTGGACATCATGTTTCGAAAGCCACCTGTCATTTTAAAATAATCTTGAATGGTCAAGGGCAATTCCCCAATATTATTGATATTGGTAATCACATTGATGCTGTATTTGGGATTGTAATAAAACAACTTCGGGTTAACGTTGTAGCGATCGAACTTAGTTTGGGGTTGGAACCCGCCTGAAGCCGTTACATCACCAAACCAGAAGTTTTTCTTACCTTCTTTCAATTTGATGTTCATCGCCACATTATCTTGGTTGTTTTCTACGCCTTTAAGAATCGAATTTTCATTGTAATTGCGTAACACTTGTACTTTATCAATGGCATCGGCGGGAATGTTTTTCACCCCAAGTTTGGTGTCACCATCAAAGAAATCTTTGCCTTCCACCATTAATTTAGTTACTTTTTTTCCTTCCACTTCCACTTCTCCGTCGGCATTGACTTCAACACCGGGGAGCTTTTTCAAGACATCTTCCAACTTGCGTTCTGTACCGTTTTTAAACGAATCGGCGTTATACATGATGGTATCACCTTTGATGGAAACGGGCATTTCTTTGATGATTTCCACGCCATCCAACTGAATTCCGCCGGGTTCCATGGCCACGTTTTGGGTCATGTTCTCGGACTTGGTTTGCAAAGTGATTTCTTTGTTTTGCATCCCGATGTAACTCAATTTGAGTACATAAGTCGTATTGGCTTTTAAAGTCATGGCAAATTTCCCTTTATCATTGGTAATGGCATAGGAATCGACGCCTTTGGTTTCTTGATTGACAGCCATAATGTTGGCCATTTCCAAAGGTGTTTTTCCCGATTCAGTAACCGTTCCTTCAACACGAATGTTTTGCGCAAAAAGGATTCCTGAACTACAAAGTAGTAAGAGGTAGTATATATTTTTCATGTTTGTCTTTGAAATGAATAAAATTAACGTCCCATTCTGAATTCCATACGGTTTCCTCCAGGGCCGCTATTCATCTCACGCATTTCCTCCATTTTTTTGAGTACGATATCGTCGTATTCTTTTTGTTTCACCTCTTTCCCATTGGTAGGTGCTTTGATTTCGACTTTGTCTTTGGAGTTCAATACAATTTTTGAACACAATACAATCGTCTTTCCATCATTCACTTCCAAAATCAAACCGGGCAAGCCCCAATATCCTTCCGGACCTTGATTAATAGGGATTTCAGGCGTATACCATGCGGTGATGGTAATGTCTTTGGGAAGATCAAAATCTTCCATAAAATTGGTACGGGTTTCTTTCTTCTCTGTGGTTGCCGTTGCATCTTTTGCTCCATCTTTGGGAGTTTCTGTTGTTGTTGCTGGTTTTTCTTCCGCTTTTTCTTCTTTCTTCTTGGGTCGGAAATTGCGGAAATCGGTTTTGCTTGCTGGAATGATACAAGTCGCTTTCATGCAATTGTAACCGCCAATTTGTTTGGTTTCCCCAGTCATTTGCCACTTGTAATGCGTCAAGGTATCTTTCACCAAAAACTCTTTCCCCATAAACTCTTTGTCTACGGTATACATTTGGTCTTTGACATTTTTATAATACGTTCCTCCGCCGCCCATCACAGAGGCCATCATACGGAAACCGCCATTGCCTTGTCCGGGTGCGTCTAATTTTTCTTCTTCTTTATAAATGGAAGCTTGACGATCGAAATTAAGCACAAATGTTTTTTCAAACATTTTCTTCATGCGCTCTTCAATCATTTTTTGCATTTCTGGGGTAATGTTTTTATTCCCTTCAAAACGGGATTTGAAATCGGCTGTACTTGTTTTGGATTCGTACACCGCCATCCCTTGAAAATCTTTTTGTGCCCAAATAGTTGTAGAACAAAAAAGTAGTGATGCAAAAAGAAAAAACTGTTTCATTATTTTAGTTGTTTAAGGAAAACAAATATGACGAAATACCCGCCAATTTGTTACCAAGGTTTTGTTAAATTCAACCTTTGGACATTTTTATTATCAAATGGTTTAAAGTATCTTAGCCGTATGCTACGTCACCTCATTATTGTACTTTTTCTTTTTCCTTTCTCCATTTGGAGTCAGGAACTTACACTTACTGTTGAGAAATTGGATGAACGACCTCTTACAGCGGATCAATATTGGGGATTTGACGGATTGGGAAATTACTTTTACAGCACCAACACTATTGTCTATAAAGACAACGGCACTTCAAAAATTCAATACCAAAATTTACCTCTGGGTCCTATAAAATCGGTGGACTTAACCAACCCGTTACGGCCCGTTGTTTTTTACGAACAGTTTAATACGGTGGTGATTTTGGACAATTATTTGAATGAAATCCAAACGATTAATTTTTCAAATACGACTCCACCGCTGGTTGTGAATGCAGTGGGCATGTCGAATCAAAACCGTTTGTGGGTATACGATAGCTTGCAACAGCAAATAGGCTTGTTTAGTTTGACAACTAACACCTTTACACCAATTGGAAATCCGATGCAAGGTATTTGGCTTTATGCCCAATTTTCATTCAATTCCTTACAATGGATTGACGCGCAAAACCATTGGAAAAGCGCCTCAATTTATGGTCAAATCGCAGATTATGGTGTTGTTCCCAGTGGACTCGTTCAATTTATAGAAGAAAAAAACTTCTTTTACATTGAAGCGGATCATCTGTACTATAAATCCTTTGAAACAAACAAAACCTACAAGGTCGAAATTGTTGAGAAATCCATCAAAAAAATATATTGTAAAGAACAAATTTTATCTATTTTTACGGACAAAGGAATCACAAACTATAAAATAACATTACCGTAATGCATATTGCTGTAGCAGGAAATATTGGCGCTGGAAAAACTACGTTGACGCGTTATTTAGCGAAACATTATAAATGGGAACCTCACTATGAAGATGTAGTTGACAATCCCTATTTGGACGACTTTTACCACCAAATGGAGCGTTGGTCGTTCAACCTTCAAATTTACTTCTTGAATAGTCGTTTTCGTCAGATTTTACAAATTCGCGAAAGCGGTAAAAAAATCATACAAGACCGTACCATTTACGAAGATGCGCATATTTTCGCGCCCAACTTACACGCGATGGGTTTGATGACCAATCGCGATTTCGAAAACTACAGTTCGTTGTTTGAATTAATGGAAGCCTTGGTGAAAGCACCGGATTTGATGATTTATTTGCGCAGTTCGATTCCGAATTTGGTGAAACAAATCCACATGCGCGGTCGCGATTATGAAAATACCATTTCCATTGATTACCTCAGCCGTTTGAACGAACGCTATGAAGCTTGGATTCAAACCTACGACAAAGGAAAATTATTGATTATTGATGTGGACAACATTGATTTTGTGAATAATCCCGAAGATTTGGGGACGATTCTCAACCGCATTGACGCTGAAATCAACGGTTTATTCTAAAACCAAAAAAATACTCCCAACCTGCTTCACGGCAGGTTTTTTTTATGGTAAGGTATCCCAAAGACTTTTCACTATCAACGAGGAAGTAAGCGGTTTGTCAAGCGTAATGTACTTGGTTTCCCCGGGAAGCAAATCAAAATAATTATCGCTAAATAGCACTTTTTCAGAGCTGATTAATGCTACATTTTTCGCAAACACATCGGTTTGAATGGCAATCGTAGTGGCATTGATTTTTTCTAACGAAATTCGAGGTTTTTGCAATTGCAAATCTTTAGGAGCAACTCCTGTATAAATTGCATTTAGTTGCATTTCAGGCGCTTTGAAATTAATTTGTAAAACGACCGTTCCGTCTAATTTTGGCCAATCGGTTTCTTTTTCTAAGGGTATTGTGTTAACACCATTGGCCGACATTGTCGCGTTTAGTCGTTTCTCTTTTAACAGCACACCACGCATCGAGAACCATCTGAGTTGGACTTCTCCCTCATGAACAGTATCTGCATCATTAATCAAATTAATTTCTAATGCATTGTCTTTCCATTTTGGCACAATCAATTGCGGAGCAAAACTTCGTTTCACTTGATACTGCGCGGCTTTCCAATGGCCAAAATAATCCATCGAACTCCAGGATGTCACCGGCCAACAATCGTTCAATTGCCAATACAAACTCCCCATGCAATAGGGGCGGTTGCGTCGATGGGTTTCAATGGCTTTTTGCAAACCGTAAGCTTGTAAAAGTTGTGAAACGTAAACGTAATTTTCAAATGAATTGGGGTTTTGGTAATCCCGTTGCAGGTAGTTTTCAATAGTTTCAAAACCCGTACGATGTTTTTGATGGTGACGAATGGCTTTTGAGGTTAGTGCTAACGGTTCACCATCTGATAAAATGCTTAATGTTTGAAGTGAAGGCATCCCTTGAAAACCGTATTCGCTCATGAATCGGCCCACTTTTTTATCATAGCTTTCAAAAGGTTCCAATCCCCACCACACGCCCCAATAATGGGAATCGCCTTGGGTCAGACTCTCCTTTTTTCCCCAACCGATAGACGGCGAGGATGGCCAATACCGGTTTTCATTCGAAGGCAATAATCGACTTAACGTATTGGGTATTCGTTGGTGAAACAACTGCTGATAATCCTTCCAAATTCGGGCAGAATCTTGAGAAGTATACTTGTACTGTTTTTGCCAACCCCAATTGTGCCATCCTTCGTCGCTTTCGTTATTGCCACACCATAATGCTAGGGAGGGATGGTTTTGTAAACGCTTGACCTGATCTTCGACTTCCTTTTCAACCGATTGCAGGAAGGGTTCATCACCCGGATACATGGCGCAAGCAAACATAAAATCCTGCCATACCAAAATCCCTTTTTCATCACAAGCGGCATAAAACGCATCATCGGCATAGACGCCTCCACCCCAAACGCGCAGCATGTTTTGATTGGAAAGTCGGGCATTCTCTACCAAAGCTTCCCATTGTATGGTAGTCGTGCGCGGCACAAAACTATCGGGAGGAATCACATTCGAACCCTTCATAAAAACGGGTTGCCCATTGAGTTTGAAGTAAAAACTTTTCCCTTGGGCATCAGGTTCCTGAACGAGTTCGATTGTGCGGATACCTATTTTAAGTTCCCGACTATCGCGTACTTTTCTTTTTTGTTCAAGGGCAATCGGAATGGAATATAAATGAGGTATACCCAAACCGTTGCACCACCATAATTTGGGATTTTCAATAGTTATAGGAAAATCAACGACCGTAGTCCCGGGCTGCACTTGAACCTTACGTTTTTGATGATTAACCAAGAGCGTTACTGTTGTTTCTTTGCTTGCTTCCAATGCCACGTGAACAATAACTTCCGCTTGTTCTTGAGTGATATTTTTTTGTTCGTGAAACACATGCTGAATGCGCACATCGTCCCACAACTGCAATTTGACAGGCTTCCAAATGCCACAAGTTACCAAGCGCGGCCCCCAATCCCAACCGAATTGATAGGGCGCTTTTCTAGCAAAAACGCGATTATCATCCGGGAGTTGATAGGGTAATTTTTGGGCTAATGCATTGGTTCGTTGCACTGCTGATTTAAACTGAATTTTTAAATGGTTTTGCGCTTTCGCGAAAGGTTTTATATCCACATGCCAGGTGCGAAACATATTATCCGCATCGAGCAAGGATTGGCCATTTAAAAAAACCGAGGCATAGGTATCGAGGCCTTCAAATAGGAGTTCGATATGCTCCTTTTGGAGTTCGGCATGGGTCAACACAAATTCGGTTTCATACACCCAATCTTCGTTTTCAATCCACTGCACCTCTTTTTCATTGGATTGTAAGAAAGGATCGGGAATACGTTGGTTGGCGAGCAAGTCGGTATGAACAGTTCCAGGAACCGTCGCTTTTAATTTTTCATTCTTTCCCCATTGATGAACTGTCCATGACAACTGACTCAAGTCTTTTTCCAGTACTTGAGCGGTGAGTCCGATTGACCAAAGAAGAAAAAACAACCACTTTTTATGCATTCGATTCCTTTTTTAAAGCTATAACTTCTTCAGGGTTAGCGATGGTTCCTCCATCCGTAATTGCCGAAGAATGTACAAAATGCACACCTGTTGTATTTACAATTTGCCGAACATTGGAAGAACGTAGTCCGCCACCGGGCATGATGGCAATACGATTTGCTGCTTTTTGTTGCATTGCTTGGAGTTCGTGTATTCCTTCTACCACATTGGCTTTTGTTCCTGAAGTGAGTATTGTTGTAAAGCCACAATCGATGATTTGTTCCAAGGCGGTTTCCCAATTAGACACACGGTCAAAAGCACGGTGAAACGTACACGGAATGGGATGCGCTAGTGCGACTAATAGTCGGTTGCGCTCTTCATCCAACGTTTCATCTTCCTTTAAAATTCCGAATACCAAACCATGGACTTGCAATTTTTTAAAATCCGTAATACTGCCTTTCATAGCCTGAAATTCTGCATCGGTATACACAAAATCACCCCCTCGTGGCCGCACCATCACATAAACAGGAATGGGCACTTGGGTCAGGACTTTTTGTGTGGTTTCTAAATCGGGAGTAGTTCCTCCTACTTCGATTCCGTCACACAATTCGATGCGGTCGGCACCGGCTTGTGCAGCGAGAATAGCCGATTCGGGATTAAAACAAGCGATTTCGAGTTGGATCATTTTAAATAAAAATTAGCGTCAATCAAACGGTTACCAGTAGTGTCGTGTACAGCATAATTGAAACCGCCTTGCACGCAATAGGAACCATAATTCCCTTGTTTGTCAAGGGCGATAAATCCCACTTGAATATCTTTTAAATTCTTTTTCCGGTTTTGGGTCAGTTTCACGATGCGCATCACGGCTTCTTCACAAGCTTGTTGCGGCGACTTCCCTTGGCGCATGAGTTCGACCACCAAATGGCACCCGGCAATTCGAATTACTTCTTCACCATGTCCAGTAGCAGTAGCGGCACCAATTTCGTTATCGACATAGAGTCCGGCGCCAATTATCGGCGAATCCCCCACACGACCGTGCATTTTATAGGCCATACCACTCGTGGTACAAGCGCCCGATAGATTCCCAGCTGCATCAAGAGCGATCATGCCAATGGTATCGTGATTTTCGATATTGACTTTGGGTTGGTACTGACTGGTTTTCAGCCACTCTTTCCATTCTTTTTCTGAGGCTTCGACTAATAAATTCTCTTTTTTGAATCCTTGGGACAAAGCAAAATCCAGCGCTCCTTGACCGACCAACATCACATGCGGTGTTTTTTCCATAACGGCACGCGCAACGGAAATAGGATGTTTGATATGTTCGAGACACGCCACCGAACCGATATTGGATAATTCATCCATGATACAAGCATCGAGTGTCACTTTACCATCGCGATCGGGACGACCGCCATAACCCACACTGCGTTCGTTGGGATCACCTTCAGGAATGCGCACACCGGCTTCCACAGCATCGAGGGCGCGACCTTTTTTGGCTAAAATTTCCCATGCCGCTTCGTTAGCTTGTAAACCAAAATTCCATGTAGAGAGTACGATGGGTTTTGTTCCTACTAAAGAAGGACTATCGGAACGTTCAGCAGCCTCAGTTTGCCAAGAAGTTAGCGATAAGCCAACCGTTCCCAGCGCGGCTGATTTTAAAAATTTACGACGTGTATTTTCCATTTATTCCACGATTATTTCGTCCACAAAAAGCCAAGAACCATTACCGGCACCGGGCATTCCGTCTTGAATTTTACCCTTATTTTTGGCCGTTACTTTCACGAATTGTGCTTTTACTTTTTTTCCTTTCCAATCCACATTCCCCTTTGCTTGTTGAATATCTGATTGGGAAAAAGTTTGAATTGTTTCGAATTTAATGCCATCGGTAGACACTTCGAAAACAATTTCATTGGGAAAATAAATCCAGCTCGACGGACTCTCGAGTGTCCCAACATTCAAGTGCGTGATGGATTGTTTTTTACCCAAATCGATAAGAGCTACCATATCTTTTTCCCAAAACCCTAACCAATCGCGACCGAACTTTTGGGTATCCCCTTTGACACCATTCACTAAGGCAAAACTACCTCCAGCACTGTAGCGTTTATCGGGTTGATTTTGAAGATTGACCATACAACTGGTGGCTTTGTGTATGGTAAAAGCTTGTTCGGAAAGCGCACTTTTTTGGGTAGTTTCTTCAAAATAGGCCGCTTTCACCGTTTGGGATTGCTTTAGAGTTAGCGTATTGGAAAAAGTTGGCGATTGTGCGGTGGGCTGACTCCCGTCCACCGTATAATGAATATTGGCTTGGTTTTGGTTGGATTTCAACACATACAATACGCCATTTTCACCACCGGGATTTGGCATGACCTCCGTAGTAATTTCGAATACTGCTTTACTAAAGTTGATTTTTTTGGTTTCCCATTCTTTAAAATGTTGGGTCACACGGTTAAAGTAATTGGAATAATCATTGGCATTAGCCGTTCCCCACAACACTTCAGCAAGTGCCGTCATCCTTGGGAAAATCATGTATTCCACCTGTTCAAAAGTGGGAATATATTCCGTCCACACATTCGCTTGTGCGCCTAAAATATATTGCGCTTCGTCCGCATTGAGTTCGGTAGGAATGGGTTGATAGCTATACACTTTTTCCAATGGTGTATACCCGCCTATCGCTAAGGGTTCGTTTTTGGGTTCGCCCTGATAATGATCAAAATAACAATGTGAGCCGGGCGTCATCACTACTTGATGTTTTTGTTTTGCGGCAGCGATTCCGCCTTCGGTTCCCCGCCAACTCATCACGGCTGCATTCGGGGCTAAACCACCTTCGAGAATTTCGTCCCAACCGATGATTTTTTTGCCTTTAGCATTGACAAATTTCTCAATACGTTGGATAAAATAACTCTGTAATTCGTGTTCGTCTTTCAGGTTATTTTCCTTCATCCTTTTTTGGCAATTGGGACAGGCTTTCCAACGGGTTTTCGGACATTCGTCACCACCAATATGGATAAATTGTCCGGGGAATAAATTCATGACCTCTGTCAATACATCTTGTAAAAAAGTGAAGGTTTCTTCTTTGGGACAAAACACATCCTCGAGTACGCCCCATTCTTGGGCCACTTCAAAAGGTCCGCCCGTACAAGAATACTGCGGATAGGCCGCTAAAGCTGCACGCGCATGTCCGGGCATTTCAATTTCAGGAACAATCGTAATATGTCGGATGCGCGCATAATCCACCACATCACGGATATCAACTTCGGTGTAATAGCCGCCGTAACGTTCGGCATCAAACTTTTGGTCGTTGTAATGACCCACCATCGAACCGTTGCGCCACGCACCTACTTCGGTGAGCTTGGGATACTTTTTAATTTCGATTCTCCAACCTTGATCATCGGTGAGGTGCCAATGGAAGGTATTGTATTTGTAGGCAGCGAGGTAATCGATGTATTTAAAGATGGCTTCTTTTGGAAAGAAATGCCGACTCACATCGAGGTGCATGCCGCGCCATTTGAATTTGGGGGCGTCTTGAATAATTCCGCAAGGAAACTGCAACTGATCTTTGGGAACATTAATGAGTAGTTGGGTTAAGGTTTGAAATCCGTATTGCACGCCGGTATAATCAGCTGCTTTTAGAAAAATAACTTTGGGGTTGATCTGAATTTCGTAGGCTTCAGGAGCTAATTTGGGTTCGATTTGCACAATGATAGCATCCTCTACGATTCCCGCTTTATTGGTAACATACAGTGCTTTTTTACGCAAACGAATTTCCTTCATTAACGGTTCGGCTTCGGCATCCATATCCATAGGAGCCGAAATGATAAGGGTTTCTTTTACCGTAAAAAACCCATCGTGAAACTCGACATAATTCGGTTTTGGAATCAAAGGATAATTGGTTTGAGACCATGCCCATGAGGCTAGAAGAACAAAAAGCAAAGAAAGTTGCGTACGCATTTTTTAGTTTATATTGTTTAGGTAAATATAAAAAAAAAGCCCCACCGAAGTGAGGCCTATATTGAAATCTAAGTTGATTATAAATTCAAAATCACATATTCTAAGATATAGGAAGTGTTTCCGATATTGCCTGAAGCGTGATTATGGAAAGTTGTATAATAAATGGTTCCACTATTGGCATTTCCTTGACAAGGTCCGAGTGTATCACCGTGGGCTTGATGAGCTGCCCAAGCTGAAGCGCTTATGGTTATTGTAACATTAGAATTTGTCGCCTCATCGTGATGGCAGATGGTTACCCAACCCGTATCGTCGCCACCAACGGGTGTACCTACTGCTCCACCCGAGAAATCCGTGTTGCGCACCATTAAAGGTTGGTTATTGGAAGGATTCATTACCAAAGCTTCCCAAAACGCTGGGTCATAGGCATTGATTTGTTCCCAACTTCCGAGATCGTAATCAATATTCAAGGTTGAAAATCCGATAGCGGCTGCTAAGTTAGCATCGGGAATGGTGGCGCCATTGATGAACCCTGAAGCTCCGTTATTGATGGCACACATTTTATCGTCGGAGATAAAACCAAAGGGTAAGTTACACGAATTGGAGTTGGTGCCACCACCGGTTAAATAAGCAACGGCCCAATCGGAAGCATACAAACTACCTCCATTGGTTACAAAATTGGCAAGATTCGTATCAATTTGTGCATTAAGTGTATTTTGTTTCCCCCCACAATTCAAAAAGATAATATCGTATTGAGAAATGGTGGCATAATTGGCTAGATCGTTATGTGTAATGGACTGAATAGTATACCCCAAAGATTGTACAATCAACTCGATTTTATCATAGGATCCCGGTACATAGGCCATATTGGCAACTTGTTCCAAACGACAAAGTGTGGGGTCTACTGTAATTGTTTCGTCTTTCACAACATCAATTTCGAGAGTAGTCCTAAAATTGGATCCGTTACCTGTTTGAAGATATAAATCTCGATGTCCGGCGGGAGCTAATAGCGTAAACGTTCCATCAGCAGCAGTTCGGGTGTAATGGATCTCATTTTTAGAATCGAATACAAAAACGAGTGCACCACCGACAGGCTTCGATCCGTTTTTAACCGTGAGCGTTCCTTTTACGGTTCCAGAAGGTTCGGTAATTTCACCTTGATTATCGTCTTTGCTACAACTAAGAAAAAAACTCATTAAAGTCGCAAGCGCTAAGAATACAATTTTGTTTTTCATGGGATTGGTTTTGGTTGGTAAAAAATTAAACTGTAGCGACTTGAGGAACTCAAATGTAGCTAAATACTTTGTAAAAGCCTCATTTTCAACAAAAAAAATCCCCGCAATTGAGCGGGGATTAGTATTTATTCGTTTTGACCGATTATTTATGAGCTTCTGAACAGCATTCTTTGCCTTTCATTTCACCAATAAATTTTCCATCTTTATCATAATGTGACATGCATTTTTCTTTTTCTTCGGGAGAGCAACCTAAAGAATCGCACATTTTGGCACATTCTTCTTTGGTCATGGAGGCACATTTGCTCATATCGCATTTGCCCATCATTTCTCCTTCGCATTTACCTTCACATTTTTCACCGGTACAATCGCCTTTACAGTTTTCTTTTGAAGCGCACATTTCTTTTTTGGCGCATTCTTTTTTGTCCACTGTACTATGACCGTTACTTAAGATAGGTGCGATTACCAATCCAACCAAACACGTTAATTTGATTAAGATGTTCATCGAAGGTCCTGAAGTATCCTTGAATGGATCCCCAACCGTGTCACCTGTTACAGCTGCTTTGTGCGCATCGGAACCTTTGAAGGTCATTTCACCATTAATTTCAACTCCTGCTTCGAATGATTTTTTCGCGTTATCCCAAGCACCACCAGCATTGTTTTGGAAAATAGCCCACAATACACCCGATACACAAACACCAGCCATATATCCTCCTAAGGCTTCAGGTCCCATTAATAAACCTAGAATAATTGGAGTAATGATTGTAATAGCACCTGGTAACATCATTTCGCGAAGTGCGGCTTTCGTAGAAATGTCCACACATTTTCCGTATTCAGGTTTGCCTGTTCCTTCCATAATACCTGGAATTTCACGGAACTGACGACGAACTTCTTGCACCATATCCATGGCAGCTTTCCCAACGGATTGCATCGCTAAAGCCGAGAAAATTACGGGGATCATACCACCGATAAACAAGGCCGCCAAAACATCTGCTTTGAAAATATTAATACCATCAATTCCAGTGAAAGTAACATAAGCCGCAAATAAAGCCAATGCCGTCAATGCCGCAGAAGCAATTGCAAAACCTTTACCAACAGCAGCAGTTGTATTTCCTACTGAGTCTAAAACGTCGGTGCGTTGACGCACTTCTTTAGGCAATTCACTCATTTCAGCAACACCACCAGCATTATCTGCAATGGGTCCGAAAGCATCAATGGCTAACTGCATTGCTGTAGTGGCCATCATCGCAGAAGCAGCGATAGCTACTCCATAGAAACCTGCCAAGAAATAAGCACCCCAAATCGCTGCAGCAAAAAGAATCACTGAACCGAAAGTAGACTTCATCCCTGTTGCAAGTCCGGCAATAATGTTGGTTGCAGCCCCTGTAGATGAATTTTGTACAATGTTTAAAACTGGTTTTTTACCTAAAGCGGTGAAGTATTCGGTAATCGCAGAAATCAACAAACCTACAGCTAAACCTACTAAAGTTGCGTAGAATACGTTGATACGCGGCACTTCTTTCACCCCTTCACCAAAGAAATTCATATTGATTGTGGCGGGTAACATTTTGTCGATTAAGAACCAACAAGCCACTACTGTCAAGGCTAAAGAAATGTAGTTTCCTAAGTTTAAAGCACCTTGTACTTCAGCTTCTTTAGCATCGTTGTTTTTAATTTTCACAAAGAAAGTTCCAATGATCGAAGCTAAGATTCCGATACCTGCAATGGCAAGCGGTAATAAAATAGGTCCCATGTTTCCGAAAGCATCCGTAAATTGCGAACCACTGGCTTCGGTCATGTCTTTAATGATATAATTACCTAGAACCATTGACGCCAAAACGGTAGCCACATACGAACCAAACAAGTCGGCTCCCATACCCGCTACGTCTCCAACGTTGTCTCCAACGTTATCCGCGATAGTTGCAGGGTTACGTGGATCGTCTTCGGGAATACCAGCTTCCACTTTTCCTACTAAGTCGGCACCTACGTCAGCGGCTTTGGTATAAATACCACCACCCACACGGGCAAACAAAGCAATTGATTCTGCTCCAAGCGAGAATCCGGCTAAGGTTTCCAATACCATAGACATATTATCATAGAAGGATTTTCCTTCGATGCCCATGAATTGGTTTAAGAATACTAAAAAGAAAATGCTCAAACCTAGTACGGCCAAACCGGCAACTCCCAATCCCATTACAGTTCCTCCTGAGAAGGAAACTTTCAAGGCTTGAGGCAAACTTGTTTTAGCTGCCTGTGTGGTGCGTACATTCGATTTTGTTGCGATGCGCATCCCGATATTTCCGGCTAAAGCTGAGAAGATTGCACCAAAAATGAACGCGACTACGATCATCCAATGCGAAACTCCAGAAATTTGGGAAACGGCGAATAAAGCTACAGAAGCGATGACTACGAAAATAGCCAAAATTCGGTATTCGGCTTTCAGGAACGCCATGGCTCCTTCTTGAATACTTTTGGCAATACTTTGCATGCGTTCATCACCGGCATCCTGTTTGTTTATCCATGAGGCTTTAATCCCCATGAATATCAATCCTAACACTGCCATAGCAATTGGCAGATAGATAAACATTTTCTCCATAAAGTTGGTTAGTTAGTTATAGAATTTAAATTATCAAATCGAACAAAAATAAAGAAAAATAAATACTAAGATTATGAATTTTGCCATTTTATTACAAATAAATGCCGAATAACCAATTTTCCTTGAATCAAGAGCCTTTTCGAAAGATAAGTCGTAAGCAAATCGTTAAATTTTCATCATTTTTTGGATATGAATCTGGATTTGCATTTCAAAAGTACTGTTGAAATTGAACGTATTAAAAAACAAAA
Organism: Flavobacterium stagni; assembly: GCF_004122105.1. Taxonomy (GTDB): domain Bacteria; phylum Bacteroidota; class Bacteroidia; order Flavobacteriales; family Flavobacteriaceae; genus Flavobacterium; species Flavobacterium stagni. The sequence goes on from NZ_SBKN01000005.1 coordinate 202,567, forward strand.
AGAGCGGGCAATAAACCCACTCTTTTTAATTTGATTTGATAACAATAAACGCTAACTCAACGTATTTGTCAATTATTTGATGCTAAATAATCCTTCTGGACGGTTTTCAATCGCTGCAAAACGATCGATACATTGCTGTAAGATTTCACGGGCTTCGTCAACATTCCCCCAACCGTGTACGTCTACTTTTTTATTTTCAAGATCTTTATATACTTCGAAAAAGTGCTCGATTTCTTTCAACAAGTGCGGATTCACATCTTGCAAATCGTTTAACTTGTTCCAAATAGGATCGGAAACTGGCACACAAATGATTTTCTCATCCGGACCTTTATCATCGGCCATGTGGAACACCCCAATCGGTTTTACTTCCATTACACACATGGGAAACGTTGGTTCTGTGACTAAAACCAATACGTCTAATGGATCACCGTCTAATGCAAGCGTTTCTGGAATAAATCCATAATCTGCTGGGTACATCATGGAAGAAAACAACATACGGTCGTAACGAATTTTCTTTAATTCAAAATCGTATTCGTATTTATTGCGGCTTCCTTTTGGGATTTCGATTAATACATCGAAAGTATTTTTATTATCTGCTGTCATAATCTTGCTGTTCAATTAACTGAGGGCGCAAATTTACAGCGTGTTTCGACTATTCGCCAAAAAGATTTGCAAAAAAAAAATACACTTTCGACGCAATTGTGAATCCCTAATTTTTTTAACCGAAAAAATAGACATCGTGTTTTTTTGGGTGATAATTTTTATGAATTTACTATACATTCCCACTAGCGTCTACAAAGTACATTTATGTCCAAAAAAAAACTGATTTTGAAAACAAAAGTTCCAAAATCAGTCTATTGTCTTGATTTGTAGTGACGTACTTAAAAATAGAACCCAAATTCCCCTTTAATGGTGAAGTTGTTGGTTCCGGGTAAATCGCGGTAGTTTCCTCTCCAACTGGCATCAATGCGGAAAACTTTAAAGATATTCCCGATACCAACGCTGTATTCCCAGTAGGGTGTTTTTGGAGCTTTATACACTAAATCCGAAGCATTTAACAAGCGGTTTTCTTCTGAAAAATCGCCGTATACTCCACGAATTCCGATAATCTCCCGCCAATTCAATTTTCGGATACCAGGGATTCTAGAAAACAAACGCCCTTGGAAATTGTGTTCCCATTGAAGGGTTACGTATTCATCGGTAACAAATTCGTAGAAATTCAAATTACTAAAAGTGTTGCCAATGATAAAATAGGTTTGATTTCCGGGTACTACACTCATCAATCCTAGCGGAACAGCACCAAAGGTTTTCCCCATTTCCATGGTCAAATTGGTTCGCCCTAATGGACCGATAACGATAGGCTGTTTGTAATACAATTGCAACTTGGTATAATCAAAATCACTATTCAAAACTCCTTTGAAACCCTGACTCATTTTTAAAAACAAACGACTATAGGGATTATCTACAGATAAGCGTTCCACTCCATATCCTACCGATTTTTTCTTGGGTGTAAATTCGACCTGAAAATACACTTCAGATTGGCGCAAATCGCCACGCGTTTGTGTGCGTGCTTTATCAGTAAAATAATCCATAGTGAATAAATCGCGGGATGCCGATTCGAGTGTACGGAAAGAGAATCCGGTTTCAAAAATTAAATTTTTCACCGGTTCGATTTCTGCAGAAGCAGAAGTCAAGTTGATGTTGGACAATTTCCCGTTGGTTCCTGACATGAAAATACCGGAGGAAGCAAAACTTCGACCCAAGACATCATTGGTTGTGGTTAAACTTGCTCCAATTTGTTCGATATCTCTCCGATTCCCCGCAGCGAGAATCAAACGGTTTTTGGTATTGACCATCCATTTGGCAGAAACCCCGTATTTAAATTTATGATCATCAAACCCGAAAGCGGTATAGCCTTGGATTCGCCATTTATCGTTCGGACCAAAATACGTTCGCCCACCTGCGCGCAAACGAATACCTTCAACTACATTATATCCAAAAGTGGAAAAAATGGGACCGTAATCAAAATGCCCTTTTTGAATGTAACCGCTGGCTAAAATAGTCACCAGATTATACATTTGTTTGAACTTCTTGACGGTTTTAAGGGTGTCGAGCATTTTATACACCCCAACTTCATCTTTGTTCAATTTTTCAAAGCGATTTTTCTCCCAAAATTCTTCATTTCGGGTATACACTGCATTGTCAATGAAGTTGACTTCATCGCGGTAGAATTTTTCGGGTTTGGGTTCGTTGAATTTATGATTACGGTACAAAGAAGTTCGTTTCCCATATACACCTTTGGCTTCTTCCTTTTTAGACAACGAGAAATCGGACATCATATAATCTCTGGTGAGTAAAAACACCGAGTCGTTCACTACATCAAATTCTTGTTCGATATAAATATCTTTTACCCAGTTAATGTTGGCGCTTTTCGAAACGGCCATATTAATCGTCTTAATAGCAAATGTGGAATCATTCACCCAAAAATCCCCTTTGAAGGTCAATTCATTTTTACGTCGGGGATAAAAAACGATGTTGTAGCACCATTTGTCATCAATGTAAGCACTATCCCGCAATACGTAATTATAGACGTCAATTCCTGTTGTGGAAATAGGACTTGTAAAACTCTTATCAAAAAAGGTCAAGTGGTTGTTGTAAATATTGTAATCGTTATACAAGTCTTTGATAAACGTGTTGACGCCATCGCCGTTACTTAAACCTGAATTTTTATTTCCTTCTAAAATTTCTTTTTGCTTCCCTAATTTATTGTCGCCGTAGACTTTATATACCGACTCGTTGATAAAAATGGGTAAATACGTTTTACCCGTAATTTTGGAAGTATCAATTTTATTGAATACAAATTCCATCCCTTTAAACACTTTGCTTTTGGTGAAATTGCTGTCAATACTATTGAGATCAAATTCGACTTTTTCGTACTTATCGTAAGCGTATTGATCGAAGAGGCGCAATCCATTTTTGCGTTTGCGCTCCCAGATTTTCCGTAAGATTCGTAACGCTGGATTATTTTTCTTGGACGTTTTCCCGGTATACACCACGACTTCTTGAAGCACTTCTTCTTCATTAAGTACAATTTTTAAATTGTAGGTAACGGGTTTTTCCAAATCAACATCTTTTGTTGTATAACCCATAAAAGCCACCACTAAGGTGGTGTAACTTTTTGCTGATTCGATATAAAACTTCCCGTTTTCATCGCAAACCACACCCTCATTCGACCCCTTAAACACGAGGTTTGCAAAAGGAATCGGTTGATTTTTCTTGTCAATAACCACTCCACTCACTTTGGTTTGAGCGGCGACAAGAACGGTAAAAAAGAACAAAATAATACTTGCGCGTAGGTTTTTCTTCATCCTGTTTTGTTAAAATAAAAAAGCCATTCCAAGTGCTCTCGGAATGGCTTCAAATATAAAGGAAATCCTTATTTATACATTACTTTTTTGACGGCTTTAACAACATCACTTGCATTCGGCAACCATTCTTTCAAAAGGGTTGGCGAATACGGAGCAGGTGTATCTGCAGTTGTGATACGTTGTACGGGCGCATCCAAATAATCAAAAGCACGCTCTTGAACCATATAAGTGATTTCAGAAGCCACACTCGCAAAAGGCCAAGCTTCTTCTAATACCACTAAACGGTTGGTTTTTTTCACCGAATTGATGATTGCGTCATAATCCATTGGGCGAACGGTACGTAAGTCGATGACTTCACAAGAAATGCCTTCTTTAGCCAATTCATCGGCAGCGATTAACGCTTCTTTGATAATTTTACCAAAAGAAACAATCGTTACATCAGCACCTTCGCGTTTGATATCGGCTACACCAATTGGAATGATATATTCGCCTTCAGGCACTTCCCCTTTATCACCATACATTTGCTCTGATTCCATGAAAATAACAGGATCGTTATCACGAATCGCTGCTTTCAACAAACCTTTTGCATCATAGGGCGTTGAGGGCACAATCACTTTCAAACCGGGACAGTTGGCGTACCAGTTTTCAAAAGCTTGTGAGTGGGTTGCTGCCAACTGACCTGCAGATGCTGTAGGACCACGGAACACCATAGGCATAGGAAATTGACCGGCTGACATCTGACGCATTTTGGCTGCGTTGTTGATGATTTGGTCAATACCTACTAATGAAAAGTTGAAGGTCATGAATTCTACAATTGGACGACAACCGTTCATGGCTGACCCTACTGCGATTCCTGCGAAACCAAGTTCTGCAATAGGCGTATCAATGACACGTTTTGCGCCAAACTCATCCAACATTCCTTTGGAGGCTTTGTAGGCACCGTTGTATTCGGCCACCTCTTCACCCATTAAATATACTGATTCGTCGCGACGCATTTCCTCGCTCATCGCTTCGGCAATCGCTTCTCTAAATTGGATCGTTCTCATATCGAATATTTCGTTATTCAGTTTTAGGATTCGCAAAAATAAGAATTCTCGATGATTAAAATATTCCGTCTTTCGATTTTGTGCCTCCTTTTTTTACGAAATCGATATAATTGCGTTAAAAAACAGCTTTCATCAACCGAAAACCCAACTTTTCCAGCAAAAAATATTTTCACTACACCGAAATTTTGCGTTAAATTTTTAACAATTCAAAATCGAAATCCTAACTCTCTATTGAATCTTCAGCGAAATCGATTGAAATATGAAAAAATATTATGCATGCATACAAAAGTTAGAAATATATTTTTTACTTTTACGTCGGAAAAATTTAAACCCCTCAAAAATATATGAAAATATTAGTTTGCATCAGCCACGTGCCTGATACTACTTCAAAAATCAACTTCGTTAACGGGGACACGGAGTTTGATACCAACGGTGTACAATATGTGATTAACCCTAATGACGAATTTGGACTTACCCGTGCCATTTGGTTTCAGGAGCAACAAGGTGCGAAAGTAACGGTTGTGAATGTGGGCGGACCCGATACGGAAGCGACTTTACGCAAAGCCTTAGCCATTGGTGCTGATGACGCTATCCGTGTCAATGCTACACCAACTGATGGTTTTTTCGTAGCGAAACAATTGGCCGAAGTGGCTAAAAATGGAGGATATGATTTGATCATTTGCGGAAAAGAATCGTTAGACTACAACGGCGGAATGGTTCCAGGAATGTTAGCCGGATTATTGAACTACAACTTCGTGAATTCTTGTACCGAATTAACGGTTGACGGATCTGCGGCAAAAGCCTCTCGCGAAATTGATGGTGGAAAAGAGGTAATTGCTACAGCATTACCTTTGGTAGTAGGTGGACAGAAAGGAATTGTAGAAGAAAAAGACCTTCGTATCCCCAACATGCGTGGTATCATGACTGCTCGTACAAAACCACTTGCTGTGGTAGAAGCAACAGGAGCTGACAACAAAACCAAAGCGGTGAAATTTGAAAAGCCAGCACCAAAATCAGCGGTGAAAATGGTTTCTCCTGATAATCTTGACGAATTAATCAACTTGTTACACAACGAAGCGAAAGTAATCTAAGCTTCCAAAAAAGATAAAGACTATGTCAGTACTTATATATGCCGAATATGCAGACGGCAAATTCAAAAAAGTAGCGTTGGAATTGGCTTCCTACGCCAAAGCTGTAGCCGACACCATGGGCACTAGCGTAACAGCAGTAACTGTTAACGCGGGTGATACTTCAGAATTGGGCAAATACGGTGTTTCCAAAGTTTTAAATGTAAACAATGGCCAGTTAACCAACTTTAATGCAAAAGCTTATGCTGATGTGGTAAAACAGGCTGCACAAAAAGAAGGCGCTAAAGTAGTAGTTCTTTCTTCAACAACAGACAGTTTGTATTTAGCACCGTTAGTGGCTGTTGGCTTGGGAGCTGGTATGGCTTCCAACGTAGTTGGCTTACCTGTAAGCACGTCACCTTTCCAAGTAAAACGCAGTGCATTTTCACAAAAAGCATTCAATTATACGGAAGTTACCACAGATGTAAAAGTGTTGTGTATTTCTAAAAACTCATTTGGTTTGGTTGAAAACAATACCGCTGCAAGTGCAGAAGATTTTTCACCTGCTTTAAGTGATGCCGATTTCAATACTAAAGTGGAATCAGTTGAAAAAGCGAGTGGTAAAGTATCTATCGCTGATGCAGATATCGTGGTTTCTGGTGGACGCGGATTGAAAGGTCCGGAAAACTGGCACATTTTGGAAGATTTAGCTACAACACTTGGAGCAGCAACCGCTTGTTCTAAACCAGTTTCAGATATCGGTTGGAGACCCCATAGCGAACACGTGGGACAAACAGGTAAACCTGTGGCTTCTAACCTTTATGTGGCTATCGGAATTTCAGGTGCGATTCAGCATATTGCCGGAATCAATGCTTCTAAAGTAAAAGTGGTCATCAATACCGACCCTGAAGCACCGTTCTTTAAAGTAGCCGACTACGGAATCGTAGGTGATGCTTTGGATGTAGTGCCCCGTTTAACACAAAAATTAAAAGAGTTCAAAGCACAAAACAGCTAAGATTCTTTGAAAATATAACCTAAACTTGATAGGCCGTTTGTTTTTTTACAAGCGGCTTATTTTTTTTAGAAATCCCCAAATCTTTTTGTTATTTTGCAGTCCGTATTCGACTAGAAAATTAGACCCCCTAATTTTCAAAAATCAAAAGGTTTAGATAGAAGTTTACGACCGACAATAAAGGTGTTTTCATTTTATTGCCGCAATAATATTAAGATAGTATGAGTTTAGTCAAACTTACCATAAAAGGAATTTCGTACAGTCAGACCCAAAACGGTGCCTACGCATTGATTTTAAATGAAGTGGATGGCGAGCGCAAACTTCCGATTGTTATTGGCGCCTTTGAAGCCCAATCGATTGCGATTGCTTTAGAAAAAGAAATCAAGCCGCCGCGTCCGTTAACTCACGATTTGTTTAAAAGCTTTGCCGATCGATTTGATATTGTGGTCAAACAAGTGATCATTCACAAATTGGTGGATGGTGTATTTTACTCAAGTATCATTTGCGAACGCGACAAAATTGAAGAAATCATCGATGCGCGTACTTCGGATGCGATTGCCTTAGCATTGCGCTTTCAAGCCCCCATTTTTACGTATAAAAACATTTTGGACAAAGCGGGTATCTATTTAAATCCTTCCGGAAATGAAGGAGAAATGGGCGACGGCGTACTGTCAGAACCGGAAACTTTTGGACAATCCAACGAACCTACACCTACAGCAGGTAGCGGACTAAACACTTACAGTTTGGCGGAACTCAATGACATGTTGGAAGCCGCTGTACAAGATGAAGACTATGAAAAAGCGGCCCGTATCCGCGACGAAATATCCAAACGCGAATCTTAAAATTAATCCCTGTGAAACAATACCACGACCTCGTTAAGCATGTTTTAGAACACGGTGTTCAAAAAGGTGATCGCACTGGAACCGGAACCAAAAGTATTTTCGGCTACCAAATGCGTTTTGACCTCAGCGAGGGTTTCCCGATGGTAACCACCAAAAAGCTCCATTTAAAATCCATTATCTATGAATTGTTGTGGTTTTTAAAAGGAGAAACCAATATTGGTTATTTGAAAGAAAATGGGGTTAAAATTTGGGACGAATGGGCAGATGAAAACGGCGATTTGGGTCCGGTTTACGGCCATCAATGGCGCAACTGGGACAGTAAAAATATTGATCAAATTGCGGAGTTAATTGAGACTTTAAAACAAAACCCGAACAGCCGTCGCATGTTGATTTCGGCTTGGAATCCTTCGGTATTGCCCGACACTTCGGTATCCTTCGCAGAAAATGTAGCCAATGGTAAAGCGGCACTTCCTCCCTGTCATGCGTTTTTCCAATTTTATGTTGCAGAAGGAAAATTATCCTGTCAGTTGTACCAACGCAGTGCCGATATTTTCTTAGGCGTTCCGTTCAATATTGCTTCTTATGCGTTGTTAACGATGATGATTGCGCAGGTGTGCGACTTACAACCCGGCGATTTCATACATACCTTTGGCGATGCCCATATTTACAACAACCACTTCGAACAATTGGAATTGCAATTGAGTCGGGAGCCTCGCCCCTTACCCACCATGAAAATCAATCCAAACGTGAAAGATATTTTCGCTTTTGAATTTGACGATTTTACGTTAGAGGGATACGACCCGCATCCGCATATTAAAGGTGCTGTGGCGGTTTAAAACTATAATTTAATGAAAAAAAACATCTATATACTGGTAGTTTTACTTAGTAGTGCATTTGTATTTGCACAAAATGAAGTCATAAAATACACCGACTCTCTGGGTAAAGAAGCAACAGAAAAAAACTTTTATAACAAAAGTGTATTCAGTTTTCAAGATTCCTGCAAATGTTATGTCATTACAACTTTTAATGCTAAAAATATTCCAACTAAATCCGTTTGCTACGAAGATGCTGACACCCGAATAGTACATGGACAATATGTGGTATATGATTCCAAAGGGAGATTAGATTATGCCAACACCTACAATAAAAATTCGCTTGAAGGACCTTATCGACGTTGGTATGAGAATGGCAAATTATGTGAAAAGGGATATTATACTAAAGCAGATGAAACCATCGGCAGCAATTACAAAATTCAGAGTTTTTGGAATCGTGATGGCATTCAAACTGTGAAAGAAGGTAATGGAACCTATTTTTATGAAAATGAATTTTTTTCCGATAAAGGAACCTATAAAGAGGGTGTTAAAACAGGAAAATGGACGGGTTTATTTGGAAAAAAAATGAACACCTATGAAGAACTATACGAAAACGGCAGCCTCATTGAGGGAACGAGTACCACACCTGAGGGTGAAAAAGTAAACTACACAAAGGCTGAAATTCGTCCCGAACCCATTAAAGGCATTAATCATTTTTATAAATACATTTCAACAAATTTTGAACCAACCAATGAAGCGTTAAAAAAGAAAGTCAAGGGCACAATTATTTTATATTTTATTGTTGAAAAAACAGGGCAAATCAATGGGATACGCGTGAGTAAAAGCCTCGGGTATGGTTTAGATGAAGAAGCCGTTCGATTACTGTACTCATATCCCAAGTGGACCCCAGGATTACAAAAGGGATTGCCTGTTCGAACTTCCTATCAAATTCCTATTCGACTTGATTTTTCATCAAGCTATTAATACAAATAAAAAATCCGCCTTGAAGGGCGGATTTTTAAAACAAACCAACTAAAACTTACACTTCAAGAACGCTGTTTTCAGCGTTGGCATAAGCATTCCAACGGTAGCTGTCGGCTTCTGGATCATTAATAAATGCACCATCTACCACATATCTGAATTCAAAGGAGTTGTCTTTTGGCAAATCAAAAGCGCCTTTGAAAGATCCGTTCTTTAATTTTGATAGTGAGCCGGCTTCAGAATTCCAATCGTTGAAATCCCCCACTACTGACGCAGTAGCCGCTTCTTTAGCTTCCACAGTAAACGTCACTTTACAAACCGGTTTCGTTTTAATAAACTGTTTCTTAATCGCCATAACTATTTCATTTATAGATTACTGAAGCAAAGTAACGCAATAAAAACAAAGGTTGTACCCCCACAAAAACGATTTATTATTTTCACAAAAACAACCATTTTTTAAAATCAAATTCCCATTTTTTTCTTGCTTTTTAAAAATTATAAAATCAAGAAAACGTTTTCTTATTTTCAGATAATGAATTTGACTTTTCAAAAATTGAATGATTTTCCGTCCAACAAACGCCAAAATTGTATTAAAATCGGCGTGAACTCGCAATTCAATAAAAAATAATTGCTGGAAACCCCGTATTTTTACAACGCAAAAAAGCACCTTATGATTACTTTAATTGCGGCAGCCGCTGAAAACAATGCTTTGGGCAAAGACAACCAATTGGTTTGGCATTTACCCGACGACTTCAAACGATTTAAAGCGTTGACTACAGGTCATTACATCATTATGGGAAGGAAGACATTTGAAAGTTTTCCAAAGCCACTGCCCAATCGCACGCATGTGATCATCACCCGTCAAACCGATTACGCGTACGAAAACTGCATTGTAGTACATTCTTTGGAAGCCGCAATCGCTTCTTGTCCAAATGATGAAGAAAACTATATCATTGGTGGCGCCGAAATTTACCGTCAAGCCTTACCTTTTGCGGATAAAATCGAACTCACTCGCGTTCATGCTACTTTTGAAGCCGATGCCTTTTTCCCAGAAATCGATGAAAAAGAATGGAAAATCGAATCGGAGGAATTCCATCCCAGTGATGAAAAGCACCTTTGCGCCTTTACTTTTCAAACGTTTACCAAAAGATAATCCGAAAATTTCGGTACAAAAAGGAGCAATTATCGCTACCTTTGTGCCGCTAAAAATGCAAGTGAAATGGCAGAAAATGTAACCCCATACAAAGATTCCAACTTGGGTAAAAAAGAACAAGTTACCCAAATGTTTGACACGATTTCCGGTAATTACGACGGATTAAATCGGGTGATTTCGTTTGGAATTGATGTAAAATGGAGAAAAAAAGTACTGCAATTGGTGAAAGCTACCCAGCCAGAAACGGTATTGGATATCGCCACAGGAACTGGGGATTTGGCTATTTTAATGGCGCAGACCAAGGCCTCAAAAATTGTGGGCTTAGACATTTCTTCCGGCATGTTGGAAGTGGGCAAACAAAAAGTAAAAGCGCAAAACTTAGACACCATAATTGACATGGTATTGGGCGATTCAGAAAACATGCCTTTTCCTGACCATCATTTTGATGCCATCACGGTTTCTTTTGGCATTCGCAATTTTGAAACACTTGAAAAAGGTCTCGCCGAAATTTTACGCGTATTGAAACCTGGCGGTATTTTTGTCATTTTAGAAACTTCTGTTCCCGAAAAAACTCCATTTAAACAAGGGTACCGTTTCTATACCAAATTCATTTTACCTTTGATTGGCAAACTCTTTTCCAAAGACAATGTCGCCTACGGGTATTTATCCGAATCTGCAGCTGTTTTTCCTTATGGTGAAAAACTAAACAATATTTTACGTAAAATTGGGTTTATAGACGTGAAAGCTATGCCACAAACATTTGGAGTTGCGACCATTTATTCGGCATCAAAATAATTATGAAGAAATTAATCCTAATCCTCTTGTGCTTCCCTTTGGGCGTTTTGGCCCAATCAAAAGGTATTTTTTCTAAAGACCCGATTATTCATTTAGAAAACTTTGACAAACAACGGGTACATTGGGGTTACTTCTTAGGATTTAATAGTTTTGATTTCAAATTTGACTATATAAATCCACCCGTCAAAGATATTGCAGTGGCCAATACAACGGGATTTAATGTAGGTTTGGTAGGTAATCTTCGCTTGCACGAATACATCGACCTTCGCTTTGAACCCGGACTCTATTACACCCAACGCAATCTTACCTATAGTGGATTTACAAAACCTTTAGATGCGCTGCGGGAAGTGCGATCCACCTACATTATGTTTCCTCTTTTGGTTAAGTTTTCCTCCCAACGTGTGGGTAATGTTCGCCCTTATTTAGTAGGTGGTATTGATGCAACCTTGAATTTATCCAGTAATTCTAAATCGATAGATGACAATTACCAACAGCGATTTCGTGTAAAACCTTGGACCAATAATTATGAATTGGGCTTTGGTATCGATATTTATTTGGAGTATTTTAAGTTCTCGCCCTCAATCCGGGGTATTTTTGGGATGAATGACGAACTCATTCGCGATAACAATCCGGCGAGTCCATGGACGGGAAATATTGCGGGTATGAAAACACGCGGTTTCGTGGTGAATTTCACTTTCCACTAATCCCTTCTACGCATTTCACTTAAAAAAATAGCCGCGGCTGTAGCCACATTCAGGCTTTCAGTTTTTTGAACAGCACCAAAACGCGGAATGGCTAATCGTTGCTGCACAAGAGCTTCAACGGCACTGGAAATTCCGTTCGCTTCATTACCCAAAATCAAAATCCCTTCTTTGGGCAATGGGGTTGCATATACATTTACACCATCCATAAACGTACCCATGATGGGGAGATTCGTCGAACTCAAATACGCGGATAAATCGGTGTAAATTACTCGAACCCGTGTCATCGAACCCATAGTTGCTTGCACCACTTTAGGATTATACAAATCGGCGGTTTGCAAACTGCATATGAGTTGGGGTATCCCAAACCAATCGCACAACCGAATAATAGTTCCCAAATTCCCCGGATCGCGCACGTCATCCAAAACCAATTGAAATCCTTGTGGTGCTATGGCTTGCTCGGGTGCCATTTTAAAAACGGCCAAACAATTATTGGCGGTTTTCAGTGCTGACATTTTATTCAAATCCGTTTCAGAAACGGTCGTCACAGGCAATTGCTTTTCAGAAAAAAGAGCTGTCGTTTGGTAGATGTTTTGAAGTTCAAAATCCGAATGCAGCAATTCATTAATTACTTTAAAACCTTCCGCAATAAAAAGTCCGTTTTGATCGCGGTACTTTTTTTGATGAAGAGATGCAATTAACTTGATTTGGTTTTTGCTAACCATAAAAATACGTTACTTTTGAAATTAAATTTTGAACTTTTGCGCTACCGCCTTACAAAAATATCATTATTTATTGTAATACTGTTGTTCATCTTCAGTTGTGATGTTACCAAACGGGTACCTGAATCCAAGCGTTTATTGACAAAAAATGAAATTGTGATTGATAAAAAACCCAATCATGATGAAGTCGTTTATTTTCAATTGTACCAAAAACCGAACACTTCGATATTGGGATACCGTTTGCGATTACAATTATACAACTTAGCCAAACAACATTCAGACAGTCTTTACAAGCAATGGCTCGACCGCAAACCCAAGCGCAGAGCTCGTTTAAACCGATTATTATCCGCCAAACAAGTAGAACGCTTGGGCCAATCCTTTGTGGTATCTGGGTTGAGTAATTTTTTAATGAAAACAGGGGAAGCGCCTGCGATTTATGATTCCACTGCCGTAAAAAAATCCATCAAACGATTAAATGCTTACTATTATAACAAAGGCTATTTTGATGTTGAAACTACGATAGAAAAAGACACTTCTACAACGAAAAGAATTCAAATCAAATACAACGTCAACCGTAAAACTCCGTACACCATTGACAGTCTGAAGACGGCAATTACGAGTCCGATGCTCGATTCCCTTTTCCGTATTCATAACAACCGTACCTTAATTAAATCCGGAAAACAATACGACACTGAATTGTTGAATGGGGAGCGCGATCGTATTACGAGTGATTTCCGAAATAATGGTGCTTTTTATTTTCAGCAAAATTACATTCGTTACAGTTTGGACACCATTAGTACGGGAAAAAAAGTAAACGTAAATTTAATTATCAAAGACAATTCGTACCGTAAAAATGACTCAACGGTAACGGAACCCTTTCGCCTATACAAAATCAACAAAGTAGCCATTTACACGGATCAAACTACGAGTAAAAATGAAATCAAAGTCAGAGACAGTTTGGTCTATAATGACTTTATTTTGTACAGTGAAAACAAATTAAAATACCGCCCTAAAGCAATTACCGACGCGGTTCTGATTACCAAAGGAAGTTTGTTTTCTGACAACAATACCACATTAACCACCAAGTATTTGAGTAATTTACGGGTTTTTAAATATCCAACGATTCAATACAAAGAAGACCCCAAAGACCCCAACGGACTCATCGCGAATATTTATTTAACGCCGCGGAAGAAATATACTTTTGGGGCATCGGTTGACTTTACCCATTCCAACATTCAGGATTTTGGTATTTCAGGAAATACATCGTTGGGCATTCGGAATGTTTTTAATGGTGCCGAAACATTTGAAATCGGATTTCGTGGAAACGTGGGAGCTTCCAAAGACTTGGCCAATCCCAACAATACATTTTTCAACATTTCTGAAATTGGTTTGGATGCGAAATTGAATTTTCCTCGTTTGTTTTTCCTTTTTAATACCGAAAAAATCATCCCAAAAACCATGTTGCCCACCACTACGGTTTCGATGGGTTATGCCAAACAGCAAAATATTGGATTGGACAAACAAAACTTCACGGGTTCGTTCACGTACAATTGGGTTCCTAAAAAAAATCAAAACATTCGTCTGGATTTGTTCAATATTCAGTTTGTAAAAAACTTAAACATTAGCAATTACTTTAATGTATACAAATCGTCGTTTGATGCTTTAAATAATTTGGCGATTTATTACGATGCCGACACGAATTTTCCCCAGTTATTTTCGAATGGGAAATTGATCATTGACGAGGGAACAAACGGTTTTGTGAATGCCGTACTTGGTCCCAATCCGACAATCACTACATCGGCTGATGATTTAAAAACCATACGAAGTATTGAAGAACGCCGCAAAAGATTAACCGAAAACAACTTGATTTTCGCCTCTAATGTTAGCTATTACAAAACAACGAGCCGTGGCGTGGGCGACAATAATTTTTATTCCATACGCACCAAATTTGAGTCGGCTGGAAATATGTTATCTATTTTAGCCCGTGCTTCCAAACAATTGCAAAATCAATCGGGAGCCAATACCTTTTTTGAAGTACAATTTTCACAATATTTAAAAGGTGAATTTGAATTTATCAAACATTGGACATTACAAGGTAAAAATGTGATCGCCGTGCGCACATTTGCTGGTTTGGCAGTTCCTTATGGCAATTCCAACACCATTCCTTTTTCACGAAGTTATTTTTCTGGAGGATCCAATGACAATCGAGCGTGGCAACCCTACAGTTTGGGTCCGGGCAGTAGCGGCGGAATCAACGACTTTAACGAAGCAAATATGAAACTTTCGGCCAATGCTGAGTTTCGTTGTAATTTATTTGGCAAATTTAACGGTGCTGTATTTGCAGATGTGGGCAATATTTGGAACATTTTCGATGCCGTAGACCAGGAGGCCTATCAATTTAAAGGATGGAAATCGTTAAAAGAAATGGCATTGGGAACAGGATTTGGTTTGCGCTATGATCAAGGACTTTTTGTGGTTCGCTTTGACATCGGATTTAAAACCTACAACCCTTCGGAACAAATTGAAAATAAATGGCTGAGGGAGTTTAACTTAGCGAAATCCGTTCTAAATATCGGGATAAATTATCCGTTCTAATTTTTTTTATTTTTACTTTTGTACACTTAACTAAAAATATAACTACATCATGTCACACAACATTAAGCCCGGGGTTGCTACCGGAGATGAAGTTCAAAAGATTTTCGCTTACGCTAAAGAAAAAGGATTTGCTTTACCTGCTGTAAATGTGGTAGGTTCCAGCACGATTAACGGTACTATTGAAACGGCAGCTAAATTAAAAGCCCCTGTAATTATTCAGTTTTCAAACGGTGGTGCACAATTTAATGCCGGTAAAGGATTATCGAATGCTGGTGAACAAGCGGCTATTTTAGGAGCTGTAGCTGGAGCGAAACACATCCATACTTTAGCCGAGGCTTATGGTGCGACCGTGATTTTACATACTGACCACTGTGCAAAAAAATTATTGCCGTGGATTGACGGGTTGTTAGACGCTTCTGAAAAACATTTTGCAGAAACGGGTAAACCCTTATTCTCATCGCACATGATTGACTTGTCCGAAGAGCCTTTACAGGAAAACATTGAAATCTGTAAAGAATATTTGGCACGCATGAGTAAAATGGGAATGACCTTAGAAATTGAATTGGGAATTACGGGTGGCGAAGAAGACGGTGTAGACAATTCTGATGTTGATAGTTCAAAATTATATACCCAACCTTCTGAAGTGGCTTATGCTTATGAAGAGTTGATGAAAGTAAGTCCGCGCTTTACCATTGCTGCGGCTTTTGGTAACGTTCATGGGGTATACAAACCAGGGAATGTAAAATTGACGCCAAAAATTCTTAAAAACTCACAAGATTACGTTCAAGAAAAATACAACACGGGTGTAAATCCAGTTGATTTTGTATTCCACGGAGGTTCCGGATCTACTTTGGAAGAGATTCGCGAAGCCATTTCGTATGGTGTAATTAAAATGAACATTGATACCGACCTACAATTTGCGTTTACAGAAGGTATTCGTGATTATATGGTAAATAAAATTGATTATTTAAGAACGCAAATCGGTAGTCCAGAAGGTGCTGATTCTCCTAACAAAAAGCATTACGATCCGCGCAAATGGGTTCGTGAAGGTGAAATGACATTCAACGCTCGTTTGGAGCAGGCATTTGCCGATTTGAATAACGTAAACACATTATAACATTTAAGTGCCGAATTATTTTTGATAATTCAGCATTGCTAAATCAATAACTATGGCTTGGTTTAAACGTACTGAAAAAGGAATTAAGACCGCTACAGAAGAGAAAAAAGACGTACCCAAAGGATTGTGGTACAAATCTCCAACCGGTAAAATTGTAGATGCAGACGAATTAGAAAGAAACTTATGGGTAAGTCCGGAAGACGATTTCCACGTTCGCATTGGCAGTAAAGAATATTTCGAAATCTTATTTGATAACAACGAATTCAAAGAATTGGATGCAAAAATGACCTCCAAAGACCCGTTGGATTTCGTGGATACCAAGAAATATTCCGATCGTTTAAAAGAAGTAATGGATAAAACCAAACTGAAAGATGCAGTTCGCACAGCAGTAGGAAAATCCAAAGGAAAAGACTTGGTAGTTTGCTGTATGGACTTTGCCTTTATTGGCGGTTCGATGGGTGCTGTAGTGGGCGAGAAAATTGCACGTGGTATTGATTACTCCATCCAACATAAAGTTCCTTTCTTGATGATTTCGAAATCTGGAGGAGCCCGTATGATGGAAGCGGCGTATTCGTTGATGCAATTAGCAAAAACTTCTGCTAAATTGGCGCAATTAGCCGATGCAAAAATTCCTTACATTTCTTTATGTACCGATCCAACAACGGGTGGAACAACCGCTTCTTATGCGATGTTAGGTGATATTAATATTTCAGAACCGGGTGCTTTGATTGGATTTGCAGGGCCACGCGTGGTTCGTGACACGACGGGTAAAGACTTACCGGAAGGATTCCAAACCGCTGAATTCGTCTTGGATCACGGATTCTTGGATTTCATTGCTCACCGCAAAGAATTAAAAAACAAAGTGAATTTATATTTGGATTTAATCTTGAACCAAGAGATTCGATAATTCAAATAGTACTCCATAAAAAAAGCACAATAGGTTTTCTATTGTGCTTTTTTATTTATGCTAAAGAAAATTACATTCCACTGCGAATGGCTTCTACAGGATCTAATTTGGCTGCAGAAATGGCAGGCAAAATTCCGGAAACTACACCGATTGTTATCGCTAAAACCGAACCCAAAACAATATTGCTAAAGCTAAGGATAAACTCAAAATCCAACGCTGAAGTTAGAATAAATGTGAGCCCCCAAACCAATCCAATACCGACCAAACCTCCGAACAAGCAAAGGATAACGGCTTCAAATAAAAATTGGAACAAAATCATACGGTTTTTGGCACCCAACGATTTTTGAATCCCAATCAAATTGGTGCGTTCTTTTACAGAAACAAACATAATATTGGCGACACCAAATCCGCCCACCAATAACGAAAAGCCAGCGATAATCCAACCTCCTAGATTCATCATACTGATAATTCCATCAATTAAATCGGTGAATCCTGAAAACACATTAATAAAGAAATTATCTTCTTCATCGACTTTCATCCCGCGGTAATTGCGCAGTTTCATAGACAATTCTGCCTTAAACGCTTGCATATCTATGCCTTTTTTGGGTTTGACAATAATAATTGGCGTTTGGTATTTATTTTCTCCTAAGGCTCTTCGGATAAAATTCACTGGGATAATAGCGGAAGAATCGTCATTGCCAAACATCCCGTCCCCTTTCTTTTTCAATACCCCAACTATCGTAAATCGTTGACCATACAAACGGGCTTGTTTCCCTATTGGATTAAAATCTCCAAACAAGCCTTCGGCCAAGTCGGCTCCAATAACCGCCACCGCTGCCCCTGAATTGGATTCGGATTCATTAAAAAAACGGCCGTCGGTAAATTCAAAACCTTGAATATCGATAAATGAATTGGTTACTGGCACCACATTGACACTGGTAACCGTTTTATCTTCGAATTTCATATTTTCCGGACTCAAGAAAATTTGATACGACATTTCTTCGGCATCGTCCAAATTATCTTTTAGAAATTCATATTCTGCATAGGTAACATTCGGGAATTGCTCGCGTTTCCAGGCAGGAATATCGGAAGGTCCAAAACTGTCATTAAAAAGATAAATGGTGTTTTTATCCAAACTACTCAATTCTTTTTTGATTTTATGGTCTAAAGAATCAACGGCTGCCAAAACGGCTATGATGGAAAAAATACCTATGGTCACCCCAAGTAACGAAAGAAATGTCCGCAACTTATTATTGCGCAAAGCATTAACTGCAAACGCAAAACTTTCTTTCAATAAACGAAGGTATAATAACATAAATTTATAGATACTCAAAGATAACCATTTGTAGGGCGTTTTCGGGAATTGTTACATCGTGAGCGTCTATTTTATTTTTTAAAAAAATAGTTTTCAAAAAACGCTTAAAATGAACTACTTTTGCGCCTTAATACAACAACAACACAATGACGACTACAAAACCTATTCAGTCGGCCCTTATTTCGGTATTTTCGAAAGACGGTCTCGAACCCATCGTACGTAAACTTCACGATTTAAACGTTACTATTTATTCCACTGGCGGAACCGAAGAATTTATTAAAAACCTTGGAATTCCTGTAGTTCCCGTGGAAGAAGTAACCGATTATCCTTCCATATTAGGAGGACGCGTAAAAACATTACATCCAAAAATTTTTGGTGGCATTTTAAACCGTCAAGACAATGCTTCAGATGTGGCGCAAATGGAAGAATATCAGATTCCCCAATTGGACTTAGTCATTGTTGACCTCTACCCTTTTGAAAAAACGGTAGCCTCAGGTGCTTCGGAAGCGGATATTATCGAAAAAATTGATATCGGCGGAATTTCTTTAATTCGAGCAGCAGCCAAAAACTTTAAAGACACCGTTATCGTTCCATCTGTCAATGAATACAGTTTGTTTTTGGAAATGCTTACTTCAGGAAATGGCAGCACCACGTTGGCTCAAAGAAAGTTTTTAGCTTCCAGAGCGTTCCATACCTCTTCGCATTATGACACCGCAATTTTCAATTATTTTAATGAAGAAGAAACGATTTTCAAAGTAAGTTCAGACCAAGGACAGGTTTTGCGTTACGGTGAAAACCCGCACCAAAAAGGATTCTTCTTTGGTGATTTTGATGCGATGTTTACCAAGTTACACGGCAAAGAATTGTCTTATAACAATTTATTGGATGTCGATGCGGCGGTGAATTTAATTTTAGAATTTAAAAACAACGAACCCACTTTTGCCATATTAAAACACAACAATGCATGTGGACTAGCGACTAGATCTACCATGAAAGCCGCTTATTTGGATGCATTAGCGGGCGACCCCACCTCAGCGTTTGGAGGAGTATTAATTGCTAATGGTCGTATTGATTTGGCTACTGCTCAAGAAATCAATCAGTTGTTTTGTGAAGTAGTCATTGCACCTGCTTATGATGCAGAAGCCATTGCTGTATTACAAGAAAAAAAGAACCGCATTATTTTGGTTCAACATGAAGTAGCGTTACCCAACCAAAATCTACGTACTTGCTTAAACGGTCTGTTAATTCAAGATAGAAATAACAGTACCGATACTAAAGCGGGACTTACTTACGTTACCACTTCTAAACCCACAGATCAAGAAATAGACGATTTGCTTTTTGCTTCAAAAATTTGCAAAAACACCAAATCCAATACAATTGTTTTAGCAAAAAATGGCCAATTGATTGCTTCGGGAACGGGTCAAACCTCTCGCGTTGATGCATTACGTCAGGCGATTGAGAAAGCCAATTCGTTTGGATTTGATTTAAAAGGAGCGGTAATGGCGAGTGATGCTTTCTTCCCATTTCCTGACTGTGTTGAAATTGCAAACCATGCTGGAATCACTGCGGTAATTCAACCCGGTGGTTCAATTAAAGATGAATTAAGCATCAATTATTGCAACGAAAATAATGTTGCAATGGTATTTACAGGTACGCGTCATTTCAAACATTAATTTTATTATTTTTGTGGGCTGATTAATAAATAACGAACTAACACCCTTATAGAATCGTATGGGATTTTTTGATTTCATGACTGAGGACATCGCAATTGACCTTGGTACCGCCAATACCCTAATCATTCACAACGACAAAGTAGTCATTGATTCACCGTCAATTGTTGCTCGTGATCGTATTACGGGTAAAATTACTGCTGTTGGAAAAGAAGCCAACATGATGCAGGGTAAAACCCATGAAAACATAAAAACCATCCGACCGTTAAAAGACGGAGTTATTGCAGATTTTGCGGCTTCTGAAGAAATGATCAAAGCGTTCATCAAAAGCATCCCTGCCTTAAAGAAAAAAATGTTCACTCCGGCGTTACGTATGGTTGTATGTATTCCTTCAGGAATTACTGAAGTAGAGATGCGTGCGGTAAAAGAATCGTGTGAACGCGTGAATGGTAAAGAAGTATATTTGATTCACGAACCGATGGCTGCGGCAATTGGTATTGGAATCGACATCATGCAACCGAAAGGAAATATGATTGTAGATATCGGTGGTGGTACTACCGAGATTGCGGTTATTGCCTTGGGCGGAATTGTATGCGACAAATCTGTGAAGATTGCAGGTGACGTATTTACCAACGATATTATTTATTATATGCGTACCCAACACAACCTTTTTGTTGGGGAAACGACCGCAGAGAAAATCAAAATTACCATTGGTGCAGCAACCGATTCATTGGATTCACCACCTGATGACATGTCAGTTCAAGGACGCGACTTGTTAACGGGTAAACCAAAACAAGTAGAAGTATCGTTCCGTGAAATCGCTAAAGCGTTAGATAAATCCATTCAACGTATTGAAGATGCGATTATGGAAACCTTATCTCAAACGCCACCAGAACTAGCGGCAGATATTTACAATACGGGTATTTACTTAGCCGGTGGAGGTTCGATGTTACGCGGATTAGACAAACGAATTTCATTAAAAACGGATTTACCGGTTTACATTGCCGAAGATCCGTTGAAAGCAGTAGTTCGTGGAACTGGAATGGCGTTAAAAAACATTCCAAAATTCAGAAGTATTCTGATTAAATAATACTAGAATTCCCTAACTTTAGCATTGATTCGAGTCGTACCTAGTAGTGTAACACATGCAGCAAATATTTAATTTCCTATTTAAAAACAGCTATCGTATGCTGTTTTTGCTGCTTATGGCAATAGCGGTATCGCTTACAATTCAGTCGCATTCCTACCACAGAAGTAAAGTGATTAGTTCGGCCAATTTTTTAACGGGTGGCATTTATCAGCGCATCAATGATGTCAACGAATATTTCAACCTTAAAACGAAAAATGAAGAGTTGGCTCTGGAAAATGCGCGTTTAAAAAGCATCTTATTCAATCAAAAAGACACGACTAAAGTGCCGCTTTTGGATTCCATTAAAGGTGTGAAAAAAATTGATTTGATTGTAGCCAAAGTAATTCACAATTCCTACAGCTCCCAAGTTAACTTCCTTACCCTTGATTCTGGTGCAAAACAAGGCATCAAAGAAGAAATGGGGGTAATTAATAGTTTAGGTATTGTGGGTGTTGTCGAAGATGTTTCCCCCAATTATGCGACCGTATTGAGTATTTTAAATACCGAATCACCGATTAATGCCAAAATCAAAAAATCAAATCACATTGGTTCTTTGATTTGGAATGGGAAAAATACAGGTTTTGTACAATTGATCGACGTACCCCGTTTGGCTTCAGTTCGAAAAGGAGACACGATTGTAACCGGCGGACAATCCACGATATTCCCAGAAAATATCAATATTGGAACCATTGAAAATATTTACACGGATGACGAAACGAATTATTACACCATCAACGTTCGTTTATTTAACGATATGACTAGCTTAGGTCATGTGTATATTATTCGCAACAAAGACCGTAACGAAATACTCAACCTAGAAAAGAAAACACAAAAGCAAAATGAACAGTAACGCCTTACTTTTCAATACCGCCCGATTTGTTTTGCTCCTTTTGGTGCAGGTTGTGCTATTTAACAACATCAACTTTTTAGGATTTATTAATCCTTATCCTTATATCTTATTCATCATTTTGTATCCTGTAAACGGAAACCGCTATGGCTTACTTGCTGCGAGTTTTCTATTGGGAATTGTGATGGATTTATTTTGCAACTCGGGTGGCGTTCATACAGCGGCTTGTATTACTCTAGCAGCCATTCGTCCAGCCATTTTTAAATTTTCCTTTGGTTTGAGTTATGAATACCAAACCGTTAAATTAAATGATGTTCTCACACCGGAACGGTTTTCGTTTATACTCATTGCGGTTACCGTACACCATCTGTGTATGTTTCTTATGGAAATATTCGCTTTAGAATTTTTCTGGAGCATTATCGTTCGCACGCTTGTAAGTACTTTGTTTACAATCCTCATGTGTATTCTGATCATCTATTTAATTAAGCCTGGAAAACGATGAGAAAAGTTTTATTGCCTTCCTTAGTAATCATTGCGGGTTCTTTATTGTTGATTCGTATTTTTTTCTTGCAAATCATTGACGATTCGTTCAAACTGAAATCAGAGAATAATGCGATTAAAATCAAATACGATTATCCCGAGCGCGGTTATGTGTACGATCGTAATGGGAAACTTTTGATTGCCAACCAACCGTCGTATGATATTATGGTGGTGCCTCGTGAGGTGAAAAATTTAGACACCCTTGAATTCTGTCAATTATTAGACATCGACAAAGCCTTTTTTCTTAAAAAAATGGAAAAAGCAAGAGTGTATAGTCCGATGCTCCCCTCGGTATTTCTTCCCCAACTCAATAAATTAGAATACGCTGCTTTTCAAGAAAAAATTAGAAAATTCAATGGTTTCTATATTCAAAAAAGGTCGATTCGTGATTACCAAGTAAGTTATGGTGCGAATGTTTTTGGATTTATCGCTCAAGTAAACGAAGCGATTGTAGCCAAAAACCCCTATTACAAACCTGGTGATTTGATTGGAAAACAAGGTATTGAGCAAAGTTACGAGGAGATTTTACGCGGACAAAAAGGGGTTAAACACATCCTTCGCGATAAATTCAACCGAGAAATTGGTTCCTACAAAGATGGTAAATACGATACCATTGCCCAACAAGGAAAAGACATCACGCTAACTATAGATGGCGATTTGCAACAATATGGTGAAGAATTGATGGTGAATAAATGGGGAGGTATTGTAGCTATCGAACCCAAAACAGGAGAGATTTTGGCCTTGGTTACTTCACCGAATTACGATCCAGCCTTACTCGTAGGGCGCCAACGCTCGAAAAACTACAGTTTATTATATCGCGATTCGATTGCCAAACCCTTGTATGATCGCGGACTCTTAGCACAATATACACCCGGTTCTCCATTTAAAATTTTAACCGGACTCGTGGCTTTGCAAGAGGGAGTTATAAGTGACAGCACCCGTTTTGTTTGTAATCATGGGTTTAGTTATGCTCGTGGGCGATTCATGCGTTGCCACTGTTCGGGTGGATCCATCCAATTGCACCGCGCCATTTATGAATCTTGTAACACCTTTTTCTCCAGTTCCTACATCAAAATCATCAATAAGTACAACGACCATGGCTATGCCGTCGACTTATGGGCAAAACATTTAAAGAGTTTTGGCTTGGGAGATTTTATGGGCTACGATTTACCGATTGGTGTTCGAGGAAATATTCCTACTTCCAAAATTTATAATCGTACTTATGCCGGTTGGAAATGGGATGGAAAAACGATTGTTTCCAATGCCATTGGCCAAGGCGAGGTGTTGATGAGTCCGATACAACTGGCTAATTTTATGGCCACCATTGCCAATCGCGGGTATTATTATACCCCTCATATCATTAAAAAAATCAAAAACCAACCTATTGACCCAAAATATAGACAGAAACATACAACAACTATTGACCGCAAATACTTTGACCCCATCATTGAAGGAATGCATGCTGTGTATGGACCCGCAGGTACAGCATCTGGATTAGGAGTTGAAGGCATAGAAATTTGTGGTAAAACAGGTACCGCAGAGAACTTCATGGTGATTAACGGGAAACGAACCAAACTACAAGACCACTCTATTTTTGTTGCTTTTGCACCAAAAGACAACCCGAAAATCGCGATTGCCGTTTTTGTGGAAAATGGATATTGGGGAAAACGTTGGGCAGGTCCTATCGCGACCTTAATGATTGAACGGTATTTAAAAGGGAAAATCACGCGTACAGATTTTGAAAAACGCATGTTACAAGGTAGTTTACAAGATCAATACAACAAGCGATATCCCCAAAAACACCAAGACAGTTTAGGAATATTAAATGCCCGCGTGAAAGACAGTATAGCCCGAGAAAAAGGTAAAATTGATTCTTTAGCCACAAAAAAACCTGTAGAAGTAAAAAAAGATACGGTTAAGAAAAAAACACCATGAGAAACCAAAGTGTAAGTAGCAACATTGACTGGATCAGCATTGTGATATACATTACCCTAGTTATTTTAGGGTGGTTGAACATCTATTCTTCTTCCTTATCGGGTGCGCCAGAGGATGCCTCAATCTTTGACTTTAGTCAGATTTATGGAAAACAATTCCTATTTATCCTTTTTTCCATTCCGATTATATTTACCATTTTAGCCATCGAGGCTAAGTTTTACGAGAAATACTCCATCATTATTTTTGCGGTTTCACTTCTCTCACTTGCTGGTTTATTTGTATTCGGAAAAACAATAGCAGGTCAACGCTGCTGGTACGGAATTGGTAGTTTTACCCTCCAACCGTCTGAGTTTGCCAAAGCGGCAACAGCCTTAGCATTGGCCAAATATTTAAGCGATGTGCAAGTGAATCTACGCGAAATGAACCGCCAAATACAAGCACTATTTATTGTTTTTCTCCCCGTAATGCTTATCCTTCCACAACCCGACCCAGGTAGTGCATTAATTTACTTTGTTTTCTTTTTTGTATTGTATCGTGAAGGATTACCCGGCTGGTATTTGGTTACAGGCTTTATTGCTATCTTACTTTTCATTCTGACATTAGCCACAAACAATCCCTATATTGTAATCGGATTAACGGCTTTAACACTTGTTGTTAATCATTACCGAAGTCGCCTAGTCGACCGCAATATTTTTGCAAGTATTTTAATGTTTTTGATGATTTCGGTGTTTACATTTTCCGTAAACTTCGTTTTTAATAACGTTTTCAAACAACACCACCGCGACCGCTTCAACATTTTATTGGGTAAAGAAGTCGACATGAAAGGCGTGGGTTACAACACCAATCAGTCTGAAATTGCAATCGGTTCTGGAGGTTGGTTTGGGAAGGGCTATTTGGAAGGCACACAAACCAAAGGAGGCTTTGTACCCGAGCAACATACCGACTATATTTTCACCACTGTAGGTGAGGAATGGGGATTCTTAGGAAGTCTTTTTGTGATTGGCTTGTTTGTCGGACTCATACTCCGCATCATCTATTTGGCGGAGCGACAGAAAACGAAATTCAGTAGGGTTTACGGGTATTGTGTCGCGGGAATTCTCTTTATCCACTTCTTTGTCAATATCGCCATGGTTATTGGGGTTTTCCCGACCATTGGGGTGCCACTACCCTTTTTCTCCTATGGAGGTTCCGGATTATGGGGATTCACTATTCTATTATTCATATTCCTTAAAATGGATGCCAATAAGGTAAATGAGTGGTAAAAATAGGATTTAACAGAATCTTATCAGCCCTTTATTAAGGATTATTGTACCTTACTTTTTTAAATTCCAAGCTTATGAAAACAATACAAAAAATCAGCATAGTCGCTTTACTCCTGTGTTTCAGCGCTAATTTATCAGCACAAGAACAACAAACCACAACGGTTTCACCTGAAGTTATTCAAAAACAACAAGAAGAAGCTTTAAAAGCACAAAAACAAGCTGAAAAAGAACAACGAAAGGCTGAAAAAGCGCAACGCAAAGCCGAACGCGAAAAGGAAAAAGCCGAAGATAAATTACGTAAAATTGAAAAGGAACAACGTAAAATTGAAAAAGCCCAAGACCGTGTAGATTCCTATGAGAAAAAACTGCAGAAAGAACAACGCAAGTTAACCAAGATGCAAGAAAAACTCGAGAAGAAAATTCGCAAGAATAAAACAGAACCCGATGATCTTGAAGCCGCCAATAAGGCAATTCTCCGTCAACAAGAACGAATTCAAGAAACACAGCAAGACCTTGAAAAGGCAAAAGAAAAATTGCAACGTGTACGATAAAAAAAGCCCCGATTAATTCGGGGCTTTTTTATTATGACTTCATTATTTTTTCTTTTTTCACTTTGTTGGATACCCCTTTATTGGAACCGTTTTGTAAATCATCCAATACGTGAATGGCTTCCTCAATGTAAATATCTTTGGATAAATTTTCATGCCAACGCGAACGTTTTTCTTTTAATGTTGCATCCGTTTTCATTTGTTCTTCTTCGTCTGGTAACGATTTGAATTCAAATTTATTAGTATAATCACCCAATGATTTATACTTCTTATTGGCTTCATCTAATTGCTTTTGCTCTTGCTTGTATTTATCGATTTGAAGGCTAAAAGTTGTAACATCATTACGTTCGTCCAACCATTTGGCATTTTCATCAATCAATTTCATTTGCGTATTATTCGCAATTCGCTTTTTACTACTCGCTAACGCATAATCATAGTTGGGTTCATTACTCCATGTTTTGTATTGTGCTGGATCAATTTTATCCCAAGGCATAGCATTATCAATATCGCGCTCACCCATTTTTAAATACGCATATTTATCGGGCATTACCACATCACTTTTTACGCCTTCCAATTGGGTTGAACCCCCATTGATACGGTAAAATTTCTGCGTTGTTGTTTTTAATGCTCCTAAATCTCCTACTGAACTTCCACGAACAAATTGGTTCAAATCAATTACATTCTGTACTGTTCCTTTACCATAAGTTTGTTTTCCACCAACAATAACGGCACGTTTGTAATCTTGCATTGCTGCCGCTAAAATTTCTGAAGCTGAAGCGGAAAATTCATTGGTCATAATCACCAACGGGCCGTCCCAAGCAACTTTGGGATCACGATCATACAACACTTCTTTGCGTCCTGCCGCTGAACGTACTTGAACAATCGGACCTTGATCAATGAACAATCCACCTATGTCAACAACGGTTTTTAAAGAACCTCCTCCGTTGTCACGTACATCCACTATCATTCCTTGAACGCCTGCAGCTTTTAGTTTTTCAACTTCCACAGCTACGTCTTTGGCTGCATCACGACTGTCTTTATTTTCAAAATCGATGTAAAATTTAGGCAAATAAATAATCCCGTATTTTACCCCATTTTTCTCTACAATACTAGAACGTGCATAGGTCTCTTCTATCTCAACTTCATCTCGAATAATCGAAATTACTTTCAACGAACCATCTTGTTTTTTTACGGTTAAACGAACTTCCGTTCCTTTTGGACCTTTGATTTTTTTCACCACATCATCCAGGCGCATACCAACTACATCCACAGGTTCTGCTGAACCTTGAGCGACTTTCAACACGATATCACCTGCTTCCAATTCTTTTCCTCGCCATGCTGGTCCACCCGAAATTAATTCCGTAATTTCTGTGAAATCATTTTTCTTCTGTAAACGCGCACCGATTCCTTCTAATTTCCCACTCATGCTTACATCAAAACGCTCTTTGTCTTCAGGAGCAAAATACGATGTATGGGGATCAAAACGCGTAGTGATTGCATTTACATATACTGAAAACCAATCCGAACGCGTTAAATCTTTGATGAAGTCAAAATTCTCATTCAACGACTTTAACGCATTATCGCGGGTTTCTTTTTCTAATTGCTCATACGATTTAACTTCGATTTTAGCATCCTTCTTTTCTTCTCCCTTTTCTTGCAATTTTTGTTTTTCCACCAAAGAAGAAAGTGTAGATAACTTGATTTGTTTTCTCCAACGCTCCTTTAATTCGGAAACATCTTTACAATAGGGAGCACTTTCATAATCGGTATTGATTGATTCATCAACTTTATAGTCAATCGGATTTTCCAAAATCTCGCGATAATAGGCCCGACTCTCTTCCATACGTTGAACCAAACGATTGTATGTCAAATTAAAAAACGTTAGATCGCGACCTAAAATTTGATCGTCAATTTTCGTTTCATATTTAGAAAATTCATCGATATCCGACTGTAAAAAGAAACGTTTAGATGGATCTAATGCATCGATGTATTCTTTGTACACTCCTTTTGAAAACGTATCGTCAATGTTTGCCGGGTTATAATGACCTTTCTCAATTACATAGGTTAACAATTCTAAAAGTAGTTTGTCTTTTTCGGGATCTCCGTCTTTAGATTTGGGCATAAAGCTCCACAATCCAATGGCAACTACCAGTACCAATAAGATTTTTTTGAAGTGTCTTTTCATAAAGTTCACAATTGCATTCATTAAGTGTCCTAATTTACATAAAAAACCATGCCAGCAATTGATGGCTTGGAATAAAATTTTGTTAAACCATGGCTTTTGCCAAAGTTAGGAAAATTGTCACGTATCAGTCCCAAAATATGTACTTTTGTTACAATTCGAAAACAAACTATGCAATCAAGACCCTTAATTTTAGTGACCAATGACGACGGTATCACTGCGCCCGGAATTCGAACACTAATTGCGGTGATGCAAGAAATTGGTGAAGTTTGTGTTGTCGCGCCTGATCGCCCTCAAAGCGGAATGGGACATGCCATAACCGTCAATGACACCTTGCATTTGCAACGCGTCTCCGCTACTGAATCACCAATATTGGAATACAGTTGTTCAGGAACGCCCGTAGATTGTGTGAAAATGGCGGTTCACGAAGTGCTAAAACGCAAACCCGACCTATGTGTTTCAGGGATTAATCACGGGTCAAATTCGTCCATCAACGTGATTTACTCAGGAACGATGAGTGCAGCGGTTGAGGCCGGCATTGAGGGCATCCCTGCCATTGGGTTTTCTTTACAAGATTTTAGTTGGGGCGCTAATTTCGAACCTACAAAATCGTTTGTAAAAAAAATAGTTTTAGAAGTTTTGGACAAAGGACTACCGCAAGGTACAGTGCTCAATGTAAATTTTCCAAAATTGACGGAAAACGAAATTAAAGGTTTTCGCATTTGTCGACAAGCCAACGCCTACTGGCAGGAAAAATTTGACAAACGAACTACCCCTTTTGGGAAAGAATATTATTGGTTAACAGGCGAATTTATCAACCCTGACAAAGGTGAAGACACAGACGAATGGGCATTAGCCAATGGTTATATTTCTGTGGTTCCTGTTCAATTTGATATGACTGCGCATCACGCAATACCTGTTTTAAATCGTTGGGAATTGTAATATGAATCGATACAAAGAACTTTTTTTTGGCTGTTTGGCGGGATTAGCAACTGCTGCTGTCGGCATCGCATTGGTTTTGTTTTTCATGACGGATTTTCACCAACATTACAACCTCAAAATCACCAAAGCTGAAGGAATTTTAGGTAAAACCATTACGTTGGGCACCTTGTTGAATTTGGCTACTTTTTTTTGGTTTTTAAATAAAAAGAAAGATTTTTGGGCGTATGGTGTGTTAATCGCTACTTGTTTACTTACGCTGCTGACTTTATTTGTTTGATTATGAAGTACTATATCATTGCTGGAGAAGCTTCGGGCGATCTTCACGGTTCCAACTTAATGAAAGCGCTATTCAAAAATGATGCGCAAGCTGAAATTCGTTTTTGGGGTGGTGACTTAATGCAATCGGTGGGTGGAACCCTAGTCAAACATTACCGCGATCTTGCCTTCATGGGCTTTGCCGAAGTAGTCTCCAATTTGGGCACCATTCTTCGTAATATATCTTTTTGCAAAAAGGACATTCTTGAATTCAATCCTGATGTCATTGTATTCATTGATTACCCTGGATTCAATATGCGGATTGCCAAATGGGCGAAAAAACAAGGAATCAAAACGCATTACTACATCGCGCCCCAAGTTTGGGCTTGGAAAGAAAATAGAATTAAAGCCATCAAACGTGATTTCGACCAACTGTCGGTCATTTTGCCTTTTGAAAAAGAGTATTTCGAACAAAAACATAATTTTCCTGTAACCTTTGTGGGCCATCCTTTAATCGATGCTATTCACAACCGACCCCAATCCGATGAAATTGCTTTTAAAAAGGCGCACGGTTTAGACGACCGCCCGATTATTGCCCTTTTACCGGGCAGTCGGAAACAAGAAATTTCGAAAATGCTCCAACTCATGTTGAACGTTGTCCCCGATTTCCCTGATTATCAATTTGTGATTGCTGGCGCTCCTAGTCAAGACTTTTCTTTTTACGAACCGTTTTTGCAAGGAAAAACAATCAAATTTGTTTCCAATAAAACTTATGATTTATTAGCGATAGCACATGCTGCATTGGTCACTTCAGGAACGGCAACCTTGGAAACGGCTTTGTTTAAAGTGCCTGAAATTGTGTGCTACCGCGCCAACCCGATTTCGTATCAAATTGCCAAACGCATCATTACACTTAAATACATTTCGCTGGTCAATTTAATCATGGACGAACCGGTTGTTGCCGAATTGATTCAGGACGAATTGAATCACGACCGAATTCAAGAGGAATTGCATAAGATTTTAGACCCCAATTATCGCACTCAATTATTGGCAAAATACGACGAACTCGAAACAAAATTAGGAGGTTTGGGCGCGAGTGAAAAAACAGCGGCTCATATTAGGAACAATTTAACATAGGACAATTCCTTAGTTTGCCTTATCTTTGGCAAAATTTTTTTGGCATGTCAAAATGGTTCGGATTCATAGCGCTTTTGATGGTATTGGTTTCTTGTAAATCAACGCAATCGCCTATCATTACTTCCAAAAAAGAAGCCATCAAACAGAAAAAATACACCACGTATACGCCGCAAAAAACAACAACGGCAACGGCCAGTTCAGCAACCAAAGACGCCAAACCCAAAAAAGTAAAATCGATACCTATTCCAAAAGAGCCAGAGAATCCGACGCCTTCTCAAACAAAAAAACAAACCATTGTTCTTGATCAAAATGAAGACGACATCGTGTTAACTACCGATGATGCTACCTATTTTTCTGAACAATTGGTGAACAATGCCATGGATTATATTGGAACTCCCTATCGTGGCGGCGGTACCAGTCGGGACGGTTTTGATTGCAGCGGATTAATGTTTACTACATTTCAAGCTTTTGACATTATTTTACCCCGCAGTTCCCACGAAATGGCCCGTATTGGAAGGGTTTTGGACCGAAGTGAAATTCGTCGTGGTGACTTAATTTTCTTCCGAACTAATGGCCGTCGCACCATAAATCATGTCGGAATGGTGACAGAAGTGACGGAAGATGAAATAAAATTTGTACATTCGTCAACACAACAAGGCGTCGTAGTTTCCTCCACCAAAGAGCCTTATTACCAAAGAACTTTCGCACAGGTGAATCGAGTTATCGAATAATTTGTAATCACCTAAATTCGGAAATATGAATACCTTTCAATTTCCGCTGATTCGTATTACACTCGCATTTATTACAGGAATTGTTTGTGCCCGATTTTTGGCACTTACCAATGTCCAATTAATAGCTTGTATCATACTTACAGCGGCTATCGTATGCGCCTTTTATCGGTATTCCAAACAGCATATTCGCGCTGCATTGGGATTTGGCAGTTGTACTTTTGTACTCTTTCTTTTCATCGGAATGGGAGTCGTTCGGATGCATAACAAATTAATGCATTCCGAACATTTTGCGCATAAGGTTACCACTGCACAATCCATGAGGGTTACTTTCAGTTTAGAATCGCCTTTGCGGTCGAGTAAAAAAAACTACCGCTATGTAGGAGTGCTGAAATCAATCAACAACCTTGCAGTAACCGGTCGCGTCGTTGTATCGTTTCCTAAAGCCCAAAAAAGACCCAGTTTTAAAGAAAATTACGCTGGATTGGTTTGGTTTATTCCGTTGCAAAGGAAACCGAATCCTGGGCAATTTGATTACGATTCCTATCTTAAAGACCAATCCATTTACGGTCAGATTTTTGTCAAAAAATACCAAAATTACCCCAAAACCCGTACAACATTTTTGGAATGGGTGCCCGCATTTCATGATAAAATTGCACAACGATTGTCCCATTCTTTAGATGCAACCACCGCTCCAATTGTCATGGCCTTGATTTTGGGTCAACAACAAGATATTAATCCCACAATCAACAAAGACTATCAGTTGGCGGGAGCTGTACATATTTTATCGGTTTCTGGATTGCATGTAGGGTTCATTTTGCTGTTGTTGCAATTGCTTGTCAAACCTTTTCCTAATACCAAAAAGTATCGATTGGTAAAAATGATTCTAATCGTAATGGGATTATGGGGATTTGGGATTTTGGCAGGTTTGGCGCCTTCTGTGTTGCGATCGGTGACCATGTATTCGTTTGTCACTATCGGACTTTATTTAAAACGAACAGTAAACATCTATAATACGTTATGTATTTCTGCCTTCCTTATTCTTTTATTTGATCCAAATACGCTGTGGAATGTGGGGTTCCAATTGAGTTACCTGGCGTTGTTTTTTATTGTTTGGCTCCAACCGAAATTCAAGAAATTCTATGTTCCCAAAACAAAAATCGGCACCTATTTCTGGGAACTCACCACGGTTTCATTTGCGGCACAATTGGGCACCTTTCCCTTATCGTTATATTATTTCCATCAATTCCCGGGTTTGTTTTTTATCACCAATTGGATTGTTCTTCCGCCATTGACCATTCTGATGTTTTTAGGCCTGTTGGCTGTACTGTTTACCAGTTTCAACATTGCCTTGGGCCCCATTGCTCCCCTACTTTCTTTTTCTATAAAACAAATGAACGCTTGTATCCATTGGATTGCGGATCAGGATCAATTTATCTTTCAAAAAATCCCAATGAATTTAGCCTTAATGTTGGCGTTGTATTTACTTATTTTCTCACTAGTTTTCCTTTTTGAAAAAAGAAACTACACCCGATGGATGGGAGTTGGAATTAGTATAATCACACTACAATTAATCGTTATCAAAATAAAAATTGAACAACAGCAATCGGAATTTGTGGTTTGCCATCTCCCGATAGCATCCGCGATACTTTGGAAAAACAAGAATCAATTATTTATAAATTCGGAAGCCAAACAAAGCCCATGTATCGATGATTATTGTATTGCTCAATTTATTGTTGGTCAAAAAATCAATACACTTCCACAAAAAGTAGTATGCAAAAATAAAGGCATCGCCATAGTCGACAGCTCGGGTGTTTTTCCTAAAAAGAAAGGGCTAGTATTGGTTTTAAAAAACAGTCCGAAGTGCCATTTGGAGCGTTGGCTGGAAAACTACCGCCCTACCCAAGTAGTTGCAGACGGGAGTTCGACACCCGCCATCAAAAAATTATGGAAAAGGAGTTGTGCAAAATTAAAAATCCCTTTTCATGACACAGCTGAAAAGGGACCTTTTATCTTGTGAAAAATTATTTTTTCTTAGGAGTTGTTGCGGGTTGCTTTTTGGGAGCAGGTGCTTTCTTTTTGGTTGGAGCTTTAACAGGCTCAGTCGTCACAGGCTTTGGATCGGGAACATAGCGTGCAATCATTTCATTGGCGCCCGCTAACCATTTTTCAGGTCCGCCCGCCACATATCCTGTTTGACCCAATTGTTCAAAATTGGTTTTTCCGTCTACTAATGTTGGTTTAACAATATACACCGTAGGATAACCTCTAGGTTGAAAAACTTGTTGCATTTGCATATTTTGTTGACGCAATGCATCGGGTTGTTGGGTGCGACGTGGAAAATCCAATTCAACCAAAATTACTTTTTCTTTGGCCCATTGAATAAACTCGGGTTTTTTGAATACTTCACTTTGCAAGCGCATGCACCAACCACACCAATCGCTTCCTGTAAAGAAAAGGAACATTGGCTTTTGCTCGGCTTTTGACAATTCAATGGCTTTATTGATGTCTGTGTGCCATGTAAGTTGTTCTTCTTGTGCTTGTAAATTTTGACAAGCGAGTAGAATTAAAAATGCGAATAAAATCTTTTTCATAGTCTAAATTCCCTGTTTAAGGTCGAAAGTTACAAATTATTTGACATCCTGCATCAACTTTCGCACCAAAGGCGAAATTACAATGAGGACCACACCCGCAACTAAAGCATACAACGCCAATTGTTGGTAGCCGTCGGCATAGGTGTTTAATTTTTCAAGATTGGTGGCATTTTTAGAAGCTTCTGCAATTCCGGCACCCAATAAACCAGCAAAATACTGACCGTAGGCACTCGCCAAAAACCACATTCCCATGATAACGGCTTGCGTTTTTTGAGGTGATAACTTGGTCATGGCACTCATACCTATTGGCGATAAACACAATTCCCCAAACGTGATAACAAACCAACCCAATGTGAACAAATCTAACGAGGTTTTTCCATCAGGACCAGCGAAGAATTTGGTGTAGTAAAACACCCAAAAACCACCTGCTAGGAACAAGAATCCCAATCCAAATTTGACCACCGTATTGGGCTCGATTTTCTTTTTTGCCATCCAAATCCAAACCATTCCGACTAAGGCGGCGAATACAATGACAAACAAAGAATTGGCTGAATTATTAACTCCGTTTGGATCTAATTTGACACCTAGAACTGTGTTTTGGAGATTATTGGCAGCAAATAAACTTAACGAACCTCCACTTTGTTCGAAGAACGCCCAAAAGAAGATGGAGAAGATTATGAAAATTAGAGCGGCCAATAATTTTAAATTTTCAGCCGTTGAAAAGTTCTTCATTTCATAAAAAAGATAAACTACCGATAATGGTCCAATAATCATCATGAAATAATCGGTATAGGTTGTATTGGCCACCATTTTTATGATTATAGGTATAAAAATGATTGAAGCTATGTAGGTAGCAATTTCCAATGCTTTTCGTTTAGAAACCTCCATATGAGCTAAAGGAGACAATCCGATTTCACCCAAACTTTTTTGCGTTTGCGTAAACGTTAGTAAACTAACAATCATCACAATGGAGGCAAAACCAAACGCGTAATTCCAACGCAGATTTTCTGCGACAAAAGAGCTCCACAAATTGCCATTTGCTACAGCAATACAAATGTAACCTCCAATTAATGCTCCGAGATTTACCCCAGCATAAAACAAGGAAAAACCAGCATCTCGTCTAGTATCATTATCGCGGTACAATTGGCCAACCATGGAAGAAATATTTGGTTTGAAAAAACCTGTTCCTACAATAGTAAACCCGATTCCTGTAAAAAATAAATCTTTCGGACTTATCGCAAGAATAATACTTCCAATAATCATGAGAATACCTCCCCAAAAAAGCGATCTTCGTAAGCCTAAAATTTTATCGGCAAATAAACCTCCAATAAAGGTGAATGCATATACCCAAGCTTGTGTGGCGCCATATTGAAGATTGGCCGTAGTTTCACTCATGTTGAGTTGACTCACCATAAATACGGCTAACATCCCACGCATTCCATAGAAACTAAAGCGTTCCCACATTTCACTGAAAAATAAATACCACAATTGTTTTGGGTATTTCCCTTTAAAATCTTGAATTTGTTCGATTGTTGTTTCCATTAGCGAATTCCATTTTCACGCATTACCGCGTTTAATCGTTTTAATAAGACAAACATTAATGAAGCAGCGAATAAAAGTAAGCCGAAGTTCACCCAAAAGAAATTGGATTTGTCTTCATAACTGTCCCACATACTGGCCAAAACACCCGATAATTTATTTCCAATGGACGTAGCCAAAAACCAACCGCCCATCATTAAGGAAGTGATGTTGCGCGGACTTAATTTGGACACCACGGATAAACCCATTGGACTCAAAAAGAGTTCCCCAATGGTAATAACTCCGTAATTGGCGACCAACCACCAAACGGATACTTTCTCGGCACCGTTATGGCCTGCTTTCACTGCAGCAACCATGACCAATACCGACAAGGCAGAAATCAAGAGTCCGAACGCAATTTTAGTCGGCGTCGTCGGTTCTTTTTGTCGGTGACGTAAAAAGGTAAAAAAGGCTACTACCAAAGGCGTTAATAATATCACCCAACCCGGATTGATGGACTGACTTAAATTGGACGACCAGGTGTAGACTGCGGCTTCTTCTTGTGGTTTTTTCTCAGGGGCTACATTGCGGAAATACAACGGGTAGTCCACGGTTTTGATCACTTCACCATCTTTCTTTTGAATACGGAAATATTCATCATATAAGGCAACGCTGTCTTTTTTATAGTGTAATGTATCAACGAGTACTAATTTCGATCCAATTTGTTGCGCCGTTCCCGTTAATTCGCGGTCGGTATATTTATCACCCCAATTGTTCAAGGCTGAACCGTTGAGTTTGAATACCGCCCAAAACAAGATCACTACGGCAAAAATAGAAAGCAAAGCACCGATCGGTCGTTTCTCTTCGGCTTTGGCTTTGAAATACAAACTACCGTAGAAGAAAATTACGGGAATACAAGCAAAAATAAAAGCATCGGTACTATCCGAACCAAAGATATAACTGTCGGTATTGGTTTCGGAATAGGTTCCTTTTAACATCCATCCAATGATTCCAAAAACCACAGAAGGTACTAAGATGTAAAGGACAATTTTACTAAAAGGCATATCGCCAGGTTGTTCCCCTTTTTTCTCGACTTTGTCGCCATAATGTTTGGAACCCAACAAAAACACAATAACACCAATAATCATCCCGACACCGGCAGCCATAAAAGCATATTGCCAACCAAAAAGGATTTTGAAAGCAGCGCCAAAGAAATTACAAATAAAAGCCCCGACATTGATTCCCATGTAGAAAATGTTGTAACCTTCGTCCTTCTTGTCTTTGTATTGCTCGTCGTTGTAGAAATTCCCCAATAATGTTGAAATGTTCGGTTTAAAGAATCCGTTCCCTAAAATCACGAGCGTCATCGCCAAATACAACATTGGCAGACTGTGGATTCCCATCATCATATAACCCGCACCCATCATGAGTCCGCCCAACACAATTGACTTTTTATAGCCCCAATAACGGTCAGCAATTAAGCCCCCAACGAACGGCGTTAAAAACACCAAGGCAATGAAGGTTCCGTATAAATCAGACGATTCTTTCTCGGTCATTTTGAAACCGGCTTCCACATCTTTAAGATAAAGCGTAAAAATTCCGATCATGAGGTAGTAGCCAAAACGCTCCCACATTTCCGATAAAAACAAATAAGGCAGTGCCTTAGGATGACTTTTCCACATAGTTTTTGGGTATTAAAAAACAAAACCTACAAGACGAACTTGTAGGTTTGAAAGATATAAAAATATTTTGGAATCGAATTATTTGATACCGTGCATCATACGTTTTAAAACAGGAGTCAATGAGGCTAATAATACTGCTGCGATACCACACAATACCACAAAAACCATAAAGAATTCAAATAAGTTGTGAATTGTGAAACCTGCAAAGGTTGGATAATCTAAAGCAATTTGATTGTCAGCAAATGCTTTCACTTGTTCTGCTGATAACGTAATTTTTTTATCTAAAACATCTTGGAGATTTACGCCTATCTCTTTTGCTTTTTCAAACTTATCCCCTGTTGCTGGAATTAAAGCTCCCAATGTTCCCGCTAAGGCATAACCCGCAGCATTTGAAATAAAGAACACTCCATATAACAAAGAGGCAAAACGCTTAGGCGCTAATTTACCCACCAAAGACAATCCGATAGGTGACAAACACAATTCTCCAATTGTTTGAATGAAATATAACAACACTAACCATTTGATGGCCAACATACCTGAATTACCCAAATCTTTCACATTGTAAGCTATAATGAAATAACTTAATGCAATAAAGGCCAATCCAAAAGCTTGTTTCATAGGAGATATCGGCTCTTTTCCAGCAGCACGTAGTTTATCCCACATTAAACTAAATGGAACAGCTAAAAGAACAACAAACAATCCATTAAAGATCTGTACCATTGAAGCTGGCATTTCCCAATTAAATAAGAAATGACGGTCGGTCTGATTTGATGCAATGAATGTTAATGAAGAACCGGCTTGTTCAAACGCAGCCCAAAAGAAAATAATAAAAAATGAGATGATGTAAATCACTAAAATTCGTTGAATTTCAACTTTAGTTAATGTTGAATCCAACAGAATAAGAATTGCTAATGAAATCCCTGCACCATAAATAATAGGATAAATTATCCCTTTTACTAATGTTCCTATTTCAAAATTTGAGAATCCGAATTCGCCTACATGCAAATAACGGAACACAAAAAATAAAACTGTGAATAATACAGCAACTAAACCAATTGATTTAGATGAAAATTTCGCTTGTTCTTCAACTTCACCAGAAGTAGCATTATTATTTGGTTTACCACCAATTGGCAATCCTTCAGGAGTTACAACATATTTATTCTTCAATAAGTAAAACACCATTGTTCCTAAAACCATAGCAATACAGGCCATTAAATAACCCCATTTAAAAACGGTTGGATCTTGCACTTTGCCAATTTTAACATCAGCAAAAAGAGGAACAAAATATTGACTTAATAAGGCCCCGATATTAATACCCATGTAAAAAATCGTGAAAGCCGAATCCAATTTAGTCTTTTCTTGCGGAGGATATAAACTTCCCACCATAGAAGAAATGTTCGGCTTAAAGAATCCATTACCGAAAATTATCACAAATAACCCCATCCAAAAAACAGATTTGGAAAGGTCTAAATTTGAATCATAAATCGTGGCACTGTAGAATAATAAAAACTGACCGATAGCCATTAATGAACCACCTAACATGATACAGTTTCTATTTCCAAAGTATTTATCAGAAATGAATCCTCCCAAAAGTGGTGTTAAGTAGCAAAGGGCCAAAAATCCTCCATAAATAATAGATGCATTTGATTCCCCAAGCATTAAGGCATGAACCATAAATAAAGTTAGGATCGCTCGCATTCCGTAGAAATTGAATCGCTCCCACATTTCGGTCCCAAACAACACCCAAAGTCCCTTTGGATGTCCGGTCTTTACAGCAGTTTCGCTCATAAATATTGGTTTTAGTTTATTTAGAATTATAGTTTTTCTTTGATGAAATTGGTCAACTTATTGAACAATTGAATTCGGGTTTTGCCCCCGTAAATGCCGTGGTTTTTGTCGGGATAAATCGCCCAATCAAATTGCTTGTTGGCTTGTACCAAAGCTTCAATCATTTGCATGGAATTTTGTACGTGAACATTGTCATCTGCTGTTCCGTGCACCAACAAGAAGCTTCCTTTTAACTTGCTCACATGATTGATTGGTGAATTATCATCGTAGCCGCTTGCATTTTCTTGTGGGGTTTGCATGTAGCGTTCCGTATAAATGGAATCGTAGAAACGCCAGTTGGTTACCGGAGCGACCGCAATTGCCATTTTAAACACATCGGCGCCTTTGAACAAACAATTGCTCGCCATGAATCCGCCAAAGGACCAGCCGAAAATTCCGATACGGGATTTGTCTACATAGGCATACGTTCCTAATACTTTTGCTGCATCAATTTGATCTTCTACTTCAAATTTACCCAATTCCTTTTGCGTACATTTTTTAAAAGCAGCGCCTTTGAATCCCGTTCCACGACCGTCCACACAAACGGTGATATACCCTTGTTGTGCGAGCATCATAAACCAATAATCGTTGGTATCCAACCAATCGTTGGCCACTTGCTGCGAACCCGGACCCGAATATTGGTACATGAAAACAGGATATTTTTTAGTAGCATCAAAATCTTTGGGCTTAATCATCCAAGCGTTGAGTTGGTGGCCTTTTTCAGTCGTCAATACAAAAAACTCTTTGGTGGGCAAATCGTATTTTTTCAGCTTTTCAGTTAAGGCTGAATTTTCTACAATCATTTGCACTTGCACACCGTCTTTGGCACTGTTCAGTGAATAAGTAGGCGGTACTGTAGCTGAAGAAAAGGTATTGATAAAGAACTCAAAATTCGGACTGAATGTCGCCGCATTGGTGCCTACTTGTTTACTTAATTTCATTTTCTTTTTACCATCTAAACCGATACGGTACACATCGCGCACAATTGAACCGTTTTCAGTCGATTGGTAAAAAATAGTTTTGGTTTTTTCGTCAAAGCCGTAATAAGCAGTCACTTCCCAAGCCCCTTTGGTTACTTGGTTTTTCAATTTACCTGTTTTATCATAAAGATAAATGTGGTTCCATCCGTCTTTCTCAGAAGTCCAAATAAAACTATTGTCTTTTAAAAATGTTAGATTATCCGTAACATCCACATAAGCATTATCTTTCTCATTCAAGACCACTTTTGCTGCTGCAGAAGTACCATCAATAAACAACAAATCCAAATTGTTTTGGTGACGATTCAAAACTTGCGCACACAATACATTGGCATCATTGGTCCAACGCATACGGGCGATGTAAAAATCATTGTATTGCGAAAGATTAACTTCTTTCTTTGTATTCGAAGCAACATCTACAAGATGTAAAGAAACCAACGCATTTTTTTCGCCAGCTTTGGGATATTTGAATTTTTCTTGGGTTGGATATAACGCTTTCTGGTAAATATCCATAGAAAACTCGGGCACTTGGCGTTCGTCAAAACGAATGAAAGCTATCTTCTTACTGTCGGCACTCCAATCAAAAGCACGTACGAAAGCAAATTCTTCTTCATATACCCAGTCGGTGATTCCGTTGATGATCGCATTTTTTTCACCATCATTCGTAATTGCCGTTGAATTTCCAGAAGCCACATCCATCACATAAAGATTGTTGGCTTTTACATAAGCAATCTTACTACCATTTGGAGAAAACAAAGGCTCTTGAACTTGTTCTAAAACTTTACGAAGGGATTTGGTTGTAAGATCATACAAATAATAATCGGCGGTAAACGAGTGGCGGTAAATGGGATTGGAATTGTTGGCTATTAAAATTTGTTTTTCATCCGAACTAAAGACATAACTATCGATACCTTCTGCCAATTCTTTATGATTTTTGGTATCCAAAAGAGTCGACACTTTTTTCAAAGTTGCATAATCGTACAAGTCGATTTGCTGACTTCTCGAACCGCGGTCGGTATTTAAAACCGTGTATTGGTTGGTGTTCTTCATGGCTTGTAGTTCGTCCATTCCTTTGGAACGAAACATGCCCATGTATATTTCTTCTACAGAAAGTTTGGACTGAGCAGAAACAGTAATTCCTACGGCCAAAAACAAGGCGACAAGGCTTCTTTTTATCATATTCTAAAAAGTGGTTTGTTAACGAGTCCAATTTTAATGAAAAAAAAGCAAACCACCGTCTTTTTTTAGCCAAAATGCACTTCAACAAGGCTTTTTATTTCCTTAAAATTACTTTATTCTCTTGTTCGAAGCTGTATCTTTGTGGGGCAAATTGATAATCAACTGAAAATGAATCAAGCCGTATCTGGATTTTCGAAATTATCCAAAGAAGAAAAAATCCAATGGATTGCTCAAACCTACTTCAACACGCCGGCAGAGGCGGAAAAAATCCTGAAACAGTATTGGAATCAGGATGCTAAACTCCAACAATTGCATGATGAATTCATCGAAAATACGCTAACCAATTTCTATTTACCGATGGGAATTGCGCCCAATTTCAACATCAACGGACGGTATTATTCCGTTCCGATGGTTATTGAAGAAAGTTCGGTAGTGGCAGCAGCAGCTAAAGCGGCTAAATTTTGGAGTACCCGTGGCGGATTCAAAACCTCGATTATTGGCACGGAAAAAATTGGCCAAGTCCACTTT
Organism: Flavobacterium stagni; assembly: GCF_004122105.1. Classification (GTDB taxonomy): domain Bacteria; phylum Bacteroidota; class Bacteroidia; order Flavobacteriales; family Flavobacteriaceae; genus Flavobacterium; species Flavobacterium stagni. The sequence continues at coordinate 244,480 of NZ_SBKN01000005.1, forward strand.
TTATTTCAAGGTTCGATCGAAAAACTTCAACCGTTTTTTGACAAAATAAAACCGCAATTTTTCGAAGCTACCGAACCCATCACACGAAACATGAACAAGCGTGGCGGCGGGATTCTCGACATTGAATTACGGGATAAAACCTCGGAATTAGCCAACTACTTTCAATTGCACGCGACGTTTGACACCAAAGACAGCATGGGGGCAAACTTCATCAATTCGTGTTTGGAACAATTTGCCAAAACCCTACGCGAAGTCGCAGCAACTGAGGAAAGTTTTACTCCAGACGAGCAAAATATTACTGTAGTGATGAGTATTTTATCCAACTACGTTCCCAATTGTGTCGTTCGTGCCGAAGTTTCATGTCCTGTTGAAGATTTGGCGGAAAAGAAAATTGATGAGCCACAGGCTTTTGCTGAAAAATTTGTGCAAGCCGTTAAGATCGCCGAGATTGAAACCTTCCGTGCGGTAACCCACAACAAAGGCATTATGAATGGGATCGACGCGGTTGTTCTGGCAACGGGTAATGATTTTCGTGCGGTAGAAGCCGGAGTGCATGCCTATGCTGCACGCAATGGCAAATACAGCAGTTTATCGCATGCTAAAATCGAAAACGGAATCTTTACGTTTTGGATGGATGTTCCATTAGCTTTAGGCACGGTAGGCGGACTCACCTCTTTACATCCTTTGGTGAAAGTGGCTTTGGAGATTTTAGGAAAACCTTCGGCTCAAGAACTGATGCAAGTAGTGGCAGCGACAGGTTTGGCTCAAAATTTTGCCGCCTTACGTTCGCTAACCACAACCGGGATTCAAGAAGGCCACATGAAAATGCATTTGAACAATATTTTAAACCAATTTCAAGCCACAGCAGAAGAGCGTAAAATCGTACTCACGCATTTTGCGGATCAAACCGTGACACATGCTTCTGTGGTTGAAATGATTGAAAATTTACGCCGTTAGTCAAACCGCTATGAAACAGACGTTCTACAGCAATGGTAAATTACTCATTACGGGCGAATATGTCGTCCTCGACGGCGCGAAAGCTTTGGCTTTACCTACGCGTTTCGGTCAAAGTTTGCACATTGAACAGGGAAGCGACCAAATGATGCATTGGAAGAGTTATGACCATGACAAAAGTGTATGGTTTGAAGCGACAATTCCTTTTGAATCGATACAACGAAAAGAACGGTTTGATGCACCCCATCACCTCAAAAATACGTTGATTGAAATTCTACACGAAGCGTATTTAATGAATGCCGACTTCCTTTTGGAATCAGAAGGATATGTGGTTACAACTGAATTGAGTTTTCCCAAAAACTGGGGATTGGGTACTTCGTCCACTTTAATCAACAATATTGCACAATGGGCCCAAATCGATGCCTTTACCTTATTAAAACGCAGCTTTGGAGGGAGCGGTTATGATGTTGCTTGTGCCCAATACAACACGCCTATTCTTTATCAATTACAAAATGAGTTACCTGTGGTAGAATCGGTTGATTTTGCTCCAGTGTTTGCAGATAAAATCTACTTTGTGTATCTCAATCAAAAAAGAAGTTCGAAAGCGGCCATTGCAGCGTATTTGGACAAACAAGGGGATATTGCAAAGACTGTAACTAAAATCAATGGTTTAACGCAACGAATTCTTAATGCAGATCAACCCAAAGATTTTGCTTTGGCATTACGCGAGCATGAAATTGAGCTGAGTGATGTTTTGGAGGAAATGACGATACAAGAAGCTTTATTTCCCGACTTTGAGGGTGTTATTAAAAGTTTAGGCGCTTGGGGCGGTGATTTTGTTATGGCGATTTCGAAAGAAAATCCGACAGACTATTTTCATTCCAAAGGGTATCCGACGGTACTTTCGTATCAAGAAATGATACTACTATAAACAAAAAAATCCCGATGTACATCGGGATTTTTTTATGGGATTAGCGCTCTATTAATAGAAATCTAAACGATTATCTTCAATATCAGCAGCGTTTTTCAATGTTGAAATTACGCGTCCTGTGTTTTGAGCCGCTTGTTGTTTTAATTTATTCACGTAGTCATCGTACTTCGCGATTTTAGGAGCTTTCGTTACTGATTTTGTTTTTACTACAAAAACACCAGAAATTCCTTCAATTGGAGCCGATACTTTGTTTGCAGGAGTTCCAAAAGCGGCACCAACCACTTTAGGTTCCATTCCTACATTGGGTAACATCGGACTGTCAACAGAAGCCGCAGCTACATTTTGAACGGTCACTTTATTAGCGGCAGCAATTGATTCTAATGAACCACCTTTAACTTTAGCTAAGATAATTTGTGCTTTTTTCTCGTTTTTGATAATTCCTTCTACAGATGGACGAGCTTCTTCAACACTAGTCAATCCTTTAGGGTTAATCTTTTTCAAACGGGCAATCACGTGACCAACATTTACTACTTCAAAACGTTTGATATCACCAATGTTGGTATCATCTGTATACGCCCATTTCACAATTTGACGTTGATTCCCTGCAGCACCTACTGCTTCATCCATAGCTTTAGCACGAGTAGATTCTACTTTCAAGTTTGCCTTTTTAGCTACAGCAGCAAAATCCTTCCCTGCAGCATCCATTTCAAATTGGGTAGCTTTCGTATACGCTTCGTTAGTTGTCGCTTCTGAAGGTTGGATTTTATGTGCAATCGTCGCTAAACGAATTGCATCTTGTTTATCAGTAACATTGATAATGTGGTATCCGAATTCTGATTCTACTAAACCAATAGTTCCAACAGGATTGTTGAATACGAAATCGTTGAAAGGCTTAACCATTTGACCCTGACTAAAATATCCTAAATCACCCCCTTGTTGAGCAGAAGAATCATCAGAGTTGGTTAACGCCAACATCATGAATGAACCTGGATTGGCTTTCGCTTGTGCTAACAAACTTTCTGCTTTCGCTTTTGCTTCTTCTTTGGTTCTTTTTTCTTTTTTCTGAACACGGTCAATTCCTTCCCAGCTGATTAAAATGTGGCTCGCTTTTGCTTTATCATTCGCTTTACGCCCCATCATTTTACTTAAGCAGTAATATTTGTTGTTTACATAAGGACCGTAGATTTCTCCATTTGGTAAATTAAACAACGCATCAGCTACTTCAGCAGGCAATTGTTGTTTTGACACATACGTTGTATCATAAGGTAAATCCGAATTTTCACCCACAAATTCAGCAATGTTAGTTGCATTTTTGAATCCAGGAAGTGTATCGTTTGTACCTGTAGTTTTGTTGTATTCTACTTTCGAATTCAACAAGGCTACTAATTTTTCTTTTACTTCGTCTTGATCTTTTGTAGACGGTTTATCTTCTACTAACACGAATTCGATTTCACGTGTTTCTTCCGCTTTGAATCGTTTTTCGTGTTTTTTCATGTACGCCGTAATATCTTCATCCGTAACTTTTACTTCGCTATCTTTTACAGAAGAATACATGATACCTACGTAATCAAAGTTTACTTTATCTTGTTCTAAAGCATATTTGAATTTTCCTTCAGCAGTTGTAGTGTACATACCTGCTTTTACAAGAGTATTGTAAATTTGGTACTGACCATTCAAGACCATATCTTTTTCACGATCCTCAAACATTTTAGCTTGTTCAGGATTGTTTTTAAAGAAATCTTTAAATTTATTCAAGTCAAATTTCCCGTTTGTTTGGAACATTGGAGAGGATCCAATATTAGGATCTTTTTTGAATGCGTCTAATTTGTACGCTTCCCCAACACGGATTCCTGCTTTATCGAATTGATCAACCAAAAGGGCTTTGTTTACTTCAATTTCCCAAGTTTGATTAACGGCTTGCGTTTGTGTCATCTGACCGCCTTGCCCACTCTTTTCAAGATTGACTACTTTAAGTTTGAAATCTTCAAATGCAATATCTTTTCCATTTACACTTCCTACATCATGCGACTGACTTTTCAATCCTTTGGTAAATAAATCTTGTACTACAAAGGCTAAAAGTGCAAAACCGATGATCAGTAAAAGTAACCCTGAACGATTTCTAATTTTCTGTAAAACTGCCATTTTATTACTATTATTTTTTATTTCAGTCTGCGAAAATACAATTATCTATGAAATAATTATCATGATAGAAGTATAATTTACATAAAAAGTTAAAATTTTTAATCCCGTTGCAAAACGACAAGTCGAACGACTTCAATTTTACGATTGGAAGCGGCTTCAATTTGGAATTGAAACCCGTCAATAGTGAGCACATCGTCTTTCTGCGGAATTTCTTCCGAATGATCAACTAAGAGTCCGCCCAATGTACTATACGAGTCATTTTCTGGCAGATTCAATTTGTAGGTTTCATTTAAATAGGCCACCTCTAAACGGGCCGAAAAACGAAATTCTCCTTCGGCTAATTGCTCTTCAATTTCTGTGACATCATTGTCATGCTCGTCTTCAATTTCGCCAAACAATTCTTCAATAATATCTTCCACAGTGATTATCCCAGAAGTACCGCCATATTCGTCTAAAACAACAGCCACAGACTTCCTTTTTTTGGTCAAAAGATTCAGCACATCTTTAATAAAAATGGTTTCGGGCACAAACTCAACTGGAATCATCACCGACTTTATGGTTCGTGGTTTTTTAAACAATTCGAATGAATGCACATAACCAAGAATATCATCCAAGGTGTTTTGATAGACTAGGATTTTGGAATAACCGGTTTGGACAAATAATTCCCGCAATTCCGTTACTGAATCATAAACATCAACAGCAACCAATTCGGTACGAGGTGTCATAATATCCCGTGCTTTCACACCCGAAAACTCTAAAGCATTTTGAAAAATTTGGATTTCAGAGTCGACCTCTTCATTTTCATCTTTAGCATTCATTTGTTCGGAAATATAATTTCCTAGTTCGATTTTACTGAAAAAAGAAGGCACATAATCCCCTTCGGTTTTGAAGAATTTTTTTAGCAAAAAATCGGAAATCCAAATAATAAACGAAGAAATAAAATTGAAAAGCGTATAAAATACATAGCTGGGAACGGCAAAGAATTTCATCACGCTATTCGCATAAATTTGAAAAAACACCTTGGGAAGAAACTCAGAGGTAATCAAAACGATGAAGGTTGACACCACGGATTGAATCAACACATTGGTCAGATCATCAAATTTAAAACCCCAATCGAAGATTTTGTGTGTGATTAAATCCCCCATAAAAAACCCATAAACAACCAATGAGACGTTGTTTCCAACGAGCATGGTTGCTATAAACTTTGAAGGTTTTTCAGTGATTTTGGTTAGAATACGAGACAAAAACGTGTCTTGTTTTTTCTCAATCTCTAAATAAATTTTGTTTGAGGAAACATAAGCAATCTCCATCCCTGAAAAAAAGGCGCACAATATCAGGCAGAGGATGATTACGAGTATATTCATTTAGGGTTGCGATGAATTTTGTCTGTTTTTAAACTTCTTCCCAAAGTGGTTTCTAAAGAAATATAAAAATAGTGAAACTAAAGCAATTCCGACACTTATCCATGGCTTAGGATTATCTTGCCAATGGGTAGCGGCATCTACCGCAAAAAATAAAGCGGCAAATAAATAAAGGTATTTTGTAAAATTAAGATAACCCATTTTATTCTGTTTTGTCCAATTCACCGGATACCCGTTGCGAATTGATAATTTTTAAATCCTTGCTAAAATCAACACCTTCACCATAAGATACGCCTTTCGGATCTGAAAATTTATATCTTTTTTCGGTAAAAAACCATTCATTTTTTTGATCAAAATAGAGTTGTTCCGTTTCAAAAACTTGTCCAGCTGTATTGGTAATTTTGACATTGCCTCGTAAGTCGATTAAATCGGTATCTTTAAAACTTACTCCGTATTTAGCAGTAACATAGGTGGGCGTTCCTTTTTCATCGTAAAGCGTCACGCGTACCCCTTTGGGAAATTCAGTAAACGGGTATTTTACTGTGGCATAATCCAACATTTTCGGACTTTCCAAAATGGATTTTATACGACCCGAATCGGTATACTTGATGGCAATGGAGTCGGCGTCTCCACTGGGATTAAATTCCGAGAAAACGGATTTCTGTACTTCACGAAAATTGCCTTCACAAGCCAGAAGACTTGTCAAGATAACTCCTAGAAAAAGTAAAGAAACTTTTTTTTGCATTACCAGTTCACCGTTTTATTAATCCAACATCCGAGTTCGACAGCATTTTTTTTGCCTTTGGCGGATGGGGTTTTCATTTTTGCTTTGTATTCTATTGATTTTTTCTGCGCAGCGGCTGTGTATTTTGTATCCACTTTTGCAGCCTCTAACACGGCTTGTGAAGCTAAATAATAGGCGGCATCTGCTTGTTTATCTTTAAGATCACAAAATGAAATCGAAGCTTGGTAAACTTCACCCATTAATAAGGGATAATTCGGATTTTTAGGATCCGCCTGCATCGCCTTTTGCAGTAAGTTAGCTGATTTTCCTGGATCGTAACCTAAGAAGATCATGGCTAAATTACTAGCACGATCCGCTTTTACATTATTATTTTCTTCGGTATCAACTGATGCTAACAAATACGGCTCAGCGCGTTCCAAAGACTCGTGTTTGAATTTAGCCATTCCAAATAAAAAAGACGATTGAGCGGTCTCCTTTAATTTATAAGTATGTAAGGCTATGGTTAAAAATGAAGCACTACGGGAGCACTTTTCATACATCTCATTTGTTAAAGCTAGATACAAATCGAAGTCGTTAACTTTATTTTCAATTACATTTTGAATAGTTTTCTCTAAACTCTCACAGGTAACCCGCTCTTTAATTTTTGAATGGGTACTTATATATTGTATCAAGTTCTCAAACTCAACTGCCTTAGCCGGAAACAATTTGGCATTTTGAAGTGCTTTAATTTTTACTTTTAAATACTCTTCTACACTATTGATTGCAACTTTTGAATCGCTGTTATCTAACCCGAGTGCAGTATCGAAATACAATTTCAATGCCATTGGATCATCAAACTGCTCTTTACGTTTGAACATCGCTTCTTGTAATAATGCATAAAGTTCTACTCGAGAAAAATCTTTATCTTCAGCTAATAACAAGGCTCTTTTTGTCGTTGCATTTGTAATTTTCTCAGGAAAAAACTTCTGAAATTTAAAGTAATACTCTAAAAGTTGTTGTTGTTTTTCTTTACGTGTTTCTGCTGTTGCATTATCGTATTCATAACGCAGAATTTGTTCCCCTTTTGCATATTCAGCGAAAGTTATATCTGTGCAATTGGCTTCATAATTTTGCCATAATTCCAACAATCCTTCAGATTTACCATACCTGTAATAGTCCTGAAAATCATCAGGGAGTTTACAATTTTCGTTTTGTCCTTGAACGCTCAAGAAACTAACTAGTAGTAATATTTGAATATACTTTCTCATTGATTTACGTATTACGATTAATCAAATTTACGTTTTTGAAACCATTGATCGTTGAAGGACAAGCTGAAACCAACATTTAAATAACGCTCCTGTACTAGCCCGTTCGTTTGGGTACCTCTTTTACCGTATTCAAAAACCAAATTCATATTTGAAAATGTACCTCGTAAAGGCAATCCAAGACCAGCAGTAACGGCTGTATCCATTATGGATTTATCATTAATAATCAGACCTGTGTTTTCATATCGAAATCCAGCTCGATAAACTACTCTTTGAAAATAACTTGTAAATGATTTATAATTTGGCACAATATAACCTCCGAAACTAAAACGTGTAGCCGTTTCAAATTTTACATTATCAATTTCGTTATATCGATTTCCAAAATTACTTGAATTTTGCACCAGTACATTCGCTCCGATCGACCATTGATTTTTTTTACCAAATCCTAGAGCAAAATCAATTTTGGACGGCATTTTTAATTTAGAGTCTGCTACATTTAAACTTTCTTCTTGAATAACAATTTCTGAAGCCCCTGAACTAATTAACGCTAATGTTCTATCATTTTTAAATCGCAAAGTAGATTCTGGACTATACATCAAAGCCGTGTAAATAAAATAACTTTTTTTGTATGATTTTTGGTAACGCAAGCCAAAATTATAGTTCACTCCTGTTGCGTTTGAAACATTGACTTCACGTGTTGCATATTCGACTCCGTCATAAGCATTTATTGCTTTTGTTTCAATTCTTCCAAAATTATATTGAACATCTGCACCAATAGAAAAATTTGGGGTTAACGAATAAGCTGTTCCAAAAAATACTTTATTAATTCCGCCTGAGCCTGAATATTGTCGAATTAGATTGGAGTTTGTCGTGTTTAAAACATTATATCCTACAGAAGAATAAGGCATCACTCCAAAGGCAAAACCCATTTTCTTGGTTGGAATTACTGCCGCGATATAATCCAAGCTTGTTCGTTGTGCTTTACTCGCATCGGTATTTGATTCTATTTTACCTGAACCAAATGTTGCTCCAACAGTAAAAGATGTGAGTCGGATTGGAGAATAGTAAGCTGGATTTTGTAAGTTAACGTGAATACTATCCGCTTGAGAAGTTATTCCTCCCATGGCGCGATTTTCAATAGTTCCTTTGAACCGAACATCACCAATTCCGTAGAAAGAATAGGGCGAACTTGTTCCTTGTTGCGCAAAGGCAAATGTAGAAATAAACAAAAGAAATGCGGATGCAATATTTTTAATCATTCGTTTGATATTGATGTAATAAGACAATACTTTCTAATAAGAAATTAGGATTGGCAAATATGGTGTTTTTTAAATGACCAGCCAAAAAATTGGCGTCTCCACCCGTTAAAATTATGATAATGTTCTCTTTTTCTTCACAATAGTTGTTAATGAATCCCTCCAATTCAAATTGAATTCCATTTATAACACCCGAATGAATCGAATTCTCAGTAGAATTCCCAACTAACTTGGGATGCTCTGAAGCTTTCAATAAAGGCAACTTAGCGGTATAGTGATGTAATGCCTCGTAGCGCATTTGAAGGCCCGGACTAATGGCTCCACCACGATACACATCATCAGCGCTGATGTAATCATACGTAACACAAGTGCCCGCATCAATTACTAATCGGTTTTGGGCAGGATAACGCAAAACAGCACCAGCTGCCAACACCATTCGGTCCATTCCTAACGTTTCGGGTGTGGCATAGGCATTTAAAAAAGGAAACTTGCCGGTACGCTCAATGGCAAAAACTTCAAAGCGGTTTTTGAGGTAATCTAACGCTTCAATAGATTGATGGGTCACCGAAACATGCCCAATAGTAGTAATTTGAGGATACGTCAAAAAAATATTTTCCAACTCTTTTTCTAAATTATCATTGCTAAGCCAATACTTATTTAAAAGAGTAGTTCCCTCAAAAACAGCCGCTTTGATTTGTGTATTCCCAAAATCCAAGATTAATAGCATGGTCAATTCGATTAAGCCACAAAAGTACAAATAGATTTTTTTTGATTTTTCTTTTGGATAAATTAAAAATGGTTCTATATTTGCACCCGCATTAGCAACGGTACCTTAGCTCAGTTGGTAGAGCAACGGACTGAAAATCCGTGTGTCCCTGGTTCGATTCCTGGAGGTACCACAAAGCCCAAGCATTTAAGTTTGGGCTTTTTTTATTCGCCATGACAACTTTATATATTTTACATTCTAAAAAATTAGATCGCTTTTATGTTGGTGAAACACATCACCTTGACACACGATTAGAACGGCACAATGCGCACACTTACTCAAAAAACTTCACAAAAATTGCTGATGACTGGACTGTAGTATTGGCTTTTGAACATCCTTCTCGAACTACAATTCTACGACTCGAACGTTTTATTAAAAACATGAAAAGTAAAGCTTTCATTAAAAAAATAATTGACAATCCCTCTTTACTCAATGCTATTATTGACAACAAAGGATTCTAATGTCCCTGGTTCTCCCGAAGTCTCGGGACTGGAGGTACCACAAAGCCCAAACATTTAAGTTTGGGCTTTTTTTATTCGCCATGACAACTTTATATATTTTACATTCCTAAAAATTAGATCGCTTTTATGTTGGTGAAACACATCACCTTGACACACGATTAGAACGGCACAATGCGCACACTTACTCAAAAAACTTCACAAAAATTGCTGATGACTGGACTGTAGTATTGGCTTTTGAACATCCTTCTCGAACTACAATTCTACGACTCGAACGTTTTATTAAAAACATGAAAAGTAAAGCTTTCATTAAAAAAATAATTGACAATCCCTCTTTACTCAATGCTATTATTGACAACAAAGGATTCTAATGTCCCTGGTTCTCCCGAAGTCTCGGGACTGGAGGTACCACAAAATAAAAACCCTTGAAATCTAAATATTTTCAAGGGTTTTTTATTTACCTGAACTTTGAAACTCTTTTTCCTCATAAAAGCTTCCTAAACACTTGCTTTTTGTTTTTGCACAATAAAGTATAATAGATATATCACAATTGTTTACAAAATTGTTTAATAATGAATATCTAAATTTACTTTAAATCATTTCATCGGCACAGGCAACGGATTGGGTGTAATTTCCATGCCCTCTTGGTATTCGGTTTCTTGAAGATCTTCCGTTTGTTTGCCGAGTCTAACTTTTGGATTGTCCTGAGTACCGGTTATTTTTAAAGGTATACCAATAATTCCGAGGGGTGGCAATCCCAAACGCATTTTGAGATTCAGACGACCGTCAAAACTAGTTGTTCCTTCAATGCGTGGTCGGAATCCTGCCACTTTGAATTTAAAGCGCTCAATAGTAATGATATTATTTTTGATCGAAGTTTTAATCGCTACTTCAGATAAATCGGGGTTTTTGATTTTCTCTTTTCCGGTTTTACGACTTACCGCATTCATCAATTTAAACCCTTTCATTTTGACCTTATTCACTGTCAAAACACCGCCTCCTTTTAACGAAGGAAAAATGGGCATCATTTGATCGTTTAGCTTCCCTGACAATTGATAATCCAAACTGATTAAACCTTCAGCGCTTTCCGCTGCCGTAACCATCTCGCGAAACAGTTTAATTTCGGTATAGGCCCGTTTTACGTCAAAATTGGATGCCTTAAGTTTCATATCAAAAGCAGCCCGATTTGCCGTTTCGTTGGCATAATTAGCATCCATTTTCACTTGACAACCCACTATTTCAGCCTGTGCATTTGTGAGACGCAATTGACCGCGTTGGACACCAAGCCTTCCTTTGAGTTGACTGACTTTTAAATCCTGAAAATTTAATTGATCGATTTGGGCTCCAAATTGCAAATCAAAATTTTTCGGCAAAACCACTACTCCTTTTTCAACGACAGTAGTTTCTTTTGATTGCAGGCTTGTAGTTTTTGTTTCGGATAAAAACTCATCCGCGTTGAAGTATTGGGATTTTAAATCAAAATTTCCTTTCAAAACAGCGGTTGAACTCAGTACAAAGTCAATTACATTGCGCAATTCACCCCGCATCTGGATGTCGGATTGACCGTAACTTGCTTTAAAATCAGCAAACGACATTCGGTCTTGATTGAAACTAAAAGTTCCTTCTTCGATTACAAAAGGTTTAGGCAAGTAATCGGTTGTAGTTTTAATCTGTTTCAAATACAATGTTCCCGAATTTTGTAAACGGGCGTACTTCCCATTCATGGCATCCGACTGTGTTCCTTTGAAATGCACATTGGCTTTTACCAATCCTTTTACATCGAGTCCTTTTTGGGAAAAAACCTTATAAATCCGACCGACATCCAAATCGCCTTTCGCTTGAATATCGTAAGCGACATTTTCTAAATTCTGCAATTTGGCTTTCACAACAAACGGTTTGTTTTCAAACACAAAAGAAGCCGGTTGAATATTGATTTTTAAATCCTTGAGTTGACCTGTCGTCGTTTTTATTTCAGAGTTCACTTCAATATTTTGAATGGGATTGGGATAAAAATCTGTTTTTAAATACCCTTTCAACCATTGGATTTTGGCTTGTGTCGCTGGAATTTTGTTGGATTTTGGAAAATAGGTTCCGTCTGCTTTGACATCCATTTTCAATTTTCCTTTCACATCAAGCGAGGCGATTCCCAAGGCGCGATTCATTGTTCCTAAATCCAATGAAGATTTTAATATAGCATGAACTTTAGGCGTGGTTATCCCTTCGGTTTTCACGATGGCTTTTGCATAATCTTTACCTACATTAAAAAACAAAGAATCAATATTGACTTGTAACTTTTCCGGATTGAGTTCGGGAAGTTTCGTTTCAAAATTGAAAAAGATATTGCTAGCAGGAAGAGGCGCTTCTTTGTGATTGATTTCTCCGTCGCGTATCCGCATGATAAATCCCAAATCGGGATTGGTTTGCGTAGACGCGATGTATTTGCCTTTCAATGTTAAAATTAAATCCGTTTGTCCATCAACTTGGGTTTTATCAAGCCAATTCACATACGCAGGCGGAAGTGCGGTGAAGAAATCTTTCAATTGACTATTCACGGATTCGACTTTAAAATCCAGATCGTAGCCATTGCTTAGAAAATCCAATTTACCCACGAAATCGATGGGCAGTTGGTTGATTTTTAAATTGTTTTCTTCAAAAATAAAAGAAAGTGAATTCGTATTGATTTTAGTGATTAAATCAGCATTGACCTTCTTATTTTTCAGGTAAACTTCTTTTCCAAAAGCAAAATTAAAATCCTCAATTTCAGCTTCGGTATCCAAATCAAAAATGGCCTGATCCAAGTCGCCTTTCCCTAAATAATTGAATCCTTTGGCATCAATAAAAATCCCAGTTGATTTGTCATCAAACTTTAAATGGGTGTTTTCAATGGCAATTCGGTCCAATCGTAAACTCGTATCTGAAGATTCCTCCGGATTTTGCGCCTCTTTGGTATCCGAAACATAGACGTTATAATTGGCATTTCCGTTTTTATCGACTTTGACATTGATGTAGGCATGATCGAGAAATATTTTATCAATGGAAACGGACCCATCAAAAACCAACGCTTTTAAGTTAATTCCAAACGCAATTTCGTCGGCACCAACCAGCGTTTCTTTACGAAAAGGCGCCGAGCCTTTAAGATCGAATTCAGTAAGGGTAAGCGTTAAATACGGAAAATGTTCAAAGAAAGACAGATTAGCTTCTTTAAAATTGAGTTCGCCATTCAATTTGCGGTTCGCAAAAGCTTTGACTTCTTGTTCGATTTTACCTGGAAATAGAATGGGAAATAAAACCATAAATAGCAGAATTCCCAAAACAAAAATTCCAGTAATCTTTAAAAACTTAATTAGGGTTCGTTTCATGATTACCTGAAATACAGCTACAAAGCTAAGACAAGTCTTACGAATAAAAAAAGGTTCCTGAAAAAACAGGAACCTTAAGGTAGTAACTTAACTAAAATAATTATTCTTTAATCAATTTAACGGTTTTAGATAGACCATTAGCTGCCTCAATTTTGGCGATATACATGCCTTTTGACAATTCTTCAATGGAATAGCTTTGGTTAATTGAAAGGTTTTCAAAAGACTTCACCAACTGGCCAGTCAAGGTATACAATGTTACATTTTTAACTTCTGCATTAACCATGAAAGAAGTTGTGGCAGGATTTGGTGCGAGTTCAATAAACTGCATCACATCAAAACTAGAATTACTCAATGCAGGTTGGTTACCAAATACGCGGAATCCTCCGGGTTCAATACTAATGGCCATGTTAACATTGGTCACATTAAAAGTTGAATTGTCCATTAAATTTGCCCAAGTTCCTGCATAAGGGAATCCGCCAACGGCATTGTAGGTCGCATCGGAGAAATTCGTTAATACAATCACATAACTTAAATTGGCCGTAGAAGTTGTACTGGTCCATACATCTAAACGTGGTCGACCTGTATTACTGATATTCCAACTGTAAGAACCATTTTCAAAAACATTCTGACTCGCTTTCAAGTCCATCAATCGGGACCATGTATTATAAACATTCAAGCGGTTGGCATCGGCCATCCAGTTGTTTGTCCATTGGGGTTGTGGCTTGGTATCCAATTTACAATCGGGATTCGAGTACGAAACATTACCCGCATTACACGTCCACAAAGAATTGGTCATCCCTAATTCACCAAAATGCCAATTCATTTTTGGACCAGGTACTAAAAACAATACCGATCCCATTGCGGCCATGCGGGTATGCACTTTTGCCAAGTTACCTTGTGTTTGTCCGGCTTCATTTAAAGCTTTATACCCTACGCGTTCTTCGTCATGACTTTCGGCATAACCAATAAAACGGTTGGTTGATTCTGCCACACCGGTGATATCTGAGAAATTACCTTTTAAAAGTTCGGCATATGGATCGGTCATTTTACGCCATTGCATAATTCCACCCGTATTACCATTACGGTTATAATTGGCCCACTCCACTTCTTCAGTGTACGAACCACCTGTTCCTAAGTGTTCAAAAATCACTAAGAAATTAGGGTCAATTTCCCATTGTTTATCGGCGTACCATTTTAATTTGGCTACACGATCCGAACGGTATCCGTTGGTACATGTTTCATCACCAGAAGTACATTGATTGGTAAATCCTTTTGTCAAATCCCATCGGAAACCATCAATTTTATATTCTTGAATCCAATGACGAATAGTACGTACAACATAGGTATTCGTTAAATTATCGGGTTCACGGAAATGATTCAAATCACTTCCTACACTGTATGAATGCGTTGCATATTGATTAACATAAGGGTTTTCAGTGGTTGTAGCCACGGCATCAGCCCAGCCATCGTTATCGGCATCTTGCATCCACATACGAACAAGTGGTGAACGACCAAAAGCGTGGTTAAGGGCAATATCTAAAATTACTGCAATCCCATTCTGGTGGCAAAGGTCTACGAATTCTTTCAATTTTGTGGGCGGACCGTAACGCTTGTCCAAAGCCATGTGATATACGGTATTGTAGCCCCAACTCATATTGCCTTCAAATTCCATTACAGGCATTAACTGAATGGCATTCACTTTTAGATTTTTAAAATAGTCAATACGATTAATTAAATCTTGGTAGGTACGATTAGCATCAAAATCACGAACTAACACTTCATAGATATTCAAATCTTTCTTTTGTGGCTTTTGGAAATTTGCTGAAGCGCTACTCCAGTTATAGCTGAATAAAGTTGAGGAACCTGTTTGTAATACCGTTACTTCACGCTCTTGACCAGTTGGGTATTGTGGAAGATTTGGAAATACACCTAAAGATTGAATTTCTGGATCGTCAAATGGAGACAATACTAAAGTAGAAAAAGGATCGGCTGTTTTAACAACCGCGGGTGAGTTTGCAGGACGGCTAGTCACATCACACACCCAATATTGATAAGTATACGCTTGACCTGGAGTCAAACCCGTTAATGTCAACCAAAATTTACCGGTTGTGGGGTCTTTACGCATTGCATAAGCAGTAGTTGGCTGCCAGTTATTGAAGCTTCCTGCTACATATACAAAATCTTTGAAAGGTGCATTTAGAACTAAAGTTGCAGTAGTGGCGTCACTTGCATTATAATTTATACCATCTTCCATACCTGTGGGCAAAGCCGATGAAATGGTACCTGGATTTACTATAACGGTAAATCGTTTTGAAATGGTAGTTGTACCAATGGTAGCAGAAACTTGGTATACTTTTGTTGATGTGACATTAGTATCACCACAAGTAAAAAATGAAGTCGCAGCAGTTGAACACGTAATCGGTGTACCATTTGCGGTTACAGCATAAGTTGCATTACCTCCAGTGTTTTGGGCAACGATACTTACATTGGTACCGGAATTGATGATGGTCAAACTGTTCTCTGTTGGCGATAGTAAACTCATTTGAAAAGCTCCCACTTCAGATAAAATGTCTTGTGATTTTTTATCACCATTACCATTTTTAGCTTTCACCAAAAACCCAATTCTACCGATATTGGTTCGGTTGTAAAAAGTGGTAGGTGTAATTGTCATTGTATAGGTATCATTACCTGAATTATAGGTAAGACGATTGGTCTCAGAGGAATTATCCCAAGTACCGTTGGTAGGGCAATCTAAGATGTTTGAATCATTAATATCAAATGACCAAGCCCATAGATAAAGTGCATTGTTAGTTACACCCCAAGTTGCTTCGTTGACACTACTACCATTAATGGTAATTGTTATGGATTGCGTTTCTTCAAAAACAGCAGGATTTATGGAATACGTTACTGTTTGTTGCTGTGCAAAAAGCACTGTGGAAAAGCAAAGGAAGACGAATTGTATTATTTTTCTCATAGCATTTGTTTCTAAGTAAAAAAACCTCTTGGATGTAAAACATCCAAGAGGCTTTGGTATTTTTTGGAATTAGTTAGGCATCAAACGAATATTGTAATTCGCTGAGTTACGGATATCTAAAACCACTTTGTAGTTTCCAGCAGTTGGCACTTTCATGTTACCACCGTTTAACTTGATTTTGTATTGACCACCAACAGAAGTGTTTTCAACATTACCAGACAATGTTCCCATTTTCACAGACCAGTCGTCTTTTAAACGAATCAAAAATTCGTCAGCAGCTAACGCAAGGTCAATGGTGTACATTTGGTAATAAGGCGAACTTGGGTTCGTGTCAAATGTCATGTATGTTGGTGTTCCCCATCCATTAGGAGTAGCAGCACCAATAATTGCTACTTGACGTTTTGCTAAGGTATACGTATTAGCTGCCCAATTTACAGTCACAAAATAAGTTCCTGCACCATCAGTTGGCTTGATATTATTTCCAGGAGAAGCTAAATTTGTGAAAGTATTTGGATCACTTAAATCTCCTTTATCACCATTCCAAGCTGGACCTGGTGTAAATTTAAATTCAGGTGAAGCTACATTCATCCAAACAAATCCTTCATAGTTTCCGTCATTTCCAGCGGAATACAAACGGGCTACATTAGCATTATCTGGTGACCAATCGTTTCCATAACCACTAGCAGATTGGTACCCGCCTGGAACATATATACGATCAAACTCATCAAAAGTATCATAAGGATTTCCACTGAAAGCTACTTCATTAGAAACAGACATTACGCCATTGGTAGAAGTAGCCAATTGCGTTGAAGGCACACCTACAACACGCAATTTATACGATTCTGTAGAACCAATTGATCCTCCGGAACCCAACAACATCACATTTAATTGACGTTGTGTTACCGCTTTTTCATAGCTTGATGAACCGTTAGAATTATAACTTCCTAAAGATAATTCTTGTGGAGTAGAAAAACTTCCACTTGCTTTAATTACTTGTAATTTATAGGTAACCGCAGCGTTAAAACCGAAGTCTGCTCCAGTCCATTTTAAAGTGAAGGCATTATCACCAGCAGTTGTAGCCCCAAGAGTAAAATTACCTCCATTGGGTTCTGTAACAACAATATTATTCTTTACAGAAGCTACCGGATCCAGAGTCTCATCACTACAAGACACCATTGATGTAACGGCTCCTGCTAATACGAATAAACTTAATACTATTTTTTTCATAATTTCTGGATTAAATTCCCACAGCTAAGGCTGTGGGAATATATAAGATTAGTAACCTGGGTTTTGTTGTAATGTTGGGTTTGAACCGATTGCTTGAGAAGGAATTGGGAACACTTTGAATTTATCATCAATACTTGCTCCAGCTTGCGCATTTCCTTTCCATTGCCATACATAAGAAGAACCAGAGAATTTTCCAAAACGGATTAAGTCTTGTCTTCTGTGTCCTTCCCAATACAATTCTCTTCCTCTTTCATCCAACACAAAGTCCAATGTTAAATCTGAAGATGTGATTGCATCAGCACCTGCACGCAAACGTAATGTGTTAACATAGTCTGCAGCTTGTGCTGTGCTACCATAACCACGAACGGCTAACTCAGCATACATCAAATAGGCATCAGATAAACGGAATACTGGGAAATCGATATCTACGAAGTTTCCTGAAGGATCTGACCCTTGACCTCCAGTAGATTTGATGTTTTTGTATTTCTGAACCGCATACCCGTCAGTAAATGTTCCAATATTTCCAATTGAAAGTGCTTGGCCTGCTGTATAGAACATACCACGTGGATCGGTACCAAACTTAGCTACAAATTCTGGACGTGTACGTAATCCCCACCATCCTCCGTTGATTCCGAAGTTAGACGGATTCATAGAACCACCTACAGCAGCATGCGTAATGAAAGTAGTTCCACCATACGTTTGTGTATTGATACCATCATAACGAATAGCAAAAATGAATTCCGATTGTGAACCATTGATGTCATTATCCGCCATGAATAATTTAGAATAATTTGAAGTTACGTTAATAGAATACGTAGAACCTAACACTGAGGCTAATGCATTAGATGCTTCAGTAAACTTGTTTTGGTTGATATACACTTGAGCATTCAAGTACAATTTTGCCAATAACATTTTAGCAGCCACTTTGTCTACACGACCAAACTCATTAGCACCTGATGCAGCTAAATCTGCATCAATTGCATTCAATTCAGATTCAATGAAGTTGAACATGAAGGCACGGTCTTTTTGAGCTGGCAAGAAATAACCCACAGGATCATTTTCTGTTGTGAATGGAATATTTCCAAACATATCCATCAAATGCCAGTACGATAACGCACGTAAGAAACGCGCTTCAGCACGGTATTTTACGATGTCTGCACGTGTAGCAGCTGACACATTACGACTGTTCAATTTGTCGTCAGTCGTTTGACGTAAAAATTCATTACATGAAGACACTTGGTACATCCCACGAGAAAACATGGCATAAATAAATTCATTATTTGCCGCCCATGTATGGTTGTTTAATGAAGGTAAGTTACCGTCAGCCCATGCAATGATAGCTTCATCGGTAGTTACTTCATTCAATTGCCAATACGCTCTTAAATATTGACCGAAACCACCGTCAATACCTGCGATGTCAGCACCACCATTTGGACCATACTGACCTGAAATAGCCAAACCTGAATACAATTTCGCCAAAAATTGACGATACGCCGATTCATTTTGATAAAAAGTTTCTGATGTGAACAAATCATCATCCAACTTAATTTCGTCCAATTCTTTAGTACAGGATAACGACAAAAGTCCTACCACTGCAATCAGAAAAAATCGATTAATAAATTTTAATTTCATAACAATTTAATTAGAAGTTAACATTACATCCTAAAACATACATTCTCGCTCTTGGATAAATGGTATTATCGATACCTCCATAAATCTCAGGATCAATTCCTTTGTATTTAGAGATAACTAAAGCATTTTGAACACCTAAAGATAATTTAGCTGTAGTCGCCTTTCCGAATGGCTCTTTAAAGTTGTAACCCACAGAAATGTTGTCCAATTTGATAAAAGAAGCATCTTTGATATAGTAATCAGAGAAATAACGGTTGTTTCCTTCATTAACAAATCCAGTGTCGAAGAAACTTGGGTTTATATTGTTCAATGGTGTAATTTGCTGAATTGAATTCGTCAAATAACCTAAAGATGATGAGATGTTATCATACATGTAGTTACCGATACTAGCTCTCCAAGCCATTGATAAATCCCAATTTTTATAGTTCATGTTTGACATTAAACCAAATGTAAAATCAGCATACGGTTTTTTGTAACGGTACATATCTTTGGAATTGATAATACCGTCATTGTTTCGGTCAACAAATACTCCTTCCAATGGTTTACCATCAGTTCCATACACTTGCTCATACACATAATAGGAGAATGGTGCATAACCTGTAGAATGAATTTGAATAGTATTACCTACACCACCTGCAATTCCTCCAGTAAAAATACCGGGAGAATCTGTACCATCAGAGCTTGTTGCTGTAATTTTTCTGTATTGGTAATTAGTGTTAAAATTCAAATTCCATGTAAAGTTGTCCATTTTAACAACATCTGAATTCAAATTCAACTCAACACCTCTTACAACCATGTTACCAAAGTTTCTCGGTCCAGAGTTAGAAAGGTTTGCACCATCAGGATAAGGAACGCCTAAAGTCAATAAATCTCTTGACTCTTTGTTATAAAAATCCAAAGACCCTTTTACTTTTTTATACAATTCGAAATCAATACCTAAGTTGGTCGATTCAATAGTTTCCCATTTTACATTATTAGCATAGAATAATGGCGCTACTGGTACTACAACATTGGTACCAAATTGGTAATACGAACCAATTGCTGCTGTTAAATACTGTGGAATATACGAAAAGCTTGTTGGCATATTCTGTTGACCAACAATACCCCAACCTGCTCTTAATTTAAGATTGGTGATTGACTTACTATCCTTCATGAAAGATTCATTTGAAATATTCCAAGCAAAGGAAGCTCCAGGGAAAATCTCTGTACGTAATGATTTATCGAAGTTATTCGAAATATCTTTACGAACATTAAAGCTCACTAAATAACGATTGTCATAACCAAAGTTAGCTCTACCAAAGTAAGATTCTAATTTTACGGCTGGATTTAACTTGTAATTATTTGAATTGATTACATTATTTGGATTTCTTGTTTCTCCTGAATAGAAGCTACTGTTTCTTGTTTCTTGGTAAGAGTGACCTGCTGTAACATCTACATTGAATTTACCAAAAGTTTTAGCATAATTCAAGTAAACATCCAATAAATCCGATGTATTCTCTCCTGATGAATATGAGTAGCTTCCTAAATTGTTTCCAGAATTAAAAAATCCATTGATACTTTGATTGCTTAATTCATTTCTACCTTCACCATAAGAACGGTCAACCCCTGCAATAGCGGTTAACTTTAATTCAGGCAAGAAGTGGAATTTGTAATCCGCTTGAATATTTGACAAGAAACGGTAAGATTTACCCGTGTTGTTTCTTTGGTACAATTTAGCCACAGGATTATCTGTCGCTAAGAAAATTGGTTGATTTGAAGCATCATACCACTCAAAATAACCCCCGTTAGCACCGTTTGAAGAATAGACAGATTGTGTTGGATCAAAATTAATCGCATCGCGAATAGCTCCTTCGTCCGCATAACGATTTTTGGTAATCGTCATATTCGTATTAATGGCAATTTTTAAATGGTCTTTAAAGAAAGACGGATTTAAACGCAAAGCCATGGTAGTTCTATCAAATTTTGAAGTTTCTAAGATACCTGGAATATACGAATGCCCGTAAGAAAATGAAGTTGGAAGTTTTCCAAATAATGCACCACGCATACTCACAAAATTATCCACGGTAACTGAATTCGAGAAAATCTCATCTTGCCAGTTGGTATTTGCAGTACCTAAACGCGCTACACGGTTAGGGTCAATATTGTACAAAGCAATATTCGCAGGATTTGATACAAATGCTCTAAATTGATCTGCAGAAGTGGTGTTGATTTTCTTAGCCAACGTATTTACTGTAAAAGTAGTGCTTGCGTTAACTTTGATCTCTCCTTTTGCACCTTTTTTAGTAGTAATCATAATTACCCCTCCAGAGGCACGATTACCATAAATAGCTGTAGAAGCCGCGTCTTTCAACACAGAAATGGTTTCAATATCGTTAGGATTTACGGAATTAATCCCATTCGCAACAGGCACACCATCTACAACCACCAAAGGATCATTGCTCGCAGTTAATGAAGATTCTCCACGAATACGAATAGTAGCACCCGCACCTGGCGAACCGCCTTGAGTAACTGTTACACCCGCAGCACGACCGTTTAACAACCCTTCAACGGTAGAGTTATACCCTCTGTTGAATTCTTTGGTTGTTAAAACCTCTACTGCACCTGTAGCATCTTTTTTCTTAACAGAACCGTAACCTACTTGCACCACGACTTCTTGAAGCGTATTGGCTTCTTCTTCCATAGTGACAGTTACTGATTTCTGTCCGTCAAAAGTGATGGTTTGGTTTTTGTAACCCACAAACGAAAAGACTAATTTGTCTCCTTTTTTAAGTTTGCCGATTTTAAAATTACCATCTAAATCTGTGGAAACTCCGGACTGAGTGCCCTGAACTACCACATTTACTCCAGGAAGCGATTGCTTAGATTTAGCATCTACAACCTTCCCTTCCAATGTTGCTTGAGCCAATGCGGTTAAAGGCAACATGAGTAGAAAAAATAACAACTTGTTATAAATTGTTTTCATACATTTTGTTTAGGTTAATAATTTGTTTTTTGCTTGTACTTGCACTTCGAAGAGTTAAATTTATGATAATTTTTAGGATAAAAAAATGACACCCTATTATATACTATCCGAAAACGTTTTCGTGTTGAAAACTTTTGCAATACCCCATAAAATTAGGAAGAAAATTGACAGGTTAAAAAAATACCTCTACCTTTATTGACAAATAAACATAACCGAAAAATTCGCATGAAAAGAAAAGTAACGCTCAAGCAAATTGCAAAAGAATTAGATGTATCCATTTCAACCGTTTCAAAATCGCTACGAGACAGTCCTGAAATTAGTGAAGATACCCGTCAAAAAGTGCAAGCATTTGCTAAGCTTTACAACTACAAACCCAACAATATTGCACTGAGTTTAAAAAACAAAAAGACCAAAACGATTTGCATCATTATTCCTGAAATTATACATCACTTTTTTGCCACGGTTATTAGTGGGGTCGAACATGTAGCTAACGAAAATGGCTACAATGTATTGGTCTGCTTATCCGACGAATCGTTTGATAAAGAAGTCATCAATATGGAAATGTTGGCTGGCGGAAGTATCGACGGCTTCATTATGTCTTTATCCAAAGAAACCCAACAAAAACGTGACTTTCACCACATCACAGAAGTCATCAATCAAGGGATGCCCGTAGTGATGTTTGACCGTGTAACGAATGACATTTTATGCGATAAAGTAATTATAGACGACAACTTGGCGGCTTACAACGCCACCCGTTTTTTCATTAATAAAGGCTATAAAAAAATTGCGCTAATTACTACTGTTGATTATGTAAGTGTAGGTAAATTACGCACCGATGGCTACACCAAAGCTATGATGGATCACGACTTGAAAGTCGACCCCAATTTAATTTTAAAAATTGAAGACACCGACAACTTTGATGCCCAAATAGAAACCTTACTTCGGGATCAAAAACCGGAAGCTATTTTTGCTGTAAACGAAATTTTTGCCGTTACTGCTATCAAAATTGCTGGCAAATTAGGCCTTCAAATTCCAACTGACATTTCGATTATCGGTTTCACCGACGGCATTATTTCAAAATATTCAACACCAAGCATTTCGACCGTGAGTCAGAACGGGGTGAAAATGGGTGAAAAAGCTGCAAAAATGCTCATCGAACGCCTCGAAAATGAGGAAATGGAAATCGAAGAACATTATAAAACGGAAGTCATCGAAACGGAATTAGTTGAACGCGAGTCGACCCACTAAAAATTGCTTTTTTATCAACAAACAACGTTTTCGTAACCGATTTTTCTTAAAAAATGAAGGCTTAAAATTACGATTTTCAAAACTTTACTATATTTACAACATCAAAGCTTGGCTTGTACTTCGAAAATAAAGTAAGTTTTGATAAGCCTTCAACCGCTTATCGTAATAGTAATCAATACGTTATACGATAATGGAAAAGCGTACGTTAAGTTTCTGGGAAATCTGGAACATGAGTTTCGGTTTCTTGGGAATTCAGATGGGTTTTGCTTTGCAAAATGCCAATGCTAGCCGAATTTTACAAACCTTTGGTGCCGATGTCCATGAACTGTCATGGTTTTGGATAATTGCTCCCATGATGGGACTTATTGTCCAACCCATAATTGGTCATTTTAGTGATAAAACATGGGGACGTTTTGGTCGACGCAAACCTTTCTTCTTAGCAGGCGCACTTCTTGCTTCCATCGGATTAGTACTCATGCCGCAAGCAGATATTTTTATCGCTTTCTTACCTGCTCTTTGGGTAGGTGCAGGAATGCTGATGATTATGGATGCATCCTTTAACATTGCTATGGAACCTTTCCGAGCCTTAGTGGGAGATTGTTTGCATACCAACCAACGCACTTTAGGATTTAGCGTTCAAACGGCTCTTATTGGATTAGGTGCTGTGATCGGATCGTGGTTACCTTGGGTACTTACCAATTGGTTTGATATAAATTCTGTTTCAGCTAGTGGTGTTCCCACAAGTTTAATCATTTCCTTTATTACCGGTGCTGTTATTTTAGTGGGATCCATTTTGGTCACACTTATTTCAACGAAAGAATATTCTCCAGAAGAATTGGCGCAATTTGATGATGAAAAAGCACACCAAGAAGCGATTGGCGATCAACAAGAATCTTCACTAAAAGATATCTTCACCGATTTCGCAAAAATGCCCCAAACCATGCGCCAACTGAGTTGGGTGCAATTTTTTTCCTGGTTTGGATTATTTGGTATGTGGGTTTTTACAACGCCAGCCATTGCCGAACACGTGTATGGTCTTGACCCATCGGACACCAAAAATCCTATGTTTCAAGAGGCCGGAAATTGGGTCGGTATCATCTTCGGAGTATACAATCTTGTTTCCATGTTTTTTGCTTTTGCATTACCCGCCATTGCCAAAAAATATGGACGTAAAAAAACCCATGCCGTATCTCTTTTCATTGGCGGTATCGGATTGATTTCTATGTATTTTATCCACAGTAAAGAAATGCTTATTCTCTCCATGATTTTGGTCGGGATCGCTTGGGCTAGTATTCTAGCTATGCCTTACGCCATCCTTGCCGGTTCTATCCAACCCAAAAAAATGGGCGTGTATATGGGGATTTTCAATTTCTTTATCGTAATCCCACAAATTGTAAATGCATTAATTGGCGGACCTATTGTGAAGTATCTTTACGGAGAACATGCCATTTTTGCCATTGTTACCAGTGGGGTAAGTTTCATTATCGCCGCATTATTAGTCTCTAAAGTAAATGATGTCGACGACACCGTAAATTAAAATTATGTCAAAAAAAGCCTTCATTTTCGATCTTGATGGCGTGATTGTAGATACCGCGAAATACCATTTTCTCGCGTGGCAAAAACTCGCACAAGAACTCGGAATCGAATTTACCCCCGAACACAACGAGGAACTCAAAGGAGTGAGTCGTGTGCGTTCGCTCGAAATTATTCTTGCCCTCGGTAATGTTACCGCTACTGATGCAGAAAAAGAGCAATGGCTCTACCAAAAAAATCAGGATTACCTAGCTTACATCGAAAATATGGATGCCAGCGAAATCCTACCCGGTGTACTTCCAATTTTGGAATACATCAAAGCAAAAGGACAATGGATTGCCTTGGGTTCGGCCAGTAAAAATGCCCGACCCATTTTGGAAAAAGTGAACATTATGCATTTATTCGATGCTATTGTCGACGGTAATGACGTGTCTAACGCCAAACCCGATCCCGAAGTTTTCGTTCGTGCTGCGCAATTATTGGGTGCAACCAACGAAAACGCTATCGTTTTTGAAGACAGTGTGGCCGGAATTCAAGCTGCTAACATTGCGCACATGACCAGTATTGGTATTGGCGATGCTAAAATCTTGCATGAAGCCCAATTCAACTTTAACGATTTCACCTTTATAGAGCCGTCATTTATTGATTCGCTCTTGAATTAGTAATTAAATACCCTAGCAAGGTTTCCCAAACCTTACATAAAAACCAATACAATGAATCAGGATTATATTCAACCAGACAACTGGTGTATTATTGAAGAAGGATTTGATGCCGAACGAGTAAAATCTTCCGAAAGTTTGTTTAGTATCGGTAACGGTGCCATGGGGCAGCGTGCCAATTTTGAAGAACAGTATTCTGGAAATACCTTTCAAGGAAGTTATATTGCCGGAGTCTATTATCCCGATAAAACCAAAGTGGGTTGGTGGAAAAACGGTTATCCCGAATATTTTGCAAAAGTGTTAAATGCACCCAATTGGATCGGTATCAACATCGAAATTAATGGGGAAGAGCTTGACTTAGCAAAATGTACCCAAGTTTCCGATTTCCGTCGTGAACTTAACATGAAAGAAGGAATCTATACACGCTCATTTTCAGCTGTGCTCCAAAACGGAACGGAAATCGAAGTCAATGTTCGTCGATTCCTTTCCCTTGATTTGGATGAAGCCGGATTCATCAATTACCAAATCAAGCCTTTGAACAAAGACGCCGCTATCGTTTTCAAACCTTATTTGGATGCGGGCGTTCACAATGAAGATGCTAACTGGGAAGAAAAGTTCTGGGAACCCTTACAGGCTCAACATACCGACAACCGCGGATTTGTAACTGCACGTACATTCAAAACGCATTTTACAGCAACAACCTTCATGCACAATACAATTGTGTTAGGCGGTTCTCCACAAACAATAACTCCTCAAGCTTCAAATTCAGAAGATCATGTGGCCTTTTCGTATGCCATTTCTTGTCCGCAAGGCCAAACGGCTGCCATCCAAAAAATTGGCGGGTATACCGTTTCCATGAATCATGAAAATACCCAACAAGCGGCTGAACAAGTAATTGATCAAGCATTAGCACTAGGATTTGAAGCCTACGAAACCAAGCAAAAAGAAGCTTGGGCGCGCATTTGGGAAATGAGTGATATCACCATCGAGGGTGACGTGAAAGCCCAACAAGGGATTCGCTTCAACATTTTCCAATTGAATCAAACCTATCTGGGTAAAGATTCGCGTTTGAATATCGGACCTAAAGGATTTACCGGTGAAAAATATGGAGGTTCGACCTACTGGGATACCGAAGCTTATTGTATTCCTTTTTATATGGCGACCAAAGACCAACAAGTGGCGCGTAATTTATTAGCCTACCGTTATAACCAACTCGACCGTGCCATCGAAAATGCAGGTAAATTGGGTTTCAAAAACGGAGCTGCCCTCTACCCTATGGTAACCATGAACGGAGAAGAATGCCACAACGAGTGGGAGATTACGTTTGAAGAAATTCACCGTAACGGTGCCATTGCTTTCGCCATTTTCAACTATTACCGTTTTACCGGCGACTACAGTTACATTCCTGAAAAAGGATTGGAAGTGCTTTTAGGCATCGCCCGCTTCTGGCACCAACGTGCGACCTTCTCTACCTACCGCAACCAATACGTGATTTTGGGAGTTACAGGTCCGAATGAATATGAAAACAACGTTAACAATAACTGGTATACCAACTACATTGCCAAATGGTGTATTGACTATGCCTTGGAACAAACCGACCGTGTAAAAGCGGAATACCCTGCAGACTACAGCCGTATCATGGCCAAAGTTCAATTGGGTGACGAAGAACGTGCTGCCATGCAAAAAGTAGCCGACAACATGTACTTCCCGTATTCTGAAGAACACGGGGTGTATTTACAACAAGATGGTTTCTTAGACAAAGAACTCATCACCGTAGCCGACCTCGACAAGAGTCAGCGCCCTATCAACCAGAAATGGTCTTGGGACCGTATCTTGCGTTCGCCTTATATCAAACAAGCTGATACCCTTCAAGGTTTTTATTTCTTTGAGGATCATTTCTCAAAAGAAGATTTGGCGAAACATTTTGATTTCTACGAACCGTTTACTGTTCATGAAAGTTCGCTCTCTCCTTGCGTTCACTCCATTCAAGCCGCTGTTTTAGGTCGTATGGAACAAGCCTATACGTTCTACTTGCGCACTTCACGTTTGGACTTAGACGATTACAACAAAGAAGTGGAAGAAGGGTTACACATTACTTCCATGGCTGGAACTTGGATGAGTATTGTAGAAGGATTTGGCGGTATGCGTGTGCGCGACAACGCCTTACATTTTGAACCGCGTATCCCGGCACAATGGGAAGCCTATTCGTTCAAAATCAATTTCAGAAATCAAATTTTGAAAGTGAGCATTGGTCAAAACGAAACCCAATTCGCATTAGAAGGAAACGAACCCATTCGCGTGTATGTCTTTGGAAAAGAAATACTCGTGGAACCCAATGGTTTAGTGACCGTATAATAAAGCACTCTAAAACAAAAAGTCGCAAAGTTTACCTGCTTTGCGACTTCTTATTTTTTATACAAAAAAGAAAACACATGGCACCACATTTCATTTCAAATCATCAAGCTAGAAAAAGATTTTGCCTACTATTACTATGCTTATTTACTTGGGTACAGAGCATCGCGCAAATCACCCGCATCGAACCCCCATTTTGGTACAGCGACATGAACCATGCTGATGTGCAAATTATGTTCTATGGCAAAAACATCGCTCAAAATGAAGTGAGTGCAACCAACCTCATCATCAAAAACGTACAAAAAACCGAAAATCCGAATTACCTTTTTGTGACTATCGACACCAAAAATGTAGCTCCCGGAACCTTCGTTTTCACTTTCAAAAACGGCAAAAAATCATTTACCCAAAACTATACCCTCAAAGCCCGTAAAAAGGATTCCGCATTGCGCAAAGGTTTTGATAGCTCCGATATGGTTTACCTGATCATGTCCGATCGATTCGCGAATGGCAACCCTAAAAATGATTCTTCACCCAACCTTATAGAAAAAGCCGACCGCGCCAACAAAGACGGCCGTCATGGAGGCGATATTGAAGGTATGATCCAACATTTGGACTATATCAAAGAACTCGGAGCCACTGCCGTATGGCCCACGCCACTTTGCGAAGACAACGACGAACGCGGTTCCTACCACACTTACGGCCAATCCGATGTATACAAAATCGATGAGCGCTTTGGAACCAATGAAGAATATTTGAAATTGAGTGCTGAATTGCACAAACGCGGCATGAAACTCATCAAAGATTATGTGACCAACCACTGGGGTTACAAACATTGGATGATGGATGACCTACCTACTTACGATTGGATCAACCAATTCCCAGGTTTCAAACAAACCAACTACCGCATGACTACCCAATTTGACACCAATGCTTCGGCAATTGATACCAAAAACTGCATGGACGGTTGGTTTGTAAAATCGATGCCCGACTTGAATCAAACCAATCCCCTAGTGCTCAACTACCTCATCCAAAACGCTATTTGGTGGATTGAATATGCCGACCTTGATGGCTTCCGTGTGGATACCTATTCGTATGCTGATAAAAAAGGCATCGCGGCATGGACCCAAGCCATTATGGAAGAATATCCGCACTTTAATATCGTGGGAGAAGCGTGGTTGTACAGCAGTGCACAAATTGCTTATTGGCAAAAAGACAGTAAAATCGCGGCCATTCAAAACTACAATACCCACTTGCCATCTGTAATGGATTTTATGCTTCAAGGTATTCTCGCCGAAGGAGTGCTCAACGAAAATAAAGGCGAATGGAACAAAGGCATGGTGCGCATTTACAACAGCCTTTCCAGCGATTTCCTTTATCCAAACATCAATAATATTTTAATTTTTGCCGAAAACCACGATACCAATCGTCTCAATCAATTCTATCCCGAATTTGAGAAATACCGCCTCACCATGATGCTTCTGGCGACGCTGCGCGGTATACCACAGCTTTATTACGGTTCCGAAATCGGGATGGCAGGTGACAAAGGACAAGGTGATGGCGATATTCGTCGCGACTTCCCCGGAGGATGGCCGGGTGATTCGCAAAATGCCTTCACCAAAGCGGGTCGCACACCCAATCAACAAAAATACTTTGACCTGACCGCCCAGCTTTTCAATTGGCGCAAAGACAAAAACGTGATTCATACGGGCAAAACCACCCACTACATTCCTGAAAACAATGTCTATGTCTATTTTCGTCACAACGATCAAGAAAGTGTGATGGTTATCATCAATAACAGCAACGAAAAACAAACTCTTTCTATGGATCGCTTCCAAGAAAATTTAAAGAAATACACTACGGGAACCGATGTTCTCACCCTGAAAAGTATTCCCTTAAATCAATCGTTAACCCTCGAACCGCTATCCGGATCTATTTTAGAATTAAAATAAGAAGGAGCTAATTCCCGCGCTACTTGCCTGCCGTTTGAGGCAGGTCGGGGCTAAAAAACGTACTATGAAAAAGACACTTTTTTTTCTATTTCTCGCTTTACAATTGGGTGCGCAAAATCCCAACCGAACCTTTGTTCACCTGCAGTCCAAAGAAGACGGTATCGAAATCGCGGTATCCGATGGTTATTATTGGATCAAAGTTCTCGCGGACCATACGGTAGAAACTTCCTTTATTCCCAAAGGCGAAACGTTTAATCCGGTTTCCCATGCTGCGCTGCTAAATAAACATATTGCGCAGTACAAAGCCTTGGAAAACGGCAATGAAATCCAAGTAAATACGCCAAAAATTAACGTGGTGATTACCAAACAACCGTTTCAAATTCGGTATACCAATGCCAATCGACAAGTACTGTTTACCGAACGTTTGGGCTATATTAAAAAAGATTCTACAGAAGTCTTGGATTTCAATTTAACCCAAGAAGAAAAATTATACGGAGGTGGAGCACGCGCTTTAGGCATGAACCGTCGTGGCAATCGATTGGCACTCTACAATCGCGCCCATTACGGCTATGAAACCCGTGCCGAATTGATGAATTTCTGCATGCCGATTGTGATTTCTTCCAAACAATACTTGGTTCATTTTGACAATCCTGCCATCGGTCATTTGGATTTGGACAGTCAAAAAAACAACACTTTACAATACGAAACTATTTCTGGACGTAAAACCTATCAAGTAATTGTGGGAGCTTCATGGCCCGAATTGATTCGCAACTACACCGAACTCACCGGACGCCAACCCCTACCACCGCGTTGGGTTTTCGGGAATTTTGCATCGCGTTTTGGCTACCATTCGCAAGAAGAAGTGGAAAAAACGATTCAAAAATTTGAAAACGATAAAATCCCTGTAGACGCAATCATTCTCGATTTGTATTGGTTTGGAAAAACCGTACAAGGCACTATGGGCAACCTCGATTGGGACAAAGACAATTTTCCAAATCCTGAAAAAATGATGGCCAACTTAAGTGCCAAAGGGGTAAAAACAGTTTTAATCACTGAGCCGTTTATTCTTACAACTTCTTCCAAATGGAAAGAAGCCGCAGATCAAAAAGTGCTCGCTACTTTCAAAGACGGTACACCCGCCACATGGGATTTCTATTTTGGCAACACTGGGATTGTCGATGTATTCAAACCCGAAGCCAGAACTTGGTTTTGGAACATCTACAAACGATTGATCAACCAAGGAGCAGGTGGTATTTGGGGCGATTTAGGCGAACCCGAAGTGTTTCCTTCCAAAGTAATCACGGCTGGTGGAAAAGCTGATGAAGTCCACAACATTTACGGTCACAATTGGGCGAAATTAATCACCGAAGGCTACCGCAATGATTTTCCTGCCCAACGTCCCTTTATCTTGATGCGCGCAGGCTACTCGGGTTCACAGCGCTTTGGCATGATTCCTTGGAGCGGCGATGTGAGTCGGTCATGGGGCGGATTGCAAAGTCAGATGGAAATTGCACTCCAAATGGGTATGCAAGGCATGGGCTATATGCACAGTGACTTGGGCGGATTTGCTGGCGATTATTTCGACAATGAGCTGTATTTACGTTGGCTACAGTACGGCGTTTTCAATCCCATTTTCCGTCCACATGCCCAAGAAGATGTCGCTTCTGAAGTGGCACGAAAAGACATTGTTACCAAAGCTAAAGCGAAAAAAAGTGTGGAATTGCGCTACCAATTATTGCCTTACAATTACACATTGGCTTATCAAAATAGCAGTACCGGAATTCCGCTAATGCGACCTTTGTTTTTTGAAGAACCCAAAAATGAAGCTTTACAAACAGTTGCTGACACGTACTTATGGGGTGCCGACTTCTTAATCAAACCCATTGTCAATCCCGGAATCACCTCAACCGAAGTGTATTTCCCGAATACCGCCAATTGGTTTGATTTTTATACCCATAAAAAATACAGCGGCGGTAAAAAAGCAACGGTTTCGGTTGTGGAAGATCATATTCCGACATTTGTTCGTGCCAATACGCTCATTCCTATGACTCAGTTGGTTCAAAACACGGCCGCCTACCAAAACAGTCAATTGGATGTATTGGCTTATCTTGATGGTGTGGGGCGTTCGCAACGAATCTTTTATTTTGACAACGGAACAACGCCTAACGCACAATCCGAAGAAGGCAATCATGAATTGCTTGTGGCTACTTTAGACGTGAGTCTGAAAAAAATCAGCCTTTCTTTGGAACAAAAAACCACTGGAACACCCGCTGAGAAAAAAGGAACTATAACTTTACACAATTGTTCCATTTCGCCTAAAGCGGTTGTACAAAACGGACAGAAAATTCCCTTTGTATGGAACGCAAAATCGAAAAAAATAACCATTAGCTATACCCACAATCAAGAAAAAACGTCAATTGTGATCAACTAATCCCTATGAAAAAAATACTTATTCCCTTTGCCTTGTTGTTGTTGAGCGGACTCACATTCGCCCAAAACAAAACTAAAACCAAAATAGCGCCAACAAAAACTCCTTTTGTATGGGAAAACGCCAACGTCTATTTCATTGTTACCGACCGATTCAAAAATGGCGATCCTAAAAACGATCATCAATTCAATCGCAACCAACCCACCGGAAAATTACGCGGCTTTGAAGGCGGCGACATTCGTGGTATCATTCAAAAACTGGACGAAGGCTATTTCACCAAACTGGGGATTACCGTTATTTGGATGACCCCCATTGTGGAGCAAATTCATAGTGGTGTAGATGAAGGTACGGGATACACCTACGGATTTCATGGGTATTGGACACGAGATTGGACGGCTTTAGACCCCAACTTTGGCACCCGTAACGATTTGGCAGAATTGGTTGCCAAAGCCCATGCACGCGGCATTCGCATCATGTTGGATGCGGTGATTAACCACACCGGACCTGTAACCGCGGAAGACTCGGTGTACCCTAGCGATTGGGTGCGCACAAGTCCGAAATGTCAGTACAATTCGTACGACACCAACATCAATTGTACATTAGTTGAAAATCTTCCGGACGTAAAAACAGAAAGCAAAGCGAATGTGGAATTACCTCCTTTTCTAGTCGAAAAATGGAAAAAGGAAGGTCGCTATGAACAAGAAATTAAAGAGTTGGATGCTTTTTTCAAACAAACCGGTTATCCCCGAGCGCCACGGTATTACATTATGAAATGGCTCGCCGATTACATCACCGATTTTGGAATTGATGGTTACCGCGTGGATACGGCCAAACACACCACCGAAGATGTTTGGGCTGATTTTAAACAAGTTTGCGATCAGGCTTTTGCTACTTACAAAAAAAACAACCCGAAAAAAGTTTTGGATAATAATCCATTTTTCACGGTTGGTGAAGTATATGGCTATTACATTGGTGGCAAACAATTTTACGATTATGGCGATAAAAAGGTGAACTATTTTGAAAATGGCTTTACAGGTTTGATCAATTTTGATTTTAGAAATGAAGCCAAAATGACCTACGAACCGTTATTTTCAAAATACAACACCATTTTACAAAATGATTTGAAAGGACATACCGTCATGAACTATGTCTCTTCGCACGACGACGGATGGCCATTTGACAAAAAAAGAGAAAAGGCTTTTGAAAGTGGGACAAAACTTTTGTTAGCTCCAGGTATTTCACAAGTCTATTACGGGGATGAAACGGCTCGATCTTTGGACATTCCGGGCACACAAGGCGATGCCACGTTGCGCTCGATGATGAATTGGAACGAACTGAAAAACAGCACTTACCGACAAGCCGTATTGGAGCATTGGCAAAAATTAGGCAACTTCCGAAAAAATCATCCGGCGGTTGGGGCTGGGGTTCACCAACAAATAGCAGCCACTCCCTACACTTTCAGTCGCATTTATCAAAATGGGGCAAACTCGGATGCTGTCGTTATTGCATTAGATGTTCTCACTGGTGAAAAAACCATTGAAACAGGTCAAACATTTCCAGAAGGTACTATTTTGCGCGATGCTTATTCTGGGAAAACAGCCACGGTAATGAAAGGGAAAGTTAGCCTCAACACCGATTACTTGATTGTCCTTTTAGAAAAAAAATAAATTGAAACCGACCTCGTGTCGGTTTTTTTTGTAGTAAACATTCACATTTTGTTAAGATTTTCGGCTTTACATTTCTCTAACTTTGTCTTAATTTTCAAACAGGTTGTGTATGGGATTTGAGTATATCGAAATTGAACGTGTCGAAAAATTAACCAAAGAAGACTTTTTAAAAAACTATTACGCCAAACAGAAACCTGTTGTCGTTACCAATCAAATCGAAGATTGGCCCGCGTTTCACAAGTGGGATTTAGCCTATATTCGCGAACAAGCTGGGCATACAATGGTTCCTTTGTATGATAGTAGAAAAACAGATCATACCAAAAAGGTAAACGAACCCGATTTTACCATGACCATGAATGAATATTTGGACATCATGGAAAAGGGTCCGACGGACTTGCGCATTTTTCTCTACAATTTATTTAAAGATGCCCCAGCGATGAAAGCCGACATCAAGTGGCCCGACTTTGGGGTACGCTTATTCAAAGGATTCCCTTTAGTGTTTTTTGGTGGCGAAGATTCGAAAGTGTTTATGCATTATGATATCGATTTGGCCAACATTTTTCATTTCCATTTTCACGGTGAAAAACAATGTGTATTGGTGGATCCCAAAGAAACGAAATACATGTACCGCCTTCCCTATTCTTGGATTTGTAATGAGGATATCGATTTTGACCAACCCGACTTTGAAAAATTTCCCGCTTTACAACAAGTTAAACCTTATATCACCAACCTAAAACACGGAGAAATGTTGTACATGCCCGAAGGTTGGTGGCATTATATGAAATATTTAACGCCGGGGTTTTCGCTCAGTTTGCGTTCATTAGCCCATAAACCGGCCAATATAGCCGAAGCCTTTACCAATGTTTTCATTCGAAGAAATTATGACAACTGGATGCGTAAACGCAAAGGACAAGCGTGGTTGGATTACAAAGATGAAGAAGCGTTTCGTCGAACCAACGCCCTGGTAAAATAATGTGGAAAATAGGACATCGTGGCGCTTGTGGGTATGCAGCAGAAAATTCGATAGCCTCCTTTCAAAAAGCTTTAGACCTAGGAGTTGATGCCCTTGAATTGGATGTGAATTGTAGCGCTGATGGCACCGTAATGGTCATTCATGATGCCACCCTAGACCGCACTACAAACAGTCATGGATTGGTACAAACCAAAACGAGTGCCGAACTGAAAACATTGGGGATTCCAACATTATTGGAGGTCATCGAATTGGTCCGACGTCGGGTGATCATCAATATCGAGTTCAAATCCAAAGAGGCGATGATGCCCACACTTTCCCTTTTGAACCAACGAATCAGCGAAGGAAAAAATTCGGGTTCCGACTTTCTATTATCTTCTTTTGATTGGGATATACTGGCTGAAATTGCAGCTATGAATCTTGGATTTCCTTTAGGTGTTTTGTATGAAGATTTGCAAAAAGATCCGATAGTATTTGCCCAAAACATTCATGCCTACAGTTTACATCCCGATTATAAATTACTTACTTTTGAAACGGTGAAATCCATCCAACAAAAAGGGTTTAAGATTTATCCTTGGACCGTTAATGCACTTGAAGATATCGAACGATTAAAATCGTGGCAAGTGGATGGTATTATTTCGGATTTCCCCGATCGACTATGAAACATTATGATGTACTTGTAATTGGAGGTGGTGCGGCTGGTTTTTTTACGGCTATTAATTTAGTTGAAAAACATCCCCATCTCAAAGTGGCCATTTTGGAACGCGGCAAGGAAGTTTTATCCAAAGTTCGTATTTCTGGTGGCGGCCGTTGCAATGTTACCCATGCGTGTTTTGTTCCTAGTGATTTGGTAAAAAATTATCCCCGTGGCGAAAAAGAATTATTAGGTCCTTTCAATCAATTTTGTTCTGGCGATACTATTGAATGGTTTGAAAAACATGGAGTTGAATTAAAAATTGAGGAAGACGGCAGGATGTTTCCAACTTCTGATTCTTCGGAAACCATCATTGATTGTTTTTTAAAAGCTACCCAAAAATTAGGCATTGACATTCTGACTCAACAAAGTGTACAATCGTTATATCAAGCTGAAAATTATTGGAAAGTAGAAACACAAAACCAGCAATTTAAAGCTGAACGTATTGTTGTAACAACTGGAAGTAATCCAAAAATTTGGGATATGATGACCGCATTGGGACACACTATCGTTCCGGCCGTTCCTTCTTTATTTACCTTTAATATCAAAGACCCCCGCATTAAAGATTTGATGGGACTGTCCAGTTTGGCAGATGTTCGCGTCAAAGGCACCAAACTCAGTGCCTCGGGTCCTTTACTAATTACCCATTGGGGCATGAGCGGTCCGGGAATATTACGCCTTTCCGCATGGGGCGCCCGTATTTTGGCTGAAAAAAACTACCAATTTACGTTGCAAGTGAATTGGCTTCCCGATTATGATGCCGAAAGTTGTGCGGACTTTTTAAAATCGGTTCGCACCGAACAAGCCAAGAAAACGGTGGCCAAAAAAGCGCCTTTTGAACTCCCCAACCGACTTTGGGAAAAATTAGTACTGGCTTCAGGTATTTCCTCAGAACAAAAGTGGGCCGACCTCACCAACAAAGACCTTCACCAACTCCAATTACAATTGACAGAGGGTCATTTTCAGGTGAATGGTAAGAGTACGTTTAAAGAAGAATTTGTCACAGCAGGTGGGATTGATTTGAAAGAGGTAAATTTCAAAACGATGGAAAGCAAATTGTTGCCCAACCTTTATTTTGCGGGAGAAATTTTGAACATTGACGCCATAACCGGTGGATTCAACTTTCAAAATGCTTGGACGGGAGGTTTTATTATTGCTAATAGCTTTTAATTAAATTCTCAATTAAAAAACACCATTACTAGTTTGCTGATTTTAATTAATAGCAAATTTCTATATTTAGGGTTCATTTTAAATGTGTTAGCCATGAAAAGAATAGTACACTTTTATTTACTTTACTTGATTTTCATTTCATTTCATGCTACAAAAGCAGCTACTAGCGATGTAAACTGTGCTGCTCCCACGCAATTAACCCTAGTAAATCTCAATGCAAATACGCTAACATTTACTTGGACCGATTCAAATGCAACTGTTGTACAATGGGAAGTTTTTTATACCATTTTCAACACTGGATTACCTACAGCTAGCACCACGGGAACCCCTGTATTTTCTATACAACATACACTTACCAACCTCACACCGGGCACCTATTATTCCATTTTTGTTCGAAGCCATTGTCCCAATGGAGAAGTAAGTTCGTGGAGTAACCCACTGAGTGTAATGAACCCTGCGAGTCCGCCCAGTTGTGGTTCGACTTTTACCGACAGCGGTGGGGTGAATTACGGCTATTCGGCCAATGAAGATTTGATTTGGACGGTTTGTCCGTCGATGCCGGGAGAATACACGAGTATAGTGTTTAGTGAATTTAATGTTTCCGCCCAAATTGATGCCTTGTATATTTACAACGGTCCCGATACCAATTCGCCATTAATTGCGAGTGGGAACGGACCAGGAAATGTCCCAGGAGGTTTAGCAGGTGGATATTGGGGCAATCAGTTGCCAGGACCTTTCTTAGCGACCAATCAAAGTGGTTGTTTGACATTTCGTTTTCGCAGCGCTACCAACTCGCAAAATTCAGGTTGGAATGCAAGTGTAGATTGCATTCCTGACCCCAATTGTTACGACCTCAATACCGCAGTAACCGCAACACAAGTCACAGATACTTCCGTTACCGTTACCTGGACGCCACCGAGTGGTATTACCCAGTGGGAAGTACTTTATGTGCCGTGTACCAGCGCACCTCCTTCAGCCGATACAAATGGAATTCAGGTTAACACCAACTCATATACCTTTACCAACTTAAATCCGAATACGTGTTACACGCCGTATGTTCGCAGTTTATGTCCATTTCCGCCAGGTGGTTATTCCTTATGGTCAATTGGCTCAACGTTTACAAGTCATTATCCAGACCTCAGTTGTGGTGCAGTTTTTACCGATTATCCTGGGTTAAACTCAAATGGGTATGCGAATAACGCGAATCACATTACAAAGATTTGTCCTGATGCCACAAGTGAGAGTGTTACTGTAACGTTTACTTCATTTTCTACCGAAGTGAATTTTGATACGATGTATGTGTACAATGGTAATTCCACACAGGCTCCTATGATAACAAGCAATAACGGTCCCGGTTTTTTTAACAGCTCAATGCCCGGTGGCTATTGGGGTACAACGATACCCGGTCCGTTTACTTCAACGAGTCCCGATGGTTGTTTGACCTTTCAATTTATCAGTGATAGTTCGGTTGTTTCAAGTGGTTGGGAAGCCAATGTGACTTGTAATGCTATCCAGCCGAAACTTATTGCCATTGCTTTTGTAGATTTCAATGGAAATGGCATTCAAGAGTATCAAGAGCCTTATTTTAAACATGGGGATTTTGCGATTCAAATGAATAATTCGGGCACCACTACTTTAGTGAATACAGCTACAGGATTCTACACCTTGTATGATTCCAACCCGACCAATACTTATGACATTAGTTATTCGATTTATCCTGATGCACAACCATTTTATCAAGGAAATGGATACTCCGTTAATGATACAACAATCAGTGCTACCACACAGTATGTTTATTTTCCAATAACCTATATCCAACCTTTTTCTGATGTAGAGGTAACCCTTACACCCGGCAAATCTGCCGTCATAGGTACACAACATTATCAATTTGTTCGTTTGAGAAACAATGGTCCGTTACCCACTTCGGGAACATTAACCTATACAAAACCGAGTCAGATCACTTCAATTTCGTCACCAACACCTGGGGTAACTACATCAACCAACGGTTTTACTTACCCCTATCAAATTAGTGCCTTCTCAACTATATATATCGATGTGAAATTAACAATCCCAAGCTCACCAACTGTTTCGATTAATGAAATTATAAGTTCAGCAGTAAGTGCAACTGCTTCGAATGATATAAATTCATCGAATA
Source organism: Flavobacterium stagni (assembly GCF_004122105.1). Classification (GTDB taxonomy): domain Bacteria; phylum Bacteroidota; class Bacteroidia; order Flavobacteriales; family Flavobacteriaceae; genus Flavobacterium; species Flavobacterium stagni. The sequence goes on from NZ_SBKN01000005.1 coordinate 283,316, forward strand.
ATACATTTTCACTAACAGAACAAATTGTTGGATCATGGGATCCCAATACAAAGAGTGAAGTACATGGACCGTTGATTCCGATTACAAGCTTTAACACTGATGACTATTTTTATTATCAAATCAATTTTCAAAATGAAGGAACTGCCAATGCAGAAAAGGTGCAAATTGAGGATGATTTAGAAAATGGAATTATACCCGAAAGTGTTCAAATGGTAGCGTCTTCTCACAATTATATTTTAGAACGAACTGGAAATCATTTGGTTTGGAAAATGGACAATATCCAACTTCCTCCAAAAAGTGTGAGTAATATATTGAGTCGGGGATATGTACAATTTAAGGCAAAATTACAGCCCGGATTCCAATCGGGGACTCAAATAATGAATTCAGCTTCCATCTATTTCGACTCCAATCCCGCTGTTGTAACCAATACTTGGCTTTCCGAATTTGTAGCGCCAATGAGTACACAATCCGTAAACAATTCGTTATTTGTATTGTATCCAAACCCTGCCCAAACAACCGTTTACATCCAAAATATATCCGATGAAGTTCTTGAAAAAATATCCATTTGGGATGTAACAGGAAAATGTATTCAAACACTATCAACGTTTAATCAATCATTTCCTAGTTTCAAAATTGATGATTTGAATAATGGTTGGTATACCATTGAGTTAGTAACTAAAAATGGAACCCGTTCGTATTCAAAATTAATTAAAAACTAAACGAAGACAGTATTCCTAAAGTAGTAGTACAATCCAATTTTATGAAATCGAGATTTATTACTTTTTATCATAACAGATCAAAATCTTTCAAATTCTCTTTGAATCTGTTAAAATAATAATTTACAATAGTTAATTATTTAAAAATCAATGTATATTTGGTAGATAAAACCTATCCAAATATGAAAAAACAACTACTCCTGACTTTATTAGTCTTATTGGTTGCCCCATTTTCTTTATTGGCTCAAACGACCTACAATTGTGGTGAAATTTTTTACGACACAGGAGGACCGAACGGTAATTATGGAGACAATGAAAATAATATGGCCGTTTTATCCAGTGCCATTCCGGGTCAAACCGTAATTCTAACATTAACCAATGTTACCATTGATGACGGTGATGTTCTTACAATTTATAATGGCCCATCACCCAATTACCCTATTCTTCAAACGATTACCAATGTAACAGGAGAACAATACACCTTTATTTCTTCGGATGTATCGGGAAGCTTGTCGTACGGATTCACCTCTGATGCGAATGGAAATAATACGGGATGGACTGGTGCAGTTGAATGTATCCAATCAGTGTGTATGCCTCCATCACAAATCACTGTGCAAACCTTAAATTCAAGTTCTGCTTTGATTAATTGGGCCGACCCAAACGGTTCGGCAATGCAGTGGGAAGTTATTATTTCTACTTCTGGGATGGCGCCGCTACCTAGCGATACGGGTGTAATTGTGACATCTCCATCGTATTTAGCATCCAATCTGACTTCAAATAACTTTTACACGGTATACATTCGCACATATTGTGATCCTGTAACCACAAGTGATTGGTCTACGGGTTATACTTTTTATCTTCCGGGATGTGACAGTCCTTCAAATGCGGTTGTTTCTAATATCACTACCAACACAGCAGACATTGCTTGGATTGGCGGACAAGCTACAGAATGGCAAATTTTAGTGCTACCGGTTGCTTCAGGTTCACCTGCCGCTACAACATCTGGAACACCTGTTATTGCAACCAACTTTAATGCAACGGGATTAAATCCTAGCACGGTTTACAATGTATTTATTCGATCGATTTGTAACGGAGTTCCTTCTCCTTGGAACAATTTATCGCAATTTACTACACTTGCTGGTACCACAACAACTTGCGGAAGCGTATTTACTGATCCCGCTGGTGCCAATGCTAATTATGCGAATGGTGCCAATGTAACCAACGTACTTTGTCCAGACACACCTGGACAAGCTGTAACGGTTACGTTTACTTCATTTGCAGTAGAGACCAATTATGATGCATTATATGTTTATAATGGTAATTCTGCCAACGCACCTATGATTGCGAGTACGAACCCAATCCCAACTAGTAATCTTGGTCCAGCTGGAGGCTATTGGGGTACAACAAACCCAGGCCCATTTACATCAACTAGTGTGGACGGTTGCCTTACCTTTGTATTCAAAAGCGATGGTTCAGTAACTCAAGCAGGTTGGGTAGCTAATGTAAGCTGTGGAGCACAATCCAATTGTTTACCTCCATCAGTAGTTACAGCATCCAATGTAACTAGTAATTCAGCTGTTGTAACTTGGACGAATAATTCCCCCAATACAACGCAATGGGAAGTAGTTGCAGTTCCTTGCGGAACAACAGCCCCTACCCCCAATTTCACTACAACAATTGCAACAACAAATCCGTTTACACTTACTGGTTTAAATGCGGCTACTTGTTATAATATATTTGTTCGTGCAGTTTGTAGCCCAACCGAAACGAGTGCTTGGGCATCAACGGCAACTTCAATTACAACATTGATTGCACCACCCGTTTGTGGCGGCACATTCACTGACCCAGCTGGACCTAATGCGAATTACGCGAATTCAACCGACTCCACAACCACGATTTGTCCAACAAATCCAGGGGATGTTGTAACCGTTAATTTTACAACCTTCTCTACGGAAGCGCTTTGGGACGGACTCTATGTTTTTGATGGTAATTCCATTAATGCACCCATGATTCCAAGTACCAATGGTGCAGGCAATGTTCCAGGCAATATTCCAGGTGCTTGGTGGGGAACGTTAACGGGCGGCAACTTACCTTCTTTTACTTCTACTTCACCGGATGGATGTTTAACATTCCGCTTCCGAAGTGATACGACAGTAAATGGAATTGGATGGGTAGCCGATATTATCTGCGGCCCTGCACCAACTTGTCTTCGTCCAACCAATGTAGTCACTTCAAACATTACACAAACCACTATGGATGTGAGTTGGACAGCAGCTTCAACAACCAACACCCAATGGGAAATTTTTGTACTTCCTTGTGGGGCTCCAGCTCCAACAACTACTTCAACAGGAGGTATTATTACTAGTGTTAATCCAACTTCACTAACTGGACTATCGGCGGGTACTTGTTATGATATTTATGTTCGCACCGTTTGTTCAGCCGCTGACGTGAGTGTTTGTACCTTCCTTCCTAACCAATCCACCCAATTAGCTCCACCTGCTTGTGGTGGTGCATTTACAGATGCGGGTGGACCCAATGCGAATTATCCAAACAACTCAAATCAAACGTATGTCATTTGTCCTTCAACACCAGGAGAAATTGTTACAGTTACCTTTACGACCTTCAACACAGAAGCCAATTGGGATGCCTTATATGTTTACAATGGCAACTCGACTTCTTCACCAATGATTCCTAGTTCGAATGGCGCTGCCAATGTCCCAGGAGGCTTAGCAGGCGGTTATTGGGGAACAGCAATTCCAGGCCCATTTACTTCTAGTAGCCCTGACGGATGTTTAACGTTTGTTTTCAGAAGTGATGGATCTGTAGTTCAAAGTGGATGGACAGCCAATGTAACTTGTGCCCCCGACCAACCAAAAATTTTAGTGGTAGCATTTGTGGACTCCAATAACAACGGAACACAGGATGCTGGCGAACCCAATTTCCCAAATGGAAACTTTGTTGTACAACAAAACAATTCAGGAACTGATCTATTAGTGTATGCCCCAACCGGCATGTATACGATTTATGACACCGATCCAAACAACACTTACGACATTAGTTATCAAATTCTGCCTGAAGCGGCGCCTTATTTCTCGGGCAACGGTTTTACAGTAAACGATGTAAATATTCCTGCTAATGGAGGCACACAAGTTTTCTATTTCCCTATTACCAATACACAACCGTACAGTGATGTAGAAGTGAGTTTAACACCTTATGGAGCCCCTCCTAGACCAGGATTGGTTTATACACAGCGTTTATTAATCAAAAACAATGGTATCGCAGCTGCTTCAGATACAGTTACCTACGTACGTCCTACTCAAATTTCAGTAGTTTCAGTAAATCCAACTGGAACAGTAGCAACAACTAATGGTTTTACGTATGCGTTTACAAATTTACAGCCGAATCAAACCATTACGTTAATTGTATACTTAACAGTTCCCACAACTCCTACAGTTAATTTAAATGAATTATTGACAGCAACAGCTACTGTATCGTCAGCTAATGATATCAATGCGCAAAACAATTCCGCTTCTTTATCGCAAATTGTGGTGAACTCATGGGATCCTAACGATAAAATGGAAGCGCATGGAGATAAAATACCATTCAGTTCATTTAATCAAACGGACTATCTATTCTACACCATCCATTTCCAAAATATGGGAACGGCGAATGCTATTGACGTTCGTATAGAAGATGATTTGAGTCCGTTGATTGATCAAGAAAGCATCCGAATGGTGAGTTCGAGCCACAATTACATCATGACACGTGAAGGAAACCATGTAGAATGGAAATTTGAAAATATCCAATTGGTTCCTGAAATTGTGAGTCCGGATGCTAGTAAAGGCTATGTTACTTTCCGCGTGAGACTCAATCCTGGATTCCAAGTAGGAACCATTGTACCCAACACCGCTTCTATTTTCTTTGATAGTAATCCTGCGATTGTTACCAATACTTGGACTACAAAATTCACAGCTCCGCTTGGTGTTAATGGTCAAGAATATGTGGCTTTTGTGATGTATCCAAATCCAGCAGACCATGAAGTTACTTTTGCTGCCAACAACAGTGGTGAAACCCTTCAAGACATTATTATTTACGATCTTTTAGGTAAAACCGTAAAAGAGGTTCGCGATGTAAACACATCAAATAGTACAATTTCAATTGAGGAATTACCTCAAGGATTGTATATGGTGGAAATTGCAACAACTAGTGGTTTAAAACTGACTCAAAAATTAATCGTGAAGTAGTTTCGATACTTTATATAAAAAGAAAAGCCGTTCAAAAAATGAACGGCTTTTTTTATCGATTTAACCACCAAATGGCGGCGTTCAACAATGTAGCAAAACCTACCCATGCCAAATAAGGCACCAATAATCGTGCAGCCCACACATGAATCTTTTTGAATTGAGTATACGTTTCAAAAATCATTAGCCATAATAAAACCACCTCGATTAATGCTAATAACGGATTGCATAACACAAAAAACAAATACGACCAAAGGGCATTCAATCCCAATTGTATCACAAAAAACAAAAAGCCTTTTTTTACGGCTTCGGGATGCTCATTTTGTTGATTCCATACCAATCCGCCCGCTATTCCCATAAAAATATACAAGAGGGTCCAAACCGGTGCAAACACCCAATTGGGCGGATTAAAAAAAGGTTTGACCAATGTAGGATACCATGTTTTTATACTTTCTTGTGTTGCCATTCCTGACAAATAACCCACAACAAGGCAAGTCATCACTACTAAACCAATACGTAAATACCGTTGCATATCTTTTTTTGGACAAAGATACTAAAGCCAAACGTCACGCTGATTTTCTTTTTATCTTTGTGTAAAAAATAAACCATGCCTGCAACCGCAGATTTTAAATTTACGGCCTCCATCGATGATTCATTATCTGGATCTTCTTGCTGGTCAGCTCCAAGTAATATTGCCCTTGTGAAATATTGGGGAAAAAAAGAAAACCAAATTCCGGCCAACCCATCTATCAGTTTTACATTAAACCAATGCAAAACAATCACGGGAATTGACTTTCAACCCAAAAAAAATACAGGACAATTTTCATTTGATTTCCTTTTTGAAGGACAACCCAAAGAAAGTTTCCATCCAAAAATTGAAAGTTTTTTTCAACGAATATTCCCCTATTGTCCATATTTATCCCACTTTCATTTCAGTATTGATTCCCAAAACACTTTTCCACACAGTTCAGGAATCGCCTCATCAGCCTCAGGAATGGCGGCTTTATCCGTAAACCTTATGGATTTAGAACGCCAATCAAACCCATCGATGTCTGAGGAATATTTTTGGCAAAAAGCTTCGTTTTTAGCGCGATTGGGTTCGGGAAGCGCCTGCAGAAGTTTGAAAGGACAAGTGGTTGTTTGGGGCGAACATGCTACCATTCAAGGGAGTACTGACTTGTATGGTGTTGAATTTCCAGATGAAATTCACTCCAATTTCAACCATTATCAAGATACTATTTTGTTGGTAGATAAAGGAGAAAAGCAAGTTTCCAGCACGGTCGGTCATGATTTAATGCACAATCATCCGTATGCAACAAGACGTTTTGAACAAGCCCATGACAATTTAAAGGCCATGCAAAACGTTTTAACAACAGGTGATTTGGAGCAATTCATTCAATTAACGGAAAGTGAAGCTTTAACGCTTCATGCGATGATGATGACCTCCATGCCTTATTTTATATTAATGAAACCCAACACCTTGGAAATCATCAATAAAATATGGAGCTTCCGTCGAGAAACAAAAATTCCCTTATGTTTCACCTTAGATGCCGGTGCAAATGTGCATGTTTTGTATCCCGAAAACGATAAAGCAGCCGTTTTGCAATTTATTCAGAGCGAATTAGTTGGCTATTGTCAAAAGGAGCAGTATATTTGTGATGAAATTGGTAACGGAGCACTAAAAATTCAACGTTAACAGCAAGTGAAACTTATGAAAGGACCGCTATTTTACTCGAAAATTTTACTTTTTGGTGAATATGGAATTATTAAAGATTCGAAAGGTTTATCCATTCCTTATAATTTTTACAACGGTGCTTTGAAAATCGACGGCAACACGTCTGCAGAAGCCCTCCAATCCAATGCAAGTCTTCAAAAATTTGTAACGTATTTAGAACAATTACAAACCGAACAACCCGATTTAGTTCAATTCCAATTGGAACTTTTAAAAACGGATGTTGCCAACGGAATGTATTTTGACTCCAGCATCCCACAAGGTTATGGTGTTGGGAGTAGTGGTGCTTTAGTAGCGGCTATCTACGACAAATATGCCTTGAATAAAATTACCATTTTAGAAAACCTAACCCGCGAAAAATTATTAGTCTTAAAGACCATTTTTTCACAAATGGAATCGTTTTTCCACGGTAAAAGTTCGGGATTAGACCCTTTAAACAGCTATTTGAGTATTCCTATTTTAATCAACTCCAAAGACCATATCGAAGCAACGGGCATTCCTTCACAAAGTGCAGAAGGCAAAGGCGCCGTATTTCTTTTGGATTCAGGTATTGTAGGCGAAACCGCGCCTATGGTCAATATATTCATGGAAAACTTGAAAGACCAAGGTTTCCGCAATATGTTGAAAAATCAATTCGTGAAATACACGGATGCCTGTGTTGAAAATTTCTTGGGCGGTGATTTTAAATCGCTATTTGCCAATACCAAACAACTATCAAAAGTGGTTTTGAACAACTTTAAACCCATGATTCCGGAACAATTTCATGGCGTATGGCAAAAAGGAATTGAAACCGACGACTACTATTTAAAATTATGCGGTTCTGGCGGCGGTGGCTACATCTTAGGGTTTACCCAAGATCTAGAAAAAGCGCAAAACGCATTAAAAGACTACAAACTCGAAGTCGTTTACCAATTTTAACACAACCCCATGTTGAGTCGTAAAACCAAACTTACGATGATGAAAATCATCAGTATGTTTTCTGTGGTTCGCGGCTACAATATACCTGTTGTTGTATTGGCCCAATATCTTTCCGCTATTTACATTTTTGCCCCTAACAAACGGGCTCTCAATGTGGTTTTAGACGGCGTACTATTTCTCATCGTTTTAGCCTCCTCGCTCACCATTGCATCCGGCTATATCATCAATAATTTTTACGACAGTAATAAAGATTTAATCAACCGACCCACAAAATCGATGTTGGACCGACTCGTGAGTCAAAAAACAAAACTTCAAGTCTATTTCACTTTAAACTTTATCGTTGCGCTACTCGCCTGCTTCATTTCGTTTCGAGCCGTGTGTTTCTTTTCCGCCTATATTTTTCTGATTTGGCTGTATTCCCACAAATTAAAACGAAAAGTATTTATTGGCAACCTCACAGCGGCATTACTAGCCGTACTCCCTTTCTTTGCTATATTATTGTATTACAAAAATTTCTACCCCGAAATTATAGCTCACGCCTCTTTTTTAGGCATTTTAATCTTAATGCGAGAAATCATTAAAGATCTTGAAAATATTCAAGGTGATTTAGCCAATAACTACCAAACCATACCCGTAAAATATGGTGAAAAAATGGCGCATTCCATTTTAACCGGACTGACGATTTTCACCCTAGTACCCTTATACTTTTTAATCGAAGTGTATGATGTAGGCTATATGGATTTGTATTTTTACAGTGCCACTTTAGGTCTCATTGGCTTTAGCCTATTTGTCCGCCGATCACGAGCAAAAAAAGATTATTTAACGCTCCACCTAATCCTAAAATTCCTGATTGTTACCGGAGTATTTAGTATTGTTCTGATTAATCCAAAAGTACTCGTGCACGGCAGAAGTTTGTTGCCGTTTTAGTGAATTAGGAGCACATACCCATGCAACTATCGCCTACCTTCCCGCTTTTGCCTTTATCTCACCTTCCTAACGTCAGGTGAGGATACCGGCGCAATCGGGGCTAAATGAGGCGTAACAAGGGTTTATCAGGTATTATTCTGTTTCTTTAAACCAACTCGAGTACATCACATAATTATTCGAAATGCGCTCTATTTCTCCAGCAAAATCCGAAGCATTGAGTTCTTTTACTTTCTTCGCTGGTACACCTGCATAAATTGTCCCTGATTCCACCACCGTATTTTGTGTCACCACTGAACCCGCCGCTACAATCGAATTGCTTTCAACCACACAGCCATCCATTACAATCGCCCCCATGCCAATCAATACATTATCGTGCAACGTACAACCATGAACAATCGCATTATGACCAATGGACACATTATTACCAATTACCGTTGGATGTTTTTGATACGTAGCATGAATCACGGCACCATCCTGAATATTTACTTTGTTTCCTATTATTATGGAATGTACATCGCCACGCACAACGGCATTAAACCAAACACTACACTGACTGCCAAAAGTGACTTCGCCAACAATCGTTGCATTTTCAGCAACATAACAATCTTCAGGAATGACGGGTGCTATTCCGCGAACGGGTTTTATTATTTTCATATAAAAAAGAATCCCGACGAATCGGGATTTATGAGTTGATTATTAATTCACTGCAGGACAATTACAGTGGTATTTCTCAGGCTTGCAGAACAAGTTCAAACCAAGCGTGATTTGATGAAAACCACCATTATCAAACTTCACATTACCCATCAAATGAGAATAGGTATAAGATAACATGAAACTTTTATAATTTACCCCTAAAATGGGTGTAATGTATTGCATTTTCTGATTGTTCACAGATACACCTTCAATATATTCTGCACCGTCCAAACTTCTGCGATAGGATAATCCCGCCCATAATTTTCCAAATTCAAGATCTTTATACGCTTTCACATTCAAATCCACAGTAGTTTCCTTAGTTTGGAAAACATGTTGTAACATGAAGGAAGGCTCCCACTGAATAGTTTCCGTATCACCAAAAGTATATCCCATATTAAACAACAAACGTCTTAAATTGGTTGGCTCACGATCTGTATACAAACGACGTGCATTAGCTACCGCATTCTTAACCGTAAAATGGGCATAGAAATCCATGTAATTATACGAAGCACCAATATCCATATTGAAATAAGAAGCTTTTTGAACAATAGTTCCGTCAATAATTGGATCGTAAGAAGGATTATTCAATAAAAAACTCGTTTCATCCAATAAACTTTGTGCAAAACCAGCATTAATACCGAATGACAATTGATTTAAATCAATATTATCTCTTGAAAACATAATGTGGTGGGCATAAGCCAAACGAAAACCTTTTTGTGAGTGGTAACCGTTTTTATCATTAATTAAAATGATACCCATACCGTCCTTATCCGTCAAACTTCCATTAAAACTTAAAGTCTGAAGCGCTGGAGCATCTTCTTGTCCAAACCATTGCTGACGTGCTGTCAAACGCAACTTTGCACAATTTGAAGCACCTGCCATTGAAGGGTGTAGTAAAAAATAGTTATCAGAAAGATAATCGGAATAGACCGGTAAAATCTCCTGTGAAAAAATGGGTTTAGCAAGTAGCAGTCCTACAATTAGGAACAAACGTCTCAGTTTCATTGTATTATCGTTTTAATGAGAAATGGGCTTTAAATTCTTTTACAATATTCCCTTCAAGGTATTCTACTTTAAACCAGTAATCCGTACCAGGCATAAGGTAACCATTGTAGGTACCGTCCCATCCTGGCGAGGCTGGACTGATTTGCTTTATGAGTTTTCCTTGGCGGTCAAATATATAAATTTTTGCGTTGATTTGACTACTTAATCCTACAATATTCCACGTATCGTGAATACCGTCACCATTCGGAGTGAAGTAATGCGGATAATCGATAATCGAAACCCCACTAATCACTAACGGATCACAACTGTTGTCCATACCTCCTTTGGTATCCCAAACTGTGATGGTATGTTCGCCCAACGGTACATTCTCAAAGACATTCGAGATTTGTCTCGGACCGTCGTCTAAGCTGAAGACATAGCTACCATAACCCGTTACATTCACCGTGATGGTTTGTAAGTCGGAGAAGGCATTGGTCACTACATAGCCAATAGTAC
>NZ_SBKN01000006.1 GCF_004122105.1 Flavobacterium stagni
AAATATAGAAACCTATTCCCTCTTATTCCAAATTTAAAATCACCTTTTTTTTATCTTTTTTTCTATCGGCTTGTTTCCAACTACTTACACCGCCACTTTTTTCTACCCATTACCGCAAAACAACCCTTATATGGGCTTATTCGCTGCTTTTAGCCTGCAACTCCTTTGAAAAATTCACTTGGAAAAAAGTACCTTTTGTTCATAACCGCGATTTTTTTCGTGAAATCAAGTCTGAAAAAAAAGCGAACTTCTTCACTAGGTTGCCTAAAAAACGTCTTTATAAATTGGCATTTCCCTCTTTAGCCCCGATCGAAGCGGCATCCTGACCATGGCCTCAAGCCATGGGCAGATACAGCGAAGAGCGGGAAGGTAATTCTTTAGTACTATAAATGGGTGCTACTAGAAAAGAAAAAACACTCCTATTATATATATGTAGAAAATCGTTTGGGCGAACCTATATATAATAGGTGTATTTTTTGTGGTGCAACCGCAATCTGTTATATTTGCAGTCCATTAAAAACTAAGGAATGATTAAGATTACTTTACCAGACGGTTCGATTAAAGAGTTTTCCTCGGGCGTGACTCCGATGGATGTTGCTAAAAGTATAAGTGAAGGATTGGCGCGAAATGTGATTTCGGCTTCCTTTAATGGCACCACGGTGGAAACCGAAACCCCATTAACCACGGACGGCGGATTGGTATTGTACACCTGGAATGACTTGGAAGGCAAGAAAGCTTTTTGGCATTCAACCTCACACGTTATGGCGCAAGCGTTACAAGAAATCTATCCAGGTATTAAATTGACGTTAGGACCTGCGATTGACAATGGTTTCTATTATGACGTGGATTTCATGGAGCACAAAATCACGGATGCTGATTTCAAGAAAATCGAAGATCGTGTTTTGGAGATTGCGCGTGAGAAACACGAATTCAAAATGCGTTCCGTTTCAAAAGCAGAGGCTTTAGCCGTATATAAAGACAACGAATACAAAACCGAATTGATTTCCAATTTGGAAGACGGCACGATTACGTTTTGTGACCACTCGAACTTCTTTGACTTGTGTCGCGGCGGTCATATTCCGAACACTGGCTTAATCAAAGCGATGAAAATCATGAGTGTGGCGGGTGCATATTGGCGTGGCGATGAAAAGAACAAACAGTTAACTCGTGTTTACGGTATTTCGTTCCCTAAACAAAAAGACTTGACCGAGTACTTGGAGTTGTTGGAAGAAGCCAAACGTCGTGACCACCGTAAATTAGGGAAAGAGTTGGAATTGTTTGCCTTTTCACAAAAAGTGGGTCAGGGCCTACCGTTATGGCTACCCAAAGGAGCCGCTTTACGCGATCGTTTGGAGCAGTTTTTAAAACGTGCACAGAAAAAAGCGGGCTACGAACAAGTGGTCACTCCACATATTGGTCAAAAGGAATTGTATGTGACTTCAGGTCACTATGCGAAATACGGTGCCGATAGTTTCCAACCCATTCATACCCCAGCAGAGGGCGAAGAGTTTTTGTTAAAACCCATGAACTGTCCGCACCACTGTGAAATTTACAACACCAAACCTTGGTCATATAAAGATTTACCCAAGCGTTATGCTGAATTTGGTACCGTGTACCGTTACGAGCAATCGGGCGAATTACATGGTCTGACTCGTGTACGCGGATTTACGCAAGACGATGCCCATATTTTCTGTACACCAGAACAATTGGATTCGGAGTTCAAAAAAGTAATCGACTTGGTGCTTTATGTATTTGGTTCGTTAGGCTTTGAGAATTTCACCGCACAAGTTTCTGTTCGCGACTTGGACAACCCTGACAAATACATCGGAAGTGTTGAAAATTGGGAAAAAGCAGAAAAAGCGATCATCAATGCAGCCCGCGATAAAGGATTGAATTATGTCATTGAAAGTGGCGAAGCAGCCTTCTACGGTCCGAAACTTGACTTTATGGTAAAAGACGCCTTGGGTCGCAGCTGGCAGTTGGGAACGATCCAAGTAGATTACAATTTACCGGAGCGTTTCGAACTAACGTACAAAGGTTCAGACGATAAGCTACACCGCCCAGTGATGATTCACCGTGCCCCATTCGGTTCGATGGAACGTTTTATTGCGATATTGCTCGAACATACGGCTGGAAACTTCCCATTGTGGTTGATGCCCGAACAAGCTATCATCCTGTCTTTGAGTGAGAAATATGAAAATTATGCGCAAAAAGTTTTAAGTTTGCTAGAAAATAGCGAAATTCGCGCCCTAATTGACAACCGCAACGAAACAATTGGCAAGAAAATCCGTGAAGCGGAGATGCAAAAAATGCCGTTTATGTTGATTGTGGGAGAAGAAGAAGAGAAAAACGGAACCGTTTCTGTACGTCGCCACGGCCAAGAAGGCAAAGGCAATAGCACGATGTCGATTGAAGATTTTGTGGCTTTGGTAAAAGAAGAAATTGGAAAGTCGTTAAAATCATTTGAAGTATAACCCCTGGAAACAGGATAAAATAAATTAGCCATAGCAATTAGAAACAACAGAGGTAGTTATAAACCTCGCGAAGAAAAGAAGGATGCACACCGCACCAATAACGGTATTCGTGTGCCTGAAGTTCGTTTAGTAGGTGACAATGTAGAACCCGGCGTTTACAAAATAATGGACGCGCTACGTTTAGCTGAAGAATTAGAAGTTGACTTAGTAGAAATTTCTCCTAATGCAGATCCGCCAGTATGTAAGTTGATGGACTACGGCAAATTCTTGTACCAACAAAAGAAACGGGACAAAGAATTAAAAGCAAAATCGACACAAATAACCGTAAAAGAAATTCGTTTCGGACCCCAAACGGATGAGCACGATTACGAGTTCAAGAAAAAGAACGCTGAAAAGTTCTTAAAAGAAGGTTCGAAATTGAAAGCTTTTGTATTTTTCAAAGGTCGTTCCATCATCTATAAAGAGCAAGGTCAAATCTTATTGTTGCGTTTAGCGCAAGATTTGGAAGAGCATGGAAAAGTAGAAGCCATGCCGGTGTTAGAAGGAAAGCGTATGATTATGTTCATCGCTCCTAAAAAGAAAAAATAATAGTCGTTACCGCATTATGTACTTCGGTTGGCTACCGAAGCGAACGGTTGTCGCTATACAAAATTGAGTAAATTGAATCGCAATAAATTTGGGAAATTATGCCTAAAATGAAAACGAAATCCAGTGCCAAAAAGCGCTTTAAAGTGACTGGTTCTGGTAAGATTAAAAGAAAGCACGCTTTTAAAAGTCACATTTTGACTAAAAAGTCTAAAAAACGCAAATTAGCGTTAACGCACGCTGCATTGGTTCACCCAAGTGACGAGCGTAGTGTAAAAGAGCAATTACGTATTGTATAATTGCCTTTACGGTTAAAATTATTTCATAACCCTGGAGCTGGGCCCATCAAGCACATTGAATTGTGCGCCTACTTCAAAAAAATTTAAAAAATTATGCCAAGATCAGTAAATTCAGTTGCTAAAAGAGCACGTAGAAAAAAAATGATGAAGCAGGCTAAAGGTTTCTTTGGCCGTCGTAAAAACGTTTGGACAGTTGCTAAAAACGCGGTAGAAAAAGCAATGCTATATGCATACCGTGATAGAAAGCAGAAAAAGAGAAACTTCCGCGCTTTATGGATTCAGCGTATCAACGCTGGAGCTCGTTTAGAAGGAATGAGTTACTCACAATTCATCGGATTAGTAAAGAAAAACGGTATCGAATTGAACCGTAAAGTATTGGCTGATTTAGCGATGAATCACCCAGAAGCTTTCAAAGCTATCGTGAATAAAGTAAAATAAAAACGTTTGTACAACCAGATTCAATTTACTCACTATATCAAATCCCAATCGTAAGGTTGGGATTTTTTTTGTTTTAAATCTATTATTTTAAGTTATTTTGTAGTATTTTTATACTGCCTTAACATTCTAACGAACTTAATTTCATGTTTTTGGTTAATTTTTTAAATTAATTCATCATGAAAAAAAGATTCATTGTATTACTCGTTATCCTCCCCTTTTTATTAGGCGCACAAACAGGAACTGGCTGTTGGCGTATGGTATCCTCTGGCAACAACTTCACTTTGGCCATTAAAAATGACGGTACCCTATGGGGATGGGGTTTAAATGGAAATCGCTTAGGCCTTGGTTACTTTTCTGCTACAGAAAACTTACCTATACAAGTGGGTAACGCGAACGATTGGTTAGTCGTATCCTCAGGAGAAAACCATGCCCTTGCCCTAAAAACAAACGGCACACTATGGTCGTGGGGTAATGGACAATTTGGCCAACTTGGAAACGGCGTTTTTAACTCGGCTACGTTTACTGTTACTCAAGTTGGCACCGCAAACGATTGGGTTGCAATTGCTGCAGGCACTGGATTCAGTCTTGCCCTAAAAAATAATGGAACACTTTGGTCGTGGGGGTTAAATTCGACAGGACAGCTTGGTCAAAATAATACAACCAATCTCAACCTCCCTACTCAAGTAGGAATTGCCACGGATTGGCTGAAAATTGAAGCGGGTGATCAACATGCTCTAGCTCTAAAAACCAACAACAGTTTGTGGTCCTGGGGAAATAACACAACGGGGCAACTCGGCGATGGCTCATTCAATACCAGTCTTATCCCTATCCCTATTGCATCAGCCCTTACCTTTATCGAAATCAGTGCCGGATTCGATCATAGCATGGCAATTGAATCGGGGCTAACACTCTACACTTGGGGAAACAATACCAATGGCCAATTGGGCGATGGAACCAATACGACTTCAAATGTACCCATCCCCATCTCTTTTTCACTCGACGGACTTCCCTCAAGTTGTATTGCCATCTCTGCAGGGCAAACGCATTCATTAATAATCCGAAATAACGCTACTTTATGGTCGGCTGGATTTAACAACCAAGGTCAATTGGCTCAAGGAAATTTAACCAATTTAAATACATTTATACAAGTTGGTTCAGGCACCAACTGGACGCAAATTTCAGCCGGTTTTGTCCATTCACATGCCATGGATAGTAGTGCCGACTTATGGTCAGCTGGCCGTGGGATTGAAGGAGAAATGGGAATTGCAACCAATGTGAATTCTTCCAATTTGGTCAATGTAGCTTGTCCAACTTCCTTAGATAATTCAGATTTCCAAAGCCACCAAGGGTATAAAATCACCCCCAATCCCGCTCATCATTTTCTGAAACTCCAAGGAGATGTGACTCAAATTCAAGCGCTAAAACTTTATACACTCACAGGACAACTAATCCTAGAATCTGTGAATCTGCCCATCCAAGAAACAGAATTAAACTTCCCTTTACCAGACATTGCCGCAGGAAGCTATATTCTTCATATCATAACCCCGTCAAAAACGTACCAGAAAAAAATAATCCTAGAATAAATAAGGGCGTGCCACCGGCTCCATACTTCCGCCGCTGTCAGGCTCTCCGCTATAGCCGTGCAGTTCCGCTGCCGCTCCACCTTCGGGCTGCCGCTGCGATCCTTCACGCAAATCCGTATAAAAAAGAAACCCCGATGTTCAATCGGGGTTTCTTTTTTCTTTCTTCTTTGCTCTTTTCTCTTACTGAAAAACTTCTTCCTTTTCTCCATCATAACTCGCAAACACCATACTCGGGTGCGAATCTTGATGAAACATCACACCGTCTTTGGTAATGGCAATCGCTCCCGCAAATCCATCAAACGGCGTTAACTCAGCAAAGGTCTTTTCAAATGCTTTTTCCAAAGTAAAACCATCGGTCACGCGGGTTACAATCTTTGCCGCTACGGCTCCTGAAACAATGTCTTCGCCTACACCTGTCAAACTCACCCCGCAGTCGGCATTGCAATAATTCCCCGCCACCGTCGCTGAATCGGAAACCCGACCCACCAACTCAAATCCTTTACCACCCGTAGACGTTGCTACCGCAATACGACCTTCTGCATCCAAAGCCACACAACCTACCGTTCCCAAACGAGAAGCAGCCACTTTGGCTTCATACTCAGCACGACGCTGCGGAATTTCCGTTGAAAAGGCTTCAAAACCGTTAGCTCGCGCATAGGCCGTTGCTCCTTCCCCACTTAAAATTCGGTCGTCCACCGCCAGTAAATGCTGCGCCACTTGAATCGGATTTTTCACTTCTTCAATGTTGATTACACCGCTCATTTTCATCGTTACGCTGTCCATCAACGATGCACTCATACGAATCTTACCATCGCTCTGAATCTGGGATCCAATTCCCGCATTAAACAAGGCATCGTTTTCCAATAACGAAACGGCATACACCACAGCTTCCAGGGCCGAATGGGTTTGCAAATAAGCATAGCTTTCTTTGACAATGCGCAAAAGGGCTTGCTGCTTGGCAACTTTCGTCTCCAAACTAGTGGACGATTCTGAAAAAAATCCGCCGTGGATGATGATTCGTGTGGGATTCATTAGAAGTTTCAGGTTTAAGGTTTATTTCGCTTCGCTACATCAGTCGGCTAAAGCCTCGTGTCAAGTTAAAACCTCTACTATGTAAAAAAAATTAAACGTATTGTGACGATTTGATGGTCATTTTAAACGTGTCCAAATCAAAAGTATCGTTCTTACTCAACACATGGGTCACCAAATGGTTGATGGAAATCGGCTGTCCCAATTCGACTTGTGTCAAATTGGTATCCTTAATTTCTCTACCATCCACCAAAATAACCAGTCCGGATCCAATCGCTTCCATCTGTTTGCCATTGGCGATAAACAAACCGGTATCTTCTCCGAGTCCGACACCCAATACTTTAGGATTCCCAACAACCGCTTGAAACAAACGCCCGATGCGACCGCGTTGTACAAAATGCGTATCAATCACGACATCGTCAATCAATCCCAATCCCGAAGTAATTTTTACTTCACCTTTCAACAAGGCTTCGCTACTACTTCCTTGGTAAATCATATTGTTGGAAGCTGCCGCTGCACCCGCTGAAGTTCCCGCATAAATAAAATGCTCGTTGCGGTATTTATCCAATAACAAATCATGAAACGGTGTTCCTCCCAAAATGGACGTTAGACGCAATTGATCGCCACCCGTAAACATGACCACATCCGCATCGCGCAAACGCTGAATAATTTCAGGATCCATCGCTTGCTCCCGTTTTTCGATATACAATACATCGACATTGTGCGCGCCTAAATAATTGAACGCTTTCACATATTCGGGTCCGATTTGACGCGGAATCTTTGAAGCCGTCGTAATGACTTCAATACGTGAATTCTCTTTGTATAATGATTCTTTGATGATGCGTTTTAAAATACCTTCCTCAAAGAAGTTCAAATTTTGAGGAGCTGTCGTATCCAAATCGGTTTCGGTAAAACTTCCTTTGTCTACTGCCCCCCCGATAATGATCAATTTTCCAAGTATTTTCATGGCGGTAAAAATAACCATTTCAACACATTTCGCAAACGTTTTCTTCACAATTAGTCCATGAGTTTTCCCCAAGTTTTCCACGAAGCTAGAATTCGACAAGCAATCATTTTGTTGAATTTCAGATTAATAGTTCTTAAAATTTATTTTTTCACAAGTATTCCATACATTCAAAAAAATAATTCCTTATTTTTAACAAATTCGTTAGATAAAATCAACCACAAGACACTCGTTTTATGAAAATTGAAAAGATTCAGGCCCTTCGCGGACCCAACATTTGGAGCGTACAACGTAAAAAATTAATCCAAATGCGTCTCGACTTAGAAGACATGGAGGAAAAACCCACCAACAAAATTCCGGGTTTCCGCGAACGTATTGAAGCCATGTTTCCTACTATGATTGAGCACCGTTGTTCAGAAGGCGTGCGCGGCGGATTCTTTTCCCGTATCGATCGTGGAACATGGATGGGCCATGTCATTGAACATATTGCACTTGAAATTCAGACCCTCGCCGGAATGGAAACTGGCTTTGGTCGCACCCGAGAAACCAAAACTCCGGGTGTATATAATGTTGTATTTAGTTATGTTGAAGAAAGCGTGGGTATGTACGCTGCAGAATCTTCGGTGCGCATCGCCGAAGCGTTAATTGCTGGAACCGACTATGATGTACAAGCCGACATTCAAAAAATGCGCGAAATACGGGAACGCGTTCGCCTTGGTCCGTCAACTGGAAGTATCGTAGATGAAGCGGTTGCTCGTGATATTCCTTGGATTCGTCTAGGAACCAACTCCCTTGTACAGTTGGGTTATGGTGTAAACCAAATGCGTTTTCAGGCAACCATAACTTGTAAGACCAGCAATATTGCTGTAGACATTGCTTGTAACAAAGAAGAAACCAAACGCATGCTCGACATGGCTTCGATTCCTGTAGCCAGTGGCGGCATTTGTGTCGATGAAGAAGATTTAGAAAATGTAATCAAAAAAATAGGTTTCCCCATTGTGATTAAACCCTTGGATGGAAACCATGGTAAAGGGGCCTCTATCAATGTCAAAAATTTAGAAGATGCCAAAGCGGGATTAGCACACGCTAAAAACTACAGCCGCAGGGTAATCGTTGAAAAATTCATCACCGGATTTGATTTCCGTGTGTTGGTCATTGACAATAAATTGGTGGCTGCTGCTTTGCGTGAGCCAGCTCATGTG
Source organism: Flavobacterium stagni (assembly GCF_004122105.1). Classification (GTDB taxonomy): domain Bacteria; phylum Bacteroidota; class Bacteroidia; order Flavobacteriales; family Flavobacteriaceae; genus Flavobacterium; species Flavobacterium stagni. Next base: position 8,575 of record NZ_SBKN01000006.1, read on the forward strand.
AAAGGTGATGGCGTGAATAGCATTCAACAATTGATTGACGAGACCAACAAAGATCCGCGGCGTGGGTATGGCCATGAAAATGTGTTGACCGAAATTACGGTGGATCGCGATACGACCGACTTGCTAACCAAATTAGGCTATGATTTGGATACTGTTCCTTCCAAGGATGAAATTGTATATTTAAAATCGACCGCTAATCTAAGTACGGGAGGAACGTCAGTGGATGTCACGGATATGATGCACCCGGAAAATATTTTCTTGTGTGAACGCATTTCTCGTGTGATCGGTTTGGACGTTTGTGGTATTGATATCATGGCGCAAAACTTAACCCAACCTTTAAAAGAAAATGGTGGTTGTATCTTGGAAGTGAATGCAGCACCCGGCTTCCGAATGCACTTGGCTCCCTCAGAAGGATTACCACGCAATGTGGCCGCTCCTGTAATTGACATGTTGTATCCTCCTGGAAAACCTTCACGCATTCCTATTATAGCGGTTACGGGTACCAATGGTAAAACCACGACAACCCGCTTAATGGCACACATTGTGAAAAATAACGGTTTCCGTGTTGGTTTTACTACTTCAGACGGTATTTATGTACAAAACCACATGATGGAAAAGGGCGATACTACCGGACCTATTTCTGCAGAATATATATTAAAAGACCCCACCGTTGAGTTTGCTGTTTTGGAAACGGCTCGTGGCGGAATTTTACGTTCCGGTTTAGGATTTAGTCGTTGCGATATTGCTATAATTACCAACATTCAAGAAGACCATTTGGGCTTACAAGATATTCACACTTTAGATGATTTAGCACGCGTAAAAAGTGTGGTCGTTCGAAGTGTGAAAAAAGACGGTTGGGCGATTCTCAATGCAGACGATGAACAATGTATGAAAATTGCCAAAGATTTGAGCTGCAATATTGCTTATTTCTCTATGGATGAAAACAGTGCAAAAGTCCGCGAACTCTCTAAAGAAGGGAAAATTGTGGCGGTTTATGAAAATGGTTTCATTACCATCAAACGGGGCGAATGGAAAATTCGTGTTGAACGTGCCACACACATTCCATTAACCATGGGAGGCAAAGCGAAATTTATGATTGCCAATGTTTTGGCAGCTACCCTAGCCGGTTATCTTCATGGATTTAAAACGGAAGACATCAGTTTGTCTCTTCAAACGTTTATTCCAGGGGCAGCGCAAACACCGGGTCGTATGAATATTTTTGAATTCAAAAAATTCAAAGTAATGATCGACTTTGCCCACAATCCGGCGGGTTATCGCGGAGTTGAAGAGTTCTTATCGAGTGTGGATGCTACCAAAAAAATTGGAATCATTGCCGGAGTTGGCGATCGCCGAGATGAAGATATAAAAGAGTGTGCAAAAATTGCCGCCCGTATGTTTGATCACATTATCATTCGTCAAGAAAAACACTTGCGGGGACGCACCGAAGAGGAAATCATCGGACTCATCATGGAAGGAATTCATGACAGTGGCTCATCGGTCACCCATGAAATTATTACCAAAGAAACCGAAGCCATCAAACACGCTATTGATACCGCTCAAGAAGGCAGTTTCATTACGGCTCTGAGTGATGTTGTCACCAATGCGATTGAGATTGTCCAAGAATATTTGGACAAAGAACAAGAAGAATAATAAAGTAGAAACCCGGATCAACCGGGTTTTTTTATTTTAACACTGACTTTCAAATACTTTACTATATTTGTCCAAATTCAAAAAATATGAAAAAAGTAATTACCCTTAGTTTGAGTCTACTTGCTTTCACGCTAAGTTATGCTCAAAAAATTCAAATCAAAAAAGATAAAATAGTTTTTGATAAAGTTGAAGTTGCCACGGTAAAAGAACCTTTTCGTAATCATTTGGATATCGGTACGTTATCGGGTGAAAAACGTTTTTCTGTAGAATACAAAGGTTTAAGTGCCAATGAAATGCAAATGTACAATTGGTTGGAAGTTACCTCTGCAGACGGCAAGCAAAAAACAGAAATCCCCTATGAAGTTTTGATTACTGCATTCAATTCTGATCGCATTATTGTGCATTTATTGGCCGTGAAATACAACTTAATTACGGACAAAGGCATCAATGAAGAGGCTTTGAAATCGTTCTTTGACACGCCACGAGAAAGTTTAAGTGATAAATACGGTAAAATCATTGCGGCTGCTAAATTTGAAGAAGACGAGCGCAAACGCAAATTACAGCAAGTTAAAAGTACGTGGAATCCTCAAATCAAAGCAGACAACAGCATTACTATGAATGTAAATGGGAAATTGTCGATTGTTGGAAGTATCAGTGCACGTCCGTATGCCATTGGTTCCGGCGTAAACAAATATGTTTCTGTTATCGATTTGGACGGCATTGAAGTCGCTTCCTTATCCAATGTGGCCAATGAATTTTACAAATACAAAGTGGAAACCTTTGATGGAAAAAATTATGACTTCTTTATTAAAAGTCAGTACAACAACACCAACACTACGTTCTTGTATGAATTTGTTTGTGACTTAGTGAGTCGCGGTTACGTTTTGGGACACCAAGCCAAAGTAGAACAACAAAAATTATATCAAGCAAAAATTGATTTGGCCAAAGACCGTAGTGTCAATGTGTACCAAAAACCCGGCTATTTAATTGATGAAGATGGAAAAAAATACACCGGAATCATCAGTATCAATTTCCAAATGTTGGATGTCAACCAAACCGGACAAGTTTTGCCTGAGGAAACGGCAGACAAATTCGGAAAAACGGTTGCCATCGTTTACCGCAATGAAAAAAACCAAGAGCGTACCAAAACTTTCAAAGCCAACTCGGGAGCTTACTTCTGTATTCAAGAAAACGGTACCGAGACCTTTTATTACGGTATGGCAGTAAAAGGGGATTCGATGAAAAAATTTCAAAACATGAGCAATTTAAGTTTTGACAATTCATACTTCTATCGTTTAATTCACAAAGAAGAAAAGATATTATTACTTCAGGATCCAGTTGAAACCGATCGTTATGTTTTCAAAATTAAAGAGGAAAACAAAGGTCAAATGATAGACAGAAGAAATAACGATGATTTGATTCCCGTAGTTGCCGATTACTTAAAAGCTTGTAAATCGGTTGCAGAAGATATTCGGAAAAAAGAATTTGATCTCAAAATCGAAGACAATTTAAAAACCATCGCACAAGAATACCAATCGTGTAAATAAAACAGAAATGGGACAACGTAAAAGTTGTCCTTTTTTTTGTAACAAAAAGAGACTTTCTACCGACTATTAGTGGGAAATAGCTATTTTTACCTCAAACAAATTAAGGCAACAATGAATAAAAAATGGATTGCAATTGGCGGATTTTTACTCGCCTTCGGTTTTGCACAAGCACAATTAAAATCGATAACTTTAGAAGACGGAGTTTTACAACAAAACCGCAAATTTGGCGCCGATCGCCTTACCGGATTTCAATGGATTCCAGGCACAACGGATTATGTGTATTATGCTAATACTTGGTCAAAAATGATGAAAGCTTCAGCAGCCAATCCTGAAGCAAAAGAGTGGATCACTTTAGCGGATATCAACAAAACGTTGGGCACCAAATTGACCAACTTTTTTGGGGTGCAATGGATTGATGGTTCACACCTTTTATTAACTGAAGGAGGGAAATATTACAGCTTTGATGTCAATACCAAAATAGGAACCACACTTTCAAGCGTTCCAGAATCGGCGGATAATACCACTTTTAATGACTCCAAATCACTTTTGGCCTATACCAAAGACAACAATTTATACTTGAAAAAAAGCGAACAAGAAATCGCCATCACGCAAGAATCCAATAAAGGCATTGTTTCCGGACAATCCATATCGCGGAATGAATTTGGGATTAGTGGCGGAATTTTTTGGGCACCCAATTCCTCTTATTTGGCTTTTTACCAAAAAGATGAATCGCAAGTAGCTGATTATCCTTTATTGGATATCACTAAAACACCAGGGCAATTGGTGAATATCAAATACCCGATGGCAGGTCAACCATCGGAGAAAGTTCGCGTAGGCATTTATCACCTCGCTACCGGAAAAACTGTTTTTATCAGTCCGAAGAGCGGAGCCGCAGATGATTACATGACCAATTTATGTTGGACTCCCGATTCCAAGTATATTGTGGTTGCCGAACTCAACCGCGGACAAAATAACATGAACTTGAATGTATATGACGCAGCCACGGGGAACTTCGTTCGCACTTTATTGAATGAAACTAACGAGCGTTGGGTCGAACCCGAACACGAAGCATTTTTCCCATCTGCTAAATCCAATAATTTTGTTTGGTTTAGTGAGAAAGACGGTTTTCAAAACTTGTATTACTATGATTTTAATGGAAAATTGATCAAACAATTGACCCAGAATAAATTCCCAGCCCGTGAAATCATTGGCGCTAATCCCGAAGGAACGGAAATCTATTTTAAAGCTACGGGAGAAAATGGCACGAACATGTTGGTTTACAAGGTGGATTTAAAAGGCAAACAAACCTTAGTAACCAAAGACCAAGGAGTTCATACAGCATATTTATCAACGGATGGAACTTATCTATTTGATGAATATTCCAATCATAGCACACCGTCAAAATCCGTGATTATTGATAAAAAAGGGAACGCGGATGTAGTTCTTACCAGTAAAAACAAATACGAAGGTTATGCTTTAGGAACTGCTGAAATCAAAACGATTAAAGCCGCAGATGGGGTAACCGACTTATATACGCGTTTGATTAAACCGAGTAATTTTGACCCTACCAAGAAGTATCCTGTGTTGGTTTATGTTTACGGCGGACCGCATGCGCAAATGATTACCAACTCCTATTTGGATGGCGCTAATTTATGGATGTACTGGATGGCAGAGCAAGGCTATTTGGTCTTTACGGTAGACAATCGCGGTTCTGACAACCGCGGATTTGCGTTTGAAAGTGTAATTCACCGCAATTTGGGGAACAATGAAATTGACGATCAATTGAAAGGCGTGGACTATTTAAAATCGTTACCGTTTGTCGATGGCAATCGTTTGGCAGTTCACGGATGGAGCTTTGGCGGATTCATGACAACTTCGCTATTATTACGCAAACCTGATGTCTTTAAAGTGGGCGTTGCGGGCGGACCTGTAATTGATTGGAAATGGTATGAAGTGATGTATGGCGAACGCTATATGGATACGCCAGAAGAAAATCCACAAGGATTTGAAACGGCTTGTGTTTCCAATTATGCCAAAGATTTGAAAGGTAAATTATTACTTATTCACGGCACTTCGGATGATGTGGTGGTAGAACAACACAATTTATCGTTGGTGAAAAAATTAGTTGAAGCCGGTAAACAAGCGGATTATTTCCCTTATCCGATGCACAAACATAATGTAACTGGGAAAGACCGGGTACATCTTATGAAAAAGGTATTGGATTATGTGATGGAGAATAATAAATAATTAAATTCCATTACTTAAATTCCTCCCGAAGTTTCGGGACTGAATTAAAAAATACCAAAATTTAAAATCCCAAATTCCAACCATTATACCATTGGAATTTGGGATTTTTTTATTGAAATTTAATCCTTACGTTTTTTGTTTCTTCTTTTTGGCGGCAGGGAATAATACGTTATTTAATATTAGGCGAAATCCGGGTGAATTCGGGTGTAAATCCAAAACCGTGGGTTCGTCCCCTACTTGATGGCGGTAATCTTCGGGATCGTGGCCCCCGAAGAAAGTAAAAAATCCTTTTCCTTTTTGACCGTGAATGTAGCGGGCTTCTTCATTGATTTGGCATTCGCCCAAAACTAAAACATTGGATTTGATGGTGGAACGATCAAAGGCCGTGGTTTGTCCCATGAATCCTTTCACCAATTGCGTATGATTTTGGCATAACATGCTCGGAATCACATCCCATTTGGCGGAATATTCCATGAGTGTAAAATAGTCTTTTTCAAAGGGAACACGGCGTTTTTCGGTCATGTCAATATCTGAAAACTCGTATTTTTCGGGGCGGCGTTCAAGAATAAAATCTTTGAAAGCAAACGATTTGGTATAATCGATTTGGGCTTGATAATTGGGATCACTATCATCGCCATCAAACATAGGCTCACAAATATCGACACCTTCAGCGGCTAGAGCGATATCAAAACTATCGGTGGCCGAACACATGGCAAACATGAATCCGCCCCCAATCACAAAATCCCGAATTTTTTTGGCGACGGCTAATTTTTCCTCTGAAACTTTTGAATAACCCAATTTGGCAGCTAAAGCTTCCGCTTCGCGTTTTTGTTCGATATACCAGGGCGCATTGCGGTAAGCGCCATAGAATTTACCATATTGACCTGTAAAATCTTCGTGATGTAAATGCAACCAATCGTACAACAACAATTGATCGGTGAGCACTTCTTCGTCGTAAATCGGTGTAAACGGAATTTCGGCGTAGGTTAATACCATCGTCACAGCGTCATCCCAGGGTTGTTTACCTTTGGGCGTGTATACTGCAATTTTGGGCGCTTTTTCCAACACCACCGTTTCCATATTTTGGGACGGACTCGCGATTTCATCCAAAATTTGATTGGCTTCGCCATCGGAAAGGATTTCAAAACTGACGCCACGAATTTGGCATTCTTTACGAATTTCTGCCGCATCAGGTAATAGAAAAGAACCGCCTCTATAATTGAGTAACCAGCTAGCTTTGTATTCTTTAGTGAGCACCCAATAGGTTATTCCATACGCTTTTAAGTGATTTTTTTGCGATACATCATCCATGGGCAATAGGATAAAATTCGCCCGAATTGGCAGTACACAAACTAAAAACAACAGTACACAAACTGAAAAGCGATTTTTCATAAGGTCCAAACTATATTTGCTCCGAAGGTACAATTTATCACAGAAATACCGAATCAACGATTTGTTAATTGTTAAAAACAAAAAACACGTAAAAATACGTATAGCATAAAATTAACTAACACCTTATTTTTGAAAAATGACAAACCAACCCTCAACGCTTACTATGAGAAAATCAATTAAGAACATGAGCGCCTTGGCCAAATTGGGGCTAAGTTGTGTGTTGGCGCTGTTGCTGATTTATTTTGTTTTATCGGTAAAATTCATATTAAGTTAAGAGTCTTTGAAACAACCATGAATTTTTTACGCCTTATTAACCGATAGAATAGGCACCGACTTCGTTATCCGAGTCGGTGCTTTTATTTTTAAATCGTATCGATTTCTACAATTTTGTTTTGAATGGCATAGACAACCAATCCCGCAATATTCTTGGATTCGGTCTTTAACAACAGATTATTGCGGTGACCTTCGACGGTTCTCGGACTGATAAACAACTTTTCTGCAATTTCATTGGTATTTAACTGTTGGCAAATTAACTGCAAGACTTCTTGTTCTCTGTTGGTAAGATAGTCATCATCAAAACGGTTTTTTGGGGTATCCGAAACAATATCATTTTGGATGACATCGAGTACTTCTGGTGTGTAATAAAACCCTTTTTCATCCACTTGTCGGATGGTTTCCAACATAACTTTGGGTGAGGCATTTTTCACGAGATAGGATGAAGCTCCTACATGCAACATATTGGCAATGAAAGCTTGGGTATTATAACTTGTTAAGGCTATGATTTTAACGACTGGAAAATCTTTATGAATTATACGTGTAGCCTCTACCCCATTGAGATCGGGCATTTTTAAATCCATAAGAATGATATCGGGATACACTTCGGTTTCGCGGAGGTAATTTATTACCTCATTTCCGTTGGCCGCCTCAAAAATCACCTCAATATCGGGTTCGCGTTGCAATAGAAAATAAATTCCTTTACGGAACAATTCTTCATCATCGGCTAAAAGAATTCGGATCGGCATAATTTATACAATTGAGAAATTAAAGTTGTACTGTACTCCTTGACCAGACTGGCTTTCTACTTGAAAGGTACCGTTTAAGATACCCACCCTACTTTCGATATTTTTCAATCCCAATCCACGATGTTTTGAAGAATCGTGCACTTCAAATCCGATACCGTTATCCGTATACTGTAGCTGAATTTGGTCGTTTTGTTGTGTCATTATAATTTGAACTTGGGTCGCTTTTCCGTGACGCAACGAGTTGTTGAGTAGTTCCTGTAAGATGCGGAATACATGCAACAGTTTGTCATTTTTTGCTTCATCAAACTTAACAGAATTGGTATAAGTGACCTGCATGGTTTTACTGGTATTAAATTCTAAAACCAGTTCTTCGATACCCGCATGCAACCCAAACCGTTCAAAAACGGGAGGCAATAAATCATGTGCTATACGTCGGGAATTTTCTAAAGCTTTCCCTGTAAGATCCGAAATTTGCTGCATAATTTCTGTTCGTTCCAAATCAGTTATATCAGGTGTGGATAATAAATGGGTATGCAGGGCCACTACATTGAGTTTTGAACTAATATCATCGTGTAAATCTTGTGCAATGCGCTTGCGTTCGGCTTCTTGTGTAACCAGCACGGAATGCAGTAGTTCTTTTTGATGATTGACTTCCAATTCGCGTTTTTCGATTTCTTTCTGGACAATCTTTTTACGCGAAAAATAAAAAAACAAAATCATAACCAAAGCAATCGACAAGAAAGCCAAAGCAACGGCAATGATGGTTTGTGCTATTTTAATTTCTTCGTTTCCTAGTGGCATACTTTGGTCTTTTTAAGTCGGATAATTTGAGTAAACAAGATCAAATGGTATCCCATGAATAAAATGATATTAAACCACATGATGACATCTGCTGGGTATTTAATTCGGAATTGATTCATTAGAAAATTAAAAAGAAATAACGACATACTACCGATCAAATACATCAAGGGACCCAATGTGAAATTGTAATTGACCTTCGGTTGATCCAGCATTTGATACAAATGCATTGTGGCATACACAATAATGGGCATAGACATTAAATAGATCTCTACCAAATTAAATTCCCAGAACATATCCGGATAAATTACATATTGGATTCCTATTATACTCACTAGGGCTATTGTTGTAATACGAATTCCTTTTTTAATTCTTGGATCAATCAAAACCGTATGAAAGTAGTGACTTAAGAATAAAAATTGAGTAATAAAATAAACATGCGATAAATACAGGTTATTCAAATGCATCTTGGATAAGATTGTTACCCACAATTGCAAAACACCCATTGCAAAAATATACCATGTAAATACCTTCACACTATAATTTTGATTCCGATAAACACGGAATAATAAAACTATATTGACCAAATGGATGAAATAGTGAAAAAGATTTAAAACCTTTAACATTATTTATTTCATTAAAGGACTCGTAAAATCACAAGTTTGAGGACAAGGTTTGGTAAAATCATAAATATAGAAACCTTGGTCATCGTTGATCATATCTTGACCGTATTTATCGACGCCAACAACCATCATTTTGGGTGTGCCATTTTCATCTATACCGAGGTAGGCACGCACATTTTCAACGCCGTCTTCATTGAGAACTTGAGTGATATCAATTTCGGGAATCAAGAATGCTTTGATGTCAATATTACTTTTTTCACCCCAAGCTGCTACCCAAGTTTGTGCTTGTTCTAAGGTTACCGTGTTGATTGCTTCTTTCATAAATAATTGTTGTTAAGGTTTATCGCATAAATATAACTTTTTGAACAAAAAAAAACAGGTATTTCTACCTGTTTTTGTATTCATTTTCTTAGAAAGGAACATCGCTGTCGTCATCGATTGGCGGACTACTGCTTCCAAAAGCTTCATTGGCGGAAGGTAAATTTTTGGTAAAGAAGGGATTGTCATCCAAATTCATTTTTGACGGTAAATCCCCAAATCCATTTCCAAAATCATCGAGGTTGTCAAATTTACCCAAACTTCCGATGAACTTCAAACGGATATTCTCCAGCGAACCGTTACGGTGTTTTGCAATAATAAACTCCGCTTGCCCTTGAGTTGGTGATTGTTCATCATCATCCCATTCTTCGATTTTATAATATTCAGGACGATAAATAAACGATACAATATCCGCATCTTGCTCAATCGCACCCGATTCACGAAGGTCGGAAAGTAAAGGTCGCTTACTGGAACCCCGCGTTTCTACGGCACGGGACAACTGAGACAATGCAATTACGGGAACTTCTAATTCCTTTGCTAATGCTTTTAAGTTACGCGAGATGGTCGAAATTTCTTGTTCACGATTTCCGCCGCCCTTACCAGCTCCACCGGCAGTCATCAATTGTAAATAATCGATAATGATTAATTTGATACCGTGTTGGGAAGCCAAACGTCGGGCCTTGGCGCGTAAATCGAAAATCGATAACGAAGGCGTATCGTCAATGTAAAGTGGCGCTTTTTCAAGGTCGCGAACTTTCACACTCAATTGTTCCCATTCGTGTTTTTCTAATTTCCCAGTACGCAATTTTTCGGAAGACAAACCAGTTTCCGAGGAAATCAAACGGGTTATCAACTGTACAGAGGACATCTCTAGGGAGAATACAGCTACCGGACTCTGGGAATCGATGGCCATATTTCGGGCCATGGATAATACAAAGGCGGTTTTCCCCATACCCGGACGTGCTGCGATGATAATCAAATCAGAAGGTTGCCATCCCGAAGTAACTTGATCGAGTTTATGAAAACCAGTTGGGATTCCGCTTAAACCTTCTTTATTGGAAATTTCTTCGATGCGTTTTTTGGCTTGCATCACCAAACTTTGTGCGGTTTCCGAACTGCGTTTGATGTTGCCTTGGGTCACTTCATACAATTTCGATTCGGCCATGTCCAACAAATCAAATACATCGGTTGATTCATCGTAGGCTTCTTCGATGATATCCGAAGAAATTTTAATTAACGAACGTTGAATGTGTTTTTGCAGAATGATGCGCGAGTGAAACTCGATATGTGCCGAAGACGAAATCTTTTGCGTAAGCTGAATCAAATAAAAATCACCGCCCGCAATATCCAATTTACCGTTCTTTTTCAACTGAGCCGAAACGGTTAATAAGTCGATGGGTTGTGAATCGGTGAATAATTGGAAAATCGCTTCAAAAATAAACTTGTGGGCGTCTTTATAAAAGGCTTCAGGTTGAAGGATATCGATTACCTCATCAACCCCTTTTTTATCAATCATCATGGCGCCCAATACCGCCTCTTCTAGGTCTATGGCCTGTGGTGGCAACTTCCCTTTTTCAAGGTTGATGATGGTCGTTTTGTCTACTTTGACCGGGTTAATATTTCTTAAATTTTCCATAAAGCGAAAGTAACGAATTCTACTAAAAATCGCGGGACGACTTATTACCAGAACGTGTTTATAAATTGTAAAATTTTGTTGAAAACCAAAAAAAAATCCGAAACCATAGGGCTTCGGATTTACACCTGAAAAATCAGATTTTTACTCTTTATATTCGCCCATCTTGCTGTACTTGTCCATTCTCTTGGCGACAAGCTCAGTTGTTGATAAGTCTTTTAACTCGTTAAACGATTTTAAAATATATTCTTTAACCGTTTTGAATGTCGTTTCTTTATCGTAATGCGCTCCACCTAGTGGCTCAGGAATCACATCATCTACCAATTTTTGTTTTTTCATATCGGTAGAAGTCAACTTCAAGGCTTCAGCCGCTTTTTCTTTGAAGTCCCAACTTTTCCATAAAATCGATGAACACGATTCAGGAGAAATTACCGAGTACCACGTATTTTCCAACATGAATACACGATCACCTACACCAATTCCTAACGCTCCACCCGAAGCCCCTTCTCCAATAATTATACAGATTACAGGCACTTGTAAACGGGACATTTCAAAAATGTTTCGAGCAATCGCTTCCCCTTGTCCGCGTTCTTCTGCTTCCATTCCGGGGTAAGCTCCTGGTGTATCAATAAAGGTAATTACAGGTACGCCAAACTTCTCAGCCATTTTCATCAAGCGCAATGCTTTACGGTAGCCTTCCGGATTGGCCATACCAAAATTACGGTATTGACGCATTTTGGTGTTGATTCCTTTTTGTTGCCCAATCAACATAAACGATTGACCACCAATTTTACCCAAACCACCAATCATCGCTTTGTCATCTTTGAAGTTACGATCTCCAAATAATTCAAGAAATGTTCCGTCGGTTAAATTGGTAATGTACTCTAACGTATACGGACGATTGGGATGACGTGATAGTTGCACACGTTGCCAAGCCGTTAAGTTTTTATAAATTTTCTTCTTGGTTTCTTCTAATTTTTTCTCGATCTGCTTGCAGGTATTGGTGACATCCACATTGGATTCCTGACCGATTAGCTCACATTTTTCAAGTTGGTCTTCCAACTCTTTAATGGGAAGCTCAAAATCTAAATATTCCATAGAATACGAGGTTTAGTAATAGTTCGAACTACAAAGATATAGCTTTCCTTTTTCTAGGAAAATAAAAAATAGGGATAAGTTTTAAACAAAAAAGTTAGTTGACTGACTTTCGGGACTTTAACCAACCATTTGCGATAACAGTAAGTAAGATGATAATGGCGCCCAAATAAAAGGTGCCGCTCATGGTTTCGGTTTGTTCAAACAATAGCATGGCCAAAATGATACCGTAAACGGGTTCGAGATTTATGGTTAACATAACCGTGTACGCATCCAAAACGCGCAGCAATGCGGTTGAGGCAATCATAGCAAAAGCGGTACAGATCGAACTTAGAATCAACAAATAGCCCAAGTCTGATAAGGAAATTTGAAAAAATGATGAAGTGAAACTTCCAGAATAGCCTAATAAAAGAGAGAAAAACAATACGCCGCCAATCAATTCAAATAATGAAATGACCACAGGTTCGTGATGGGTCACAAATTTTGTATTGATAATGGCAAAAGATGCGGATAAGAATGCCGATACTAAAGCCAAAACGATACCTTCCACAAATCGGGTTTCTACATTAAATATTAAGGCTAAACCCGCCACAACTATCAATCCAAATACGATTTCATAGCCCACAATTTTCTTTTTACTGACCAAGGGTTCGATCAACGAGGTAAAAAAAGCTCCGGTGGACAAACAGGCTAAAGTAACCGAAACATTGGACACTTTAATTGCTTTAAAAAAGGTAAACCAATGCAGCGCAATGACTACTCCCGCCAATAAAAACATTGGGATTTGCTTGATCGAATGGCGCCAATCCATTTTTTTGTAGACGATATAGCCCCAAATGAAAAATACGGCGAACAACATGCGAAACCAAACCAACGACAAGGCTTCCAAGGAAATCAATTTGCCAATAATCGCGGTAAAGCCCCAAATAAAGACTATAAAATGTAAAAGTAACTGACTGCGTAGTTTATCGTTTGGCATTCCGAAGTAAATAGATCGCTAAGATACCAAAAATCAAATTGGGTAACCACACTAAAATAATCGGTGGCGCACTAGCCTTTTCTGCCATTACCCCAAATACTTTGTCCATGAAGATAAAACCAAAGGCAATCACAATTCCGATAACCAAATTGATTCCCATTCCGCCACGACGTTTCATCGAAGATACCGCAACGGCAATCACAGTAAGAATAAAGGCTGACAAGGGCACACTGTATTTTTTATACAATACTACCAAATACACATTGATATTGCTTGACCCGCGTTGCTTTTCTTTATCAATAAATTTTACCAAATCAAAATAATTCAGCGTTTCTGCGATATAGACTACCGGAGTAAGTTCGTCCACTTCAAAAGGAAAAACGGTGTCTTTTTTCATCCCGATTTCGATATCATCCCCAAAGGCTCCCACTTTTCTTTTTTTGTAATCAAATAAAGAATAGGTGCTATCTTTTTCGTTGAATTTAATTCGCTCCGCTGTGATTTTATATTTTAATCGATCGCCTTCAAAGCGCTCCATGGCAAATTTAAAACCCATTTTGGAATCGGGATTGTAGGTACTTACATACACGTATTCATTTTCGCTAATTTGACGAAATACATCGGAGTTATCCCGCATTTCGTTTTGCCCGTTACCAATTAAATAGGTATAACGGAATGTCTTAAATCCTTCACTGGCTTTGGGCACCAAGAAAAACCCCATCAATAGAGCAAAAACAGACACTATGGATGCCCCAATAATATAGGGTTTGAGAAAACGTTGAAAGGAAATTCCCGAACTTAATATCGCGACCACTTCGGTGTTGTTGGCTAATTTTGACGTAAACCAAATGATGGATAAAAACAGAAATATCGGAAATAATAAATTGGCAAAGTAAATCGTGAAATCGACATAATACTGCGCAATAGCGGAGAAAGGCACCCGATTTTCAATCATCTTGTTCACTTTCTCAGCCACGTCGATAGTGATTCCGATAGGAATAAACAACAACAACATGGTGACAAACGTCATCAAGTACCGTTTCAATATGTATTTGTCGATAATTTTCATTAGAGACGCTGACTCATTTGTTGGACCATTTTATCTTTCCATACGCGGAAATCACCTGCGATAATATGTTTTCGCGCTTCACGCACCAACCACATATAGAATCCTAAATTGTGAATGGTTGCGATTTGCTTGCCCAAATATTCATTGGCTGCAAACAAGTGACGAAGGTACGCTTTGGAATATTCAGTATCCACAAAGGTAATTCCCATTTCGTCAATCGGAGAAAAATCGTCTTCCCACTTTTTATTCTTGATATTGATGACACCGTTGGCCGTAAACAACATTCCGTTGCGGGCATTACGGGTGGGCATTACACAATCAAACATATCAATCCCTAACGCAATATTTTCCAAAATATTGATGGGTGTTCCCACGCCCATTAAATAACGGGGTTTGTCTTTGGGTAAAACAGCGGTAACTACTTCAGTCATTGCGTACATTTCCTCAGCGGGTTCGCCCACTGACAAACCGCCTATGGCATTACCTTCAGCGCCAACGTTAGCGATGTATTCAGCCGACATTTGGCGTAAATCTTTGTACGTACTTCCTTGCACAATGGGGAATAAGGTTTGCTCATACCCATATTTTGGTGGAAGGGTTTTTAAATGTGCCACACAGCGATCTAACCAACGGTGGGTCATGTGCATACTCCGTTTGGCATAGCGGTAATCACAAGGATAGGGCGTACATTCGTCAAATGCCATAATGATATCGGCACCAATGGTACGCTGGATTTCCATGACATTTTCGGGAGAGAAAAAGTGGTAAGAACCGTCGATGTGCGACTTGAACTTCACACCTTCTTCTTTGATTTTACGATTGGCTGAAAGCGAATACACTTGGTACCCGCCGCTATCGGTTAAGATGTTGCGGTCCCAATTCATGAATTTGTGCAACCCTCCTGCTTTTTCCAAGATATCCAACTGCGGACGCAAGTACAAATGATAGGTATTTCCAAGAATAATATCGGGATTGATATCGTCTCGGAGTTCTCGTTGATGCACTCCTTTTACAGAGGCCACCGTACCTACGGGCATAAAGATGGGCGTTTCAATCACACCATGATCTGTGGTAATTTTCCCAGCACGGGCTTGGGATTGTGGATCGGTATGTAAGAGGTCAAATTTCATGGAATCGTATTTCAGCCGACAAAGATACTTTTTTTTGGAGAAGTGCGGTAGGGATTATGATTTCCTTAATTAGACAATGAGTCGATGTGGCAACCTGCCGGCAGGCAGGCAGGTGAGACAATGAGACAATGTGTCGATGTGTCGATGTGGCAAAGTGAAAATGTACTGTTCTTGTAACACGAAAATTGATAGAATGCACCAAAGGATGTTTTTAGCAGGATTGCGTGAGGGATGGAAGTGGAAAGCCCACAGCGCGGAGGCACGACAAGCGCGGACTTGCAACGGACAGCCCGACCCCGCTGCAGGTAGACTGAATTGAGAATAAGAGTTCGTGGCGGGGGCACGCCAAAAAAATTATAAATTATTGGGTGAGGAATTAGTGCGTTTTAAGATTTGTATAACCCGCAGAATCGGTGTACTTTTGTGCCACACAATAATTCATTTACAATGTCTAACATTCAACAACTACACGATTTTACAACACAAGTTCGCCGCGACATCCTTCGTATGGTTCATGCTGTAAATTCGGGTCACCCCGGAGGTTCTTTGGGTTGTGCCGAATTTTTAGTTTGTCTTTACCAAGAATTGATGGAGCGCAAAGAAGGATTTGATATGAATGGAATTGGGGAAGATATCTTCTTTTTATCCAACGGTCATATCTCTCCGGTTTTTTACAGCGTTTTAGCGCGCAGTGGCTACTTTCCAGTATCGGAATTGGCGACGTTCCGCAAACTCAATTCGCGTTTGCAAGGCCACCCGACAACGCATGAAGGCTTACCGGGCATCCGCATGGCCTCAGGTTCGCTAGGTCAAGGTTTATCTGTGGCGATTGGTGCTGCGGAAGCTAAAAAACTTAACAAAGACAACAAACTCGTCTATATCTTAACCGGAGACGGTGAGTTACAAGAGGGACAAAATTGGGAAGCCATCATGTATGCTTCTGCCAAAAAAGTGGATAATTTAATTGCTACGGTAGATTACAACGGTCAACAAATTGACGGTTCGACCAACGATGTACTATCTTTGGGGAATTTACGTGCTAAGTTTGAAGCGTTCGACTGGGACGTTTTGGAAATCAAAGAAGGTAACAATATCGAAGCGATTTTAGCGGGGATGCAAGAAGCCAAAGCCAAGACAGGTAAAGGCAAACCTGTAGCCGTTTTATTGTATACTGAAATGGGGAATGGTGTTGACTTTATGATGCACACGCATGCTTGGCATGGTAAAGCACCCAACGACGCACAATTGGAAAGCGGTTTGGCACAAAACCCCGCAACTTTAGGTGACTATTAATCGGCAGAATCTCATGAAAAAATACGAAAATACAGGAAGTAAAGATACCCGCTCTGGATTTGGAGCTGGGATGACCGAATTGGGTCAGACAAACGAAAATGTAGTCGCTTTATGTGCCGATTTAATTGGCTCGTTAAAGTTTGATGATTTCAAAAAAAATCACCCGGAGCGCTTTTTCCAAATTGGAATTGCAGAAGCCAACATGATTGGTATTGCAGCGGGAATGACGATTGGTGGAAAGATTCCGTTTACGGGAACGTTTGCCAATTTCTCTACCGGACGTGTGTACGATCAAATTCGTCAATCGGTAGCGTACTCGGATAAAAATGTAAAAATCTGTGCTTCGCATGCGGGATTAACGTTGGGCGAAGACGGTGCAACTCACCAGATATTAGAAGATATTGGGTTGATGAAAATGCTTCCGGGCATGACAGTAATCAATACCTGTGACTATAACCAAACAAAAGCGGCGACCATCGCCTTGGCAGATCACCACGGTCCGGCCTATTTGCGTTTTGGTCGTCCGGTAGTACCGAATTTCACTCCTGCGGACGAACCTTTCATTATTGGGAAAGCGATTTTGTTGAATGAAGGAACGGACGTAACCATTATTGCTACTGGCCATTTGGTTTGGGAAGCTTTGGTGGCAGCAGAAGCTTTGGAAGCGAAAGGAATTTCGGCCGAAGTGATCAACATTCACACCATCAAACCACTGGATGAAGAAGCGATTTTGAAATCGGTGGCCAAAACCGGTTGTGTGGTTACGGCAGAAGAACACAATATGTTGGGCGGTTTGGGCGAAAGTGTAGCCCGTACCTTGAGTTTGAATCATCCTGCTCCCCAAGAATTTGTTGCGGTACAAGATTCGTTTGGCGAAAGTGGTACTCCTGAACAATTGATGGAGAAATACGGCTTGAACAGCGCTTCGATTGTGGCCGCTTGTGAAAAAGTAATGACTCGAAAATAATTCGATCACAGGTATACAAAAAAGGCTCCCTATGGGGAGCCTTTTTTATTGATTGGCATTTGGGTATGTAGAGAAAGACAATTATGTTTCTCTACATACCCAAAGTGCAAAAAAAAAGGAACACTATTGTGTTCCTTTTAAACTGAGCCGATGGAGGGACTTCCCGAATCCACTGCGTTCCTCGGGATAAACTTCTCGTCCTAGATGAAATAAAAAAGGAACACTAATGTGTTCCTTTAAACTGAGCCGATGGAGGGACTCGAACCCACGACCTGCTGATTACAAATCAGCTGCTCTAGCCAGCTGAGCTACACCGGCGGTATTCAGTGGTGCAAATATAAAAGTGAAATTTAATTCTCCAAAATTATTTGACCACTTTTTTGGAAAAAAATTTGCTTATAATGCGTTGATTTTATCAACCAATTGATTAGCAGTTGCTTCCAATGCTGTATTAATTTGCTTGAAATGTGCTTTTTTATTTTCCACATTTTTAGCATTTACTTGGGTCATTAAGTCGTCAAAAGCCACTAACGCCTCAGTAATAATCATTTGAGTCGGTTCTGTAGGTTTACCTGCAGTTGTCATTTCCAATAAATAAACCGCTTCGATGATATCACCCAATACGTAGTTAATGTCTTTTTTTAAGTTTCTTACACTTGCCATAACGCGTTGTATTTTTAAATTTTGTGCAAAGTTAAGGATTATCTTCGGATTGGAGTTAGGAAATTGTGATTTCTAACAATTCGGCATTTCCCTCTAACTGAACTGGTCCGAGACCAGCGGGGAGTAAGACCGTCATTCCCTTTTTGATTTCCATTGTTCCCTCAGCATACTTTAGTTCCACAGTTCCTTCAACCACCATCAGAACGGTAAATGTTTCATCGGATTGGTTCACCATAGCCTTTCCTTGGAGTGGCAGTATTGCTGTGGTAAAGTAAGGACAATCGACCATAACATTGGAAGTATTGGCTACTTTACTGTAGGTTTTTTTACTTGCCGTTTTTTGATAATTGATGGCATCCAATGCCAATTCCGTGTGCAATTCCCGCAAATTACCTTGGTCATCGCGTCGATCAAAATCGTAGATACGGTATGTAATATCCGAAGTTTGTTGAATTTCAGCAATCAACGCACCCGCACCGATGGCATGAACTGTTCCCGTTTCCAGAAAGAAAACATCGCCTTTTTGTACGGGATGTTTTACCAACAAATCAACTACTTGATGATTATCTACTGCTGCTTGATAGGCTTGCAAATTGGAATCTTCTTTAAATCCTACGATTAATTCCGTGCCCGAATCCGCTTGCATCACGTACCACATTTCCGTTTTACCAAAAGAATTGTGCCGTTCTTTGGCTAAAGCATCATTGGGATGGACTTGAATGGATAAATCCTCTCGCGCATCAAGAAATTTGAATAATAAAGGAAATTGAGTTCCAAATTGGGCGACCACTTTCTTTCCTAAAACCGCTTCTGGGTTGGATGCCACTACAGCATTCAAATCGTTTCCAGCTAAAACACCATTGGCCACCACGCTTACATCACCCGGCACAGTGGATAGTTCCCAACTTTCTCCTGAGATTTCTGAAACTATAGGTTTGTGTAAAAGGTCGCGCAATTTTGTTCCGCCCCAAATGCGTTCTTTGATAATGGGTTCGAATAACAAAGGATACCAATTCATAGAAAAAATATAATGGGCAAAAATAAAGGGTTTATTGCATTCCCCCTAAAAAATGAAGTTAAACCTTCTTTTTCAAAAAAGCCAAAGCGCGTTCCATATGGCCGCTTCCGCTGATAGAGTCAAAGATATAATGTACTTTTTGATCCAAACCGATCACGTAGGTGGCACGACCTTCAACAAATCCAAGTAAATCATTGGGCACACCAAAAAGTCGGCGAATTGTTTTTTTGGTATCGGCTAAAAGAATAAAGGGCAATTGAAATTTGGATTGGAATTTGACATGGGAAGTTACCCCATCCGAACTCACGCCGATTACCTCAGCTCCAAGATCTGTAAAATCTTGATAGGCATCGCGAAAGGAACAGGCTTGGGTAGTACAACCGGGCGTGTCGTCTTTGGGATAGAAATACACGACCAACCATTTTTTACCAAAATAATCTTGGGTGTCAAATGCATTCCCATTGGAATCAATTCCTGAAAAATGAGGAACCGTATCACCGACCTTCAATGCCATATTATTCGCCTTTATAGGTTACAAAATTGCGAGGTGTTTCATATAACACAATTTCTAAATCCTTATCAATAGCAATATGAGGACGCAATTTATTCCAAATCACAACCGCAATATTTTCTGCTGTTGGATTCAGATCTTGAAATTCAGGAACGTCAAGGTTTAGGTTTTTATGATCAAAAGCATCTTCCACCAAGGATTTTACCAAATCAGAAATAATTTTGACATCAATCACATAACCTGTTTCGGGATCGATTTCACCCGTAACCGAAACGATCAATTCATAATTGTGACCGTGGAAATTGGGATTATTGCATTTGCCAAAAACCAAATCATTTTGCTCCATCGTCCAATCTTTTCGATACAAACGGTGGGCAGCATTAAAATGAGCTTTTCGAGATACGGTGACGCGCATGATTATAATTTATGATCTTCTAAATAATGATAAAATTCGTCAAATATGATTTTAAACCATACGGTGTAAAGCTCGGGTTGGTTTTTCATGTCTTGACGAATCGCTTCAATATCCATCCATTTCCAACTTTCCACTTCATCCGGATTAATATTGGGTTCGCCATTATAATACCCAATCATCACATGATCCAATTCATGTTCAGTCAAGCCATTATCAAAAGGCGCTTTATAGATGAAATGAAACAATTCTTTTAGTTCTGTTACAAACCCCATTTCTTCTTCCAAACGTCGCTTTCCAGCTTCCAAATTGGTTTCACCAGCCCGCTGATGGCTACAACATGTATTCGTCCACAACAATGGGGAATGGTATTTATGATGAGCCCGTTGTTGGAGCATGACTTCATTTTTATCATTTAATACAAAAACAGAAAATGCACGATGCAAAACGGCTTTCTCATGAGCTTCCAACTTATTCATAAGGCCAATGGGCTCGTCGTTGGTATTGACTAATATTACTTGTTCCTCTTTCATAATGTATGGTCGTGTTCAAAAATACAATAAATATTGGGGATATGTGGGAAACATAAAAGAACAACCGTTAAACTTTCCTTAAACCCAAACCGCAAGTAAACTAAACTACATTTTAAAACGTAAATCCTATTTAACTTTGTAGCACTAAGAACGACAATCTATGAAACCACTGTATTATTTTGTAACATTGTGTATGCTTTTCACACTAACAGCTTGTGGTCAGTCCCAACCTAAAAAGTCGAAAGCATCCAAAAATTCAACCATGGAAAATGTAATTCAAAAACCGGAAAATCCCTACTATTCAAACACTGATACGGCCAAATTGACCTTAACAGATGCTGAATGGAAAAAAGTTTTACCACCGGATTTGTATGAAGTGGCGCGACACGCGGACACGGAACGCGCATTTACCGGTGCGATGTGGAAAAGTGAAACCAAGGGCACTTATTATTGTGCTGCCTGTGGTAATAAATTATTTCGTTCCAATCAAAAATTTGTCAGCAGCTGTGGCTGGCCCAGTTTTTTTGAACAAGACAACCCAAAAAGCATTTGGTTTCGCCCTGATAACTCTTACGGCATGCAACGTGTTGAGGCGTTATGCAGCCGTTGTGATAGTCATTTAGGTCATTTATTTGACGACGGTCCCGAGCCTACAGGCAAGCGTTATTGCATGAATGCCGTATCATTGGATTTTGTTCCCGATGCTGCTGAGATTGCCGCACAACAAAAAACCTTAGTTTTTGGAGGCGGTTGTTTCTGGTGTATGGAAGCCGTATTTAGTGAGATGCATGGCGTTACAAAAGTCACTTCAGGATATGCTGGAGGTACTGTTGAAAATCCGTCGTATGAGGAAGTTTGCACGGGACGAACCGGTGCTGCTGAAGTAATCGAGATTGTTTATAATCCGAATGAAACCAATTTGGACGAATTGTATCAAGTCTTTTTCACCTTACACGATCCAACTACGCTCAATCGCCAAGGTGCCGATGTAGGTACTCAATATCGTTCGGTTATTTTTTATCAAAATGAAGATGAAAAAAAAGAAGCGCAATCGTTGATTGACGAACTGAATTACAAACATGTTTATCCCAATAAGATTGTCACAACGCTGGAACCCTTAAAAAAATTCTGGCCTGCCGAAAATTATCATCAAGGATATTTTAAAAACAATAAAGACAAACCGTATTGTCAGTTGGTTGTTCGTCCAAAAGTTGAAAAATTCGAAAAAGTATTTAAGAATTGGAAGAAAAATAAAGAAGCCCATTAATTTGGGCTTTTTTTATGCTAACGATTCTGCAATTTTTAACGCACATTTTTCTCCATCAATGGCGGCAGAAATGATACCGCCTGCATACCCTGCTCCTTCCCCACAAGGATACAATCCTTTGATTTGTAAATGTTCTAATGTATAGGGATCACGCGGAATACGAACGGGTGAGGATGTCCGACTCTCAGGCGCATGCAAAATGGCATCATTGGTAAAATAGCCCTTCATTGATTTTCCAAATTGCACAAACCCTTCGCGCATGATTTGGGTTAAAAACGATGGGAAAACTTCGCCCAATTCAACCGATGTAGTACCTGGAACATAAGACGTCTTTGGAATTTCTGCCGATACTTTCTTTTGGGAAAAATCCATCATACGCTGAGCGGGCACTTTTTGGGTTTGACCCGCCAAACGAAAAGCACGTTGTTCAATATCTTTTTGAAATTCCATTCCCGCTAAAGGACCATACTTGGCATAAGGTTTAAAATCTTCTAAACGCAATTCAACTACAATCCCTGAATTGGCGGTAGCTTGATCGCGTTTGGAAGGCGACCAACCGTTGGTTACTACTTCTCCCGGACTCGTGGCACAGGGTGCAATAACGCCTCCCGGACACATGCAAAACGAATACATACCGCGGCCGTTGACTTGCTTCACAATGGAATACGGAGCTGGTGGAAGGTAATCACCTCGAAAATCACAGGAATATTGTATTTGATCGATCAAGGTTTGTGGATGTTCGGCGCGCACACCTAAAGCAAAAGGTTTGGCTTCGATTAGAATTTGTTTTCGATCCAACAACTCAAAAATATCCCGTGCCGAATGTCCCGTTGCTAAAATCAGTTTTTTGGCTTCAATACGTTGTCCATTCTGGAGTTCGACCCCTTGCACTTCATTACTCGAAATCAAAATATCAGTTACCCGGGATTCAAACAATACTTCGCCACCAAAATGAATAATGGCTTCGCGAATATCTTGAATAATTTGCGGGAGTTTATTGGTACCAATGTGCGGATGCGCTTCCACTAAAATTTCGGGAGAAGCACCAAATCCAACTAAAAGACGAAGTATCCGATCTACATCGCCCCGTTTTTTGGAGCGGGTATATAATTTACCATCCGAATAGGTTCCGGCACCGCCTTCACCAAAACAATAATTGGAATCCTCATCGACAATATGATCTCTGTTGATGGCTTTCAAGTCGCGTCGACGGCCGCGCACATCTTTACCCCGTTCGACAACAATGGGTTTGAGTCCTAATTCGATTAATTGTAACGCGGCAAACAATCCCGCAGGTCCCGCACCTACAACAATCACTGGGGTTTTGTGGGTTACGTTGGGATAATCGGGCAAATGAACTTCTGTGTTTTCGATCACTTCGCCTTCAAAATAAACATTGGCTTTGATGTTGATTTTGATTGCACGTTGACGCGCATCAATACTTCGTTTCAAAACATGGACAAATTGAATTTCTGTAGTTGCAACATGCATCATTTGTGCAACCTGTTTTTGCAATAACTCGGGTTGAGCAGCTACTTCGGGAGTGACTTGAAATTGAAGTTCTCTTGGCATAGCGCAAAAGTACTACTTTCAATTTGAAATTAATACAACCCGTGAAATCCTACTCAAAAATTGCCTATTTTTGAATTAATAATTTTCAACAGCCATGAAAAAAATAATTACAATCGCTTACTTATTCACTTGTCTTTTTGCAACCTCACAAAGTATTACCGTGAGCACAAATCAATATACCGTACCACAACTAGTCAACAATGTATTATTTGGTAATTCGACAACGAATTGTGCCAATGGGAATATCACTAATGTGAGTTGGCGAACGGGTTCGAACTATAATGATGTTAATGGTATCGGTTATTTCACCAATACAAATCCGAACTTTCCATTTTCTTCGGGAGTCATTTTATCTACCGGCAATGCTGTTTTTGCAGCAGGACCCAACAATTCTACTTTATCCAATGGCAGTTCACTTTGGACAGGCGATTCCGATTTATATAATTACATTAATGGATTAGGAATTGATCCTGGTTTATTAAATTTTAATAACGCAAGTGTAATTGAATTTGATTTTCAACCCTATTCAAGTCAATTTGCTTTTGACTTTCTATTTGTTTCGGAGGAATATGGCACATTTCAATGTACTTTTTCCGATGCCTTTGCTTTCTTTTTGAAGGATATCACAGCGGGTACACCTCCTGTTAATTTAGCACTTGTACCCAACACCTCTACCCCAATTTCTGTGGTTACCGTCCGTGATTCACAATACAATAGCTCTTGTAACTCGGTGAATCCTCAATACTTTGCCAATTACTATTCACAAACATTTCAATCCACTTCTCCTATCAATTTTAACGGACAAACCACAGCTCTCACTGCAGCTTCTAGCGTAGATCCAACCCATACGTATCATATAAAACTGGTTATTGCAGACCGTAACGATAATTCTTATGATTCGGCTGTATTTCTTAAAGCAGGATCTTTTTCTTCAGGAATCGGCAATCTTATCGTAAATAATCAAAATTCAATTTCTACGTATCAAAGATGCCCAAATGAAGTTGTCACTTTACAAACAGGTACAGTAACGATTCCCAATGTAACGTATACCTGGTACCAGAATGGTGCTGCATTACCGGCCATCACAAGTACAACACTCGCAGCAACAGAAGCTGGCATTTATAGCTTAGTGCTTAGCGGAGCAAATGGCTGCACGATTTCCTCAAATACCTTAACAATTACAGACACGCCTTTTGGACCTATAAGTGAACCATTAAATCTCACAAGTGTCACAGGAATTTTTGACTTAACTTCAAACATACCTGAACTTTTAAATTTAGTATCAAACCCGAATGATTATAATGTAACTTTTTATGAAGGTGGAAGTAATGGAATCAATTACAATGGATTAATAAACAACCCTACACAATATGCAGGTGTAAATAATCAATTGATTTATGCTCTTATAGATAACACAAATTGTAATCAAATCAAATCATTTATATTAAATCCGACAACAGGACCATCAAATGACCCTTGTATAGGTGCAATCAATTTAACTGTTGGAGGTGTATTCAATGATTTCCCTGTAACTGCCACCAATAGTGGGGCAACAAACGAACCGTTCTTTCCTCAAAGTTTTTGTGATGGAAACTTTACGGCTCGGGATGTTTGGTATTCATTGCAAGTACCAAACTCAGGAAATGTCACGATTGAAACCCAAGGGAATGGTGGCTTAACAGATACTGTTTTGGAAGCGTTTTCATCGTGTACTTCACCCGTTTCTTTAGGATGTAACAATGATAATAATCCGAACACCAATAGGCTAACTACTGGCAATTTATTTTCAAAACTCGTTTTGACTGATTTAACTCCTGGGCAAACGATTTTTGTTCGCGCCTTTGGAAAAAGTGAAAGCATGGGTAGTTTTTCAATTGCAGCGTATGATTCGAGTTTAGGACAGCAACAATGGAATTCGAATGGTTTTCAAATAGCTCCAAATCCCGTACAGGATATACTTCAAATAACCAATTCTGAACACATCCATTCCCTTCAAGTGCATAGTTTATTGGGGCAAAAGTTGTTACAAATCAATCCTAGTTCAAATTCTTTTGAACTTGACTTTTCAAATTTTCAAAGTGGAATTTACTTGATAACTCTGGTTACTGATTCGGGTTCAAAAACTGTGAAAGTGATCAAGAATTAATGTTTTGCAGCATCAAAAGCCAATAATGCAAAGGATGCCAACCAATGTTCCCCCTCATAATTGCCATCGATTATGGCGGGTAATGAATAATTTAGATGACTTTGGGCTACTACTTTCAAATGACCAAGTTCTTTGGGGAAAGCATGAGCTAAACGGTATAAATTCCAAGCCCGACTAAAGTTTAAACCATCCAAATGAACCAAATGACCGTCGGTGCGGTCACTCACTTCGCCGGGTGCCCAGGTATAATTTTTACGAAATAAATCGGGAGCGAAAGCCTTCAACCATTTCAAAAAAGTTTTGGGTTCTAAAACACGTTGCATCAAGCCAATTTCTTCCATACACGGCGAAAGGAAATCGGTTCCACTGGGTTCCCACGCAAAGGGACAATTTTGATCATTTGCAAATAACCGCAAGGCATTATCATGAAGACTTTTTTGCAACACTTCATTTTTTGAATACACCGCATAATCCCAAGCCAATGCCATTCCGAAAGCCGTATTCGTGTGGGTTCCTACCCGTAAGGCATAGTTTAATTTGGGCAAAAATTCGATATAGCGTTCACATAACAATTGGGTTAAGGGTTTTAGATTTTTGGCCAATTCCAATAAAACAGGGTCCTTACTTTGTTCCAATTCCATTTGTAATTTTAATTCCCATGCCCAACCGTAAGTCCGCTCATACGACTTCTCATGTTTTTTGGACAAATAAGCTATTTCGGTTTCAATGTTGGCTTTACTAAGATTGACTTGTAGTTTTTCTAAAATTTGACTTCGGTTTTCTATTTGGGAAAAATGATTGAGCAAGTACACTAAACTCCAATGCCCATGAACGGAAGAATGCCAATCAAAACAGCCATAAAAGGCAGGATGTAATTGTTTGGGCGAGCCTAATTCAGAAGCATCTATTAACATTTGACTCAATTTATTGGGATACTCTTGTTGGAGACATTTCAAGGGCAAACGCGCCAAACCGTTAGCGCGATCCAGTGTTAATTCCTGTGCTTTAAGGTTAACTAAATTGAATAGCGCAAAGAATAAAATTGCTTTTTTCATCGATCAGAATTTAACGTAAAGATACTGTATTCCATAAAAAAGGCCGGAGACTTCCGACCTTTTCTATTGTAATTACTATTTAAATTATCGTTTGACAAATTTCACATTTGAAGTTCCAGTTATTGTTTTCACTTGAACTAGATATAATCCTGCGGCCAAATCATTTATAGAAATTGAAGTAAAAGATGTCTTGACCTCTTTTACTAATGCACCATTTGCATTGTAAATCAAAAGGGATTGAATATCAAGTTGATTTGGATTTTGAATAAACAATTGATCATTTACAGGATTGGGGTATATTGAAAACTCAGCATTTTCATTTTGAGCTATACCGAGTGCTACAGCATTTTCCAAATAATCTGGACTTCCATTAGCATTGGTATCATCATCTGCAGGATTTCCATTCCCATTGTAGTCTTCGAATTTTGTTAATACGCCATCATTATCATCATCATTATCTAGATAGTTTGGAATTCCATCGTTATCCGTATCTATGATTGTGCTTTGTGAAGAACGAATATTAACATATTCAACTACAGTTAAAACCAAATCGTTGTCATCATCGTTGTCAATAAAATTTGCAAAACCATCCATATCTGTATCATCATTAAATAAGTTTCCGTCATTATTGATATCCTCCAGATAATTTGGTATAGAATCTTGATCATCATCAAGTGTACAACCAACCTCAACTAAAAAAACATTTATTATTTCTCCGTTATTTACGGCAAGAATAATTTGGTTGTCATATAGAGAAGTGTACGATGAACTCAATATTTCATTAGTTTCGTTGTTCAAATCACTTGTTGATGGGTAAAAAAGTACAGAACTCGGTGATGTTGGATTAATTTCATTCCTAATAAGATCTAGCGAAAATGTTGAGACCCCATCAATATCATTATCACACGCCATATACATGTATGATTCCGTTATTGCTCTAGAATAACGGTGACCTTCATTTGTTGCAGACCATGACCCCAAATTTCGTGATATTGGTGCAACCCCTAAAGTCCCATCTGCATTAATTAAACCCGATAGTATTCTTGAGTAATTCCAACTTGGACAAGGCTGAACATTAACAAACATGACATCAATAAAATTTGTTGATTCATGAAGAATCATTTGAAACGAACTCGTCAAGGTTGTAGCACATCCATATAAGTAATTTTGATAGAAATTAACAACAAATTTTCTATGAGGAGCATTGCCTACAATTCCGTATGTAATGGGGTAAGGAGTTGTAATACCATACAAATATAAATCGTGATACGCGCCTAAAATTGCATTTTTAATTGGAAAATTTATATTTGGAATTGGAGTAGTAAAAGAATATGGATTTAATGTATTTGCTAATGCAGTATTAAAACTAAGTACACCGTTTGTTCCTATTACTAATGAATTGTAATTAATCCCATAAAATTGAAATGTGAATGGTAAATTAATTTCTTGAGAATAGCGATCATCATATATAGCAATTGGAGTTGACTGTACTGGGTAATTCTGAAAAGGTATCGAATATACCGTATGTGTTACTTGTGCAACTGAAAAAAAATTAAAAAAACAAACAAATAGGATTAATAAAGTGGAGTTTTGTCGCATATAGATTAAATTAAAATTCAAATGTAAAAAAAAATACTCAATTAAAACTAAAATATTGGATGCTAGGCTCTAAAGCAACAAGTCATGTATTTACTATCCTTAAAAAAGTTTATTTTGAGAACTTACAATAGACTGTTTACACAATAATGTGGCTTGTTCCTTGAAACAAATTTTACTTAAATCTTATTTACTGCTATGAATTAAAAATAAAAGTCTTTTTATAAATTTTAACTTGTGTAAGGAGTACAACGTATTAATTAAAAAGGCCGGAGACTATCCGACCTTTCCTAAGAAAATTGATTTATAGATTTATCGTTTGATAAATTTTATCGTTGAAGTTCCCGTTGTTGTTTTCACATGAACTAAATACAATCCAGCAGCCAAATCATTTACAGGCACAGATTCTATAGCTGTATTAACTTGTTTAACCAATACCCCATTTGTATTATAAATCAAAATGGATTGGATGTCGAGTTGATTGGGATTTTGAATAAATAATTGATCATTTACAGGATTGGGAAAAATTGCAAAATCTGCATTTTCATTTTGATTTAGACCCAACGCTACAGCACTTTCCATATAATCAGGAGTTCCGTTGGCATTGGTATCATCATCAGCGGGATTTCCATTCCCATTGTAGTCTTCTAAATAAGTTAGAACACCATCCCCATCATCATCATTATCCAAATAATTGGGTGTTCCATCATTATCCGTATCTAACGCCACATTTACTGAAGTTGTAGCCGAATTGGTTTTGGGGAACACATATTCTAAATTGGTTAAAATCATATCTCCATCATCGTCATTGTCACTGTAATTTGGAATACCATCGGCATCGGTATCGTCATTGGCCAAATTAGTATCAGCATTTAAATCTTCTAAATCTGTGGGCACTGAATCACTATCCGCATCAATTGTACAATCAATAGCTTGAAGTGTAACAGCTTTTATTTGTCCATTATAAACCGCATAAATTACTTGGTTTTGGGATAAAGAAGTATAAAACGGTCCTGTAATTGCATTTGTCTGTGCTCCTGCATCTGCCATAGTGGGATATAGATTTACTGAAGATGGATTGGAGGGAAATAAATCATTTTGAATGACAGCGACATTGAAATCGCCAATTCCATCATTGTTGGGGTCACACAAAACATAACTATAATTGGCATAATAACCAGGACGACTAAAGCGCCAGGCTTCATGATATGCGGACCAAAAACCGGTATTTCTTCCCGCAGGTGAGATTCCGTTGGCTCCAGAAATATCAATCAAACCCGTCACGGTACGACCTGCATTAGCATTGGCACAAGCTTGTTTATCGATTAAGATAACATCAATAATATTGGACGTTTCATGCAACACAATCTGAAAAGTACTGCGCATAGAAGAACAAGCAAATAGTGCATTTTGATAATAATACACTATAAATTTTCGATAAGGAGCTGTTCCATAAACGGTATATCCGATGAAACCTCCTGTGGTATTGTACAAATCCTGATACGCTCCTAATATGGAATTTTTAACTGGAAAAGCGGTATTCGGGATAGTTGTAGAAAAAGAAAATGGTGAATACATGTTGGCACTTGAACTTCTCAAATCTACATATCCATTAGTGCTTATAACCACTTGGTTATAGGTTGCTCCATAATAATCAAATGAAAAGGGCAATGTAATAAGACCTGAACACATATCATCACTGGTATTCAAGTTGGTCATCGAACCTTGATACGGCACATAAGGAATGGTATTCACTGCGTAATTCCCTTGTGCATTTCCATTATTTACGCCTAACAACATAAACAATGCAATTAAAATGTAATTTTGCTTCATAATTTTAGTTTGTTTAACCAAACATACAAAAAAAAATCATAAACTCTGATAATTAGCTGTTTAATGAATCGAAAAATAAAACTCATCTGGGATTTTCGTGGTCCCGCTGCTGCAAAAACTGCGGAACATCACGAAATTCATTTGAAAGAATACATCGTTATTGAAAAACTCCCTTTGAACATTACTGGATTTAACATCCTAAATGAAATGCACGCCATCGCATTTATGGTAGTGGAAGAAGCCCAGATGATAGCGGTGCGAGATGCTTTGAAACCGCATCGGGGTGAAGTGTATGAATGAAAAATTATGAATTATGAATTTTAAATTATGAATTATACGTAGAACCTGTCGTTTGGCAGGTTTTTTTTCGCCGATTAGCAGGTTTTAATTTAGGGTTGAACCGAGCACAATTCGCGTGAGGGACAGTCGTGGAAAGCCCACAGCGTAGGGTACCGAAGCGAGGACTTGTAACAAATGGCCCGACCCGTAGGGGCACGCCCAAAAATTATTTTGAATTGTGAATTTTAAATTAAAAATTAAAAAAACCGCAACTCAATTGCTTGAATTGCGGTTCCAAACCATGTGCGTAGTTTGTGCCTAATTGGCCACTTCGCTGATGAACTTGATGCGCATCAACCGAAGCTCTTCAATATCGTAATCGCCATCAAATTCGCGCAAGGCATCTTCGATACGATCGGTTTCTGAATCCATAAAATACTCGTGAATTTCTTCTTGCTGGTCTTCGTCTAGAATTTCGTCAATCCAA
Organism: Flavobacterium stagni; assembly: GCF_004122105.1. Taxonomy (GTDB): domain Bacteria; phylum Bacteroidota; class Bacteroidia; order Flavobacteriales; family Flavobacteriaceae; genus Flavobacterium; species Flavobacterium stagni. Next base: position 39,710 of record NZ_SBKN01000006.1, read on the forward strand.
TAGCCAATATTTAATTTGGTCCCCGAGTACACGATTTGTTCCATTTCTTTCAATAAAGCATCCATATTCATTCCCTTGGCCGAAGCAATATCGTCTAAGGAAAGTTTACGGTCGATATTCTGAATGATATATAATTTATTGGAAGAATTGGCTCCCGTTGATTTTACTACCAAATCATCGGGACGAATGATGTCATTATCTTCTACATAACGGGCAATCAATTCCACAAATTCTTTCCCGTATTTTTTGGCTTTTCCTTCCCCTACCCCGTGAATATTGGTGAGTTCGTCAATCGTAATCGGATATTTTAACGCCATATCTTCCAAAGAAGGATCTTGGAACACCACAAATGGCGGTACGCCCAATTTTTTGGCTACTTTTTTTCGCAATTCTTTCAACATGCCCATCAATGCTTCATCAGCAGTTCCCGTGGATTTGGCCGCAGCAACGATAGTATCGTCTTCGGCTTCACTGTACTCATGATCTTCTGACATGAGGAATGACGTTGGCTTTTCAATGTAAGCATGACCGGCATCGGATACTTTTAAAATGCCATAGGTTTCGATGTCTTTGTTTAATAAACCATCGACCAACACTTGGCGAATTAACGCCATCCAATAGCGTTCATCAAAATCACTACCACATCCAAAAAACGGCTGAGTATCGGTTCGATGTGCCTTTATGGTAGCATTGACACGACCAATTAAGGTAAATACAATTTCTTTGGATTTGTATAAATGTTTGGTGTCGCGCACCACTTCCAACAGTTGTTTAACTTGATCTTTGGCTTCGACTTTCGATTTCGGATTGCGAACATTATCATCCATGTCGGCACCTTCCCCGGTTTCCGAATCAAACTCTTCCCCGAAATAATGGAGTAAAAATTTACGGCGTGACATCGAAGTTTCGGCATACGCCACTACTTCTTGGAGCAACGCATAGCCAATTTCTTGTTCGGCTACGGGTTTACCCGCCATGAATTTTTCTAACTTTTCTACATCTTTATAGGAATAGTAGGCAATACAATGTCCTTCGCCTCCATCACGACCGGCACGACCGGTTTCTTGGTAATAACTTTCTAAGGATTTCGGAATATCATGGTGAATGACAAAGCGCACATCGGGCTTGTCAATACCCATTCCGAAAGCGATAGTAGCCACCACAACCTCAACGTCTTCCATCAAGAACATATCTTGGTGTTTGGCACGGGTTTTAGCATCCAAACCTGCATGATAGGGAACTGCACTAATGCCATTCACCTGTAAGACTTGGGCGATTTCTTCTACTTTTTTGCGACTCAAACAATAGACAATTCCCGATTTTCCTTTGTTTTGTTTGATGAATCGAATAATGTCGGCCTCAACGTTTTTCGTTTTGGTTCGAACTTCATAAAACAAATTCGGACGATTAAATGAAGCTTTGTACACCAACGCATCCGTCATGTCCAAGTTTTTCAATATATCTTCCTGTACTTTGGGAGTTGCAGTAGCAGTCAAACCAATGACTGGAATATTTCCTAATTGTTTAATAATCGATCGTAAGTTTCGGTATTCAGGTCGGAAATCATGACCCCACTCCGAAATACAGTGGGCTTCATCGATGGCCACAAAAGAAATAGGAACGGATTGTAAAAACTCCACATATTCCTCTTTGGTCAGGGATTCTGGAGCCACATACAATAATTTGGTGACACCAGTAGTAATATCTTTTTTAACCTGATTGATTTCCGTTTTATTCAACGAAGAATTTAAGACGTGAGCCACACCTTCAGCCGAAGATAAACTGCGAATAGCATCTACTTGGTTCTTCATCAAAGCAATTAATGGAGAAACAACTATAGCCGTCCCTTCTTGAATCAAGGCCGGTAATTGGTAGCATAAGGACTTCCCGCCACCGGTGGGCATAATCACAAATGTATTCTGTTTATCGATCACACTGCGTATCACTTTCTCCTGCAATCCTTTAAACTGCGAGAAACCGAAATACTTCTTTAACGCTTCGTGGATATCAATTTCGTTTGAATTCATTCTTTAGTTAAGGGTATTTTTATCTAAATTTGCAACCATAAATATACAACAAACTTCTGTACGTACAAATTTTATAACATTTCATTTTGATAACGAAAGAAGCCATCCTTACTAGCGCAAAACGGACACTTTTATCTGAAAGTGCATCCATCGCGAAACTGACTGATTTTATTGACGATACCTTTGCCACGATAGCCGAACTCATCTACCAATCCAACGGACGATTGGTGGTGACTGGAATTGGGAAAAGTGCCATAATTGCACAAAAAATAGTAGCCACTTTAAATTCAACCGGTACACCCGCTTTATTTTTACATGCTTCGGAAGCGATTCATGGCGATTTAGGCATGGTGCAACCGGGCGATCCCATCATTTGCATTTCTAAAAGTGGCAACAGTCCAGAAATCAAAGTTTTGGCTCCACTATTAAAACGCAATGGCAATACATTAATTGGCATGACGGGTAATCCCGAATCGTATTTAGGAAAAGAGTCGCATTACATTCTCAATACGTGGGTGGCCGCTGAATCCGATCCGAATAATTTGGCGCCAACCAATAGTACGACAGCACAATTGGCGATGGGAGATGCTTTGGCTGTTTGTTTGATTGAAATGCGGAATTTTTCTGCCGAAGATTTTGCTATGTACCATCCCGGTGGTGCTTTGGGTAAAAAATTATTATTGAAAGTCAACGACCTACTTGAGGCGAGTCGCCGACCTGAAGTTCGACCCGACACCAGCATCAAAAACGTCATTGTTTCCATCTCGGAAGGACGTCTTGGCGTAACAACTGTGGTTGAAAATCAAAAAGTTGTAGGCATTATCACCGACGGGGATATTCGAAGAATGTTGAATAAAACAGAAACAATCACCGGATTGACAGCACAAGACATCATGTCGGTCAACCCTAAACATATTCAATCTGACACTTTGGTTGTGGATGCCTTAAATACAATGGAAAATTACGCCATTACCCAATTGATTGTTGTGGATGAAGGCGAATACAAAGGCGTAATCCATTTGCATGACATTTTAAAAGAAGGAGTCGTATAATGGCATCAAAAGCAAAAAAAGACATGTCCTTCATGGAACATTTGGAGGAGTTGCGTTGGGTTTTGGTGCGGAGTACCTTGGCCGTTATTATCATGGCCATAGTAGTGTACTTCTTTGAAGATTTTGTATTTGACACATTAATCTTCGGACCTACAGACCCCAACTTTATCACCTACCGATTATTTTGTGAAGCCTCGCATTATGTGGGATTTGCAGAAAGTATTTGTATCACCGAACTCAATTTTGTGATTCAAAATACAGTCATGGAAGGGCAGGTCAATGTTTTTATATGGATCTGTATTACGGCCGGTTTTATCTTGGCTTTCCCCTATATTTTACTGCAGTTTTGGAATTTTATTGCACCTGCTTTGTATGAAAAAGAACGCAAAAACGTAAAAGTTTTCATTTTCGTTTCTTCACTACTTTTCTTCATTGGTGTCTTATTTGGTTATTTTGTGATTGTTCCAATGACTCTTAACTTTTTAGCCACCTTTTCAATTAGTGATGTGGTCAAAAACGAGTTCAATTTGGAATCCTACATCAGTATGATTAAGACCTCCGTGATTGTGAGCGGATTGTTTTTTGAATTGCCTGTCATTATCTATTTCCTAACCAAATTAGGAATTGTTACTGCTGGATTCTTGCGGAAATACCGAAAGTATGCGATTGTTATCGTATTAATTATAGCGGCTATTGTCACGCCACCCGATGTGGTGAGTCAAGTGACTGTAGCTATCCCAATGTTATTAGTATTTGAAGCCAGTGTAATCATTGCGGCTTTGGTTGAAAAAAGGAAAAAAGCATGAGTAATTTAGTCGAAGAATTCAACGATTACCGTTCACGCATGAACGAAAAATTATTGGCCGATAACAATTTGGTCATTAAACGAATCTTTAATTTAGACACCAACGCCTACAGTGCGGGTGCTTTGGATGTGAAAACCAAAGAACTTTTGGGACTTGTTGCTTCAGCGGTTTTGCGTTGTGACGATTGCATCAAATACCATTTGGAAACTTCATACAAAGAAGGTATCACGCGGGAAGAAATGATGGAAGCCATGGGTATTGCTACTTTAGTGGGCGGAACCATTGTCATTCCGCATTTGCGAAGAGCTTACGAGTTTTGGGAAGCGCTTGAAGAAACGGGAAAATAATCATTTAACAGCGTATTGGCAGTTATGCATTGAAAAAATGTAGTATTTTGCCTCTCAAACTGAACGTACCATGAAATTACGTGCCGATCATTTAATCAAAACCTATAAAAAAAGAACCGTTGTAAAGGGCATTTCTGTGGAAGTGAACCAAGGAGAAATTGTGGGCTTACTGGGTCCGAATGGCGCCGGAAAAACTACCTCGTTCTACATGATTGTGGGATTGGTCAAACCCAATTCGGGGAATATCTATTTGGATGATTTGAACATCACGGATTATCCCATGTACAAACGCGCCCAACACGGAATTGGGTATTTGGCACAAGAAGCGTCTGTTTTTCGTAAGTTAAGTGTGGAAGATAACATCATGAGTGTACTTCAATTGACCAATTTAACCAAAGAACAACAGGAAGCCAAAATGGAGAGCTTGTTGGACGAATTCAGTTTGCAGCACATCCGCACCAACCGAGGCGACTTGCTTTCGGGAGGAGAACGCCGACGTACGGAGATTGCACGTGCACTGGCAACCGATCCGAAATTTATTTTGTTGGACGAACCTTTTGCCGGTGTTGACCCGGTTGCCGTGGAAGACATTCAGCGCATTGTAGCGCAATTGCGCAATAAAAATATTGGGATTTTAATCACCGACCATAACGTACAAGAAACCTTGGCGATTACCGACAAAACCTATTTGATGTTTGAAGGCGGGATTTTGAAAGCAGGTATTCCCGAGGAATTGGCGGCTGATGAAATGGTTCGAAAAGTGTACCTGGGACAAAACTTCGAACTTCGTAAAAAGAAATTGGAATTTTAAATTCTCTCGAATATAGCAGTTTTGCGTGAAGGATTGCAGCAAGTACCCACCGGACGTTAGGGAGGTGCGTACTGCGGAAAGCCTGACCCCGTTTATACATTAAAAAAAATATAGAGAATTACTAACGGGGGCACGCCCAAAATATTTTTATATGAAAAAATGGGATGACGCCACTTTAAAACGTTGGAAAGAAGACCCCAACAACTGGAAATGCGGTGGCTTATTTTACTACAACCCTGAGGATCCACGCCTATTCCCGCCGAAACCGATAGAATGGATGGGGTGGACATTTAATTTTGCCAATCCGAAATCGGTGATTGCTTTTGTGGTGATTGTAGGAATTGTGCTCGGACTAATCGCTTTGATTTAATTAATTTTTGGTGAGATACCCCAACATTTTCGGTGTTCCGTTGTAGAGATTGACATCGACTTTTTCTGGGATTCCGTTGACCAATCCTTTTTCTGAAAACTGCCAAAACAGCCAATCCGATTGCATTTCTTCGGCAAAGAAATTGTAATTCGCGACCCAAAAAGTGTAGGCCGAAAATTCTTCTTTTAAAAAATCTTCGTAATATTTTTGACCCGAATACAGTATGGGTTTGACCCCGTAATGCTTTTCCACGGCATCGAGCCATTTTTGCAATCCAACTTTCAATCGCGTCATGGATTGGTTGGAGGGAAGTTGTTCAATATCCAAAACAGGAGGCAAATCCCCAGCTTTTAAGTGCACCGTTTTAATAAAGCGTTTTGCTTGTTCCAGCGAATTTTCATCGGGGCGGTAATAATGATAGGCACCGCGAATAAACTTTTTGGCTCCTTTCCAGTTGGCATCAAATCGGTTATCCTCGCGGTCGTTGCCACAGGTTGCGCGAACAAACACAAAACGAATGGGTCGGCTTTCAATCGAATCCACCGCTTCCCAATCGATTTCCCCTTGGTATTCGGACACATCGATGCCCGCGGATAAGTTGGGGTGGTTTTGAAAAATCTGGTAAATACGAGCTTGCGCGACTTTATCTTCTTTGAGTGTGTGGCGGGATTTGAAACTAAAATAGTAAAGAATGGCATTTTTATAATGCACGGCAGTCGCTAAAATCACGAGACTGATTACGCCAATCAACAAGAGTTTTCCCCATGAAAATCGGGTAGCTGTTTTGCGTTTTGGGGAAACTTTTTTACGGGCTCGGGTCGCCATGCAAGAGGTGTTTTTAAGCTAACTCTTTTTTTGAAAAAATAGTATTCAATACTGAAAGTAACACGTAAGACACGATGATCAAGGGTACGGCAACGACTTTTAACAAGACAATTAAGGCTACTGAAAAGAACACAAATCCGATTTGGAGTTTGTATTTGGCTACGCTAAAATTTTTGATTTTTAGGGAAAACAACGGAATTTCAGCATTCATTACGAAAGCACTCAGCACCGTAATGGACAACAACACATATTTATTGACCAACAAATCGCCCCAAAATGTATCACCTTGGTACTGCAACACTAAAGGCAAACTCATGATAAACAAGGTATTGGCTGGTGTTGGTAATCCGATAAACGAATCGCTTTGACGGGTATCGATATTGAAATTGGCCAAGCGATAACAAGCGCCAAGTGTGATGATAAAACCGAGATACGGTAAGTAATCGGCTAACGGCATGTGAAAGGTCATTCCGCTCAACAAATACACCATGGTATAACCGGGTGCGACACCGCTAGTGACCATATCAGCGAGGGAATCGAGTTGCACACCCAACGGACCAGCTACGCCAAATTTCCGAGCGAAAAATCCGTCGAAAAAGTCGAAAAAGATACCGAGGCATACAAAATAAAAGGCATATTCAAAATTGAAATCAGACACCAAAACGATGGCAATACAACCGCAGAAAAGGTTTAACAGTGTGAGTAAATTCGGAATATGCTTTTTCACCGACATGAAATTAAATTTAAAACACAAAGGTAGTACAATAAGTGAATGTACAAACACGTTTAGAAACAGAGTTTTCGACAGCCTTGTGCTTGGATTACCCTCCTAAATTGCTATTTTTGAAAAAAAATTGACCTTGAAAAAAGTATTGCTATTCCTACTTTTGTTGCCGACAGCATTTCTTTCGGCGCAATCGGTGCGCAAGTATTCCAATGAATTCATGAACATTGGTGTCGATGCGGCTGCTTTTGGTATGGCCAATGCGATGGTCGCACAAACCCAAGATGTCAATTCGGTGTATTGGAATCCGGCAGGATTAGTGCATTTAGAAGACGGACAAGCGTCGTTTATGCACGCGAATTATTTTGCCAACATTGCTCAATATGACTTTGCGGCCTATGCCCAACCGATTGATACGGAAAGTGCTTGGGGAATCTCGATGATGCGATTTGGGGTAGACGACATTCTTAATACAACCCAATTAATTGATAGCGAAGGCAATATTGATTACAACCGCATCAGTAAATTTTCAACGGCAGATTATGCACTGACTCTTTCATACGGTCGTAAGTTAAAAATCCCCGGATTTCAATACGGTGTAAATGCCAAAGTCATTCGAAGAATCATTGGTAATTTTGCCAATTCTTGGGGTTTTGGATTTGACGCCGGTTTGCAATGGGATCGCGATAATTGGAATTTCGGGTTGATGGTACGGGACATTACCACTACGTATAATGTTTGGGCGATTAACGAAGAAGAATACAACAAAATCAAAGGAGCAGTTGCGGGTCAGAATCAAGATTTACCTGAAAGTACGGAAATCACAGCTCCCAAAGCCCAGTTTGGCGTTTCTCGAGAATTTGATTTGCATAACGAAACCTACTTGCGCGTTTCGGGTAATTTGAATATGCAGTTTACCAAAACGAATGATTTGTTGGCGACAGACATAGTGAGTATTGATCCGGCGCTTGGCGCGGAATATAATTATACCGACTTGATTTTTGTTCGTGCAGGTTTAGGCAATTTCCAAAATGTTACCCAAATTGACGGCAGTAAAAAAATTGGTTTTCAACCCAACATTGGTATTGGTTTCAAATACAAAGGCATCCAGGTGGATTATGCGTTGACCGATTTAGGCGACCAAAGTGCGGCGTTGTATTCCAATATATTTTCTGTAAAAGTTGACTTTAGTATCTTCCGATAATATGGTAAAAAAACTACTCTTCCTCCTTTTCCCTATTCTTTGTTGGTCACAAATGACACCGCTTTCGGAACAGGCCAAAGTGAGTATTTTAACGTGTGGTCGTGGGGACGAATTGTATACTACTTTCGGTCATACGGCGATTCGAGTACAAGATACTATCAATCAATTAGACATTGTGTACAACTATGGCATGTTTGATTTTAGTACGCCCAATTTTTACGCCAAGTTTGTCAAAGGGGATTTGCAATATTTCGTGGCCGCATGTTCGTTCCCCGATTTTTTAATGGAATACCAAATGACGGAACGGGAAGTTATCGAACAAACATTGGCACTCCCCCAACCCAAAGTGCAAGAACTGTTTGAAACATTGAACGCCTCATTGTACTCTGAAGATCGGTATTATACTTATAAATTCATTGACCGAAATTGCACAACGATGGTCTATGAAAAAATCAATGCCATCCTAGGGAAACCGCTCTTAAAAAAGGTAGACGACACTTCGATTTCCTACCGCCAATTGTTGTATCCGTATTTTGACAATCATTTTTATTTCAAATTGGGCATCAACATCATTTTTGGAGCAAAAACCGATGCCAAAGCGGAGAAGATGTTTTTACCCATTGAATTGCTCCACAGTTTGAACCAAACCCAATGGCAGGGAAAATCCTTAGTGGCGGCCCAAAAAACATGGGTAAAAGGGCAACCATTACCTATGGTCAGTTCATTTTTCAATAGTATTTGGTTGGTAGTAGTGGTGTTATTGTTGATTGCTTTATCACGGAAAAGCTATGTGTACAATGCCTATTGGATCGTGAGTGGATTGTTAGGTACTTTTTTGTGTATTGTAGGCTTGTATTCCCAACATGAAGAAGTATTGTGGAACTACAATGCGTTATTGTTTAATCCGTTATTTCTTCTTTTACCTTTTATTAAAAAAGGAGCTTTACGTAGTAAACTGATAATTGCCGGATTGGTTTCTTTATTGCTTTATGGCGCTTTTATGTTTAACAAGCCCCATTTATTGCTGATGCTGCCATTCATTGGCACACACTTGTTTATGTTGCGCTTTATGATTCGCAACGAACGCAATCAATTATTGTCCTCTGTAGAATAAAACGGTACTCGCCGTTTTGATGACGATATTGATATCCATAAAAATACTACGGTGTTTGATGTAATACAAGTCGTATTGCAATTTCACCAAACTATCATCGATAGAATCGCCGTAGGTATAATTCACTTGAGCCCAACCGGTTAATCCGGGTTTTACCACATGACGGGTTTCATAAAACGGCATGTTTTCGGCAATTTGTTGGACAAAAACAGGGCGTTCTGGACGTGGACCAATAATGGCCATATCCCCCTTTAGAATATTAATAAACTGTGGAAATTCGTCCAAACGAGTTTTGCGCATGAACTTCCCAAACAGGGTAATTCGTGTATCATTTGCTGTGGTAAAAACGGCACCATTGGCTTCCGCATTTTTTACCATGGTTCGAAATTTATAGATGCGGAAAACTTCTCCATTCTTTCCTACACGATCTTGGGTATAAAATAGCGGCCCGCGGTTACCTATCAGATTTCCAAGCAAGATGATGGGAAAAAAAACGAATCCCAACATGAGTCCGAACACCGAAAACAAAACATCAAACAATCTTGAAAACAAAAGATACAAATGATTTTGATTGCTTCGACTGAAAGGAAAATAACGGTAAAAATCACGGGAAACGTATTGAACAGGAATCCGTTTCGTACTTTCTTCATACACTTGGGTATACTCCCGAATGGTAATTCCGTTTTCCAACATATGGATGAGTTGGTTGTACAGATTTACTGTGATACCGTCAGTTTTTTGAGAGGCAATTACCAATTCTGAAATGGGATTACGGCGGACAAATTTTTCCAATTCATCAATGGGAATGGAACGAATAGGACTTGACTTTTGACTGACATTCGCTGTGCCATCTGAATTAACAAAGGCGATAAATTTATAGTGAGGATCCGCATTTTCAATTCCCGACACCAATTCTGTTAATTGATCTTGATCACAAACTAATATGGCTTTTTTGATAAAACGATGGGAGGCCAAAAAAGAAACATAAAAGAAGCGCCAAACCACTAAAGTGAAAAATAAAGTCAGAAAGAAAATAATGATTTGGATTCGATTGGAGGGTAATTCAGGAGTATAGATTGGGGTTAATAAATACACCAAAACCGTTGTAAATGTGGTCAGTACAATACTTTTAGTAATTTGAAATTGATTACTCGCGACTTGTAGATTATACATTTCAAAAACTGATCCGAAAATATTGATATAAATACCTAATACGACTACCCAATAAAGATTGTCCTCAGATAAGGTAAAGTATTTAAAATCAAAAATAGAACTCACACTGTACAGTGCCAGCAGCACTAACAATACATCAAAAAGGCGCAATAAAATCTTGCGTTCTGAAACCTCAAAATGTATTTTCTTGTTACTGTTCATCGTCCTATCAAATCCGATGCAATTTAACAAAAATTAAGACACAATTATTTCAAAAGTGCAAACCAATAATTTTTGACATTCTGCCAATCAAATTGTTCTACTTTTTTACGAGCATTGGACTGAATTTGAGCCACTAAATCAGGATTCGTCAATAATTTTTTAACCGCATTCACCATACCAATAACATCGGAATCGTCGACCAATAATCCGTCTATACCATCTTCAATCAAATAGGGAACACCACCAACATTAGTGGAAACCACGGGAATACCTAATGCCATCGATTCGATAACACTCACAGGTGTATTATCATAATGGGTTGTATTGATAAAAACATCAAACTCTTTAGACAATTCGATCCATTCTTCTTTCGCTAATTTTCCGGTAAACGTGACGTCCAAATCGAGATCTTGGGCATATTCAATATATTTGTCCATGATGTTTTCTTTATCGGGTCCAACCATACACAATTCAGCCGTAGGATATTCCCTTTTTATCATAGCATAAACATCAATTGCCATTTTGGGATTGTATATTTTTGAAAAGGATCGCACCCACAGTAAGTAAGGTCCTTTAACTTCTCTAGGCTGATAATCATAGAGTCCAATATTGATTGTATTGGGAATTAATAGTAAGTTATCGGCATATTTTGGCAAGAAAGCTTCGTATAAATAATCGGAAGGAGCCGTAATAAAGTAGGCGTTTTTAAACAATAAATCACAGGCTTTCGGACTTTTCTCCAATCTTCTTGGCAACTCGCCACCATGTAATTTGGCAATGTAAGGCACTCTTAAAAATATACAGATTCGTGCAACGATATAAGCAAACCAAAAATTTTGGGTACTGTACGTATCTATTAACACATAATTGACTTTTTTGCCGTAATAAAACGTAGCGGCAATCATGTGGAATAAACGCAAGATTTTATTCTTGAAAGAAGAAGCATAGTACATTTCGTAGCCTTCTAATTCCAGAAAAGCCCCTAAGGTTTCTACTGAAGTAGCCGTATTCCCGTGTTTTGAGAGTTTATTTCCTACGTACAGTAACTTCTTCTTCATCATTAAATCGAATTTTCAGCACCGATAATGCGTATACAAATGAGGGCGCCGCCGTTCGCATCGCCGCATGATTAATTGTAAAGAACCAAAAACCAACAAAGCAAAACATATACAAATGCTGTTTGTTGTCTAAGTATAAAAATAGGGGCGTAAACAGTAATATAGCCAATCCTAGTATTCCCAACGAACCGTGTTCTGCAAGCATACGCGTTAATTCGTCATGGGAGGCAACCAAATAGCCCATCTGTTCGGTACGAATTTCAGTTCCTTTCCCAGCTCCAGCACCAAAGAACGGATTATCTAAGAAAATTTCTATTTCTCCAGCGGCTAAAGCTTCACGACCCGTAAACTTACTTTCTTTATCCCGTCCAAAAGAGTCTTTATTTGCATATCGCTTTCCAATTAATCCGCTCGTCTCGGATTCTGCATACACCCATATCAAAGAAAAAACCACTAAAAATATAGCGACGAGTTGGACCAATTGGGTACGAATAATTTTATTTGAACGGGAATAGGCAATAAGCATGAAAACGAAAATCATGATTGCACCTGTAATCATTCCTCCACGGGAAAATGTAATTAATCCGCGGTATCCTAAATTAATTGCAATAAGCAAATTGACCACGAAGAATATTTTATTTTTTGAGGCAATAAAAACACGCGTAAAAAAAATAAACATGCCCAATCCCAAGGCAGTAGAAACTTGATTAGGTCCAAATCCACCCGACGTTTCAGAGTTGGACACGGTAGAGGTAATTACTTCTTTTAAATCGGGTGTGTATAAAATCAGGTAAATGGAACATGATAAGATGGGTAATGCCATTAACAACAAAATATTGTTGAGTTCAAAGATGGTTATTTTCCGCATATAACAATAGAGCGAAGCAATCCCTAATGTGATTGGTCCTGAAATATTGAACAGTATTGTTTTCCTGATATTCGCTACTTCATATCCTAATGATTGCGTGGCAATTATGATTCCCGGGACCAATAATATCAAAAATATCCAATAGGGCACTGCATTCTTGGAAAACCCAGAATAAATCATTCCCATAATCATGAAAATAATTACGGAATACTTAGAAAATTCGTGATTGGGATTTCCATTGGTCATCCGTAAAAACACCTCACTCCCCACTACATAAGCAGCGGCATAGAGCACTTCATTGTTGGCATTTCTGGTCTTGATTATAAAGTAGATACTGATGACAAAAATTAAAATCCCATAAACTTTGGCCAATAAGGGCGCCAAAAAAATGACCACACCTAGCAGTACATGGACAAGAATAAGGAATAAATAATTTTTAACTTTAGTTTCCATTATAACGTGGCTACCCAATTTTTAAATTGTGCTACAATTGCTTTCTCAGAATGTTTTTGATCAATGGTCGAATACAATCCTTCGCCCAAGGTAAGTCTTAATTCAGGATTATCCAGCAACTGCACTAATTTAGTATAAAAAATATCGTGATTGTAATTGGGCACCAACATTCCATTTTCACCCTCTTTAATGATTAATGGAATCTCACCCACTTCCGTAGATACTACAGGTAATTTGGACAAGCCATATTCCAACATAGCAACCGGTAACCCTTCCGATTGAGAGGTAATTATCGCTACAGCCGATTGTTGCAATATCGCAGCAATATCCTGACAGGTTCCGTAAAAAAAGACCGTATGAGTCAGTTCTTTTGCTCTCCAAGTAGCATTAATCGCTTTAGAATAGTCATCTTCAAAATCTTTTCCAACCAAATGAAACGTCCAATCGGGATGCGATTGTTTCACTTTTTCAGCTACTTCCAATAACAAATGATGGTTTTTTTGAAAACGTAAATTGGCCAAACAAACAATACGTTTCCCTGCAATTCCCTTTAAATCCGTTTGCAAGGGCACAGTAGTATCCAGCAAAGTGAAATTGGGTAAATACAGCACCGATGGACAGTGTAATGTTTTTTCAGCCCAAGTTTTCAACTTGTAATTTACGACTACAATGCCTTTAAAAAAAAAGGAACACAATTGCAAAACGCGCGTTTTTTGAGAACTGATAAACTCGCTCAAACCATTATGGTCATGCCAAATGATTTGAATGGAAGGCATCACTATTTTCAATAAAAAAGCAGTAAAAAAAGAACTGCTATGCGCTTGTACATAATTGATTTGATGGGCTTTGCAAAATTTACGCAAACGCAAAATGGCGCTAACATCAATTTTTGAAGTGCGCTGCATATAGAAATAGGCTACTTCTTTGTGCAATTGCGCTTTTAACGGCCCTTCTTTTCGCGTTGTAATTAACGCAGAAAAAGCGGCAGCAGTGACCATTGCATTAGCATAATTTACTGCCATTTTTTCGGCACCCCCAATTTCTAAAGAGTCAATGATTTGTGCAATACGCATTATGATACCATTAATTGTTTTATCGCTTCATCAAAAGCGGTTGTCGTATATTTTCGTGACCATTCTATCCCATTGTTCCGAAGGAATGCATACTTGGATTCCGATTGAATTACATCCATCACTTGACGACAATCGTTTTGCAAGTGCATACTTAATAGGATTCCACGATTCCCTAGATCCAACATGTTGGAAACACAAGAAACTGGAGTAGCCACGGGTACACATCCCCAAAACATGGCTTCAGCAACTACTTTGGGCCACCCTTCACTTTTTGAAGGAAGTATTAGAAAATGTGCGTCCAAATATACTGCTTTCAGCGCTTCTGCTTCTACATTTCCTTTTAAAACTACCTTGTTTTGGAGCTTATTCTCTTGAATAAATTTGGATAATGAAGATTCCAACGCTCCTTTTCCATACACTGCTAATTCCGCTGAAATACCCTGTTCATTTAATGTTCTTACCAATTCAATGGCATAAAACGGCTGTTTGCCAGGCGCCAAACTCCCCACAAACACAAATTGCAAAGGCGTATTGAGCATTTTACTCGAACTCGGCAAGGGTTCGCCTACTGCGTAACTCGCCGTAAAAAAAGCCTTGATATTTTTAGTTTGATTGGGCCATTCCCCATACACCAAAACATGAATATTCTTGGTCCAAAAGGTATTCGACAACAAAGCACGTTGCCATTTATACGTTAGGGGTTGTTTGGCCTTTGGATCCCAATTGCCAGCATATTTAGCCGTTTTTATTTTTTTTGGAAAAAAAACTTGTGCCCAAGCGCCTAACAAACCCATATTTCCGGGGCAACGCAAATGCAAATGATCGGATTTTCGATAGGCTTTTAGAATTTTAAAAAAAATAAAGGGAATCACCCACAATGCCTTCAACATGTTTGAGAACGATGTAAATGAAAAATGGGGAACGGGAATAAATTCAATATTGGGATGTTGATAGGCTAAATGAATAGCATCCAATTTTCGATCTTCTAAAGGCGCAACCACAATGACTTTATCTGCATATTGCAACCAAATATTCATCTCTTTGATGTACGGACCATAGCCAAAGTACTTCCCGTTTTTGGCGGTATGAATCACATGCGAGATAATACAAAAAGTCATGGTTAAGAGGCTTTAGGCTGGTTGTACAATAAACTCCACCATCCCGCAATTCTTCCCAAAGTTTCACGAAATGCATCCCGCTTGTCGGTGGCGGTTAAAACATTCGTAAATCGAATAGCAGTCAACAAAAAGGCAATGGTATTCCA
The DNA here is from genome assembly GCF_004122105.1 of Flavobacterium stagni. GTDB lineage: Bacteria > Bacteroidota > Bacteroidia > Flavobacteriales > Flavobacteriaceae > Flavobacterium > Flavobacterium stagni. Next base: position 55,080 of record NZ_SBKN01000006.1, read on the forward strand.
CTTTAAACGCGCTTTCAACGTGGGATTTGGATACTTGGTGCGCCATACAAACCAACCGTTACGAATTACCATTTTACCATAATGATAAAAATCAGGTCGCCCCGAACTATCGTGGTAGTGATAAAGTCCGGCATTGGTATTCAAATACAATTTCCCTAAATTGGACAATCGCAGTGTATATTCGGCATCTTCATATAACCCATACCCTTCAAAATAGGTAGAGAATTTATGTTCGTCCAACACTGTTTTTTTAAACGATGAAACCCCTCCCATAAACTGTTGTACTTCGTATATTTTCCCCGAAGGCGGTAAAAAAGCTACACTGCGACCGTGGGATTCTGGCGGCATAAAACAAGGAGAATTGGTGGTCATCAAACCCAATTTTTTCCGAATTACAAAACGGTTGCTGTCACTGCGTTTCCATCCGTCATAGTAATATTCATTGGCTTTGGGAGTATACTTTTGTCCAACTTCAGTCCAGGGTCCAACATTGATGATGAATCCCCCTACTCCCATTGCGTCTGGAAAAAGGGCATAGGTTCCTACCAACTGCTCAAAATAATCGGGTTCCAAAACCGTGTCATCGTCCAAAAAACAAACCACCTCAGCAGCAGCCATTACACGATTGATTCCGAAATTTCGTTGTTTAGTCAAACCCCGATGTGCAGGTTCAACACGATAATACTGTAAATTAGGGTATTGTTTTGTAGCTAAAGCCTTTTCGGTTTCTAAATTTAACGAACCGTCAATAATCAATATCTCATCGGGATACCACGTTTGGTTTTGTACCGAATCCAACAAGGTTTGCAACGGTATAGGTCGCATGTAGGTACAAATGATTAATGAAAAAACGGGCTTTTGTGTGGCCATACTCCGTCGAACTTGGAAACTTATTTATTAAAATTGCCGAATTGGATTTCGGTTAATTTTCAATTATTTAGTTGCAATGAAAATCAAATTATTATAACCCGTTTTACGATTGTAAGCGATTCCTTTGGTTTGATAAAAAGCTTCTAAAGACATGATTTTTATCTGTGAAAAACCGGCTTTGCTTAAATCTTTGTGCAAATCGGAGGCATTGTAATAATACCCTGGCACTTGAAACCCGTTGAATCCCGTCATGCGGTTTCCTACTTTTACCCCAATAAATGGTCGTAAAAGCGACCGCAATTGAAAATACAATGTTTTTTTGGGAGTTCCCACTTGATTGTGAACGGTTCCAATTAATTGACCCCCAGACACGAGCAATTGGTTCGCATTTTTAAAGATTTGCAAACGCGCCGAATGTTCAGGAACATAGGTCATCATACTGTTGAAAAGGGTCACCAAATGAAAAGATTGCGCAGGTTGATTAAACTGTACTGCATCCATCACCATCGTTTCTGTGATGGAATCGATTCCCCATTTTTGAAGATTTTCACGACATTTCAAAATCATATTTTCTGAAATGTCGGTAGCTACAATGCTTTCGGGTTTAAAAAACTCAGCCACAGGTTCGATCTCACGCCCCGTTCCACAACCAAAAATTTTGATTTTTTGGATGGGATGTGAAGCACGCACTTTGGCTTCTTCCATCAAATAAAGCTCAAAATCTGAGGCTTTCTGAAGTACCTCTTGTGTTGCGATGATGTCGCTTTTTTCCCAAAAAGATTTATTATCTATTTTCATCTAGCTTCGTTTACGCATCAACATGGTTACATGCATACAAGAAAACAATCGAGAAGTCGAAGTAGCCGACAATTCCCAGTCATTTCGGTGCCAACGCTTACCAATCGCTAATCGTTTTTCCTCAGACATAGGAAGGAAACCTAGTAAAAAGAACCATTTCGACTTTCCTAACAAGCCGCGACGTTCTTCAATTTGAAAAGCTTTATCGTATTTGTAAAATGTTTTACGTGTAAAAGGCCATTCCCAAGCGGCATCCGACTGAAAAGGACGATACAACATACGAATGAATTTGATTGGTAAACTGGTTTCTAGCGGATCGTAACTGATTACGACACCTCCGGGAGCTAATTTTTCTTGCAATTTTGCAATCAATACGTCCACATTAGGAAAATGATGCAATACACCGTAAGCGTAAATGATATCAAAATCTTTCTCCGCAAATTCGTCGGAAAGAAAATCCACCGCCAAAGCTTTTGCCGTCGGAATTTCAGCCAAACGCTGGTTTAATTTATCAATGGCCACATCACTTAAGTCGACTCCAATGTATTGTTTGGAATTACGAGCCAAATGCATGGACAAACTGTTTCCCGCATAACACCCCAAATCCATTACTTTTTTCTGGGATAAATCACCAAACCATTTTTTGTGCAAATCGTACGATTCGTCCAAAATACCAATGTTTTTACGGATTTTTTTTAGGGTTTTTTCTCGAATAGAAGACCAAATTCGGGTGGCAAGGTTTTTCTTTTTGTGATTATAGAATTCTTTCTGCTTTACATTCGTTTCCAGAATTTGTTCTTTAGTTTTCATTCCGAGGGTATTAGGTTATCAAGGAAGCAAATATAACCCAATTCTACTAGAGATAAAAAGGAATTATTTTTTCTTTTTTAACAAAAAAAGGATTTTTGCCACTTTGCTTTTTTGTCGTTTTAATCCCGATTCAAAGAGTTGGTATAAGCCAAAAACAGGCCGATTTAAAATCCAATACCGGGGTGATTCAAAATCAATCAAGGTACTTCCAAACCCTTCTTTGAAACGCAATACGCCTGCACTGCCCCCCACAGAAATATCATAATGGGCATGACCCAATTGATGAGCTTCACGCATTACCCAATCGTGCATAAAATGGGACACCCCTTTGTCTTGATGCGCCAAGACTACTCCACCATTGATATAAATGTACCGTTGCCCGCAAACCATTACATAAAGCGCCCCCACAATTTCATTATTATGTGTACAAATTCCCACTTTTGCAAATCCTTTTTTCAAGTAATTTGCAAACGTTGATTTTACCGAATCATAACTCCGAATGGGATAACCTTTTTCCTTTGCATTTTGCTCAAAACAACGATAGGCTTCCTGCAATTTATCGTGTTCATCAAACTGAAGCCAACGAAATTCCAAACCTTGTTTTATTCCTTTATTGACATTACGCCAATGGTTTTTTGAATATCCTTTTTGTACCTCTTCAAAAGACTTTCCCTCAAGTACAATGGGACGCATGCCATACAACGGGATGACAAACTTAAATCGCGTACCCTGTTGCCCTTGAAAATAAAAACTAGTTTCGGGTAATTTATCGAGAAAAAATCGAAAATCAGTACCAGAATTGGGTACTGAAGGCACACTCAATTGAAAATAACAACAACCCTTCTTTTGGGCTTCTTGATGCAATAATCGAATGCATTGGTCTACCGTATCAGAATATTCCGGGAGCAAAACTGGGCCACACGGAACAACCATAAATTTGAAAAATAGAAACTTAGCGAGTACATACCCTGCGCCTCCAACCACTCGCCCCTTGTCTTTCACTAGTAAAAATCCGGTTGCAAAACCATACGATTCATAGGCTTTAACCCAATCCGAATATTGATTATACAGCCCACGTGAATGCGTATATAGCAACTGATCCCATTCCGCAATTTCTTCGGGCGTATTGGAAAAGACAAATTCTCTCATCGGATTAATCGTTTAGGCAAATCAATGCCGTTACTAACAATTATTTCACCTTGAGCATCCACATCAAAAGTGATATTCGAAAATTGTTCCCAAGCCAGTATCAACTGACTTAACGTTGGATTCCACAATTTCTTTGCAGCTATTTGCTCTCCCAAATACCTAAAATTCAAACCCGGTTGATGGGCAATTTGGGTTTCACTCTCCAGCAAACGCCCTTGATGATGCGCCATATCGACAGCAAAGTATGTGTGTGCAATAAGTACACCCGACTCATCCCTCAGCATATCGATGTTTTCTTTGCTTAACCCCGATACAAAATCAACCAATTCAACCGATTGAAATACGGTATACACTTGGTTTCCAAATTGGTGTCGGAAGAAAATAGGCGAAAATTCCGCTAATGGGAAAGGATTTTTTTGCTTTTTGGAACTCCCTAAAAACGAAATAACTTTCCAAAAAACAGGCAATACATTTTGCAAAAAAGCAAGGGCATGTTTGGGATGCTTTGTCTTTTTTAATAACCGCAAATGACTCAACGCATCGATGTAATTTCGAATGCGATGGGCGTGATTATCGGCATAAAAAACAATGGCTTTAACTGTATTTTCAATTCTTTTTAAAAAAGGTAAATGTTGAATGGACTGGCGAAAAGCTTGTAAAGTAAACTGTTGACGGTTCAACAAATTGATGATCCCTTTTGCTGCTCTTCCGGTATCCATATAATTCCAAAATACAGCAATACCATTACGTTGCATCACCGTTTGTAGTTCTTCTTCACGATAACCACTGTTTTGATACAACGACCAATTATAGGGTTGGAACCCATGATCAATCCAAACGGGAATGTCTGGCAACGGCGCTTTGAAATTTAAAAAGTCGTTCCGACTCTCTGCCTCACTTTTAATGGATTGGGATAACGAATGGTAGGCCAATTCATGACCGTCTTTCGCCCACAATTGTAATTCTTCGGATTGGTTTTGCCAAGAGGCATTCGTCTCTCGCTTGGAATAATGCTGCAAGAAAAAGCCTTTGGTCACTTTCACTCCCACCGATTGTAAAAACTCCCGTTGGGTTTTTAGATTTTCGGATGTATCATAATCGCAATGATCCGTGAAACAAACGGTTCCCACAAAGGGAATTGGGGTTCGACTCATCTCCAAAGCACCTGTATTTGAAAATAAAAGAGAAGGTAATTCTAGTAACGCAGGTGACTGGGCACCAATTCGGGTTTTTATGTTGGATGCACCACAGTAAACCGTCAAGGATTCTGCCGCTTCTGGATGAAAATGCCAGAGCAATTCGTTAGGACGTTGTGGATGCCATTCCCATATCCCTTGGGTTGTCGAACCTTGAACGTAGATACCGTTTTGTATTTGTAAAATTTTATTTGAAAATTCAGGAATCAAAACCGAATCTTTCGCTAAAATCCACTGATAATCGTGATTCCGAAATTGAAGAATGGGTTGGTCAAAGTTCAGCACCAGAACAAACCGATGGGGAATCGTAGCCGCTTCCAAAATACATTTATGCTGGCCCGAAAGCGTATGTTTTACCGCTATTCGCTGCTGTTCCTGTTGTATGTATGCTGAAGCAATCACCCGTGTTTATTTTGTGCGTTTTCCCAAAGCATTCAATTTTTTGGCATAGAAAACCGATTTATTAAATTGAATAATGCGATACGGTAACTTCAATAATTTCAATGGAATTTCCCACTTGCTTCCTTTTTTAAACAAGTACATGGAAAAATATTTATGCTTGTATTCGGTGTGTTGTTCAGGGGTAAATTGTTTGACGATTTGATACATGATTGTCGGACTTGGAACAGGTCGGATCCATTTCACCGGCGTGTCCAATTCCCACGGTTGTTTTTTACGTTTTTTACCCATGATTTTGGCCTGTGTTCCCCAAAAACGATAGCCGCCTTGTGGTGGTTTCAAATGCAAATTGGCCGAAAACGGATTAAACAATACAGGAACACCAATTTTAGTTAAGGAAATTCCGAAGTCACTATCCTCGCCATAACCGCCATCGTAATTAATATCATTCCCTTCCAATTGCATTACATATTCGCGACGCACACAGGAATTGGCATTACTAAAATTACTGGACAACCCGACTATCCAACGATTACCCTCGTACTGTTCCAATTTTTGAGTCAGATCAGCCAAAGTTTGTTGTTGGTGATCAGCACGAATATCTAAACCGTTGGCTGCTCCCGCTTTATAGGTTTGCAACAAACGAATATGATTCTCGATAAAATCAGCGGGAATACGAATATCATCGTCTCCAAATACAATAAATTCTCCCGTACATTTTTCTATCGCTTCGTTGCGGGCACGGCAACTTCCTTTGGTGGTTTGCCATTGAAAAATGACTTCAAAAGGAAAATCTGCGGGATTGTATAGCGATTCATCGCGAGATTCAGGTGGAGTAGCATCCACCACTACAACTTGCGTTGGCGGATAGGATTGCTTTCGCAAATCATCCAACAAAGTGAGCGTAAAGTCTTGACGCAACATCGTCGGAATAATATAACTCACTGTTGGCTGCCCTTGAATGGGTTCTAATTCCCGTGGAGCTACAACAGGCAGTTGGTTTCGTTTTTGAAAACGCGACTTGGCTTTCCATAAGGCAATCCATTCCAACGGATTCCATAAGCCTTTGCGATAAAGCATAAATAAAGCGTGATCGATTTTAAAATTTTTGATATAAAAATCATACCGATCTTGACGCGAAATAGTAATTGTTTCTTTTTGGGTATCTGAATACAATCCTTTGGAATAGAGCGGAATTGCACCTTGATTGCGTAGCGCATTAAAACCAAAATCGAGTGCTGCCAATTGAGGATTGGAAAAATCAGTGTCAAATCCGCCCAAGGCTTCCCAAACCGATTTACGAACCGCAAACAAGTTGGGATTGATACGCCAACTCACACATTCGTCCAACCCTTCAAAATCATTCACGTACCAAAAAAACACAAATACTTGATAGACGATATCCTTGAACGCATTTTTATAGCCTTGCTCAAAAGAAGAGTGCCAAATATCCCCATAGCCTTCAGCTAATGTGTTGAGTTGATCTAAATTGGGTGCTCCCAAATACAAAATTAGTTCTCCGGAAGGCGTTTGGTGTTCTCTAAAGTTCAAAATAATAGATTTAAATTTGGCAATACCAAGGAAATAGCCCTTTCGTAACCGTCACAAAGATAAATTTTGCGAACTATAAAACCAACAGAAAAGCTAATTTTTGACAGCGAAATAAATGGGAAAATGGCAACTGATTAATTCCCTTTCGGCAACAATTTTTGATAAGTTTCCACCAATTGTTGGGCTACTTTTTCAATACTGAATTGGGATTCAATTTTTAGTCGAGCCGCTTGTGCTATGGATGCAGCCAATTTGGGGTTTTCTAAAATTTCTAAAACACATGCCGCGAAGTCTTGATGTGCTGTGGGTGCTACTAAAAATCCGTCTTTGCCATGCGTCACAATTTCTGGCGCCCAACCGATATTTGATGCGACAATTGGTTTCTGCATGGCCATGGCTTCCAACCATGAAACGGGTAAGGCTTCTGCAAATGTGGGAAAAACACAAACAGTTGCTTTGCCAATCCATTGTTGCATTTCTGCATAAGGAACGGGCCCTACATAATTTACTTTTTGGAGTGCTTGCGCAGTAAACAACGGCTGCATCATGGCCCACACCGAAGTCGAACCCGTAATGACATCTGCGGCGTCTTTACCTACAAGAACGAGTTGGGCTTCGGGATTTTTCTCATGAATGGCATTAAAAATATGCGGCAATTCGAGCAATCCTTTTTTGCGAATTAGGGTGCCAAAATAGAGGATAATATTGGGCTCCGCTTGGGTAACGGGTTTAAAATTAGTCAAATCGACTCCGTTGGGTACCACACTATAATTACGAGAACTACCAAAAACAAAATTGGACATTTTCCCGGTGTAATCACTCACCGGAATTATTCCTGTAGCCTGATGGTAAGCGCGTTTTTCATACAAACGGTTGCGCCATTTCAACTTCCGGTTTTCAAGATGACAAAAATAGGTGTCACTACCGTGCAAACGCATCATCAAAGGACAAGGGGTATTCACATAAGCGGTAACGCCTTGCCAATCGGGCACTTCCAAAACTTCTATTTGTTGGGATGCATAAAGCGAATTGATGAGTCGTTGTATCTTTTTTTGGGTCAAATACATGGACAAACCCTTAACGGCTTTATTTTCAACTGTATAAAATTGAATTCCATTTTCTTTAAACGCGCTGTCATGGGGCTGACCGTAAACTATGACCGTAATTTGGTGGCCTTGCGCTTGAAGACCACGAACCAAACTGTAAATGGCCGTTCCAATTCCCCCTGAATTACCAATATTTGGGTGGGGATATTCGATGGTCAGAAAACCTATTTTCATGCGAGTAACTGGAAATAATTTTGCACCATATTAGCCAAGGTCAATTGGTCAATTTTCGAGTTGTAATGTACGGAATTATCCAGTAGTAATTGTTCGGTCAGTATTTTTTCTAAATGCGAAGCCAATTGTTGAATATCTTGTTCTTGAAACAAAAATCCGTTGACCGATTCTTCTACCAATCCTAAAATATTTCCTTGATTTTTGGTTGTAATTACGGGAAGTCGGCACAACAAGGCCTCGACAACAGCGTAACAAAACGTTTCCCCATGCGAAGGATGAATCAAATAATCATAATCGGCATACCGTTCATGAAGATTGGACACGCTGCCTTTGAAATTAAAATAGGATTCCAAGTGATAGTTTGTGACCAAGGTTTTCAATTCTTGTTCGTAATAGCCTTCACCAAAAACATCAATTGAAAATTGCAAATCAGATTGACGTTGCACAACTAAGCGCACTGCTTCAATCACATCTTGAATTCCTTTATCTTTTCTCAAATGGGAAGCAATAATAAATTTGCCTTGAAAGTCAACTTGAGTTCGTTTCACAAACTTTTCCGTTTGCAATCCATTAAAGATCACCTGTGTTCGGGATCGAATTTGTGACCCAAACTCGGCAATCATTTGTTGGCGCGAATATTCAGAAACTCCAATAAATCGGTCGATAAATGAAGAATAAAAGGCTCCTTTTAAACGTTTTTGCAAGCGTTTTTTCAATGGATATCCTCCAACAGGACGCGGATTGTGATCCACAACAATGAGTTGGGCACCAAACTTTTTCTTAATTGCTTTTAGTGTTGGCGTACACAATTCGATGAAATGGGTAATGATTACTGCGTATTGTGGTGCTGCGTGATGCAAAAAATAGTTTTCGACATTGGAATTCCCACTGGAAAACCGGGTCAAATTTGCATAACCTTGGTGGGAACTGTCATTTGGAAAAAACCAATCAACTGCAATTTGATGTTGTTTGCAATAGGCGTCAAACTGCCAGAAAAAATAGTCCATCCCTCCTACGCGTTCGGGTAAAAGCGCATAATCACAGAGGACTGCTATTTTCGACGGTATTTGCTTAGCACCACTCATACAATTGTTGCGCCATACGGTTACTGATTCCGGCTAACGGTGTACACACTTCGATTTCAATTAGTTGTTGTCGTTCTTTGGCATCGGTTTGTGGGTGGACTAAATACGTATTCAAAGCCGCGATTAATTCCGATTCTTGTGTAGCAATTCGGGTTGCTTTACAATCCAAAACCGTTTTAATATGAGCGTATTTCAGGAATCGACTATCGTTGTACAACCCATTGGTTTCGGTTCCAAAAACCGTATTAATCACGGGTTTCCCGAACAACATAAAATCCAAACTCATGGTAGACAACATATTTACATTGATATCGGAATGTTCAATAATGGCGCGCAAATCAAAAATATCTTCTTCCGAAGGAATGCGTTGCGACCACATTTGGTCATGACTGGAACGGGTTTGAATCCACTTGGGATTGTTCCAAATAATTTCTGGATAAGCCGAACGAATTGCTTCAAATCGCGACGGTTCTTCTGCGGGAGAAGTTCGCACTAATAATTGGGCTTCCTGTTCTAGTTTCCCGTTACGAATTGCTTCTGCAATGGTTTTAATAATCAAAGGATCGTTACCGCCAATGGATTTATCGGCACAACTAAAACAAATGATTTTTTTGGCTGGATCCAATTGGAACCGCTTCAAAAACGCCTCGCGTTCGGTTTGGTAATGGGGTAAAAAATAGGGTTCAAATTGCGGTGTTCCTACAATTTTAACGCCTTCAGGATTGGTATTGGGATAAAATTGAAGCAATTCGTCTTTCATCAACTGACTCCAAACGAGAAAATAGTCGAAAGTCCCCAGCATTCTTCCTTTAGATGCCAAATTATCCCAACTGAAAATAAAGGAACACGTCGGGATTTTCACACGCTGCGCCGCATATAAAAAAGGCGCCAAATACGAAGGCCGTTGGTGGGTAAAAAACACCAAATCCGGTTGGTCTTTCTTCAAAAGTTGGATATACGACTGTGTGATTTTATTTTTAGAAAAAGCCAAAAACTGTAGTTTCTCTGCAAAGAGAATGGTTCCGTTCGAACTGTAAATTCGGGATAAAACATAGAAAAACTTAACTACCAAATTCTTCAAGCTGTTGGTTTTGGGATAATTGGTGCGATTGTTATCGCTCATTCCAAAATTACTTTTGCTTTTTTCCATGTGGGCAATTTCCTTCCATTTTCTAAAAATAAAAGAAACATGACCTTCATGGTACACTTCCAATTCATGCACGGTAACTTGTGGATATTGTTCAAGGGCATAAATGGAGGCGGGCAAACCCGAATAGATAATGATTTGATCAAATTGCTGAACCGCTTCTTGCATGAAATTACTCATGATGAAATTACGGTACCCAACTCCATCTGTGATGACGATTCCCAGTTTTTTCATGATTTTAATTTATGGCGAATTTTTGCGAGCAACTTTTTGCATCGCTGTTCCATAGCAAAAGTACTTTTTTTGAAAATAATGGGCGAATCCATAGGTTGGGATTTGTGCTCTGGAACTTCTTTTAAAAAAGCATTGATTCGATCGGTATGTTTGGTGTTAATTCCATAACTCCGCGCATACCAGGTATGGGTTAAGATTTTTCCTCCATTTACATAAACCGAATTAGCAATACCGTCGGGTTCTGTTGTAGATTCTAAAAACAAAAAACGATGCCCTTGACGACGCAACCAAAAATAGAAACAATAGTATTGTTCAAACGTGCTTTCAGCATCATAAGCATACGGCAATTGGGAAAGATCATCGGAGAACTCCCCTGCACGACAAAATTGGTTGTTTTGAATGGTGGCTTTACGATAAATCTTTTCAATAGCCTTAAAATTTAGGATTGAAAAGAAGGTATTAATCGCATAGGGATTGTAATTTCTGTGCGCAATGACTCCACCATCACGAACACCGCATACGGAGTAATTTTGTTTTTCCATGGTTTCAATCAATGAAAAAACAGCATCGGGTTGGGTGAAAAGTACATCTTCATCCGCCATAATCAGCCATTCGATCCCTTTCCCTTTTAATTTTTGAAAAAGATAATGCAAACTGTGAATTCCGTGCATTCCATTACGGCCATCAATAATATACTTTTGAATCCCTTGTGGAAACAAAGGAGCTGATTTTTCATACAACTCAAAATTGATTACCGTAGAAAGGAGTGCAATCTTCGACTTATCCATTCTTCACCGTATTGTTTGTCAAATAATTGGACGCTTCATTATTATCCCCTTTGTAAATAAAAATCATATTGTGATAAAAATGCATGGAGGTAATATGCGCATCATAATAACTGCGTTGGTAATCGGGAATCATGAACTCGGCATGATTTAAACCATCAATTAAAGATTTAAAATACTGATAAATCGTTCCTTCTTGATTAAAATTTTGGGATGTCCCCCCATAATGTTCCCAATAGGAAGTTTGTGTATCTTCAATCACGTAAATCCCACCTTTTTTCAATTTGGGAAATAAAAACTCAAACGACTGAATCACGTGTTCGTTGATATGACTCCCATCGTCAATTATTAAATCAAGTTCGCCGGTAGTAGCAATCACTTTTTGCAGAAAATCAAAATCTACCTGACTTCCTTGAAAGATTTTGATACGTGATTCTTGCTGGGGTGATTTGTCATAAATATCCAAGGAAAATATTTTACCAAACGGAAAATAGGACTTCCACATTCGCAATGAATTCCCCCCCGAATACGGCGACTCATAACCGCCTACACCAATTTCAAGCAATTTTATGCGTTTAAAACGATAGGGCTTAAAATGCATCTGATAATGTGGCGTATAAAAATGTCCGCCCCATTTATCGGTTTTAAATAAAATCGCCCGTCGCGTCAAATTCCCAAATGCAAAAAAACCTAAAAAGGCTTTCCATTTGTTCTTGATTTTTTGCTTGGTTCTAAAATGAATATTTTTCTTTATTGCTTGAATCATTTGACCGAAATTCTAAAGTGATTTATGGAGTAAAAACAGACTGTTTACCCATTGCCAAATATAGAAACTATTATCATTATTTCCCTTACAATATTGGTCCCAAATCGCCAAAACTTGTTCACAATTGACAAAGTCAAATTTTGAAAATTCGTGTACATACTCCTTAAATTCAGATTGCAAAGTTTTACCAATCCATTCACGTTGGGGCGTTTGTAACGCTTTTTTGGGAGCAAATACGATGGTATTATCAAATTTATCTTTAACAATTTCACGCAGCATCCATTTGGAATCGGTGCCATTGTGTTTCATGGATGCTTTTTGGGCAAAAGCCAATTCGACCAAACGGTAATCCAAAAAGGGTTCCCGTAATTCAATACCATACATCATACTGATTCGGTCGTTAAAGCGTAAAGCTCTTGGGATTTTTGTATAAAACAAATCGCGGTATTGAAGGTTTTGGAGCGCATTATCAAATGGAGTTCCATAATTTTCAGTGCGCTTTTGGCGCAAAAAATCTTTATGAATAATTTCAGGATGCACCGGACTCGTGGTCACGCCTTGAATTAACGAGTTGTTCCCCGAAAAATAATAATCATAACCCGCCCAAGCTTCATCCATGCCTTGGCCATCCAAAATCACAGGGATATTTTTATTTCGCGCCTGTTCAAAAAGTAAACTGTAGGCTAAGGTGGGAAAACCACCAAAAGGTTCGTCCTGGAAATAACTAATTTTTTCAATTAATTCGGGAACAGCCCCCGGAGTAAAAAGGACTTTATTTAAATCGTAGCCCGTGTTGGCAACCAAATTTTCTACCCACTCCAATTCGTCATAACGGGCATCATTACTGTAAAAAGTAAACGCATCTATTTTTTGTTCCGATGGCAAATGCGCATTCACCATGGCTAGTAAAATAGAAGAATCCAAACCGCCACTAATATTCATACCAATGGGAACATCCGCTCTAAAGCGCAAACGTATAGCATCGTGCAACAAAGCTTCGTAGGATTCTCGTAATTCACCTTCTGATAATTGTGGAGTAGCCTGAATATTTTTTACAAAATCATACCATGAATTAGGCTCGATTTTAAAATTGGCAAAGGAAATCACCGCATAATGTCCACCGCGTAATTGTTGAATTCCGTCCCAAAACGTTTCATCGGGCATCCCATAGGAACCTTTTAAAAAGTAAGCCGCCCAAACCGACGTATGCATTACTTTAGGTATTCCCACATGAAACAATGATTTTATTTCACTGGCAAAATAGAAACTGCCTTCGTGAAAACTATAGTAAAGTGGTTTGACCCCAAATCGATCTCGGGCCAAAAACAACTCTTGTTTTACCGTATCCCAAATGGCGATACTAAACATCCCGTTCAATTTGGGAAGCATGGCTTGACCCCATTTTTGGTAGGCCGCTAATAAGACTTCTGAATCGGAGGTTGTGGTAAATCGAAACTCGGAAAGTTCTTTTTGGAGTTCTTTATAATTATAAATTTCACCATTAAACACCATGACATACCGTTTATCGTGGCTATACATGGGTTGGTTGGCCGCCGTTGACAAATCGATAATGCTTAGTCGATTATGTCCTAGTGCTATTTGGGGTTGCACCCAAAATTGTTCTGCATCTGGACCGCGATGGCGTTGTTTTTCAAGTAATTGGGTAATCGTATTCTCTGAAGCAGCAGCTCCTAACACACCGGCAATTCCGCACATTAGCTGTTTTCTTTCAATTGTTGTATTAATTGTTCCGCTTTATCCCAATCGGACAGGGTATCAATGTTGACAAAGGTAGTTGGATTGGACAAAACAAAGCCTAATTTTTCACCAAAAAATGATCCTTTTTCAAGCCATTCGGTTCGGGTTAAATATACCGCACCATCTCGAAAATAGGCATTGGGTAACTCTTGGCGTCTTTTGATGATTTCTTTTTCGCCGGTGGCAATGTGTAACGCACCCTTTTCATCGGATTCAAAAACCCAATGGGGATTAAATTCGTGTGGAACAGGTAGCATACTCACAACGGCATCCCAATTTTCCGTTTTCATTTTTTGAATGCATTCTGAAATCAAATGGGGTGCTCGAAACGGCGTCGTGGGTTGCAACAAACAAACGGCGTCAAAGGTTTCACCTTTTTCTTTATAAAAATCCAACGCATGTTGCACAACGCCTATACTGGAAGCCGAATCTGTAGCTAATGAAGCCGGACGAATAAAGGGAATTTCTGCTCCCCATTCTTTCCCCACAGCTGCGATTTGTTCGCAATCGGTAGACAAAATCACTTTTGAAAAAAGGGAAACTTCTAAAGCCTGTTCGATTGTATACGCCAACAAGGGTTTGCCACCTAATAATTTGGTATTTTTTCCGGGTACACCTTTGGAACCACTTCGTGCCGGTATAAGGGCCAAAATGTTCATTAGTACATGATTGTTTTATGGAATTGTAAAGGTACTGTTGCTAAGGCATCGGCTATTTTCTTACCGGCATCTCCTCCTCCGTAAACCGCTGAAGAAGCGGGTCGCGGTTGTGAAATAATGGTTTGAATAGCCTGTGCAATTTCTTGTTGATCATAACGAACATCGATGACGTTGTGACCACGGTCGCGTTTATTTTGACGGGAACCAATATTGATGACCGGAACACCCATGAAGGCGCATTCGCGAATACCCACACTGGAGTTTCCGATCAATCCTTTAGAATTTTGCAACAAATTGAGAAAATCCATGCCGTCCATATTTTTGAAAAAATGGACATTATCCAACTGATTTTTCTCACGGAAACTACGAATCCCTGTTGAAGTTCCGTCAGCACCTGCATCGACATTGGGCCAAAACCACAAACATGGAATATCCAATTGCGCCACGGCTTTCAAGGTTTCTTCGATATGTCGACGTGAATCTTGATATTCATTGGTCACGGGATGTTGCATCACCACCAAATACCCGTTGGATAAATCGGGTTGACGCCCTACTCCACCGTATTTTTGATAAGGATCAAAAGTGAGTCCGTTATATTGTATCACTTCATTGGCCAAATCAATTGACGGACAGCCCGTATTGAAAACCATTTCCGGATTTTCTCCCAATTTAAGGACACGTTCACGAGCACTTTCTGAAGCTACAAAATGGTAATCGGATAATTTGGTTATGGAATGGCGGACTTTTTCATCAATATTGCCCGTCACTTCACCGCCTTGAATATGTGCCAATGGAATATTCATATACGACGCAGAGACCGCTGTAGCCATGGTTTCAAAACGATCGGCAACGGTTACCACAATATCAGGACGCATATTGTCAAATACGGAAGACAATTCAAGAATTCCGATGCCCGTTGTTTTCGCGGCAGCGGTTAAATTCTCCCCTTCCAAAACATTAAAGACTTTTGCAGCAATGGTAAATCCGTCTTTTTCGATAAAATTCACGGCAGAACCATAACGATCCAACAGAGCGGAAGCAGCAATAATGAGCTGCAATTCCAACTGGGGATGTTCTTTGATCGCTTGTAGTAAGGATTTTACGCGACTGTAAGAAGGACGGGCGGTAATTACAACCGCTATTTTTCGTGTATTCATTGCAAATCTTCTTCGTTTAAGAAATCCCATTGCGGTTTATCAAAAGTAAGTTTTTTACCTAAAACCTTGTGGAAATCTTGTGCATTAATGCCATAACCCATGGGTTTTTTTGCTTCCAAATCGGCAAAAGTTAGGACATGACCTGCGGGTAAATTTTTATTAATGGCTAATGATTTTCCGAACATTTTCTTCAAATCATTGTAAGGTGTTGTATCATTTTTGTCTACAGGATGGGCCAAAGCGACTTCGATTTGTCGAATGGCGTGCACCAATTCTTGGGTTTCGTCGATAGTGAGTGACGAACCCGAATCGGGGCCAAATTGTCGGCGATCGAAAACTACATGAAATTCGACCAACGTCGCTCCCAAACTCACGGCAGCGACACAAGTTGCTTTTTGCGCCGAATGATCGGAATATCCGACAGGAACATTGTAGCGCTCTTTCAATTCTTGGATCACGTTGAGTCCGAACCGCTCGGGTGGCGTAGGATAGGATGTTGTGCATTGCATTAAAGCAAATTCGGCTTCACGTTCTCGCAAAAAAGCAACGGTAGCATCCAAATCGGTATAACTACTCATCCCCGAAGAGACAATTAACGGCTTTCCGGTTTGCACAATTTTTTCTAACAGCAAATGATTTAAAACTTCGCCCGAACCAATTTTGTAGCGATTTACTTCCAGGGATTCCAACCAATCTACGGCTTTGTTACTAAAAGGCGAACATAAAAATTCCAAGCCTTTTGCTTCACAGTGTACTTTGATTCCTTGCCACTGTTCAAAAGTAAAACCCATTCGTTGCCAATAGTCGTAACGGGTAGCATCCTCTTTAGAGAATTGAACTCGAAAAGGTTCGTGCGCACTACTCTCGGCTTCGGCAATATGCATTTGAAACTTAACGGCATCTACACCGGTTGCAGCCAATGCATCAATATAGGAATAGAGTAAGCCGAGACTTCCTTCATGGGCTTGTCCAATTTCGGCAATAATATAAACGGCCTTATTTGTCATGGTTTTCGTCACTGGGTTTCCAATAGAGTTTGGTTTCAGGTAAATTGAAATAGTTTCGGTATTCTTCACGAGAAAACCGATTACTATGTTTCATCAATTTCCCAAAGTTACGGATTACATCGCTTAATGCCTGAAAAATTGCGAGGGTTGCTTTCCAATCACCTTTGAGCGTTCGTTTTGAAAATTGCACCCAAAACGTATAGGCCAGTCGATTAGGAATAATCCGTTTGGGGTAAAATAAAAAATACAAATACCAACCTGAGCGAAGACTTCTACGAATTCGCACTTGATAATCGGCATTTTTTTTACGGGCCAACAAGTCGACGCGGTGGTTGACCAATATTTCGGGGAAATAATGGACTTGTTTGTTGATTTTATAAAGGTGGTAAGATGCAAAATCTTCTTCCCCATAAAAGAAAAACCATTCGGGATAGGGCGGAATTTTGTGCCAATCAGAAACACGCCATACATGGGCACCGCCGGCAAAACTTTTTACACGATGGGGTTGTTGCTGCGTTGCAGTGGAATCAGGCTCATATTTCGCCCAAAATATTCGGAAACTAAGGACACTACACTCGGGATGATTTTGAAAATACGTTTCTATTTTTTCCAACGGATTTTGCGTGATAAAATGCAAATCATCGTCCAAAGAAATCGCGTATTCCGCTTGGGTGGCAGCCATGAGTCGGTTGCGACTGTAAATCAAACCTTGGGTCGTTTCGTTGCGTAACCGTTGAATGTTGGGATACTGTTGGGCTAAAAAATCAGTAGTTCCGTCTTCAGAAGCATCATCACAAACTAGGCACTCCACATCAGGGCGTTCCAATAAATACCCAATTTTCTTTAGGGTAAAATCCAGATCTTCCTTACGGTTTTTAGTCGTAAAAAGCAGTGCAAACTTTTTCATTTTACAATTCCTGAAGGGCTACCATTTGCGCAAAAGAAGGCGAATTTTGAATAAGCTCTTGATAATTTCCTGTCGCATCCACTTTACCATCTTTCAAAAGTACAATCGTATCCGCATGTTTAATGGTCGATAAACGATGCGCAATAATGATGATGGTGAGTTGTCCCTTTAAATTTTCTATACTTTCTTGAATGAATTTTTCCGTTTGGGAATCCAAGGCAGAAGTGGCTTCATCCAAAATTAAAATTTCAATGTTTTTATACAATTCACGGGCGATGGATAAGCGTTGACGTTGTCCACCCGACATAACCACGCCGCTATCGCCCAATAACGTATCTTCGCCGCCATCACTTTTTTGAAGGAATTCTTCCAAATCCACTTTTTTAATCGCTTCGAAAAAACGGTGCAGATTGGCCTCATTTTTCTCATCCCAAAAAGTCACATTATTGAAAAGGGTGTCGTTAAACACAACGGTTTCTTGCGCAATAAATCCGATTTTTTTCCGGAAAGAAGCCAGTTGCATTTCGCTCAAAGATTGGCCATCCACAGCAACTGTCCCTGAAGTGGGCTTCAACAAACCACAAGCCAAATTGACTAAGGTTGTTTTTCCCGAACCACTTTTACCAACTATAGCTACTGAATTGTTTTTGGGGATTTTTAAGTCAATTGCATCCAATATTGGTTTACCCGAAGAATACGTGAAAGAGACCTTTTCAAAAGAGATTTCCTTTTCTAACGATTGGAAAACTTCTTTGCCCGACTTTTCTGAATTGGATTTTAATTCGTTCAAAAACGTTTCATAATGATTGACAGAACCGACGTATTTTAGAAAGGCCGTCCAACTTTGCTGTACACTCATCAAACTACCAAAGGCGCGGTAAAAGAAAAGGAGAATGATAATAATGGCATTGAATTTTCCATTGAGTACATTCATTTGTATAAAAATCGCCAATGCAAGAAAAAGGATAATTATCGGTTCGCGAAAAGCCATCACTTTTGCCGATGTCCTTCCTAATACAACGACTTGTTTTTCGATAGCCAGTACTTTATCATTGATTTTTGTCAAATAACGGGAAAGTAAGGCTGTTGATTTTAAGTATTTATAATTGGCCGTTTTTTGAAGTACCAATCCGGAGAGTTCGTTGTTTTGATGGGTAATTTTTAAAGACAAAGCTTCCGAACTTTTGTATAAGGATTTAAAAACCAATCGGGATAACCAGCCCCCAATAATCACAATTAAACTAAATTTTGGATTGGTCAGGAAGGATAAAAATAGATAGACAAATACAAAAGTTAAACTTTGAATTAGAGAGATGTATTGGGCGAAGGCGTTATTAATATTTAATATTTCGCCTGTAACACTATTTTGAATCGTACCGTAATTGACCGTTACAAACTTCGCATATTCAACTTGAGAGATGGCTTCTAATAATTTATAGCGAATTCTTTTCACAAAATAAGAGGTCGCCAAAACACGATAAAAGATATCTATGTAACGGAAAACCGCTTTTAAACTAAAGAAGATAATCATGATGATCAATACCGCGTTTACGGTAGGTTGCACCCCAATCCAATCAAAAAACTGAATAAAATAGGACGATTTTTGCCCTACATTTCCCGTTTCTTCACCCGATGCAATTTGAAAAAGTGGAATAAATACGGATAAACTCAGTGCGTCCACAAGACTATAGCAAATGCTAATCATAAGAATCAACAACATCCGTATCTTTAAAATTTGATAAAAGAAATGCAGATACTTAAATTGCGATTTTAGTAATGCTTTGAGTTTGTTTCCCATTCTAGTTTATTACGCGTCAAATTTAGGAAACATATTTTGATAGTCTTATTCGAATTGTAATTTAATTACATTTACATCAAATTTCAGCTATGTTTTTTTTTAAGAAAAATAAACTTCAATTGTCGTCCTTGTTTGAAAACGGATACCATGATATTCACAATCATTTATTACCGGGTGTGGACGATGGTGCTGCAGATAGCGCGACTACGAAAAATTTGTTTGAAAAAATGGAGCAATTGGGCATTACATCTTGTGTAATGACGCCCCATATCATGTCCCAAGTTTGGGAAAATACAAAAACCGGATTAACAGACACGTTTAATTCCTTAAAAAAAGAATCCTATTTTGAAGGGAAAAACATTCATTTGGGTGCAGAATATATGCTGGACGACCAATTTAGAAATCATTTACAGCAAGGACCTTTGTTAACTATAAAAGATGATTTCTTATTAATTGAAATGTCGTATCATCATCCGCCACTCCAACTCTTTGATTTTCTATTTGAATTACAAGTTGAGGGCTATCGCCCTATTTTAGCGCATCCTGAACGCTATAATTTCTATCACGGACGCATGGAGGATTATAAAAAACTAAAAAAAGCGGGGTGTTTATTTCAACTTAACTTACTCTCCGTTACGGGATATTATGGTTTTCCTGTTGCAAAAACCGCTGAATTGCTATTAAGTGCAGGCCTGTACGATTTCTCAGGAACGGACATTCATCATGATCGCCATTTGGATGCCTTTTCGAATCCGATTCGCATAAAAAAACAGGAGTTGTTACAACCCCTGCTTTCTAATAATATGCTTTTAAAAAAATAACTTATTTTTTTCCGCCTTTGAAAAATTGTAAAACCTTATCGGTAAAGGTTATTTTTTTCTCTTCAACACCATAGCCATATCCGTAGCCGTAGCCATATCCGTAACCGTAACCATATCCATAACCGTAGCCGTAACCATACGTGCGTTGTACTTCTGTATCATTTAACACGACCGACATATTGGGAAGTTTTCCTTCTTTGTATATCGATTCTGCAAAACGCAGCATACGTTTATCAAGGTAGTTGGCACGAATCACATAGATAAATGCATCGGCATATTTTGAAATCAAGAAGGTATCAGTTACTACACTCACGGGAGCTGTATCTACAATGATATAATCAAATTCCTGCTTTAATTCGGCAAACATATCTTCTACCTTTTTATGCATCAATAACTCAACCGGATTGGGTGGAATCACACCGGATGGCAATGCAAAAAAGTTGTCATAACCATTAATTTTAGCTAAATAATCTTTGATGTTTTCTCCCGACTTTGATAAGTAATTGGTGATTCCTTTGCTGGGAAGATTTACATACACGTCCAACTTAGGATTTCGAATATCCATACCCACTACCAATACTTTTTTACCGGATAAAGCAATTGTTGTCGCTAAATTTATAGCAATAAATGTTTTCCCCTCTTTAGGTACAGAAGAAGTTACAAATATTGTCTTACATGATTTTTCGGCAACTTCCGAAAGCATAAATTCCAAATTCGTTCGGATAATTCGTATCGCTTCGGCAGAACTAGAACGGCTATTGGAACTGATAATCTCTTCATTGTTTAGTGCTTTAGGCAAATCTCCCAAGAATGGAATGGAAACATTACGTTCAACATCCATGCGGGTTTTTACTTTGGTATCTAAAACAAATCGGATAAATAAAATTAAAATTGGAATTAACAATCCAAGAATGAAACCAATAACATAAACTAATGAAGCTTTGATAGAGATAGGTCCTGTTGCAAAAGCCCTGTCAATAATTTTGGCCTTGGGTGAAGTTACAGCTAATGAAATTTCGGTTTCTTCACGCTTTTGCAACAAATAGAGATACAATGTTTCTTTAATTTTTTGTTGACGTGCAATTTCATTGTAAAAACGATCATTGGTTGGGAAATCATATACTTTTCCTTGGTATAAATTCCGTTGCCCCGCCAAATCATTTTTCTTGATATTCAAATCTTTTTGATGACTGATGATACTACTAATAATATTCGTTTTCAGTTCATCCAATTCTTTATCCAAAACACGAACCTTTGGATTGTTTTCTGTTGCAGAAGTAAGCATTCCTTTACGCAACAATTCAACCTCATTAAAACGATTGATATTGGCCACTAACGTGGGAGAAGCTGTAATAACGTTGGTCGGAATTAATCCACCTTTCTTTAATTTTTTGACTTCTTGCAATAAATAATCACTGACTTTAAGTTCGGTTTCAATATCCAAAACGGATTTATTGTACTCGAGTTTCGAACTTAAACTCACTTCCGCATCGGCTTCTAAATACGTAAGTCCGCGTTGTTTTTTAAATTGCTCAGCGTTGCTTTCAACACCTCCTAATTCTTTGGTGATAATTTCTAATCGTTTATTAATGAACTCTTTGGTAAACTCCGCCACTTGATTACGGTCACGAACTGCATCTTCATTATATTGATCAATGACTGCGTTGAGATAATCAATACCACGCTGTTGAATCAAATCATTGACCGATAAGTAAATAATATTGGTTTTTTCTTGCCCAACAACTACTAAATTCGCCATCAAAGCATTGGAAACCGACTCCAAATTATTTTTTACAATTAAAATATCGTTGGTTACCCCAGAAGGCATCGGATATTCTAATTGTAACAGATATTCACCAATGGGGCAAGCTATTTTTTGACCAAAACGGTATTTTTTTACATTGTTGCGATCGGCAGTACTAATTTCGAACTCCTCTTTATTCAATACGCGTACAAGGAGTGACAACGGTTTTGTGTAATAATTATCATTCTTTCGAGTGAAGACAATTTTTATGGGAGACTCATTATACAGTTCTTTAGTGACAACTCTTCCCTGACTGAAATAGCTAATATCCAGATCTAATTTTTTAACAACGCTTTGCGAAATTCCACGCGATTTTAAAATAACAATCTCATTTTCGATGTTATTTTTTGCGGAAAAAATATTCAAATCACTAAATGCAGAGAACTCACTCGTACCCCCTTTTTTCTCATCTTTAATGAGTATAGTAGAGTTTACTCCGTAATGAATCTCTTTGTAGCGTAAAAATATAAATGCAATAGTTAAACAAATTAATACCGAAACTACAAACCATTTCCAGAAAAATAAATAGCGAAAGAGGGTATCTTTCAAATTAAATTCTTCGGATTTAACGGAAGTTGTTTCTTGGTTTGAAAGTTGGTTTTGCATTTGCTTTTATCGATTTATTAAAATAAGAACTGTAGTGACCAAGGACAAAATTGATACAATTAAAGGCAAACTTGGGAAGGATGTGGCATCCACTTTCGCTTTGCGCTCTTGTACATAAATCATGTCATTTTGATCTAAGTAATAAAAGGGAGAATTTACAAAATTTGCATCTGAAATATCTACTCTATGAAAGGATTTTACACCTTGATAATCCCTAATAATTAATATGTTTTCTCTTTTTCCAAACACAGTCAAATCACCCGCTTCGCCTAAAGCATCTAATAGTGTAACACGATTGGTTTCAAAATTTTTAACGCCTGGATTGCTAACTGCACCCAAAACCGTTACTTTAAAATTTAAAATCCGAACATTGATTACAGCATCGTTTAAATAATTGGACAATTTGTCTTTCAACATCAATTTCAATTGTTCAACAGTGTAACCTGCGACCGATATTTTACCCAAAACCGGAAAATCAATATTTCCATTACTATCAACAAGATAGCCAATATTAATATTATTTGTATTTGAATTATTAAAATTGGACATATTAAAAGGTTCAGCCATTTCTTTTTGCACTGAAGTTACCATAATTGAAATACGATCATCTTTTTGAATGATCGGCTCATAATTTGCTGAGGAGTTTTTCATATCATATTCCCCTTGCAAATAATAATATTTTTTTGATGAAATACAGGACACTTGAGTCAGAACGACACTAAGCAAAAGAAGAAATGATAATTTTTTCATGAAATTAAATTGTGAGGTGCAAATATACTAATTAATGCTTTATAAAAGGTTTAACTCACTGTACTATCTAACTTTTCATAGATGGAATTCATGCTTTTAAAATCAGGAACCAAATCCTTCATTAATGCAACCGTTTGGTTTACTTCTCCATTTTTAGCCGCATCAATTAAGCTAGCTACTTTCAAAGAGATTTCTTCAAAGTCGGCACTCGTTTCCATCGCAATCATGATTTTCTCATGATACGTAGGAAGATTCTTGGCGGAATCATTCAGTAATTCCTCATATAGTTTTTCACCCGGGCGCAATCCGACAATTTTTATAGCAATATCTTTTTCGGGAACATAACCTGCTAATCGAATCATTTTACGTGCTAAGTCAATAATCTTGACCGGTTTCCCCATGTCAAAAATAAAAATTTCGCCTCCTTGCCCCATTGATCCGGCTTCCAACACCAACTGACAAGCTTCGGGTATTGTCATGAAATAACGGATGATTTCAGGATGGGTAATGGTAATCGGACCTCCTTCTTGAATTTGTTTGGTAAACAAAGGCACTACCGACCCATTGGAACCTAAAACATTGCCAAAACGCGTAGTGATAAATCGTGTAAATCGCTCCGATTTTAATCGTTTATGTTTAAAATGTTTGGACTGCACATACATTTCGGCGATTCGCTTACTAGCGCCCATCACGCTACTTGGATTAACTGCCTTATCAGTAGAAATCATGACAAATCGCTCCACATGATATTTATTGGACAAATCGGCTACATTTTTTGTTCCCAAGACATTCGTAAAAACCGCTTGCGACGGATTAATTTCCATTAAAGGAACATGTTTATAAGCTGCCGCATGGTAAACCACATTAGGTTTATAAATTTTAAATAAGTACTCCATGTACTGAAAATCGCGAACATCACCGATAACATCCACAATTTCAACATCGTTATATTGTGCAATTTCTAAGGACAAAGCATGCAAAGGTGTTTCTGCTTGATCCAATAAAAGAATACGTTGGGGCTTAAAGTGAATGACTTGGCGAACAATCTCGCTACCAATCGATCCTGCAGCACCTGTTACCAAGATGGTTTTGCCATGTAAATTTTCAGAAATCAAACGGGTATCTAAGGAAATGGGTTTGCGTTCTAACAAATCATGAATTTCAAAATTTTTGATTTTTTTCGAAATTTCTTTTTGGTCGTCCCAATCTGAAACAACGGGCAATGTATACACCTTAAACCCGTATTCAATGCACTCATCTACGATAATGGACCGTTCTTCTTTGGTCAACGATCGGTCAGCAATGATTAATGCTGTAGCGGATTTCGAACGCAATAAAACAGGAATACTCTTTTTGATTTGGAATATGGGTAAATTCAAAATTCGTTTGGTGAAATTTTGATTATCCTTGTCTATAAATCCAAGTACTTTAAAGCGTCCAGGATTTTCAGACATCAGTGCATTAGCTACAGCTGTTGCGTTGGCATCTGTCCCATAAATGATTGCGGTTGTTTTGTTTTCATCAGAATTGGAACTAAAAAGTTTATCAAAGACTTGTTTCACAACCAATCGGAAGAAAAACAAAAAACTAAACGAGAGTACCGCATTGATAAACGCTCCTGTAGTCAAATATACTTTTGACTTGGTAAAAACAATAACAATAAAGTTAAAAACCAATATAGCCACAAAAGTGGAAAACTGGGAGAAAAATAATTTTAATGCATCTATGAGAGAGGAATGACGAATGATTCCGGAGTAGGTGCGGTATAACCAAAAGAAAAACACATTGATCGTCACGTAAAACAATGAGGCAAACCACAAATGTTCGTCAGGCACATACGATAATCGCAAACCTTTGAACAGAAAATAAGTAAAGATTCCTGAAATTAAAACGATACAAACATCAAACAACAAGATGAGCCAACGGGGCAAATAACCCAAATTTCGAAAGCTGAATCCCGTATTGATATCGCTAAATGCGCTTAATAAAACGGAAATAAAATTATGTCTATCCTGTCCCTTCAATTCAGTAGAATTACTTGAGGTAAATTTAGGTATTTTTATTTCTTAAAAAAAACTTAAATCGAATTTATTACAGCGGCAATACGTTCTCTGTCACTATCAGATAGATTAGACCCTGAGGGTAAACACAATCCGTTTAAAAATAAATTTTCTGCTACATTTCCACCATAATAAGGCAAACCCTCAAAAACGGGCTGTAAATGCATGGGTTTCCATAGGGGCCGACTTTCAATATTCTCTGCTTCAAAACGCAGTCGTAATTGTTCACTTGTGATTCCGTTTCGCACCTCTGAATTTACAGTAATTGCTGACAACCAATGGTTGGAAAAATAATCAGAATTGGGTTCCGTAAACAAAGTTATTCCATCAATTTCTTTAAACAATTCATTATAAAATGCATGCATTTCTCGGCGCAGTTGAATGTGTTTATCCAAAACTTCCATTTGTCCACGACCGATACCTGCACAAATATTACTTAACCGATAATTGTATCCAATTTCACTGTGTTGGTAATGGGGTGCTGCATCACGTGCTTGAGTAGCTAGAAAAACGATTTTCTCTTTTGTTGCCTGATTACCCGTAACCAAGGCTCCACCGCCAGAAGTGGTTATTATTTTATTCCCATTGAATGACAAAACACCAAAGGCTCCAATTGTTCCACATTTTTGGCCTTTATAATGACTTCCCAATGCTTCTGCACTGTCCTCAATAAGCGGAATTTCATATTTATTAGCAATGGCCATAACTGCATCGACTTGAAACGGCATACCGTACAAATGAACTGCAATAATCGCTTTCGGTTTTTTACCTTTGGCAATTCGGTCTTTAACTGCTTCTTCGAGTGCATTCGGGCAAATATTCCATGTATCAGGTTCAGAATCCACAAAAATTGGCGTCGCACCTTGATAAACTATCGGATTGGCAGAAGCTGAAAAAGTCATAGATTGGCAAATTACCTCATCGCCTGGCCCTACCCCTAATTGAATTAAAGCCAAGTGCAAAGCAGCTGTCCCCGAACTCAAGGCCGCAACATATTTTTCACCTCCTAAATACTGCTCTAAATCCGATTCAAATCCGGTCACATTTGGACCCAAAGGCGCAACCCAATTGGTATCAAATGCTTCTTGTACATAGTTTTGTTCATTGCCGCCCATATGTGGGGAAGACAACCAAATTTTAGATTTATTCATGAGGTTGATTGTATTTTATTATTTTTCCTGGATTCCCAACGACCACTGCATAATCGGGGATATCTTTAATGATTACAGCGCCGGCGCCTATTGTACACCATTTTCCAATTTTAACCCCTTGAATCACACAAGCGCCTATGCCCACATGTGTACCTTCACCAACCGTTACATTTCCAGCTAATGCTACCCCTGGAGAGATATGCACAAAATCTCCAATTTGTGATTCATGGTCAATTAATGCTCCTGTATTGATAATACTGTGCTTTCCAACTATCACATCCGGATTTAATACCGCACCCGCCATAATTACAGAACCTTCTCCAATTTGAACCGAATGAGCAAGTACTGCTTTGGGATGCACCGCTTGCTGAAATGGAAGTTGGTATTTTTGGGCTAAAACAGCACGTACTCTATTATTTCCAATCGACAAAATTAATTGGCTGTTTGCGAATTCAACTTCTGGAGTAGGTCGAACAGGTACGCCAGCAATCTCATCCACTTTGGGATGATCATCACAAATTACGGCAACCGAAATTCCATTCGTTTTTAAAATATCGAGTACCACTCTTCCGTGCCCGCTTGCGCCAAAAAGTATAACTTTAGTTTCCATTGAACGGTTCTATTGTGCTGGAATCGGCAGCGTTAATCCCTTCACTTTTCACCACTTTTAATAGTGTTTTGAAAAGTATTTTTAAATCTAAAAGAAATGAAATATGGTCAACGTACCACACATCATATTCAAATTTTTTATCCCATGAAATGGCATTTCGTCCGTTGACTTGCGCCCAACCGGTGATACCGGGTTTGACTTCATGTCTCCGATTTTGAAAATCATTATACAAATGCATATAATGGGTCAATAATGGTCTTGGACCTATTAAACTCATATCACCCTTGAGAACATTGATTAATTGTGGGATTTCGTCTAAAGACGTTTTACGGACAAAAGCCCCAATGCGTGTTAGACGATCGGCATCAGGTAATAAATTCCCTTGCGCATCCTTTTTATCATTCATTGTTTTAAACTTAATGATGGTAAAAATTTTCCCGTTTTTACCCGGTCTACGTTGCTTAAAAAAGGGTTTGCCTTGGTTGGCAATGGTCAAAAACAAAGTGACCAAAAGCAATATAGGTGAGGCAAGCAATAAACCAAATATTGCACAACAAAAATCAAGTACAGGTTTGACTACTGATTTATACATTTATTTCTTTTTCACATTGTTCGTAAAAGGCTGCTGTTGCATTCCAAACCAATTCATGGGTGAATTTTGATACAATCTCTTTTCGAGCCTTTTGAGCCATAGCTGGTTGCATTTCGTGTACTTCACAAAATTTTGCCATGGCCAAAGATAAGGCTTTTCCATTTTTTGAAGGCACTATCCATCCATTTTCATCCGGTATAATCACTTCATTACAACCTGGAATATCCGTAACAATGCAGGGTAATTCCATGGCACCTGCTTGCAATACTACATTAGGAAATCCTTCGCGATAGCTCGGCAACACTAAACAATCCGCTATTTTTAAAAAAGGTCGCACATCCGATTGGTAACCCATCTGATGAATATTGGGATGGTTTTGGATTTTATCTAATAGCGCAGTGGGCAACGGATCCAAGTCAGATTCTAAAGGCCCCACCAATACCAATTGTACCGTTTTGTTATTGGCATAAAGTTCCTCAAATGCTTCCACCAATTCAACAATCCCTTTATCCTTTACCAAACGGCCCACAAAAACAAATACCGTTGCAGGTGGCGCTATTCCAAATTTTTCGCGTAAGCTAGCTTTATCCTCTTTAATCGCTGAACTACTAAAAAAGTCAACATCGATACCGTTTACATTACCGTGCGCTAGAATTGTAATTGGTTTAGTTGTAACGGAATGCTGCACCAACAACTCTTTCACCCCATTTCCTTCTGCGATAATGTGTGTTGCAAATCGACAAATAAACGCATCCATCATCTTCAACAACGTGAACATGAATCCGCTACGGTAGGGAAAAATGAGTCCGGTAAACGTATGAATACGAATAGGAACACCGGCCAACCAAGCAGCCGTCATGGTTAATAAACCTGCTTTTGGTGTAATAGAATGCACCAACGTTGGTTTTTCTTTTCGTAAAACAAAAAACAATTTAATCAAAGAAACAAAATCGTGAAAGGGTCGGATCGCCCGTTGCATGGTCACTGGAATGACACGAACCTGCTCGCGTGAAGCAACTGTCTTTAAATGGTCGTCTTCCCCAGCAATAGCAATGACTTCATGTTTTTTTGCCAAAAAAGACAACTGACCTTTCAGTAAAAGGTCCAAAGACAAAGCTACGGTTGCTGTTCGTATGATTTTCACCTTCTACTATTTTGATTTTTTCCAATGATACATTTGATATACAATAAAAGCGAAACCGCGCACTCCAACAATGGAGAGCAATACTTTGGCAACTTTAGCTCTAACAGTTGGGTCATAATTTAAAATGGAACGAGCATTTTGAATTCGCGGAAGTAAAAGTGCTTTTTTTGAAGCTTCCAAAGGAGCAAATGACACAAATGCTGTAAAATATTGGGTAGCGAGATACTGCAATAACGCTTGCTTTTCAGGGTGTTTTGACGATTCCAAATTTGCTTGCCACGTTTCAATGGCGTACAAAATCCCTTCTACATTTTTATAATCTGCAGTAGTTGTTACCGAACCGGGTCTATTTTTTCTGTAAATATAAAACGCTTCATTCACGGTTTCAACGGATTTCGCATGCACTAAAACATGGATAATCCAATCGATATCTTCTGCTTTAATTCCTATTTTAAAATTGATGGCATTATCTACCAGTAGACTTCTTCGTGTTGCCATAATCCATGCAGCTCCCGGAAAATTATGTGTTGCCACAAGCGAATCTAACCGTTCCGCTTTCGTTTGTGTAGCTGACCATTGGGGATAATTCCCGCGGGTCATCACTTTGGTTTGTGTGGACTCATAAAAATCATGGGTTCCATATACCACCACATCGGCTTGTGTTTGAAGAATTTTATCATGTACTGCGGCCAAACCGGTAGTTCCTTCCCAATAATCATCACTATCGACAAAAAGAATATAGTCGCCTTTGGCCTGTTGAACCCCCACATTACGGGCATCGGAAGCACCGCCATTAGTTTTATGAATCGCTACAATTCGCACATCATTTTGAGCCAACGTATCACAAAGTTGGGGTGAAGCATCGGGTGAGCCATCATCAACCAAGATTATTTCAAAATTGGTAAACGACTGTTTTTGAATCGACTCCACACACTTTGGAAGATAATCCTCAACATTATAAACCGGAATGATTATGGAAAAAAAAGGCACTTTAGCGTGTTTTGAATTGGATATAAAAATACAACAGTATTCCGAACGGTATAGCGAAAAAGGTGGTTAATTTCCGCGGTGAGGCAGCAATTGCTTTCCAATTTTTGGCAAACAAACAACTGCTGACATAATGTATCGCATTTTTAAACACAAACCCATACGATGCTTTGGGCAAGGTCATATTGAGTTTCCGCATGGCTGCAAAGCTATTCGGACTATTGACATATTGATGAAAAATATTCCTTGACATGCCTGTATCGGCATATTCAACAAAGCACAAATTTTCATTTAACACGAGTAACGGATAGTGTATATCTATTTGCAAATACAAATAAATGGGATTAAAATTTTTCTCCCCATTAAATGTTGGCATGGGTGGTATCGCCTTTAACAACTCCGTGCGATGCACCATTTTAGTATCTCCCACATAACCGTATTTATCGGTAAGTTCGATGATATGTACACTTTTCACAGGAGGCAAATCTCCGCCAATGGCACCTCCCCCTTTGTAAAAATCCAAACCTATAATTCCTGCATATTCATCACTTCCTTCTGATTTCCAAAAATCAATGATGAGTTCCACGGCATTATCGGGTGGGTAATCATCGGAATCAATACAGACGGCTAATTCCGTTTCCAAAAGCGCAATAGCCGAATTGTAAGCGGTATGCAATCCTCCATTTTCTTTATAAATATAATCCATGGAAATCCGATTCTCATCCATCCATTCCTCAACCAATTCTTGGGTAGTATCGGTCGAACCGTCATCGACTATCAGCCAATGAAAATCGGTTGACGTTTGACGCAACAAACTGTCATAAATATCTTTCAGACAATAGGCACGATTATACGTTGGAGTAAAAAGGGTCAATGTTTTCATTATTGATTCTTTTTAAGGATGTTTTGAATTGCGGTCAACATCAAGAGTACGCCTATTACGCAGCGCCATTTGGCCAAAATAAAAAATACTTTCCAATGCAAGGGCAAAAAGGAGTACTTCAAATCAGCGTAGGCTTTTCGGTAAAGCGGCTCATTGAGTAATGCTTTTATTGCAGCATAGCGCGCTGTGAATCCGTTGGGATTGAGTTGTTCGTTTAACCCCAACCCAATTAGACTAAGAGCTACACGATTATAAAAAGCCGTTTCAAAAATTTGGTCTTTATTTTGGGTGTAGGGTCGTATTTTTTCATACAACGTACTCCACTGCATTTTTAAGTGGGCTTTGTACGTATTGGTCAGCGAATGCAAATTGTACTTACGGTATTGGTACAAGGGCTCGTCCAAAATAAATACGGATTTTGCCTGTTCTAAATATTGAATATTAAATAAGGCATCTTCAGTTCCAATCAATTTGGTACTGGTAAATTGCAATTGATGTTCCGTTATAATTTCGGTACGGTACAATTTCCCCCAAGCGGTAACCATGCTGTCTGCCTGACTCGGATCCCTAAGTTCTTCGTTGATTAAACCAATAATGCGGCGTTGTAGTTGAGACGCTTCCCATGATCCCGACATCCCAAACTTGCGGGGTAACTGTGTTGTTTTATACACCCGGTTATAACTACAGAGCACGACATCGTGGTGGTTGGCATTAAGTAGCAATTGTTGTAAATAATCGGGGGCTAAATAATCATCACCGTCGATAAAAGTTACCCATGGCGTGCCTACTTCGGCAATTCCTACATTTCGGGTTTCTGAAAGTCCTTTATTGGATTGGTGAATGGCCTGAAATCGGGCATCTTTAGCGGCGAATTGATCGATGATTTTTGGAGTAGCGTCAGTTGCACCATCATTGATCGCCAAAACTTTAAAATTAGTAAAACTTTGATTGACGATACTCTGAAGACACTCTTCTAAAAAGGCTTCAACATTGTAACAAGCGACGATTACGGTGATGGCTTCCATGTATCAATTATTTCAACTTATAAGTACGATTTCCAACAAATAGGTAAATGTAAAATAAGCAATACATACTGCGGCAATTATTCGGTTTTGATTGGTAAAATATTTCACCTTTAAAAAAGGATAAATGATTACGATCCCCAACATGAACCACGATAAATAAGCAAAACGATTGGAATAATTCGCTTTAATTACAATCACCCAAAAGGCATTGGCAATCAAATACATACTTAAAATACGGTGGTAAAATTTATCTTCAAATTTTTTCTTGAATACAAAATACCATCCAACAAATACGCCCACAGCACTGTATAAAAGGAAGTCCCAACGGAAACCTACTTTTAATTTCACCCCTTCTGAAGCTTGGTTAAAATCATCCAAATAAACGGTAACCCTATCTTGTTCTACGATACCCAAACTTAAAAACAAATTGGTGAAAAATCCGCCCAACAATAAGGACAAAGGAATACAAGCCAACCAAAAGTAAAAATACGCTTTGGGATTGTTGTACATCATTACAATAAAATAAGCCGCTACGGGTATGATTAATGATTTATGAATATACATAGAAAGAATCACAATGAAAATCGCCAGAAAGCGATTGGATCTTGAACAACCGTATAAAAATATACTGGTAGCAATACCGTTGCGTATACCGTTTGTTCCATAGGACCAAAACGAAAAAGAGATCATTAACATCACAAAGGCAAAAGCCCAATATTCCTGAAATATTTTCTTAGAAAAGGCATATAACGGCAAGACGTACAACACACAACAGGTAAAGAAAAACAGGTAAACATCCCCTATTCTTGACATGAAATACATGAAATACTCAA
Source organism: Flavobacterium stagni (assembly GCF_004122105.1). Lineage (GTDB taxonomy): Bacteria > Bacteroidota > Bacteroidia > Flavobacteriales > Flavobacteriaceae > Flavobacterium > Flavobacterium stagni. The sequence continues at coordinate 87,702 of NZ_SBKN01000006.1, forward strand.
ATACAACGTCCTTTTTAAATGTCATTCCAAAACCATTTTTCAAATTTTGAAATTGGATGTTGTAAATTAACATGTCTCCAAATCGGTAGGAAATTGGGCGCAACCCCATAAAAAGTAAAACATAGACCAAAAATACAAATCCAAATGCACTCCCAGGACGCAATGAAGATTTGGTTTCAAGGGTTGACATACTTGCATAAATTGCAAAAAACACCGTTAAAACTAACAGTACATTGTAGTAAACCGAGACATAATTTTGTATTGGTATGAGTGTTCCCAATCGTTTGCAATTTGGTGTAAAAATACCTTTTTTACTTGGGTGGATAGCATTTTTTCATGACAAATTTGTAAAATGCAGGATAAATTTTTCGCTCTAAAACGAATGAAAATCCCAAACAAACCCCAAAATAAATAAGGAGTTGTAATCCATAAGGCCACCCAAAGGAATCTAAATAATGGGCCTGTGTAATTAAAAAATAATGGGAAATGTACAATACAAAAGAGATTGAGGCAATGGCCTGAAACGGAGCAAAAGTATACTGGAAGCCGACCCATTTCAACTTTTTCCAAAGTAATGCTACTCCCGTAATCCCAATTGTAAAAACAAAATGCCGCCACTCTAAAATGGGATGTTTCCCCAATACGACTCCCAAATTTACTTTTAATGTTGCCCATTGATTCACAACAGGAAAAGTAAGAATAACCGCAATACAAGTTAAGACTAAAAACAAAGATTTTAGGGTTTGAAATGAAAGGGGTTGCCCTTTTAGATACAACATTGACATTTCGACACCCATCCACCAAATCGTCAAATACATCAATTCACGATTGAGAAAATTGGGGTAATAGATATAGATAAGCGCTCCCACTATTCCTAAACCATAAACGATGGTATTGCGAATTTTGGGTTGAAAGTGGTATAGCACAAAATAAATCATATAAAACCACCACTCGTAGGACAACGACCATAAAGGATCATTGTCTAAAAAGGGCCCGGTAATCACATTGGGTTTGGTGTGATAATTATCCTGAAGCATGGCTAAATTCCCAAATAAATGTTTCCATTGAACAAATACCCATTGCCCTTTTTGGTAGGACAACATCAAATAATGCAGGATAAAAACAATAAGTAGAGGGAAATAAATTCGGATGTATCGTTTGGTAAAAAACAAGCTGAATCGTTTGTCTTTGGCCTTTTCAAAAGAATACGAAATGACAAAACCCGATAAAATAAAGAAAAGAATTACCGCTTCTTGTCCGAAGCGAAACAAAAAGGAAAAATTGATTCCGCCAATCACTAAACCCGACGCAAAAAGGTGATGAAACACCACATACAAAGCTGCAAAACCGCGTATAGCCTCTAATTTTTCTAGTTTCTTCCCCATAGTTTATTTATTGCCAATCTTCGTTAATATAAGCTAAAGCCACCGTTTCCAAATCAAATTTGGACAACAATTCCACTTGATACGATTTCAGTTGTTCCCGGTAATCCAAATGATGTTGTAACACTTCTGCTAATGCTAAAGCAAAATCGGATTCTTCTGTTGTAAATGCGTCCTCTTGCGGGATATCCAATGTCCCTTTAAAGAAATTGGGAGTGATGAGTCCGGACTCAGTTGCCACCCAATTAGAGGCAACTTGTGGGGGTTTTAACGCCATCAATTCAATAATTCCTTCAGTACAATTAGACGAAACAATCGGGGTTTGCGTAGCAATGGCTTCCACTATAACGTTGGGAGTTCCTTCATAATAGGATGATAAAGCCAGTACTGTCGCTCGATGCACGTATTGAAACGGATTACTTTTTCGACCCAAAAATACAACTGCATCTTGGCATGCATATTTTTGAATCAACGCTTCACACTTGGCTACAACAGCTTCATTTCCGTCTCCTATAAAAACCAATTTCACATCGGAAAAGGCTTCGTTTTGACGTAATAATGCAAACGCTTTAATCAAATGCCAAGGAGCTTTTTGAACCGACATCCGACCCACAAAGACAATCGTTCGGTGTTGAAATAGAACGTGTTCGTCCTGAATTTGCAACTCCTCTTGCATTAACGTTTGAATTTTGGGGATATCGTGGGGATTGTATATGACTTGCAAATTTTCTGGAAAACGGTATTCGCAATTTTCCAATAAATCTTTTTTAATGGCTTCGCTGATACAAACTACTTTTTGGAACCGACGGTAAATGGATTTGAATGAATGTTTAAATACTTTATTTAAAAATGAAGGGGCGGTAAACTCGACACTCTTTAAAGCGTGGATGCCTGCAATTTTATATTCATCAGTAAACGAAACGGCACTAAACACATTGGCCATATCGCCATAGGAAAGGGTGTAGTCGATTTTATGTTTTTTGATCAACTTACGAAGCATAAAGGGAATACGCAAATAGAACCAAAAGCGAGCAACCGTAGAATATTCGTAAAAATCTTTAGTTGATAACACAATTTCATCGGAACCAAAATGAATAATATCGGAAGGTAATCCAATAATTTTAACGGCGATAACACGGTATCCCATTTTACGGTACGCCTCATACTGATACGCGGCCAAACGCTCCATCCCGCCTACACTTCCGTAGGGCATAAACAAGAGAATATTTTTCATCGATTAACCGTATTAAATAGTTCGTTCCATTGTGTCATAACGATTTCCGGTTGATACCGTTTTACATTTTCTCTCGCCAATGCTCCCATTTGCTTCCGCATGCTTTCGTCTTGAATTAACGAACAAATCGCTGTGGCAAAAGTTTGGATATCGCCATTGGGGATCAACAACCCATCTTGACCGTGCTGAATAATATCGGAAGGGCCGTAATGGCAATCGTAGGAAATACAAGGCACACCACAAGCCATAGCTTCGGTCAACACCATCCCAAATCCTTCAAAACGCGAAGAAAACAAAAAGATGGACGATTTTAAATATTCTTCTTGTATTGACTTTGTGGGTTGATGAAAAAAGACGGAATCACTTACTTTTAATTGTTGTGCCAAACGGATTAACGATTGGTCTTCTTCGTATTTTCCATAAATATGGAGTTCCCAATCAGGGTATTGTGCTTGCACTGTTTTCCACGATTCCAAAAGGCGATCAAATCCTTTTTGATAGCCGTGTTTGCCTACAGCGATACAACGTTTTGCAGATAAATCAGCAGTATTTTCGGGATAAAAAGTGAGACAATTCGGAATCACAACGGTATTTTTTAAATCCCATTCTTCCAAATTCCCAGCGGTCAATACCACAAAGCGATCAAAAGAGGCACCCAATCGGTTCATGACTTGGTGTTTAATTTTGACCAATGTGCGTTGCAAAAACGACATATTCGCATGAAATTCGATTTCTTTGGAAACATGGCGTTCGTAAATAATTGGAATAGTTTTGGAAATAAATTGTGGAATCGCAAATCCTTTTAACCCATCATCACAAACCAAAATCACCTGGGGATCAATTTGTCCCACAAGTTGCTGAATCTGTTTTTTGTAATGTAAAAAATAGGTCACTGGATTACCCGAAACGGTAATGGAATGAAACTGAACAGCAGCATTAAAATCATAAAACGGATCCAAATGACCTTCATTTAAAACTAAAATATGCACTTCATGACCAAAATTTTCAATGAAGTAATTGGTCTTTAAAGCCAAAATACGCTCAAGACCTCCCGCTCCATTTATGCCATTGGTGATGTATAACAGTTTCATTATTTTTTATTTTTTTCCGGTTGAGCAATTGTTCGTGGGGGAAATAATTGCTGCATTACTTTTGCATTAAACAACGTGACACCCGCTTGGTTCAAGTGATTGGAATCATAAAAATGCAAATGATCTTCCAACGCTACTCGTCCATTAAAGTTATAGTATTCCCCTTGCGCTTTGATTTTATTTTCAAAGTAGGGCAAATTGGTATACGACTGATAAAGCGCTTTTGTGACTGGTGCGAAAACAAGAAGCAAACGTATTTCCTTTTGTTTCACCAATTGAATGATTTCCTGAAAAGCCGCCCATTGCTTGGGATCAATTTTTAGAGTACTTTTTGGCAAATAGTTTGCCGTATAAGTTCCTTGAATGCGTTGTACATATCCACCCTCAACATAAGTGTCTTCTTTTTTATGCTTTGGTTCTGTGATAGCCACGGGATGCAAGAGTTGATCCATGTAGGCATATACTAACGTATTGGCTACTTTAGCATGTTTCATTTGACAAGCCATTGCAAAGGAAAGCATATCATTTTGATCATTGGCAATAATGTCAAGTGAAGATTCAACGCCATCAATTGAAAATGTTGTGGGATACACTTCATAAAGTAATGTGCCCACTTTTTTATTTTTCAAATACCGTTTTAACAAGAGTAAAGTCTGGGTTGGCGTTTGAGCACTCGAACCGAGATTGAACATTTGGTAACCATTCGCCTTGAATATTCGGGGATCAAATCCGCGGTAAGCATGGGACGAACCTACGACCAACACATCTAAATTCGATTGTTTTTTTATGTCTTGCAAGCGGGTATTGGTATATCCATAGGTTCCTTTTGTATATTTTAAATTGGGTTTAAAGGATTGAGGTGCAAAAGTTCCTACTGCAAACAACAACATCAAATACACTCCACTACATAGCACCGAAAACCAACCTATTTTTATTAAAAATAATCTCATAGTGACCTAAATTAAAATTGAAAATAGATAAATGGTGTTTCTTCCGTCTTCATAAACATTCCGATTAAGAAAATTAGAGTGGCATAAAACACCCATCGCACCGGTTGTTTCCAGCGTTCACCCAATCGTTGAAGGGCAAATTGTTGTTCTCTACCCAACCATTCAATACTTATAAAAAACAAAATAAGTAATGGTAAAGCCCAACCTACAGTGGATAATGTAAAATCAAGAGCTTGAACATAAGCTGCTTTTGACAACAAACCTTTGACCATATTTTTCACATAAATCCATGCCGCAGTAACCGATTCTGCTCTGAAAAAAATCCATGCAAAAACGGTCAAACAATACGTAATTAAAACCGCAAAAAACTCCCGAATAGTCGGGAAAAGTTTCCCTTGTGCTACGGTATTCAGATTAGATCTATTGGTTTCAAATACAATGGAAGGCATAATGTAAAGTGCATTAAGCAGTCCCCAAATGATGAACGTCCAATTGGCGCCATGCCAAAAACCGCTGACTAAAAAAATGATAAAGGTATTTCTAACTTTTTTAGCCATACCGCCTTTACTTCCCCCTAATGGGATGTACAAATAATCGCGAAACCAAGTGGATAATGAAATATGCCATCTGCGCCAAAATTCGGCGATATCTCTCGAAAAATAAGGAAATGCAAAATTGCGCAACAAATCAAATCCAAATAATCGGGCAACACCGAGAGCAATATCCGAATATCCTGAAAAATCGCCGTAAATCTGCAACGAGAAAAACACCGCTCCCATGACTAATTTTAATCCCTCTTGATGGGCAGCATCGTTAAACATGAGATTGGCTAGAGTAGCACAATTATCTGCGATGACCATTTTTTTGAACAATCCCCAGAGTATCTGTCGGAGTCCGAGCACCGCATTGCCATAATCAAAAACCCGTACGCGTTGTATTTGGGGTAACAAATGCGTTGCCCGTTCGATGGGTCCTGCTACTAACAAAGGGAAGAAACTTACGAATACCGAATAATCGATAAAATTGCGTTCCGGTTGGATTCGGTCGTAATAAATATCAATTACATAGGACAATCCGTGGAAGGTATAAAAAGAAATCCCGACAGGTAAAATGATATTCAACGTCCAATAATCGACATGGATTCCCCACAAACCAATGGCATCTGCAAATGAGGAAATGAAAAAATTATAATATTTAAAAAATCCCAAAAACCCAAGATTCACACCGATACTCAACCAAAACCAAAAACGCTTCCACGATTTAGTCTTTGCATCAAACATGGCTAATCCCGTACTGTAATCGAGAAAAGTTGAGAACATTAATAAAAACAAAAAGCGGTAATCCCAGCAGGCATAGAAGAAGTAACTCACTACCAACAGCAGTATATTTTGACCTTTTAATTGTTTGTGAAAAACAAACCAATACAGGACAAAAACAATGGGTAAAAAGACCGCAAAACTTAAAGAATTAAATAACATAGCTCTTTATTGGTTATTCTTTTGTTTGATACTTCATGTGGGCCTGCATTCGCAGGGTAAACCCTTGGGTAAACGGGAGCAATTCAAAGGTTTGAGCATGTATCCCAATCGCTTTGGTATCCCCTTGTGAAAAATCAATAGCGCCGTTGCGAAGCGTTACGGATTGTAAATATTGTTTTACTTTTTGTAAAGCTTCGTTTGTTTTTTGATTTTGTAAAACATGCGGTAAAGCGCTAAGTACCCACCCCAAAACGGCTGTCGTAGAAGAATCTTTTCGGGAACTTTCATCAAAAATGAGCCATCCCCAACTCCCATCTGCATTTTGAAATTTAAGCACTGAATCCACAAAACGTTGTATTTTCTCTTCCAGTTTAGAATGGTAAGGATGATTTTGAGGCAGTGCCAAATACATATCCATGAGTCCGTAGGCATACCAAGCTAATCCTCTGCCCCAACCGAACAACCCAACGGGTAATTGAGTCGACGTTTGGTAAGAATGACAAGGCAAGAACTCTTGAGCCATCATGCCGTGTTGATGGAAACTTTCAATTTGTTGGTAAGCCAATTCAATGGCTTCTGGTTTGTTAAATTTCAATCCATAATGGGTCAAAAAAGGACAAATGAATCCTAAAGTATCCACATACCGATAATTCGGCATGTGCTTTTTATAGGCTATCAAACCATCCGCTCCTTTTAAAGTTTGAATCAAGGCATAGGTTTCCTCAAATGCGGGTTGAAATTTTTCGGGAAATTCTCTCCCATGGATACGGATAACGGCATGCGACATCATTACCCAATCCATTTCTTTGGGTTTGATTTTCCATGTTCCGTCTGCATTAAACATTCCCTGTATGGAATTTCGAACCTCAACACGCAATTCGTTATTCTTGGTAGCTTCAGCTAGATCGATTAAACCAATGTATAAAGCCGCTTTTTGCCAAATTTGAATCGTACTGCGTTTGTAGTTTCCACGAAGCATATCCCAAAGTAACAATCGCGAATTATCCGTTAATTTCGTTACCGGCATATTTTTCAACCAGGATTGCGCTCGGATTTGAATCGCTTGCTGCCATTGTTGATCATTGGAATACCTCCCTATTTTTATCCGACTTTGCCAAATATTGAAGTGTACCCAAGCATCTACACCCACAAAGAGTAAGACAATACCAAGCAATGCTAAAAATAAACCCAACCACATACCTTAATTAATTTTCATTTTGTTTATGCTCCAAAGTAAGTAATGTTCCTTTGTGAGCAATTTGAACTATTTTCTCAACTTCATCCTCGGTAGTCATTTCTTCCAATGCCAACTGTTGCCTTAGTGTTGTTGCAATCGCTTTATTTTCTACAAAAAATTGAATAGCATTGGCAATCGCTTTTCCGTCCATTTCAACAATCCAACCGGTTTGTTGGTGAATAATTTGATCTTTTACTGTGGAAAAATTGGTCACAATAATGGGTTTGCCTAAAATTTTAGCTTCATCAATGGCGACCGATTTTCCTTCGTATTTTGAAGTATGCACATAAAAATCACATTGTTCTAAATACGGATACGGATTTTCCAATAAACCCAAAAGGAAGACCTGTTCTGTCAATTGTAAATGTGAAATTTGTTGCCGCAATTCCTCTCGCATCGGGCCATCCCCAATAATATACCATTTAAATACCAAGCCGCTATCTTTCAATTGTGCTGCAGCATCCAAAAGCAAATCAAAGCCTTTTAAAGGAACTAAGCGTCCAATGGTTACTAAATCCAAAGCACTTTTTGTAAATGCTATGGGTTCTTTGGCTAACTGATGGATTAATTGAACAGCTGTAATATTTTTGAGCAAAATAAACTTGTTGGAAATTGAAGTAAAGTTACGCTGTAAAACGGCAACACATTGTTCTGAAATGGTGGCTACATACGTAAACTTTTCAAAGTAATGCAAATCCCTTTGGGGATCTAATCCCAAGGCTTCATAATCACTATGAATCATGCCCAATTTATAGTGGGCACTGACTTTTTCAATACAATAATTGTTGGGAGCATTTTCTAAAAATCCCACTGCCAAATCATAGTGCCCTTTTAATTTAGGCAACGAAGCACTGATGTATTTCCACGTTTTTTGCTCGCGAATTCCGGGATGACTTTCACTTTTATAGACCTTTGTAAAAGCAATACGATTCCAAATTATTGGCCATTTTAAAGAGACAAATGCCTTTAATATTGCCTTTAAAAAAGACATGTCAAAATAACTATATTCGGAAGGAGCTTCCAAAAGGTTGACTGTTTTCGGAACTTGTTTTAAAAACAACCCTTCTTTTCGAAACAGCAACAAATCAACCTCAAACTGTTCATAATCCAAGGTTTGAAGCAACGACACTAATGCTTTTTCTGCACCACCACAGTGCAAATTATTCATCACAAAAAGAAGTCGTTTTTTATCCATGGGCTTCAATGAGTTGGTATAAATGGTCAATTTCTGACTCAGTTCCTAAAGATAGCGTTTTCAATTGATTTTGAACCTGTTCACAAAGGGAGGCATCCTGACTAACTTTTAGGAGTAAATGGGCAATACTTTCACCCTCCATGTCCGCAATGAAACCCGTAACATTGGGTTCGATTTGATCTAATGCAGAGGAAAAAGCGGTAACCACAACGGGCTTCTGTAGAATTTTAGCTTCTTCTATAGCCATAGATTTGCCTTCATAACGAGAAGGTTGTACATATACTGTGGCGCGTTTAACATACGGATAGGGATTTTGTCGAACCCCTAACAAAAACACATAATCTTCTAATTGATGGGTTTCAATTTGCGCCTTTAAACGTTCGCGTTCTACACCATCACCTAAAATAAGCCATTTAAAAGTCAGTCCTTTTTCGACAAGTAGCTTTGCTGCTTCAATGGCGAGATCCAAACCTTTTTCGGGACTTAATCGCGCAATGGTTACAAAAGTCGTTGGAGTAGTAAAAAGTGAATCATCTTCACATTCTTGAGCAGCGAGTTGCCCAATCAAACTTGGAGAAACAATATTGTAAATCAATTGAAAACGAGCTTTCAAATGGGGGAAATTGTTTTGCAAATCTGCTACACACTCAGGCGAAACGCCAATCACAGCCTTAAACTGTTCAAAATAAGGCACATCCCATGTCGCGTCCATTCCTGAATTGGAATACGTGGTATGAATCCATCCAATTTTAGTCGTTGCTTGAACACAATCCACAGCAAAATAATTGGACGTTTTTTCTAAAAACCCAATGGCAGCATCATATTTTTTGGGCAACATTGTGATGAATGCCCGCATATGTTTCCAGTTTTTTTGTTCAGCAACCGCTTCATTTTTCTCGATCCGACTGGTTAAAAAGAAAGCGATACGATGAAACACTAAACGAAATTGGAACCGCAAAGCGAAATAAAGACAAGAAGATAAAAGTCCGCGACTAAATTGCTGAAAGTTAGGATTTAATGCAACAAAATTAACTTGTTTCGGCACTAAGGCTGCAAAAACACCACCTGATTTAAACAGTACCAAATCCACTGAATACTTTTGATAATCTATTGTATTCAACAGGTTGACGAGGCTCTTTTCAGCGCCACCAGCCTCCAAAGACGGAATGATGAATACTAGATTTTTTTTCATTATTTCCCTAAAAGTTCAAATAAATATTCGACTGCTTTTTGCGACATTTTTTTAATTTCTGGAATTCTTACAGCTAAAAGGGATTTCAAATCCTGTTCGTCGCGTTTCATTTCTTCAAACTTAGCCACCAATTTATCGCGATCCGAAATCTCTTCCAGATTCAATACCAAACGCTCTTCACCAAAAATGTCTTTGGCAATTCCTTTGGACTTCACACTGTAACCGAGCACCATCGTTGGGACTTGAGTAGAATAGGCCGCAATTGTCGCATGGGTTCGTGCACCAATAAAGAAACGCATTCGGGCGATATATCCTTTGTATTGAATGGCATTCAAATCATTGGGTAACAACAAAACCCGTCCAGTGGATTTGAAAATTTCATAAAACTCGGATAAACATTCGTAGTCATCATTCCCAGGCTCGATCACATGCGGAGTTAAAGCAACGGTCATAGTTGTGGTATCCAAAATATGCTGAACCAAATCCAAAGCGGCTTGTTTGGATGCTGGATTTTTACGAATCACCAACGGACTCGTATTGAAACCGATGGTATTTCCTTCAAGCCAACCTTCAGGCAAGGGTAATTCTTCCTTGTCCATAGTAAAAGCGCTGTCTGCACAAAGTTTCACATTGGGAATACCATTTTTTTGCAAGGTTTCAAAAGTGAGTGATTCGCGAACCAACAACAAATCGAATTGTTTGAGGTCTTCAATTTTTGCTGGCGATAAATCTTCTTGACCAATTGAAGCTCCCCACAAAATGAGTTTTTTATTGGCCGCTTTTATACAGCGATCCGTTTCATAAATACCGGGTTGTTCTCCATAACAATAGTTATCACCGCCGATTGACAATACAACATCATAGTGCGGCGCTTTTGAAATAACATCCCGGTGCACGACGCGGTAAGCGTAATTTTCATTGCGGAATAATTTTAGTGAAATTAAATTCATCAAACCATGCCATGAAAACTTTTTTATGGTATAATAACGCTCTTGATGAATGGCATCTAAAAGTGGAATTACTTTATCCGAAGTGGGATTCAAAGAGGATAATTCAACTCTTGCGTCAGGATGACTTTTTTTAATTAAGGCAACTGTTGAACGCACTATAGCTTCGCATCCGCGATTCAAACTTCCTCCGTGAAAAAATAGCAATATTTTCATGTATTTTTATTTTGTAAAATAATAGTGGTTTCTAAAATTACTGTAAAAGGTTAATCCCATAACTACGAATAAGCGATTCTTACGGATACTTTGCAACAATTGTTTTCGATATCTAAAGGTTTCTTGTTCTAATTCAACGCCATAGACTTTGAATACTTCTTGAACGCGCGGATGTTTCATAATTGCTCGCACTTTTTGTACACGCTTCAACCAAGAAACAGCGGCATTAGGACGTAAATATATGTGAATTAAATCGTATAAGGTATTCATTAAACGGTGCGATTTATAACGCTGAATTAAACGGCTATCCAAAGACAACTGGGCATAACTTTGATGATCAAACTCGTAATTTTCCAAAGCAATTTTCAAATAATCTTTAGACAAAAAATTCCGAGAAGCGCTGCCACTCACGGCGCGATAGCAATACCCTGAAAGCTTCGTAAACACAACTGTATTTGTTAAAGAAAAAGCCTTTAGACAAAACAAAGCATCTTCACCATTGGTCATTCCTGCCGGAAATTGAATCCGATTGTCCTGAATTAACTGTTTGTCAAACAATTTGACACAACAAGAATTGAGGGAGTCGTTTGTGAGAAAAATGGGGAGAATATTTTGTTGTATTTCCTCTTTTAAAACCAACCTATTCGTATCGTAAACGGACTCATTTTCGACCCATTTTCCTTCAATTTCTGATTTAAAATTGGCTACAACAATTGATGTTTTATACTGAATTGCACTTTGATATAAATGTTCCAAATAATCCTTTTCAACAAAATCATCGGCATCTACAAAAGTGATATACTCCCCTTTGGCATGAAGAATACCGGCATTTCTTGCAACGGCAACCCCTTGATTGGTTTGGTGAAACAAGTGAATCCGCGGGTCTTTTTTACCATATTCCTCCACAATCATTTCACTTCCATCGGTAGAACCATCATTGACTACAAGCAATTCAAATGCAGTCAAAGTCTGTGCTAATAGTGAATCTAAACACTGACTGACAAAGGGTTTTACATTGTAAAGCGGAATAATTACCGATACTGATATTGATTGATTCATGCAAATCGTACTCCACATCACAACCTGTGACTGTGTCACTTTTGTAATGCTTTTAGAGTGTGTTATTCGTGGTAAAAATAGGAAATACTCCCCAATTTCACACCGCATAAACGAGAATACTTTAGCGAGTTTTTATATACTTTTTAACAAATCTCCACTTTAAAAAATTAACGAAGTGCTTTTTGTTTCCAGGTACTAAGTTTTCGAAACAAATGGTGTTTGAATTGCAAAACCGTATGATAACTTGCAAACACGCTGTAGGAAGCACCAAAGTAGGGATAAATTTTGGCCACTTCTTTAGCCACCTTCTCTAATTGATGATCACAAATAAATTGTTTTATACGATAGTAGCGGTTTTTGTCCAACGTATCCAATAAACCCCATTCTACTTGGCGTTGTAAAAAGAGTACTTTCAAGTTAAAAAAGTAGGAGATGCTTGCTGGAGAAGCTATTGAAAAATGCTTTTGTTCAAATTCGATAAAGGCTTCGATAGCCAACATACAACCTTTAAACGCATTTTCATTTCCAACTAAACTCCGAGACGAAGTTTCCCGTTGAAGGTATTTGTAATACTTCAAATTGCTATAACTGCAGCGTTGTGCCAAAGATTGCACCATGGCATTGAACACGGTATCTTGTCCTCGGGTGATTCCTTTTACAAAACGAATGGAACCGATTAAATCGCGTCGGTACAAGGTCGCTGGAAAAGTGCGTCTTGGATGTATTAATCCGCTACTGACCACGCCTTCTTCACCACAATTTTCATAATGACTGAGGAAATTCCCAGCTTCATCATACAAATCCAAGCTCAAGTAAAGAATATCCAATTGCTGTTCTTGAGCGATTTGGAGTAAGGGCGGAATAGAATGTTCAAAAACAGCATCATCAGGATCAACAAAAAGAATAAATTCACCTGTGGCTCGATCGAGCCCTTTATTGCGTGCCACAGAAACACCTTGATTTTCCTGATCGATAAAAATAAGATTCGGATGATTGGGAAGATACGATTCAATAATTTCTTTGGAATTATCAGGGGAACCGTCATTAATTACAATCACCTCATAAGTCGCCAAATCCATACCTTGTTCCAATACACTATCCAAACATTTGGCCAGGTATTCTTCCACTTTATAAACGGGAATGATGATGGATAAAAGCACTTTTGACATCGTTATTCAGCAATTGACAAATCCAACACTATACTCTCTTGGTACACTTTTGCATCGACAGGATCAAGTGTTAAATCCATCACAGAAGTTGATGTTTCCACACTGAATCGCCCTTTGATGGAGACTTTTTCGGTTGCGCCTGCTTTCATCCACATGTATTCCAAATCCAAGTTGCCAATATCCACGGCCCAGTAACCTTCTATTGCTAATTCATGGCACAATATCGTGGCTGTCGGACCCAATGAGAACAAAAACAACACCTCATCTTTTGAAAAATTCAACAGTGCATTTTTAATCGTATCGATACTTTCAAAAGCATTCATGTGGGGTCCGATGATTCGTTTGACAGACAATGCATTATCTAACAAATCATTAGCGATGCCAAAGCGCGTAAACTTTCCTTCAACAACAACCACATGTTTTTGATTCCAAATCGTTTTGATTTGTTGAAAAAGCTCTGGTGATTTTGTTTTATCGTGGAAATTCATGTAAATACGCGTCATGTTCGAATTTCCATAGGTGTAATTGGTGTCAAAACAACGAGCCAATCGCTGTCCGTATTTGTATACAAAAGATTTCCAATGCACCTCAGTAGAACGTCTACACTCGGATTGATCCACTAATGTATCAGGCAAACAAGCTAAAAATCGGGGATCTCTACAATCCAATACGGCTTGCAATCGCTGTGCAATTTCTTTGGACAAGCGTTGGTACGACACATCGCGTTCTTCGATAAGTAATAAAAAATCGGCATCCCCCAAACGACTGACCGACTTTCGTTCCTTCACAATGGCGGCCAGTGTTTGTTCGAGCGTCATAATTTGGTATTTTGGAAATTTCCGACGAACATTCCAAGTACGCAGCAACCAGTAATAATAATAGAATTCTCGAACCAATGCATTCATTACTTTTTCGTTTTAAAGTTGTCGCTCTTTCTGCAAAAACCGCAAGTCTATTTTTTTGATTTTATTTCGAAGCGGAATTTCGATAAATCGATAACTGACCATCGATAGGAGTAAAAGTACGGCAAGTTTTATTCCGAATGCCAGTAATTGATTGTCGATGGGCATAGGTTTCAAATAATAAAACACCGGAAGTTGGTAAATGTAAACACCATAACTGATTTCGCCCAAATACACCAACTTGGGGTGTAAAAACCACTGTGTAATCCGACCCGTATTTAAGGAAATAAAAAGGATCAATGGCACTAACAAAACGGCAAATAATCCATTGTGATAATTCATTCCCATTGGATATTTCAAAGCCAAAGCGATGAGAACCACCAAACTTAAAACAATCCAATCGTAATTTTTACGGGAGGAATCCCCTTGTTTTAGGAACCATAACCCTGCTAAATTCCCGACTAAGAACTCATTTAAATGAAATAAGGGATGATAGAACAGCAATTCATGACTGGGAGTAAATTCGCCTTTATAATATGGATGCTGAATCATATAATGGAAAAACAATTGAGAAAACACCCAGAACAATACTATTCCGATAAAAATTGCTTTTCGATAATTCGGTTTGGAATAGCCGTAATTGAATAACAGTGGAAATAGAAAGTAAAACAACATTTCTACCGAAACCGACCAACCCGGAAAATTATACCGCATAACCCATCCAGGCATCCACGATTGTAACATGGTTGCATTGGCAATGAGCGTATAATCAATGGGATAATTGATCATAATGCAAATGGGGAAATAAAATAAAAATCCGAGAAGATATACCGGATAAATTCGGGCTATACGATTTTTATAATAATCCAAGGGAGCCACCTTTTGACTTCTTCCGTAGGAGATAATCATGATAAAACCCGAAAGGATGTAAAAATAACTCACTCCGATGTTGGCATGTTTTACCAAAAAACTGACTTCATCGGCATTGAATGGAAAAATGCGTTTTCCAAAATGATAGATTACTATAGCAACTGCGGCTAAAAAACGTGTAAATGTGAGTTGATCTATCCGCATGTTTAGAGATTATGAATACTGTACTTGATAATCCACAAGCACTTTACTATGCAATGCGGGAACTCGTTTTCCGGTATTGTAAAAATCGCCTTCTGACACTTCAAAAGTGATGGCGTTTTGCACCCAATCGGACAAATCTTTATTGACCGTCATATACACCGTTATAAAATAGATACCTTCATTTAGAACCAATCGATCCATTGAGAACGTTACTACATTTCCCACGCGATTGGGCGTTTCTTTCATTAAAGTCGTACTCATCCATAAGATGCGTTGTCCGATTTGATCGTCGATGCGAACATCAAATTCGATATCTGCAAAATTTACTTGTTGGTTATTCGCCAAAACAAATTCCATGGTAAAGGGTTGTCCCGACTGTGGTTTTGTTTCACGAGTAGCGCCAAAAACATTGATTTCGGCAAATTTCACGACACCAGAACCTTTACGTTCTTTAGTCTCTAATAAATTAATAGAATCGGTATTGCGTTTCAAATAATGCTGAATGGATTCTTCCACATTCCCAACAAATTCAGTAGTTCCATTGGAAAGTACGATTCCTTTATTACATAGATTTTGAACGGCTGACATGTTATGACTCACAAAAAGTACGGTTCTTCCCTCCTCTTTACTTACGTCACCCATTTTACCGAGACATTTCTTCTGAAATTCAGCATCTCCAACCGCCAATACTTCATCGACAATTAGAATTTCAGATTCTAAATGGGCAGCCACAGCAAAGGCTAAACGCACATACATTCCTGAGGAATACCGTTTTACAGGCGTATCAATATAGCGTTCCACTCCAGAAAAAGCGACAATTTCATCAAATTTACGGTCAATTTCAGCTTTACGCATCCCTAGAATTGCTCCATTAAGGTAGATGTTTTCTCTACCGGTCATTTCGGGATTAAATCCTGTTCCCACTTCTAAAAGTGAGGCGATACGACCGTTCACTTTAAAACTTCCTGTGGTGGGTTTGGTTACCTTACTTAATAATTTGAGCAACGTACTTTTCCCGGCACCATTTCGGCCAATAATACCTACGGCATCACCTTGTTCAATCTCAAAATTGATATCTTTTAACGACCATACATACTGACTGTTTCCCGACGTTGTTCGGTCATTGGTATCTCCGATTTTTAAATAAGGATCTCCTTTTCCTCGAAGTTTACTTATCATTCGATTTAAGTCATGGGACAAGGTACCTGTTCCGACTTCTCCTAAACGGTATTGTTTTGAAATATTTTCCGCTAAAATTGCAATGTTTTTCATACTCCCATCCATTAAACCGTATCCATAAAATCTTTTTCAACCTTATTAAATATAATAACCCCTATTATAAATAATACGCTGATTAATGCTGTACTGGTTAGAATATCACTGGTTTCAAAAGTACCAGAGCCCAAATACCCGTATCGAAAACATTCAAAAATTCCACTCAGCGGATTGAGTTTTATAATCCATTTTAGGCGTTCGGGCATAGCTGATATGGGATAAACCACGGGGGTTGCATACATAAACAGCTGTATACCAAACGTCAATAAAAACGTAAGATCTTTGTATTTTGTGGTTAATGATGAAAAAATCATCCCGATACCAAGTGCAAACAAAGCCATTAGAAGGATTAGAAACGGCGTGGCTAATACCCAGATTGTAGGGTGGATTGACTCTTCAACATACGTGTAATATAAAACAACGATGATAAAGAGTGTGAACTGCACTAAAAACTTCATTAATCCAGAAAAAACAATGGATAAAGGCATAATTAATCGTGGAAAATAGACTTTCCCGAATACGCTTGCATTGTCTTTAAATACGGTTGAAATTTTAGTAAGACTTTCAGAAAAGTAATTCCAAATCGTGATACCTGAAAGAAAAAATGCGATTTGAGGTACGTTATTGATATCAATCTTTGCGATTTGACCAAAGAGGATGATGTAAACCAGCATCGTTAACAATGGTTGGATAAAAAACCAGATGGGGCCTAAAATAGTTTGTTTGTAAAAAGTAATAAAATCTCTTTTTACCAGAAGAAATAACAAATCACGGTACCTCCAAACTTCCGCTAAATTAACGGAGAACAAAGAACTTTTAGATTGAATTATTTCGGTCCATGGTTGCTTTGATTGTTGCATTGTACCTATTTCAATTATTGTTTAGAGTTGACATTATTTGCAAAAATACAATCACTTTTGTCCGAACAAAACTATAAAAAATTGTCGGGTGATGTATTAAGGCAGTGTTATGTGAATTGGGAATTTCAATCTTTTCGAAAGCCTCAATTCAATTTAGGGTTCAAAATAATCAATTAATTTGGTTTATTAACCAATTAAATAAATTATTGATATTGTTGTGAATAGTACTTTTGGTAGGCACCTGAAGTTACATTCTGTAACCATTCGCCATTGGCCAAAAACCAATCCACGGTTTGTTCCAATCCTTCTTCAAAAGTAACGGAGGGTTTCCAACCTAATTCGGTATTGATTTTAGTCGCATCAATGGCATAGCGCAAATCGTGTCCCGGACGATCTTTTACAAAAGTGATCAATTGTTCTGATTCTCCTTCAGCGCGATTTAATTTACGATCCATAATACGGCAAAGTAAGCGAACTAAGTCGATGTTTTGCCATTCATTAAATCCGCCAATATTATACGTTTCATGATTTTTACCTTCATGAAAAACTAAATCAATGGCTCGGGCATGATCGATAACAAACAACCAATCCCGAGTATATTTACCATCACCATATATGGGCAAAGGTTTATTTTCAATAATATTATGAATACACAACGGAATCAATTTCTCAGGAAAATGATTGGGTCCGTAGTTGTTGGAACAATTGGTTATTACGTAGGGCAAGCCATAGGTTTCACCATAGGCACGCACAAAATGATCCGAACTTGCTTTAGAGGCAGAATACGGTGAATTGGGATCATACGCAGTAGACTCGGTAAAAAATCCCGTTTCTCCTAAAGAACCATACACTTCATCTGTGGACACATGATAAAATCGTTTGCCCCCAAAATTTCCGTTCCAACTCGCTTTTGCTGCATTCAATAACGTCATAGTTCCGATTACGTTTGTTCGAACGAAAGCCAAAGGATCGGAAATAGAACGGTCCACATGGGATTCAGCGGCTAAGTGGATTACTCCATCAAATTGGTGTTCGGTAAAAAGATTTTGAATAAAATGTGCATCCGTAATATCGCCTTTTACAAAGGTGTAATTGGGGGCCTTTTCTATATCTTTTATATTTTCTAGATTTCCCGCATAGGTAAGTGCGTCCAAATTAAAAATATGATAATTGGGATATTGTGTCACCATGCGACGAACAACATGTGAGCCAATAAAACCTGCACCTCCAGTGATTAGTATTTTCTTCATCTTATAATTTCCCATCTATAGGACAAGTTAATACTCCTTTAACATCGTAAACCACCGATTTTTCATTTTTGAAAATATCCAAATTGAGATCCAAAAACTCTTTATGTGCTACCGCTAAAACAACGGAATCAAATTTTTCATTGGGGATTTGGTTGATGGTTTCTAAACCGTATTCGTGCATCACTTCCGCTGGATTGGCCCAAGGATCATAAATGGTCACTTGAATACCATAATCCATTAATGCTTTTACTACGTCTACAATTTTGGTATTCCGTACATCGGGACAATTTTCTTTAAACGTTATTCCCAACATCAGTAATTTTGAATTTACGACTGGAATTCGTTTTTTAATAAAAAGTTTGATAATTCGAGAAGCCACATATTCTCCCATACTATCATTTAAGCGTCTTCCTGCTAAAATAATTTCAGGATGATATCCGGTTTCTTGTGCTTTTTGCGCCAAATAATACGGATCGACACCGATACAATGTCCGCCCACCAATCCCGGTTTAAAATTCAAGAAATTCCATTTGGTTCCCGCAGCCGCTAATACAGCTTGCGTATCAATATCCAATAGATTAAAGATTTTAGCCAATTCATTGACAAAAGCAATATTGATATCACGTTGCGCATTTTCAATTACTTTAGCGGCCTCTGCTACTTTGATGGATGGTGCTAAATGCGTTCCCGCAATAATTACGGATTTGTATAATTCATCGACTTTCTGACCAATTTCTGGTGTAGAACCCGATGTGATTTTTAATATTTTTTCAACAGTATGTTCTTTGTCGCCAGGGTTTATACGCTCGGGTGAATAGCCTGCATAAAAATCTTCATTAAATTTTAATCCGCTTACGCGTTCCAAAACGGGTACACACTCTTCTTCTGTGAGTCCGGGATATACCGTAGATTCATAAATCACAATATCCCCTTTCTTTAGGACTTTCCCAACTGTTTCACTGGATTTATACAAAGGAGTTAAATCAGGGCGGTTATTTTTATCAACGGGTGTAGGAACCGTCACAATATAATAATTGCACAATGCCAAATCATCCAGTGAAGTAGAACAATACAATCCTTGTTCACCGGGTTGACTCACCAGTACTTCTTGTAACAGCTCTGAATTAATTTCTAGGGTAAAATCAGTCCCTTTATTTAATTCATCTACCCTTTTTTGGTTGATATCAAAACCAATAACGGGATACTTTGTAGCAAACAAACGTGCTAATGGTAAACCCACGTAACCTAGTCCAATAACTCCTATTTTTTTTTCCATACCTTGACTATTAAGAACCGATTCCTTGGTAGAGGAATCCAATTTCTTTCATTTTATCTGCATCTAATAAATTTCTTCCATCAAAAACAAATGCTGGCTTTAACATCGCATCGTAAATTCGTTGCCAGTCATACGATTTAAACTCGTCCCATTCCGTCAAAATTGCAATAGCATGCGCATTTTTACAGGCTTCATAGGGGTCATTGCAAGACTCAATTGCTTTATCATTTTCTTCGGGCAAACGCGTTTCTAGATAATTTAAATCACTCTGTATTTGTCGTGCCGATACTTTTGGATCGTAAACCGCTATTTGCGCTTGTTCATTGAGCAAATCGTCAGCTACGTAAATGGCTGCTGATTCACGGGTATCGTTGGTGTCTTTTTTGAATGCCCAACCTAAGAATGTTATTTTCTTTCCTGAAACGGTATTGTAAAGCGTTGACACTATTTTACGCGCAAAACGATTCTTTTGGTGGTCGTTCATAATGATAACCTGCTCCCAGTAATCGGCCACTTCTTGCAAGCCAAACGATTTAGCGATATACACTAAATTAAGAATGTCTTTTTGGAAACAAGATCCTCCAAATCCAACAGAGGCTTTTAAAAATTTAGGACCAATACGACTGTCCATACCGATCGCTTTGGCTACTTCATTGACATTGGCTCCTGTTTTTTCACACAATTCTGAAATGGCATTGATTGAAGAAACACGTTGCGCTAAGAAGGCGTTCGCTGTTAACTTTGACAACTCAGATGACCACAAATTGGTTGTTAAAATTTGATGGGAAGGTACCCAATTCGCATACACCTCAACCAATTTCTTAATCGCAATTTGTCCGGCTTCATCCGTTCCACCTCCAATTAACACGCGGTCTGGTGCTAAAAGATCTTCCACTGCTGTACCCTCTGCTAAAAATTCAGGGTTGGATAGAATTTGAAATTGAACCCCATTACCCGTATTGTCAAGAATGTTTTTTATGGCTTCAGCGGTACGAACTGGCAATGTCGATTTTTCAACGACAATCTTATCTGTGGTAGCCACGCGAGCAATCTGACGTGCACACAATTCAATATATTTTAAATCTGCAGCCATCCCCTTTCCAGCCCCATAGGTTTTGGTAGGTGTATTTACAGAAATAAAAATCATTTGTGCCTCATCAATTGCCTCATCTACTTGGGTAGAAAAAAATAAATTCTTCCCTCTAGCTTGTGCTACAATTTCACTTAAACCGGGTTCATAAACGGGAATATTTTCAACGTTTGGATCATTCCAACGTGCAATACGTTCTTCATTTAGATCCACCACTGTGACTTTAATATGTGGACATTTATGAGCGATGACTGCCATTGTAGGTCCGCCAACATACCCTGCACCAATACAACAAATAGATGTAATACTCATTATTTATTTGGTTAAGTTGTTCCAATACCAATCTACTGCTTCTTTTAATCCGTCAGCAAAGGGGTATTTTGGATTATAATTTAATAAGCGTTTTGCTTTTTCAATACTTGCTTTTGAATGTGGAATATCTCCATTGCGATTGGGTCCGTAGGTAATTTCCACATGCTGAATTTCTGGATCGTATTTACTTAGGTATTGTTTCAGTAAATCCACCATTTCATTTAACGTAATTTGATCCCCAACAGCCGTATTAAAAACGGTATTGATGGCTTCACTATTTTCTGTAAACATGGCCAATTCATTCATTTGAACCACATTGTCAATGTAGGTAAAATCTCGTGAATAACTTCCGTCACCATTAATTACCGGCGATTCCTTTTGCATCAATTGCATGACAAATTTTGGAATAACCGCCGCGTATGCTCCTTGCGGATCTTGTCGTTTCCCAAAAACATTGAAATAGCGTAACCCAATGGTTTCTAAACCGTATGTTTTTGAAAAAATTTCTGCATACAATTCGTTCACATATTTTGTGATGGCATAAGGTGACAAAGGTTTCCCAATTTCTTCTTCAACTTTGGGTAGTACTTTAGAATCACCATAGGTTGAAGAACTTGCCGCATAAACAAATCGTTTTACACCGGCATCACGTGCCGCCACCAACATATTTAAAAATCCGGATACATTCACATCATTAGAAGTAATCGGATCGTTAATGGAACGCGGTACCGAACCCAAGGCAGCTTGATGTAACACATACGTTGCCCCTTGCACCACTTCCTGACATGTAGCTAAATTTCGGATATCCCCTTCAACGAACTTGAATTTTTCGTGCGTGATAAAGGCATCCATGTTTTTCTTATGCCCGGTAGCAAAATTATCAAGACCGACCACATGAAATCCATTAGCCAAGAAATATTCTGCTAAATTGGAACCGATAAATCCGGCTACACCGGTTACAACAATTGTTGTAGTGGTTTTGTTTTGCATGAAACTATTTCTTTTGTAAACTTTTCTTTATGAAATCTCTAATTTTATCCCAAAATGTAATCGGTGCATCTTCTTCATGATAGCCATTGGAATAATTTCCATAGCCATAACCGTAACCGTAGCCATAGCCATAACCTGTCCCGTATTTGGCTTTATTTTCAAAACCATTCAATACGATACTCACATTGGACAATTCATCTCGTTGAACCCGGTTGTTGATCAAACTTACCATTTCCTTTTTTGTGAAATTTTGTCGCATGATATACAACGTTACATCCGCAAAAGGTGCTAACTCAATTGCATCCGTTACCAGTCCCACCGGTGGAGTATCCAAGATAATATAATCGTAACGCAACTTTAATTCTTCAATAAACTCGCGCATTGTTTCTCCCATAATTAACTCGGAAGGATTGGGCGGTATCGGACCAGAAGTAATGACATCTAAATAAGGAATTTTGGTCTTTTGAACAATCTCATCCAACGAATTTTCACCAATTAGGTAATTGACAATTCCTATCTTATTTTTTAGATTAAAATCATCAAAAATCTTAGGCTTTCGTAAATCCAAACCAACAATTACCGTCTTTTTCTCACTGATTGCAAATACTGTAGCGATATTGATGGAACAAAATGTTTTTCCTTCACCCGACACCGTAGAAGTCAACATCAATGTTTTACTGCCTTCCTTATTTTGCTTTTTGTATAAAAATTGCAACGAAGAACGCAAGGCTCTAAAAGACTCCGATAAAGCGGATTTAGGCTTTTCAAAAACTGCCAAATTAGACGATGTATGTTTGATTCCAATAACTCCAATTAATGGAATATTGGTTAATGAACTAATATCTTCCGCATTTTGAATGGCATTATTGATAAAGAAAATTAAAAATACAATGAGCAACGGAATCAATAATCCCACAAACAAGGCAATCACATAATTCACCCCAGTACGAGGACCAATCAAACCACCACCAATATCTTTGGCAGGATCAATAAATTGAACGTCGGAAAGATTTGCCGCTTTTACAATTTGCGCTTCGTTTCTTTTTTGCAAATAGGCATCAATAACACTATTACTCAAATTAAATTTTCGAGTAATTCGTAAATAATCCTGACTTTCTTCAGGTAATTTTTCAATCTTCCCTTCGGATTGTTGAATTTTACGGTTAATCTGATTGGATTCGGTTTCGATCGCTACTTTGGCCGCCGCCACATTTTCGAGCAAAACGCGCTTTACAGCAGCGATTTCATTATCAATGTTGTTAAACATCAATTCGCTTTTTACCGAGTAAGCCATTTCAGAACGACGCACCGACAAAGCAATTAACTGTGCTACATTATTGATAATATTGGGTTCTTCAATCCCTGCTACCGATGGAGCTGGTAACTTGGAATAATCTTTACTATTTTTCAAATAGGAATTTAACGCATTGTAATAATTGATTTTGCGCGTAACAGCATCCCGAGCCAAATCCAATTCCTGAATTTGTAATTGATACGTCTCGCCACGCTTTTCAATTTCTAATACATTTCTGCCTTTGCTAAAATCTTTTAAATCGTTATTCGCTTCTTTTAAATTTTGCTCCATTAACGTAAGCGTCGTATCGATATATTTAATGGTATTTTCCGCAAATAAATTTTTACTCTCCAATTGTTTTTTCATCAACATACGAACCGTCTCGTTCAAATAATCAACGATACGCGCTTTATTGGTTCCTTGTAATGAAAGTTTTATTATCGAACCTGCTTTTTCATCAATCGAAACTTTTACATTTCGATATTGTGTCACTACATCATCAAAATTATTGAGCTTCACAATATATTTTTGACCCACATAATTTCCAGGCAAATCTTTGATATCTAGTGTCCAACTCAAAAAAGGAAGGTTAACTTTTTGCCCTACCTTGAATCGTTTTTTATAATCTCCCGAAACCACCGATTGCGTTGATTTCACATTGGTACTGTAATTAATTAACGGTACTGAATTGGAACTAAAATGAGTGGTTAATTCGTATTCGTTCGGACTCACAAATCGGATGTTCATGGGATTTCCTAACATCTGATCTTTGGTTTTGTCTAAATGAACTAAAAATGGCGTGTAACCGTAAACATCCTCTGTAAAATACTTTTCTTCTTTGAGGTAATCCACATAGAATGATAATTTATCAATCACCAATTCATTGTGGGACCGTGATTTCAAAGTGGTGGCGATAGTCTGCACCTGATCGGATGTGCCACCCCAATTGAAAATCAAACTGGTATTGTTGGTAAAAAGTGGATTCTCTTGTTCTTTTACGGCTAAAGTTGTTTCTAACGAATAAATCTTTTGCTTGCGAATATTCACCTGATAAGCCACGAAAAGTGAAATGGCTAATCCCAAAACAAACCAACGCCAATAACTTCCCGTTTTAATCAAAAAAGCCTTAAAATCAAAGCTGTTCTGTTTTTCAAAAAAAGCAAAATCTTTAATATCTAACATCTTAGCTTAGTTTTTTAGAATTAAAAAAATGGTCGTAACCAAAGACAAGGCAGTGATAATGGTAGCCAAAGATTCTTTTCCTGTCCCGCCAGTTCCCCATGATTTTTGTTTCAATGGCTTCACATAAATTAAGTCATTGGGTTGCAAGAAAAATACGGGGGAGTAAATGGCATTCGCATCCGTTAAATCAATACTGTACGTTTTAATAC
Source organism: Flavobacterium stagni (assembly GCF_004122105.1). Lineage (GTDB taxonomy): Bacteria > Bacteroidota > Bacteroidia > Flavobacteriales > Flavobacteriaceae > Flavobacterium > Flavobacterium stagni. The sequence continues at coordinate 112,566 of NZ_SBKN01000006.1, forward strand.
CACCCGGAAATTGACGCAAAACCTTGACATCTTTGCGATCTCCCGTAATTGTAACATCCCCGACATTGGCCAACGCTTCTAAAATATTAACGCGATCTTGGTATAAAACTTTAGAGCCCGGGCTGTTCACTTCGCCATTAGCTGCATAACGAAAACCGGCTAATTTTACACTAACAAACAATTGAGCTTCTTTTTTGAAATAATCGCTCAATAATTTAGTTTCTACTTTGATTCGTGCTTCTTCTACCGTATTTCCTAGCACATTGATTTCACCCAAAACGGGCAAGCGAATGTTTCCATGATCATCTACGGTATAGCCATTGAAATACACATTTTCAACTGTTGGGGAAACCGTCGATTTGTTGGAATTGAATATTTCTACCAATTTTTCATCAACCGTTTTTATATTCACAGTAACGACATCATTCACCTGAAGACGATAGGGCTTGGCCGCTTCTATAACTTGATTTTCAATTTTTGGGGATTTATTTTGTAGATACGTTAAATCTTGCGTTGATACACAGGAAGTCAACATCAATAACAAGAAGACGGAAAACGTCAGCAGTTTGGTTTTCATCAAATTTGTTTTAGCCAACAAAGATAGTTTTTCAAACGTAAAATCAAAAGTGAAGCCCTAGTTTTATCTAATTATTTTTAAGGGAATTTTCGAAGGGAATTCGGTGTAAAATACTACGCCCAAGGGTGACCTCATCGGCGTATTCCAACTCATCGCCCACTGCAATTCCGCGTGCAATGGTGGAGGTTTTGACACTAAAATCTTTGATTTGTTTGTAGATGTAAAAATTGGTGGTATCGCCTTCCATGGTCGAACTCAAGGCAAAGATCAACTCTTCCACCGCTCCCGCTTGCACTTTTTGTACTAATGAAGTAATATTCAACTGGCTCGGTCCTACCCCATCAATGGGTGAAATTTTTCCGCCCAACACATGATAAATGCCTTTGAACTGATTGGTGTTTTCAATCGCCATTACATCGCGCACATCTTCGACCACACAAATAATTTGATGATTCCGCGCCGGATTACTGCAAATTTCACATACGGCAACATCAGCAATATTATGGCAACTTTGACAGAATTTAATTTCGTCGCGCATTTGAGTCAATGCCCCAGCCAAAAAATGAGTATGCTCTGCAGGCTGTTTCAATAAATGCAATACCAATCGTAAAGCGGTTCGCTTCCCAATTCCCGGCAATTGCGCCATTTCATTCACTGCTTTTTCCAATAATTTTGACGAAAATTCCATTTCACAAAAGTACATAATTTGAAAAACGCATCATTATTTTTGTACATTTCGACACTAAAAAATTCTATTATGAGTCCGATCCTGATTCTTTCCATCATTCTCGTTTACTTTGGAATTCTCATCTTTATCTCCAATGTGGTGAGCAAAAAAGGTACTGACAACGACACCTTTTTCAAAGCCAATAAAAACTCCAAATGGTACCTCGTTGCCTTTGGAATGATTGGAACCGCACTTTCAGGCGTGACCTTTATCTCCGTTCCCGGTGCCGTTGGAAATCCGGAAACACAGTTTTCCTACTTTCAATTTGTACTTGGAAATGCGATCGGATTTTTAATCATTGCTACCGTACTTCTTCCGTTGTACTACCGCATGAACCTGACCTCAATTTACAGTTATATCGAGCAACGTTTAGGAACCATCAGCTACAAAACGGCCGCTTCCATCTTTTTGATTAGTCGTACAATTGGGTCGGCGTTCCGACTTTATTTGGTGGTTTTGGTGCTGCAACGGTATGTTTTCGAAGCATTTAAAGTGCCGTTTGCAGCGACGGTTTTGATTTCGCTCGGACTCATTTTCGCTTACACTTACCGTGGCGGATTGAAAACGATAATCATCACCGACACGTTACAAACTTTTTTCCTTGTCACCTCTGTTTTTCTTACCATTTACTTCATTTGCAGTAGCCTGAATTTCAGTCCGACCCAAGCTTTTGAAGCCGTAAAAAACAGCAGTTATTCGAAAATCTTTTTCTTCGAAGATTACCTTAAAGGCAATTTTGTTTGGAAGCAAATTGTGGGCGGCATCTTTGTAACCATTGCCATGGTAGGCTTGGATCAAGATTTGATGCAAAAAAACTTAAGTTGTGCTAACATTAAAGAAGCCCAAAAAAACATGTTCACCTTCACCGGAATATTCGTCATCATCAATTTATTTTTCTTGAGTGTGGGCGCTTTATTGTATTTGTACGCGGATCAAAATGGCATCGAAGTACCAAAAGTAAACGATGTGGCACGAACCGATTTGTTATTCCCTGAAATCGCGTTTCATCATCTTGAAATTATTCCTGCGGTTACCTTTTTACTCGGACTCACCGCAGCGACTTTTGCCACTACCGACAGTGCCCTGACAGCTCTAACCACGTCATATTGTGTGGATTTCTTGCAAATGGACAAAGCAGAAAACAACAAAAGAACACCTGAAGAAATGGTGAAATTGCGCCACAAAGTACATTTAGGATTTTCTTTTTTATTGTTCCTTGTGATCTTACTGTTTAATGCACTTAATGATGATTCGGTAGTGAAAATGATCTTTAAAGTAGCCAGTTATACCTACGGCCCACTTTTAGGCTTGTACGGATTTGGCTTGTTTATGAAGACAAAAACCGTTCGCGACCAGTGGGTTCCAGTGGTTTGTATCATTGCGCCATTATTGTGCTGGATAATGACCACGTACTCGAAAGATTGGTTTGGCGACTATCAATTCGACAACGAACTTATCCTCGTCAATGGTTTATTGACCTTCCTAGGTTTATTGATGATCAGCAAACCTGCGGTTACCGAAACCCGATTTTAATATTGGTTCGTAGCCAAAAGCACTAAGGTACAGGCTACCTCAACCTGAATTTGATGTTGGATTAACTGAGCATAAAACGCCGGATTTTCTGTTCCCGGATTGAAAATAACTCGCCGTGGCTGCAACCCAATAATGTAGTCGTAATAGGCTTGTTGATGTATCGGATTTAGGTATAAGGTTACTGTATCAACATCCTTCAACTCGGGCAAACCTGTTTGAATGGAAACTTCATGAACAACTTCTTCTTTACGCCCAAGGGCAACTACTTCATGCTGGTGTTTTTGCAAACGCAGTAACGCTTGGTAGCTGTAGCGATCGGGATTGGAGGACGCGCCTAGAATTAAGGTTTTCATAAGTAACGGTTAATTTTTTCATACAAAAATACAACTAAAAGATCGTTCCCTTACCTTTGTCCCATGAGCGAATTCATTTTCTTACTAGCGGCCTTATTTTCGGTACTTAACCCCATCGGGACCGTTCCTATTTTTGTGGCTTTGACCCAAGATTATACCAAGGGCGAGCGTTCTACAGTATCCATGTGGACCGCCATCAATGTCTTTTTGATTTTAATCATCTCCTTTTTTGTGGGGCAATATGTGCTTACTTTCTTTGGTATTACGATTCCGGCTTTACGCATTGCAGGCGGTATTATCATTGCAAGTTCGGGATTTGGTTTACTCAATGGTAAATTTAGTCGCAACAAAGGATTGGACAAAAAAGCCGAAGAAGAAGCGCAACAACGCGACAGCATTGCACTCACACCCTTGGCCATGCCGATGTTGGCTGGACCCGGTTCGATTTCATTACTCATTGCCTACTACCAAGAACACCATAGCACCAATGATATCATCTCTTCGTGCCTAGCCATCTTGGCGGTCGCACTTTTGATTTTTATTATTTTACGCAGTGCGCACTATCTGGCTAAATATTTAGGGGCTTCCGGAATTGTGGCAATTTCACGCATTGTCGGTTTTTTAACCATTGCCATCGGTATTCAATACATCATCAATGCTTTAAAGGCAATCATTGGTGATTTATTTTAAATAAAAAATCCCAACTTCATTAGAAATTGGGATTTTTTATTGTTGATTTTATCCATTAATTCTTTGGCAAAAACACTTCTGCCATCATACAGCGAGCACTTCCACCACCACAAGCTTCAATGGTATCCAAACTCGAATGTAGGATAGTAACATGCTGTTCAATCTGTGCAATCTGCTTTTTGGTCAAGGCTTGATAGGCCGATGAACTCATTACCAAATAGCGTTTACCATCTGCCCCTTTCACTTCAAGCATGTTTCCAGCAAAATTATTTACTTGTTCTTCGGTAATTAAAATGATGTCTTTCTCATCACTGCGCAACGAGTCCAAGACCATTTTACGTTCTTTTTTATCATCAATACAATCTGCACAAATTACGGCAAATGTATCGCCAATACACATCATCACATTGGTGTGGTAAATGAGTTTTCGTTCACCACCCACCGTTTGAAATGCCTCAAAAATCACAGGAGTGTATTCGAAATCTTCACAGAATTCAATCATTAATTCTTCATCAGCACGCGGAGACAACGCACAATAGGCTTTGCCGTTTTGGCGATCGAGCAACAAACTTCCGGTTCCTTCCAGAAAAATATTGTCTTCTTCCGCTGAAGTATAATCCATGATGTCGTTCACCACAAATCCTTTTTCTTCCAAGATATCCAAAATATCTTCACGGCGCTCGGCACGACGGTTTTCCGCAAACATCGGATACAAAACCACATCCCCCGTTTCATGAAAAGAAATCCAATTGTTCGGAAAAATACTATCGGGCGTATTGGGCTCTAGGGTATCCTCAACCACAATTACATCAACCCCAGCCATCCGCAATTTTTGCACAAAAGCATCAAATTCTTCCTGCGCTTTTGCATTCACCGTTTCGGGCGATAAGCCGTCCAAAACTTTTTGGTAATAATTGTTCACCGCCGTCTGTTCGTTCATTCGAAACGCAACAGGACGAATCATTACAATGGAGTTAGTCGTTTGATTCATAGTGTATATTTTAGGGCTTCCCCGGATTTAAATTTAGATTTTAGAGTTTAGATTTTAGATTTTAGAATTTAGCCCCGAAACTTTGGGAGGAATTTAAAATATTGTAATTTAAAATTTAAAATTTCTCTCGGGCGTGCCCTTCGGGCCGGGCTATCCGCGGTGCACGGCACCTTGCTTCTATCCCTCACGCAAAAGTGCACCGCAACTTAATCCCTAATTAAAGGCAGGGTTGAGCAACGCAACAAGCCTTCTTGCTTCGCGATTTCTGCATAAGGAATTTCCTCAACAGTAAATCCTTTGCTGCGCAACCAGGTATTCAATCGGGTGAAATTGCGTTCGGATACCACTACATCTTCCGCAATAGAAAACACATTCGAATTCATATGATACATTTCATCGCGTGTGATGTGGAATAAATTTTCTTTCCCAAACATTTTCAACAAAAAGACATAATCGGCTTCTTCACGAAACCCACTTTTGTAAATGATACCTTTGTCTTTCCCCACCGGTTGAAAACAACAATCCAAATGCAAGGCATTGTCGCGGGCTTCTAATTTGGATTTTACCAAATCAAAGGCTCTCACCTTTTTATTAGGAAACAGACTTTGAATATACTCAACACCTTGTAAGTTAGTACGAGCCGTGATATAATCTTTATAATCAGAGCCTTTGTACGTTCCGATAAAAATATAATCGTTCCAAGGCATCACATCGCCACCTTCAATATGCACTTCTTCGGGTGGACGTTTTACTTTATTGGGATCCATTTGATCGATTACGTATTGAATCGCATCCAATTCACGCTCCCGATCGGGTAAAATATTGGCTTTGATAAAGGTATCTTCAATCACAAAACCGATGTCACGGGAAAAAATTTGGTTGTAATTTTCTATGATTTCAGGACGGTATACTTGAACGCCATACTTTTGAAATACGGCATGAAACGCTTCCATTTCATTGACCATATCAGCCTCTACAGGATAGGTTCCGGCTAAAATATGTTCCAACGATTTGGGATCATAAGCTTCTTCGGCAGTCGGTGTTGGTCCGTTACTTTTTGCGGTTCCCAACACCACGGCCCTCAAGCGTGACGTTTCATTTTTAATATTTAATTGTAGCATAAATTTGTTGTTGGCTTTGGACAAATATAAAAAAGCTCCGCCGAACGGCGAAGCTTTGTTAGTAAGTAACGAATACGTTTAATTTTTTATTAACTTCTCGGAAATCACATCGCCGTTGGCAAGGCTTATCGAGATAATGTAAACGCCATTGACATAAGCGCTCACATCAACTTTATGGCGGGTTGTTTCCGTCATATTTTGTTGCATCACAATTTTTCCGTCTATAGTTGTAATTGTAAATCCATTAAATTCCCCTTCATCTACTGCAATCTCAACCTCATTGTGGGCAGGATTAGGCACCAAGGTGAATCCGTTGCCGATGCGCACTAAATTGATTTCTTCTGGAATTAAATCTAATGCTGTAGTTTCTTCTTCTGGTTTGGTTTCATAAGGTGATGTTTTATACAAATAATTACCACTACACCCTTCCGGATACGCTGCAAAATGCGAACCGGTCATGGCTTCAAAACCAGGCAACAATTCCACAAAGTTACCGGCATGGTACACCACACCATTTCCAACACCATTATTCCCTTGAGAAATTACATTAGATGCCCGAATCCAATCCGAACGCTCTTTATGTTTATTGGCTAAAGGTCCGTTATTGCTAGTATCATCTGCAGGAGAAACCAAAGTCAGTGTGGGCAAACAACAGTTTTGAAAAGTCACATCGGGTCCGACAGCTGCCGATTCATCAGTGATCGTATAATAAAACGTGCCGGCGGGACAATTCACGCTAAATGTCGCTTCAATATGAAACTCAAAATCGCCTTGTGGATTGGTTCCAAAAATATTGGGTGGCAAGGTAAAACAGAAATTTCCTCCTGATTGTGTGGTAGGCGCATTAACCGTTCCTACTACGGTGTTTCCTTGCATTACTTGCAATACCAAAGTACTTAACGTAGCGTTCATCGGTGGACTGTACGTTCCACAAACTTGAATAGGATCAGATGGAGTGCTTGTTGGACAATTCAATTGTATCGGATTAATGTTTAAAGCACCTAAGGTTGGCGCCCCACAAATAATACCACATACATTATCGATATAAACCGTACCAAAGTGTGCCGAAGGCTGGCAGTCACTCACTGACAATTCTAAAATACCGGGTTGTCCTAAAAGTTCCCCCACATTCAATCGCGCACACACCCATCCCGTATACAAAACGCGACGATTGGAACTCACATTAATGCGGTTGAACAAACAGTTATCGGGATTGGCGATGATACAAAATTCATCCACAATGTTTCCATTAACATCTTTCACTCGTGCCCGAAAATAGGGTTGAATTTCTTGTTCATGATCCGGTTTATTATCCATAATCAATGAAAAATTGAAATCCAATGTGGCTTCATTGATTACCGGAAAATAACGAGAAACCGTCGATAAATCGGACGAACCCATACCGCCAGTGTTGTTGATTTTTATACAACGTGTTCCACCGTTATTATTTAGTGTAGGCACATTGACTCCTAATCCCGCCAATACCGGATCAAATTGTTGGTAATTGGCAGCATTACTATCAATCAATGTCGCACGTGAATTAAAATTATTTACCGTTGGCGTCAACACATTGGTTGTGGTTAAAGCTGTAGGTGTAGCACAGGATTGGAAAAAAGCGGTACCCGATTGCGGCTGCGGATGTAAATCCGCCCAAAAAGTATACCCCGCAGTACCGTCTTCAAAATCCCCATTTACGCAGGTTTGTTGCGCGCTTACTGGAATACTTCCTGCGCGGAAATACGCAGTTTTTTCAGGAAATTTGGTAAAAAACAACTTGCGTAATTCGTTGCGTTTGGCAGCAATTAATGCTTTTTCGATTTCTGCATCGGTAAAATCCTCGTGCGTTCTGAGCTCTTGAATGGTTTGCTCCGAAGTGATTTTTGATAACCGATATTTGGTAAAATTGGCTTCTACAAATTGTTCTACCTCACGTTCAATGCTAGTAGCCATTTGTATTCTTTTATTTTCATCGTCCAAGTATTCTTGAACTTGTGCCCGTCCGTATGAAGATTTCAGCAGCAGGGCACCTATCCCGAGGAGATACAGTACCTTTTTCATCTTACTTCATTTTTTGGATTAGCAATTCCACTTGAGCTTTTAAGGTCTCAATTTCTTTTTGTTGTTGGTTTAAAGTAGCCTGTTGTGTTTCAATTTTTTTATCTTGATCAATAATATAAAGAGTTAACTCTTCAATTTTTTCCATGTGTTTTGCTTGCATAGCAGCTAGGTCCAAACCTTCAGCAGCTAATTGATCTGCAGAAGCAACACCAGGTAAATGTTTGTTTTTTTCAATAAAAGAAGCAACTTCTTTTAATGGCATTAATTTATAATCTTTAGCGAAAACATAATCTGCCCAGTTGTTTGAGCTACGTAATGCCACTTTTACTTTTTCAGTCAAAATACCTCCTTCAACATATAATCTGTAATTTCCAGTTGTTGTAGGATATAAAGTAGTATTTCCGATATAAATTTTCCCATTAACTGTACTAGTCGATGTATTGAACCAAATATTTCTACTGTTCATATTCACTACACGATTTGTACCTGTAGTTGTTGCTTGGTTGATGCTTCCATTAGCAGAATACAAGCTTGTATCCGTTGATGAAATTAAATATGGAGTGGCTGCTGAACCATTCCCTGAAACAGAGATATTGGGTCCGCCTTGAATTACCGTTTGCGGCAAAGTCACAGTATTACCATTAGATATTGCCAATACATTTCCAGTTAAAGAAAGAGTTTGTGCATCGGTATCCGTATCGGTTGGCAAAGTAAAAGAACCACCTCCATTGGAAAGTGTAACAACATTTCCGTTTTGGGTTAAGGTTTGTAGTTCATTATTTGGATTAGAATCTCCATCGGCTGGCAAAGTAACTGAGTTTCCATTTGAAATAGACAAAACATTACCTGCTAAAGCCAAGGTTTGTGCATCGGTATCCGTATCGGTTGGCAAAGTAAAAGAACCACCTCCATTGGAAAGTGTAACAACATTTCCGTTTTGGGTTAAGTTTTGTAATTCATTGGTCGGATTGGAGTCTCCATCAGCTGGTAATGTTACTGAGTTTCCATTTGAAATGGACAAAACATTCCCTGTTAATGCTAAGGATTGCGCATCAGAATCAGAAGGGATTGGAATCGTAACGGGTGTACTTGCCACTCCGTTAACTATAGTAGTTAATTGATTATTTTCTGCAAAAATAGTGGCTACTGAATTCACAATAGGTGCATTGGATGACACCCCGTTTACGGTACTGGTCAATGTATTTTGATCGGACAATAAGGAATTTGTTGTTCCTACATTCTCTAAAACTACATCTCCTGATGCGTTTACAGTTAGAAATTTACGACTAACACTTGTAGCAGCTGGAACAAAAGCATTCGTTAGATTAGTAAAACGCAACCCTGAAAACCCATTTGTACCTTGGGTAATTTCTACTTTATTTCCAGGAGTTGAAGTACCAATTCCTACTCTTCCTTCAACGAGTAGACCATTTGCAGGGGCTGTTAATCCTGCCATCGGACTAGCATTTGAAACAAAACTTTTACCGATTACTACTCCGCCATTTACTTCAAGTCGGTTGGAGGATAACACATTATTCCCTAATCCAATACCCACATTACCTGTATTTGAAATCGTCATGCGTTGTGCTCCATAACCATCCGCTAGAATGATTGTTTTATCCGCATCGTTTCCTATTTGAACCTGTGAGGTAGCAAAAGGATTTACAATCACTTTTCCTAAAAAGACATTTCCGCTACCTCTTTCAAGGTTAACAGCAGTTTCTGTTCCAATGAATATGTTATGATGTCCTGAAACTAAATGTCTGGGTGAAAAATATCCCAATGCGATATTTCCGTCACCAGCATTGATTTTTAATGCTGAATATCCTAAAGCTGTGTTCATATTCCCAGGCTCAGACAAATCTCCCATGGTTCTATGTCCAATAGCTACATTAAAACTACCTGTTAAATTGTTTTCTAGAGTACGGGTTCCAAAGGCTGAATTAAGCGAACCGGTATCGTTAAATTTCATTGAACTTGCACCAAAGGCAGCATTAAAACCGCCTTTCGGACTCATTAAAGCTTGAATACCGAAACCAGTATTACTATTACCCCCATTATTCATTAAGGTGTTTACACCAAATCCACAACTAAAATTCCCAGAGTTGTTAATCCCAGAATTTTGTCCATAAAATGTGTTGTTGAAAGTTTGTGTAGTCGTTGTTGTTTGTGCGAAAAACATAAAAGGAGCACCTAAGGTCAGGCACAACCATACTAAAGTAGTTTTTTTCGTTTTCATAGGCGATAGTTTAGATTTGGGGACGGGTTAAGTTTTTGTAATTTTTTACATCTTAATTTATTAATTGAGTTTGACTTATAATGTGTGTGTTTTGAGTATAACAAAGTAACACAAAAAAACCCTACCGCGCACGATTAAATACGTGTTAAAATCGATGTATTACATTCTTTTTTATTTTTTATATTATTTTTCTTACAAATAAGAACGTATACAAAAAAAACTCCCCGAAGGGAGTTTTGTGTAATAAATTATCTATTTTTTATCTTTTATTGATATCAACAAAGGAACGTAAAGGATACCCCGTATAGACTTGACGAGGACGTCCAATTGGTTCTTTATTCACACGCATTTCTTTCCATTGGGCAATCCAGCCAGGTAAACGACCTATGGCAAACATTACAGTAAACATTTCCGTTGGAATTCCTAATGCACGGTATATAATCCCTGAGTAAAAATCAACGTTTGGATATAGATTACGTGATTTAAAGTAGTCATCTTCCAAGGCAACTTGCTCTAACTGTTTTGCGATAGACAATAAAGGGTCATTTACCCCCAATTTTGTCAACACTTCATCAGCCGCTTTTTTGATGATTTTTGCACGTGGATCAAAGTTTTTATACACACGGTGACCGAATCCCATCAAACGGAATGGATCATCTTTGTCTTTTGCTTTTAAAACATATTTGGCTACATCACCACCATTATTGTTTATTTCTTCAAGCATTTCTAAAACTGCCTGGTTAGCTCCACCATGTAGAGGTCCCCATAATGCCGAAACTCCGGCAGAAACAGAAGCAAATAAACCGGCATGAGAAGAACCTACAATTCGCACAGTAGAAGTTGAACAGTTTTGCTCGTGATCGGCATGAAGGATAAACAATTTATCCAAAGCATCAACGATTACAGGATCCGTAACATAGGGTCCAGTTGGCAATTCAAACATCAATCGCATGAAGTTTTCTACATATCCTTTTGTATTATCGTAATAATTTAAAGGATAACCCATTGATTTACGATAGGTCCATGTAGCAATTACAATGAATTTCGCCATTGTTTTACACACTGCGATGTACATTTCTTTTTCATTGTGTGGGTCCACCGATTTTGGATTAAATGCTGTTAATGCACTGGTCAATGAAGCAAGTACTCCCATTGGGTGTGCTGTTTTTGGAAAACCATCGATGATATTTTTCATCTCTTCATTCACCAAAGTATACTTGCGAATATCTTCTTCGAACTGATTTAACTGAGCCTGTGTTGGCAATTCTCCAAAAATCAACAAATAAGAAACTTCCAAGAAGCTCGCTTTCTCAGCTAGTTCTTCAATGGAATACCCACGGTAACGAAGAATTCCTTCTTCACCATCCAAAAAGGTAATTTTACTTTCGCAGGAACCTGAATTTTTGTATCCAGGATCAATAGTAATTGCACCTGTTAAGGCACGTAACTTTTCAATGTCGATGGCTGTTTCATTTTCACTCCCAACAATTACGGGGAACTCATATTTTTGGCCATCCAACTCTAATATTGCAGTTTTTGACATGATATAAATAGGAAATTAAATCTGATAAATAATAATTTAACAAATTTAGAGAATTAACATCGAATTAAAAAAGAAAGATTCTAACGATTTCGTTAAAAAAACAATAAATTTTGCAAGATTGCTATAGTTAAAAATTAAAGTTTGTCTAAACACCTCGAAAGTCAATATTGAATCAAGGTGTTTAGCAACCTACTTTTTATTCTTTAACTACTTTTTTCACAACCATGCCTTCAGCTGTATATATTTTTAAGAAGTACGTTCCTACTTTATACGTTGAGAAATCTAATTGAACTGTTGGCAAAGAATCAAAATGAATCTGAATTAATCGCCCTTGCACATCAAAAACTTCTACTTTATCAATCAATTGAGTGGCAACAATAGTTAAACTATTTATAATTGGATTCGGACTTACAGTACAAGTTACCGATTCTAATGGATTTTCCACCTTTAAATCTTGATAAACCGTTTGTGATATTCCAGTATCTACTGGATTACTATAATCGAAAAAGATATCGGCTCTTCCATTTACAAAATCCCCATTATTCAGATTGTCCTTGGAGCGCACTTTCATCAATACATTGCCATGACCGCCCGTATCGACTTGTAAGTTGGGAAAAAATATTTCCACAATATTATCTTTTTGACGGGTATAACTCGTGGCGGATGTTTCTAAAAGCTGAACAGAATCTACAGCATACTCGGCAGGATTAATATTTAATCGAACGACTACCTGTTGTGCCGATTGTGAACCTGTATTTTCAAAATTAACCATGTAATGTAAATAAGAACCGACTGCACTTAATGGCAATTGATTCCCTTCCAAACAAATAATATTATTGGGCTCGTAAGTTGCTACCGCAGTTTCTGTAAAAACTAAGGCATTATCCTGTGGTTGTGCATCTGCACTGGGTGTCATCCCCACTTCAAATTGTAATGAATCCCCCACATTGACTGCAGGAACTTGATTTGGAGAATTGACGTACACTTCTAACTCCACTAATCGGGACTCAAAGGGTTGTAAATCGGTGTAAACCCAAACCCATTGCCCTTGGGTTTGATTAGTAGGCGGAACTGTTGATGATAATAGGGTTACTTTACCCCATTCATAATTTAAGTAAAAAAGTCCGTTAAGTATTTGATTCCCTTTATTGCGAATTAATAACCGCATCGTAGAAGTATAACCGGGGCGCAATCGTAATTCAGGGGCAATTGTAATTTCACCATCAGGAAAATTTCCATTGGCACTAATGCAAAAATCTTGAGTACTCACTTGTCCATTGGGCTGTGAAAAACTCAAAGTGGCCACATTCGGATTAATCGAAAAATAGGAAGGATTTTCTAATTGTGGGAGTAATTGAATTGGAGCATTTGTTCCTGTGGGATAAAAAGTATATCCATTACCAACAGCGCTAAATGTTGTGCCATTTTCGTTTGTATTTTGAAAATTAATTTTCACCAACGAAGCCAAACTGTCAGCACTATCGCAACCATTTTGATCGCCATCGTAACGGAATACTCCTGTGATAGTATTGTAATTCCCTCCCGGTTGAATCGTACAATAATCATTTACTTGCGCATTGCTCCCTCCTATGCTAACGGCTTGCTGGAATTCAGCAATGGTCGCTTGGTCGGTACAAACATATTGCAGTGACGAAAGACTTTGTAATGAGAGCATTTGATAGAATGTTCTACCATTTTTAGCATTGATAAATTGTAATTGCGGTGCATTACTAATTTCCAGATAACTGAGCGCTGGCAAATCATCGACATTAACACTTTGCAACACATTACAATTGTTCAATGTCAATGTGTTTAATATAGGCAATGCAGGCAACACCAATTGTTGAAAGTCATTTTCACTTAAATCTACCAACAATAAGTTGCTATTGGTTGACAAATTAATAGTGGTCAACCCCATTCCTTTGGCTAAAAGTGTTTTTAAATTCACTAAAGGATTTAAATTGGGAACAAAAGCATTATCGGATATTTTCAAATAAATCAAATCAGGCACTTGATTTAAATCCAACCCCGTCAACTGACAACTTTGTAGCGATAATGTCGATAAATTGGAAACAAACTCCAAATTCACATTTTGCAACGGATTGAAGTCGGCTTTTAGTGATTCTAACAAACCTACCGGTTGCAAGTCTAATGCAGTCATTTGATTATTAGAACAATCCAAATCTTTTAATAGTGGTACTCCTGATAAATTTAAACTAGCAATTGAATTTTGATTAACTTTTAACAGCTCAAGATTGGGAAGTGAAAAGTTAAAACTAGACAAAGCATTATAACCCACCTGCATTTCTCTCAAATTATCAAAAGCTTCAATCCCGGTTAAATCGGCAATCGAAGTCGCATTGGGAAAGGATGTATTGTTGATTTTTAAACGTAGAACAGCTTGTGCTTCTACGACTTGGATTTCTCCGTCATCATTAGTATCTGCATCACCGTCATAAATCCCGTCATTATTAAAGTCAGCACACAATGTACTGGTCAATTTATTTTTAAAAATAGCATCCGGAATCACCACATTTTGTGCCGTAGCCGTAAGTCCCCCCCATAGAACCCAGAAAAGTAAAAGTTGCTTCATACGCCTGGATTTATAATGTTTTTGTTATCAATTCTTGTAACCTTTCTTTATTGCGTTGTGAAATGGGCAAATGCGTTTGATCCGCCATAATCACATAGCCTCCGTTTTTTTTGACATAACTTTTCAAAAATGTCAGGTTGATCAAGTGCGACTGGTGAATACGCACAAAACCATGATCACGGAGTAATTCTTCAAATTCTTTTAATGTACGAGACACTAAAACAGGTTTGTTATTTCGAATGTAAAAGGTTGTATAATTATCTTCACTTTCACAACGAATAATATCGGCAATTTCAAACAAATGGATTCCGTCAGAATTAGTCAACGCAATTCGTTTGAAGCTGTTGGTTTGTCGTTTAATATTTTCCAACAACAATTCTACATGGGAAATACCTGTAGCATCGTCTTGTGATTTTTTTACTTTTTCTATTACCGAACGTAAATCATCCGGATCAACAGGTTTTAGTAAATAATCCAACGCACTAAAACGGAAAGCTTTCACGGCATATTGTTCGTGAGCGGTAATGAACACAACCTGACTTTCCAATCGGGTAGTACTTTGGGTAAAATGTTCGAGCACATCAAAGCCAGTACCGTCATTCAATTGAATATCCAAAAAGATAAGCTGCGGTTTCCACTTTTCAATTGCGGCAATTCCGGATTGCACATCTTCGGCTTCGGCCACAATTTCAACTTCAGGAGCAACCATGGATAAAAGCCCTTTCATTCCACTGCGTAGAATTGGGTCGTCGTCGATTAAAAGTGCGGATATTCTCATCTTATTGCTCTAAAAATTGTAACGGAATAGAAAGAACAACCTCAGTTCCTAAAACTTCTCCGTTTTGTGTTAATTCATTAATAGCTATTCCAGCGGATTTCCCCGTAGTTGAGGCAATTTTTTCCAAACGCATTCGAATAATTTCGATGGCCATGGATTTATGTACAGAAACCGATTTTTCCTTAATTTTTTGTGAGGCAGTAATCCCTATTCCATTATCCGTCACATAACATTTTAATTGGTCATCGACGACATCAAATTGAATGGAAATTACACCCGAATGTTTTTTGGGGACAATTCCATGTAAAATCGCATTTTCTACAAAGGGTTGAATCAATAAAGGAGGCAATCCCATATTGTCTTCAATCTCCTCAGATTTTTCTATTGTGAACGTAAAAACTGCATTAAAACGCAATTGTTCTAATTCCAAATAATTTTGTAATGCATCGATTTCTTTGTCAATTGAAATCAGGGATTCCTTCGAGAACTCAAGTGTGAGACGCATTAATTTAGAAAACTTAGCCAAGTATTTAACGGCCGATTCTTTTCCATTATTTACAATAAAACTTGAAATCGAACCCAAACAATTGAATACAAAATGCGGATTCATCTGTAAATGTAAGGCCTTTTGTTCATATTCTGCGAGTTCTTTTTGCAAAGTGAGCGTTTTTTTAATCTGTAAACGATTGTACCACAGGAATCCAAGACCGAACAACAACACGGCAATCAACACCGAATATATTAATTGCAAGCGATTTCTTTTCGCTGATTCTTGAATTAATAAGTCCTTTTTCAACAAGGCTTCTTTTTGCAACAAATTGCGTTTATCAAATTCAAAATTCAACTCGGCTTCTACTCCTCTTCGAATGGACGCTTCATTTTGAATACTGTCTTTGAGTTGGGTATAAGCTTTATAATGCCGATACGATTCGTTTACATTGCCCTCTTTTTCGGCCAATTCGCTCAGCAACTTCTCTACCAACATTTGTTGTTCCAACACTTGATTGGTTTTCGCAAGCGTCAAGGTTTTTTGAGCAAAGGAACGAGAATTCGCGGTATTCCCTTTTGTTTTCCAATATTCCGCCAAATAATAATAGGTATCGGACAAACCAAATGTTTCACCAAATGTCGTAAACTCTTGTTCCGCATTTCGCCAAGCTTGTAAAGCGGCGGTATCGTTATGCAACTTTTGATGGAGTAAACCAAGGTTATTGTAGAGTTCGCCCAATCCTCGCTTATCTTCATTTTTCTCTAAAATCGCATTAGCTTTGGTATAATAGCCTTGTGCTTTTTCAAGCTGTCCTAACCCCATGTAAGAATTTCCAATATTGGTATATGTGACACCGAGTATGGGATCTTGCTTTTTCTTTAAAATTTTCTCTGTCTTGGCAAAATAAGACAAGGCCTTGTAATAGGATTTTTGGGATTGGTATAAAACGCCAATATTATTGAAAAGCTTAGCACAACGATCTTGATCGCCAATAGCTTCATAAATCGTTACCGATTTCAGATAGAATTCGAGGGCCTTGGTGTAATTACTTTGTTCTGAAAAAATAATTCCCAAACTCCCTAAAGATTTGGCTAAACCAATTTTCACCTCGGGATCGGACTGATTTTCAGTTTCGAAAATTTCTTTTGCTTTTTGAAATAATGTCAAAGCTTTTCGGTAATCGGATTGTAAAACAAAAGAATTCCCCAGGTTAATATAGGCGTCACCTTGTCCTTTTTTATCATCAATCTTTTGAGACAATTCTAACGCTTGTTGGCCAAATTGCCGCATCTTTTCAGGCATGCTAGGCTTAAAGGCATCGCTTAAGGCGTTTAAAAGATGAACCCGATTCACTTCATTATGTTCGGACTTCAAAATTTTCTGAATACTATCTGCTGCTCGGTTTTGTGCACATGCACTTCCGAGTCCAAAAAACAAGAGTATCCATAAGTAGGTTCGCATCATGAAAAAAATCTGGAGAATCAAAGATAAATAAATCCTTTAATCAGCCGCGAGTTAATGAGCATTTGCGGTCGAAAACCGAGAATTTGACGCATAAAAAAACCCTACTTGTTGAAAAGCAGGGTTTTTGCTATAATTTATGAGCTAAATTATTTTTGTTTGAATGCTTTTTCAGCTGGGAAATAAGCTGTATCAGCTAGTTCCTCTTCAATACGAAGTAACTGATTGTATTTAGCCATACGGTCAGAGCGAGAAGCCGAACCGGTTTTTATTTGACCACAATTTAATGCAACAGCCAAATCAGCGATGGTCGTATCTTCTGTTTCTCCAGAACGGTGCGACATTACGGAAGTATAACCCGCATTGTGTGCCATAGAAACGGCAGCAATGGTTTCTGTCAAGGTTCCAATTTGGTTTACTTTAACCAAGATTGAATTAGCGATTCCTTTTTCGATACCTGTAGACAAACGACTCACATTCGTTACAAACAAATCGTCACCCACTAATTGAACACGATCGCCAATTTTATCGGTTAACAATTTCCAACCTTCCCAATCGTCTTCGTACATACCATCCTCGATGGAAACGATTGGATATTTTGTGGCCAATTCTGCCAAATAATCCGCTTGCTCTGCAGAGGTACGCACTTTACCTTGAGCCCCTTCAAACTTGGTATAATCGTATTTACCGTCTACATAAAATTCTGATGCCGCGCAATCCAAAGCTACTTTTACATCTTCTCCAAAAGTATAACCTGCTTTTTCAACAGCTAATTTGATAGAATCCAAAGCATCTTCTGTTCCTCCGGCAAGATTGGGAGCAAAACCTCCTTCATCACCCACAGCAGTGGATAAATTTCTATCGTGTAATACTTTCTTTAGGTTATGGAAAATCTCAGTTCCCATTTGCATAGCGTGGGTAAAAGATTTTGCTTTTACAGGCATAATCATGAATTCTTGAAAAGCAATAGGCGCATCAGAATGTGAACCTCCGTTGATAATATTCATCATCGGAACCGGCAACGTATTGGCTGAAACTCCTCCTACATAGCGATATAAAGGCAATCCTAATTCATTGGCGGCCGCTTTTGCTACCGCTAAAGAAACACCTAAAATAGCGTTAGCACCTAAATTGGACTTATTGGCTGTACCGTCCAATTCAATCATCGCTTTATCGATAGCATTTTGTTCAAACACGGAAGTTCCTATAATTTCTGGAGCAATTTTAGTATTTACGTTTTCAACCGCATTTAATACCCCTTTACCCATATAACTTTTGCCGCCATCACGCAATTCAACAGCTTCATGTTCGCCAGTTGAAGCGCCACTTGGAACTGCAGCACGTCCTAACACTCCATTTTCTGTGATAACATCAACTTCAACAGTTGGATTTCCACGGGAATCCAAGATTTGACGCGCATGTACTTTAATAATAATACTCATTTTGTATGAATTTAATAGTTATTCGTTGTTTATTTCACAAATTTAATTAATCGAAAGTGACTAATTTATCAATTCATTAAAAACTTATAAACTCAAACGTTTTAGCTAAAATTTGACGGTAAAAAGCTGCAAGAAGGGAAAAACAAAATGTTTCATTTTTTATATGTTTTTTCTTACTTTTTAACTTCTTTAAACATTTACACCGATATAATTAAACTTTTTATCGATATTTTATTTGGTAGATTAATTAAAAATGATGTATTTTTACTCAACCAAATCAAAATCAAACAATTCAAGGAATGAAAAACCTACTAAAAATCATCGTTTTTACATGGATACTCTTTTGCAGTTCCATCCTTTTTGCTCAAAATTACCGCAATGCCAAAGCCTATATTAATGATTTTGGCAAGAATGAATTGTTTGTCAAAGAGTCGTTAATGGAATATTCAAAATCGATTATCGACTTTACACCCGACTCCCGTGTAAATACAACTTTGGAGCGAATCTATTTAAAGTTAGAGGACATCAATGAAAACCTACTTCGCAATGACAGAGGTGTTGATGGCGATATGACTTTGCGTGATGCCTTTATTCGTTTGAACAACAAAACCATAGAATTACTGAAAAATAAATCGTTAAAACTGAACGATTATCAACTTCAAAGTGGTCTAGACTATTCCGAAATTTTTAAAAATTTCGCGCACAAAGAATTGGAAATTTCAAAATATTATGCTGAAATCTTGGCTTATGAAACGGCCAAAAAAGAATTTGGTTTAAAACATAAAATCATTATTCGCAGTTTTAACAAGCGTAATGTTTTTGAATACAATGCCTATCAGAACTTAATTTTCTACAAAATCAATGTTTTGGATGACAAATTGGTCCAATTACTGAAATACCGTGACACAGATAAAGTTATGGAATGCATCAATTTCATGAGTGGAATAGCTCAAGAATCCTTAGTAAAAACCGACCTACTTAAAGACGATTACGAGGATCAATCTATGGTAGAAGCCAATATTGAATTTGTCAATTATATCATTCAACAAAACGAAACACTGCTGCCTTTATTTCAAAAATACGTTACGGTTTATGAAGATTTTCAAAAAATAAAAAAGCAATTTTTGGAAAGTAATACTCCGATTAAAGTAGAAGATTACAATGCTGAAGTACGCCGTTATAATGAAATAAAAAACACTTTTTTTGACGCGCTTTATGTAAATCAGGTCAAAAAAAGTGATTTGATAAAACGTTGGTACATTACCAACAGTCAATTCTTAAAAAACAATATCGAGTTTGAAGATCTGTACGAGAAATTCACCAATGTCGATTAAACGTTTACTGCTTTTGTCTCGTGCATAGCCACTACAAAATCGTCAAACAAATACGATGAATCGTGTGGTCCCGGACTTGCTTCAGGATGGTATTGCACTGAAAAACAAGATTTTGATTTCATTCGCATACCGGCAACTGTTTGATCATTCAAATGATAATGAGTGATTTCCAAATCGGGATGTTGTTCCAATTCTTCGCGATTTACTGCAAATCCATGATTTTGAGAAGTAATCTCACCCTTACCCGTTTTAATATTCATTACTGGATGATTGATACCACGGTGACCGTTAAACATTTTGTAAGTGCTTATTCCATTGGCTAATGCAATAATTTGGTGACCAAGACAAATACCGAATACGGGTTTGTCTGAAGCAATCATTTGACGTGCGGTCTCTTGGACTTGCGTTAACGGGTCAGGATCGCCAGGACCATTGGACAAAAAATAACCATCGGGATTAATAGCAGCTAGTTTTTCAAATGGAGTATCGTAGGGAAATACTTGAATATAACAATTTCTTTTTGCCAAATTGCGCAGAATATTCTTTTTGATTCCTAAATCGAGTGCAGCTATTTTATACGACGCCTTTTCATCTCCGAACGAATACATTTCTTGAGTAGAGACTTTAGAAGCTAATTCCAATCCTTTCATGTCTGGAATTAGAGCCAATTGTTTTTTCAATTCTTCAATTGGGGTGCCATCAGAACAAATTACCGCATTTTGTGCACCGTGATCTCTAATATAGCTTACTAAAGCTCGGGTATCAACATCGGCAATGGCTACACGATTTTGTTGGATAAAATACGACAACAAATCACCTTCTGAATCGGGACGAGAATGCGTAAAACTAAAATTTTTACACACCAATCCAGCAATTCTAATTTGATCCGATTCCGTTTCTTGATTATTCACCCCATAATTACCAATATGTGCATTGGTGGTCACCATAATTTGACCAAAATAAGAAGGGTCTGTAAATACTTCTTGGTAACCGGTCATTCCGGTATTGAAGCAAACTTCACCAAAAGTAGTTCCTGAGATTCCAATGGATTTGCCATAAAAAATGGTTCCATCGGCCAATAATAAAAGTGCCTGAGGACGTGTAGTATATTTCATGAATGTTGTGTTGTTGGTTGCAAAATTAGGTTTTAGAATTTGGACTCAAAAATTCTTTTGTAAAACTTTATAAACAAAAAAAAAGGATAAACTCGAAAGCTTATCCTTTATATTTAAAGTGATGAATTCATTATTCTGCACTTTCAGTAGTTTCTTCAGAAGAAGTTTCAGGTGTTTCAGGAGCAGCCTCAGCAGCTGGAGCAGCAGTTTCCGCTTTTTTAGCTTTACCACCACGACGGCTTTTTGCTTTTTTCTCTTCTTTCTTACCACCGTTGTACAGTTCGTTGAAATCAACTAACTCGATCATTGCCATATCAGCGTTATCTCCCAAACGATTACCCAATTTAATAATACGAGTATATCCACCTGGACGATCACCTACTTTTGCAGCTACTTCTCTGAACAATTCAGAAACTGCATATTTATTTCTTAAGTAAGCGAAAACGATACGTCTGTTATGCGTAGAATCTTCTTTTGATTTAGTGATAAGAGGCTCTACAAATACTTTTAGAGCTTTAGCTTTAGCAACAGTAGTGTTAATACGTTTGTGCTCAATAAGAGAACAAGCCATATTTGCTAACATTGACTTTCTGTGTCCGCTCTGTCTGCTTAAGTGATTTACTTTTTTACCGTGTCTCATTTTAAAATCTTTTTATTCAATAAAGAAACTAGTCTTTATCTAATTTATACTTTGACAAATCCATTCCGAACGTAAGGTTTTTGTTAGCAACCAATTCGTCCAATTCGGTTAATGATTTTTTACCGAAGTTGCGGAATTTCATCAAATCGTGTTTGTTAAAAGAAACCAAATCGCCAAGTGTTTCCACTTCAGCTGCTTTTAAGCAGTTCAAGGCTCTCACAGATAAATCCATGTCAACCAATTTGGTTTTTAGCAACTGTCTCATATGAAGTGATTCTTCATCGTAGGTATCCGTTTGTGCAATTTCGTCTGCTTCAAGCGTGATTCTTTCGTCAGAGAAAAGCATAAAGTGGTGGATCAAAACTTTAGCTGCTTCAGTCAGAGCATCTTTAGGATTGATAGAGCCGTCGGTTTTGATTTCGAATACCAACTTTTCGTAGTCAGTTTTCTGTTCCACACGGAAGTTTTCGATGGCATATTTCACATTGATTACCGGAGTAAAGATGGAATCAATGTAGATCGTACCGAATGGAGCATTTTGTTTTTTATTCTCTTCAGCGGGAACGTAACCTCTACCTTTTTCAATAGTCAATTCAATGTTGAAGTTCACTTTTGAATCAAGGTTACAAATTACCAATTCAGGGTTCAATACTTGAAAACCTGAGATGAACTTTTGGAAGTCACCCGCAGTAATCTGATCTTTACCGGATAAAGAAACGGTTACTGATTCGTTATCAATTTCTTCGATTTGACGTTTGAAACGTACTTGTTTCAAATTCAAAACGATTTCAGTTACGTCTTCTACAACACCAGAGATAGTTGAAAACTCATGCTCAACACCCTCGATTCTTACAGAAGTAATTGCGTAACCTTCTAAAGCTGATAACATTACTCGACGTAACGCGTTACCAACGGTCAATCCATATCCGGGTTCTAAAGGTCTGAATTCAAACTTACCTTCAAAATCGGTTGAATCGATCATGATTACTTTGTCTGGTTTTTGAAAATTAAATAATGCCATAATTTCGACAGGTGTCAGTTATTATTTGTTGTACAACTCTACGATCAATTGTTCTTTGATATTTTCAGGAATTTGAATTCTGGCAGGGACAGAAACAAAAGTTCCTTCTTTTGTATCATTGTTCCAAGTAATCCACTCATAAACTGAAGATGAATTAGCTAAAGAACGCTCAATTGATTCTAGAGATTTTGATTTCTCACGAACGGCAATTTTATCGCCTGGTTTCAAATGGTAAGAAGGGACATTTACCACTTCACCATTAACGGTAATATGACGGTGAGATACGATTTGTCTAGCGGCTCTTCTTGAAGAAGCGATACCCATACGGTAAACCACGTTATCTAAACGTGCTTCACACAATTGTAAAAGGATTTCACCCGTTACTCCAGAAGCAGCAGATGCTTTTTCGTAAAGATTTCTAAATTGTTTTTCTAAGATACCGTACGTGTACTTCGCTTTTTGCTTTTCCATTAATTGTACTGCGTATTCTGATTTTTTACCTCTCTTTTTAGCCAAACCATGTTGTCCTGGAGGGTAATTTCTTTTTTCGAAGGCTTTATCGTCTCCGAAGATTGCTTCGCCGAATTTACGAGCGATTTTTGTTTTTGGACCAGTATATCTTGCCATTTTTGTTTTAATTTGGGATAGAGATTATGAATTCAGGTCAAATCCTCCGATAATCTGGAATCTATCCGAGTTATACTTTAAAATTATACGCGACGTCTTTTTGGAGGACGACAACCATTGTGAGGCATTGGAGTTACGTCAATGATTTCAGTAACTTCGATACCACCGTTATGAATTGAACGGATGGCAGATTCTCTACCGTTACCTGGACCTTTAACATACACCTTTACTTTCTTAAGTCCGGCTTCCAAAGCCACTTTTGAACAATCTTCAGCAGCCATCTGCGCAGCATAAGGAGTGTTCTTTTTAGAACCTCTGAATCCCATTTTACCTGCAGAAGACCAAGAGATTACTTCACCTTTCTTGTTAGTCAAAGAAATGATGATGTTGTTAAAAGTAGCATTAATATGAGCCTCACCAGAAGATTCAACAATAACTTTACGTTTTTTTGTATTTGCTTTAGCCATACTACTTATTATTTAGTTGCTTTTTTCTTGTTAGCAACAGTTTTTCTCTTACCTTTTCTAGTTCTTGAGTTGTTTTTTGTTCTTTGACCACGTAATGGAAGACCCGCTCTGTGACGGATACCACGGTAACAACCGATGTCCATTAAACGTTTGATGTTCAAAGAAGTTTCAGAACGTAATTCCCCTTCAATTTTGTAGTAAGATACTGCATCACGGATCGCTCCGATTTCAGTGTCATTCCACTCTTGAACTTTTTTATCTTCGCTAACGTTAGCTTTCGCTAAGATTTCGCTAGCTCTGCTTTTACCTACACCGTAGATGTAAGTTAAAGCAATTACCCCTCTTTTATTTTTAGGTATATCTACCCCTGCTATTCTTGCCATAATTATCCTTGTCTTTGTTTAAATCTAGGATTCTTTTTGTTAATAACGTATAATCTTCCTTTACGACGCACAATGATACATTCTGCGCTTCTTTTTTTAACTGATGCTCTTACTTTCATTTTTTAATAACTTTAGTATCTGTAAGTGATTCTTGCTTTAGACAAATCGTAAGGGCTCATTTCCAGTTTCACTTTGTCGCCAGGCAACAATTTGATGTAATGCATACGCATTTTTCCAGAGATATGAGCAATTACTACGTGCCCGTTTTCTAATTCCACACGGAACATCGCATTGGATAATGCTTCAATGATGGAACCGTCTTGTTCTATTGCTGATTGTTTTGCCATAAAAATTAAGCTACTGCTTTTCTATTTTTACCACTTTTCATCAAACTGTCATAATGTTGATTCAATAAATACGTATTGATTTGTTGAATCGTATCAATTGCAACACCCACCATGATGATCAACGAAGTACCTCCGTAAAACATCGCCCATGATTGTTGTACATCCACACTAACAACAATCGCAGGAAAAATAGCAATAAGTGCTAAGAATAACGAACCTGGGAAAGTTATTAATGACATGATTTTATCAAGGTAGTCTGAAGTTTCAACTCCGGGTTTAATTCCGGGAATGAATCCACCACTACGTTTTAAATCGTCTGCCATTTTGTTTGTTGGAACTGTAATTGCAGTATAGAAATAAGTAAAAATGATGATTAGTAATGCAAAAACAACATTATACCACAAACCAAAAATGTTACTGAAAGCACCAGCAATGGATTGTGACGTATCTGATTTTGACAAACCTGCCACAACACCAGGAATGAACATAATTGCCTGAGCAAAGATGATTGGCATAACTCCGGAAGCATTTAATTTTAAAGGAATCCATTGTCTGTTGCCACCTGTAGCATCCTGTTCAAATTCACCGGCAGTAGTTCTGCGAGCATATTGTACAGGAATTTTTCTAACAGCCATTACTAACAGTACACATGCAATGATTACCAATAACCAAACAACAATTTCGAAAACCAAAAGCATTGGTCCACCGTTGTTGTTTGTCACACGAGATGAAAACTCTTGGAAAAGAGCTTGAGGTAATCGGGCTAAAATTCCGACCATGATTAACAGGGAGATCCCGTTTCCAATACCTTTATCCGTAATTTTTTCTCCTAACCACATGGCAAAAATGGTACCTGTAGTTAAAATTAAAACGGATGAAAATAAGAATGCAAACGAATCAAAACCTAATAAAAAGGCACTTGAAGGAATGGTTTGGTATAGGTTATAAATGTAACCAGGACCTTGTAACAAGGTAATACCGATGGTTAACCAGCGGGTGATCTGATTTAATTTCTTCCTCCCGCTTTCTCCATCCTTCTGTAACTTTTGAAGATAAGGAATTGCAATCCCCATTAATTGAACTACAATCGAAGCAGAAATGTAAGGCATGATACCCAAAGCAAATACAGAAGCTTTTGAGAAGGCTCCACCTGTAAACATATCTAGGATTGAACCTAAACCTTTATCAGTTTGACCTGCTAAACTAGCTAATTGATTTGCGTCGATACCGGGAAGAGTTACGTGAGCGCCAAAACGATACACCAATAGTAAACCTAAAGTGAAAACGATTCGGTTTTTCAACTCTTCGATTCTCCAAACACTCTTAATTGATTCAATAAAATTCTTCATAAAGTCAGAATATTATAAAGTTACCGCTTCTCCACCAGCAGCTTCAATAGCCGCTTTTGCAGTTGCAGTAAATTTGTGTGCAGTTACTTTTAATTTTGCTTTCAATTCACCTCTACCTAAAACTTTTACAAGTTCGTTTTTAGTAGCTAAACGGTTTTCTACCAAAACTGTGAAATCTACAGTGTCAGTTACAAGTCCGTTGTCTACTAAAGCTTGAAGTGTATCAAGATTTACACCTTGATATTCTACTCTATTGATGTTTTTGAAACCAAACTTAGGAACACGTCTTTGAAGCGGCATCTGACCTCCTTCAAAACCAATTTTCTTAGAGTAACCTGAACGTGACTTAGCTCCTTTGTGACCTCTTGTAGAAGTACCTCCTTTTCCGGAACCTTCACCACGACCAACTCTTTTGTTTTGGTTATGCGTAGAACCTGCAGCAGGTTGTAAGTTACTTAAATTCATAACGTATCGTGTTATTTAACTTCCTCAACGGAAACTAAGTGTTTAACTTTATTTATCATTCCAAGGATAGCTGGGTTAGACTCATGCTCCACAACTTGTCCTATTCTACGAAGACCTAAAGCAACTAAACCTCTTTTTTGAGATTGAGGACAGTTGATCTGACTTCTTACTTGTTTTACTAATAACTTTGCCATAGCGGATTATCCTTTAAAAACTTTATCCAAAGATACTCCTCTTTGCTTAGCTACAGTAGCCGCGCTTCTCATTTGTAATAAAGCATCAAAAGTTGCTTTTACTACGTTATGAGGGTTGGATGATCCTTGGGACTTAGACAATACATCGTGAATTCCTACTGATTCTAATACGGCACGAACGGCACCACCGGCAATTACTCCGGTACCATGAGAAGCAGGCATTAAATAAACGCGAGCTCCACCAAATTTACCTTTTTGTTCGTGTGGTACAGATTGACCACTCAAAGGAATTCTAACTAAGTTTTTCTTTGCATCTTCAACTGCTTTCGCAATCGCTTCAGAAACATCTTTAGATTTTCCTAATCCGTGTCCTACCACGCCGTTTTCGTCACCAACTACTACGATAGCAGAGAAACCAAACGCTCTACCTCCTTTAGTAACTTTAGTTACACGATTAACACTTACCAAACGGTCTTTCAACTCTAGTCCGCTGGGTTTTACTAGTTCGATATTTTTGTACTTGTACATAAATTAGAATTTTAGTCCAGCAGCTCTAGCGCCTTCTGCCAATGATTTAACACGTCCATGGTATAAATAACCTCCACGATCGAAAGTTATCGTATCGATTCCGGCTTTCAACGCTTTTTCACCTACAAGTTTTCCAACTTGTTCTGCGATTTCAACGTTAGTACCTTTAAAATCTACTCCCTTATCTCTAGATGAAGCAGCTAATAAAGTAACACCATTTACATCGTCTATGAGCTGTGCATAGATTTCTTTATTACTTCTGAATACAGAAAGTCTTGGTTGGGTAGCAGTACCTTTCACAATCTTTCTGATTCTGAACTGAATTCTTTGTCTTCTTTCAGATTTTGATAATGACATAACCTTTATTTTTAAGCTGATTTACCTGCTTTTCTTCTTAATACTTCACCTACAAACTTGATACCTTTTCCTTTGTATGGTTCAGGCTTACGGAATCCTCGGATTTTCGCAGTTACCTGACCTAAAAGTTGTTTATCAAAAGAAGTAAGTTTTACGATAGGGTTTTTACCTTTTTCAGAGATTGTTTCAACAACTACTTCAGGAGCAATTTCTAAAACAATATTATGAGAGTAACCTAAAGCTAAGTCTAATTTTTGACCTGCGTTAGAAGCTCTGTATCCAACCCCTACTAGTTCCAATTCATTGGTAAAACCGGTTGACACACCTGTAACCATGTTACTGATTAACGCGCGGTATAAACCGTGTTTTGATCTTTGATCTTTGTAGTCAGATGATCTTTCAACTGTGATTTGATCACCTTCAACTTTTACAGTTACGTCCGAAAACTCCTGTGTAAGTTGACCTAATTTTCCTTTTACTGTAATCACACCTTCGCCTAGAGTTACCTCTACACCCGCTGGGATTGTAATTGGGCTTTTACCTATTCTTGACATCGTTTCCCCTTTTTATTAGTATACGTAACAAATAACTTCACCACCAACATTAAGCTGTCTTGCTTGTTTTCCGGTCATCAAACCTTTTGATGTAGAAACAATAGCAATACCTAAACCGTTTAAGATTCGAGGTAATTTAGCAGCACCGGCATATTTACGTAAACCTGGTTTACTAATTCTTTGGATATCTCTAATTACGGACTCTTTAGTGTCTTTGTCATACTTAAGAGCGATCTTGATGGTACCCTGAACGGTATTGTCCTCAAATTTGTAACTAAGGATATATCCTTGATCAAATAAAATTTTTGTGATTTCTTTCTTCATATTAGAAGCAGGAATTTCAACCACTTTGTGGTTGGCCTTTGCTGCATTTCTAATTCTCGTAAGAAAATCGGCAATTGGATCTGTATACATATTGATTTATTTGCGGTTATGGTTTTCGCAGAACCCTCAGTTCTGCGAACCTTTAACCAATTAAACTATTTTTTACCAACTAGCTTTTTTCACCCCTGGAATTAATCCTTGGTTGGCCATTTCACGGAATGTTACACGTGAAATACCGAATTGACGCATGTACCCTCTTGGACGTCCAGTTAATTTACAACGGTTGTGTAAACGAACAGGAGATGCATTTTTAGGTAACTTTTGCAATCCTTCATAATCGCCAGCTTCCAAAAGAGCTTTTCTTTTCTCAGCATATTTCGCAACGGTTTTTTGTCTTTTAACCTCGCGGGCTTTCATTGATTCTTTAGCCATATCTTAATTCTTTTTAAAAGGTAAACCTAATTCAGCTAATAATGATTTTGCTTCTTTATCTGTAGCAGCAGATGTTACAAAAGTAATATCCATTCCGGCAATTTTATTTACTTTATCAATATCAATTTCTGGGAAAATGATTTGTTCAGTAACACCTAAATTGTAATTACCTCTACCGTCGAATCCGTTAGCTTTGATTCCACCAAAGTCACGTACACGTGGTAATGCAGAAGTGATCAAACGATCTAAAAACTCATACATTTTTTCACCACGTAAAGTTACTTTAGCACCAATTGGCATTCCTTTTCTTAATTTAAAAGAAGCAACGTCTTTTTTAGACAAAGTTGCTAATGCCTTTTGACCTGTGATTTTAGTTAACTCTTCAACAGCGTGATCTACTAATTTTTTATCAGATACAGCTGCACCTACTCCACGGCTTACAACAATTTTTTCAAGTTTAGGAACTTGCATTACATTTTTGTATCCGAATTCTTCTTTAAGAGCAGCGACTACGCGACTCTTATATTCTTGCTTTAGTCTTGGAATATATGCCATAACTATAATACTTGATTAGATTTTTTTGAAAATCTTACTTTCTTATCTCCTTCAGCTTTGAATCCAACTTTAGTAGCTTCTTTTGATTTTGGATCAACTAAAGCTAAGTTAGAAATGTGAATAGGAGCTTCTTTCTTAACAATTCCGCCTTGAGGATTTTTAGCACTTGGTTTAGTGTGTTTGGAAACCATGTTCACACCTTCAACAATTGCTTTATTATCTTCACGGATAACACGTACCACTTTACCTTCAGCACCTTTATGGTCACCTGCGATAACTTTTACTACGTCTCCTGATTTAATTTTAATCTTTGTCATCATCAATCGAATTAAAGCACTTCAGGTGCCAATGATACAATTTTCATGAATTGCTTCTCACGAAGCTCTCTGGCAACCGGACCAAAAACACGCGTACCTCTCATCTCACCAGCAGCATTTAACAATACACATGCGTTATCGTCAAATCTGATGTAAGAACCATCGGCTCTGCGTACTTCTTTTTTGGTACGTACAACAACTGCAGTAGAAACCGCACCTTTTTTCACGTTTCCGTTTGGTGTGGCGTCTTTAATAGAAACTACAATTTTATCTCCAACAGAGGCATAACGACGTTTCGTTCCTCCTAACACGCGGATAGTTAGTACTTCTTTAGCACCTGTGTTATCCGCAACTTTTAATCTACTTTCCTGTTGTACCATGATTACTTCGCTCTTTCAATGATTTCAACTAATCTCCAACATTTGGTTTTACTTAATGGACGAGTCTCCATAATTCTTACTGTATCACCAATGTTACAGTCATTTTTCTCGTCGTGTGCAACATATTTCTTTGTTTTTAACACGAACTTACCATATAAAGGGTGTTTTACTTTTTTAGTTTCAGCAACAACAATGGATTTCGCCATTTTGTTACTAGTAACCACACCAACTCTTTCTTTTCTTAAATTTCTTTTTTCCATCGTTCAGCGGATATTACAATTATTGTAACTCTCTTTTGCTTAATTCAGTTGCCAATCGTGCCACTGCTCTTCTCATCGAACGGATTTGGAGCGGGTTTTGGATTGGAGAAATAGCGTGTGCTATTCTTAAATCAGCATAAGACTTTTTCAATTCACCAAGTTTTGCTTGCAACTCAGCTGTAGACAGATTGATAATTTCTGATTGTTTCATAATAAAATTACTTGATTATGCTTCGAAATCTCTTGCAACAACAAACTTAGTTTTCACAGGAAGTTTCTGAGCAGCTAAACGTAAAGCTTCTTTGGCTACTGACAGAGGCACCCCTCCTACTTCAAACATGATTCTGCCTGGTTTTACAACGGCAGCCCAGTATTCAACGGCACCTTTACCTTTACCCATACGTACTTCAAGTGGTTTTTTGGTAATTGGTTTATCCGGGAAGATCTTAATCCATAACTGTCCTTCACGCTTCATGTAACGGGTAGCAGCGATACGAGCAGCCTCGATTTGACGGGATGTTAAAAATGCTGAATCCATAGATTTGATACCAAACATTCCGTTAGAAAGTACGTGACCTCTTTGAGACACCCCTTTCATTTTACCTTTCTGTACCTTGCGGTATTTTGTTCTTTTAGGCTGTAACATTTTTCTTTAGTTTAAAAAATTACTTTCTTTTACGGGCACCTCCCGATTTACCTGATTTACCATTTCTTGGCGCATCACCTTTTCCTCCGGCAGCTTGTTTTTTGTCCATGCCTACTAATGGAGATAAATCGCGTTTTCCGTAAACTTCACCTTTCATGATCCATACTTTGATACCCATTCTACCGTAAGTAGTATGTGATTCTGCCAAAGCATAATCAATATCGGCTCTGAAAGTGGATAGAGGAATACGTCCTTCTTTGAAATTCTCAGAACGTGCCATTTCAGCACCATTCAAACGACCTGAA
The DNA here is from genome assembly GCF_004122105.1 of Flavobacterium stagni. Taxonomy (GTDB): domain Bacteria; phylum Bacteroidota; class Bacteroidia; order Flavobacteriales; family Flavobacteriaceae; genus Flavobacterium; species Flavobacterium stagni. The sequence goes on from NZ_SBKN01000006.1 coordinate 143,762, forward strand.
ATCATAACTTTGATTCCTTCCGCGTTCATACGCATTGCAGCGGCAATAGCCATCTTGATCGCTCTACGGTATGAAATACGGCTCTCGATTTGACGAGCAATACTAGAAGCCACTAAAAAGGCATCTAATTCTGGTCTTTTGATTTCAAAGATGTTAATTTGAACCTCTTTGTCCGTAATTTTCTTAAGTTCTTCTTTTAACTTGTCTACCTCTTGACCGCCTTTACCAATGATGATACCTGGACGAGCCGTAGTGATAGTAACGGTTACAAGCTTCAAAGTTCTCTCGATGATTACTTTTGATACACTAGCTTTTGATAAACGAGCATGGATATACTTTCTGATTTTATAATCTTCAGCGATTTTATCGCCGTAATCATTTCCACCATACCAGTTTGAATCCCATCCTCTGATGATACCAAGGCGATTTCCAATTGGATTTGTCTTTTGTCCCATACTGTTTATTAATTACTTTGTGTGTTATCTACTTGTCCTAACACGATTGTTACGTGATTTGAACGTTTTCTGATTCTGTGTGCGCGACCTTGTGGAGCTGGACGTAATCTTTTTAACATTACACCACCGTCAACTTTGATCTCTTTTACAAATAAGCCTGCTTCAGCTACATTGCCTTCACTGTTTTTCTGCTCCCAGTTGTTGATTGCAGATAATAACAATTTTTCCAATTTTCTTGAAGCTTCTTTTGAGCTGAATCTTAGGATACTAAGTGCTCTTTCCACTTTCTGACCTCTTACCAAGTCTGCTACTAAGCGCATTTTTCTAGGTGAAGTAGGGCAGTTATTTAACTTAGCAAAAGCCAAAGACTTATTCGCCTCTTTTCTTGCGTCTGCTGTATTTCTTTTACGAACTCCCATTTCTTCTTATTTTTTACCTTTATTTTTAGCTCCAGCATGACCTCTAAAAGATCTTGTTGGTGAAAATTCTCCTAACTTATGACCTACCATGTTCTCAGTTACATATACTGGAACGAACTGGCGACCATTGTGAACTGCGATTGTTTGTCCAACGAAGTCTGGGGTAATCATTGAGGCTCTTGACCAAGTCTTCACCACATTTTTATTCCCGTTCTCAGCGTTTTCTAAAACTTTCTTTTCTAATTTATAGTGAACGTAAGGTCCTTTCTTTAATGAACGTGCCATGTCTATCTAATTATTTCTTTCTGCGTTCAACAATATACTTGTTACTTGGATTAACTAAAGAACGTGTTCTATATCCTTTAGCTGGTAGACCTTTTCTAGAACGTGGGTGACCTCCTGAAGAACGTCCTTCACCACCTCCCATTGGGTGATCAACTGGGTTCATCGCTACTGGTCTTGTTCTTGGTCTTCTACCTAACCATCTGCTTCTACCTGCTTTACCAGATACAATCAACTGGTGGTCAGAGTTAGAAACTGCTCCAATTGTAGCCATACAAGTCAACAAGATTAAACGTGTTTCACCAGAAGGCATTTTAATAGTAGCATATTTACCGTCTCTCGCCATTAATTGAGCGAAAGTACCTGCAGAACGAGCAATGATAGCTCCTTGACCTGGACGTAATTCAATACATGAAATTACAGTACCAAGTGGAATTTTACTTAACGGTAAAGTGTTTCCGATCTCAGGAGCAGCATTTTCTCCTGAAGTTACTGTCTGACCTACTTGAAGACCATTTTGAGCAATGATGTAGGTTTTCTCTCCATCTGCATAAGCTAATAATGCGATAAAGGCTGTTCTGTTTGGATCGTACTCAATCGACTTAACGGTTGCAGGGATACCAAACTTAGTTCTTTTGAAATCGATAATACGATATCTTTGCTTGTGACCACCGCCTGTATAACGCATGGTCATTTTTCCTTGACTATTTCTACCTCCTGAGCTTTTTTTCGGTGCGATCAACGAACGCTCCGGCTTATCAGTTGTGATGGCGTCAAAACCATTCACGACTCTAAAACGCTGGCCAGGGGTAATAGGTTTTAATTTTCTAACTGACATTGTTTAATTAGATATTAGAATAAAAATCAATTGTTTCACCTTCCTGTACTTGAACGATTGCTTTCTTATAAGAAGCAGTTTTTCCTTGGATCAATCCACTTTTTGTGTATTTAGTAGAACGATCAGGACGTACATTCATCGTATTTACTTCAACAACGGTAACGCCATAAGCAGCCTCAACAGCTTTCTTAATCTCAACTTTGTTGGCTTTCTTATCTACAACGAAACCAAAACGATTGAAAAGCTCACCATCTTTGGTCACTTTTTCGGTAATAATAGGTTTAATTATGATACTCATGGCTCTGTTATTTACTTAAATTTTCTACAATTCCCTCTACTGAACCCTCAGTAAGCACTAAACTATTAGCATTTAAAATGCTGTAAGTACTTAATTCTGAAGAAGTTACAACCTTAGAGGCTTTTAAATTGCGTGACGACAAATATACATTTTTATTTGAATCACCCAACACGAACAAGGATTTTTTACCCTCTAACCCTAAAGCATTCAATACACTAAGGAAATTTTTAGTGCTTGGTGCATCAAAGTTGAAATCCTCAACAACGATCAAATTCGACTCTTTTGCTTTCAAAGACAATGCTGATTTACGAGCTAATCTTTTTAAACCTTTGTTCAATTTGAACGAATAACTTCTTGGTCTTGGTCCGAAGATAGTTCCCCCTCCAACAAAAACTGGAGATTTAGCACTACCTGCACGAGCCGTACCGGTACCTTTTTGTTTTTTAATTTTGCGTGTACTTCCAGCAACCTCATTACGCTCTTTCGCTTTGTGAGTTCCCTGTCTTTGGTTAGCAAGGTATTGCTTAACATCAAGATATACCGCATGATTGTTTGGCTCAACACCAAATACAGCGTCAGAAAGTTGTACTTTTCTGCCTGTATCTTTTCCGTTAATATCTAAAACTTTTACTTCCATTACTTCTGAATGATTACATACGAGTTTTTGTGTCCAGGAATCGCACCTTTAACCACCAATAGGTTTTTGTCAGCTACGACTTTCAAAACTCTAAGATTTTGTACTTTAACATTTTGACCACCCATTCTTCCAGCCATACGCATTCCTTTGAAAACACGTGATGGATACGAAGATGCACCTACAGAACCTGGCGCTCTTAAACGGTTGTGCTGTCCGTGTGTAGACTGACCTACCCCACCGAATCCATGACGTTTTACAACCCCTTGGAATCCTTTTCCTTTAGACACTCCCTGTACATCCACAAACTCTCCTTCGCTGAATACATCAACAGTGATGTTGTCACCAAGTTTGTACTCTGTTTCGAAACCTTGGAATTCAACGACTTTTTTCTTAGCAGAAGTTCCCGCTTTTTTAAAGTGACCTACAGCCGCTTTAGTTGCGTGTTTTTCTGTTTTGTCATCGAAACCAAGTTGCAACGCTTCATACCCGTCAACCTCTTTGGTTCTGACTTGGGTAACGACACATGGTCCAGCTTCGATTACAGTACAAGGAATGTTTTTCCCGTTCTCGTCGAAGATGCTGGTCATGCCGATTTTTCTTCCAATTAACCCAGACATAAAATTTATTAATTAATTAAACATTTATTAGCAATGGCAACTAGCCATTTTTTTGAGCGTGCAAATATAGAGATTAGAATTCATCAATCAAAATAATCTAAGTAATTATTTTTCAGCAAGTAATCCACAATTTTTTATAGCTCAGAATTGATTATTAGTTAAAAACTCAATCAATCCCTAAAACCTAGTGATAGCAAGACTTTAGAGAAAAAACAATCTGTAATTTAAACAATTAGATAGCCTTGTTTTTTAAAAAAATAGTTATCAACAAAATGCAACTCAACCCTTTCATCAGTTTTTTTATCTCAAAAAAAAGCGCTAAGACTGTCTGATAAATACAAAAAAAATGACCGACTAAATAGCCGGTCATTCTATCTTTAAGAAGTGATCTATCACACTTTGATTTCAACTTCAACACCACTAGGCAATTCTAACTTCATTAAAGCATCAATCGTTTTTGAAGAAGAACTATAGATGTCTAATAAACGTTTGTAAGAACTAACCTCGAACTGCTCACGTGATTTTTTGTTTACGTGAGGAGAACGCAATACGGTGAAGATTTTCTTGTGTGTAGGAAGTGGAATTGGACCCGTTACTACAGCACCTGTGCTTTTCACTGTTTTTACGATCTTCTCAGCAGACTTGTCTACCAACATGTGATCGTAAGATTTCAATTTTATTCTGATTTTTTGACTCATTTTTTCTAAGATTAAGCGTTACCTTTTGCTTTTTTGATTACCTCTTCAGAGATGTTAGAAGGAGTTTGCTCGTAGTGAGAGAATTCCATAGTGGAAGTTGCTCTACCTGAAGACAATGTTCTCAAAGTGGTTACGTAACCAAACATTTCTGATAATGGCACGTGTGCTTTGATAACTTTAGATCCCGCACGGTCACCCATGTCGTTCACTTGTCCTCTTCTACGGTTAAGGTCACCTACGATATCCCCCATGTTTTCTTCTGGAGTAATCACTTCAATTTTCATGATCGGCTCAAGGATTACAGCACCTGCTGCTTTCGCAACTTCTTTGTAACCTAACTTAGCTGCCATTTCGAATGAAAGTGCATCCGAGTCAACAGGGTGGTATGAACCATCCAATAACGTTACTTTTAAGCTATCCACAGTATAACCTGCTAAAGGCCCTTGTTTCATTGCTTCTTTGAATCCTTTTTCAACAGCAGGAACATACTCTTTTGGTACGTTACCCCCTTTTACTTCGTTCACAAACTGAAGACCCACAAAACCTTCTTCGGCTGGCTCCAAACGGAAAACGATATCCCCGAATTTACCACGACCCCCTGATTGTTTCTTGTACACTTCACGGTGTTGAGCCGTTTTAGTGAAAGCTTCTTTGTACTCTACCTGAGGCTCACCTTGGTTTACTTCAACCTTGAACTCACGTTTCATACGGTCTACTAAGATATCCAAGTGCAACTCACCCATACCCGAGATAATCGTTTGTCCTGAAGCCTCGTCTGTACGTACAGTAAACGTTGGATCTTCTTCAGCCAATTTAGCTAAAGCCATACCCATTTTATCTACGTCCGCTTTTGTTTTAGGCTCAATAGCGATACCAATTACTGGATCAGGGAATTTCATCGATTCAAGGATGATTGGGTGTTTTTCATCACACATAGTGTCACCTGTTTTGATATCCTTGAAACCTACTGCCGCTCCAATATCACCTGCCTCGATATATTCGATTGGGTTTTGTTTGTTTGCGTGCATTTGGTAGATACGAGAAATACGCTCTTTATTACCTGAACGCGTGTTCAAAATATATGAACCTGCATCCAAACGACCTGAATACGCTCTAAAGAATGCCAAACGACCTACATAAGGATCGGTTGCAATTTTGAAAGCCAAAGCCGCGAATGGCTCCGTTACATCAGGACGACGTAAAATTTTTGTTTGCTCTTCTTCTGGAAGATCAGCATCATCAGGGTGGATACCTTGAATACCGTCTTTATCTACTGGAGAAGGTAAGTATTTACATACTGCATCCAACATGAATTGAACTCCTTTATTTTTGAAAGAAGAACCACACATCATTGGGATAATCGCCATATCGATGGTAGCTGCACGTAATGCATTGTTAATTTCTTCTTCAGTAATAGAAGTTTCATCTTCCATGTATTTATCAAGTAGATTTTCATCGTACTCAGCCACTGCCTCGATCAAAGTTGAACGGTACTGACGTACTTCATCAACCATATCAGCAGGAATATCAATGATATCAAAAGTAGCTCCTTGTGTATCCTCATGCCATACAATAGCTTGATTTTTCACTAAGTCAACTACTCCTTTGAAATCTGCTTCTTCACCGATTGGCAAAGTAATCGCTACTGCGTTTGATTTCAACATGTCGCGAACTTGCTGACAAACAGCCAAGAAGTTAGATCCTTGACGGTCCATTTTGTTCACGAATCCCATACGTGGAACACGGTACTGGTCTGCTAATCTCCAGTTGGTTTCTGACTGAGGCTCAACTCCGTCTACCGCTGAAAATAAGAAAACCAATCCGTCCAATACACGTAATGAACGGTTTACCTCTACGGTAAAGTCAACGTGTCCGGGAGTATCGATAATATTAAAGTGATACCCTTTCGTATCTGCTAAGTTCTTTCCTTGTTCTGTTGGGAAATTCCAAGTACAAGTAGTTGCTGCAGAAGTAATGGTAATACCACGCTCTTGCTCTTGTGCCATCCAGTCCATAGTTGCTGCACCGTCGTGTACCTCACCAATTTTGTGTGATTTACCGGTGTAGAACAAAATACGTTCTGTGGTTGTCGTCTTTCCAGCGTCAATGTGCGCTGCAATACCGATGTTTCTGGTGTATTTTAAATCTCTTGCCATCGCTTAAATATTAAAATCTAAAGTGAGAGAATGCTTTATTTGCTTCAGCCATTTTGTGAGTATCCATTCTCTTTTTCACTGCAGCACCTTCTTCTTTAGCCGCAGCTAAAATTTCAGACGCTAAACGTGCAGCCATGGATTTCTCATTTCTTTTACGGGCATAAAGAATTAACCATTTCATCGCCATAGAGATTTTACGGTCTGGACGAATTTGCATTGGGATTTGGAAGGTAGCACCACCTACACGACGAGAACGAACCTCAACGTGTGGCATAACATTCGTTAATGCATCTTTCCAAATTTCTAAAGCAGATTTCTCTGCATCTTGTTTCTTAGTTTCTACGATGTCTAAAGCAGCGTAAAAAACGTTGAAAGCAATTGATTTTTTACCATCCCACATTAAGTTGTTCACAAAACGTGTTACCAATTGATCATTGAATTTTGGATCTGGTAAAAGAGGTCTTTTTTTGGCCTGTCTTTTTCTCATTTCTTCTGATTAAAAGTTCTTAATTACTTTTTGTCTTTTGGGCGTTTAGCACCGTACTTAGATCTTCTTTGTAGACGACCGTTAACACCAGCCGTGTCTAATGCACCACGTACAATGTGGTATCTAACTCCCGGTAAATCTTTTACCCTTCCACCTCTCACTAATACTATCGAGTGCTCTTGTAGGTTGTGTCCTTCTCCAGGGATGTATGCATTCACCTCATTACCATTAGTCAAACGTACACGCGCAACTTTACGCATTGCAGAGTTTGGTTTTTTTGGTGTAGTGGTGTAAACACGCGTACAAACCCCTCTTCTTTGAGGACAAGAATCCAAAGCAGCCGATTTACTCTTCTTAGTGATTTTGGCTCTTCCAGTTCTTACTAATTGTTGAATTGTTGGCATAATTTAAATAATAAATTTACTTATGTTTACTTTTACCCGCATTTTACGGGGTTGCAAATGTACTAATTAATTTCAATAAAAAAAATGTTGATAAATTATTTTTTACAACCATTAATTTACTGACTGTTAACCGACTATCAACCCCTGTAATTTTCTTTTTTTTTCAACGTTGTACACCAGAGAAAAATCTCAAAATTTATTTTTTTCCGCTACTTTTACATCAAATCCATGTTATGAATAAGCTCTTTGCGCTACTATTTACACTTGCTTCTTTCCTTTCAAACGGACAAGAATGGCTATTAAACATGGAAGGGAGTGAACCCAACGACCGCCAACTCCTACTTAACTTTCCGTATAAAAAGACTTTTGAATCGGAAAAAGAGTTAGCAAAGTACACCCAACAATTTTTAACCACTTTACACCAAGCCGGATTTGCCTCGGCCTTTTATCAATCCATTCAAAAAAACAGCCCAAATAACTACACCTATCATATCCACTTCGGCAATGCCATTCGGCAACTATATATTAAGGAGTACAAATCATCCGCTACCACTACTTTTGCTTTTATACCTAAAGAAAATATAATTCCCTTCTCCAAAAGTGAGCAATACCTAAATCAACTCATACAAAACTTTGAAAAATCAGGCTATGCTTTTGCGAAAATTCAACTGACACAACTTCAAGTTCAACAAGACACCCTTTACACTACTCTTACCTATGAGCCCGGTGCCAAAAGAAATGTCAATGCAATTGTCATCAATGGTTATGACAAATTTCCGGATAGCCATAAAAAAGAATTGGAACGACTTTTTCGCAACAAAACCCTAAACCAAGAAACAATTGAAAAACTGCACAAGACAATCAATCAGTTTCGATTCGTTCGGTCTGTAAAATATCCCGAAATTCTATTTACTAAAGAAGCCACCCAAATTTTTACCTACATAGAAAAAATAAAAGCAAATACCTTTGACGGCTACATCGGATTTACCAACAACGAAAATGGAAAACTCATTTTTAACGGTTATGTTGATGGCAGCTTACTCAATGCGTTAAACAACGGAGAAAAAATTAATGTGTATTGGAAAAGCAACGGTCAATCCCAACGCACCTTCAATTTACTTTGGGAACAACCCTATATTTTTAAATCGCCCTTAGCCCTAAAGGCACAATTGAATATTTTTAAACAAGATAGCACCTTTCAAAACACCCAAACCAATTTTGACCTAGGGTATTGCCTTTCTTTTAATTCCCGAATTTACCTCGGGTATCAATCGGCCGAATCCAGTGACATCAAAAATGCAAATACCGCTAACTTAAAAGATTTTAAAAACAATTTTCTCACTGCCCAATGGAATTGGAATGTGAAAAATGACCAAGAAGATGCTTCTCTTTTTCCAGAACGGACACTTTTTAATTTCAAAATAGGAACAGGGAAAAGAAAAACGAGCACTTTAACCAATTCGCAATTCTTGGCACAACTCGCCATTCAACATCAATTTTACTTCAATCGGCGCAATAGTATCCAATTAAAAAACCAATCGTTCCTTCTCCAGAGCGAACACTACTTAACCAATGAATTGTTTCGTTTTGGCGGAATAAACTCAGTGCGCGGATTCAATGAAAACACATTACAAGCCAATTTCCTTTCTGTCTTATGCAGTGAATACCGCTACACTCTATCCGATAATTTATACCTACATAGCGTTATCGATTATGGCTATTTTCAAGACAAAACCACGCAAACTTCGGGTAACTTGCTCGGACTCGGATTCGGATTTGGATTATTGAACAAAAACGGATTACTCAATTTTGTGTATGCCAATGGTTCTACCAACAATCAAGCTGTTAAACTATCAAACTCTATTGTACAAATTAGCTTGAAAACTTCTTTTTAATAGAATTCCTATTAATTACGACACTAACAATTTGATTTACAGTCAACACAAAATAGTAAAGTTCAATCAAAACTCTTAAATACACATGAATTTTATCGAATAATCACCCAAATGTTTGTGGTATTGGTTTTTTTTTAAGAATTTTAACTTATTATTAACTATACCAAACAAAATAATGAAAAGAAAACTACACCATTTTCTGGTCCTATTTGCAGTATTTATGCTGCAAAGTGCATTTGCACAAAGGACGGTCAGCGGTACAATTACCGATGACAGTGGGCTCCCAATCCCAGGAGCCAATGTTTTGATTAAAGAAACCAAAGCGGGCGTTCAAACAGACGTGGATGGAAAATTTTCCATCAAAGCAGAGGCAAATCAAACATTAGTTGTGAGTTTCATCGGCTACATAACCAAAGAAGTAGCTGCCAGTGAAACCAATTTAAAAATCAAACTCAAATCAGATGCCGTTGGCCTTGATGAAGTTGTAGTTACCGCACAAGGGATCAAGCGCGACAAAAAATCGTTGGGTTATGCATCACAACAAATTGCTGGTGGCGACTTAAACGGCGGGGCAACTGATGCCAATGTTTCCAATTTACTTTCAGGTAAAATTGCAGGGGTAGAAATCCGACGCAACAATAACATGGGTGGTTCTACCAACGTTGTAATTCGCGGAAGCAAATCTTTAACAGGAAACAACCAAGCACTTTGGGTTATTGATGGTGTGCCAATTGACAATTCCAACACGAACTTTACCAGTCAACAACAAGGAAGTTCAGGGTACGACTATGGTAACACCGCTTCGGACATTAATCAGGAAGACATTGAAAGCATTAACGTATTAAAAGGTGCTGCTGCAACTGCATTATATGGATCGCGCGCAGCCAATGGTGTTGTTTTAATTACCACAAAAAAAGGCCGTAGTAAAGACAAAGGAATTGGCGTTACTTTCAATTCAAGCTATACTGTAGGCACAATTGACCGTTCTACTTTTCCAAAATACCAAGACAAATACGGAGCGGGTTACGGAATGTATTATGGAGACCCTTCAGGCTATTTCGATTATTTTGACGTAAACGGCGACGGTATCGATGATTTAGTGGCACCTACTTATGAAGATGCCTCATACGGAGCTCCCTTTCAAGGACAGTCGGTTTACCAATGGACTTCTTTCACACCCTATTCAAGCAATTATGGCCAACCTACTCCTTGGAGAGCCGCTGCTAACGGACCTATTTCATTTTTCAACAAATCCATCATTTCAAACAATAGCGTAACATTAGAAACAGCTAATGATAAAAGTTCGCTTTTAATGACGTTGACGAATTACGATGAAAAAGGGATTATGCCCAATAGTAATTTGAAGAAAAATCAAATCAGTAGCCGTTTTAGCCATAAAGTTACCGATAAATTTACCGTAAACTCTTATGCTTCTGTTACATTACAAAAAACAACAGGACGTAACTCAACCGGTTATAACGACAACATTATGTCCAATTTCCGTCAATGGTGGGAAACTAATGTGGACATCAAAGACTTGGAACAAGTCTACAATAATTCAGGAGGACAAAACATCACTTGGAACTTTGCTGATGTATCAAGCCCTGATGGATTAGTGCCTATTTTCTGGGATAATCCCTATTTTACGCGCTACAAAAACTACTCTAGTGACCGCAGAAATCGTTTAATCGGTTACATTTCTGGTACGTATGAAATTGCGAAATGGTTGAATGCTACTGGACGTATTTCTTTGGATACTTACAATCAATTACAAGAAGAACGCCGCGCTATTGGTTCTATTCCAACTGGTTTCGGACTTTCTCCAGTAGATGAAGGATCAGGTTACCAACGTTACACCAAAGGATTCACTGAAATCAATTACGATTTCATGTTGAATTTCAATAAAAAATTTGGACAAAACATTAGTCTTACCGGAGTACTAGGAACCAACGTACGTCGTCAAAATCTAGATGGTGTTTTGGCTTCTACAATCGGAGGCTTAGTTGTTCCTGAATTGTATGCTTTATCCAATTCAATGTATGAATTACCTTTCCCTGTGGAAACCAAATACCACTGGGGTGTTAACGGTATTTATGCGCAAGGAAGTTTAGGATATAAAGACACCTATTTTATGGAAGCTTCATTACGTAGAGATGCCTCTTCAACACTTCCTGTAGGACAAAATGTATATTATTATCCCGCCTTATCTGGTTCGGTTATTTTATCTAACTTATTAAAAGTTGATGCTTTGAATTTTGCCAAATTTAGAGCCAACTATGCGGAAGTAGGAAATGACGCTCCGCCATTAAGTTTGGTGAACACGTTCCAACGCGATTTGAATTTCCATGGGAATCCTGTATATACTTTACCAAACACCAACAAAAACCCACAATTAAAACCTGAAAGAACAAAATCATTTGAGCTTGGTTTAGAAGCGAGTTTCTTGAAAAAACGTTTAGGTTTTGATGTGAGTTTCTACAACAACCGCTCGGTTGACCAAATCGTATCTGGTGCAGTTTCATCAGCATCTGGTGTAACCAATGCCGTTGTGAATGGTGGAGAAATCCAAAATAGAGGTTTGGAATTACAATTAACAGGTACGCCAATTAAAACGGATGACTTCCAATGGAATGTTACCGTTAACTGGTCAAGAAACCGAAACAAAGTAATTTCATTACCTGCTGGATTAGAAAACTTACAACTAGGTAGTTTCCAAGGAGGGATTACCATCAACGCTGCTCCAGGCGAACCGTATGGAGCTATTAAAGGAACTGATTTTATTTATCATCCTAACGGACAACCCATCATTGATCAAAGTACAGGTCGTTATTTGGAAACTACAACTTCAGACAATATTATTGGTAATATCAACCCTGATTGGATTGGAGGTATTCGAAATAATATTTCCTATAAAAATTTGGCTTTGAGTTTCTTAATCGATATGCAAAAAGGCGGCGATATCTTCTCATTAGATATGTATTATGGTTTAGCCACAGGTCTATATCCTGAAACAGCTGATAATGGTGTTCGTGAAACTGGGGTAATTCTACCAGGTGTGGCACCAAACGGTAGTCCGAATACCGTGTATACTGTAGCACCAGAATATTATGGAAACAATTACGGTTACCGTCGTACTCCAGACAAAGCGTTTGTTTATGATGCTTCATTCATCAAATTACGTGAGGTTTCGTTAACGTACAATTTCAATAAAAAAATCTTGAAAAATGCATTTATTAAAGATGCTAAGGTGAGTTTAGTAGGAACCAACTTGTGGATTATTCACAAAAATCTTCCTTACGCAGATCCAGAAAGTGGTTTAACCTCAGGTAACCTTTCACGCGGTTACTCTGTTGGTTCATTACCCACCACTCGTAACATTGGTGTTAACTTAACTTTAAAATTCTAGCCATGAAAAAGATCTATTTATTTTTGGGGCTTTCCCTTATGCTGACATCCTGTTCCGACAATATGGAAACGTTGAACAATGATGACAAGAACCCTTCTGTAGTTCCAGCAAGTACTTTGTTTACAAGTGCAGAACGAACATTGAGCGATCAAATGATTAACTCAAACGTGAATCGAAATATTTTCCGTTTGCTTTCCCAACAATGGACAGAAACTACCTATACCGATGAATCCAACTATGATTTTGTTACTCGAAAAATCTCAGATAACCATTGGAACGAATTGTATGCAGGTGTTTTAGCCGATTTATACAAAGCAAAAGAATATGTGACTGCAGAGACAATCCCTGCAAATGACCCTGCTTTTGCTGAAAAAACAGCCATCAAGAACAATAAGTTAGCGCAAATTGATATACTGATTGTTTACACGTACCAAGTTTTGGTGGACACTTTTGGTGATATCCCCTACACACAAGCTTTGTTAGGAAATGCCAACTATCTTCCGAAATACGACAAAGCTATCGACATCTACAAAGATTTGATTACTCGAATTTCTAATGATGTCAATCTAATGGATAGTACCTATGCTGGTTTTGATAGCGCTGATGTGATGTACCATGGAAACATGGATAGCTGGATGTATTTCGCCAATTCAATCAAATTAAAATTAGGCGTAAATCTATTAGCATCTGGTCAAGAAAGTACAATTGCTACTAACGCCATTACTTCTGCAATCAATGATGGATTGATAACTTCGAATGCAGATAACGCAAAAGTACCTTATATGAGTGCTGTGCCGAACACCAACCCTATCTTTAATGATTTGGTAAACTCAGGACGTCACGACTTTGTGGTTACCAATGTGGTTGTAGATAAAATGTTGCCCTTAAATGACCCACGTTTCTTAATCTATACCAATGGAAATCCAGATGGTGGAATTGTAGGGGAATCTAACAGCTTCTCAGGAAGTACTCAAGTAGGCGATAAAATCCAAGAACCTGATTTCAGTGGAACTTTATTGGATGCTGCCGAAGTGGAATTCTTATTGGCTGAAGCTGCAGAACGCGGTGTGGCTGCTGCAGGTTCTGCTGAAACACATTACAACAATGCCATCTTAGCTTCTATGGATGACTGGGGCGTAAGCGCCATTGATGCAGCTGCCTATTTAGCACAACCTGCTGTTGCTTACAGTACAGCAGCTGGAACTTGGCAACAAAAAATTGGGGAACAAGCCTGGTTAGGTTTGTACAACCGCGGATTTGAGGCGTGGACTTCTTACCGTCGTCTTAACTATCCTGCTCTTGTAGCACCTCCAACAGCGGATGCAGCCGCTGAAGGTTTAGTACCTGTTCGTATGCAATACCCAATTCGCGAACAAACCTTAAACCCTACCAATTACAATGCAGCTGCAACAGCAATTGGTGGTGATAAATTAACAACCCGTTTATTCTGGGACGCGAATTAATCCAAACCATAATAAACAACCTTATAAAACCGTCACATCCGTGGCGGTTTTTTTTATCTTTGCCCCATGGAAAAAGAAAACCAAATCTTCGGCATCCGTGCCGTCATTGAGGCAATACATGCTGGTAAAGAAATCGATAAAATCTTCGTACATAAAGAAGCGCAAGGCGAATTGATGCGCGAACTCATGAAAACATTGAAGGCCAACAACCTTCCCTTCACCTATGTTCCCGTTGAAAAACTGAACCGCCTCACGCACCTCAACCACCAAGGTGTTGTAGCCACTATCGCACCCATCAAATTCCAATCCCTGGAAACATTGGTCGAAAATTTGTTGGAAAATGAGAAAAAACCGTTACTGCTTATTTTGGACCAACTCAGCGATGCCCGCAACTTTGGAGCCATCATCCGCACCGCCGAATGCACCGGAGTCGATGGTATAATTATTTCAAAAACAGGCGCTGCACCTGTAAATGGTGATACCGTAAAAACCTCTGCCGGAGCCGTTTTTAATGTGCCTATTTGCAAAGTTGACCATATCAAAGACGCTGTCTTTTACCTGCAAGGTAGCGGCATTAAAACTGTAGCCGCAACTGAAAAAACGGAGGATACGCTGTATGCCGTCGACTTTACCGAACCCGTGGCCATCATCATGGGAAGCGAAGACCGCGGTATCAATCCGTCCGTGTTGAAAATTGTAGATGAAAAAGCCAAACTCCCGCTGTTTGGAACCATCGGCTCGTTAAATGTATCCGTGGCTTGTGGCGCCTTTTTATACGAAGCAGTACGCCAACGTTCCTAACAATTGGGAGCATCATCCTTTTGCTTTCTCGGGAAATAATCACCCGCTTTCCGCTGTATCCCTTCACTTCGTTACGGGGATGCCGCTGCAATCGGGGCTAAAATAGACCGCTTATCGTTCCAAACAAAAACGCCGAAGTACTATTCTTCGGCGTTTTTGTAGATATAATTGATTTGGATGGGAAAAAAATGGGAACCCAATTCTTCTTCATAGTCCACCATAATTTCCTCGGGTTTCGGCGGATTCACAAATTGACCGTTTTCGTCAAAGCGCCGCATGAAGGGATCCAACTCAGGATCAAAGTCGGGACGCTCCCAGTCGTATCGGTATTCCGATACATAATCAGGAGTTTTAAACACAAAAGCAAATACCATCCCTGAAAGAAAGCCACCCAAATGCCCTTCCCATGAAATTTTAGGATCGACCTCGGGAAAAACATACCACACCATGCCACCATAGACTATCACCACGGCAAACGATAACGCCATCAAGCGGTAATACCCCGTGCGCAATCCTTTGAAGAAAATAAACGAAACCAACACATAAATCAATCCGCTTGCGCCAATGTGTACACTGGACCGACCCACAGCCCACGTAAACAATCCCGAAAGCAACACTCCATATACCAAAACTTTCAACGACAACTCCCGATAGAAATAAACCAACGCCATCGTCAAGACAAACAAAGGCACACTATTATTGGTTAAATGCTGCCAGTCGGCATGCAAAAACGGACTCAACACAACCCCCTGCAAACCCGAAAGCGTTCGCGGCACGATTCCATGATCATTCCCATGATAATGGCCATAAAGATTGATTAAAAAAGCACTCCAAATGGTAAGCAGCAAAAAGGTAGGCACCAACCATACCGATGGAGAATATTTAAAAATTTGTGCGTCTTTCATACTTCAAGCTACACAAATATATAACCAAAGTTGATTTTCTGCTAAAATGGCAGTAGTTGTTAAAAGTTTGAAAACTGTATCTTTTCACCTTCCCTCCTTTTTTTTACCTTTATCCCTCAAAACAATCCTCATGGAAGCACCCTTAGCCGAACGCGTTCGCCCGCATCAATTAGAAGATTACATCAGTCAGTTGCACTTGGTAGGACCGCACGGTTCGCTAACCCAGCAAATTGCCCGCGGTGTGATTCCTTCCATGATTTTTTGGGGTTCGCCAGGAACGGGTAAAACAACCTTGGCGCAAATCATTGCGCGTCAAAGCGAACGCCCGTTCTATGAATTAAGCGCGATCAATTCGGGGGTCAAAGATGTTCGGGAGGTGATTGACAAAGCCAAACAGAGCGGAGGAATTTTTACCGCTAAAAACCCCATTCTATTTATTGATGAGATCCATCGTTTTAGCAAATCCCAACAAGATTCACTGTTGGGTGCGGTTGAAAAAGGGTGGGTAACTTTAATCGGAGCCACTACTGAAAATCCGAGTTTTGAAGTCATCCCCGCGTTGTTGTCACGTTGTCAGGTTTATGTGCTCAATCCGTTTACCAAAGAAGATTTATTGGCCTTGCTGGATCGAGCAATGAAAATTGATCCGCAGCTGTCCCAACGAAAAATCACCATTGAAGAACACGAAGCCTTGTTGCGATTATCGGGTGGTGATGGCCGTAAATTATTGAATATTTTCGAACTTGTGGTCAACGCCACAGCGGGTGACGAAGTGGTGATTACCAATACCAAAGTTTTGGATTTGGTCCAACAAAATACCGTTTTATACGACAAAACGGGAGAACAACATTACGATATCATTTCGGCATTTATCAAATCCATTCGCGGTAGCGATCCCAATGGAGCGGTGTATTGGTTGGCGCGCATGTTGGAAGGTGGGGAAGATGTGAAATTTATTGCCCGCCGGATGCTTATTTTGGCCAGTGAAGACATTGGTAATGCCAACCCAACAGCCTTGATTATGGCCAACAATACCTTTCAAGCTGTCACGGCAATTGGCTATCCTGAGAGTCGGATTATCTTGAGTCAGTGTGCGATTTATTTGGCTACTTCAGCCAAAAGTAATGCGAGTTATATGGCCATTGGCGAAGCACAAGCTTTGGTTAAACAGACAGGCGACTTACCCATCCCGTTGCATTTGCGGAATGCTCCTACGAAATTGATGAAAGAATTGGGTTATGGAGAAGACTATGCCTACGCTCATAATTACACGAATAATTTCGTAGCACAAGAATACCTTCCTGAGGCGATTCAAGAAACCAAATTTTACGAACCGGGAAATAACGCTCGGGAAAACGAACTGCGTAAATTTTTACAAAACCGTTGGAAGGATAAATACGGGTATTGATTAGAGCCCTTTGATGAATTGTTCTCTTGAAATCAAACGGTTGTTTTCATAATATTCCCAAAACCACTTTTGATTTTGATACAGCAAAACTCCTGCTATTTTTCCGTTAACTTCTACAAGAAAACAGTCGCGCGAACTGGTTTTATACAGTACCATTTCAGGTGAAGTTGCTTTTTTCTTAAACAATCCTATTGAAGATTCCGTAAGGGTTTGTGCTTGTAAATAAACATCTTCTTCGGTAATCATTGCAGGCATTTCATCAACTGCAGTAGATTTTGAAGGAGATTCAATCGGTTTAAGTGCTGGATTTGCCTCGGTTTGCGAAACAGGCAATGTATGATTCTTAAAGGCTGAAAATTGATCTATTGCATTTCGTAAAGCGTTGATATAAGCCATACGCGTATTTTTATCGCGGTCACTCCCTTCGGGCGAACTGGCTACAATTGTACCATGACAATCGATAAATTGTACCGTGACTTTGGTGACAAACATATTGCTTTTAGTTGCTAATTTCACCCCCCATTCCTCACAATTTAAGGATTTCGAAAGAGCTTCTTCTTTCAAGCCCACTTTCAACTCGGATGCATAGTGGTATTTCTCCATAAACATTTTTAGAAGCGTTCCTAATTCATACTGATTAGGTTCGCGCATGAACGCAAATTGTTCTGGAATAATTATTTTTGGTTGATTTTGGCTAAAGCCTATTGTACAAACCAAAAGAAAAAGAAGGATTCGTTTCATTTTAAAAGTAATTTTTTAATTGTGATAAATGCGTCACAGCAGTAATTCCGTTGGGTACCTCCACCTCAAATTCGTTAAAAAAAATTGCGTTCATCCCTACCTCCAACGCGCCTTGCACATCGGCTTCCAGGCAATCGCCAATCATGATGGATTGTTCAGGCAAAGCGCCTGCCCGTTCCATCGCTTTTTCAAATATCAAGGGATGGGGTTTCTTCACGCCTGCAGTTTCCGAATTGGTCACCGTTTGAAAAAACTTCCCTATTCCTGAATTGTTCAATTTACCATCTTGCACGGATTGAAATCCGTTGGTAATAATATGCAAACGGTAGTTAGGTTGAAGATAGGTCAACAGCTCTATCGTGCCTTCATACAAATGATTGTTCAACGGTAATTCTTGAATATACTCTTCGGATAATCGATGAATAACTTCGTCAGAAACCGCATAGCCTAATCGATCAAAAGTATCTTTCAACCGACCGTAACGCAGAGTAGCTTGCGAGACCAAATCTTTACGGTATTGCTCCCAATACCATTTGTTCAACGGTACATAATGCTTTAAAAATTCGGGCAAAGCCACATCGATGTTATTTCGATGAAGCACCGATTCAAAAGCCAATGCCGAATTGCGCTCAAAATCCCAAAGCGTATGATCTAAATCAAAAAATATATCGGTTATCTGTTGCACTTTTTTTATAAAATTCCTTCGTCGGCAAAACTGAGGTAGCCCGTTTCGGTAATGATTACATGGTCCAAGACTAAAATATCCAACTGTTGTCCGGCTACTTTTAGGCGTTGGGTAATCTCTTTATCGGCATCACTGGCTTGCAATTTCCCTGAAGGATGATTGTGTGTCAAAATTAGGGAAGTTGCTTTGTATTCCAATGCCGATTTGAAAATTAAACGAATATCGACGATGGTTCCCGTCATACCCCCTTTGGACATGAGTTCTTTGTGCAGTATTTTATTGGAATTATTTAGAAACAACACCCAAAACTCTTCGTGCGGTAATTCTCCAATAATTGGCTGCATGATTTCAAAAACCGATTTGCTCGAACTGATCTTAAAGCGCTCTTGGACTTCTTCCTGTCGTCGTCGTCTCCCTAATTCAAGCGCAGCAACAATGGTAATCGCTTTGGCTTCGCCGATGCCTTTAAATTCCATAAGTTGTACAACGGTGCGTTTGCCGAGTTCGTTGAGATTTTGCTGGGATTGGGATAAAATGCGTTGAGCCAATTGCACGGCACTTTCATTGCGCGAACCCGAACCGAGTAAGATGGCTAATAATTCAGCATCGGATAATGCCGCTTTCCCTTTTAATAAAAATTTTTCACGTGGGCGGTCGTCTTCGGCCCATTGCGGAATTGGTGTATACATAATGACTTGGCTTATATTGAATTACGAAATAACTGCTTTTTTTTATTTCTTCAAAATAAACTAATTAACAATAGCGTTTCTCTGTAAAATCAACCGTATGCCTTACTTATTAATCGTTGCCTTACTTTTTATTTCTTGCCAACAAAAACCAGAGCAAACAGGTCATGTGCGCAATGAAGTCCAAGAAAAAAAGATCGAAATTACACCACTACCCCACCCTAAAAATTTTGGTGAACGTTTATCCAATGCTGCGCTTCAAGTGATTGATTCCACAGTAGTTTATACACCTGCTTATGTTTCCATTCCCTATCCTATGGGCGATGTGCCTGCCAAAACAGGAGTTTGCACCGATGTGGTGATTCGGGCGTACCGCAAATGCAATATAGATTTGCAAAAAGAAGTCCATGAAGACTTGAAAGCACATTTTAATCTTTATCCAAATTTGAAAAAATGGGGACTGAAAAATCCGGACAAAAACATTGACCACCGAAGAGTACCCAATTTGGAAGTGTTTTTTACTCGAAAAGGAAAAAAACTTCCCGTAACCCAAAACAGTGCCGATTATTTACCCGGTGATATTGTAACTTGGATGATCAATGATAAATTACCGCATATTGGAATTGTAACCCATCTCAAAGAAGACGGCACACCTCTCGTCGTGCACAATATCGGCGGTGGGCAAAACCTTGAAAATTTTCTTTTCAATTACCCTATTGTAGGGCACTTTCGGTACGGTGAAAACTAAAAATCTCCGATACTTGACCGGAGATTTTTACTTATTGAATTAAACTTTTTACTTCATCAAAATGGAGTCCGCCGTAATTCCCCGAACTCATGAGCAGCAAGGCGGTATTCTCGAGATTGTAATTGAACAAAAACGCTTTAAATTCCTCTGGATTCGTGTAAATGACTAAATCATTTCGTTGAAAGGATTGTGCAATTTGTTCGTAGGTAACTTCTTCCAATTGCTTGATTTTTACCGCATCGGGCGAATAAAAAACAACGGCAACATCAGCGGCATCGAGTGCTCCTTCGTATTCTTTCAAGAACTCGGCATTCAAACTGCTATAGGTATGCAATTCCAAACAAGCTACCAATTTTCGGTCGGGATATTGACTCTTCACGGCTTTGGTGGTAGCTGAAACTTTACTTGGAGAATGGGCGAAATCTTTGTAGGCTACTTTATTCGAACTCTCGGCAATTTTTTCCAAACGTTTGGAAGCGCCTTTAAAAGTGGCAATGGCTTCGTAGAAATCGGCTTCATCGACACCCATACACTGGCACACCCATTTGGCACCGGCTAAATTATTTAGGTTATGCGCCCCAAAAACTTCGATGGGCATAGCGCCTTCGGGGGTTTCTAATAATGTCGTTCCATTTTCAACTGTGTATGCAGCCGTTTGGTACGGAATTTTACGAATGGTATTTTCAGAAGCTTCTGCGACTTTTTTAACGGTTGCATCTTCTTCATTATAAATCAAAATACCGCCTTTGGTAATTTGGTTGACAAAGGTTTCAAATTGTTGTACATAATTTTCAAAGGTGGGAAACACGTTAATATGGTCCCAAGCAATACCCGACAACAAAGCAATATTGGGTTGGTACAAATGAAACTTGGGTCGGCGATCGATGGGTGACGACAAGTACTCATCACCTTCCAAAACGATAAAATCATTTTCTTCCGTAAGATGCACCATGGTATCAAATCCTTCCAATTGCGCGCCAACCATGTAATCTACTTGAACGTTGTGGTAATGCATTACGTGCAAAATCATGGACGTTATCGTGGTTTTTCCATGAGAACCACCGATGACCACACGGGTTTTATTTTTGGACTGTTCGTATAAAAATTCAGGATACGAATAAATTTGCAACCCTAATTCTTGGGCGCGCAAGAGTTCGGGATTATCGGCTTTGGCATGCATACCAAGAATTACAGCGTCAATATCGGCGGTAATTTTCTCAGGGAACCAACCCATTGTAGCGGGCAACAAGCCGTGTTTTTGCAAACGCGACAAAGACGGTTCAAAAATCGCATCATCGCTTCCTGTAACGTGATACCCTTTATGATGTAAGGCCAAAGCCAGATTGTGCATAGCAGCGCCGCCAATGGCGATAAAATGTGTTCGCATATTATGATTCTTTTCCTTCGAAAGCCTCTTTCAATTTACGGGCTTTCTCGGTATTTTTTAGTTTGATTGAATATAAAGTATACAACTTTTGATAGGTTGTTTTGGAATTTCCGATTTCGTGTGCTTTGATATAATGCACCTCAGCTTTGGCATAGCGTTTAAAATATTCGTCTATATATCCTTTGGACAAATAGCCATCGACTTTGGACAACACCATTAATTCGGTAGCATATTTCTGCGCTTTGGTTTCGCTACCGCCCAGAATTCCGGGTAATTCGAGATACAACATGACCAAGGCCCATCGGGTATCGATATGTTTGGGATCCAGTTGGGCGGCTTTTAAAAAGGCAGCTTCCACATCGTCAATTAATCCTAAAGCTTTGAATTTATTCACGGACTTGGCTTTCATACCCATGGCGCCACCGTATTTGTACCAATAATTGGCATTCCCATTTTGCAGCATTTTGAGTTGGCCATAGTATTTTATGGCTTCGTCCCAATTTTTCTGATGGCCGGCAATATCGCCCAAACATTCCAACACATAATTATTGTTGGGAGAAGTTTTTAAGCATTTCTCAAAGAGAACTTTAGCTTGTTCCCATCGTTGGGCTTTAAAATACTGTTCTGCTTTTTCCATATCGGATTGCGCCGATGCGGAAAAAGTGACTACCAACAGTAACATTACTATATGCTTCATTGCCCAAGATTAAGTTATCAAAAATAAAAAAACTCCGGCGATTGACCGGAGTTTTTAAAATAGATTATGATAAAATTATTTTACCAAAGTCATTTCATCCACAATGTGTTTGGCGCCTGAGAAATTCTCGATTACCCAAAGTACATAACGGATATCTACGTTGATGGTGCGTTGTAATTTTTTATCAAAGATTACATCTCCAGCCATCGCTTCAATATTTCCATCAAAAGCCAATCCGATTAATTCTCCTTTACCGTTTAATACCGGAGAACCCGAGTTACCACCCGTGATATCATTATCGGTTAAGAAGTTTACGTGTAACGAACCGTCTTTATCGGCATAACGACCGAAGTCTTTTTTGGCATTCATTTCTAATACACGTGCAGGTAAATCAAATTCATGATCGCCTTTTTTGTATTTTTTCACTTGACCTGCTAACGTAGTGTAGTTGTTGATTGCTACTTCATTACGTTTATCAGCAGGCAAAGAGCGAACTTTTCCGTAGGTCAAACGTAAGGTAGAGTTAGCATCAGGATATTTGATCGAACCGATTTTTGATTCGCGTAACCCTTCAACCAATAAACGGAAAGCGGCACCAAAATCATTTTGTGCTTTGGCCACTTCGTCTGATTTAGAATTCATGTGTGTAATCAAATCACTTGACAATGCATATAATGGATCGTTAGTCAATTGACCTTCAGAAGGCACCACTAAAAATGCTTTTACGCGCTCTGGTGAACTAAACATTGACAAGTCAAAAGCGGCATTTACATACCCAGCAAATTCATTGTTATTGGCCTCACCGATTTTTTTCACGGAAGGAGCAATGTTGTATCCCACCGATTTTGTAGCATACAATTTCAATTGAGCGGCTAAGATATCTTTCTCAGCTGGAATGTGCATTTCTTTGTACATTTCATCAATCATCTCAGTCAATTGAGGTAACATTTGTGCACGTTTAGCCGCGTCTGCTTTCGCATAAGCTTCCAATTGACGTCCTAAAGAACGAGAGATTGTACCCATCGCTGATGTGCGCAACAATTGTTGTAAGTAATTGTCATGACGCGATTTCTCGTTAGTCAATGCATAATACTTGTTGATGGTTTCAACTACAGTTCCGTATTTTGCTTTGTTTTCGGGTTTGTTCGCCCATTTGTTGAATTTGGCTTCTTGAGCGGCTTTGGCTTTAGAAGTTTCAAATTTGGTTAACGCATCAATCATCCCTTGACGGTTTTTCCAATAGTTTGCTGTAGAAGCATATTTAGAAGCATAAACCAAGTTCAAAGCATCACTTTGATCCATGTATTTCTTCATGTTGTCCATACCTGTTTTAGCTCCTTCAACCCAAGCTGGATAAGCAAATTTTACATTTTGCTCAATTCCGCCAGCGGGCATCCAACGGTTAGTACGACCTGGATAACCCAAGATCATTGCAAAATCATTTTCTTTTACACCACCTAAGTTTACAGGTAAGTAATGTTTTGGATGTAAAGGAACATTTTTATCGGAATAATCGGCTGGATTTCCGTTGGCATCTGCATAGATACGGAACATCGAGAAATCAGCGGTGTGACGTGGCCATTCCCAGTTATCGGTATCTCCACCAAATTTACCTAAGCTTTCTGGAGGCGTTCCTACCAAACGAACATCTTTATAATCTTGGTACACGAAATAGTAGTATTCATTTCCTTGGAAAAAGGAACGAACAGAAACTACATACTTCCCACCTTCGTTGTTTTCTTTTTCGATTTTAGCGATTTCAGCGTTGATGGCTTTTTCGCGTTCAGCTTCCGTCATTTTATCGTTCACTACCCCTAAAATGCGTTTTGAACAATCGTCCATACGCACGAAGAAACGTACAAATAAACTTGAGGGTTTTAATTCGCCTTTTTTATCGGCAGCCCAATAGCCATCTTTCAAATAATTTTTTTCGGCAGAAGACAATTCTGCGATGGCATCGTAACCACAGTGGTGGTTAGTTAATACCAAACCGTCTTTTGAAATTAACTCAGCGGTACATCCCCCATTGAATTGCACGATAGCATCTTTCAAGCTATGGTGGTTGATACTGTAAATTTCTTCTGCGGTCAATTGTAGACCCATTTTTTGCATGTCGCGGTGATTCAAACGTTCGATAAACATTAAGAACCACATCCCTTCATCGGCCTTCATGGTAAAAGGCATTAATAGCACTGCGGATACCAGTGTAATTACAATTTTTCTCATTGTTGTTTGCTTGTTTTAATCTATAAAAAAAGAATTGTAAATAAACGGATTTACTTACAATTCTTCTATTCTTTTAAGAAAATATTATTCTACAATTACTTTCTTTGTAACGATACCTTCTTGGGTGCGAAGTGTTACAAAATAAACACCTCTTTGAGCTGCTGGTAATTGAATATTTTTAACCAAGTCTTGGTTGTTTGCATTTTCCTCATCTACCAATACACGTCCTGTTGAATCGTATACTTGCATAGCGTAGTTGGAAACTGGGTTAGCAAATTGAATTGCAAATGACCCTTTATTTGGATTGGGAGCAATCGCAAATTGGTTTTTCAACACTTCTTCGTTTCCTAAGGTATTCATATTAAACTGTGAAGAAATGGAATTGTACCAGGCTTGCATACGTGTTGCCTGACCTGCTGTAAACATATACATACATGAATCTTGTACATAATCCATGTAGTTCATGGTCAATTGAGGACTACCCGTACAGTTACTGGCTACAGAACCTGCAGGATCACAATTGTAGTAGGCCGTACTAGTAGATTCTGTATCACAAACACGGTCACCTGAAGTGGCGCAATTGGCACCGTCACAAGCTTGGAAAGTATGATTTAAGTTAAAAAAGTGACCTAACTCGTGTGTCAATGTACGACCTAAATTATAAGGTGCACTTGGTGCATATCCTGAACATGTAGCAGGAGTAGTTGTCATGTTTTTACCGAAGGCATTGTTGTCGATTACAACCGTCATCCCAGCTGATGGTGATCCTCCTAGTGGGGAGTATCCTAAAATACCACCTGCAATATTACGCACAACCAAGTTCATATATCCAGCCCAAGTCGTATCTGTATCGGCATTACTTAAATAATCTGTTCCAAAAGTAACGGCCATATCTCCATTTACTAATCCTGTCCCTGAAGGGTGGTTTTGTGTAGCGATAATGAATTGAACATCCATCATCCCTGTATTTGTTCCAGGATAAAATTGTCCATCAGCCGCCCAGTTGGTAATATCAGCGTTAGTTCCGTTATAATCCGCATTCAAGATATTTACTTGTGTCTGCGCTAAAGAACGCAAACAATCTTTCAATGAAGCCGAAGATGATGAAGCTACAGATGGATAGTGTACTGCTACGGGAATACGAAGTGTAACATTAGGAGAAGCTGTAGTCGCTTGACCCGAACGCGCTTCCAACTGTGTTGTAACTAAACGACGTAATTCGTTTTCAAATTTTTCTTGTTGCTCCATGTATTGCTGCTTCATCAATGGATTTTCCATGATTTTTTCCATATACGCATCCACACCACAGGTTCTTTGTTGAGCCCAACCCAACTGAACAAGACATAAAGCGAAAAGTAATCGTAATTTCATAAAATGTTAATTTAGTTTTTTGTTTTTTCTAATTAATAGCGAATGGCAAATTTATTCTATTTTTCTTTAAATCAAAGTAATATGAACAAATGTTTACCAAATCTTTACGAATTTAACATCGACCACAAGCGATCTTTCAGTTCTTGAATTCCTTGCTGTGCGACCGATGAAATAAATAAATAAGAAATCCCTTTAAATTCTTTATCCAACAGCACTTTCATTTCAGCTTTTAATTCGTCATCCAGCATGTCACTTTTGGAAATGACTAAGAGACGATCTTTATCCAATAACTCCGGATTGTAGCGGCGCAATTCATCCAATAAAATATCGTATTCTTTTTTGATATCATCGGCATCGGCGGGCACTAAGAACAATAAGGTAGAGTTGCGCTCAATATGGCGCAAGAAATAATGTCCGAGCCCTTTTCCTTCGGCGGCACCTTCAATAATACCAGGGATATCGGCCATCACAAACGATTGAAAATCGCGGTATGACACGATTCCTAAATTGGGTTTTAATGTCGTAAATGGATAATCGGCAATTTTGGGTTTGGCCGAGGTCATTACTGACAACAAGGTTGATTTCCCTGCATTGGGAAAACCAACTAAACCGACATCTGCCAATACTTTTAATTCCAATATGACATCCACTTCTTCGGGTGGCATACCGGGTTGGGAATAGCGAGGTGTTTGGTTGGTGGCACTGCGAAAATGCCAGTTTCCTAAACCACCTTTACCGCCACGGGCAACGATTTTCTCTTCGCCGTGTTCGGTAATTTCGAACAAAACTTCTTCGGTTTCTTGGTCTTTCACTACAGTCCCAAGCGGCACTTCGATGATTTTATCTTCACCATCGTGGCCCGTACTGCGGCTGCTACCGCCGTCTCCACCGTGACCTGCTTTTACGTGTTTGGTAAATTTCAAATGAAAAAGCGTCCACAGGTTCTTGTTACCGCGAAGGATAACGTGACCGCCACGTCCACCGTCGCCGCCATCGGGTCCGCCTTTTTCAATAAATTTTTCGCGATGTAAATGCGTAGACCCTTTCCCTCCTTTTCCGGAGCATACATAAATCTTTACATAGTCTACAAAATTTCCTTCTGTCATGATTGTATTCTTTGGCAAGTTGCCTTGCACTAGTGTTTATTTTTTTTGCCGAATGTCTTTAAACATTGGCACTTTATTTTTAGCCCCGATAGAGCCGGTATCCCCGAATTTATGAGGGATAAAGGCGAAAGCGGGAAGGCACTTGTAAAGTACTCCTTACTTGTGCTCCTAATCTTCGTTCACATAAGGAGCCACCTTTACTTTTTCCACTTTGGCGCCTGCGGTTTCTAAAATGGTAAACAGCATTTTATTCCAAATGAGTTCCTCTCCTTGCTTCGGAATATACCCCATTTCAGTGGTAATCAAACCACTAACGGTGGTTACTTCGTAATCGCCGATCAAATCGTCCATATCGAAATAGGTCAGGAAATCGTGCAACGAATACTGGCCATCCACCGACCAAGACCCGTCGGCCTCCGCCACTAATTGGTATTCGTCTTCATCAAAGTCGGACGCATCCCCTACCAACGCTTCCAAAATATCATTCAAGGTAATAATTCCCTGAAAAATACCATGTTCGTCCACAATTAATGCTTGGTGATTTTTAGTGGTTTTAAAATTTTCCAACGCCTTGTAGGCTGATGTATGTTCGATTAAATAGGAGGCTTCGCGGGTGATTTCGTTCAATTTAAAATCTTTTTGTTCCAAGCCAACAAACAAATCTTTCAGTAAAACAATGCCCGTCACTTCGTCCAGATTGTCTTGACAAACGGGATAGACGGAATGCATTTCAGTTAAAATTTTCGCTTTGATTTCTTCAAACGAGTCGGCATGCGTGAGATAGACCACATCATTGCGGTGGGTCATTAAGGAATTGACTTTTCGGTCACCAATGTGAAATACGCGTTCAACGATATCTTGTTCGATTTCTTGGACTTCCCCAACTTCGGTACCTTCTTTGATAATCGCTTTGATTTCTTCTTCGGTGACTTTACCGTCGGCTGTGGGTTTGATTTGGAACAATTTCAACAAGCCTTCGGTGGAAGCGGTTAACAACCAAATGAACGGCATGGTGATTTTGGACACCAATTTCATGGGTACGGCCACAGCTTTGGCAATCCCTTCCGGAAAATTGAGTCCGATGCGCTTGGGCAACAATTCCCCCAACACCAACGAGAAAAACGTCAATACAACAACGACAATTCCAGTGGCTAATGAATCGGCATAGGGTTTTAAAACGGGAAAGCTAGCCACAAAATCTTGGACATCTTGGGTAACTTTTTCTCCGGAATAGATACCGGTTAAAATACCGATTAAGGTGATTCCGATTTGTACTGTTGATAAAAACTCATTGGGTGAATTGGCCAAATCCAAAGCGGCCTTTGCGTTGGCATTGCCTTTTTTGGCAGCGGTTTCCAAACGGTTTTTACGTGCGGATATCAGGGCGATTTCCGACATGGAAAACACGCCGTTGAGTAGAATCAAAAATAAAATAATCAGTATTTCCATGGTATAGTGTACAAAAAAAGAGCCCTCGTCCTATAGTCCGAAAATGCTCTTTTCTGGTGTGCAAATATCTTAAAAAATATTGAATACGCCTACTTTTCAGGCGTTTCCTTCTTAAAAAGTGTCCAATACAGCGCTTAAACGTGCGGTAACTTCTTCGATGGAACCTATTCCGTCCACGGCATAAAACTTCCCTTGTCCTTCATAATACGCCATTAAGGGAGCGGTTTTTTCATTGTATTCTTGGTAGCGGTTACGAATTTTCTCTTCGTCTTGATCGTCAGGACGACCAGAGGTCTTTCCGCGCTCCAACAAGCGGGCTACCAGAATTTCATCGTCCGCTTCTAAGGCTACTGTAGCACGAATGGATTCTCCTTTAGTGGCTAAAAAAGCATCCAAAGCTTCGGCTTGAGCGATGGTTCGTGGAAATCCGTCGAATAAGAATCCAGCTGAATCTTGATTTTTATCCACTTCACTTTGTAACATTTGAATGGTCACTTCATCCGGCACCAAATCCCCTTTATCCATATAGGTTTTGGCGAGTTTCCCTAATTCCGTTTCGTTTTTGATATTAAAGCGAAAAATATCACCGGTTGACAAATGCGTCAAATTGTATTTTGCTTTCAAAAATTCGGCTTGGGTTCCTTTCCCTGCTCCAGGTTTCCCAAAAAGAACGATGTTAATCATTACAAGAAGTTTAGATTTTAGAATTTAGATTTTAGAATTTAGACGTTAGACTTTAGTCGTTGGACATTAGTCACTAGATTATTGGGCTAATTGGTAGACATCGGGCAAGTTGCGTCCGAGTCCGTCGTAATCCAACCCATAACCTACAATAAATTTATTCGGAATGCGAATGCCTACATAATCAATTTTCACATCGTGTTGGTAGGCTTCGGGTTTGAAAAACAAGGTAGCAATTTTAAGGTGCTTGACCTTTTGTGCTTTCAACAATTGTTTTAACTCCACAATCGTATTTCCTGTATCGATGATGTCTTCCACGATCACTACAGTGCGGCCTTCCAAATTTTCGTTGATGCCAATCAAATGTTTGATTTCGTTGGTGGTTTGTGTACCTTCATAAGAAGCTACTTTGATAAAACTTACTTCACACATCCCGCGATAGGCTTTCATCAAATCGCCCATCACCATAAAGGAACCGTTAAGAACTCCAATAAAAATTGGGGTTTCGTCAAAAAAATCATCAGCCATTTGTTTGGCCATATATTGAATCGCAAAGTCAATTTCTTCAGAAGAAATAAACGGCTCAAAGGATTTGTCGTGAAGGTGAATCATGTGTTGTTGTGTTGGAAATAAAGGTGCAAATTTAACAACTAAAACCTATTAAAAATCAAGTCGTTCGGAAAATTTGCAAATTTGATATATTTACGACATGAATTCGGAACATTACACACAAATTGCAGGAATTAAGGCCTATCGAAAAACACGGGATTACTACAAAGACAAGGCGTTTTTGGAACCTCCTTTTCTAGAAAGTTTGGTTGCGGTAGGTTGTAATCCAACCGACAAAAACCATTACAAAGCCTTATGGATATTGGAGTTGGTTGCGGAAGAACAAATTACGTTGTTGTTTCCTTATTTGGATTCGTTTTGCAGCCAATTATCACACTTTCATTTGGACCCCGCGGTGCGACCTGCGGCCAAAATTTGTTTGTTTTTAGTTTCAAAAAAAGGTATTCAACTGAGTCCTTTTCAAGAAGAAAAAATCATGGAAGGTTGTTTGGATTTTATCATTCGGGAGGCCAAAGTAGCTACCGTTGCTTATGCATTACGGGCTTTGTTTCGATTGGGTAAAAAACATCCT
The DNA here is from genome assembly GCF_004122105.1 of Flavobacterium stagni. GTDB lineage: Bacteria > Bacteroidota > Bacteroidia > Flavobacteriales > Flavobacteriaceae > Flavobacterium > Flavobacterium stagni. Next base: position 173,849 of record NZ_SBKN01000006.1, read on the forward strand.
TGGGTACATGATGAGTTGCGCTTGATCCTTTCGCGCGAATTGGACAACCCGTCACCGGGGATGAAATTTGTGGTGAAAGAGACGTTGATGCATTTGAAAAATGCGGATAACGGTAGTTCCTAAAAGAAACGCGCCCAACTCTTTCGAGAAAATTCTATCTTTGCGCCACAAACAACACAACCCATGAATTATTTCTCTTCTGATTTCCGTTTGGGAATTTTAGGCGGGGGTCAATTGGGCAAAATGCTCCTCACTGATACCCGCAAATTTGACATTCAAACTTTTGTTTTAGATCCAAGTACCGAAGCGCCATCGCGTTTTGGCTGTACCGCTTTTTACCAAGGAAGTTTGTTGGATTATGACACGGTGTACAAATTTGGTAAACTGGTGAATGTGTTGACCATCGAAATTGAGAATGTCAATTTGGAGGCATTAGAACAACTGGAATCCGAAGGATTACCTGTTTATCCGTCACCTAAAACCTTACGTTTGATTCAAAACAAAGGAAAACAGAAAGATTTTTATGTCCAACATGGGATTCCGACCTCAACGCATCAACGCTTTGTCGGAATGGATGCTGTACACCAAGCACTTGCAGACGATTCGTTAAATTTTCCTTTTGTGTGGAAAGCGGCTACCGGCGGCTATGACGGCAACGGCGTGAAAGTGTGTCGCTCCACTATGGATTTGCAAAACCTTCCCGATGTAGAATGTGTGGCTGAAGCGATGGTGGATTTTAAAAATGAATTGGCGGTCATTGTTAGTCGATCGGTATCTGGGGAAATCCGCACGTATCCAGTAGTGGAAATGGAATTTCACCCCGAAGCCAACCAAGTGGAATATGTGATTTGTCCGGCGCGTATCGATGCCACTGTAGCACAAAAAGCGCAAGATGTCGCCTTGAAAGTATCGGAAGCGTTTGACCATGTAGGTTTGCTTGCAGTGGAAATGTTTCAAACCCAAGACGACCAGATTTTGGTCAATGAAGTCGCACCTCGCCCGCACAACTCCGGACACTACAGCATTGAAGCGAGTTACACTTCTCAATTTGAAAACCATTTGCGTGCGATTTTGAATTTACCTTTGGGAAATACTGAGAGTAAAGTTGCAGGCATCATGGTGAATTTAGTCGGCGCAGAAGGCCATTCGGGTCAAGTCGTCTATGAAAACATCGAAAAAATCATGGCGATTGATGGGGTAACCCCGCATATTTATGGCAAACGCGAAACCCGTCCGTTCCGAAAAATGGGTCATGTGACCATTGTCAATGCAAATATGGCAGAGGCACGTCGGGTGGCAGAAGAAGTGAAGAATAGTATACGGGTTATCAGTGATCAGTGATTAGTAATCAGTGGGACTTTATTCAAAAAACTAAACAACAAATCCATACCTTTTTCGTTACAAAATCCATGAAGAAAATTATTTGCCTATTCACTTTTCTAGTCATTGAAATCATTTTTGCTCAAGAAAAAACCTTTATCCCTGAGGGACAAATTGCATTGGATCGAACTACGTATTTTGAATTTGTTCAAAAAAAAAGACCTAAAACCCAAATCTTCCTTCCGGATGGAAAAGAATTGCCTTCGAAAAAATTGGACTCATTGAATAAAACGACACACGACCAACCGTTTACCATCCTTTTTTATGCCGACACCATTCAAAACAAAGCCTCTTTAGTTCTGAAATATCTTTCAAAAGAAGACGTAAAATTGCGCAATGAGGAATTTCGGAAACAGCAAAAAGACTTTGAAAAAAACCGTAGAAAGTTAATTGGCTCGACCCTTACCGAATTGTCTTTAACCGATATGGAAGGGAAAACGTACACGTTGGAAGACTTAAAAGGGAAAGCCATTTTCCTTAATTTTTGGTTTACCCAATGTAAACCCTGCATTGAAGAAATGCCCGATTTGAACAAACTGAAAGAAAAATACAACGATCAAAATGTTGTTTTCTTTGCGGTAACCTATAATGAAAAGAAATTGATTGTAGATTTTTTAAAACGAACGGATTTGGAATTGACAATCATTCCCAACGACCGCAAAACCATAGACCAATTTCACGTCTCTTTTTACCCCACCAACATTTTAATTGATCCGAATGGGAAAGTTCTTTTCATCAACGAACTCCTAGGTGGCAACGGTTTGAAGGAAATCAAGAAGTTGTTGGATAAAATGTTTCCGGAATAGACCAACCTTGACTTCAGTGTTTGGCTAATAAATTGTACCTTCGTATTCGATTATTTAAAATGTAAAATTTACAATTTATAACAACATGAAAGTAGCCATCGTCATGGGAAGTAAAAGCGACTTGCCCGTTATGCAAGAAGCCATTGATATTCTACAATCCTTCGGAATTTCGACTGAAGTTGATATTGTTTCGGCACACCGAACACCTGAAAAATTAGTGGATTTTAGTTCGAACGCCCACCTCCGCGGCATTAATGTCATCATAGCAGGTGCCGGTGGCGCAGCCCACTTACCCGGAATGGTGGCGTCTATGAGTCCGCTACCCGTTATTGGTGTTCCCGTTAAATCCAGTAATTCCATTGACGGATGGGATTCAGTACTTTCCATCTTACAAATGCCGGGTGGCGTTCCTGTTGCAACAGTGGCTTTGAATGGTGCTAAAAACGCCGGGATATTGGCCGCACAAATTTTGGGCAGTCAACATCCAGAAATCCTTCAGAAAATTGTCGATTACAAAAACGAATTGAAGGACGTGGTTTTGAAAGCCGCTGAGACACTTAAAGGGTAAAGAATCTCATTTCTTTTAAAATTTCATAAAAAATCATAACGTTATTGCTCCGTTACTGAATTCAGTTCGGACGCCTTAATTTTTAGTAAAAAAATGTTTACAGAAAAATTCAACACTCCCTATACCGCAGCTCCTTTTCGTCAAATACAACTCGACGATTATATACCTGCTTTTGATCAAACGATTGCCCAAGCCCGCGCTGAAGTGGATGCCATTATCAGTAATCCCGAAGCACCTACTTTTGAAAACACCATTGAAGCTTTAGAGTTTTCGGGACAAGCTTTGGATCGTCTATCGTCGATTTTCTTTAATTTAAATTCGGCCGAGACCAACGACACCATGCAACAGATTGCACAGGAAGTCTCCCCAAAATTGACGGCCTTTGGCAATGACATTGCTTTAAACGAAAACCTATTTCAACGGGTAAAAACAGTCTATGACCAACGTGAGACTTTATCCCTTACTCCAGAACAATTGATGTTATTGGAAAAGAAATACAAAGGATTCAGTCGGAACGGTGCTTTGTTAAATGAAGAGAAAAAGAACCGCTTGCGCGAAATCGACACAGATTTGGCCAAACTCAAATTAACTTTTGGCGAAAATGTATTGGCCGAAACAAACAGCTATTTCAAGCATATTACCAATGCCGAAGATTTGGCAGGTTTACCCGAAGGTGCCCAAGAAGCGGCTGCCGCTTTAGCACAATCCAAAGGACTTGAAGGTTGGGTATTTACTTTGGACTTCCCGAGTTATATGCCGTTGATTACTTATGCCGACAACCGTGAATTGCGTAAAGAGTTGGCCATTGCCTTTGGAAAAAAAGCCTTTCAAGACAATGCCCATAACAATACCGAAATTTTGAAAAAAATTGTGGCATTGCGTCATGAACGCGCCCAACTATTGGGTTACGATTCCCATGCGCATTTTGTTTTGGAAGAACGTATGGCACAACATCCCGAAACAGTAAAAACGTTTTTGAATGATTTATTAGCCAAAGCCAAACCGGCTGCCCAACGTGAATTTGCGCAGTTATCGGCTTTCGCCAAAGAAAAAGACGGATTGGACCATTTGGAAAAATGGGATGGTGCCTATTATTCAGAAAAATTAAAACAAGAATTGTTTGATTTGGACGACGAACTCTTGAAACCCTATTTCCAATTGGAGAAGGTTTTGAAAGGTGCTTTTACGGTGGCTGAGAAGTTGTTCGGACTTACTTTTCATGAAATCGATACGGTTGACAAATACCATCCTGATGTGCAAACCTATGAAGTACGTGGCGAGGCTAATGAATTTGTGGCATTATTTTATGCCGATTTCTTTCCACGCGCAGGCAAACGTCCCGGTGCTTGGATGACCTCGTTCAAACCGCAATACATTCAAAACGGAGTCAATGATCGCCCACATGTATCGATTGTGTGCAACTTCACGCCGCCAACAGCTTCTAAACCGTCGTTGTTGACGTTTAACGAAGTGACCACGTTGTTCCATGAATTTGGACATGCGCTTCATGGCATGTTGGCGAATACCACTTACCCGAGTTTATCGGGCACTTCTGTGTATTGGGATTTTGTCGAATTACCGAGTCAGGTCATGGAAAACTGGTGTTACGAACCCGAGGCATTGGCATTATTTGCTCATCATTATGAAACTGGAGAAGTGATTCCACAAACCTATGTGGATAAAATCAAAGAAAGCGCGAGTTTCTTGGAAGGCATGGCTACGGTGCGCCAATTGAGTTTTGGCTTGTTGGATATGGCGTATCATGCACAAGTCCCTACAATTGACGATGTAAAAGCCTTTGAAGTGGCGGCGACACGCGAAACTGCTTTATACCCAGATGTTGCTGAGAATTGTGTGAGTCCGGCCTTTTCACACATTTTCCAAGGCGGTTATTCGTCGGGATATTACAGTTACAAATGGGCCGAAGTTTTGGATGCCGATGCGTTTGCTTATTTCCAAGAAAAAGGAATTTTCAATAAAGAAGTAGGAACCCAATTTAAAGAATACGTACTTTCTAAAGGTGGTACAGCCTTACCGATGGAATTGTATAAAAAATTCCGCGGACAAGAACCTAAACCTGAAGCGTTATTGAAACGTGCCGGGCTATTGTAGTATTGAATTAAGAATGACAATGCTGTTAGCAGCTTTTATTTAATAAACAAAAAACCGCCTGATTACTCAGACGGTTTTTTTTATGACTATTGTAGAAAGAATCTTAGTTCTTAACCACTTTTAATGTTTTAGAAGCAGCATCCACTGTAACTTTTACGAAATACGTTCCAGTAGGTAAAGCTCCCATATCAACGGTAGCATTTACTTGATTTACTTCTTGATTGACTACCATTTGACCCAAAGCGTTGTAAATAGCAATACTCGTTAAGGGTTGTGTATTTTCAACCGTTAATTTATTGGTCACAGGATTTGGATAGTAACGCAATCCGTTGAATTCAAAATTTTCATTAGCTAAGTTAATGGTCACGGTTACAGCTAAAGCCGTTAAACTACGACATCCTAGTGCATTGGTTTGAATTGCATAATATGTTGTACCACTTACTGCATCCATAAATGGATCCAATGGATTCACATAGTTTAAAGCATCTGCTTCAGAGGCGAACCATTCGATTTCTGTACCATTAACCACAAGATCCATTAAAACTACTTGTGAATTGAATGTTTGAACGGCATCACCTGTAGGAGCAGCTGGCGCAGGATTTACAGTAACTGTTACCGTTCTTTCTGAGAAACATCCTGTTCCTGTATTGGTTGCACGAACAGTATATGTTGTAGTCGTAGTTGGATAAACTGTTACATTCGCTCCCGATAAATTCCCAGGCGTCCATACGTATTGATAGTTACCTGCACCGTAAGTTACCACTTCTCCTCCGAAAACCACATTCAAACGATTTAAAGAAGCGGTTGGAGTTACTGTTCCAGCTGTTACTAAATTTTGAATTGTATTGGTTGCAGCAGTTGTACTAGTTGTGGCTGATAAGGTCATATTTGCAGCAGTTGCTGTATAATAAGTAATCGCATTATTAGTGGCATCGGCACCATTATGACGAATATCTACAATAATATTAGACACACCATCCCAATAGAAAGGAGAGTTAAACGTAAATGTGTTTGTACCAATTACATGTGAGTAGGTTGCAATGTTGTATACTTGTGTTAAAGCAGTCGTATCGAACGCAGAAATTGTTGATTGAGTGGTCGTTCCCATACGAATTTGATAATTGGAAACACTAGTACCATCACCTAAAGTGGTAATCGCAAATTGCAATGAAGTAATTGGTCCAGCTCGTAAACCTGCCGCTTGTAATTCAGCTGCCGTATAAATCGTTTGGTTCCAATATTGTGCCCAACGGTTACAGAATGCTGTAGGTTGAGAAGTAGCTGCTGTTAATGTTGTTGCACTTCCTAAAGTGATTGTACCTGCTTGAGACAATTCAGAATAAGCGCCTAGGTTGGCTTCTGTTCCCGCACACACCGTTGATGGATCTGCAAAGGCACTCAATACTGGACCTTGTTGAACATTTACATATAATGGCACTGAAATTTGGCAAAACGCACCTGTTGTTTGAACAGCTGTCAAAATATATTCTGTACTAACGGTAGGATTAAATGTCCAACCTGTTGAAGGATTACCTGTAACTCCTGTTGAAGGAGACCAAGAATAGGAATTGTAATTATTTACAGGAGAAGTCAACGTGATTAAACCTGTAGAAGAACCTGCACAAATTGCAGCGGGTTGCGAATTGCTTAATGTTACTGCTGGTGGTGAAGTAACGGTCGCTACTACTTCAGTTCGTGGAGAAGAACAAATTGATGCATATTTCACATCATAGAAATAGTAATAGTTTGCGGTTGTCGTTCCACCCCATTCTGATGCAACCACATTTAAGGTTCCATCCGTTCCATTGTAAGGGAATGTAATACCCGAATCACGAACTAAAACAGCACCATTAGAAGCTTTCACAAGGATTCGGAAACCAGTTCCTGATGGCACTACAAAATTGATTGGAATGATGGTTGGTGTAGTTGTTCCGCCTGCTGTTACATTCACATTCCCAGTTGCATATAATTCAGTTAATGCTGAATCTGTGATTTTAATATCAACTGTACCACCTGTTGTTGCATAAACTGATACACTTTGTAATTGTACAGACTGCGTTGTATTGAATACAATACCCCAGTTGGTAAAAGTACTTCCAGTTGAAGTAGCCAAAGGAGCTGGACGACCAGAAGTTTGTGTTGCACCAAACTGTTGTGCTTCTGCATAATAAGAAGTTGCAGATGAAATTACTGGAGTGGTAAATGAATTGCCATTTGCGATAGCGTTTCCACCTTGAGCTGTTGCATACCAAGCAATAGAACCAACATTAGAAGTGGCTGATAAAGTAGTAGAACCTTGTCCACAAACACTTCCTGGAGTTGTTGCTGTAATTACTGGTGGATTACAAGAGGTGTTAAATGTTACAGCTGTTGAAGTCCAATCACTTGTACCTGAAGCACAATTGCTACGAACCCATACATAATAGGTTGTAGAAGGCTGTAAATTAATTAAATCTGCTGATGTAACACCTGCACCCACTGTTCCACTTGGTATTGTATTGGCATTTGGAGCTGTATTGGTTGTTGAAAAATAATACGCATATCCATTAGCAGGAGGCGTTACAGAAGCAGTCCACGTGATATACCCAGAGAAAGCACCTGTAGCTGAAGCCATCAATCCAGATGGAGCAATACAATTTGCAGGAGTAATTACTGAAAACTTATAATCTTCTGCTTCTGTACGTAAATTTGTAGACGCACAAGGATCTGGTGCAATAGCATTATAATCAATACGCACACGCATACGATAATCTCCAACGGCGGCACTCGCAGGTACCGTAAAACTACCTGTTTGGTTATCACCATACGCTGTAGTGACAAACATACGTTCTGAATTTTCAAACACTAAATTGTTATTCCAATCCACCCAAATTGCTGTTCCAACAGTTCCTCCATTAATTTCACAATTAAAATTAACGGTTCCTGTTGCATATTGACTCACGGTTGCCGTAGCATAATTGTTTTGATATCCACCAGCAGTATACCCCGACGCTAAATTGGAAATATTGGTTGTTCCACCCGTTGTTGAAAAACTATTAATATACGAAGCATTAGACGTTGAGGACGGCTGGCAATATCCTGTAAAAAAAGGAGTATTAATCCATGCACTATTATCCGAACCGCCACATTGTGCACGCACATAAAGTGTATAATTTGTATTGGCACTCAACGCATTCAAAGACAAGGTTGTGGATGCTGTTGTTCCAGAAGTTACTAATCCTGTTGCACCACTTCCAGCTGCCCCAGAAGTACGTAATTCATAGGCATATCCATTTGTAGGTGCATTTGTAGGTGCAGTCCATGAAAATGAAGCTGAATTCGCTGTAAAATTGGTAACCGACAAAGCAGTTGGCGCACTACATGAAAATACATTCAATGCTACATTATCTATTGATGCCGGCGGATTTACACCGTCTGCGGCATCGTTTTTCCAAACAAACACTAAACGTTTTGTAGATCCTGAGGCATAGGCCAATTGGGCTGCTGTAAAATTATAGCTCACAGACGTAGTTGTTGTAGGGTTGGTAGTACCATTTCGCTGCAATAAATAATAACCTGTAGTACCATTGGTGTAACCTGGCCAGCCCGTTGTGGTTGTATTGGTAGCTGTTGGTCCTGCTGCTGAGGGCACAACGGCAGTATCCACTAAATAAACCAATAAGTTATCCCAATCTCCATCGTTTCCGTTGGCACGAAAATCAAAGGTCAAAGTTGCCGCTGCTAATCCAGCAGGAAAAGTAACATCCTTGTAAATGGATGCTCGATTTGCAGTGGTTGTGGTGTAGGCCCAAGAAGTTCCTGCATCATTAGAAATGTAGGCGCCTCGTGCACCAGTAAACCAACCGGGCACATTCCCAGTGTTCCATGAAAGGTTGGTACCAAAAACGGCACTCCAACCGTTGGCAGTAAAAGAGGTTCCTAGTTCAAAACCTCCGTCACCATTCGGGTTAATCAATTGTGTTTGCGCTGTTGCAACTTGCTGAGCAAATAGCAATCCCAATAACGCTCCCACTACTCCACATGTATGAAAAGCCTTGAATGCTTTTGATACACATGTAACAAAAGTAAGTTTGTTCATGTTTATAAATAATTTGGTTTCTATAAAGTAAATATAATAGGAAAGAAAGCTAGCCAAGAACCAAACAACCTATTTAACCTGACAACTAAATATTTTTCATTTTTTATACAAAATTTTAAAATTAATGCAGATAAATCTGTTAAAATTAACAAACCTAAATTTCACCATCTACTCCATAAAATGAAAAGGAACTATATGCAGGAAAAAGATCTTACCGATGGTAAAACAAAAATATCTTTCATTTTTTTTTGAAAGTTTAGAAATTAATAGTAACTTTGACCTATCAAAATGATTCTTCTACCATGGAATACCGTGATGCCAAATCAAAATTTATTCAAACCTGGGGCGCCTTAGGGAGTCAGTGGGGGATTAATAAAACGATGGCACAAATTCATGCCCTTTTGATGGTGGCACCCGAAGCCATTTCGATGGAAGAAATCATGGAAGAATTACAAATTTCCCGCGGGAATGCAAGCATGAACTTGCGTGCTTTAATGGACTGGGGAATTGTGTATAAGGAACTCAAACCCGGGGAACGTCGGGAGTTTTTTACTGCAGAAAAAGACTTGGACGAGTTGGCTGTCAAAATATCACGGGAACGCAGCCGTCGCGAAATCAAACCCGCTTTAAAAGTATTAAAAGAAGTTTCCTCCATAGAAGGCGGGACTTCATCGGAAGAAAAACACTTTATTGATCAAACCACAAAATTGTACGATTTTGTACTTAAAGCCGATAATGTCTTGGAAAAAATTACCGAATACAAAGACAACTGGCTGACTCAATTACTAATGAAATTCATGAAATAATTTTTTTCATTAAAATGTTTCATTTTTTTCTGAAACTTTAAAAATTATAATATTATGAAACGACTTGTTCACTATGGCAATGCTGTACTAACACTTCTTACTATTGGTGCAGTTATTTTACTCGGAGAAGATGCAATAGGATTTTATATGCTATTAGCAGCATTCCAATTGTTTATCGGATTTATCTACATTTTCTATACCCTATTCAAAACTCCTGAATATGTACCTAAAATTTTCCTTTATTGGTTTGCGGTTATTGCCTACATCACATTGGTTAACTATTTTCATCCCCCTACATTTATCTTTCTAACGTTACCCTTGTTTATTGCGAGTTATCATTGTTATCTCACATACCTAATTAGTGATCAACCCAGCGTTTTGACCAATTGGTTCCAACGAAAATTTGCCCACTCATGAACCTCAACATCCTTGGTTATCTCATCTACCTCGTCCTTACGGCTTGGATCATTCTTCGAGTAGGTCACCAATTGTACCGCAACGGAATTGTATTTGTCAATCATTTGTATCCCAATCACGAAACCCTTTGTTTGCAAACCAACAAAATTCTATTAACGGGCTATTATTTAGTGAATTTAGGCTATGCAACCCTCACCCTTTCCCAATGGGAAACCATAGTCAACAGCACCCAACTTGTCGAAACAATAGCCTTCCGCACAGCCATCATCTTAAGTATACTGACGGTTTTGCACTACGGCAACCTTATCATGTTAACCCTTTATTTTAAAAAAACAATCCTTTAAAAAATAGAAATTATGAACACAACACATGTATTAATCGCTTATAGTATTTATTTACCCATTGCTTTATTGCTCACCTATTATGTTTCTCGAACCTTGTTCAAAAACAGTTTGATCTACATGATGGACATTTTCAAAAAAAGAGAAGAAATCGCATTGGCGACCAACACCTTATTTGAAACCGGATTCTATCTTTTGAATCTTGGGTATGCCCTACTCATCTTGAGAATTGACACGGAAATCATTACAGCACAAGAACTCATCGAAGTCCTCAGTAAAAAAATTGGTGGCTTTGCCATTTACCTCGGCATTATGCTTTTCTTGAACTTATATTTATTCTTTAGAGGCAAAAGAAAAGCGGCAACTCCTCCTCAACTAACCGTCACTGAATAAAAATTGTGACTATGAAAATCATCGATATATTCATTATTATCAGCGGAATAGGCCAAATCTTTACAGCTTTGGTCTATCCGTTTATTCGCCATCGCGTTTTTGATTGGTACAATGATGTAAAAAAACTCAAACCCTTAAACCAAGAAATTGCAAAAACCTACGGACGGTATATTCAAGGGCTGAATTTTGGATTTGGAAGTATTGCATTAACATGCACTACTGAACTGCAAAACGGTAGTCGGTTAGCTATCGCACTCACCGGACTCATGGCGGCCTATTGGGTTGGAAAAGTAGCTACGCAAATCGCCTATTATCCCATGTATGACATTCCGAAAAATGCGTTATTTAAATGGGGCGGTTACGGAATGAATTTGTTATTTGTTTGGTTTGCTGTAACCAATACGGGACTGGTACTTTTGAATATTTTTTATCGATAAAACAATCGCAAAAAATCGAATCCATTCAAGAAAACCATCCAAAGAATTGGTAGTGCTTCCACCCAAAAGGACGTATACCACCGACTTTGATTGGTTTGGGTACAATAAATGGCAACTAGTGTGATGAGTGCTATTCCACAATTCCCGATATAAAAATCGGAAGGAACCCAATAAAACTGAAACAAAATAAAAAGCAAAATCCCCAAATAACCCAATTGTTTGGCGCGTGGGATTCCCACTTTTTGAGGTAAAGTTCCCAGCTGAATTCCGTCGCGAACACTATCGTAAATCTCAAACGGAATCATTAGCACACTAATGAAAACCCACTGTAAAAGGGCAATCTTTAGTGTGTTTTCATGAATGCATTCATCATAATTCGGCAAAATAACGGTGGTATACGTAACAACAGCACTCACCCAAAACAATTTGATGATTCCGAAGCGACGCACGAGCGGATATATTCCAACAGCCATCATGCCCAGAAGCCAAAGTACCATTAAGCGCTTGGGTAATTCCCAAAAAGCAAACCCGAAAGCGAGAGCAGACACGAATGCCATACCCATAATCAAGTAAAGTTTGCCACTCTTAATTCGGTTGCCCAACAGCAATGCCCCGTATTTCAAAACAGAATAAGCTACGACAGTTCCCGTAAAAATCAATAGTACCATTTCAGTTTGCAGCTTACGTCGCAAGAGGGTTTGGGCCACCCCATACAGCGCAACCACAGCACAACCGACATGGATAGATGCCTCAACGTACAACTCAAAAAGGGAACGAAAAATCGTGCGAAAGTAGGCTGTCATGAATTTGTTTCTTCGGCGAAACTTACAAAAAAAAGGAGTCTTGTTTCCAACACTCCTTTTTTTTAACGCTATTTTTTTATGATCTTTTTCACTTCGGTTCGACCCTCCGCTTCCAATTGCAATAAATAGATTCCTGCAGGTAATTCGGTCAGTGCTACTTGATGATCATTTACCCGACCCGATTGCAATACCCTTCCGTCTAAAGCGAAGATTGTGTAGTTGATTTCGGCAACATCATAATCAATATTGACTACAGAAGTGGTTGGATTGGGATACACAATAAAGGTAGATGAATGCACTTCTGGAGCATCCAAAGTAATCGGCGTTCCCAATAAACTAAAGTTATTAAAAGTTACACGATTGCCTAAATCTTGCGTCAAATTTGGCCCATAAAATCGAATACGCACTTTGAAATTGGGATTATTACTCACACCCGGAATGGACCCAAAATTCAGCGTGAATAGTTGGAAATCCAATGTCAACGGTAGCGTTGCATTACTTAAACCTTGTGTAGTCCAAGTGGAACCATTAAGTGTATATTCAACAAGTAAACCGTCAACTGCATTCTCATTTTTGGCCGCAAAAGCAAACTGAATATCTTTATAACCCATCGTGGATAGGTTAAACACCATTTTATTTTCTTGACCTTGGGCTTGAAAAGGTTGTTTTATTTGTAAGCCCAACATATTGGCGGTTGCAAATGGAACATTATTGTTGGCTTCTGGAATGTAATTTAATGGGGTCGGACTGTTACGACGTTCCATGGAAGCTTTTCTCCAACTCGGATGCGCACTCGTAAAGGGGTAACCTACCAAACATGAAGTATAATTAATGATACCTTCTGTAGCTACTTCATACGTAGAATTCATCGCCGTGAGTGGTGTATTATTGGGCAAATTGCTATCCATCATCCAAAAATAAAGTGGTGTCGTGGGCTGACCTTGCGTAGTGGACACGAAATGCGCTACGGCTGTAAAATCAGCAGTGGGTGTGTATGTAATTTCTGGATTTGTCCCCGAAACATCCCCACTCCAATGACTAAACACATAACCTGCAAGAGGGACTGCCTTTAGAGTTACGGGAATATTATGAAAATAAATTCCTTGCCAAGGATACGGATTTGTTGACACACCTGGGGTAGCGGCCGTGATATCTATGGTATTGATTTTTACATAACCGTGCGTGGCATCATCAACATCCAAAGTGGCATTCACATCAGAAGCAATTCCAAATTTTAGACGAATATGTTCCCGTTGATAGGCGGGACGCTCATTGGCAAAACTCCCAATAACATCTTGACTATGTACCCACCAAGCATAATCAAATGGTGCGTGCCAACGGGCAATTTGCTCACTAATCTCCGGTTCGATTCCCATTGCAAACTGACTCGATAACCCAACTACTCGGCTTGGCAGAAAGTAGGTATTCATCATGTCGGCAAATCGGTTGATAAAACTTAATTTAAACGAATCGTTCTCTAGTAAACGGCGTAAAATTAGTGTTGACCATTCAGGATTGGGCCAATCAGGACCCCCTAAGGCCGTTGCGAATTCCAACGTATTGTGGTCATTAACATCGAGCATCAAACTAAATCCTGCGTCGGTATCTTTGATCGCCGTGCGCCACCTTCCGTCATTTCCATAAGGGGCATTAGGTGTAAATGTTGTACTTTTTCTCCAGAAATAAGTGTTCCAACCCGGCCAATCGGTATTTTGAATAAAAATATTTGTAATAAAATAATCCCTGAAATTATCTACATCCATTTGGGTTTTGATGTAATCATAATTCGAAGTTGGCGTTAAAGAATTATTTTGAAAATAGGAAAATAACGCTTGAAAATGGGCATCAGACCCCGTATCTACATAATAGCCATCACCGATGATTTCAATTTCATTTTCGGCAATGCCGTAGCGTTGGTTAAAATAATGCCAATCGTAGCGCGGACGAATATTTAATAATCCCCAATACTCTCCATTCAACAACACTATGGAAGGTTGATAGGCTTGTGTATCTAAACCAGTACCTCGAACTAATTCATGGGTAAAAGCATCTTTGTAATAGGTGTTGACATAATCACTCCCAGAATTACGCAAGATCAAACGTTCATAACTGGTATAACTTTCTGTGGGGAAAAAAGAATAATTGAATGCACTTGAACCGTATTCTGAGCGGGCATACAACTTCAATGATTTATTAGGAAATTGTCGTGTTCCACCACCATTGATTCGAATACCCAATTGTTGGTTCATCACTTCGGTTCCATTCACAAAATAATTTACATGTCCGACTTGTTCATATTGATCACCGGTACGATCATAATTTGCCGCAAATGAATAGGGTGCTTCCAAGGTGGGATTATTTGTTCGCCATGTATCAAAATCAACTCCGGCCACATAAATACCGTCATTATAATCGAAAAATTTATTTTCACTCACACTCAAAGACATCACGGGTATCGAAAATCGGTTTTGTCCTTGCGGAGAAACAATGTAAGTTTGGGTAACAATTTTACTGGCCCAAGCTCCTGCTTTAAAAGCCCGAGCACGCACAACAGTTCCTTTAAAAATAGAAAAATTGGGCAGATAATACGAAGGATCGCTATCGTAAGTGGACGAAATCATGGAAATATCATTGCTCGCACTCGTTCGGTTGACAATATTCAACGGACTAGAATAGGCCGATGAAGTAAATGAATTGCTAAAAAAGGTGGGCGATGGCAATGTTCCAGGATCAAAAGGATAGGTATTTTTATACGAATACGTTGTCCCTCCTAAATTGGTAATATCAGGATCTGACCCATCAGTTGTGTACACTATGGTTACCCCAGGATCGGGATGGCTTAAGGTTAATGAAAAGGGATTTGTAAAAAAACCTCCCGCCACAGAGAAGGTGGGCGGATTCAATATTTCTGAAAAACCTTGAACGGTATTGTTGGGATCACCAGGTGTCGCGGTTTGAAAAAATACTTTCGCGGCAGCGCCATCCGATTGCCGTCCGTAGGAGAAATCAGTGGGGATGATAATGGCCAAATATTGATCTTGAATTGTCCCATCGGGTCGTGTTAAAGTTATCGTTTCTCCACTCGAACTCAATTTAAAATTGGTATGCAAGGGATAATTGATATCCGTTCTATTTTTCCCCGAACACCACAGCAACAAATGATCACCCGGTTCGATCCAATATTCGGGAAAAACCCATTGATAAGGATTGGAAGGCAAATCGGATAGACCATAACCTTCAAGATTAAAGGCTATCGAACCAGTGTAATAAATTTCGATCCAATCTTCATAACTATCATCGTCATCAGCAATGGTTGAGGCATTGGACGTCATCACCTCATTAATAAAAATATTTTGCGCCTGACTATTGCCTATAATCAAACAAAAAAATAGGAGTAAAAATCGTTTCACAATCTGTTGGTTTTAATGTGTAGAGTGGGTCAAGTTTACGGCAAACGGTATCACATTCAAAACAAAGTCGTTGTACCGCATTGTAATGCCGTTGAAACGAGAACATTTATCGATAGAATTCATTTCGCCGTCTAGTGTTTAAATTGTTGATAAACCCTCTTTTCAGTTGAAAAATTCTCAAAATATTAGCAAATGTGCGTTATAAAAATAGAAGTTTAATAAGTACTTTTGTTTGCGATTTCGAATTTGAAAAAAATTCAACACAACGCAACAAAACAGACTAATTTACCCAACTTTAATGAGAACAGATTTATTTGCATCACGTCACATTGGGCCGCGCGAATCCGACCTACAGCACATGTACCAAACCATCGGGGTGGCCGACATGGATCAATTAATTTATGAAACGATTCCAGATGATATTCGATTGAAACAACCGTTACAATTGGATGCTGCTTTGTCTGAATATGAATACCTAACCCATATCACTGAATTGGGTAAAAAAAATAAAGTATTCCAATCCTATATTGGTTTGGGCTACCACCCTACAGTCATTCCTGCGGTTATTCAACGTAATATTTTTGAAAACCCAGGATGGTATACCGCGTACACACCCTATCAAGCTGAAATTGCACAAGGTCGTTTGGAAGCGATTTTAAATTTCCAAACTACAGTAATTGAACTAACGGGAATGGAAATTGCCAATGCCTCACTTCTTGATGAAGGAACAGCTGCTGCTGAAGCGATGGCACTTCTCTTTGATGTACGAACTCGTGATCAAAAGAAAAACAATGCCAACAAATTCTTTGTTTCAGAAGATATACTACCACAAACGTTATCGGTTTTACAAACACGTTCGACTCCTATTGGTGTTGAATTAGTTGTGGGTAATCACGAAACAATAGAATTGACCGCTGATTTCTTTGGTGCAATTGTACAATACCCTGGCAAATACGGTCAGATTTATGATTACACAGGATTTATTGCCAATGCCAAAACAATGGACATCAAAGTAGCTGTAGCTGCTGACATTTTATCATTAGCAAAATTAACGCCTCCCGGAGAAATGGGTGCGGATGTTGTAGTAGGAACTACCCAACGTTTTGGTATTCCTATGGGATATGGCGGACCACATGCTGGATTTTTTGCTACGAAAGAAGAATACAAACGTTCGATGCCCGGACGTATCATTGGGGTAACTATTGACGCGAATGGGAACCGTGCTTTACGTATGGCTTTACAAACACGCGAACAACATATTAAACGCGAAAAAGCGACATCCAACATTTGTACTGCTCAGGTATTGTTGGCCGTTATGGCCGGAATGTATGCGGTGTACCATGGCCCAAAAGGGTTACAATACATCGCCAATAAAGTGCATGCTTCTGCAGTAACCTTAACCGACGCATTGAATCAGCTAGGTGTTTATCAAACCAATACGGCCTTTTTTGACACCATCATGGTGAAAGCGGATGCTGCAAAAATTCGCCCAATCGCAGAACAACACGAAATCAACTTCTATTATATTGATGGGGAAACCATTTCGATTGCGTTAAACGAAACGACTTCTATTGCGCATTTGAACCAAATCGTAAACGTATTCGCAACGGCTTTAGGCAAAGCACCTGTGACTGTTACTGAATTGAGTGCACAATCGCAAGTTCCAGCCCAACTTGAGCGTCAATCGGCGTTTTTACAACATGAGGTTTTCAATAGTCACCATTCGGAAAGTCAGTTAATGCGTTATATCAAAAAATTAGAGCGCAAAGACTTATCCTTGAATCACTCGATGATTTCATTGGGTTCATGTACGATGAAATTGAATGCTGCCGCAGAAATGTTGCCTTTATCCATGCCTAATTGGAATAGCATTCACCCGTTTGCTCCAATTGAACAAGCGGAAGGTTATCAAATCATGTTGAAACAATTGGAACACCAATTGAATATTGTGACCGGATTTACAGGCACAACTTTACAACCCAACTCAGGTGCTCAAGGAGAATATGCTGGATTGATGGCGATTCGCGCCTACCATTTATCAAGAGGCGACAATCACCGTACAGTGTGTTTGATTCCGTCTTCTGCCCACGGAACGAATCCAGCTTCTGCAGCGATGGCTGGGATGGATATCATTGTTACCAAAACAACCCCTGAAGGAAATATCGACGTAGAAGATTTGCGTGCACGTGCCATCGAATACAAAGATCGTTTGTCGTGTTTGATGGTGACGTATCCTTCTACGCATGGTGTGTTTGAGAGTTCGATTATCGAAATCACCAATATTATTCATGAAAATGGCGGTTTAGTCTATATGGATGGCGCCAACATGAATGCTCAAGTAGGTCTAACCAATCCAGCGACCATTGGAGCGGATGTGTGCCACTTGAACTTACACAAAACCTTCTCCATTCCTCACGGTGGTGGTGGACCGGGTGTAGGCCCCATTTGTGTGAATGAAAAATTGGTTCCGTTCCTACCAACGAATCCGATTATCCCAACGGGTGGTGACCAAGCGATTACCGCTATTTCGGCAGCCCCTTACGGATCGGCTTTAGTTTGCTTAATTTCCTATGGTTACATCATGATGATGGGTTCAGAAGGTTTGACCAATGCTACAAAATATGCGATTTTGAATGCCAATTATATGAAAGCGCGTTTAGAAAACCACTACCCTGTATTGTATTCAGGAGAATGTGGACGTGCGGCTCACGAGATGATTTTGGATTGTCGTGAGTTCAAACAAAAAGGCATTGAGGTTACCGATATCGCCAAACGTTTGATGGACTATGGTTTCCACGCACCAACGGTTTCCTTCCCTGTTGCAGGAACGTTAATGGTGGAACCTACAGAATCTGAAGACTTAGCCGAATTGGATCGTTTTTGTGATGCCATGATTGCCATTCGCAAAGAAATTGAAACGGCAACCGCTGAAGATGCGAATAATGTTTTGAAAAATGCTCCACACACCTTAGCTATGTTAACGGCTAACGATTGGAACTTCCCGTATTCGCGTGAAGCAGCAGCTTTCCCGTTGGAGTATTTGAGTGAAAACAAATTCTGGCCTAGCGTTCGTCGTGTAGATGATGCGTATGGTGACCGTAATTTGGTTTGTTCATGTGCACCGATTGAGGCGTATATGTAATTGAGTGACTAGTGATTAGTGATTAGTCTTAAAACTTTAGAAATTAAAAAAACCGCTTTTAATTAGCGGTTTTTTTATGGGTTTACTTTAATTGCAAGGAATCAAAATAACCTTTCAATTCATCTAGGGTCGCTTTATCAACTAAATTGGTATCAATTACAATAGTTGTATCTTTTGAAGTGACTGTATGATCGCCGGCAAAATATTTATAAGCAGTTATTTCATCCACGTGAATTGTTTTCTTTTTAAAAAGTCCGTTGTAGACAATGAAATCCGGTGTGAGTTCGACCATCACCCTATTTTTGGTATAAAAATATTGAACGATATAGACCAATCCTAGTCCGCCGAGCCCTACCAAATACTGACTAGCGGTTGTAAATAATGAACCAAAACCGATGATTACATTTGCGATTCCGATATACAATGCCCGCTTTAACTGACTTTGATTGTGTAATATTTTCATAACGTATAGGTATCTTTTATTTCAACCGCTCTAACTTTCCTTTGCGTTTTACAATATTTTTATAATCCCACTGAATGATTTGTGCCTTTTGCAACCAACGCGCGAGGGCAACGGTATCGATTTGGGTAACATCCGTATAAAAAATCGAAGCATCTTTAAATTTTTCTCCACAAATAGTTAAATCCGGTTCGTCAAAATCTTGCCCACTCCAAAACATTAAACGAATACCGCGTTTCTGTTTACTATACCCAACAATTGGATTCCCTTCAATAAACCAAACAGGATGCGCATGCCATATTTTTGACTCAGCTCCCGACAATTGGGACTGAATAATCGTACTGAGCTGCTCACAAATTAAGGAGTAATCTTCCTCTTGTAATTGGTTGTAAGCAATGATTGAATCGTGTACCATTTCCTTTTTTAAAAAAATAAAGGTAAGAAAATAGTTGTGATATTTCTTTTTATCGTAATATTGCAATATAATTATACATCAAGAACAATGGGAGTTACCAAAACTGAACATTTTACCGATACTCAAAATGAAATGGCAATTCTAATTAAAGCCCTTGCTCACCCGGCAAGGATTGCCATCATGGAATATTTGTGCGAAGTCAATTCTTGTATTTGTGGAGAAATCGTCAACGAATTACCCTTATCCCAACCAACGATTTCACAACATTTGAAAGAATTGAAAAACGCCGGACTCATCAAAGGAACAGTAGAAGGCACTTCGATTTGTTATTGTATTGATGAAAAAGGAATCGCAAAATTGCAGACTTATTTCAATCAATTTGCAACGCAATTTCTTGATAAAAAACAATGTTGTTAACTAAAAATACCTACTCATGAAACTTTCTGAATTACAAAACCAATTAAAATCGCTCTCAAGCATCCAACTTCAATTACCTGACGGACAATGGGTACCAAAGCATTTTCACATAACCGAAGCGGGTTTAACAACCAAACGCTTTATCGATTGTGGCGGAACCTTTCGCACAGAAAAAACAATCAACATGCAAGTTTGGGTCGCGGAAGATGTGGATCACCGACTGACTCCTACGAAACTTTTGGGGATTTTGAAAAAAGCCGAACCCTTGTATCAAGAAGAAGATTTGGAGGTAGAAGTTGAATACCAAGGCACGACAATTAGTCGCTATGGATTGACCTTTGAGAATGGAGTTTTTCGCTTCGAACCCAAATTCACGGATTGTTTAGCAAAAGACCATTGTGGTATACCAGAAAATCAGATGCCTCAAAAGAGAGAAACTTCAGTAACGGCTTCTTGCACCCCTGGAGGAGGTTGTTGTTAATTTTTCGACTGATGAAAAACGAACTTTTTCCCGACTTACGCCACTACCTCGAAGGGAGTGATTTTGAAAGTATAACACCTGAACGCTTGTCATTGCTTGAACCTATAATAGCTTTAGGACGCGAGGAATTAAATGCTGGACGATCTCTTGTTTTGAATTGCATTTGTACCCACAACTCGCGACGCAGCCACCTTACACAGGTTTGGGCACAAGCTGCAGCCGATTATTATGGCATTCCGGTCACCGCGTATTCAGGAGGGACAGAGGCTACTGCGCTTTATCCCGCAATTCTCGAAACAATCCAAGCCGCCGGAATTCAGAGTCAGACCTTATCGACAGATGAAAATCCAGTTTACGCCTTACGAACGGGTCCAAACAACATCCCCATAATTGGATTTTCAAAACGTTACGAGCATCCGTTCAATCCCCAAGCTGGATTTATCGCTTTGATGACCTGTTCGAGTGCCGATGAAGGCTGTCCTATTGTTCTTGGAGCTAAGGCCCGTTTCCCACTTCGATACATCGATCCGAAACAAGCCGACGGAACACTGGAACAAGCAGCAGTGTATGCTGAAAGTAGCCGATATATTGCCACTGAAATGATGTATATAATGAGTCAAATTCAAACAACAATATAATGAGTGCTCAAGATTGTACCCCTGTCGTCAACCGAAAACGGCTGTCCTTTTTAGACCGTTACCTAACGCTTTGGATTTTTCTAGCCATGGCTTTAGGGGTGAGTTTGGGTCATTTTTACCCCTCTGTGAGTGAAGACATAGAAAACTTATCCCATGGCACGACCAATATTCCATTGGCTATTGGTTTGATTCTCATGATGTATCCTCCCTTGGCAAAAGTGAATTATAGCAAAATGAGACCCGTTTTTAGAAACATCAAAGTACTTTCGGCTTCCTTAATTCTGAATTGGATTGTAGGGCCTATCCTTATGTTTGCTTTGGCGTTGCTATTACTGCCGGATTATCCAGAATACCGTAATGGCTTAATTTTAATCGGCTTAGCACGATGCATTGCCATGGTGGTTGTTTGGAATGATTTGGCCGAAGGAGACCGCGAATATGGAGCCGGACTCATTGCTTTGAACAGTATTTTTCAAGTCCTTTTTTACAGTGTCTATGCCTATCTCTTTTTGGGCGTTTTACCTCCCTATTTTGGATTAACCGGAATAGAAATAAATTTATCTATAGGTGTCATCGCAGAAAGTGTGGGTATTTATTTGGGAATTCCATTTTTACTTGGTATTACTTCACGCTATGTTTTGATCCATCAAAAAGGGGAAACTTGGTTTCAAGAACGGTTTGTTCCGTTGATATCACCCATTACTTTAATTGCTTTGTTAGCAACAATTGTATTGATGTTTAGTTTAAAAGGGCAACTCATTCTTGAAATTCCTTGGGATGTAGTGCGTATTGCAGTGCCTTTGGTAGTCTATTTTGCCATCATGTTTGTGCTCAGTTTTATCTTGGGTCGTAACTTTGGTGCCAACTATGCCCAATCGACTGCAGTGGCTTTCACGGCAACGGGGAACAATTTTGAATTGGCGATTGCGGTTGCCATTGGTGTATTTGGATTACACAGTGGAGAGGCTTTTGCGGGTGTTATCGGACCTTTGGTAGAAGTCCCCGCATTGATTGCACTAGTTCATTTAGCTTTTTGGTTTCGTAAACAATGGAGCATGAATTAGCAATACATTAGACAACTTTACATTTTTCAATTACAATAAAAAAATATGACAGACATACAAACTCAAGATGACATCTATCGCATAGTCGCTGAATTTTATAAAAAACTTTTTGCTGACGAACGCATCAGTTATATTTTCACCGATGTGATTCCGGTTCATGAAAAACTGGAAGAGCATTTGCAGATTTTGGTCAAATTTTGGTCGCAATCGCTTTTGGGAACAGGCGGTTATTTCAACAATCTTACTCAAATCCATTTGGATGTAGACACCCTTTCTGCACTTACTAAAGATCATTTTGACATTTGGTTGTCACACTTCGAAACAGCAATTGATGAGAACTTTGAGGGTTTCACTTGTGAACGTATGAAGAATATGGCCCACAATTTATCCACGATTATGCAAATTAAAATCAAACAGAAGAACGGATGATTATTTAGAAATTCTAAATTTTAAATGCAGTCTATTGAAAATTCAATAATTCGTATTGAATTCTCGCACCCAAGAATTTCTCTTTTTAGATTTATCACTAACTTCGTTGTAAATCAATAGGATTATGCAGATTAAAATCACCGGTTCGGGCTGTTACATACCCTCAGAAGTTGTCACCAATCTTGACTTTGCCCGACATGAATTTTTGAACGAAGATGGCTCGCCATTTCCGTATTCCAATGAAGTTGTAGCTGAAAAATTTTTAGAAATTACAGGAATCCAAGAAAGGCGTTACGCCACTGAAAATTTACTGACTTCTGATATTGCAACCATTGCGGCACAACGCGCGATAGAAGATTCGGGTATTGACCCAGAAACATTAGACTATATTATTTTCGCTCACAATTTTGGTAATGTCAAACAAGGAGCGATTCAATCAGACATCTTACCGAGTTTGGCCACCCGTGTCAAATATGATTTGAAAATCAAAAACCCAAAATGTGTCGCCTACGACATTCTCTTTGGCTGTCCGGGTTGGGTAGAAGGTGTCATTCAAGCCTATGCATTTATTAAAGCGGGAATGGCCAAAAAATGTTTGGTGATTGGCGCTGAAACCCTTTCACGGGTCGTTGACATTCATGACCGTGATTCCATGATTTATTCCGATGGAGCTGGCGCTACTATCATTGAAGCAACGGATGCACCGGGTGGAATTTTGGCCCATGAGTCGGCTACATTCGCCCATGATGAAGCCTATTACTTATATTTTGGAAATTCCTTTAATAAGGACCATGACCCTAACGTGCGCTACATCAAAATGTATGGTCGCAAAATTTATGAGTTTGCGCTGAGCAATGTCCCCAAAGCGATGGCCGCTTGTTTGGAAAAAAGTGGCATAGACATCAGTCAAGTGAAAAAAGTGTTGATTCATCAAGCCAATGAAAAAATGGATGAAGCGATTATTCATCGTTTTTTCAAACTTTACAAACAAACGCCTCCCGAAGGCATTATGCCCATGAGTATTCATAAACTGGGCAATAGTAGTGTAGCAACTGTACCGACTTTATATGATTTGTTGGTAAAAGGTCAAATTGAAAATCAAGCTTTGCATCCGGGCGATGTCGTATTATTTGCCTCAGTAGGGGCGGGAATGAATATTAATGCTTTTGTATATAAAATGTAAAACGAGGACCAAAATCCTCGTTTTTTCTAACTTAAAATAAAATAACCTGCGGTAAATAAACCGGCATAGAGAATGAAAAGCGTTATTTCTAATTTGTATTTTGAAATCATGTTTATTTGTTTTGGTAGTTCAAGGTAGTGAAATTGTTTTTTCTAAAATAGTTAAAATTCATAAACACAGGTTTTGTGTACATGAACACCACAATTGAGTGAGTATTTGTGTCAAAAGTGGGCCTCGCAACCCACATTCAACACAACATTTAGAAACTACTACTTACTTTTTAATAAATCGTTGAACGGTTACAATTCCTTCCGTATTGGTTATTCGAACCAAATACACTCCAGAATGAAGATGTTCTACAACAAAACTCCCCGTAAATCCTGTCATCACCTTTTGCCCTTGTAAATTAAATACCTCAACTTTATCTACTACTGTACCCACAACATTAAGAACAGTCGTAGCTGGATTGGGATAAATTGTTATTAAAGATTCATTTTCAATTGTTTCCATTCCTAAAATTGGTGCAGTAGTATTATCACGAACAGCTACTATTTCAGTTTGTTCTAAAGCGCGGTTGTAGATGTAAAATTCGTCAATATACCCTTTAAAATATTTAGAGGCCATTCCCCCGCCGCCAATCACAAAATTAGAATTGAATTTATATAGCTGTGGCACATTAGCAATTGGAGCAAATCCAGCTTGCAATACACCATTTACATAAACATAAAACTCTTTATTATTTATTGCACCTGACTTATGCACTACCGCAATGTGCTTCCAAGCTCCATTTAAATTTGAAACAGCATTTCCGCCGGTTCTAAAAACCGTAGCACTAGTAGCATAACCATGATTTACAGCTCCATAACCATTACTTTGATTCTGTCTTATAAAACCCGACCCAAACATCTCAAAATGGGTTGGAAAACTAAGCGCTGTTGAATTGGCTTGGGAATTCACCCAATAACAAATGGTAAACTCTGTTCCATCAAGTGCCGTACTCAAACTACTTGTATTGGTTAATTCTTGTTGAAAAGCAGATTCAAAGCGGGCTCCCAATCCAACTTTACCACCCACAGCATCCAAAATAGGAGCTGAAACCGATGGTGTCAAATTATGCAAACCATTATGACTGTTGAAATTATCAAAACTGTAATAAGCAATCAAACCATTAGCAATCACATTGGGATCTGCCGTAGTTGTAAAAGAATACACTGTTGGCGTTGTAGTTGTCCCTGCACTGTTGGAGGATTCAATCTGATAAAAATACGTTGTAGAGGCGGTCAATCCTGTTAATGTTTCATTGAAAACCGAAGAACTTGTTGTACTAGGGCAATTGTAGGTTTGCGTCAACGCATTGGCAGCTGTACCATAACGAATTACCGTAGTGGCATTAGCTCCATTGGCAGAAATACCAAAATTAACCACTGCTGAAAAAGCTGTAATTGCTGATGTTGATACAGCATTTATCGTGGGTGCTGTTACAACTGGCTGCGAACCGCTATTATAAAGTGCTGCTACTTGCGCATCGGTCAACGCTGAATTGAAAATTTTCAAGTCATCTAAGGCACCATTCATTTGTGCATTGGATGAACCAGGTATTGCACCAATAGAAAAGTCATTCAATGTTATATTACGATTTCCGGCAGGTTCGTTTCGAATTAGTATTCCATCACGATAAATCTTCAAACTTCCGGCAGATGAACCCACTATAGGTGTATAACAAACTGCATAATGATACCATTGGTTAGCTAGAGTATAATGATTAGCCGTATGACTTAGAAAAATGGTCCCACCAGAGCCGGTGATAAAATTGGAGGTCACAGTTGTTGAATTTTGAACGCTCTCACGAATTGATAAGGCCTGATTGTTCAAATTAGTTCCATAGTAGAGCATTGTATTTGTACTTGCAGCATTATATTTTACCCAAAATGAAACCGAAAAAGGATTACTTCCTGAGGGCAAATTGGTTAAACCAGTACTCCATAAATAATTAGTGTTGGAAAATTGAATTGCTCCATTAACTGTACCATTTCGGTCTGAAGTAAAACTCGCCGTTGTACCTGCATTGTTTAGGGTTGTGGAAGCATCAACGGTGGAAATAGAATTATCAAATGGAAAATGATAGATTGGAGTTTGAGCTTGGAGCACCATAGACCCCAATGAAAGACTTAGTAGGAATAGTTTTTTCATCATATTTTTAAAAATTTTATACAAAAGTCAGTCACAACACAATTCCCACAAACCGTCAATTCATTAATGGGCCTTTTGACTTCATAAACAACAAAAGCGGAACCCTTTCGGAATTCCGCTTTTTAACCTAATCAAATGAACTATGTACTACTTTTTACTTACTTTTTGGATGCCTTTTGCCCCAGAGTTGGTACTAATTTGCACCAAATACAAACCGGTATTTAAGTCTGAGATATCTACTTGCTTTGTAGTAACTTCTTTCACTAACTGTCCTTGCAGTGTGAAAATTGCTACCGATTCTACGATTTCCTCCGTTTGAATTTCAAATGTATCTTGTATAGGATTTGGCGCAATTGTAAACGCTAAGCTGGTTGAAAAATCAGCTTGACTTAACTGACTGTTGAACGATTGAATTTGAGAGGGTGTTAATGCAACGTTGAATATTTTTAAGTCATCGATAATCGCTTGACTAAAGTTACCTCCGCCAGCTAGTGCTGCCTCACCCATTTTAAACAATGTTCCTTGTGTGTTTAATGTCAAGCTTGGGGATGTGGCTATTAAATTCCCATCAACATAAGCTTTGGCATTCACACAATCATAGGTAAAAGCAAAATTATACCACGTTCCCCCTGCAATATTTGCAGCAACGGTTAAGTCAGAAGAACCCCAGAAATAATTTAAGTTATCTGTATTGCTCAAACTGGCCATGTATCCATAAGCTTGTAAAGACTGTCCCGACCCCCAAGTGAAAATTTGATGACGCGTCGATGGATTAGAAGCTGCTGGAATTTGAGCGCGAACTAAAACCGTACGCGGAGTATTTCCTTGTGGTAAATTCGGCAATGTAGCTTGTAAATCACTGTTACCATTGGCACTAAATAGAACCGCATTATTAGCAGTAACACCATTTGAAGTATAGGTAACCGGCGATCCTCCTATATCTTGTAATGAAACCAAATTGTCTACACTATTAATCGAACCATTGAATGGAAAATGATAGATTGGCTGTGCCGAACCTGCAAATTGAGTGGTAAAACTACTGTTAACTTCTTGATAAATGGAGCCACCATCACCTGCAACACCAATACGGAACGAATAGGTTGTATTGGGTGTCAAACCGCTCAATGTTACTGGTAGAATTCCATTTTGTGTTGCTGGAAAAAGTCCGCTATATCCCATCACTGCTGTATTTGAATCAAAGGTTGTCCCCGCATTATAGTAAACTTCCATTACACCAGAATACCCATTTGCATTTAAATTCACATCAATGGTTCCAGACGTTGAAGTCACGTTGGAGGGCAAATAACTATTCAACACATAAGAATCTTGTAAGCTTACCAAACCTGCATTGGTATTTACTACACCACCTGCACTGGTAGCACGAACTCGGTACCAAACATCTGCACCTGGGGGAAGCCCTGTAATATCTACAAAACAGGCATTGGTTGCTGTTCCTGTAGCATTACAACCGGTAACCGACCCATCTGGATTGGTTATAAATCCTGTTCCATACTCAACTAAAGTTGAAGTAGCGGATCCATTTGCATTAACATCATAATTCAATCGAAATGAAGTTATGCCCACATTTGAAGTAAATAAATTAGACACAGTAGGTGGTGTCCCAGGATTACCTTGTGTGGTAAAACTTTGCACAGGACTTGCAGTTGAACCTACTGTATTTGTTGCTTCAACTTTGTAATAATAGGTAGTATTGGGCTGCAAACTTGTCATATTAAACGACTTGTTAATGGTCGTTGCACTATGATTATCCGTAGCACTTGATGGCAAATAAGTCGCTAAAGAGGTCGGACTAGTACCAAAAAGCATTGCGCTATCAACAGTTGCTCCTGTTACTGCATTGGAATTGACTCCATAACTAATTGTAGCAGTGCCATTAGTAATCGCGGTTGCTGTTAAATTTGAAATACTAGGTAAAGTATAACCAGCCAAAACTGCAATCTGAGAATTATTTAAGGCTGTTCCATAGACCCTTAAGTCATCCATATAAAAAGAACTAAAGCCACCTGCGATGTCTCCCGCATAACGACCTAGACATAATTTATTCACCCCTCCTGGCGCTACTGTATTAATTGCCAAAGTTTGCGAAGACAATAGAATCCCATTAAAATAACGTTTTAAGGTTGTACCATCATAGGTAAAAGCGATGTGAACCCATTGGGTTGTGGATGGCGATGCTGAAAACTGATAATCGTTAGCTGTACCCCAAGTGTAATAATTTATTGCGGTAGCAGTAGGCATGTCAATTCCAAAAGCTTGAGCGGCTGCATTGTTTCCCCATGCAACTACACGTGTTTGGATCGGTTGATTAGATGCTCCGGGAAAACGCACCCAAAATGCCAAAGTTCGTGCAGCATTTCCTAAAGGTAAATTTGGACAAACCGCAGCGGAAAGTCCACCTGTTGCTTGACCATTTAAAGCGCCATTAGCCACGCCATTGCGGTCTGCCACATAGGTCGAGCTGGAACTGAATGGAGTGGTCACCGAACCCGTACCTGTGTTGTTGACATTTCCATCAAAATTAAATTGATACAATGGTGTCTGTGCAAGCAACATACTGCACGACAATAGTAAAAGAGATAGTAAAATTCGTTTCATATTTTCAAAATTTTGGGCAAACTTACCTATGAAAAAAGCACTATCCTTGGGTCATTCCAAGAACGGTGCTTCTCACTTCATAAACGGTAATTTTTGAATTTTACTTCTTTACTTTCGAACAATCCACGGCACGAATTCCCATATTTCCACTTACGAAAACGCCATTTCCTGTAAACTTTTCATCAATAGTTCCTGCAGTATAGGTATTGGGTTGTTCCAAAGTCATTTCTTCATAATAGCATTTCCCGTTCACCTTTTTGTATACTACTACGAAATTCATTCTGCGGTTGGTCAAAGTGCGTAACACCACATTCCCGTTCCAAATATTTTCATACCTATTCACCCAAGCGGAGGTGGGATAAACATAATCAATGGTTTCGGCATATTTATAGTGTGTAGCACGTTCTTGTGCCGCTTTCAAAATTGCCGCATTAGAAGGCTCTTCTTTGCTCCCCGTAACTTTATTAGGCATTACATTTTTTGCTAAGGCATCGGCTAAGAAAAACTCACAACGTTTTAATGCTTGTTCAAAAATGCGCTGCTTGATTTTTTCGGTTGTCCATTTACTGATATCTGCACCTGCTTTATACACTAAATTAAATTGCTGTTCCCCATAAAATTCGGTATTGATAAACGAAGGCCCTTCACAGGCTTTCAAGCTTTTCGCTAGGGTTGTCGAAGTATGCAACACTAAAACTCCCGGCTCTAACCAAGTAAGCTGTACTCGATCCATTTGAAAAGGCTGCCATGCTGCTTTTTCACCAGAATTCATTTTCATTAAATCCAAGTAATGGTAACGCATGTTTTCCTGGGATGATGATCCGTTGAGTCCGCTAATGATATTCGCCTTGGCCAAATCTTTTACCCAAGATTCATCACCCATGGAGAACAACAATTTGCCAAAAAGTCCCTCTTCCCATTTACGGGTGCGCATCCAAATCCAACCTTTGTCGGCATCGGCTTCAATGAGTACTTTTTTGAACATTGTTTTTTTAGGTCCAAATCCACTATCGTTTCCTTCGTGAATTAATGGTTTTTGGAAATAATAGATTCCCCCAATATTGTTACGATCTTGCTTAATGGTTATTTTTTCCAAATCTTGGGCTAGACTGTCTTTTTCTGTCTCTTTATTTCCCGAACTTGAATTGGATTTCCCCGTTGCTTTATCTTTTAATTTACCCAAAAAACCTTGTGCTTGGCTGGATTGGAATGAGAGACAACCTATCAAAGCTGCCATGAGTAAAACTTTATGTTTCATCGTGTTTTTTTTGAATTTAAAACAAAACTACACGTACCTGAAAAAGGCAAGTAGGATGAATCCATGAAGCGTAACTTTAACTCCATTAATGGATAAACAACTAGGGATGCGCTGACAAAATAATCAACAATTCACTTGTTAGGAATCCCTATTGAAAAACAAAAAAAGCACAGTCAATTACTGTGCTTTAAACTTTTTTGAACTTATGAAAATGGACTATATTATACAGCCTATTTTTGTATCACTAGTTTCTCTTGACCTTCAGCTCCAGATACATTTACTACTTTCACACTATAAATTCCAGTTTCAAGTGCTGAAACATCAATTGAAGTTGTGGATTGTTGGAGCACCAATTGACCTTGTAAATTATAAATACCTACCCATGCCAATTCATTTGAAGGCATATTTAGGACAACAGTATTTTTAGCTGGATTAGGCACCAAACGAATTAACATTGCAGATTGAAGTGAGTTAGTATCTAATGAATTGGTTAACTGAGTAACTTCTGTCGCGGTTAAAGCTTCATTATAGATACGTAAATCGTCTATACTTCCGTTGAAATAACCGCCCAATCCAGTGGTGGTTCTTCCTATTCGGAATGTAGTACCAATTGTATTAGGAACTACCGTATTTAAACCAATTTGAACTCCATCACGATATACTTTACAATCGGTTCCATCAAAAACAAAAACTAATGTATAAAATGTTCCAACATTTAATGGATTTGAAAAGGAAATATCATTTGCCCAATAGTAAAAGGTAGCAAGATTCGAAGAATTTTGGGTGTACCCAAACGATTGACTTTGTGAAGCTGAACCATAACTAAACACTTGGTTTTCTTGCGCTAAAGCACCCGATTCAAAACGAAGACGGATAGCAACGGTACGTGGACGATTTGCTTGTGGCAAAAAAGGAAGCACAATAGATTGCACATTATTGTTTAGTCGAATAGCTGTGTCATTATTGATGTAACCAGAATTTGGATTGGTAAAAGCTACACTTGGATCATTGCTATCTTGTCCATTTCCGTTAAATTCAAAATGGTATACAGGTGTTTTGTTTTGATTGGTATCTCGTGTACAAAACACT
This sequence comes from Flavobacterium stagni, assembly GCF_004122105.1. Classification (GTDB taxonomy): domain Bacteria; phylum Bacteroidota; class Bacteroidia; order Flavobacteriales; family Flavobacteriaceae; genus Flavobacterium; species Flavobacterium stagni. The sequence continues at coordinate 204,782 of NZ_SBKN01000006.1, forward strand.
TGGGTTGTTGTAGCCATTGAAGTTCCAGTACTATTGGATGCTTGTAAATAATAGCTGTAACAGGTACCCGGAGATAAACCATTAATGGTAAATGTTTGCTGTTGAGCTGTCGAACCGGTTACAGCTGGCGGATTGTAAACTGCGCCAATTCCTTGACCAAAAGCAGTGACTACAATATCGGTTTGTGTTGAAGCACCACCAGGATTAAGGGTATACGAAAGAGTTACTGCATCAGAAGAGGTCGAACTCAACGAGACATTACTGAGTGTGGGTGCCGAACCAGATGCAGCGGGATTGTATAAATTCTGAATTTGAGCCGCAGTTAACGCTGTATTATAAATACGTAAATCATCTAAGTGAATCGCATCTCCACTACCACTACTTGAATTCACCAATCGGTTAAGATATAGGGTCGAGCCAATAGTTGAAAGCGTTCGATTGTAGGATCCTACATCCACACCATTGTAATAAATGGTAAGTGTACTACCTGAATGTGTCATTGCAATATGAACCCATCCATTGTTATTCGCTTGTTGTTGTGCATTCGTTTGCGGAATATTATAATCATTTCCTGCTCCCCAAGTGTAATACGAATTTTGTACACCATTGCGCCAAAAGCCAAATGCATTTGCCGTAGTATTGGTCCCCCAGCCCACTACTGGATAGGTTTTGTTATCGGTATCGTTTATAAATTTAACCCAAAAACTTAGCGTTCTCGCAGCATTCCCACCTGGTATAGCATTGGCTACTGCACTAAAGTTAATGGTATTGGGTAAGTTGATTGCTTTATTGGGCTGTCCTGCCCGATCGGTTACATACGAAATGGCACCTGTTCCTGCTGACTGCCAAGGTCCAAAAACCGTTTCTGAACCGGTGTTATTCATTGTGCCATCGAAAGCAAATTGATAAATAGGATTTTGAGCAAAAAGAAATTGTCCAAAAAATCCAACTAAAAGAAGTAATTGTTGTTTCATACTTTTTATATTTTCAGGCAAAACTAGTCAGCCCTTTAAAGTCACTTACTGTTAAATTCATTAAGTCCCTTTTTCAGTTTGTGTAATCTACAAATCCGTAGGGCATCTTTTGCAACTGTTTTTTTGACACATTCAACACAAACAAAAACTACCACTACATAAATTGAATCAACAAAACAATTTAACTCCATGAATGGTAGTTTTCACTTTATAAATGGTAAAAACAGTAGGTGTAAAATGTTTCTAAAAAGATTATTTTTGAAAGCTAAATCAAACCCATGAAAGCCCTAATCGTTGATGATGAAATAAAAGCTCGATCGATGCTGCGCAACCTCATCGCCGAATACTGTACTGGTATCGAAATTATAGAAGAAGCTGGGAGCGTATCTGAAGCGGTAAAAAGCATTAATAAAAAGCAACCCGATTTGGTATTTCTAGATATCGAAATGCCTATTGAAAATGGATTTGCACTATTTGATTACTTTGACAAACCACCTTTTGAAACGATTTTTTGTACAGCCTATTCTGAATATGCTTTACAAGCTTTTGAAGTTTCAGCAGTAGACTATCTTTTAAAGCCCGTAAGCATTTCAAAACTACAACAAGCCGTAGAAAAAGCGATTAAAACCCACGGTCAAAATCAAATCATAGAGAGAGTTGCTGTACTAAAGGACAATATTTCGGTGAATCAATTGCAAAAAATTGCTTTACCCTTGAATGATGGATTGCATTTTGTTCGCTTAGAAGATATTCTCTATTTTGAAGCCGATGGTTCTTACACCCATGTTATTACGACCAAAGAAAAATATTTGGTCTGCAAAAAAGTGAAAGAATTTGATGAGCTATTAAGTAATGATTCTCGTTTCTATAGAGTACATCGCTCTTTTTTGGTTAATGTTTTAAGAGTGAACAAATACAGCAAAAAAGAAGGGGCCACATTAATTTTTGAAAACCAAAAAGTAATACCTGTGGCGCGTGAAAAGAAATCGGATTTTGATGAATTTATTGGAGGGATTAGTGTATGAGATTACTTTTTTTGCTGTTATTGAGTTATTGCTGTGTTGCTCAAAAACAACCCATAACGTTGCAATCCATAGCTAACTACAAAAAGGAAGATACTACAAAAGTCGAAATGATGATTGACTATTGTGTCAACAATGTATTTTCGAACGACACAACAAATAAAAGCACCGCTCAAAAAGCATTATTGCTATCTCAAAAAATCAACTATCGCTTGGGAAAAATCAGAGCATTGAATTGCTTAGGAAATTATTATTACCAACAAGCAATTTATGATAAAGGGTTGTTTTATTATACTAAAGCTCTGGCGGCCGCAGAAAAAGACAAAGATGATAAAAACATCATCATTGGTAAAAGTAATGTGGCCAGCATTTATACCCGTACCAACCGGGCACGTCAAGCCCTTCAATTGTTTAAAGAGGCCGATCAATTGCTCCAAAAAACCGGCGCTAAAGTTTCACAAAATCGTGCGGCAATTTTAACTAATATGGGAATGACCTATTCCTCATTGGGTAATCACAAAGCTGCAATTCAAGTGCATTTACAAACATTAGACATTTGCAAAAAGTTAAATATAGCGTTTGGTATTGCTCTGTCAGAGAGTAATATTGGTGAAGAATTGATTCGAGACCATCAACAGAATGAAGCATTGCCGTATCTTCTATCTTCAATGCAGCTATCTGAAAAAAATGGTTTTACCAATTTTTTAGGTCAGATTTACAAAAATATTGGCGAAATCTATTGGCTCCAAAAAAATACTGTAAAAGCAATACAATTTATGGAAAAAGCAGTGGCCATTTGTAAAAAAATAAATGATCAAAACTCTTTGCTTCATAGTACTCAATTGCTCCATACCTATTTGGGCAAAACAGGATCCTATGTAAAAGCTTACAATACTGCACTTGACTTTATTGCTGTTAATGATAGTGTAAACAATGCCGAAAAACAGAAAACTATTACCGAAATAAGTACTCAATATGAAACTGAGAAAAAAGAAGCGCGAATTAGAGCACTTACCCAACAACAAAAAATCACCGATTTAGAAAACCAACGCAATAAATCTTTAGTTTGGTTTTTAATTATTGGAATTATCACGTTGATTACAGTTGCTTATTTGTTGTTCAAACGCTACAAGGTGAAAAAGCAAAATGAGTTGTTACAAATCTCCCTAGAAGAAACCCAAAAAACATTACTCGCCGAGAAAAAAGCTTCTGAAAGCGAATTGAAAGCATTGAAAAGTCAGATGAATCCACATTTCATATTCAATGCGCTCAATTCAATTCAAGAACAATTTATGTTTGGCGATAAAAAAATAGCCAATGAACAAATGGGGAATTTCACGTATCTGACCCGTCAAATTTTGAGCATTTCAGGTAAAAAGAAAATCCCCTTGTCTACAGAGGTTGAAGTGTTAACCAAATACCTCGAACTTGAAAAAATGCGTTTTGACAGTGATTTTGAATATACGATTACTGTTGAAGAAAATATAGACGAAGAATACACAGAACTCCCACCCATGCTCATTCAACCCTTTGTTGAAAACAGCATCAAACATGGTCTTTTGCATCAAAAAGGGTTGAAAAAAGTAGTCATTGATTTTGCCCTAAATGAAGAAGAAACCATTTTACAATGTACCATTGAGGACAATGGCATTGGGCGTGAAGCCGCTGCAAAAATTAAAAACAAAAACAACCATAACTCGTATTCCACCAATTCCATTGCCCAGCGTTTAGAATTGTTAGCCAATGGAAATACTACAAAGCCGTTGTTGGAATACATTGATTTAATGGATGAACTAGGAAACCCAAAGGGAACACGTGCCATTATACAAATTTATTTATAATTTTGTCCCGCTTCAAAATAAATCCTGAAGCTTCATTTCATGTACGAGAAAACATACCCTTCCAAACGATTCCGCATTACATTGGAATTTTTAAAAAAACATATTGGTACCCACGAACGCATTTTTGATTTGGGTGTACCCAATCCGTTTTCTAAAATCATGGAAGAACAGGGATATTTGGTACAAAACACTACAGGTGAAGACATCGATAACGATACAAGCGCATTGAAAAATAACGAATACGATGTGTTTACTGCTTTTGAAATCTTCGAGCATTTATTAAACCCATACACGGTTTTGCAAAATGTAAAGGCAGACAAAGTATTGATTTCAATTCCACTTCGTTTATGGTTCTCACCTGCTTACCGCAGTAAAACGGATATGTGGGACCGCCATTATCACGAATTCGAAGATTGGCAATTGGATTGGTTATTAGAAAAAACAGGATTCAAAATTGTAGACCGTATCCAATTTACTCATCCTGTAAAAAAAATTGGGATACGCCCATTATTGCGTTGGATTACTCCGCGCTATTATTTGGTGTATGCTGAACGAATTAAATAATTAAAAGTGCTTACTAAATCATCCTTCGGGATGATTTTTTTATTCAAAAGAGTCATTTCTCCTTTTTAAAAGCAATCAAGAATCTTAAATTCTTACATTTTTATCAATTTTTCTTACAATTTATCCGATCTGATTATTTTATCTCCAAAATCTTAACGGAATCCATTTGTTTATTGCAATAGCTGTTTTGTAATCTTTTACTTGCTTTTTAGGTCATTTTTGGGCAATTTTATGCATTTCATCGATTTTTTTTGTCACTTTGTCGAGCGTTGCCGTATGTTTGACCCGAAGTTAAACTCAACTCTAAATCTACTATTAATTATGAAAAAATTAGTTACCCTAACATTGACTATGGCAGTATCAACTGCATTTGCACAAAAATTATTCATTGTTAAATCCGATGAAAAATTTGGTATCATCAGTGAAACCGGAATTGAAATTGTTCCACCAAAGTACACTTCTATTGAAGAATACGATAAACTTCATGTGAATTGGGCCAAAATTGAATCCAACGGACTTTTCGGATTCGTGGATAAAAATGGTAAAATCGTGGTGGAAACCAAATACCAATCGGTTGGCAACTATGATGTTTACAATCAAGGATGGTCATTAATTGAAAAAGATGGCAAATTTGGATTCATGAACGCTGCAGGAAAAGAAGTGGTTCCCCCAATCTATGACAAAATTGGTTCTTTTGGTGAATTCTCCAAAGAGTGGGCCATGGTTGAAGCACAAGGCTTGAAAGGCTTTATCGACCGTGATGGAAACATTGTAGTTCCTGTGAAATATGTGGATGTTGCCAAATTTGACGATGTTCGTAAAAACTGGGCTTTGGTGAAAGACCGCAAAGAAAAATTAGGTTTCATCGACAAAACAGGAAAAGAAGTTATCCCTGTAGTATACGACAACATCGAAGCTTTTGAAAAAAAGAAAACATCGCAAATCGCTGATGCCGATTAATTCAGTAACCCCTTAAACTAGTCTATATCTTTAAAGGATTTCCCAAAAGGAAATCCTTTTTTTTATATTGAAATGTTACTTTTGTAAACCAATAGTTATCCATGAAATATTCTATCATTATTCCGACCTACAATGAAGAGGCATTCATTCGGCTCACTCTAGACTCTTTGGTGAATCAAACGGTGACGCCCACCCAAATTATTGTAGTGAATGACAATTCGACCGATCAAACCGGAAAAATTGTAGATGAATTTGTGGCCAATTATCCGTATATAAGTCAAGTACATAAGCAATCGGATGCCATCCATTTACCGGGCAGTAAAGTCATTCAAGCGTTTCACGAAGGCGAAAAATACTGTATTTCCGATTATGACATATTGGTGAAAGTAGATGCCGATCTGATTTTTCCCTCTAATTATTTTGAAAAAATAATCGGTCATTTTAAATCCGACTCAACCATTGGCATGGCGGGCGGATTTTGTTACATCGAAAAAAACGGGGAATGGGTACTTGAAAATTTAACCGACAAAGACCATATTCGCGGCGCGCTCAAAGCTTATCGAAAAGAAGCCTATTTTCAAATTGGTGGATTGCGGCCTCACATGGGTTGGGATACGGTGGACGAACTGTTGTGCCAATTTTATGGATGGAAAATCAAAACAGACCCTTCATTAAAAGTAAAACATTTAAAACCAACCGGCGCGAGTTACAATCAAGCGGCACGCTATAAGCAAGGAGAAGCATTTTATACATTGGGCTATGGATTTTGGATTACCGCCATTGCTTCGCTCAAATTGGCAATGCGCAAAAAGAAACCCTTGCTCCTATTGGATTATTTAAACGGATTTTGGAAAGCGAAACGCGAACAAAAAGCGCTTTTAGTGACTCCTGAACAAGCCCGATTCATCCGCAATTACCGTTGGCAAAAAATGAAAGCCAAATTGTTTTCCTAAGATCCATTGCGTGATTGTTGGAATGTTAATGCATTGCTGTATTCAAAAATAAGCCCTACTTTTGCGCATATTCTTTATTATGATTTTACTGCGCTATCTTACCCATATCGGTCGCTACTTTTTGATGATACGAGAAGTATTCGTAAAACCTACCAAATGGTCGGTGATGCGCGGATTAATTTTTAAAGAAATCGATGACTTAGTTATTGATTCGTTGGGCATTGTTTGCTTTATTTCCTTTTTTGTGGGAGGTGTAGTTTCCATCCAAACGGCCCTTAATTTAACCAATCCTCTTATTCCAAAATACCTTATTGGTTTTGCTACCCGTCAATCGGTAATTTTAGAATTTGCACCCACCTTTATCTCCATTATCATGGCGGGTAAAATGGGGTCATTTATTACTTCAAGTATTGGAACAATGCGGGTTACCGAGCAAATTGATGCCTTAGAAGTAATGGGGGTGAATTCACTAAACTACTTGGTTTTTCCTAAAATGGTCGCCTTAATCCTGTATCCTTTTGTTATTGGTATTTCTATGTTTCTGGGAATTCTTGGCGGTTGGATGGGCGGCGTTTATGGCGGATTTACAACCAGTGCGCAGTTCATTCAAGGAATTCAAACCGAATTTATACCGTTTCATATTGCGTATGCGTTTATAAAAACAATCATGTTTGCCTTTTTATTAGCAACTATTCCCTCCTACCATGGCTATTATATGAAAGGTGGCGCATTAGAAGTGGGTAAGGCAAGTACCGTTTCGTTTGTTTGGACATCAGTAGTGGTGATTTTATCCAATTATATTTTAACCCAATTACTTTTGGCATGATCGAAGTTCGCAACGTTGAAAAATCATTTGGCACTGCCAAAGTATTAAAAGGGATTACGACCACTTTTGATACAGGAAAAACCAATTTAATTATTGGACAAAGCGGTTCGGGGAAAACGGTATTATTAAAATCTTTATTGGGAATACACACCCCTGATTCTGGCATAATCTCTTTTGATGGTCGGGTTTTATCTCAAATGGATTCGGACGAACGCCGGGAATTACGAACCGAAATCGGAATGGTTTTTCAAGGAAGTGCTTTATTTGACAGCATGACGGTTGAAGAAAATGTGGCCTTTCCCTTGAAAATGTTTACCCAAAAAACACCAGCCGAAATTAAGGAGCGCGTTGATTTTGTAATTGATCGTGTCAATCTTGTTAATGCACACCATAAAAAACCCTCCGAACTTTCGGGAGGGATGCAAAAACGGGTCGCTATAGCCCGAGCGATAGTAAACAATCCGCGGTATTTGTTTTGTGACGAACCCAATTCAGGATTGGACCCTAAAACTTCGATTGTTATTGATAATTTGATTCATGAAATTACTGTTGAATACAACATTACGACCGTAATTAATACACACGACATGAATTCCGTTATGGAAATTGGGGATAAAATTGTATTTCTTAAAGAAGGGATTTTAGCTTGGGAAGGGACTAAAAAAGATATTTTTAAAACGGATAATGAGGCCGTTACCGATTTTGTGTACTCGTCAAATTTGTTTAAAAAAATCAGAAAATCTCAGAATAAAGAAGATATCTAATTTCCTCTATTTACCATCACCCATCCGTTTTTACTTTGCCCATCCCGTAATGTAATCAAGTAATAATAGACACCATCAGGTAAAGTTCCGCCTTGTTGATTTTGTCCTTGCCACTCATTTAAGTAATTTGATTTATCATATACCTTACGACCCCATCGGTTGTAAATTTCGAGTAACTTCACATCAAATCCCGTCAAATCAAAAGTATCGTTATTTCCATCGTTATTGGGCGTGATTATATTGGGAAAATCACACATTGTAGACGTGATTTCAAATGGCAAATTTGCGGTGCATCCGTTATTATCCGTTACCGTCACCGAATAATTTCCTGCAGGTTGTTGTTGCAAGAAAATTGGATTATCTGTTGAGGAAAAACCTGTTGGACCTGTCCAATTGTAGTTGGCCGTAGTCGGATCAAACGAATTATTAAGCGGTAGCAATTCCACTTTGTATTGTCCACCAAAACAGCCTTGAACTAACGTAAATTCGGGCAAAGCATGAACGACCAATTCAACGGATGTTGTTTTTTGACAACCATTTCGCGTAACTACTAATTGATATATTCCCGAATCTAAAGGTGAAGTCGTCGAAAAACTGGGTTCTTGAACTACTGATGAAAATCCATTGGGACCCGTCCATAGGTAATTAGCGTTGGGTACTGCTGTCATTGTAAATGCAACGGGGGTACCTGAACAGACTTCGATAAAATCGGTTCCAACTAAATCCGGTATAGGTTCTTTGAGAATTAGTGTTAGTTGCGCTTCATCTAAGGTATTACAAACGCCTGCAACCTGATAGGTAAAAACATACGTCCCATGAGTTACTCCAGTAGCATCCCAATTTGCACCTGTCAAATTACCGCCTGGCACCACTTGATTCCAATTTCCACCGGCATCGTAATTACCTTGCAAAAGCGTTGCTAAATCAAGTGTTGTTACAGCATCACAAAATTCTACTACGGTATCATTACCTGCATATGGCAATATGATAGGATTTACAACATAGGTAAATTGCTGCGCTGTACAGGTGTTTGGGACGGTGGTATTTAATTCAACAACATAGGTCCCAGGTGTGGTTGCGTTGGTAAACGGATTTAAATTTAAGACATGAGACGTACTCAATATGTTAGAGGGATCCGTTGTTTTCCACCATTTGTAGGTATAAAAACTCAACAGGTCAATACTCAATTGAGCGGCCTGACCTTCACACAAATTTTGAGCCGTTATCGATGGAGGATTCAATTGAGTGATGTCATAATCCCTGTTCACAATATTTCCACAGCTATCTTCCACCGTGAAATTATAAATTCCGGGTTGCAATCCGACAAACTCATTATTGGTCCCATTACTAAAAACAAAAGGAGTCCCATTAAATGAAGTAATCGAATACTCAAGTGGAGGAATGCCTTGTGCAAAAATTTTCACTACAGAATTGGCATTCAAACAATTTACTCCGATAGCATTTATAATAAATAATTCATCCGTATAATCAAACTCTTTGACAGTTTGGTAGCATTTCTTATTCGAGATTACTCCAAAATTATAATATTCAAAAACGGAAACCACACGAAAATGGCCTTCTGACATAATATTGGGATTTAATCCAAAAACCAATGCAAGCGAATTAATAGACGTAGGATTTGTTCCAGTAGTATAGACAACACCTGTCAACGGATGAGTCCATTGTCCAAGAGTAGGATTCCATTTCTGTAACCAATAATGATGCGGTGTTGGATTATTATCAGTGACTTGCAATACCAATGAAAATGAGTTGCATTGCGGAATAATTACGCATTGTTCATTATAATGATAGCCAATAAAGTGAAAATTTTCTTCTCGTAAAATTCCGCATTGATCAACAGTTCTTATGATGTAATCACCTTCTGGAATGTCATTTAAATAAATCGTTCCACTTGATGCAATACCCGCATTTAAATTGTGTGGCAATGGAAAAGTGTAAGTACTAGGAGCAACTACAATTTCGCAAGAAACATATTGAATGTTTGGCGTAGACAACTTAACAGATACATAACCTTCACCACAACCCGTTAACTCTGTATGTAATGAAGGCCCCGTATAAACCGCTGTACTTAAAGTTACAATCCTTGTTGTACTATTCCCACAATTATCTGTAATGATAAAGGTATACGTTCCAAAAGGCACATCATCAATTTGTGCGATTATCGCATCGGGAAGTTGAATTGTAGAGGAATAATCAAAAGGTAATGGATTTGGGTAATTTGGTGGCGCACTAACCAATTGGATGGTTTGTAGTGTGGCACTGGGTTCAATCGTTATTTTTACATCACCAATTCCTTGACTCCCACATCCGTTTAAATTCAAAGGAAAAGCGCCAACACTTGGAATTATAGTTGAAATTTGAAATGAAAATGAAAAAGAGACCCCACAACTATTAACTCCTGTAAATGTATATTCTCCAGCCGGTAAACTGGCATTCAAATAGCCCCCAACAATAAATGCCGATAAATCCAAAGGCAATGTTGGAGTAAATGCTGGCGGAGCTACTGTTACTATAACAGTTCCGCCCGGAGCGTTGGTTCCCAAATCCAAGTTAAAATCTGCCATTGTTTGACAGTTTACCACATTAAGGGTATTGGTAAAGGAGGGAACAATATAATGCACGTTTAATGACTTAATATCTACCCGACCACAGGCGTCTGTCACACGAATGGTATAATCCCCTAAAGGAATATTATTCGAAGTATTAGAAGCATAAACCACACTTGAATCTGTAAAAGGACCTGGATGAGTACTGTTAAATAAAACAGGATTAAAACCCGCAGGTGCTTGCAAAAACTCAAGGGTATAAGGGGGTTTAAAATTACACACGTTAACACTTAAAGAAGGGGAACAGCCATCAAAGACTTGGGCAAATGTTGCCGTTAACTTGGTGTTTAAAATATAATTTACCGATTGATGTACTATACCACAAGCGTCTGTAATTACAAATGAATATTGGTAGGCTTGATTATTGTAAAACGGCATCTGAATGGGTATAAACAAATCATGATCATCCCCAGTGGCAACGGTTGTTGTGGTTGTAATTGTAGTTCCATTGTTAGGATCCAAAACAATTGTTTCTACAGTCAAAGGATAACGAAAAAAATCTAAATCCGTCAAAGTTTCAACATGCAGTTGACCTGAAATCACATCGCAAGTCACCAACTCACATTCAGTCGTAAAACTTAAAAATTTAATATTGGGTGGATTTTCAAAATTAATGGTAAATGACTGAACCAATCCTTCGCCACAATTATCGACTACACGTACATTATACACACCCGGAGGTAAATTAATAAAACTATTGGAAGTTTGAGGAGGAATAGTTAGTGGCCCTGAAATTAACTCATACGTTACAGGTGCTCCAGAGGTAACATTCACCGTTACATCACCATTGAAACAACCATTTCTATTGATCTGCAATGTATAAGCAAGGGGATTTAATTGATTCCCAATAGTTGTAAACACCTGTTGTGTATTGGATAAATTGCCAAAAATTTGTGTAGCCACAACCAAATAGCTTCCAGCTGCAAGTCCGGTAAAATTACTCTGTCCCGTTACCGCTATTGGAGTAGTTGTATTGGGTAATTGATAAATCGCAAATGAAAAAGTAGCTCCCGCAGTGGTATTACTCACAACAAACTCCATTGAGCCATTACCTGAACAGGTTTCAGAAATTGTATTTACCGTAAACACAAAAGTTGTCAACTGGCTATTTCCTTTGTTCCAAAACAATAAAAAACAAACCATGACTAAATAATTATGTAAACGTTGGGGCATATACAGATTTTTTATACTCAAATATACGAATAAAATAAGTAAAAGTTAACTTATTTGTAAATAATAACTTACATTGTCTTTTTCAAAAAATAACAATCTTTAGTTTCCTATAACTGCAATCCAACCCTTCTTGTTTTGCCCATCTCGGAATTCTAAAAGATAATAATAAACACCATCGGGCAACAATTCTCCCTGCTGATTTTGCCCATGCCATTCGTTAATGTAATCCGCTTTATCATAAACTTTCCTTCCCCATCGATTGAATATTTCAAGTCGATTGACCTCAAATCCAACCAAATCAAAACTATCATTGGCGCCATCTTGATTGGGAGTAATTACATTAGGAATATCACAAATAATGGCAGAAAGTGGCACCGACAAATTCGTCACACAACCCGAAGCATCTTCAACCGATATTGTATACAATCCTGGTGAAACTTGGGCCAACAACAATGGATTTACTGCTGCTGAAAATCCTGAAGGTCCTGACCATTGATAGGTTACGGCCATAGGATCAAAGGAATTATTGATCGGGATAACTTCAATTTTATAGCGTCCTCCGTTACATCCTTGTTCGATGGTAAATTCAGGCAAAGCATTAACTTGCAACTGTATTGTACCTGTTTTTTGACAACCTTCCCGAATCACTGTTAACACATACATTCCCGAATCATTTACAGAAACAGCAGGGAAAATTGGTTCTTGCAAAGATGAAGTAAATCCATTGGGGCCAGTCCAAGAATAAGTCGCATTAGAAATAAAGGGGGCGTTCAATTGTACGGCAGTATTCGAACACACTTCCATTATATTCATCAAATTTAAATCGGGAATCGGTGCTTTAAGTTCGATACTTACTTGCGCAGTATCAAAAGCCCCACACAATCCATCCACGCGATATTCAAACACATAAATTCCAAACGGCGCATTGGTTGCATCCCATAAATTCCCCGTCAATACTCCCGAAGTGGATGTGGTTGTCCATTGGCCATTGGTCGTAAAGTTACCCTGTAAGATGGAAAACAAATCGATTGTTCCCACGGCAGTACAGTAGGCAATTTGTCCATCATCGCCAGCATCGGGATTCGGATTGGACGGAATTACATAGGAATATTGAAGATTGGTACAAGACGAGCCAGTATTGGCTTGCATTTGCACAATATAGGTTCCGGGTGAAGTACTACTCGAAAAAGGTGAAAACGTCAATACATTAGATGTACTTAAAATCACACTCGGGTTGGCTGCATTCCACCATTGATAGGTATATGAATTTACAAGATCAATTGACAATTGTCCCACTTGCCCCTCACAAAAAGATTGCCCTGTAATACTCGGTTGTGTCAGTAACCCAATATCAAAATCGCGATTGACCACATTTCCACAATTATCAACGACCGTAAAATTGTATAAGCCTTGTGCTAAACCACTAAAAACATTATCTGTCCCGTTATCTATTACAACTGGATTACCATTAATAGCGGTGATTGAATAATGCAATGGCGGAATACCATTAGCGATAACTACAACTTGTGTCCCTGCATTTGGACAAACAATAGAAAAAGCAGTATCTATGGAGACTACATCAGAAAAATCAAATTCTTTTATCGGTTGAACACAAAGTAAATTAACAAAACTGGATGGATTAAAGGTTTCATAAACGGTTAAAATTCGGAAATGCCCTTCACTAGCAATGTTATTATTTATACCCATAGTCAATAAATAGGAATTCAAAACATCTGGAATATTCCCATTTACATAATCAAATCCCGTAATCGGATGTTCCCAAACCGATGTTTGCGGATTCCATTTTTGTAGCCAAAATTTGTGAACGGAGTAATTATTGTCCGTATACACTAGATCCAATGAAAACGAATTACAAGCAGGTAGCACTTGGATTTGTTCTTGAAAATGAAAACCTAGAACTGGTATATCTTCTATTCGTTCTACACCACAGGCATCCACAGTCTGAATTGTATAAAGTCCCTCGGGTAAATTATTAACCACTATTCGCCCACTCAAATCAATGGCCGAATTTAAACTATAGGGCAACGGGAAATTAAAACTGGATGGTGCCGCTGTTATCGAAGCTGAAGTAATGATTCCATTAGGAGAAACCAACTTTATAGAACCGAATCCTACACCACAACCGGACAACTGAAACAAATTATTCGGACTAGTATCAATCGCCAAATTTAAATCAACTACACGTTGATAGGTATTTCCACAGGTATCCGTAACCGTAAATGTATAACTACCAAAAGGCATTGAAAACAACAAAGCACTAGTCCCAGGTGGTTGAACAATAGAATTCGAAAAATCAAAAGGCAAAGGATTCGGAAAATTCGAAGTAGTACTCGTTAAAATTATGGATTGCAATTGGGTGCCTTGCGCTAAAAAACGAATCGTACCAATACCCGTATTTCCACAACCGCTTAAGTTAATCGGATCGACAGTTACATTCGGACTAATAGGAGGAATAAAAAAGGAATACGAAAACGGATTCCCACAAACATCTGTTCCAGTTATAGTGTAATTACCACTGGGCAAAGCCAAATTAATGGAACCCGACACAATTTGTGAACTGACATTTAGCGGCAAATTGGTGGAATAGGCCGGCGGGGCATTGACTACAATAACTTGAGCCACTTGTGTCCCATTTCCCAATGGCATTGTATAATTATAAACCGAGGCACAATCTTGAGTACTGGGAGACAATAAAAACCCCGGCTCTGCCGACAAAACATTCGTTGTAACTGTACTCACTCTCCCACAAGCATCTGTGATTTGAATGGTATAGGCACCAACCGGCAAACTATTCGATGCAGTTGAAGTATAGGATATGGTAGAAGTCATGAACGGTCCAGGATGTGTCGCGTTGAAATTCGTCGGATTAAAACCCGTTGGAGCCGATAAAAAGGCTACTTGTAAAGGCAGTTTATAGGTGCAAGCCTCTAATTTTAAATTTCGTAAACACCCCACATTATTTGTTGTAACACTTACTGTAAAAGATTGATTTAAAAATGCAGTCGAACTCGTATACACATTTCCACAAGCATCCGTTATGGAAAAGGAATAGTTGTAACTCTGACCGTGATAAAAAGGGACTTGAACAGCAATATTCCCATCAAAAGCTCCTCCACTTGTTATGGTTTGGCTATAGGTTACGGGATTGCCCCCACCGGGTGGAATAGCAATGGATTGAACTACCAATGGATAGCGGATAGCGGAATTTGGGATGGAAGAAAAAATGTGTAAATCTCCTTGAATGCGATTACATACAGTAAGCTCACAACTGGGTGTAAACTGACCAATATTTAAGTTAGGTGGATTGGAATAATTGACCGTATAGGTTTGTGAAACGCCGTCTCCACAAGCATCATTCACGCGAATGGTGTAAGTGCCTGGCCCTAAATTGGGGAAATAATTTGACGCTTGAGGTGGAAAAATTTGGGGTCCTGAAATAATTTCATAACTCACAGGAGTACCGGTAATTACCTGAACTGTCAAATTCGCATTGACACAATTTACTTGCTGTCCATTTAATTGATAAGTAATCGTAGTAATCAAACTGTTTATTTGAACTAATGCACTTTGGGTATTCGATAACAATCCGAGTGTTTGTGTAGCGATTACTTGATAATTCCCCGCACTTAATCCGCCATAGGTGGGTAAACTTGTTGTTGCAATGGGTGTTGTACTGTTGGGCAGTAAATAGATCGCATAGGTAATTGTAGCGCCTGCAGTTGTATTGGCTACTGAAAAAGCGAGCGAACCATTACCCGTACAGGTTTCATTGGTCGGAGTCACTGAGAATGTAAAATTCGTAAGCTGCCCTTTGACTGTAAAAAAACAGAAGAAAAAAAATAGTACTAATCCGCGTTGATATTTTTTGAATGGCATTGACGTTCTTTATTTTAAGATTCTAAAAATAAAGAATTAAATTCAATTTATCCCCTCAAATACTCATTGAAATGTTTAAATCACAAACTAAAAAAACGCAACAAAACAATTTTATAAATTCTGAGCTATCGAAGTAATACGCTTGATATCTTGTTCCTTACCTTTTGGATAAATCAACAACACATCGTCTTTATCGACAATGATAAAATCGTCCAAGCCATCAACAATAACCAATTTCTTACCTTCAGCACGAATAATATTATTGGATGCATTTTCCAAAATCACTGTAGCATTCACAACGGCATTATTTTGATCGTCTTTATCCAATTTTTCATGCAACGAGCCCCACGTACCTAAGTCATTCCAGTCAAAAGTGGCTGGCAAAACATATACATTACTTGCCTTTTCTAAAATGGCATAATCAATAGAAATATTTTCAGCTTGGGGATAATTTTCTTGAATAAAAGAGGCTTCCCCAGAGGTATTGTATATCGATTCACCTTGTAAAAACAAGGCATTCATAGCGGGTTGAAAATGTTCAAATGCAACTGTAATCGCTTGCACACTCCAAATAAAAATTCCGCCATTCCACAAGAAATTCCCTTGTTCTAAAAAATGCTTTGCCGTCTCATAGTCGGGTTTTTCGCGAAATTGATTCACTTTTTTAACCGCATTTGAATCTGCTTTATTGTACTCAATATACCCAAAACCGGTATTCGGGAATGTTGGCTGAATTCCCAATGTCATCAATGCATTTTCTTTTTCGCAAAAATCAAAACACTGTTGCAAATTTTGGGTAAACGCATGTTCATCTTCAATCCAATGATCGCTTGGTGCCACCACCATAACTGCATTCGGATTTTGCTTCTGAATCTTTAAAGAAGCATACAAAATACAAGGCGCCGTGTTACGCATCGCTGGCTCCAAAACAACTTGTTCCGGTTTTACTTGTGGCAACTGTTCCAACACTATGTGATTGTAACGCTCATTGGTCAAAATCAAAATATTCTCTTCCGGAATTAATTTTGACAAACGACTAAAGGTTTTTTGAATCAACGTCTCCCCCGACCCTAACATGTCGTGAAACTGCTTTGGAAAATCGGAAGTACTCACCGGCCAAAAGCGCGAACCTACTCCGCCAGCCATTAATATTGCGTAATAATTGGAATTCATGTAAAAAAATATGCTACTGTCCTACTTGGACCATGACTGCAAATATATTTAATCCCAGTAGGATATGTATAAATAAGATTATAAAAAGATGAAATAATAGTAGGATTTATCCGCCCGGTACTATTTCGACCTCAGCATTAGCATTAAACAAAAACAATTTACCCGATGCGACTTCTTGGCAAATGTAGCGCTTGACACGTAACCCTTGTTTTTGAAACACTTTGCCATTTTTTATTCTAAAATAAGCACCATTGGGAACTTCATGGATGAAATACACATCCGACTTCCGTTCGTCAAATTGTTTTAAGGCAAAGGCTAATCGGGCATCGGTATCACTGGATGCGGTAGGATTTCGAAAATGTTGGGCCACCAAAGGCAACACCGAATGTGGAAAAATTTCTGGACGAATAAACGGCACCATCAACCGCTGAAACGTCATTTTCCACTCCACTCCATGGGGTTTAATCTGCCTCCCATATTGCTCAAACGCCACCAAATGGGCAATCTCATGCACAAGCGTAATCAAAAAACGGTATTTATTCAAACTCGCATTTACCGTAATTTCATGCTTACCATTCAACGCTTTTCGGTAATCGCCATGCCGCGTTTGCCGTTCATTCACGATTTTCAAATGCACCGCATTGGCTTTGATTAACTCAAAACAAGGCATCACAGCGTGTTCGGGGAGGTATTTAGCGAGGACTTCCAAGAATAAAATTATGAATTATGAGTTATGAATTGTACGTTGAGTCGAGTTTCAAATTTCGTCTTGTTGTTAAAATAATGCTTCGCAATATCCGAAAAACTTCTTCACAATCCTTATTTAAACAATCAAATTGAACTTCAGTTATACGTTGAGTTGCTACCATTAATTCTAACCAATATTGCGTTTCTGCACATTCTTTTTGAGCAATATGAAGCTTATGAATAAAATCTAATTTCGACTGAGCATTTTGGGCTTCTCGCACATTAGCACCAACAGAAGTAATCGACCTCAAAAACTGTCGCTCCGTTACAAAATCTCTATTAGTTTGTAATACTTGTTGATAAAACTGTACGCCTTTCAAGGCTAACTGAAAGCTTTTTTCTGCAATTACACTATTCTTCATGGCTTATATATTAATTTCATTTTTAACAACTGTACATTCAACTCATAATTCATCACTCATATCTCATCACTCAATTTAGGGAGTAGAGGACGAAACCTGTATAATCTTCCCGTTATGAAAAGCATTCCCTTTTAAGGTAAAATCGTAAATATAATCGGCCATTTGAGTGGCAGTAACAGGGGCTTGATACCCCGGAAAAGCTTCTTCCAACATTTCGGTTTGTACCGCGCCCAAAGCCAACACATTAAAAGCAATGCCGCGCTCTTTGTATTCTTCTGCTAATAATTCTGATAAGGTGATTATGGCGCCTTTGCTCGAACTGTATGCCGCCAATCCAGGAAACTTCATACTGCCTTGAATGCCGCCCATCGAACTCACACTCACTACATGGCTGCCCGCTTGCATGTAGGGCAAACAAACTTGTGTCAATAAAGCTACACCAAAAACATTCACTTTATAAACGCGTTCAAAATCATCCAAACGCAATTGCTCAAAAGGTTTGTTGACCAAACTTCCGGCATTGTGTACGATACGATCAACGTGTTTCCAAGTGGAAGCCAAAAATTCAGCCACTTGATTCAGATCATCTTCAATCGTTAAATCCAAAGCGAAACAAGTAACATTTGGGTTTTCCATTAACTCTTGCGGAACTTTTCGCGACAAAGCCAATACCTGATGGCCGTTATTGGCACATTGCAATGCTAATTGTAACCCAATTCCGCGCGAAGTTCCTGTGATGATGATGTTCATAGTTTTTTTTAGACAAATATAGCCAAAAACACAAGTTCAGCTAAACAGAACGCATCCGGTACAAACGAATCACTTGAAAAATCGCTAAGCCACAAAAAAGTAGCGGCATTACTATTTTAGATAAATAATACTGAAGTGAATCGAGTGTAGCAACTGCATGATTAAGCAAAAAAATCAAAGAAATCATCCCTAAAAAAGTTCCTATTCCACAACCCGCTATATAACTAAAGGTAAACTTCCCTTGTAGTTGAATTCTTTCCGAGGCAAGTAAATTCAAATTCCATCCCGTCCAAAACGGAATTTGTGCCACATTTAAGGCACTGCAAACCAACCCTGTGAGCAATGGCGAACCATAAATAATTAAAGGAACTGTTCTTTTTTCTAATGTACTGAAAAAGAAAAGCAAGGCCATTCCTAGCATAAAAAGCATTGCGAAGAAAGCAATTCTTTTCATTAAACGTTGATTTTGAGCCAATACATTGACAAACATTAGGGTAACATAAATTACAATTAACTCAATCCCTAGTACGCCCATCAAATACTGAATGGTCGCCAACCAACCCTCGTGCAGTAAAAATTGGAATCCCAACAAATTGAGATAACCCAACGGAAGTGACCCCACAAAACTCACCCCGAAACCAATCATGCCGTGCTTTAGGACTTGTTTCAAGATGCAAATATTTTCAAACTATGTTGTTGATGGAGTCGATACTGTTCCATTCCTTTTTTAAAACTCAAAAAAGAATGACCTTTTTTATGATTTAATCGACTGATTTCAAACATCATTTTTTGATGACGAAACAATTCTTTCCAAGCAAAAAAGAGCGAATGCCGGGGATCATAAATATGCGTGGGCTCACTCGCCGCGCCGTTTAACTCAACGATTTTAAACTGTTGTCCTTTTGCTAAATCTATCCAATTATCAAACATGATGTCCAATCGACCAAAATAAAAACCATCGATTTGACGACAAATCCCATCAAAAGTTTGTGTCAATTCTGGCGTGATGCGATCGCTATAATCCAAAAACTTTGCCCCTCGCGCATGATTGCCAATGGGAACCAATGTTTGTGATTCACCCAAAGGTAAAATAGCATCCAATTGGCTTCCGTATTCTTTTTGCAAAACAGGTAATTGAATCGCAAATCTTGGATTTTGGGCTAACAATGTAGCGATACTGGATTTCCCATCACCTACAATGGATAAAAACTCTTTGGCAACTATGCCTGTTATTCGTCCTTGCTTTTCTTGGGGATACCGAACATAAAAAAGTCCAATCTCATTTTCGTAAGGAATACATTCTTGCAATAAAAAATCAAAGTTTGCCTTTTCGTGATAGGATTTTAATTCTTGACAATTTAAAATTTTCTTTACCGAAGCTCCCCGTAACCCAATATCAGGTTTGGCAATTAATGGAAATTGCAGGGGCGAATTTTTAAATTTGATTTCGAGGTTCTCCCAAGAAGTATTCTCTGAAATTAATACAGTTTGGGGATAATATTGGCTAGGAATTAAATCATAAATCGATTTTTTACTCTCCATAAAAAAACCACCATTTTGCAAAGAAGGATTACACGCATTGAAATAAAAAAAAGAGCGCGAACGAAAAGCAAAATACAACCATTGAAAATAAACAGGAATATAGAGGACTTGAAACGGCCAATATTCCCAATGGAAAAGCTTATGTAGAAATAGTCGCATGAATTTATAGGTTTAAATCGAAATGAAATTATGATGATTAACGGTATCCGTGATTAAATCGGCATATTCCATTTGCACTCTGTTTTTATCTAAAACGACTTGTGTAATACTCACCGTTTTATAGTTTTCTTCCCGATTAATGACCAATCCATGATGGTTGTTATCAGGCTCAGTAAACCGATGGAAATGGAATAAATCTTCCGGTTCAAATGCTTCTTGAGTGCTTAGATAATTGGCAAACCATTGTTTACGCAAGTCTCGAATCTCGTTAGAATATAAAGTAGCCGAGGACCAAATATGAGGTTGTGTCGGATCTAATTCCGTTGTCGACTTTTGAATGCCATCCCATTGCAGTTGAAACAATTGCTGTTTTTCGTACAAAACAAAAGTGAAGGGCTCGATTGCATTTAATTCGATTACTTCCCATTGCGCCAATGGGGATATTCCAATCATGATATCCAACACAATCAACCCCCTACTTTTTCGATAATTCCCCAAACTTTCATGTTGCTGTTGGGCACCGTTTAAAAGTACGCCCACATTCGAATGAGCATCGACCACAAACCACGTCCCTCCTGCTTTTGCATCTTTTGGGAAGAATAATTTTTTCTGTTGCAACAAATAATGTTGCGGAGGAATCGCTAGTTCGCGAATGGTTTTCTCATCACGATTTGAGGTAATGACCACTTTTCCTTGAGAGTAAAAAAAACTTACTGTGCACATTGTTTACGATAGGCTATTGTGGAACGGGCAACACCAAACGAATCATCAACTTCAACCGCTTGAAATTCTAAAAGGGCTACTTTTATAAGCGCCTCGTGATGAATACAATGTTCTAAATTGTATAACAATTCGCGGTGAAAATTAGTGGCTATTGAAAGCGCTTTACCTTCGAAGGTTTGTTTCAAAAGTAAGGATTTATTGGGTAAACCTAGCTGATTGGCTATTTCTTGAAGACTCCATTGCGCCATTTCCAATTCCGTTTGAATGCGAAGATCTCGTTTTCGCAAATCATAATCCACTACACCAGAAGGATAGTGGTCAATCAAACATTGAAACATTTCAATGATATGACGCGTATGTGCTCCAATGGTTGACTGACTCAGCGCAGCACAGGGTTGCACATAAATTGAATTATCCAATTGGCCTAAAACATTTTGCAAATCAGATAAGGTATCTTTAATGGTTTGAATTAGCATTTAAACAAGTATTAAGTTCGAAAAGTGGTAGCGAGTAAAGACAGCCATTTATGTCGTTCTACAAACAACACAATCACACTACACAGCAAGGTTATTATTGCCAAAATAAATAGTGTTCCTCCATCATTTTGCACTTCAATCCCTAATATAAATAGATGTGACACTACAGCTCCAACCATAGTCATTGAAGCCATAATTGCTCCAATCCAAGCTTTTTTGGGAAACAACAACAACACGCCTGCAATGAGTTCGATAACCCCTGAACCAATTCGTCCAAAGGGTTCGACCCCCAAGGTTTTAAAGATAAAAACACTCTCTGCAGCTCCAGAAAATTTAAAAAAAAGGGTTTGAAGTAAAATCCCTGCTGCCGTTAGTTTTACTAACCAATACATCCAATGATTATTCATAAAGTCTCTATTAATTGATAAACTTTTTCCAGTTGGCATCGGCTTTTTTGTTCAAATTGACCTCATCTTTGTTCCATGATTTCAAGGTATTATTGAAAAAAGCATTGTAAAAAAGAAACAGTTTCCCATTCACGATTTTAAAGGTTTCAGGGTCTACTTCAACTTTTTCACCATTGGCACCCATAGCATATGCACACCAACCACCATATTGGGGTTCATAAGCACTCGGATTTTTCACAAAAAGTTCTTTATCCGCATTGGAGGCGAAATAATAGAGCACCCCTTCATGAACTACAGAAAGTTCTTTTTTCCCTTTTACTGCCTTTTTTTGGGTAAAATAAGCCACGGGATCATAACCTTGTATAGCCAATTTATTTTCAAGATTAAATTCTTTGATGCGCTTAGCTTGTGTTTGCGCTTGACCAATTTGTACTACAAAAAAAAGGAGTAGTACTGTAATTATTTTTTTCATTTTTTTAATTTTTTTAATTAGGTAGGTACAAAGTAAAATAACCTACAACCACTTGTTTGTCTGCTACTTTACATTTGCAAGTAATTTGTTATTTGGTTTGCAGTGATTTCCAATTTTCTTCTGCTTTTTGAATGCGTTCCTCTTTATCTTTTACCCAAGTTGAACGAACCTCCAGATTGTAATTGAGGTATAATTTGTTGTTGAAAATGGTGAATGCTTCGGGTTGAACAGCGGCTTTATACCCCTTGGACATACCATAAGCACAATATCCACCAAATTGTGGTTCATAATAGGATGGATTTTTCTCAAAAGTGACTTTATGCGCTTCTGAAGTAAAATAATACCAAGCGCCATTGTACTGTACTTTATAGGCTTCACTACCCTTTTCTGCAGCTAAATTTTCAAAATACGACACGGGATCATAGCCTTGCAAAGCAATACCATTTTTTACATTGCTTTGTGCCATACCGATTACAGCAATAAAAAAGGCGAGTAGACTTAATTTGAGTTTCATAGGATAATTTATTAAAATGAATAATTGTATTGAAGGGCAACAACCAGGCTTCGGGTTAAACCATCGGGACGAACATCACGCACAGCGAAGGGAGTCGCCAAAGTGAACTCAATTTGTTGGTTTTTTTGAAAGGAATACACTCCATTTATGACCCCATTTACGGTCAATCCCGAAGAACCTTCAAGAGCTACTTGTTGATTAAAAATATTCGTATAGGAATCTTCCCCCAAATGATACACGGCCAAAAGACTAGGATTGAGACTGAATTTTTGAGGAGTGATGGTATAGCGGTACCCAACCTTTAGCAAGGCATCCGGTTGCCGTTGGAATAAATTGGTGGAGGGAAAATCAGTTGTTCCACTGTACTCAGAGAAATACGAATTTTTATTTAAATTGACGAATGGGACTTGTACTATACCTTCTACATTCCAATTTTTGTACCGCCAATTTCCCCCGAAAAACCCATCGATTGTTCCCAAACTCGATTGATAATCCAAAGGAAGTGAGTAGCCATTAATTTTTAAATTGGACGCTGTAAATGGAAATTTCAAGCCTAAAATTGTTCCCCATTGCGACTTCTTTTTCGTTTTAAAAAGATAATTTCCCACTAAGAAAGCATCCCCAAATTGGGTACGCGTTCCGAAACTTCCTTTTGCTGTAGACAAGGTAACTTTGGCAGTAAAGGACAGTTGCGGATTCCATTGTTTGGTATACGCTAAAAAATGGGCAACATAAAACACATCTGCTTCCCCTTTTCCATACGACACAGAATAGGCTAATGTATTTTTAAAAATATCTTCCTCCTTACTATTTAAGGAATTTACCGTGCAAACACCCGCATCACTGCAGCCTTGTGCCTTTAAATTGAAAACACAGCAAACAAAACAGATTACAATTAAATAGACTCTCATGGTTGCGGAATTAATTGGCCATGCGCAAACAAATGATTGTACTGCTGGCAGTGAATTAGAACATAGTTGTAGGTTGAAAAACTTACATTTTCAGGGATAAGATAAATTTGCGAGGGTTCGAGATTCCCTAAATTGATAAAATTATTGGGAACATCGGATTGGGAGAGGTATACCTTTAAATCGGGTCCCTCTTGAATGGTGTAATCGACCAATTTTAATTTGTAGCGGCCTTCGTCCAAATAAATGGCAACTTTTCCAGCTCCTGAAATAAAATCCGTTGTGGTAAAATTGGCTTGATACCGCAATAGTGCATTGGGAGTGAGATCTGCCCCAACGGGACGACGCTGTGTTAGTACCCCTTCTTCTTGACAAGACATCAAAAGAAGGGATAAAAACAAAACAATAGTTTTAGAGTGCTTTTTCATACTTTTTTTATTCAAAATTAGTATGACCCCAAGAAGGGAAATGTCAAGAAGCCGACATTCGCACTATATTTCTTTTAATTTTTGAAGATTTTCAATAATTATTTCTTTCCGACTGTAATAAATCAAGCCTTTATTCTCTAATTCAGTAAGGAGTTGAACGGCGGTTTGTCGTGAAGTACAAATGATTTGAGCGATATCGTTTTGAGTCAGATAATTTTCAAAATGAATGCGTCCTTCGATTTCCGTGCCTTCGCGCTCAGCCCATTCAGTAAAAAATGAAACCAATCGGGATTTTGCATCTTTAGAAATCAAATTATTGTAATTGTTTCGCAATCGCTTCATTTTCAATCCGACGAATTTCGTGTAGGACAATGCCAAATCAGGATGTTTCAACATGAGTTGTTCAAAATCGGATTGTAAAAAGCTGCAAATAGAAACTTCAGGTGTCAACGCTTTGGCATATTCATTTCCTTCATCGCCTTCATCCAATTCTAAATGACCAAACAAATCGCCCTTTTGAATAACGTCTTTTACAATCTCATTGCCTTCATCATCCAAAGAAACGATTTTGATACTCCCTTTTTTTAGCAAATAAATTCGAGGCATTTCACTGGTCCCAAAGTAAATCACATCGCCTTTTTGTGCTTTTTTGAATCCTGTTATGATACACAACTGCCGAATTTGGGACATACTCAATGTCCTAAACAACTTATGATCACGCAAATACCAATATTTAAGTTCGTCAAACATACCGCTAAGGTATAAACTTTTTGATACAAAAAAACCTCCACTAAGGGAGGTCTTTTCAATATACATATAAAAATTAAGTAATGAGTCCGCGTGAAATAACAATACGCTGGATTTCAGAAGTTCCCTCATAAATTTGGGTAATCTTCGAATCGCGCATCATACGCTCTACATGGTATTCGGCTACATAACCGTTACCGCCGTGAATTTGTACTGCCTCATTAGCCACTTCTAAAGCTACTTCAGAAGCATATAATTTAGCCATCGCACCACTATGTGCAATATCTTTTCCTTCATCTTTTTCAACGGCAGCTTTCATCACTAACAGTTTTGCAGCTGTTGTTTTTACATACATATCCGCTAATTTGAAAGCAATTGCTTGGTGTTTGAAGATTTCTTTTCCAAAGGCTTTGCGCTCTTGGGAGTATTTCAATGCCAATTCATACGCTCCATAAGCAATTCCTAAAGCTTGTGAAGCAATACCAATACGGCCGCCATTCAAGACATTCATTGCAAAAGAGAATCCAAATCCGTCAGCACCAATACGGTTTTCTTTCGGAACTTTCACATCGGTAAACATTAATGAATGCGTATCCGATCCACGAATCCCCATTTTCTTTTCTTTAGGTCCGATTTCAAAACCTTCCCATCCGCGTTCCACAATAAACGCATTGATTCCTTTATGCCCTTTTTCAACATCGGTTTGCGCAATAACTAGATAAGTAGAAGCTGTCGAACCGTTGGTGATCCAGTTTTTAGTACCATTCAACAGGTAGTAATCCCCCATATCAATGGCAGTCGTTTTTTGAGACGTTGCATCAGAACCCGCTTCAGGTTCAGATAAACAAAATGCCCCAATCACTTCCCCTTTGGCTAAAGGCACCAAATATTTCATTTTTTGTTCTTCACTACAGTATTTTTCCATTCCGGCACAAACCAAGGAATTGTTCACAGACATGATTACCGCAGCAGAAGCATCTACTTTAGCAATTTCAGTCATCGCCAATACGTAAGAAACGCTATCTAAACCCGCTCCACCGTATTTGGGATCAACCATCATACCCATGAAACCTAGCTCACCCATCATTTTCACTTGCTCTGTGGGGAACTTCGAATGTTCGTCACGCTCGATAACGCCTGGCAACAATTCAGTTTGAGCAAAATCACGCGCCGCCTGCTGAATCATCAAATGCTCTTCGGAAAGATTAAAATCCATAAAAAATCGTGTTTGTTAAATCGTAAATTTTAATTTTGGTTTCCAAATGTATAATATAAAAAGCGAAACTTCAAACGTTTTCGTAATTTTAGAAAATGTCTAAACAAACCTATCATATCCTCGGTGTCATGTCGGGCACATCCCTTGACGGCATTGACTTGGCCGAACTATTTTTCACCTATGAAAATGGGCTTTGGACCTATGAAATCGGGACAGCTGCAACTTTACCTTATCCTGAAAGTTGGATTACCCAATTAAAGGCCGCGATCACCTTTTCAGAAAATGAGCTTCAACAAATCAATTTGGACTACACCAGTTATTTAGGAACTGCAATTTCGAAATTTATTGCTGATCATCAGCTCCATAATTTGGATGCGGTTTGCTCTCACGGCCATACCATTCTGCACCAACCTCAAAAAGGAATCACCTTACAAATTGGCAATCTCCCCGAAATTGCGACTTATGTGCAACAAACGGTAGTGTGCGATTTTCGCGTGCAAGATGTTAAAATGGGCGGACAAGGTGCGCCGCTCGTTCCCATTGGTGACCGCACTTTATTTAACGAATATACCTATTGCTTAAATCTAGGCGGATTTTCCAATGTTTCCTTTGAACACAACGGTCAACGCCTGGCCTTTGACATTTCGCCTGTGAATACCGTATTGAATTTTTATGCAAATCAACTCGGACTCCCTTATGATGAAAGTGGAAAAATAGCGGCATCAGGAAAAATCATTACCGAGCTTTTCGAAACACTCAATGCATTCGATTACTACCAACAATCCTTTCCAAAATCGTTAGGGTTTGAATTCGTTCGCGAAAAAGTGCTCCCTGAAATGGAAAAATTTAATCCGACTCCCGATGATGCTATGCGTACGTTTATCGAACATATCGGATGGCAAACCGCACGTGCCTTACCCTCAAAAAAAGGAAAACTTTTGGCAACCGGTGGCGGCGCCTACAATACTTTTTTAATCGAACGCATAAAGGCGCATTTACCCGAAATGGAATTGATTATTCCCGATGCAAAAACCTTGGAATTCAAAGAGGCCTTGATTTTTGGACTATTAGGCGTCTTGCGTTTGCGCAATGAAATAAATGTTTTGTCGAGTGTGACAGGCGCGAAACAGGATCATTGTAGTGGTGTTATTCTTTACCCGAATTAATTTTTCTCTTTGGGTTTGTCATTTACAATTTTCATGAAAGCCTCTTTTTTCATGACGGTTAATTTGGATGTCTTGCAATTCCAAATGGAAACATATTCTGAAGACATCACCATATAACTCTCTAATGAAGTAAATCGTTGATAAAGCAATAAAGTACAAATGTCAGTAGCGGTCATCAATAAACCCGTTGAATCCAAATGCGTGTGTATACCACTAGTAACAATAGTATCATCTTTTTTGAACTCAAAAGGAATCAAACTTTTGTGAATTTTCTTTTTTGATAGTAAATTAAAATCCTTGTCATAGTCCAAAACATAATCGTTCCCAAACAAAATAACGCCACTATTTTTCGGACCAGTGATGACATAAACCCGCCGCATGTTCTCATTTATCACGGGAATTAAATTGAGGCTCGAATTTTTATAATGTGAAAACAATGTGTCTTTTTGAATTTCCGCTTTGGCTTTAACGCGAAGTGTGACATATTCTTTTTCTACATCACTCAATTGGCGCTCAATGTAAACCTGTAATGCCGTTTTTACAGAAAACGTAGAATCAAATGAGATAGTCCCTAACGCTTTTGGTTCTGTGTCATTAGAATAAAAAACACACTTGGTTTCCTCTCCTTGTGGATATGAGATATAGCCTCCAATACGTGATGTGTTATTTTTAAATGTTTCCATGAATAAATCGGAACCGTACCATGAAGCCATTTCTGACCGGTAAAGCATTCTCCCCTCCGCTTCAATTTCAGCGGCTTGTTTTAAAATTTTTTTACTTTGAGCGAATAAAGGAAGGGATACAAAAAGAAAATAAAGGACGATCTTGGCTTTCATAAAACAGAAATTGAAATTTATTTCGTGAAAATAAAAATTTAAGTTGGATTTAAGTCCTTAGCTAAAACAAAATTAAAATCAATGCGTTAACTTTATCATATAATCAAAATCAAGAAACCATGAAAAAAGTACTTGCATCCCTATTGTTGGCGGCTACCTTTACACTCAGTGCTGTAGCCCAACAACCGGCTAAAAAAGAAGACAAAGCCAAAAAAGAAGTCAAACAAACTCAAGGAAAAGCCAAAGGAAAAGAAACGGCTCCGCCACCTCCGCCTCCAGCTCCTAAATTGAAAAAAGATGGAACTCCGGACAAACGTTTTAAGGAAAATAAAAAACCGGAAGGACCCCTAAAAAAAGACGGTACAGCAGACATGCGTTACAAAGCCAACAAAGAAAAAGCGGCAAAAAAGAAATAATTTCAAAACAAACGCCTCAGCAAAGGGGCGTTTTTTATTGGCATATCGTGAATGAATCCGTATTTTTGCCCCACAAACAAACCACAATGAAAGACTTACTTAAAAAATTCGAAAATAAACAACCCGAAATTGTATTCAACTGGAAAGATAGCGAAACCGATGCGGAAGGCTGGACGGTAATCAACTCCCTTCGTGGCGGTGCTGCCGGCGGTGGAACCCGTATGCGCAAAGGACTTGACATGAATGAAGTGCTTTCATTGGCTAAAACCATGGAAGTAAAATTCACAGTTTCTGGTCCTGCTATTGGTGGTGCAAAATCGGGAATCAACTTTGACCCTAACGATCCTCGCAAAAAAGACGTATTGAAACGTTGGTACAAAGCGGTATCGCCTCTTTTAAAAAGTTATTACGGCACCGGCGGTGATTTGAATGTAGACGAAATCCATGAAGTAATCCCGATGACGGAAGAATGTGGCGTTTGGCACCCGCAAGAAGGTGTTTTCAACGGTCATTTCAAACCCACCGAAGCAGATAAAATCAACCGTATTGGTCAATTGCGCCAAGGCGTTATCAAAGTAATTGAAAACCCAAAATTCTCTCCCGACGTTTTACGCAAATATACCGTAGCCGACATGATTACTGGCTATGGAGTAGCCGAAGCGGTTCGCCACTATTACAACACTTATGGCGGCGATTACCATGGCAAAAAAGCAATTGTTCAAGGTTTTGGAAATGTGGGTTCGGCCGCTGCTTTTTATCTTGCCGAAATGGGGGTCAAAGTAGTTGGTATCATTGATCGTGAAGGCGGAGTGATTAATGAAAATGGTTTTAATTACGAAGAAATCAAACGCTTGTTTTTAAACAAAGACGGGAATAAACTTGTAGCCGAAAACATGATTCCTTTCGAAGAAATTAATGCTAAAATCTGGTCCATCGGTGCGCATATTTTTGCCCCTTGTGCCGCTTCGCGCTTGGTGACGCAAGATCAAGTAGATGCCATGATAGGTAGCGGTTTGGAAGTCATCACTTGTGGTGCCAACGTACCTTTTGCCGATAAAGAAATTTTCTTCGGACCTATAATGGAACATGTCGATAGTCGGGTGAGTTTAATTCCTGACTTCATCTCTAATTGCGGAATGGCGCGTGTGTTTGCCTATTTCATGGAGAAAAAAGTTCAAATGACAGACGAAGCGATTTTCTACGACACATCAGAAACGATTAAAAAAGCCATCGAACGTGTTCACGATCGTAAAGCAGACAAACACAACATTAGTGCAACAGCATTTGAAATCGCATTACAACAATTGGTGTAAATGAAAATCACAAAACTGTTTTCTTCCTTTTTTGAAAGTGAAAAAGCGGGTGGACTGGTGCTTGTCATCTGTACCGCCGTTTCGCTTTTTTTAGCCAATTCCAGTTGGTCGGAATCCTATATTCATTTGTGGCATACGCCTATCGGAAATCAGCCGGCTGAGTATTGGATCAACGACGGATTGATGGCGATTTTCTTTTTGTTGATCGGACTCGAATTGGAGCGGGAAGTCTACATTGGTGAATTATCAAAAATCAAAGATGCAGCACTACCGCTGGCAGGTGCTTTAGGGGGCATGTTGATTCCGGCGCTATTATTCACCTTTTTCAACCACAACACTTCTACGCATAAGGGCTACGGAATCCCTATGGCAACTGACATTGCTTTTGCTATTGGAATTTTATCATTACTCGGAAACCGTGTTCCGCCGGCATTAAAAGTATTTTTAACCGCATTGGCCGTTATCGATGACTTGGGCGCCATTATCATGATTGCCCTTTTCTATACCGACGATATCAATCTAATCAACCTAGCAATATCTTTAGGCATTTTTGGGGTTTTACTTATCCTCAACCGATTAAAAGTAAACAATTTGTTATGGTACTTAATCGGTGGAATCTTCATGTGGTATTTTATGCTGCATTCGGGTGTTCACGCAACAATTACAGGTGTTTTATTAGCCTTTGCGATTCCTTTTGAAAATGGAAAACCCAACACCATCTCGTATCAACTCCAACATTGGCTGCACCATCCCGTAGCTTTTCTAATCATACCCATTTTTGCACTTTGCAATACTGCTGTAGTCATTGAAGGTGATTTTGTAAAAACCTTATCACAACCCTACAGCTTAGGAATTGTATTCGGATTAGTTTTTGGAAAACCTTTGGGTATCCTATTATTCAGTTGGCTAACCGTTAAATTGAAAATTACCCAATTGCCTGAAGGGTTCACTTGGAAGCGATTAACCGGACTCGGCATGTTGGGAGGTATCGGATTTACCATGTCGATTTTCATTACACTCTTGGCTTTTGCAGATGTTGAAATAATCAACAACAGTAAATTCGTGATTGTTATTGCTTCAACGCTTTCTGGAATTTTGGGTTATTTTTGGCTCCAAAAAACACTTCCCAAGAGCGTATAGTCGGGTTTACTATAATTTTTTGTATTTTTCAGCGTTAAAAAAACAAACCGCAACACACATGAGTAAGATTGGTTTATTTAAAAGTCTTTTCAAGTTTTTACCACTCCCTGTTTTTTTGTTGGTCCTTTTTCCAGCATTATTCATAGTACTCTATAAGTTTCTTCAAAAAACTCAACTCACTGATAAAAACAAATCGCGTATTCTCAGCACGTATTGCACTATCGCTTTTATGTTGTTTTTACGCTCAATTACGTTTTGGCCTCCTTCAGATGCGGAACTGGCAGCCATGATTGCTGGTGGTGGCGGTGGCGGTGGCGTTACGGTTAATTTTGGCGATAGTGATTTTGGATCAGGATCAAATTATCAAAGTGAAGAGCTTAATGTGTCCAATACCGCTAAATCCACTCCAACCGCGGCTCCCGAAGAAAGTATTATATCAGAAGATACGGATGGCGATAAAACAGATGTGGTTGTTCCTAAAAACGAGCCCATCAAAAAACCAACAACTCCGGTTACACAACCTGTAAAAGTTACCAAACCCGTCGAAGTAAAACAGCCCGTGCGCAAAGTGGACGACGCTTTAGCCAATATCTTAAAAGGCAATAAAAAAGGCGGTGACGGCGACGATGCTGCTGGAGGAAACAAAGGAAAAACCAACGGAAGTTTGGGTTCCAATGGCTATTATGGTAGCGGTGGTTCTGGTGGAGGAACGGGCGGCGGTAACGGTTCTGGCAATGGAACAGGCACCGGACCTGGAAGCGGAAGCGGTTCAGGCGGCGGAAATGGAAGCGGCCACGGACCCGGAAACGGACCCGGGTATTTTTTAAATGGTAGAAAAGCCTTAAATAAACCTCAGCCAGCCTACACTTGTAACGAATCCGGTTTGGTGGCTGTACAAATTACGGTTGATAAAAACGGAAATGTCATTGAAGCCAAGCCTGGTGCTAGGGGTACAACTAACCCCGCATCCTGTTTAGCCACACAAGCGAAAATTGCGGCGATGCAAACCAAATGGTCCGCAAGTCCTGATGGCGCTGAACGGCAAGTAGGAACGATTGTCTATAATTTCAAATTGACCGAATAAAAGGAAAGCTCCAAAATGGGAGCTTTTTTTATTTTCCATTTTTGGCCTCTATCCATTTGGCCATGTACTTTGTACTCTGTAAGGAATGATGATTCAACAATTGTCCGATAACATTTCGTTCCCGGTGTGACTTACTATTAATAAGGCTTTCTGAAAAAGTATTCCAAAATTCAACTTGGAATTTTTCTCTAGAAAATTGATGTAAAAGTATTTCAAATCCGTTGTGTTGCGCTTGTTCCCAATCAATTGGGTTATTATAAAAACGAACTGCTTGGTTGGCAAAATCATCCCAATCGTTGGCGATTGCTCCATTCCATAAGTTCTCAAATTGCATTCCTTCCGCTCCGATGGTTGTCGTTATGGAAGGCGTACCTACTTGCATTGCTTCCATCAGTTTCCCTTTGATTCCCGCTCCAAAACGTAAGGGTGCCAAAAGTAGTTTCGCTTCAGAAAGCACTTGTAATGCATCATCGGCCCTACCTTTAATAAAAAATCCTTGCGCTGGATTATGAAGTTGATTCACTTTATCAGTAGCATAAGCGCCATATATCTGTAATTGTGCCTTGGGTAGTTGTTTTCGAATGCGCGGCCAAACTTCTTGCTTGAGTATTTTCACCGCGTCCCAATTGGGTTCGTGAATAAAATTTCCGATAAACACAAAGTCGGCCCGTCTCTCTAACGGAACAATTGCTGGGGATTTTTCACCAAACAATGGCAAATACAATAATTGTGTTGCGGGAAATTGCCATTCTTTTTGAAGCCAATCGTACTCAAACTGAGAAATTACGAGTACCCAATCACAACGATAATAGGAAGCCAATTCCCTCTTGGCCGTATCCGAGAGAAGAAGAGTTCGATCCAAAGGCTGTTCCTTTTTCACGGATTCTTGTCGGGCTAGTCGTAAAAAATGAACATCAATTGTATCTAAAAGTGTCATTGCATTTGGACAACATTCACGCACGCGCCACCCAAATTGTTCTTCGGTAATAAAACGGTCAAAAATCACTACATCCGGACAATAATCAGTTATCCAACGATCAAAAGCGGGATCATTCACTGCTATCGGTTGAAAGGCATAGCCTAAATCGGCCATTGATGCTGAAAACTCCAAATTTTGAGCCGCTGAAGCTACCGTTACGGTATATCCTTGCGCCTGAAACAGGTCCAGCAATTGCAACGAGCGCGTTCCCGCCGCAGAGGATTTCGGTTCGGGCCACACGAGTCCGATAAAAAGTAGCTTTTTCTGTTCCATTACTACAAAGAAAACATTTAATTTTGTGGCATCAAAACGCAATCGTTATGCTTGGATTACAATTGGCTACCGACCCACGTTGGGTAAATATCGTGGAAACAAACATTGAAGAAATCTTAACCGATCACGCTTGGTGCGAACAGAAAGCCGCTTCCAATGCGATTTATATTATTGTCAACAATTCAGAAAAAGTAGATTTGGTTACGGAAATGTTGCGCATTGCACGAGAAGAATTGGAGCATTTTGAAATGGTACACGAAGTCATCAAAAAGCGCGGGTATGTTTTAGGCCGCGAACGCAAAGACGATTATGTGGGTGATTTGGTCAAATTCATGAAAAAAGACGGGAGTAGGAACGATGCTTTGATCGAACGCTTATTATTTGCCGCCATGATTGAAGCTAGAAGTTGCGAGCGTTTTAAAGTGTTATCCACCAACATCAAAGACCCCGAATTGGCACAATTCTATCGGGAACTGATGATAAGTGAAGCGGGACATTATACTACCTTTTTAAATTTTGCCCGACAATATTCCGAAAATGTTGATGTGGAAAAACGCTGGAAAGAATGGATTGCCTATGAAACCTCGATTATTTCAAGATACGGCAATAAAGAAACTGTGCACGGGTAACCTATATTGAAAAAGCTCATAGTTTACTTACGCTTTCGAATTTATTCGCTAACAATAAATCAATCGACACCTTCCTCATTGACGCGACTCAATCGGCGTTCCATTAAAATATAAACCAATACCGTACCTGGCAACAGTAGTGCTAATGCCCAAACAGCATCATATCCTTTAGTTTCTAAAAACCAATTTAGGCCAAACGAGAATCCATACAATGCCATCAAATAGTTGGGCGCTACTGCTTGGGCTATTTTCCAATGGACCTGACTCACTTTTGCACTTCCCAATTGATACCCGTAGAAATAATTGGGTTTTGATGCTGGAATTAATTTTAGTACTAAAGAAAAACCAAATAAAAAGACGAGTAATGTTGACATAAAATTTTTATTAGTGCATTCGACACGAACATTCGTGATGTTCCTTAATGTAAGCAATAGTTTCTTGACAAAGTTGGTACAAAATTGGCAACTGAATATCTTCTAATTTTTTGATATAAATACACGCTTTACTTTTGGTGAATTTCCCCAGTTGCGGCAACAGTTCCTGACTTTTCTCCGTGTTTGAATACAAATATAAAGTTATCGCATTTTTTCGAGGTGAAAAAGAAAGCACGGGTGCATCGCCTTGATGTCCGCTAGCATATTGATAATGATAATTCCCAAACCCGATGATACTTGGCCCCCACATCCGCGGTTCCTCACCGGTCCATTCTTGGAGTATTTTCACCAATTGAAAACTATCTTGACGCTTTTGTTCATTTTCAACAAAAGACAGGATAAATTCAGGAACATCTTTCCCCGTGTATGTTGTTTTATTTTGAGCCATCTCAATTAATTAATGAATTACCCAATAATAGATTACTCCCCAAACCCCGAAGAAAAAGAATCCAGGCAAGACTTCTGTTCGCCATTTTTGACGAAACGATTTTTGAATAAACGCAATGTAAAACAGGTAACCGACAAATAGTATGGCCAATAATAAAGGAATATACAATCGCATCTTGAAAAAAAAATTAGTTATATAAATTTACAAGATTTTTTCCAATAAACGAATTACAACAAAAAACTCCACCTTTTCAGATGGAGTTTTGATGTGGGTCATACGGGAATCGAACCTGTGACTTCTACCCTGTCAAGGTAGCACTCTGAACCGCTGAGTTAATGACCCTTGGGTGAAAACAAAAAACTCCCACATTTCTGAAGGAGTTTTGGTGGGCGATGAGGGGTTCGAACCCCCGACCCCCTCGGTGTAAACGAGGTGCTCTGAACCAGCTGAGCTAATCGCCCGTTAAGGGATGCAATCAATAGCACGTTTTGGATAAAAAAAGCAAGTCTTTTCGACTTGCTTTTTAGTGGGCGATGAGGGGTTCGAACCCCCGACCCCCTCGGTGTAAACGAGGTGCTCTGAACCAGCTGAGCTAATCGCCCGATTAGTGCTTGATTGCGGATGCAAATATAAGACTGTTTTTTGTTTCTGCAAGGAAATTTTTAAAAAAAATCAAAAAAGTTCGGCCACCACAAACGTACTTCCACCCACATAAATCACGTCATCTGGACGTGCCTGTTCTCTTGCCTTTTGATAAGCATTTGAAACGGAATCACATACCATTCCCATCAATCCAAAATCGGAGGCTAACTGACCTAAAACGGAGGCGTCCAAACCTCTTGGAATATTCGGTTTGCAAAAGTAATAAAGGGCATCTTTGGGAAATAAGGGAAGGATTTTCGTCAAATCTTTATCATTGACCACGCCTAATACAATATGTAACCGTAGTTTTGGCTCTTCCATTAATTGTTGTAAAACAATGCGTAATCCATGTTCGTTGTGTGCTGTATCTGCAATAATCTTTGGCTGATCCCCCATTACTTGCCAGCGGCCTAACAAACCTGTATTGGCAACTACATTTTCAAATCCGGCCTGAATTTGACTTTCTGTAATGTCAAAATTGCTCACCGACTTTAATACAGTCAAAGCTTGTTGTACCGTTTTTTTATTGGCTTCTTGATAAGCCCCTTTTAAGGCTGAAGGATAGGTTTGCGTTTGTATGTCGGAGGCTAAATAGATCGCACTCTGCGTTTGCGCTGCTTTTGTTTCAAATACCGTCCGGGTTTCATGCGTATATTCACCAATTATAACAGGGATACTTGCTTTGATAATACCCGCTTTCTCTCCCGCAATAGCTTCAAGGGTATCTCCAAGAAACTGGGTATGATCCAAACCAATGTTGGTAATCACA
Source organism: Flavobacterium stagni (assembly GCF_004122105.1). Taxonomy (GTDB): domain Bacteria; phylum Bacteroidota; class Bacteroidia; order Flavobacteriales; family Flavobacteriaceae; genus Flavobacterium; species Flavobacterium stagni. The sequence goes on from NZ_SBKN01000006.1 coordinate 241,076, forward strand.
GACAACAACGGTGTGATAATATTGGTCGAATCCAATCTTCCTCCCATACCCACTTCAATGATGTTGATATCGGTTTGTTCTTTAGCAAAATAATCAAAGGCGAGTCCGACAGTCATTTCAAAAAAACTCAATTCTTGAGCTTCAAGGAAAATTTTGTGTTGAGCCACAAAATCGACCACAAACGATTCCGGAATCATGGTGCCATTAATTTTAATCCGTTCGCGATAATCCTTCAAGTGGGGCGAGGTATACAAACCTACTTTGTAGCCCGCTTCTTGCAAGACGGAAGCTAACAAATGGGAGGTTGATCCTTTGCCATTGGTACCTGCAACATGGATGCAACGCAATTGTTTTTCGGGATTTCCCAAATGATTGGCTAAGGCTAAGGTATTGGTTAGGTCTTTCTTATAGGCAGATGCGCCGACTTGCTGAAACATGGGCAAGCGATTGAACATCCATTCTACGGTTTCGGTGTAGTTCATTTCTTTTTTGATAACTATTTTTAAGACAAAATAATTTACTAAAAATTTAGTTTAGTATTGTAACTGCTTTTATCTTTAAGGCAAAATTGAGAATAATTCCATTACTAAAAAACTAAAGAAACATCATGAATCTATTTTTTCTTCAAGTTCAAAACGATTCTATCGCGCAAGCTACTGGAGCAGTGGTCCAAAACACGGTAGCTATTAAAGAAATTTCCGTTTTGGAATTTGTAACCAAAGGAGGATTTTTTCTAATTCCGATTGCCCTTTTATTATTTTATACCTTATACATTATCATGGAACGCTGGATGTACATCAGCAAGCGCTCCAAAATCGATCCCAATTTAACCCGTGATGTTCGTGAAGCCTTAGGTGAAGGCGAATTAAAACGTGCAGTTGCGTTTACTGAGCGTAGCAATTCGGCTTCAGGATCGGTATTACGTGAAGGAATTTTAACCATTGGTCGCCCTATCGCTGAAATTGAATCGAATATGGAGCGTGCTGCCAATATTGAAGTGGGAGAAATGGAAAAGAAATTGGGCCATTTAGGACTTATTGCAGGTATTGCACCAACGTTAGGATTTATCGGAACCATTTCTGGGGTAATCAAAATCTTTTACAGCATTTCCCAAACGGAAGATATCAGTATCGGAAATATTTCAGGGGGTTTGTATGAAAAGATGATCAGTTCGGGAGCTGGTTTGGTGGTGGGTATCATTGCTTATTCGGCATATCACTTATTCAACGGAAAAATTGACAGCTTTGTATTGAGCATTCAACGTCAAGTATTAGAATTTGTTAACATAATCCAACGTCCAAATGGTTCGTCGAAATAAACGTTTTCACGCAGAAGTCGCCACCTCTTCGTTGAGCGACATTATGTTCTTTTTGTTATTGTTCTTTTTGATTATTTCCACTTTGGCCAATCCGAACGTGATTAAAATGACGTTGCCCAAGTCAAAAAATAACGAGAAGACCAATAAGCAATTGATTAGTTTGTCTGTCACAGAAGATAAAAAATACTTTTTGGACAAACAGGAAGTTGCCTTTGACCAATTGGAATCGGAATTATTATCGAAAGTAACTCCTGGTTCAGAAGAAACGATAGTCGTACGTATTCCCTATAATTTACAAGTGCAAGACTTGGTTGATGTGTTACAAATTGGGGTAAAAAACAAATTGAAATTTGTGATTGCTACAAGTAATACGAAATAAAATCATCTTTATAGCAAATAAAAAATCCTGCCGTTGAGCAGGATTTTTTTATGATTGTTCTTTTGAGAATTAAGCCAACATCGTTACTGGATTCTCTAAGAAGGTACGTAAGGTTTGTAAAAACTCAGCTCCAGTGGCTCCGTCTACTGTACGGTGATCACAAGCAAGTGTCACATTCATCGTATGTCCTACCACAATTTGTCCGTCACGCACTACTGGTTTTTGGATAATGGCGCCAACCGATAAAATTGCTGAATTGGGTTGGTTGATGATTGAAGTAAATTCTGTGATACCGAACATTCCTAAGTTGGATACCGTAAATGTACTTCCTTCCATTTCTGAAGGTTGTAATTTTTTATTACGTGCTTTACCTGCCAAATCTTTCACGGCTGCACCAATTTGAGACAAACTCATTTGGTCGGTAAAACGAACTACAGGAACGACTAATCCATCTTCAACAGCAACGGCTACACCTACATGAACATGATGATTGATGGTAATCGCCTCATCACTCCATTGTGAATTCACTTTCGGATGCTTTTTCAAAGCCATAGCACAAGCTTTGATGACCATATCGTTAAAGGATACTTTAGTATCTGGAACTGTATTGATAACACTACGCGATTTCATTGCCTCGTCCATAGCTACCTCAATCGTCAAATAAAAATGAGGTGCCGTGAATATCGATTCAGACAAACGGCGCGCGATGGTTTTACGCATTTGCGAATTTTTGATTTGCTCTGAAAACTCAGATCCCGCTGGAACAAATGGCTTAACTGCTGGAGCAGCGGCTGATGCTGGAGCAGCAGCTTGAACGGCAGGAGCAGATGGTGCTGCCGTGAAGTTTTCTACATCACTTTTTACAATACGTCCATTCTCCCCAGAACCTTTCACTTGATTCAAATCAATTCCTTTTTCTTTAGCAATTTGACGGGCCAATGGCGAAGCAAACACGCGACCACCTTCATTTACAACGGGTGTTGTAGCAGCCGTTGCTACTGGAGTCGCTGCAGGAGCTGCCTCGGGTGTTGATTGTGCAGGAGCAGCAACAGGTGCGCCACCTGTTTTTAAGGATTCTGCATACGCTGCAACATCCGTACCCGCAGGTCCGATAATTGCTAAAACGCTATCAACAGGAGCCGATTCTCCTTCTTGAATTCCGACATATAATAAAGAACCTGAATGGAAAGATTCAAACTCCATGGTCGCTTTATCGGTCTCAATTTCAGCTAAAATGTCGCCTTCTTTAACAATATCACCTACTTTTTTCAACCAAGTGGCTACCGTACCTGTGGTCATGGTATCACTCAAGCGAGGCATGGTGATGACTTGAATTCCGGCTGGAGCAGCTGTAGGAGTTGCATTTGAGGCAGGTACTTCGGCAGCTACAGGAGCGGCTTCAACTGCAACAGCTGGAGCACTTCCGTTTAGCAGTCCGCTAATATCTTCACCAGCTTGACCAATAATGGCTAGAAGTGAATCAACAGGCGCCGATTGTCCTTCTTGAATTCCGATATGCAAAAGCACTCCGGCGTTGAAAGATTCAAACTCCATGGTTGCTTTGTCTGTTTCAATTTCAGCAAGGATATCTCCTTCTTTAATGGTATCACCCACCTTTTTCAACCAAGTGGCCACTGTCCCTTCGGTCATGGTATCACTCAAGCGGGGCATCGTAATTACTGTTGCCATAATTGCTTATAATTTATGGGGTAAAAATGGATAATTCGGTTCTTCGTAAACCACGTCGTATAATTGGTTTACTTCTGGGAATGGCGATTCTTCTGCAAATCGTTCACATTCGTCTACCAAGTTTTTCACACGTTCGTCAATTGCTTCGATTTCTGCATCGGTAGCATAACCGTTCGCTTTGATTACGTCTAAAACTTGAATAATAGGGTCGATTTTTTTGTATTCTTCCACTTCATCTTTCGAACGATACAATTGTGCATCAGACATGGAGTGACCGCGATAACGATACGTTTTCATTTCCAAAAATGTAGGTCCGTCACCACGACGCGCACGTTCAATGGCTTCGTGCATGGCTTCCGCCACTTTCACAGGATTCATACCGTCAACAGGACCACAAGGCATTTCATAGCCTAAACCTAATTTCCAAACATCAGTGTGGTTTGCCGTACGCTCTACTGAAGTACCCATGGCATACCCATTGTTTTCACAAATAAAAACTACGGGTAATTTCCAATTCATCGCCATGTTGAATGCTTCGTGAAGCGAACCTTGGCGCGCAGCACCGTCGCCAAAATAGGTTAAGGTAACACCACCTGTATTGAAATATTGATCGGCAAATGCCATACCTGCACCCACAGGAATTTGTGCTCCTACAATACCATGTCCTCCATAAAAACCATGTTCTTTAGAGAAAATGTGCATAGAACCACCCATACCTTTGGAAGTACCGGTTACTTTTCCGTACAATTCGGCCATAACTTTTCGCGGATCCACACCCATACCAATCGGCTGAACGTGATTGCGATAAGCGGTAATCATTTTATCTTTGGACAAATCCATTGCGTGCAATGCACCGGCTAAAACCGCTTCCTGTCCGTTATATAAGTGAAGGAAACCTCTAACTTTTTGTTGAATATATACAGCGGCTAGACGGTCCTCGAACTTTCTCCAGAACTGCATATCTTCATACCACTTAAGGTAAACTTCTTTGGTAATTTCTTTCATTGTGACTGAATTACTGCGTTTTACAAATTTTTGATGACCTTCCTTTACGAAAATGAAAATTTCGCCGGTTAATCGGAATGCAAAAATAGAATAATGATTGTAGAAGTAAAAATTTAATGCCTTAAAAATACAGAATTTACAAACTGTTTACAGCAGAAATATCAACTACATCGTTATAGCTTAGAGTGATGTCTTATCGAATGTCAAAGGCAATAAATTGGCAATGGATTGTGATCGATAGACTTCACCTTTTTCTCCCATAAAATAAATTTCGATCGGCTCCTCCTGACGAAACTCGTATTCTGCAATGGATTGGCGACATGCTCCACAGGGTGGAATTGGTGACAATGTCGGATTGGTATCCGAGGCTGCACTAATGGCCAATTGCAGAATTTTTGCTTCCGGATACAAAGCGCCTGCTTGAAAAATCGCCACCCGTTCTGCACATAATCCAGAAGGATACGCCGCATTTTCTTGATTCGAACCGACAACTACCGCTCCATTATCCAAGAGCAAAGCAGCACCCACACGAAAACAAGAATACGGTGCATACGCATTTTTCCTTGTTTCAATGGCCTTTTCCATTAATGAAACCACATCTGCAGGCAATTGTGCTACCGATTCAAAAACTTCAAATTTTGTTTCAATTTTAATTTCTTTCATTGTGTATAGAGGAAAAAAAATCCAAATTTCTAAAATCGAAATTTGGATATTTATTATTGGTTTTTTTATTTCTAAAAATCATCGTATTTATCACCGAAGTTAAAAGTAAGTGAGAATCGAAGCGTGTTCTCTAACGGGTTTTTCACGCGACTTGCCGAAAACAAGTAGGATACGTCCACTTTTACAATATTGTATTTAAAGCCTGCCCCAAGTGCAAAGAACTTACGTCCACCTTTGTCTTTACTTTCATTAAAGTACCCTAAACGCATTGCGAAAGAATCCTGATAATTGTACTCCGCTCCTACCGAATAATTTACTTCGCGAAGTTCTTCTGAGAATCCTCCTGGTGCATCTCCAAAAGACTTAAAGATACCCGAAACCCAGTTAATTCTTTTGTATTCTTCGGTAGCCAATTGCATATCAGTTGCATCAATGGTTCCGTCACCATTCATGTCTTTTCCGTTATACGTTCCGTCGTTATAGCCCACTTGTGGAGTGGGTACTAACAATTTAGACACCTCTGCATTTAAAGCCACTTTATTGTATTCGTCTAAGATAAAATCAAAACCTCCACCCAAACGCATATTGGCTGGAATGAAATTCGAATTTAAATCACTTTGATCGTTATCATAACTAATTTTTGGGCCTAAATTCTGGAAATTGAATCCTAAACGGTAACGTCCGTTGAAATCTTCTAAGGCAAACTCTTCCGATTGAAAATAACCCGCCACGTCAAAAGCAAAGGTATTCGCTGCTTTCGCATCGGTATTTACATCGGCAAGTTTTAGATTGGAACGAATGTAACGCCCAGCGACAGCCATACTAAAATGATCACTCAAACGCAAGGAGTACGAACCGTCCAATGCCAATTCGTTGGGTTTTACCACATTAGCCGGATCATCAAAACTTTGGCGCAACTCAATTTCTCCCAAGCTGAAAAAACGCAAACTTCCGGCAAAAGCACTTCGTTCATTAAAGCGATTGTAATAGGTAACCTGACCTAGCGAAATATCATTTACTAATTGCGTTAAATAGGGAGTATAATTTAGCGAGAAACCTTGCTTTTCTGAAGCGAAAGCAAATTTTGCGGGATTCCATTGTTGCGAATAGGCATCTGCCGTAGTAGCCACACCTTGGTCACCCATACTGGCTGCACGCGCATCGGCTGCAATCATTAAAAACGGAACTCCGGTGGTAATCACCCTTTGTTGTGCGGTAATCGTAGCGCTTACACCGAGTAAACTAAGCACCCAAAAGATCTTCTTCATTTTTGCAATTTAAAAAGTTAACAAATATAGTATTTTTTATAGTATAACCAATTTTTCAATTTTTTCTGCGGTATTTCCATTTACCGTTGAGCGCACCTTCAGTTTATAAACATACACTCCTTTCCCAATTTTACTCCCAAAATCATCCAATCCGTCCCATTTAATTTCTCGAGAAAGAAACCCATCAGTCGTTACGGTTTGATTAATGGTTTTGACAATTTTTCCCGTTACCGTAAAAATCTGGACTTGTACTTCCAACGGTTCTAGTGGACGGTTGTGATTGAACCAAAACTCGGTATAATTCACAAAAGGATTGGGATAATTCAACACATTGGTTAAGGTAATTCCATTTCCATCAGCCACTACAAAATGTATTTCAGCGGTAACTGGATTATTATACACGTCCCAGGCTTTGAAAGTAATCGTATGAAAGCCTTTCGCTAAATCACGGAATGGGAAACGAATTTTTCCTTTGGTATAATCATTTAATTGTGTTTCATAATAATCATTCAACACATACGGATTGGTTTCATCCCCATCCAAAATAGCCACAATATCATGCCCAATTCCGCTCGCTGTATTAATTCCGTGTTCATCTTCTAAAAAAGCCAAGAAAAAAGGTGACGCATTGGTAATACCGCCATCCACAAAACTTTCATCGTTCATATACAAACGCACACGAGGCCCCACATTATCCACTTCTGCTGCCGTATTTACTCCGCCGACACGAATATCAAAGCTATAGCCGGTATGATCTTGATTGACATTATTTTCTTTCGAATAGAAACTCACCCTTCCATTACCGATAGGAATTCGAATATCCCGAGGAACCACAAAATTCACATCAAATTGTCCATTGACTACCGACACATTGCCTCTAAAAATAGTTTCTCCTAAATTCGAGAAAGTAAGTGAAGTACTGAATCCGTCGTTATTTAACACATCTTTGGTGTAGGGTTTATCAAACACATTGATTGCCAACTCTCCATTGTAATTCGACTGAAGCACTCCACTCTCGTTCTGCACTTCGCCACTCAATTTCACGACACCCAATGCTTTTAAATCATCGGTGGGCTGGGAAATGGGTACATCATTTATTTTGGTCAACACTACTTTTGGTTTTGCAATGGCCAATTTTAAAGCGGGATCCCCAAGATAAAAAACGACTCGGGTTGCCGAATTATTATTGGACATGGCTTTAGCCTGACGCATGGATTCGGCGATGGACCAATACGAATTAGAACCGTAGGCAAATAATTTTGATGACAAATTATCATTAAAATTTTCTGCTTGAAATTGACCAATAGAACGAATGGTTGTAATTAATGAAATTGCGCCTCCTTTAGGATTCCAATAGGTATATTCTCCTGCTGTAGGACGTTGTGGGTTATCGAATCGGGAAAATTCACAAGTAATTGTGATAAACAGTGGGTATCGATAACGATTCAAATAATCATAACCGTCAAATTTGTCCCAAAGCCGCTCTGCGGTGAGTCCGTCTTCCCCTCCATGCCCTAAATAATTAAAGACTAGGGCGCCTTTTTCAAAAGCATTATTTAAATCCAATTTCGCCTGTGGATAACGATCCCCTCCAGCTGTTGTTTGCTGAACATACGAATCCATGAAGATTTTCTTATAATTGATAAAGGCCTTTTGGGTGTAAATTTCATCCGTAAGCTGATTTTGTCTGACTTGCAAACTGGCATCAGGGTCTTTATCGGCATCATCGGAAATGGACACATAATTATTACGCCAACTTCCAAATGATTTTTCATCATGGTATTCAATGACTTTATTCACCATTTCGGCGGCTTGCTGCGGGGTGGAAACCAACATTCGCCCGACAGCAATATCGGCGGCAAATCCATAAATAGGATCTCCTTCTGTATCATCCATTAAGGCAAAAAAGTCATCCGAAGCAAAGGAAGTTTCTCCGGAATAATAACTATTTACCGCGTGATAAATAGGAACGATATTGGTGTTATTCGAAATTCTGTTTTTGAAATCGTAGGAAGCATCGCCGAATAAATTCAAATATTTCACTCGATTTGTGGGTGAAGAGGCATTGAAATAAATGTATCGCATCATATTACGAATAGCCCCGATATCTTGTTTACCGCCACTAAACTCTTGATATATCATCGGCAAAGTCACTACACGAACTGTATAATTACTGTAGGAACGATGAAATTCTGCCAATTGATCCGCCTGGGTTTTTAAAAATTCAGGAGTAACAATTACATAATCGACATCTTCAAAATCACCATTGGCATCTTTTAACAAAGTTCCTTTTAAATCTTGATTGGCAACCGAAGTATCCGATTCTTTAAGTGGAGTAAACACATCGGCATCAACAACGGTGATAAAGCGTCGTTCTGTACCTAAATTAACTTTAAAATTAAGCGAAGCAGCAGTATTCACAATACCTGAAACATTGTAAATATCGGTTATATCCCATACCTGCTGAATTCCAGCTGCATTTGTAATTTGATACTCTCCTATTCCATTGGTAAATGCCGCATTAGCATCATAAAAACGGTATTGCTTTCCAATGCCTGTTAAATTCGACTTCGTCTTTATTATAATATAATCAAGAAACGCTTTGGCTGTTGGTACACCTTGGTTATCGTATTCCAATTTTACCGTATAATTCTGTGAGGTTGGAATATTTGAATTCAAATAACTGTGCGACGCTTCGGTACCCGCATTGGGGATAACTGCTGAAAGAATTACAGTTCCCGTTGTTTGACCATTTACTGAGACTTTAAAATTGGAGTCGGCAAAAGAATTGGCCCCTACATGCACTGTAATTCGGGAAGTAGCAGTATTTACCACATTCGGAAAAGCAAAAGTAAATTCCTGACTTGTAGTTGTAGCAAAACTTTCTCCAAACCATAGCCGCCCTAATTTACCTATGTTTGTTAAGTCAACTTCATGAAACTGATAATCATCAAAAGTTGTAAATGTTTGTGTAGGAGCACCTGAAGGTTGTGCCATCGATTGAATACGCTTTCCAGCATCAGTGGCGACCGTCACATAATAATAGGATTTATCTGCATAGAGATTAAGGTGGGTTTCATTTTCATCACTCCAATTATCCATACCTTCACAATACATTAAAATATAATCCGAATCATTAAAAACACCATCGTCTTCTCCAACTATTTGAATTGCATTTTCCTCTAAATCGAAAGGGTAGTTTTCTTGATTTGACAAGGGAACCATACGACCGCCATTACCAAAAACTTTTAATTTGCGGGGATCGATTCCGTTGGTTGTAATGCCAATACTATTTAAAAAACTCTTGGAAAGTTTATAAACACCCGATTTTTCAACATAAAAACTTTTAAAGGTACCGGTTGCCAAAACGGATTGCGAAACTGTTGGAACAGTATTTACTATATTGGGATTACTTTTAGCAGATGTTACAACTTGATAAGTAAATCCGGTTAATTTTTGAAAACCACCTGCCACTTTTATAATTGGAGCAATAGAAACTTCAGCAATAGGTTGCTCACGATTTTTGTAAGCATACACCTTCAAATCATGGTTGTCCAAAATTTTTGAAACATCCAATTGACCCAATTCTTGCGCGGTTATTGCGGAATAGGTCAGCCCCTGTAATTGCACATCACTTTGTTGTATATTGGCTACATCAAAAATTTTGAAGGAAAAACGAACCGAACGAGATGGGACATCATATCGAAATCCTTCATTTATAATACTCGGAATAACAAATTCTGTCAACCCTTGTGAATAGGTGCGTTTCGAACTCCAATCCAAAGCCATTGTTTTATGAATTTGAGCCGAAATACTCAAGGAAAATAATAAAATGAAAAGTATAGCAATTTTCTTCATCAGCCTTAAAACGCTTCTATTGACAATATATTTTGTGTGTGTAAAATTAATTTTTTTAAATGGTATACAATAAGGATATTAACCTTTCGTTTACATAGTGAGGAACAAAAAATTGATATTATTAAAAAAGTTGTTGCAATGTCAAGGTTAATTCTTATATTGCGCCACTAAAATTAATTACCTACTAACGAGTATGAAAGTAAACAAATTTATGGCAATGCGATGGTTTTTTGCGGTAATTTTGCTGGCCGGACTCTCTAGTTGTAGCAAAAAATCGAGCTCTAATACAGGTTCGAAAGCTACCGGCTGGAAGATTAACGACAAAAAAGGAGGATTTCAATATGCCTCTAAATTCAAAAAACAAGAAACCGGTCCTGGATTGGTTTTAGTTGAAGGAGGTACCTTTACCATGGGTAAAGTCGCTGATGATCCTATGCACGACTGGAACAACACCCCAAATCAACAGCACGTGCAATCGTTCTACATGGATGAAACCGAAGTAACGAATTTGATGTACATGGAGTACTTAGATTGGTTAAAGCGTGTTTTCCCTCCAGAAGAAGAAAATTACAAAAACATTTACGAAGGTGCAATTCCAGATACTTTAGTTTGGAGAGATCGTTTGGGTTATAACGAAACGATGACTAACAACTATTTGCGTCACCCGGCTTATGCTGAATACCCTGTAGTGGGTGTTAACTGGATTCAAGCTACTGAATTTGCAAAATGGAGAACCAATCGTGTGAACGAGGCCGTTTTGGAAAGAGAAGGATATTTGAAAAAAGATGCTAAAGTAACTGAAGCAAAAGCGGATGCTACCTTCGATACTGAAACCTACCTTGCTGCACCAACCAAAACTTTTGGTGGTAACGAAGAAGTGGTTTTAAAAGGACGTAGAGGTTCTAAAGCGAAAGCAACTACAACCAATTCAAAAGGTGAAACTCAAGAAGCTAAAAATGTGTATGCACAACGTACTTCTGGTTTAATTTTACCCGAATACCGTTTGCCTACGGAAGCAGAATGGGAATATGCTGCAGCTGCTGATATCGGACAACGTGAATACAACATTTACAAAGGTCAAAAGAAATATCCTTGGTCTGGTGGTTACACTCGTTCTAACAAACGTCAGATTCGTGGTGACCAATTGGCTAACTTCAAACAAGGAAAAGGAGATTACGGTGGATTAGCAGGTTGGTCTGATGACGGTGCTGATATTACCAATAAAGTTAAATCGTATCCTCCAAATGACTTTGGTCTTTATGACATGGCAGGTAACGTAGCCGAATGGGTTGCTGACGTTTACCGTCCTATCGTAGATGATGAAGCGAATGACTTTAACTACTACCGTGGTAACGTGTATACCAAAAATAAAATTGGTGAAGACGGCAAAGTAGAATTAGTTACTGCTGAAACTCAGAAATTCGATACACTTCCAAATGGAAAAGTAATTTCTAGAAACTTTATCGGCCAAATTGCTCAAGTACCTGTTGACGAAAAAGAAACTTATTTACGTCAAAACTTTGACAAGAGCGATCACAAAAACTACCGTGATGGTGATAAACAATCTACACGTTATTTTGATTTTGGATCTGAAGGAGGTGCTGAAGCCAAATTAAAAGATGATCAAAGAATGTACGATTCTCCAAAACACAACGTAAGCGTTGACTCTATTGGAAACATGATTCGTAAATTCGACCGTTCTAACAAACGTACTACATTAATAAATGATGATGTACGTGTTTACAAAGGCGGTTCTTGGAGAGATAGAGCATATTGGTTAGATCCAGCTCAAAGACGCTATTTCCCTCAAGATATGGCAACTGATTACATCGGTTTCCGTTGTGCGATGTCTAGAGTAGGTCCGAAATCAGATCACAAAAAGACTGCACGTAATAAAAGATAATTTATTATTTCAATACAGAAAAGCCCTAATTTTTTAGGGCTTTTTTTATATCTTGTCACTATGAATATGGACACCATTTACCAAGCTTTTTTAAGCTGTAAGACGATTTGTACAGACACACGAAATATTAGTGAAAACTGTTTATTTGTAGCTTTAAAAGGCGAACGATTTGACGCCAACACTTTTGCCAAAGAAGCGCTTGAAAAAGGGGCTAAATATGTTATAATAGACAATCCCGAGTACCAAATTGACAATCGTACTATACTTGTTGAAAACAGTCTTGATACGCTACAAAAACTTGCGCAACACCACCGTCGTCAATTGGGTTTACCTATCATTGCCCTAACGGGGAGTAATGGCAAAACAACAACTAAAGAATTAATAAACGCTGTTCTATCTAAGAAGTTTAAAACAGTCGCTACAATTGGCAATTTAAATAACCATATTGGTGTACCTCTAACGCTTTTAAGTTTTACTAAAGAAACTGAAATGGGAATAGTAGAAATGGGCGCCAACCATCAAAAAGAAATTGAATTTCTTTGCTCAATTGCTGAACCCGATTTTGGATATATTACTAATTTCGGTAAAGCTCACTTGGAAGGATTTGGAGGTGTAGAAGGTGTAATCAAAGGCAAAAGCGAAATGTTTAGCTATTTATTCGCCAACAGCAAAATGGCTTTTATCAATAACGATGACCCCATCCAAGCACAAAAGTCTGCCGGTTTTCATTACTACAGTTTTAGTTTGCAAAACAATGAGGCTTCTGTTCAATTTACAAAGATCAAAGCAAATCCCTTTGTATCACTATCCTTTCAAGAGGTAAAAATACAATCACACTTAATTGGTTTATATAATGCTACAAATATATGCGCAGCCATAACCATTGGTCATTATTTCGAAATTTCGTCAAAAGATTTGAAAGACGCTATTGAAGGCTACATCCCAACCAATAACCGCTCCCAAATTGTTGAAAAAAACGGTCATGAAATCCTATTAGATGCTTATAATGCCAATCCCAGTAGTATGAAATTGGCCTTAGAAAATTTCATGCAACTCGATAAATCACCGAAAATGGCAATTTTAGGCGATATGTTTGAATTGGGTGCTACCAGTATTGACGAACATAAGAGTATCGTTGAATTAGTTCCTGAAATCGAAAATTTAACCTGTTATTTTATAGGTAAATGGTTTAATACAGTTGCGAAAGCCCAAAAAAACCTTCACTTTTATCCCGATTTCGAATCTTTTCAATCTAATTTTACTGTGACAAATCCAAGCCTACTTCTAATTAAAGGCAGCCGTGGTATGGCATTAGAACGAACGTTAGAATTACTCTAGAATTTAGAATCTAACATTCATCATTTAAAATTCATAATTTTTTAGCGTGTCCCTCCGGGTCGGGCTATCCGTTGCAAGTCAGCGCTCCGTTGCACTGCGCTGTGGGCTTTCCACTACTACCTGCCTGCCGGTAGGCTGGTCCCTCACACGGGTGAGTGCGTTTAACGATATATTATTTAAATCTGCTATTGAGCTGGTGCTACGAGTCATTTATAACCTGCCTGCCGGTAGGAAGGTTTATCATTCACAATTTATAATAAACAAAAAAGAAGGCGGCGACCCGAGGCTTTAGCCGAACTGGCGAAGCAATCGACCGTAGGGACACGCCGCACGGATAAAAAAAATGAGGCCCTTCAAATTGAAGGGCCTCACTAAAAGAAGGCGGCGGTTCGACCGTAGGGACACGCCGCACCTATTAAAACAAAAAAGACCTTTACATTGCTGTAAAGGTCTTTCAAAAAAGAAGGCGGCGACATACTCTCCCACAGTTATGCAGTACCATCTGCGCAGTCGGGCTTAACTTCTCTGTTCGGAATGGGAAGAGGTGAGCCCCGACGCAATAACCACCTTAAGTTGTGGCTTTGA
>NZ_SBKN01000007.1 GCF_004122105.1 Flavobacterium stagni
AAATGCGAACTACTTTAGATTGACTGATTTCCCGGGCTTGGTTCCTGGTGAAACGTATTCCGTGCAAGTAGCGGTGAAAATGCCCAACCAACCTGATTTTGGATCGTTTAGTAAAACGTGCTCGATTGTAGTTCCTATGAATGCACGAGCGGTAGAAACAAGTACGGAACCAATGGCTTTTGAAGTGACTGTTTATCCGAACCCATTTGCAGAGAACTTCTATTTCAAAGTGAATTCAGCGAGTAACGAAGAGTACACGATCCAAGTGTATGATATGTTAGGTAAATTAGTAGAGACCAAAACGGTAGCTGCGGATTCAGTGGAAAGCACAGAAGTAGGGGCAAACTTCCCAGCAGGGGTTTATAATGTAATCTTAACACAAGGTGAAAATATCAAATCACTTCGTGTGATTAAACGATAAAATATCTTTAAAACGATAAAAAGGGAGTTCGAAAGGGCTCCCTTTTTTTATATTATAAATTATAAATTTTGAATAATAAATTTTGAATAATAAATTTTGAATTATGAGTTTATGGAGTAAAGTCTTTCTTCTTTCAAAAGAGTAATCAAAGCATTACTATCCATTTTCTTATTAGGTTCATTTTTAATTTAAAATAGTTCAATTAAGAATAATAAGTCGCGCGAGGGGTGGAAGTGGAAATCCTTGGTGGAGCGCAGCGGAGCCAAGATTGTAACGGACGACCCGACCCGTAGCAAGGGGTTGCTTTTTACTTCGCTCATCACGGGGCGCGCTATAAAAAAACCTAACCTACACACGAAAGTGCAGATTAGGTTTTCAAATCAACCAACCTTTTTATTTTTACTTATTGATTGCGGAAGATCAATTTACCATCGAAGCTATCCAATAATATGATGCTGTCGGTGGTGATAGTTCCGGCAAGAATTTCTTTGGACAATTGGTTCAAGACTTCGCGTTGGACCACTCGTTTTACAGGGCGTGCGCCAAACTCAGCATCGTAACCTTTGGTTGCCAAATAATCCACCGCTTCGGGTGTGGCATCCATGGTGATGTGTTGTTGCGCTAACATTTTGGTCACTTGTTTCAATTGTAAATTGACAATTTGACGAATGTTATCCTGAGTCAACGGCGTGAACATCACGATTTCATCAATGCGGTTCAAAAACTCGGGACGCACCGTTTGTTTGAGTAAGCCGAGTACTTCGACTTTGGCCAATTCAGCAGCCGTTTCTACGCTTACTTTGAGGTTCTCAAACTTCTCTTGGATGATCGTACTACCCATATTCGAAGTCATGATGATGATCGTGTTTTTGAAATCCGCCAAACGGCCCTTGTTGTCTGTTAAACGTCCTTCGTCCAAGACTTGCAACAAGATGTTGAAGGTGTCGGGATGGGCTTTTTCAATTTCGTCCAACAACACTACACTGTACGGTTTTCTGCGCACGGCTTCGGTCAATTGGCCGCCTTCGTCATAGCCTACATAACCGGGAGGCGCACCGACCAAGCGGCTCACACTGTGGCGTTCCTGGTATTCACTCATGTCAATACGGGTGATGGCATTTTCATCGTCAAACAAGTACTCGGCGAGTGCTTTGGCCAATTCGGTTTTACCGACACCGGTGGTTCCTAAGAATAGGAAGGAACCAATCGGTTTTTTGGCGTCTTGTAATCCGGCCCGACTGCGACGTACCGCATCACTGATGGCGGCAATCGCTTCTTCTTGACCGACCACACGTTTATGGAGTTCGTCCTCTAATTTCAACAATTTCTCGCGTTCGCTTTGCAGCATTTTGGTGACGGGAATCCCGGTCCATTTGGCTACTACTTCGGCGATATCATCATGGGTAACTTCTTCTTTGATTAACGAATCGCCCTTTTGATTTTCTTGCAATTGGATTTGTAAAGCATTGAGTTGTTCTTGCGCTTCTTTGATTTTACCATAGCGCAATTCGGCCACCTTTCCGTAATCGCCTTCTCGTTCGGCCCGCTCGGCTTCCAGTTTATAGTCCTCGATGCTTTGTTTTACATTTTGGATGTTTTCTACGACTTCTTTTTCCGACTTCCATTTGGCGAAAATCTCATTGCGCTCTTCTTTTAAGTTGGCCAAATCCAAGCCCAACGACTTTAATTTGGTTTCGTCTTGCTCGCGTTTAATGGCTTCAATTTCGATTTCCAACTGCATGATTTTACGATCCAACACATCCAATTCTTCGGGTTTGGAATTGATTTCCATACGAAGTTTGGAAGCCGCTTCGTCCATTAAGTCGATGGCTTTATCGGGTAAAAAACGATTGGTAATATAGCGCTGTGATAATTCCACCGCTGCAATAATCGCGTCGTCTTTGATGCGCACTTTGTGATGTGTTTCGTATTTTTCTTTGATACCGCGCAAAATCGAGATGGCACTCTCTGTATCGGGTTCGTCCACATTGACTTTTTGAAAACGACGTTCGAGTGCTTTATCTTTTTCAAAATACTTTTGGTATTCGTCCAAAGTGGTGGCACCAATGGCTCTCAATTCACCACGGGCCAAAGCCGGTTTTAAAATATTGGCCGCATCCATTGCGCCTTCGCCACCGCCGGCACCTACAAGGGTGTGAATTTCGTCAATGAAAAGAACGATATCGCCCTCGGCTGAAGTCACTTCTTTCACTACAGATTTCAAGCGTTCTTCGAATTCCCCTTTGTATTTTGCTCCCGCAATTAGGGCACCCATATCGAGGGAATAAACGATTTTATCTTTCAAGTTTTCAGGAACATCACCATCGACAATACGGTGGGCGAGCCCTTCGGCGATGGCTGTTTTTCCTACTCCGGGTTCGCCAATCAACATTGGGTTGTTTTTAGTGCGGCGGGTAAGGATTTGCAATACACGTCGAATCTCTTCGTCACGACCGATGACAGGGTCGAGTTTACCGGTTCGGGCTAGTTCGTTGAGGTTTTTGGCGTATTTGTTTAAGGCATTGTAGGTTTCTTCGGCCGAGGCAGAAGTCACGCGTTCGCCTTTACGCAATTCAGCGATAGCGGCTTCGAGTCCTTTTTCTGTAACGCCTTGGTCTTTTAGGATTTGTGCGACTTTACTTTTGGTTTTGAAAATGGCCAAAACGAGGTGTTCGATGGAAATGTATTCATCGTTCATTTTTTTGGCGATAATACCGGCTTCGGTCAGAGCCGTATTGGCGTCACGCGACAGCATGATTTCACCTCCTGATACTTTTGGGAAGCTTTGTAGTGTGCTGTCAAGGATACGTTGGAACAACTCGACATTAACGTTGAGCTTTTTCAAAAGAAAAGGCGTAACATTTTCATCGACCTCCAAAATACCTTTGAAAAGGTGTTCGTTTTCGAGTTGTTGGTGTCCAAAAGCTTGTGCAATTTGTTGGGCTTGTTGCAAGGCTTCTTGGGACTTGATGGTTAAGTTTTTTAAATTCATTTTATGGTTCTCCTTTGTGTTGTGGAATAAACGTTTTGAAAACGTCAATTCGTACCCGTCAATAAACGTTCCATTGAGTTTTGGCTGTCAAATTGGCTGAAAATCAAGTTGAAATAGAGATGGTAAACGCCGTTTTGTCGTGGATAGCGCCTAATTACTGCAATAAATTCAGGGAATGTGGAGTTAAGATAAAAAAAAGGGATGCGGACTATTTACGTTTTTATCGTGCTGTTGTGTTGGAGTTGTTCCCAGCAACCCCAATTGAAAGTGCCCCATTTCAAGGCGTTGCAAGAAGTTGACGAACCGTTACCACCGCCTGAATGGATGGATTGGCGGTCACAGCATAAGGAAAAGAAACAAACTTTTGTCGATTTTTTGAAGCGAAAGGTGGTCAAAATTGATGCGGACCATTTTAATATTTATCTACAGCCTATTGGTGTTTTTTCAAAGAAAGAAAATCGTTTAATTCGGGATGTTCAAAAGTACCTAACGGCATTTTATCAGACTCAAGTAATCCTAGCCCAACCGATGGATTCAACCGTTATTCCGGAAAAGGGAAAACGGTTTGTAGCGGGAAAGGTGCAATGGAAAACAGGTCCGATTCTTCACCAAGTTTTGCAACCCACTCAGTACCCCAATGCAGTCGTAGTGATGGCCATTACACCCACGGATTTGTATCCTCAAGACCGTTGGAATTTTGTATTTGGTCAGGCGAGTTATACCGAACGGGTAGGTGTTTCCTCTTTCCATCGGTTGGCTGTAGCGAATAATTACACGTTAACCTTTCAACGACTATTGAAAACTTCGGTGCATGAAATTGGACATATGTTTTCGTTGGCGCATTGTTTACATGCAAAATGTGTGATGAACGGCACTAATTCCTTAGAAGAAAGTGATCGGCAGCCTATGTATGCATGTTCGGAGTGTTTGGCCAAATTGGATGTACACCGCTCGTGGGATTTGAAAAAACGGATGGAAGATTTGATTGCTTTGAGTGAATCGTTTCATTTAGAATCCGATTGTGTACATTTGAAAAAGCAAAAAAAAGCAATGGAATTATGAGTTTATTTGGATCTATATTTGGTGGAAATGCAGCTGAACCCTCCTCAAATATCAATTGGATTGCCTTAACGGATTTAAAGGATTTAGAGTCGATGATCCAAGAATCTTTCGAACATCCTGTAGTCGTTTTCAAGCACAGCACCCGTTGCAGTATCAGTCGGATGGCGTTGCGCCAATTTGAAACCGATTGGAATTTGGACGGCAAAATCACGCCTTACTTTTTAGACTTGTTGGAATACCGACCGATTTCCAATGCGATTGCTGAGCGTTTGGGCGTGGTGCATCAATCGCCGCAAGTGATTGTGATCAAAGCGGGGCAAGCGGTGTATGATGCTTCTCATGAAGGAATAGGAGTGGAAGCGTTGCAGGATTTTGTGTCATTGGATTCGAAGCACAGTTCGTGACATTTAGCCCCGATTGAAGTGGCATCCCCCGATTTATCGGGGATATAACGGAAAGCGGGTGAGACGCGAAAGAATGTCGGAATTTGTGCTACAAAACATAAAAAAAGCCCCAATTGAGGGGCTTTCATTTTTTATAAGGTAATCGACGGTTCTTGTTGGCTCAAGCAATGGAAACTGCCGAGACCCCAAATGAGGTCGACGGAGTTGATACCTACCACACGGCGGGTAGGGAAGCATTGCTGGATGATGTCCAATGCGCGATCGTCGTTTTTCAAGTCTTGGAACGTTGGTACGATCACCGTTTCATTCGAAATGTAGAAATTGGCATACGAAGCGGGTAGGATTTGGTCCTCATAAATCACCGGTTTCGGCATGGGGAGTTCGACCACATTCAATTGCTTGCCGTTTTCCAAACGCATTTGGTGCAACAATTTCAAGTTCTCTTGAAGGATTTCGTAGTTCTCATCGTTTTTATTTTCTTCCACCACAGTCAATACGGTATCTTCATTCACAAAGCGGGTGATATCGTCAATATGGCCGTCGGTATCGTCACCGATGATGCCGTCACCAAGCCAAAGAATATGATCGACTCCATAATAATTGTGGAGGTATTCTTCAATTTGGGCTTGGTTCAAGTGCGGATTGCGGTTTTCATTGAGTAAACAAGCAGTGGTAGTCATTAACGTGCCACGACCGTTGAATTCTACGCTGCCGCCTTCCATGACAATGCCTGGGTTGAATACAGGTAAGCCAAGTTTTTCACCGATTTTCGTCGGAATCACATCGTCCAAATCAAACGGAGGGTACTTACCGCCCCACGCATTATAGCCCCAATCCACGATGGCTTTTTTGGCTTCTGTTTTGTGCAGAAGGAAGGCCGGACCGTGATCGCGGCACCAAGCGTCATTGGTGGGATGATGATAAAAGGTGATACGTGCCCAACGGGTAGCGAAATCGCTGAGGGTTTGGGCGTATGCGGAAGTTTTAATTTTAGTTTCTGCGAACGATTGCATCGCAGCATCGGCTACGTTGATGCATACGCGTTGGTGCGAAGCTACTTGTAAAATGAACTCGGCATACGGATCAAATATGGTATGAATTTTACCCGGCCACGATTCCTCTTTATGCGGCCACGAGAGCCAAAGTGCATCCTGTGGTGCAAATTCGGCAGGGAAATAATAGCCTAAAGCTTGGGGAGTCGCCAAATTAGTCTTCATCAATAAAACGTTTGGTGATTGGAGCGTAGCTATCAATTCGGCGATCGCGTAAGAAAGGCCAATGCATACGGAAATAATCCGATTGGTTTAAATCGAGTGGCACGACTGTAGTTTCTTCTTGATCGTGGGTGCCCAAGTATAACAATTTACCTTGACCGTTGGCGACAAAACTACCGCCCCAGAATTTCATGGCACCATTTTGTTCAAAACCTACACGGTTCACGCTAACAACGGGAACGCCGTTAGCCACAGCATGCGAGCGTTGGATGGTTTGCCATGCATTGTATTGGTCTTGGTTGGTTTCTTCGTCTTGATCGGTAGCCCAGCCGATAGCGGTAGGGTAGAACAAGATTTCGGCACCCATCAAAGCCGTGATACGACTCGCTTCAGGGTACCATTGGTCCCAACAAATAAGGATACCGATTTTGGCAAATTTGGTTTGGAAAACTTTATAGCCTAAATCACCGGGGGTAAAATAGAATTTTTCGTAAAAGGCCGGGTCATCCGGAATATGCATTTTGCGGTATTTTCCAAGGTACGTTCCGTCGGCATCGAGAACCGCGGTAGTGTTGTGGTAAATACCGTGTGTGCGTTTTTCAAAAAGAGAAGCGATGATTACAACACCCAATTCCTTAGCAACTTCAGAAAGTGCATCGGTACTGGGTCCTGGAATGGCTTCTGCGAGTTGGAAGTTGTCGTAATCTTCCACATCACAAAAATATAAGGAAGTAAATAATTCCTGAAGACAAACTATTTGGGCGCCTTTTTCGGCTGCCACACGCACTTCGCGAATCGCTTTTTCAAGGTTGGCTGCTTTGTCGTTTGAACACGTCATTTGCACCAAGCCTACATTTACTTTTGACATAGTGTTTGAAAAATTTTTGCAAAAATAGGGAAAAATAAACCAACGGAAAGTATTTTCTTTGGTTTAGCAATCGGGCAAGACTACTTGTATTTGGGATTGTTTCGTTGACGTTCGGGAAAAATTATGGTATAGACAAAACTCAAAATCGCGGTTACGATATAGTTGAAAAAAGTAGGATATACTTGATATCCGTCAGCCGCTTCATCAGAGTAAAAGAGTTGGAAGAAAAATCCGCTATCATCATATTCACACGTGGGGCAGTAAATGATGGTACAAACTACAAAATTCACGAGATTTAAAAGCACCAAAACGGCAACGAAAATGATCAGTTTACGAATCGAAATCATAGTTTTTGTTTGAGAGTGTACTTCAAATATACAAGAAAATTGGAAGTTCAAGAAACTTCGAATAGTAAAAAAGAAAACCCCGACTGAACGGGGTTTGTTTTATTTTCGAATTCGGTGTTGGGAAATGATTTCTTTAAGTTTGTTTTTGACACTCTGCCCGGAATCGGCTACCATTTGTTCGTTACTTGGAAAAGGAACAGCCACATTTTCAAAATAGGGAAGGTAATTGCTTTCGCAGGCTTGTTTATTGCCTTTGTATTTGGCGTAAATATGTTCGAACACAAATTCGCTACTCAAAGGGAAAGTATCTAACAATTGGTTGTTTTTAAAGTCGATGTAATCAATTTTAGCGGTGACTTGTACGGATTTCAGTTGGCGAAACTCATAGATAGTTGCAGTTACGGTTCGCATATCATCTACCATAACAAAATTACCTTGTTGGTCTTTGATAGGATTGCCATTAGCATCTAATGCCTTTTTTTGTCCGACTTTAACTTGTTTCTCTTTGACAAATTCTTTTTCCTTCATTTGTTCGGGAGAAATGGCAATGTTGCGGAAGTTTACAATGATACCATAATCGTAGGTAACGCCTTTAATTCGGTTGCTGTGGTAAACCGTCCATGGGTCATTTAGACCAAACGTACTAAAGTCCAATAAGTCATTTTCCAAACGAATTGGAATGACCATATTCGTTTCATTTTTGGTGTAGACGCTCACATAATCTGTTCCTTTTTGACGCGCTTCCTCCATCAACTTATCGGCATCTTTGAAACCTGGTGATAATTGTTGCAAGTATTTCAAATCCTCATAAGCTCTGCGGAAATTCATTTTATCACGTGTTGCCAAAAGTGCTTTGGAATTGTCATACAAACGCTTAGCTAAAGCATTTTTACTGCTTACGATTTGATCGGAGTAATCTTCAAAGATAAAATTGGCTTGACGATTACCATTCAATACTTTTAGTGGTAGAATGGGTTTGATCAACTCCTGACGGTTGTGTAGTGCTAAATAGGTATTGTAGATTTTTTCAGCATTGGATGGATTGGCATCTTTAAACCAAAGAGTAATGTTTTGCAGATCGCGTTCTTTGGCTTTGGCAAAGGCTTCCTCTAAAAATAGTACATAGTCTTGCTTTCCTTTGGCATCTTTCCGATTCCGTAAATTTTCAACAGCAATTTGAATGGCCTCGTCATAGTTTCCAGAAGTTAGCGCATCCCTCGTTTGCTGTACACCACAACCGAAAGTGATAAAAAGTAGACTAAGTAAAAGGGTTAGTTTTTTCATGGTCAATTACGATTTAAGTGGTAAAGCGGGTAACAGTTTGCTCGCACATTCGCCAAAACCAATGCGGATAGTTTCATTTTGACAAAAACCACGAATGATTACTGTATCATTGTCATTGATGAATTTTCGTTCTGAACCATCTTTCATAGTTAGTGGGTTTTTCCCACCCCAGGTGAGTTCGAGCATCGAACCGAAACTGTCGGGTGTCGGTCCCGATATTGTACCACTTCCCATCATGTCACCGGCATTGACACGGCATCCGTTTATAGTGTGGTGGGCTAATTGTTGTGCCATCGTCCAGTACATGTATTTAAAGTTGGAACGCGACACTACGGTTTCTTCTGAATTTTCAGGTTGAATAGCTACTTCGAGTTGGATATCAAAGGCACGGTCACCCTTTTGTTGTAGGTAGGGTAGAGGTTCTGGATTTTGTTCCGGACTCGCCACACGGAAGGGTTCGAGAGCGTCCATTGTTACAATCCAGGGTGAAATAGACGATGCAAAGTTTTTAGCAAGAAAAGGTCCGAGTGGGACATATTCCCATTTTTGGATATCACGTGCACTCCAGTCATTAAATAACACCATTCCAAAAATGTATTCTTCCGCTTCGTTAACGGGAACATTTTCTCCCATGATATTCGCATCGGTGGTAATAAACGCCATCTCGAGTTCGAAGTCCACCAATTTCGAAGGACCGAAAACAGGAGTGGTTGCATCAGCGGGCAATATTTGTCCTAAAGGTCTGTGTACAGGTACGCCAGAGGGAACGATGGTCGAACTGCGACCGTGGTAACCTACAGGGATGTGCAGCCAATTGGGTAAAAGTGCATTTGCGGGATCGCGGAACATCATACCAACATTGGTAGCATGTTCTTTACTGCTGTAAAAATCAGTGTAATCGCCAATTTGAACGGGCAGTAGCATTTCAATATCATCGATATGAAAGATGACTACCTTTTTGTGTTCTTCATTGTCGCGCAACTGACTATTGTTAATTTCAAAAATGTCGGAAAGGCGGTTGCGAATTTGGCGCCAGGTTTTCTTTCCGTAAGAAATAAAATCATTGAGCGTATCTTGAAGAAACATATCGTCGGGTAGGTCGATACCTTCAAAATACCCCAATTGTTGGAGCGCGCCCATATCGATGGCAAAATCACCGATACGCGTACCGATGGTGATGACATCTTCTTTGGTTAAGAAGACACCGAAGGGGAGATTTTGTATAGGGAAATCACTGTTTTCTGACACCGAAAGCCAGGATTTACGGGAAGGATCATTTGCATATTGTGGCATAACACGTTGTTGATTTGTTGTTGAAAAATTTACAACCAAATATAGACCTTACAATCTATTTGACAAACAGAATTTGTAATTTTGGGGTGCTTTAATGAAAAATCCTTAAAAAATGCAACGAGACGAACAAATCTTCGATTTAATTCTGGACGAACAGGACAGACAACAACATGGTATTGAATTGATTGCTTCCGAAAACTTCGTAAGTGATCAAGTAATGGAGGCTGCAGGCTCTTGTCTGACGAATAAATATGCGGAAGGATATCCGGGAAAACGCTACTATGGTGGTTGTGAAGTAGTCGATATCGTTGAGCAAATTGCAATTGATCGTGCCAAAGCATTGTTTGGTGCCGAATATGTGAATGTACAACCCCACTCGGGTTCACAAGCGAATACAGCAGTATTTGCCGCTTGTTTAAAACCAGGCGATACAATTTTAGGGTTTGATTTGTCGCATGGTGGTCACTTGACACACGGTTCACCAGTTAACTTTTCAGGTAAATTATATCGCCCTGTATTTTATGGTGTCGAACAAGAAACGGGTGTGTTGAATTACGACAAAATACAGGATATTGCGACCAAAGAGCAGCCAAAAATGATTATTGCAGGTGCTTCTGCTTATTCAAGAGATATGGATTTTAAACGCTTTCGCGAAATTGCCGATAGTGTAGGCGCTTTATTGTTGGCGGATATTTCTCACCCGGCAGGTTTAATTGCAAAAGGATTGATGAATGACCCGATTCCGCATTGTCATATTGTAACCACAACTACCCACAAAACCTTGCGTGGCCCTCGTGGTGGTATGATTATGATGGGGAAAGATTTTGAAAATCCTTGGGGCTTAACAACGCCAAAAGGAGAAATCCGAATGATGTCGCACGTGTTGGATATGTCCGTTTTTCCAGGTAATCAAGGCGGACCGTTAATGCACATTATCGCGGCAAAGGCGGTTGCGTTTGGTGAAGCCTTGTCGGATGAGTTTTTTAGATATACCGTTCAAGTACAAAAGAATGCGCAAGCGATGGCAGCTGCTTTTATCAAGCGCGGTTACAATATCATTTCCGGAGGGACGGATAATCACATGATGTTGATTGATTTGCGTAACAAGGGCATTAGTGGTAAAGACGCAGAAAATGCTTTAGTGAAAGCTGAAATTACAGTGAACAAAAATATGGTTCCTTTTGATGATAAATCACCTTTTGTGACTTCGGGAATTCGTGTGGGGACACCTGCTATTACTACTCGTGGGTTGGTTGAAGCCGACATGGAAACTATTGTTGATTTTATAGATCGTGTATTGATGAATCCAAACGATGAAGCGGTTATTGAACAAGTGGGTGATGAAGTGAGCGAAATGATGGGTGAGCGAGCCATGTTTGTATTCTAAATAGAGTTAATAACTTGAAATATGTTTTTGATAACTTGTTCATAACATATTGTTCGGTGTTAATAACGTGTTAATAACTACCTCTGTTGACTCATATCAGCAGAGGTTTTTTGTTTACTTTTAGGGTGATTTTGTCTTATTATACAAAGCATGAACCCTAATTTTTCATCACAACAAAAGTTGTTAATAACTCTGTTGTTAGCAAGTCAATTGACTTGGTCGCAGCAGCAAGCGAATACGCACGTAGTTACTGAGGGTGAGACACTTTCAAAGGTCGCGCTGAAGTATAAAGTGACGCCTTATGACATCATTAAACTCAATCCCAATGCTGTGAATGGGGTGAAGCCAAATGATGTTTTGGTGTTGCCAAAATCGTTGGTAATAGTACCAAACAGTGCTGCTCCTGAGTCAAATTCCAGTAAGAATATACTTTCAGAAAATAAATCTACCTCTGTTGAAGTGTCAAAACCGACTGTTAAAATTCAAGAGTCGGGTCCTCGAGTTCATTTGGTGCAACCGGGTGAGACAAAATGGGGATTGTCGAAATCGTATGGTGTTACTGTTGCAGAATTAGAAGTTCAAAATCCGCAAATAAAAAATGGACTTCAGGCGGGACATCGTTTAAAAATTACGGGTAGCACAACAGGTTACATTCAGGATTTGTCAGCAGTTCAGCAAAAAGTTTCAACCGTTCCTTCACAAGAATATACAGTTGTGAAAGGAGAAACACTTTTCGGTTTGTCCAGACGTTATGGGATTTCTTTGTCTGAATTAATGGCGATGAATACGGGACGCATTAATGGAGTGTTGAAAACAGGGCAAGTGCTTCGTGTGCCTGCCAACGGGAATGTGTCTTCAACAGCTCTCGCTTCCCAAGAAAATAAGTTTGCCTCAGAAAATTCTAATGATTTACGTTTTCATGATGTAGTCGCTGGTGAAACAAAATTTGGTTTGTCCAAACGGTATGGTGTAACTATCGCTGAATTAGAGTCGGAGAATCCGCAAATTGTGAAAATGCTGCAGGTGGGTCAACGTCTAAAGTTGCCCAAAAATGCCCTTGATAATCCAATTGTTGAAAAAACGCCTGATGCAAAAGCTGCTGTTGCCAATGATAGTAAATTATTACCATCAGAGACAAAACCTGTTGCTGAAGTAAAAGTGACACAGCCAGCAGTTTCGGAAGAAGTTAAAACAGAAAGTAAAGAATCAGCTTCAGTTACAGCAGTCTCTCCAGTCAAAGAAAATAAAGAAGAGGTTGTGGAAACCAAAGCCCGAATTAATTCGGATGACTTGGTGAATTATACCATACAGCCCAAAGAAACTTTGTTTGGATTGTCCAAAAGAGCCAATATGAAAATTATGGAGTTTTTGGAATTGAATCCGAAATTATCCAAAGGCGTTCAGATTGGCATGGTCATAAAAATGCCAAAAGATGCACAGCCTGCTCCAGAAATTGTTGCGCCTGCTGTTGTCGAAAATAAAGAACCCTTAGCAACAACAAAAGGGGAGCCAGCAGCTCCAAAATCAGATGTGCCTGTAGCATCAACTGAAAAGACGGACGCTTCTGTTGTGAAAAAAGATAACACTGAAGTGGTTAAAACACCAACGCCAGTAAAAAGTGATGTCATTGTGCCCAATACGTTGGCTACACCCACTCTTGAGAATGCTCCTGTTGTAGTTTTCAAAGATTTAGTAAAGACGGCCGACTTAACAGAAGTGAAGCGATTTGCTTTTATGGTGTCTTTTAAAGAAGAGGATTGGAATCGGGTGCAGCAAACATTTCCCGATATTCAAATCTCTGAAGAAAGTTCGCGCCTCGAATTGATTTATCATATGGGAGCAAAACGCGCTATCGACTCTTTAAATAGTTTGGGATTGAATATTTCCACCAAAATGATTTATGCGAAAGGGGATAAAAAGTCTTTTGATTTAAAACGTCTCACTGCTGATCGCGAATGGAAAGGAATGGACGCTGCCTTTTTAAGTGGACATTGTTCGATTGAGAAAACGGCTTTTTTACCGATTCCATTGGTAACTGAAGTAGAGGTGGAAGGGTTAAAATCAAAAAAACTCGTGGCCTTGAAGCCAGAGATGCAAATTCGGGACGAAGTGTTGGATGTGTTATTGCCCTTGAATGCTAATGTAATTGTGGTGAGTAGTTTTTCAGATGAAGCCAAGAAACAACAAATTCTTAAAAAATTCCCACAAGCCCAATTTGCCCTAGTTTCCGATAGAAACGGATTAGATACTGAAAATTTAAAAAGTCTTTTAAATAAAGCGAAGTTAAATGTAATCATACTAGAAACCAGTAAAAACAGTATGATTATCAGTTCGACAAACACGTTGTTAAATGCAGTTACCGATTATAATATTCAGGTTGCCTTGTTGGAACCTAAATTGATTGATTATTATAAAAATATTTCACCCTTGCGCATGAATATCTTGCGAACCGTGTATCCAACCTATTCCGGACTTGTGAAAGACCAATTGTATGAGTCTTTTGTGGCGAATTATCGTCATACCTACAAAGAGGATCCGGATACCGTATACATGCAAGGATTCGATGTGGTTTTTGATACCGCATTGCGCATGGTGCAAGAAAGTGGATTGAGTCATTCCATTCAAAACGATAAAACCAAACAAGCCCTACTTCAATTTGAATACCGTCCTCATGGATTAGATAACTATGAGAATGTAAAGTATTTCATACTTCAAAGAGAAATAAATGGAGAAATTAAAGTCTTGAAGCAGTAATAGCTACTACTTAAGCGTTTTTTTTCTACATTTGATTTCGACTTGGGTATGGAAAATCAAAAAGAAGTGTGAATACATTCTAAAATTTGATTTTGCCTATGAATAAGTCATTACGCAAACTGTACACGACCGGAAAAGGAATTTTAATTGTACTCTTTTTGATGTACAATCAAGTTATTTCGGCACAATGTCCAACAGTAACCAACTCCAGCCAAACTTTTTGTAATACGGAGTCGCCCACAATTGCCAATTTATCGGCAACGGATAATGGGGGAGGAGTCGCATGGTTTAGTTCGACCACTTCAACTACTCCCTTGAGTTTATCAACGGGTCTAACGAATGGCGCTACCTACTATGCTGATAATTCAGCTGGTAATTGTGGTACTCGTCAACCTGTTACGGTAACTATTTTTGCTGCTCCTACTGGACAGAATTTCCAAGGTGTTTGTGTGGATGATCCCAATCAAGCAACAATTGCAAATTTGATTGCCATTGGGAATAATATACAATGGTATACTACTTCCTCAGGTGGAACTCCATTACCTACAACCACTGTTTTGGTGGATAATACCATTTATTATGCAAGTCAGACCAATCCCAATACGGGTTGTGAAACCTCTCGTTTAGCAGTCTTTGTAACAGTTGGTGTTGTTCCTGTGCCTACAGGTCCTGCTTTACAATCGTTTTGTTTAAATGGGAATACTCCAACTATTGCTGATTTACAAGCTAGTGGGACCAATAATTGGTATTCAACGATTTCGTCAGCAGTAATTTTAGATCCTAATACACCCTTAGTTGATGGTGAAAATTATTATGCTACGACATTGGATCCGCCTTGTGAGAGTGTCAATCGCTTGGAGGTAACAGTTCAATTGTTGCAACCCAATAATGCGGGTACGGATGGTGCTTTTGCCGTTTGTTCCAATGATTTGGCAACAAATCCAATTCGAAATTTATTTAGTTTCTTAGGGGGTACTCCGCAAAATGGAGGAACATGGACGGGTCCGTTACCAACAACTAATGGAGATCAAGGTACGGTTAATATTTCCACATTAACGGCTGCGGGAAGTCCGTATGTTTTCACCTATTCAATTTCCAATGCAGCCTGTCCAACGGATACTGCAACAGTAACCATAACGATTTCTAATCCTGTAAATGCAGGTAATGATGCATCAACTACGGTTTGTTCAAACAATGCACCGTTTAATTTATTTACATTATTGGGTGCAGGGGCACAGTCAGGTGGTACATGGTCTCCTGCATTAGCTAGTGGAACCAATACTTTCAATCCTGCTGTAGATACTTCAGGAACCTATACCTATACGGTTACAGGTACGCCCGGATGTCCTAATGATACGGCAACAGTTACGGTAACGGTTAATCAAGCTTCTAATTCAGGAACAAATGGCAATGTTGCGGTTTGTGCTGTCGGACCTTCAGTGAATTTATTCAATAGTTTAGGGGGAACACCACAAGCAGGGGGAACCTGGTCACCCGCCTTAGCGAGTGGAACAGGGGTTTTTAATCCTTTAGTAGATGCCCCGGGAACATACACGTATACTGTGACAGGGATAGCTCCTTGTGCCAATTCTAGTTCGACTGTAACAGTGACCATTACTCCTGCAACTACACCTACATTTACACAAGTGGCGCCCATCTGTCAAGGCGGAACATTAGCGGCTTTGCCTACTACATCGAATAATGGTATTCCAGGAACTTGGTCTCCCGCATTGAATAACAATGCAACGACTACCTATACATTTACACCAAGTGCAGGTCAATGTGCGAACAATGCTACCATGACCATTACAGTAAACCCGAATGTAACGCCAACGTTTACACAAGTAGCGCCTATTTGTCAAGGCGGAACGTTAGCGGCTTTACCAACGACATCGAATAACGGAATTACAGGTACGTGGTCTCCCGCATTAAACAACAATGCCACTACAACGTATACGTTTACACCAACAGCAGGTCAATGTGCCACAACGGCTACGATGACCATCACAGTGAATCCGAATGTAACGCCAACGTTTACGCAAGTTCCGCCTATTTGTAGAGGAACTACTTTATCACCATTGCCTACTACTTCAAATAATGGGGTAACAGGAACATGGTCGCCAGCCTTAAATAATAACAATACAACAACCTATACATTTACACCTTCAGCGGGTCAGTGTTCCACCACAACCACGATGACAATTACGGTGAACCCGAATGTGACACCCACGTTTACGCAAGTGGCTCCGATTTGTCAAGGCGGAACGTTAGCAGCTTTGCCAACGACTTCGAACAACGGAATAACAGGAACGTGGTCTCCAGCATTAAACAACAATGCCACAACAACCTACACATTTACTCCAACTGCAGGTCAATGTGCGACTACCGCTACCATGACCATCACGGTGAATCCAAATGTAACACCTACGTTTACCCAAGTAGCGCCAATTTGTCAAGGAGGTACGTTAGCGGCATTACCAACAACATCCAACAATGGAATAACAGGAACTTGGTCTCCAGCATTAAACAATAATGCGACAACAACGTATACGTTTACACCAACAGCAGGTCAGTGTGCCACTACGGCTACCATGACCATCACGGTGAATCCGAATGTAACACCTACGTTTACGCAAGTGGCTCCTATTTGTCAAGGCGGTACGTTAGCAGCTTTACCAACAACTTCGAATAACGGAATCACAGGAACGTGGTCGCCTGCATTGAATAACAATGCAACGACAACCTACACGTTTACCCCAAGTGCAGGTCAGTGTGCAACAACGGCTACGATGACCATCACGGTGAATCCAAATGTGACACCTACGTTTACCCAAGTAGCTCCAATTTGTCAAGGCGGTACGTTAGCGGCTTTGCCAACGACTTCGAATAACGGAATTACAGGGACTTGGTCTCCCGCATTGAATAACAATGCCACAACAACCTATACGTTTACACCAACTGCAGGTCAGTGTGCGACAACGGCTACGATGACCATCACGGTGAACCCGAATGTAACACCAACATTTACCCAAGTACAACCAATCTGTCAAGGCGGAACCTTAGCGGCATTGCCAACGACTTCGAATAATGGAATTACGGGAACGTGGTCGCCTGCATTGAATAATAATGCTACAACTACCTATACGTTTACACCAACTGCAGGTCAGTGTGCGACTACGGCTACGATGACTATCACGGTGAATCCGAACGTGACACCTACATTTACCCAAGTAGCTCCAATCTGTCAAGGCGGAACGTTAGCGGCATTGCCAACGACTTCGAATAACGGAATAACGGGAACGTGGTCTCCTGCATTAAACAATAATGCGACAACAACGTATACGTTTACACCAACAGCAGGTCAGTGTGCGACTACTGCCACGATGACCATCACGGTGAATCCAAATGTGACACCTACGTTTACCCAAGTAGCTCCGATTTGTCAAGGCGGAACATTAGCGGCTTTGCCAACGACTTCGAACAACGGAATAACAGGAACGTGGTCGCCCGCATTGAATAATAATGCTACAACTACCTATACGTTTACACCAACTGCAGGTCAGTGTGCGACTACGGCCACGATGACCATCACCGTGAACCCGAACGTGACGCCAACATTTACCCAAGTAGCGCCGATTTGTCAAGGAGGAACTTTGGCAGCTTTGCCAACGACTTCGAACAACGGAATAACAGGAACGTGGTCGCCTGCATTGAATAACAATGCCACAACAACTTATACGTTTACACCAACTGCAGGTCAGTGTGCGACAACAGCGACTATGACCATCACTGTGAACCCGAATGTAACACCAACATTTACCCAAGTACAACCAATCTGTCAAGGCGGAACCTTAGGGGCATTGCCAACGACTTCGAACAACGGAATTACGGGAACTTGGTCGCCTGCATTGAATAACAATTCCACAACAACCTATACGTTTACACCGTCAGCTGGTCAATGTGCCACAACCGCTACCATGACCATCACGGTGAACCCGAATGTGACACCTACGTTTACTCAAGTAGCTCCGATTTGTCAAGGGGGTATGTTAGCGGCTTTACCAACGACTTCGAATAACGGAATTACGGGAACTTGGTCGCCCGCATTAAATAACAATGCCACAACGACGTATACCTTTACACCCAACTCAACAGCAAATTGTGAAGTGACGACTACGATGACCATTGTGGTTAATCCGTTACCTAATGCTGGAAATGATGGAACGATTACATTATGTTCCAATAATGCTTCTGTGGATTTATTTACACTTTTAGGTGGAACTCCCCAAACAGGAGGGACTTGGTCGCCAGCTCTAGCAAGTGGAACAGGAGTATTCAATCCAAGTGTAGATACTTCGGGAACTTATACTTACACGGTCAATGGAATTGCACCCTGTGGTTCAGCTACTGCTACAGTAACTGTCACTGTAGTTCCAGCCCCTAATGCAGGAGTTGATGGGACAGCCACATTCTGTGCGGATAGTGCTCCTGCGGATTTATTTACCTTCTTAGGTGGAACACCTCAAACGGGAGGGACTTGGTCACCGGCTCTAGTAAGTGGAACTGGTGTTTATGATCCTTTAGTAGATACAGCAGGTGTTTATACCTATACTGTAACTGGAAGTGCACCTTGTGCAGCTGCCTTTGCAACTGCTTCCGTAACTGTAAATCCAATTCCTTTTGCAGGAAATGATGCAACTTTAGAAGTTTGTTCCAACTCAGGAATTGTCGATTTATATTTTGTTCTTGGAGGCACACCCGATGCAAATGGAACATGGTCACCAGCTTTAGCGAGTGGAACTAGCGAATTTGATCCTGCAGTTGATGCTGCTGGGACTTATACTTATACTGTAATCGGCGATGCCCCTTGTGGATCCGACAGTTCGACTTTAGTCATTACAGTTATTCAAGCTCCCAATGCCGGAACAGATGGTACTGCTAATTTCTGTGCCGATAGTGCTCCCGCGGATTTATTTACTTTCTTAGGAGGTACTCCACAAACCGGAGGAACATGGTCACCAGCATTAGCTAGTGGAACGGGCGTATTTGACCCCGCAATAGACACTGCAGGATCGTATACCTATACCGTAACAGGCACGGCACCTTGTGCAGATGCGACTGCTTCCGCTACAGTAATTGTTAATCCAATTCCGAATGCCGGAACTGACGGAACGATTACATTATGTTCTAATGCAGCTCCAGTTGATTTATATGCTAGTCTTGGAGGTAGTCCGATGACTGGAGGAACCTGGTCACCGGCTTTAGCGAGTGGAACAGGAATTTTTGATCCATCGGTCGATACAGCAGGAACATATACTTATACTGTTACAGGAATTACTCCTTGTGGTAATGATACCGCTACAGTTACCGTTACTATTATCACTGCACCTAATGCGGGTATAGATGGTACGGCTAATTTCTGTGCTGATAGCGCTCCAGCTGATTTGATCACTTTCTTAGGTGGAACACCACAAGCGGGTGGAACTTGGTCACCGGCATTAGCCAGTGGAACAGGAATATTTGATCCCGCTATAGATACTGCAGGTTCGTATACTTATACAGTTACGGGTACTGCACCTTGTTCTGATGCTACAGCTTCCGCTACTGTAATTGTTAATCCAATTCCGAATGCCGGAACAGATGGAACGATAACATTATGTTCCAATGCTACACCAGTAGATTTATTTGCAAGTCTTGGTGGTAGTCCGATGACAGGTGGAACCTGGTCTCCAGCTTTAGCTAGTGGAACAGGAACCTTTGATCCCGCTGTGGATACAGCAGGAACTTACACCTATACCGTTACGGGAATCGCTCCTTGTGGTAATGATACTGCAACAGTAACGGTAACTATTGTAACCGCACCTAATGCGGGTACAGATGGAACGGCTAATTTCTGTGCCGATAGTACTTCAGCCGATTTATTTACCTTCTTAGGAGGTACACCACAAACAGGAGGAACTTGGTCTCCAGCCTTAGCCAGTGGAACAGGTGTTTTTGATCCAGCAATTGATACTGCTGGAACTTATACCTATACGGTAACTGGAACTGCACCTTGTACTGTTAATTCGGCAACAGTTACAGTGGTTATCAATCCAATACCTAATGCCGGAAATGATGGAACCCTTTCCCTTTGTTCAGATGCTGCAGCGGTTGATTTATTCAATAGTTTATCTGGTACTCCGATGACAGGTGGGACATGGACTCCAGCGTTGGCAAGTGGTACGGGAATCTTTAACCCCGCTGTGGATACGGCAGGAACCTATACTTATACGGTTACAGGAATCGCCCCTTGTGGCAATGATACAGCTACTGTTACTGTAACCATCATCTCGGCACCTAATGCAGGTACAGACGGTACGGCTAATTTCTGTGCCGACAGTGCGCCTGCCGATTTATTTACTTTCTTAGGGGGTACGCCTCAAACCGGTGGTGTTTGGTCACCAGCCTTGGCCAGTGGAACCGGTGTTTTTGACCCCGCGTTGGACACTGCAGGGGCTTATACCTATACGGTAAACGGAATTGCTCCATGTTTTACAGGTTCGGCAAGTGCCACAGTAACGGTGAACCCAATTGCTAATGCCGGACAAGATGGCACATTAACACTATGTGCGAATGCTACCCCAGTTGATTTATTTACGAGTTTAGGCGGAACACCTCAAACAGGTGGTACATGGACTCCTGCTTTGGCTAGTGGAACTGGAATCTTTAATCCAGCTGTGGATGCCGCTGGAACGTATACCTATACTATTACAGGAATTGCTCCGTGTGGAAATGATACAGCTACAGTTAATGTGACGCTAACACCGGGACCAAATGCTGGTTCAGACGCCACAGTAACTTTGTGTGCGAATGCAACTCCATCGGATTTATTTACTGCACTTGGTACAACAGCACAAACAGGGGGGACATGGTCGCCACCGTTAGCAAGTGGAACTGGTGTATTTAATCCAGGATTGGATCCAGCTGGTCAGTATACTTATACCGTTGCAGGTACAGGTACTTGTAACGCGGATACTGCAATAATTACGGTGAATTTAACTCCACCACCAAGTTTTGGCCCAGGTACAATTACAGCTGTAAATAGTTGTCAAAATTCGGCTGTTGTGGTATCAATAACAGGAAGTACATTGGTTGACGGATCGTACACTTTTAATTATAGTGTTACCAATGCAACACCATCTACAGGAACATCAACTACAGTAGTTATAACATCAGGAAACGGACAATTCACAATTCCTGGATCGTATTTCCAAACTCCAGGAGCAGTGACTATAACCTTAGATGCAGTGACAGCTATCAATGGAAATTGTACAACCTCCAATATTGGCACAACAACTACAATTACAATTTTACCTTTACCGACACTATCTAGTGCTTCGGTAACGGTAAGTTCAATTTGTTTGGGCAGTGATGCCATGGTAATCATTGCTGGTGCAACAACATTGGCGAATGGAAACTATACATTAACCTACCAACTTTCAGGTGCGAATGCATCTACGACAAATGTGAATGTATTAATTAATAATGGAGGGGGAAGTTTTACAATTCCTGCCGCAGCATTAATCGCTTCAGGAACGAATCAATTGACCATTACGGATATTATTTCACAAGTTACAACGTGTGGAAACAGTACGTTGAATTTTACAGCAGTTAGTTTTACCGTTGAAAATTCTGCTGAGCCTACTTTAACTGGAAGTGCTACCTTCTGTAACGATGCCAATGCAACAATAGCTGAATTAACTGCTCAAGTTTCAGGTAATGGAACGATTGTTTGGTACAACACCTCAAGTGGTGGAACGGCTTTAAATGCAGCAGACTTACTACAAGACGGAATTACGTATTATGCTGCAGCAGTATCGGCTTTAGGTTGTGAAAGTACACGATTAGCGGTTACTGTTATTTTGGAACAATGTTTACCAGATGCTATTATTATTCCCGATGGATTTTCACCCAATAACGATGGTGTCAATGACGAGTTTGTGATTAAAAATATCATTGAGAATTACCCGAATTTCTCTATCGAGATATTTAACCGATACGGTAATGTATTGTTTAATGGAAACCGAAACAATCCAAATTGGAATGGTAAGTCTTCTGAGGGAGCCAACATGGGTAATGGTTACGCTCCAGCCGGTGTATATTTTTACATATTGAATTTTAACGATGGTTCACGAGCTCCTATTCAAGGCCGTCTTTATTTAAGTAGATAATTGGATACGTATGAAAAGAAATGTTTTAAAATATATTATTCTCGCAGGTATACTGCTTTGTGCTCGTAAATCTCAGGCACAACAAGATCCACAGTATACGCAGTATATGTATAACATGAGTGTGCTCAATCCCGCTTATGCTACGGATGATGAAGATCTAATTAATTTAGGAGGATTGTACCGCGCGCAATGGGTGGGCTCTGTAGGCGGACCTACCACAGGGACATTTTTCGCGCATGTTCCGTTGAAAAAACGGATGGAAGCGGGGATGTCCGTTATCCACGATCAAATTGGGGATGTAGTAAAAGAAAGCAATGTATTTGCTGACTTTGCGTATGTATTGCCCGTAAGTGAGACGCATAAATTGTCCTTTGGTTTAAAGGCGGGTGCAACCTTCTTTAGCACCAATTTTAATGGATTTGTATATTCCGATCCTTTGCCCGATCAAGCTTTTGCCAATAATTTGAGTCGCACCTATCCCAATGTAGGGGTAGGAACCTTTTATTTTGGGGATAAATACTATGTGGGTTTATCAGCTCCTAATTTACTTCGAACCAAACATTTGGAATCCAAAGATGGATTGACACGAACAGGGGTAGAGGAAGTGCACTATTTCTTAACCGGTGGTTATGTATTTGAGATTAATGATCGATTCAAATTCAAACCAGCTTTTATGGCTAAAGGAGTTTCAGGAACCCCATTATCGTTTGATGTAACAGCCAATGTTTTGTACAATAATATGTTGGAAATGGGTGTAGGATACCGTGTAGGCGATGCCTTAAGTGGATTGGTTAATTTTAGAATTACCCAAAATCTTCGCATCGGGTATGCTTATGATTA
Organism: Flavobacterium stagni; assembly: GCF_004122105.1. Classification (GTDB taxonomy): domain Bacteria; phylum Bacteroidota; class Bacteroidia; order Flavobacteriales; family Flavobacteriaceae; genus Flavobacterium; species Flavobacterium stagni. The sequence goes on from NZ_SBKN01000007.1 coordinate 23,077, forward strand.
TACCCTCAGTAATTTGGGCCGATTCAATTCGGGTTCCCATGAAATTATGGTTTTGTTTAACCTGAGTAAATCCGGTAGCAACAGTGCCGGTAATGGATATGATAAATCACCACGTTTCTTCTAATCGGATCACTATGAAAAAATTATATGTATTTGTAGCCTTGTGCTCCGTTCTGATTGCTTCTGCTCAGAAAAAACCATCCGTTAAGTTTGCGAATAAACTGTTTGCCAATAAATCCTATGTTCAGGCGGCTGAAATGTACAGTACCTTAAAGCCCAATCGTGTGATTTTGCAAAATATGGGGGATTGCTATTTTTATAATGCTCAAATGGATGCCGCAGTTAAAAATTACGGTCAACTCTTTTTTCAATACAAAGATTCGGTTACCCCTGAATATTATTTTCGTTATGCGCATGCTTTAAAAGCAATTAAAGATTACGAAAAAGCAGATAAAATCATGGGGGAATACTTAAAATACGAAGTGAATACCCAGTTGTTTATTGAAAACCTTCGCAATATCGTTCCCTTTGATTATGAATTGCAACTCATGACTAAAACCAATGATACTGGGGATTTCGGACTTTCCTTTTACAAAGAAGGTAAAGTTGTTTTTGCTTCGTTGCGTTCAGCGGAATCGTCTATGTACGGTTGGAACAACAAACCCTATTTGGACTTGTTTGAAGCTACGGTGAACAAAGACAATCAATTGGAAAACATCATGCCTTTTCCCAAATCAATCAATACCAAAACCCACGAAAGTAATGCCGTGTTTTCGGCCGATGGAAAAATTATGTATTTCAGTCGGACCAATGATAAACGAGTGAAAGTGGGTGATGATAAATTTGCTTCTGTAAAAATTTTCAGAGCAGAATGGATCGATAATGATTGGAAAAATGTCACCGAATTGCCTTTTTGTAGTGCCGAATTTTCAACACAACATCCGTATTTGACTCCCGATGGCAAAAAGTTATACTTTTCCAGTGACCGTCCCGGTGGGTTAGGGTCGTTCGACTTGTATTATGTAGATGTGAAAGAGGACGGTACGTATAGTGAACCTGTAAATTTAGGTGAGGTTATCAATACACCCCATTTGGAACAGTTTCCCTTTGTGACTAGTGACGGTACGTTATATTTTGCCTCCAACGGACACGAAGGTATGGGTGGTTTAGACATTTACATGACCAAAATGGCGGATGGAAAATGGATGAAACCGTTGGATTTAGGGGAAACCATCAATAGTGGTTATGATGATTTTGGTTATGTGTTAAATGAAAAAACACAAGATGGCTATTTGTCTTCTAATCGCAAAGGTTATGATAACTTATACAGTTTCAAACGTAAAGATAACGAGCGTCGCTATATTGTTGAAGGTGATGTGAAAGATAAAGTGACCAAACAGTTGTTGCCTGGAACGCAAATCAGTCTGTATGATGAAAACGACGTTTTGGTCGGACAAATGGTTGTGGGTTCCAATGCAGAATATTTCTTCAATACCAAACCTAACAAAAAATACCGAATCGAAGCCATTCGTGATTTATATATTCCCCACAGCGAATTTTTCATGACCGATCAGGAAGGTAATGTACGATTTGAAATTGAATTGATTGTAGAATCCTATGATGATGCTGAAGATATTGTAGTAACCAAAACCGACGGTTACGTATATATTGAATTGGAGAATATCTATTTCGATTTAAACAAATGGGATATCAAACCCGATGCCGCTAAAATATTAGATGTACTCGTTGGATTAATGAAAAAATACCCCCGTATGGAAATTCAAATTGGTGCGCATACCGATTCCCGTGCTACAGAAACCTATAATTTAATGCTGTCGAATAATCGTGCTGCTTCAACATTAGAGTATATTGTAAGCCAAGGTGTAGATAGAAATCGTTTACGTCATAAAGGATTTGGTGAAAGTATGCCGCTCGTGAAATGTGGTGATAATTGTACTGAAGCCGAACACTCCATCAATAGACGATGCGAATTTAGAATCTTGAAATAATTAAAATAAAAAAGCCGGAAGTATACTTCCGGCTTTTTTGTAAAATTAGAGTGTGAAACCCATAGACAACTCTATATAGATGTAATCTATGGTTGTGTAATAAAACCACTCAAATTTAGGCTTATTCTTACGATTTTAATTATTGTAAAAGTTCAAAAAATATAGCTAAAAGTTCAATTTTTGTCCAATTGAAATTGTTTGGGTGTAATACCGTATTTCTGTTTGAACGATTGGGTAAAACTGGATAAACTTTCATATCCCACTTTATGGTAAATATCACTCGGGCGTTCTTTTTCTCGAACCAATAATTCACGCGAGCGCTCCAAGCGTTTTTCTTGGATCCAACGGCTGGGCGATGTATTGAAAATACGTTGAAACTCCCGTTTAAAAGTCGATAAACTCATGTGACATAGAAAAGCCAATTCTTCTAAGGATAATCGGGCATACACATGTTTCTCAACAATGTTTCGTAAACGGCGTTCGGCATCTAATTTTCTTGATGTACTGCTTTTATAAATCGATAAAGCTTTTGGTCCGTATTTTTGAGCAATATACAACAGCAATTCCTCTAATTTATGTTCGATAAAATCAGGACCAATCGCATTCCCCGTTTCATTAAGTAAACTCATCGACGTACTGTAACTCTCAATAAATTCGTCAGTTTTGAGTACCATTACGGATTTGTCCGGAACTTGTCCGTCAAAATACTGGGGGTATTTCATCTCAAATCGGAGAAGAAACTGGTCGTTAAAAAATAACAATACACTCCGAAACTGATGCTCTTTGGATAAATGCTCCGACATCAAACAGTTCCCATTTTTGACCAAAATAAAATGTTTGGCATCCACAATTTGCGTGGTATTGTTGTGGGCTAATTCCTTTTTGCCTTCCAAAATCAAACTCACCACATTGTGATGTAAAGTGATTTTAGTTTTGGTATGCGCTTCTTGTACGTTGTAATTTAAACTTACTACATCGGGTACCGAAAGGTCTGGATTGATGAATACGTGCGGCAGTTCGAGTCGGTTCATGGATTTTATTTTTTAGCAATATAGAAAATAATGCATTTTAAAGACCAAAAAAAATCCCGAAAAGCTCGGGATTTTGTATTATTTCAATTTTGCAAAGGTATTGGGTTTGGCTTCGTGCATAATTTCGTACACCTTTTCAAAGATATCTTCAACTGAAGGTTTTGAAAAATAATCCCCATCTGTACCATAAGCAGGTCGGTGGGCTTTAGCAGCCAACGTTTGTGGCGCACTATCCAAATATTGATAGCCTTTTTGAACTTCAAGTATCTCTTGTAAAATATAGGCACTCGCTCCGCCTGGAACATCTTCATCAATTACCAAAAGACGATTGGTTTTGGCCAAACTCTTCACGATGTCGTGATTCAAGTCAAAAGGCAATAACGATTGAATGTCAATAATTTCACAGCTAATTCCAACCGCTTCCAATTCATTAGCCGCCTGCTCTACCAAACGCAAAGTGGACCCGTAAGAAACCAAGGTGATGTCGGTTCCCGTTTTTAGGGTTTCAACAACCCCAATAGGCGTTTTGAATTCACCTAAGTTCGTTGGCATTTTTTCTTTCAAACGATACCCATTCAAACATTCCACAATCAATGCGGGTTCGTCTTTTTCCATTAATAAATTATAAAAACCGGCGGCTTTGGTCATGTTTCTGGGAACCAAGACATGGATACCGCGAATAGCATTGATGATCATTCCCATGGGCGATCCCGAATGCCAGATGCCTTCTAAACGGTGACCGCGTGTACGAATAATTAACGGTGCTTTTTGACGACCTTTTGTGCGGTATTGTAGCGTGGCTAAATCGTCACTCATGATTTGAATGGCGTACAGCAAGTAATCCAAGTACTGAATTTCAGCAATCGGACGAAGACCGCGCATGGCCATTCCAATTCCTTGCCCTAGAATGGTTGCCTCACGAATCCCCACATCGGCTACCCGTAATTCACCATATTTTTGTTGCATTCCTTCCAAACCTTGGTTCACATCGCCAATATTCCCCGAATCTTCCCCAAAAATCAAGGCTTCTGGATATTTGGCAAACAAGGCATCAAAATTATCACGCAAAACCAAACGGGCATCGACTTCTTCAGCCGATGCATCATAGGTCGCCGCAACAGCAGTGCCTGACAATGCATTATTTGAAGATGCTGAAAATAAATGCGAACTGTATTTGGGTTGGATTTTTTCAGTGTAAGAAGCAATCCAATTATTTATAATCGTTTGTCCGTTTTCGCCAATTACCATTCGCACAACTTTTCGCGCGGTGGTAATGATGTCTTTACGAATGGGTTCTTTGATCGAAGCCAAGTCGTTGGCCATTTTTTCAATAAAAACTTGGTTGGCGCTACCTGAAGCTACTGTTGCTAGCAATTCGCAAAGTTCTTTTTGCTCGGCTTTAATCGGGTTGATAAACGCAGACCAGGCAGCTTTTTTACCTTCTAAAACCTCTTTTTTGGCTTGTTCATCAATGGCATCCAATTCTTCCGCTGTCGCTAAATTGCTTTCAATCATCCATTGGCGCATCTGATTCAAACAATCAAATTCACTTTCCCACGCCAAACGATCGGCGTTTTTGTAACGTTCGTGACTACCCGATGTCGAGTGACCTTGCGGTTGAGTCAATTCTTGCACATGGATTAACACCGGAACATGTTCGGTGCGCGCAATAGCAGCCGCTTTTTGATAGGTATCTACTAAAGCGGGGTAATCCCAACCTTTAACAGTAAACAATTCATAGCCCGAACCGTTTTCTTCACGTTGAAATCCTTTTAATATTTCAGAAATACTTTCTTTGGTGGTTTGGTAACGAGCATGCACAGAAATCCCGTATTCATCATCCCAAACACTCATGACCATCGGCACTTGTAATACACCTGCCGCATTGATGGTTTCAAAGAATAAACCTTCAGAAGTCGAAGCGTTTCCAATGGTTCCCCAAGCGACTTCATTTCCATTCACCGAAAATTTATCTTGTTGAATGCCTTCTACATGACGGTAGATTTTAGACGCTTGCGCCAAACCTAACAAACGGGGCATCTGACCCGCCGTTGGCGATATATCGGAACTTGAGTTTTTTTGTTGGGTCAAATTTTTCCATTGCCCGTTTTCATCTAAAGAATGTGTGGCAAAGTGACCGCCCATTTGGCGACCTGCACTCATAGGATCAAAATCCAAATCGGTATGACCGTACAATCCGGCAAAAAACTGTTCAATGTTCAAAGCCCCAATAGCCATCATAAAAGTTTGGTCCCGGTAATAACCCGAACGGAAATCCCCGTTTTGAAAGGCTTTGGCAAGAGCCAACTGCGGTACTTCTTTACCGTCACCAAAAATTCCGAATTTTGCTTTTCCGGTTAACACCTCTTTTCGTCCCAGTAAACTGCATTCACGGCTTACTCGGGCTAGGGTATAATCTTGAATCACTTCCGATTTAAAATCTTCAAAAGTAATTTCCACTTTAGGTTGAGTTTCTGTCATAGAATTTGATCAATACTGTGCAAGTAACAAATTTATATAATTTCTACATAGCTTGGTTAGTCTGTTGATAATTATTTTTTAAACTATCCTCAAAATAACCGTTGTATTTTAAGTTTTTATTTTGTTTTATCTAAAAAAAACAATGAAACGATGCGATATGTAAATTTATTTTGTCGATTTAGAACCATTTTCGAGTAAATAGCCCCAATAATGATTTAGGATTAATAGTAATCACAAATCGGATACGTTCCCCATAATTTTTTTGTCCAATATCCCAACCATTGCTTGAGTAAACCGGGAAATAGAGTTCGAAATAATCGGTTACTAAATTCAATCGAATTCCGCTATCCATTTTAAACTCCGGATTTTCGCCTTTGTCTTTTAGCATACCAAAATCGGCATAGGCTTCAATCCAATTCCAAATACTCCCGCTAATATTGGTAGAAACCAACCAATGATTGGCCAATTGTTCGGTAAAACGCGATTTAAATCCACCTTCGGCAGTGATGTATTGTTGTCTAAAAAATCCGGTATTTTCTGAACGTCCCAAAAAAGAATAATCAAACATATAATCTGTCGGGCGTTCTAACGCAAAGCTGTAATAGTCGCGGGTGTCTTTGTTGTTCAAAAAGACGCCACCGTAAAATCGAATGTTCAATTGGCGGTTGTTTTGAAACAATTGACGGTAGACCAATTCCCCAGAAGTTTTGATAAACTGGGACGAAAATTGCCAATCGGAACTGTAGGTGAATGTTTTGGTAATGGTCGAATTGGCATCGGTAAATCGTAAATTGAATACCGAATAATTATTGGCACCCGTAGTCACCACATAATTACTAGGTTGGCGGTTCACATACACTTGACGGGCATTCAAGTACATCATGTGATTCTCTCGGAAATTTTTTTCCCGAATTCGAATGTTCACAAACGGCGTTAATTTTTCATATGTAGCATCCGGAGCATATCGAAAATGACTGCCCCCAATTCCGTAGCGCAAGGAATACAAGCGGCCTTCACGAATGTAATTGTTAAACATCACATTAAAACTGCCCGACAAAGAGGACGAAGTTGTCGAATAGGAGGGAATAGCCTCAATGATAAACGGTTTGTCCAAAACGGTTTTGTTGTTCAAACTCATTCCTAAAATTACTCCATCGTAATAATTATACCCAAAAACAGGCATGTACATAATTTGATTAAAATACGGATCTTCCAAATCACGGAACAAGCGTAACTTTATGGGACGATTCGAAATGATAAAGGGTTTTAAGGATTTCCAGTTGTTACGTTGGTTGTATTCAGGAACTAAATTTTCATAGTTCAAAACAATTTTATCGGCGTCTTTGCGGGGCAACGTATACAAACTATCTTTTCCAATGGGGGTAATCCATTGCTTGAAAACCACTTCTTTTTTCTTGATTCCATAAACCGGAATCGGTACCGATACCTGGGTGCGATTCATGAGTCGGAACGACACACTGTCTTTGGTTTTTTGAACATCTTCAAACTTGTAATCGATGATTTCACGTGACTGGATAATCGTTTTGAAAAACCAATCCAAAGGTTGCCCAACATTACGTTCTAAGATTTGTTGAAAGTCCGATGCCGTTACCGGTCGTTGTTGTGCTTCTGTCACAAAAGCGGCAATACTCTGGTCCAAACTACTTTTTCCTAAAAATTCTGCCAAATATTTAAAACTGAGTCCGGCACGGTATTTCGAAGCAATTTTTTCATTGAACTTCAACAATTTATCTTTGGAATCGCCCAAGGGTTGGTCCAAATTCTTCCGAGCCATCAGCATGTAGAAATAACTGTATTGCTCGTTAAAATCCAAAGAAAGAATTTTGTACCCTTTTAGTAATTTAATTTTTCCCAGCGCCCCCATCATTTTGGCATCGGGATAATGTTCATCGATGTATTCCATCATCAAATACACCTGAATGGCATCAAACAACCAATTGTCTTTTCGAGGATCCAGTTGCAAAGTGGTTTTCAAACGATTGTACAAATACGTTTTTAGAAATTTCAATTCGTACACAAAATCATCTGGAAAAGGGCGGATGAAATTGGGCAACTGATTCAGGCCATAAAACGGATTAACTTCATAATCACTTTGGGTTACCGTGATTTTTCCAATGGGTGATTCGCCCAAATGTGCGGTGACAAAATTTTGAATTTTCTCAACCAATAATGCCTTTTGAATGTCGTTGATGCGACGGTCATTTAGGTTCGTTGTAATTTCTAATTTCTCATTATTGAAACTCAGGTATTCCCGCTCTTTGGTCAAATACAAGTGAATTTGCAGTCGGTTTTTGCCCCTAAATTCATATTCCGTATCCGAATAGGAAAGCTGCTCCAAGTCGCTGATAGCTGTATAACCCTGCGGACGAATGCGCAAATCAACGGTCATTGGAGCATTGGCGGCATCGTCAATATTTAAATTGCTATAGAGCAGAAAAGTACCGTTTTGCTGCATAACAGGATGCAATAGCCATTGTTTCAAAAACAGTTCACCCGCGTCATTGAAGCCGTAGCCTGTAAATTTTTTATCGGGTAATTTTAAAAAATAGGACAAGTCTAAGTGAACACTAGCGCCAGCCGCCAATGGTTCGGACAACTTTATGGCCACAATATCGGGATGATTGGCAGGTCGGTTCCAATCCAATAAGGATTTTTTGTCATCAATAACAGTTAACGTATGGGTTTGGCCCCGTTCTTTTTCGGTCGCCACGTGAAAACTGCGCACAAATTCATCGGCAAATCGGTCGGCAAGCGGCGTCGATCGGTCCGAATAGGCATTGTTCCAATCGTTTAAGTAAATGGTGGTAAGCGGTTGTTTTGTAGTGTTGACAAAAGTAAGTTCCTGGTACACATTCAAAGTTTGTTTTTCAGGGACATAGTCTACCGTGAGTTTGGAGTAATGCTGCGCATTGAGCCATAGCGGCAACCACAAGAGTAGAGCGGTGAAATTTAACTTACTTTTCAAGTTTCGATTGGGGTTTAAAAAGGCTATCCAAAACCACTTGCGTGAATTTGTATGCCCCGTCTTTATTCATGTGACCGCAGGTCGAAAAATACTTGTCTTCGGTTACGGCATTTTCAAAGTTAAGAATTTCGGGGTAAACCTTTTTAATCTGATCGAAATATTCTCGGTTAATTGTTTCAGTACAAATGGGAGTAGTCATAGCAATGAGTCGAATCCCATGTTGAGCACAAAGGCGTTTAATTTTTTCGTAGGCAATGTTGCGCTTCGGACTGTATTTTTTTAAATCGGCGGGAACCAAAGGATGTTGGTTTTGAAACAATGGATAAAATCCGTCGTTATCCAATTGATTGGTGGGTTCTTGCTTCAAAGTTTTCCACATTTCTCGAAAACCCGTACGCGCATCATAATGCATGTAGCGGTAAAACGGAATGTACAGTAAATAGGGATATTCCTCAATAGTTTGGTAGTAATTTCGAATGGTCTCCGACTGATGTAAATAGGGCATGAATAAAGAACGAATCGCTTCCGAATGGTCGTTGGTATTGATGTTCAAATCCACTTGAAGTATCAAGGTCTTGATTTTGTAATGGCGCTCAATCATGAGTTCCAACATCAAGGCCGATTCCTCCAAACGCGAGCGGGTGAGTCCGAAATTGTAGGATTTTAATCCCGCTTTGTTAAAGACTTCAGGTACAAAATGATTGTTGACCCGCGACGAACCCAAAAAGACGACATCGTAGTGCAAGTCTTTGGAATCATAGAGGTAACTGATTTTGTTGCGTTTTACCGAACTGTTTGTGTACACCGAAGTATATAAGGCATCCAGGGCAATTAAGGTGATGATTCCCAATCCGATGATTTTCAATAAAAAGAGGACAAACTTTTTCATTAGAATTGGAAATAAATAAAGTTCTTATAATCGGAATAAACACCTAATGCCAATAATGCTGCCAAGCATAGACTCAATTTGACCCAACTCCAGCGGCCAGAAATCGGTTCGATACGGTACCGGTGTACCCATTCAAATCCCACAAAAACGACCAATAACGCCAATAGTTCATAATTGTATCGTTCGATAGCAAAATATTGAACTTGGAATTGACCATTGGTAAATAAACGTTTGAGGTATTCCAAGGCTTTGGAAAGGGATTCGGCGCGAAAGAAAACCCAAGCCAAACAACTCAACGCAAATGTTATCAAGATGTTGAATACAGTTTGCACCGATTCCCAATCGGGTCGGAGTACGATTTCATCCACATTTTTGCGGTTGCGGTTGAGTAAGAGTAAGGGTAAAAAATACAACGCATTAATCAACCCCCAAATAACAAAAGTCCAATTGGCTCCATGCCAAAATCCGCTGACCAAAAAGATGATGAACGTATTGCGAATGCGCATAGCTTTGCCGCCCGAATTCCCGCCCAACGGAATGTATAAATAATCCCGAAACCATGAGGATAAGGATATATGCCAACGGCGCCAAAACTCGGCAATGTCTCTCGAAAAATAAGGGTAATTGAAGTTTTTCAACAAATCGATGCCAAACAATTTCGATGTCCCCAACGCGATATCGGAATAGCCGGAAAAGTCACCATATATTTGAAACGCAAAATACACAGCACCTAAAATCAGTGAAAGGGAGTTCATCGACCCCGCATGATTGAAGATTTCATTGGCATAATTGGCACACGAATCGGCAATGACAATCTTTTTTACCAATCCCCAAATGATTTGAAAAACGCCTTCTTTGGCTTTTTCAAAGTTAAAATCGCGTCTCACTTTTAATTGCGGGAGTAGGTGGGTGGCGCGCTCGATCGGACCTGCAACAAGTAGCGGAAAATAACTCACAAACAAGGAATAATCCACAAAATTCCGCTCGGCTTTAATTCGTCCGTAGAAAATGTCAATGATGTAGGACAATCCGTGAAAAGTATAAAATGAAATCCCTACCGGCAATATAACATCCAATACATAGGGGTGGACTTGAAACCCAAATCCGGATAGTAACGCTGCAAAGGAAGTGGCAAAGAAATTATAGTATTTGAAAATCCCCAAGAATCCCACGTTGATGCCCACGCACAACCATAACCAACGCAGTTTGCCCGCACGGGAATCTTGTTTTTCAATCAATAAAGCACAACTGTAATCGAGTAATGTTGAGAATATTAATAAGAACAAAAACTTCCAATCCCAACAGGCATAAAAGTAATAACTCGCCAAAATCAAGAGCAGATTCTGTCCCTCACGACGGCGACCGCCAATTACCCAATACAGGATAAAGACTATCGGTAAAAACGCCGCAAAATGGAAAGAGTTGAAATACATTTTAGTAATTAGTTTTCAGTCATCAGTCATCAGTCAACAGTCAACAGTTGTCAGTCAACAGTCAACAGTTGTCAGTCATCAGTCAACAGTTCTCAGTTATTCGTCTACAAAATTGGAGATTTCCCACTGATTACTGAGCTCTGTATACTGAGCTCTGTATACTGTACACTGAACTCTGCCCCCTGAAACCGCGTGCAAAAGTACGCTATTTGTTCACTTCGACCAACGACAATAAAAAAAATCCAACAGCGGGACTATTGGATTTTTGTATCAAACTGTTTTTTTAGAAGTTCGGACTCAAATTGTACTTCTTGTAGAAGTTGTCGAGGGCTTCCACCACTTCGTCTTCGGTGTCGACCACTTTGATTAAGTTCATGTCTTCGGGATTGGCGTTGTGGTATTTCTCAATAATCACCGATTTAATCCAGTCGAGTAGTCCGGACCAGAATTCGGTTCCCACCAAAATAATTGGGAACTTTCCAATTTTCTTCGTTTGAATCAAGGTAATCGCTTCAAACAATTCGTCCAACGTTCCAAATCCGCCGGGCATCACCACAAATCCTTGCGAATATTTGACAAACATTACTTTTCGAACAAAGAAATAATCAAAATTCAAGTTTTTATCTTTGTCGATATACGGATTGAAATGTTGCTCAAACGGCAATTCGATGTTTAAACCTACTGAAGTTCCACCGCCAGAATGCGCTCCTTTATTTCCCGCTTCCATAATACCGGGTCCGCCACCAGTAATAACACCGTAACCGGCTTTACTGATTTTGTAAGCAATGCGCTCGGCCAATAAATAGTACTTATGATCCGGTTTGGTTCGCGCCGATCCAAAAATCGATACACAAGGACCAATGCGGGCCATGGTTTCGTAACCGTTTACGAATTCGGACATGATTTTGAAAATCGCCCAAGAATCGTTGGTGCGAATTTCGTTCCAGGTTTTTTGTTTTAGCTTATCCTGGATGCGTTCATCTTCATTTTTGTAATCGTCAAATGCCATATTGCTGAATGGTTTTTTATTTTATTTTTTTGGAGCTATTTCCGGTCTTCGCCAGTCGCTTCCCTTCGGGCGAGCTCCAACAATGGCTCAACCCGGGCTAAAAAAAAGCGTGCTAAGATACGACTTTATTTTGTTTAAGGAAGTGAAAATTTTAGACCTAAAAAAACCGGCCTTGCGACCGGTTCCCCTCTTTAACTATGGATTTACTAAAATCGCATAAATTTTCTTTCGAATTTGGTACTCGTCCATCTCGTCGACTTGTGCGACTTGACGCTGTAGGGTTTGGAAAATTTCTTTGTACTGCTCGAGGTTGTCAAGATACAACCCTTCGTTTAGCGTGAAATCCAATTGCCATCCTAAATATTCAAGGAGCAACTGATTGCTTCCATGGTGTTCCATCGCTTCTGAAATGGCATGAAAGATGTCTAAAAAATGCACGGCATCGCATTCCTCAAAAGGATCCAAAACAATGAACAAAACATAACCACAAAGGTTTTTGTACTGCCCTTGTTTCAAGTCTTGTAAAATTGCTTTGAAATACGTTGTTTTAATCTTTTCCCGATGTTGACTGAACATATTGTACAGATGAACATTCATTTCAGGAAAAGGCGTGTAGTGCACGGGGTCCATTTTCTCCAGGAAATCCTGGGCCTTAACAATGAAATTGTGGTTAATTTCAAAATCCTTGTACGTCATAGTTTCTAAATTGGGGCTTAGTAGAACAAACATAAGAAAAGTTCTACAATTTTGTAATACGAAATTCTACGTATTTGTCCTATTTAACATTTGTTTTTTCACCCTATTTCAATAGGAAAAAACCTATTTGATTGTAAATCATTGGATTTGTTGACTTGGTTACTCAATTTTTATTGTTGATAAAATTTCTTAATAACTTTTACACGGCTTGGGTTAAACAAAATAGGGGACTTCTATTTTTGTAACCAACCAATAACTAACCAGCCAAATATGGGTGCTTTTGTCATCAGTAAACGACTTAATGGAGATTATAAATTCATATTTGCCTCACGCAGAGGGAAAACCGTGTTCACGAGTATCGCTTGTAAACAAAAAGCGGATTGCGAACGGATGATTGCCGGTATCAAAGAAAATACCGATTGGTTTACGTTTACTAAAATAAAAGCGAGTGGGGGAAAGTTGTTTTTTCGTTTGTCCAAGGACGGATTGGTATTGGCAACGAGCCGCAAGTTTACAACCGAACGCTTATTGCAAAAAGGAATTGATGAAATTGTGCGAAGTGTAGCTTCCGCCGAAGTGTTGGATTTTTCTGAATTAGAAACGGTTTTTCCTACTGAAGAAGAAGTGTTTGGAATGCCTGAAGCGTCTTGATAAGTTACTCCAATATTTAGGTCAGATCGCTTGCCCAAACGTCAAAAGGTTGTGATCAGGATCCAATAGCGAAAATTCCCGCTGTCCCCACGCTTTCGTTTCCAAAACACCATTGGGATGAATCGGTGTGTTTTTGGATAAGTATTCGTTGTATAACGCATCTATTGCTGTTGTACGAAGGTACAATTGACCGTCGTTTTCTTTGGGATTTAATGTCTCATGAAGAAAAAAATGGAGTTCATGGCTGTCACGTTCCAACATTAAATAATAAGGGTAAAAAGCATTTCCCAACTCCCGAAACCCCAACAATTGGGTATAAAAATCCAAGGTGACTTGGCGGTTTCGCATCGGGAGTTTGGAAATAACAGCAGTAATCATAATTTATGCATTTTCTTCCGTTTCCACTACTCGGAACGAAAATTTGAATCCTTCGTACATGGCAATTCCATAGAAAAGAAGATCAATCGGACTAAAAGCTTCCATCATCGCTTCGGGGATTAATCCAAAGTCAATAAAACTTAAGGCATCAAAATAGCCAACGCCTAATTCTTGAGCTACAAATCCGATTAAACTGAAAACATTACCCAAAACACATCCTATTAAGGCGAGTAATGCTCCCGTAATACCGAATTTTAATTCCAACCCTTTTCCTAAAAAGCGATTCGCAAATCCGACCATGAGTCCGATCGCTAATGCCATATACCCAATTTGATGTTCGGTAGCTACAGTAACTACAGCCCATAAAATAGCGCCAACTAATGCGGCACCCAGAGCCCCTAAGGTTCCCATCAAATAATTTTGCTCTTGTTGTAAGGCTTCTAGATCAATTGTAGCTACCGCAGAAGTTTCTTGAATTTCTTCAACGGGTTGTATTTCTGTTGCATGACCTTGTAATTCATTTCCATTGTCAACAGTTTGTTCGTTTTGGTTTTCTTCCATGTTTGTAGTTTGATTATTGGTTAGCTTTCTATAGTGATACTTAGTATTTTTCCATTCTTGTCTACGGTAATGACCAATAGATAATCGGTTTGTTCTGGGTCTAAGGAATAATCAAAAACCGCATAATATTCTGGTGAATTGGGAAAAATACCGATGCGTTTTAAACGGGTCATTTTTAGAAATTGATCCGATTTTCCGTTGATAAGTTCACTATGAAATTCAAAATAGTCCCTGACCATATTTTTGGTTCCCGATTGAATGTCCGTTTTGAATTGTTGACAAAATTGGTTGTCCCAAGTGTCTATTTGTGCAATAAAGGCATTGATTTGCTGTAATTCTTCGGCATTGGTTTGGGGATTGTCAAAATAAATATCCAAGACAATGGAGCGTTGATTGACAACCCAACTTCTTTGGTATTCCTGTTGATCCGGATGGGTGAAGTCTGCTTTTTCAAATCCTTTTACCAAAGGCAGTCCCGATTGCGCTTGTACTTGAAGTAGTAGCCAAAAAAAGAGAAAAGTCGTTTTATGCATAGCCGCTGAATGGCGTTTAAATTATTTTCAATAAATATAAAAAAAAGGAATCAATATCGATTCCTTGGTTTAAATTTTTATCAACTTCCCTTTTAATATGGGTATCGAGTCACCGGGCAATTCCATTTGAAAATACCAAAATGTATCTTGTTTTTTTACCAGTCGGATAAAGGGTTTGGGTTCTTTTAGTACACTTTCAGGTATATTTTCGGACGAGATAGGAAACGTATAACCAGGGATTCTGAAACAATGGTCAGGGAGCCACTCTACGGTAGTTTCCAGCGGACTACCGCCGTTGTAAAAGGTACATTTTTCGCCTGAAATCACTATTTTCAATTCGGGATTAATTTCATCGGCAGGTCCGTCATCGACGATTTGATAGGTGCCATTTTCAAGCCAAGCTGTTTGGGCAAATAGGATTCCCTGGGTGAAGAGCATAAATAGGAGGGTAATTCGGAAAGTCATACGTTTTATATTATAAAAGCACAACGCAAAATCCCAACGTAAATTGCTTAAGGAACAAACCGACCTACGGTACGTTTACAATTTGTTTCGTTAGAAAAGTAGTTGGATTTTTGACAGGATAGTTCGTACGAAGTGCCGTCGTATAACAGTTCGGGCGCACAATTAGACACCCCCTCGCAAATAATAAAATTCGTTAATGCTTGGTAGGTAAAGTCATCGGAACTTCCCAACATGATTTGATTTCCTTTTTGTACCAACCATTTGTAAAAGATGCGTTGTCCCTTTTCGGATTTCAATTCCAAAAACAAAAGCGATTCTTGAGACCGAGTATTTTTTTCTTCGGCTAAGGCAATTTGAGTGAAGGGAGACGAACTGGGTCCAACAAGAGTATTGATTTGTTCCCTCAAATCCGTTTTGTTGACTTCCCAAATGAAATGTTGGTTTTCATCGAAATGACCGAGGACTAAAGGTTTTGATAAATCCAAAGTATTTTGTCCAGTGACCAACAAAGCGGCATGAAAGAATAAAAGAAGGCACCATTTACGCATAGCCGTATGGGTTAAGTTAATTTCGCTCCACTTGCATCCATTCGTAAATTCCTAAAAGAAAAAGCCATAGTGCCAATAGGAAAGCAACAAATCCATTGCGTGTGATGTTCAGTACAATCAACGCAATAATGGCCATGCCAATAATGACAGAAATGGCACCTGTCAAGGTGCGAATGCTAGGATTGGGTTTTAGACTACGAATGTCTGAATATCCGCTGTATCCCAATAGCATACAATACATGAGAATTACTAAATTGGCGATAAATTCAAAGCTTTGTATTCCAGTTTCTAAAGTAAATAAGCTATACATGCTTCCGAGTCCGGCAATTGCTAGAAGGAATTTTGTGATGATCCAAAACAAAAAAGTCTGATGATAAAAATGCTTCATGGCTTTTAACCGTACAATCGGAATTGTTCATTTTTGTAACTGCAAAATTAAACTTTTTTTAATGTAATCGGAATGGAATTGCGTATTTCCTAGTTGTCATTTCGCATTTTTGAACTTTTTACTAAAAATTTTGAATCGATTTTTAATTTTTGTTAAAGGATTGCTTTTAAAGTCGCTATAAAATTAGATTGCTGATCAATAAAAACACTATGCGAACATTGTGTCCAATAATACAGCTGTTTCTCAGGTAAGAGTTGTTCCAGTTTTTTAATTTGTGCCTCAGAATACAACCCGTCTTCTTGTCCATAAAATCCGTAAACAGGCATTTTTTTCTCCACCAATTGCTTGATGTTTTCTGTTAAATCTAAGGTTGTATACTGATCATTTTTAGCAAATCCTAAAGGCGCCTCTTGGGTCATTTGTCCGCCCCATTTCGTCAATTCGGGTTGCGTTTTCATGTTGGCATACAGTGCTTTTGCTTCGTCGGTGGGTTGTTTCGGACTGTAAAATCCGTTCCTCATGGCATGCATAAAACAGTAGGAAGCATACATCATGGAGGTTTTGTCCATTTCTTGTAAAAGTCCCAAGTACTTCAAATTAGATATATCATTCTTGGTTTCATAAATGGTTTTGCAACGCGCAATGATTTGGGTAAACGATTCTTGCAAGGAAACAGGCGCTCCAATTAATACCACCGAATGCACCAATTCGGGATGAATACGCGCAAATTTGACGGCAAGAATTCCCCCAAAACTATGCCCGAGTAAATGGACTTTTGACACTTTATATTGCTCCATGATCGTTTGAATGTCGGCACCCGCTTCTGCCAGCGAATACTCGGCATTGGGATCGGTACTGCGCCCTTCACCTCGACGATCATAGACAATCACATAAAACCCTTGGTCGGCTAAACGCTGGGCGGTAGTAAATTCAAAACTCGCACTGTTGTATCCGGGACCGCCGTGCAAAAACAACAACGGTTTATCTTGTGGATTGCCAAAGGCTTTGGTATAAAGTGTTTGTGCGTAAAGGCTCACCGTGAGTAACAGGAGCACCAATGTATATCTCGTTTTTTTCATAATTTATTCTATTTCATACCACGGAATTCCCAATAAACCTTCATGATAATCGATGATTACTGTTTCACCAATTTGTATAGTTTCATATTGTGAACTCGCTACGGAGATTTTTTCAGGGTCATGATGATGGCCCCAAGCGGCCACTTTTACATAATAGGTGCTACTTCTTCTTGAACGACTAATCGTTTTATCCAAGACTTTTGCTGGATAATATTGGGTTTCGGAATCATCAAACAAACAATTAACGCCATAGGTTCCTGCATAGCTGTAAAGAAATAGGTTGCCCAATAATGAAAAATAGATCCAGCTTTTATTTTTGGTTGATTTAATAATGACTTCATGGGTAATCCATAAAAGTACACACATCGCTATAAAAGTAATTGTTCCCGGAATGATTAGACTGTATACGCTCTCAAATTCAAAGTCACGTAAAATACGAATACAGATGGCTAATGCAGGAAAGTCAATAAAATCAGCCACATCGTACTTGTCTTCTCCTTTATCTTTTGTTATTTCAATGAGACTGGTAATACTGGGTCTACCGTATAACCCATTAGCAATTAAACCGATTATGGGAAGCGCCATAAGTACCACAAAAAGAATTTTGTACGGATTGGCAATTAGTAAAAACCATAATCCTATACCAACAGAAAACCACTCTAACTTATCTAACTTGTGAAAGGTGAGTTTTGTTTTCGGCAGATTACGTGACTGTTTCTTGTTTTTTTCTTTTCGTGTAAGCATTTTGGATTCCCGTTCATTCAAAAATACACAAAAAGGATTAGGGTAAAGTAGTTATAAAAGAAAAAACACGTTCAATCACTTCCTTCGGCACTTCT
Source organism: Flavobacterium stagni (assembly GCF_004122105.1). Lineage (GTDB taxonomy): Bacteria > Bacteroidota > Bacteroidia > Flavobacteriales > Flavobacteriaceae > Flavobacterium > Flavobacterium stagni. Next base: position 41,053 of record NZ_SBKN01000007.1, read on the forward strand.
TTGTGCGGATTGTGTTGCACCCTCGGAATCAGCCACGCTTGCGCAGGTCCCGAACAGCGAGTGACAATCGTTTCGACTTGTTTTGGGGTGCCAAATTCATCGTCTTTGCCCTGAATAATGAGAGCCGGACAAGTAATTTGGGGTAAAAAGTCCGTGATGTCCCAATCCCGAAAGGTAGGTGCTAACCAGGTTTCAGTCCAGGCTTTTACCATGGCATCGGTATTTACTCCGTGGTATTTAGCCAAGCGCTGGGGCAAGTCGGTAGTGCTATAGGCTTCTTTTGCAGCACGAATGCCGGCTAAGGTAACTTCTTCTACAAAAACATGCGCCCCTTGGGTGATGATGGCTTGTATGCGCTCTGGAAATAAGGCTGCTGTTAGCAAAGCAATGGAACCCCCATCACTGTGTCCAAAGAGTATGGCTTTCTCGATGTTATGTTGGATTAATAGGTCGTTTAACACAGCCGCTTCGGGTTCTAAATACTGTTTGTCACGCACTGGATTGGCAAACGGTCCCGATTTCCCATAACCCAAACGGTCGTACACCAAATAATTGCATTGGGTCGCCGCCGCTAATTGCTCTGGAAAATCCCGCCACAATTCGACACATCCCAACGAATCGTGCAAAAAAACGAGGGTAGGACGGTTGGGGAAGGGGGAGTGGATGCGAAAGTTGAGCAAGTTATGAATTATGAGTTATGAATTATGTGAACCTCTAATTTAAAAAAGTAACGGAAATAATTTTCCCATCTTTGACTTCATAAATGGCAACACCACCAAAAGTCGTTGAGTTGTATTGCACGGATTCTTCATCGATAATGCGGTTGCCGCTTACAATTCGTTTAACCACAGTACAATGCAAGGTTTTAGCACTGTTGAAAAACTGGGCATACTGCTCCCTCATTTTGGCTTTGCCTTCTACATCCAATGTATTGGGGTAGGTGTACAACTTCACGTCCTCACTGTAACAATCCATGAAAGCGTTGAGGTCCTTTTGGTTGTAGGCTTCGACTTGTTTTTGAACGATTTGCTCTGCCGTTTGTGCACTCCCCAAGGCACTTACGAACATGCATAACAGGAATAGTTTTTTCATCGGTTTGTTATTTTAGTTCTTTTGCTAAAAAGCGTGCGGTATGACTTTTTTTGTTTTTACTGACTTCTTCAGGAGTACCGACACACAAAATTTGACCGCCGCCTTTCCCGCCTTCGGGTCCGACGTCGATGATGTGATCGGCTAATTTGATGACATCTAAATTGTGTTCGATGATCAACACCGTATTGCCTTTGTCGACCAACTTTTGAATGACTTCCATCAATACGCGAATGTCTTCAAAGTGCAAGCCTGTGGTGGGTTCGTCCATGATATAGAACGTATTGCCCGTATCTTTTTTGGATAATTCGGTTGCCAATTTGATACGTTGGGCTTCGCCACCCGAAAGGGTTGTACTTTGTTGTCCTAAGGTGATGTACCCCAATCCCACGTCTTGTATCGTTTTGATTTTTCGGTAGATTTTCGGGATGTTTTCAAAGAAATCCACCGCTTCATCTACGGTCATGTTCAATACATCGGAAATGGATTTTCCTTTGTAACGAATTTCAAGTGTTTCCCGATTAAAGCGTTTGCCTTGGCAGGTTTCGCATTCGACATAGACATCGGGTAGGAAACTCATTTCAATTGTACGCACTCCCGAACCTTCGCAGGTTTCACAACGACCGCCCGATACGTTGAAACTGAATCGGCCAGCTTTGTAGCCACGAATCATGGCTTCGGGGGTTTGGGTGAACAGGGAACGTATTTCAGAAAAAACGTCGGTATAGGTGGCAGGATTGGAGCGTGGGGTGCGGCCTATCGGACTTTGGTCAATGTCGATGACTTTGTCTACCTGTTCGAGCCCTTCAATTTTTTTGTAGGGCATCGGACGCTTTACGCCATCGTAAATGTGGGCATTGAGAATAGGGTAGAGCGTTTCGTTGATCAAAGTTGATTTTCCACTGCCTGAAACTCCGGTCACACAAATCAGTTTCCCCAACGGAAATTCTGCCGTCACGTTTTTTAAATTGTTACCCGAGGCGCCCACCAATTTAATTGTTTTACCACTGCCTTCCCGACGTTTTTTGGGCACTTCGATGGCCATTTTTCCGTTTAAGTACTGTGCGGTAATGGTGGTTTCGTTCAACAATTCGTTGGGCGAACCTTTGCTGATGATTTGTCCCCCAAAACGTCCAGCCTTGGGTCCGATGTCAATCACATAATCGGCTTCCACAATCATGTCTTTGTCGTGTTCGACCACCAAAACCGAATTCCCAATATCGCGCAAGCTTTTCAAGGAATTGATCAAACGTTCGTTATCGCGTTGGTGGAGTCCAATACTGGGTTCGTCCAAGATATACAACACGCCCACCAATTGTGAACCGATTTGGGTCGCCAAGCGAATGCGTTGTGCTTCACCGCCGGAGAGCGATTTCGAACTGCGGTGTAAGGATAGATAATTGAGTCCGACATCCATTAAGAACTTCAAGCGGTCGTTGATTTCTTTCAGGATTTCGGTGGCGATGGTTTTTTGTTTGTTCGAAAGGGTTTCCGGTAAATCGAGAAACCAAGTCGTGAGGTCGGCGACATCCATGGTGGATAGGTCGGCGATATTTTTCTCGTTGATTTTGAAATAGAGCGCTTCTTTTTTCAAACGCGCACCTTGACATTCTGGACAAGAAATCTCGTCCATGAAGTCTTTGGCCCAACGCTTGAGCGAAGTCGATTGTGCGTCGTCGTGTTGGTTTTTGATGAATGCCGCGATGCCTTCAAACTCGATTTTGTATTCTTTGGTGACACCTGCTGCTTTGGCATTTACGGTAAACCGTTCGTTGCCGCCATTAAGGATCATGTCCATGGCTTCTTCGGAAATCTTTTCGATGGGGTCGGTGAGTTTGAAACCAAATTTTTCACCGATGGCTTCCAGTTGTTTGAACATCCACGACGATTTATATTCGCCTAATGGTGCTAAACCGCCTTTGGCAATTGAAAGTCGCGCATCGGGGATGATTTTTTTAAGGTTGATTTCGTTGACCGTCCCGAGTCCGTTGCAATGCGGACAAGCGCCTTTGGGCGAGTTGAACGAAAAGAGATTGGGTTCGGGGTTTTGGTAGGAAATGCCTGTGGTGGGACACATGAGGGTGCGGCTAAAAAAGCGCACTTCGTTTTCGTCTTGTTCGATAACCATCATTACGTCTTCGCCGTGGTACATGGCGGTTTTGATGCTTTCAGCGAGGCGTTTGTGAGTGTCGTCGTCGTTGGCGGGTACCATGCGGTCGATGACGATTTCGATATCGTGGGTTTTGTAGCGGTCGAGTTTCATCCCGGGGGTGATGTCTTTGATTTCCCCGTTGACGCGGACCTTGACAAAGCCTTGTTTGGCGATTTGTTGGAACAGTTCGGCATAATGTCCTTTACGCGCCCGAATGACCGGTGCTAGGATGTTGATGCGTTTCCCTAGAAACTGTTCGATAATAAGGTTTTTGATTTGCTCGTCTGAGTAGGACACCATTTTTTCACCGGTGTTATAACTGTAGGCTTCTCCCGCACGGGCAAAGAGCAGGCGGAGGAAGTCGTAGATTTCGGTGATGGTCCCCACAGTGGAGCGGGGCGATTTGCTCGTCGTTTTTTGTTCAATCGCGATGACGGGGGAGAGTCCGTCGATTTTATCCACATCGGGACGCTCGAGTCCGCCCAAGAACTGCCTTGCATAGGCCGAGAACGTTTCGATATAGCGGCGTTGGCCTTCGGCGTAAATGGTGTCAAAGGCGAGGGACGATTTCCCCGAGCCTGAGAGTCCGGTAATGACCACGAGTTGTTCGCGGGGAATGGTGATGTCGATGTTTTTGAGGTTGTGCGCGCGGGCGCCTATGACTTCGATAAATTCGAGTTGTTCGCTCATGATTTTTTGGGAAAAAGCAAAGGTAAGGAATTTGGTTGAGGGTTGAAAGTTGCTGGTTGATGGTTGTCGGTTGTTGGTCCTGATACTGGGTGAGGAATTTGAAAATTGAGATTTGAGATTTGGAATTTGAGATTTGGTCCCGATACTTCGGGAGGAATTTGGAATTTGTTATTTGAAATTTTGATTATTGACCCTACTTGATTTTTAGCCCCGACCTGCCTACCGGCAGGCAGGTTGAGGCATTGTTGGAGCTCTTGGAGCGCAGCGGAAAAGCGACTGCCGAAAGCGGGAAGAGGGTTGATAGCAATTGTAAACGTTTGCTCCCAAAAAAAGAAAAAGGAGCAAGATTTAAAATGCGGTTTTTACTATATTTGGCTTTTACTTTTTAACTAGAAACACCATGAAATTATTAGGTATCGGTTCACGAATTAAGCACGCGGCGCACGGTTTGGGCGTAGTGACGAATGTAACGTCAAAGCATTATTGGGTAACGTTTATGGACAGTGGTCTAGAAACCATTGACTTGGATGAATCTGTTGAGGTGATTGAAGCGGTTGATGGTGAAGTGGATACGGTGAGTTTTTATGAGGTAGAAAAAGTAATGAAGAATTTGTTGCAACGTTGGAGCGACTTGACGCCGACTGTGGCGATTGCCGATAAATGGAAAGGCGGGAAATTGGTGATGGAACCGGGCACGCCAACCCAAAGTAAGGAAGTGCCGATTGATACGTTTTTTCACAAGATTGTGATGGTGCGTGACCGTCTACGGGTAATGGAGCAAAAAATCAACGCGAGCAACCTTGACGATGCCGAGAAAGTGGAATTGCAGCAATACATCACGCGTATTTACGGTAGTTTGACCACGTTTAATGTGCTGTTTAAGAGTCAGAGCGATTATTTTGTAGGGGAGAAGACGAAGTAGCAGTGGGTAGTGGGCAGTGATCAGTGTTCAGTGGGCAGTGATCAGTGTTCAGTGGGCAGTGTTGAGTGATCAGTAATTAGTGATTAGTGATTAGTGATTAGTGATCAGTAATCAGAATTCATTGAGTGGTAACGTTTTGCAGCTTTTGTAGTTGGTGAAAAAGCGAAACGATTATTTCTTACTTAGATTAACGTTTTTGCTTCGCACGGTTTGTTTCATTCGGGTGGTGTAAATCAACATCAACTTTGTAAATTCGAACCATAGCGTCAAGCTGCTGTTAGTAGATGTTTTATATCATCTATATTTCACAACAACAGTTTTAGCCCAAATGTCACCTAATCTTTGCCCATTCTGATTACTTTTCATAACCAAATAAGCGACAACGCCAAAAAAGAACATGTCAACTGGGTCTAATAAATGTCTTTTTAAAGATTGAATAAAAGTTATCTTTCTGTCTTGATTTTCTTGTGTTACAGGTTTTAAGCTAACAATTCCATTTCCAAGTGTTGAACCGAGAAAATATTCAAAGCAAACAGTAAAAATAAACCAAGGTATTATATTTAATAGTGCAGGAAATCCATTCATTTGATAACTTGCGGTTTCACCTGGGACTGGTTCCCCAAAAGTGAGAATTATATAGAAATTAATTGTGACTATAATTGAATAATCAATAATAGCTGCAAAAATTTTTCTTCCAACATAAGGTTTCGTCATTTTATGCACGTTTTATTTTAAAATATCAGCTAACGTTTCCCCGCTAACCGACTGTGGCGGAAAAGCTAAATGATTATTTCTTACTAAGATAAACATTTTTGCTACGCACTGTTTTTTTCATTCGGGTGTTGTAAACATAATACTAAACTAGCACATTCGAGCCTTAGCGGCTAGAGGCTGTTCTGCTGTTTTTTTTTAAATGTAATTTTCAGGTAAGCAAACATTATTTTCAGATTTGGTAATAATGATTTCGACAAATTTATCAATGTCTTGCTTATTAAATTCTTTTATTTGTATCGTAATATCACTTTTTGTTTGAAAGCTAAGATTTAGATTTTTAGAAAATCTGTCAAATGTTATTTCTGTCAATTCTGATAAATCTCTTTCTATTTTCCATGGCCTATTCAAAATCAAATTTCTATTGTTTATAAAAATTGTATAAGGTTGCTTTTTTCTGAAAACATAAACCATTACTATGTCAATAAATGGATATATCCAAAGAATAAGAATTAAAATAAATAATCTTTTAGGTTGATTATCAAATACAATTAATCCAGTCCAAAAAATCGCATTAAAGAGACTCCCAAATTTAAATTTTCTACTATAACTTCTAATTTTAAAGTCAGAAATAAAATCTTTATTCAAAATAGAAAATTCAATAGAAATTATAATTGTAAAAATTATAACAACAAAAAAAATATTTAATGACATAGGAAAGTTAAATTCCATTATTTGTCCTGTAAATAGAATTACATAGAATAGGACTGAAATAATCATCATTATCATGTAACTACTGTTATCCAAAATAGCTGTTAACTTTCCCATAAGTAAGAATTATTTTGTTCCCCTCTCTTCCTCTATATTGGCGGGTAATCGTGTAATTGAATAATAACCATCCTTACTCATTCACCCCAATTTTGTGTTTTTTTAGAATTGAATTAAACAGTTCCAATTGATTGGCTTCTTTCATGGCTTTATAAATCATACTGATGACGCGTTCGGCAACGGTACGGTAGGCTGAGTTTTGTTATTGTGTCTCTATGTTTAATTAATACTTTTCAGATAGGATTGGCTGAAAAGGTTATTGCTTTATAAGACAAAATTTAAAAAAATATTACAGTAGTTATAATTGCAACTCATTTTTTTATTTGTGCTTAATTTCGCAGTCTAGCGAATGGTTAGATTTAGAGCAATAATCATTCATTTTATACTAAAAAAGGTGTTGTGTATAATTTCTCTTATTAAGCCACTAATCTTTTACAATCTTTGTTCTGACTATTTCTTTGTTGGTGTAAACTTTGAGAATATAATTACCAGACCTTAATTGGCTTAAATCAACTTTGTTTTCATGAACTGAATTAGAACTTAATATTCTACCTGTAGTATCATAAATCTCAACTTTTAATATACGATTTGATGTTTTAAAGCTTAGTATATCTTTAACGGGGTTTGGATAAGTTATTATTTCATTATTATTATCGATTTCATGAACCCCTAATGTGTTTTGAATTGTAGTTATGTAATTGTTGGTAATTATAGGGAAATTGTAGTCAAAATAGATATTCGCTGAATTACTAAAAGTGTCACCAACTATTAAATTTGAATTTGTTTTAATTTTGAAAGAAACATATCCATCATTATTTGCGTCATCAAATGGTAGATTTATATTCTGGAAAATAAATTCTACATTATTTGTATTTGATATTTTAGTTTCAAAATTATGACTGCCACTTATTGGAATAAGAGAATTGATGTCAAATTTATTCAAGTTTATTATATCTTTTACAACAATATTTTGAGCATTTGCTGTTCCATTGTTTTCAAATCGGATTAAATAATGAACATATTCACCAATTTTATTTGTAGTAATCGTTGTTCCCTCTAAACAAGTTTTATCATTCGGGTCGTATGAATTCACAACCGTTTGGTTCAAAACTATATTGTTATCATTCGGAAATTCATCTGTTTGCCCATTAATGGAAGCAGCATAATTTAAAACGTTACCACTCAATAATGGAGGTGTTTCGGTAGGTGAATTTAAGTTAAATGTAATATTAATCTCTCTACTTTCAAATGGTGAAAGGTTTGTAAAGGTCCAATTTAAATTACCTGTTGATTGACTAGAAATAGAATATTGACTTGAAACAAAATCCAATACATCATCATTAAATGTTAGATTGATTGTACCTGATTGAATTGTATTTCCTTTGTTTTTATAGATTAATTTAAAAATGGCGTCAAAACCAGGTCTCGCTTGATTAATTGGAAGAAATACAATTTCTAAATCGTTGTGATTTCCATTTGCTACAATACAAAAATCTTGATTATAAGGACTTACAGCAGTTGGAAAACTTACATTAAAAGAGTTGGGTTGGACTGTAAAATAAGTTGGGTTTTCTAAAACTGGGGTAATTGTGTGAGTCCCAGCTTGAACAGGTAAATTAAATAATCCTAAACTATTTGTTATAAAACTACCAGTGATAGTGCCATTCGTAATTGTACATTTGAAATTTGGATAAATGATATCATTATTGTCACAGCCATTATTGTTACTGTCAAATTTGCTATCACCTTGTATTGTGTAAAATACTCCACCCGGTGTAAATGAACAATAGGAGTTTACTTGACAATTATTAATATTATAATCATTATTTAGACTGTTTATCAAGCTTATTTCATTTTCATCCGCACATATATATGTTAAATTAGGGTTATTTGAGTAATTGAAAAATACACTATTGTTAATTACACTACCATTTTTTACGTTCAAATTTATCAAATTATTTCCTGTACAAAATAATTGTTGTAAGTTATGGCAATCGGATACATCAAGTTCACTTAATAGGTTGTTCAACAATCCAATAATTGTCAAATTGATACAGTTATCTAAATTGATACTTGTTAATAAATTAGAATTGCTTCTCAAAAGGTTTAAGTTACTTAAATTACTCAAATCTAAACTTGAAATTTGATTATTATCACAATCAATTTCTTTTAAATTAATGCAATTTGAAACATTCAAACTTGTTAACTGGTTGTTGTAACAGTATAGCTTTTCTAAACTTATACAGCCTGTTAAGTTTATATTGGTTAATGAACTATTAACACAACTTAAGTATTTTAAATTTGATAGACCGCTTAGATTTAATGATGAGGCTTGATTTGATGAAATTTCTAGCTTTATTAGATTTTGTAAACTAGTAAGATTATGATTTGTGATAGGATTATTATTACAAGTTAAAACTTTTAAATTACTGAAATATTCTATACCTGAGAGATTAGTAATATTAGAATAATAAATATTTAAAAATTGAATATTTAATGCTTCTGTGATTTGAATTTCACCATCGTCATTTACATCAATTTTGCAATAACCATTTGGATTTAAAGTTGATAGGTTTGAATTGACTTGAGTATTATTTGAGGCTATGTTTGTGTTGCTATTTGCTGCTAATAATTTTGCTTTGAAATTAGCATCTGGAAAATTGATAATTTGAGCATAACTTAACCCTGAAAAAGCAAGAAGTATAAAAAAGATTTTTGATTTCATTTTGCTTGGAATTATTTTTTGAAAGTTTAAGTGGTGATGTTAGATAATTGAAGTGTAAGTGAAGAGCACTTAAACTTGATTTTTATGTAGATATGCAACGATAGAATGATATTCTGCTTTACTCATTCACCCCAATTTTGTGTTTTTTCAGTATCGAATTAAACAGCTCCAATTGATTGGCTTCTTTCATGGCTTTATAAATCATACTGATGACGCGTTCGGCATCGGTACGGTAAGCTGAGTTTTGTTCTGAATAAAGAACAAGGGCCTGACACATATTGTCTAACGCTTTTTCTTGATCGTTTAAATTACTGTGGTAAATTAATCCAATACCATAAAATACTTCGGGGTTGTTGGGGGTAATTTTGGACAATCGTTCATAGGCTTTAATGGCTTTTTTGAATTCTCCTTTATAACCATAAGCGATAGCAATGTTTTGAAGAGGCATTGTACCGTTGGGGTCTATTTTTAAAGATTTTTCATAGGCCTCAATGGCTTCGTTGTATTTGTTTAATCGGCGGTAACAAATTCCCATATTGTCATAAGCAAAGGCAAATTTGGGGTCAAAAACTACTGCTTTTTCATAATTTACAATTGCAGCTTGAAAGTCGCCTTTTTGGGTTTCATCTAAACCTTTTCGGTAGAATTTCATGGCTTCCTCATTACTTGATAACGAATATTCACTCAAGCGGTCATTGATAGCCAATTTGGTTTTTAATGCGGGACAATTGTCCATTAAATACTCTTGTAATTCATAATAATATTTCTTGTAAGTCTCCGAATTGGTATTGGTGTTAATCTCAACATTCGTTGATTTCTCACCCGACTTTTCCGCTTGTTTTTGGGCATCCGATAGTTTGACGATCATTTGATAAGCCATTACCTTATCGTCAATACAGGCTTTGATTTCAGCGTTAATACTGTCCCTGGATTTACTCCCTGTTTGAATACTGTCAATACATTTGCAAATTCCATCCCCCGTACTTTTTTTGAAGTCGATATTTAAGTCGGAAAGCTTAACTTCTTTACTTTTTTCATCTTGCGCAAAGGCCGCAATAGTTGTCAATAACACCAAGGTAAGTGTGTAAATAAGGCGTAACATAGGCGAATAATTTTGGTGAATATACGAATTTTTTGGAAAAAGGGGGTGAGTGTGAAGAATGTAAAAGTGTAAAGAGTGTAAAGGGTGTATGTGTGTAGCGAGTGTAAAAGTCGAAAACGATTTTGTTTTACGCACCCCTAATCCCTAATTCATAATTCATAACTCCTAATTACTCTATCACCATTCCCTTCAACGTCAGTCGGTAGGTTTCCAGCAAATCGCATTTGTTTACGATACCGTAGTATTTTCCGGATTTAAGAACGATAAGGGTGTTTTGTTGCGCGGCATCAAATTTATCCATAATCAATTCCATGCCGTCGTCGTGATTCAATACCGTTTCTAAGGGTTGCATCCATTCTTCGATGGAGCCAAATTTCACGCGGTAGGCATTGAAAATAAAGGATTTTAAGTAGTTGATATCCAAAACGCCGATGACTTTGTTTTTGTCGTCCAACACCGGGAACAGGGGTTGTTGGGTAGATTGTAGAGCTTGAATAACATCCTCCACCGTATCGGTCAGTTGGAAGGTTTTGGATTCTAGTTGTACATGGGATAAAAAGTCGATGCTCAACAAGACATTTTTATCTTTATCACCAGTAAACACTTCGCCTTTGTCGGCTAAGGCTTTCACGTCCATGGAATGTTTTTCAAATTTTCGGGAAACGGCAAAACTGATGGAGGAAACCATCATCAACGGGACCATCAAGTCGTAACCGCCTGTGATTTCTCCAATCAAGAAAATCGAGGTAAGCGGCGCATGAAACAAGCCACTTAAAATACCCGCCATACCCACCATGGTGAAGTTGGCCACAGGCAAATGGGAATTGATACCCGTGAGGTCCATGATTTTAACAACCACAAATCCCAAATAGGATCCCACAAACAGGGAAGGGGCGAAGTTACCGCCATTTCCTCCAGAGCCTAAGGTGAGACCGGTTGCCAACGACTTTAGAAAAACGATGATACCCACAAACCCGATCAATACCCATTCTTTGGATTTGAAAGGTTCGAGTAAGGTGTTATCCAACAAACTTTCAGGATGTGCGGTTGATAGGGTTTTGATGCTTTCGTATCCTTCTCCAAATAAAGTGGGAAAGAAAAAGATGAGTAGGGCTAAGAGTAGTGCGCCGATAAAAGCACGGCGGTATGAATTGAGTCTGTAACGGTTGAAAAAATGTTCGACCCGTCTAAAGTTCCGCGCGTGATACACCGATACCAATCCTGAGGCCAACCCCAAAAGAATGTAATACGGTATATTATGGTAGTCAAACGGTTTGATGTCTTTAAAACTCAGTAAGATGTCCTGACTCAACAAAATATTCGACACCAAAGCGCCCGTGGCTGCAGAGATCATAATTGGGATAAAGGCCGAAATACTCACATCGGTCAACACCACTTCTATGGCAAACAAAACGCCGGCAATGGGTGCGTTGAAGGCAGCGCCAATTCCGGCCGCAACACCACAAGCCAACAATAAAATACGGTCTTTTTGGGACAAGCGGTATTTTTGGGCGTAATTTGAACCAAAAGCAGCTCCGGTGATGGTAATCGGACTCTCCAACCCCGCAGAGCCCCCGAGTCCGACGGTGAGCGAACTCGTAACGATTTGCGCATACATTTGTTTGCGGGGCATAATCCCACCTTTTTTAGCAACTGCATAAAGGATGCGCGAACTTCCTTTTTCGATGGATCCGTCTAAGAATTTACGAATGACGATGACCGTGAGTAGGATTCCGATGATTGGGAAAATACTGTTGGCATACGGCAATTTGAGGTATTGGTTAACGTAATTGGCAAAGAGAAAAACGTTGTGGGCGAAGTTTTTCAGGATGATTACTGCCAAAGCACAGGAAACCGCTACGGCTACACTGGAAAGGTAGATGAAATTACGTTCCGAAAGGACGGCTTTCGCCATGAAGAACACGGTCTCCAAGCGTCGCATACCTTTGCGTAAGCCCACTAAAACTGTTGCCGTTTTCCGGTTGCCCATACCTTACAATTGAATGGCAAAGGTACTCTTTTTCTTTGGGAACAAAAAGGGAACCGTAGCTCCCTTTGTTTCTTTTTATTTCAATCGAAGTGTGGTATTGGTAAAAGGAATTCGGTTCATTGGCGTAAAAATTAACTCAGGATAAGTGTTAATGACTATATCATAGCTTCCTTCTTTTTGTATTCTTTTAATTTCGATAACCCCCACATCCTCCGTAAATACAAAGGGTTTGTCTGTTGCAACCGATTGAAGTCCGTTAGTGATAAAGTAAAACAACTTGTTTTTTTCAATTGGGCTGTTGTCGATGTACACAAAGTCCTCGTAACAGCAAACGAGTGTGGGAAAATTTACCCCTGTGATGTAATGAATACTTCCACGTATGGTGATTGAGTTGGTGGAATGATCGGTTGTACAATTAATTTTTTCAAGATAATTTCCTTTTTTTTCAAAGGAATAGATTTTTATTTTTTCGACCGGAAATTTCCAATCGAATTGGAGAGTGAGTTTCAATTCATTCGAACCCGAGGCTTGTCCATAACCTAGTGAGCATAGGAAAAGCAACATTAATAATGCCTGTTTTTTCATGCTTTTCATTATAAATTCAACAATTTAATGTCACCCGCAGGGGTCACGATATAATAGCGGTTGTTGCGAATAATGGTATTTTTCGGCAATTGGTCTTCTTTTAATTTAATGCGAATGGTTAAGTCGTAAAACGCTTGAATCGAAGGTTCTGCCACGTCGCCATTGATCACAAAATTGTGGTCTTTCATCAAGGCCGGATTGTAATATTCGGTGGTGTTTTTCTTGATGTCGTTCACCTGACTCTTCGGGTCAAAGTTGGAGGAAGCTTGTGAATAGGCCGAGTAATTGCGGTAACTTTCCATGGGGTAGGTCACGTTGAATCCTTCTTGAATGGTTTTCTCTTTTTTGGTGAGGTCCATATTCATGAGGGAGGAATAATTCGCGGTCATTTCTTTGAATTGTTCCAAGGCTTTGCGCTGCATTTGGGTTCGAATTTGGTCAAAATTAACCGTCACATAATCCACTTTGGCCAAGTCATAGATTTCATTTTTTCCACAAATGGACATAATTTTATCCATGTCGCGACTGGTTCGAAAACGGATGATGAGGTTCTTTTTTAATTCAAATCCGGCCGGTTTTTCATTGTAGGTTTTTGGATTAAAGATTTTCTTTTCTACGGCATATTCATAAGTAGGGACAAATGAAATCATGTCGGTCATCACCACTATGTCTTTGCTGTAGGCGTCTAATTCTTTGATCACATTGTTGATGCGTTCGTCCATGAGGTTGGTGGCTTCTTCGGCTGATTTTCCCAGTTGTAATACGCTGAAGGTGGCAACTTGTGTTGTGGCTTTTTCATTGTAAATGCCTTTGATGACAATTACCATTTCGTTTTCACTACTCGAAGTGGTTTGAAGTGTGTTCACCCGATTCACGGTGTAATTGTTGTTGTGGTAGTTGGCATTGCCCGAAGTTTCGTTATAGTTGGCATTTCCTGAATGTTGTGCCGAAAGCATAAATGTTGTGCCTAATGCAGCGGCTAAAATTACTTTTGTGTTCATAGGATATTAAATTTTAAAATTTGATGAACCAAAATTAGACATGGGTGTTTCTAACCTTTGGCAAATCAACTTTCTCTTTACTGTAAAGTAATTTGGTTATTTTTACAGTGAATTTGCAGTGGATTTTCTGCGAAATTTGACCCATCGCTCCTTAATTTTGAACGTCGGAATGAACGAAATGCAAGCTTTTCAGGAATTGAAAACACGAGTGCTCGAGCGCTACCGTGAGCATTATCCGTATTTTCAGGGGACATGGAAAACGTTTTCCTCTCAAGATATACTGAATTTGATTGCGTTATTGGAATCGGAATGTAAAGAAACGGTGAGTGAAAAATGGATTTACACCCATTTGAAACCCGAATCCAATGACAAGTTGCCGCGCAAGTCGATGCTTAATGTATTGTGCCGTTTTGTGGGAGTAGCGAGTTGGGATGCCTTTTGTTTTGTTCCTCCAACGGAAACAGAAAATTCAACGGAAATAGATTCCACAAAAAAAGCCTACCAGCGCAGTTGGAAGTTACCACTTGGGGTCTTAGTACTCGTGGTGATGGGCGTGGTACTGTTTAATCGATTTGGAGAAGCTGCACCGAAAGAAGTCCCTGTTCGTTTGCAAAATCAATATACGAATGAACCCATTGATAGTGCCGAAGTTCAGGTGTATGAAGTAACCGATTCGGCCCAACAACAACCGATGACGAAGGAGGAATTGCAAAAGAAAATCGCAACCCAACCCGTGAAAGTGTTGGTGAAGAGTCCGTTTTATAAAGATACTGTCGTGCAATTACCGCCATCGGATGCTAAACAAAATACGCCCGTGGTACAATTGCAACCCGATGATTATGCGATGATGGTGAAAGCTTTTTTGAAGGCGGATATTCAAGATTGGCAAAAGCGAAAGCAGCAATTGCAAAAGATTTTATCTCCCGATTTGGAGGTGTTGGTGATGTTGAAAGGCGGATTGGGAACGGAGTATTATAACAAAACAGAATTTGTGCGCAAACTCACCATTCCGACACCCGTACTCAAACGCTGGGAAATTGTTGCCTTGGAAAATGAACCGGATGGTACGATCCGAAAACTACGAATTAAACAAGAATAAGCATGTATAGGCTACTTCTTTTAGGGATGATTTTGAGCGGGGGCTCCTTGTGGAGTCAAGCGGCTACGGAGTCTGTGAAAACCAGTGGACAAAAAAGTTTACAGCAGGTTTTTACAGCGCCTGTTTTTGCCGCCTATCAAGAAAATTCGGATCTTAAAATTCAGGAGTTGTTTTTTTACTTGCAGCAATTGTCTCAAACCTCGCTAGAAGCGTCCCTTCGCAACGAAATGGAAATCGCTTGTTTGGCTTTGTTTGTGAGTGATTCCACACTTGTGGTTGATGTTACTTCAACTACGCCTACTTTGATTCCCATAAAAACCTTACTTCAAAAATTGGCACAAACGGCACCTTTGCAACTCACGGTTTCCGAACGGGTGAACTACAATACGGTGACCTACCAAAGTTGGAAAAATGGTTACACTGTTCGTTGTATTCAAAATGAAGCGACACGGGATTATACGGTTGCTCAAATTGTTTTTTTCCAATTGCAACCCCAACAGTTTGGGTCGCATGAACAACAAACCTATCAATACCGTTTGGGCAATATGGAATTACGGTAAGTTACGTAAGGCTTCCCGTTTGCTCAAGGGTTTTAAATCGGTATTTTCTACAAAGGTTCGCACCCCTTCGGGATTAAACCGACTGTAATCGCGGAGTGCCCACCCGATGGCTTTTTGGATAAAAAATTCTTTGGAATCTTTGTGTTTGTAACATTCGGCTTTGAGTAAATCAAAATCGGTGTTGACTTTGTAACTCAATTGAAAAATAATGGCGCTGCGGTTAAGCCATAAATTATCCGACGCAGAAAAGCGTTCGATTACTGTCGGAATTTCCTCGGGAAAGGCTTGTAAATAGCCACCTAAAAGGTATTTGGCTACAACGTCAACAGTATCCCACCAGGATTGATTGATTAAGAAAAATTCGATAAGATGGATATCTTCTTTTCGGTATTTTTTTTTGATGGCTTTGATCAATACTTCCATGCCGCAATAGTGGAATTCCCGGTAAGGCATTTCGAAAAGCAGTTGGGCTATTGATCTAAAATCCAATTTTATTTCCGGTTCATGTTTTTTATACCATTCGGTAAAAAGTCCGCGCCGACTGTCGGTTTTTAACCCTAAAAACTGGAAATTATTTTTCATATAATTTTCCATGGCTTCCACTTGTTCGGGTTTGCGGTGTTGTCTAAAAAGTTCCTGTAATTCTTCGATTGCGGTCATTTAGGAATGGGTATTGAGTTCGATTAATTTTTGCTGACAGCCCTCCTCTAATTCCTTAAAAAACTCGAAAAACTCATTTTCAAATTCGGAGTAATAGGTTTGGAGTTCGACCATCGCTTCGTGCATGCTCACCCGTTGTTGGGTTCGGCGGTCCATTTGAAATAGAATCTTTTCTAAACCGTCAAGACTGGCATAACTCACCAGCCAATTGCGGGCAATCATGAAGGGAACCATGTGTTGGGCCCGTTCAGTGAGCCAACTGTGTTTTTCTTTGAGAAGGATATAGAATTCTTCCGCATAGCTTTCTAAGGGAGTTGCGTGGTATTTGCTCCAATTTTTAGCCAGAAAATGATCGTAAAAAATATCCATGATGACGCCCGAATAGTGGCCGTATTTTTCGTGCAAGCGGTGTTTGCTTTGGCGGTAAATGGGATGGGCATCGGTGAAACTATCAATGAAGCGGTGGAGTAATATGCCTTTTTGAATCGCTTCGGGATAACTTTTGTATTGCGATCCTCGCACACTATCGGCCATAAAATTGCCAATTTTTAGCAATTCTTGGTCGCCCGAAAGGTAAATATGTGCTAGGAAATTCATAAAAAAGGTTGCGGTTCTTGGGTAAAGATAGCAACTTTTTGAAAAGGTTATCCCAATCCTATGTTAAGGAAAGGGAGAAAAAACGATTATCCTATCGCCAAATTCGAATTGGAATTGGGAGTCGTTTCTTCTTTTTTATGTTGTAAAATAGTGGTTTTACGGAAATTTTGTAAGGACTCAGTGGCTTTGTTTTGGTGCAAGTACCCGTCTAAAATTTCCATGGCAAGTGCCCCTAATTTTTTGTCTTGGTGAAAGCTTAAAAATTGCAATGTACGCGAGTCCACGGTTAATTGGTATTCTTTGGCTAATAACAAGCAAAATTTCACCAATTGCGGTTGGGAAGCAATTAACCACGTATTTAATTGTTCGTGAAGTAAATTAACTTTATCCGCATACAAACCAACTAAATGGTGTAATTCGGTATCGTTCAGTTGAAAAGGTAAATTTTTAATCGCTGAGGGTTGGAACTCATTTAATTGAATTAAAGCACTTAGCGATTCTAAGCGAGCATCACCCATTTGAAGTTGTGCCGCTTTTTCAATGAAAGGAAGCGCTGAACGGTTGTTAGCACGAATTGCCCATTGAATGGCTTGTCGTTGTTGCTCGGAATTCCCCGTAGCGATTTCACGATTTACAAAGGCATTGATTTCTAATTCTTGCAATAGAATTTCTAACTTTTCTCGATTGTTTGACAAGGCATACGGCGAAGCAGAAGAAAGAATTTTTGCGGTGAATTCACGCAAACGCGGCATATTGTTTTGAAGCACTTTATTTTTAAAATACTCCAATTCAATTCGGGTTTCAATGGCATCCCATTCCCCGGAGAAAAAAGAGGAAAGAAACGAATTGATCACTTCTTCTTCATCAGGCGTATCAAGTACAATTTTGGGTTGTTGTGACTTTTGGAAAAGCGTGTAAACGATATAGACCACCGTAATTCCGGCCACCACAGGCAACACCACGCTTCCTAAGGAAGTGGCGGTTATTTGTTGCAATAGCGCAAAGAAATTAAATGCGATCATTAGTACTGTATTTACCTTTTATAATTTGCGAAATGCAAAGTAAACGGGTTCATTTCAATTTGAAAAAATAAATCGGTATACGGGTAAAAAACTCGATATAACTACTTTGTAAAACGAATTTAAAAGGGGTATTCTTGTGAATTTACGTAAAATCTTACGAACAGGTTTTCAACAACACCATTTTAGTGAAGTGGAATGTAGGCGAGTGACTGACTAATGGCGTTAAACAATTCAGGCTTAAAAATTAACCAGCTTAGTGATGCAATACAACTTAAGGTCAGGAAAATCCATATTCCTTTGTGTATGGGCAAACTATTTTCTTGGGTTTGGAATAACAGACGGGTCGTATACTTGGTTAAAAAAACAATGGAAAGGGCAATAGTTAAAGTCAGAATTATAAGTCCGATAAAACGGTAATTGGCACTCCAATGATGTTGTGTAGCCCATTGATTGAGCCACTGAACAGGGCCATTGGTTAACGAGATAATGGTAATGGGAAACAACCAACACAAGCCTACAAATAAATAGGTCTGGTAGTTACTTCGATTAATGCTAATCATTGGTGTTTGCATATTAAACGGCTTCTAATAAAAATGCTGAACGAAGTTTGTCTAAAACATCTTCTGGATTAAATGGTTTTGAAAGTACTTCATCGGCTCCTTGTTCAATCGCTTGCTCCACAGTAACTGACTCATTTCCTAAGGCTGATACCACAAAAACAGGTCGGTTAGGATTCAATTTTTTGCTCAAAGAAACAATCTCAATTCCGGAACGATACGGTAACATCACATCGGTAATCACAGCATCAGGATTGAAGGAACGTAATTTTTCCATACCTTCTTTACCTTCAATAGCGAAATCAGTTTGATAGCCTTCGCGATTTAACAAAAACTGTAAAATCGTTTTGATCATTTTATCGTCCTCGATAATTAATACTTTCTTCATAGAATTTAGTGTAAGCCAACCGAAGTTGTGGTTATAAATTGGGGATTAACAAGTACAAAATTATTAGGCATCAGCTTGTTATTCAAATAAAATCGCTCTGTGCACTAAAAACTCGATTAACGTTTCATTTTGTGAAATTCAATGTAAATGGGCGGTAAAATAGGTTGTTGACCGATAAATTAAAATAAGTTAGATGGCTTATAATCAGTGGTTTTTATAAGAAAAAAGCCAATTTCTGTAAAGAAATTGGCTTTCGAAAGTAATTATAGTTTGTTTTTGAGATTTCACATCTAGCGGACTCCTTTTTCACTAGTTAAGTAAAAGGATTGATGTCCTTAATTCGAAATCAAAAATACAAGGCTAAAATGGGTTAACCGCATAAAATCGGTATACGGATAAAAAACTCGATGAATGAAAAAAGAGCAATTTTTCGTGTTTTTCATCGGTTAAAATGGTGATTTTAACCCATAAAAAAACCGAACAGCTACCCACTACTACGCTTAAAAGTAGTTGGCAGTGTTCGGTCCTCACAAAAACCTATCTTTAATATTGTATTTAGGGAGTCCTATCTTTACTGTACAATTCTTTAAAGCGCTTGGCTGTTGAATTGTCTGAGAAAAAGGCGTGAATCACTATGGGTTTACGGTAAGTTTTAATCACTTTTATTTTTTCTAATATCTCCGCATCCGTCATTTTTTTAGTTACTGGATGATTAGCATAAAACTGATTGTATCTTGTCATTAATGTTTGTTCGGTTTCTAATATTTTGGCATCACCTTCTTCTTCGGGATTGAGCAGCGAAACCACACTGTTGATTTTTCCATTAAGTATATACGCAAGCATTTCTTCATCGGTTGGGCAAGGCGTTAGATAGACCTCATTTTCCAAGGTAAAAATGGGGCCGCGTTCAAATTGTTTTTTCAAGTCAATGCGGCGTTCTGAATTGGCTACACCTTTTACCGTATGCCCAGTTTCTTTGCGAATAAGGTTTTTGAATACATTGGCGCGGTCTTTACCCAGATAACAATGTACATAGTATTTGCCTTTCAGTTCGCGTGCCATTTTGCGAATGGCAACCACCGACGAATCGTTTTTGGATATCCAAGGCAACATCGGCACAGAAATCAATTTTATTCCAGATTTTTCTGCGTTGATTTTTTCTTTATCCATTAAAATAGGTTCGGCGGGCACAACCATAGGATGTAATAAAGATATTACGCCATCGTACTTTTCTGCTTTGAGTTGGGCCAATTTCGCTTCATCAGGATAGGGACCAAAATGGTATTCTGCCGTTTCACTGCGATCTACGGAGTTGTTCACATTGATTGCCGTCAATACTTCGGGCTGAAAACTAAATATGTAAACCGAACAAAGTAATCCAATACTAAGCAATCCCCAAACAATGCGTTTTTGTTTTCGGTTGTAATTGAATTTATTATCCAAATATTGGGTAACTTTTATAGTAGCCCACAAAACAACAACCAAGAAGAAGACTATGGCTACCTTTTGTAACGTACTTTGGGTCTCATCCGACCATTTGTATAGTGCTGCCAATTGGGCTACCCAGCGGTTTGGCCCAACCGTTAAGCTCAACAATCCCATTGGGAAAACCAAACACAAACCCGTGTATAGAAAGGTGAGTGTGTTGCTGACCGTGATTTTGGTGAGGAAATTGTCCATGATTATGCCAATTGTAAAATGGTTTTTAACTTCTGTGTCAGTTCGCCCGGATTAAACGGTTTGGCCAAAATGTCGTTTGCGCCGTGTTTAAAGGCATCTTGTACGGTTGAGTCCTCTTTCCCTAATGCGGAAATTACAATTACCGGAACATCCGGGTTTAATTGCTTTGAAGCTTGTATGATTTCGATACCCGATTTGTAGGGTAACATTACATCTGTGATCACAATATCGGGGGCAAAAGTGGATAACTTTTCAATTCCAGTTAAGCCATCAAATGCAAATTCGGTGACAAATCCTTCTTTTTTCAAAATGAATTCAATGATTCCTTTGATAATTTTGTCGTCTTCAATGATCAATACTTTTTTCATAATGTTAGTTTTTTGTGAGTGAGTGTGAATGATTGTATTAGAGTTGGTACTGAACTTGTACCGATAGGTTGTATTCGTTTTGAAATTTGTTTTTAAAATATTCTTGTCGGTTGAATGACGTATTGGCACTTACAATCCATTGTTTGAAGAATACTTTGCTGTACGATAAGCCCGCTTTGTACGATTTTAGCGTTGCCCGTTGTGCAAATTGAGGCAATACTTCTCGTTCATCAGGGGATGTTCCGTAGCCGAGGTTGGCACCCCAAAAATTAAAACGGTTGTCGCCATAATAGCGGTAACTCAGGTTAAATGAGGGATACGGTTTTTGATTCCATCGAAAAAAGGTGCGAAGGTTCAAGAATCCGTTGCCAATGTATTTGCTCATTCCGAGTATGCCCGAGTAACTTTCGTTGTTGGTCGACTTATTGTAGCGCATCCCAAGTTCGCTTTCCCAGCCACCTTTCCAGTTGATGTATCCGGAATAACTCAAACGGAGTTTCGGAAAAAAGTTTTCATTTCCAGTCCCCACATTGAAATAGGAATAACTAAAGGGTAACATTCGCACATAGGCATCGAGTTCATATAGCGATCCCGAACTTTTGGTCTGACCATACGAAACACGGTTGGCATAACTGTAGCGGCCAATCAAACTGAAGCCTGGGCGTTGACGGATATAACTTACACTGCTGTAATTCCAGGGTCCGACACCCGCACGATTGAACCCAGTGTAATTGTAAGCCACACTGAGGCGATCCGACTTGGATACTAATTTAAAAGCTAAAACTTGTGATTTTAGTCGTTCGTCATCAGGGTATTGCTTACTCAATTGTTCTAGATACGCTAAGGTTTTGGCATCATCACCTTGTAATTCGAGGTAGCGCACATTCAATTTTTCCAATTCTTTATCCTTTGGATGCAGTTGCAAACCTTTACGAATTGTCGCACCCGCACAAGCCGTATCTTTTTGCTCCAAACACAATTGGGTTTTGTATAAAAACGCTTCTTTGTAGCGCGGATTTTTCTCAGCCACATAGTTGAAATAATAGGCGGCACTGTCTTTTTGGTTTAAAAAACGGTGAATACGACCCAAGGCAATGTGGTAGTCCAAATAGTTGGGCGACAATTTTTTTCCTAAACGGGCCATTTCAAGGGCTTTCGTATAGTTTTTTTCTACGTTGATGGTTTGGTTGGTTGCGGTCAACAGACTATCAACATTGATTTTCTTTTGGGCAGCAACGCCAATAGCGCAGCTTATGAATACGAGTGTGATATATTTTTTCATCGGGCAATACTTTCGTTAAATCCAGTTCGGGTCATTTCACCCCATTTTTTCTCTTTTTTCATTAAAAAGAAATAATAACCTTTTAATGAGGCATACGTTGTGATCGGATGGTATAAGAAGGGTTCGAAAAATACCATCAACAACAAAGTGAAAATATCCTTGATACTGGAATATTGTTTATAGGTGAGTTGGTCTAAATAAATGGAAATCAAGGTGACAAAGGTGTAAAACAGGTACACCGATGAGGTTACGATTAACAGGAATTGGGTATTCAAACCAAAAAAGAATAAATCCAACAATACAAAGACAATCCCAACTAATTCGAGAATCGGTACTAAGAATTCACACAAAACGAAATAGGGAAGGGCCATCATCCCTGTGGTACCGTATTTGGGTCGGAACAACATTTTGCGGTGCATCCATAAATTTTGCGCTAATCCCCGTGCCCAGCGAACACGTTGACGCAGAAAGATTGTTTTGTCGGACGGACCTTCTGTCCAACACAAGGATTCAGGGATATAGATGATTTTGAATTTTTCTTTTTTCTCATGCATGTGTTCCCGCATACGCGTTACCAATTCCATGTCTTCTCCCAAAGAATCTTCGCGGTAACCGCCCACTTCAATCACGGTGTTTTTGTCAAACATGCCCAATGCTCCCGAAACCAAGAGTAAGCCATTCAAACGACTCCATGCCATGCGTCCGTATAGGAATGATCGGATGTATTCCAATTCTTGAAAACGGGCAAAGAAGTTTTTGGGATAATGCGATTTGTACAGCATTCCTTCTTTAAACTCACAGGAATTGGAGATACGAATGGCAGCTCCACTCGCCAATACTTTGGTTTCACTTTCAATGAATGGTTTTACCAACATCGCTAAGGCATCTTTTCGTAAAATACAGTCTACGTCGGTACAAACAAAAAGGGAATGTTTGGCTGAATTGACGCCTACATTGACCGCATCGGCTTTGCTTTTGACATTTACTTTATCGACCACCAATAGCTTATTGTAAATCGGATTGGTCGACTTGTAATGACCGCGAACAACGGCCGCTTTGATGCGTTCTTGGTAAAAGAAATCTACTTTTACCAATTCAAATTCAGCAATTAATTTTTCAAGGGTATCGTCCGAACTGCCGTCGTTAACAATAACAACTTCAAATTTGGGATACTCTTGCGATAAGAGCGATTTCACGTTGGAGACAATCGTCTTTCCTTCGTTAAAAGCGGGGGCAATGATGGAGACTCCGGCTGTATTGTTCGATTTGATTACGATATCTTTATTTAAAAACTTACTGGCCGCATAGTATTTCCGAATTTCAACAAAGGAAATAATGCCCAGGGCGAGATAAATAAGGATATAGAAGATCGAGTAAACCCCGAAGAAGCCTTCCATGCCTTGTACAATATTTTCAAGCGTTTTCAATGGTTTGGTTTTTGTGAGTTTGTTACTTAATTCTAAAATCTAAATTCTAAAATCTAAATTCTAAAATTTAAAATCTAAATTCTTAATTGATATAGGGGTTCGTGTGATGCAAGACCATTTGTTGGATTAAGCGTTTTTCCTGGTCATCCTCTACACGGATATAATTCATAAAATTGCGGTCCATTTTACACAAGCAATTCACCCATTCAAATTTCAAATCTACCTCAGTTTCCAACTGTAGAATTTTAAGCGCAAAACTCAAGTTGGTTGTGTTGGCCGTATTTTGCAAGGCTTTCACTAAGGCAATTTTAATGCGAAGGTTGGTCTCTGTTTGGTAACATTCCATCAACAAGTCGTTTGCTTCTACAATACGTAATTTGCGCACGGCGTTGATGATTTCTTTTTGAACGGTAGGATTGCGGTGGGTAAATAATTTTCGGAGTTGGTCATACGATGGATGGGTATTGTAGCGCACCAACATTTTGATCGCTATCAACACAATCGAGTCGTTGGAACTGCGCAACCAGCGGTGAATGTTGGTGGGTAATTCGTATCCTTTTTGGTATATAATATCCAAAATCTTTAATTCGTCCGCTCTTGAAATCGAGTAGCAGTATTCATCCAACATGTCAAAGTTTTCATCCGATAACGAAATCATGGCCAATAATGCATTAGCGCGTAATTTCGGATTGGGTGAGTGCAGATAGGGACGAATTAGTTCACATTTTTCTTTATAATCTAAAATTTGATAGAAGCTAAATCCTTCTGATTTATTTTCAACATTCGACCCTTTAATTAATTGATCCGTATAGACATCAAATCGGAACGTCTTGAACATGAAAATGATTTTATCCGTGTCCAAATACTGGATGTTTTGCTTGATGTGCACTAGTTTTTTTAATACAAATAATAGAATACTGTCGTTGCCTTTGACTACTGTGGATTGGAACTTTTCAATTTCAATGCGCATTTCTGCTTCAGAATAATCAGAAAAAACCATTGTAGTTAGGAAAGCATCTATCGCATCTTCCAATTCACCCTTTCTACGGTCGATACGATCCAACGAAAATCTTCGGTAGACGATAACTAATAATAGAGTTGAGGTAAAAAGTAAAATCACTGGGAGAAAGAAAAATTTTAAGAATAAATAAATATCATGCGCTCCAACTAAGTTGGTTAGCGATCCCGATCCGCGAGTTGATAAAGATAGTGGTGCCGAAAACACCGCAGAAAAATCCGCAAGGATTCCTTGTGTAATTGTATTCATGTCGTAGGTTAAAGATTTGGAGTTTGATTTTAAGGGGGGGCGGAGGTAGCGTAATTTTAGGTCATAATTCTTGTTTTTTAGTTTTGGTTGATGTGTTAAAATTAAGATAGCAATTTTTAAATTCTTGCATATTTTATCGATTAACTGCTAATTTTTCAAAACCTTGTAAGGTATTTTCTATTTTTTAACAAAAAGTCTGTAATTTTTCTTACGGTGATTTTTAACATATACGAGACAAAAAAAGGTATGGTTTTAACTTTTTTAATTTTTTTTTAACAGCATCCTCCTTTTTTTTGAGAACCGCTATCTTTGTCACTTACGAATGTAAATGCAATAACACATGACCCTAATTAAATCCATCTCCGGAATCCGTGGAACCATTGGCGGAAAAGTGGGTGACAATCTCACGCCAGTCGATGCCGTAAAGTTTGCTTCTGCCTACGGAACTTTTCTCAAACAACAAATTCAAAAAGATAAACTCAAAGTAGTGATCGGTCGCGATGCTCGAATCTCGGGTCCGATGATTCACAACTTAGTCGTGAATACCCTAATTGGTTTGGGGATTGATGTGATCGATCTCGGACTCTCGACAACACCTACTGTGGAAGTGGCTGTTCCCCTTGAGCAAGCCGATGGCGGTATCATTTTGACGGCTTCACACAATCCTAAACAATGGAATGCGTTGAAGTTATTGAATGCCAAAGGCGAATTTTTAAGCGGTGCTGATGGTGCCAAAATCTTAGAAATTGCTGAAGCCGAAGCCTTTGATTTTTCAGAAGTGGATGATTTGGGCGAAATCACCGTGAATGATGCCTATATGGATATTCATATTGATGAAGTATTGGAATTGCCTTTGGTGGATGCGGATGCCGTGGCCCAGCGCAAATTCAAAGTAGTGGTGGATGGTGTGAATTCTTCGGGCGGTATTATCATTCCGAAGTTGTTGGAACAAATGGGTGTTGAGGTCGTCAAATTATACTGTACCCCCGATGGCCATTTCCCGCACAATCCCGAACCGTTGAAAGAACATTTGGGCGACATTTGTAAGTTGGTTGTAGAAGAACAAGCCGATTTTGGAATCGTAGTTGACCCGGATGTTGACCGTTTGGCCTTTATTTCCAATGACGGTGAAATGTTTGGTGAAGAATATACTTTAGTAGCCGTAGCTGATTATGTATTGAGTAAAACCCCTGGCAATACGGTGTCCAATATGAGTTCGTCACGTGCTTTGCGCGACATTACCGTAAAACACAACGGATCGTATGAAGCCAGTGCGGTAGGAGAAGTGAATGTGGTAGAGAAGATGAAAGCAACCAACGCTATCATCGGTGGTGAAGGAAACGGCGGTATCATTTATCCCGAATTGCACTACGGACGCGATTCACTTGTAGGCGTGGCCTTATTTCTGACGCATTTGGCAGGGATGGATTGTACGGTTGCCGAATTGCGAGCGAGTTATCCGCAGTATTTTATGAGTAAGAATAAAATCGAATTGACACCTCAAATCGATGTGGATGGTGTGATGGCCACGATTGCTAAACAATACGCCGCTGAGAACATATCGACGATTGATGGGGTGAAGATTGATTTCCCCACCGAATGGGTGCATTTGCGTAAATCCAATACCGAGCCGATCATTCGTATTTATACCGAAGCACCTTCACAAGCGGAAGCCGATGCCTTGGCTGTGCGTTTTGTCAACGAATTAAAAACTGTTGCTGGAATATAAGCAGCAGACTATAGTACTAAAAAAGCCACTTCATACGGAGTGGCTTTTTTTATTTCTGTAGTTTTCAATGGGGAAAATCAAAAGGAATCCGGCGACATAACAACCGATGTCTTCCCAAGCAAACGAAGCTCCCAAAACCGTGTGTGCGATTTTATTTTTTTCTAAGCCTAAAAGAGAAATGCAATTGATGTACTGCAAATATTCAATGAGAAAAGCAAAAAGTAGGGTAGCGGTAGCCACTACAGCTGTAGGCAAGGGCAAAAAACTTTTGACAAAATAATAAATCAATAGGATTACCAAGACATCGCCTAAATAGGGACGAATGAAAGCATCTCGCACCCACAGTGCAATAGCGGTTTCCGTGAGAAACAACAAAATAAAAATGAGAAATGCGGAGCGGTTGAATTGCATGGGATAAAAGTAGTCATTTTTCCAAACGCGCAAGAGTTTGTTAAATCGTTTTGAACCATTGCAGTGAAATGCGTATCATTGCCAAAACTTAAAAACACAATGACCCGTACACTCCGATTCCTATTCCTCATCAGTCTTGTTTTCATTACCGCTTGTACTTCGGTTGAAAAATACAATACCCAACTGGCTGCGCCTATTCCAGTAGTTAAATTACACAAGGATATCGATTACATACAGCACAAATTGAATCGGTTGTATCCGCATTTGGATGGCTATCTTTCGAAAGCACAGCTCAAGGCTAAATTTGATAGTATTCGGCAAGTAGTCAACCGACCCATGACAACCAAGGAGTTTTATTTTGTCATCGCACCTGTGATTGCCTCGGTGCGTCAAGGGCACATGAGTACGGGTTTGCCCCAACCTTTGTTGACCAAAGCCCAACGTAAACATTTAAAGCAAATGGGCGAGGGACCGCTCTCGCAATTCACATCGGAATGGTTGGACCAAAAAATGATTGTATTGAAAAACAAGTCGGATCGAAAATACCTCAAACCCGGTGCGGAGATTGTTTCGATCAATGGGATTACACCCCAGCAATTGTATGCGCAATACCGACCGGTGTTAACCTCTGATGGGTTTAATGAAACCTATATCCGTAAAGGGTTTGGCAGAAGATTGCCTGCTTATTTTACAGGTGAATTGGGCGTGCAAGACAGTTTGCTATATGTGTTTAAACAAAAAGATTCTACCTATACCGAATGGATTAAACGCAAAATCAAAGAGAAGAAAGTAACGCCACCAAAAATAGTAAAAGGTGAGGTGAAGGATACCGTGAAACCCAAGACGGAAGCCGTTGCCAAGGTGAAGAAAGAACGCGAACTTACCCGTAAAGAGAAGCGTATTTTTGGCTATGACCCCACGACCAAGGAGTGTGCGGTGAGTTTGAAACGCTCCGAGTTGGATTCTACTTTGTATGTGCTTCGCGTCAAAAACTTTTCTTCCAGCAAATACCGCAAAGCGTATACGCTACTCTTTGACTCGATTCAACACATGGGATTAAAAACACTTGTGCTTGACTTACGAGACAATCCGGGAGGTCGTGTCGCCGATGCCGTGAATTTATACCGTCATTTTACCGACCAACCCTTTACGATGTTGCAACCCTCGGAAGTGACGTCCAAAACCAGTTTATGGAAGATTGGTGTTTTGGATAATATTTCCCCAATAGGGTATCCTTTTTTCTTTATTGGGTATCCCGTTTACATGACGTTTAGTTATTTCCGAACCACCAAGCGCCCCGAAGGTGGCTACCAATACAAATTGGTAGGAAGTCGCCCTGTGGATCCTGCACCCAATGCCTATACCGAAAAATTGTATGTATTAATTAACGGTGGTAGTTTTTCAGCGGCTTGTATCGAATCGGTGGCCTTAAAACAACGTCCCAATACCTATTTTGTGGGCGAAGAAACGGGAGGCGCTTATAACGGAACTGTGGCCGGTATCATGCCCATCGTGCGCTTGCCCCATTCTAAAATCAGTGTGCGCCTCGGACTCATGCACGTGCAGCCCGTCGCGCAAACGGACAAAGAGGGACGTGGTATTTTCCCCGATACCGAAATCATCCCTTCCACCGAAGACCGCGTAAAAGCGAGAGACCCGGAGATGGAGTATGTAGTCAAGTTGCGTAGGTAGAGGTTGGATTGGTTTCAAGTTGGAGCCGTGAGCGCTGATGTTTATTATTACAAAGAAGCTCAGTAAGATTAACCGCAAAGAGTCAAAGTATTCGCAAAGTTCGCTAAGTTTTTAAGGGATATCAACGGATAACTTATTTAGGAACACAAAGTTTCACAAGGTTGAGCACAGCGTTTCACAAGGTTGGATTTCATAAAGCTGTAACTATGAACACTATGTCACTATGTGGTTGATTTAATTTTAACCTCATTGTTTTAGTCACAGTCGCAGTTTTCAGTGGGTTTGGGTTGAAATATTGTATTTAAATCAAGTATGTTACCTACTGCATGGGATTTCTCCTTACGTCGAAATGACAACAGGGCGGGGTATTTTTTTTTAGCTAGCTAAAAACTTTTATGCACAATCTTGTCATTTCGACGTAAGGAGAAATCCCATCCCAATTTTCACGCAAAGAGGTTTCAGGTTTATCTCGAAATTTCGGAATCAGGTTGGATTCTAGTACATACACGTCAGGTAATACTCAGAAGCTCAGAATCTCAGAAGCTCAGCGGCTCAGAATCTCAGAAGCTCAGCGGCTCAGAATCTCAAAATCTCAGATGCTCAGCTTCTTAGCAGCTCAATAATTACTCATCAAAATTCACCATCCAATGTACCCCAAACGCATCGATGCACATCCCGAAGTAAGCGCCCCAGAAGGTTTTGGTCATGGCCATGATTACGGTACCGCCTTCTGCGAGTCCGGTGAATAGGCGATCGGCTTCTTCTTGACTTTCAGTGTTGATGGAGATTTGAACATTATCCCCCATTTTTGCGGGTCCGCTCTGACTCGTACTATCGCTGCCCATTAATACCGTTTCAGCACTGATAGGGAGGGTAACATGCATGACACGGTTGCCTTCTTCTTCCGATAGAGGATCGCATCCTTCGGCTGGGGGCATGTCTTTAAATTTACCCATATAAGGGAATTCACCACCAAATACTTTTTGGTAATGTAAAAAGGCCGCTTCACACGTGCCGTTGAAAATGAGGTAGGGGTTTACGGTAGGCATCTTTAGTAAATTATGAATTATGAATTATAAATTTTAAATTAATTGTGGGTTTAAAAGTTTAAAGGTTTAAAAGTGTAGCGGGATAGTGTATCATATCGACACATTTGCTCATTAATAGGTTTCAAGCTCAGCAGCTTAGTGGCTCAGGAGCTCAAATACCCTTTCAACGCCTCCAATATACTTTGCCAGCCCATTTTTTGCAGGTTGTGCGGGTGGATGTTTTCGGGTTGGAAGGTTTGGGTCACGTAGACGGTATCGCCCATGACATCAAAACTGACCGTGATTTGACGGTGGTCTTCGAAGTGGTAGCGCAAGAACTGCATCGGTTCGATTTCGTCATAAATGCCTACCAAGTCAAACGCTACACTACCGTCTTTGGCAGCCATGGTGTAGGTGAATTTTTGTCCCACTTCCAACACACCTTCCGCTTTGGGGCAATGCCAGTCGGGGGAGGCTTGATTCCAATGGACGACATGCTCGGGTTGGGTAAAGGCGTTCCAGACTTTTTCCAAAGGCGCTGGAATAGCTGTGGTCACCGTCAAGGTCTTTTCCGGTTGTTCGGCAATATGTTGCACGATAGCGAAGGCTTTGGGGAAGACTTCTCTAAAGTAATCGGCGTAATGATCGAGGGTTTCCAAGGTCATGTGAAGTTGTGTTCCCGTTTCAGTTTCGGTAAGCGTATAAATTTCTTTGTAGCCGTTCCAGGTCGGACCCGTAGTCACGATTTCACCTTTTTTGAGTTGGTGCAAATGGTGAAAAGCGATGCGTTGGTTGGGAATGATTTCCCCAATTTCCGATTCCATCCCGTCGCCTTCGGTGGTGATGAAATAGACTTTACTGCCCAACTGCCAGTCGGTTAATGCCCGTGATTGCACGGAAAACGCTTCCATCCATTGTTGGTAATTAGCATCATCCCATAAGGCATTCCATACGCGCTCGGGCGTGGCTTTGAAGTGGTGTTCAAAAGATAAAGTAATCATGATTTTGGTTGTTTGGGTAAAGATAAGGATTTAGGTCTTTGGATGAGTTTCAAGTTTCAAGTTTCAGGTTTCAAGTTTGTATCGTTGAAAAGTGGTGTTTCGTTTGAAATTGTTGGGTTTAGAAGTGTATGGGGTTTAAAAGTGGAATTGGAGCACAAGGTTTCACAAGGTTGGGCACAAAGTTTCACAAGGATGGATTCTGAAAAGTATAAACTATGAAAACTATGTCACTAAGTGGTTGTTTTTTTTATACCACTTTGTTTTAGTCGCAGTCGCAGTTTTCAGTGGATGTTGGTTGAATTGACCTATTGTTTTTTGATTCATGTATGTTGCCTACTGTATGGGATTTCTCCTTACGTCGAAATGACAACAGGACGGGGTGTTTTTTTAGCTAGCTAAAAAAATTTTTTACACAATCTTGTCATTTCGACGGTAGGAGAAATCCCAACCCAATTTTCAAGCAAAGAGGTTTCAAGTTTCTGGTTTAAGGTTGTGTTCCAGTACACTCCTGTTAGGAATTACTCAGTAGCTCAGTAGCTCAGCTTCTCAGCAGCTTCCTTTTGTTTTCCTTCGAACTTCCTCCCAATTTGAAACAATTCATGTTACCATTTACATAAGGTTTAGTGGCACAACTGTGGCACAACTGTGGCAGAATACCGAAGTAAACCGCAAGATGACTGGGAGAAGACAGGGAGAAAGTATGCAGTATACAGTGTACAGTGTTTAGATTGCAGTGTTCACTGCCCACTGATGACTGTATACTGATTACTGATGACTGCCCACTTTTGACTTACGACTAATTGACTTACGACTTCATCGACTTACGACTGATTTTTCGGACGGATAACTTCCATGATATTTTTTACTACATTCGGGAAATGAAACTGCGCCTTCATTTCCCGTTTGTATTTGCCCTAATTCTAAGTGTTCTTATTGGGTGTACCAACCATCATAAAGCCGATCAAACGGCCTATTATCAATGTTTGGATTCCGCGGATACCGCCAAGAATCATTTTGACTATACTAAAGCGTTCAAGTGTTATAACCAATCCCTACAGTACTGTTCGGATACCACACCCAATTGGACGGCGTATAGTCAGATTGAAATGGCCAAGATTCAAAATCAGTTGGGGGATTATCATGGAGCGGATTCAATTTTGACCCAAACCGTAAAGCTCGCCGTCGATACGGTCTACCAGCTGAATGCCCATGTTGCTTTGGCGAATAGTTATATTGAACGGCACAATTATCAAGAAGCCGTACGCGTGTATTCGCAGTGTATTCCGCAACTCCATAAGGTGGCGGATCGGTTGGTAGTGGAAAATAATCTTTCCTATGTTTTCCTTAAATCCAAACAATTTACCAAGGCCTTTTCCCTTTTAAATCGATTGAAAGGTCATCCTGCTTTGGACACCTTATTCGCAACCAAAGCGATGATACTGGACAATTGGGGCGTAGCTGTCTTAGCGCTTCAGAAATCAGGCTGTAAAGCCGCTTTTGACCAAGCCTATGTATTGCGGGACTCGTTGCAAAATATGTCCGGACTCACCTCAAGTGCCATGCATTATGCGCTTTATTATCAACAGCAAAAGCAAAAGGACAGTATGTTGTATTGGGCGCAAAAAGCCTATAGTTTTGCCGTGCAATGCCATAATCCCGATGACCGTTTGGAAGCGTTGCGCTATGCAATCACCGCGGCTTCCCCTACGGTTGCCCAATCTTATATGGCGCAATACCTGCATTTGTCGGATAGTTTGCAGTCCTCAAAGGCACGTGCCAAAGCCCAATTCACCAGTATTTTGTACGATTCCAAAAAAGCCAAACAAGAGAACTTCCAGTTTCGCAAACAGATTAATGGGTTGCTTATCTTGGTGGGTGTCATTTTACTGCTGAGTTTGGGGACGACCTATGTTTTACGGGTTAGGGCACGGCAAAAGGAATTACAAGCGGTGTATTCTACCGAGTTGCGCCTCTCCAAGCAATTGCATGACGAGTTGGCCAATGAGGTTTTCACCACCCTATCCTTTGTCGAAAACCAGACGCCGGAGTCGGACACCAAAGAAATCGTCTTGGATCAATTGGACGGAATTTACCAGCAAACCCGTTCGCTCTCCCGGGCAATGGGCGCTATAGAAACGGGGGAATTGTTTAAGGAAGAGTTGCTCGAACTCCTCGCCAGTTTCTCCACGGCAAAAGTAACGGTAGTGGCCTTGAATGTGGAGTGGATACCGTGGCATTCCTTTTCGGCTCCCATCAAAATTACGGTGTATCGGGTGCTGCAAGAACTGTTGGTCAACATGAAAAAACACAGTGGGGCGAGTCGGGTGCAAATCCATTTCACGATGGAGCGGGGACAGTTGGCCGTGACCTACGAAGACAACGGGATCGGACTCCCAGCGCCTCCCTTTTCCAAAAATGGTTTGGCCAATGTGGAAAACCGCATTTTTAGCTTAAAAGGAAGTCTTACTTTTGAATCAACAAACCATTCGGGCTGTGTGATTCACTTCCGAATACCCAAATAAATGCTATGTTTCAAAAAGTAATTGTCGTCGAAGATATCGACAGTATCAGCCTTTCCGTGCGCCATGTTTTAGAAAACGTGGGTGTGCCGACTATCGAAATTGTGAAGTATTGTGATGATGCGTGGACCAAGATTAAAGCGGCAGCGGCCCTAGGAGAGCCGTTCCAGTTGTTACTTACCGATTTATCATTTGAAAAAGACTACCGTGCAGTGGAATTGGCGGGGGGAGAAGCCCTGTTGGAGGTGGTGCATGTGCAGTATCCCGACCTGAAAACCTTGGTCTATTCCATCGAAGACAAATCCTTTCGCATCAAGAAATTGTACGAAGTACAAGGCATTTCGGGCTATGTATTGAAAGGGCGGCGGAGTCTGGAAAAATTAAAGGTGGCCTTGCAAACATTGGCGGCCGACAAGTTGTATTATGACCCCGAACTGCAGGCCCAACTGCGCGATCAAGGCTTTGTGAGTTTGGACGCCTATGAGATATTGCTGTTGCAACAATTGGCAGCGGGCAGTTCGCTGGACGAGATGGAACAGTACTGCAGAGACCAAGGGGTAAAGCCCTGCAGCAAGAGTGCGATTGAAAAACGTTTGTACCGCATCCGCGATGCCTTTGAAGCCAAGAACTTGACCCATTTGGTGGGGCTGGCGAAGGATAGAGGAGTGGTGTGAAATTATGAGTGATTAGTGACTAGTGACTAGTCCTTACTTACGACTTACGACTCTATTGACTTACGACTTCATCTACACAAATCTTTTTCCCAAAAATGTGGAAATCCGTAAAATGGAGAAAAAATACGGTAGTACGTTTGTGGTGATCAAGTGATCCACACGTTCGTATACGCCTTAACAACTGAAGCCCGAAGTGATTCGGGCTTTTTTTATGGAAATGTGGAAAGACGTAAAATTGGGAAAATTATAAGTGTTAATATTACAGATGATTTCAATTATTTGAGATTAAAAATGTGTGTAATAAATAATTTATTATTTTAGTAAGTAGAAATTATACGCCTAAAAAAATGAAAGTTATTAAGATTATATTTCGGTTTATAAAAATTCTTTTTAAGCGTAATAAAATGCTTAAGGAATCAGAATTACACTACTTCAATAAGTACCTTTTTGAACAAAGTTTTGTAATAATTCACTATTCTTTTAAAAATGCCTTGTATTATTCATTTAATGGGAAGATCGAATTAAACTCTGGAATTAAAATATTTAATATTTCAAATGTTACAAACCCAATACAATTTAGGGTATATGGATTCTTTCAGTCTAAAGAATATACTCTTCAATTAGAAGTTACTAATCGTTTGAATTCTGAAA
Organism: Flavobacterium stagni; assembly: GCF_004122105.1. Classification (GTDB taxonomy): domain Bacteria; phylum Bacteroidota; class Bacteroidia; order Flavobacteriales; family Flavobacteriaceae; genus Flavobacterium; species Flavobacterium stagni. Next base: position 75,460 of record NZ_SBKN01000007.1, read on the forward strand.
AATTTAAGACAGAATTAGATAATTTTAAAATCCAATTGAATGGAAGTAAAATTTTAAAAACGACCAATACTTTAAATGGTATTGAATTAAAACCAATTTATTTTACCCATCCCAAGGTCTCAACTGAGTCAAAGTATTTTGAAATTTTCCATAGTGAATATAACCAAACTGATTTTTTATGAAACGTGATTATTATGAATTACCTCAAGCAGGAAAAGGTATGAAGTTTTTATGGTCTTGCGCAGGCGGAGATCGTTATTTGTTGGAACGATCCACTTATTCGGATCAAGTAAAATATATGTGCTTAGGAGGTATTGTATTAGCAACGGGTGTTATGGCAGGAATTGCTGGTGGTTATGCTTTCTACACAATTTTTGAACCTCGTGGATCGGCCATCGAGAATCCTATAGATATTGTTACTGTTGTTGAATCTTTATTTTTTGGATTCATATGGGGATTAATGATTTATAATATCGATCGATTTATAGTTACAAGTACAGGGAAAGGTGATGGAACAGAGGCAATTACTATTGGAGAATTAAAAAGTGCTCTTCCTCGTATTATCATGGGAATGATTATCGCAATGACTATATCGAAACCAGTAGAAATACGGATGTTTAAAACAGAGATTGATATTAAACTTCGTGAAAAACAAATTGAGCAACAAGCACAATATATAAAGAAGATTGAAGCTAATTTTAAAGGCGAACTTGAAAAAAAAGATAAAGAAATTAGAAAAATTGAAGGAGATTTATTTTCAAAAATTGAAAGACATAAAGAGCTTGAGAAACAATATATTGAGGAAGCACGAATAATAACAGTTGGCCCAAGAGCGAAAGCAATAAAAGAGCAAATGGATAAAGTTGAAAGAGAAATTCAGAATGTTGAAAGAAATCCAGATTACATAAGATTAAAAAATGAGAAAAATAAAATATTGAGGAGACTTGAATTGGCACTTATGGATAGTAATAAAGTTGCAGATAATCTAGATGGTCTGCTTGAGCGAATCAAAATTGCACACGAAGTAGCAGGTTTTTGGATTTCTCTTTTTATTACCCTTCTATTTATGGCAATTGAATTAACTCCAATATTTTTCAAATTGATGCTTACAAAAACTACCTATGATTATTTGGCAGAAAATAGAGATGAATTATTGAAAGCTAATCAAGGTATTGAGGTAAAATATGATTATTACACCGATAAAGAGGGAGTTGAAAAACACTTGACAGTGAATCATGAAGCAGAGCGTATCCTATTAGAAAAAATAATGGTAACTGAGATTCAAAAGGAATTGACGAAATATGCTGTCGAGAAATACAAAGAAAGAGAAAAAAGTAAGATTGATAATAATTTAGATTCATACATCAAAACCATTGATAATAATGGGGAAAACGCTTAGTCAAATTCGACTTTTTCTATTTACCTGTACTGGAGAAGATAATTACATTTTAAAAAGATGTAATGTCTCCATTCAATTGAAATTTGCAAGTATTGGATTATTTGTAATTCTAATTTTTATTGGATGTTTTTTCAGTGCTGCATTCTTCATGGATGAATTATTTGAAAATCTCAAATGGATAAGTATTCCGGTAGGGATTCTATGGGGTAGTATGGTTACAAATATGTATTTACTTTTATTAAATACAATTTCGCCATCAATAATTCCATTAGCATCAAAAAAAAAGAAAAGCCAAAATGAAGATCCCAATTCATTCAAGCAGAAGACAGCTTTTATGAATGCTTCAATGTTATTACGACTATCATTTATGGCGCTACTTGCAATCATAATTGCGCAACCTTTGAATGTTTCATTATTTAAAAGATTTGTAAATCATGAAATCAACGAATATAAAACAATAGAAAAGATTAAGTTGTATACTAATTCAAATACACATTTAATTAAAGAAGAGAATAAAAGATGTCAATCAATTGTTTTACAAGAAAAGTTAAAGTCTTTAAGGCTTGCAGGTAATGACACATTATGTTTTAGACTCATTGTTGACAAAATAAAAATGGACTCTATTTTTTTGAATACCACGATAAAGAAGTTGAATCAACTAAAAAAAATAGATAGAAAATATTTTCTTTCAATAAATGAAGAGCAAAATCATAGACTATTAATAAAAGATTTAGATGTTTTGCTTGATAATGAATTAAATTCAGATAAAGCCTTTATTGCTTTAATGAATGATTCAAAAAATAATACTGATTTTGAAGTATATAAAAGAGATTTAGCCTCTTTAATTCAATCAAAGATTAATAATTATACCAAGTTAGATTTACTTCTAAATAGCAGCAATTTTTATGTAAAAACAATTCAATTGTTATTACATAATTGTCTGTGGTCCTTACTATTATCTTTTATTATTGTCTTTATTTTTTTAACTCCCATATTTTTAAAATTTTATTTGCGGAACTCAACTGCAAAAGAATTTTTCTTAGAAAATCATAATCCTAAAATTGTACGATTAAGAAAAGAATTGTTAGAAACAACTGATTTTAAATGGTTAGAGAGTACTCTTAAAAATACCTCATTAACGGAAATAAAAACATCAGATTATTATTTTGTAAGAATGTTTATAGAACACAAGTTAATACTTGAAGAATATAATGAAACAAAACAGCAATTTTCAAGAATTCTAAGCGATCGAGTAGCTTCTTTTAATATTAATGCAATTAGATATTTATATCCATTATTAAATAAATTAAAACCAATCAATAAAGATCGTTATAAAACCTTAAAAAATAAGATTGAAAATGAATTCAAAAATGAATTAATTGTGAAATATGAATATTGGATTGATATGCCTTTCCGTTCAAAGCGACACAAAAAGATAGTTGTTCAAAATACAGAGGAAGAATTATTAGATTTTTTGTACAACAAAAATCAATCAGAATAATATTTGAATGGATGATATAATAAGACATATAATAAATACAGAACTTTTTACCGGGGATGATGGCTTGACATATCAAAAGCTTACGATTAAAGAATTGTGGCCAAGAAAAACTTATTTAAAAGGTACAATGTCAGGAAAATATCGTGGAGATAAATTACCTGAAGAAGGAGATAGTTTTGAACTGTATGAATTTGAAATTTATGAAGCTACTGTAGTCTGTGATTCAGAAGATGATTTTAATAAAAACGAATCTTTTATTTTTCCTGACGATTTTGGTAATATTATAAATACTCACAGTATATCAGGTCGAATATTTCCTAAAGAGAAACTACCAAAAAATATATTAGTTACTATTATTGGGCCTGGGCGGGAATTTGGAATAAATTTATTAGAGCCACAAATTTTTGAATTCGAAATAATTAGAAAGTTCCATCAAAATGATGGAGATAAAATATATGGTTCATTTACAGCATATGTTACTGGCTATGTCTTTGACCGTGAATCTAAAATAGTTACTGAAATTGTTGGTCCAATAATTGAAAATTCTAATGAAGAAGCTGATATTATAGATGTTTTAGAAGAATCAAAGGTTTCAAAATGTTCACCAACAAAGGTGAAAACTGGAAATTTTCAATCTAAAAATGGCTATACACGATATGAGTATTTCTGTGCCCACCATAATGATACTGTTTGGGGACCCTACATTAAAGATCCATCCGTATCAGGAGGTTGTTTACCTTCAGCAGGTAATTTTTTAGCAATAGCTATCATAGGATTATTTATTTTCTATGCTTTTCCAATTATTGCAATTTTATTTTTGTTTTATTTAACTGTTATTTTAATTGACAGATATTCAAGTGTCTTTAGGTGGCTATTTGGGGTATTAGGTATAATATTTTGGTTGTTTTTTATTGTTTCAATTTTTAAAACATGTTCTTCGGTTTATGTTCCAAATATTATTCCAAAACCAAAGATAGAAGATAGACGTGAAAATGTAGTTTATGAACCTATCGACAAAGATTCCACAGCTATAAATATTGGTAAAGACTCATTGGTAAAAAGGTTTAGAAAATGGCAAGATTATGACGGTAATATTTATCAAGGATATTATACCTTGAATTTTTTAAATGTTAAGCAAACATCAAGGTTTAAAAACAATATTAACTTGACTTCATCAACTCCTAGAAGTTATGATCAAATGGTCTTTATGTTAAAAGGGAATGATGAGGCTAAATTGGTTGGAATGTATCGAATGTTTGATAGTATAAAAAAAGCAAATCAATTAAATGATATCAAGTTTTCAGAAATGGTAGTAAGTTGTATACAAGATATACCTTATACTTTGATACTTGAAAATGATTGTAATGCGCAATTATACAATGATAAGTTTATTCGAGATTATCTAAGACAAGGTAATAGATGTTCGGGATATCAAAAGTTTGGTATAAATTCCCCATTAGAATTTATTTATACATTAGAGGGAGATTGTGATACAAGAGCATTATTGTTATATACTATATTAACTCATTATAAGTTTGATGTTGCTCTAATGAGTAGTGAATTTTATGGGCATTCTATGATTGCTATAAATCTGCCATTTTCAGGAGTAAGTTACAACTACAATAATAAAAAATATGTTATGTGGGAAACCACTGCACCGGATATACCAGCCGGCAGAATAAATCGAGACTTTTTAAATCTAAATTATTGGAGAATATCATTAAAATCAAATTAGTATGGACAAACAAAGTATTTTATTTTCAATCTTGGCTTTAATCATAGCTACTATTATTTTATTTATAGGACTTTCCTACTATTCTAAGGCCAAAAAAATTAGAATATTAGATGATAATCAATTAAATACAAGTTATTCTGTTTGGTTGTTAGGAATTATTTTACCATTTTTTATATACAGTAGTGTTTCAATTCAATTAAGTGAAACTACTATTGAAACGATAATTAATACAGACTCTATCAATGATACTTTCTTTCAAATTTTATATCGATTAGTTATATATTTTGGTGTTGCTATAATTTTATCTATTGCATCTTTTTATTTAATTTTTAAAATTGTCGGAATTATTTTTGGAGGAAGATCACTTTTTGTTGAATTAGAAAATTCTAGTACAGGATTATTTATTATAATAATAATAATAAATGTATTCTTTTCATTTTCAATCCTCAGTCCGATAAAGGATTTTTTGAATTGGTACTTACCAGAAGTAATGACAAATTATATTCATTAAATGAAAAAAATTCTTTCAGTTTTATTTTTGTTTTTATCATCATTTATGATGTGTCAACCCAAAGATACTTTACGAGTAGGTGTTTATGTTGATAACATTTATGATGTTGATTATCTTAAATCATCATTTGAATCAATATTTTATGTCTGGATTAATTCCGAAGAAGAATTAATAAAGGAGGATATAGTAAATGATGTGTCAAATTTTTTAGATATTGACAGAATGATTGATTTCAAAGTTTTACTCCAAGAGCATAATAGAAATGGTAATAAACATCATTATTTATTAAAAATTCAAGCCAAAATATTGACTAAAATGGATGTTTCAAAATTTCCTTTTGATAAACAATGTTTGGATTATTATATCGAATTAAATACACATTACAGAGGTGATAAAATTATTAAATTAGACACCAAGAATTCATTGATAAAACCGAATTTTATTGATAAATGGAAAGTTGGAATACCTAGAATTTCTGTAAAATCAAAAGAATGGAATTCTGATTTTGGAAATATTAAGTCAGATAAAAGAAATGTCTTAGATGCTATAAATATTCAAATTCCTTTGGTAAGAGACTGTTGGAATATATATTGGAAAATGTTTACAGTACTTTTTATTTCATTTTTTCTTACAGTTGTAAGTGTTTTTCTCCCAAATAAATTGAGTGAAGAAAAGCTTGCATTGATTGTAGGTTCTTTATTTACTGCAATTGGGAACAAATATATTACTGAATCTTATTTGCCAATTTCTGATTCTTTCAATTTATCGGATAAGATACATTTGGTGACATTTGTTTTCATAGCACTTTTTTCAGTGTATGCAATAACAGAACAACGATTTAAACTAAAAGATTCTTTAAAAAATGATTTTATCGCGTTTTTAATTTCTACTCTTATTTATTTTGGAATTGTTGTATCAATTACGATTTCATATTTGAATTAAAATTTTAACTAAGAATTAAAAATAGAATAAATTTAATTCATTGAATGAAGAACACATTTTACATAAATTATAAAAAAATTGAAAATGAAAAATCTAACAATTAAAGTTTTAAAATTTATTTTAGAAATATCATATGTTTTTACATTGTCAACGATTCTCAAAGAAATTATAAATTCATATGGTTTAAGTGAAAGAGTAGAATTTTCTTTAATCATCTTATTATGGATACCTTTATTGTTTGAATGGTTGAGAAAATTAAAGGTTGGAGATAATCGACCAAAATTCGAACCATATATTTATCTTCCAATAATTTTTATCTTTTTTTTGATAGCAACATATATTGTAACTATCATTTAGATGTCAAAATTTGTTTAATATTCAATTGGGATATAAAAAAATATCATTTTGCGGAAATCCGTAAAATTATTCCCACAGGGCTTCCTAAGTTTGGTTTATCTTAAAAACCAAGACTATGGAATTACATGCACCGTTGCGCCAGTTGGCGGAGAAAATCGAACTTTTAAAAGATAAAATAGAAACTGAGGAATCGACAAAACATGCTTTTGTGTTGCCGTTTATCAATGCGTTGGGGTACGATACCTTTAATCCGTTGGAAGTGGTGCCGGAGTATGTAGCTGATTTGGGAATTAAAAAAGGGGAGAAGGTCGATTATGCGATTATGCAAGAGGGTGAGCCTATCCTGATTATTGAATGCAAGCATTGGAAAGAAAAACTTTCGGTGCATGGTTCGCAATTGTTTCGTTATTTTCATGTGTCCAAAACGCGTTTTGCGTTGTTGACCAACGGGATCCATTATCAGTTTTTTACCGACCTGGATGAAAAGAATAAAATGGATGAACGTCCATTTTTGGAGTTTGACATTACCAATCTTCGGGATTCGTTATTTCATGAGATTGCCAAGTTTCATAAATCAAATTTTGATGTCAACAAAATATTGGACAATGCGAGTGCCTTAAAATACATTAAAGAAATCCGCAAACAAATCGATGCCGAAATAGAAAGTCCGAGTCCTGAGTTTGTGCGTCTCTTTGCCTCACGAATTCATTCGGGTAGAATGACCGAGAAGGTGATGGAAGAGTTTCGGGATTTGGTACAAAAAGCGTTTGGCCAACTCATTGGGGAGCGCATCAACGAACGTTTGCAATCAGCTTTACATAAAGAAGTCATCCTCCAAGAAAAAGATCAGTTGGACGAACCCGAAGTTACAAAAGTTACTACCACCGAAGAAGAACTGGAAGGGTACCGCATCGTTGTGGCCATACTGCGCAGAAAATTACCGCCTTCGCGTATTGTACATAGGGATACCCAATCCTATTTTGGGATTCTTCTGGACGATAATAATCGGAAACCGATCTGTCGTTTGCATTTTAACGGCGGTAAAAAATACATCGGACTCTTTGATGCCGATAAAAATGAGCAACGTCATTTGATTGAATCGGTAGCGGATATTTATGGGTTTGAGGAGGTGTTGTTGTCCACACTTTCTATGTATGAGTAGTTTTACAATGCGGTAATCCTTAGTGTATATTCCACATTTGTTCACCATAGCTAGGCTTTTTCCTTAAAAAGAATAGGCAAAACCCTAGTTGCTATTTCAATAATCCTTAAGTACTTTGTGGGATAAAACCAAAACCATGAAACTATATTATATCATCCTAGAGGAACAACAGTTGGGACCGTTTAATGTACACGAGTTGGCTCAACATACCCTCACGAAATCTACCTTAGTGTGGTATGAAGGATTGGAGGATTGGACGCCTGCGGGTACGGTAGAGGAATTACGGCCTTTGCTACACTCGGTTCCTCCACCCATCAAAAAGGAAAACAAGGCGGTGCAAAATGAAGGTGTTGCGGCTCCTTTTTTATGGGGCATGCGTAAAGTTCGGTTTTTTACTTTGGCCGTCATTACGGTTGTCCTTTTGGTCTTTTTATCTTTTCAATACCAACAGATGGAAAGCAGTCGTATCGATCGAATGAATCGCGAAACCGAAAGTCAAAATCGGTTAGTCGAGGAAGAAATGAAGGCGCAAAAAGAAAAAATGGATGAGGAAAAGCGCATCGCTCAGCAACGTAAATTGGAGCAAGATCGAAAAAAGATCAAGGATCAAGTGATGGTCTTAAAAAGTCAATACCAATTGATTGAGTCTGAATTGCTGGATGCACAAGCCACGTTGAATGATGTGAGTGGCTTTAAATTATTGCGTTCGGGTAGTCAGCGTAAAGCACAAATTGCTGCCGCTACGCAACGCGTGGAAGAACTTGAAAAAAATAAGGCGGCTATTGTAGCGGAAATGAAATTATTAATGGAGCAACTCAGTCGCTTGGAATGATATGTCTATAATTCGAACACTTTTTCTTTTTCTTTTTCTCCTCCAAACGGCAATTGGGCAGGTCCGACTTGTCACTTGGAATATCGAGAATTTTGGAGCGTCCAAGTCGGAAGCACAAGTTGCCTTCATAGCGGACTATTTGCGTTCCTATGATGTGATTGCATTGCAAGAAGTCGTGGCGGGACCGGGGGGAGCGCAGCAAGTGGCAGCACTGGCCGATGCTTTGAACCGCAAGGGAAGTCAGTGGGATTATGCCGTGAGCAATCCAACGCTGAGTAGTGCCTACAAAACAGAGCGTTATGCTTATTTGTGGCAACCTTCGCGGGTGCAGTTGGTGGGTAAACCGTGGTTAGAAGCTACTTATGCGCAACAAATCGATCGCGAGCCGTATTTGGCTACTTTCAAGAAAGGGGATAAGGAATTTACGTTGGTGAATTTTCATGCCATCACGGAGAGTAAGCAACCCGAGACCGAAATCAAGTACTTGAAATTCTTTCCGGCGCACTATTCCAAGTTGCATTTGGTGTTTTTAGGCGATTTCAATTGTCCCCAATCCCATAGTGTCTTTCAGCCTTTACGAGGGTTGGGTTATCAACCTGCTTTTACGGGTCAAAAGACGTCTTTGAAGCGCGACTGTGATTCGGGTGATTGTTTATCCAAGGAGTTTGATAATGTTTGGTATCCCAAGGATTATATGAACGTAGTGGAAAAGCAAGCGCTACTATTTTATGAGCGCATGCCTTCTTTTGCTGTTGCTCGCCAATTGTCGGATCATATTCCACTCACGGTAACGCTTAATTTTTTATAGGATGAAGCAGTATCTCGTATTGTGTTTGCTGGTTTTTGTCATGAGTTGTAAGGGGGATTCCCATGATGCATCGCCAGCGGTTGGGGTACAACAAGATTCCCTAGCTGACTTGGATACGCTGGTCACGGATACAGACACGGTCTATCCTGAAGCCGGGGAAAAGTACGAGTACCGTTTGACCCGTAATGATGGAGAATATCAATATGATTATGAGGTAGAAGGTGTAGATGCTTATGGGAATGCTGTTTTTGGTGAAGTCAAAGTGGCGGGTAAGTACGGCGTTGGTGAGCTGAATCACCCCACATTAGGAACGATTTCCGTAGAGACGGAATGGAAAGGAAAAGGACTTTTAATGGCGATTGATGCCAAAGGAAATGAATATGAACTTAAGGTGAAATAAGATGAAAGGAATTGTATTGCTATTGCTACTGCTTTTTATTTCAGGGTCTAATAAGGCGGATGTATTTATTTGTGTGAGTAAAACAGCCCACAAATACCATTTTTCTGAATCTTGTCGCGGATTGAGAGCGTGTAAGCATGAAATTGCTAAAAAGAGTCTCAAAGAAGCGCAAGCCTTGGGGTATACGTTGTGTGGATTTGAGGATTAGAATACGACGAAATGCGTATTTCAGGAATTATTTAGAGCAGTTATTTTTCAAAAAAAATAGATAATGTCAAAATTTGTTTCCCTTTGCTGTTTACTAGTAGTATCAATTAGTGGATTTGCATTTAATAAAATTGTATTTGCGCCAAGTGCCACGTTAACAGGTGGCGGTACAGTTTGCCAAAACAGTACGGGTCCGACGCTAACGTTTACGGGTAGTGGAGGAGTGGCTCCGTATACGTTTACCTACACGGTTAATGGGGGAGCGCAACAAACGTTGACGACCACTTCGGGAAGTTCGGCGACTCTTATCGCTCCAACGAGTACTTCGGGGAGTTTTAATTACCAATTGGTATCGGTAAGTGACAGTTCGACTCCCGTGCAAACGGCCACGGTGACGGGGAGTGTGACGGTTAATGTTACCCCTCAACCCAATGGGGATATTAATTCAGATGCAGTTTCAGGAGTTTTTAATGGATTTCCAGTGTTTAAAATTTGTGATAATCAACCAACCTTGATTAACTTTTATAATGCAACAACAACTCCAGGATTAATTACGGGTTATACAATCAATTGGGGGGATGGAAGTCCAGTACAAAGTGGAACAACATGGACTACATTTTCACATACGTATGCAGTTGGTCTATGGAACTTAACGTATAATTTGACATCATCAAACGGATGTAATTTAACCAAAGTCTACAAGGTATTTGTTGGTAATAACCCCGCTGTAGGATTAGGTAATCCCGGGAATACAGATATTTGTATCACTTCAAGTCTAACCTTTCCTATTACAAGTACAGAAAATAATCCTCCTGGAACAACCTACATTGTTACTTTCAATGATGGTTCAGCACCTGTAACTTTTAATCATCCTCCACCGCCTAATGTAACGCATACTTTTTTGATGACTTCATGTGGTGTATCGAGTAATATAGGAAACACTATTTATCAGAATTCATTCTATGCTAATATTGTTGCAATTAATCCTTGCGATCAATCATCAGCTACTGTAGTACCTATACGAATTTCAACTCCACCAGTCGCGGATTTTAGTTTACCTACATCAAATTTATGCACCAATTCTTCATTGTGTTTTACAAATACATCTACAGGAGGGCAAACTGCTTCTAATTCAAATTGTACAACACCAAAGATTATTTGGTCAGTATCTCCGTCTACAGGATATACAATTAGTTCGGGTAGTTTAGGCGATACATTTGGAAATGCTAATACCAATGCGTGGACTAGTGGATCTTCAACTTTGTGTTTAAATTTTTCGATAGCGGGAACCTACACCATTACGATGACCATAGGATCACGTTGTGGCATCGATACCGAAGTAAAAACGATTTGTGTGGGGAGTCCGCTTACCCCACAATTCACCCTAAACACTACTACGGGTTGTGCGCCCCTTGCTGTGACAGCGACTAATTCGACCAATTTAGCCAATCAATGTTCGCCGCCTACGTATTTGTGGCAAGTAACCTATACGCCAGCTTTTTGTGGTACGAGTGTTCCCAATATACCCAATCAAACTACGGCCAATGCTACCTATAATTTTACAGAATCGGGGACGTATGCCATCAAATTATCGGTTACAAATTCGTGTGGGACAACCTTTACCACACAGACAGTTACAGTTAAAAAGCCACCCACGGTTTCGATAAGTCCTATAAGTAATTCGTGTGGTACAGCTACTATCAATCCCGTTGGCACAGTTACGAATTGTGCTCCAGCGGGGGGAACAATGACTTATGCGTGGAGTTTTCCGGGCGGTACACCGTCTTCATCAACTTCACTTAATCCGGGTTCCATATCCTATCCAACTGGAGGACCGTATACCGTTTCTTTTACAGCAACCAATGAATGTGGTACTTCAACAGCGGCTACTCAGAGTTTTACGGTTAATGTGGAACCTGTAATTACCAATACAGTTACCAATCAAACGATTTGTTCGGGATCTGCTACAACTCCGGTAACTCTAACTGCAAATCCATCCGGAACAACATTTACATGGACTGCCACGGGTACAGCTGGTGTTACAGGATTTACGACATCAGGTTCGGGTACAACTATTCCATCACAAACCCTAGTAACCACTAACAGCAATCCAGGAACGGTTACCTATGTTGTTACACCAACATTTTCAAATTGTGTCGGTCCAACATTTAGCTATACAGTCACGGTTAATCCTGCCCCGGTCATTTCAACACAACCCGTATCAAGTTCGGTTTGTTTGGGAGGAATTGTAGCTCCTTTAACGGTAAGTTTGAATAATACATCGGTTACACCAACTTATCAATGGTATTCAAATACCGTAAATAGCACATCGGGAGGAACATTATTAGCAGGAGCAACCAATTCAAGTTATACCCCTCCAACAAGTGCAGTAGGAACAGTCTATTACTACTGTTTGATCGGTTTGACTTCAAATGGATGCTCTTCATTAACTTCTGCCGTTGCATCTATAACGGTGAGTCCACAACCCACTATTACAACTCAACCTTTAGCATCGCAAACAGTCTGTGAAGGTGCCACTGTGAGTCCGTTTACAGTTGCCTATACGGGAGGTTTGGGAGCCGCATCGTACCAATGGTATGTGAACACATCGCCAAGCACAGTGGGAGGAACTCCTATTGGAACCAATTCAAGTTCTTTTACCCCTTCACTATTCACTACTGCGGGGACCTATTACTATTACGTTGTGATCAGTTTAAGTGGTAGCAGTTGTGGAATGATCACAAGTTCGGTTGCAGAAGTTATTGTAGTAACCGATCCAATCATTTCCTCACAACCCTTAACCACTCAGACCCAATGTCAAAATACCCCTGCCACTGTTTTAAGTGTAACGGCGAGTGGAGGAACGGGTGGCTATAGCTATCAATGGTACAGTAATTCGTCCAACAGTACAACGGGAGGTGTCCCACTTTCGGGACAGACGGCAGCTACGTTTACACCACCAACAACGACAATAGGAACTCAATATTACTATTGTGTAGTTAGTCAAAGCAGTGTAGGTTGTAGTGTAGCTAGTAATCCTGCTTCAGTTACCGTTGTTGCAGCACCTACTATAACTACACAACCTCAATCTACTACTGTATGTGAGGGTTCTTCGATTGCTCCCTTAACAGTGGCGTATACCAATGGAACAGGCACTCCTTTGTACCAATGGTTTGATGCTAATGGTGCTATTTCTGGGGCAACTTCTGCGACTTATACTCCAAGTTCTCTACTTTCGGGTTCTTATTACTGTGTGCTTACTTTTTCTTCGGGTGGTTGTACCAGTATTACTTCTGCCACAGCGGTAATTACGATTAATCCATTACCCACATTAGCTGTTCAACCTTTAGCAACCCAAAGCATTTGTGTGGGAGGTACAATTCCCCCATTAACCGTTACTTATACTGGCGGAGTGGGTACACCAACCTATCAATGGTACAGTTCGACAACCAATACGACAACAGGGGGGACTCCTGTAGGTACAAATTCCGCAAGTTATACGCCACCCTCTTTCTTGGCAACTGGAACCTACTATTATTATGTAACACTTTCTTTAACAGGCGCAGGGTGTGGAGTGGTAACGAGTACTACTGCCGAAGTTATTGTTGTTCCTGATCCAGTAGTTACAACGCAACCTTTAGCCTCACAGACCGTTTGTCAAAATTCACCAGCAACTGTATTATCTGTACAAGCTAATGGAGGATTGGGGGCAACTTTCAGCTATCAATGGTATGAATCAACAACAAATAGTACCACTTCGGGGTTGTCATTAACGGGTGAAACAAATGCTACGTTTACGCCACCAACAACAACAGCGGGAACCTTTTATTATTATTGTGTAGTATCCCAAAATAGTGGAAATGGATGTGCTGTTACGAGTTCAGTAGCTACAGTAATTGTCAATTTAGCCCCAGATTTTAGTGCTCAACCTGTAAGTAGCTCTCTATGTTTAGGTCAAACGCCTCAACAATTATCGTTCGCGGTTATAAATGGGGTAGGTACTCCCAATTATCAATGGTATTCAAACACTGTAAATTCTACTACTGGGGCTACACCTATTGGCGGGGCTACCGCTGCAACGTACGTTCCTCCAGCAACTAGTGTAGGTACGATGTATTATTATTGTTTGGTTTCCTTTCCTTCTATAATTGGCGGTTGTTCGGTGATTACAACATCCCTTGCAGCGGTAACCATCAATCCAGTTCCAGTGATTTCCTCTCAAAATGTTACGATTTGTAGTGGGAATAGTTTTTCAGTTACACCTGCAGCCTCTGGTAGTTCTATTGTACCAGTGGGTACCACTTACACATGGTCAACTCCTTCATTTATTCCAACAGGAGCAATTTTAGGTGCAGCTGCAGAGACGTCTCCTCAATCGATGATTAGTCAAAATTTGATCAATACGACAACGAGTCCTGTGGATGTTGTATATACGGTTACGCCCATTTCGGGTACTTGTGTTGGAGCAAATTTTACCGTAACGGTTACAGTTAATCCAGCAATAAGTCCGAATGAAATAGTCACTAACAATGTCTGTTTTGGTGTAAATACCGCATCTATTACAACCAACGTTACGGGGGGTATTCCTTTTACAACTGGTTCTCCCTATCAATACAATTGGACGGGTCCGAATGGTTTTAGTGCGACGAGTGCATCGATTAACAATTTGGCACCTGGGAATTATCAGGTCACGATAACAGATGCAGGAGGTTGTCCTTTCACGGCTTCGTATACAATCACAGAACCGAATGATTTGGTGATTACATTAGATAATGAATTGGATGTCACCTGTTTTAATGCAGCTAATGGAAGCATTCTACTTAGTATAAATGGGGGGACAGGAAGTTACATTTTCAATTGGACACGTAATGGAAGTTTTTATTCGACCAATGAGGATCTAGTAAATCTGAGTCCGGGAACATATGTAGTTACCGTTACTGATGCTAACAATTGCGGTCCAAAAACAGCAACATTTACCATCACACAACCGCCACCATTAGTAGCGAATTTGGTAAGTCAAACGAATGTACTTTGTGCGGGAGCAGCAACAGGTGCGATTACGGTCGCGGTTACAGGGGGCACACCCAATGCCTTACCTTTGGATTATTCCTATTCTTGGACAGGTCCTAATGGTTTTACCGCCACTACACGTGATCTTTCTGGTATTGTTGCAGGTGTTTATTCCTTGCAAGCAACTGATGCACAAGGATGTACCGTTACATTGGCTGTTACCCTTACAGAAAATCCACAACTACAGATTACTTATACAACAACACCAATAACTTGTTATGGGGCTAATGATGCCAGTTTTGCTGTTACGATTAGTGGAGGTGTTGGACCCTATCAATATACGTGGGATAATCTTTCGACCGCATTAAATCAAACCAATTTAGCGGCTGGGACTTATACCATAACGGTTACGGATGCAGTAGGATGTATTCAAATCACTTCCATTGTAATACCTGAAGCCCCTTTATTCGCAGTGACCCCCGTGGTAACTCCCGTTAGTTGTTACGGAGCCAATAACGGTTCGATTCAATTGAATTTTGTTGGGGGTATTGCCCCTGTGAGCTTAATTTGGAGTGATGGAAGTACTGCAGGTACTACCCGAAATAATTTACCACCGGGTGTGTATACGGTTACAATAACGGATAGTAAGCCGTGTCAAATTGTGAGGACTTTTATTATTACAGAGCCTCAACCGTTGGTGTTATCGGCACAAATAACGGATGCTTTGAACTGTACGCAACCCAATAGTGGTGCTATTGATTTAATTGTCAATGGAGGAACTCCTCCGTATACGTACCAATGGACCAATGGCGCAACAACCGAAGATCTAACGTTACTTACTAATGGGACCTATGCGGTTCAGGTTACGGATAGTCGGGGATGTGTCCAACAAGCACAATATGTTATTTTGCGCCCCGCTCCATTAGCAGTAACCGCAAGCATTCAAACCACGTTTGATTGTGCTACACATGTGGTGAATCAACAATATGTTGCTCTTGCTTCTGGAGGAGTACCACCTTATACCTATCAATGGTCGAGCGGTGTAATTTCAGGTTCACAAGGGGAAGTGATGACTACACAACAAGAGGGTTTGGTCACCCTTTCAGTAGTTGATGGACAAGGATGTACAGCCCAACACAGCTTTACTGTTGATTTAACAGTTTTGGGATATCCCGATTTTTCAACTACTTCGACAGGTTATAGCACGTACGGTATTTTTGCAGTGAATGATCCTATCACCTTTACCAGTTCGATCACTGGTGATTATCAAAATGTAGTTTGGGATTTTGGTGATGGTACGTTTTCAAATGATTTAGACCCTGTGCATACGTATGGGAGTCCAGGATCTTATGTAGTGACACAAACCGTTTATTATCCTTTTGGATGTGTTTATACCCAAGTGATCACTCTTTGGGTGGAACAAGGTTATTTTATTGTATTGCCTTCTGCTTTTACTCCAAATCGGGATGGTGTTAATGATACGTATCGTCCAGTTACGAAACGATTAAAAAATGTAGAGATGGTTATTTATGATTCATGGGGTTCGCTTATCTATGCTGAGAAAGGGGATTCGTTAGTAGGTTGGGATGCTCTGATTAAAAACAGTCCGGCTGAAAATGGGAATTACTATTGTAAAGTCACTGCTACCACCTTTACCAATGAAATAATAGAAGCAACACAAACTTTTGTTTTAATAAAATAATCCTATGCGAATCGTATTCTTTTTAATTTGTTTGGGATGGTTGCCACAAACAGTTTGGGCTCAAGATCCAATATTCACGCAATTTTATAATGCTCCTGAATCTTTAAGTCCAACATTTACGGGTATGGCTAATACATGGAATATGGGGTTGGTTCACCGTCGTCAATGGCCTAATGACCAGCGGCGTATTGATACCCAATTTGGCTTTGTCAATAATTTGGTAACCGACCACATTGGATTGGGACTTACACTTCTCAATCACAATGAGGTATTTACCAATTATAATTATATCAAAGCGAATTTAGCAGCTTCTTATATTGTAGAATTGGATTATGATTGGCGCATGCGATTTGGATTGGAGGGAGGATTTGGCAGTAAGAGTTTTGGGTTTTCAGGTTTATTGTTGGAGGATCAAATAAATAGTGCCACTGAACAAATAGCTGGTAGCACTGTTGATCCTTGGGTACTTCGCAATGCCAATCGTATACAGTTTTTTGATTTATCTGCGGGACTGCTTTTTGATACTGATGATATTTGGATTGGCTTGTCTGTTAAACATTTGAACCGTCCTGATATCTCTTTTATTGAAAATGGGAATGTTCCATTGGATTTATTTTTCTCTCTTCATGGAGGGTATTTTTACGAACCCCGCACAACTCCTAGTTTCTTTTTACCTGAAGGAACTACATTTCAATTTTTAGGAAATTATATGCGTCAAGGGCAATATAATCGTTTGGATTTGGGAACTGTGATTGATTATGGTTCTTTTTCTGTGGGGGTAATGAGTGCTGTGAATTTAGAACGCAGCGCCCAATCGAGTCATTTGTTGACATCCGTAAATCCTATTGTGACCTTTAATTTAGGAGACTTTAAATTGGGTTATTCCTTTGATATTAACACATCAGGTTTGCCCCGTACGGGAGGTGTTCATGAATTGACTTTGACGTGGATTACAGGACGAAATTGCTCGAAATGTGATAATTACAAAATGCGATTGAAGCGCAATGGGGAAGGGGGATATCAGCGGATGTAATAAAATGAGTAAAACTTCAATATATTTCTCAAACACTGTAGCCACGCTCCAGATTCTTTGGGATCTTCACGAGATATCCGTATCGTTGGGACAGGTCGCGGTCCGTATCGTTGGGACAGGTCGCGGTCCGTATCGTTGGGACAGGTCGCAGTCCGTATCGTTGGGACAGGTCGCGACCTGTCCTTACGTTTTTTTTTGGATATTTGCAGTACGGACAGGTCGTGACCTGCCCATACTAGATATATAAGCCATGAAAAATAGAAAAGCCAATCGATTGAAAGGGTATGATTATTCAAAAAATAATCTGTATTTCGTAACCATTTGTGTCCAAGATCGTGTGTGTTGTTTTGGTTCAGTGATTCCTATAAATTCAGCTAATCATTTGGAACAACATCTACCCGATGAAAAAGCAGTCATGAACTTGAATTCCTACGGTATCATTGTACAAAAGCAAATAGAATGGTTGTCGCAACAGTATTCCTATATTGACCTGCATAATTATGTTATAATGCCCAATCATATTCACATGCTACTTGAAATTGATAGTAACCGTATTGCCAACAAAGAAGTAAAAATTAAATCCTTGTCCAGTTTGATTGGTGCATTTAAAACAACCTCCTCAAAATTGATACACGAATCAGGCTATTTGGGATTCTCATGGCAGCGTTCATTTCACGATCACATCATTAGAAATGAAAAAGCCTATCGAAACATTTCAAGATATATAGATTTAAACCCACAAAAGTGGTATCAAGATACCTTTTTTAAATCACAATAAAACAATTTCAAATGGACAGATAAGAGGAGCTCTGCCTTTTGGGCAGTAACACCGAACCCTCTCATTTTCCCGAATTCAAACGTTTGTTGAAAGCTATTGTGAAGAAGTTCTGATATTGATGCAACGCTAGAATCAGCCACTGCGAGGTCATTGGTACTGTTGGGTCAGGTCGCGACCTGACCGTACGGTATATCATTGGGATCGTCTATATATGGGATAGGTCAAGATCCGTACTGTTGGGTCAGGTCGCGGTTCGTACTGTTGGGACAGGTCGCGACCTGTCCTTACTGTGAGATCATCGTCTATATATGGGATAAGTCGCGAACCCCTGCTCAGCGAAGTCTCCTGACTTCGTAGTCATTATATTCCATTGCTCCCGATACCTTAAGGCTGTCGCTTGGATTGTAAGAATGTCCATTGCCTACTGTAATGTGAAAATTGGGATGGGATTTCTCCTATCGTCGAAATGACAACAGGGGGTAGTAAAACTGCCAAAAAAGTTAGCTCTTGAATCCCTGCTGCGAGAATTCTCTTTGCTTTGTATTAGGACGTTAATTGTGTTTAAGGTATGGGAAAACGGATGTAGTTTACTTGTAAACCTTCGTTACCTTTTGATTAACGCAATCCGTTCCATGATGATTTCGACTTTGTCGGGGGCCACAGGGATGCATATTTTATTTTGGAATTCAAGATTACCACCATCAGATTTGTTGTATTGTACCACATAATTAATGTTGGCTATATAGGATTTCTGCACCCGAACAAAATGGTTGTGTTGCCCGAGGATATCTTCAAAGTTCTTTAAATAACGACTGCAGATGATTTTCTCGCCATGGATCAAAACAATTTCAGCATACGAGCCTTCGCCTTTGATGTAGAGGATTTGGTCCATTTCCAAAAACAGTATACTATTTCCTGTGGGAACGGCAATCTTGTTTAACTTGTTTTGCTCCAGGTTATCGCGGAGGACTTTAAGGTTTTGCGTCTTAAGTCGCGAAAATCGTTGGACAGCCGTTACCAATTCATCGGGATTGATGGGTTTTAGTAAATAATCAATGGCAGAAAACTTGAAGGCTTTCACGGCATATTGGCTATAGGCTGTAGTAAAAATGATGGAAAAATGGATGTCTTCTTCATTAAAAAAATCAAACAATTCGAGTCCACTATGACCGGGCATTTCAATATCTAAAAAAACCAAATCGGGTTTGAGTTTGTGGATGGCTTTGATTCCGTCAGCGAGTACTTCACATTGTTCGACCAACGTTACTTGGGGACAATATTCTTCCAAAAGCAGTTGGAGTGCCATACGGGCCCGAGTTTCATCATCAATAATTATTGCTTTTATTTCCATTTCATGGGGAGATTAAGGTAAACCGTTGTGCCTGTAGGTTCGTCGTATTCCATTTTGTCGATATAACAAACGGTTATTTTTTGCATTTTATTTTTATTCAAAATTTCAAGTCGTTTTTCGATGGCGTGAGTCGCAAAAGAAATGTGGTCTTTGCGGTTGTTTAGGTTAATGGCTTCACTGCGCTTTCGTCCAATACCGTTATCATCGATGACAATTTGAAGTTGTTCGTCCTTTTTAAGAAATTGAATACTTACTTTTTTAGTGCCCTTGCTGTGGAGTAGACCGTGTTTGATTGCATTTTCAATAAAGGGTTGGATCAAAAGTGTGGGAATCATGATGGACTCTTTATCAATCGAATCGACAATAGTGATTGTATAACTAAAGTCGTCATTAAAACGGGCTTGTTCTAAATCCAAATAAAGAGTTAAGGTATTTACTTCTTCTTGAAGTGTCACATAACTACGTTCCGTAAGTTCCAATATTTTCCGGGTGAGAGAAGCAAATTTATTCAAATAGGAAATCGCTTCTTTTTTATCATTGGTAAGAATATAGGATTGTATAGTGTTGAGCGCATTGTAAAAGAAATGCGGATTCATTTGCGATTGAATAGCGGTCAATTTTGAGGCATTCAAATTGTTTTCCAATTGGATACGATTGAGTTCGATCGCGTTTTTCTGCTCTAATTTTTTTACATGGTATTTGCTTAACAGAATCACCAAAATGGAGAAGAGAAGGCAATACAGTACGACAAATATCCAACTGAACCAAAAGGGCTTTTGAATGGTACATTGATAGGTGATGGGATTGCTTTTTGTTTTTTCTAAATTTTCAATTTTGAATTGAATGGTATAGTCACCTGCCGCCAAAGACGATAGTTTTAATGAACGCTGTTGATCGTCCAAATAAATCCACTTGCCTTTGTTGATTTTGTAGGCAATAGGGAAGCGGGTATTGGGTTGGTAAGCCAAAACAGAAAAATCAAAACTAAGGTTGTTTTCGTCATAGTTTAGCATTTGTTTACGGGTAACTTTATCATTAACCCGAACGCTATTCAAGATGAATTGGGGAAGTTTTTCTTCTTGAAAGTTGGCATTGGGTTGCATAATCAAACCTTTGGAGGTTGCTAAATAGGTTTTTCCATCAAGGGCGGTAAGATCGCTGATAGAAATATCTGGGGTAATCACTAAAATTTTAATGGTTTTTTGGGTCGAAAAATCGTAGCGAAAAATCGCATTAGAAGTAAAAAGATACATCCAATGCCCAATCACTTTAATGGATTTAATAGTTTCTGAGGCAGGTATGGCTTTAATTTGCAACGGACTTATTCGATTCAAAGGGTCTATTTTTAGAACTGTATTGGCGTTGGACAACAGATACATTCCCTCATTGGCATAATACAGTTTTTGGGTAAATAGGGGCTTGTTTTGGTAGCGCAATTCCTTGAGTTGGGTTGGAGTTTGGCGGAACAATCCCAAATGGGTAGCAAAATAAATGGTTTTGTTTTTGGGGTTGTATCCTACGGCTTTCCCGCGAACATTAGTCAATATTTTGGTGGTTGTAAACGGACCGTTTTTCTCATGCAGCTTGTTTTTGTAAAGTGGTTGCCATAGTTGTGGCGGATTCTGACTGCTAATAAATCCACAAACGCCACTGGCAGCAAAGGCATAGAAATGGTTATCAACTTTTGTGATGTCTTTTAAGGCAATGTTGATTTCGGTAACTTCAGGCGTAAGAATTTTAAAATTGTTAGACGTCATGAATGTGGTTGAACCGTCTTGAAAGAGTTGGTATACTTCATGATTGGATTCTCCTTTAAATACGGTTTTTAGTTCGAGATTTTCAGGATTGAGTTCGGCGATATAATCATTTTCATAGCCAATTAATAACGATTTTTCTCTAGCGCGAAGGGTGAGGGGTTTGGTGTCGCTTTTGAGTAAAATCGTATTGAAATTGGGAATGTATAGAATGCCATTGTTGAGGGTAGCAATCCAATACTTCTGATCACGGTCTTTAAAAATGGTGGCACAATTTTGATTGGGAAAAAAGGCAGTACATTTTTTGTTACAATAGGCAAG
Source organism: Flavobacterium stagni (assembly GCF_004122105.1). Taxonomy (GTDB): domain Bacteria; phylum Bacteroidota; class Bacteroidia; order Flavobacteriales; family Flavobacteriaceae; genus Flavobacterium; species Flavobacterium stagni. The sequence continues at coordinate 97,263 of NZ_SBKN01000007.1, forward strand.
TAAGCCATTTGTAGTAGCCAGCCATAAGTTGCCATCAATGACGCTAAGGTTTTGAATACTACTTCCCTTAAATTGATTGCTCTGCTCAAACTTTTGGCCCTTGTAGGTATGCAATTGGCCATTAATTTTGGATACAATATACAATTGCGATGAATCACTTTGCACAACTATTGACTTCGAATCTTGAATTGCTTGAGGAATTGCAATGTGTTTACAATTTAATCGCGAGTCAATTTCAATTAATTCATCCGTAAAAAGGTAAAACGTATCATTGGAAAAGTGGGTCGCTTTTAATTGGGCTGTGGCCAACGGAATTTTCTTTATGCATCGTAAGGATTTCAAATCATAAATCTCGACACCTTCTTTTTGGATGGTGAAAAGATAGTTTTGAATAATTCCAAATTCGTAATAACCAATACTGTTTTTTTGAGGTAAAGCTTTGAGTTGGTTGTTTTCGATGTAGTAAAGGTAGCCATCAAAATTGATGTACCAGATACGATTGTAACGATCTTGGGTAATATTGGAGCCGCTTTTGCTCGTTTGGTTGGGGGTAGTGAAAAGACTGAATTTGGTGCCGTCGTATTTGCAAAGCCCCTCTCCTGAGGCCATCCACATGAATCCCTCACGATCTTGAAAAAGATCATAAATGGTATTTGATGGGAGTCCCGATGTTTTGTCTAGGGTATAGGAATAAGGATTTTGACTCCATAAATGAAGGGGGGCAAAAAAGAAGAACCACAAGAGAAAAAGTCGCTTCATAAATGGGAGGTACGTTAGAAACAAATATACTTTTTAATTGCATGTGCCTCCACTTTTGTGATGATTTCGCCCTGCGTTTTTATCAACTCAAATAGAGACTTCATGAATTAGACTCATAATGAATGGTTGAACTGCGATAGGTTTGAACAAATTTTTAAATACAACCCTATGAAAAAAGTAGTACTCGGACTATTATTTGTCTTTTTTAACCTCCTGCAAGCGCAGACTCCTGTTTATCAATTTGATTTTGATGGAAATGCGAACAATTCAGGAACGGGAACCTTTACGGGATGGAATCTATCCGGTGCGGGTTCGTTGACCTATGTCAACAATCGTTTTGGTCAAGCCAACAAAGCGATTAACATTCCCAATAACGTAACTTTTGTGAATCAAGCACCTGAAAATGCACCTAATTTACCTGCGGGAAACAGTGCGCGCACGCTTTCGTTTTGGGTAAAATTTATTAATGATAACGACGTTTCCTCTTACTGTGTGGTGGGTTGGGGCGCCAATATTGCTAATAATGCGTATGGTTTTTGGCGTAACGGTGTACAGAATTCATACTATACCTGGGGAGCAGGAAATGATTACAATGTACCCCAAACCAATAGTCAAATTCAGGCACAAAACAACGGTTGGGTACATATCGCGATGACCCATACTGGAAGTACATTCACCATTTACTACAACGGCGTGGATGTCGGGAATTATGCACGTACCTTGAATACTTTTGGGCCTTCATATTTAGTGCTTAACCGATTAGTAAATGCAGCAACCAATGGAACAGGGATCGCTTTTCAGTTGGATGATTTACGCATTTACAATACGGCATTAACCCCTGCTCAAGTTTCAGCATTATATACTGCGACACAATTACCTTCTTTACCAACTATTTCAAATGTAAGTGTTACTGCTTTGGGCCCTAATTCAGCGACTATCAGTTATGATATCAATGCAAATAATGCTGCGACCACCACTGAGATTCGGTATAATGTTCCCCCGAGTGGAGCATTACAAATCCAAGCAGGTCCGAGTGCCAGTGGGAATTCAGTGACTACACTCTCGCAAACCTTATCGGGGTTACAACCCAATACTACTTATAGTTATGCTGTTTGGGCGAGTAATAGTCAAGGGACAAGTATTACGCCTACTGCATTATCCTTTACCACTTTGGCACCTGCTACACAAGCACCTGCTATTACCAATGTAACGGCTGCCCCAATCACTTTTAATGCGGCAACAATAAATTTTAATTTGAATGCTTTTGGTACCCCAACCACCTATGTTGTCGAATATGAAACTTTTTTAGGTGGGCCTATAACGACTGTGAATGGAGGAACGACTTCTGTGAATGTTGCCACTCCGTTTCAAGTGCAATTGACTGGATTGACCCCCAATTCAAACCAATATTCTTATCGTGTAAAAGCGACCAACAGTTCGGGACAGGTTACGTATTCTAATTGGACCCCTTTAACAACACCCAGTCCATTGGTGTTGACAAATGTCTCAGATTCAACAATTACATCGAATTCGGCACAAATCAATTATACTTTAAACACCAATGGTTACAGTACCATCGTTGAAATTGATTATCAGGCGGGTACAATTTTCGATACGGATTTGCCGTATACAACGGTATCAGTCAATTCCGCATTGACCAATACGGCGGCGACGAATTATACTTATACCCTTTCTGGATTGAATCCCAACACAACTTATTCGTACCGTTTAGGTGCCGCAATTCCGAATGTAGCAAGTGAAAGTTATCAAGAAAATGCAGCTTTTACTACTTTAGGAGTATCTGCTGCACCTACAGCACCTTCTCCTCAATCGTTTTGTAATGGAGCAACTGTTGCTAATTTGAATGCTACAGGCACAACAATTAAATGGTATACCTCCGCAACGGGTGGTTCTCCATTAGCCGCAACAACAGTATTGACAACAGGTGTATATTATGTGAGTCAGACCCAACCCAACTTGACAGAAAGTACGCGTATTTCAGTTCAAGTGAACATCACGATTATTTCTCCTCCATCCAATGTGCCGTCCAATCAAACGTTTTGTACAGGTGCGACTTTAGGTTCGATTCAAACTGGAGCGGGTTCTAATTTTCAATGGTATGCAGCTGCGACGGGTGGTGCTGTTTTACCCAACTCAACAGTTATTTCTTCAGGGACGTATTACCTTTCACAAACCATTTCAGGTTGTGAGAGTTCGCGAACTCCGGTTAGTGTAACGGTCTCTTCGCCTAATGCACCCACAGCTCAAGCACAAACGTTTTGTAATGGAGCTACGGTAGCAAACTTGGTAGCTTCAGGCACCAATATAAAATGGTATTTAACAGCTACTGGAGGTTCGCCACTATCGAATGTAACTACTTTAGCTACGGGAACTTATTATGTGTCTCAAACCGTTAACGCTTGTGAAAGTGGGAGACAATCTGTCAACGTTACGGTAAATACAACTGTTCCCCCAACGGTGCCAAACAACCAAACATTTTGTAGTGGGGCAACAATAAACAATATTCAAGTTACTTCTGGAACAAATATGTTTTGGTATACGGCAGCAACAGGAGGAACTGCTTTGTCATTTTCTGCTCCATTATCAACGGGGACTTATTATGTGTCCCAAACGGTTAATGGTTGTGTGAGCACGCGAACTGCGGTTGCTGTATCCGTCAATCAAGTTGGAGCTCCTACTGGAAATGCAAATCAGACGTTCGTCCAAGGCAATACTGTGGCTAACTTAGTAGCTACTGGAACAGCTATCGTATGGTTTAGTTCAGAGGCAGATGCTTTGGCGAATAGCAATCCTTTGGCTTCAAATACATTGTTAGTTAATCAAACGACTTATTATGCCGTACAAACGGTGAATGGATGTAGAAGTACTGCAGCATTGGCGGTATTTGTCACGGTAACATTAAGTACTTCATCGGTAACACAACCGCTTCAATTTACGTTAGCGCCCAACCCTGCAACAACCGCTATTGTACTTCAATCTGCTGATGAAATTACAAAAGTATCACTTTACAGTTTGCAAGGACAATTGCTTCAAACGACAAAATCGAACATACTTTCAGTAATTGAATTACCTGCAGGAGTTTATTTTGTGGAAGTTGAAAATGCTAATGCACAAAAAGGTATCCAAAAATTTATAAAGCAAAATTAATGATGAAGTGGCTCGAAAAATATCGATTGGAGGTATTTATTAGCCTATTGTATTTGGTGTTGAGTATTCTTTCCTACATCATTTTAAGTTAGAAAGTAGTAGTTTCATTTTTATTGTTAAAAGAGGTTAGGTCTTCGGACTTGACCTCTTTTTAATTACAATAGGTATAAAAAACTCCCAACAGAAATCCGTTGGGAGCATATACTTAATTTTGCTTTTTGAAGTAACGGGGTGCTGAACGCACGACTGGGGTTTCCAGTTTGGGTTCGGGCTTGGTATCCGTAAAGTGGCCGTTTTCGTCCACATAGACAATCATGCTGTCAAACCCTTTTCCTTTGTTGTTATTGAGTTTGCGGTCGGCTTTTTTCTTGTCTTTTTCTTTTTGTTTGAGGGCTTTGTTTTTAATACTTTGTTTTTTTGCGAACGAGTCTGCCATAAATAAAAATACGATTTAGTGAATTAATTCCGTGATGGGTCGGCCATTTTGCTTGACAATTTGGCGCCAAAGCGGTTGTTCGCTCTGGGTGCAAAAGCTAATGGCTTGACCGGTTTGACCCGCACGCCCTGTTCGTCCGATGCGGTGGACATAGGTTTCTACCTCGTTGGGTAAATCAAAATTGATCACCAACGGCAGTTCTTTAATATCGATTCCGCGCGCCGCGATATCGGTGGCCACCATGACCTGAATGGCATGGGATTTAAAATCGGCCAAGGCTCGTTGTCGCGCTGATTGGGATTTGTTGCCGTGTATAGCGGCAGCGGTAACGCCTTGTTTTTCCAGCTTTTGAACCAATTTATTCGCGCCGTGTTTGGTACGGGTAAACAGCAAACACTGATTCCCGCTGTGGTTGCGCAATACATTTAGCAGTACTGTCACTTTTTCTAAGGGTTCGACCACATACACCGACTGATCGATGGCGGTTTTGATGGAAGAAACTGGATTGGCATCCACTTGTACGGGTTGGTGTAAAAACAACGGCAACAGTTTTTGGATGGAATCGGGGAGGGTGGCGGTAAAGAAAAGCGTTTGGCGTTTTTTGGGGATAAATTTTAAGACCGCTTTCATGTCGTGAATAAAGCCCATATCGAGCATACGGTCGGCTTCATCCAACACCAATACTTCAATCGCTTGGAGATTGATTTTTTGTTGGCGCACCAAGTCGAGTAAACGACCGGGAGTGGCGACAATAATTTCGGGACGTTGTTTGAGGTCGCGAATTTGGTTGACTTCCGACACGCCACCAAAAATGACTTGCGAGCGGTGTTGGGTATGTTTGCCCAAGGTTTGAAACGTTTGTTCGACCTGTAATGCCAGTTCCCGTGTGGGGGTAAGCACTAATACGCGAACGTTTCCGTGTTGTTGGGGGGTATGTTGGGCAAGATGTTGCAAAATTGGGAGGACAAAGGCAGCGGTTTTACCTGTGCCAGTTTGGGCACAGCCGATGACATCGTGTCCTTTAAGAATCACCGGAATGGCTTTTTCTTGAATCGGGGATGGGGTGGAATACCCCGCTTCGGTTATCGCTTGTTGTAACGATGGAAGCAATGAAAATTGTTGAAAATGCATACGCATACGAATTAAGGATTAGGGATACCTAACCTCGATGTATTCGATTTAGATGTAGAAAGGGAGACGAAGGGAAAGAAACAATAAGGCGGTATCGATTATGGGACGAGTCACACCTTATTGAATTCCAATACTAAGGCACTCTTATACGAGTGAAAACAAATACAAACAGGTGTATTTAGTATCGTTTGTAGCTGTTGAATGAATTACGAGAATTCGTGTTACGGTCTTCACGTGGACGTGCTTCCGCTACCGAAATGGTAAAACCATTCAATTCGCTTTCATTTAAATTGGAGATGGCACGAATACCTTCTTCTTTTTGAGCCATTTCTACAAAGGCAAAACCACGTGGACGACCGGTTTCACGATCACTGATGATTTTGGTAGAAGTTACTTCGCCATAGGCGCTAAACGCTTGGTTTAATTCAGATTCTGAGGTGTTATAACTCAGATTGGAAACATAAATGTTCATGATAATAAAATTGTTTTAAATTAAAATAGGCAGTACTGAAACGCCAAAACTGAAGAGAAAAAAAAGATACTTAAAACAAATTTTAAAATTCAGAACGAGCATTGGCAGAGAACCAATCCGGACAAAGGTAGGGCGTTAATTTGGATAATTGTGAGTAAAAGTGATTTATTTTCAGAAAGTTAGCTTTTTGTCTATCGCCAATTTGCTGTTTACCATAGGTAATTCCTTAAGAAATAGGATAGTGTACTATACTATACTATACTATACTATACTGTACTGTTTACGAACTACACGACAACATCGAACATCCCACTTTGGTACGCGCCCAGTCGGGTCGTTTGGAAAACCATTTCTCGTGTTCGGGTTGTTCATCGTAAGGCTTTTTAAGGAGTTCGTGCAATTCGTGAATCAAACTAAAATCGTCTTGATTGGCTGCATCAATGGCCAATTGCGCCATGTAATTTCGCAACACATATTTGGGATTTACTTGGTTCATGGCTGCTGCCCGTTCGGCATCCGATTGGGGTTCCAATTCGAGTCGGTCAAGATAACTTTGGAATGTATCCAACCATGCTGTTGCCACATCACCCGCACATTGACTCGGCGTATAAAAGGCATCGTTTACTCGTGCCAACGCGGCTTCCGGACTGTCTGTTTTTTGGACGGTAGCCAATAAACGGAAGAAGATGGTATAATCGGTTTCTATTTTTTCTAAACAAGTTAAAAAAGCACGCACCACTTTTTCGTCTGATTCGTGCACAGTGGCGAGTCCGAGTTTATCGCGGTTCATCTGTAGAAAAGCGGCATCAAATTGGCGTCCGTAGGCATTTAACACTGCTTCCAAGGGTTCGGCGGCACCAATCAACGGATACAATGCATTGGCCAATTGGATAAGGTTCCACAACGCTACATCAGGTTGGTTGCCATAGGCATAGCGGTGGTGCTGACTGTCGGTGGTGTTGGGTGTCCAGTTGAGGTTGTAGTCTTCCAACCAACCGTAGGGTCCGTAATCAATGGTAATTCCGTGCACGGACATGTTGTCGGTATTCATCACACCGTGTACAAATCCGACGCGTTGCCATTCCACCATCAATTGTAGGGTTTTCTCACAGACCGCTTTAAAAAAGGCGGTATATTTTTCAGGTCCGTCACTCGTAATTTCGGGATGGTATTCGCGTATTACAAAGTCGGCCAATTGTTGAAGTTGTTCCTGTTCTTGGCGCGCGGCGTGGACTTCAAAGCTCCCAAAGCGGAGGAAAGTTGGGGCAACACGGCACACGACGGCACCTTTTTCATAGTCGGCATTGCCGTCATACAGCATGTCGCGAAGCACTTCGTCACCGGTTCCGATAAGGGATAATGATCGTGAAGTGGGTACACCCAAATGGTGCATCGCTTCGGCACACAAGTATTCCCGAATGGAAGAACGCAATACAGCCAATCCATCCCCGCGACGGGAATAAGGTGTTTTACCCGCGCCCTTGAGTTGGAGTGTCCACAGTTGGTTGTGGTGTTCCACTTCGCCCAAAACAATCGCCCGACCATCGCCCAATTGTCCGGCCCAATTCCCAAACTGATGTCCGGCATAATTCATGGCAAAAGGACGGGTATCGGGATAGACTTCTTTTCCGGAGAAATAGTGTAAAAAGTCGGTGCTTTTGATGTCTTCTTGTTCCAAACCAATGCTTTCCGCTACTTCGGCAACCGCATGAATGAGATACGGTTTACTGGGTATGCGAGGCGTCACATACGAATAATCCGCTAAGGGTACTTGGCGCACAAAATTCGCGGTTTCCGGGTCGGGGGTGAGTGCCTGTTGAAAGCGTGGGATGAAGTGGAGCTTTTTCATGATACAAAGATAGGGTTTTTTGAGCTGCTAAGAATCTGAGCTGCTGAGCTACTGAGCTTTTGGGAGTTTGCAAAAATCAAGCTTTATTCTTTGAATTGTTCAGTCGTTATTTTAATTATCTTTGTGCCACAAACAAACCCAACCCATGATTACCACGGCATTAAAAACCGAATTGGAACACTATTTTGAGTTCTTTCGTAACGGCATTATTGGCATTGACCAAGAATTTGAAACGCCTTTTGGAACCAAACCCTTAATCTATACCGACTGGACGGCGAGCGGCCGATTGTACCGACCCATCGAAGAAAAGTTGATGAATGTGTTCGGACCCTTTGTGGCCAATACGCATACGGAAACGACGGTTTCGGGAACAGCGATGACTTTGGCCTATCATGAAGCCAAGCAAATCATCAAACGTCATGTGAATGCCAATGAAAATGATGTGTTGATCAATACGGGAACAGGGATGACGGGTGTGGTGAACAAGTTCCAACGCATCTTGGGTTTGAAAGTCCCCGAAAACTTAAAAGACTATCTCAATTTACCGACCGAATTAAAACCGGTGGTGTTTGTGTCGCACATGGAACACCATTCCAACCAAACATCGTGGATTGAGACCATTGCGGATGTGGTGATTATTCCAGCGAATGAAGACGGTTTGTTTTGTTTGGAGCAATTCAAACAGGTGGTGGCTAAATACGCTGACCGCAGTTTCAAAATTGCTTCGATAACTTCGTGTTCCAATGTTACAGGCATTCGCACGCCTTATCATGAAGTGGCGAAAATCATGCACCAAAACAACGGGGTTTGCTTTGTGGATTTTGCTTGTTCGGGACCCTATGTGCCGATAGATATGCATCCTGCCGATCCGGAAGCGTATTTGGATGCGATTTTCTTTTCGCCGCATAAATTCTTGGGCGGACCTGGGACTTCGGGCGTCTTGATTTTCAATCAAAATTTATATAAAAATAATGTACCCGATTGTCCGGGTGGCGGAACCGTGAGTTGGACCAACCCGTGGGGCGAACATAAGTACATTGACAATATTGAAGACCGTGAAGATGGCGGTACGCCGGGCTTTTTACAAGTGATCAAAACCGCTTTGGCGATTCAATTGAAGGAAGAAATGGGCGTGGAGAATATTTTGAAGCGCGAACATGAATTGGTCGACTATATTTTTGAACAATTATCACCCATTGAAAATATTACCTTGTTAGCGGGCCAACACCAAGACCGTTTGGGGGTGATTTCGTTTTATATTCACGATTTGCATTATAATTTGGGGGTAAAAATCTTGAATGATCGCTTCGGCATTCAAACCCGTGGCGGCTGCAGTTGTGCCGGAACCTATGGGCATTATTTACTGCATGTGGATCAAGAAACCTCCCATCATTTAACGTGCTCCATTGACGAAGGTGATTTAACCCAAAAACCAGGATGGATTCGCATGTCGATTCACCCCACTACGACTACGGCTGAAATCGAGTATGTTTGTTCGAGCATCATCGAATTGGCAGCTCATCACCAAGAATGGGCAGCGGATTATGTGTACAATCCCAAGAAAAACGACTTTACGCATAAAAATGCTGTTGCGGTAGAGAAGGCGATGGTGCGCAATTGGTTTATTTGAAATTGAAAATTTGAATAGGGAAAACTCAGAAGCTCAGCAACTCAGTCTCTCAGCAGCTACTTCAACAACTTTTTCAACGCTTCATATTCACCCGACTGTCCAAAATCGGCGTCGTTATAGCGTTCGCCAATCATTTGGTGGCGTTGGCAATCGAAACTAATTTTCGCAGAACCGATAAACTTTCCTTTTTCACGAAAGACCAACACATCGGTATACCCCGATTGGCAGGTGGGTTGGATGGGTTTTGAGGGATCGCGTTTGGAGAATAAATGTTCGATTTCGGGATATAATTTAGGATCTAAAATTTCCTTTTGGTATCCTAAGATTTCCATGTTTTTAATGAATAAGGTATCTTTAGTCGACACGGGGATATTTCCGGTGACAATTTGCAACAAACCTTGTTCCATTCGGGTTTTGTCTTCTTTACCAATGATACTGTCTAAAGCCGCTTTGGTGTAGGGAACAGTGTAATGTTCGACCTGGTCAAATTTAAAAAAAGGCAAATCACCCGTAGGTTCAGTAGTCGCTGATTTTTTACACGAAGTGGCAATCAAAAGGGTGATTAAGGCAAGGACAATTCGTTTCATTGTAAGGAGTTTTTTTATACGGGTGAAGTTACGAATAATTACGGTTTATCCGAAGTACGAACCGGAAGTGTTTTTCCAATAAAATTATAAGTAACGGTTTGCGAAACTTGAATACACCAAAACCCTTCTTTGTTTTCAAAAAGATAAAAGTCGGACGACGGATGTTTATCCAAGCCACAACCGGGTCGATAGCCTTCATAGATGGCATGTAAAACGACGCCCTCTTTTTTGATAGTTCGGGTGTTGTTGAGGTACACATATTCGGTATCGGTAGCGTAGGGTTGGTACTTTTCGTAAACGAGTTGCGGTACATTTTCAACAACTTTTAATCCATGGTTGCGGTTGTACATATAGGTATGAAATTTGTCAGAGCAATAAGGATAGCCCATTCGAAAACTTGCTGCATCGACTTGTGTGATTTGGTCGCCCCAATAGATAGCCCCCATGGCTTCCACCAATTTGTAATCATAGATTTTGCAGGGATATAATTTCCCGTTAATTGGAGCGATTTGTTGGGTACCGTTTTTAACAAGCGCAAGTTGTTCAGGAGCTACATTTGTATACACTTTATTTTCAAGAATATCATAGACTTGATTACTGTAGGCCAAAAAGCGTGAAGCATAAGCCAAAGCCACTGTTTTATCATTAACCGAAATCGTATAATGAAAAGGAATTTTGCATTGGATTACTTTTTGAAGTTGTTCATCCCATTTACGGTAATAAATCCCTTTTTTATCGTAATAATAATCAGAATGGGGAATTGTGCCAAAGCTTGCCGCATCGAGAGAAAATTCACAAAGTAAGCCCCCTAAATACATTTTTGTCCCCACTTTAATCCAATGATAATTACCGGTTTCCCATATTTTGATGTACTTACGTGCGGTGCGGGGTATGTTGGTTTTGGTAATGCCGTAGTACATGTTTTTATGGTCCATTGCATATGATTTTGAAAGGGATTGCATGGAAACGGCATCCATCGTAGGAATGGGTTGGAGAGTTTGAAGGTTAAGGACAACCGACTTTGTTTTACCGAGATAATTGTTCACATAGGTTATTGTTTCCCCTTTGTAGCGCAACGGTTCTCCCATTTCATAAATTATTTTCCCGTCAGTAATCCGTGCCTCATTAAGGTAAATAACCGATGCAGGTGCTACATTCGGTAGTTTTTTTCCAAGGTAAAACACTTGATCTTTATCTAAAGTATATCGATCGGCACTGGAATACAACATTTTAAAACTGGCCACATCGACACCTGTAATTTCTTGGGTGTCCATAAACAAGTGATCGCGGGTCTTCCAATAGTATTTTGTGGGTGCTTTGTATTCGGGATCGTGGCGTTCTCCAATTACTTGAAATCCTGTGGTATCTACGGGAACAAATTGGCCGTCAAAGTAAACGCCTTGGTCATCTAAACCAAATCGACGCGTGTAATCTCTGTTCGAAAGGCGAAATGTTTTCGGATTGGCGGTTAGCACTAGAGATGTTGTTGCATCTTTTTGATAGACTACACGATTGGGTTGGATGATAAACCGCGGACTCACCAAGCCCCGACCAGAAAAAGCAGTGAGTGCAGTATCTTGTGTAGCGATTTGGAGGGTATCCCCAGTTTGTGCCTTTGCCCAACTTCCCATCAAGAAAACGAATAGTATAAATAAGGATCTCATACAATGAAAGAGGACAAAAGTGAGGAAAAGGTTGGATTACTACTTAAAAATTTTTCCCGAAGTTTCGGGACTAAACTCTAATCTCTAAAATCTAAATTTAACGGTTACCAAAACTTCCACCAAGGTTTAATTTCGGGTTCGAGGTAGCCCATCGGATTTTCTACTTTATCGGGAGCATATCCTTTGTGGTAGTTGAGAATTGTCAAGAAAAGTGAAAAATATTCTTGAGTTTTAGGGAAAGTTTCATGGAGGTAAAAGGCCGTCAAATTGAGTTGTTCACTAGAAAAAGTCGTGTACCATTCCACCACAAAATCGATGATATGTGAACGTAATTCTTCGTTATAAGCCCCCAAACGCAAATAATAATCCAAGGCATGGTTCCCTCGGGGTGTTTTTTCAGTGCGGATGATTTTTTCAAGGAATTCGAGCTGCTCTTTTTGGTATTTCGAACCGATGATGGCAGTGATGGCATGCAACATGGTGTCGCGTAGCGGTTTCTCTTCGGTAGCCGCATTTTCTGCCATAAAAATCAAGCTGATGGTGTTGAAATGTTCTTGTTGTTCCGAATATTTATCATAAATTTCTAGTCCTTCAATGATACTACCGTCTTTGGTTTGTTCGTGTTGAAGAAAGGCTTTGGCACCGGTTCTGAGTTCGTGGTAAATTTCCAGGTATTCGGTTGTATTTTCCATGTGCTTCAATTAAGGGAGTTGCGGAATTTCTCGGGGATCATTTTTATAAATCTGCTGAAAACTAGCTTGTTCGGTAGGCGTCAACAAGAAAACCGACAAATCATTGGTGCCTTCATACAGGAGGTAAAACTGCTCGTTGCAATTTTTAGCTGTCAAAAGGGAATTGATTTTCTTGAAAAAAACCTTAGGGCCAGTGGTCCAATACGTGCCGCCTTTTAATTCTTCTGCTGTATATAATGGGATTTTTTCATTTTGAATTAAAACAGAAAAACTTTTCTCAGCGTCGGGTGCAGGGGCCACTGAAATTTGGATATTTCGTTTGGCCAGCATGCGTTTAATTTGGGTATTGAAAAATTTAAAATCAAATTCGGTCAACGCTTCGGCATCGACGAACGCATATTTGTTGGTATTCTCGTCGTAAATATTGAGTTCGCTCTCCTTTACAGGTTTTTTGATTTCCGCATAGTTTAAGAAACCGCCTGATAGGAGTTGCTTGTTGAAAGCCTCAGGAGAAAGTACAGGTTGATTCGCTAATGAATCGGTAACCGAAGTCGTTGTTTCTGCAACGGATTCTTGGGTTTTGGATTGGCAACTCAAGAGCACACTTAGTGTTGCAAGGAGGACTATTTTTTTCAAAAGTAAATGATTATTGGACGCGTAAAAATACGAATTCTCGCTAATCAAAACTTTTTAATTCATTCATAAAGGCTCTTAAATTGTCCTCTTTGGGATTGTACGTGATGGGAATACTAAGTTTGTCCAATTGAATGGCTTCTAAATCTTTGGTTAAAAGCGTGTTTTGTAAATCGGGTGTGATTTTAATTTCTAAGGCGTATTGTTGGGTGTCTTTGATGGTTCCTTCCAGGTGAATAAAATTCCATGCAGTTAATTTCACTACCGATTTATCCTCAAAAAGCAATTGGATTTGTGTCACTTTTGTATTTTTTAAAAAAGTCACCAGCACCATTTTCTTTTCAATAACCTTAGCTTTATTCATTTCAAACCGGAGTTCGAGTTGGGTATTCGGGTGCGTTAATTCCATCACCATATCAATGCGGTCACCGGGTTCGCGGATATCGGCTTGACTAAAAAGAAGTTGGGTCAATAAGAAAGTAAAAACAAATACAAAAGTGCGCATAACGGTTGGTTTTTGGTATAACGCATTTTTTGTACGAAAAGTATGGAGAAGCTGCTAAGAGGCTGAGCCGCTATGCCACTGAGCAAAGTAGTGATCATTTTTCAGTAATCAGTAATCAGTGATCAGTGATCAGTAATCAGTAATCAGTAATCAATGATCAGTTTTGTGTTTATAAACTGCGCAGCAATCTTTAATTGGAAGTAGATCCTCATTTGATAGAAATGCCACAATGCTCCATAAAAAAAGCAGCCGAAGCTGCTTGTGATTATACATGAACGGTCCATCCAAACGGGTCGTCTTCGAGTTTGTATTGGATGTTGGTTAATTTTTCTTTTAAAAATAACGCCATGGGTTGGTCCTGTGGAGTCAATTCATAATAATGTTCTTGGTATTGGAAGCCTTTGATCGGACTCACGACTGCGGCTGTACCGGCACCAAACATTTCTTTTAAACTACCGTCTTGCGCCGCTTTCACGAGTTCGTCCACGGTTAGCGAACGTACATCCACTTGGATTCCTTCTTTTTGTGCGATATCCAATAGGGATTTACGGGTTACACCGTCCAGAATTCGTTCACTGGTTGGAGCTGTTATGAGGGTATCGTTGATACGGAAAAACACATTCATGGTTCCCGCTTCTTCCAATTTAGTATGCGTAGCGTCATCGGTCCAAATGATTTGTTGGAACCCTTGTTCGTTGGCCAATTTAGTGGGATAGAATTGAGCAGAATAGTTTCCGGCTGCTTTGGCCGCACCAATACCGCCGTTGGCTGCCCGACTGTAATGTTCGGCGATAATCACCTTTACTTCACCAGAATAATACGATTTTGCAGGCGATAGAATAATCATAAAACGGTATTGTGTGGAAGGTTGGGCGATAACTCCAGATCCAACGGCAATCATAAACGGACGGATGTACAAGGAATTCCCTTTACCGCCTTTAACCCACTGTTCTTCCAAAGCCACCAATTGTTTAAGTCCGCCAATAAAAATATCCTTAGGTACCTCAGGCATGGCCAATCGGGTAGCCGATTTATTAAAGCGATCCATATTTTGATCGGGACGGAACAACCATACTTGATTGTTGGCATCACGATAGGCTTTCATGCCTTCAAAAATGGCTTGTCCGTAATGGAAAACCTTGGCAGAAGGATCTATTAGAAAAGGTTCGTAGGGTTTAATTACGGGTTTTTGCCATTGCCCTTCTTTGAAATCACAAACCAACATGTGATCGGTGAAAGTATTGCCAAAAGTAAGATTGTCAAAATCTACTTGGGAAATTTTTGATTGGGACGCTTTTATAATGTCAATCTCGGGTGTGTTTTCTGTATTCATCGTAATCATTTGGCCCCATTTTAAAGGGGATAATAAGCAGTTGGTGTGTTGTTTTGGTTTTCGGCTAAGCTAGTAAAAAAAAGGATAAGTTGGCATAGCCTACGCGGAATATGTTGCGGATTGCGACTATAATTTTGATTCTGTTTAAATTAATCAAAAAAAAGGGCAGAAATAGAGTCTATTTTCGATAAGATGATAACTTTGTATCCAATTAAACATTTTAACCATGAAAAAAATAGGAATTCTGTTGGTAGCAGCCTTGTTGATTGTAGGCGTTTCCATTTCAGCACAAGAAAAACAAAAGAAAGCTAAAAAGGCACAATCGGCCTATAATGCAGATGATTATAAACTTTTTGGCGACAAATTTGAAATGAAAAATGTGTTGACCGAAAAGCAAATGTTGAAAAAATACAAAGGATTGAAAAAAGGCGATACGTTAACTGTTGTTTTTAAATCGAAAATCAATTCTGTTTGTAAAAAGAAAGGCTGTTGGATGCGTTTGGATTTGGGAGGAAAAGAAGAATCGTTTGTACGTTTTCAAGACTACGGATTTTTTGTACCCTTAAATGCCGATAATTCAGAAGCCATTGTAAAAGGGAAAGCCTTTGTGGATGTGGTTTCCGTTGAAGAACAAAAGCATTATGCAAAAGACGGTGGCAAATCCAAAGAAGAAATTGCTAAAATCACCAAGCCTGAAATTACCTATGCCTTCACTGCTACGGGTGTTTATTTGAAAAAATAAGGATGAAATTACGTTTATTAGTTTTTATCACTATAAGTACTCTTTTTTCTTGTCAAAAGAAAGAAGAAACCGTTAAAAAGGAAGCTCCCAAAAAAGAAGCTTGTGCAAAACCTAAAGTGACCAAAGATGCTGACGGTTTTGAAATGTATGAGATGACCGAAATGGCGGCGTTAATGGAGCAAATGTATGTGGATAACAAGCGTTTGCGCGAGCGAATTATCAAAGGCGAGGCGGTGGGGAGTTTTCCCGACCATTATTTGAAAATCCATACGGCTGAGATGACCGATCCTTCAGAGAATGATGCGTTTTTTAAAGCAAGAGCCAAAGCGTATATTGAAGCCCAACAGCTTTTGTACAAGGATTCCAAAAATGCGAAGGAACATTTTAATGCGGGCATTGATGCTTGTGTACAATGCCATGAACAGAAGTGTGGCGGACCTTTAGTTCGGATTAAAAAATTATATATCAAATAGTGAAACGCGAAATTGTACAAACCGGTGACGGTTCGACCACCATTCATTTACCCGAATGGGAGGAGAGTTATCATTCCAAACACGGAGCTGTACAAGAAGCCTATCACGTTTTTATACACAGCGGACTTTCGTTATTTGACGGGAAGTCCGTTGCTGTTTTAGAGATTGGCTTTGGCACCGGACTCAACGCTTTCATCACATGGATCGAACACCAAAAACGCCAACAAACGATTGATTATGTAGGAGTGGAAGCCTATCCCGTACTGCCTGAAGAAGCCGCTTTAATGAATTATCCTTCGGCGTTGCAAGCATTGGAACAGCAGTTTATTTTTGAACAAATGCATGCGATGGAGTGGGAGAAAGCGGGTAAAGTCTCGGAACATTTTACTTTAACGAAGCGCCAACAATTTTTTCAAGACATTGCTGATGTCGACCGTTTTGATTTGGTCTATTTTGATGCCTTTGGTTTTCGAGTCCAACCTGAATTGTGGGATGTGGCTATTTTTCAAAAGATGTATACTGCACTTCGAAAAGGCGGCGTACTGGTGACCTATGCGTGTCGGACTTCCATTAAAAAGGCCATGTTGGAAGTAGGCTTTGAAGTCGAAAAATTACCGGGAGCTCCTGGAAAGCGCGAAATGTTAAGAGCATTTAAAAAATAAGTTAAATCGATAAACGGTAATAAAAAAATACTATTTTTGAAATACGATTAATTCTAACCGTGACGTTCTTATCCCAAAACTACTTGAAGTCTAACCACAAAAAACTTGTAAGACTATGCCAAGAGCTATTTACGAATTTACCAAATCGGTATTGGAGCGCGTAAGTTTTGATGCCGTTCTTTTTTGTAAAGAATTGGAAAAAGCAGTTCGGGTACTTTTACCTTACGAAGTGGAAGAACTCACCCAATGGGTCCTTCAATTTACGGAAGAAAAACCGGAACTAAGACATTGTGTACGGAGTATTAATACATAAAACTAAAGGGAGCTTAAACGGCTCCCTTTTTTCTTACACAAGAATATTATTTTAGTAGGAAAAAAGCCTTTAATTGTAAGAAATAATGCATTACATCGATATTATATACTTTTAAACGATATTTTTTTAAAAAAACATTTGGTAGTTTAAAACTAACCACTTACATTTACATCACCCAATCTATCATAAACTTAACCTTAAATCTAAAATGCTATGCCCAGATTGATTTACGATTACACGAAATCAGAATTGGAGCGTGTAAGCCTCAGCCCTGATCGTTTCAGAAGAAAGTTGAAAAAGGCGGTGAGTAACCTCTTGCCTTATGAAATGGAATTATTACAAAAGTGGTTGGTATTCTATACCGACAACCGACCGGAATTGAGGCAATGCATATCAGAATTACAAAGTGATCATAAGGGAGTCTGTTAAGACTCCTTTTTTATTTTACCGGTTTCGGACTCACAATTTGTACGTTTTGAAAAACGATGGCTCCTTTTACCACGCCTGCAATCGTGCTGCGTAAGGCATCAATGATATGGATTTTGAGTTCGTTTTTTGGATAAATTAAACTCACTTCGCGCGCCGGTTTGGGTTCGGTGAAATGACGTAATTTGACCTTATCTGTTTCTTTTAAATCAAGAGTGTGCAAGTAGGGAAGCAATGTAGTGCCTAAACCTTCATCCGCAAGTTTGATTAAAGTTTCAAAACTACCACTTTCCAATTGAAAGCGTGCAGCTTCTGCATTATCCGAACGTTTGCATAAATTCAACACATTGTCCCGGAAACAATGTCCGTCCTGTAGCAAAAGTATTTCGTCTAAATTAAGGTCACTGATTTCAATTTCTTTTTTGTTGAAATGATTGTGCCCTTCGGGAATGTAGGCCACAAAAGGTTCGAAATACAAAACAATTTCTTTGATTTTTTCTTCGTTCAAAGGAGTGGCTGCAATGGCGGCATCCAAATGACCGTTATTCAATTTGAAGATGATATCTTCCGTGTTGAGTTCTTCAATCACCAATTTGACTTTCGGATATTTTTTGATGAAATTATTCAAAAACATAGGAAGGAGCGTAGGCATGATGGTGGGGATAATCCCTAATCGAAATTCGCCTCCCACAAACCCTTTTTGTTGATCGACAATGTCCTGAATGCGATCAGCTTCATTGACAATATTTTTGGCTTGATTGACAATTTTTTGCCCGATTTCCGTGAGTTGGATAGGCTTTTTACTGCGATCAAAAATGAGAATACCCAATTCGTCTTCAATTTTTTGAATTTGCATACTCAAAGTAGGTTGGGTCACAAAACATTTTTCTGCCGCTAATGTGAAGTTTTTATGTTCGGCAACAGCGAGTACATATTGTAATTGGGTAATGGTCATCTGAATAGTAAATTTTGATGCAAATATAAAAACTATCAATTTATTTTATAGTTATTTCCTTTCTTTTTTAAGATAATTTTGGCCTTGATAAAGAAGTTTAAAAGCTACCTTTAGGAATAGTAACATTTATCTTTAAATAACAACAACATGAAATTAAATAGTTTGGGTTTACCCAAAAAAGAGACCGAAATATTAGTTGCCGAATTGAATATTTTATTGGCGAATTTTCAAGTGTATTATCAAAATTTACGTGGCTTGCATTGGAATATTCGCGGCAAACGTTTTTTTGATTTGCATCTAAAATTTGAAGAGTTATACAACGACAGTCAGTTGAAAGTAGACTTGATTGCAGAGCGCATTTTAACCTTGGGAGGAACACCTTTGCACACTTTTGAAGCGTATGTAAAAAATAATCGTTTGCCGGTAGGACATGAGGTTTCCAAAGACGAACAAGCCATACATTTGATTTTGGAATGTTTGCCTCTTTTGTTAAAAATTGAACGAGTTATTTTAAAACAAGCGGCGGATATTGAAGATGAAGGTACCAACAGTATGATGAGTGATTTTATTGCCGAACAAGAAAAGACGATTTGGATGTTAAGCGCTTGGGCCGAACAAGAAATATAATTCGCATTAAATACAAAATAGCCTTTCTTATGTCAAAAGATTGGCTATTTTTGTTTTTGTGAAACGTTTAACGCTACTTTTATTATTTCTTTTTGTCGCCTTTCTTTCAACCCCCACTGTGGTGAAGTTGATTGAAAAGAAAGCAGACGTTTCCCAATTTTATAATTTTTCGGAAGAAGAAGATGATGTGATTTGTTTTACTGTTTTTTCTTTGGATGTAAAAGAAAACAATTTGTCTCAATTCGAATTTACCACTGAAGAAAAGGCACTACTACTTTTAATTGAAAATCAACAACGGCATGATAATGTCGCTGATGAAATCTTTTTGCCACCTCCCGAAATGGTCTAATACACCCATGGAATTTTTTTCCAAACCAACCTGTATTAACCATTTTTTTATTGAGGTATGTCAAAAACATCCACCATTTTATCCCATCTAAAAACTGATTTTTCATCAGGATTAGTTGTATTTCTTGTCGCACTTCCTTTGTGTTTAGGAATTGCATTAGCCAGTGGCGCTCCATTATTCTCCGGTATAATTTCTGGAGTTATAGGGGGAATTGTTGTGGGTTTATTAAGTAATTCACATTTGAGCGTTTCGGGACCGGCAGCCGGTCTAACAGCCATTGTCCTTTCAGCAATATCAGAGTTAGGAACCTTTGAACTATTTCTAACTACGGTAGTTTTAGCAGGCTGTATTCAATTGGTATTGGGATTTATTAAGGCAGGAACGATTTCGAATTATTTCCCCAACAATGTTATAGAAGGGATGCTGGCTGGAATTGGTGTGATTATATTTTTGAAACAAATACCCCACGCTGTTGGTTATGATCCTGATTTTGAAGGGGATGAAGCGTTTGTTCAGAGTGATGGACAAAATACATTAAGTGAATTATTTGCCGTATTCAATCACGTGCATTTTGGTGCAATAGCTATAGCGCTAATTTCATTGCTTCTTCTTACGCTTTGGCCTAAAATTAAACCACTACAAAAATTTAAATTTATCCCACCCGCTTTAGTTGCTGTACTCTTTGGAATAGTTATTAATGTTTTTTGGACGCAAGATGGGTCTAGTTTGGCGATTTCAGGCGATCATTTAGTACAATTACCCGTACCTGATTCTATAGAAGCGTGGAAAACGACCTTTAAAACCCCTGATTTTAGTCAGTTAGGAAATTCTAAATTATGGGTAATAGCATTCACGATAGCTGTCGTAGCTTCAATAGAGACGTTGTTGTGTATAGAAGCTGCCGATCGGATGGATATTTATAAGCGATACACTAACACCAATTTAGAATTAAAAGCACAAGGCATTGGAAATATCTTGAGTGGATTGATCGGAGGATTGCCAATGACATCGGTAGTAGTGCGCACTTCAGCTAATGCGGCTTCAGGAGCTAGAACTAAAATGTCGGCCATCATTCATGGGATTTTATTATTATTATGTGCGGTTATCATTCCAAAATACCTTAATATGATTCCCAAAGCCACTTTGGCTGCGGTACTATTATTAGTTGGCTATAAATTGGCCAATCCCAGAATGTTTTGGCATTTCTATAAGCGCGGTATTTTTCAATATATTCCTTTTGTAGCGACATTTTTAGGTGTAGTTTTTACCGATTTATTGAAAGGAGTAGCCTTGGGTTTGATCATCAATATTCTCTTTATTCTTTGGGGAAATATGAAACAAGCCTATGTATTTCGTGCAGTTAATTATAAAGAAGGCGATGTAATACATATTGACTTGGCACAAGAAGTTTCTTTTTTAAATAAAATGGCCATCAAAAATACGTTGAATAACTTGCCCAAAGGTTCACAAGTCATTATTGATGCTTCAAACACCGTTTATATTGCGCACGATGTACAAGATTTAATCCGTGAATTTTATGAAATTAAGTCGGTTGAAAAAGAAATAAGTGTCCAACTTATCGGATTCAAAGATGCGTATGATTTGGAAAACACACAGACAACTTCAGTAAAAATTGAGCAGAAATATAATGTTCAACGCCGACGCATGGAACCCATCACAAAACAGGAAGAGTAGCAGCTTATTTTATATTATTCATAAATTATTTTCATTTATTCGATTGGTGAATAGCATTTAGTGAAACGCTACATTTACATACACACTTAACACTCTCTAAAAATTGACAACATGAGCGACGATTTTTACAAAAAAATTTTAGACAACAACAAGAAATGGGTCGAGGACCAATTAGCAATCGATCAAGATTATTTTAAAGATTTATCCAAAGGACAACAACCTCCATTATTATGGATTGGGTGCTCGGATAGTCGTGTACCCGCCAACGAAATTATTGGTGCCAAACCTGGCGAGGTATTTGTTCACCGTAACATTGCCAACATGGTAATCCATAGTGATATGAACATGCTAAGCGTGTTAGACTACGCCGTTAACGTTTTGAAAGTGAAACATGTTATTGTATGTGGTCACTACGGTTGTGGCGGTGTTTTGGCGTCTATGGGCAATCAATCAATTGGTTTAATTGACAACTGGATTCGCCATATCAAAGACGTGTACCGTTTGCACGAGGACTATTTAAATAGTATTGAAGACCAAGAAGAACGTTTCAATAAATTTGTAGAAATCAATGTGCAAGAACAAGTGTTTGATTTGGCCAAAACATCAATCGTACAAGGGGCTTGGCGAAATGGTCAAAACTTAACGCTACACGGATGGGTCTATGGATTGAATTCGGGCTATGTAACTGATTTGGATGTCAACCTAACGTCAAATGCAGATTTGGATGAAGTCTACCGCTTAAAATTCTAATCATCTAGGTTTTCATTGAAAGCCGACGGCAATAACTGGGGAATAAATTTAATTAGGATTGGTAATAGTAAACTTCCCCCTGGAAGTAGAAAAATAGTGAGCGACGGTACGCTTTTGCAGATGTCTAGTAACTGTTTTTTTACTTTCTTTTTTTCTTCCGCATCTAAATCCCTTTGGGTAGATTTCGCCAACAATTGCATCAATTCTTTACTTTCTCGAATTTCCTGCGTCAGTCGTTTTTTATTTCTTTTGATAAGGAAAATGACACTTTGCGTCGTTTGGTCGTAAAAATGTTTTACAGGATGGGAATAATTAAAGTAGTGAATGTCCTTTTTATGGGTACTGATAAACGCATCTGTGAAGTCAATTGCTTTTTCTGTAACCGTTTCAGCAATACCCAAATATTCGCCCAACGCAAATAAAAAATAGCGTTCTTCATTGTCCATTTGACCGTCACTCCACAACGAAAGTGTGGCAATATCCAATAAATACAACGCTTCCATGGGTTGGGTAAACGATTCCAACGCCAATTGGTCCAAGGACGTTATTTTTACCTTTGAAAATTGGGTATAACGCACCGAGGCTTCAAACAATTTAATCAATAAATCATCGTGAGCTGATTTTTGGGTTTTGACCTGTAATACCAATGAAACCAAACCCATTAAGGTTTCTTCAAACCGTTTTAAGTACTTTTCTGGTAGTTTTCCTTTTTGTAAATAATGTTCAAAGGCCAAGACATCGATAAAAAGTAACGCATTGGTGATGATGTGGGAAAAGTTCTTCCGTAATATGTCTTTGTTGGTTTGCACGCGCCCGTCAATATAATCTTCAAGTTTCTGACTGGCATTCGCGGGGAGTATTTTTTGCAATAAATCCCCAAAACCACTGGGTGACATTTCTTTGTAAAATCCGAGCGCTTTTTGAGTAAAATCAGTCGTATCAGGATTATTTACAGTTGAAAAGTAGAGCTCATACAATGCATTGAGTAAGGCGACCTTCGAAATTTCCTCAGAATCCCATTGACTCAATTCTTCATGATGAATTCCTGAAATTTGGATACAATGTCCATAAATAAACCCACTGAAACGAAGATTTTCATACCACGAAATAGGGTCAAAAGAACCTATCGCACTGGTCTTTGTGCGTTCAATGAGAAATTTATCAATCCAGCCGTGCGCAGACGGGTTTATCATGGTGCCATTATTGAATAATGTAAAAGTACAGTTTTCCGCGAGTAAATTTAGAAGTTGCCCCGTGATTTAATGTTCTGTTCACATAAACGCACGATTTCTGCAATTCGGTTTTCTCGGGTTTCTGGTCTTTTGGCCTGATTGAGCCAGTACAAATAGCCTTTGCGGTAAGTTTTACTGAATTGCGTGAAATGCGAATGCGCTTTCTCATTTGCTGCAAAAGCAGCTTTTAAGTCGGCAGGAATTTCTAAATTTTCCACTGCATCCAAGGATTCCCAACTGCCGTTTTCTTTGGCTAAAGCGATGATTTTTTTACCACTTTCATGTAGTAGATCTTGTGCCTCTAATTCTTCGATGTACGATTTATTCAACTTACTCCACACACTTTTGACTTTGCGAGGGGTAAACAATTGGCGACGGCGTTCCTCGTCCATTTTCTTTACCGTTGAATCAATCCAACCATAACAAATGGCCACTTTCACGGCTTCTTCCCATCGCATGCTAGGTTGGGGACTACTGACTTTGTAGAAAATGAGATAAGCCCGAGTTTCCTTGTCGTGATTTTTTTCGAGCCAATCGCGCCATGCTTCTGCTGTTGCAAAATAATAGTGGTCTTTTTCTTCCATAATTAAAAGTACATTTTTTTCAAAAAAGCAAGGGGTCGATCAGCTTTAATTTTAAAAAAATCATGCAGGTATTTCTTCAACCAATATAATTGTTCCTTTGCTATCAAAGTAGGTGCATGTCATAGCCTCAAAACAAACAGCCCATTTTTCAACTCCAGCGTGGGCACAATCCAAGCAGAATTGCGGATAATCGGTTTTGCCTAGTTGGTGGGCTCGTAAATCGGTTTCAAATTGTACTTTGTCTGATGTTGGCGCAACAGCAATGGGTTCATATTTTGCTGGTGCCGAAGTTTTATAGTCATTGGCGCCATAGTAATCGATATGACCATCGGATACGAAGGCTTCATAATAAGTTACCCCTAGTTGTTTTATTTCTGCAATGAATTTGGGGAAATCGGCGCCTGATTTTACTTTGCTATGTGCTTCTTTGATTTGTGCAATAGTAAACATATTTTAAATTTTTACGATTAATAATAGGGCAAAGTTGTGGTATATATTTACCTTGTCATTGTAAAAAATCGTTTTTATTTACTATTGTTTTTAAATTGCTCAGGTGTGTCACCTGTAAAACGTTTGAAATCTTTGATAAAATGGGCTTGGTCAAAGAAATGATTCTCAAAGCAGATATCGGTCAGGCTTTTTTCAGAATCTAGACTGTTTAAAACCGTATTAAAGCGCACAATTGAGGCAAATTTTTTAGGTGAAGTCCCCACCATTTTTCGGAATCTTTTTTCAAACGGACTTTGACTGATGCCTAAATGTTGAATTAATTCTTGGATACGAATTGCTCCTTTGGAAGCATAGATTTGTCGAACGGCTTCTACTATTAATCGGTCGGTTACCACTTGTTTGAGTTGGTTTTTAAAGAACTGATCAACATGACGAATACGTTGGGAGTCGGCAAAACAGTTGCTCAACTTTTCCTCCAATTCTTCCACTTGCCTGCGATCAAACAGCAATTCTAGGCCAACACTTTGATTAAACAATTCGTGAGCAGGTGTCGAACAAAAATGGGTAAATCCGATTTCAGTAAAATACACCAAAACAGTACCCGTATTTTCTGCATTTTGAAATTCTAAAAACGAATCAGTAATTCCAGTGACTCCACTAGAGTGCAAAGGAATAGACCCATTAGGTGTAATTTTTATTAATTTTCCCAAATATTGAAAACCAATCACCAAACCCTGTGAGGGGAAAACTTTATAAATTTGGGGTGTAATGTTTTCCGCTATGATGTAATGACTTATGTAGTTTCGCAACAATTCGGAAGGGAGATGTTGTTCAAACTTCATTCGGACAATTTACTTTATAATTCCGGCACAAGCTACGCGACCGCCTGCATTTCCTGTGGGTTGAGTCACAAAATCATCGGCTTTGTCGTGAACAATCAAACCTTTGTTCAAAACATCTTTATTGGGATCAGCACAACCAATGCACCACTGATCGGTAGAAAAAGTTACCGTTGCTTCTCCTTTGTCATTCGCTGTAAAATTGCCAATATCGCCTTTATGGTGTTCGGCATCGCCCCATTTTCCGTGTTTCACATGCGTCGGATTCCAATGTCCACCCGCTGATGTTGCATCACCCGCAGAACAATCGGCTTTTTCATGAATATGAATCGCATGCACGCCTGGTTTGAGACCGGTGATTTTTGCTTCCAAAGTAACTACTCCTTTTTTCTCCGTAAACGTAGCGGTACCGTTCACCTGACTGTTACTCTTGGGTTCGAGGGTAATTTTCACACTGTTTTCGGGGGTGTTGACTGACTTACAAGCGACGATAATTGCGGTTAGTAGCGCTGCGGTAAGAATTACTTTTTTCATACGAATCATTTTTACCAAAGATACAGTTTTCTAATTTTTCCTATTCTAAAAATTCGGTTAAAAAGAAAACCGTCCTCCTAAGAAGACGGTTTTCAAACAATTAAACGTAACTAAAAATTAGAAACAATAGCCATTTTCTGCAATGAGTTTTTCCGCAATAGTTTCGCGTAAAGCCACTACATTAGGCATATTGGTATATTTGGTAAAACGGCGTAAGCCCATTAACATCATGCGTTGTTCATCGCCTTCAGCAAATGAAATAATGCCTTCTTTTCCTTTGGTGTACACTGTGTCAACGGCATTGTATAAATACAATTGGGCCATGGCAATTTGCTCTTTACAACTTTCCGCACCATTTTTCTTTGCCATTTTTTCTACACGTAAAACAGTACTTTCCGACATATAGATTTCGATTAACATATCCGAAGCTGCCATCAACAATTGTTGGTGTTTTTCTAAATCCGGACCATATTTTTGAACAGCCGCACCCGCCACCATCAAAAAGGCTTTTTTCAATTTGCCAATAATTTCCTTTTCTTCACTAAACAATTCTGAATAATCAGGGGTGTCAAACGATGGAATGCCCATTAATTCTTCTTGCACTTTCATGGCAGGTGTAATCAAATCCACATGACCTTTCATGGCTTTTTTGATTAACATGCCCACTGAAAGCATGCGGTTAATTTCGTTGGTTCCCTCGTAAATACGGGCAATACGGGCATCACGCCAAGCACTTTCCATCGGTGTGTCTTCTGAGAAGCCCATCCCGCCATAGACTTGGATACCTTCGTCAGCACAATTTTGGGCATCTTCGGAAACGGCTACTTTAAGAATCGAACATTCAATTGCAAATTCTTCTACGCCTTTTAATTCGGCTTCTTGATGTGTAGCACCTTCGCTTTCGCGAATGGCAATACGGTTTTGGATGTCATGCGCTGCGCGATACGTCGCACTTTCTCCCGCAAAGGCAGAAGTCGCCATGTTGGCTAACTTTTGACGAATCGCTCCAAAGGAAGCAATCGGAACATTGAACTGGAAACGTTCGTTGGCATACCCTACCGCATTATTAGCCAAACGACGTTGTGCATCCAAACAAGCAGCTGCCAATTTGATACGACCCACATTCAAGGCATTCATGGCGATTTTGAATCCTTCGCCACGACCGGCCAACATGTTTTCAACGGGCACTAAGGTCTCGTTGAAAAATACCTGACGGGTAGAGGAGGAGCGAATCCCTAATTTGTGTTCTTCTTCTCCTAACGAAATTCCGTTATTCGGGTCGTTTTCTACAATAAATCCAGTGATGTTTTTGTCGTCTTCAATGCGTGCAAACACGATGAAAAGGGAGCAAAATCCGGCATTGGAAATCCACATTTTTTGACCTGTAATTTTGTAATGCTTACCATCTGCTGTTAATTCCGCTTTGGTTTTTCCAGAATTCGCATCGGAACCAGCACCCGGTTCGGTCAAACAATACGCACCAAACCATTCGCCAGAAGCCAATTTTGGCACATACTTTTTCTTTTGTTCGTCAGTTCCATACAAGGTAATCGGCATCGTACCAATTCCGGTATGCGCACCAAAAGCAGTAGAAAACGAACCGGTCGCTCCTGAGATGTAGTCACATACCAAACAGGTATCAACAAATCCCATTCCGAGTCCGCCGTATTCCGCTGGAACCGCCACACTCAAAAAGCCCATTTCTCCCGCTTTGCGCATCACTTCTTCGGTGAAAGCATAGTCTTTTTGTTCGAAGCGAACTTTATTCGCCCAAATTTCTTTGTCTACGAATTCTTTTACAGAATCACGCATCATTACTTGTTCATCTGAAAAATCTTCCGGCGTAAAGATGTTTTCACAAAGGGTTTCTTTTACGAGGAATTGGCCGCCTCTTGTAATATCTGCCATGATATGATTTTTATATTTTAAATTCTATATTTTAAATTTTAAGTTTTGGACTCCGATTGTATACTTGTTTTGACAATCTTTGTCAGAATATTTATTATATGTTCTATTTCTTCAAGTGGTTGACTCACATTTAATTTTGAAATTTTAGATTCATGAATTAAACGCAACCAGTACTTAGTTTCTCTAGCTTCTTTAGCTGCAATACTGATTTTACTTATAAAATCTCTTTTTGATTGTGCAGCAATAGCTTCTTCAACATTGGCTCCAATGCTCGTTCCTGAACGAATGATTTGTTTTGACAGAATAAATTCATTTTCTTTTTTTAATTCTAAAAACAAATCAATCATTAACAAAGCAAAGGAAAAGGTCTTTGTGGCGATTAAATTTTCTTTCATGGCTTGATTTCATTTATATATGGCTTACATTCAAAATTTATAATTCAAAATTTACAACAACTCATAGATTCCCGCTGCGCCTTGTCCCGTTCCTACACACATCGAAACAATACCGTATTTACTGCCGCGTTGTTTCATTTCGTCAAAGAGTTGGACCGAAAGTTTGGCGCCGGTACAACCCAGTGGGTGACCCAAAGCAATCGCACCACCGTTGACATTCACGATTTCTGGATTGATGTCCAATTCGCGTATTACCGCTAAAGATTGGGAGGCAAAAGCTTCGTTTAATTCAATCAGGTCGATGTCTTTTAATTGCAATCCTGCTTGTTGTAAGGCTTTCGGAATCGCTTTCACCGGACCGATACCCATAATTCGGGGTTCGACCCCTGCTGCCGCATAACTCACCATGCGAGCGATAGGCTCTAGGTTGAGTTCTTTCACCAAGGCTTCGCTCATAATCATCACAAAAGCAGCACCATCACTCATTTGAGAAGCATTACCTGCGGTTACACTTCCGTCTGCGGCAAATACAGGACGTAATTTGGCCAACGCTTCAAGATTGGTATCGGCTCTCGGACCTTCATCCTGAGTTACCGTATAATTTTTGGTTTCTTTTTTACCTGCTTCGTTGATAAAAGTATGTTCAACGGTAATGGGCACAATTTGATTGGCAAAACGACCTTCTTGTTGGGCTTTGATCGCTTTTTGGTGCGAAGCATACGCAAAAGCATCTTGGTCTTCGCGGGAAACGTTGAACTGCTTCGCTACGGCTTCAGCGGTGAGTCCCATGCCCCAGTAATAATCTTCATGTCCAGCAGCTGCCACTTTGTAATCGGGAGTAGGTTTGTACCCGCCCATCGGAATGTAGCTCATGCTTTCAGCACCACCCGCGATGATACAGTCGGCCATGCCACTCTGAATTTTGGCTACCGCCATACTAATGGTTTCGACACCCGAGGCGCAATACCGGTTCACGGTTACCCCAGGAACATCGGTCACTTTTAATCCCATTAAGGAAATTAATCGACCCATGTTGAGACCTTGTTCTGCTTCGGGCATGGCATTACCTACCATCACATCATCGATGCGGGAACGGTCAAAATCGGGTAATTGTTGCATTAAATATTCTATGGTTTCCGCTGCCAATTCATCCGGACGTTTGAATCGGAATACACCTTTCGGGGCTTTCCCTACTGCGGTGCGGTATCCTTTTACGATATAAGCTGTCTTCATTATTAGTGAGAATTTTGAATTTTAAATTTTAAATGATTTATAAAAGACATTTATAATTTAAAATTCAACATTTAAATTATTAATTACGTAGTGGTTTTCCTTTGGTCAACATAAACTGAATACGTTCTAACGTCTTGCGTTCGGTACACAAACTCAAGAACGCTTCCCGTTCGATATCCAATAAATACTGTTCAGAAACCAAAGTTGGTTCCGATAAGTCCCCACCAGCCATTACGTAGGCCAGTTTATTCGCAATTTTGCGGTCGTGTTCCGAAATGTACTGACCGGCCACCATTTGATCGGTGCCCACCAAGAACATTCCAAGCGCTTGTTTTCCGAGCACTTTTATGTCTTTGCGTTCTACCGGTTGGGTATAGCCTTGCTCGGCCATTTGCAACGCAATTTGTTTTGCCGTAGCAATTTGTCGATCGCGGTTCACTACCACGATATCTTTTCCTTTTTGTAAAATGCCGAGGTCGAAAGCTTCGTAGGCCGAAGTCGCCACTTTTGCCATCCCAATGGTTAAGAAATACTCTTGTAACACATTCAATTCCACATCGTTTTTACGGAATAGGTCGGCAGCACGCAAGGTCATTTCTTTGGATCCTCCACCACCAGGGATTACCCCAACGCCAAATTCTACCAATCCGATGTAGGTTTCTGCAGCAGCGACGACACGGTCAGCGTGTAAAGTCATTTCACATCCACCTCCCAAGGTCATGCCATGTGGCGCCACAACAACAGGAATAGAAGAATAGCGGCAACGCATCATTGTGTTTTGGAACAGTTTGATAGCCATATTCAATTCGTCGTATTCTTGTTCCACCGCCATCATAAAAATCATTCCGATGTTGGCACCCACTGAGAAATTAGCACCTTGGTTACCAATCACTAATCCGTTGTATTCTTTTTCGGCTAAATCGATGGCTTTGTTGATTCCGGTTAAAACGCCACCGCCAATGGTATTCATTTTGGAGTGGAATTCTAAGTTCAAAATCCCGTCACCCAAATGGAAGAGCGTGCAATCGCTGTTGCCCCACACTTTTTGAGTTTCGCGAATATTATCGAGGATGATAAAGCTTTCTTGGCCTGGTTTTTTGATGTAGGATTTTGAAGCACTATCATAGAAATAGGTTGCCCCATTTTTTACGGTGTAAAATGAAGTCGAACCCGAAGCAATCATTTCGTTGACCCAAGCGGCGGGTTGGTAGCCTTCGTTTTGCATGATTTCAATTGCCTTCGCTACTCCGATGGCATCCCAAATTTCGAACGGACCATTTTCCCAACCGAAACCGGCTTTCATGGCATCGTCAATTTTGTATAACTCGTCAGAGATTTCGGGAATGCGGTTTGATACGTAGGCAAACATGGCGGCAAAATTCTTGCGGTAGAAATCGCCGGCTTTGTCTTTACCTTTCACCAAAACTTTAAAACGATCGATCGGTTTATCAATGGTTTTGGTCAGTTCCAACGTGGCAAACGATGCTTTTTTATTTGGACGGTATTCAAGGGTATCCAAATCCAATGAAAGAATGTCTTTGCCTTCTTTTTTATAAAAACCTTGCTTAGTTTTGCTGCCCAACCACTGGTTTTCCATCATTTTCTGAATGAACTCGGGTAATTGGAACAAATCGTGTGCTTCATCGTTCGGACAGTTGTCGTACAATCCATTGGCTACATGAACCAAAGTGTCAAGTCCGACCACATCCACCGTACGGAAAGTAGCCGATTTCGGGCGACCAATCACGGGACCAGTTAATTTGTCCACTTCTTCGATGGTCAAACCCAATTCTTTAACTTGGTGGAACAAACTCATGATGCCGAAAATACCGATACGATTCCCGATGAAGGCAGGCGTATCTTTGGCGATGACCGAGGTTTTTCCAAGAAATTTAGAACCGTATTCAAATAAGAAGTCAATCACCTCCGGACTCGTTTGCGGTCCGGGAATAACTTCAAACAATTTCAAGTAACGTGCAGGGTTGAAAAAGTGGGTACCACAGAAATGCGCTTGGAAGTCGGCACTACGTCCTTCACTCATAAAGTGAATCGGAATCCCAGACGTGTTGGAAGTCACCAAAGTACCCGGTTTACGGTATTTGTCGATTTGTTCGAATACCAATTTCTTGATGTCAAGGCGTTCGACAACTACTTCGATAACCCAATCACAAGTAGCGATTTTGGCCATGTCGTCGGTGGTATTTCCCGTTGTGATGCGGGAAGCAAACTTCTGACTGTAAATCGGGGAGGGGTTGGATTTCAAGGCATTCGCCAAATGGTCATTGACAATACGGTTTCGTACTGCTTTGTGTTCGAGTGTTAATCCTTTTTTCTCTTCCATCGGCGTGAGTGCATTGGGCGCAATGTCCAAGAGCAAAACTTCAAGTCCGATGTTCGCAAAATGGCAGGCAATGCCCGATCCCATAATTCCGGATCCCACGACAGCCACTTTTTTAATAATACGTTTCATAGAGGTGCTATGTTGTTTGTTTAAAAAATCTTTTTTTCGGCAATCAAATCATTGATAATATCGGTCACTTCCATGAAGTGTTTGAGTTGTTCATCCGAAATATGTTTTCGAATACTTTCATTAAAGCGCAACACCGTATTTTTCGATAATTCCCGTTTTTCTTTTCCTTCTTCGGTCAAAAAAATCAGGACCCCACGGCCATCATCTGGATTTTTCTCCCGGTAAATTAAACCGCGGTCTTCCAAAGTTTTTAAGGTCCTTGTTAAACTCGTGGGTTCCATTCCCATACGGTTACTAATATAGGAGGAAGGTGTTCCTTCTTCTTTGTCGATACTGAGTAGTGCAAAACCTACTGCCATGGACGCATCATATTTAGATGCTTCTTCATTATACATGCGTGCAACGGCTTGCCAAGTTGCGCGTAATGCATAGTCTATTGTTTTTTCTTTCATAAAGGTTAGGTTACGAAATCGATTTCAAAAATACATAAAAATACTATGCACGCATAATAAAATAACAAAAAATTATGCATGCATAGGAAAAATTACGAATAATAAAATGGATTTGAAAAAACGGACGCTTTTTTCTTACGAAATTCAATAAATTAACGCTATAAGTAAGAATATTATTTCAAGACGTCATAAATGTTAATTATATCACAAAAAATAATTTTATGTTTGAAGTGTAACCTTAGGGATTACGCCTAATAACACACTCTAAAACACAACGAAAAAATGAATCACGAAGAGAATGTCTTCTACAAAATGATTTATGAAGTATCGGATTATGCCATTATTATGATGGATGCCAACGGTACTATCATGAATTGGAATGTGGGAGCACAACGCATTAAAGGATATCTATCCGAAGAAGTTATAGGTTCGAGCTTCAAACGTTTTTACACGGAAAAAGACAAAATCGAACAAAAACCCGATCAACTATTGGCGACAGCAACCCAAGAAGGAAGTGCGAGAGATGAGGGTTGGCGCGTCAAAAAAGACGGTTCCCTATTTTGGGCCAATGTATTAATCACTGCCATTCATGGGGCTGACGGAAGAATCACCGGATTTTCAAAAGTAACACGCGATCTTACGGAACGGAAAAATGCCGAACTAGCGGTGATTGAACATGCCAAAGAACTCGAAAAAAAGAACAAAGAGTTGGAGCAATTCGCTTACATTGCCTCACACGACTTGCAAGAACCGCTTCGAACCATTACGTGTTTGAACGAAATGTTGCGGGACACACTTTATGAGAAGATCGATCCCCAAACGACACAAATGATGGATTATATTTTGGAGGCTACGCAACGGATGCGCCAATTGATTCATGGTTTGTTGGATTATTCCCGAATTGGCAAGGAAAGCGACTTGGTCGAAGTGAATTGTGCCCAATTAATTCAGCAAATCAAAATGGATTTGAAAATATTGATTGAAGATACGGGTACTTATATCGAATTTGAAAGTCTTCCCACCATTTGGGGCTATGAGCTGGAATTACGTCAAATGTTTACCAATCTTATCACCAATGGAATCAAATTTCGCAAACCGGGTCAGTCGCCCGTTGTAAAAATTAGTGCTTCAGAAAAAAATGGCAAATGGACTTTTTCCGTCAACGACAATGGTATCGGAATTCCGCAAGCTTTTCACGATAAAATCTTTGTGATATTCCAACGTCTACATTCACGGGAAACCTATGAAGGTACGGGAATCGGACTCGCCCACTGCCACAAAATTGCCCAATTACATAAAGGAGATATTTGGGTCGATTCTGAAGAAGGCAAGGGAAGTACGTTCCATTTTAGTGTTGACACCCACAAACTTAAATCTGCATAAATGAGTAAGCCACAATTAAAAAAAATACTATTGGTTGACGACGATAGTGCAACCAATTTCATCAACGAAATCACGATTAAAAAAACGGGAGTTGATGCGCAAATTGTTGTCTGTACCAGTGCTTTTCAAGCGTTGGATTACCTTGGAAGTACGGGACAATATGAAAACCAAGAACGCTTTCCGCAACCGTGTATTATCTTTTTAGATATTAATATGCCCGGGATGAACGGATTTGAATTCTTGGATCACTATGATAAATTACCTGAAGAACAAAAAGGCATATTAGTCGTTGTAATGCTCACCACAAGCGTAAATCCTGATGACCGTATGCGCAGTGAAAATGATCAAAACATCAAGGGATTCATTTCCAAGCCGCTTACTGAAGAACATTTGATGAAAATTATAAATGACAATTTTGAATGGTCCAAAAAATAAAACCATAAATAGGACTTGATTTGACAATCTAGGGTATTCGAAAGTTTCACACTATTTATGTTAAGCATCTCAATTTTGAGGTGCTTTTTTTTACATATTAGCACTTTAAGTAAGAAAAAATTTAACATTTGCGTAATTATTGAAAGATTTTTCGTATTTTTGAGAGAACACTTTACCCAATATCAAACAACCCTAACTCTATGAGCCACGAAGAAAATGTCTTTTTTAAGATGATCTACGAGGTTTCTGATTACGCTATTCTTTTATTAGACGTAAACGGAATAGTCATGAATTGGAATACAGGTGCCCAACGCATCAAAGGCTATGAAGCAGAGGAAATCGTAGGTAATCATTTCGAAATTTTTTACACTGAACACGATCGACTCCAACGTAAACCTGAAAGTTTATTGGAGATTGCCCGACTCATGGGACGTGCCACCGATGAAGGATGGCGACTCCGAAAAGACGGTTCAACCTTTTGGGGGAGTATTACTATCACCGCCATTCATGATGAAAACGGCAACGTAAATGGGTATACCAAAGTTACTAGAGACCTTACCGAACGCCGTAAAGCGGAGTTGGAACTCGTCGAACATGCGAAAGAACTCGAGAAGAAAAATCGGGAACTCGAACAATTTGCCTACATCGCTTCCCACGATTTGCAAGAGCCGTTACGTACGATTACAAGTTTGTATGAATTATTAAATAGTTCCTATTTTAATAATTTGGATGAAAATGCCCGACAAATGATGGAATTTGTGGGTGAAGCTACCGAACGGATGCGTCAATTGATTCAAGGATTACTCGAATATTCCCGTATTGGGAAAGAAAGTTTTCCCGAATGGGTTGATTGCCAAAAAATTGTGCAAGATGTTGTCGATGATTTACAGCTGTTAATTCGGGAAACAGACACCGAAATCATGATCGGTCCGATGCCACATTTAATGGGGTATGAGGTTGAATTGCGTCAAATGTTTGCCAACCTCATTACCAATGCGATTAAATTCCGAAAGCCAGGGGATTCTCCACTCGTTATTATCACAGCCACACAAGAATTTGCCACTTGGAAATTTGCCGTGAAAGACAACGGTATTGGCATTCCATCCTGTTACCACGATAAAATATTTATCATTTTCCAGCGTCTTCATCCCCGAGAAATGTATGAAGGGGTGGGAATCGGTTTAGCCCATTGCCATAAAATTGCCGAACTCCATAAAGGCGATATTTGGGTCGATTCACAAGAAGGCCAAGGCAGTACTTTCTATTTCACCATTGATACTCTCAAGCTTAAATCCGCGTAAATGAGTCAGAAACCCAAATTAGACTGTATTTTATTAATCGACGATGATAAGGCGACCAACTTTATCAACGAGATTATCATCCGAAAATCGGGAGTAAAAACCCATATCGAAGTCTGTAATACAGCACAGCGCGGCTTAGATTTTTTATCCAGCAAAGGCGATTTTAGTCACCAAATTGGGTATCCCCAACCCGGAATTATTTTCCTCGACATCAATATGCCAGGGATGAATGGTTGGGAATTTTTAGAAGAATATGAAAAACTTCCCGAAAATCAAAAAGCAAAAATTGTGGTAGCTATGCTCACCACAAGCATTAATCCCGAAGACCGTTTTCGAAGTGGCGCCAATGAGAATGTTCAAGCCTTTATTTCAAAACCCTTAACCAAAGACTATTTGTATCAAATTGTTGAAGCCAACTTTGATTGGGAATCTGTGGAGTAATAGTTTGGGCGTGCCCCTGCGGGTCGCGTCTTCCGCTCTATCTTTTCCTCCGTTGCACTCCGTAAAAGGATGCCGCTTCAACCGCTCACGCAATTCCTGCTTAGAAAGATGTTCCGATTTAAATCGTACCTTTCCACTTTGAAATCGCTATGTCATTTATCCATTGCTATTATTTTGCACAATCGTATTCCGCTGAACCGCCCTCGCAGTGGCAGTCGTCGGATATTCAGCGTTTTGAGAAAATACTAAAACTCGAAACTTCTTTCCGAGGAGTACAATTGCAACGCAACAGCAAAGAACAATTTCTTACTGCCTTGAAAGAAAAAAGTGAATTGTTGCGTTTTTTGGATGGTTTTCCCGAGTTTGCCCAACTCTTTCGTTCTAAAACCAACTTACTGAAAGAATATCCCGATTGTGACTACGAAGAATTTAATCAAGTTCAGTTGGCATTCGAGGTAGATCGTTATTTGAGTGAAGATTGGATGCACTTTATTATAGAAAAAATAGAACAAAATCAACTATTTTATTTGACATTTATGATGCGGTACGAGGCTTTAATTCCAGAACGGGTACTACTAACTTTGAAGATTAAAATAGAAAGTATTTTGCAACAATACCACCAAGCGATACAAGCAGAGGGTAATCAATCGGATTGGTTTTTGTTTCAATCCTATGTCAAATTTACCTTACTGTTAAAAGATCAAAAATTGCTGCAACTTATAGTTGAAATTGAGAGCATTCGTGAGCAAAAGCTCAAAGAGATAATGGAGATTATCGATGATAGGAATAGGAAACTCTCTATTAACGAGGTTTTGGGAATTCTCGTTGTCCTTTTTATTCTGTTTTTTCTTATTATAAGTCGCGTGCCGTGAGTAAAGTATTTTTTCTAAATCGTTTTTAAATGTCATTTATTTACAATTATTATTTCGCACAAACCTATTCCACCGAACCGCTTTCGCAATGGCAGTTGCCGGATATTCAGCGTTTTGAAAAAATACTAAAACTCGAAACTTCTTTCCGAGGAGTACAATTGCAACGCAACAGCAAAGAACAATTTCTTACTGCCTTGAAAGAAAAAAGTGAATTGTTGCGTTTTTTGGATACTTTTCCCGAGTTTGCTCAACTCTTTCAATCCAAAACCGATTTGTTGAAAGACTATCCGGAATGTACTTATGAAGGATTCTCATTTGCCCAATTGGCCACGGAAGTTGAACAATTTCTCAGCGACGATTGGATTGCGTTTCTAGTGGGAGAATTGGATGAAAATAGATTCTACTATTTGAAATTCATGTTGCGCTATGAAGCGC
This sequence comes from Flavobacterium stagni, assembly GCF_004122105.1. Taxonomy (GTDB): domain Bacteria; phylum Bacteroidota; class Bacteroidia; order Flavobacteriales; family Flavobacteriaceae; genus Flavobacterium; species Flavobacterium stagni. The sequence goes on from NZ_SBKN01000007.1 coordinate 134,078, forward strand.
TGCTCCCCGAACGGGTTTTGCAAACCTTGAAAAACAAGTTGGAAGCCCGCTTGTTGCAATTTGAAGCCGATCTCGAAATAGCCGATTCAAAGGTCGATTGGTCGTTGTTTAAAAATTACGCGGATTTTATCCAACTTTTGAACGATAAAAAATTGGCTCAACTCATTTTTTCCATAGAAAACAAACGCCGAAGACTGCTCAATCAGACCATAGAAATCATCAATAAACCCGGAATCATTCATTTTTTTGAAACGATGTTTGGCGGGGTGTATTACCTTTTCCATCATCCCGAAGATGCCGAAGGTAAACGCGAACGCCAGCGCGTGATGGGTGATTTTAAATTTATGGGGAGTATATTGTTGGGGATTATTATTCTTTTTATCATTGGGGCCTATTACGGACAACACCGTAAAGCCGAACGGAAACAGCAAATCGAAGCCGCAAAAGTCGGGTATTATCCGTCGTTTTTTTACTATCCAGAAAATAAAATTACATTGGATTCTAAAGTTTTGGATACAGTAAAAACGGGATTTGATTTTTACCAAATGAAGTATACTACGCCCGATTCCAGCGGACTCACCTTTATCAATGCAACGCCATTTGAAGTGATTCTTTTTTCAGATGAACAAGCGGTAGATGCTTTTTTCAAAGATCCACAAAAAAGAAAAGAAGCCTTGCAGTATTTGTATATCCAACCCAAAGACACTTTGCGATTTTCGACGCATGGCATGCCTTTTCATTTGTATGTGGGAAAACAATTGTCGAATGTGCAAGCGGCAAAATCCAATATAGCTAACTTTCCCCGGTTTCAACAACCCTTTCAAGGTGCTGAAAAATATTTACCAAAGCCCATCGAAATTCAAGGTGGATTTATGGAATTAAAAGGAACTAACTACGAATTATACCTTCATGCCGACCGGAGTTTTTTTGTAAATGGTCAATCGAAAGTGGGGGATACGGTGTTTAGTTTGTTTTAGATTCCTCTTCATATAGAAGCGAAGCATCTTGATGTATTCGAGCTATTCGCTCCTTTAGTTCTTGTGGAGCAATAACTTTGATACCAGCTCCAAATCCAAGTAGAATTCGTTCAAATTCAAAGTTCATTTGTAACAGCAAATGAATGATAATGCTATGATCTTCCAAAGTTTGAATAAGACGCTGGCTCCTATGAATAGGTTTTGTTAAAACATAAGGTGCATGAGGAGCAGCGACCCATAAAGCAATGCGTTTGGGTTGGATTCCTTTCATTACGGTAACACCTACCGTGTACTTATAATATTCATCAGGATCAAATGGGAAAGGAATAAACGATTTAGAAAAGTCATAATCGAGTTCAATAATTCGATCTAATGCCAAACTTAGTATCGGACTATTTGTACTTTTCTTTCCAATAACAAACCATCTGTTATTATATTCTTTTAATAATACAGGGTAAAAATCAAACGTAGAAGGATTAATTGATGTGAAGGATTGATACTTCATTTTCAATACAATTTTCTTAGCAATTGATTGATAAATCCCGTCTAGAAAATGAATACCTTTTAATTTTTCATTGCGATCTAAATAAATAATAGGTTGATTTTGGGTTGTTTCGGTGTATATTTTATCTTCAAGTCGTTGTACTATATCGGATACATCTTGAAATAAAGAAAAATTTTGGAATTGTTTCAACATTAATACAGTTTCTGTAAGTACTTGAACATCTGTTTCAGTTAAAGGAATAGCGGTAATTGTAAATCCCTCTTCCGCATAGCGATAATATTTTTTATCATAGACTTCGATAGGAGCATGATAACCTAATTTTTCACTGCGCATCATCTGTATATCCAATTGAATTGTTCGCTTGCTGATATTTTGAGTTCGTCCCTCAAATTCATACAAAGCATCCGAACATGCTGAAATGAGATCTTCTAAACTCCATCGACGGTTGTTATTTTGTAAGCATTTGTCAATAGTCTGGTAGCGAATCAATGCGTTTTTATGTTGAGCCATTTTTGCGTAACTAGTTTGTAATGTTAGGATTAAATTCTTAATTGCTGTTCAATTTCCACCAAAATAAAAAAATATTATTTACTACGCAAAATAACTGCGTAGTTGTTTTTCAATCTTTGCACTGTAACAAGTATGTCCGATGTTTGCAGTGGACAAACATCGGACTCGCAAAAGTGAAAACTATGAAGACTCAAATTAATGGAAACGATTTAATCACATTAGGATACCCTGAAGGTAGTTTGATTGGAGTTGCATTGAAAATAAACAAAAAGCGAACTGGATTGAACCGTGAACAAATGATGGAAAACTATGCTGCTGTGTTGAAGAATCCAGAAGAATACAAAGATCATATTCTATTTGGTGTTTTAGCCAAGGCAATTATAGCTAAGCAAAATGAAAAAGAATCGGATTTTATATCCTTACATCCAACGCCAATATCATTTCCAGCCTATGGAAAGGATTTTATTGAAGGTGGCGCTTTCAAACAGATGGAAGTAGCTATGCGTTTACCAATTACGGTTGCAGGAGCATTAATGCCAGACGCACATCAAGGGTATGGTTTGCCAATTGGAGGAGTGCTTGCTACACGAAATGCGATTATTCCTTATGGAGTTGGAGTTGATATTGGTTGTCGAATGGCTTTGAGTATTTATCCTATTTCAGCGGAATATTTTTATGCAAATGCGGATAAGTTCAAACGAGAAATTATTGCTCACTCTAAATTTGGTGCTGGACATGGCTATCATGGACAATATAAATCCGATCATGAAGTTTTAGGTGACTCATTATTCAATGAAAATGCATTGGTGAAAAGTTTAAAAGATAAAGCATGGTCACAACTCGGAACCTCAGGAGGAGGCAATCATTTTGTTGAGTTTGGTATTCTTGAATTTGAAAAAGATGATGCGATTCTTAATATTCCTAAAGGAAATTATGTAGCCTTATTAACTCATTCGGGTTCTAGAGGATTTGGGGCAACAATTGCAGGACATTATACCAAAAAAGCAAAAGAAGTTTGCAAATTACCGGATGAGGCTAAAAACTTAGCTTACTTGGATTTAAATTCTGAATTAGGACAAGAATATTGGCTTGCGATGAATTTAGCTGGTGAATATGCTTCTGCATGTCATGAGATTATACATACTAAAATTTCTAAATCTCTTGGAGTAGCGACTTTAGCAAAAATTGAAAATCACCATAATTTTGCATGGAAAGAAGTATATAATGGAGAGGAAGTAATTGTTCATCGTAAAGGAGCAACACCCGCTTCAAAAGGTGTTATGGGAATTATTCCTGGGAGTATGACTGCTCCTGGATTTTTAGTGAGAGGGAAAGGAGAAGTCAATGCAATTAATTCAGCTTCACATGGTGCAGGTCGACAAATGAGTCGAACACAAGCTGAAAATACTATTTCTCGTTCAGCAATGAAATCAATTTTAGCCGATCATAACGTTACTTTAATCGGTGCAGGATTGGATGAAGCGCCTATGGCTTACAAAGATATTCATCAAGTTATGGCAGCTCAAGAAGAATTAGTTGATGTTGTGGCTCGATTTATTCCAAAGATCGTGCGTATGGCAGATGACGGAAGTCGTGAAGATTAGTATAAACCCGAGTTAATCGGGTTTATTTTTTTTATTTTTACATTTTATACTAATTCTATGCAGCTCGCCCTCTATAAAATCTGGATTTTTATGCGCAGTTTGTTCCGTCCCCGTATTCATTCGTTTGGGGAACGCATCACCCATAAGTATCGCGTTTCACTTTTTGATTTGGATGAATATTTCCACATGAACAATGCGCGGTACCTGACGTATATGGAGTTGGGTCGTTTTGATTTAGTGATTCGTTCGGGTTTCTTTCGCTATGCGCTAAAAAATAAAATCATGGCACCCGTGGTCAATACTACCATCATTTACCGCCGTTCATTGCAACCGTTTCAAAAGTTTTCCGTTTCCAATCAATTGGTTTATTGGGATGAAACGAGTATGTATGTCGAGTCGGTTGTGATGAGTCGGGGAAAATTGTACACCTTGGCTATTAAAGAAATCCGTGTGGTTCAAAATGGAAATACAGTTCCGTTAAATAGCATCACCCAAGGCATGGGGATTGATTTACCCGAACTGCATTATCCAGAAATCCTTATTCAGGACAAAAAGAAATTGGTTAAAGATTTATTGCAATACGCTGAAACAAAATATTCCAACGGCAATAATCCATAACTCATAATTCATAACTCATAATTCATAACTTTATTAATCCCATTTACTATTCACCGAAACCGCAAATGCACCACCGCCAGAGAAGAATAAACTCACCGCTCCTACAATGTAAAGCATAAGTAATTCTAGAGCGTAGCCGCCGTATTCGTTTAATCGTAATACTTCAGTTGAGTGAGCAATGGCAATTGCAGCGATACAGTTGATGGCAAAAATTAAAGCGGCCAATCGGGTGCGATATCCCAAAACAATCGCTAAGGGTGCTAATAATTCGCCAAAATAAACGCCATAGGCGAGGGGACCAACCGCTTCTTTGATAAAATCAATGCCGTGTTCAACTTTGGCAATTCCATGAAATAACATGAGTCCGCCCACAAAAAGGCGCAAAATGAGTAAGCCGAGGTGGTGATTTCTTTCTAACATAGTTTTTTGGTTATTGGTTTATTGTTCTAATTTACAAAATAGTCTTTAGGAAATCAGAAAATTAACATTTAAAGGTTATCCTGGAAATGCCAATAACGGCACTTCATACGGGAATGCCAATTGCGAAGGATCCAATTCATGGTGCAACCAGCGTTGTTCATCTTCTTTCTTTAAAATGATAGGCATTCTTTTTTTGGAATTATGAATGAAACTCATGGTGGCATTGGCCGTTGTGGTTAGAACGGTATAGGTACCCATTTGTGAGCCGGTTTCAGGATGTGTCCAATAACTGTACAAACCGGCAAATGCAAAGAGTTCGTCAGGGCCATAAATGATATACCGTTGTTTGTTTTTTCCTTTTTCATCCAACCAATGCCAATCGTAAAAAGCATTAGCAGGGATAATACACCGGTTTTGAATGACCTCACGGAATGAGGGTTTTTCAGTCAGCGTTTCAATTCGCGCATTTAAGGTGTTTTTACGAAATTGGGTGTCTTTGGCCCAATGCGGCAACAATCCCCAACTGAAATCGCATTGAATAGTGTCAGGCGCTTGGTCCGTGATTAATCCAATGGTAGGGTGCTCAAAACCATTGAAAATATCGGATTGCGGCAGTTCCATTTGAGGAGCAACTTTCGCTTTAAATCGATCTTCCAGTTTGACCTTAGGGTCTTTCATTTGCATGTAAAAACACATAGAATAATAGTTCACTAAAAAGTAAAGATAAAAAAAACACGAATGTTTCCACTCGTGTTTCTTAATCCCAATTACTTCAATTTATGATAGCTTACCGTTGACTACAGCAACGATAGCGCCCACTAGTGCAGAAATCCCAATCATAGCAAGGGTGTCAACCACCATTAATTTCATATCAAAACTGGATTCGTACATGTGCATAAAATAGGTCATGTGTAAGGCGGCAAACAATCCGATACCCATACCGGCTTTGATTCCGGGTACGCATTTGCCAATGCCCTCATTCAGTTGGAACACCCAACCCATAAGGAAGCCGTAACTCATCGAACCGATAAAAATGTGTGTTAAGTTCTCTTCACCCGGAGGTTGTGGAAAGAAGTCATGCAATAACATGCCGTACACAATCCATCCTAATAAGAAGTAAGCAATGCCGCCAACGATACCGCCAGCAAGTAATTTTTTTGCATTCATAATCGTTTAGTTTATTGGTTATCAGTATTAAAATTACTTACAAAATGTTAAAATTTAACAATTGTTCCTAGAAGTTATTAACTGTTGAAATTTATAAATTGTTGATAATGAGCGCTTCGTTAGGTTTTAATAGGCTTGCGAGAATAGTAATACAAAAAAAAACACCCCGAAGGGTGTCGCTTTTATTCGTCGTCACGATATATTTTATCGTACAGGTGTTTGTATTTTTCTTTGATAATTTTACGTTTGAGTTTGAGGGTCGGTGTTAATTCACCGCCATCGATGCTCCAAACGGTAGGGGTAAGTTCAAACTTTTTAATTTTTTCCCAATTCCCAAATCGCTCATTGATTTTATCAACTTCTTCTTGAATTCGCGCAATCACATGCGGGTTAGAGGCAATTTCTTCATATGATGTTCCAATTGAATCGTGGTGCCTTTTGGCCCATTCTTTCACAAATTCAAAACTAGGTTGTATAAAGGCTGCCGGCATTTTCTCACCGTCGCCAATCACCATGATTTGCTCAATGAAGAACGACTGTTTCATCGCATTTTCAATCATTTGCGGGGCAATGTATTTTCCACCCGATGTTTTGAACATTTCTTTCTTGCGATCGGTAATTTTTAAGAAACCATTGGCGTCGACTTCACCAATGTCTCCTGTATGGAAATAGCCGTCTTTAATGGCTTCATTGGTCAAGACATCATCTTTATAATAGCCCATCATGACGTTCGGACCCTTGCACAAGATTTCGCCATCTTCTGCAATTTTGAGTTCGACATTATCAATCACACGACCAACAGTCCCTACTTTAAAACCTCCATTTTTTTGATCGTTTACGGCAATAACGGGCGACGTTTCGGTTAAGCCATAGCCTTCCATAACTGGCATTCCTGCTGCGGCAAATACGCGAATGAGTCGGTGTTGCAACGCCGCACTCCCAGAAACCATAACGGTTAATTCACCACCCAAGGCTTCTTGCCATTTGCTAAAGATTAGTTTACGAGCAATTTTTAATTGGAATTCATACCACCAACCGTTGGCGCCATAGGGTTCGTATTTTAAACCTAGTTCTAAAGCCCAAAAGAAAATTTTACGTTTCAATCCTGTGAGTTCGGCTCCTTTTTGATAGATTTTGTCGTATACTTTTTCCAATAATCGCGGAACGACAGAAAAAACATTGGGATGTACTTCTTTGATGTTGTCGGATAATTTATCGATGCTTTCAGCGAAATAAATAGAAACCGAATAATACTGATAGATATATAATATCATTCGTTCAAAGATGTGGCAAACAGGAAGGAAGCTCAACGCTTTGGATTTGCCTTCTTCAAAAGGAATGCGTGGCGCACTGTCCAAAACATTGGAAACAATATTTTGATGGGACAACATCACCCCTTTTGGTTTACCTGTTGTTCCTGAGGTATAAATAATTGTGGCTAGATCTGTGGTTAGTACTCCATCTTTTCGCGCTTCCACTTCATTTTGATTGGACGTGTCTGCACCAAGTTCGAGTAAAGATTTCCAATTTAAACAGTCAGAGAGTTCATTGAATGCATAGATTTCCTTCAAACTCGGGACATTGTGGCGAACCGATTTTAACTTAGCAAAAACTTCGCTGTCAGAAACAATACAATACGAAGATTCAGAATGGTTCAAAATGTATTCGTAATCCTCTGCAGCAATAGTGGGATAAATCGGCACCGATTGAGCACCCGTTTGTAGTATTCCAATATCACAGATGTTCCATTCCGTTCGGTTGGTGCTGGAAATAATCGCTATTTTGTCATTTTTCTGAACGCCCAAACGAAGTAAAGCACGCGAAATAGCATTGGCTTGATCAATGTATTCTTGTGTCGAAGTTTTTACCCATTCCTCGCCATATTTGGTCACCAAACAGTCCGATTTGTTGTTTTTGGACAATTGGTGGTAAGGGAAATCAAACAGCCTGCTGATGGATTGCATAGTCAATATTTTTTGCCAAATTAACGAAAACAGCGGGCTTTCACAATATTAATTTAAAATTTAGACGCAATAAAATCGTAATTTGTAGCTTTGTGTCCGATTTGAATCAATTCCATAATGCGTCATTTTCCACGTTTGAACGAATATAAAGTATTGGCATACAGGCTTTTTTTAGCCTATATGTTTTACATGATTGCTCGATTTCTATTTTATTTTTATAATTCGAATTTAATCAAAGTGGATTCGTGGACCGACTTATTTCCGTTAGCCTATCATGGGTTAGCCTTTGATACCACAACGATTCTTTATGTCAATTCGTTGTTTATTTTACTCTCCATTCTTCCTTTTACTATAAATCAACAAAAAGGGTATCAGGTCGGACTCAAAATTCTATATTTTACAACCAATTTAATTGCTTTTTCACTCAACTTTATTGACTTCATTTATTACCGGTATTCGTTTAATCGAAGCACCCGAGCTTCTATGGATATTGTCGAAAATGAAACCAATAAGGCAGCATTGTTTGGAAGTTTTTTGATCCATTATTGGCATGTGTTTGCGCTGTTTGTAGCATTGTCTTTGCTTTGGGTGTATTTGTATGGAAAACAAAAAGTTAAATCCGACAAGCAAAAGTTATCATTAAAGTATTTTTTCGCTTCTACAGTATCCTTATTATTGATTGTTGCATTGTGTATTGGAGGGATTCGAGGCGACTTTAGAAAGAGTACCCGACCCATCAATGTGGTGGATGCTAGCCGTTTTGTGACCGATGCTTCGCAATCGGATTTCGTGTTAAATACGCCGTTTGCGGTGATCCGGACTTGGAATACGAATACCTTTCAAAAAGTGCAATTGGTGGATCAACCCACGGTAGATTCACTTTTGGTGCCCATCAAACACTATAAAAACAATCCCAAAACTAAGCCCAATGTGGTGATTTTTATCTTGGAAAGTTTTGGAAAAGAATACATCAGTTCGTTTAATAAAGACGAGCAAATCAAAGGCTACAAAGGCTATGCGCCGTTTGTGGATTCTTTGGCACAACACAGTTTGATTTTTACCAAAGCCTACGCGAACGGCTATAAATCCATTCATGGAATGTCATCGGTGCTTTCTGGAATCCCTTCTTTCAAAGATGCCTTTACTTCCTCACCGTATCCGAAACAGAAAATTGAATCCTTGGTTTCAGTATTGAAAAGTGAAGGCTACGATACTTCGTTTTTCCATGGAGCGCCCAACGGTTCGATGGGGTTTTTAGGTTTTAGTAATATTTTAGGTATAGACAATTATTACGGTAAAAATGAGTACAATAACGACCAAGATTTTGATGGATATTGGGGGATTTGGGACGAACCGTTTTTTCAGTATTTCAACAAAACAATATCAGCCAAAAAGCAACCGTTTATGGCTACTTTGTTCTCCGTTTCTTCACACGAGCCGTATATCGTTCCGGATCAATACAAAGGGAAATTCCCAAAAGGAACCAACCCCATGCACCAATGTGTAGGCTATACGGATTTTGCACTTAAACAGTTCTTCAAAGCGGCTTCCAAAGAACCGTGGTTCAATAATACCATTTTTGTTTTGGTTGCCGATCATGATAATTTGATTTATTACGATAAATATTATAACGATCAGTACGCACATACTGTCCCCATTTTATTTTATTCGCCCAAGTTTAACTATAAAGGCGTGAATAATGAATGGGCGCAGCAAATCGATATTTATCCAACCATTCTCGATATGATCGGCTATGAAAAGCCGTTTCGCAGTTGGGGAAGAAGTTTGATTAGCGATACAAAAGTGCCGCCTTTTGTGATGCGTTATTCTTCTGACTTGTACCAAATGATGAGTGGGAATTATATTTGTACTTTTGATGGACAAAAAGCGGTGGGTTTTTATAAGCGAAATGATTTTGCGTTAAAACACAATTTAATTGCCCATCGCAATGTAGAAATGAATCTTTTAGAAAAACGCTGTAAAGCTTTTTTACAAGATTATATGGAACGAATTATTGATAAAAAATTGACTTCTAAACCTTAAGAAATGCGTTTACGAAATAAAATACTCTTAGCTGTTTTTACTATTGCTTTAATTGCTGGAGGTAAGTATGTTTACGACCGACATATTAACCATAACTTCATGACAATTACCGAAGGTAAAGTGTATAAAAGTGGTGTCATTCCTCCCGATGAAATCAAAGAGTATGTGGACAAATACCACATCAAATCCATTGTCGATTTGCGGTTTCCAGGTACGGGTGATGATGTTAATAATCCGGAGGTTCCTGCCGAATTGAAAGCGGAAAAAGAAGCCGTTGCCAAAATTCCGGGTGTGAATTATTACAATAACGGTTCCGATCAAGTGCCCAATCAAAAGAACTTGGATTATTTTTATGAAATCATGGATAATCCAAAGAACTATCCTGTGTTAATCCACTGTTATCACGGAATAGGTCGGGCACAAATTTATTCTGCTATTTATCGCATTGAATACGAAGGTATGTCTAATGAAGAAGCCCGTCAAAAAGCCGCTTTTCCAGTAATGTTCAGTTCGTTTGACGATGGGAAACCCAAAGGAGAATTTTTGAAAAACTACAAAACCCGCAAGCAGAAAGGGGAGAAGTAATGTGCCAATGAGACAATGTGCCAATGAGGCAATTTGAAGGTTTGAGAATTTGAAAATTATTTGTCCAAATTCACGAATGTCATAACTTTCAACGTAATCTACTTTTTCTTATTACTACTGAAAACTGCGACTGCGACTGTAAACTAATAACCGTCATTTTAATTATTTCTTTTTCTCCTCCTTCGCTGAAAACAACTTCATGCGTTCGCCGTTGATGAAGATTTTACCCGAATTTAAATGTACCGTCATTTCAATGCGCATCCAAGATTCTTCGGGTTCGCCCGCAACAGGCGTGGTGTATTTGTAGTATAAAATATACTTGACATTATCGTAGCCCTTTGTAGCCTTCAATTCACCGCTTTCCGAACATTCTAATCCCCAAATCATGGGGCGTTTTAAGGCATCGTGTTGCTGGTATTGCCCTGTGCCACCGGAATTGAGTTCGATGATAGGTTCGGCACCTTTGAATTGATACGTCCCATAAATAGGATATTCACAAGTGGTGGTGATAAAATGTTTCCCATCTTCAGTTTCGATTTCTGTCACTTTTTGACCATATGAAAAAGAAGTAACAACCATAAAAGCGATCAATAAAAAGGAGCGTAATTGCATAAAATTCTAATTTGAAGTACAAGATATAAATAAAAAAGAAACCTAACCCAATTTTAGATAAGGTTAGGTTTTTTATAACAATTAGTTGTTTTTCTCAATCCATTTGCGCGCATTGACAAAGGCTTCAAGCCACGGACTCACTTCGTCTTTTACGCCGCGATCAGTATAATACGCCCAGTTCCACGGGAAAATGGAGCGTTCAATATGCGGCATCATGACCAAATGTCTACCTGTTGTATCGCACAACATGGCCGTATTGTAATCCGATCCGTTCGGATTGGCAGGATAGCCTTCGTAAGCATATTTTGCGACAATATGATACTGATTTTCAGCCTCTGGCAAATGGAATTTTCCTTCGCCATGCGATACCCAAACGCCCAAGGTGCTACCTTCCAATGTAGAAAGCATTACCGAATTGTTTTTTTGAACCGTTACAGAAGTAAATATACTTTCGTGTTTTTGACTGTCGTTATGGTGCATTTTTCCATGAACAGCATGCTCGGGATGAATGAGTTCTAATTCCATAAACAATTGACATCCATTACAAATACCGACAGAAAGGGTGTCTTGACGGGCAAAGAAATTCTTTAAAGCCGTATTCGCTTTTTCATTGTATAAAAAGGCTCCAGCCCATCCTTTGGCACTTCCCAGAACATCAGAGTTGGAGAAACCTCCCACAGCACCAATGAATTGGACATCTTCCAAGTTTTCGCGACCGCTAATCAAATCGGTCATGTGAATATCCTTAACATCAAATCCGGCCAAATACATTGCATGAGCCATTTCCCGTTCCGAATTACTTCCCTTTTCACGAATAATCGCAGCTTTGGGTCGGGTTGTCGGGGTAGACTCAATTTTTCCCGTAAAATGGGCTGGGAAAGTATAAGTAAGCGGTTGTTCAAAAATATGGGTAAAACGCTCGTGTGCTTTGTTATTTTGAGTTTGTTTTTGGTCTAATAAATACGAAGTTTCAAACCAAACTTTTCGCAATTCAGGAATATCAAATTCAAATGAATCAATGTTTAGTGTATTGCCTTCGCAAACCGCTCCCAATGCTATTATTTCTACATTTTCTTTCGCGAAAGCGGCTTCAAATTCAGTGTCGTTTTGCGCTTGAAGTACGATGCCAATATTTTCTGCAAATAGAACTTTTACAGCATCTTTTTCACTAAATCCTGCCAAACTTAATTGAGCACCTAGTCCTACTTCTGCAAAACACATTTCCAATAGTGTCGTAATCAAACCGCCACTTCCTACATCGTGACCTGCCGCAATTTGACGGTTTTTAATCAGGTTTTGGATGGTATTAAAAGCTCTCTTGAAATAGTCAGCATCTTGAATCGATGGTGTTTCGTTACCAATTTTGTTGAGTATTTGAGCTAGCGAACTTCCTCCCAATTTGAATCCGTCTTGAGAAAGCGGAATGTAATATAAGGAACCGGCATTGCGTTGGGCTACGGGTTCGATTACTTTTGTAATATTCGAACAATTTCCAATAGCCGAAATAATCACTGTTCCCGGCGCAATCACATCGCCATTCGGATATTTTTGTTTCATCGAAAGCGAATCTTTCCCTGTTGGAATGTTGATTCCCAATTCAATAGCAAAATCAGAACAGGCTTCCACAGCGGCATATAATCGGGCATCTTCGCCTTCATTTTTACAAGCCCACATCCAGTTCGCCGACAAAGAAACGCTTTGTAATCCGTCTTTTAAGGGGGCAAAAACCAAATTGGATAAGGCTTCACCAATCGCATTGCGACTTCCTGCTTTAGGATCAATTAAGGCTGCAATTGGTGCATGACCAATACTGGTCGCCACACCTTCTTTTCCGTTAAAGTCCAAAGCCATAACCCCCACATTGTTTAAGGGCAATTGCAACGGACCCGCGCACTGTTGTTTGGCAACGCGACCACCTACACAACGGTCTACTTTATTGGTTAGCCAATCTTTACAAGCCACGGCTTCTAAGCGTAAAACTTGATTTAAATAGGTGTGTAGTTGGTCAGTAGTATAGGTTATCGAATCATATTTTCGTTCGATAGTTGCATCATTCATGATGGTTTTGGGCGAACTCCCAAACATGTCACTCAAGGCGAGATCCATGGGTTTGGCTCCCGACTTCGAACCCGCAATGGTGAATTTATGATCGTTGGTAATTGCACCCACTGTATACATGGGAGAACGCTCACGTTCAGCAATGCGTTCTAGTGTTTCCAAATCTTTGGATCCAATGACCAATCCCATGCGTTCTTGGGATTCGTTGCCAATGATTTCTTTGGCAGAGAGGGTAGGGTCTCCTACAGGAAGTTTGTCTAGGTCAATGGCTCCTCCAGTAGCTTCTACCAATTCTGAAAGACAGTTTAAATGGCCCCCTGCACCATGATCGTGAATGGAAACAATCGGGTTATGGTCGCTTTCAACCAAACCACGAATGGCATTAGCCGCGCGTTTTTGCATTTCAGGATTGGAACGTTGGATAGCGTTCAATTCGATTCCCGAACCAAAAGCCCCCGTATCAGCGGAAGAAACAGCGGCTCCACCCATTCCAATACGGTAATTTTCACCTCCTAAAATCACAATTTGGTCACCCAATTGCGGTTCGTGTTTTTGGGCTTGTTCGGCTTTGCCATAACCAATTCCGCCGGCTTGCATGATCACTTTATCATAGCCCAACTTACGGTTGTCTTCTTCGTGTTCGAACGTAAGCACCGAACCCGTGATTAAGGGTTGGCCAAACTTATTCCCAAAATCGGAGGCCCCGTTGGATGCTTTGATTAAAATGTCCATCGGAGTTTGGTACAACCACGGACGTTCTTCAACGCCTTTTTCCCAGGGACGATCTTGGGCTAATCGCGAATAGGCCGTCATGTAAACGGCCGTTCCAGCAAGTGGAAGCGAACCCTGGCCACCGGCTAAACGGTCGCGAATTTCACCACCCGAACCCGTTGCCGCACCGTTGAAAGGTTCGACCGTAGTCGGGAAATTATGCGTTTCTGCCTTTAGTGAAAGCACCGATTCAAAAGGTTTTTTGGTATAAAAGTCGGCCACATCTGCGCGTTGCGGTGCAAATTGCTCCACCACCGGCCCTTTGATGAAAGCCACATTATCTTTATACGCCGAAACGATATCGTTGGGATGTTCGGCGGACGTTTTTTTAATTAATTTGAATAAGGACGTTTCTTTTTCAACACCGTCAATTACAAAAGTACCGTTGAAAATTTTGTGGCGGCAGTGTTCTGAATTGACTTGGGAAAAACCAAAAACTTCAGAGTCAGTTAATTTTCGCCCTAATTTTTCGGCTAATTGATTCAAGTAGGCCACTTCTTCATCGCTCAATGCCAAACCTTCTTGTTGGTTGTAGGCGGCAATATCTTCAATTTCTAGAATCGGTTCGGGTTGGAGTTGAATCGTGAAAAGCTCTTGATGCAAACGCTCAAATTGTTGCGAAAGCATGGGGTCAAAATCGGTTACAGCCTCTTTTACCGCATGAAATTCTTCAATGCGTACGATACCTGAAATTCCCATATTTTGGGTGATTTCAACCGCATTGGTGCTCCAAGGAGTTACCATGGTAGCGCGAGGTCCGATAAAAGTACCGATGATTTCTGATTGGTCGATTTTTTGGGTATTTCCAAACAACCAATTGAGTTTTTGTAGCGTTTCTTCAGAAAATGGAGTAGTAGACTGAACTGCATAAACAGTTCCGGTTTCGTTACCGAAAAAATGAATCATTGTTGTGTTGTTGTAAGTTGTGGCACAAAGGTAAGGGAATCTCAAAAGGGAAGCAAACCGAAATGCAATAGTTTTTCACAGGTTTTTGACAAAAAAAAACCTCCCGAAGGAGGCTATATTTAGTTAGTAATAAATTGATAAGCACCAATGTTGGTATTGGTCGTTCGGGTTTTATTCAAAATATCTAACGTTACTACAGTAATCGCTGCAGGCATGGAAGTCGATAAATCCTCGGTAGGCCACAATTTATTTTCCGTTATTTTTTTAAATTTTGGATTGAAGGTTTGCGAATTTGTCGCATTGTAGCAATTGGTAAAATTCGTGGTATTGGTTGGTAAATACAACGGATTTGCACTACTGTTGTTCAGTTTGATCAAACTGTTTGTAAACTGATAGGCAAAACTCGCATCGGGTGAAGTGGAGTTGGGTGGCGTGAATTTGTCCAATTTCAAAGCATTTTGATTGCTGCTATACAGGATGCAATTGGTAAAATTGGCCGCTGTTAAATCACTAATGTATGTTGTATTTTCAACTTCTAAATAATTACCAACCACTACAGCAAATTGTTTCGAACTGTTCCAATTGTTGTTAAATGTACAATGGGTGAAATTATACACTCCGCCAAGGGTTGCCGCCAATGAAGCTTGTCCACAATAGTTGATGACGAGGTTCGAACCCGTTATTTGGGCGTCCCGACCTAGAATTCCTACATTGGCACAATTGTAAATTTGAACATTAGAAAGATTCAATTTGGGTTGGTGGGTGTCGTCTTCTCCGAGTGCTAATCGTTTTTGAACCAACAATCCAACCGTTGCATTTTTAATAGTTAAATGATTGATGGAATTGGTATTCAATTCAGACAACATCATAATGGCACCCCATTGACCCGGTACATCACTGTACAAGGGTTCGAGTCGGTCACCTTCAAATACCACTTCATTTGTTAAGTTGGCGGGATCATTTCCAGGTGGATTGCCTCCGTTGATTTGAATTGAGGCGGTCTGACTCACAATTAAGCCTGAATTAGCGTGAAAATGGACACGTGCCCCTGCATCCACGACTAAATTTTTCCCATTAGGAACCATAGCATATCCATAGACCACATAAGGTTTTTGGTTGGTCCAATGCAATTCATCGCCGTTTACAGGATCATTTTCACTCAAATTGCTGCCTACAAATTCGATAGGATCATTGTTTTCATCCAAACCTAAAGAGATGGTTTCATAAACATTTTGACTATCTCTTTGCGGATAAATAAAAATGGCATCTTGAATTAAGGTCACTAAATCAACATTTTGAATTACATTGTTGGCATGGCGAAATTCAATTTTATCGGTATACAAATAATCGGTCGGGTTCGCATCGGCTACATCCGAAGTTACTTCAATAAAAATAAACATACTGTCTTTTGCCAATAACTCCACATTTCGGAAGATTTTTCCATCCCCAATTCCGCTATTGTCGGCATCTTCGCCCGTCATTCCATCCACCATTATACGGTAATTGGAATTGGTACCTTTACCCAACTGAACGGTAGGAATCGAAATGTCTTTGTCGGAATCATTATAGACTTTTAAACGGTAAGTACTTGAACCAATGTTGGTGAAAACCGTATCCAAATACACAGTGTCTTTGGAAAAGCGAAGTTGCACGGTACTGGGTTCGAATTCGAAATCATCGCGACAAGACGTCAGTAAAATACCTGAAATAAGGGCTAAAAATAGAAGTAGTTTGCGCATTATAATCTTCTGAGAATTTTGGTAAAAATAACGATTTTGATTGTTTTTTGGGTCAAACAACAGAAGGATAACGTAAATTTTTAAAGTTTATTCTGTGTTAATGCCGTTGTGGATTCATTTGAAATGGGCTAATTTTACCCAAATTTAAAAAAATGCAATTCGATAAAGAGAAAATGCTTCGTTTGTGTAACGAATGGAGTAAAAATACTTTAATGGAAACCCTTGAAATTGAGTATGTTGATGCGGGGGAGGACTTTTTAGTTGCGACCATGCCTGTGAATTCGAGAGTACATCAACCCATGGGACTTTTGCACGGTGGTGCTTCAGTGGCTCTAGCAGAAAGTGTGGGTAGTGCAGCTTCCATTATGTTTGTGAATCCTGAAAAACAGGAAGTGCGAGGTATCGAGATTTCGGCCAACCACTTAAAAGCCAAACGCGAAGGAAGAGTGACTGCAACAGCCAAAATTATTCACAAAGGGGCCAGTATTCATTTGTGGGAAATTCGAATTGTAGATGAAGCCGATAAATTGGTGTCCTTGTGTAAGTTAACCAATATGATTTTACCCAAACGGTAATGGAGTTGATTCGTTCTAAAATTGAGGAAAAATTAGCACAAAAAATTCCTTTTGTGTGTTATGCTAAACCCGATTCGAATCAGGTGATTGGACTCTTTCAGCGATCGAACCAAAATCATAATTTTGATCCCACAGCTGCGGGTTTTTGCATGGTTTCCTTTGAGGGTAATACCCAACTTTTTATTCCTGAATCCGATACTGATTGTTATTTTGAAACATTTTCGGCTAAAGATTTTTTATGGACCGAAGTAAAACCCGAATTTGAATCGGATGCCAAAGTGCATTTTGAATCGATAGTGGCCAAAGCAGTAAACGCGATAGAAGCCGGTGAGCTGCATAAAGTAGTTTTGTCACGAAAAGAAATGCATTCGTTTGATTCCAGTCAACTGTATGCAACGTTTGAGCGATTACTTGCCTTATATCCTACGGCATTCCGCTATTTTTGGTACCATCCTGATTCAGGGGTTTGGATGGGCGCAACTCCAGAGCAATTAGCAAAAAAAGTCGGTACTACCGTCAAAACGGTAGCCCTGGCGGGGACACAAGTAGGTTCGTTGGAGTCGCTACTCCAATGGGGTGAAAAGGAAATTCGCGAGCAACAGTTGGTTACCGACTATATCGTTAGTTCACTTACCCCTGTAACTGATTCCATTACAATTTCCGAACCCTATACACATCAAGCCGGTTCTTTACTGCACATCAAAACGGATATTGAAGCTGAATTGAATTCCAATTGGGAAGCTGTGGTGAAAACCTTGCATCCTACGCCTGCTGTAGGTGGTTTTCCTAAAAGTGTTGCGCTTCAGTTTATTGCTGAAAATGAAGGGTATGATCGTCGTTTTTACGCAGGGTATTTGGGCGAATGGAATAAGAATTTTGGTACATATAAGTCGGGTGACTCGGATTTATACGTGAATTTGCGCTGTATGCAATGGGAAAACGATAGCCTTTCCATTTATGTAGGATGCGGCATTAATGCTGGAAGTATTCCTGAAAAGGAGTTTATGGAAACGGTTCACAAAGCGGCTACGGTAAAACGTGCTTTATAAATATTCGTTACTTTTGAAAAAAAATAACCCATGAAATTAGATATACTCGCTTTTGGAGCCCATCCTGATGATGTTGAATTGGGATGCAGTGGCACCTTAGCCAAAGAAGTTAGTTTAGGCAAGAAAGTTGGCATCGTCGATCTTACGCGTGGTGAATTGGGTACGCGGGGTTCGGTCGAAATTCGCAACAGTGAATCAGCAAAAGCTTCTGAAATACTGGGTATTCATGTTCGCGAAAACCTCGACATGCGCGATGGTTTTTTTGTAAATGATGAAACCCATCAGTTAAAAATCATTCAAATGATACGCAAATATCAACCGGATGTGGTGATTTGCAATGCCATTGATGACCGTCATATCGATCATGGAAAAGGCAGTAAATTGGTTTCCGACGCTTGTTTTCTATCAGGATTACGAAAAATTGAAACCGAATGGGAGGGAAGTTCGCAACAAGCTTGGCGCCCCAAAGCGGTGTACCATTACATTCAGTGGAAAAATATCGAGCCGGATTTCGTTGTGGATATCTCAGGTTTTATGGACGTGAAAATGGAATCCATATTGGCTTATGGCTCCCAATTTTACAATCCGAATTCCAATGAACCCACAACGCCCATTGCGACTAAAAACTTTTTGGATAGTGTAAAATACCGTGCACAAGACTTGGGACGAATAGTCGGCGTTGAATTTGCAGAAGGTTATACTGTGGAAAGGTATTTGGCCGTCAATAGCTTAGGGGATTTGATATAATTTTATTAAAAAAAGCTTTGCAAAAGAAAAAGTTTGCAATATATTTGCCACCGCAAAAGAGGGTTCCTCTCTAGCAACTACAAACGGTGATTGTAGCTCAGTTGGTTAGAGCGTCGGATTGTGGTTCCGAAGGTCGGGGGTTCGAGACCCCTCATTCACCCAAAAGCCCTGAATTTTCAGGGCTTTTTTTTATTTCTATACGTTTCTTTTTTACTTTTGATAAAAATCTTCGTCATGAAAAACTTCATTTTGATTGTGCTGTTATTGCCCATGCTGGGATTGGGTCAGGCGAAAAAGAAAAAAGCGGCCCCTAAAAAAGCCACTTCAGAAGCCCATCACGGCGGGATGCAAGGATTGCCCCCAGAAATTGAACGGACCTTAAAAATTAAATTGGCCGTAATTCAGCATTTTGTTTCACAACCTGGTGATAAAGGCGAAGAGCTTTTTTGGCAAACCAAAGGGAAATTGACGTTTGGGATTGTTAATTATACCGAAGAGCAAAATCCGAAGTTTAAAGAATTGTTCATTGCCCAATACAAAACGATGTACCAAGAATACATTTTAATGTTGTCACAAGGGGATGTCAAAGCTACAAATCGTTTTATGCAACTTTTGATTAAGCAAGAACTAGAATACAGGAATCTCTTAACTCCCGAGCAATTAAAAAAATACCAAGAGGCATTCGTTACGATGGAAGCCACTAACAAGTCAATGTATGATTCCTATTTGGGCTTGTTTTTTTCCGATACCTTATTAGCTGAATATCAAAAAGGTTTTCGATAAAAGAAAAGGGCTGCAGTTGCAGCCCTTTTTTATTTTTTACTCTCTGGATCCGTTTTATCGACAATTAATCGAGCATCGCGATTGGCAATTTCCCAAACTATAGTAAATGCGTATTGGGCGCGTTTGGTTAACAAATCAAACTCGATTTTATCCACTTCATCGGTTGCTTTATGGTAGTCGGCATGCACACCACTGAATAAAAATACCGAGGGAATGTTATTTTTTGCAAAATTATAATGGTCCGAACGGTAGTAAAAACGGTTTGGGTCTTTACGATCGTTGTATTTATAATCCAAATCCAAATGCGTGTACTTGCTGTTCACATTTTCACAAATGGTATACAAATCACTGGATAAATAGTCGGATCCAATTACATAAATATAATTACCATTATCAGCATGTTTGGCATCCCGACGTCCAATCATATCAATATTGACATCGGCTACCGTATTGGCTAGAGGAAATAATGAATTTTCTGAATAGTAGCGCGAACCGTGAAGGCCGTGTTCTTCGCCCGTTACATGGAGAAAAAGCAACGAGCGTTTGGGGCCGTGTCCTTCTTTTTTGGCTTTTTGAAAAGCTTGTGCAATTTCTAAAAGGGCTACTGTTCCCGAACCATCATCGTCGGCACCGTTATACACTTCGCCATTTTTGATGCCCACATGGTCGTAATGGGCTGAAATCACCACAATTTCATTCGGTTTTTCTGAACCTTCGATAAAGGCCCAAATGTTTTCAGAATCGTTCAATCCCTCATTTCGCTTGGCATTTAAGTAAGCTGCGGGTACCGGTTGGTAATAGCTATCGGCACCTTTGGGAAATGGAATTCCGTTTTTTTTGTATTGTTCGATTAAATAATTCCCCGCTCTTTTTTGTCCCGGACTCCCCGTTTCGCGCCCTTCCATTTCGTCAGAAGCGACAACCGTGAGGTAGGTTTTGAGTTCGTTTGCCGTAATGGATTCCATATAGGCAATGGGTGTTACTGGTCCGTTGGCAGATGATTTCGTAGCTGTCGATTGTGAGCCTGAGCAAGCCGCAAGACTGATGGCAACAAGGAGTAACGTTATTTTTTTCATATTAATGAAGGTTTACAAAGGAATAAATAATTAAGGCTAAAAGTAAAAAGGAAAGAAGGATGACATTTATGATTAATATCCCCAAACTTTTCACAAGTGAGATTCCCCGACTTTCCCCGTAAAAACGATGGTGCGCAGGAAAGAAATAATAGAACATCCAAAGTAGTGTTGCTGTACGAAGTATTATTTGAATTAGTGTAAAAATCACATTATCACCCATTAAATCAATACAATATTCGGCTAACAGAGCAATTAGATTCAACAATAACAAAAAAGAAAAGTAATGCAAGGTAAAAATACCATGATCAAAATAGTACCATTTCTTTTTATCGTGAAATAACCATAATATTAACGCAAAAAGAGGCATATAAATGAACAAGGCTTTGGGGAAATTATGAATAAAGGATTCCATAAATTTTTGTCCCAATTGTTCATGGGGAACACGGTATTTCGCTTCAATACTTTTTTTGTTAATCCAATATTCAAAACCACCAATTTTATTGGGGTCTTTGGCGCGAATGGAATCCATTTCACGGATGGAGTTATAGCCAAAATTCAAAAATGCCTCTCGGTTGATTTTCTCCTCTTCCCGTTTATCAACGAGAAATTTAAGGGAATCAATGATGGTACGGGCCGAACTGTCTTGTTTTTCAATACGATTCAGCCATTCCGTTTCTTTTGGGATTTGGGCCGACTTCTCTTTGATGATGCGTTGTGCCTTTTGATCAGTTACATTAACCGTTGCTTCCTCCTTTTCGAGTTCTTCAGGGTTTGCGATTAGATTAATCGTCAAAAAGGTGACAAAACTGATGAAAATATACAATCGAACAGGCGCCAAATAGGATAAACGCTTACCTGATAAGTATTCTCGGGTTAATGAAGCAGGTTTGAAAAGTAAATTGCGGATGGTTTTCCAAAAGGCATTTTCATAATGCGTTAAATCCTCAAAAAAATGAACGAATAAATGGTAAAAGGTTTTCCGGGTATCCGTGTTTTCCTGTCCACAATTCGGGCAAAATCGTTCGGCAACCACATGATTGCAATTCAGACACGTTTTATCCTTTCGTATAGGGCTTTTATGCGACATGAAATTTTTGTTTTAGCAGATGTAAAACTAGGAAAAAAAATACATTTATATTTGTGAAACTAACTTAAATCAAATCCCATGCAATCGGAAGCAAAATCACCTGAAGCGTACATGAAAGAAATTCCAGCCGATCGTGTCGAAGTCATGAATCAACTTCGCACCATCATCATGGAAAATTTACCCAAAGGATTTAAAGAAGGCATGAGTTATGGGATGCTGACGTATGTGGTGCCTTTTGAATTGTATCCCGCAGGTTACCATTGTGCCAAAGATCAGGAACTCCCTTTTTTATCTTTAGCCTCTCAAAAAAATTCGATCAATCTCTATCACATGGGAATTTATGCGGATGAAAATTTGCTAAATTGGTTTGTAGCCGAATATCCCAAACACTGCAAAACCAAGTTGGATATGGGCAAAAGTTGTATTCGTTTTAAAAAAACGGCCGATATCCCCATGGCGTTAATCGCAGAATTATGTCAAAAGATGACTCCAGAACAATGGATTGCTATTTATGAAAAGAACTACCGTAAAAAGTAAATTATTGATTGTTATATCGGAGAATAATTGTATGAAGCGTTTTTTAAAGCGCTTTTTTTTATGAATTTATGATTTCTGTAACAATTGTTACCTTTTTCCAAAAGGGTGTCTGATACTTTTACTAAAAAAATACTCATGGCACATTATCAGATACTTATCATTGGAGGAGGGACAGCAGGCATTATGGTGGCTGCCCAATTGATGAAAAAACAAAAAGGGTTGAATATTGGGATTATAGAACCTTCTGAAAACCATTACTATCAACCGGCTTTTACCTTAGTTGGCGCAGGGACTTTTGACTACCAAAAGACGGTCAAGCCAACTTTAGATTTCATACCCAAAGGGGTACAATGGATTAAAGATTCGGTTACAAAATTAATCCCGGATGAAAATCGATTAGAAACCAAAAAGGAACAATCGTATACTTATGATTATTTAGTGGTTGCTGCAGGATTGGTGAATAATCTCGATGGAATTGAAGGATTGCGCGAAGGAATCGAATCAGGAGTGGTTTGTAGCAATTATGTTGATCCCAGAAAAACATGGGAATTATTGCAAAAATTCAACGGAGGCAATGCTGTTTTCACCCAACCCACAACACCTATTAAATGCGGTGGCGCACCACAAAAAACAGCCTATATGTCGGCACATTATTTCAAAAAAAGAGGAATCTCTTCGAAAACCAATGTTGTTTTTGCAACGCCTGGTTCGGTAATTTTTGGGGTTAAAATCGTAGCTGAAACACTTATGCAAGTAATTGGTCGTTACAATATTCACTTAAAAACCTTTTATGCACCTCAAAAAATTGATAGTGTCAACAAAATTATCTATTTCCGCGAAGTAGGTTCCAAGGAAAATATGTGTGTCATCAATGAAAACAATGTGTTGAATGAAAAACATACGGGAGATGAAACCATCCAAATACCGTTTGACTTTCTACACCTAGCTCCACCACAAGAAGCGCCTGCTTTTTTGAAATATTCTGAATTAGCCAATGAAGCGGGTTGGATGAATGTCGACCACAATAGCATGCAAAGTAATAGTCATTCCAATGTTTTTGGTTTGGGTGATATTGCGGGCTTACCCACTGCAAAAACTGGAGCGGCAATTCGTAAACAAGTCCCCGTGGTAGTCGACAATTTAGTACGATTAGTCAAAGGACAGAAGGCTGATAATAAAGAATACAACGGCTATTCTTCTTGTCCATTAGTAACAGGATATGGTGAAATGGTATTGGCAGAATTCAATTATAAAAATGAATTTACACCCGATCCCGAATTGAAAAAAATGTTGATTTTTAAAAGTTTCAAACCCCATTGGCGTTTATGGATTTTAAAAAAGTATATGCTTCCGTATCTGTATTGGAACAAAATGTTGAAAGGTGAGAAAGTATAAATAAGATAAATTTTAATTATTTTTGAAGACAGAACATTCAGTTTTGTCTTTTTTTATGGATATGAAAGAACAGTTGATACAAACCTATGGCGGTATTTTTGAAGAAAAATTAATCGAAGAAATTGCACAAATTTCTTTACTAAAAAATTTTAATGAAGGCGATGTGCTGATCGATTTTGGGGATTATATTCGAAAAATGCCCTTACTGATAAATGGGGCGATTAAAATTCTGAGAGAAGATTTTGATGAAGGCGAACTGTTGCTTTATTTCATAGAAAAAGGAGATACTTGTGCCATGTCTTTGGCATGCTGTATGGGAGACAAGCGCAGTGAAATTCGCGCACAAGCAGAAACTTCGGGGCAAGTGGTTATGATTCCTGTTGAACATATGGAAGAATGGCTGGGAAAATATAAATCGTGGCGTAATTTCGTTTTTAACAGTTATAACAGTCGTTTAAAAGAAATGCTTTCGACAATTGATAGCTTGGCTTTTATGAATATGGACCAACGCATCATTAGTTATTTAATCGATAAATCCAAAATTGCAAAGTCCAAAGAAATTCAGGCTACACACCAAGAAATTGCATACGATCTTCACACATCTCGAGTAGTAGTTTCTCGCTTGTTAAAAGCATTGGAAAATAAAGGAGAAATTCGTTTGCATCGCGCTTCCATTGAATTATTATAAGCGTAACATTTGTAACAATTTATAAAAAAATTAAACGGTTTTTTTGCTTAAAATTTTGAAAGTGAAAAGCCGTTTTTTGGTAGCTATTATTTTTGTTTTTTCATTTTACATCGGTCAAAGTCAGCACCGTTGGGAAAACTGGAATCGCTTTTCAATTCAGCACCAATGGTCAACCCAATGGTCAACCGATGCAGAATACCAATACCGTATTCAAGAAAACTTAGAACCGGGTCAAAGAGGATTTGTTAATTTGATGCAGTCCCTTAGATTGTGGACTTATTTTACCCAAAAGAAACACCAAATAATCGTCGTACCGTTTTCCTATTTTAATGCGAATACTTTAACGGAACCTAATGATTTGTATGTAATGCAATCGCAGCGGGAGTGGCGTTGGTCAATGGGCTACCAGTGGAATGCACAAGGTAATGGATTGTCTTTTCGCTATTTGACAGACTATCGTTTTTTTGAATCGAATAATCAAGCACTGCGATTTCGGTTTTTGATGGCCTATGGAATTCCAATTACTGAAAAATTGAAAGTTAAAGTGGTTGAAGAATGGATGGCGAATTCCCATATTCTGAAAAACCAATCGGAAAGTGAACAAAATCGGTTGGGATTTATTTTACGATGGGAACCCATTCTCAATTTAAAAATGGAAACCGGCTATCTTTGGTTACATCGTTTTCATCAAACAGCCACAATTCAAGAAAATATAATTACATTCGGACTTCAATATCAACTACCATGAGTGGAACAGAAATAATCGGATACGGTTTAGCCGTTTTAGTAGGAATCTCTCTCGGACTTATCGGCAGTGGCGGATCGATTTTATCGGTTCCCATTTTTGTGTATATCATGGGGATTCAACCTGTTTTGGCTGCCGCTTACTCGTTGTTTGTGGTGGGTGTATCCGCTTTAGTCAGTGGATTCCAAAAAGCAAAAGACGGATTGGTGGACTTTAAAAAAGTTTTGGCTTTCGGTATTCCGACACTAATGGCCGTCTTTTTTACCCGTAAACTTATTGTACCTTCGATTCCCGATTCCATAGTCATTACCGATCATTTTTCACTATCAAAACGCTTACTCATTATGGCTGTTTTTGCGGTTGTAATGATTTTGGCTTCCTGGAAAATGATTCGTCCCGTTCAGGAATCCATAGTTCATTCAAGTGTAAGTCCGCTGAAAATTAGTTTGGCCGGACTTGCCATCGGACTCGTAGCGGGTTTCGTAGGAGCGGGAGGCGGATTTCTCATAGTGCCGGCTTTGTTGTTTTTAGCGCAAACTCCCATAAAAAAAGCCATCGGAACATCATTGTTTATCGTTGCTCTTCAATCGTTAATAGGGTTTTTGGGCGATGTTGGACAACAAGACATCAATTATACAATGCTGCTCACTTTTACCGCTTGTTCACTTTTGGGTGTCTTCATCGGAAATCGTTTATCCAAAGTTATTTCGGGCGAAAAAATGAAATCCATTTTTGGCTACTTCGTTTTGTGCATGGGGATTTATATTTTAATCAAAGAAATTTGGTTTTCTGCCTAATCAACTGATATTTATCATTTTTTCGGGGATTTAGTGGCGCTAACTTTGGCCTAAATTCAAGAAGAATGAAATTAGAACAAATCTATACCGGTTGTTTAGCCCATGCGGCGTATTATTTGGAGAGTGAGGGAGAAGCGGCCATATTCGACCCGTTGCGCGAAGTTTTTCCTTATATCGAACGTGCAGAAAAATTGGGAGCAACCATCAACTATGTTTTTGAAACTCATTTTCACGCTGATTTTGTGTCGGGTCATTTGGACTTGGCAGCAAAAACAGGAGCGAAAATCGTATACGGTCCCACAGCTAAACCCGGATTTGAAGCACTAGTTGCCGAAGACGGTCAGTATTTTCAAGTTGGAGCTGTAAAAATAAAAGTGATCCACACCCCTGGGCACACACTCGAAAGTACCTGCTACCTTATCTTTGATGAAGAAGGTAAGGAGCACGGTATTATTTCAGGAGACACTCTGTTTATTGGCGATGTTGGCCGTCCCGATTTGGCACAACATGTCATCGCTGATTTGACAGAGGAAAAATTAGCTCGAATGTTGTACCATTCCTTACACGAAAAAATTATGCCGTTAGCGGATGATTTAATTGTGTATCCCAATCATGGTGCCGGAAGTGCCTGTGGGAAAAAAATGAGTAAAGAAACTACGGATACGCTAGGCAATCAAAAAGCAACCAATTATGCGCTGAATCCGCAATTGACAGAAGATGAATTTGTAGCTCAATTGTTAACCGGTTTGACTACACCACCCAAATATTTCCCTGAAAATGTTTTAATGAATATCAAAGGATATCAAAGCTTGGATACTATTTTGCACCAAGGTCAAAAAGCCTATGATGCTAAAACCTTTGAATTAATTGCCAATGAAACCAAAGCCGTAATCATCGATTCACGTTCAGCAGCTGAGTTTGCTAAAGGTTTTATTCCCAATAGCATTAACATTGGTTTGGATGGTAGTTTTGGAACTTGGGTGGGCGAACTCATTCCTAATATTCAACAACCCATTTTAATTGTGGCCGAAAATGAAGAGAAAGTGAAAGAAACCATTATTCGACTTTCACGTGTCGGTTTTGATCATAGCATTGGGTATTTACAAGGCGGTTTCAAAAGTTGGGTACTAGCAGGGAAAGAATTTGATCATATTGAACGCATTGCAGGTGCAGACTTGGATTCATATGTAATGAACCAACAACCCATTTTAATTGATGTTCGACGTAAAAGCGAATACGATTCAGAACATCTTATGAATTCACTGAATATACCTTTGAATGAAATAGATTCACATCTTGCTGAATTTCCTAAAGAACTGCCTTTTGTACTATTTTGTGCCGGTGGGTACCGTAGTATGATTGCTGCTTCTATTTTGAAAAAACGCGGATATGAAAATTTTGTAGATATCATCGAAGGGTTTGGTGGCTTGAAAAATAGCACCTTACCCAAGTCCGATTACAAGTGTCCTACCACTTTGTTGTAGGGAGTGTTTTTTTTGTTTTTAGTTTTAAGAAGCACCGTTTGTCCTACGGTGCTTCTTTATTTGTTAAATTTGTAACAAGGGTTACATCGCATTACCTTTTGAGTTATTAGATTTACAAAAAATAAAATACTCCGTATCATGAAAATCGAACAAATTTACACAGGATGTCTCGCTCAAGGAGCTTATTATATAGAAAGTAATGGTGAGGTTGCAATTATTGACCCACTACGCGAAGTGCAACCCTATATCGACCGTGCTTTTAATGATGGGGCAACCATCAAATACATTTTTGAAACCCATTTCCATGCGGATTTTGTGAGTGGACACGTGACACTTTCCGAAAAAACGGGAGCTCCAATTATTTATGGACCCAATGCGAATCCGACATTCAACGCGCATAGTGCACAAGACGGTGAAGTTTTCCAATTGGGAAATATTACGTTAACGGTTTTGCATACACCCGGACATACCATGGAAAGTACCTGTTATCTCTTAAAAGATGAAAACGGGAAAGATCATGCACTTTTTAGTGGTGATACCTTGTTTTTAGGGGATGTGGGCCGACCCGATTTAGCGCAAAAAGCAGCTGATATGACCCAAGAACAATTGGCAGGAATACTTTTTGAAAGTCTTCGAACCAAAATTATGACGCTCGCAGATGACGTGATTGTCTATCCAGCCCATGGTGCAGGAAGTGCTTGTGGTAAAAATTTGAGTAAAGAAACCGTGGGTTCAATAGGTGAGCAAAAAGTAACCAATTATGCTTTGCGTGCCGATATGACCAAAGAGGAGTTCATTAAAGAAGTAACCGACGGCTTATTACCGCCGCCTGCTTACTTCCCGATGAATGTGAAGTTAAATAAAGAAGGTTACGAAAACGTTGAAAAAATTATTGCCGAAGCGCAAGCCTTGGATGCCAACGCTTTTGAAGCAGCAGCTAATGAAACCGATGCCTTAATTTTGGATGTGCGTCACCAAGATGATTTTTCTAAAGGACATATTCCTGGTTCTATATTTATTGGTATCGACGGCCAATTTGCCCCATGGGTGGGTGCGTTGATTTTGGATTATAAGCAGCCGATTTTGTTGGTTACTCCTGAAGGTCGCGAAAAAGAAAGCATTACCCGTCTTGCTCGTGTGGGTTATGATCAAACCTTAGGCTATTTAAACGGAGGTTTTGATACCTGGAAAAATGCTGGAAAAGAATACGATACTTTAAATTCAGTTACGGCGGATCAATTAGAAACCTTAATTGCTGAAGGTGTACCTGTATTTGATGTGCGTAAACCAGGGGAATATTCTTCGGAACATATCGAAAATGTTCCTTCAACTCCCTTGGATTTTTTAAACGAACATTTGGCTGAATTTCCAAAACACGATGCGTTTTACATCCATTGTGCGGGGGGCTATCGTTCTGTAATTGCAGCCTCCATTTTGAAAGCGCGTGGCTATCATAACGTAATTGATGTTAAAGGTGGTTTTGCAGCGATACGTCAAACAGGAATTAAAACGACGGCTTATGTTTGTCCGTCAACTTTGAAATAATGAAAACGAGATTGTTAACCAATTGGCATGTAATGCGTTGGGTGCGTTTGGCATTTGCCGGATTTTTATTCGCCAATGCCTATGAAACACGCCAATGGATTTTTGTACCCATGGGACTATTTTTCCTTCTACAAGCCGTGTTCAATTGGGGATGCGGATTACAAGGGAATTGTTCCGTAAATTATAAAAAAGAATCCCATGAATAGTAGTTTTGCCGAACTGATTAACTCAGAAAAGCCCGTTTTAATTGACTTTTATGCGACTTGGTGCGGACCCTGTCAAATGTTGGCTCCCATTTTAAAAGAGGTGAAAGACAGCTTGGGGGATTCCGTATCGATTCTAAAAGTGGACGTCGATAAAAACCAAGAATTGGCAGCCATGCAGCAAGTTCGAGGCGTACCCACGATGGTGTTGTACCAAAAAGGACAATTGTTGTGGAGACAATCGGGTGTGGTTTCAAAAGAGGAAATTATACAAACCATTCAATCCAAAAAATTGTAATGAAAAAGTGGATCATCGGACCCATCGCCATTGCCCTCATTGGAGGAATTGCAGGCTATGCTTATTATTACTATGTGGGTTGTGCTTCGGGAACGTGTATGATTACATCCAAACCGCTCAATAGTACATTGTATGGTGTTGTTATGGGCGGATTGTTGGGGTCTCTATTTTTTCCAAAACCAAAAGTATAATTATGGATGCTAATTTTTGGGATAATCGATATAATGAAGAAGGCTTCGCTTATGGGAATTCACCTAATGTGTGGTTTGAATCCAATATTTCGTATCTGAAACCCAATTCCAAAGTATTGTTTCCAGCAGAAGGTGAGGGGCGAAATGCCGTATTTGCCGCCCAACAAGGATTTGAATGTTGTGCATTTGACGTCAGTGCTGCAGGAAAAGAGAAAGCTTTACTTTGGACCAAAGAATTGGATGTTCAATTGGATTATCAAGTTGGCGCACTGGAAGAATTGGAATTTGAATTGGATAGTTTTGATGCTATTGTACTGTCGTATGCGCATTTACCGTATCCCGATAGAATCGTTTTTCATAAAAAGCTATTAACACTTTTAAAAACCGATGGTATTGTCATTTTCGAAGCTTTTGCAAAAGAACAACTTGACTACCAATCCGGTGGCCCCAAAGTCGAAACTATGTTGTTCTCTTTGGAGGAAGTAATGGAAGAATTTGAAGGATTGCAATTCATTATTATCCAACACGCAATTGTAAAATTGGAAGAAGGAAAATACCATCAAGGTGAAGGAGCCGTTATTCGATTTGTAGGTCAAAAATTAAGGAACTATTAAGATAAAAACATTGTTTATCCAAAAGGTAAACCGTAAATTTGAAATAAATAACCATTAAAAAACATCACTCATGAAAAAAATTGTTTCCGCTTTAGCTATCGCAGTATTGTTTTCTGTAAACGGAATGGCTCAAGAACAAGCTAAAAAAGATAAAAAGAAAGCAAAAACTGAAAAATCATGTTCTTCAGAAGAGAAAAAATCGTGTGGTTCTGGAGAGAAAAAAGGCGGTTGTTGCGCAGGTAAAAAAGAAGAAAAGAAATCATAATTTTTTGTTTTTCATTGTCAGAAAGCGTTCCTTCGGGAGCGCTTTTTTTTTGGAATAAAGTTGAGTAACAAGGGTTACATTTTAGTTTGTTGAGCAACCGTAAATTTGGCAAAAACAAACCTTATCATGCGATTTAAATTTTTATTTTTCACCCTACTTTCAAGTTTAACTTCAGTATTTTCTCAATCGGATTTTAATTTTCAAATTCAACTCACACCCATTACTATTCCTGGGTTTGGCGGAATTCAATCGTATGCCCGAGCGCAATATCAAGGCAAATGGATTTTCGTAGGTGGTCGTTTGGACGGACTCCATGCACGCCAACCGTTTAATGCTTTTCCATCGAGTGCAAATAATACTGCTATACGTGTGGTGGATCCTGTAACTTTGCAGCAATGGACTGCTCCTTTGTCATCTTTGGCAACCGATTTACAAGAGCAATTACAAGCTACGAATCTTAATTTTTACCAAGACGGCGATTACTTAATCGTTATTGGTGGTTATGCCTTTTCGGCTACTGCAAATGACCATATCACGTTTAATAAAATCACCATCATAAATATTCCACTATTGGTTCAATACGTGCAAGCGGGAATGTTACAGTCGGATGCCTTTTATCAAATTACAGATAACCGATTTACGGTAACTGGAGGACAATTGGCTAAAATTGATGATACTTATTATCTTGTTGGTGGACAGCGATTTGATGGGCGTTATAATCCAATGAACAATCCCACATTTACGCAGACCTACACGGATAGTTACAAGAAATTTAAATTGGTCAACTCCAATAATCAATGGCAAATTACCGATTATGAAGAGGTAATTGACGCTGTGCATTTGCACCGTAGGGATTACAATTTAGTACCCCAAATTTTTCCTGATGGAAGCCAAGGCTACATGATTTCTTCGGGTGTTTTTCAAATCAATGTAAATCTTCCATTTTTATATCCTGTGGACATTAAAAGTTCGGGCTATGAACCTCAAACCAATTTTAACCAACTTTTGAGTAATTACCACGGTGCACATGCAGAAATGTACAGTGCAACGGATCAAAAAATGCATGCGTTATTCTTTGGAGGAATGAGTCAATATTATTACACAGGCGCTACTTTAATTCAAGATACCAATGTCCCCTTTGTGAAAACCATCAGTCGGGTCACACGCAATGCTGCTAACGAATTAGTTGAAACTCGGCAGCCTGAAGAAATGCCCATCTATGTTGGGGCAGGGTCGGAGTTTATTCCCAATCACGCGTTACCTCATTTTGATAACGAAGTAATTAAATTGGACGAAATAACTACCAATGAGTTTGTTATCGGACATATTGTGGGCGGAATTGCTAGTTCGTCCCAAAACCCTTTTACCAATAACCAAACCGCACAAACCAGTCCGTCTTCTGTAATTTATGAAGTAAAACTGATTAACCAACCGGTTTTAAATGCACAAACCGTTATCCAACATAATCCGTTTTCCTTTAAAGTATACCCCAATCCAACCCATAACCAAAAAGTTAAATTGAGTTATGAGTTTCCGTATGAAGCTCCCTTGGAATATTTAGTAACCGATGCATCTGGTAAGATGCTGATGGAAGGCGATATTCTAAAATCTAAAATTGGAGCCAATACTATGGATTTTGAGTTGGATCCCACCGAGTCACAAGTGCTTCAAATCACTTTGATTTTTGATCGCAAATATTATCAAACCCAAAAAATTATAATGAAGTAGTAATTTTTAACGCCTTTCGGGGCGTTTTTTTATCCTTTTTAGTTTCGGAAGTAGATTTGAAAATCTAAAGTTAGCCGAAAGCAATAGGGGTTTGAGTTAATGTGTTGAAAAACAAACTTGTAAGCTGTGTTTGCTCGTCTTTTGTAACACAAGTTACACAGTAACAATTGTAACTGTACACCCCAAATCCCCGTTCTATTTTTGCTTCATCATAACCGATATACGATGAAAAAAGTACTAATAATTACAACTATGGTTTTGGGAAATGTCTTCGGACTCCAAGCTCAAGATACGGTGTCCATTTCCAAAAGTTCGTTACTCGAAAAAGTAACCCAAAACCTTCAATTAAAAATAGCCAATCAAAATTATCAATCGGCTAAAGCGGATTACAAACAAACCCGCGCGCTTTTTTTGCCCAACATCTCAGCCTCACAAACGGCGATGGTCACAACCAATCCGTTGATGGCTTTTGGATCGAAATTGAATCAGGAAATTTTAACCCCGATGGATTTTGACCCCAATCTTTTGAACAATCCCAAACGAACCCAAAATTTCGCCACACAAATTGAAATTCAACAACCCTTGATTAATCTGGACGGTTGGATGGGACGAAAAGCCGCCAAAGCCAAAATGGATGCTTATGGAATGCAAACCCAACGTACGCAAGAATACTTGCAATTAGAAGTTCAAAAAGCCTACATGCTTTTGCAATTGGCCTATAAAGCGGTAGGTGTGATGCAAAAAGCCGAAGGTACCGCTCAAGCTAATTTGAAATTGGTCGAAAATTATTTTAAAAATGGCATGCTCCAAAAAACCGATGTTTTAAATGTACAAGTGCGGGTCAACGAAATCAAAAACCAATTAGCTGCCGCACGTTCCAATGTGCAAAATGCTTCCGATTACCTCGCATTTCTTTTGAACGAAGACGTAAAAGGAACGTATAAGCCTTCCGAAACTTTAGAAGCTGATTTTTCTGCTGCAGAAATAGCTAAAGTACTCAACGAGAACAGAACCGATATTCAAGCTTACCAAAAAACAACAGAAGCCTATAAGAATATGCTTAAAATGCAACAAATGAGCTTACTTCCGCGCTTGAATGCTTTTGGAAATTACCAACTCTACGATCGTACGATTATGGGTTTTCAAGCCAATGGCTATCTATTGGGAGCACAATTGTCTTGGAATCTTTTTGACGGCATGAAATCCTATGGAAAAATCGATAAAGCCAAAGCCGATTTTCAAAAAGCCGAAACCGAAGCCGATCAATACAAAAAACAAAGTCAGCTCGAACTCCAAAAAGCGGTTCGTCAATTTCAAGATGCCAAAAACAAATTGACCAATGCACAGTTGGCATGGGAACAATCCAAAGAAGCCTACCGCATTCGTCAAAATCGATTTGCACAAGGATTGGAAAAAACAACGGATGTTCTTCAATCCGAAACCTTGATGTACCAAAAAGAACTTGAATACCAACAAACCGTTTTCGAAGTGCAATTTACCCAACTGTATCTTCAATTTTTAAATTAATTACTGGCTAAAAATTTGAAATACAATGGAAAAGAATCAAACACTAAAACAAAAACTCATGAAAAAAATACAAATCATAACCGTGATGTCCGGACTCTTATTCTTGGCATCCTGTGGTAAAGAAACCAAAAAAATCAATACTGAAGCT
Organism: Flavobacterium stagni; assembly: GCF_004122105.1. Lineage (GTDB taxonomy): Bacteria > Bacteroidota > Bacteroidia > Flavobacteriales > Flavobacteriaceae > Flavobacterium > Flavobacterium stagni. The sequence continues at coordinate 168,039 of NZ_SBKN01000007.1, forward strand.
GCCATTCCTGTAACCTTATCAGGAGAATTAACAACTTCAAATTCTGATTTTGTGACGGCAAGTGGAAAAATTGAAGCCGTAAGTAGTGCCAATGTCAGTACCCGAATGATGGGTTATGTGACCAAAGTTCATGTGAAAATGGGCCAACGAGTTGCCGCAGGTCAGTTGCTCGTGAGCATTAACAACACCGATTTACAAGCCAAAAAGGCTCAAGTCGATGCCGCTATTCTTCAAGCCAATGCCGCATATCAAAACGCAAAAAAGGATTATGAACGGTTTCAAAATTTGTTCCAACAGCAATCCGCTTCCCAAAAGGAATTGGACGATATGACATCGCGTTATGAAATGGCCAAAGCCGGACTTGAGGGCGCAAAACAAATGCGTAACGAAGTGATGGCGCAGTTTAGTTATGCCAACATCACTGCTCCATTCGCTGGTGAAGTAACAGGAACGTTTGTGAAAGAAGGCGATATGGCCAATCCTGGTATGCCTTTAGTAAGTGTGGAAGGCGGCAAAGCCTTGCAAGTAACCGCTATGGTGGCTGAAAATGCAATTGCCAACATCCATAACGGAATGCAAGCGATAGTTCAAGTGAAATCCATCAACAAAACAGTAAAGGGAACCGTAACCGAAGTTTCCGCTTCTGCGAAAAATACAGGCGGTCAATATTTGGTGAAAATCAACCTTACTACAACCGACACGTCAATTAAATCGGGCATGTTCGCTCATGTACAATTTCCAACCGCAAAAGCAGCGGTAGTTGAAACAAAAGCAGCTACGGTAACTGTTCCCGAATCGGCTTTAGTTCGACAAGGACAATTGATCGGAATTTACACCGTAAGCGCGCAAAAACGGGCCGTATTGCGTTGGATTCGCATCGGAAAAACCTTTGGAAATCAAGTAGAAGTATTGTCCGGACTTTCGAGTGACGAACCCTTTATAGTGTCGGCTCAAGGACGATTGTATAACGGCGTACCCGTATCGGTACAATAAACGGAGTAATCATGAAAGAAGGAATTTCAGGTAAAATCGCCCACTTTTTTATCCATTCAAAGTTGACCGTACTCTTGATGGTGGCTTTGATGATTATTGGAGTGTACAGTTCGTTTCTTATTCCGCGCGAAGAAGAACCACAAATCAATGTGCCCATGGCCGATGTCATGGTAGGTTATCCCGGAGCCAGTTCCGCCGAAGTGGAAAGTCGGGTCATCAAACCTTTAGAAAAAATTATTGGGAATATTAAAGGGGTCGAACATATCCACAGTATGGCGATGAACGGCCAAGGAATGATCATTGTGCAGTTTTTTGTGGGACAAGATATCGAACGTTCCTATGTGAAATTGTATGACGAATTGATGAAACACGAACATGAGTTTCCACAGGGTGTCTACAAACCTATTGTGAAAACCCGATCCATTGATGATGTACCGATGCTCGGACTCACGCTTTGGAGTGAAAAATACAATGATTTTGAATTGCGTCAAATTGCCGAGGAACTGACTTCCGAAATCGAGAAAGTTAAAGACGTTGCCATCACCAAAGAAATCGGTGGTCGTAATCGGGAAGTGAAAGTTGTTTTGGACAAAGATAAAATGGCCGAAACGGGGGTTGACCCGTTGAACATCATGCAAATGATTCAGGCCAACAACGGCAGTTCACAATCAGGAGCTGTGGTGCATGGTGACCAAGAATATTTAGTGACTACAGGCCAATTTTTACAAACGGCTGAAGATATTGAAGATTTGGTTGTTGGGGTACACCAAAATATGCCCGTGTATTTAAAACAAGTGGCAACGGTGGCGGACGGCCCATCAACACCACGCAGTTATGTTTCTTTTGGTTATGGTAAAGCCAATGAAAAAGTAAAAGCCAATCCCTCGGATTATCCGGCAGTTACCCTTTCTGTTGCCAAAGTGAAAGGTGCCGATGCGATGAAAATTTCAGAAAAAATCATTGCCAAAGTCGATGCCCTCAAAAAGACAATTATTCCCAACGATGTCCATGTAGAAGTGACCCGTAATTACGGAGAAACTGCATCCCACAAAGTAGGGGAGTTGCTCATGCACTTGGGAATCGCCATTATCGCAGTAACGGTTTTAGTCATGTTGGCCATGGGATGGCGCGGTGGTTTGGTGGTATTTTTATCGGTGCCGCTAACGTTTGCCCTTACCTTATTCAGCTACTATTTGTTGGGATATACGCTTAATAGAATTACCTTATTTGCTTTGGTTTTTGTGGTCGGAATTGTGGTCGATGACAGTATTATCATCGCCGAAAACATGCACCGCCATTTCAAAATGAAGCGATTACCGTTCAAACAAGCCGCCATTTTTGCGATTAACGAAGTGGGTAACCCAACGATTTTAGCCACATTCACCGTAATTGCAGCCATTTTACCGATGGCCTTCGTGTCCGGAATGATGGGGCCTTATATGAGTCCGATGCCCATAGGCGCCTCTATCGCGATGCTTCTTTCATTATTTGTCGCCCTAACTATCACACCGTATTTAGGCTATCATTTTCTCCAAGAAAAAGAGGAAAATGATCACAAAGCCGAGGAAGGATTAGAAACCTCATGGATTTATAAAGTCTACAATAAATTCGAGCGGCCATTCTTGGAAAGTTCGAAAAAACGCCGCTGGATGTTAGGCATCACCGTACTCTTATTGTTGGGTTCCGTTACCATGTTTTTTACCAAAAGTGTCGCCGTGAAAATGTTGCCTTTTGATAATAAAAATGAATTCCAAGTGGTCATCGATATGCCCGAAGGAACTACGTTGGAACGCACCGCAGCAGTGACCCAAGAAATTGCGCAATACTTGTCTACGGTTCCCGAAGTCGTGAATTACCAAAATTATATTGGTACTTCGGCACCGATTACCTTCAACGGATTGGTGCGCCATTACGATATGCGCGGAGGAAGCAATATGGCCGATATTCAAGTGAATTTACTTCACAAAGAAGACCGCGACCCACAAAGTCACGATATCGCCAAACGTGTTCGTCCCGAAATTCTCAAAATCGCCAAACGTTTTGGAGCCAATGTGAAAGTTATCGAAGTGCCACCTGGACCACCCGTATTATCGACTTTAGTGGCCGAAATCTACGGTCCCGATTACAAAGAACAAATCAAAGTGGCCAACCAAGTAAAAAACATTCTTCACCAAACACCTGATATTGTTGATATCGATTGGATGGTGGAAGAACCCCAAACGGAGTACCATTTGGAAGTAGACAAAGAAAAAGCCATGCTAAACGGCATTGCTCCCCAACAAATTGTGGGGAATCTCACCTATCTTTTAAAAGAATATCCTGTTTCCAATTTGTATGATGAAACGTCCAATGATAATGTTGGGATTGTGCTGGCTTTAGACAATAAAGACAAAACATCTTTAGAGGATATTGGCGCTTTAAAAATCAAAGGCAGTCGCGGCAATGTGGTACCCGTTAGCGATTTGATTCAAATTAAAAAGGACACCCTTCAGAAAACAATTTACCGCAAAGACCAAAAACGGGTAGTGTATGTTACTGCCGACATGGCGGGCGCACTTGAGAGTCCGGTTTACGCGATTTTAGGCATGAACGAAAAACTCCAAAAAATCAAATTACCTGCGGGTTATGCGGTATCCGACTTGTATATGGGCCAACCCGAAGACGAGAGTAATTTCACCGTGAAATGGGACGGGGAGTGGCAAATCACACTCGAAGTTTTCCGTGATCTAGGGGCTGCGTTCTTAGTCGTAATTATTATCATCTACATGTTGATCGTGGGTTGGTTCCAAAATTTCAAAACCCCAATCGTGATGATGTTGGCTATTCCACTTTCCTTAGTCGGAATCGTTTTAGGGCACTGGTTGCTGGGAGCATTTTTTACTGCTACGTCATTTATTGGTATGATTGCTTTGGCAGGTGTCATGGTTAGAAATTCGGTCTTACTCATCGACTTTATTGAAATCCGTCTCAACGAAGGAATTCCGCTGAAACAAGCTATTATCGATGCAGGAGCCGTGCGCACAACGCCTATTCTGTTAACCACAGGAGCGGTTGTCATCGGTGCTTCGATTATCTTGTTCGACCCGATTTTCCAAGGTCTCGCCATTTCATTGGTAGCGGGAGCCATAGTATCTACGTTACTGACTCTGATCGTCGTACCGTTGATTTATTACATCACCGAACGTAAAAAATGGGAAACTAAGTAATACAAAAGTGTCCGTAGTCGACCAACGACTTTACTGCATACAAAACGAATTGCGAGGGCTGCGGACCTTTTTTTAAACATTTTAAAATTATGAAACTGATTCTTATTACCGCAATATCCGATTATCAAAAAGCGATACAAGATGTATTGAAAAAAATAGGAGTGAAGCACTATTCCTTCCATGAAGTTCATGGCTATACACAACCCGCAAAAGAGGGATTAGAGAGCAATTGGTTTGGTAGCGAAAGCGCAACGACCGATTCCGTTTTATTCCATATTTTTCTGGAAGATTCGCAATGTGATGCGCTCACGGAAGCCGTTCAAACCCTCAATGCCACATTGGATTCGGTATCCAAAGTCCATGTAATTTCTTTAAAAATCGAAAATCACGTATAAAATAATTATGAAAAATAGAATCATTCGCGCCATCGCTGGCAGCTTCATCTTAATCAGTGTGGCATTGGGCCTTTTTGTACATCAGTATTGGTTTGGGTTCACCGCTTTTGTGGGCGCCAACTTACTCCAATCCTCCATCACCAAATGGTGCCTTATGGAAGATATCCTTACCAAACTCGGCGTGAAAGACTAAATCACTTGAGAGTGGGAAAGTGGAAGATGTTTAAATAGTGTAGTTAGTAACACCTAAATACAATGAAATCTATTTAAAACAACTTGATAATTATCAAATTCATTCATTTTCAAATTTTCAAATGATTTGGGCGCTCCCCCTCGCACACTTCCCTGCAAAAGAAAAAGTAAATACTACTCGGGGTCGGGTCGTCCGTTGCAATCTTGCCTCCGCTACGCTCCATCAAGGATTTCCACTTCCACCCCTAGCGCGTTAAGAATTATGATTTTTTTAGATAAAAGAAGAAAGAAGCAAGAAGAAAGAGGGGGTGCTCGTTTAGGACTACACCTTGTGAAACATCGTGAAAACCTTGTGTTACCTTGTGCTCCAAAACATTTAAAATTTATAATAATAAAAAAAGCCGCCCATTCCTGAGCAGCTTCCATATCTAATGTCTAAAGTCTAAAGTCTAACGTCTATCTTTTCAACGAGAAGTGCGCCTTAAACTCTTTCATCACTCCGCCTTCATCATATTCTACCTTAAACCAATAATCGGTTGATGGAGCTAAATAGCCGTTGTAGGTACCATCCCAACCCGGTGAAGACGGACTAATTTGCTTGATGAGTTTGCCGTAGCGGTCAAAGATGTAAATCTTCGCGGTGGTGTTTTGCAACCCAACAATATTCCACGTATCGTGAATACCGTCCCCATTCGGAGTGAAGTAATGCGGATAATCGATAATCGATACCCCACTGATAATTAAAGGATCACAACTGTTGTCCATACCTCCTTCAGTATCCCAAACCGTGATGGTATGTTCGCCCAACGGTACATTTTCAAAGACATTCGAGATTTGTCTCGGACCGTCGTCTAAGCTGAAGACATAGCTACCATAACCCGTTACATTCACCGTGATGGTTTGTAAGTCGGAGAAGGCATTGGTCACTACATAGCCAATAGTAC
>NZ_SBKN01000008.1 GCF_004122105.1 Flavobacterium stagni
CTCCTGCAGGTAACTATACTTTGGTATACCAAATCTGTGAAATCTTAAACCCAACTAATTGTGATACGGCTACTGTAACAGTTACTGTGAACGCTGCTCCTATCGTAGCTAACGACGATAACGGTTCGGCTAACGGTTATACGGGTGGTACTGCTGTACCTAATGTGTTGGTAAACGATACCTTAAACGGTCAACCTGTTACTTTGGCGCAAGTGAACTTAACGCAAGTTTCTACAACGAGTCCAAATGTAACTTTAGATCCTGCAACCGGTGCGGTGAATGTTGCTCCTGGAACGCCTGCAGGTACGTATACTTTAGTATACCAAATCTGTGAAATCTTAAACCCTACTAACTGTGATACAGCTACTGTAACAGTTACTGTAGGTGCTGCTCCTATCATTGCTAATGACGATGCAGGAACACCAGTGAATGGTTTTGCGGGTGGAACTTCTTTCACTAATGTATTGGTAAACGATACTCTTAATGGTCAGCCAGTTGTAGCTGCTCAGGTGAACACTACGTTTGTATCTTCTACAAACCCTGGTGTAACTTTAGTTGGAACAGATGTGGTAGTTGCTGCTGGAACGCCTGCTGGTAACTATACATTGGTATACCAAATCTGTGAAATCTTAAACCCAACTAATTGTGATACGGCTACTGTAACAGTTACTGTGAACGCTGCTCCTATCGTAGCTAACGACGATAACGGTTCGGCTAACGGTTATACGGGTGGTACTGCTGTACCTAATGTGTTGGTAAACGATACCTTAAACGGTCAACCTGTTACTTTGGCGCAAGTGAACTTAACACAAGTTTCTACAACAAGTCCGAATGTAACTTTAGATCCTGCAACCGGAGCGGTGAATGTTGCTCCTGGAACGCCTGCAGGTACTTACACTTTAGTATACCAAATCTGTGAAATCTTAAACCCTGCTAACTGTGATACAGCTACTGTAACAGTTACTGTAGGTGCTGCTCCTATCATTGCTAATGACGATGCGGGAACACCAGTTAATGGTTTTGCAGGTGGAACTTCTTTCACTAACGTATTGGTAAACGATACTCTTAATGGTCAGCCAGTTCTTGCTTCTCAAGTGAACACTACGTTTGTATCTTCTACAAATCCGGGTGTAACTTTAGTTGGAACAGATGTAGTAGTTGCTGCTGGAACTCCTGCTGGTAACTATACTTTGGTATACCAAATCTGTGAAATCTTAAACCCAACTAATTGTGATACGGCTACTGTAACAGTTACTGTGAACGCTGCTCCTATCGTAGCTAACGACGATAACGGTTCGGCTAACGGTTATACGGGTGGTACTGCTGTTCCTAATGTGTTGGTAAACGATACCTTAAACGGTCAACCTGTTACTTTGGCGCAAGTGAACTTAACGCAAGTTTCTACAACGAGTCCAAATGTAACTTTAGATCCTGCAACCGGTGCGGTAAATGTTGCTCCTGGAACGCCTGCAGGTACTTACACTTTAGTATACCAAATCTGTGAAATCTTAAACCCTGCTAACTGTGATACAGCTACTGTAACAGTTACTGTAGGTGCTGCTCCTATCATTGCTAATGACGATGCGGGAACACCAGTTAATGGTTTTGCAGGTGGAACTTCTTTCACTAACGTATTGGTAAACGATACTCTTAATGGTCAGCCAGTTCTTGCTTCTCAAGTGAACACTACGTTTGTATCTTCTACAAACCCTGGTGTGACTTTAGTAGGTACAGATGTGGTAGTTGCTGCTGGAACTCCTGCAGGTAACTATACTTTGGTATACCAAATCTGTGAAATCTTAAACCCAACTAATTGTGATACGGCTACTGTAACAGTAACTGTGAACGCTGCTCCTATCGTAGCTAACGACGATAACGGTTCGGCTAACGGTTATACGGGTGGTACTGCTGTACCTAATGTGTTGGTAAACGATACCTTAAACGGTCAACCTGTTACTTTGGCGCAAGTGAACTTAACACAAGTTTCTACAACAAGTCCGAATGTAACTTTAGATCCTGCAACCGGTGCGGTAAATGTTGCTCCTGGAACGCCTGCAGGTACTTACACTTTAGTGTACCAAATCTGTGAAATCTTAAACCCTGCTAACTGTGATACAGCTACTGTAACAGTTACTGTAGGTGCTGCTCCTATCATTGCTAATGACGATGCGGGAACACCAGTTAATGGTTTTGCAGGTGGAACTTCTTTCACTAATGTATTGGTAAACGATACACTTAACGGTCAGCCAGTTCTTGCTTCTCAAGTGAACACTACGTTTGTATCTTCTACAAACCCGGGTGTAACTTTAGTAGGAACAGATGTGGTAGTTGCTGCTGGAACTCCTGCAGGTAACTATACTTTGGTATACCAAATCTGTGAAATCTTAAACCCAACTAATTGTGATACGGCTACTGTAACAGTTACTGTGAACGCTGCTACAATTGTTGCAAATGATGATACTATTACTGCTCTTTGTTCTGAAAATGGAGTATTTGCAAATGCAATTTCTAACGACACATTAAACGGTATAGCTATTGCTAATGGCCAAGTTAACTTTACTGTTATCTCTGGAACAGCACCTAATGTTGTTATTGATTCAAATGGTAATATTTCTTTATCAGCATCTGGAAGTTGTGGAACTTATACCTTCACTTATCAAATTTGTGAAGTATTAAATCCAAACAATTGTGATACTGCTACAATTACCTTGACAATTCAAGATACTACTGCACCTACTTTCGTAGAAGCTACACCAGCTAACGTAACAGTTGAATGTTCTAACGTTCCTGCGGCAGCAACATTGACTGCTACAGACAACTGTGGAACGGCTAACGTTACTTTCAACGAAGTAACTGCTGCGGGTAACTGTGCAGGTAACTATACATTAACTCGTACATGGACAGCTACTGATGCTTGTGGTAACACAACTACTGCTACGCAAGTAGTAACTGTTCAAGATACTACTGCGCCTACTTTCGTAGAAGCTACTCCAGCTAACGTAACTGTTGAATGTTCTAACGTTCCTGCAGCAGCAACAATGACTGCTACAGACAACTGTGGAGCGGCTACTGTAACTTTCAACGAAGTAACTACTGCAGGTAACTGTGCTAGTAACTATACATTAACTCGCACATGGACAGCTACTGATGCTTGTGGTAACACAACTACTGCTACTCAAGTAGTAACCGTTCAAGATACTACTGCTCCTACTTTCGTAGAAGCTACTCCAGCTAACGTAACAGTAGAATGTTCTAACGTTCCTGCAGCAGTAACAATGACTGCTACAGACAACTGTGGAGCAGCTAACGTTACTTTCAACGAAGTAACTGCTGCGGGTAACTGTGCAGGTAACTATACATTAACTCGCACATGGACTGCTACTGACGCTTGTGGTAACACAACTACTGCTACGCAAGTAGTAACTGTTCAAGATACTACTGCGCCTACTTTCGTAGAAGCTACTCCAGCTAACGTAACTGTGGAATGTTCTAACGTTCCTGCAGCAGCAACAATGACTGCTACAGACAACTGTGGAGCAGCTACGGTAACCTTCAACGAAGTAACTGCTGCGGGTAACTGTGCAGGTAACTATACATTGACTCGTACATGGACTGCTACTGACGCTTGTGGTAACACGACTACTGCTACGCAAGTAGTAACTGTTCAAGATACTACTGCTCCTTCTTTCGTAGAAGCTACTCCAGCTAACGTAACTGTAGAATGTTCTAACGTTCCTGCGGCAGCAACAATGACTGCTACTGACAACTGTGGAACAGCTAATGTTACTTTCAACGAAGTAACTGCTGCGGGTAACTGTGCTAGTAACTATACATTAACTCGCACATGGACTGCTACTGACGCTTGTGGTAACACAACTACTGCTACGCAAGTAGTAACCGTTCAAGATACTACTGCGCCTACTTTCGTAGAAGCTACTCCAGCTAACGTAACAGTAGAATGTTCTAACGTTCCTGCGGCAGCAACAATGACTGCTACAGACAACTGTGGAGCGGCTACGGTAACCTTCAACGAAGTAACTGCTGCGGGTAACTGTGCAGGTAACTATACATTGACTCGTACATGGACTGCTACTGACGCTTGTGGTAACACAACTACTGCTACGCAAGTAGTAACTGTTCAAGATACTACTGCTCCTACTTTCGTAGAAGCTACTCCAGCTAACGTAACTGTTGAATGTTCTAACGTTCCTGCAGCAGCAACAATGACTGCTACAGACAACTGTGGAGCAGCTACTGTAACTTTCAACGAAGTAACAACTGCAGGTAACTGTGCTAGTAACTATACATTAACTCGCACATGGACTGCTACTGACGCTTGTGGTAATACAACTACTGCTACGCAAGTAGTAACCGTTCAAGATACTACTGCACCTACTTTCGTAGAAGCTACTCCAGCTAACGTAACAGTGGAATGTTCTAACGTTCCTGCGGCAGCAACATTGACTGCTACAGACAACTGTGGTGCGGCTAACGTTACTTTCAACGAAGTAACTACTGCAGGTAACTGTGCTAGTAACTATACATTAACTCGCACATGGACTGCTACTGACGCTTGTGGTAACACAACCACTGCTACGCAAGTAGTAACTGTTCAAGATACTACTGCGCCTACTTTCGTAGAAGCTTTACCAACTGATGTGACTGTTGAATGTACAAGTATTCCAGAATTGGTTGAATTAACTGCAACTGATAACTGTGGTACAGCAACTGTAACATTTAATCAAACAACAGTAGCAGGAAGCTGTCCAAATAACTATACACTTGTTAGAACATGGACGGGTACAGATGAATGTGGTAACACTGTTACACATTCTCAAAACATTACTGTTCAGGATACAACGGCTCCAACATTTGTTGAGACTTTACCAACGAATGTGACAGTGGAATGTTCAAACGTTCCTGCTGCAGCTACATTAACAGCTAGTGATTATTGTGGTACAGCGACCGTTACTTTCAATGAAGCTACAATTGCAGGTTCTTGCCCAGGTGCTTACACTTTAACAAGAACATGGACAGCTTCAGATGTTTGTGGTAACACAACTACACATGTACAAACCATTACGGTACAAGATACTACGGCTCCAGTATTCGTAGGAACTTTACCGACAAATGCAACTGCACAATGTGATAATGTACCTTCAGCTGCAACATTAACAGCAACTGATAGTTGTGGTGCTGCAACGGTAACGTTCAATGAAACTTCTACAGCTGGATCTTGTCCAAGTGCTTACACACTGACAAGAACATGGACTGCAACGGATGCATGTGGTAATACAACTACACATACACAAATTGTGAATGTGGTTGATACTGTAGCTCCACAGATCGCTACTCCATACTTAGCAGTTGTAAATGTGAATTGTGATGCAATTCCGACTGTTCCTCAATTACAGTTTACAGATAATTGTAGTACAACAGTAATTGTAGCTTACAACGAAACTACTTCACCAACACAAAATGGAGTATACACAATTGTGAGAACATGGACTGTATCAGATGCTTGTAACAATACCAACACGTATACACAAACTGTGAACGTAACCTTGGTAGCTGCAACAAACAACCTAACTTATGCAGATGTTGTATGTAATAATGATAACACATTAACTGTAAATGTTGCCAATGTGATTTTAGCGCAATTCCCTGGAACAGATATGACTTCAGGTGTATGGACAGATGTGAATAACACAGGCGGATTAAATACTTCAACAGGTGTCTTTAATCCATACCAAATTGCAAATGGTAGCTACATTATCAAGTATACATTAAGTAATGGAACTTGTCCTGTGGAATATGCAGTAACTATAAATGTGAATGAAAATGCTTGTATTGTATTACCTTGTCAAGCGTTAGTAATCAATAATGCATTGACACCAAATGGTGACGGAGCCAACGATTACTTTATCATTGAAAACATTCAAGATACAACTTGTTACCCAGAGAATACTGTTGAAATCTACAACCGTTGGGGTGTGAAAGTTTTTGACACAACCAACTATGACAATGAGTCTAGAGTATTCCGTGGAGTTTCTGAAGGTAGAGCTACCGTTAACCAATCGGCGGAATTACCAACGGGTACGTACTTCTACATTTTGAAATACAAAAATGCTGAAGGTAATTATGTAACTAAAAACGGATATTTGTACTTATCAAGATAATCTGATCATCCGGGGATTATACCCTTAATCCCCGGGTGTTTTTAACACCCAAATAAATGAGAACAAGATTTTTACTTTTCGGAATGCTGTTATCGGGATGGATGAGTTTCGCTCAACAAGATGCCCAATACACACAATATATGTATAACACAATTAACGTCAACCCTGCCTATGCTGGTTCACGTGGTGTTATGAGTTTCTTTGGACTACATAGAACACAATGGGTCGGATTAGATGGTGCACCAGTTACAAATGCATTTTCAATGAATACCCCAATTCAATTCACTAATCTTGGATTAGGGTTATCGTTTGTTAATGATCGAATCGGACCTACTACAGAAAATACAATTTCTGCCGATATATCGTATTCTATCCAAACTTCTGAAACCTATAAATTATCCTTTGGTGTAAAAGCGACAGGTAATTTATTTAATTTAGATGTTACTAAATTGACTTACCAAAATGCGAATGATCCACTACTTCAAAATTTGAACAACAACTTCAGTATGAATATTGGAGCCGGAGCATATTTACATTCAGACAAATCGTACTTAGGTTTATCCGTTCCCAATTTCTTTGAAACAAAACGTTACAATGATAATGATGTAGCTGTTTATAAAGAACGTATGAACTTTTATTTAATTGGAGGTTATGTTTTTGATTTAAGTCCGAACTTAAAATTCAAACCTGCTTTCTTATCAAAAGTTGTTGAAGGAGCTCCTTTCCAATTGGATGTATCGGGTAACTTCTTGATCAATGATAAATTTACTTTAGGAGCCGCTTGGAGATGGGGTGCTGCCATGAGTGCAATGGCCGGATTCCAAATTACAGATGGTTTATTTGTAGGATATGGATATGATTTAGAAACAACTAAATTAGCCAACTATAACTCAGGTTCTCACGAAGTATTTTTACGATTTGAATTGTTCAAACGTGACGACCGTATTGTATCACCAAGATTCTTCTAATATAATTATAAGCAACCATGAAAAACAGATTCTTACAAATAGCTTTAATCGCTCTTGCCACTTGTGGAAGCCTTACGGCTCAAAACAAGGAAGCCAAAGGAACAAAGCAGTTTCAAAACTATGCTTATGTTGATGCGATTAAAACGTACGAACGTATTTTTGCCAAAGGATACAAATCTCAAGATATGTTGCAAAAATTAGGAGATTCGTATTACTACAAAGGTGATTTAACTAGCGCTGCCAAATGGTACAACGAATTATTCACTTTCGCACCAGAAAATCCAGCCGAATATTATTTCCGTTATGCACAAGCATTAAAAGCAACCAATGATTACGCAAAAGCCGATCAAATGATGGCGAAGTTTAATCAGTTGAGTGGTAATGATCAACGTGCTAAATTAGCGGCATCACAAAAAGATTATTTAGCCCAAATCAAGAAAAATTCGGGACGTTATACCTTGGAAAATGCAGGTATTAACTCGCAATATTCTGATTACGGTGCTGCCTATTATGACAAAAAATTAGTATTTACATCAGCGCGTGATACTGGAAGTTTAGGAAAACGTAAACATACCTGGACAGGTGAAAGTTTTACTAATTTGTATACGGCCGATATCGGTGAACAAGGTAAAGTCTCCAATCCGAAAAGAATGGATATGGGATTAAATTCTCGTTTCAACGAATCGACTTGTGCCTTTACCAAAGATGGTAAAACCGTATATTTTACAAGAAACAGCTTCTTGGATAAACGCGAAAAAAACAGCAAAGGTTCTACCCTATTGAAAATTTACTCGGCTACTTTTAACGACGGTAAATGGACAAATATTAAAGAACTTCCTTTTAACAGTAATGACTACCAAACCGCTCACCCCGCCTTAAGTGCCGATGAGAAAACCTTATACTTTGTATCGGATATGCCAGGAACTAAAGGGTTGTCTGATATCTTTAAAGTAAACATCAACGGTGACGGTTCTTTTGGAACACCTGTAAATTTAGGTGATGTAGTCAACACTGAAGGCCGTGAAACGTTCCCAATGATTACTTCAGACGGTGAATTTTATTTCGCTTCTGACGGTCATCCAGGATTAGGAGGATTGGATGTATTCTTTGCTAAAGTTCAACCTGATGGCTCTTTCAAACGTATTCACAATGTAGGTGAACCCATCAACAGTTCTAAAGATGATTTCGCTTATTTAATCAATGAAAAAGACCGTACTGGTTATGTTTCTTCAAACCGTGATGGTGGAAATGGAAATGATGATATCTACCGTTTCAAAGAAAACACCCGATTGGTAGATTGTGAACAAGCCATTAACGGTATCGTTACAGATGTGGCAGATGGTAAACCATTGGCTGGTGTAACGGTTGTTTTACAAGACCAAAACTTCAAAGTATTGAAAGAAATGAAAACCGATGCAGAAGGTAAATTTGATTTTGGTGCTCAAGATTGTGAAACGAAATTCTACCTAAAAACTACATTACCAGAATACAATACCGTAGATACTCCAGTAATGACAGCCAACGAAACAGGGAAAACGTTTGTGCCCATTACTATGGAACGCACAACTAAACCTGTTCAGCCTGGTGATGATTTAGCTAAAGCATTTGGTATTAAAATTATTTATTTTGATTTAGATAAATCGTATATCCGTCCGGATGCAGCCGTTGAGTTGGCTAAAATTTTGGATGTAATGAAACAATATCCAAATATGGAAATTGATGTTCGCTCGCATACCGACTGTCGTCAGACTGCAAAATACAATGCTTCGCTTTCTGATCGAAGAGCAAAATCGACCATTGCTTGGTTGATTAAAAATGGTGTGGAAGCTAAACGCTTAACAGGTAAAGGCTACGGAGAATCACAATTGGTTAACGATTGTGCTTGTGAACCCACCAACAAATCCGAATGTACGGAAGAGCAACACCAAGCGAACCGTCGTTCAGAATTCATCATTACCAAATTATAATCTACATTATAAATTGTTTAAACCCGAGAACGCCTCACTGCAAAGTGGGGCGTTTTTCTTGGTTATAAGCGGGTTTGAAACGAAATAAATCGTTTGGATTAAATATATAGCATAGACGATAGAAAAAGGATTAGTATACGGCTTTTCGATTCAATCTTGTACTCCAAATACGAATTCAATTCCTTTACGCTTAATTAGATCATAAGGAGTGATTAGTGCGCTTAATCCTCTTGAAATATATTAGCAATATAAATGCTAACAGTTCAATTTCATTGCAGTAAAAGTCTTTAAAACGATATTCATTCCTTAGGTGGAAAAAGATATGCCAAAGGCAATTTTCTACTTATGTAGAAATATCATCAATTGAAACTACTGATTTCTTTTACTACTAGATTTTAGTATACGTGTAAAAAAACAAATCGTGACTTCAGCCCGGATAGAGCCGGTATCCCCCGATTCTTATCGGGGATAAAGGCGAAAGCCGGTGAGAATGGAGTAAACCACCCAACTTGTGCTGCCCAATCCTAAAATAAAATACAAACAAAAAACCACCCCGAAGGGTGGCCTTTTTCAAAATCAAACAAAACTATAAATCAATTATTTCTTCATAAATATGTTGGTGTAATAGCGTTTACCAGTAGTTGGGTTTACCGAGATGGAAACTCCAAAGTGGGTGTAGTCTCCCTCAATGTTGGCTTTGTGACCCGGACTGTTCAACCATGCGTTTAATACAGAAGTTGGACTAGAGAAATTGTAGGCTACATTTTCCCCTACTCGAACTGCTCCTAAAACATGTTTGATGTTGTTTACGCGATCGTCAAAATAATCATGATTTACCACATTATTGTCAATCATGTACTCATTGTGCTCATACGATTTGTATGAAATGTGGTTTACGATTTGCAAACGCGATTTACCTATACTTTCTCTGTAATCGTTGATACGTTGGATGAGATCTGATTCCTCAGCAGAGTAATCATACGAAGTCACTAAGCGATATTCTTGAGATGAATCGCTGTCAGTGTCTTTAGAACACGATACCATTGTGAATACCAATGCAATTGGCAAAAACAATCTGAGTAGTTTTGCTTTCATAGTAGTAGGTTAAGTTTTGACCGATAGATGTGGGGCAAATATCTTGTCAGTTAATAATTGATGAACGTTGTTTTGATTTGGTTATCCAAACTTACTACTATACCGTCAAAACGACAAATAAAATCGATGAACTACATAAGTAATTTATTTTATAGGGATATTTTCTTACAATTAAGGCGCTAAACGATCAATTTGCCATGTATAATCTGACAAAAGCGTGTACCGAATTCGATCGTGTAACCGGTTAGGGCGCCCTTGCCAAAATTCAACAGAAACGGGTCGGACCAAATAGCCACCCCAATGACCGGGACGCGGTATGTTTTGCCCTTCAAATTCTTTTTCCAATTGGCGTAAATTATCTTCTAAAAAAGTACGGGAAGGAATAACCTCACTTTGGGGCGAAACGATAGCGCCCAACTTACTCCCGTCGGGGCGGCTGTCAAAATAATTATCGGATACAATTTCGGATGTTTTCTCCGCATTTCCTTTTATGATAACCTGACGTTCGATACTCGGCCAAAAAAAGGACAAACAAACCTGCGGATTGACTTCCAAGGCTCTCCCCTTTTCGGAATTATAATTGGTGTAAAAAATAAATCCTTCTTCGTTGAACTTTTTTAATAACACCACGCGCGACTTCGGATAACCATCGAGTCCGATAGAAGCCACCGTCATGGCATTGACTTCATCGACACCACCAAAGTCTTCGGTTTCATGAAACCAGCGGTGAAATAAATTAATAGGATCTTCTGGGAGCTGTGATTCCAACAGCTCACTTTTATCATAGGATTTTCGGTAATTGCCTAAATCTTTCATCGTACGTTTATTTGCGTACTAAATTACGGCAAAAGAATGGGAAGTAAAATTAACGCAACGGAATTTCGAATTCTTTACCATCATCGGCTAACCATACTTTAGGGAAAATGGTTTCGGCTTCGGATTGAAATCCGTCAATCGAACCGTATCGCGTGGAATAATGACCCAAAGCCAATTGTCTTACGTTAGCTTTTGAAGCAATTGTAGCCGCTTGCTTGGCAGTGGAATGCATGGTTTTTTCCGCCAAATGAGCTTCTTTTTCTAAAAATGTACTTTCGTGGTATAATAAGTCTACACCTTCAATAAGCGGAATAATGCGCTCATCGTATAAAGTATCGCTGCAATAGGCATAACTTCGTGCGACTGCCGGATCAAAACTCAATTCAGCATTTGAAATGACTCGACCATCTTCAAGTGTAATGTCACCGCCGTATTTAATTTTATTGTAATAGACTTTGTCAATCGCATACTCCTCAACCGCGGCAATATTCAATTTGCGCTCTTTATTTTTTTCTTCAAACAAATAGCCGTTGGTATAAATGCGGTGGTTCAAGGGTATTGTGGAAACGCGAACTTTCTCGTCTTCAAAAATAACTTCGGAAGCTTTGGATTCCAATTCGTGAAAAAACAAACTGTAACCGGTATACGAACCCGAAGCACGCAATTGCAGTAGAATAATTTCTTTGATGCCTTTCGGACCATACACGTGCAAATCACTCTCGCGATTCAAAAGCATAAAGGTCGAAATCAAACCGACCAATCCATAAAAATGATCGCCGTGTAAATGGGAAATAAAAATATGATTGATTTTGGAAAACTTTACTTTGCTCTTGCGCAATTGTACTTGGGTTCCTTCGGCACAATCAATCAAAAAAACATGATTCTTGATTTCCAAAACCTGAGAAGTCGGATTGGATAAAGTACGCGGCGTGGCGGCATAACAACCAAGTATGGTAAGTTTCAACTATTCTTCCGTTTTTTGATTTTCAATTTTTCCTAAACGAACAATTTTGAGAATTAAAACAATGACGATTCCCAAATTCAGCGCCAATTTCAAATATTCAAAATCACCTGTTTTTAAATTGCCAAAGAATCGGCGTACCAATAAAAAGGTCAGTGCAAACAGTACAACTGTATAGATATATATAAAAGTCTTGTTGTTCATCTTAAAATCCTAAATCGCGTTCGATTTCTTCCATTTCAATAATATCATGCGCCTCTTGGAGCGAAGGCACCACATGCAATTGGGCTGGAACCGCATTGTAATCCAAGCCCAAAGCAACAAGGACAAACGATTTCTTTCCTTTGCGGTGTACTTTAGACAAAGCTGAAAATAATTTCACATCAGCCAAGGTAGCAGTCACATGCGTAAGGTCTATAATGAGATTCTGTTGGGCAAATTGCACATGTTCGTGCGTCACTTTTTCACAAAAAGCGGCCACTCCTTCTGCTGTATTTTTAATTACGGTTGTATGTCCTTTGACGTCAACTTTCATAGGTTATTTTATTTTTGATGCTAATAAATAAATGACTGCCATACGCACGGCTACCCCATTCTCCACCTGATCCAATATTACCGAATGCGGTCCGTCAGCGACTTCAGAAGTGATTTCGACTCCACGGTTAATCGGTCCGGGGTGCATGATTACAATTTCTTTATTGAGCGAATTTAAAAGTTCTTGGGTGAGTCCGAATTGCTGCACGTATTCCCGAGTCGACGGAAAATACGTCACATCCAAACGTTCGTTTTGAATGCGTAACATATTGGCAACATCACACCATTCAAGTGCTTGGCGCAAATTGGATTCTACCTTTACCCCCAAACTTTCTACATATTTCGGGATTAAGGTTTTGGGGCCGCAAACGCGCACTTCTGCGCCTTGCATTTGCAACGCAAAAATATTGGATAAGGCTACCCGTGAATGCAAAATATCGCCTACAATGACTACTTTTTTTCCCGCTACATCACCCAATCGCTCCCGAATGGAATAACTGTCCAATAAAGCTTGTGTTGGATGCTCGTGTGCGCCATCGCCCGCATTGACAATACTTGCCTTGACATGTTGTGATAGAAAATACGCCGCACCGGGATGGGAATGGCGCATGACCACCATATCCACTTTCATCGCTAATATATTATTGACAGTATCAATTAACGTTTCACCCTTTTTAACCGAAGATTGAGCCGCCGAAAAACTAATCACATCGGCAGATAAACGCTTTTGTGCCAACTCGAACGATAACTTGGTTCGGGTACTGTTTTCAAAAAAGATATTGGCAATTGTAATATCCCGTAAAGAGGGAACTTTTTTAATCGGGCGGTTGATGACTTCTTTAAAATGATCTGCCGTTTCAAAAATCAATTGAATATCTTCTTCCTTGAGATATTTGATGCCGAGCAGGTGATTTACGGAAAGTTCAGACATTGTGTTGTAGTTTAGTGTTGTGTGACCAAATAGACGGCATCTTCTCCTTCATTTTCCATCCAACATACCTTCACCTTTTCCTGGTTGATGGCATCAACTTGACGGCCACGATAATCGGGTTGAATGGGCAAATGACGACTAAAACGTCGGTCTATGAGGGTTAGTAATTCGACTTCAGAAGGACGACCAAACGATTGAATAGCCGTAAGGGCTGCATTAATACTTCGTCCAGTATACAACACATCGTCAATAAAAACCACTTTTTGATCTTCTACTAAAAAATCAATTTGGGTTTTATTCGCCTCCAAAGGTTTGTCGCCACGTCGAAAATCATCCCGAAAAAACGTAATGTCCAAAAATCCCAAACGAATGTCGTTTACTTGGTATTCGTCTCGCAATAATTGGGCAATGCGCTCAGCCAAATATTTACCGCGCGGTTGCAACCCGATTAAAACGGTCGAACTAAAATCAAGGTGTTTTTCGATTAACTGACAAGCCAAACGATGCAGGATGATGTGTACTTCTTTCGAATTGAGTAAGACTTTTTGACTCATAGTGAAGTGTGCTGTTTGGGTGGTAAAAGTACGGATTTTTATTCAACACTATTCAAAAAAAATCCCTCGCAAGGAGGGAATTGATTTATTTTTTAATCCAATCGACAATTTGTGCATCCATTGGGGTGACTTGTGGTGCGACCACTTTTTCCAAATGACCGTCTGTTCCAATCAAATACTTTTGAAAATTCCATTCTACCTGACTGTCTTGTAAACCGTTGCGGGATTGCTGCGTTAAGAACTGATACATCGCACACATATCTTCGCCTTTTACAGATACTTTCGCCATCATCGGGAAGGTTACACCGTAATTTTTTTGACAAAATGTGGCAATCTCTTTATTACTTCCCGGCTCTTGTTGTCCAAAATTATTGGCTGGAAAACCTACAATCACAAAGTTTTTGTCTTTGTACTGTTTATATAAAGCTTCCAATTCTTTATACTGCGGCGTCAATCCGCATTTGGAAGCGGTATTTACCACCAATATTTTCTTTCCTTTCAATGAAGCAAAGTCAAATGTATTGCCTTCTAAATCTTCTACTTTAAACTGATAAATCGTTTCACGTGTTGCCATAGGATTGTTTTCTACAAAATTTGAAGTGTTTTCAGCTAGGGATGTTTCCGAATTTTTACACGATAACAAGCCGAAAATTAGAGCTGTTGCAAGAAATTTTATGTTCATGGTTTATTTTTTTGTCTAAAATTAATTTAAAAAAATTCAACACTATAGTGTACGTTCAATAAAAATGTGTTAATTTTTCGGTGTGAAATAAAACCATAGAGTCAATTAGTCCGTATATACTGACACTCTGAATAAAAATTTTGTTGAACTAACTTGTTAACACATGACACAGGAACAATTGATTCCGTTGCTCGTAAACAAAGATGAGCGCGCTTTCACAGCCATGTACGACATGTATTCGAAGAGTCTCTATGCTGTAATTGCTAACCTGATAAAGGATAGTGATGAAGCAGAAGACGTCCTTCAGGAAACATTCGTAAAAATCTGGAAAAATATCGATTCGTATAACGACTCCAAAGGTCGGTTCTATACGTGGATATTGAATATTGCCCGTAATACGGCCATTGACAAACTTCGTTCGAAGGGGTACAATAACAGCAAGAAAAACCTAGATGTCGACAACTTCGTATATATGGTTGGAGACAACAGTCGAATGAACAGTCGCATTGATACTATTGGTATTAAGGATTTCATTAAAAAGTTGAAACCTAAATGTATCCAATTGTTAGAACTCTTGTTCTTCCAGGGTTATACCCAACAGGAAGCTTCCGAAGAACTTGAAATTCCAATTGGAACCGTGAAAACACAAAACCGCACGTGTATCAATGATTTAAGAACTTATTTGAACGTATCATGAATTCAAAAGAAATAATCGAATCCGGTGATCTCGAATTATACGTTTACGGGGCTTTACCCGAAAACGAATCTGCCGAGATTGCTGCACTGTCCAAGAAAGACAGTACGGTTCTCAACGAAATCGTATCGATTGAAAAATCGGTCATCAATCTGTCCTCCAGCATTGCCCCAGCGCTGTCAGCAGGTGTGTTCCAATCCATAAAGGAACGCCTCGATATGGGTGGTGGCAACGTGGTACAAATGAACTCGCGTCTTAGCATTACACCTTACCTTGGTTGGGCCGCTTCTGTCGCGCTATTAGTGGGTGTTGCACTTCAGTACAATAAAGTGGCCGATGCACAATCGGAAATTGGCACCCTTCAAAATGAAAAATCTACCTTGCAGAAATCGGTTGTCGAATTGGAATTGGAAAAACAACAAACCGTTGTAGCGCTCGATGTCATTCGCGATAGCCAAAATACTGTGGTAAGCCTAGCCGGTCAAGCGGCTGCACCTAATGCTACTGCCAAGATTTATTGGAACCAAAAAACCCAAAAAGTCTATGTAGATGCTTCAGGATTACCCGAACCTCCAAAAGGCAAAGTGTACCAAATTTGGTCGTTGAAATTAGTTCCTGCCCTTACGCCTACTAGTATTGGTCTTTTGAACGATTTCACGAAAAATCCAGGTAAAGTATTTGCTGTAGAAGGAACGGGAGATGCACAAGCCTTCGGAATTACTCTTGAACCTGCTGGCGGTAGTAAGTCGCCCACCATGGAACAATTGTACACCTTGGGTAAAGTATAAGTCTTTAATTAACTTTCATATAAACAGAAAAAGGTTCGACAATTCATGTCGAACCTTTTTTATTACTTGTTGTTTTCTATTTATTTCGAAACCTTGCGGTACCGCCAGTAAACAATTCCTGCAAATACCATGAAGATTACAAATATGCGAATGTAAATATCTACGTTTTGCTTTTCTCCCGTAGCATACGAGTGCATACCGGTTAAATGGAAATTTACTCCAAAATAGGTCATTAAAATCGAAGCAAACGCCAAAACACTCATGAAGTTAAACGCAAATAATCCACGTAACCCCGGAACTAAGCGGGCATGAATCACAAACGCATAAACCATAATACTGATCAATGCCCAGGTTTCTTTTGGGTCCCAACCCCAATAACGGCCCCAACTTTCATTCGCCCATTGACCACCTAAAAAGTTACCAATCGTTAATAACACCAAACCTAATGTTAGTGCCATTTCGTTGATATAAGTAATCTCTTTGATGTTCAACTGCATGACTTCTTTGTTCTTTTCGTTGGTGGCCAACATTAAAATCATCGCTACAACACCCAAAATCATTCCCAACGTAAATGGACCGTAACTCATCACAATTACCGCCACGTGGATCATTAACCAATAGGAATTCAATACGGGTTGTAAATTGGCAATTTGTGGATCCATCCAACTCATGTGCGCCACCATCAAAATCATGGAAGTCACAAATGTACCTGCTGCAACGGTCAATTTCGACTTACGGTCAAAAGCCAAACTGAAAAACATCGTTGCCCACGCTACATAAATCATACTCTCATAAGCATCACTCCAGGGTGCATGTCCGGACACATACCAACGGGCAATCAAACCTGCGGTGTGGGTTGCAAACAAAATACCGATGAATAGATGAAAGGCATTGATGGAAATGCGTAACAAACGACTGTTGGTAAAGATGCGAATGATCGTTAGAATCAACATGATACTTCCCGCCAACATGTACAACCAAAATAAACTGCGGAAGACATCGTATTTATTCAATAAAATTTCCGAATCAATTTGTTGGTCAGTTGGGCGAACAGCTTTCCCGTATTTTTTCTGATAATCTTCCAATCCTTTTAATAAGGTATTGGCCATGGTGTAATTCTTGGTCTTTGTACCTCGTCCCAATTCATTCAAATAATACGGAAATGCATTCTTGATTTTATCCAAATCGGTTCCCGTCGCTTGGTTCAATTCCATGAAAGAAACCCATTTGTTACTCTTGTCATTTGGAACAGGGAATATCTTTAAAATGCCGCCGTACATCGCACTGTACAACAAATTGATTTTTTTGTCGGCTTCCACAAAATCCTTTTGAAAATTATTCGGATTGGTGGTTTTATAGGCATCATCCAAGTAGGGGGATAATTTATACATCCCATTATCCGTAATGAAATCTTTAAATTTCACATACTTGACGTCTTTTCCAACGCCAATGATTTTGCGAATACTATCGTTTCCTTTTTTCAAATAAATCACAGGCAAATTCTCCCAAGCTCTTGGATACATCACCATGGATAAAAATACCTGATCGGCGTTTAATCCTTCGTAAGTATCGCTTTTACTCACTTTCCGTAATAATTCCGATGAAAAAGTATTCACCGGTTTCATACGTCCGCCATCATCTTGAATGACCAAACGTCCAAATTTCTCCGCTTGTACTTCAGGAACTGCATATTTCTTCACCGAATCCAAATAGTTGATATTCGTGGGCATCGCCATAGGATTGGAATGCTGGTGACCATCATGCTCCGAGTGTTGCGCTTGTATGGCAAAACTGATAAAGAACAAAAGAATCGTTGCTAAAGCATTCTTCTTTTCTTTTACTTTTTCCAATTTCTTTTTCAAATCGGCAAAGCGCGTATTCTTATCAAATAAAATGGCTAACATGCCAAAAAACAATAAAAAGTAACCTATATAAGTAATCATCGTTCCCCAATAATCGTGGTTCACTGATAAAACCGTCCCTTTTTCATCGGGATCAAATGACGATTGGAAGAAACGATAACCGCCGTAATCCAAAATATGGTTCATGTAAATATCGGCATCGGTGTTTTTCCCATTATCCATGACCGTAACCTTACTTTTAAAAGCCGAATAACTTTTCTCAGTACCTGGATATTTATCGGCTATAAAATCATTCAATCGCATGGAAAAAGGCAATTCATAGACTTTACTACCGAACAGTAACGAGAATTCCAGTCCGCCCAATTTTACCACTTGAGGCTCACCTGTTTTACCTTTGGAACCTACCAATGTAATATCTTGCGATTTACCACCCGAAGTTACAGTGACAATCAAAGCATCATCGGTATTTTTGGCTTTGTAGTTGGTCCCCGATGTCCATTCTTTCTTCCCTTTAATGGGTTGCTCTGGAAAAACAAATTGCGAACCGCCTACATTATATAAAGAGCGAAACATCAAATCTTGTTCAGTAGCTGCGGCAATTTCCCCTTTAAATTGATCCGCCATACGCATGAAATTACCTGCAAAAGGCGATTTTATAGATGTCTTTGTCCCATCTGTCGTGATGTTAATCGCGCCCTCCATGGGTTTGTTGAGCGAAAATAACAATCCGTGTATGCTTTGTACAACACCTTCTTCTAAAAAATGCTCATGACGTTGACCGCCACCCGCTTCAACCATTTTGATAAAAAACTTTCCGTTGGCATCCGCAGCAATCGTTTGCTTGGCATCCATCATGAATTTTTTATACGAAATTTGGAAAGGAGTTTGATCGAATTTTTCATCGATAGTAAAATTATTGGAGGCAAATGGAGGATAAACCGCTTCAGATAACA
The DNA here is from genome assembly GCF_004122105.1 of Flavobacterium stagni. Lineage (GTDB taxonomy): Bacteria > Bacteroidota > Bacteroidia > Flavobacteriales > Flavobacteriaceae > Flavobacterium > Flavobacterium stagni. The sequence goes on from NZ_SBKN01000008.1 coordinate 18,985, forward strand.
ATAAGGGCTTCTCAATGATGCGTCGCTTCAATGCCCCTTGGTATTGCCCATCAATCCAAACCGTTAAATAATTTTTATCGGAATAAAATTGTTTAGCACTTTCACCTTCACGAATCGGCATCACCCCTTCAAAACTGATGTATCGTGTGATTCCTGCCCCAATAATGATCAAAATAAACGCCAAGTGCAACAGTAAGGTCGCCCAATTCTTGCGCAAATGCAATTGATAGCGTTTGATATTCCCGATGAAATTGATTAAAAAGAAAATCAATATCAATTCAAACCATTTGGTATTGTAAATCCAGATTCGAGCCGTATCCGTATTGAAATCACTCTCAATAAAAGTTCCCGCCGCCATAGCTGCTGCATACACAATAAACAATACCGCCATTAATCGGGTGGAATATAAGAAGGAAGCTAATTTATCAGCCATTTTCAAAAAAATTTACGCAAAAATACACCAAAAAAAACGTTTTTTCCGTTTCAACACATCGATTTTAATGGAATATTAGGAATTGTCTGTTCCTTCGAATAAAATTGCATTTTGCCCCTTTTTTTATACTTTTACAGCCATGATAAAAACGGTGATTATTGGTTCTGGAAATGTGGCCCAACATCTCATTACGGCCTTTCGCGAAAGCGGAAATGTACACCTTGTCCAAGTCCTAGCCCGCCATCCAAAAACCTTGGAACAGCAATTTCCCGATTTGGACATCATCACTGATGCGGCCTCTCTTGCTGAAGCCGACGTGTATGTAATTGCCGTTTCAGATAACGCTATTGGCGCAGTGTCATCCCAACTCCCACTGAACAATAAATTGGTGGTACACACCTCAGGGACTACCTCACTTGCTGTTTTAGATCCCAAAAATCGTAGGGGTGTTTTTTATCCTTTACAAACGTTTACAAAAGGAAAACGACTCGCCTATCACCACATTCCGTTTTGCTTGGAAACCGAACACGAATCGGATTATGCCATTCTTCACGAATTGGCCCATTCGGTATCAGAATCGGTGTACCGCATCTCGGAAGACCAACGCAAAGCCTTACATGTCGCGGCTGTTTTTGTGTGTAATTTCACCAATCATTTGTATCAAATAGGTCACGATTTGTGCGAAGAACATCAGGTTCCCTTTGCTATTCTCCAACCATTGATTGCTGAAACTGCAGATAAAATACAAACCCTTACCCCACAACAAGCGCAAACCGGTCCTGCCCTACGTGGCGATACCGAAACCCTCAATCGGCACTTGGCGGCATTGACCGATGCCACCCAAAAAGAAGTTTACCAACTCTTGACAAAATCCATTATTGATCATGGCAAAAAGCTATAAAGAACTCATGAACGACATCACCACTTTTGTGTTGGATGTTGACGGTGTACTCACTGACGGTACCGTACACGTTTCGCCCACCGGCGAAATGCTACGCGAAATGCACATCCGCGACGGATTTGCGATGAAAGCCGCACTCGAAAGTGGCTATAACGTATGCATTATTTCGGGAGGAAGCAATGAAGGCGTGCGCATCCGTTTGCGTAACCTGGGCATCACCGACATTTATTTGGGTTCACCCGATAAAGTGGAAACCTTCAAAGAATATTGTGACATTTATGGCATCCAACCGGATCAAGTCTTGTACATGGGTGACGATATTCCCGATTATCACGTGATGCAAAAAGTTGGCCTTCCCACTTGTCCCCAAGATGCAAGTCCGGAAATCAAAGCTATTTCCACCTATATCTCCCACAAAAATGGCGGGAAAGGTGCCGTGCGGGATGTCATCGAACAAGTGATGAAAGTCCAAGGAAAATGGCATACCTATTACAACGGAAAACACGATTAAACGCTCTATTAGAATCATTACAACATGAAATTTTTACAATTAATTCGCTACCCAAATATTTTAGCCTTAATCGGAATGCTCTTTGTCATTCGTTACGGTTTTTTGGAACAATTAAGTCTTTATTTGGCTTTGACCCCTTTGGAATTTATTCTTTTTGTCACCGCTGTCGCTTGTATTGCAGCGGGTGGATATATCATCAATGATGTTTTTGACCAAGAAGTTGATGCTATTAATCGTCCCAACCGAGTGCTCATTGGATCGGCTATTTCCGAAGCTAATGCGTATTATTGGTACGGCGGACTCTCCATTACAGGAGTGGGTATCGGAATGTATTTGTCCAATTGCATTGGCCGTCCCGGATTTGGCGTTTTCTTTGTTTTGGTGGTTGCCTTATTGTATGTGTATTCCTCTTCCCTCAAACAAATGCCTTTTGTTGGGAATTTAGTTATCGGATTGTTAACGGGCGCGACTATTATTTTGGAAGCCATTTTTGATTTGTATCCCATTACGAATGCCAGTAATAATGTAGCCATGTCAGCCTTGTTTGGCATGTTGAAATATTACGCCCTTTTTGCGGTACTACTCACGGTAATTCGTGAAATTATCAAAGATGCCGAAGACCGTGAAGGCGATGATGCGCTTGGAATGCAGACTTTACCTCTTGTTTTGGGTGTTCAAAAAACCAATATCCTTGTGGCGGCATTAGCTGTAATCAGTGCTGTTTTGGCCCTGTATTATTGTTTCACTGACCTTTTCAATAATTCCTATTTCTTGATTATTGGATACTTACTCTTTTTCACCGTTGCTCCATTGTTGTTTATCGCCATCCGTGTGTTACAAGCCCAAACCAAAGCGGATTATGCACAACTCAGCAAATTGATGAAATTCATTACGCTGTTAGGAATTTTGGCTTTGGCTGTCCTGACTTTTAATTTAAAACACCATGCCGGTTAATTATAAAATCATCTTGGCCTCGGGTTCGCCCCGTCGCCAACAATTCTTCAAGGACTTGGATTTGGAATTTGAAATTCGAATCAAAGAAATTGACGAAGTCTATCCCGATCATTTGCAAGCCGAAGCAATTACCAATTATTTGGCCCAACTCAAGGCTGCTGCTTTTGAAGGTTCGCTTGCTGAAAATGAACTTCTTATCACCAGTGACACCTTAGTTTGGTTACACGGAAAAGCTTTGGGGAAACCAACCGATTATGATCATGCCGTAGCTATGTTGCAGGAGCTTTCAGGAAATACCCATGAAGTCATCACTTCAGTTTGCTTTAAAACCCAAACCTCAGAAGCGGTTATTTTTGATAAAACAAAAGTCACCTTTTCCCCTTTATCGCTTGATGCCATTCATTATTATCTCGACAAACACCAACCTTTTGACAAAGCGGGGTCATATGGTATTCAAGATTGGATTGGTCTCACGGGTATTTCCCGAATTGAAGGTTCGTATACCAATGTCGTGGGATTACCCACTGAAAAAGTTTATCACTATTTAACAAGCCACTTTTTAAAATAGTTGTACTTTTATGGGGCACAACAAATAATACCTTTTCAGTAATGGAAACGGAGCAGGAAATCAATGCCAAAATATTGAAAGTAACCATGGTCATTCGCGATAATTTCCCTGAATTGCACCAGTACTTAAACGAAATGCCGGTCACCATCCCCATCGATAGCAATCCGGAGATCAATGTCCAACACCTCAAAAAATACTACGAGTCATTGGTCGCTATATTTCGAAATTATGTGGCCGAACACCAACTGAATTATATTAACCAACGCAATCAAGAAGGACATTTGTAAATGGAATTCAATCAATTTACAACAGAAATCATCGCTACTGCCAGTGTGCTTTTCCTTGTCATTGTACTTCGCATGCTGGTTGCCAAAGTGGTTCGGCGCTTTGCCAAAACCAACCACAACATCGAACACCGCGCCAATTTAGTCATCAAATACATTGACTTGTTGATTAACATCATCGCGGTAATTGCCCTCATTGTTATTTGGGGTGTAAAAAAAGAAGATATTTTAGTGACTGTCTCTTCAATCACTACTGTAATTGGAGTAGCCATGTTTGCCCAATGGTCGATTCTTAGTAACATCACATCAGGAATTATACTCTTTTTCTTTTTCCCTTTTAAAATTGGCGACATCATTCGCATCAACGATAAAGATTTTCCAGTTCAAGGAGAAATCGAAGACATCAATGCCTTTCATATTAACCTTCGTTCCAGTGATGGCGAATTAAGCACTTATCCGAATAATCTATTGTTACAGAAAGGGATAACCGTACTCAATCCCCGTAATGATACTCCCGAATTCATGGACTAAGGGTATTAAAATGGAAATACTGTAACGATTCCTGAAATTGTTATAACACCTAATCACTTCATCTGTCGCAACTTTGTACCATAAGCTAAAAACAAAAGTTTATGAAAAGTATACGACTAATAATTGCAGCCTTGTTACTGGGAAGTAGCGCTGCAGTAGCTCAAGTAAATGTAAATATCAATTTTGGAACGCCACCAGTTTGGGCACCTGCCGACCGTGTGGAAGTACAGTACTACTACTTGCCCGAAATTGATGTGTATTACGATGTCCCCAACGGATTATTCTTGTATTTCTCCAATGGGCGTTGGATTCGTAATGCCTATTTACCCGCCCGTTGCAATCACTATGATTTGCGTCGCGGACGTGTCGTATACCTCACCGACTATTACGGCAAAACACCGTACTATTATCACAAAAGACATCGCGCTCGTTATGTCACTGTTCCTCAACGAACCGTAGTGGTGTACCGCGATCACGACGATGATCACGATCGCGGAAGACACCATGGACATGAAAAACACCGTGGACATGGGAAAAAAAGAGGACATGGACACGATTAAAAATAACACTAATTCATAATCGTTAGGGTTAATTTAGTTAGTTTAGGGGGAAAAGGAGCACAATGTTGTGCTCCTTTTTTTTGTTAAAGAAAATCAAATAAAAAAAGGGTAGCCCATAGAAATCCGTATTTTTGAAGGAATTCAAATTAACTACTAATGCGTCAATCGTTTTTGTTACTGGCTGCTTGTATCGTTGCATTTCCAACATGGGGGCAACGACCTGAAAAACCAAATTCAGCCGACATTTACCACCAAATTGAAAAACTGAATTTCTTGGGCAACATACTCTATATCGCCGCCCATCCCGATGATGAAAATACCCGATTGATTTCCTATTTATCCAATGAAGTCCATGCCCGAACTGGCTATTTGTCACTCACACGCGGTGATGGCGGACAAAACTTAATCGGACCCGAATTGCGGGAATTGTTAGGGGTAATTCGAACCCAAGAACTCATCGAAGCCCGTAAAATTGATGGAGGCGAACAGTATTTCTCGCGTGCTAACGACTTTGGCTTCTCTAAAAACCCAACGGAAACCCTGCAAATATGGGATAAAAATCAAGTTTTAAGTGATGTGGTATGGGCTATTCGAACTTTTCGCCCTGATATTATTATCAACCGTTTTGACCACCGCTCTCCCGGCACCACCCACGGTCATCACACGGCATCTGCCATGCTTTCCATGGAAGCCTTTGATTTGGCCAACCAACCCAATCAATTTGCGGATCAATTAGCTTACACCCAACCTTGGCAACCCCAGCGTATTTATTTCAATACCTCCTGGTGGTTTTATGGCAGTAAAGAGAAATTTGAAAAAGCCGATAAAAGCAAACAAGCCCAACTCCAAATTGGCGTTTACTATCCCTTTGCCGGAAAATCCAACCAAGAAATTGCAGCCTTGAGTCGGAGCTGCCACCAATCCCAGGGCTTCGGAAATACAGGAACCCGCGGTGAAGAAGACGAATATTTAGAATTCTTAAAAGGCACGGCACCCGCCAACAAAAACAATCTATTCGATGGGATTGATACTACATGGAACCGTCTAACGGATGGAAAAGCAGTGGGCGAACTGCTCGCCAAAGTGCAAAAAGAATTCAATTATTCGAATCCTGGGGCCAGTGTACCCGATTTGATAAAAGCCTACTCGCTCATTCAACAATTGCAAGACCCTTTTTGGCGCAACCAAAAGTCGGAGGAAATCAAAAAGATAATCGCCGCTTGTTCCGGTCTCTACCTTGAAGCCGTTTCCGATGTGCAAGAAACAACACCCGGTAGTACAATAAAAGTCAAACTCGAAGCCATCAACCGCAGTGCCAATGCTTGGACTTTAAACCGTGTAGAAACCTATCCCAAAACTGCAGTGAACTGGAATAATCAGGTTTTAACTAACAACAAAGACCTGACAACTAGTTTTGATCTTTCCTTGCCAAACGATTATGACTACACGGCGCCCTACTACCTCAAAGAGGAAGGAACTGTAGGCATGTACACCGTAAACGATCGCCTACTCATTGGTAAACCCGATGTACAACGCGCTACACAGGTGACCTTTTTCCTTTCCATTCAAGGTGTGGAAATTCCGTTTACCCGCAAAATTGTTTACAAATACAACGATGACGTGAAAGGTGAAGTTTACCAACCGTTAGACATTGTACCTGCGGCTACTTCGTCCATCAAAGAAAAAGTCTATATTTTCCCTAAAAACCGAAGTCACGAAGTGCGCGTAATTGTGAAAGCGGGCAAAGAAAACCTCAGTGGATCGGTGCAATTGCAGGTCCCAACCGACTGGAAAGTTAGTCCGGAGCAACAAGCAGTTACCCTTCAACGCAAAGGCGAAACCGCCGAATTTGTTTTTACCCTAACCCCACCCAAAGAAGCCGCTGAAGCAGTCATCCAGAGTGTGGTCACAGTAGACAACCAAACCTTCAAACAAGATAAAATAGACATCAACTACACGCACATCTACAAACAAATGGTATTGAAGTCGGCTACAGCCAAAGCCATCAAACTCAACATTAAAACCAACGAGGAAAAAATCGCTTACATTATGGGAGCCGGTGATGAAGTACCCAATAGCCTCACCCAAATGGGGTATGAAGTTACTGTAGTGAAACCCGAATCGCTTACCCCTGAGTTGCTTCAACCATTCGATGTGGTGATGAGTGGAATCAGAGCCTATAACGTTGTGAATCAATTGGCCTACAAACAACAGGTTTTGTTGGATTTTGTAAAAAGTGGGAAAACAATGATTGTGCAATACAACACGTTGGATGATATGGTGACCAAGGAGTATGCGCCCTACCCGCTCAAAATTTCCCGTGACCGCGTTACGGAAGAGAATGCCGAAGTGCGCTTTCTCCAACCCAATCACCGCATTTTAAACTATCCCAATAAAATTACGAGTGCCGACTTTACCGGCTGGAAACAAGAGCAAGGCTTGTACTACCCCAGTGAATGGGATGCACAATACACGGCCTTGATTTCAGCTAATGATCAAGGAGAAAAACCAAAAGACGGAGCCATACTCGTCGCTCCCTATGGAAAAGGAACGTATATTTATACCGGATTGAGCTTTTTCCGTGAATTGCCCGAGGGCGTTCCAGGAGCTTTCCGACTCATGGCGAATCTAATTTCGGCAAAAAACTAAACCAATATGAAAACCAACAAGGAAAACCGATGGAGCAATAACTATACTTGGCTGTTAGTCATCAACGCCTTGTATATTTTGATTTTTTATTTACTCATGGAAAACTACTCCTAGTATGCAACAACTGGACTGGATTATTTTATCGGTAACCTTGCTCTCCATTGTCATCTATGGGGTGTACAAAACCAAAGGGAGCCGCAACGTAGAAGAATATATTTTAGGAAACAAGCAAACCAATTGGTTTACCGTGGGGATTTCTGTCATGGCCACCCAAGCGAGTGCCATTACTTTTCTTTCTACCCCGGGACAGGCCTACCACGACGGAATGGGATTTGTACAGTTCTATTTCGGACTCCCGATTGCCATGGTGGTAATTTCCCTGACGTTTATTCCCATTTACCACAAATTAAAAGTCTACACGGCCTATGAATACCTCGAGCAACGATTCGATCTAAAAACCCGCTCGCTGGCTTCTATCTTATTCTTGATTCAGCGCGGACTTGGTACCGGACTCACCATTTATGCACCGTCCATTGTGTTGTCTACCCTTTTGGGTTGGAACCTCACCATGCTCAATGTCATCATCGGTATTTTGGTGATTGTGTATACCTTTTCGGGAGGTACCAAAGCCGTAAACGTTACCCAAAAACAACAAATGTTTGTCATCATGAGCGGGATGTTGATTACCTTCTTTCTCATATTATCGCTCTTACCCAACGACATGACCCTTTCCAATGCCATGCATATCGCGGGCGCTAATGAGAAAATGAATGTAGTCGACTTTTCATTTGACCCTGAAACCCGCTACACCATTTGGAGCGGTATCGCTGGGGGTTTCTTTCTCAGTTTGGCCTATTTTGGAACCGACCAATCCCAAGTAGGTCGCTACCTCTCTGGAAAATCCGATCGCGAGAGTCAGATGGGACTCATCATGAACGGCTTTCTAAAAGTTCCGATGCAGTTCTTTATTCTCCTCATCGGAGTTTTGGTGTTTGTTTTCTTCCAATTCAATGAAGTGCCGTTGAATTTTAATCCCGTAAACAAGGATATAATTGAAAAGTCGGCCTATGCCAATGATTACCACAAATTAGAAGACCAATTAAAGGCATTGACCGAAGAGAAAAAAGAATATAATCTCTTGTATATCGATCACTTAAATCAGAATTACGACAATCCGATTTTACGGAATCGTTTAACGGCTTTGTCTGGAAAAGAACGGGATTTACGCGATCAAGCCAAAGAATTAATCGCGAAAGCCGATCCCAAAGCGGAGACCAACGATAAAGATTATGTGTTTTTGTATTTCATTCTTAATTACCTTCCGAAAGGGTTGATTGGATTGTTACTCGCCGTAATCCTCAGTGCCGCCATGTCGTCCTCGGCTTCCGGACTCAATGCACTGGCATCTACAACCGCTATCGATATCTATAAACGCAATTTAAAAGAAGAGAAATCCGATAAGCATTATGTTATGGCTACACGCTATTTTACGCTTTTGTGGGGTGTCATTGCTATTTTATTTGCTTGTGTAGGGACGCTTTTTGAAAACCTCATTCAGCTCGTGAATATTGTCGGGTCGATTTTCTACGGTACAGTGCTCGGGATATTCCTTGTCGGATTTTACATTAAACACATCAAAGCAACTGCGATTTTCTACAGTGCCGTGATTTCCCAACTTTTAATCTTCTATATCTATTATCTGGATGTGGTGAGTTTCTTGTGGCTGAATTTTATTGGGGCTCTATTGACCATCGTGATTGCATGGTTGATCCAACGCACGCAGCCCAATGAATCTCCTGAGGAACTCCAACTTGTCCATGAAAACGAAATTTAAATAGAACCACCTTCGGGTGGTTTTTTTTACGGTAAAATGTAATGGAAAATGGCAAAAAAGTGAAAAGCACTGCCTCCCAATACAAAGACATGCCAAATGGGATGGTAAAAACGGTTGCGATCTTTGGCATAAAAATAAATTCCGCCCGTATAACAAACACCGCCTAACGCTATCAACAACAGCGCCGAGGATGAAAGGGCATGAATGATGGGTTGTATACCAATGATGCACAACCAACCCATGACAGCATATAACGTCAAGGATAATTTCTCGTTGTAGCGGTATTTGGAAAACTTAAATACAAATCCGACGACCACCAATACCCAAATCAAACTAAAGAGTGTCCATCCCCAAACGCCTTTCAAACCCACCAACATTACAGGTGTATAGGTTCCAGCGATAAGAATGTAGATACTCAAATGGTCGACACGTTGCCAAAAACGTTTGTGCCGCAATTGCACGACCGCATGATAAATTGTTGAAGCGGAGTATAAAAGCACCAAACTGAGTCCGAACACCAAACTCGCCCCCAATTCCAATAATGTGCCTTTCCAAGCGGTATATCCAACCAAAAGGACCAACGCCACCAACGACAATACGGCACCCAACCCATGGGTGAGTACATTCCAAAATTCCTCTTGTTTGCGGTTCTTCCGTTTCATAGTTTAAAAGTAAGCAAAAAAAAGCCCCTGAAATTCAGGGGCTTGATTTTTATTATTTGCTCCATTCTTTGATGGAATCGTTATTCATTTTTACGTAATCGTCGTTTTTCGCTTTTTGTGCGCCGGCTAACGATAACTTAGCGGTTTCAATCGCTCCTTTTTTATCGCCTAATTTTGCTTGGATTAACGATTTTAAACGCAATTGCCAAAACGGTGCTTCTTCCCCTGCTTTTACAGCTCCTACCGCTTTGTTTACATATTCTAAAGCTTTTGCCATTTCAATATTCGCTTGGTAGTAATATTGGGCTGCACTATAATAATCGTTGGCAGAAGGTCCGGCTAGCGTTTTATTGATACTCGCCATGGCCGCTTTTTGTGTAGGCACCTCAAACTTTACCGCTACAAACGTTTTTTCCCAAGCAATTTCTAATTCAGCCGAGTCATTGGTTACATTGCCAATACCCATAGTAAAGGTTTCCACACGACGATCCGTCATCACAGGTTTTGCATTGGCACGCAACGCCACATCCGCTTCTTTAAATTCTTCTGGTGTTCCCCAGTTGTCAGTTGTTTTATAGAAAATTACTTCCCAGTTATCCGCTTTTGGTAATGTATACAAGGCATACTTTCCTTTTGCTAAGGTTTTTCCGTCAATCACTACATCTTCACTGAATGACACAAGGGTATTCGCATTCGCACCCGTTCTCCATAATTTTCCAAATGGCACTAAATCGCCAAAAATAGTACGGCCTTTGGCACTGGGACGGGAGTATTCAATAGCTACATCGGTCAAACCCACAACTTGATTTACAGTGGCTTTCGGACTCGATTGAGGGGTTTTTACTTGCGCTTCGATCGCATACGATGCAATAAAAAAGGCAATTGCATAGATTAGTTTTTTCATGGTTCATTGTTTTAGTTCTGCCAAAATTACTAAAAGCGATGGGGTCAAACTGTTAATTTAAACTTAAAAGGGAATAATTTTTGTTTAACTTATTTTTCTTTTTGTTAAACAAACTGTATCTTTACCAAAAAAACAATGAAGATCTATACACTGCACTCTAAACAGTTTCTTCCCATAACTCTTGATGAAGCCTGGGATTTCTTTTCCGATCCGATGAACCTAAATACCATCACACCCGATGATATGGGGTTTAAAACCCTCTCTGGTGCGGATCGGAAAATGTACCCGGGACAAATCATCCAGTATATTGTTACGCCCTTATTAAATATTCCCATGAAATGGGTAACCGAAATCACACACGTTGATCACAAAAAGTTTTTTGTTGACGAACAACGATTTGGTCCATATGCTTTATGGCACCACAAACATTTCTTTAAAGAAGTACCCGGCGGTGTAGAAATGGAAGACATCGTCGACTATAAACTACCCATGGGTATGTTAGGGCAACTCGTGCACCCAATACTTGTCAAACCACGTTTGCACCAAATTTTTGACTACCGAAGAAAGAAGTTAATCGAACTCTTTGGCGAATTTAAACCTGAATAACATGAAAAATATCCTATTGATTGGTGGTTCCAAAGGAATCGGTCGTGCCCTTGCCCAACAATTACAGTTTGAGTCCAACCTTTTTGTAGCTTCACGCTCAGTGGAAGATTTAGCCGACTTAAAACTTACCCACATTCCGTTTGATGCGACACAAGATACCTTGGATACTTCCGCCCTTCCTGCTGAAATCCACGGATTGGTATATCTGCCAGGAAGCATAAATCTACGTCCGTTTAAGGGTTTAAAGTCAGAAGCGTTTGAAAGTGATTTGCAACTGAACTTCATCGGACTCGTGAAAGTAGTACAAACCGTATTACCGCAACTCACCGCTGCTTCCCAGTCGAGTGTGGTGGCCTACAGTTCGGTTGCTGCTTCGATGGGTATGCCTTTTCACACTTCTGTGGCTGCAGCCAAAGGCGCTATTGAAGGTTTTGCCAAAGCCTTTGCCGCTGAATATGCTCCCAAAGTGCGCATGAATGTCATCGCGCCTTCACTCACCGATACGCCATTAGCGGATAAATTCTTAAATTCGGAAGAGAAAAAAGAAAAAGCGGCTTTACGTAACCCCATGAAAAAAGTGGGTACACCACAAGATATCGCACAAATGACAGCCTTTTTATTGAGCGAACAAAGCAACTGGATCACCGGTCAAGTGTTTGCCGTAGACGGAGGAATGTCCACATTAATCGTAAATAGTTAAGATGAATATATTCTGGTTCCGAAGAGACCTGAGGGTCGACGACAATGTCGGATTGTACCACGCATTAAGCAGTGGCCAACCCGTATTGCCTATTTTTATTTTTGACACGTCGATTCTCTCGCAACTGCCGCCCGATGATGCTCGTGTGACTTTTATTCACCAGCAATTGGAGGCGATACAGCAAGCACTTCATGCCGTAGGAAAATCTTTAGCGGTTTTTCACGGAACACCCGAAGAGGTATATACCCAACTTCTATCGGAACAAAAAATTGACACTATTTACACCAACCACGATTATGAGCCTTATGCCCGCAAACGGGACAAAGCCTTGAATCAATTGTTTAAATCCAAAGGGGTAGATTTCAAAACCTCAAAGGATCAAGTGATTTTTGAAAAGAGTGAAGTGGTAAAAGATGACGGTACACCTTATGTGGTCTATACCCCCTACAGCCGTCGTTGGAAAGAACGTTTTCGAACCCTTACTTTACAACACTATCCATCGGAAACTTTATTGGATCAAATAACCGATCATACGTATCCCTTTTTGACTCTTGAAAACATCGGATTCAAACCTTCCAAAATAAAAGTTCGACCCTACGATGTATCCGAAACCTTGATACGGAACTACGAAGCGACTCGTAATTTTCCCGCACTGAATAAAACGTCTTTCCTCGGCATCTATTTGCGTTTTGGAGCCGTTTCCATCCGCAAGATGATGGCCAAAGCAATTGCCGAGAAAAACGAAACCTTCTGGAATGAATTGATTTGGCGGGAGTTTTTCATGCAAATCCTTTGGCATTTTCCGCATACAGTGCACCAAAGTTTCAAACCCAAATACGACGAAATCCAATGGAACAACGATGTGGATTTGTTCCAAAAATGGTGTTCCGGAACCACAGGCTATCCCATTGTAGATGCCGGGATGCGCGAACTTAACGCTACCGGTCACATGCACAACCGTGTGCGCATGATTGTAGCGAGTTTTTTATGTAAACACCTACTCATCGATTGGCGTTGGGGCGAAACCTATTTTGCCTTAAAACTCCTCGATTATGAACAAGCGAGTAATGTCGGTAATTGGCAATGGGCGGCAGGCAGTGGTGTCGATGCAGCGCCCTATTTCCGCATTTTCAATCCCAGCGAACAAATCAAGAAGTTTGATAAAGACTGGTATTATATCAAAAAATGGGTACCTGAAGTGGAAACCTCAGCCTATCCCAACCCTATAGTTGACCATAAAGAAGCCCGCGAGCGTTGCTTAACTGTTTACAAAGCCGCCGTGGGATAAAACCCTTATCGCCCCATGAAAGTAGTATGGCTCAAACGTGATTTACGCCTGCACGACCACGAAGCTTTGTTTCGCGCTATCGCAACCAAAGAAAAAGTGCTCTTGCTCTATATCCTTGAGCCCTCACTCCAGCAGGATATCCATTACAGTGCGCGGCACTTTAATTTTATCAAAGAATCGTTGGCCGAACTCCAACACGATCTGTTACCCTTTCACACACAAATCCTTATAGTGGAGGAAGAAGCGACTTTTGTCTTTGAAAAATTAATTGAAATGGCGTCGATTACCGGCGTATATTCCCACCAAGAAACCGGTATTCAACGTACCTTCCATCGGGATATTGAGGTGAGCGAACTCCTTCGTGCCAACGGCATTCCGTGGTTTGAATACATTACCAATGGGGTAATCCGTGGCCTGCGCAACCGCCAAACCTGGAAAGAAGATTGGTACGACTTTATGGAGAAAGCCCGCTTTCCGTTTGAAGCCAATGGTCGAACTTTTGTGAAATACACCGAAATCGAGAAACTCGAAATCCATTTTAAAATTCCGTCCCTCGACACGCCTAAGGACACACCTTTCCAAAAAGGAGGCCGTTCCGTGGGCTTGCGTTACCTGAAATCCTTTCTCACCGAACGCGTTGAAAACTACAGCCGCCACATCTCCAAACCCGAATTGGGACGCAAAGGATGCAGTCGGCTTTCACCATATATCGCATGGGGCAATCTTTCCATACGAGAAGTCTATCAATGGACGTGGGAAGTGCGCCAAAAAGGAAAATTCAAACGCCAAATCGACAACTTCGCTTCGCGTTTACGCTGGCAAGCCCATTTTATCCAAAAGTTTGAAATGGAATGTTCGATGGAATTTTACCCCGTCAACAAAGGCTATTTGCACTTAAAGTTACCGGTTAATACAAACTATCATGAGGCTTGGTGTTCAGGAAAAACAGGAGTACCTATCGTAGATGCATGTATGCGTTGTTTGAATACCACAGGCTACCTCAACTTTCGCATGCGTGCCCTAGTCGTTTCGTTCTACACCCACCACTTGATGCAACCGTGGCAAAATTGCAGTCCGCACCTTGCCCAACAGTTTTTGGACTTCGAACCCGGAATTCATTACCCCCAAATTCAAATGCAAGCCGGCGTTACAGGCGTGAATATGATTCGTATTTATAATCCGGTGAAGAACTCCATCGAACACGATGCCCATGGGGATTTTATCCGTAAATGGGTGCCCGAATTGCGCAACATCCCCGAAGCGTTTATCCACGAACCGTGGAAACTGACGCCCATCGAACAAATGTTGTATGGATTCGAACCCGGTTATGACTATCCCTTCCCGATTGTGCCTTTAGAAGAAGCGCAGAAAGCAGCTACCGACTTTTGGTGGAATTTTAGAAAACAACAGGAAGTGCGAAGCGACAGTAAACGCATTTTAGCCAAACATACGTTCCCCGACCGCGAAGCTTCTTAAGGCTGAAGATACGGACGTAAAGCAGTAATCCAAATAGCGTACCCTAAGGCATTCATGTGCAGTTGGTCCTCCCGAAACAAAGCTGGATTCGGCACCCCATTTTGCAACATGGCCTCCCATACCGAAATAAAGACCGTAGCCGGTTGTTTGGCCAAATAGGCTTCGATCAAACGATTGGTGGCTTGCATCCGTTCCTGCATGGCCCAGCGCGACGGACAGGGTTTGATGCCTACAAAATAAAAAGGCACCTTGGGAAATGCTTGACGGATATGGGTAAAGAATGTTTGAAAACGAAGTAATACCGCTTCAGGGGTAAGGTTTGGATCTGCTGCAATGTCATTTTCACCACAGTAAAAGACGATTTTAGAAGGTTCGTACTTTAAAACCACCTCATCCTCATAAAACAAAATATCATTAATTGTAGCGCCTCCAAATCCGCGATTAAGGATGTTGGGATTATTGAAGTCGGATGCCATAGTGGTCCATAGTCGGAACGACGAACTCCCCACAAACAACACCAAACCTTTTTGCGGTGGGTGAATACTGTCTTGTTTTCGAAATTGGGCTATCTCCCCTGCAAATTGCTGTTGACCAAAGCCAACAAGCCCGATAAAAAAGCATCCTAAAAACAGTAATTTTCTCATGCTAATAAAGCCGCTAATCGTTCATAATTCAAGGCTTTGAAATCTTGCACCACGACATCGGCTTGGGTATAATCTTGTCCTTTAGAATGGAAACTGTCGTACCCTACACAAAATACACCCGCGGCTTTGGCGGCAAGAATCCCGTTGGTACTGTCTTCGATTACGATACATTCGGTTGCTTGATCGCCCGATAAATGTACGGCATGTTCAAAGATCGCCGGATGCGGTTTGGATTGCGGAAACTCTTCTCCGGAAACGATATGACTAAAATGTGGGAACAACTCAAAACGTTTGAAAATACGGTGAATGGTAACTCGAGCAGAAGACGAAGCCAACACCAATTGGATGTTATGGGCTCTCAAATCCAGTATTAATTCGTGTACGCCTTCCAACAAAGTGAGGTCTTCTTTCTGATCAAAGGCATCATTAAACAACATGCGTTTGGTATCCACCAATTCTTCTACGGTTTGGGGTAAATCAAATTGGTCTTTTAATTTTTGAAAGATATTCTTGGTCGAATTCCCCGTAAACGAAGCATACATTTCAGGCGTAACGGTGATGCCGAGTTGTTCAAACTGTTGGTGGTAGGCATAATGGTGTACGGGTTCGGTATCCACGATCACCCCATCCATATCAAAAATGACGGTTTTAAGCATTAGCTGTTTTTAAAGAGTTGGATTAAAAAATAGAATAAAGGGACAAATACAGCACCCATCACGCCCAGGAGTATCCATCGGCCGCCGTCAAATGCGGCATTGTGGGCAACTTGCACCGTTTGCCATTCAATCGCAAAGAAAACGCCCACAAGAACCAATTTCAGCGTCCGCAACATACGAACAGCTATCTGGTACAAACGCGGGGCATTGGCTTCGGTAACAGCCACCGGAAAATTAAACCAGTGGGGATGCCGCCCGATATAGGTGAGTCCGATGTACATCGCTGTAGCAATTCCCGACCCCAAAAAAATCGCCCATTTGTCGCCATAGCCATCGACCTGACCTTGACCGTTGAAGTGGGTAGGAATTACGTCGGGTAACTGCGCGTAGTGTACACTTACATAAATCCACGAACTGATTAACCCCAACAAGGCAATGGCTTCTACCCCATTGTCAAAAGCGGTTCGCGGTACAGTGAGTTGGGGACGATTCGATTCCATTATTTTTTGATAAGATAACGCACTACGGTTTCGGCAGCATGGAGTCCGAACAAACAGGGCATCCACGAATTGGTGCCGTAAAACGACTTTTTAAAATTACTACCGTCGGTATGTTTGACACTATCATAATCGGGGCGTTCGCTGGAGTACACCACTTTTACGCCTCCCGAAATACCTTCTTTCTTTAAGCGCTTGCGCACATGTTTGGCGAGGGGACAGTAATCGGTTTTGCTAATGTCGGTAACTTTAACTTTGGAGGCCAAAAACTTCCCTCCGGCGCCCATATTACTGATCACTTTCACGCCTTTGCGTTTGGCAGCAATCAATAGATTGAGTTTGGGCGTCACACTATCAATACAGTCCAAAACATAATCAAATTCAGGCGAAACTAATTCAAATGCACGTTCTGGCGACAAGAATTCTTTGAGTATTGTGAGTTCGAGTTCGGGATTGATATCCAGCAAACGGGCGCCCATCAATTCCACTTTGGGCAACCCCACGGTAGAATGCAAGGCAGGCAACTGACGGTTGATGTTGGTAATATCCACCACGTCTCCATCGACGATGGTCATCTTCCCTACCCCTGCCCGTGCCAAAAACTCAGCCGCAAAAGAACCCACGCCCCCGAGTCCGACCACCAATACATTGGCTTTTCGTAATTTTTCTAATCCTTCCGTTTTAAATAAAAGTTCTGCACGTTCTTGCCAAACAGCCATGTTTTTAGAATTATGAATTATGAGTTATGAATTGTAAATGAAGTACAAAAATAAGGAATTGGGATTAGAGAAAAGAAGAAAGAAGCAAGAGAAAAGAGGGTGCTTGTTAAAAACAAGTTCTGATTTAGAAAGACTGAAATATGATCTTGGAGTTAGTTGTAAGTGAATTAGTCGTAAGTGAATTAGTCGTAAGTCGTAAGTGATTTGAGTCGTAAGTGAATTAGTCGCAAGTCATATTTCGTTTTAAACTCTTGCTTCTTTCAGCGTAGCAGTCTTGCTTCTTTCAGCGTAGCGGTCTTTATTCTAGTAACACTATGTTTCACAAAGTAAGGCACAATGTAACACAATGATTTTAGTCGTATGTGGTTTTTAGCAGTTAGCCATAACTCATAATTCATAACTCATAATTCATAATTGCTAAAGCGGTCTTTCTTCTCCCCCAAACACCTCCACCCTATTTCGTTTAATGCGTCGTTCCAATTCGCTGACGTCCAGGTTGCGGTATTCGGCGGCTTTGGCATAGACGTCGGTGATGGATTCTTCGATTGTATCGGTTTCGAGGAAGATGCGGTTTTCGGGTACGGCAAGGAAAGCTGTTTTGAGTTCGGGATTGCGAAGTAAGTATTTCCCGAAGGAGAGGTAAAACCCGTGTTTGACGAGTTCTTGGGCGAGTTGGGCATTTTTGGAAAAGCCGTGCACGATGAGGGGCACGGAGAGGCGGTGTTGCTTTTTGAGGGCAATTAATTCTTGAAAGGCGCCTACGAGGTGCAGCACTACGGGTTTTTGGTACTGTTCGGCCAAAATCAGATGCGCTTCAAAGACTTGCAGTTGGAGTTCGAACGGCACCTCAATACGTTTATCCAACCCACATTCCCCGATGGCGAGGCAACCCGACTTGATCAAATGTTGCTCCACAATTTCCATGTGTAGTGGCCAAACCGTCGCGTCAATAAACCACGGATGTATCCCAATGGAATAGACAGGCGGCGCTGGATCAAACTCCCAGGGGTATTGATTCACGAGTTCGATACAATTCGGTGTGGCGGTGTAGTGGTGGGTATGGAGGTTAAACATTTTAAAAAAGTTATGAATTATGAGTTATGAATTATGAGTTGGTCGATTAAAAATAGGAAATTTAGGGAGAAAAACAAATTATGCAATGGGTTTACTGCTATATTGAGCGTGAAACTACTGAACACTGATCACTGAATACTAATGACTGAATTCATTGCTTGCTAAAAAACCTTCACACCCAATCTTGTCATTTCGACCATCGGGAGAAATCCCATAGGATAGTCCCCTTTTTTTCGCTAAGCGAAAAACACTTTTATTTGTTTATCTACAGCACCGTGAAAACTGTATGGGATTTCTCCTTGCGTAGAAATGACAATAAGCGGGGGATTTTTTCACTTAGCGAAAAACACTTTTTTATTTTCACCCACAGCACCGTGAAAACGGCATGGGATTTCTCCTTACGTCGAAATGACAACAGGGCGGGGGATTTATTTGCTTGTTAAAAAACCTTTACACCCAATTTTGTCATTTCGACCATCGGGAGAAATCCCATAGGATAGTCCCCTTTTTTTCGCTTAGCGAAAAACACTTTATTTTTACCTACAGCACCGTGAAAACTGTATGGGATTTCTCCTTGCGTCGAAATGACAACAGAACGGGGATTTTTTAGCGTGCAAAAAAAACCTTTCTGCAAACAATAAAAAACCCAACCACTAAACGCAGTCGGGTCTTTAAAAGCAATTGTAGTGATTGTTACTGCACGGTTACACTTCCTAAGTAAATACTGGTCGAACAATCTTCGTCGGTGGTCATAGCGAATCCAACCCAAATGTGAATTGTTTTTCCAATATAAACGGAAGGTAAAACGAAACTGGCTGTAGTAGCACTCCGTGAAGCTAGATTCAAATTACAAAGGGTATTGCCCAATTCGGGTTCATAAATTCCGATAAACAATCGATCGGTAGCCTGTGCTAAAACTTGTACACTGTTGTCGGTCCAATTCAACACCACAGTATTGTTAGCCTCTGCGGTTACGGAAGCGTTTTCAAGACCTGGAAGTGTCCCTTTGCTCAAAATCACTTTATTGTATTGCATTACAAAATCGGGATCCACGAATTCTACTGCCTCTTTGATGTGGTATGCAAAGGCTTTATTTCCTCTTGTTTTTTCGCCAAGATCACCCCCAAAGTAGCGGCTGAGGATTGGATTAAAGGGTGTTAAAAAATCAATTACGGTTGTAAACTTCATGCGTTGTTGCATTTGCAATAGAGAAGGTTTTTTACCTGATTTACGAGGTAAACTGCGTAGGATTTCTTTACCGCGCCAATTGGCACCAATTACTGTTCCTACTTTTCCATTGAATGGACCTAAAATTCCTTTTTGATAGGTGGCCATAGTTTTTAAATTTAAAGATTAATACTAATTAAAATTGTCGTGGCGTTCGAACATCCATGAGTCAAAACTAGTAGAAAAAAAGGTCGATTGTTTACCTATGACGTTAGTTGACGTACATTGACGTATTGTGACGTAATTTGATGTCATCTGACGTAATTTTACCGAACAACTAGTGGTTTTGTTCGGTATTTGTTCGGTAATGCTTCGGTACCACCCACGAAAACACAGGGGTTCCCGCAAGAAATACCGAAGAAAACTGCACGATGACTGCACGAAAACCCTATGCAGTGTACAGTGCTCAGTGTACAGTATACAGTTGGCAGTATTCAGTGTACTCAGCCAACTGATTACTGATCACTGCCAATTGATTACTGATCACTGATTACTGAAAACTATTCAAGTCGTTTTCGGGAATCTTCGGCGATAAGTTGGGTAATGTAATGTTTGGGATAATAACATAATCCGCCGATTTGCGTGTAGGGGATTTTCTTGTTTTTCCGTAAGCGGTACAGTGTACTTTCACTGATGTTAAACTGGCGTTTGACTTGAGCACTGTCTAGCCAGACTTCTTCGTTTGGAATTTGACGGATGATTTGGAGTAAGGTGGCGGCGAGTTCATTGATTTGCTGTTGTAAGCTATTCAATCGGGCATCATAGGGGTCCATAGAAGATTAAAAAAATAAGCGTTGTTTTCATTTTTGTTTTCGGTTTTGGTTCTCAAAATAGTGTATTGACTTTTTTTTTCAAAAATCATTCCATTTTTTTTGGCACACCTATCCCTCTTTCAAACCCAAAACAATAACTACCAGCGCCTTACTAATCTATTTTTTGCTGGATAAAAAATAAAAAAGCTTGATTTTATTGGAGTTTTACCTTTCTTATTAGCTAAAAAATTGTTGGTTTCCGACCTGGATTTTACTAAGATAAATTGTTTGAAAAAATAAGAAATAGGAAAAATACTTTCGTAAAATAGGGTTTTTCCTATTGAAATAATTTTTTTACCAACAGACCAAAAACTATTTTTATGGCCTAAAGTTGGTTTTTACTCAAATAAAATGCTTTTGTACTGCTGCAGACATAAGGTATTATAAGTGAAAAACAACTTTAACAAAATGTACACTTTTTGTGTACCATTATCAAAAAGTAAGAAATTACTTTTACAAGTACCGGAATACATGCCGTTGACAGCCGAAACGATTTCCCTACAAAAAGAGTAAAACCCTAACAACTCGTATATATGCGCTCGTCAACAATTCTTCTTGCACTGACCCTAGGTTGGACTTCATCCCAATCGGTCGCCGCTCAAAAAATTTTATGGGATAAAAGTCTAGGTGGCAAACAATCCGATTACCTCATGGATGCCTTACCGACTCCCGATTATGGATTCCTTCTCGCCGGTTCGTCCTTGTCTATTAAATCTGGAAACAAACAACAAACCACTCAAGGTGATTTGGACTTTTGGCTCTGGAAAATGGACGAAAAAGGCGACCAAGAATGGCAAAAAAACTTTGGCGGTAGCGGGAGTGACCTCCTCTATAGCATCACCGCATCACCCGATGGGGGTTACCTCATTGCAGGCACCTCCAATTCACCCAAAAGCTTTGATAAAAAAACAGCCTCCCTCGGAGGGGACGATATTTGGCTCATCAAACTCAACCCTCGGGGAGAAGAAGAATGGCAACTGACCCTAGGGGGAATGGACCAAGAAAAAATTGCCCAAGTCATTCCCACACGCAATGGTGGTTTTCTTGTGGCAGGCTCTTCAGCCTCTGAGCCCCGTCAAGACCGCAGTCCGATGGATCCCAAAGCCCCTTCTCGATTAAAATCCGGTGCCTTGTACGGGGATTTGGATTATTGGGTAATCCAATTGAATTCCAAAGGCGAAGTCGAATGGCAACAAACCTATGGCGGCCAGTATGTAGACGAATTACGCAGTGTAGCCGCCACTGCCGACGGCGGTTTTATTCTTGGGGGGTATTCCAACTCACCCGTGTCAGGAACCAAAACCGAACGCAACCGTGGTATTGGAGATTATTGGGTGATTCGCATTGATGAAAAAGGAACAGTATTGTGGCAACGCACCCTAGGGGGCGACCAAGACGATCAATTATATAGCGTTTTGGTAACCCACGATCAAAACATCCTTTTGGGAGGCAACTCCAATTCGGGGAGTAGTGACGAGAAAACAAGTTCGAACCAAGAAGGAACCGATTTTTGGTTAGTTAAATTGGATACTGCTGGAAATCTATTATGGCAACAAACCTACAATTTCGGTAAGACGGATGTTCTAACCACATTGGTAGAAAACAAAGACCATAGTTTATTGTTGGGCGGATTTGCACAAGGGGAATACAGTCTGTTGTCCAAAGGAAAAGGAAAGTTAGGATTGGGCAAAGGCGAACCCAAAGCCAAGAAAGGAACCGACGATTTTATTGCGTTAAAAGTAAACGAAAAAGGCGAAGAAATCTGGTCACGCACAGTGGGCAGTAACGGTAAAGAAGTCTTGCGCAAAGTGGTCGAAACCCGCGATGGCGGCTACCTCATGGCAGGAACTTCATTTTCAAAAGCCACAGGTGACAAAACCAGTTCGGTAGGTCGCAACGATTTTTGGGTAGTCAAACTCAAAGACGAACAAAAACCCGATACACCCAAACTCACTATTGAAGCCTCTCCCAACCCAACCTATGGGTTTACTACTGTGGTAATTGGCTACGAATTTGAATCGGGAACCGCCACAGTAGTGGATTTATCCGGACGGGTCTTGCAACAATTTGCCATTAATTCCCGAACCGTCCCCGTGGATTTAAGCAGCCTACCCGAAGGAATCTATGTCGTTAACATCAAAACCGATAAACAAAGCGACGGCGTAAAAATTATTAAACGAACTACCAAAACCAACTAAGAGCCATGAGAAAATTCATCGTTACCCTTTGCTATGCCCTGCCGTTGTGGGGTATAGCACAGAATCCTGAAATAAAAAGTGAACTTCCCAATGTAATACCACCATCACCAACGGTGGCTGCGTTGATGAAATTTAATGAAATAGAAATAAGTCAATATACTGGAGTTCCAGATATTAGTGTCAGTTTATTTGAAACAAAAACAAGGTCGAATGAAATTAAAAATTTAATTAAACTAAGTTATCACATTGCCAATATAAAAGCTGACGATGTTTCAACTGATGTCGGTTTAGGGTGGAGTTTATCGTATGGCGGAACCATATCAAGGACGACAAAAGATTTACCTGATGAAATCAAAACACTATCTCAAAGTTATCTTAATGGTATACAAGGTCACAAAGGTAGATTCGGAATTTATCATAATAATTCAATTTCTAATACTAATAGATTTTATGAATTATTAAATTTAGAAAGAGGGAATACAAATATTTCATTATCTGATACTGAAAGGAAAAAATTTTATTGGGAAGATGTAAGTCTCGGCAAATATGATACAGAACATGATATTTGGCAATATAATTTTATGGGCTACAGTGGCAACTTCACTATTGAAAAAAATATCACGACTAACTTATTAGAAGTAAAAAATAAAACTTCAAATGGATTAAAAATTGTCAACATTTACGACTCATCAACTTTTGAACCCCAATCTTTTATTGTTTATGATCCAAAGGGTAATAAATATGAATTTGATATTGTTGAAGAATCTAGTTCTACAATTTTTTCAGATATAAAATATTACTTTTTTGGGAGTTATATTAGTAGTCCTGAAAGTTTTATTTCATTACCCATAAATGTGAGAAGTGCTTTTCACCTCTCCAAAATATATGATAAAAACAACAATTTAATAATTGAATACATTTATAATGATGAAAATGAAAGAATGACTGAGATAACAGAAATTCGATCGTTTGAATACAACTATTCTATCGGAGTTAATGGACCTGAAACTGTACTAGATTATTTAACAATATACGATCCAAATAATTTATATCAATTAAATAAAGTCCTTGAACCAAAAGAAAGATTTACTGTAAATAAAATAGTAAACAATGTAAAAAAGATAAAACAAATAAAAATAATTGGTTTAGGTAAATACATTTTTGAATGGGATAGCAACAGAAGTGACTTTTACGAAGTAGGTTATGCTGCATACAAACTTAACTCAATTATTGAAAAAAATCTTGATGATGAAGTGCTATCTAAATACGAATTTAATTACTTCTACAATAACAAAAATGTATACAATAGAAATAAACTTTTTTTAGGAGAAATTAAGAAATATGATAAATTTTTGCTCCAATATACTTCACAAAAGCTGGAATATGAATTTTTAGATTACATGCCTAATCTTAATCTAGGTATTGATTATTGGGGGTATCACAATGAAGTTAAACCTTATGACTTCAAGTATTATACAAAAAAAGTAACTCCTTTAATTTCAACACTAGGAGTTCTTAGGAAAATTGTGCACCCCACAAAAGGATGTACTGTATTTGAATATGAACCTAATAGTTACTCCTATATTGGAAGCCAACTATTAACTAACTTTAACGATAATCCTGACAATTGGGATGAAAATATTCTACACCTTGAAATGCAGTCATTAAACAATCAATATAACCTTTTTCATATTCAAGACGAACATGATGTTGAAATCAGAGTTGCAAATAATAATATTTTTAATACCTATTCAGACTTTAGGTTTTTAATTTATAAAAAAGACAGTCTGAATAACTTTGTTTTATACAAATACATCGAACCTGAAACAGTTTTAAGTAATAATTTCTTTTTTTCTACAAAATTAATTGAAGGTGATTATAAAATTGCATTGTCCTCTTTAGATGTAAATTTTCCCAACAATTTCTCTTTAAATGTAGATTTTACGTATAAGACTAAAAAGTCACAGCAATTGAATTATGTTTATGGAGGTGGCAATAGAGTCAAAAGTATAAGTTACTTTGATGTGGATGTGGATATAAATAATTTACAATTTACCCCCACCAAAAAGAAAACTAATTTCGAATATTTGAATGGGTCATTAGTTTATGGATTGCCCGTATTTGAATACATAAAAACACTATTTACACTTATTAGATTTCCAGGTAGTTATAGTGGTTCTTATTTTAATGAAAATATTTTTGAAGTTAAGTATAGAACGGTTTCTACAAATAGCTTGAATGTAAACTTTAAAACTTACGGCTCGGATGTAGGTTATAAAAATGTAAAATCATTTGAAAATGGAAATGGACACAGTGAATATGATTTTACATCAGCAATAGAGTTTCCAGAAGATGAAGAGGCATACAACAGAAATTATCCATTTTACCCTTCTAAAAATATTGATTACAAAAGAGGATTGTTGAAAGAATTGAAAATATTTGATAGTAATGGAAGAATATTACAGTTTATTAAAAATGATTATCAATTTGATGAAGCAAACTTAGCAGATGAAATAACAGGATTTACATCTTACATTACGACAAATAATTGTGCTTATAACCATCTTTTTAATACTTATGAAGCTTTTGAGAATGTTTCAAGAGCATATAATTCTTTAGAACCTTGTCCCGATGTGTTTACCAATATGGGGATAAAATTTATCTATAGTTCCTACGGCTGGGCCAAACTCGAGTCCAAAGAAACCAAAAACTACTTCTACGATGCCAACAATACACAAAGCGAAGTGGTTACCCGTGAGTCTTTTCAGTACAATCCGCTGAATAAAATGATTGCCGAGCATAAAGTCATCAATAGTCTGGGGGAAGAAACAGTCTCTTCATACGACTATCTCACTGATCCTGCTGCTTTGGCTCAAAATCGTATTGCAGAAATAGAACAAATAAAAGTAAATAAAAACAATGAAATTTTAAGTACAAGTAAAATTGTTTACAGCAACACCTTTGCTGGCAACACCAATGTTCACCTCCCCTCCGTGATTCAAACGTCCAAAGGAGGTATCACCCTGGAGAATAAAATTCGGTACAACCGATACGATACCTATGGCAATCCGTTGGAGGTGCAACAAGAAAACGGCATGCTGATTTCCTACATATACGGCTATCACAACACCCAAGTGGTTGCCAAAATTGAGAATATCGGTTATACGAGTATTCCGACTAACTTGATTACCGCCATTCAAAATGCCACCGATGCTGCTACGTATTCAGAAAGTGCTGTACTTAGTGCACTTGATGCTTTGCGCAATGATAGTGCGCTAGCCAATAGTATGGTGACCACTGTAACGCATATTCCGCTTGTAGGAGTGAGTACCATGACTACCCCGAACGGTATTCGCATGCAATACCATTACGACAGCATGAACCGTTTGGAGAAAGTCACCGACCATCACGGAAATATTGTCACCGAAAACAGTTATAACTATAGACCTTAATCCTAAGCGCCATGAAAAAATACAGTCAACATCCAAAACCCTCTTCAATGCGTACCCTAAGCATCGCATTATTCGGTCTATTGTGCTCGGTAACTGCTCTAGGGCAAACCTCTACAGAAAATTATGTAAAGACCAAAACCTATAAAAAGCCCACTACCCTAGTGCCCAATCCGGGGCCAACAGAAGTGGTCGAACAAGTCACCTATTTTGACGGACTCGGACGAGCTATTCAAAAAGTAGACGGCCGCCAAAGTGACGACGGAAAAGATATTGTCACCCACATCGAATACGATGCTTTCGGACGCCCACAGTATGAGTATTTGCCTTATAAAGCCGACCAATCCAATTTAAACTATCGTTCGGGTGCGAAACAAGAGACCGAAACCTTCGCCCTCTACAACGGTGAAATTGTATACAGTCGCAAGTTTTACGAACCTTCCCCTTTGAATCGTGTGTTAAAACAATCTGCGCCGGGTAATGTTTGGGAAGGTCATGATACCGATGATAACGACCATACCATTAAATTTGTGTACCTCGCCAATGAGGATAATGAAGTGCGCTTTTTTAAAGTAGAACTCATCTATGATTCCAATCACAAACTGTATGTCCCCACGCTCAATGAAGATGGATTTTACCGTGCAGGGAGTCTATACAAAACCATCACACGGGATGAAAATTGGACCTCAGGAAACAACCATTCTACGGAGGAATTCAAAAATACAGAAGGGCAAGTGGTGCTAAAACGCACCTACAATGCAGGCACCGCCCACGACACCTATTATGTGTACGATGTCTATGGCAACCTTACCTATGTGATTCCACCCAAAGCGAGTATAAGTCCCGCCATCAGTGTAACACAAATGGAAAACTTGTGCTACCAATACCAATACGACGACCAAAACCGTATGGTGGCCAAAAAACTACCAGGAAAAACATGGGAGTTCATCGTATACGACAAACTCAGTCGGGTAGTCGCAACAGGTCCTGCCTACAATCCTTTTGGTACCGGACATCTGGGCTGGATGCACACCAAATACGATGCCTTTGGTCGCGTGGCCTATACCCTTTGGAGAGATGCTAGAGATGAAGTCAATGAAGATAAACGGCATGTATTACAAGACCAATACGACAATTCGACAACACTTTTTGAAACCCTCACAGGTTCCAACGTAGACAACTATGCCAATCCCTATTCAAGTACGGTCTTTCCTCAATCAGATTATATCTTACTTACGGTTAATTTCTATGACACCTATACCTTCCCTGGTGCACCTTCGTCATTACCCGCACAAGTTGGAAGCAATACAGTACTCACCAATTGCAAAGGACTCCAAACAGGATCATGGGTGCGTGTATTACTTGACCCTGGGTCTACCATTGGAGAAACTTCCTATACGCTATACAACTACCAAGGAAAAGTGTTGAAATCCCACCGCACAAATTACCTAGGCGGGTATACCATTACGGAAAATCAAATTGATTTTATCGGACAGCCACTGGAAACCAAAACCTGGCACCGCTTGTCGTCGATACAAAACCCCGTAAATGTGCAAGAAAAATTTGAATACACCCCCGAGGGCCGACTCAAAAACCACACCCACACCATCAACAACCAACCCACCGAAATGTTGGTAGCCAACAAATACGATGCGCTAGGGAAGTTAATTCAGAAGAATGTGGGAGGTACCGACTTAGCCAACTACAACGGTTTACAAGTGGTAGATTTTAGCTACAACATCCGCGGATGGATGACGGGGATTAATGATGTGGATGCATTAGCCCAACCGAATGACCCGAATGACCTCTTTGCTTTTAAAATCAATTATACCGATGTTGAGGTAAGCGGCATGAACGGGGTGCAACCCTTGTATAACGGCAACATAAGTGAAACTTTTTGGCGCTCGTACAACGACAATGTGAAGCGCGCCTACGGGTATACCTATGATGATTTGAACCGCATGGACGAGGCGTTTTACCAAAAACCCGGACTCACCGCTGCCAACATCAACAACTACCGGGAGAAGCTTACGTATGATGAAAACGGGAATATCCTAACCTTAAAACGCAACGGGAACTTGGACAACGGTATTCAAGTGATTGAGATAGATGATCTAACCTATACCTATCCGCAAGACAGTAACCAACTCCTCAAAGTCACCGATGCGACCTTACACCCTTCGGGATTTGAAGACGATAGCACCGACGGGACTTTAGCCACCGACACCACCGATGATTATGCGTATGATGATATGGGGAATATGGTCAGTGATGAGAATAAGGGGATTATTGAAATTAAATACAACCACTTAAATTTACCCACCTACATTGACCTTGGCGGCAAAGGGAATATTTTGTACATTTACGACGCTACGGGGCGCAAAGTGCGCAAGCTCGTGCAAGATGACGTTCTTACACAAAACAAGCAAGTGGATTATGCCGACGGATTTCAGTATGAAAACAACATCCTTCAGTTTTTTCCAACCGCTGAAGGCTATGCCTCGCGCTTAACAACTAAAATTGAGCAAAGTGGCGTACTTATCAAAATCCCGATCGAAGAGTTACCCGAAGACCAGTTTAGTTATGTGTACAACTACACCGATCATTTAGGCAACATCCGATTGAGTTACAGCCTCGACCCTGATACCCAACAGTTGAAAATCGTCGAACAAAACCATTACTACCCCTTTGGGATGCGCCACACCAACTACAGCGGCGGCCGCATGGTCATGGTCAAAGACGAAGAACTCAAACGCATGGCACCGGCTACTGAGGAGTTTTTGACGTATAAGTATAAGTTTCAAGGAACAGAACGTCAAGACGAGCTAGGGCTTAACTGGGACAGTTTTAAGTGGCGAAATTATGATTACGCAACTGGAAGGTTTATGAGTATTGACCCACTAACGGAAGATTATAGCGATTGGTCTCCTTATGTTTTCAGTGGTAATCGTGTTATTGACTGTAGGGAGTTAGAAGGATTAGAGCCATACAAACTATTTATGACAGAGGAAGAAGCGGCTTTAAATTGGGCAGAATATTATAATGATGATTCAATAAAATTGAATAAGGAAATGGCATCAACTATAGGGAGAAGTAAAGTCAAAGGAGGATTTAGATATTCTTATGCACCAGCCAATATAGGTGATTTAGATAGTTCTAATCCAAGTCCTGCTCCAAAAGGGACAACTCCTGTGGCTGATATTCACAGTCATGGAGCATATAAAGAAGGTTATTATAATAACCGTCTTTCTAACGCTGATAGAAACAGTAATAAGAAAAGTGGACTTAATGGTTATGTGAGTACGCCAGCTGGTTTTTTAATACAATACTTACCTAAAATAGACGATGATTCATATATAATTTATAAAGGTTTAGTTAGTGACCCAAAAGACCCGCAGTCACCAAACTACAAACCGACACCAAAGCCAAAGCCAAAGCCAAAGCCAACACCGACACCGACACCGACACCGACACCAACGCCAACACCAACACCAACACCAACACCAACGCCAACACCAACGCCAACACCAACGCCAACACCAACGCCTAAACCGAAACCAAAGAAAGGTGGAAGTAGATATGGTTTCTTTTAATAATTAAAAAATAATTAATATGAAAAACAGTTTGTATATATGTTTTTTTGCAGTACTTATCTTTTCAGCATGCAATTCAGGTGCACAAGAAAAAAAGAATTTAAAATTTGTAAAAGAGAAAGTTGATGTCCAAAGAGATAACCTTTTTAAAAATGATTTAGTGCCAGACGAGAAAACGGCTATAAAGATAGCAGAAGCCATTTGGCTCCCAATTTACGGGGATAGAATTTATGATAAGAAACCTTTTGTTGCTACATCAAAAGATTCCACTTGGATAGTAAATGGTACAATTCACTCAGAGAAGGGAGGAACCCCATTTATAGAAATACAAAAACGTGATGGAAAAGTTTTAAAAGTATATCATGAAAAATAAGGGTAATATTTCAAAGTCAATAATGAATTAATTGCAATTTTTAAAACCCAGCTCCGCAAAGTGTTCATATGATGCACAATGCTTCGCAACAGTCTCCCGACTTTGCGGAATAAATTAAAAACAAAACCACCTTCACGGGTGGTTTTTGCATTTAGCGCATGTATTATTATGCCTGTATCTGCTCTATAACGCATAGCACCACAATTATAGATGATGAGGCCTCCCACCCTGTATACAGTCTTTCAAACAACCACCAAAACAAAGAACTCTTTACGTTACCGCCTTAAACACCATAAATTGTGTACATCATAAAAGACTATTACCATAAAGGTGCTTTCAAAATTTTGTGGGTGTTGGTTGGTGTGTATAGGTTGTCTCATTTTGAAACAGCTATAAAATCAGTAATTAAAAAAAATTTTACAAAAAAAGTCCCAAAAC
The DNA here is from genome assembly GCF_004122105.1 of Flavobacterium stagni. Taxonomy (GTDB): domain Bacteria; phylum Bacteroidota; class Bacteroidia; order Flavobacteriales; family Flavobacteriaceae; genus Flavobacterium; species Flavobacterium stagni. The sequence goes on from NZ_SBKN01000008.1 coordinate 49,526, forward strand.
GCTACACTTTTTGAAAATCGTTAGTATTTATTGTAAATGATACTAATGTGATGCCCTTGTATGGGTATGCTGTATCTACCGCATAACATAAAATATTAACCTTTTAAAAGATGAAGTATGAAAATATCACAACCTTTAAACTAACTACCAAAGCGAGTAAAAGTAAAATATACCGCTTCTATAAAAAGAATAAAGAGCTATGGCAGCAAACTCAACTCAAGTATGGTAAACGATTATTCCCTGTTGACCATGCACGATTTTTTGACTCTGAAATTATGTTTGATGAAAACAAGATGCTGCGCTATGAGAACCATGCCATGCGAAACCTTATTGTTAACTTAGTAGATAAAGATAGCCTACAATTTCGATTTTGGCAACTGGATTGGAGTTTCTTTATTACGGTGGCTTACCAGTTGGAGCGCAACCCAAAAAGTTGCTACCGTCAAATGTTTGCCTTGTATGAACACCTAGAGCAGCAGTATGGTGATAGCACCGATTTACGCCTGTATTTTACCAGTGAACCCTTTACCAACCGAAAGGGCTATCACAATCATTTGGTGTTGTATGTTTCCAAATCAAAGCTACACCCGACTGTATTGCAAGATATAAAGGACTTCTTTAGCTATAACCGTGTTGAGGTTGCCCCTTATGATAAGTACAAAGCAGGGGTATTCTACATGAGTAAAGAAGGCACCATCAATGAGGACTGGGACATCGTGGGCAACAACTTAAAGAAAGACGGATTACAATTTGATAAAAACGATAACAATGCGTATTCGCTTTAGTTTATCTCAGTTCAAACGAATACTCCAAACGGAGCCAATAAAGTTTCCAATACGATTCACCGCTACGGACTTCACCCCTGATGAATTGAAAGTGTTTCAAAAATTATTGCAGCAAGCAGAAAGACGAGGATAACACCTCGTTTTTTTGTTTTAACACCTTGAAAACCAGGAAAAATGACTTTTTTCTTGTTTGTTGATTTCCAGGATATTACATTTGTTTCACTTTTGGCAATTAGTGAAAGTTTATGCGAAAACCCAGTAAAATCAAGGGTTCGCAAAGGGTGGTAAAAAAGTCACTTTCACTAAAGTATAAAAGACAATAAAAGTGAAACATAAAACCCAAAAACATGGCATTAAAAGGACAGAAAACAACAAGTGATTTTTTAGAGTGGGACAAGATGCAGAGCATCGTTTTGAAATTAGAGCGTGACGGTGATTTAAAATTCGCCTTACTTATCGCAACAGGTTCTTATATTGGATTACGAATCTCTGACCTATTGCAGTTGCGTTGGAACCAAGTACTAAACCAAGAGTATTTTACCATCACCGAGAAGAAAACCAAAAAATCCCGACGCATCACCATCAACCCTGAGCTGCAAATTATCCTTCAACGTTTATTTGTTCAACTAGAGGCCAAGGAGCAGGACTTAATGTTTGTTAACCGCTTTGGGGACAAGCCTTTTAGCATTCAGTACGTCAATTCCAAATTGAAAGACATTTTTGCAACCTATAAAGTAAAAGGTCAGTTCTCCAGTCACTTTATGAGAAAGACCCTTGGACGCAGAGTTTGGGAGGTAAACAAGTACTCAGACCAAGCCCTATTATTGCTATCTCAGCTTTTTAACCACGCCAATGTATCCACCACCAAAATATACCTTGGAATCAGAGAGCAAGAAATCAGTAACCTCTATTTGAGCGTATAGGGGTGAAAATTTTTTTCGCAAAAATTCAGTTCATTTTTTGTGGTTTATTGCGAAATCTTCAATAAAAATATATACGGTACCCATTTAATTTAACCTCTCTTTGTAAGTCATTGAAAATCAATATAAAAACAAAATTTAAGAAAATACCTGCATTGAAAACTCCGCAATTGGCCATTTTTAGGTGTTTTTTTATTCGTAAAACGCTCTATATCTTTGTACTCGGAAATCCAAAAGAAAATTTCTTGCAAGTAAATTTTCGTCATTCTAATAGCTAAAGAATGATACAGAGCAGATGGGATTAGCTACCCTGTCCGCTCCAAAAATCAATTAAAAAATTATGTGATTACAAATTCGGTGTAATACCCGAACGGCCATTGGTATGGCCTTAAACGAAGTGTTTAATTTTAAAGTTACAGCATGATTATGAATGCATTAGAAGATATTTTCCACTCCTTTGAGTTAGGTATACGAAGCAGCAAGGCTGTTAAGCCTAAACAGTATCTCAATGGTTTGGGATTGGATTATAACGAGTTGCGTATTGGTTTTAATTCGGGTCAATTCCACCATAACAGGGAGCAGGAGTTTAAAGACCAATGCGAAGCACTTGGATTGCTTACAAAAAGCGATGCAGGAGTAAACAAAGAAGGGCTAACAGCCTATACGGTATTTGGTAGGTATGGGGTGGTGTTTCCACTTATGAATCAGAGTGGAGAAATCGTCAACTTATTTGCTATTCGATTTGATTTGAGTACACCCATTGAGGAATACCTCAACGAGCAAGGGCTTTACCCATCGTATCCGCATCCACTAACTAAAAAATTGTATGTGGTTCCTACGGTACTTGATGCAAGTAGCCTTTTACAATCCAAAGCGCTAGAGAACCGTGAATCGGTCATGGCCTTGCATAATGGGAGGTTACTGCCGCAGCACCTAGAGGCCATTCAAGCCCTTACAGAACTAGAGGAGTTAATCATCTTAAAAAACTAAACCATGTATACAATTAAAACACAACTGCAAGAATTACGTCCAGAAATTCCCATCAACGTACTACCCCTTCCAGAGGGTCATAGCTTGAACGATATGTGGACGCACTATGGTGTAGATGGTATTTTACAACTTTTACAACCTCTCAAGGCGCAGCAAGCCGCAGCGGCATTGGAAGTTCACAATCCATATAAAATTAGCTTTAAAGGCAGTACTGGGGTCTTTTATATCATTGGGAGTTTGCCTATGGACTTGGGAAATTTAAGAGTGTCCCTTCAAATCGTAGAGCATTCCACGGCCAAGAAGCACCGATTGAAAATAGATTTGTTTGACCATTTGAATGTAGAGAACCAGTGCCGTGAATTGGCGGAAAAACAAGGTTTTGATGCTACACTGCTCAGAGCAGATATAACGCTGTTAACGGATTTAGTAGAAGCGCATCGGGAATCACTTTTTGAGGCCGAAATAAACCCCATAACCGACCAATTTTCTGCCAATGAACTCACACCCCAAGCCCATGAGAAAGCCGTGCAATTCCTTTCTAATAAACGCTTATTGGAAAACATCGATAGTCTACTGGAGCAAAGCGGCATCATAGGAGAAGAAGAAAACAGAAAGCTGCTCTTTATTCTTGCATCCAGTTATAAAATGCCGTATTTGTTGCACGGGTTAGTACAGGGTTCCAGTGGTGAAGGCAAAAGCCACCTTATCAACGCTATTGCAGACTGCATGCCGCAGGAGGATGTGATGAATTTGACTAGAGTTACCAGTAAATCACTGTACCATTACCAAGGTAAAGAACTCATCAATAAGTTAATTGTGATTCAAGATTTTGACGGACTGGATGAGGAAGCTCAGTTTGCTTTTCGAGAAATGCAATCGGCCAAATTCTTAACTAGTTCCACGGTAGTTAAAGACCCCTTTGGCAATACCAGAGGCAAAATGAAAAAAGTTGAAGCGCACTTTGCCAGTATGACCGCTACGACCAAAGCAGAGGTATACTATGACAATATGAGTCGTTCGGTAGTTTTAGGTGTGGATGAGAGCCAAGCCCAAACCCTGCGCATCATCAAAGCGCAGAATCTAAAAATTGCAGGGGTAAGTAGTTTTGAGAGTGAAAAACAGGCCAAACAGATATTAAGGAACGCCATGCGTGTTTTAAAGAGCTATGAGGTGGTGAATCCCTATGCGGATAAGTTAATGCTGCCTTTGGAGGCAAAGATGCTTAGAAGGCTTAATAGTCAGTTTCAAAGTTTTGTATCTCAAATCACTATCCTGCACCAATACCAGCGCAAGACGGATGCCAAAGGTAGGCTTATAGCCACTAAGGAAGATGTACAAAGGGCAGTGGATATTTTCTTTAGCTCCATCATTATCAAAGTGGATGAACTCGACAAAAGCACAAGGCAGTTCTTTGAGCGGCTTAAAGGGTATGTGAAGAGTCAAGCGAACGGCACCACATATAAATTTTGTACTCGTGAAATCCGTCAAGAGCTAAACATTAGTAAAACCTCAGCCTTTAAGTATATCCAAGTTTTACAGGAGTTGGAATATATCCAAGCCGTTGAAGGTTCGGCAAACAAAGGCTTTAAGTATGTGGTTTGCTATTGGGATAATATGGAGAAGCTCAAGGCCAAAATCAAAGCCGCACTTTACCAGCAACTGCAAGCGATGTAAATCATTAAAAAGAACACCAAAGCACCAGTAAAATCAGACCATACAACGCTAGTGTTCCTCGTTTTAAAAAGTGTGCATAAGAACACTTTCAAATCAAGAATCAAATCCCAACGCATTTTATGAAAAAAACACTTATAAATCCCGATTTCATTTCCCTGTTACACAGCTTTACGAATTACATCAAAGTAAGGAACTACAAGACAGGCAAACGAAATATTTACCAGAGTGCCGTATCGGATTTTTTAATCTGGTTAGAAGTCTCTGGAATCAGAAAAATAAAACAGGTGACTAGTGTGGAATCTGTAGCTTATTTTGAATATTTAATTGCAAGACCCAAAATACGTGGTGAGGGAACTCTGGCGGAGAAAACCATCAAATTTCAATTGTTTGCGCTAGGACTGTTTCAACAGAATTTACTCGAAAACAAAGAAATTGAAACAACGTTTTTTATCCCTTCCTATAGCCAGTTCAGTCAAAAAGAGCGTAACATACTGACTGTAGAACAGGTGAAAACCGTATACCAGCATTGTCAGAACCACCAAGAGCGAGCCTTGTTGTCTGTGGGGTATGGATGCGGACTTCGACGCTCTGAAATTGAAGCACTGGATATAAATGACATCCAACTTTTCAGCGGCATGTTAATTGTGAGAAGTGGCAAGAACAGCAAAAGACGGGAGGTTCCCATGAGTAATCCTGTGATGGAACACCTAAGGCAATACTTGACCCAAGAGCGTTATAATGCTCCATTGGGTAACGGAGCTTTATTTGTGAATGCCAAAGGGCAGCGCATCAGTGGAGACCAACTCAATACGTTACTCAAAAAAATGATTGAACAAACAGGGCAATACGAGCTAATTAAAAGCGATATAACGCTGCATTGTTTGCGTCATAGTATTGCGTTCCACTTGGCAGAGAATAACGCTAGTATTGAGTTTATAAGACGTTTTCTTGGCCATGCTGAAATAAACACAACGTACCTGTATGCTATCAAGAACAAAAAACGAAAATTGATAACTACCCTTTAATCATTTTATAACCATGACCAACACTATCGAAACTTATTTGAAACAAACATGCTCAGTGCAAACCGCATCGGGGTATTTGTTTACCATCAATCATTTTTTAAAGACCAATCCCAAGGCCAAGCGATACAAATACCAAGACATTGTAAACTACATGGATGAGGTTAGTCAGAAACAGGCGAACATTCAATACCGCATCCGTATCTTATCGGCCATCAAAAAATACTATGATTACTTGGTGATAGTTGGCCAGCGCAGCGACCATCCTTGCAAACGCTTAACCATTAAAAAGCCAAACCATCAGAGTGTACAAGTGCAAGACTTGTTTACTGGTGAAGAGCTGCTATTGCTGCTCACTAGAGAGAACCGCTATCAACACTTAGACACAAGAAACAATGTGCTGTTATCGCTGCTCATCTATCAAGGGTTAACCAGTGAGGAACTCACCCGACTGGAGGTAAAAGATGTTGATTTGGATAACGGCACTATCTATATTAAGGCTTCAACCAATTTGAATCGCAGAACGCTAGAGTTAAAAAACAAACAAATGCTAATGTTTGCAAAGTACATCAACGAGGTTCGACCAGTATTAAACAAATACAAGACCAATAAGCTGCTTTTGGGAAAACTTGGCAGACCATTGCAAGTAGATAGTATTCATTCCATTATAGAGCCTTTAAAAGCGTTATTTCCTGAGCGAAACCTCAACCCAAGAACCATACGAATGAGTGTTATTTGCAATTGGTTAAACGAGAGTAAAATCCCATTGGAACGGGTGCAAGAACTAGCAGGCCATAAATGGCCAAGCACCACCGAGAAGTATATTAAAGCAAATGCTGAGAATGAAAGGGAGTTGATAAATCGGTATTTTCCTATGTAGATTGCTATATTTTTAGGAACAGTTTTTGTACTAAATACAGAAAAAGTTTTTGCTTTGTTATTTAGAATCTGTATAAATAAAGGCCTTTAACTAAAATTTAAAGGGTTCATTAACATAAGTAATAACACTAATTAATAATTTTGTACCATATTTACCCCGAGTAAATATTCTATTTAACTGAAAAGCAAACTGTTATGAAAATTAGTAAATTATATCGCAAAGATACGCAAGGCGCATCAAAAGTGATTAAGACTAATAATTCTTCCTCTAAGCATGCTCCAAAAGTGAAGCATGACTTTCGTGTTATTTCTGCTGATGAAATCAATAATAACAGGTCAAATGCTTATCAGTATTTAGCATTTTAATCTTTTTTTATTGTACTATATTTAATGATGGCTTTGTCTAGGTATGACTATTACAAAATTCAAGGCAATCAGAAAAATAAGCAAAAAGTTGAATTATATAGGTTTAAAAATGATTTTAAGCAAATCTATATAGTAGAAATTTTTCATTACCAGTACAACGTATATGCGGTTAAATTCTATTTAAAAAATCATTCTGATTCTAAACGCAGGTATAATATTTGTTACAAAAATGACTTTATTCAAAGTCACGGATACTGTACAGGCAATTCCAATTTCATAAAAGTTCTCAATACTATACTTTCAATAGTAATCGAAATTATTAAAAAAGACAAACTAGCTTCATTTGGCTTCATGGGAGCACCTAAAGAAATTGAACTTGATGAAGAGTTAAATGGTGAAAACATTAATGATGATTGTACAGTAGCAAATACAAAACGATACAAAGTTTATCATTTATACGTTAGAAAATATTTTAATCCCCAAGATTTTGAATATATTGATAGTAAGACTTCAAGTATATTATTATTGCGAAATAACAGAAATAAAGAAGTATTAACAGAGAAAGTAGCTGAGGACTATATTGTGAATACTATAATCCCAAATTTATAAGAGCATTTATTCTGTTGTTTTTTATCTATTTATTTTATTGGTGGTTACTTTAAGATTAATATTTTAAATTCGATTTATCAAAAAATATTTGTAAATTTAATAACATGATTAATACTTGTAATAGCTTATAAGTATAAGTACAATGGCAAAGAGTACCAAGACGAGTTGGGGCTTAATATGTACGACTACGGCGCACGAAATTATGATGCAGCGTTGGGGAGATGGATGAATATTGACCCGCTGGCGGAGAAAAGACCATATGATTCAAATTATATTTTTTGTGGTAATAATCCATTATCTAATTTAGACCCTGATGGGAAGTATTTTTTTGGCTTATTTGGCAGTAGTTCTTCTGAAAGAAGAATGGCTAGGGCTGAAAAATTTGCTAAAGAAAATGGAGGTAGTGTTGTAATGAACGAAAAAGGTAGACCTACAGTAAATATTTTAAATTCAGAAGGAAATGGTATAATCAGTTACGATAAATTTGGTGACTTCTCAAGCTGGAAAAATTTTGGAAATACTTTGGGAGGATTTATAAAGACTTTAGACGCAGGCGGAAGTGGAGGTAATGAATATACTGGAACACAAGGTATGAGAGAATTTGGGGAAGATTTAGGAAAAGGTAGTACTTATGTTAAAGGTGCTGGAGTTATTATTACTGCTTCAAGTGTAGTTTTTGGCCCCGAAGTAGCTCCAGTAGGAATAGGTATATACGATGCTGGAAGCGGGATGGATGACGTTTCAACTGCCCTACAAGTGACTGCAGATATAGAACAAGGTAAAGGCGCACAAGCAACAACAAGAGTTTTAGGTCTTGTTGCTGGAAAAGTTGCTGATGGAGTAATAGATAAAAATGTATCCGGAAGCGTATCCCAAACCATTTTGAAGCACAGAGCAGATAATTACATTGGTTTAGCAAAAGATAATAAAATAAATAGTCTAGATAAAAAGAAAAAAAAATAAAACATGAATAATTTTTTAAACATATTTATTTCCTTAGTTTTTTTATCGGGTGGAGCCTACTTTATTTATAGTACTTATAAAAAACCTGCTGTTTTATTTGGCACTAATTTAAAAGGATTTATCGGTGGAGTTGGACTAATAATATTAGGGTTAATGTCTTTGTTAGGTAAGATGAACTTATTGGAAATTATTAAAGAGATTTTTAATGCATAATTTAATATCAACCCTCTCCACAAAGTGTTCATATGATGCACAATGCTCTGCATCCCGATAGCTATCGGGACCCGACTTTGCAGAATAAATTAAAAACAAAACCACCTTCACGGGTGGTTTTTGCTTTTGTATCTAGTATTATTATGCCTGTATCTACTCTTTAACGTTTAGCACCACAATTATAGATGATGAGGCCACCCGATGGCGCGGATTTTCAACCCCGCTCCCGCGCGAAATGAAATTCGACGAAGTCAATCCTTTCGCGTGGTTGTAGAAAATTAAATCATAACTGCTATACAAAACCACCTTCACAGGTGGTTTTTATCTTTATAAAGAAGGGTTGAATGAAAGTCGGCACCCTAGCCCAGATCGAAATGTAAAGCCCGGAAGACGGTACCGTAGTTTTTTGTTGCCTAACGAAAGCGACCAACGGAAGCTATCGTATGGCTTACAAAAACACGGTAAAGGCTGAGGACATGAAATGTAGAGCTGGAATAGCTTCAAACTATACTCCTAAACCGCTGTACCATCTCCAACATTTGAGACCTAAACAGGTATGAAACGATTCAATGTATTTGCTGTATTGATTTGATAAATCGCGGAGTGTAAAAAATCAAAACTATTCACTACCTTCCCTTCATGGTACAATACAAAAAGCCAATCACCTATCTCATTGTGGGACTCGCCGTATGCCTCAACATTTTGTTATTGGATCGGTTGGTGCTTCCCCGCAAGTTTGTGCCCGCAATTGTGGAAGAAACCATGATGTTGGAATACGAACATGAGTCGCGCTATGGTGGGCATTCACGCACCTTTATTGGGGAAATGTATTTTACGGATCTAGGGCAAACGTTTAGCTTGGAACGAGGTAATATTGACACACCTTTTGTTGAAGTAGAAGAAACCTTCTTATTTCACAATATTACCGGAGTTAAAACGATTAACGAAGATTATTCGGAGGGGTTGATCTCGGGCTTCAACGGATTAAAATTATATTTTCTGGGGATACTTGCGTTGTCGCTGAATATTTGTGCGGGACTGCTGTTGGGGTACAAAAAGGCCAACGAGAATATTCTGTGGAATTCGATTTTGTTTAACGGATTTCTGCTATTTGTCTTGTCGGTTTTGTATATTTATGTCAGTTAAACAAACCCTAAACCAACGTCAAATGAAAAAAAACAAACTAATTTATTGGACTACCACCACGCTTATCGCCCTATTTGAAGGTGTGATGCCGGCACTGACTTCACAAACGGAACTGGCCAAGGAAGGGATTCGCCATTTAGGCTATCCCGAGTATTTCGGAAATGCCTTGGTGGTTTTTAAAATCTTGGGTGTACTTGTTTTGGTTATTCCGCAAGTCCCCAAACGTTTGAAAGAATGGGCCTATGCCGGATTCACATTCAACTTTCTATTTGCGGCCATCAGCCACTGTGCAGTTGACGGCATAAACGGGCAAACGTTTTTCCCATTGGTGGTTTTGGGTATATTGCTGCTTTCGTATCGCTCGTATCATCAATTGGAGGGATGAGCTGCTGAGTTGCTGAGCTACTGAGCGTTTGAATGCCAATTCAAACATAAATCGAGAATATAATCCAACTATGAAAAATTGCATCTTACTTCTTATTTTTTGCTTTATTTCCTGTAAAGAAACTAGTCAATCAGAGATTGAAGTGACTTCAGCTAGTGAAAAAAAAGAAGGAAAAAAAGTATTTGAATATTACAAAGATGATGTTTTAGAGAAAAAATTAGAATACATTAATTTATGTAATAAGTTGTATCTAAATCAGGGCTGGTATTACAATGAGAAAAAGGAATTAGTCCTTGAAAAAAGTAATTTCTTTAAAACTACTATTGGGAAAACCAAACTTAAAGTAAAGGATACAACTTTAGTTAAATTTTATTTTAAGCCGATTATAAAAAATAGCATTCGTGTATTGTTATTATGTCAGAAAAAAATTGACAATTATTGTGAAATAACCACATGTAAAAATTTTGACACCCTATATTTTAAAAATAATAGACTTGAATATGTGCATAGTTTTGCAAAACCTGGAAAACGAAATGTTGGAGGCTATATTTTAGAGATCAGTCGTACAATGAAAAAGAAAAAAGGGAAAGATTACTTTCAGGAACGTAGGGTTTATTTCAAAATCCCTTTTGAAGTTGTGGATTAACCTACCACTCTGCAAAGTGTTTATTTTATGCACGATGTTCAGCATTTCGATTGTAATTGAGATGCACAGCGAGGGGACATAATTTAAGACGATAATGAAGAATATTGTAGAAGATTTAATTTACATAATGCGTTCTGAAAATGAAGACAAATCTAATTCTGCAATTACCTATTTAGGTTTGTTAGTTGAAAGACACATTCAAGATAGGTATTGCGATATAGATTATCTACATCTATTCCATAATGATATTCAAATCTATAATCTTAAACTTAGTGAAAATGATGTTAATTCTATCTTAGAAACTGTGTTATTCGAATTATTTCTTTACGTTAATAAAAACCCTGTTTCATTAGCATGGTGCCTTGGTAAATTTCATGATAAAGACATTTTATCAGATTTTTTAAAGCTTTTTGAAATTTATAAAAATGATGATGATGTTTTTTTACAATTATTGTTTTCATTAAATTCAATTTACGATTTAAGAGAAATAATGAATACTTTAAATTTAGAATTAAAAAAAATTGATTTAAGTAAATTAGAGAAATCAAAAGAATATCTTATAGAGTTATCTTCAATTTTCCAAAACTTAAAACCTTTTTATTCTGACACCCCAGGTGGCGCGGATTTTCAATCCGTGCCCACAACGTAAAAAGTTAAACTACATCGTTTTGATGTCGTTTTTCTATATTTGATAAAAACTAAATATGCCTATTCATTGTATTAGCACGGATTGCACCCGAGGCTTTAGCCGAACAGACGAAGTAAATCCGCGCTATCGGGTGTAAAATAATTTTGATTCATAATTTAAAAAAGAGCTACTTCTTTAGCATACACCTTTCATGAATACACCACCCAAACGACCCAACAAAAAGAATACCTCACTTTGGGATAATGCAGTGTTTCTCTTTTTCATCGGACCGTTGTTGTATTTATTTATTGTGGCGTTGACGGGAAATTCGATATTTTATGAGAAAAGAAATACTTCAATACACAGCACAAGGAAAGTCTTTTTACTTTCAGGTGGTGCTCTTTTTTATTTTATCCTTCTTTTATTGCTTTTAGGAGATGAATTTAAACAAAGGAGATGATCTTGTTTGTTGTTGGATAGTACCATTTCAAATTTGAAAATTGTATTTAAATATAAAAAAAGTTAAATTTGAAATAAAACAAACACCTATGATACGACGAATCGGTGCCGTACTCTCCGGAATAATAGCGGCAGTACTCTTATTTATGGTCGCGGAATCCATTAATAATTCGCTTCATCCCTTTCCTAAAACATTGGATCTAAAGGATACGAAAGCCGTTGGCGCTTTTATGGAAGCCCAGCCCATCGACTTTTGGTTGTTGGTTTTGGGGGGCTGGCTTGTGGGTTCGATCGTTTGCGGCCTTTTAATTCGGATCATTGGACGCTCCACCTCATTACGCTCACCGTTGATTGCGGGCATTGTATTAACGCTTTCGGCGGTGCTGAATTTTGTGCTATTGCCCCATCCCACTTGGTTTATTGTATGTGGTTTGGTACTCTTTATTCCAGGCACCCTGTTGGGTTTTCGTTTGGTGAAAAAGGGAGAGTAAACACATTCACATATACCCGCTTTTAGTTTGGAAACACCTTTACGCCATTCCCGTTCGTTGAATGCCATAGTCTACATCACTTTTGGATGCATACTGTTGCTGTATTTTGATTTTTTTCATCCCGAGGCAACCGTCACACCTGAACAATCGATTCAGTATTATGAATACCAAATTAGTGGAGCAAGTTACCGTTCGCATAGGAGTTATGAAAATGTTTATCTCGTGACGACAGCAAGTGGAGAAAAATACCGCTTTTTCTTTCCACCCGACTTGCCTGAAATCAATCCACAAGCCCCTATTGCACTAGTGAAAACAGCTTGTTTGGGCAAACTAAAAACGATTCGTATCGCTACTACCGACTATTCGGTTTCATTCCTCACCCATCCCGCTTGTTTTTTTGTGATCGCTCTCTTTTTGGGTATTAGTTTTGCCTACCGGGTGCGACCCAACAATAGAAATACTGCTTTTTTAGGCATTGCTGTGACTTTTGTATATTTGGGTATGTTTGCCTATTTGTATTTTAACTAAAATCAATTTCTCAAGATGACACCCCACTCCTTTTGGACCCTAGTATTAAAAATCATCGGCATTTGGATGATTGTAAACGGTTTATTCTTTTTACCCCAATTTGTTGGTCCTCTTTTGTATGGCCACAGTGGTTACGATTTCGAGGATTTGAAGTTACTATTGGCCGTCAATTTACTCATCGTGGTCATTTTTATCGCCGTCATTCGGATGTTTTTGTTTAAAACGGACAGCCTAATTCGTTTTTTCCGATTGGATCGCAACTTTCAAGAAACCACCTTTAGTTTAACGCTTTCAGAAGTGACTGTACTCCGTATCGCGCTGATTGTCATCAGCGGCATGGCCTTGCTTGACAGTATTCCCGACTTTTGCCGCAACTTGTTTGAATTTACGCAACAAAAAATACTGTTTAAAGACTATCCCAACGCCCATTGGTTGGTATTTCAATTCATAAAAAGTGGTCTTGCTTTGTGGGTGCTCAGCAATTCACGTAGGGTTGCAGGATGGGTAACACAAAAAGCGAGGGAGGATTAAGCGGGGGAATTGCTTAATGACTGGTCACAATAGCTATTGGGACGCGAAGCGGTTACAGTCCGCATTATCGGGGTTTAGCATGGCTTATGCCTAAAAATGATTAAATATGATAGTTAGAGAAATAGCAATTTATCAAAAAGAAGGTGATAAGTACATTAAAAGTTTCGAAATTGATTTATCAGCTGAAAAACTGATAAATATTTTAAATGTAGATACCGATAAAGACCCAAATGTTTATATGGTATATGCTATAAACAAAGCACAATTTTTACAACTGCAAAAGTTAATCCCAAATTTAAAAGAGATTAACTTTGAAAATGTTGAATTGTTTTATGAATGTTTTCAAACAAAATAATCAATCAATGTTATAAAGATGTATAAGAGACGGGAGGCAATACTCGTCTTTTTTAAATTCATTCCACTAGTCCCGATTGCGCGTATTTCACCTGCATCAAAATGAAAAGGACGGGATAATTTCTTCACTCCTTTTCTCATTAAATTTCTGGCACGGAAATTGTGTTTGGTTTTGCAATTAAAAATTACACTAAACCACTGAAAACCAATATTTATGAAAACCTTTACTTTATCCATCGCCTTCTTTATTTCCGGTTGGTTTACATGCCAAGCCAACGGGTACCAATGTTACAATTACACCGGTACTGTAGGCAAAGCTTCGATCAACTTATCGTACCAAATCACACCCGATTATTTTGGTGAAGCGGCAAAAAAGAACTTTAACATTAACGGTGTATACAGTTACACCCAATACAATACCCCTATCCGTTTGGAGGGCATTCTGGATGCAAGCCAACAAACGGTAACCTTGTATGAAATGAACAAGGAACAACGCACCGCCACTTTTATCCTTTCCTTACAAAATCAAAAAATTAGTGGTACGTGGACTAAAGTTGGAACTACTTCCTCTCTACCCGTGCACTTGCAATTGACAACATCACTCAACGATACCGCAACGGCTGCAACAGAAATCCCTCAATTTGATTCGCTTCCCGACTATTATTTTGTGGGTGTATATACAAAAAAAGCGGGAGCCACTCAGGCTGAAATGACATCCCTAAAAATCATGCGTAAAAAAGACCACCGCCTTTTTCAAGAAATTTCATTTACCGATGCTACGGTACCTACCGGAAATTTAATGACGGTGATTTATGATCAAATTGAAGTGACTTCGCCCAAAGCTAAAAATTTCACCGTAGCCAACCAATACGGACGTACAGGTGGCTATTGGAACATTGTTTGGAATTCCAAAACCCAACGTTTTGAGAAAGCAGTTGAACCGATTGCTGACTAAAAGCTGCTGAGAAGCTGAGCCGCTAAGCTGCTGAGCTTTTGATCTGTCAATAAAAATACAACCACCTACACGGGTGGTTTTTTTATATAGTAGTATGGGGATCTCTATTTTATTTCTCGATGTATGGCATTTTTTTAATCTATGCATACATTACTAAAGACTACAATCTAACGTCTAAAGACTAATTGCTATTCACTACCTTTGCCTCATGTTGCAAAAAGCCCTTCAAAAATACCTTGCTAACTTTAAAGGATTTTCCCGAGAAATATGGATCCTGACGCTGATTACCTTTATCAATCGCGCGGGTACCATGGTCTTGCCGTTTTTATCCAAATACTTGAAAGAAGACTTGCATTTCAATTATGAGCAAGTCGGGTGGATTTTATTTTGGTTCGGTGTGGGTTCGATGGCGGGCTCTTGGTTAGGCGGTAAACTCTCCGACAAAATTGGATTTTACAAGATCATGGTGTTTAGTTTATTCACCAGTGGCTTGGCCTTTTTTGTCTTGCAATACGTCAAAACCTTCAACGCTTTATGTGTGGCTATTTTTGGCATCATGGTGATTGCGGACATGTTTCGTCCGGCCATGTTTGTATCGATCGGTACGTATGCCAAACCAGAGAATCGCACACGGGCACTGACCTTGGTGCGTTTGGCCATTAATTTGGGCTTTGCGGCGGGTCCGGCACTGGGCGGACTCATCATTATGGGGATGGGCTACCAAGGTTTGTTTTGGGTCGATGGCGCCACGTGTATTCTTGCTATCGGAATTTTTGCTGTATTGGTCAAAGAGAAAAAAGCGATCAAACTCCACCCCGATGAAAAGGCTGCCTTGGAAGCAGAACGCAAATCGGTGTTTACGGACGGACCGTTTTGGTTGTTTTTGTTCTGTTGTGTGATTACGGGGATTTTATTCTTTCAATTGTTTACCACGATTCCGCTGTACCATCGCATCCAATTTGGACTTACTGAATTGCAAACGGGATTGCTACTCACTTTCAACGGCGTACTTGTTTTCTTTTTGGAAATGCCCATTGTTAGTGCGGTGGAGCGAAAAAAACTGGATAAAGTTAAGATTGTCACTTGGGGATGTTTCTTTATGAGTATAAGTCTGTTTTTACTTTTAATTCACCAATGGGCAGGCATCTTACTCGTCATGATGGTGTTTATGACTTTTGCGGAAATGTTTGCCTTCCCCTTTTCCAATTCGTTTGCGATGAGTCGGGCCCCCAAAGGACACGAAGGTCGTTATATGGCAATTTTCACGATGAGTTATTCGGCGGCCCACATACTCAGTGCCAAAATTGGAATGACCGTTGTGGACCATTACGGCTATGCCACGAACTGGTTAGTCATGGGTGTTTTGGGATTGGTAGGTACGGCCTCTGGCTACTGGGTCTACCGCATGGTACAGCAAGAGAAAGCGAGTCATCCAGAGCAGGTTCGTGATATCCCAGCAAATTTTGAACATCCAGCGGAAGGTGGAGAGCGGGAAATCTAATAGTTGAATTTTGAATTATAAATTTTAAATTATAAATTTTAAATTATAAATTTTAGTCCCGTAACTTCGGGAGGAATTTGGGATTTTAACTATTGGAATTTAAAACTTGAGTTAACTCCCACTTATCATAAGTATTTCCTTTTTATGGCATCTAAAGCCTCATGGCTGGTATTCCATTCCGTTAAGATTTGTTGGCGGAGGGTATCGGGGTTGCCTTCAAAGTAGCGCAACCAATTGTCTTCTCCTAAATGCTGGCGCACGATTTTGAGTCGTTTAAGGGTTTCAGGCGCAGTACGGAAAACGGTTGCCTCGGGAAACACTTTGCTGTCTTTATGGTAATAATGAGCGGTGCGGAGATCAAAATCAATTTCGATGGCATACAAACAATCGGTATCATTATCGGGTAAAAAAGCGGTCCAAGGTGCGTAGCCGACTACATTGCCCGAGTAGCGTTTGGGACCTTGGGTTTCTAAACGCCATTTGCAATTGGCTGCCCTTCCCCAATGGTTGGCCACACGATAAACACCATCTTCTGTAAAATAATACCGACTCCCCGACTTGCTGGTGAATTGGAGTTGGAGCGACTCCAATACAGAGGCATCCACTTCCTGAAACACACAATAGGTATGTTTGTGAAAATTATGTCGGGTATAGGTTTTACGGGTCATGGCGCAAAGATACACAATCCATTCAAACCCCTATTTCTAAAAAAATAGTTAAATAACTATAAAATTAGTTTGTCAACTAAAAAAATAGTTATAAGTTTGATTCATCAATTAAAAAACGAATTCCATGCAAAAGTTAACCAACAAGGAAGAAGAGATCATGCACATTTTATGGAAGCTGAAAAAAGCTTTCGTAAAAGAAGTGATGGCGGAAATTACCGAAGACCAACCCCATTACAATACCTTATCTACGATTATCCGTAACTTGGAAGACAAAGGGTATGTTGGGCACACAGCCTTTGGGAACACACACCAGTACCATCCGATCATTTCTTTGGAAGAATACCGCAAGACGTTTATGAAAACGGCTTTAGCGAATTACTTTGACAATTCGTACAAACAAATGGTTTCCTTTTTTGCAGAAGAGGAAAAAATTTCAGCGGAAGAGTTACGGGAGATTTTAGCATTAATTGAAAAAAAGAAATAGTATGGAAGCGCTTTTCATTTACTTATTGAAATCGGGCGGACTCTTGGCTACCTTTTTTCTGGTTTATTATTTGTTTTTGCGAAAAGAGACCTTTTTCAAAAGCAACCGTTGGTTTTTATTGGCAGGTTATGCGCTATCAATGCTCTTACCCTTGCTGACCATTACCAAAACGGTTTGGATTACCCGACCTAAACTGACTATAGACCAACTCATGGCAATGGCAGCGCCGGGTGTTGCAAAAACGCCTCCCCCACCAACTATGGATTGGAGTTCTATTTTGTTAGCTCTTTACATAGGCATCGCTTTGGTATTTATTGGTCGTTTGGTGTTCCAACTTTTCTCGGTTGTCTCTTTTTTAAAACAACGCAATAGTGCCCAACAAGATGCTGTAAAATTAGTAGATGTCAATGAATCAGTAGCTCCGTTTTCTTTCTTTAATTATATTGTAATTAACTCCCAATTGTATACCGAAGAAGAACGTCAGAGTATCTTGCTACATGAGCAAATACACAGCCAACAGCGCCATTCCATTGACGTACTTATTGCCCATGTTATTTGTGGTCTATTTTGGTTCAATCCCTTTGTTTGGGCCTACAAAAAAGTGCTTTTACAAAATTTAGAATACATTGCCGATCGCGAAGCTATGGCGTTATCTGGCAATCCAACAGCGTATCAAAAAGCTTTATTGAAAGTGGCCATTCCCACCCATCAATTGGCCATTACGAATCCCTTTTATCAATCATTAATCAAAAAACGAATTCTTATGTTACATCAAAATCAATCCCACCAACGCAATTCTTGGAAATACACATTGATGATTCCAGCCCTAGTTGCATTTATTTTCTTGTTCCAAATTAAAACAGTTGCCCAAGAAAAAGAGACTCAAATTATTGAGCGAAATGACAATCAAAACATCATTCAAATGCGTTGGGACAAAAACACCCCCGACTCAGAAATGGAAAGTGATGTGAAAGCCTTGAAGGAACAGGGCGTAACGGTTAAATATTCCAAAGTTAAACGCAACGAAAAAGGGGAAATCACAGGTATCAAAGTGAGCTATGAAGATAACAAAGGGAAAAAAGGGCAAACCCAAGTAAGTGGTGACGAACCCATCGCTCCAATCGTGTTTTTCAAATCGGACGACCACATTGGTTTTGGTACTCCAAAAATGAAAACCTTAACGGTAACCAAAACTTTTTCCCAAGACGAACCTGGTGATGTTCGCATAGAAAAACGCATCATCCGTTCAGATGACGGTAGCGAAATCATCACTTTGAATGGATCGGAAGACATCGATGCTTCAGTAAACGAGCATAAAATCGTGGTTCGAGCGACAAATTCTGACAAACCGATGATTATTGTCGATGGCAAAGTGATGGAATTGGGATATGATGTAAATGCCATCAATCCTGAAGATATTGTCACCGTTGAAGTCTTTAAAGACGGAGATGTAGTTAAAACCTATGGCGCTGAAGCAAAAAATGGTGTGGTAAAAATCAATACCAAAAAAATTAAGGCCATTCGTGCTGAAGCGATGGAAGAAGGACGCAAAGCCATGGAAGAAGGACGCGAAGAAATGCGTGTAGAAATGAAGCGCGCGAAAGAGGAAATGCGTAAAGCCCGTGCTGAAATGGATGCCCAACAACCAGAATTGGAGAAAGCACGTCAGGAAATGTTGAAGGCCAAAGAGGAAATGCTGAAGGCAAAAGCTGAAATGGAAAAAGCCAAAGCCGAATTTGAGAAAGCGAAAGCCAACTTAAAAAAAGGATAAGCGTTAAAATACTGTAAAATACGCTCCATCGAAATTGCACTTTCTCTTAAGTTTGTAGTACCATAATAAACAACCAAAAAATTAAAGAAGTATGTCAGTAATTGTTCGATTTTTTAATTTAATTGCGGTGATTGCCGCGACATTGTTATCGCATGTTTTGGGGGCGCAAAACCAACCCAAATTGATGCAAGACCGTCAGGATGATATTGTGATGACCTGGAAAAAAACAACTCCAGATCAAGAAATGAAAGACGACGTGAAAGCTTTAGCAGAACACGGTGTTACGGTAAAGTATTCGGGAGTAAAACGCAATGCCAACCAAGAAATTACAGCCATTAAAATTGAATACAAAGACCGCAAAGGCAATAAAGGCGCATTGGAATACAGTAATGAACAGCCGATTGCCGATATTGTTTTGTTCCAACAAAATGGCGAAATTGGATTTGGGAAACCGAATCAAGGCAACGACATCTTTGCTATGAATGACATCTTTGGACGTTCTTTTGGAGGAGACAGCCTCTCGCCTTTCGGCAAAGGGTTCCAGTTGGATCAACTCCCTGATATGAAACAATACAATTTCAGCTTTGGTGACGGTGAGGGTTTTTCGGGAAAATCAAAAATGATAATCCAAGAAAACGGAAAGAAACCGTTGGTTATTGAAGATGGAAAAGTGGTTGAAGGCGGCGACGATTATACCAAAGAAGAGTTGGACGAAATTTTGAAAAACAACAAAATGCAATTCAACGGCATGGGTAAATTAGACCCTATAGAATTCGACTTCCGCAACGAAGAAGGCTTGGAACAGTTCAAAGAAAAAATGAAGGCATTGAAAGGTGACCTCCAAAAAAATCAAAGCGACGAAGACGATTTGGAAAAAGCGAAAGCCGATATGGTGAAAGCCAAAGAAGAAATGGTAAAGGCCCGCGAAGAATTGGAAAAAGCGAAAAAAGCGCTGGAAAAAGAAAAAGCACCCGCGAAAGCGAAAAAAGGATAAATGAAAAGACCACGAATTACGTGGTCTTTTTTATTTTTGCCTAAAATCAAACCGCATGTTTAAAGTTTTGGCTAAAGTTAATAAATGGTGCTTACCCAGTTTTACCAAGCAGCAATTGGATCCTGCGAAAGCCAAAAAATGGCAATTGGCAATTTTAGCTTGGCGGTATTATGTGACGACACGCGCCCTCGATTAGTAAGTGAGCACGGCAGCCACAGGATGTGGCTTCAATTTTTCGCTACCGTTTAAAAAAGAAAGTTCCATCAGGAACGAACATTGTACAATCGTCCCTCCTAACCGCTCGACCAATTCACAAACCGCTTTGGCCGTTCCACCCGTCGCCAACACATCATCGTGAATAAGAATACGATCGCCGGGCTGAATAGCATCGGTATGGATCTCCAGACTATCCGTACCGTATTCCAGCGCATACGAGGCTGAAATCGTGGCATACGGCAATTTGTTGGGTTTCCGCACAGGAATGAATCCGGCACCCAATCGATCAGCCAACAAAGTCCCAAAAAAGAAGCCCCGACTTTCCACGCCGACTACTTTATCAATAGGCTGCTGGTCCAATAAATCAACTAACGCATCCAAACATTTTGCGCGTGCTTCGGGGTGTAATAAAAGCGGCGTGATATCTTTAAATAGAATTCCTTCTTTTGGAAAATCCTGAATATCACGAATATAGTTTTCGAGTTGCATTTTTTTAATGATTTTTACAAATATACGCTTGCAATTTACACATTTATGTCTATATTTGCACCCGCAATAAAGCACTAGTTCACACGAATGCTTTACGCAAACGGCCTCGTGGCGCAACTGAATAGCGCATCTGATTACGGCTCAGAAGGTTACAGGTTTGAATCCTGTCGAGGTCACGAATAAATCGTATAAAACAAAAAAAACGCCAAGTTTACTTGAGCGTTTTTTTTGTTTTATACGATTTTCAAAGCGGAGCTTTGAAGGATGTTGCGTAGCAAAATCCTTTCGTGACTGTAACTAGTTTATTCACACGCAACGTGCTTTGAAGGATGTTGCGCAGCAAAATCCTTTCGTAACCAGCACAAACTTGTACATCATTTTCAAAGCGGAGCTTTGAAGGATGTTGCGTAGCAAAATCCTGTCGTGACCGAGACTAGTCGATTCTCTCGAAACGTGCTTTGAAGGATGTTGCGTAGCAAAATCCGTTCATAAAATTATTTTATCCGAGTAATCCAAAATCCTTCCGTTTGGGTTGGATCAATTTTAGTCGTTAAACGAGCGGCATCAACACCTTTATCGGTTAAGTAATGTACTAATTTATCAAGCTGTTCTTGAGCTAAGGTAGCCTCTTCGGATTTTCCGCCTACTTTTATCTCAAAGAGGTTCCAATCCCGATTGGAAGTTAGTAATTCCACCCAATAATCCAATTCAAGTGAAGTATTTGCTTCCCAATTTTTCGTTCCTTTACTAAACTGTATAAGTGGTAAATGAATGGAATGATTAACGCGCAGTGGCTCAATTTTTAATTCCTGTCGCATTTCTGCATATCCGGCAGGAGAAGAGTAATCCAATACAACAGGTAAACCGTAACCGCCTGTTTGGGTTGCGCGTACCAAATATTTTGACCCGTAATTGAAAATAGCGGTAAAGTTTCCAGAATCAAATGGAGTGATGAATTGATGGATTGGTTTATTTTGAAGGAGATCCACAGAGGTTATAGTCGCATTATTTTCCCACTCTTTTTGTACACAATTCACCCGTCCGTTGAGCACGACAACGGGTTCAGGACGAATCTCCTCAGGAAGATTAAATTGAAAGAAATCGATGTCTTTTTCATCCAACTGTCTTGCCATCCACCCTTGATCACCTTTAGGTGTTACATTAAAATAGGCATCCCATTTATTGGAATTTATTCCATTTCCTAAATTGACTGGGGTACTCCAATTTTCCCAACTATCATCCAGTCGTTTGGCCATATAAATATCTATTGAGCCATACCCTGAATGCCCATCTGAACCAAAATATAATGTTTTATTGTCATACGCTAAATATGGAACCGTTTCCGATAAGTTCGAATTAATTATCTTTCCTAAATTCTTAGGCTTGGAATAATTGCCCATCCGTTTTCGAAAACAAACGTATAAATCCGTTAAGCCGTAACTGTCTTTTTTTTCAATAGCTAAAATGATGAATTGTTCATCGTGAGAAACAAAGGCATTAAATTCACTTTTCAGGTTTTCAAATTCTTCAATAATTACCGGTTTGGGCAATTGCCAACCTTTTTCGGTTAGATAGGTGAAGGACACCCCTTTACCCTCTCCAAATTCAGATTTTTCGTAATGGTTGCCTACATACATTTTATTTCCAGTAGGCATAAGGGTAAGTAAATAATTATGGTACTTATCGTTGATTGGGCCTGGCACTTGACGTGGTTTAGTCCAATTTCCTTTGGCATTTTTTTGGGATTCCCAAATATCGGTATCCCATTTTCCTCCCAAATTATCAATATGCTGGTGCCGGTTGATATACATATGACTTTTATCCAGGGAAATTCCTATTCCATTTTCGTTAGCAGTGGAATTGATTCCTTCATCCATGGGAGAAAGTTTGATTTTAGCACTTGTGACCACTTCATTACGTTTCTTGACTTTGAAAGTACTTTTCATGTAATCGGCCAAAATCTCCATATTATTTTCAACTATATACCCAAAGTTATTTTGATGTAAACGGAAAAGTTTACGAGGCGCTTTTAGTATTTCATGATCGTTAACATAAAAACAAATATCATGCTCTTTCCAATCGATTCGGAGTACATTTTTTGCTTTGTCTTTATTTACCCATTCCGACTTTTTTTTGTACCAAATCGTATGCACATAATTCGTTATCGATTTAATCAAAACCTCACCATCTGGAGAAATCATGAAAAAATTATAGTTGACCCAACTGCGAAAACCAAATATTAAACCCGCATTACTTTTTTCATTAAATTTTACAGGAGTAAAACTGGTCTCCATTGTCACCATTTGATCTTCAAAAAATTCCCAGGATTGATAAAATACATAAGCTAATTTATTGTCTACATCTAGTTCCAATCCTTTAGGTGTTAATTGACTACTTTTATCTTTTTCTGAAAATTCAGGCCAAGTGCCTTTTTGTTTAAAATCACGAACAATCGTAGAATCGATTAATTGTGCTTGAAGAGAAGAAAAAGTAAAAAAGATAAATAGTGCTATTTTTTTCATATTCGGCTTTGGATTAAATCAACTATTAACTAATAGGCTAAAATAGAAAAGTAATGATGACTTTACAAATTTGATAAAAAACAAATTGAATTCTTAATCTGCAATTGGTCCCATTTTCATAAAAAAAAACAAAATCTTATTTTAAAGTAAGATTTTTTTTAGGGCTTCGAATTGGAAGCTTAATTGAATTTGAAATAATCTACATATAACGATTTAATCCTAAGTTGGTACCACAACATCTGTCGGTACCATTTATTTTCTTCCTCTCGGTTTCAATCGGACTAACTCTTGTTTGGAGACCGGTTTGGGCAATGGTAATTTTACTGGTTTTCTTTGAGGTCCATAGCTTTCTTCTAATGGTTTTGCGGGTTGCAATTGTACCGAATCACGAATGGCCTTGACAGGAAGTATTCGGGTTTGATAACTCCCACCGTGAAATTCAAGTGTATCAATGGATCGGGCTTTAATGGTAAACCGCCCTTCTCCATCGGATTGTAACGCTTGTTTTTGGTGTCGATTCACAACCAAAACATACGGAATCGGTTGGTGTAATGAATCAACAACTGTTCCTTTGACCACGGCATCGCGCTCTTCTTTTGCCAAAACGATGAGATTCACCTTAACGCGAATGGGAACTTCCGACGCATTGGTGGTAATGGATACCATTTGAGATGTTGTTGTGGGTACGCTTGTAGGCCATTTAAAAATAACAACCCCATTTCCTGTAGCAAGAATCGGCTCTTTGGTCCAATCAAATGTAGGCGTTCCGCTTCCTTGAACAGTCGTAATTAACAAGGGTTGGTTGCCCGAGTTGCGAATAGGAATAAAAGCTTGTGCCGTTTCGCCCACATAAACGGGTGCTATCGTAAAGTTTCGTTTGTCAACCACCGCGATGGGTTGGGCATAAAGCACCGCTTTCGCGAATAAAAATAGTCCGATCCACAACCGCTGCACAAAACACTTCATATCAAATCGCTTATTTACAATACCGCTCTCCAATGACGGTTCGAATCGAAATAAAACCTATAGCCTCCAAATCCATGGTTTTGGGATCAATCCACTGAATATCTTGAATTTCATCGGGTGCAACGATAGCGATTTCAGCCGAATCCAATTCGTATTCAAAAAACAAATCCAAGGTTTTATAAGGTACCGTTTTGTACAAATAATTATTGGCCGCCGAAGTTACGTATTTCATTTTCCGCACATCCAGTTGGAGTCCGAGCTCCTCTTTCAACTCCCGACATGCGGCCACTTCTCCCCGTTCACCCGGATCCACAAATCCTCCGGGTAAATCCAATTTGCCTTTATCGGGTTCCTTATTGCGCACGGTGAACAGCACTTTGTTTTCAAATTTTAAAACTACAGCGACAGCCGCAGCGACATTATGAAAATAGGTAAATCCGCAATGGCGGCATTCCACTCGGTAGTTGTTTTCAGTTTGCAGTTTGGCTGAAGTACAGCGCGGACAAAAGTTAAAAATCATACGGCTTGTTTGCTCAAATATAAAAAATGTAGGTTAGATTCTGTACCTTGTGACCAAAAATACGCCATGAGTTATCATTTTGTCCACGACCAAACAATATCGGGGAAAGTGCTTACCCAAGAAGACATTCAAGATACCGAGTTTGAACATTGCACCTTCAAAGATTGTGATTTCACCCAGTGTTTCTTTCGCAATGTGACGTTTGTGGATTGCAATTTTATCCAATGTAATTTTAAAGAAACGAAAATCAATCATACTTCGTTGCGGGGCGTTTGGTTTACGGGATGTAACCTCACATCAGTCAATTTTGCGATGACGGACCAAGTGATTTATGAATTTCATTTCAAAGACTGTTTGTTGGATTACAGTCAGTTTTACAAACTCAAATTAAAAAACATCCAATTCATCCATTGCAGTATGATTGCGGTGGATTTTATGGCATCCGACTTATCGGGCGCTTTATTTGATTCCTGCAATTTACGTCGCGCCGTGTTTAGTGAAACCAATTTAGAGAAAGCGGATTTTTATACGAGTTACGACTTTATCATCGACCCTGAAAAAAACAAAGTCAAAAAAGCTATTTTTCATGAAAACGGTTTGCGGGGTTTGTTGGAAAAATATCAGTTGGTGGTGAAGAATTAAAGGAATAAACCATTAGGGAATTTGCAATTTCATTTGTTATTATCACAATGAAAATCATCTAATGAAAAAACTATTAATACACGCTGTAATTTTCTTGTCACTTTTCGTAACAATGTATGGGCAAACTCTAAAAGGCACAATCGTAGATGCACATACGCAATTGGGTATCGAAAATGTTTATGTGATAAATACTAAAAACCACTTGCATTTTCATACCGACAACTCAGGTAATTTCTTATTGGAAAAATCTTCCGTAGGCGACCAACTGAATATATCAAAGGAAGGCTATATCGAAAAATCAATTACGTTAACTTCATTAGAACCCATTATCATAACCCTTACCCCAAAAGGCCAATTATTGGATGAAGTAGTGATTCAAAAAAAATTACAAAGTTTTAATGCCATTGCTGAAATTGATTTGAAAGTAAATCCGGTGAATTCCTCACAAGAATTATTGCGTAAAGTTCCCGGACTCTTTATTGGTCAACATGCGGGAGGAGGAAAAGCAGAACAATTGTTTTTAAGAGGATTTGATTGTGACCACGGTACCGATGTCGCCATCAGTGTAGACGGAATGCCTGTGAATATGGTTTCACAAGCCCATGGTCAAGGGTATGCCGACTTGCATTTTGTTATTCCAGAAACCGTTCAAAAAATTGAGTTTGACAAAGGCCCTTATTTTGCGGAACAAGGGAACTTTGCTACTGCGGGCTATGTGGCTTTTCAGTCGAAAAAACAACTTACATCGAATCAAATTAGTGTAGAGGGTGGTCAATTTGAAACGTCTCGAATACTAGGTTTATTTTCATTAATTCGTTCTGAAAATGAAAACCTTTATACGGCCATTGATTTCCAAAAAACTAATGGCCCTTTTGAACATCCCCAACATTTTAATCGGTATAATTTTTTTACAAAATATTCAAAAACATTGTCCAATCATGACACGTTTGACATAAGCGCATCTCATTTTACAAGTGGTTGGGATGCTTCTGGGCAAATTCCACAAAGGGCCGTTGACATGGGACTAATCACACGCTTTGGTGCCATAGATGCCGCTGAAGGAGGTGAAACATCTCGCAGTAATTTAATTGGGCATTATTTCAAAACCATTTCGCACGCTACCCAATTTCGGACCCATTTTTACTTAACCCATTATGCCTTTGATTTATTTTCGAATTTTACCTTTTTCCTTAATGACCCTGTCAATGGAGATCAAATTCGTCAAAAGGAAAACCGAACCTTATTGGGGTTTGAATCCCGTTTGGACCATCAAAAAGAATGGGGAGATTGGAGAATAAAAATGAGTACGGCTGTTGGATATCGCCAAGATTTAACCAAAAAATCAGAATTGGCACATACGCTAAACCGACACACCACCTTGCAACAAATGCAATATGGTGATATCACTGAAACGGATCAATTTGCCTACTTCACCAGTGATTTTAGTTATCAAAAATGGCTTATCAATCCGTCAGTTCGCGTGGATTATTTTGATTTTCAATACCAAAACTTTTTGCTTCCCAATGCCCTTACACAATCCCAACAAAAAGTGATTGTGAGTCCGAAACTCAACATTTTATACCAAAAAAACAATAATTGGAATGTCTTTCTCAAACTTGGCAAAGGCTTCCATAGCAATGACACCCGTGTTTTATTGAGTCAGTCACCCCGAAAAGCAGTTCCAGCAGCCTTGGGTGCAGATTTTGGTACAGCTTTTAAACCATTTACCAAACTTTGGGTACATACCACGTTTTGGTATTTGCATTTGGATCAAGAATTTGTTTATGTTGGAGATGAAGGAATTGTTGAACCGGCGGGTAAAACACAACGAATGGGTTGGGATCTCGGGTTGCGATTTCAATTGAATTCACGGCTCTATTTTTCGAGTGATTTGACCCTCACACGCGCCAAATTATTGGAGACTCCTGCATCCGAAAATCGTATTCCTTTGGCTCCAGTTACTACATTTGTTTCCCAATTGACCTACACCAGTGCGTCGCATTGGAATGGCTCCATTGCAGTGCGCTATATGGGAGATCGTCCAGCAGATGAAACCAATTCAATTGTGGCTAAAGGCTATTGTGTAACCGACATGAATGTAAGTTATGCATTTTCAAAATCATTGGAAATTGGTACAATTATACAGAACTTATTCAATACCCAATGGAATGAAACGCAGTTTGCTACCACAAGTCGTTTGCAATTTGAAACTGCACCTGTAACCGAAATTCATTTCACCCCAGGAACACCATTTTTTGGTAAAATTTTTGTTCGTTATAAATTTTAATTCTTCACTATTTTATTACATTTGGTTGAATAAAATATTTAATCCGTTATTATGAAATCTTTATGCACTTTCCTATTTGTACTTTTCTTTTTTACTGTAAATGCACAAACCATTTATTTCAATAACAACGAATACCTACCCGCACTTATTGAATTAAATTCGGGCGAAAAAATGGAAGGTTTTGTCAAAGATTTTAAACAACCGCGCGGTTTTATGGTCTCTCCTATGGGCTCGTTTGGCAAATTAGAAGACAATTTGACGGTAAAAAATAATAAAATTTCATTTAAAAAAGAGGAAAAAGGTTCGGTTGAAAAAGTAGATGTTTCAACCATTAAGCGTATTGAATTTAAAGGTGAAATGGACAATGAAGTCTTTGAACACCTCAAAATAAAATCCATCAAAAAAGGGAAAATCATGGATGATTACCGGGATGTATTTGTGCCGTTAATTCGTGAAGGTAAACTCAATTTGTATGGTGCTTTCATTTCGGTGAGCCAGGGTGGACAAAGTCAGGTGGTGATGGTGATGACCTACATCAAAAAGCCGGGTGATGAATTTGGCTATGCCCCAGTTGATTTTGAAAATTTGACACTTTTCAGTGGGCAAGAAGCTGCACAAGAAGGATTTTCAAGAGCAATTGAAACAGTTGGTCGTGATTGTCCAGCGTTTGTTGAAAAAATGAAATTGGAGATGGAGAAAATGAATTCCAAAGAAGAGCGCAAAAAAATGTTAGCGGATTACGCAACTACCCAAAAAGAAATTGCAGAGGCCTCCAAAAAAGGAAAAACTAAAGAGGATCGTGAAGCCATTGCGAACGAATACCAAATGAACTACATGCTCAAAGGCTATTTGGAAATGATGCATACGTATGATACCACTTGTCCTTAAGACATCTATTTGACATCATACTATCCGCCCATCTTCCATGGTCACAATTCGGTGGGTTCGTGCGGCAAAGTCGGGATCATGCGTGACAATCAATAACGTTTGTTGGCGTTCTTGTACCAATTCATTGAAAATTGCAAATACCAAGTCGCTGTTTTTCTTATCGAGATTACCCGTAGGTTCGTCCCCCATAATAATCAATGGATCGTTAATTAAGGCCCGTGCAATAGCCACCCGTTGCTTTTGTCCGCCACTTAATTGATTGGGCATTTTTAAGGCTTGTTCGTGCATGCCGAGCGTTCGCAAATGCTCCATGGCACGGAATTCAATTTCATCTTTGGTGTATTTCCCTAATTTCATTCCGGGCAACATGACATTTTGCACTACATTGTATTCGGTCAACAAATAGTGAAATTGAAAGACGAATCCGATTTGTGCATTACGGATGAGGGCTAATGAAGCATCCGACTTTCCGGTAACCAACTCGTTATCAATATAAATTTCCCCTTGATAATCGGTATCCATGGTTGACAATAAATACAGTAACGTGGATTTTCCACAACCGGATTTCCCCACGATGGATACAAACTCCCCTTGCTGGATTTGCAAATCAATTTTTTTCAAGACTTCAAATGGAGCTGGATCATAAAATGATTTGGTTAACTGACGGGTTTCTAAAACAAGTGCTGCCATATCTTATTTCCCTCTAATGATTTCAACGGGGTCCACTTTTCCCGCTTTCCGTGCAGGGAACCAACCAGCGATGAAGGTTGTGGTTAATGCGAAGGTGATTCCGATACCATAAAACAACGGTCGAAAACTAATGGGATAAGTCGTAATCGTAGGTAAAGCGGGCGTATTAAACGGAATCACATCAATAATTGAGGTAAAAATATAACCGAATAACAATCCGCAAATTCCCCCTGTAAATCCAATAATCATGGATAGGATAATAAAAATCCATTGCACATCGCGACCTGAAAATCCGGTGGCCTTTAAGATGGCAATGCTGTCCATTTTTTCAAAAATCATCATGTTTAAAATGTTGTAAATCCCGAATCCCGCCACAATCAAGAGTACGATTCCCACGGCATAGGATATTATACTTCTAATGGTACTTCCAGTTTCAAACTGCGAATTGGTGGTTTGGTAATCCATACCGTCTACCTCGTATTTTTTACTGAATTCTTTGGTCAAGGCAGGAGCTTGCTGAATATCAAATAATTTGACTTGAATATCGGTGATGTAGTTAGTGGGTGCCCCCAATAATTTTTGGGCCGAACTCAAGGAGGTATAACTCATGGTATTGTCCAATTCAGCGATACCGATTTGCAAAATACCTACAATTTTAAACGTGGAAAGATTGCCTTTGGCAGTGGTGACTTTAACCACATCCCCAATTTTCATCAGCATTTTATCCGCCAAACCTTTACCAATAATAATACTATTGCTTTGGTTTAAATCAGCTACTTTCCCCGCAATCACATAATCACTTAACCGAAATAGCTTTTCTTCAGCGGCGACATCAACTCCATAGACAACACCAGAAATTTCGATGGTTCCCGAATTAAAAAAAACAGGAGCAGTAATTTTGGGCGCGACATCGACCACGCGTTTGTCTTGCTTTAAATCATGGATAATGGCTTTTCCATTGTAAATCGACTTGCCGCGATCTTTGGGTTTTACGGAATTGATAATTACCGTTTGATTGCGATACTGGGGATCAAAATCGACAGGTTGGTGTTTGGAAGGTTGAATTTCGTTGTATAAGCGTACATGGGGCGTTCGATTCAACATTAACCCATCCAATAAGTCGTTTAATCCGTTCATGAAACTGACTAATGAAATGAACATCGCGATTCCAAACGTTACCCCCACAGCAGCCACAAGCGACTGTTTGAAGCGCGCCCGCAATAAATGCAAAGCGATATTGAAAAGGAGTTTTACGTTCATTATTTGGGCAAATAAATAGTTTCGCCAGCTTGTAACCCTGCGGTAATTTCGACATGTTGATAATCGCCAATTCCCACCGTGACTTTGCGTTTTTCATCGGTATTCACCAAAACATACGAACCATCCACCAAATAATTTCTAGGAATGCTGATTACATTCGATTTGGATTGAATAATAATCGTCGCTTCTGCAGTTAGGTTGGGATACAAACGGGATGGCAATTGTGTAAAATGAGCCTCAATGCGAAAGGTTCGCGAACGTTCGTCCATCATCGGATAAATTCGGTCAACCACTGCGGTAAATGACTTGCCTTTGTAACTGTCTAAAGTGACTACCAGTTTTTGGCCTAAGTTGACTTTGACCATATCGTTTTCATCGACTTCCAATTCGAGATAAAATTGATTTTTTTGTCCAATGATAGCCAATGGAACTTGCGGATTAACCACGGTTCCTTCTTTCACTAAAATATCATAAACTGTCCCCGATACTTCACTTTGAATGGAATAATCGCGTTGGGACTTTTGACTTAAAGCCACCGCATTGGCATTGCGTTGGGATTCATTTTTTAATTGAGCGCGGTATTGTGCTAATTGTTTAATTGCCATTTCATAGTTGGCTTTCGAACTTTTGTACGCTTGTTGTGTTTTTTCAAAATCAACTTCGGATAAAATATTTTGAGAATGGACCCGTTGACTGCGTTGGTAAATGGATTCATCCAAGGCTAATCGGTCTTTGGCTGATTGTACTTTCCATTCCAGTTCACTGATTTTATCTTGAACAAACCGACTGTTGTCGGCGCTCAATTGTTGGGCAAGCAATGCATTCTGCGTGGCTAATGCGGCTTTTTCTTGATCCAAAACAAACAACAACTGTCCCGATTTAACGGTTTGACCCGCTTGCACGTCAATGGATTTTAAAGTGCCGCTAACGGTTGGATAAACGGTATATTGTCCTGTAGCTTTAACGACACCTGAGGCATAAACCCCTTCAGTAACAGTTCCTTTTTGGACAATTATAGATTCAGTTTGCTTCTTTTGACAAGAAACTAAAAACGCCATCGTGAAAACCGATAGCGTGACAAAGTGTTTACGAATCATAAACTACGGTATTACCTATCAAAGGTACGAAATACCCTAGTGAGTAGCGTAACATTAGTTACTTTTTTCATTCCAAACGAAGGCATCCCAATCGTTCAAATCGTGGTGCCATAAATGACCTTCTTTGATGGTTAATGGGGATTGAAAATTATTCAGATACAAACTACCTGTTCCTAACCCTTGGGCCATCGAACTCCCTAAGGTATAGGTCCATTGTGCAATAGCATTCAAGCCTACATTACTTTCAAGCGCAGATGTAATCCACCATCCAATGTTTCGTTCATTGGCAAGATCTATCCATTCTTGGCTACCTCGAAAACCGCCTACAAAACTAGGTTTTAAGATGATGTATTGGGGTTGGATGGTATCCAGCAATTTTTCTTTGTCTTCCCGATCAAATATTCCAATCAATTCTTCATCCAAAGCAATGGGAATCGGACTCATTTGACACAAATCACGCATTAAATCAAATTGCTTGGGTCGGATGGGCTGTTCGATACTATGAATCGAAAATTCGGCCAATTGGGCCAACCGTTCTTCCACGTTTTCAGGAGTAAAAGCACCATTCGCATCCAAACGAATTTCCAGTTGGTCGGGTGGATATTGCGCCCGGAACTCCGTTAACAAATCCAACTCCGATTGAAAATTCAAGGCGCCAACTTTCATTTTTACACAGGGAAAATGTGTTACTTTTTCATCAAATTGTTTGCGAATAAACGTGGGTTTTCCCATCCATAATAAACCATTGATGGGGATGGATTCTTTTCCTGCTGTAAATGCTGATGGGAACAAAAGGCCCGGGTGCGGACTGTAAAATGATAAAAAAGCTTGTTCAATACCAAATTGAATCGAAGGATATTCACGCATGGCCTCATACAATGCGGTTTCTCCCATTTCAATATGGTCGCAAACCCATTGTAATTTTTCAAGAAATTCGGGACGATCATCGCAACTCAGACCTTTTAACATGCCACACTCCCCCATACCGAGACGCCCGTTTTCTTTAATAAATAAAAACCATGTTTCGCGCACTTCCATTTCCCCGCGTGACGTGCCCACGGGTACATTAAAATTCATGAGGTAACGAACAAAATTTGCTTCCATTAGTCAACGATGTGTCTTATTTTTTTAAAATTACCATTGGGCAAGCCCGATTTTTCAAAAAGTTGCAAGTCAGCTAATACTTGTGCTTTCCAAGATTTTCCAGTGGGAAGATTTTGATCAATGTATTTTTTATATACTATTTTAGCCTCACCCACTTTATCCGTAAATAAATAAACATGTGCTTCTTCCAATTTTAGTTGAAGATCATCCGGGTTGAATTTTAAAGCATCCTTCAAACAGATTTCCGCTTTGGCAAATTGACGAGTTTGAAGATAACAATGAATGAGCGAAGCAAACAAAACCGCATCGGTAGCACCTGCATTAATTTCGGCTTGTAAAGCGCCCATACCCAATTCGGTTTTCCCTTTTTGGAAATCGGCCATGGCTCTTTTGGCAATAAACTGACTTCTCAAATTGCTTTCCCCTGTTTCTTTCAAAGCTGCTTTTTCAGCCGTTTCAACCAATTGATTACGTTCAATTTCGCTTATTTTTTTGTAATTGGGATACGTCGTTACTCCCATCACATTCTTCGTTAAAGCAACAAGGTAAGCTTCTTTTTTGGCTAACAAAGCATATACACCTCGCTTTTTGCCCAATTCTACAATTTCTTTACGGGCAATATCGGTCCATCCTGTACTCGCTTGACTATCTACCCACGGCACCACTTCTAAAACAATCTTTTGCTTCATCAACCAATTGTCGCTTTGGAATCCGAACCACAAAGCCGATTGTGGATTTTTCACACACAAATGATCCGAAGCTAACAATCGGGCTTCTTTATTGACGGGCGTATTTTGCACATAACAAGCTGTCGTTGTTTTTCCCGTTGTTAAGTATGAATTTGCCTCACTTTCTGAAGAAAATATGGCAAATGTAGCTTTATCATCCCCACTGATTGTAGACGCCAAAAACACGGCACCTGCTGCGCCTTGTGAAATTCCCGTGGGATCAGGAATGGCTTTTAATACAGAGACCAAACTCCCGGACAATTTTTGATTGTCGTCCAACAACGTGATGCGGTACACCAATTCGGTTGTCCCTTCGGGTAAAGCATTGGTTTTGATTATCTTTTTTTCACCCGCACGCAATTCAATCGTTTCCGTTGTGGTGCGCATGGTATCCCAATACCCGGATTTCTTAGTTTGGGCAAAAAGTGGCGTTACTAGTATAACAGCAAACCACAAATAAGCATTTTTTTTCATTGTTAATCTCATAAAAAAGTCCCTTTTAAATGGGACTTTAAACGGGCAATAATTAGGCCATTAAACGTCTATACTTTGAGCAATGTCTAATAACAGTAACTCTTTTCCTGCTTTGGCAAATGTATTTTTTGCTGCGGCATGGTCTATTTCAATGTATCCAAAGGTATCGTAGTGATAGCCTAAAATGCGGTTACATGCAAGAAAATCGGCAGCAATTACGGCATCTTCAACATCCATGGTAAAGTTACTTCCAATGGGCAAAACGGCTAAATCAAGTGCTGTTCGCATTGGGATGAGTTTCATATCCATGGTCAGCGCCGTGTCGCCAGCGATGTACACATTTTTATCGGCTTCAATCACAAATCCGCCGGGTTGACCTCCATAACTCCCGTCAGGAAAGGAACTAGTATGCAGCGCATTTACATATTTCACCGTACCGAAATCAAACTTCCAGCTTCCTCCATGATTCATAGGATGATAAGCAATTCCTTTAGCACCGTAATGGGATGCAATTTCATAATTGGAAACGATGGTAGCGCCTGTATTTTTAGCAATCGCTTCAGCATCTAAAATATGATCCTGATGGGCATGGGTTAGCAAAATATAATCCGCTTTAAAGGAATTAATATCCAAATGAGCGGCATTAGGATTCCCAGAAATAAAAGGATCAACTAAAATGGTTTTTCCTCCTGTTTCTAGGGATAGACAAGCATGTCCATAGAATGTAATTTTCATATAATTGTTTTTAGAGTGTTTAGTTTGAAAATAATGAACTCAAAAGATAAAGCGTTTCATCTGAAAAGAAGAAAATCAATTGCAACGCCATTACCAACGAAATGAAAAACGTACTCAAGGCTACTTTTTTCAATTCCGGATCCAATAATCGGGGTTCTGTATTGGCTTTTACTCGTTTTAAATGCAGGATTAAAGGCAAATAAAACACCATATAAAAGTAATTATCAATATTGAAATGCTCAGGATTGGAGTCGTAGTTCATGTCAAAAATGTAAGCAAAAACTAGAAACAACACAATGGCCGTTACAATTAAGAAATAATGGTACTTTTTACCCCAAGCACCGCCATTTTTAACAATCAACGTGTTTTTACCTACTTTTCTATCCGATTCTTCGTCCCGCATATTGTTTAAATTCAGCACGGCTACACTTAAAAAACCGATGGCTGTTGCGGGAAGAAATAGTACGGGATCTAATTCTTTTAAAATCATAAAAGAAATTCCTACTGTACTGACCCATCCAAAGAATATGAAAACAAAAACATCTCCTAATCCCCGATAACCGTAAGGATTTTTACCCACGGTATAACGTATAGCAGAAGCGATGGCTAGTATTCCGAGTACAAAATAAATCATGGAATACAGAAAGTTGGAAACACCAAAGGCTTTGTAGATCAGTAACATGGCCGATACCAACGTTAAAAATGCGGTTACAAAAATGGCATACCGCATAGCACCTGGTGTAATGGCACCCGATTGAATAGCACGTTGTGGTCCAACACGATCGTCATTATCTGTACCTTTTACGCCGTCGCCGTAATCGTTGGCAAAATTGGACAACACTTGGAGTCCGATAGTCGTGGACAAAGCCAAAATAACAATTTTCCAATTAAAACGGGATTGGGACATAGCAAAAAAACTTCCTACCAAAATTCCCGATACAGAAAGTGGTAAGGTTCGGACACGAGCGGCTTCAATCCATTGTTTCATAGTGTTTTATTTTAAATTACATCCAATTGTGATCGTGACTTTCTACTTGATAAAGCCATCCGTTCACATAGTGTTTTAGTGTTTCAAAGTTAGCTAAATAAAAACTGATATTTCCAGCTGCGGTATGTAAAGTTACCGAGCCAATATTCAGGGATTTGTGCCAAAACAATTGTGAAGTTGTAATGGCTTGAATTTTATCGGTTTCCAAAATATCATGCGCGATATCCCACGCTCCGGTTTGACGCATGATGTAGTTTTCACCTACAAAAAATCGGTAGGTTTTGTAAGCAAAAAATTGATAAGTCGCCATCAACAAAACATAGCCCATAATGACACCATAGACTTCCGACACTTGCAATTCGGGGGAATTATTCACAATCGGAATAAGAATACAAAGTGGAATAACGATGGTCAAGAAAAGGGCAAAAACCAACCGGCGCCAATTGGATTTCAGTAGCATGCCTTGTTCGGGTTGTTTCCCGTAGATCAATTTCAAAATTGCTTTCTTTTCATGTTGATTACAACCGGGTACTTCAATGCGGTCTTTGTGATGGTTCTTTTCGTCGGTTACCGCTTGTTTAATTTTCAATTCGAGCACATCCAGTTTCTTCTGAAAATAATTTTGAGAAAAGGTAACAAACTGAACGCGTGAGGGTCTGAGTATTGTATTTTTTGTATTGATTAAACCAAAAGAGATCAGTAGTGACCCTTTTTGTTCTGTCATGGTATAGTTAAAATAACGAATGACTGTTCGTACCACATTCATTAAAAAAACCACTGTAAAAAGCACCAAGAATCCGAATAAAATGGAATAAGCGATGGAATTTACCATCCAATCTTGTTCACTGATTTTATCTTCCAACCATTCTTCTTTTCCAATTTCGTGCAATTTTCCCCAAACAGAAAAAAAGAAGGTTAGAATCAATCCCACACTTTTGATATAATTGGACGTAATCCCAACTTTAAACAAACTTATTAAATTGATTTTTAGAAAAGTAGACGGCTTTATCTCTGAATTCGGTTCATCCACTTCTGTAGTTGAAGATACGGTCGCCACTTTGTGTGCATCCAACAATTTGGCTTTCAGTTCCAAGGCCAATTCGTGAGAAATCGCTTTGATCTCCGACTCGTGTTTATCCGACCCCGCAGTATCCACTTGCACCCCATAAACCCGAATAATACGTTGGATAAGATTTTGAGTGATGTTCACCTGCTGAATTTTTTGCAGTTGAACGACCGTTTTGGTTTTGGATAAAATACCGTCGTATACAATAAATTCATCGGTATTGGGATCGATATGAAAGGTAAAGTTGGTGTACCGCAAATAAGCCACACAACTCACAATTAAAAAGGTTCCCACTAACCCCATGAATAATAAAAACATACTGATTTTGCCACCATTGATAAATACAACCAAAAGCAGCGGCGCAAATCCGCGGAGTATCTTATACAAGGTATCCAAAAACAGGACGAGAACTCCTATTTTGGATTGTCTTTGGGGCTCGTGAAAATTGACTGCCATTACAATTCTTTTTGAATTTTACCCATCAACAATTGTTTGATTCGCTCGGCATCGTCTTTCAATAACCCCGGAATTTTAATATCCCCCCCTTGCACACCCGCCGTGTAGATTTCGACCTGAGCCAACCCTAAGTAGCGTGAAATCAATCCTTCATGCAAGGCCACATGTTGCACCCGGTTGTAGGGTATGATTTTCGTGTTGGTCGCAATCACGCCGTATTGGAAAATCAAATCGTGTTCCCGAAAGGCGTAGCCCTTTTTTCGAAAACCCAATAACGTAAGCCATACAACACAGAAGCCAATAATTCCTCCACCTAACCAAAAGAAGAGTACATCCTTAGTAGACAGTTCTTCGGGTTTGAGCGTAAGAATGAGTAAAATAATGAGTTCGATTAAAAGCACAACGCCAATATTCACCGCCAAGACACGGCGGTATTTTGTCTGTAATCGTTGTAATGTAACCGATTCAAATTGGGGTAAGTCGACAATATTGAGTTCGTTATTGGTAAAATTTTCCATAGGAAAGATGATGTTTGGCTTTTCGGGTTAATTGCTATTAAAATCCTTAGAATGACAACGAATCACTAGTAACTAGTCACGCTTACGGCAACCACTTTTTATCAAAATTCGGTTTGCGTTTTTCCAAGAAGGCATCACGACCTTCTTTGGCTTCGTCGGTCATATACGCTAATCGCGTGGCTTCCCCGGCAAATACTTGTTGGCCAACCATACCATCGTCAGTAAGGTTCATGGCAAATTTCAACATTTTGATGGAAGTTGGTGATTTGGCTAAAATCTCTTGCGCCCACTGGTAAGCCGTACTTTCCAATTCGTCATGAGGTACAACCTCATTCACCATACCCATTTCAAATGCTTCTTGCGCAGAATAATTGCGACCTAAGAAGAAAATTTCACGGGCTTTTTTCTGTCCGACCATTTTGGCTAAATAAGCCGAACCGTAACCACCGTCAAAACTAGTAACATCGGCATCGGTCTGTTTAAAAATGGCGTGTTCTTTACTGGCTAATGTCAAATCACAAACAACATGGAGACTATGTCCGCCACCTACGGCCCATCCGGGAACAACGGCAATTACCGCTTTGGGCATGAAACGAATGAGGCGTTGCACATCCAAAATATTCAATCTGTGGTATCCGTCATCGCCCACATAACCTTGATGTCCGCGAGCTTTTTGATCGCCTCCTGAACAAAAGGACCAAACCCCGTCTTTGGAAGACGGACCTTCCGCAGACAACAGCACCACACCAATCGACGTATCTTCTTGGGCATCGTGAAACGCCATCAACAATTCGGAGGTCGTTTTGGGTCGGAACGCATTACGCACATCGGGGCGATTAAACGCGATTCGGGCCACGCCGTTGCATTTTTTATAAGTGATATCTTCGAATTCACGAACGGTTTTCCAATTGATTTCGCTCATTTTTAGTAGTTTATAAGTAAGTTATTAATCGATAAGAATAAATTCTAAAGTAGTGTAAATTTAGGCCATATCCGCAGAATGTCGAACCTATTTTTTCACAATAATACAGTGTTTATTAACTTTAGAATACAATAAATTCTTTTTGTTTTGACTTTGATATGTTCAAAAAGCTGCAAAAATACGCCCCATTTGTTCGCCAATTTTCATTGGCGAATTCAAAGTAATTGTCTACATTTATACCCACCAAATTTTTGTTACTAACCTACATTAGTTACCATGAACCGTTATTTCTCTTCACAAAATCGCTTCACTACACTTATCCTTTGGGGATTGGTTGTAGGAATGACCTTCTTACTTATCAACGCTTATCGCGAAAACACGCTTACCTGGCCTGCTGGAATAGTAATGGGATTAGTAACGTTGTTTATACTTTGGGTTTTGTTGGATACGCGCTATGTACTTCGTAATAATGTTTTGTTGTATCGTTCCGGACCCATTCGTGGTAAAATAGCGATTGATCACATCAAAAAGATTCGCAAGCATTCCGGACTTTTCGTTCCCGTTACGTTGAAACCCGCTTTGGATGTCAAGGGATTTATTATCACTTACAATCAATTTGACGACATTTTTATTTCGCCAAAAAATGCAGATGAATTTCTGGCTACACTACAAAAAATGAATCCCGAAATTGAGGTTAACTAAACGATTAACTAGCCAATTTTTACGGAAGTCATCGTCAATGAACCGCCTACTGCTCTATCGTTGAAGAATTGAATCGTATCTTTTTCAGTTTGTAAACCCAACGTGTACAATAAGGGATAGTAATGATCGGGAGTTGGAATGGCCAACAGTGCGGCGGAACCTAATTTTTGATACTCAATCAAGGACTTGTGGTCTTTCCCTACAATTTTATCTTTAAACGTTTGGTTGATTTCCAAAGCCCAATCGTAACCGTATTCGGGTTCGTTTAACTTATCCCAAGCGACTTTTCCTAAATTGTGTACCATATTTCCACTACCGATAATCAATACTCCTTTTTTGCGTAAAGCACTCAATTCTTTGGCTAAATCATAATGGAATTGCGGCGACTTACTGTAATCGATACTTAATTGCAACACCGGAATATCCGCTTTGGGGTAAATATGGCGTACCACGGTCCAAGTGCCATGATCTAAACCCCATTCGTGATCCAATTCGACCGGAACTGAAGTAATTATTTTCTGTGTTTCTATAGCGAGTTCAGGGGAACCCGGTGCGGGATATTGCACCCGAAACAATTCGTCGGGAAAGCCACCAAAGTCGTGTATGGTTTTGGGTTGTTCCATAGCCGTAATGTGCGTGCCGCGGGTTAACCAATGTGCCGATACCACGAGTACAGCTGTGGGTCTGGGAATACTTTGGCCCATGGCGGCCCAACTTTTAGAAAAATCATTGTCTTCAATGCCGTTCATGGGCGAACCGTGGCCAATAAATAATACGGGCATCACTACCCCATTCTCTTTAAAATCTTTTGACCAACTGTATAACGGACCTAATGCTGACATAACTACTCCTCCTGCGGCTAATTTGATAAATTGTTTGCGTTGCATACTGCAATATTTGTATATACAAATGTAAGTTTATTTTTTTAATTTCAATTTAAAATGAAGTTAAAATACGATTGAAAATAAAATCGTGTTTTTTAGCCCCGATAGGAGCGGTATCCCCGTAACGCAGTGAAGGGATAAAGCGGATAGCGGGAGGAAATGAGAGCGGGGCACTAGCTTGTGCTCCTTTTACCTAAAATAAAACAACTAAAAATCTTGAAAAAAAAAAAAAAAGGGATTCCATGTGAACCCCTTATGTCTCTTCTTTATTTCAAATAAATTCCGTTCTCTCGGATATCGATACGTCGGTCTTTGTAGAGTTGGCCCACCGCTTTTTTAAACGTCTTTTTACTCATCTTCAGGACTGTTTTAATGTCTTCGGGATGCGAATTGTCGTGCAAACCCAAAAAGCCGCGATTGGCATTGAGTTCGGCTAAAATTTTCTGCACTGCGGCATCAATTTGTTCCAAACCTTGTTTTTGAAATGAAATGTCGACCTTTCCATCGGGGCGCACTTGTTTCACATAGGCTTTGTAAGTTTTCCCAAATTTCAAGGTTTCATCAAACACTTGATTTTGAAACGCAAGTCCGCGAAATTGATGTTCGATGATCACATTGACACCTGCATCCGAAAAATGGGTAATCATGACTTTGACTTCCTGACCGGGTTCGAGCGTAACATTTTCCTCTTGAATAAAGCGGTGAATGCGACTGGAAGACACGAGTCGGTTGGTTTTTTCATCTAAAAAAACATAGACCAAATAGCGTTTCCCGGTTTCCATCCGTTGGGCTTGTTCCCGAAAAGGGACAAACAAATCTTTTTCCAATCCCCAATCCAAAAATGCCCCGTATTCGTTCATGTAATTGACCTTCAAGTGGGCAAATTCGTTTAACTGCACGTACGGCCGCAAGGTAGTCGCAACAGGACGTTCTTCGTGGTCCAGATAGAGAAACACGTCGATTTCCTCCCCTACTTCATACACTTTGGGCATGTATTTTCGCGGCAATAAAACGTCTGTAGTTCCGTCAGTTAAAAATAGTCCCACTGTGGTTTCGCGGGCAATGGTTAGGGTATTGGTCTTTCCGATGTTCATGAGGTATGGTTATTACTTTTAAACCAGTGATTTAAAAAATTGAAGTAAATAATGATCGTTTTCGAGTGTTGGTGTAAAAACTTCCAACAATTGGGGTTGTGCTGAATTTGTGAATACAGTTTTTAGTGCTGCTTCTAAACTTTCTTCATTTGAAGCGGTATGGTATTCGAATCCGTACATCGCGGCCAAATGTTGGGTCGTAAAGCAATGTGAGGTTTCAAAAAAGGTATTGAATACTGGTGTTTCCTCGTGGCCGGGCAAAATACGAAAGATGCCGCCACCGCCATTATTTAACAAAATAATAGTGAAATTTTTGGGGATGTAGGCGTTCCAAAGTGCGTTACTATCGTATAAAAAACTGATATCGCCGGTGATTAAAGTGGTGGGTTTCCCGCTTGCGACAGCTGCACCAATAGCAGTTGATGTACTTCCGTCGATACCGCTGGTTCCGCGATTACAATACACTTCGATACTGGGATCAATATCAAAGAGTTGTGCATAGCGAATGGCCGAACTGTTACTGATTTGCAATTGCGAGTGTTCGGGTAAGGCGGGTAATACCTTTTCAAATACTTTAAAATCACAAAAGGGAATGGATGCTAAATAAGCCGTTGTCTTTTCACGACGGTGTTCGCGAATCGTCAATGCTTGTTGGCGGTACGAACTTTCAATTGTCGTCGTAAAATTGAAAAACGATTGAAACCAAGTATTGGGATGTACTTTTCCATGATAGGACAAACAGCCAAATGTATCGTAGGCCCGAAGCGGATCAATATGCCAATGGTGTTGGGGTTGGTATTTTCGCAAAAACGCTTTGATGCGTTTGGACACAATCATGCCGCCAAACGTAATCAATATATCCGGTTGAAAGGCTTTAAAGTCGGCTTCCGTAAAGGGAGTGATGATGGTATCAATGGTATTGATTAGATCCGGATGGTGCAAGTTGGACGTAGTTTCAATCATCACCACCACTGATGGATCTTGGGCCAAACGATTTACAATTTCTTGGTCCAGTTGATGGGGATCGTTTACGCCAACAAGTACTAATTTCTTGGTAGCGGCGTTCCAAATTTGGGCCAAATCCGCAAAAGGTTCGTTTACCACGGTATCTTTTACTGCAGAAGAAATGATTTGCACCTCAACAGATAACTCATTGACGGTTTCATACAAAGGTTCTTCGAAGGGTACGTTTATATGCACCGGACCTTTTTGACGAATAGCCAATTCAATGGCTTCGTGAATTAACAAGTCGTTTTCAGCGTTAGCATCCTCGGTTAAATTGGCATTGAATACGGTATGATTGGCCAAAACATTTTGTTGCCGAATGGTTTGCCCGTCGCCGATATCAATTTTTGCTAAAGGTCGGTCGGCTGAGACAACAATTAATGGAATCTGACTGTAAAAAGCTTCTGCCACAGCGGGATAATAATTCAATACCGCCGAACCGGATGTACAAACGACTGCGACTGGTTTGCGTAGTTGTTGCGCGAGTCCCAAAGCAAAAAAAGCCGCAGAGCGTTCGTCTGCAATGCTGTAACAATGGAAATCGGGATGCTGTGCAAACCCGATGGTTAACGGCGCATTACGCGAACCTGGAGAAATCACGATATGTTGAATGCCTTTGTGTCGGAATAGTTCAATAACCGACTGGGCCAAAGGAATTTTAGGATAGACCATGTGTATTACTAATGGAGTACAAAGGTACGAAGCCCACTTCGAACGAAAACTATTTTTTGAAAATATTAATAAGGATAACTTAGCGGGTAATATCCGAAAAAAACCAATGACAAATGATTAGAAGAAGGAGTACATAAAATAAACGTGACAAGATTCGGCAACGTTCGGCATGT
This sequence comes from Flavobacterium stagni, assembly GCF_004122105.1. Lineage (GTDB taxonomy): Bacteria > Bacteroidota > Bacteroidia > Flavobacteriales > Flavobacteriaceae > Flavobacterium > Flavobacterium stagni. The sequence continues at coordinate 92,586 of NZ_SBKN01000008.1, forward strand.
GTCCCGTCGCATTTTTTCCATGCGTAATAACTTAGAGAGAGTACTAGAACCAAGCCAAAAGTCAGTAAAGCCGGTCCCAGATACTGCCCCTCCAACAAAATTGATACCCAAAGTATCGCCTTTGGCATGATCCAAGCTATCAGTGTGTCTAGTGGTTTCATACGGGACGAAATTACGACCTAGCGTCAAAACAACACTACGTAAAAACACCTGATTTATTTGTATTTTTGAACATGGAAATTTCGATTCGACCTTATAGTATAACCGACTTACCTCCTATTTTGGAGATAATCAATCATAACATTCTCCATTCCACAGCCTTGTATGATTATACGGTGCGTACCTTGGAGCAACAAACGGCAATTTTTCAAGATAAATTAGACAAAGGGTTTCCCATTTTTGTAGCAGTTTGTGATTCACAAGTGGTGGGTTTTGGGTATTATAGCGAATTTCGGTTTCGGGAAGCCTATAAATTTACAGTGGAACATTCGGTCTATGCGCATCCCGACTGGCAAGGAAAAGGCATTGGAAAATTACTTTTGGACGAATTAATAACATCGGCCAAAAAACAAAACATCCATACATTAATTGGTGTCATTGATGCTGAAAACGAAGGCAGTATAGCTTTTCACCAACGCATGGGATTTGAAGTTAAAGGCATATTACAGGAGACAGGATTTAAATTTAACCGTTGGTTGCATAGTGTATTTGTGCAGCGAATTTTAGAATAACACCAAAGAAATATGCATTACCCAATCACGTATTATATTAAAACTGGAGCCTTTTTACTACAAGGAATCGTTCTTTTTTGTGGCTATTACTACGGAATTACTTTTCTATTTTCTGCGAGTTATGTGCTAAGCTTATTGTTTAGTGTTGCGACATTCATGGCCCCCATTTTATTTCCTGAAAAACCAAAACCCAATACGTTACCCATTCAACGACAAACGCATCATTCAGTTATATCGTTGAGTTTGGTGGCGGGTGTGGCCTTGTTATTTTTTACAGGATTTGGACGCTTATTTTTTGACAACACCTATCATGTTGAAACCATCACGGTCTTTTTCAGTCTTGTTCTTATTACACAGGCGTTTGAAAAACCAGCGGCAACAGAACTGCGCTGGGAAAACGATGGTTTATTGATTTTGGGCGAAAAATTTTCAAATACACTTCCCCATGGAAGCATTACTCATTTTGAAATCGAAGAGGATGCCATAACAATACACACGCAAGATGGCATTACCCACCATATCGAACATATTGTTTGGGATGAAAAAGGTCAACAAGAGGCTCAAAAGTTCTTGGCAGAAAATCTAAACGTGTAATTTCAATGCTCTTAAGCCTCACCGGCTACCGAAAAATCCACATAATAATTGGATTTAAAAATGACCACAAACGTGACATTGCATTTCCCACCATCATTCATAAGAATGGTGCGGTACTTGAAACCGTTGGGATCTAGTTTGTCATTGCAGAACATATTGACTCTAACTTCCAATTCTCCTTTTTTGTTACGATACGGAATCAATTGCTTGATGTAGTCTTGATTGGATTTGAGATTTGCTTTTTGCTCTTCAAAAACACAATGGATGAGCTCTCGAACTTTTTCAAATTCGGCCGGGCTCAAATCATAGGGTGTATTGCGGTCTCTTTTTTTACTGGGATAATACGTAAAAAGCGCATAATCCGGGTGATTACGGAGATTAATAACCGATTTCAAAGGCGTATGATTTTCGACAACTTCCAATCGAAAGCTATTAGTCCCGTTGGCAAACTCCAGCATTCCGTTTTTCAAAACCGCTTTACTACCGGCGCCATTCATATCGTTCCGACTGAAATGTAGGGTATCGTTTTGAATAAAAGCTATGCCTTCAAATTTTTCATATTTGGAATGTCCATGATCTTTTTCTTTGGAATCATAAACAAATGTACTGTCGGTGTATAGGGTTAATTCATGGCGGTATTCCACCAAATCCCCAGATTGATGCAAGGCTTTAAACCACACTTTTTTTTGGGAACGAACAGGCTCATGCGCTTCTTGTTTACAGCCCATTGAAAGTCCCAATACAATTAGGAATCCTAATTTGAATTTAGAAATGCAGTCCATCCGATTGTACAAAAATGATGAAGCCATATATAAGACCTAAATAAATAGCCGTGTAAATTAATTCGTTTCGAAGAAATGAAAAATTAGACGTCTTTTTATACCGTTGATAGCCACGGTGAACATAATTGAGGCGTATCCCAATAAAAAGGACTATAAAAAAAATGATGTATACTGGCAAATGCAAAATTGTTGAAAATATTACTTTAAAATGGAATCAAAATCAGGTTTAAAATAATTGGGGCCTTTCATTACCTTTCCGTCTTCGCGGTAAATAGGTTTTCCATCTTCACCCAATTTACTCATGTTGCTGCGTTGAATTTCGTCAAAAACCGCTTCAATCTTGTGTTGCAATCCGTGTTCGAGAATGGTGCCACATAAAATATAAAGCATATCCCCTAAAGCATCGGCGATTTCGATCAAATCATTATTTTGAACAGCTTCTAAATACTCTTCATTTTCTTCTTTCATCAAATTAAACCGAAGTAAATTGGTTTGCGCCCCTAAGTCGGCTTTTGGAGACTCACTCACCCCTAGTCCAAATGCAGTATGAAATTCTTTAACTGCGTTTAATTGTTTTTGCATACCTTTAAATTTGTACTCGAAAATACAAAGAATCGTGATGTTTCGCTACCTTTGTTAAAAACTATTGAAAACCCATGTTTACTAAAGGTCAACTTATTTTTGCGGTCATTTTCATTATAGCATTTGTAACGGCAATGGTAATTGCTTACCGAAAAGATAAAGCATTACATCAATTATTTTACAAAGGAAATTATAAAATTTTATTAGCGTTTTTTGCTTTTGTCTTGTTTCTTTTTGTCATAAAATTTGTGACGAAACATTGATAATCGTTCGGTTATTTTCTTACTTTTACAGCGAATGCTCCTAAAATGAAGATTTTACAATACCTTTTACTCCTTTTGGTGCTTTTTGCTTTTGGTACGGCTGTATTTGTTGCTACCCAAAAACCGACCTATTCTGTAACCCGTAGTATCTTCATTAAAAATCCGAGACAAGTTGTTTTTGATTATGTGGATAACATCCGTAATTGGGAAACCTTTGCCTCATGGATTCTTGACGACTCAGGGGTCAACTACACTTACCCCGGAAACGCCGCAGGTAAAGGAGCAACTGCAAAATGGTCAGGCAATCGCGAAGGAACACTTTTAACCAAAAACGCGGTTGATCAAAAATACCTCTTCAATGAAATGAATGAAGACGGTCGAATTACCACTTTTCAATGGCAGTTTAAAGACTCGGCAGGAGGAACAAAAATCACCTATACAATCAAAGGTAAGTTGGATTTCAATTCCAAAGCCAAAGCTTTTTTCAAAGGTGGCGTTCAATCGACAATGGGAAATGTATATGACCGCACTTTACTCAATTTAAAAAACGCCATTCAAAAAGAAATTAATACTTATTCAATTAAAGTGGATAAAGCGGTGGATCGACCACGAATTATGTGCTTAAAGCAATATGCACGTTGTTCTGATAATGATGTTACTCGCACGATCAAGACCTTGCTTCCGCGCATGCAGTATTTTTTTGATAAAAATAAAATCACACGTAACGGCAAACCTTTTATTGTATACCACCAATACGATCGAGCCACCCATCAAGTCGCACTTTCGGTTTGTATGCCGGTTCGGGACAGCATTCGTATCGAAGAAGGAAGTGACATTACTTTTATGGTTTATCCTCCGTTTAAAGCGTTGAAAACAACACTCAAAGGAGATTATTCCCACAGCCAACAGGCTTGGAAGAAAGGATTGCATTTTATCAATCAAAAAAAATGGTTGCGCCTCACGCATTTAAACATTACTGAAGTCTACCAAAAAAGCATGGAAGATACACCGCATCCGTCGGAATGGGTGACGGAAATTTATATTCCGGTGCAACCCACCAATGCACGAGTAGCAGCACCTATTATTTCGGATACGAGTCGAACCCAAGTACCTAAACCTCCGGTAGTAGAATAAAAACGATTAAACCTTTTTCGTTTTTTCCCATCTTATATACAAATACGGCATTTTGAAAGATGAAAAAGCATTCATACGGGAATTGCTAGATCCAAAAACGCAACAACAAGCGTTTGGGGTGCTTTTGCATACGTATCAAAAACCGCTGTACCATCACATTCGAAATATTGTTTTAAATCATGATGATGCGGATGATGTATTGCAAAATACCTTTGTCAAGGTTTTTCAATATTTGAAAGATTTCAAAGGAGAAAGCAAACTTTTTTCTTGGATGTACCGCATTGCTACCAATGAAGCGATTACGCATCTGAATCAAAAAGCAAAACGACAAGGTTTTACATCTGCAGAATTTCAGGAAAAAGCAATTCAACAATTGGAAAGTGATGTGTATTTTGAGGGGGATGCTTTTCAAATTCAATTGCAAAAAGCGATTGCTACGCTACCCGAAAAGCAACAATTGGTATTTAAAATGAAATACTTTCAAGAGTTGAAGTACGAAGAAATATCGGAAATACTCGGCACTTCGGTGGGCGCATTGAAAGCATCTTATCACCATGCTGTAAAAAAAATTGAAGATTATATTAATACCCATTAAACCTTATAAAAAGGATAAAGTCAAAGTAGTATGAAACCATTTCAAATAGACGAGCAAAACAAAATCAAATCGGGGTTTACTGTCCCAGAGGGCTTTTTTGATGCCAATGCTCAGAACCTATTGAATCTAATAGATGACACACCCGTTCCTATTTCTTTATGGGATCGGTATAAAAAACCCCTGATGTCGATTGCTGCCATTCTTGTAATAGGATTGGGAATTGGATTTTATTGGAAAATACAAGTACAAAATGATGAAGAAGCGCATTGGGCAGCCGTGGAATCCTATGTGGCAGAACATACGGATTTAATGGATGAGGCCTACATCGATTACCTCAATACAACGGCTTTGGATAGTTTACATCAAAACACTACAGAAGCAAAAATATTAGAAGAAGTTTTAATTGAAAATGGTGATTTAGAACAATACATTACCGAATAAATTTGAGAATACTTATGAAAACAAACACAAACAAAACGATTTACACGACTTTACTATTATTGTTCTTCGCTATATTTCAAGTGCAAGCTCAACCCGGTGCACGTTTAAAGGAACGTATCAAAGAGAAAAAAGAACAAGTGAAATCGCAAAAGGTAGCCTTTATTACGCAAGAACTCAATTTGACACCAGATGAAGCCGCAAAATTTTGGCCCATCTACAATGCTTTTGAAGAAAAGCAAGCTGAAATTCGAAAACAAAAAGTAAAATCCTACATGGATCGTCAAGACGATGATCAATTGGATAAAATGAGTGAAAAAGAAGCGCAAGCCGCATTAAATCAAATGGAAAGCACCGAAGACGAACTCTATAAATTGCGTAAAAAATTTGTTGCCGATTTAAAAAATGTGCTCCCTGCGGTAAAAATTTTAAAGCTAAAACGTGCTGAAGAAGAATTTAACCGTAAATTGGTCGAACAATTGCGCGACCGTCGTGCAAGAAATTAAACATGAGAGTGTGAAACCCGTAACGATTACTCGTTACAATATGAGAGCAGTTTGTCCTAGATAAACTGCTTTTTTCATTTTCCTCTTACTAATGTAAACTTCATTATTTTATTTTTGCCCGCAGCAAAATAGGTACTCTTATCTAAAAATCGCAAGGTATAAAATGTAGCATCTGCATCCAGTTGTATCCAATGTGCGCCTTGATCGGCCGAATAGTATGTCCCACCAGCACCAGTAGTTACCAGTTCTTTCCCTTGACTTCCCGGAACAAATTGTATACAAGAAATATAGCCAGGCCCTTCAGCATACGTTATTTTTTTCCAAGTAATTCCTCCATCCAAGGTTAGTACAAGATTGCTGTCTTTAGAATTTTGCTGACTATAATCACCGCCAGCTGCCACTCCAATTTTAGAATTATAGAAAGCCGCACTGAAGGCTCCGGTCATTTCTCCACCTTGTTTTATAGGAATCTCGATACATTGCCAATGATTTCCGTAATCAACGGATTTCCAAATTCGCGATTTCTTTCCTCCGGTAATTACCCAAATGGTATTTTTTTGGGTAATAATATTGGTATTACTTGCCGCAAAGGCTGCTTCACCTTCGGCAAGTAAGGGTGCATCGCTTTCGGGAATTCGGTGCCAATTTTTACCGCCATCTGAGGTTAAAAGCACAGCTAACGCTTTATCCGTTGGGTCACCAATAGCAATTCCGTGTTGGTTATCACTAAAAGCGATGGCATCGTAAAAAACTTTTTCATGGTACTCGTTGTAGACTTCGTGAAGATGATGCAATTGATCCGTACCGGCAAACAATTGGGCAGGGTTACCAATCGAAAGAAAAAATACATCGTAATTATTATAGGCTAACGATCGAAATTCAACTTTTTTTGGGGTAGGCAAGTGTACTTGTTTGTGTACTTTGGTATCCAAAAATAGTGTTCCCGCTTTGGACTGACTTCCGGCATACCAAAGCTGCTTTTTGGATACTACTAATGCCCGAATACTTATGGTGTCATTGAGTACAACTTCTTTTTGTACGGATTGCACCCTATTTTGGGTTGAACTACACGATTGAAATACGATAACCGTCAATATTGAAAAAATAATAGTTCGCATAAACCCTTGTTTTTTCTACGAAAATAGGAAATTCAACACCAAAATTCACAAGCTATTGATTTTTTTGGCACAGTGTTTGGTTTTCCAAAATCAAATCATAAATAGATACGGTTATGAAAGCGAATTTACTTTTTAGCATAATGATGAGCGGACTTTGCTCATTGGGTTGGTCCCAAGACCGAACTACGGTAAGTGCCACCAATTCGGAAATAAGTGACAATTTAGATTTACGAGCTGTGGCATCCATTTTTGGCGATTCTCGAGATTTAGAAGACTTTGAACGCCGATTAAATGACCCAAAGACTCCCATTTCAAATTTGGATTTAAACAATGATAATCAAGTGGATTATCTGCGTGTGGTAGAATCCATTGAAGGTAACCAACATATTATTGTCTTGCAAGCCGTGCTCGCCAGAGACCAATATCAAGATGTTGCTACCGTTGAAGTGGAAACTAATCCGAGAACAAAACAAGTTCAAGTTCAAGTAGTCGGTGATGTTTATATGTATGGTCCAAATTATATTTATGAGCCGGTTTATGTGAGTACACCTATTATCTATAACTATTTTTGGACTCCCTATTACCGTCCTTATTGTTCGACATGGTACTGGGGATATTATCCAACCTATTATTATGCATGGAATCCCTATCCAATTTTTAGATACCGTCACCACATCGGCTTATGCATCAATTTTAATTACTATTACAATTATGTGAATTATCGTCGTTGTCATGTAGCTTACAATCATTATTATGGTCGTCGATGCAATTATTACGAACGTCAATATCCAAATCGCTCTTTTGCCTACCGTAACCATGGCATAGCCAATCGATATGAATTGGACCGCACTCGTCCAACAAGAAATGTTGCTTATCCGGATACGCGCGATGCCTTAGCAGGAACAAGAGATGTCAATAATCCTCGTGGAAATTCAAGTGTTCGTGGAAATGATAATGTACGTCCTACAAACGACGGAAACGTACGTGGAAATTGGACAAATGCTGCATCGCCACGCCCTGTCCGTCAAGACTATACAAGTTCGTCAACAAACAGTCCACGACCCATTCGTCAAGACTATTCTGCAACTACAGAATCACCTCGTCCTATTCGTCAAGACTATACAAATTCAACAACAAACAGTCCGCGACCTATTCGTCAAGATTATTCAGTTACAACAGAATCTCCGCGACCCATTCGTCAAGACTATACTAGTTCGACAACAAACAGTCCACGACCTATTCGCCAAGATTATTCAGTTACAACAGAATCTCCGCGACCTATTCGTCAAGACTATACAAATTCAACAACAAGTAGTCCGAGACCCATTCGTCAAGACTATTCAAGCTCAACAACAAGTAGTCCGAGACCTATCCGTCAAAATTATTCTGTAACCCCAGAATCACCTAGACTTATTCGTCAAGACTATTCAAGTTCGACAACAAGTAGTCCGCGACCCTCAAGACAAGATTATGTGGCACCAAGTCCGCGAGTTGAACCCACACAAAGTTATGGTGGTGGTCGACAAGATTATTCAGCTCCATCAGGAGGAGGTCGTTCTATGGGAAGTTCGCCCTCTAACACTGGAGGTGGTGGCGGTCGATCATCAGGTGGCGGTCGTCGTTAAAATAGCACAAAATAAGCATCGAATTATTTCGGTGCTTTTTTATTTTAGAATATTGAAAAGTAATACCTTTGTACACTTTTTTAATATTTTTTTATGAGTTCGCATTCACATCAAAATCTCCATGGCAAACTTTCTGCTGCGGGATTATTGGTAACCCTGGGGATAATCTATGGAGACATTGGTACTTCCCCATTGTATGTAATGAAAGCCATTATCGGCGACAGTCCGATATCACAAGATTTAATTTTAGGAGGTCTATCCTGTATTTTTTGGACCCTAACATTACAAACTACATTAAAGTACGTTATCCTGACCTTGGGAGCAGATAACCATGGTGAAGGCGGTATTTTTGCCTTGTATGCTTTGGTGAAACGCACGAAAATTCAGTGGTTAATCGTTCCTGCTATTATTGGCGGTAGTGCCCTTTTAGCCGACGGTATTATTACTCCACCCGTATCGGTTTCTTCTGCGGTTGAAGGATTACGCAACTTTAATCCAGATATTCCTACTATTCCGATTGTTATCAGTATTTTATTTGTATTGTTTACGATACAACAGTTTGGTTCCAAGTTGGTTGGGAAATTCTTTGCCCCAATGATGTTGATTTGGTTTACCATGTTGGGCGTTTTGGGTGTTATCCAAATGACACAAAATTTAAATGTATTTAAAGCTTTAAATCCCTATTATGCCTATCACCTTTTAACCAGCGATATTAGCGATCAGGGGTTTTTTATTCTAGGAGCTGTATTTTTATGTACAACTGGGGCTGAAGCCTTGTATTCGGACATGGGACACTGTGGACGTAAAAACATTCGAGTGAGTTGGATGTTTGTCAAAACTACGTTGATCTTAAATTACTTCGGACAAGGAGCCTATTTACTATCTCATGAAGGACTAACCTTGATGGATTTAGGAAGTTCGAACCCGAATCCGTTTTATTTAATTATGGCTAAGTGGTTCCAACCTATCGGAATCGTAGTGGCAACATTAGCGGCTGTAATTGCATCACAAGCATTAATTAGCGGTTCGTTTACCTTAATTAATGAGGCGATGCGCTTGAATTTCTGGCCAAAAGTTCGCATCAAATTCCCCACCGATCAAAAAGGTCAGTTATACATTCCGTCCATCAACTGGTTACTATTTTTAGGTTGTGTTGGAATCGTGTTGTACTTCAAAGAATCCAGCAATATGGAACATGCGTATGGATTAGCCATTATTCTGTGCATGATTATGACCACCATTTTGTTAAACTATTATTTGATCATGAAAAGGGTGAAATGGTACTTCATTGCCCCATTAATCATCACTTATTTAGCCATCGAATTTAGTTTCTTAGCTGCTAACATTGTCAAATTCATGGACGGAGGTTTTGTTACGCTTTTCATCGCCTTACTTTTGATCGGGATCATGTCTACTTGGTATTTAGCGAAAAAGATTAGTAAAAACTACACCAAAATTGTAAAAATTGACAATTATAAAAAGGTTTTGGCTGAATTGAGTTTGGACTTATCCATCCCAAAGTATGCGACTCATTTGGTGTACATGACCAACTCCAACCGAACCGATGAAATTGAAGAAAAAGTGATGTACTCCATTCTTCAAAAACGTCCGAAACGTGCCGATATGTACTGGTTTATCCATGTGAATGTATTGAACGAACCCTATCGTAAAGAATATAAAGTTACCGAGATTATTAAAGATGATTTGTACCGTATCGACTTCTATTTGGGCTTCCGTGAAGCGACAAAAATCAATTTGATGTTTAAGGAAGTAATTAAAGATATGGTTCATAATGGTGAAGTGGACATTACCAGCCGTTATGAATCCTTAAATAAAAACAATATTATCGGAGATTTCAAATTTGTCTTATCTGAGAAATTTTTGTCTAATGACAGTGACATAACCTTCTTTGAAAACATCGTAATGAATTCATATTTCGTTTTGAAAAAATACTCCCTCTCTGAAGAAAAAGGGTTTGGTTTGGATTCGAGTTCGGTAAAAGTCGAACAGTTCCCAATGGTTTTGCATGCGCCCGAACGAATCGAGATGCGCCGATTGGACCATCAAAATTGTGAATTAGAAAAAAATTAAAATAAGGAAAAGCAGTTCGATTTGAACTGCTTTTTTTATCCAATAAAATCGCTTCGAAGTATTTTAAAATTCCTGTTTATCAAAATGAAAAAATGCCCTACATTTGCAGGCTTACTTTTTTTACAATGAGATTACACCGTAATTTAGTTTTTACTACGATTGATGCCCTTCATGCGATTTTCAATGAAGGCGAATATGCCGACAAAGTGGTTGCCCGTTCGCTCAAAAAAGACAAACGCTGGGGAAGTCACGATCGAAAATTTGTAGCAGAGACGATTTACGACCTGGTTCGTTGGAAACGATTGTATGCAGAAATTGCGGAAGTAAAAGCTCCTTTTGATCGGGATAAACTATGGCGAATGTTTGCCGTATGGGCCGTATTACGTGGTTATCCTCTACCCGATTGGAAATATTTTGAAGATACCCCGCAACGAAAAATCAAAGGTCGATTTGACGAATTATCCAAAGTGCGTAAACTGCGCGAGTCTATTCCGGATTGGATGGACGAAATTGGAGTTCAAGAATTGGGTGAAGAAATTTGGACTAAAGAAATTGCAGCACAAAATCGCTTGGCTGATGTGGTGCTTCGCGTCAACACTTTAAAAACTACGCGTGAGAAAGTGAGAGCCCGATTAATGGACTTGAACATTGTCACCGAACCCATACCCAATTTACCTGACGGGTTGATTTTACCCGAACGTGCCAATGTATTCTTAACCGATGTCTTTAAAGAAGGTTGGTTTGAGGTACAAGACGGTTCATCCCAATTGGTTGCACCTTTATTGGATGTCAAACCTGGAATGAAAGTCGTAGATGCTTGCGCAGGTGCGGGAGGAAAAACCTTGCATTTAGCATCCCTAATGGAAAACAAAGGACAAATCATTGCCATGGATTTGTACGAAAGCAAATTAAAAGAATCCAAATTACGTGCCCGTAGAAATGGCGCTCACAATATTGATTACCGTGTGATTGACTCCACAAAAGTCATCAAAAAACTTCATGAAAAAGCAGACCGTGTCTTGATTGACGCACCTTGTAGTGGATTGGGCGTATTAAAACGCAATCCCGATTCGAAATGGAAATTGCAACCCGAATTTCTAGATAACATCCGAAAAGTACAAGCTGAAGTTTTGGAAAATTATTCCAAAATGGTTAAGCCGGGCGGCAAATTAGTCTATGCTACTTGTTCCATCTTACCTTCTGAAAATCAGGAACAAATTAAGCATTTTTTAAGCACTGAAACTGGGAAATCCTTTACCTTTGTCAAGGATGTAAAAGTCCTTGCCCACGAATCAGGATTCGACGGCTTCTATATGGCCTTATTAGAACGAAAATAAACTTAACGAATGAATAAAATTTTTACAGTATTGGCAACCTTTGCCATCGGGATTTTGTCGGCTCAAAACGGAGCCCCAGCAAATCCATATTACAACGGATTCAACTGGACATTAACCGGAATGAGTCTCAAAGATGCCTTAGCTACTAAAATTACAACAACACATACCAATGAATTAACTTACACACCAGGTGTTTGGAACGCCATTAAAGCAGTAGATTTAGATCCAACAAATACAGCCAATGTATTATTGGTATATGGTTGGGAATCTGGAAGTGATGCCGACGTAACCAATGACCGCACCCGTGATAAAAATGCGAATAGCGGGACAAATGGTGACTGGAATCGCGAACATATTTATGCCCAGTCATTGGGAACGCCCGATTTAGGTCAAATCGGACCCGGTGCTGATGCACACATGCTTCGTGCTTGTGATGTCCAACGTAATGCCTCTCGTGGAAATCGTTTGTATGCTACAGGTTCTGGCACAGCATCATATACAATTGGAGCTAACAATTGGTATCCTGGTGACGAATGGAAAGGTGATATTGCTCGAATTCTAATGTATATGTACTTACGCTATGGTTCACAATGTTTGCCTACAGCTGTTGTGGTGGGTTCTCCTGTCGCATCGGATAGCAATATGATTGATTTATTATTGCAATGGAACGCCGATGATCCGGTTACTCAAAATGAAGATAACCGAAACACTTACATGAACAATACGAGTAATACGTATGCACAAGGCAATCGCAATCCTTTCATTGATAATCCGTATTTAGCGACACGTATTTGGGGCGGACCTGTGGCTCAGAACCGTTGGCCGAATATCTTTTTGGCCAATGATCATTTTGACACAACTGATGTGGGTATTTTCCCAAATCCATCCAACAATCATGCGGTTTATGTGCAGACGAATACAAGTATTGATCGCATTGCTGTGTATAATTTAAATGGACAAGAAGTGATGCACTTCGAACACCCTTCTTTTGCCAATGAACAATTGCAAATTGAAAATATACCCAGTGGTTTCTATTTCTTTAAATTAGAATCCGGTTTGGAATCGGTTACCCAAAAGGTAATCATCAACTAAAAAAAGCCTCCGAAATAATATCGGAGGCTTTTTTTTATTCTTCTTCTAACGTATGCGATTTGGAATAGGTGCGCCATTTCTCCACACATTCCACTAAATCATTCGGGATTTCTGAGTCAAATCGCATCATTTCTCCCGTTACAGGATGCACAAACCCTAATGTCTTGGCATGAAGCGCCTGACGGGGTAATACTTTAAAACAATTTTCCACAAATTGCTTGTATTTGGTGAAGGTTGTTCCTTTAAGTATGGCATTACCTCCGTAACGTTCATCATTGAATAATGTATGTCCGATGTGCTTCATGTGCACACGGATTTGGTGGGTGCGACCCGTTTCTAATTTACAAGAAACCAAGGTCACATAGCCCAATCGTTCCAAGACTTTATAATGAGTAACCGCATGTTTTCCTATTTCTGAATCCTCAAAAACGGCCATTTGCATACGGTCGCGAACATGTCGGGCAATATTACCCTCGATAGTTCCTGCATCATCTTCAACATTTCCCCAAACCAAAGCCACATATTCACGCTCTGATGTTTTTTCTTCAAATTGCTTGGCCAGATGAGTCATCGCTTGTTCGGTTTTGGCAACCACTAACAATCCTGAAGTATCTTTATCAATGCGATGCACCAAACCTGGACGTTCTGAACTATTCAACGGTAAACGATTTCCATAATGATAGGCTAAAGCATTGACCAATGTTCCCGTGTAATTTCCATGCCCCGGATGTACTACCAATCCTGGGGGTTTGTTGATGACAACTAAAGAATCATCTTCATATACGATATCCAAAGGTATGTCTTCGGGGACAATCTTATGTTCGAACGGTGGATGGGTCAGCACAATACGAATAATATCGCCTGGTTTGACTTTATAATTTGACTTCACTCCCGCTTCATTAACCAACACATTACCGCTGTCAGCTGCATTTTGCAATTTATTTCGTGAAATATTGGGGATTTGCAATTGCAAATATTTGTCAATTCGCATCAAACCCTGCCCTTTGGGCACTTCAAATCGGAAATGCTCAAAAAGTTCGTCCTCGGGTTCTAACCATGGGGTATTAGAATCCATCCGTTAAACTATCTTGGGGTTCGGTATCCGGAATAGAATCCGTTTCAGTTTCTTCAAAAACCACTTTTCCATCACCCAAAACGAGATCAATTTTGGAGGATTTCAATACTTTGGTTCCTGCTTTTATTTTTTTTCCATTCATCCACATCTCCAAGACCATATCCTTTCCGATGTAAGGTTTATAAGTAATCTCACCTTCTTGTAATCCAACGGCTTTCAGTGTTGGAACTGCTTGACGATAGGTTTTTTCAACCAAATCAGGAACAGCAACCATGGTATAGGTTGACGCATTGATTTTCACATAAATGGTTCGTCCCCCTTTTACCTTACTACCTGCAGTAGGTTCTTGTTGAACGATGGTTAACTTCGGAAAATCAGCAATATAATCGACCGTATCAATAATTTCATAATCCAAATCTAATTCGTCTAATTTCTCCTCGGCTTGTTCGGGAGTCATTTTACTTAGATTAGGAACGGTAATTTCTTCACCGTGATTGGTTACAAAGGTTATCCAATGAAAAAACAAAAAACCCAACACGGCTACAATTAACAAGGCCGCCGCTGCTTGGGCAAAAAAGACTTTACTGGTCAAATAATTCCGTAAACTCATACGATTCAATTTCTCGCAAAGATAGGATTTTAGTTGCAACAATTATGTTATTTTTGCGAGGTACAATTAAAAAATATCCCCGATGAACGTTGCAGTTGTGATGGGCGGATACTCCGATGAATCGGTAATTTCGCTTCGAAGTGGTCAGTTAATTTTAAACCAATTAGACCGTTCAAAATACAAGCCGTATGAAGTACACATTCTTAAAGAAGGATGGTCAGTTCTTATCGATGGGGAAAAATTCGCAGTAGATAAAAGTGATTTTTCATTTCAACTAGAAGGAAAAAAAATCAAGTTTGATGTAGCTGTAAACACCGTTCACGGCACACCCGGAGAAGACGGCCATTTGCAAGCGTATTGGGAGTTAATTGATGTACCATATACGGGATGTAATTTTTACCAATCGGCACTCACTTTCAACAAAAGAGATACGTTATCGGTACTTTCGAAATTTGATATACCAAAGGCCAAATCGGTGTATTTACGATACGGCGACCCCATTCATGCGGAAGCATTGGTAGCGGAATTAGGTTTGCCTTTTTTCGTAAAACCGAATCAGTCGGGAAGTTCACTTGGCGTTTCCATGGTTCAGTCAATCGACGAATTGGAAAAAGCACTTGCCTTTGCCTTTGCAGAAGATCATGATATTTTAATTGAATCGTATCTAAAAGGAACGGAAGTCTCTGTGGGTGTTTTACGCTATCGCGGGGAAGTTATGGTTTTGGGAATAACAGAAATTGTTTCTCAAAATGCTTTTTTTGATTACGAAGCCAAATACCAAGGTAAATCCGAAGAAATAACGCCTGCCCGATTGGATGCCGCCATTGAAGCTTTGGTGAAAACCACTGCCAAGAAGGCTTATGAGGCTTTGGGAATGACGGGTTTTTCGAGAACCGACTTCATCATCATGGACGGAATTCCGCATTTCATCGAGATGAATACCAATCCGGGGTTGTCGCCACAAAGTATTTTCCCGCAACAAGCCGCTCATGCACAAATTGCCTTTAGTGATTTATTAGACAATGAAATCCGATTAGCATTGGAGCGCAAAACCATTTGGGCTAAGTTATGATTGTCATCTTAGGCACAAAAACGCACTTGCGTCATGCGGCCACCTTTCAAGGAAATTGCCCCCATTGTCAATTGAACCAAGTGGATTTCGAACTCCAATTGTATTGCGATTATACACATTTGACGTTTATTCCGCTATTTCCCGTCAAGCGTCACGGGGAAATTCATTGTACCCACTGCAATGCTTATATTGAATATGCTGATTTACCCCAATCGAGCAAATCAAAAGTAGATGCTATTGCCCATCAAAAAAGAATATTCCCAGTTTGGACTTTTACAGGTTCGGCAGTTATACTAGTAGTGATTTGCCTATTCTTAAAAAATTGGTATGTAAAATCGCATACCGATTACCCACTCGAGCAACTTCAAAAAGGAGATGTTGTGCTTTATGAAACGGAAAATGGCTATTATTCGACATTTAAAATTTTAGAACGAAAAGGGACCACATTTCAAGTGTTGGTCAACGAATATGTCCAAGACACCTATTTTGATTTAGAGGATCTGGATATACCTTCCAACTACGGCAAACAAAAGGAATCGTTGTCATTAGAAGATTTAAATGCGATGGAAGAAAATGGACGCATCGAAGGGATTGAAAAATCAAATTTGAATTCATTTTAAATCGCTAACTTTACATTACTTATTCCAACAACTATGAAACGAGCAATTTTTCCAGGTTCATTTGACCCCATAACGTTAGGACACTTTGATATCATTCAACGAGGAGCTTCCTTGTTTGATGAAATCATTGTTGCCATTGGGGTGAATGCCGAAAAAAAATACATGTTCTCATTGGAAGAACGCAAACGTTTCATTGAAGAAGCCTTTAAAGACGAACCCAAAGTGAGAGTGATCACGTATGAAGGGTTAACTATTGATTTGTGTAAAAAAGAAAAAGCAGATTTTATTCTCAGAGGTTTACGAAATCCCGCTGATTTTGAGTTTGAAAAAGCGATTGCCCATACCAACCGTAAATTGTCCCAAATTGAAACCGTCTTTTTATTGACTGCTTCGCGAACCTCTTATATTTCTTCCAGTATTGTTCGGGATGTATTGCGAAATGGTGGAGATTACACCGTTTTAGTGCCGGATTCTGTTCGGGTGAAAAAATAATTAAATCAAACTATTTTCTTCTTCAAAAAGTAATTTGATATTTTCATACGAATTACCGAGTGCATCACGGACTTCTTCAGGAGATAACCAGGCCACTTTTTCAATACCTTCATTGGCTTGTGGAGTTGGCGTTCCTTTAAAATTGGTTTTCATTTCGAACCAATGGGTAATTTTCAATCGGTATTTGCCACCTCGTTTAAAGATGTGATACGTTTTTTGAAGTTTACGGGTAATTTTTAATTGATTGACTCCTGTTTCTTCTTCCACTTCACGTAATGCGGTATCTTCTATGTCTTCATTTTTTTCAATGCCGCCTTTGGGTAAATCCCATTTTCCATTGCGATAGATAAAAAGAACCTTGCCTTCTGCATTGTAAACTAAACCACCGCCGGCCTTTTTCACAGGAATTTTCTCTTTTACCTTTTTTAAAATTTCTTTTTCATCCGGATAGTACAAATAGGCTTTCTTAATCTTGTTATTGAACATCTTTACAATAAGCTGCTCGATGTCAACGCTTTCCAACAAAAACAATTGAAAGTCGGTTTCCTTGGCGACCTCGTTTGTCAAAAAAAGTGGCTTATCGTTTACAAAAACTTTATACATTTGTACTATGATTTTTAATACTGCAACTGCCGAGAAAACTGCCGAATTGCTCTTACAAATAAACGCAATTAAATTAAATCCGTCAAATCCTTTTTTATGGGCTTCCGGATGGCACTCCCCTATTTATTGTGACAACCGCCTAACTCTTTCATTTCCAGCGATTCGAAATTTCATTCGCGATGAATTTGCCAAAAATATTGAAGAAAAATACGGCAAACCCGATGTTATTGCTGGTGTTGCTACCGGTGCAATTGGTATCGGAATTTTAGTGGCAGAAGAAATGGGACTTCCGTTTGTCTATGTTCGACCCGAACCCAAAAAACACGGTCGTAAAAATCAAGTGGAAGGTTTCCTTCAAAAAGGGCAAAATGTGGTTGTCGTTGAAGATTTAATCAGTACGGGAAACAGTAGTTTACTTGCGGTTGAAGCCCTTCGTGAAGCGGGCGCCAATGTAAAAGGTATGGCTGCCATTTTTTCCTATGGTTTTGAAATTGCCAAAGCGAATTTTGAAAACGCGAATGTGAATTTAAACACCTTAAGTGATTACGAACATTTACTCCCTTTAGCGGTAGCAAAACAATATATCAACGAAAACGAATTAAGCACATTACAAGACTGGCGTATGCATCCAGACACCTGGAATGTCGCTGTAAAATAATATATTATGCAATTAGAAAGTCCGAAAGTCGCCGTATCCAAATCAGCTGAATATCTATTCAACGCATTAACGGATGTCAAAAATTTTGAAAAATTAATGCCTGAAAACATTGCAAAGTTTGAAGTAACGGATGAAAACACTTTTTTATTTGGTTTAAGTGGGATGCCCGAAATTAAATTACGTTTGAAAGAACAAACGCCACACAGCTACATCAAATTAGGTGCTGCCAGTGATAAAGTTCCTTTTACGCTCATCGCCAATATTGAAAATACAGGACCCGAAAGTGCAAATATACAATTGCAATTTGAAGGCGAATTCAATGCGATGATGGCGATGATGGTTAAAGGTCCGATCACCAAATTTCTCGAAACCCTATCGTCTAATATGGGCAAATTATAAAATCAAAAAATCCCGATAGAAATCGGGATTTTTTTTTTTACACTTCGGCAATCTCATGAACCTGATCCTTTACCAATTGCTTTTGAATTTCAAAAGGTAATGGTTGATAGCCTCCCGTTTCTAATGTAAATCTAGCTCTTCCTTGGGATAAAGCGCGTATTTCTTTACCCAAATCATCCATAGCTTCATAAGGAACATGGGCATGTATTTTTGTGAAATGGCCTTCTGCATCCATTCCTTCAACGACACCTCGGTGTGTTTGTATCGCACTCATAAGTGATCCAGTCAAATTTTCTGGAGTATGAATTAAAATGTGATAATAAGGCTCTAAAAGTAAAGGATCTGCTTGATAAAAACAGGTTTTAAAGGCCATCATCCCTGCCGTTTTAAAGGCCAAATCATTACTATCTACACTGTGCATTTTTCCATCAAAAACGAGGACTCGTACATCCCGAACATAAGAGCCTGTTAAAGGTCCCTCCTGCATTTTCTCCATAATTCCTTTTAGAATTGAAGCGTGAAATCGGGTGTCAATAGCACCGCCTACGATACAATTATAATACATCAATTTACCACCCCAAGGCAAATCAATCGATTCTGAACTTCGAATTGGGTATCCTTTGGGCTCTTCGATTCCGTCATACCAAGGTTCGATTTTCATGGCAATTTCAGCAAACTGACCGGCACCTCCGGTTTGTTTTTTATGACGGTAAACAGTTTCAGCTGCTTTTCGAATCGTTTCACGGTAGGGAATTTTTGGAGCAACAAATTGCACGTGCAACTTAGCTGATTGTTCTAATTTCCAACGAATCACAGACAAATGCAATTCACCTTGACAATGAATTAAAGTTTGTTTCAATTCGGGAGACACTTCAATTTTTATGGTAGGATCTTCTTCAATTAATTGATGTAACGCTTGAGATAACTTTTCTTCTTCTCCTTTAATTGTGCTTTCTACGGCTCGAGTTAAAACGGATTCAGGATAAGGAATTGGAGGTAATTCTACAGGAAATCCTTTCGCATGTAATGTATTGTGGGTATGGGTATTTTTAAGTTTTAATGTCGCACCAATATCACCTGCTACCATCTCATTAACTGAATTGCGTTTGTTAGCAACCATTTCGAAAATTTGATGAATACGTTCAACCTGACCTGTATTCTCATTGGTCAACTCGTCTCCAACTCGTATTTTTCCAGAAAGCACTTTGAAAAATGACAAATCCCCTACATGGGGTTCTGTCAGCGTTTTATAGATGTAAATTGCAGTTGGTTCGTTTTCATTACATGAAATCGCTTTTCCTTCAATGGTAATTTCGTTGGGCATTTCATTTGCGGAAGGACAAACATGATCAATAAATTCCATTAATCGATTGACACCTCTATTTTTTAAACCCGACAAACAGAATACAGGAAATAATTCATGGTGAATTAACGCTTGATGCAAGCCTTCTTTCATTTCTACTTCTGTCAACGAACCCTGTTCAAAAAATCGTTCCATCAAAGTTTCATCATAACCAGCAATGGCTTCTACTAATTCTTGATGCAACTGATTGGCTTTTTCTAAGTGAATATCAGGAATTTCTTCAACTGCAACCGTTCCATCAGTATCCGAATACCGGTACAATTTCATGTGCAATACATCAATTACGGCATCAAATGAAGCTCCTGAGTGAATAGGATATTGCACAATGACTACTTTTCGCCCAAAATGTTGAATGGCTTCTTGAACTGTAGCGTCAAAATCAGCCGATTCATGATCGATTTGATTCACTGCCAAAAGCATCGGTAATTTGTAGTTATCGGTATATTCCCATATAATATCCGTTCCGACTTCCACCCCGGTTACCGCATTCAATAGCATTACACCACAATCGGCAACACGCATGGCGCCAATAATTTCACCTGAAAAATCATCACTACCTGGAGTATCTAAAACATTGATTTTAAAGCCTTCCCATTGTGTAGCAATTAATTTCGAAAAAAAGGATTTTCCCTTTTCTTGTTCTAAATCGGTATAGTCTGCTAAGGTGTTTTTTTCTTCGATTGTTCCTCTTCTACTGAGAAATCCGGCATTATAAGCCATTGCTTCAGCTAATGTAGTTTTACCACTACCGGTATGGCCCACTAAAACAATATTTTTTATGTGTTGAATATCAAAATTTGCCATTGTACTTCGAATTTAAAGTTTATCCCTTCAAAGTTCCGAAGCTAATAGGAAATGAATCATGACATTCGTCATACATCTAATACAATAAGCGAATTTCTTTAACCCCAAAATGTTGAATTGTATCATCTTCCTGCATGACGTGCAAACGTCCGTTTGTATCGACATCTTGAATAATCCCCATAAATCGGGTCCCATCAGGTAATTCAAAAGGCATGGGAATTCCTTTTTTGAAAAGATGCGCTTTATAAAAATCCCATAAAACATCCGTTCTTCCTTCAACAATCAAGGTGGTATATTCAATCAACTGGTGAACAATTTCATGACAAAGTAAATCGGGATCAAACTCCTGACCTGACACGTTCAAAAGTGAGGTTGCCTGTGGCAGATGATCAAAATTTTGCTGATTCACATTGAGTCCGACACCAATCACAGCCTCTATTTCTGTGTCCGACTTGAATAAATTCTCTATTAAAATACCAGCGACTTTCTTTTGGGCTGACAGAATGTCGTTGGGCCATTTGATGCTTAAATTAGGAATTTTGTGGGCTTCCAAAACGGTAAAAATACTGCAGGCTATGGCAATATTTAAGTGAAAAATAGATTCTGGCGATTGGATGATTTTTTTAACCAAAACACTCATTATCAGATTTTTACCCGACTCCGTTTCCCATGAAGCACCCATTTGACCACGCCCGTTGGTTTGCGTTTGCGCAGTGACTGTAGTGAAATTTTCAAGCAGATTTTGCCGTGAAATTTCTTTTAAATAATCATTGGTCGAACCTATGGCATCGAGTTTGATAAATTGCATGGGATAACGGATAAAAAAATGATTTTTAAACTTCTGTTAAGCCTCAAAAATAATGACAAAAAATAATACCTTTGCAAAATTAGACGCTATTTTAAATGACGAAAAAAGAAGTTAGTACCGATGTCCTCTTAGCAGGCATCATTAAAGGAATTGAAGAAGTTAAAGGAAATGAACTTGACATCCTGGATTTAAGAGAAATAGATACGGCTGTGTGTGATTATTTTGTGATTTGTACCGGTACTTCCAATACACAAGTAAATGCTATTGTGAACTCTGTTCAGAAAGTAGTCTCCAAAGAATTTAAAGAAAAACCTTGGCATGTTGAAGGAACTGACAACGGAGAGTGGGTATTGATGGATTATGTGAGTATTGTTGTCCATGTATTCCAAAAAGAACCCCGAGACTATTACAATATCGAAGGATTATGGGGTGATGCCAAAATTACCCGAATAGAAACCAATTACTAAAAAGCACGCTACATATTATGTCAGAAGATAAAAAACCGAATAACGGGATGCGTTTCAGCCCTTGGTGGGTAACAGGAGCGGTTCTTTTCTTGCTTATTGCACTCAACATTATGGGTGGAACAGCCTTAGAAGATCCTACTTCGATAAGCGTATCTCAATTTGATGCCTTGTTAAACAAAGGAGAAATTCAAAAAGTAGTAGTGTATAATAAGTCAAAAGCCGAAGCGTATTTGACTGAAAAAGCACAAAATAGCAAACAACATGAAAAAGTAGTCAAAGATGTTTTTGGATCCAAAAACAAAGGACCACATTATGTTTTTGATATTGGAAATGACGAACTTTTTGAAAAAGAATTGGCTGATGCCGTAGCGCATAAAAAATTAGTGAATTACCAATTTGAACAACGCAGCGATTGGTCTAGCTTTTTAGTCAATTTATTGCCTTTCATCTTACTGATTGGAGTTTGGTTGTATTTTATGCGTCGCATGTCTGGTGGCGGTGCCGGCGGTGGCGGTGGTCAGATTTTTAATATTGGAAAATCCCGCGCCCGTTTATTTGATGAAAAAAACGATGTAAAAGTAACCTTTAAAGATGTTGCTGGATTAGAAGGCGCAAAAGAAGAAGTGCAAGAAATTGTAGAATTCTTGAAAAACCCCGAAAAGTATACTTCCTTAGGAGGTAAAATACCAAAAGGTGCTTTATTGGTCGGACCTCCAGGAACTGGTAAAACCTTATTAGCGAAAGCGGTAGCAGGTGAAGCACAAGTTCCCTTTTTCTCTTTATCAGGATCTGATTTCGTGGAAATGTTTGTGGGTGTTGGAGCGTCTCGTGTACGTGATTTATTCAAACAAGCAAAAGACAAATCTCCAGCTATTATTTTCATTGATGAAATTGATGCTGTAGGTCGTGCACGTGGAAAAAATAATTTTTCAGGATCTAACGATGAACGGGAAAATACCCTAAACCAACTACTGACAGAAATGGATGGTTTTGGCACAAATACCCATGTCATTGTACTTGCGGCGACCAACCGTGCCGATATCTTGGACAAAGCCTTGATGCGTGCAGGTCGTTTTGACCGTCAAATTTATGTGGACTTACCGGACATTCGCGAACGTAAAGAAATTTTTGAAGTTCACTTGGGTCCGCTGAAAAAAGCCGAAGGTTTGGATACTGAATTTTTAGCTAAACAAACGCCAGGATTCTCAGGGGCTGATATTGCTAATGTTTGTAATGAAGCAGCCTTGATTGCGGCACGTAATAACAAAACATCGGTAGACAAACAAGACTTCTTGGATGCGGTGGATCGTATTGTTGGTGGATTAGAAAAGAAAAATAAAATTGTTACTGCAGAAGAAAAACGAGCAATTGCCGTTCACGAAGCAGGTCATGCTACAGTGAGTTGGATGCTAGAACACGCTGCTCCATTAATCAAAGTAACGATTGTACCACGAGGACAAAGTTTAGGCGCTGCTTGGTATTTACCCGAAGAACGCTTGATTGTTCGCCCCAACCAAATGTTGGATGAAATGTGTGCCACCATGGGTGGACGTGCCGCTGAAAAAGTAGTGTTTGATACAATTTCTACTGGAGCTTTATCTGATTTGGAAAAAGTAACCCGTCAAGCAAGAGCGATGGTAACCATTTACGGATTGAATGAAAAGATTGGAAATATCACCTATTACGACTCCAGCGGACAATCCGAATACAATTTCAACAAACCGTATTCTGAAGAAACGGCCGTTTTAATTGATAAAGAGATTTCAGAATTGGTAGAAGGTCAATACCAACGTGCGATACAGTTACTTCAAGAAAACAAAGAAAAGCTATTGCAACTCGCTGATATTCTGATTGAAAAAGAAGTGATTTTCAAAGACGATTTGGAAACCATTTTCGGTAAACGTCCTTTCGAATCCAATCAAGATTCCGAAAGCGTTATCGCTGAATAAAATCTTATTAACAAAATTTTAAAAATCTTAATTCGAATCGTTTTTTGAATTAAGATTTTTTTATCTTTGAAATATTCCAACCTTTTTAAAGAATTATACCCAATATATGAGTCTTTTCAGAAAAATATTTGGTTCCGGCCACGATGATTCCGATGAGGAAAACCAAAGTGAATATAATTCCCCAAAACCTTCCAACCTACCCGTAGATGAACAGTTCACCTTCAATTTCAAAAAAAATGGAGGAAAATTTATCTATTGTGAAAACTTAAACGAAGTCAAAGAACAATTCGAAAATATATTAGAAGAAAACGATTGGTTTGAAAAAGAAGTTTTGTGTTATGAATCCAAACTTTTTCATCTACTTGATGAAAACCGACTTCCCTATCAATCGGTTACCCAACCCACCTTTTTGTTTGCTAGTTGTGAAAATTTAATTGCTGATGAAGGTTCCGTTTTGTTTTCTTCCAATCAAATTCGTCAAAATCGCGCCGAACAATTACCTGCTAACATTGTTATATTAGCTACTACTAGCCAGATTTTAGAGTCTAAAAGCGATGGGTTGCGCATGATTAAAAAGAAATACGTCAAAGAATTCCCCACAAACATTACGACCATTAAATACTTTGAAAAAGCTAAAGAAGAAGATTTTTTAACCTACGGTAGTTGTTATAAGAATCTTTACCTACTTCTTTTAGAAGATTTGTAATAATGAATGAAACAGTAAAACGGGCCCTTTCGGGTACAGTTTATATCGTGCTTTTATTGGCCTCAATTCTGTATTCAACCGAAAGCTTTTTCCTTTTGTTTGGAATTTTCCTTCTGATTGCCATTTTTGAGTTTTCAAACTTAATTCAGGTCCGTAAAATCATCCCTTTGATTTCGGGTTTACTGATATATGGCGGAATTACTTTGATCAGCCATTACCGTAAAGAAACTACTGCATTTTTGAGTTCGATAACACAAAAAGAAGTTGCAATTACTATAAACAACACAACATTAGATTGGGTTTTATTAGTCGTAACACTTGTCGTTTCAATCAAATGCATCCTTTTTTTATTCTACGATTCCATTCAATCTGTAAGTACTTCCTCCAAGTACATCTACCTTTTGGGTTATATCATTTTACCTTTTATTTTTATCACAAAAATTTCGTTTGGGGTAAAAGAATACAATCCGAAAATTATCATCGGACTTTTTATTCTCATTTGGACTAACGACACCTTTGCGTATATCGTTGGAAAATCTATCGGGAAACACAAATTATTAGAACGTATTTCTCCCAAAAAGACCATTGAAGGATTTTTAGGCGGTATTGTATTTGCGATTTTCGCCGGATTCTTAATTTCGAAATTCTTTATTCAAGCTTCACCGAAGTTCAGTCAAAAGTCAATTATGATTTGGTGTAGTATCGCACTAATCGTGGGAGTTATGGGCACCATTGGTGATTTAATCGAATCCAAATTCAAGCGAATTGCTGGAGTGAAAGACAGCGGAAAAATAATGCCCGGTCACGGAGGTATTTTGGATCGCTTAGATAGTGTTATATTTGTAGCACCTTTTGTATTTTTGTTTTATCAAATTTTATATTATGTTTCATAAAGAAGGAGCTAAAATCATCCTGATTTCTACGTTTAGCTTTACAGTGTTATTGCTGGCATCCTCGCATTTTATCAGCAATTTTTGGATTTTAAAAACCGTTCAAATTCTATTGCTGTTTATGCTTATTATGGTTTTGCAATTCTTCCGCAATCCCAAGCGTCATTTAGAAGTCAATGATTACCAAATTACAGCTCCAGTAGATGGAAAAGTAGTGGTAATTGAAGAAGTTTACGAAGCAGAATATTTTAAAGATAAGCGCTTACAAGTTTCTATCTTTATGTCCCCTATCAATGTTCACGTTACACGGTATTGTACCAGCGGTAAAGTGAAATTTAGCAAATACCACCCTGGAAAATACTTAGTGGCATGGGATCCCAAATCCAGTACAGAAAATGAGCGTACAACGGTAGTGATTGAAAATCGCATTTTTGGCGAAATCTTGTACCGTCAAATTGCAGGTGCACTTGCCAAACGCATTGTGAATTATGCCGAAGAAGGCATGGTGGTTCGACAAGGTGCAGATGCAGGTTTTATCAAATTTGGTTCGCGCGTTGACATTTATTTACCTTTAGGTACTGAGGTAAATGTCAAGTTGGGTCAGAAAACAATCGGTAACCAAACAATTATTGCAATTAAAAAATAATGGACAATCGAAACATAGACGAACGTTTTGATGAGGCAGTAGATATTGCCAATACCATGTCACAGGCTGAACTCCCTCAGGATGTGCAATTGCGTCTCTATGCCTTGTATAAACAATCAACCTTGGGAAGGGCCAACCATCGTTTTGTCTTTCCTCAAGATCTGCGGAATGCCTTTAAAATGAATGCTTGGATCCAAATCAATCATCTAACTCAAGACGAAGCCAAAGAACAATATATTGAAGCCATTTTAAGTCTCGCTAAAAAGAAATAATTGATTATGAAAAAGTTAGAACTTGGAATTACACTGATTGCACTATTAGTACTGAGTTCGTGCAAACAAAAAAAATACAATGAAGTAGTTGAAGTACCGCTTCCTACCAAAGAACAAAAGGTTATTTTGGGAGATCCTGATGATGTAAAGGCTAACGAAGGAGCTTTTGAATTAGTCAAACTAACTTTCAAATACGATGCTTTACAACCCAATATCGATGCGTTTACGCTTGAAATGCATTATTCCAAACACTATTTATCCCATACGAACAACCTCAATCAATTATTGGCTGGAACCGAAATGGAATCCTTGCCCATTGTTGACATTATAAAGAAAGCTGACCTATCCAATGAGGAACTTCGCTATAATTTAGGCGGCTATTACAACCATAGTTTGTATTTTGAAATTTTGACGCCCAAATCACAAGGTCAGCCCAAAGACACCTTGGCGCAAGCCATTAATAAAGATTTTGGATCTTTTGATGCTTTCAAAACACAATTCGCAGATTCGGCAAACAAGCAATTTGGCTCTGGATGGACTTGGTTAATCGTCGATCGCGCTGGAAAACTTCAAATCACTTCTACTCCCAATCAAGACAATCCAATAATGCCTAAAGCTGTGGTTCCAGGCATACCAATTTTAGGTATTGATGTTTGGGAACACGCGTATTACTTGGAATACCAATACAAACGCAAAAAATATATCGATAACTTTTTCAATTGCGTGAATTGGGATAAAGTGGCTGAAAAGTATGAAGAAGCCTTATCAAAATAAAATTTCTTTCGTCGAAAGGTATTTCACTTTTACCGACAGCTATTTCGCATTAATCGATTAAAAAAAAACTTCTACAGCTTAGTCCGTACTTTTAATATTGAAATCAGACTAAACGCAACAAACTGCTTGACAACACATTAACACAGCAGGAATTGTTCAGAGGCGTTCTGATTATTTATTACTAAAAAGTTCGCACTATGTTACAATTTTACTCGGCTTCCACACGTATCGTCAACACCAAAAGAAGTGTAAGTGAATGTCTTGAAATCGCGCTTCAAGATGTCACAGAATCCCCTTCTGTATTGCTCTTTAATGCTTCTGTTGGGCATGATTTCAACGAAATGGTTGACTATGCAAAATCACTTCAACCCAACGCGCAAATCCTTGCCGCCTCTTGTTGTGGGGTGGTTGGTCGAGAAGGTGTTAGTGAATCCATGAAAGACATGGCTTTGATGGCCATAACAGGTAATGATTTTGCCATTGCAGGTAGTTCTCAAATCTTTGGTTATAACTCTTATGAAGAATGCCGGAAAATGGCGATTCAATTGAAAGAACAAAAAGAAGGAATCAATATGCTTTACTTTTTGGCTTCGGGAATTGATATTAATAATACGGAATGTATTCGAGCATTTGAAGAAATTCTTGGCGCAGAGGTAACCATCTTTGGGGCTACGTCATCGGATAATATGAAAGGTTATGTGAGTTACCAATCTTTTGGAAATGAAGTAATGGAACACGGCGCTTTTGCCTTAGCCTTCTGTGACCCAACATTATCAATTGACACTCAAGCTACCCATGGCTTTTTAGCAATCGGCGAACCCTTAACCGTAACCAAATCGCATGACAATATTATAGAAGAGTTGGATGGAAAACCAGCTTGGCCAACCTTTTTAGCACGTTTGGGTTTACCAGAAACCGCAGAATGTGGCAATTCTATTCCCGTCGGTGCATTAGCTGAAGTCTTATCCAAAAGTGATGCGAAAGAATATGGTAACCGACATCTCCTTCGGGTAGTTACTAAACATGAAGGTGATGCTATTTTTTATGCAACATCTTGTCCAGTAGGCACACAGCTATGGCTGACTGTTCGTGATGAGGAGCGAATTTTTACCGAAATGGATCGAATGGTGAATGCAATGATCGAAAGAGCACAAGGAAAAAAACCTATTGCTGTATTTCATGCGGATTGTTTGGCCCGCGGTCGTTACTTAACTAATCGAGTATTAAAAGAAGAACTGGTGCATCAAATGCAAACGCCATTCTATTCCGATGGTGTTTGTCCTCCTTGGCTTGGAATGTATGGATTTGGGGAATTTGCCCGACTGAATGGAAAAAATACGTACCACAATTACACTACAGCCTTATATGTAATCTACCGCGACTAACACAGCCCCAAATTACCATGAACCACAAGAATCAACAACTATTACAAAGCGCTTATGACGAACTCCAACAGCGAGTGACGCGCTTTTCTGCTGTGGAACAAAAATTAAAAGATACACAAGATCAATTGGATCATGAATTGTCCTTGTATAAACGATTATCACACTTTAATTCTACTGCTTTACAATTAAATAATGCTAATTCCATTAATCAATTAGCGGTAGAAACAATTGTTGATATTTTAGAAGTGGAAGCGGCAATCTTGTGTGTTAAAGATTGCAGTACTGGAAGCAAATCGGTACATACAGAAGGTATTCCCAATACCGACATTACAAAATTTGAATTTTACACGGTTGCGGAATTTGTGGATATCACAGATAATCCAACCAAAGTAAAATTTGTGGATGAAACATTTTTTAGTCAGATTCCTGAATTAAATGCTTATGCAAAAGGAGCCTTACTCATTTTGTCCGATGAAAAAGCGGCCATTGAAATCGGACTATTAGGACTCATTAGTAAACAGAAAGCACCATTATTTAGAACTTTTTGCAGTAATCAAGAAACCATTTTTCAAATTTTTGGGCAACAATTTTTATCCCTCTCAAGTAGTCATATCCAAAACACTAAAATTCAAAATCAATTGAATGAAATTAACATTTCTAAAATTGAATTGACAAAACTATCCTTGATTGCACGCAACACCAACAATAATGTTGTTATTGCCAATGCGCATGGTGAAGTAGAATGGGTAAATGATTCCTTTATCAAAACTACAGGCTATGAATTGGATGAAATCCGTGGAAGAAAACCCAAAGATTTTCTAAAAAGAGATGTACAATCTGAAGAAGAACATAATCGACTTATCAAAGCATTACAAGAGAAAAAAAATGTGACTGTTGAACTTATCAACTACACCAAATCGGGTGTTCCTTACTACAATCACATTGAAATTATTCCTGTTTTTGATGATGAAGGAAATCATATCAATTTCATTTCGGTTCAAAAAGATGTAACCCATGAAGTCAAAGCCCGCAATGAAATATTAAAAATCAATAAACGATTTGAAACCATTGCCGAAAAATCTCAAATTGGGATTTGGGAATGGGAAACGTCTACCCAACAAACCATTTGGAATTCTATTTTAGAAAAGCAACTGGGAATTACACGAAATATTTTACCTGAAGACTTCTATACCTATTGGAAATCCTGCTTACATCCTGAGGATAAATACGGTGTTTTTGAAAATTTACACGACTTTATAAATTCTAACGAAATATTGTTGGAATATGAATATCGAATTATTCGCAAAAACGACTTTAAAATTCGGTATATCAATTCACTTGTCATCGCAGAACGAAATGCCAAAGGTGAAATTGTCAAATTGATTGGTAGCAATCTCGATATTACCGAAAAACATGAAGCCGAAGTTAAAGTTGAAAATTTAAAACAATATTACGAAAGTCTCTTCCATCATTCGCCATCTCAAAAAATTGTGTTGGATAGTCAATTGAATATTTCCTTTATCAACAATTCGTTTTTAAAATACCAACCCGAATGGGAGTCATTCATTGGCAAAAACATGCTTGACTTAACCCAACAGCCCATGGGACGGCAACAATTAAAAAACCTGCGCCGTTTGGTTCAAAAAGTTTCCGATGCCATCGATTTTAAAAAATTAATCCACTATAGCGATACCTTTTTTACACCTACGGATAAACAAATGTATCGTCTAGTCAATGTGTTCCCTTATTTCATTGGAAATGATCTACAGTATGTTATTATCAATGCCGTGGATATTTCTGAATTGAAAAAAACACAAAAAACCATTGTCACCAAAAATCAGGAATTGCAAAAACTCAACAATGAATTGGACAATTTCGTTTATCGCGTTTCCCATGATTTACGCGGGCCGCTTCTTTCCATTAAAGGTTTGGTGAATTTGATTTTAAGTGTAGAAGAATTGGATGATAATTTGCAAGAATACATACATTTGATTGACACCAGTGCGACGCGCTTGGATGGAACTATTCAAGAAATTTTGGAATTCTCTAGAAATGCCCGATTAGAAATTCACCGGGAAACATTCAATGTTCGTGAAATGGTTCAAAGCATATTTGATGATTTACGATTTACTTTTGAAGACCATCTAACCATGACGTATGAAAGCAGTTGTGGGGATATGATCTTTACTGACAAATACCGTTTATCTACGCTATTAAAGAACATTATCGGGAATGCAGTAAAATACCGCCAAACCTCTGACAATGAATCTTTTGTCAATTTCAGTCTAGCAGAAACAGATCAAAAATATATCATCACCGTTGAAGACAATGGTGAAGGGATTGCTGAAGAAAATATTGGTAAAATTTTCAAAATGTTTTATCGGGGTTCCAATACCGGAATTGGCACAGGACTAGGACTTTACATCTGTAAAGAAATCGTCGAAAAATTAGGCGGCAGCCTAGAAGTAGTATCCGAATTTGGAAAAGGTTCAAAATTTATGATTACACTTTCCAAAAAATAATTAACTTTATAAGAAAAAACTTATGTTTTGTATTTTGATTGATGATGACGCGATTTTTAACTACATTCATGAAAAAACGATTCGTACGCTTTGTCCTGAATGTAACGTAAAATCGTTCTTGTCCAGTCGGCAAGCTTTGGAATTTGTCGTTCAAAATGCTATCGAAAACCCCAATCAACAAGCTTGGATGTTTTTAGATATCAATATGCCCGAATTCAATGGCTTTGAATTTTTAGATAAACTACAAAATAGAGCTCCCGATTACATGGATAATAATAATATATTCATATTGACTTCATCGTTGAACGAAAAAGATAAGAAGAAAGCAGCTTTATATCCTGCCCTTAAAGGCTATTTAGAAAAACCGTTAAATCGTGAACAATTGGCTGAAATTTTAGATAAATAGCCCAAAACCTTTTTTGAAAAGCTAGTATATTTGAAAAAAAATATACCATGCAAAAAGTATACATGAGTTGGGCTATTGTCCTTCTATCATTAACTGCGTTTTCACAAGAAACACATCTAAAGAACATAACCAAATTAACCTTTGGGGGCGATAATGCTGAAGCCTATTTCAGTCCGAACGGCTCTATGCTCACACTCCAAGTCACCAATAAAGAGCTAGGCGCTTCTTGTGACCAGATTTATACCCTAAATCTAAACGAGAAAACCTTCTCGCCCCAAAGTTTGAAGCGGATTTCCAATGGCAAAGGACGCACCACTTGCTCCTATTTTATGCCGGATGGCCAACATATCATTTTTGCCTCTACACATGGATCACAAAATGAATGTCCGCCGCCACCCAAACCGCGTGATGGAAAATACCTTTGGGCTATTTATCCCGAATTTGATTTGTACATCGCCGACTTAAACGGAAATATCGTCAAACAATTAACGAATTCACCCGGTTATGATGCCGAAGCGGTAGTGTCTCCCGATGGTAAGAAAATTGCCTTCACCTCTACCCGCTCGGGCGACTTAGAATTGTGGACCATGGATATTGATGGATCCAATTTAAAACAGGTAACTTATGGCTTAGGCTATGATGGTGGTAGCTTTTTCTCACACGATAGCAAAAAATTAGTTTTTAGAGCTTCTCGCCCTAAAACGGAAGAAGCAATAGCCGAATATAAATCATTACTGCAAGAAAATGTAGTGGCTCCCACCGAAATGGAAATCTATACCTGCAATATAGATGGCTCCGATCTAAAACAAATCACCCACTTGGGTAAAGCCAATTGGGCTCCGTTTTTTCATCCTTCCGATCAAAAAATTATCTTTTCCTCCAATCATCATGCTACGCGGGGTTATGATTTTCAATTGTATATGATTGACGTGGATGGTTCTCACCTGAAACAAATCACGTTTGAAAGTGAATTCAATGCCTTCCCCATGTTTTCTCCCGATGGAAAAAAATTGGTTTTTTCCAGTAATCGCCAGCAACAAGCCGCGCGGGAAACCAATGTGTTCATCGCCGATTGGGTGGATATTGACCCAGCAGAATATGTAGACGAAGTGGCTGCCAAAAAACACATTAGCTATTTGGCTTCTGATGAATTGAAGGGCCGACTAGCCGGTTCAAAAGAAGAACAAAAAGCGGCAAAATATTTAAATGACGAATTTAAGAAGTTGGGACTAAAACCCTATCAAGGGAAATCGTATTCCATTCCTTTTGAATACAAATACAAACTCAACCCAAAAGATTCGTTGAATCCGCAGGAAGTATCTATAAAAGCAAATAATGTTGTCGCGTTTTTGGATAACAAAGCAGCTAAAGCCATCGTAATCGGTGCCCATTATGATCATTTAGGCGTCAACGAACATGGGAATTCGACCAAAATGAATTCAAAAGGTGAAATCCATAATGGTGCAGATGATAATGCTTCGGGAGTTGCCGGCGTATTGGAATTAGCGCGCATGCTTTCGCAAAATAAAACCACTGAAAAAGCCAATTATATTTTTGCTTTATTTTCAGGAGAAGAAGACGGACTCATCGGTTCGAAAGCTCTGTCCGAAGTAATCAAAACCCAAACGCCCAACACCGTTGCCATGATAAATATGGACATGATTGGTCGCTTAAACGATTCCAAAGATTTGGTGGTGGGTGGCACTGGAACCTGTCCCGAATTTCCAAAAATGATTGAACGCAACAAACCCGCCGGTTTCCATGTAACCCAAGATGAAAGTGGAACGGGGCCAACGGATCACACATCGTTTTATCTAAAGGACATGGCCGTTTTAAACTTTTTTACCGGTACCCACAACGATTACCACAAACCTTCCGATGATGAAGATAAAATTAACTATTATGGGGTTAAAAATGTCATCGAATATGTAGCGCGTTGTGTGCATGATTTATCGAATTTAGAGAAGATCGAATTCACTAAGACCAAAGCCAACGCTGGCAAAACACGCCCGAAATACAAAGTAACCATGGGCATTATGCCGGATTATACCGAACATCCCGATGGCTTACACGTAGATGGTGTAACCGACAACCGTCCCGCACAAAAAGCAGGTATTCAAGAAGGCGACGTGATTACAAAAATTGGAACTCTCGTTATCAAAGATGTTTACGGATATATGGAAGCCTTGGCCAAAATCAATCCCGGTGATGAAGTTGAAGTGGTTTTTACCCGAAATGGTGCTGCTCAAACGGTGAAAGTAAAATTTGAATAAAACAAAAAAGGAGCTGATTAGCTCCTTTTTTTATGGTAAAATTTTCTATTATTTCAAACCGGCCAAACTGGCTTCTAGGGTTGCAATTTTAGCCAACGCATCGGCTTCTTTTTTGCGTTCCATTTCGATTACTTTCTCAGGTGCACCGGCCACAAACTTCTCGTTGGATAACTTGGCTTGAACCGATTTCAAAAAGCCTTTGGTGTATTCCAACTCAGTCGCTAACTTTTCAATTTCAGCCGCTACATCAATATTTCCAGTAATTGGGATAAAATATTCGTTGGATTTCACGCGATACGATAAGGCGCCGTCTACTTTGTCGTTAACATATTCAATAGCACCTACATTTCCTAATTTCGCCACAATAGCGTCAAAAACAGTAGAAGCCTTTTCTTTGTTGACTACCTTCAAATCGATACTGTCTTTAAACGGAATATTTTTATCTTTTCGAATGGTACGAATCCCCGAAATAACTTCAGTTGCAAAATCAAAGTCGGCTACCATTTTTTCATCATAAGACGAAGCCTTTGGCCATTCAGCAATAATCAACGCATCTTCAGCAGAGCGCTCTTTGATGTGTTGCCAAATCTCCTCGGTCAAAAACGGCATAAACGGATGCAACAATTTTAAATTGGCCTCCAAAATAGCAATGGCTTTGTCAAATGTAGTGCGGTCTATCGGCTGTTGATATCCCGGCTTAATCATTTCCAAGAACCAGGAACAGAAATCGTCCCAGAACAATTTGTAAATGGCCATCAACGCATCGGAAATACGGTATTTATCAAAGTTGTCTTCAATTTCGACTAAGGTATGTTGCAATTTGGCTTCGTACCATTCAATTGCCACTTTTGAGGCTTCCGGTTGCGGAATATCCGCCACTTCCCATCCTTTGATGAGTCGGAACGCATTCCAAATTTTATTGGCAAACGCTTTCCCTTGTTGGCACAACTCTTCGTCAAAAAGAATATCATTTCCTGCAGAAGCACTCAACAACAATCCGACACGAACACCATCGGCTCCGAAACGTTCAATTAAATCCAAGGGATCGGGTGAATTCCCTAAAGATTTAGACATTTTACGACCCAATTTATCGCGAACCAATCCGGTTAAATACACGTTGGTAAACGGTTTTGCCTCGGCATATTCATAACCTGCAATGATCATACGCGCCACCCAGAAAAACAAAATATCCGGACCCGTAACCAAATCATTGGTTGGATAATAGTATTTATAGTCTTCGTTATTGGGATCTAATATTCCGCCGAAAACGGCAATAGGCCATAACCAAGAAGAGAACCACGTATCCAATGCATCATCGTCTTGACGTAAATCGGATGCCGTTAAATTGGCATTTCCTGTTTTAACTTTGGCTAATTCAACTGCCTTTTCTGCGGTTTCGGCCACTACGAAATCTTCTTTTCCATCGCCGTAGTAGTACGCCGGAATCTGTTGGCCCCACCACAATTGACGCGAGATATTCCAATCCCGGATGTTCTCTAACCAATGGCGGTAGGTATTGTTAAAACGACTAGGATATAACTTTACTTCTTCGGTTTCTAAAACTGCTTTGATGGCGGGTTTAACCAACTCGTCCATACGCAAAAACCATTGATCAGAAAGTCGGGGTTCGATCACCGCTTTGGTACGCTCTGAAGTTCCCACTTTATTGATATGGTTTTCAGTTTTAACTAAGGCACCAATGGATTCCAACTCCACAGCAATTTCATCACGCACAACAAAACGGTCTTTGCCGGCATAATGTAGACCGAAACTATTTAAACTCGCATCTTCGTTGAAGATGTCGATGATTTCTAATTGGTGGCGTTCGCCCAATTCTTTATCGTTAACATCGTGTGCGGGCGTTACTTTTAAGCAGCCTGTTCCAAACTCAGGATCAACATAGTCGTCAAAAATGATTGGAATGACGCGGTTACAAATGGGCACAATGGCTTTTTTACCGCGCAAATGCTGGTAGCGTTCATCTTCGGGATGAATACAAATCGCGGTGTCACCCAAAATGGTTTCCGGACGCGTAGTTGCGATGGTTACATATTCGTAAGAACCTTCTATTTGATAGCGCAAGTGGTACAATTTCCCGTTGCGTTCTTCATAGATTACTTCTTCGTCAGAAAGGGTTGTTTTGGCTTCGGGATCCCAATTCACCATGCGGTAACCGCGGTAAATCATTCCTTTGTTGTACAAATCCACAAACGAATGAATCACAGACGCTGACATGTCGGGATCCATGGTAAATTTTGTCCGACTCCAGTCGCAAGAACAGCCCAATTGCTTTAATTGTTCCAAGATGGTACCGCCGTATTTTTCGGTCCAATCCCAGGCGTGTTTTAAGAACTCCTCACGAGACAAATCATTCTTATTAATTCCTTCGCTCTTCAACTTTGCTACTACTTTAGCTTCCGTTGCAATAGAGGCGTGATCGGTACCGGGCACCCAACAGGCGTTGAATCCTTTTAAACGCGCTCTGCGAATGAGAACGTCTTGAATGGTATTGTTGAGCATATGACCCATGTGCAAAATTCCGGTGACGTTGGGTGGCGGAATTACGATGGTATACGGCTTACGATGGTCCGGTTTGGAAGTGAAGTAATCGTTCTTCATCCAATAGTTGTACCACTTTTGTTCGACGTCTTTGGCGTTGTACTGAGCTGGAATCATGAGTCAAGGGTTAATTAATTATATGAAATAAAAACAAAAGCGCCGCTATTAGCCCCGATAGAGCCGATATCCTCGAAGCGAAGCGGAGAGATAAAGGCGAAAGCGGGAGGATACTGGAAAAGAACACGGTAGATCTGCTCCAAAACATCCAAAAATTTTGGTATGCTTTTTGTTTCTGTGCCTGCAAAAGTACTGAAAATAGTACGTTACGAAAAATTTAAGATTTAAAATTTTGTACCCTAAATGAAAGTAGTAACTTTACACAAAATGCGAATTATGAAACGAATTTTACTTGCAGTTGTGCTTATGCTTACAGGAATTGTAAGTGCGCAAACCGGACCAAAAATTGTGTTTAAAGACAAGGACAACACCGTAGATTATGGAACGGTGTCAAAAGATACGGATAGTGGCGAACGCGTATTTGAATTTACGAATACAGGGGATCAACCGCTTATCATTAAAAATGTACAATCGACCTGTGGATGTACGGTGCCAAGCAAACCCGAACAACCGATTATGCCTGGAAAAACGGGTGAAATCAAAGTGAAATACAACATGAATCCCGGTCCCATTCGCAAAACCATCACGGTTGAAACCAATGCGGTGAATGTGGAAGGCGGCATGGTAGCCCTGAAAATTAAAGGAGAGGTAATTGTGAAAAACGAACCCAATCCGCTGGAAAAGAAAACCAATTTGTTGATGAACAAATCGTAATAGTGAGCCCGAATCTTCGGGCTTTTTTTATGGCAATAAATCTTTGAGAACCAAGGTGACCCGATACGGCTTACCACTGCGTTCGAGTTCCAAATCAATGGACTTTCCGTCTTGCATCTTAAAGTACCCATTAATTTGATCTAAGGACATATTTTTACAATCTTTCCCCTCTATTTTAAGGAGCTGGTCTCCAATTTTAACACCCTGAATTTCGGCAGGTGAATCTTTTCGTACATTCATGACAAAATAAATGGGTTTGAGATCAAAATGTACTTTGATATTCGAACTCACACGTTGTCCCCCACTATTAAATTGGTATTGGGGATTAACCGATTTTCTTGCGTCTTCATCATATTCTTCGGCTACCCATTGCATCCCTTGGTGCTGTATTTCTATTCCGGACATATTGTATTGAAATGGGGTATCAAAAAGGGAATTAGGACGCAAATAAACCCGTTGATTGGGATAATCCCAAATCATGTGAAAGCGTTTTAAGGTTTCATTTCCCAGTGAGCCATTTCGCTTTTCAATACCAAGTAGCATTCGCACATAAGTGGAATCAGGAAAAGAAACAATGGGTCGATTGATTTTAAAATCACCTATTGTCATTGACGGTAATCGACCGCGCTTCCCGTAAATTTCACCACTCATACCTTTCCCCAAATAATCAACAATTGATGATTCAGGAATGCACCGAACGTTGGGATACGATTCATGAATGAACCACGCGGGATCGGTATTAC
Organism: Flavobacterium stagni; assembly: GCF_004122105.1. Classification (GTDB taxonomy): domain Bacteria; phylum Bacteroidota; class Bacteroidia; order Flavobacteriales; family Flavobacteriaceae; genus Flavobacterium; species Flavobacterium stagni. The sequence goes on from NZ_SBKN01000008.1 coordinate 130,401, forward strand.
CTGTATCCAACAGTTGAAAAGCCGTTTCTTGAGTAGTTTCAAATTGAACATTTATGTTCATGTACGGCTTATTTTGAATTAATGTAAGGGGGATTTCTTGAAACTTTTCTTTACGTCTGTGTAGTTTTTGAGCTGCTTTAGCAATCTTGATCGTATGATTAACATAATTAATACGGACTGTATAATTTTTAAAAAAATCATAGCCTAAAATACCGTGAATAGGTATACCGATAGAAGTGGAAATATTGATATCTTGATCCAAAACCAAATAAATTTTATGGTTCAAATCAACATAATCTCCAATTCGAACCTCATTATCTGTAGAGCAAAAAGCTTCAATTGCCTCTTTATTTCCTATTCCCCATATTTTAATTTTTGCTAAATCTTTAAACTCAATATTTTCAGCATCTTCCAAACTAAAAAGTACTGTACCGTCCACTCCTGTATCCAACACGAAATTCAGTTTGACTCCATTCATTTCAACGGGAATAATTATTAAATTATTGATCCATTTGAAATCAATGGTTGTCTTCTGACGTGTATTTTGTATCGTAAAACCTTGTTGTGCCAAAAGTAAGTTGGGCAGGAAGAATAGTAAGTAAAATATCTTCAGGCAACGAATCATCAATTTTTTCTTTAAAATTACAAAATGAGTCGCTATTTTATCAATAGAATAGTAAAATTAACGCTGAAAAATTTGCAAATTTGCAACGCTAAATAAATGAAACCATGCCAAACGTATCGCATAAAGGCAAATCCATGCCGGAATCACCCATTCGTAAATTAGTTCCCTACGCAGATATTGCAAAGAAAAAAGGGGTAAAAGTATACCATTTAAACATTGGTCAACCCGATATCAAAACACCTGATGTTGCGCTCAATGCTGTGAAAAACGCAGACATTCGTGTTTTGGAATACAGTCATTCGGCCGGATTTGAAAGTTACCGCACAAAATTATCGCAATACTATAAAAACCACGGTTTACCTGTAGAATCACAAGATATTATAATTACGACTGGAGGTTCGGAAGCGTTGTTGTTTGCTATTGGTAGCACCATGGATGCCGGTGACGAAATCATTATTCCCGAACCTTTTTATGCGAATTACAACGGATTTGCAACCGCTTCTGGAGTTACGGTTGTACCCGTAATTTCGACCCTTGAAGAAGGTTTTGCCCTTCCTCCTATTGCTGCTTTTGAAAAATTAATTACGCCCAAAACAAAAGCCATCTTAATCTGTAATCCAGGAAATCCAACTGGTTATCTCTATTCCAAAGAAGAAATTCAACAATTGGCCGAAATCGTAAAAAAACACGATTTGTTCTTAATTGCAGATGAAGTGTACCGCGAGTTCATTTATGACGAAGGCGTGCAGCATCATTCCGTTTTGAATGTAGCTGGAATCGAAGAGAATGCGATTATGATTGATTCGGTTTCCAAACGCTATAGTATGTGTGGCGCCCGTATCGGTTGTATTGTTTCAAAAAATAAGGAAGTAATGAGCACCGCGATGAAATTCGCCCAAGCGCGTTTGAGTCCGCCCACCTACGCACAAATCGCTAGTGAAGCGGCTTTGGAAACGCCTCAATCGTATTTTGATGAAGTGATCGAAGAATACAAAGAGCGTCGCGATATTTTAGTAGCCGGATTAGAAAAAATTGAGGGTGTAAAAGTAGCCACTCCAAAAGGTGCCTTTTATTGTATCGCCCAACTTCCTGTTGCCAATGCCGATGATTTTGCACAATGGTTATTGGAGTCTTTCGACCATAATGGTGAAACCGTAATGGTGGCACCGGCGGCCGGATTTTACTCCACGCCTGGGGTCGGACTCGATGAAGTGCGCATCGCCTATGTTTTGAAAAAAGAAGACCTTAAGCGAGCCATCGAAGTCTTAGAAGCCGCTTTAATCGCATATAACGCAAAGTAATTTTTCACACAATAAAGTTCAAACCTGCATCTTCCTGGTGCAGGTTTTTTTTATTTTACCCCATTGACACATAGCCACATTTACAAATTGTCTCATTAATTAGGGCGCTTCCCCTCGCACACTTCCCTGCAAAAGAAAAAGTAATTACTACTCGGGGTCGGGTCGTCCGTTGCAATCTTGCCTCCGCTACGCTCCGTCAAGGATTTCCACTTCCACCCCTAGCGCGTTAAGAATTATAAATTTTAAATTTTAAATGATGAATTATTAATCCGATTAAACGTGATGTTTTTACTTTTTTAGAAACAAGAAGAAAGAAGAGAGAAGCAAGAAGAAAGAGGGGTACCCGTTCATGGAGAATCCCTGCTAAATAGTCCAAACATTATCGGAACAACACCTTGTGAAACATCGTGAAAACCTAGTGCCCCATTGTGCTCCAAAACATTTAAAATTTATAATAATAAAAAAAGCTGCCCATTCCTGAGCAGCTTTTATATCTAAAGTCTAACGTCTAACGTCTAACGTCTAAAGTCTATCTTTTCAACGAGAAATGCGCCTTAAACTCTTTCATCACTCCGCCTTCATCATATTCTACCTTAAACCAATAATCGGTTGATGGAGCTAAATAGCCGTTGTAGGTACCATCCCAACCCAGAGAAGACGGACTAATTTGCTTGATGAGTTTGCCGTAGCGGTCAAAGATGTAAATCTTCGCGGTGGTGTTTTGCAACCCAACAATATTCCACGTATCGTGAATACCGTCCCCATTCGGAGTGAAGTAAT
>NZ_SBKN01000009.1 GCF_004122105.1 Flavobacterium stagni
ATAAAATCAGAAATGAATACTTATTTGGATTCAGAAACTCAACAGATAGTATAAAATTGACTAAAATTGAACGATAGTGTAGATAAAAGCCCGAACGCATAACAGCCGCTAGCCGCTATGGCTGGTATGTGCTAGTTCGGTGTTTGGTTTACACGAAAAACGTTTATCTTAGTAAGGAAAAATCGTTTCGCTTTGACCGCCACAGTCGGCTAGCGGCGGAACGTTAGCTGCCATATTATGAGACACTTCATTAACATATTGATACTTCTATTTTTATTGACTGGCTGTAAGAACAATTCATCAGACAACAAAAAAGTCGTTGAAGAAATTTTTGAATGTAACAAAGGAGAAATGACACCAGCTTGGTATGAGCACGGAATTGACGAACCAATTCCAAGTATACAAGGACTTCAAAATGGGTTTATTATTGTTGTGGACACAAGTAACAAAGCGACAAACTTTATTTCGTATGACGAAGACTATTCAAGAAGACGTTCGACAGAACTCGATACATCTGACCTTGATTGGACTGATGGTTGGGAGAAATTGACAACTAAGCAAAAACTTGAAAAAGTAAAGCAAGAAAGAAAATCTTATCTAATTCATGCTGACTCTACTCACATATTAAATAATCAAGGACAACAACAAGTTTGGATAATTAACAACTCAAAAGACACCGTTACAATTCAAATGCAAGACTGGAGCTTTATTTGTGTCTTACAAGCTAAAACAAAAAGTGGGCAATGGTATCCAATACAATATTGGCGTTTTAGCACTTGTGGTAATAGCTATTACTTTAAACATTTTCTTCCAAAGACAGCAAACTCTTTCATTACTAAACTGCCTGAAGAAGGCGATTATAAAACTAAACTCAGATACAAACTTCTCGGGAAAGACAAATTTTACTACTCTAACGAGTTTGACGGAAAAATAAAATATTGTGAGTTTGTGGAAGACAGCACAAAATACAACAACAGACGAGGCACACCGCAACCACATTTTAAACTTGACAGCTTAATTAATTTAGCGTGGCAATAACGACAGACAGAAATACGGCAGCTAACAGCCGCTAGCCGCTATGGCTGGTATGTGCTCGATTGGTGTTTGGATTACACGAAAAACATTTATCTTAGTAAGAAAAAATCGTTTCGCTTTGACCGCCACAGTCGGCTAGCGGCGGAACGTTAGCTGTCATTTTATGAAACGTATAACTTTAATAGTACTTTTAATTTCATTCTTTACATTCGCTCAATTGAGAAGAGAACTTCCTATCACAAAAGATAGTGATTCAGCTTATTGGATGGAATACCGAAATAAAACTTATGAAACAGTCAATGATAAAGATATTTTCTTTAGATTACAAACTCCATGCGTTTCCATTGAGGTTTCAAAGCGAAAAGGTGATTTGAAAGGAACAGTTGAATTTTTTGCTAAAGAAATAGATGAATTTAAAGATTCAACAGGAGTTTTTAAAAGAAAATTTAATTTTGATAGCGACAAAACCTTAAGGATTTTTAAGCTCATTGATAGTCTAAAAATAAATTCAATTCCAAGTGATAAATTCATTCCAAAATGGCATCAAGGATTTGATGGAATAACATACAGATTTGAATATAAAGACTCTATTCAACATTCTTTCAAAAACTATTGGACACCAAAAAAACAAGAAAATTTAGAAGAAGCTGTGAGAATCCAAAACTTTGTGGAAGTCGTTAATGAAATTGTAGAATCTGAAAAGTTAAGCAAGATTTTTCAAAATGAAATTCCTTTTCGTTCATGGTCTTGTAATGGAGTTTGTGTAAGCCGAGCAATGACAAAGAAAGAGTCTAGAGAGTACAAAAAAAAGAAACGTAAATTCCGAAAGAAAAACGCCGGCTAACAGCCGCTAGCCGCTATGGCTGGTAAGTGCTAGTTTGGCTTTTGATTTACACGAAAAACGTTTATCTTAGTAAGGAAAAATCGTTTCGCTTTTCCGCCACAGTCGGCTAGCGGCGGAACGTTACCTGCAACCCGTGACGATCGAGCTAACATCAAACTGACTGCAAAAAGAAAATAGAAAAATGATACGAGTAATTATTGACAAGCTTGGTAGCGGACATAGTGATATATTTTTAAAGATTGACGCAATGCCTGACTATTCCGCAACAGCGGACAGTTATTACTTATTTGACTTTCTTGAAATAAGTGACTCCGACATTGAGGAGCTCAATTTAAAAGAGGGTGAAGCATTAAAATACGGAACAATTGAGTTGCTTCAATACTGGGTAGAGAGAATTAGGAAAATTGCAAAAGGTCAGCAGACATTTATACCATTTGACTTGTGGGATGAGTATGTTGGGGGGTTACTGCTTAAAAGGACGAAACTGGGTTTTAGAACTAAGAGAGTTTATACCGACAAAATTCAGGGCTATAGTATTGGTAAATCAAACTTGGACAAACAAATTGCTGACAATAGTGTGCACTTCATTGAAGAAGAACAAACAGAATGGCTGATTGATGAAGACGCTCTATTCAATGGACTTGATTGGAGTATCAAAGAATTGACAAATAAGAATTGACGGCATGTATTTAATCAGGTTTGGACAAACTCTCTGTAAGCTTGAACTGATATCGTTGGGCGCGGACTGTCGGGCAGCAGGTAACAGCACCTACCCAAAAGTGGCGGCTCAGTGGTTAAGTCAAGCTTTGTGCTTCTATCAAAGTTTATGCTTGGTTGACAGTGAAGTGCTTCGAAATCGCCACCTTCGGGTAGCGGCGGAACGTTAGCGGTCATTGTAGGATGACAGTGCAGACTAGAACCAACAGATAAAAAATGAAATTTGACAAACAATTAATAATGAGCAAAATAATCTTTGACAGCGGAATATCACTTGACGGCTTTTTTGCAGGTGAAAACAGAGGACCAAAAAATCCTATGGGCGGAGTTTCAGGACAAATTCATTCGTGGATGTTTAATCAGAAAGCTTTTTGGGAATACCTTGGATTTGAAGGTGGAAAAGAAGACAGTGCTGATGGAAAATATATTCGAGAAACAATCGCAAGAACGGGTGCATTCATAATGGGCAAACGAATGTTTGAAGAAGGCGAAGCGAGTTGGCCAAATGACTTGTATAAAGCAGACGTATATGTATTAACACACGAAAAGCGAGAGCCTTGGGTTCAAGAAGGCACGACAACTTTTTACTTTATAAATGACGGGATTGAAAGTGCTTTAAGCAAGGCAAAAAAATCCGCAAAAGGTAAAGACATAAGAATACAAGGTGGGGCAAACACAATACAACAGTTTCTAAATGCAGGACTTGTGGACGAGTTTTTCATTCACATTGCACCTGTTTTTTTAGGTAACGGAATTCGGCTTTTTGACGGTTTAGACAAAGACAAATATGACTTACAAATTACAGAAGTCATACCTTCTGACTTGACAACACATTTAAGGTACAAACTGACTAAAAAATAGTAACAACGAACCACTAACAGCAGTTTGGCAAAATGGCGGGTTCAGTGCAAATTTCATGGGCAGTTCTTCGATTGAACTTTTGTGCAAAACTGAACAATTGTGGTTCGATTTCCACCACTTCGCCAAGCTGCAAAACGTTAGTGGCAAGTGTAAAACATCCCTACATCAACAAATCAAACTAAACCATGAAAAAAATTATTTACATACTTTCAATTTTAATATGCCATAAATCATTTGCACAAAAGAACGACGGCGAACTGTTAAATGTAGACAAAGAATTTGCAGCTATGAGCTACAAACTCGGCGTAGCGAATGCTTTTGAAAAGTTTCTTGCAGAAGACGCAGTATTTTTATCTTCAACACCGTTGCCTGTAGAAGGAAAGAACAATTTTATGAAAATGTTTGCCAAAACAAAGTCCACCGTGATCTGGCAGCCAACAGGATCATTCAAAGACAAATCTGCAACCAGTGGATATACCTACGGACTGTCCAAATGGATATATCGGATTGATGACAGTTTAGCCTGCTCATATTATGTATACAATACAAATTGGATTAAAGATGATGCAGGCCAATGGAAAGTAACTACAGATATTGGTAGCGAAATATCGTTGAAAAGTCATTCTTTAGTTTCCAAGAATAATTTTAAAATCTCAAAAAGAGTAAATAGCTCTATTTCCAAAACGATAAAGGATAAAAAATGGACCACTGTATACTTAACCTTTGAAAGTGACAGAAAGGGCTTTGTACCTGCCATTATTGTAAAACCTAACGGAAAAGAGATCAAAGCAGTTGCTTTTTATCAGCACGGAATTGGCGATGAATATAATAAAGAATACTTTTTAGATGAAGCTAAAGCATTAGCAGAGCATGGAATCGCAACCCTTGTAATAGATGCACCGTTTATAAGAAAAGGAGATAGTTTTATTGAGAGTGGCGGTATGAAAGATGCTGAAATATTTGAAAACAACTGTGTGGAATGGTTACAAGCAATTGATATTTTACCTGATTTTAATATTCGCTCAAAAAATATAATTTTCGTTGGACAAAGTTATGGAGCAAGAGTTGCGGCCTTTATGCCCTATTTAGATGCTCGTTTCAAAAAAGTTATCGTTGTGAGTGGCATTCATAATTATGCTGAATGGCTTCAAACTACCACGGTAAATCAAATAACTGAATTGAGAAAAGTAATTTCTCCTCAAGACTTTAACAAGTATATTTCCACAATTGCAGGTTATGATGCAAGTTTGTACTTGAACAAGAAAAATGACCTGGATTTTTACTTTCAGGCAGGAACAAATGACGAGACCCTTTCTGAATATGATATCTTAAGTTGTTACGAAATGACAAACAGCACGAAACGGATTTCTTGGTATAATGCCTCACACAATTTGAACAAACAAGCCAAACTTGATAGAATTGAACAAATAGTAAAGTGGGCAAATGAGAACACCAGCCACTAACCGCCGCTAATCGAAACGGCTGGTTTTAGGTGGCTCAGCGCTTTTTCTTCACGAAAAAGCTATATCTTCGGCAGAGCGAACGCAGTCCGCTTTGTCGCCGCTTCGTATAGCGGCCTAACGTTACCGGTAATATTACAGAACCGACCGTCACGACATAAAAACATTTAATGACAGAAATAAAACTATACAAGACGTCAACGAAAGGGCTAAAAATTATCGGTATGTGTTTACCGTTTGTGGTATTAGAACTTTTTTTATTATCTGACACCACATATGGGACAACTAATTATGTAAAGAGTTGGCTTTGTATATGCTTCTTTGGACTTGGTATTCTAGTTGGACTTTTTCACACTTTTGACAGACGACCACAAATAATTATTACTGAAACTGGTATTTGGGACAGGACAACAAACCAAGACGAAATAAAATGGGAACAAATCATTGAAGCTTATCCGCTTGACCTATTTGAACAGAAATTTATCTCCTTAGTAACTGACGACACATATGTTTTTAAGAAGAAACCATACAAATGGGCTGAGAAAATCAATAAAGAAATAGGTGCACAAAATCTCAACCTGCATTTAGGACAAATAAACATTAACGAACTTGAACTGACTGATTTTATTAATCGACTTAGCAAGCAGAAAATTGAAGAAAGAAGAAAATTGATTAAAACATTTGAAAATAAGGAAACCAAATCTTCTGTTTCTTATTTTCAAAAAATAGTTGTTTACGTTTTAATTTCTTTAGCAATGCTTTTTTTATCACTATCAAGTTTTGTGGTATTTATGACAATTATGATTGTGATGGGGATTTCAGCATTTATTGCACGGTGGCGACCAGACAATGCAATTTTAAGGAAATATGCAGGAATTGCAACTTGGTTTGGACTTATTAATATGGTTCTCTGTATAGCGGTAATTAAAGTTTACGATAATATAACCGAAGATGTGGCTGAACAAGTCGCAATTGAAATTGAAGAGTTCCAAAAGCTAAATACTACTTTACCAACTGACATTAAATCAATCAATGAAAAATTAGAGCTTAATTTCATAGAACGTTATTTTGCAAACCAAATAGACTATAGGACATACGACAATGACTATGAATTAGAAGCGAATATGCTATTTGGAAAACGAAGGACTTATGACAAAAACAACAGCGAGTGGGAATAAATACTACCGCTAACACGGGTTTGGCAAAAGTGGCGGTTCAGTGCTCCTGAGACACATTTGTGGTTAATCAAAATTTGGTTCTACGCATCAACATTTGTGGTGAAAATCGCCACCTTCGCCAAGTCCGAAACCGTTACCGGTAACTTTAACCAAGCAAACGAAGAAAGATCAGAATGATATCAGCCAATAAATTAAATCAAGTTCTTAAACAAAAGACAGTAGATGAGAGATCAATATTGATTTCTCAATTATTTCTTGATGCTATGAATGATTGGCCAACTTTAAATTTAAAAGAACCCGACGAGTTTATTGGAAAACTGAAAGATGAAGTGGGGCCAAGTTTAACTTTGAACGATTTAAAATTATTCTCGAAAAGATTGAATGTTGTCCATGATGCATGGAAAATAGAATCATTAGAGTCAATAATTAAGATTTATGAAGTAGTAGGGAATGAAAATTCTCCGCAGCAAGAATTAGAAAAAATTTTAGATTCAATTATAGTAACTGAAAACAAAGCTACCGGTAACAGCTGCTAGCCGCTATGGCTAATGGTATAAAGTTGGTGTTTGGTTTACACAACCTGAGTGAAGCAAACGGTGCGAAAAAAAAGTTTATCTTAGTAAGAAAATTAGCCTATACGATTTAGCGTCACTACATCAAGCTGCGAGCCGTTAGTTGCTATTTAACCAAAAATCAACTACAAATGGGATATTTCTGGTCAATGGGGATTAGTTTTCGAGACAAACAAATTGCCGAAAATTGTCAAGCCGAATTAAAAGAAATCAAACTTTCAGATGGAAGGTTGGTAAATTTTAGTTGTTATATATTACCACAAACTGATTTCGATATTGAACCTAATTATGTTCTTGAAATTTATCCAGAAGAGATGGAAATCGATGGTAGAAGAAAAAATTTAGAATATCCATTTTTTGATGAAATCAGAAATCAATTATTACAATTCGTTAGAGATTTAAAATTAAATTTTGAAATAGCTTTTTGTGAATGTGAAGGAGCTGATAGAGTTACTCATACAAATCTTATAAATTGTATAAATGAAAATGGTATTGAAGAATATCTAAGTTCGGAAAATATCGATATTTACTTAAATCCTGAAAATCCATATCCTAAGAGATATTTTGATGGTCTTATTCTATCAAAAAATGAATACGAAAGACTGAAGATTAAATATCCAGAATTCAAAAAATTTAAAGAGAATTATCTATGGTTACCAATTCAAACAGCCGCTAACAGCTACTAGCCGCTATGACTAATGGTATAATGTTGGTGTTTAGTTTACACAACCCGAGTGAGGCAAACGGTGCGAAAAAAAGTTTATCTTAGTAAGAAATAATCGTTTCGCTTTTTCGCCACAGTCGGCTTGCCGCGAAACGTTGGCGGTCATAGCTAAGAACCGCAATAGAAAAGAGAAAATTGAAAAAAAGAAACCAAATATTATACTTAGCTATTGCATTGATTCTTTTCATTGTAATGGACAGAAACTTATGGATGGAAGATAGAGCTAAACGCCTATTTTTATGGGAAAGCGGAACTGGATTAGGGGATCCTATTAGTTATGATTATGACTTTAAAATCCACGGAAGCGAAATAACATTTGAAAAGGAAAAGGATTCACTTGATTGGCCAGAAATAGCGGAAAATAGAAAACATAAATTTTATTTTGTCGGTTGTTATTTTGGAAATCTCTATATGTATGACAAAACGAGAAAGAAAATGGTGTTATATATAGAAAAGTAACGCTACGACTGCTAACAGCGGTTTCACGAATGGCTCGTTTCTCTTTCTTGGAAAATAATCTGCTAAATCAAATTTTGCTTATCTTTCGAATTAATTATTAAAGTTCCTCCACTGCGTGGGCCGCGGAACATTGTCGGTAATCATAAAAAAACACTTAATGAAAAGAAATATTTTAATCGGTTTTGTTTTATTAATAGTAATGTATTCTTGTCAAAAGAAAGAAAAAGTAAATATTAAGACAATTGCAAGTAGTAATATAGTGGGCGATTTTGACTCAAATAAATACCCTAAAATTCAGACTGCTATTGAATTAGGTTATGCTGAAAGACGAGAAGAGGCAATTGATAAATTCAATGAAGCAGAGAATGAATATGGACAATCAGTGATTATTGCACTTAACAGAGGAATAATATTTAAAGAACTTGGAGATTATGATTTGGCAATTAAAGATTATACTTTATGCTTGAAAATTAATCCGAATTATTATCCTGCATTGATAAATCGTGGCATTCTAAATGGAAATTTAGAAAATTTTGACAAAGCTATAAAAGATTTAAATAAAGCAATTGAATTAAATTCTGAATATCCAATAGGTTATTTAAATCGAGCATTTATTTACTCTAAAATGAATAATCGTGAATTAGCATGTAAAGATTTATTAAAAGCTAAACAAAAAGACATAGAAAAAAAATTTGAAAAAGATATTGAAGAATTAGAACAAGAAAATTGTGAATGACTACCGCCAACAGCAGTTTGGCAAAAAGGAGGGTTCAGTGATAAATTGAATTTTTGGGTTTCAAATGAAGTTTAATGCTAAATTGAAAGTAAGTGCTCCGAAATCACCCACTGCGGCAAGCGGCAAAGCGTTGGCAGTAATTATAAATCAGAAAATGAAAAGACTACTTTTTTTAATAACAATATTTTCTTTTAATTTAAATTTTGGACAAAATAATCTCTCTGAAATATATGGAAATTGGATAAAATATAAAGTTGAAATGAAAGATGGAAGTAAACTTTTTGATAGATTTATAGAAGATTCAACTTATATCGAATACTCTATTGACAAACAAAAACTATGTTTAAATTCAAATCCAATTCATAAAACAAATGAAAGCTGTTTAGATTATACATTGATAAATAACTTCATAAAGACGTCTCAATATTCAGGACTTTTAATTGAAAAAATAACAAATGATACTTTAATTTTTAGTGAGAAAATTGATGGCTTAACGAATGACAAGCTTAAAAGATTTTATTTTAAAAGACAAGAACTTGTACTCTCTAAGTTTAATGAAGAAAATAAAAACAAAAAAAACATAATTGCTTCAAAATTATTTACACCAAAAACTAATTCGACAATTGAAATAGAATTAAATAAAGCTTTTAAGAATAACTTTTCAAATTTTGAATTAATCGGTAATCTTAAAATTTATCCGAAAGAGAAAAGTGTAAAAACTCAAATTACATTTTCAACACAAAAAGATTCATCGAGGATAAGAACTATTAAGAAAATTATCGATAGTTCTTTTGAAAAATGGGACTTGACAAATTTTAATGGATTTGAATCAATCGAATTACCAATTATTTTAAAAAGCGAAATAACTAATAGATATTGGGGAATTAAAGTACTATTTTTCACAAACGATTTGAATGAGTTCGAGATAGTTTATGGTGGAAAATTAGAAGACATGAGAAAATCTTCTGAATTATTTGAAAAAGGAATCAAATCATATCAAGAAAAAAAATATCTTAAAGCGATAGAATTCTTTACAGAATCTTATAGAATTGACCCAAAAAATATTGATGCACTTTATAACAAAGCAGCTATTTATTTTGAATCTGGAGATAAAGAAAATGCTTGTATTGTATGGAAAGAGATTTCGGAACTTGGTCAAGTTAACGGAAAAGAATTATATCAGAATAATTGTAACTAATAAATAACTACTGCCAACACAGGTTTTACGCTAGTGTTGATTTTAGGCTAAATTTAAAGTTTTTTCTTTATATTTGATTACAGTGCAAAACCAAAATTTCGGCATATTTAGTCGCAACAGCCGTAAAGCCTGGGAACGTTGGTGGTAATGTTAAAAAGAATAAATCAAATACTATTATGAAAAAAATATTTATGCTTTTATTCATTATTAGTTTTCATGTTAATGCACAATGTTTATGGAAATCTATTCATGAAAGTCCTTACAGAGTGACTGGAATAAAAGATGACAATACTATATGGACATGGGGGCTACTGGATGGAGGCTATATAAATGGAGTTGTAGAACCTGTTCAAATTGGGAATGATTCAAATTGGTTAAAATTAAGCGTTGGGGATTCTCATTATTTAGCGATTAAATCTGACGGTACTTTATGGGCTTGGGGTAATAATTATTTTGGTCAACTTGGCATTCCTTATAATCCAAATGATAATTTATCTTTACCTATTCAAGTTGGAACAGACAATGATTGGATAGATATATCTGCTGCATCAACTCATTCTTGTGCAATAAAAAGTAATGGTACTTTATGGACTTGGGGGTATAATGATTATGGTCAATTAGGAAATGGTACATGGTCTGAAAATCATTTACCAACACAAGTTGGAGTAGATACAGATTGGAGAGATGTTGAATCAAAATATAGAACAACAATAGCAATTAAAACTAATAATACAATTTGGGGATGGGGTAAGAATAATTTAAGTCAATTAGGGAATGGAAACAATGTTACTGTAAATTCCCCTATACAAATTGGCAATAATTCTTCTGATTGGAAAATTGTTAGAACAAGTAATAATCATTGTATAGCATTAAAAAATGATAATACTTTATGGGCTTGGGGTAATAATACATATGGTGAATTAGGAAATGGCACCAATATCAATTTAAATTTTCCAACACAAATTGGGAATGGTGATGATTGGAGAGACCTTTCGGTTGGAGCAAGTTTTTCATTGGCATTAAAAGCTGATCATACATTATGGTCTTGGGGAGATAATAGCCGCGGTCAATTAGGTGATGGCACACAAATTAACAAAAATATACCTACGCAAATTACAAGCCTGAGTGATTGTGATAAAATTGTTGATTATCCTTACTACACATCTTTTGTTATAAAACAAGATAAAACTTTGTGGGGTTGGGGGAGTAATGTAAATGGTCAATTATTAATAGGAAACATTTATGGTTTAACAACAGAATTTCAAAATATATTAAATCCTATACTCAATACATGTTCGGTTTTAATAAATTCAGAAAATATAGCGTACGAAAATGAAATTAAAATATATCCAAATCCATCTTCATATTTTATTTATATATCTAATGCAACAGATAAAATAATTGATACCATTACTATTTGTAACATAAATGGTCAAATACTTAAAGTACAAAATAAATCTTTCAATAAAATAGATGTTTCAGATTTAGCAAATGGTTTGTATTTTATTAATTTAACAGTTGGAGAAAAAGCATTTAGTTTTAAATTTATTAAAGTATAAAAACACTACCACCAACAGCCTTTTCAAGCAATTGCGATATTTTTTGTGATTTCACGTTTGCGTTTCGTTCGGAGTTTTATCTTTAACAGAAATTAATCGGTTCCGAACTTCGCAACCTCGCCAAGCGCTGGAACGTTATAAGCCATATTAAATCACCGATATTTTATTGAAGAAAATGAGAAAAATTGAAGTTTTATTTTTATTAGCACTTATTTCAACTCTACAAATTTCATGTCAGAATATAAAGGCTAAAACTATATATGAAAACAATTCTATAGAAAGTCCATCAAAACTCAAAGAACTAAAAAAATATATTTTAAAACAGAAATCTTTAAATTCTGATTTTAATTATTCAAAACTTGACAATATAGACAAGCAAAATAAAGTTGAAAGCTTTGAACCAATTGATGGAAATTTTACTTATTATAAGTTTATAGCAACATTTATAGGTCAATCATATTTGGCGCCTGGAGATTCAGGAGAATATTGCAAAACTTTTCACGATATTTTAATAATAAAAACAAACGATAAAAACGTAATCGTTGATGCATATCAATATACTTTAGAATGGGCTGAAATGCCTTTTCAATATGACGTCTTTAAAAGCAATACAGAGAATTTAGTTCTTGTTAATGATTTAGACATTAAACTGTTGAACCTTAATAGGACTGAGTATTGCAACGAAAAAGATAAAAAGTCAAACGAAATTGGAATTATAAAACTAAATTAAAAAAGGCTTATGACAGCTGCTAGCTATTATGCCTCGAATGTACTAGTTTGGCGTTTGGTTTACACGACCCGAGCTTTGCGAACGATGCGAAGCAAAAAATATTTATCTTAGTAAGAAATAATCATTTCGCTTTATTGCCACAGTTGGCTAAAGGCGGAACGTAATGCGCCAATTTAAATCAACTTTCGTATAAAATGAAACTGAAAAATCTAATCCTTTTAAAATTTGTAACTTTATTAATAACTTTCTTTTGTTCAGTTTATCTTCTTGGAAATATCACAGATACCTACAAGACAATAGAAGCAAATCATAAAATCTTATTAGAACAAAAAAAGACTTACGAGGAAATAATAAGAGATCCTCAAGCCAAACAGGAATTATTAAAAATTATTAAAGTAAGTGATGTTTTTTTAGATTACAATATTGAAAATGAAGGATTTAGTTTCAATACAAATATTTGGATTTTGTTGATTTTTTGGATAGTTGCTTCCTATATTTTTACTATTCTCAATTCAAAAATTGAAAAATTAAAGGGTGAAGAAAATTTATTTGAAAAGAATACGTTCTATAAGAAAATACCGAATAAAAGCCACTAGTAGTTATGGCTCGAATGGGCTAGTTTGGCGTTAGGATATCACGACCTGAACGGTTCGAAGCAAAATCGTTTGTCTGGATAAGAAAATTAGCGTTTCGCTTTTTCGCCAGAGTCGGGTAGGGGCGGAACGTTGGCAGAAAATTTTGATAAGCGTTTTCGTTTAATACCTAACTAAAATATATTTAAAATGTAAATAGTACACACGATAAAGATTACTTGTAGATGAAATTAACCCATACATAAATAGGCCAAACCACTTCGTTTTTTAAGAGAGCGATAAAATTTAAAATGTAAAATATGAAACCAATCTGTTTTTTAAAGCCTGACATAAAACTTAAACATTTACTATTGTTTGGAGTCGTCTTTTTATTTTCCATGAGCATTAAGGCTCAAAGTATTAATTTTAATTTTAGTGATGGAACAAACGCATCGTATAATGTAACTGAAGTTGAAAAAATTACCTTTACTGATGATGTTATGAATCTTCATTTGTTAAATGGTAATATTTACACTTGGAATGTTAGTATTATCAATAAATATTCGTACGATAACAATTCACTCAATACAGAACTACCTACAAATAATGCATGGCAAGTTTTTGTTTATCCAAACCCTACAAATAGTTCTTTGAATATTAAAATTAATCTTCCAAAAGATGATGATATTCAACTTCATTTATTTGATATTCAGGGCAAGTTAGTTTTAGAAAAGAGTTTAGGAAAAATGAACTCGGGTGAGTTCCTAGAAACAATTGACTTAACAAACGTTTCTCCGGGCACATATATTTGTAAAATTTCAGGATACCACTATTCTTTAACAAAAAAAATTATTAAACAATAGAAAATTAAAAAAAGATGAAAGCAAAAAATATATTTGTAATTGCATTTTTATTAATGAATTCAATTTTGGTACAAGCCCAAACAATTATGAACATTCACCAAAACAATGGGGTTGTTCTTCAAATTCCAATGCAAACCATTGACAGTATAACCTATACAGTTACCACTCCAAATAATTTAGCAACAATCACAACCTCACCGATAAGTTTTATTTCAAACAATGCTGCTTTTTCAGGTGGAAATATTACGAATAATGGTGGATCACCAGTTACTCATCGTGGAATTTGCTATAATACAAGCCCTGCACCAACTACAGCCAATACAACGATCTTTAGTGGCAGTGGTAATGGAACTTTTGTAAGTAGCTTAACTGGATTAACAGCAAACACTAATTATTACGTTCGTGCTTTTGCTACCAATAGTGCGGGAACGAGTTATGGAAATGAGTTGACTTTCACAACTTCTAACACGACACCTGTTCAACCAGATATTGTATACATTACAGATACAACTTTGAATAATGTTTATTATCATCAAACAAGCTATTTGAACCCTACTAAATTAGTGTTTTCAAATTTGACTAGTGTTAGTGGGAATATTTATTTCCATCAAACAAATAATATTGTAGAAGTAGAATTCCCATTACTTACGAATACGGGAGGTCATGTTTATTTTCATCAAAATTTATCAATGATGAAAATTAATGCTCCAAACCTTAATGCTATTGTTGATTATTTATATGTATATGGAAACAGTTTTCTTCAAGAATTAAATTTATGTAATTTAACTAGTATTACTTGTTCAAGTCAAGAACCGTATATACATATAGCAAATAACAATACAGTTATTGATAATAATCAACAATGTTTTACACCCACAATCTATGGTACAACATTGACGACTGCACCAATTACTCAAATCTCGCAAAACACTGCAATTGGAGGAGGTACATTTACAAATTCTTGCGGTTTTCCTATGGGTAGTTTATGTTGGAGTACTAGTCCAAATCCTACATCAAATGATTTTGTATCCAATAGTTCAGGTTCGGGAACAAATTTCACAGCAAATTTAACTGGATTAACACCTAACACTACTTATTATGTTAGAGCTTTTTCAGGAAATACGTATGGAAATGAAGTTAGTTTTACAACACTTCCTTAAATTTAACAAGAGTAAATTAAAAAAGTAAATACATCTTCTGCCAACCTCATATTTGCAAAGGCGGGGGGTTTGTGCTATTATGAAAGATTAGTGCAAAGTTCAAATTTAGTTTTTCAAATGAATATTTGTGCTCCGAAACCCAAACGCAAAGCCCGAAACGTTAGCGTTAATGCAAAAACACCCTATGGAAAAAGAAAAAATAGCAATTAAAAACAATAATTGGTATATCGTCGAGATAATTGAAAAATGTGAGCCAGTAATCCGAAATGAAAATCAAGATTTGCGTCGTGTGAGTACTTGGGGAAATTTCCATATCGTAAAAGCCGAAACACCAAAAATAGCTTATGAAAAAGCTGTGAAAATCGGAAAAGACGCAGAATTTAAATTCATTAATTCCGATAAGGTCGAAATGGAATGGATCTTTGTTGGAATAGGGAATTTGATTCCAATATATGAAGATATCCAAGATGGAAGTGAAATAATGTGGGAAGATTATGGATTCATAAGTAACAGAAGAGCAGAAAGATTTGCTCTCAGTGAAAAGGAACTTCTAGAAAATGTAAAGTTGAAAATGAATAAATGCACTACCACTAACTGCCTCTAAGGCTCGATTGTGATAGTTTGGCGTTTAGTTTACACAACTCGAAAGAAGCGATCGTGCGAAGCAAAAAACATTTACCTTAGTAAGAAATAAACGTTTCACTTTGACCGCTACAGTCGGCTAGCGGCGGAATGTTAGCACTAATTGTAGACACACATATGAGTATAGAGACTAAAACACTAAAAAGACTTGAGACGGAAAATATTTTCGTCGACATATACACAGACCTGTTTGAAGAATCATTTTATGGTTTCATTAGGCAATTCAATAAGGACTTCCTTCTACTAGAACATTACAACGACGATGGGCTTTACAATGGTATTATTGTTTTCAAACGTTCAGACATTACTAGAATTAAGTGGGACAACAATGAAATAAATAGCACACAAAAATTATTAAACAAGCACTCGGACGAAAAAAAGATTGCGTCAATTAAAATCGATTCACTTCAAAGTGTTCTAAAAACAATAAATAAAACCTACAAGCACGTGACTATTAATATTCAAAATATTGATGACGGTATGTGCATTATTGGCGAAATAAAAGAAATGGACAAATCGACAATCGTGGTCCATGAATTTGGGACCAAAAAATCTTTAGACAGAGGAACTATAATGTTTTCCATTTCCGACATTACTCGCGTTGACGCAGGAGGAATTTACGAAAACACTATATTAAAAACGCATAGCAAAAACAACTAGTGCTAACAGCAAGCAAGCTCCATTTTTTGCACAGTAATGCTCAAATGCAGTAACCAGACTTAGCAAAAAACGAAGCCTGCTTGCGGGCCGTTATATGACATTTTGGGACAACTGTAAAATTCAACTATTAAATAATTAAACCAAAATTCGACTTGGAAGAATTAAACTTTTATACAAACAAATTATCATCATTTTTACTATTATTTATAGCTTCAACTTTTGTTTTTATCGGAATATTTCTCGGAGACAAAATGCTTGATTTTGAAGAAAAGACTTTTGAAAGCATAATTCTTATTTTAGTTTTTTTCTTATTTATATTTGGAATTGTTTTATCAATTTTATTGTTGACAAGAAGAAAACCGCTTTTAACAATTACAGATAAACAAATTATTATTCATAGTGTTTTAACTTCATCTAAAACCATAGAAATAGAGAATGTCAAATCATTTTTTATCGTTAATAATTATACACGAGGAATAAAGACAAACAAACAAATATTTATCGAACTGAAAAAGCCAACAGAAAATTATACAAAAATGTGGTTCTATAAATTTCTCAGCAAAATAAGTAAACCATTAGCGAACTCTCAATATTCTATCCAAACAGATTTTCTAAATATAAAGCAACAGAAATTACTCGAAATATTAAATGGAAAAATAAAAGAAACGTCGTATAACAGTCGCTAGGGCTCGAATGTATAAAGTTGGAGTTTGGTTTACACGACCCGAACTGTGAGAAGCAAAAAACATTTACCTTAGTAAGAAATAAACGTTTCACTTTGATCGTTATTGTCGGGTAGAGGCAGGATTTTTAACTGTAAAAAAGATTATAGTGAAAATGAAATTTTAAAAAAGCAATTGCTGCACACCACAATTTAGGATTCCCATTCATAAGTGTTTCATTTTAAAACGATTACTCATCAGCTTAAGCGATAGATCGAAAATCGACCTACCTTGACGCAACCTTTTTAAACAATTTTCTACTTAAATATAAAGTAAGTCCAATTTAAATTTTTAAGTATGAACAAAATTGTTATTACCGTATTGATTTTACCCTTCCTCATTTTCGCTCAAAATGGATGTTGGACAGAAACCTTTTCAGGTCGAGGGAATTCTATTTTTCTCAAAAATGATGGTTCGACTTGGATTACAGGTCTAAATAACTTTGGTCAGTTGGGATTGGGAACTACTACAGGCACTTCGCAACTTACCGCGATGAACCTTTCGGGGTTTGTAAAATTTGCTGTCGGTGATTATCATGTATTAGCCATTAAATCAGACGGAACATTATGGGGTTGGGGGCAAAATTTTATGGGACAATTGGGTGATGGTACTTTGCTAGACAGAAATAGTCCGGTACAAATAGGAACGGATACGAATTGGGCCGAAATAGCTACAGGTAGAAGACATTCGACGGCTATAAAAACAGACGGAACATTATGGGCTTGGGGGTATAATGGCGACGGTGATCTGGGAGTAGGGAATACCAACACGTATTTAAGTCCGGTTCAAGTTGGCGTTGATTCCGACTGGAGTGCCATAAGTATGGGCTATTATCATTCCATAGCATTGAAAACCAACGGAACATTATGGAGTTGGGGATGGAATGAATTTGGTCAATTGGGTGACGGAACAACAGTGTCTCAATCTGTGCCTATTCAAGTGGGCACTAGCCAATCGTGGTTGATGGCCCAAGGAGGAAATGGTCATACCATAGCCTTGAAAAACGATGGTTCACTTTGGGGCTGGGGCTGGAATAGTTTTGGTCAACTAGGCGATGGCACAACCGTAGACCAATTGCTTCCCACACCAATAGGAACGGGAACCGTTTGGTCATCTATTGCTGTTGGTCTTGCGCATACGTTGGCGTTAGACACATCAGGTACTGTTTGGAGTTGTGGATTGAATAATACTGGACAACTGGGGTATGGTGCATTAAATAGCAATCCTAATACCTCGTTAATGCCCATCGCGCTTTCCAATAGTATCACTTCAATGTCAAGTGGCTCGCACCACAATTCATTGCTCGATGCGGATTCGAATATCCTTTCTTTTGGGTCGAATACTTCGGGGCAGTTTGGCAATGGTACAACAACTTCCAATAGCAGTCCGCTGAAGTATATCGATTGTGCTTCATTACAGAATACTTCAAATGTACTAGTTTCACTAACAATTGAATGTATTCCGAATCCTTCAAGTCAGTTTATTGTTATTCAAAATAGAGAAGAATCAACGGAGCAGTTTAATTTTACTATTTCGGATTTGAGTGGAAGAACGGTAATACATGGACGGGCAGCATTTGGTGAAACCATCACTGTAGAAAGTTTAGCAAGTGGGAATTATTGTATTCAATTAACCACTGACAAAGGAGCCCGTTATTTTGAAAAACTGGTAAAAATATAACTTAACACTGCGCAATGGTGCGGTAATGTAGGGAGCAAACAGTAATGAACGTTAAGTTAAGGTAATATCTCCCTTTTATATGGGATGCTTTTTTGCCTCTAATAGTAAAGCGGGTTTGCGATTATTTCGTGATAAAGTGTAAATTCGTCTAGAAATTAACTCATTAATTTGGGTAATTACAGCAAAAAATTATCAAACGAATTAGTTTCTCCATGAACACTACATTAGCCAACCGTTTTCGCGAAGTGATTCTTAACGGAACTTGGATTGCCAATACCAATTATAAAAATGAACTTACTACGGTAGATTGGGTCACTGCTACCACAAAAATTCAAGGTTTAAATACGATTGCACTTTTGACCCAACATATTCATTATTACATCAAAGGGGTGAAGCAGGTGTTTTTGGGTGGAAAATTAGAAATTAGTGACCGATTCAGTTTTGATTTCCCGGCGATTCATTCACAAGCGGAATGGGAACTGATTCTGAACAATTTTTGGGAAGATGCCGAAGCCTTTGCACAATGTATCGAGGAAATGGATGATGCCCAACTGCATGCGCCGTTTGTGGATGAAAAATACGGAACTTACCAACGCAATATTGACGGAATGATCGAACATGCCTATTACCATTTGGGACAAATTGTGTTGCTTAAAAAATTAGTGCAATCCCCATTGTGATTCTGAAAAAGTCCTGTAGAATACAAATCAGTTGGGGAAGGTGCCGATTTTCTCCTTTGGGTTAGAAAAAGCAAGAGCACCTTTTCTTACTGCGGGATTTCGAGACGGTATCCTTTGCTTCGAACAACTACAATGTTTGTTGCAGGATCGTTTTCGAGTTTTTTCCTCAATTTTGAAATAAACATATCCAAACTCCGACTCACAATTACACCTTCGTCTTCCCAAATTTCCTTTTGTAATACGCTTCGTGCTATGGTTTTATTGGGTGCAGTCGCAAACAGGCGAAGTAATCGTGTTTCGGTTCCCGTCAATTCAATAATGGATTCCTGAAAAAGCAATTGTTGTTCCGGTACTTTAAATTCGAATAAACCTAGTGTATAGGAATTACTATTTGAATTAGGGACTACTTGCTTTTGGTGGTGTCGTTTTCGAATCATTATAAGTAATACGAGACTTATGAAGAAACCGATACTTCCCCAAATAATGAATGAAGAATACGCTTTATTTTCAGGTTTGAATTGCACATTTATCGTGTAACAGGCTTTGGGTTGTTTTCTGCCAAGGCAGGTGATGAGGTCGTTTTTATTTTTTTTCGAAATGGCAAAACTATACACAATGGTATTGGAGTCACAGCGGTACACTTTAATGATGCATTCTGTAAAATGAGGATCTTTATTCAATAATCGTTGGGCAAGAGCCACCAAGGAATCCGAAGTGAAAGTCAGTTGATTTTCAAACTGAATTTGGTATTCATTTTCATGAATTGTTTGAATCGGCGCCACTCTTGATATTGAATCACCTGAAAGTAATAACAATTCGTGGCCCATTCGACGCAATAGTACTTCTCGTTTGGCCTTTTCAAACGAAGTGTCCTCTTGAGGCACAAATGCCAAGCAAATACATAGACAACTGACGAACAAGAGAAAGAGTACAGTTCTTTTAGTAATAGTAAAAAGCGCAAGGATTGAGTTATAATTCACTACGTAAATACAATTTTTACAAAGTTTACAATTTTATTTACAATTTCGTTGAGGTTCCTCTTAAATTAGCCGTGTAATTTCGCCCTGAATTTAAAAATAAAAATGATGAAAAGAAGAATTAACAAAGGAATCGTAGTGATGCTTGCCATCATGAGTTTAGGGATTGTAGCTTGTAAAGAAAATCAAGCCGAACGAAAAACGTCTGCTAAAGTTGACGGAATACAGCAAAAAGAAAGCGCTAAGGCACAACGCAAAAAATGGGAAGCGTCTCCAGAGGGTATCCAATACAAAAAATGGGAAGCCTCGCCAGAAGGGAAGAAAATTCACGCCAGTTTAACAAAAATTCAGCCCCGTTTAAAAACTTTTGCTCCCTTAAAAGCCGTGGTTACTTCTCTAACGTTTGAACGTGTAAAAGGACAAAAATCGGGTCCAAAATGGCTATTGGTTGCCATTGACGGTGATACGTATATGTTGCAATTCAGTTTGAAAGATTTTCAGCGATTGAAAAGTTTGAACGTTCAGGATAGCCTCATTATCAAAAGTCGGTACGGGAGTTTTTCACCCAATCATCCCTATTTAATTTTGTCCAGCGATTATATTGCCAAAGGCGATAAGGTGTTATTCAAGCGCGATACATCAAAGGATAAAAAGTGTTAGTTGGCGAGTTTGATTTTGAGCATTCAGAAACTAATGCTTATTGTACCAATTATTTCGTACTTTTAGGAAATCAGAACATTTCAACTTTAGGAACCAAATTAGCATTACGGTATGGCACAAATCAATCCGCATATCAATTTCAATGGCAATGCCGCTGAAGCCTTCGATTTTTATCAATCGGTTTTTGGCGGTTCATTTTCTAAAATTGTGTATTTCAGAGAAATTGCAAGTGCCACTTTTCCTGTTCCCGAATCGGAATTGGATAAAATAATGCACATCGCTCTTCCCATTGGGTCAACGGCATTGATGGGGAATGATGTGCCGGAGTTTATGGGGAATGTAAACGAATTAGAACACCGTTCAAAAATTGTTGTACAAGCGGAAAGTAGGGAAGAGGCCATCCAACTTTACACGGGATTATCACAGGAAGGAACGATTGAAGTACCTATGGATATTCAAGGGGAGGTAGTATTTGGAATGTTTCGCGACCGCTTTGGAATTGAATGGATCATTGAGGTGGCTTCATGATTTTCATTTTTTTAAAATAGTTAGCAATTCCAAATTTTCAAATTCAAAATAATAGTTAATATTAAATACATACCATGAGAACCATTCATTATCTTATTTTAGTACTTAGTTTTTCTTCCATTTCTTGGTCACAGAGTCCGACGACTACTGCAGTGAATACAAAGAATGGTACTGTTGATATCCCAGGTAAGTGGACCGAATTTCATACAGAAGCGAGTTCGGGTCAGACCTATTTAAAAAACGATGAAGGTGTGATTATTGCTGTAGCTTACAATCTAAAAAAGGCGTATCCCTGTTACAAAAGTGGGGTTTCAGATTTTGAAAATGTACAATTGTTTCACCAATGGGATTCCGACTATTACAAGGAGAATAAATATGATACAGCTTTATTAAAAGTCAATGAATCCAAAATTTCTATTATTTGGAAATTTAATGATAAAAGACGGGATAATGTATTTTTGTTTGGTTCCAAAGGAAACTATTTTCTCAATTTAATGGTTTACACGGACCTTTGGGAGGAATCAAAAAAAATAAGCTTTCTGGAGGAATGGTATGCCTTGAATACGAAATAAGTATTTTGCTCAGTTGTTTGCCAAACCCATAAAATGAATAAACTGCCTAAATATAAAATTTTTGGAATAGCTATAGTGGGCGCTTTTTTTCCTTGTGTGCTGCTTGTACTTATTTCTATGATGTTTTATGGATCTCAATATCCAATTGTAAAATACTACTATTTGCAGGCTAGTTTTGCGCATAAAAGGGGTGATTTATCAGACGCTTTACATAATTATAATGAAGTTATTCGTCGCGATAAAAATTACATTAACGGTTATATTTCTAGAGGAAGTTTATTTTTGGATCAGAAAAAATATAAGCAAGCCATTATCGATTATTCTCACGCTTTACAATTGCAACCTCAAAATGAAGAAGCGTATGCCTACAGAGGTAGGGCTTTTTATGAAATAAAAAATAATAAAGCAGCCCTAAAGGATTATAATTTATCCCTTCAAATCAATCCAAATTTTGCGTATGCTTTCACCCAACGGGCGTTATTAAAATATACGCAATTGCATGATTTTCAAGGTGCTTGTGAAGATTTGAATCGTGCTGCTGAATTGGGAGATTCAGATGCTAAAGCGCATCTTGAAAATAAAGTATGCGAATTTGATTAAATCGAAAAGGCAAAAGACCGTTTATAAACAAGAATCCCTTACGTGAAAGTAAGGGATTTTTTTATGCAGTTTCTGAAAATTGGGATTCGTAGAGTTTTTTATAATACCCGTTTTCCAATTGCAGTAAGGTGGCATGATTGCCCGACTCTACAATTTGTCCGCGTTCCATCACGATAATTTTGTCGGCATTTACGATAGTGGCCAAACGATGGGCAATTACTATGGAGGTTCGACCTTCTGTTATCGTATCGGTTGCTTTTTGAATCAATTCCTCGGAATGGGTGTCAATAGAAGAAGTTGCTTCATCCATGATTAATATACTCGGATTGCTCACATAGGCACGAAGAAAAGCAATCAATTGGCGCTGACCCGATGACAACATCACACCGCGTTCTTTGACATCGTGATTGTAATTCCCGGGTAACGACATGATGAATTCGTGAACTCCAATTTTCTTGGCAGCAGCAATCACCGATTCCCGACTGATTTCTGGATTCCCCAACGTAATGTTGTTGTAAATAGAATCAGCAAATAAAAATACATCTTGAAGTACGACCCCAATTTGGCGACGCAAACTTTCTAAGGTAAACGCATCGATATTGGTGCCGTCAATGGTAATCGAACCGGAGTCGATTTCATAAAAACGATTCAATAAATTGATGATGGTCGATTTTCCAGCACCGGTAGCACCTACAATGGCGATGGTCTGACCCGGTTGTACTTTTAAATCAATGCCTTTTAATACTTCTTCTCCCGGAATATAACTGAATCGCACGGCTTTGAGTTCGATTTCTCCCTTGAAATGTTCGGCAACAACAGTCCCGTCCACTTGTTTTTCTTCTTGTAAATCCAAGACATCAAACACGCGATTGGCTGAAATCATACCCATTTGCATTTCATTGAATTTATCGGCAATTTGGCGCAACGGATTGAAAAGCATCCCAATGAACATGGTGTAGGAAAACAAGTCCCCGAAGGTGGTGAACTTATCGCCGTCTAAAATGCGTATACCACCGTACAATACAACAAAAGCCAAACAAAGTGAAGAGATGATATCTGCAATAGGAAAGAAGATGGAGTTGTACAAAATGGTCTTTATCCATGCTTTATTGTGCTTTTCATTAATCTCTTTGAATTTTTGGTACTCAATATCCTCGCGGTTGAATAACTGTACAATCTTCATCCCGGTCACGCGCTCTTGAACAAAAGTATTCATGTTGGCGACTTGGGTTCTAACTTCTTCGAAGGCTACCTGCATTTTGCGTTGAAAAACGCGGGTTACATACAC
The DNA here is from genome assembly GCF_004122105.1 of Flavobacterium stagni. GTDB lineage: Bacteria > Bacteroidota > Bacteroidia > Flavobacteriales > Flavobacteriaceae > Flavobacterium > Flavobacterium stagni. Next base: position 23,678 of record NZ_SBKN01000009.1, read on the forward strand.
CAAGATAGGCATAGCAGCGACCACAATGAGTGTAAGGCGCCAATTCATGTAAAACATAAATCCGAGCACCACTACCATTTTCAACAAATCACTGATGATCATGAACAATCCTTGACTGAAGATACGGGCTATTTGTTCAATATCCGAAACCGTTCGAGTTACCAATTGTCCCACAGGTGCCGTATCGAAATATTTCATTCGGAAGCGCAACAAATGGTGGAATAATTTTAGGCGGATATCCCGAATGATATTTTGGCCTAAAATATTGGCCCAATACACAAAATAGAATTGAAATAACCCTTCTAAGATTAAAACAACCCCCATTAAACAAACGTACAAGAGTAAGCCCTGTGCGTCTTTGGGGTCAATGTATAAATCGACTGTCTTTTTTAATAAAAAGGGGCGGAGAGCTGTGACAATAGATAATAAAATCGCAGCTGCAATCACACCGCGAAACAACAGGCGATAGGGCTGAGTGAATTTCAAAATTCTCCGGAATAATTGGGAGTCAAAGGCTTTGGCTTTCATAGTTTCAATCGTTCCTGAAAAGGAATATAGGGATAATGAACTTCAGTAAGGTATAAACCGTGTGCAGGGACAGAAAATCCGGCTTTGCTACGATTTTTACTCGCTATTATCGTTTCTAAATCGGTTAGACTTATTTTACCTAAACCCAAATCTACCAAAGTTCCCACGATGGCACGCACCATATTACGTAAAAACCGATCCGCTGAAATGGTAAAAATAAGCTGATTGCCCTGTTGTTGCCATTCTGCATGTTCGATGACACAGTTAAATGTTTTCACATCGGTATGTACTTTGGAAAAACATTCAAAGTCGGTATGGGTTTTCAATACCGCACAACCTTCATTCATGGCCTTCAAATTTAACGCGTGTGGATAGTACCAACTGTCTTCGCATTCAAAAGCGCTTTTACGGGTATGGATATGGTATTCATAGGTGCGACGCGTAGCATCAAAACGGGCATGGGCATCGGAATGAACGGGATACAAATCGAATAAGGCAATATCTTTGGGAAGATAAGCATTTAATTTTTTGAGAAGCATAGGAATATCTAATTCGCCCTCATAATCAAAATGCGCAAACATTTGCCGTGCGTGTACTCCGGTGTCAGTTCGACCTGCACCTGTAGCATCAATGGGAGTGCGCAAAAGAAGCGACAACGCCTTGTTCAAGGTTTCCTGAACAGAAGCTGCATTGGGTTGGTATTGCCATCCGTGGTACGCCGTGCCTTTGTATGCAAATTCGATGAAATATCTCAAAATTCAACTTGGGTTTAACGGGAGCAAAGGTACGAAGATTTGTGTAGCTAAAAGTGAATCATTTCTTAAGAAAAGAATGTAAATTGCATCCTTTTTGAAATCTATCGTATGCGGAAAATTCTCTTATTATCGGATACCCACAGTCATATCGACGAGCGCATCATGAAGCATGTAATGTGGTCGGATGAAGTTTGGCATGCCGGTGATATTGGAAATTTAAAAGTCACAGATTCACTGAAGGCAGTTCGTCCCTTACGAGCGGTTTATGGAAATATTGACGACCATCAAGCCCGAGCGGAATTTCCGTTACACAATAGGTTTTGGTGTGAACAAGTTGCTGTTTGGATAACACATATTGGCGGCTATCCCGGCAAATACAATCCCGCGATTCGACAAGAAATTTTGACCAATCCACCCCAACTTTTTATTTGTGGGCATTCCCATATTTTGAAAGTACAATTTGATAAAACATTGAATTTACTTCATCTTAATCCGGGAGCTGCCGGTGTACACGGTTTTCATCAAGTGCGCACGATGTTACGTTTTGTGATTGACGGCGATAAAATCAAGGATATGGAGATAGTGGAGTTAGGGAAGCGGGGTGGCAGTGAGCAGTATTCAGTGAACAGTGATCAGTGAACAGTATTTCGTGTTTTTAGTTAATTCAAAATTTACAATTTACAATTCATAATAATAAAAAACGCCTTTCCGGAGAAAGGCGTTTTGTTTAAAATAAATAACCCAGAGAAAATTGGACCACGGCATTTTTTACATCGGCATCGCGTTTGGGTTCGGTGAGTCCGGCCGCATAACGCCCGGATACGAAGAGTCCGTTGGTGATTTTATAACTTAATCCACCCGCCACAGCAAAGTCAAACGTATTCGAGTCGCCGAGGCTTACATTGTTCCGTTGACTCACTAATACCGACGCTTGGGGTCCTAATTCGAGGCTTAGTCGATTTTTTGTGAGGTAAAATTTAGCCAATACAGGAACGGACAAATAGCCCAGTTCATTTTTGATTTGCGTGCCCAAGCCTTTGAGTTCTGATCCTTGTGTTGAGTAGAGCAATTCGGGTTGGAACGATAAGTTTTCGAAAACTTTAATTTCAGTGACCAAACCGGCGTGGTAACTGGTTAACGTATTGAAATCCACATTTTGGATATTTCCGCCTTGATAATTGGCAAAATTGACACCGGCTTTGAGTCCGAACTTCACCACTTGCGCTTGTAAGGAACTCCCTCCCAAAGCGAATACGAGCATAACAATTATTTTTTTCATAGGTTTCATTTATGGAATTAAAACGAAAAGGGTCTAGAAATAATTGTGCCAAAGTGGAATAGTAGGAATAAAAAAATCCGTTTCGACAAGGAAACGGATTTTTAACGCACTAATAAACTAAGTTTACAGGTTTATCGGATACGGTCCACTGATTTTACGAGATCTTCATCCTTTTTGATGGCTTTATTCGCTAAAACCAGCATGACGATAGAAAAAATAGGAAGTAACATCCCAATACCCTTCTCAGAAACGGCAGGCGTTTCTCCGGATACGTTAAGCGAACGGTAAATCAATAATCCTAATAAAATTAAATTTAATATCATGGCCAGTCTGTTAAAAACAAACTGTTGTTTACGATTTTTGAAACTAATTAAACTCATGGCGACCACAGCAGTTGCTGCTCCTGATAAAGCTAAGTATTTGAAATCCATAGCGAAGTAGAACGGTTTGCCATTATCCAACGTCCATAGCGGGAATACATAACCTAGAAATCCGGTGAGGATAACCGACAATGACATGTAAACCGTTTGAATTCGTTGAAACATTTTTTAATTTTTAAGTGGTCCAAAAATAGTATTTCTTTTTTTAAAAAACTATTGCACGCTTAATTTTTATTCGTATTATTGCATTGCAATTCCGTAAATACTTCATGCTCACGGAATTTATTCTAACAAAAACTCCACACCTTTATCTAACACCAGATAATCTACTAATTTAAATGCTTTGTAACTATTTATGTTTGACATTTCAAAGTTAAAAACCATGAAGCTTTCTGAGCTTCAGGAGATTGCCAAATTGGCCCAAACGATCAAATTCGCCGGAGTAAAAAAAGAGGAACTTATCGATCGAATTATAGCCCATCAAAATGCGAGTGAGTCCGGTGCTTCGCCTGTAGAAAGTACTGAGAAAAGAGGTCGTCGACCGCGCATGCAGTCGGCAGAAACACCACAAGAAACGCCCCAAGATTTATTTACAGCTCCTGATGATGCAACTCCTGTTGTTGAAAGCGAAGGGAAAAAGCGTGGACGTAAGCCCAAAGTGGTTGCTGAAACGCCAGCACCTGAAACAAAAAATGAAACCCAAGCTGTAGAAGAACCTGCCAAAAAAGAAGGTCGTTTTCAACAGCGGGATCGCAATAATCGCCCCGAATTTAATCGGTCACGAGAGCAACGACCCAATGCTCCTGTAGAGTATGAACCGTTTATGCCTCCGCAAATCACGACGGAATCGCTTCCAACAGATTTTACAGATAATTCTCGTAATCCGCGACAAGAGAACCGAAAAGGGCCACAAGATAATGCACCACAGAAGGTTAGACCTCAGTTTGTGCCACCAGGGCCGAGTGCTGATTTACCCCCGATTCAAGAGTCGGCAATGCCTCATGGTAATGGAAATGCTAATCAAAATGGCAATGGGAACAATCCCAATTACCAGAATCAAAATAATAAGTTTAAAAAGACACAAAACGTTCGCGATGCCGATTATGAATTTGATGGTATTATCGAATGTGAAGGCGTGTTGGAAATGATGCCCGATGGCTATGGTTTCTTGCGCTCTTCGGATTATAACTATTTAGCTTCTCCCGATGATATTTATTTATCGACTTCCCAAATTCGTTTGTTTGGATTAAAAACAGGAGATACCGTAAAAGGAGTGGTGCGTCCACCGAAGGAAAGTGAAAAATTCTTCCCGTTGGTGAAAGTGTTAAAAATTAACGGTCATGATCCGCAAGTAGTGCGTGACCGTGTGTCGTTTGACCACTTGACTCCGATTTTCCCACAAGAGAAATTCAAGATGGATGCGAAGCAAGCTTCGGTTTCTACACGTATTATCGATTTGTTTTCTCCAATTGGAAAAGGACAACGCGGTATGATTGTGGCCCAACCGAAAACGGGTAAAACGATGTTGTTGAAAGACATTGCTAATGCCATTGCTGCCAACCATCCCGAAGTGTATTTGTTGGTGTTGTTGATCGACGAACGTCCAGAAGAGGTGACTGATATGCAACGCAGTGTACGCGGGGAAGTAATTGCTTCTACGTTTGACCGCGAACCCCAAGAGCACGTAAAAATTGCCAACATCGTTTTGGAAAAAGCAAAGCGTTTGGTAGAGTGTGGGCATGATGTGGTGATTCTTTTGGATTCGATTACACGTTTAGCACGTGCCTACAATACGGTTCAACCCGCTTCAGGAAAAGTCTTGAGTGGTGGGGTGGATGCCAATGCGCTACAAAAACCAAAACGTTTCTTTGGTGCGGCTCGTAATGTTGAAAATGGCGGGTCGTTGAGTATCATTGCTACGGCGTTAACAGAAACCGGTTCGAAAATGGATGAGGTAATCTTTGAAGAATTTAAGGGAACGGGTAATATGGAATTGCAGTTGGATCGTAAAATTGCCAACCGTCGTATATTCCCAGCGATTGATCTTACTTCTTCGAGTACGCGTCGTGACGACTTGTTATTGGATGAGAAAACGTTACAACGCATGTGGATCCTTCGCAAGTTCTTAGCGGATATGAATCCGGTGGAGGCGATGGATACGATTAATGATAAAATTAAAAAAACGCGTTCGAATGATGAGTTTTTGATTTCGATGAACGATTAATAGTATTTCCGAGTAGATTCGGGTAAACCTAACAAGTTTTCAAACTTGTTAGGTTTTTTTATGCAATTACGTGAGGTTTCTCGGGATTTGCGATAGGGATTGAGGCCTTGTTGGAGCTCGCCGGAGGCACGAAGGCAGCGACGGCCGAAAGCCCGACCCGGAGGGGATCGCCAAGAGCAGTAAACAGTAATCAGTATACAGTAATCAGTATACAGTATTCAGTATGTAGTGATCAGTGGGCACTGATCATTTTGAAGTATGTAGTGATCAGTGGGCATTGATCAGTATGCAGTAAGTAGTGATCAGTGGGCACTGATTAGAAGCAAAAAAAAGAGCCGCGTGTGCGACTCTCATTCTTATTTTTATGTTGATTATTCCATGGCGGCTAGGTAGCGCTCCGCGTCAAGGGCGGCCATACAGCCCGTTCCGGCGGCGGTAATCGCTTGACGATACACGTGGTCGGCAGCATCTCCAGCAACGAATACACCGGGTACATTGGTTTTTGAAGTTCCTGGAGTATTTACGATATAACCGGTTTCATCCAAGGTGATATAGTCTTTGAAAATTTCGGTATTGGGTTGGTGACCGATGGCAACGAAGAATCCGGTAGCCGGAATTTCGCGTTCTTCCCCTGTAGTTCGGTTGGCTACTTTTACGGCATGCACCACTTGGCCGTCACCTAATACTTCAACAGTTTCGGTATGCATTAAAATTTCAATATTCTCAGTTTTGCGTACGCGCTCTTCCATGATACGAGAGGCGCGGAATTTCTCGCTACGCACCAACATGGTTACTTTTTTACACATTTTAGAAAGGTAGTGCGCTTCTTCACAAGCGGAGTCACCTGCTCCGACAATCACTACTTCTTGGTTGCGGTAAAAGAATCCGTCGCACACGGCGCAAGCGGAAACACCACCACCCATTTGCAAATAGTGTTGTTCTGAAGGTAAACCTAAATATTTGGCTGAAGCACCGGTAGAGATGATTACCGTTTCACAATGAATTTCTTTGTTGTCGTGGATCCATACTTTGTGTGTGGGTCCGCTGAAATCTACTTTTGTTACCCAACCGTCGCGGATATCGGCACCAAAACGTTTGGCTTGTTCTTGCAATTGTACCATCATTTCGGGTCCGGTTACTCCCTCAGGATAGCCAGGGAAATTCTCTACTTCGTTGGTTGTCGTCAGCTGACCACCGGGTTGTGTTCCTTGATAAAGAACGGGATTCATATTGGCACGAGACGCGTAAATAGCCGCGGTATATCCCGCAGGTCCGGAGCCAATAATAAGGCATTTTACTTTTTCTATTGTATCTGACATGATTGAATTAATTTTAAGCGACACAAAGTTACTTTTTTCTATCTTTGATTTACACTGAAATGAAATTGTAATTAACAATTTAGTGATAAAAACTTTTTATAAATGCCTAATAAATCGCGAAATGAAATTTAAATTTTGTCTAGTCTTATTGTTAGTTGGATTATTTGTTGGGTGTACTTCTGACGATCCCATCAGTTATCATCCTGAATTAAAAACGCTTGTTGGAAAATGGAAATTAACAGAAGCATGGTCAGATGTAGATGCTGATCCCACTACAGATGCGTTTGATCCCATTTACATTACCGATGGTTATGAAATTACATTTCATGAAAACGGTACTTTTGAAACGGCTATATTACCTGGATACACAGGCGGAACCTATAAGTTTGTCAATGTTAGCAGTAAAAATTTGGAATTGACATTTACCAATGGAAATTCTAAAGTTTTTGGGTATTATTTCTTTTTAAATGGGACTACAACAGGTTTGAATATGGTCGGACTTCATTCGTTTACATTTCCTGAGGATACTTATTTTTATGAATTTGTTCATTTAACACGAATTGAATAAATTTAAATTTGATTAGTAGTGAAATTGCGAACAAAATTGTGGTGCATCCAAATTATACATTTGGCTATTTTGTCGGAGTGTATTCGTATTCAATTCGTTTTGTATTACAAGTTTATTGAATCCACGGGTAAGACAAGAGCGCTGTTCGGACTCATTGAAATGGGGTATGAATATCGGTATTTATTCCTGCTGCCTTTAATCCTAACTTCATTTGGGGTTTACAGATTACATTCTGAATTTCGATTGCCAGTTTCTTGGTTGAATTTCACACGCTTACTAGCATTCTTTAGTATTGTTATTCCTTTTTGGAAGTTATTTGTCTGATATGTTTTTTTTTAAGTAAACTTTTGGCTGCGATGGCAGGATTAAAGATCCTGTAGGTGGTTTGTTGCTCAAGAAAAGTGCGACTACGTCTACACTTTTTTTTGCTTTTCACTTCGCTCAAAAGTAAACTTTTGGCTGCGATGGCAGGATTAAAGATCCTGGAGGAGGTATGTTGCTCGAAGAAAAACAGCTACTTCGTAGCAATTTTTTTGTTTGTATTCTTCGCTACAAAGTGAACTTTGCGCTCAGTCTACAAACAAAAAAACCGGACATTGTCCGGTTTTTCTTCAGTCGGGGTGGCAGGATTGAATATCCTGTTAGAGGTAAGTTGCTCAAGAAAAGTGAGACTATGTCTACACTTTTTTTTTGCTTTTCACTTCGCTCAAAAGTAAACTTTTGGCTGCGTTTCACGCAAAAAAAAAAGTGGAACGAGAGTTCCACTTTTCTTGGTCGGGGTGGCAGGATTCGAACCTGCGGCCTCCTGCTCCCAAAGCAGGCGCGATAACCGGGCTACGCTACACCCCGATGGCGTATTGCGGTGCAAATATAGACTTTTTTTTGAGATTGTTGTTAGGAAATGTCAGAAATTATTTCAAAGGCTTTTTGGACAATACCGCGCTATCTGTAAATACTTTTAAATCAATCTTTTGATCGCCATACAAATCCAAGTGCGATTTCCCTGCACATGACAAGGTAAGTTCTTTGGAAACATGAACAGATGCTCTGGAGTAGGATTCAGTGGTGACATCGGCGATTTTGGCTACCAAGTTTTTTCCTGTAAAATTGGCATTGTTGTCGATGCGCAATTTCATTTCTTCAATATCACCTTCTACCTCTGCACTAGATTTTTGGTACAAGTCAAAAGTCAATTCATTGGACACAATCAATGCTTTGGAAGTTGCATTTTTGCTGAGGTTGATACGTGTATTTTCGGTTTTAATATTCAATTCCGATTTGGATTGATCGTTGGCTATCAAGTTGAATTTTTTACATTTCGCATTGATATACACTTTTGAATCGTCAAAACTATTGAAGCTAATTTCATCCAAATTCATTTCTGCTAAAGCACTTACAGAAGCGTCATTCTTGGTCGCGACTTCTTTAAACTCATCGGTGTAGATGACACGAATACTTAATTTTTTATACCCAAAAGCACTTTTAAGTGTCGATAATCGTAACTGACTCCCCACGACACTGATTCCAATGGCATCGTGTAAATTATCGTCAGCTTCAATTTCTAAACCGCATTCATTGCCTTTGATTAAAGTGACTTCCAAATTATCGGAGACTTCAAGCGAAGTGAAGTTTTCAATTTTCTTTTGTTCGATAGTGACAATTTTCGAACCTTTCACTTTTTCCTTTTTTTGTGCGAATGTAGTTAAGGATACACTTAGAAATATAAAGAAGACTATGCGTTTCATATTTGTTGATTTTGCCCCCAAAATTATAAAAACTTATGATTTTTTCGATTTTAATTTTAACGTCCATTCAAAGTCCATCACCGAGACTACATCGCCTTTTTCATCACGGCCTGTCGATTGTAGCCAAATCGTTTGCCCTTCTCCAGTGGCAATTGTTCGGACAATCGCTTGTTCAATTTGGTCGCCTTGATCACAAGTGAAGGTGATTTTTCCCGTCGCTTTTTTGGTGTACGTCGCTTTATTATTGAGAACCAACATCGAAATGGACTGACCGCTTTTTTTTATTTGAAGCATCACAAGTGCGCCAGTAGTCAGTTCAGCCGCCATGGCTTGCACAGCAAAATACATGGATTGAAAAGGATTTTGAGAGATCCAACGGTGTCGTACAGTAGCCACACATTCTTTTTCATTAATAACCGTACTGCGCACCCCACATAAAAAGGCGGAGGGGAGTTTAAACGCTAAAAAGAGGTTTAGTTTTCGAGGTGTAAATTGCATAAAGCCCTTATTTTTCAGTAAATATAGCGATTATGAGAGGATTTATCACTTTTTGTTATTTGTTAATATTTTGTTAAATCATAGTACTTTGCAATACATAATACTAGTTTTTGGTTGTATCTTTGCTAAAGAAAATAATAGCTTATCAAAAGTATTATAGAGTTTCAATCATCATCAAAAATCAAATCACATGACAACGAACGAACGTAACACCGCAACATTACTGCACTTGAGTGCATTGACGCAGTATTTATTTCCCTTGGCTAATTATATAATTCCTACCGTTATTTGGTCATCTAAAAAAGAAAATTCGACATTCATCGATCAAACGGGTCGTCGCGTAATGAATTTTCAATTGAGCATTTTGGTCTACATGTTTCTTTTAGGAATCGTAGGTGTATTTTTAGTATTGGGTGCATTAATTAACCACGGCGGAGAATTTACCATTGATAGTGACGAAATTCACATCGGGAATTTTATGGCCCAAGAATGGACAGCATGGTTTGTTACAGGTATTGTTTCCTTCGTGCTTTTGGGAATTCTGAAATTCGCTGAGTTCGTCTTAATCATCTATGGAGCCGTAAAAGCATCCAATGGTTTATTGTATTCGTATCCACTTTCCATTCCATTTTTTAAAGTGGATTCGATAAAAGAGGATGAGAAAATGGAATCTTCAGATGAAACCAATCTAGAAAATCATCATCAATCATAATCACAATCATCAATCAAAAAACGAACGCCCTATGGGTATTAAAATTTAGTTTTCACTATGAACATCGAGAACACAAAAGCGCAAATGCGTAAAGGGGTTTTGGAGTTCTGCATTTTATCGGTTTTAAAAGATAAAGAAGCATACACCTCCGAAATTCTAGACACGCTAAAAGAAGCCAGATTACTGGTGGTAGAGGGGACAGTGTATCCGCTGTTGACCCGATTAAAAAACGACGGCTTACTCAACTACCGTTGGGAGGAATCTACTTCAGGGCCACCGCGTAAATACTACGAGCTGACCGAATTAGGAAAAACATTTTTAAACGAATTAAACGGTACCTGGACCGAATTGTCCGATGCTGTAAACATTATCACTAAACAAAACCAATAATCATGAACAAGACAGTAAATATCAATATAGGAGGGTTATTCTTCCACATCGATGAAGATGCGTATCAAAAGCTTTCACGCTATTTTGACGCCATCAAGAATTCGTTGACTGATGCTACCGGCAAAGATGAAATCATGAAAGATATTGAAATGCGTGTAGCTGAATTATTTGCCGAACGTCAACAATCGGATAAACATGTAATCAACTCAAAAGATGTTGATGAAGTGGTTAATGTGATGGGACAACCCGAAGATTACCGCTTGGATAACGAAGAAAAAACCAAGTCGGAACCTGAATTTAAATATCCGTTACCTCCCAAACGTAAAAAATTATACCGGGATAAAGACCGCGGTTTATTGGGCGGTGTGTGTACCGGTTTGGGGCATTATTTTGGCGTAGATGCTGTTTGGTTTAAATTGTTTTTCTTAATCCTTGCCTTTGGATTTGGTACCGGTTTCTTGGCCTACATCATCCTTTGGATTGCGATGCCTAAAGCCGTAACTACTTCTGAAAAACTAGAAATGACGGGCGAACCGGTGACTATTACCAATATTGAAAAGAAAGTGCGTGAAGAGTTTGAGAGTGTTTCTCAAAAATTTCAAAACGCCGATTATAACGAATTGGGGCAAAAGGTAAAACACGGTGCCGAAGATATCGGGGATCGCTTGGGAAACGTATTTCAATCGTTTTTCAAAGTCTTCGCTAAAATCATAGGTGCATTTATCTTGATTTTCTCTTCCTTGGCTTTCTTTGGTTTTTGTGTGGCTTCGGTTATCTTAATTTTTACTTCCCAATTGCCTCAAAATGCAGCCATTAATATGATCGTGACGCCGTTAGGTTTAGAAACGCCTTTTTGGTTGCAAGGGATTTTATTGTTCTTGTGTTTTGGCATTCCATTTTTCTTCTTGATGATGTTGGGGATGAAGTTATTAGTAACCAATATGCGTCCGATGAATAACGGAATTAAGTATACTTTACTAGCGGTTTGGATTGTAGCCGTTGGGGTGTTGATCTCGATTATCATCAATGAAGTGACGCAAACAGCTTTTGAAGGAAAAGATGTGATTAAAGAACAAATCGCTTTACAACCCAACGATACATTAACCATCAAATTTGTGAACAACGAGTTTTATGACAAAGACGCGAGTCCGAGACACAATGACTTTTGTTTGTTGACCAATGAAAAAAATAAAGAGGTGATCTATTCCAACGAAATCCGTATGCATGTTATGGAAACTGACGAAGCCCAAGCGTATTTACGCATCGAGAAATTGGCGGTAGGTAAATCGGCTGGTGAAGCCAATTCTAGAGCACACAAGATTGATTATGGGTATAAAATTCAAGGCAATCAATTGTTGTTGGACAACTACTGGATCACCGAAATCAACAACAAATTCAGAAAGCAAAAAGTAGAAATTTACATCTATTTGCCCAAAGGAACCTTGTTTAAAGCCGACGGTACTGTGCGCCATTACGATTGGAGTGACGATGAGTATTTCAACTTGCATTACAGCTCTGACGATTATTTATACCGTGTGGACGAACATAAAATTCGTTGTGTGAATTGTCCTCCCGAAGAAAATGAGTTTAATGATGTCATTGATACCGAAGAAGTTGAGCAAGTGAATGATTCTACGGATCGTGTCACTGTAAAAGTGAACGGGGTTGAAATTATTAAGGAACAAAAGTCAGGCGAAAAAGGAAGTTTGACCATCAATAAAGACGGAATAGTAATTAAAAAATCCAACTAATATGGTACGAGTTGTCGTGTATTGCACAAAATTTATCGTAGCCTTAATCACAGTTTTGTTGATGGCTTCTTGTAACTCTTCGTTTTTAAACGGAGTGCAAGGGAATGGAAATGTAACCACTGAAAAGCGGGATATCAAAGCAAAATTTACCGGGATTGAAGCGAGTACCGGACTAGAAGTCGAGATTTCACAAGGTGATTCTATTAAAGTTGAAGTAGAAACCGATTCCAACTTGCAACAATATGTGGTAGCCAAAGTAGAAGGATCTGATTTAAAATTGTATGTGGATCACAGTATCAATAATGCAGAGATTTTAAAAGTGTATGTCACTTTACCGGATTTAAAAAAAGTGGATTGTAACAGTGGTTCCAATGTTCATTTTAATACGGTGATGAAAGGCATAAATCTTCGTCTTAATGCGAGCAGCGGTTCGCATTTGGAAGGAAAAGTAGAGTATGATGCTGTCGATGCAGAAACGACCAGCGGGAGTTCGATGGACTTGAAAGGCATTGCTTTGAAACTGAATACGTCGAGTTCGAGCGGCAGTACGTTGGAAGCCAATAATTTGGTCGCGAATGAAGTTAGAGCCGACGCGTCGAGCGGCAGCAGTATTCGAGTGCAAGCGAGTTTGAAGTTGAATGCTTCCGCTTCTAGTGGTGCCTCGGTGAACTATACTGGAAAAGCGACTTCCATCACCAAAGACGAATCATCGGGTGGAAGTGTTAGTAAAATCGAATAATTTGTTTTTTTGCGTAAAAGGTCCTGGCTACGGCTGGGACTTTTTTTTTGCACCAACTGCGATAGGGATTGAGGCCTTGTTGGAGCTCGCCGGAGGCACGAAGGCAGCGACGGCCGAAAGCCCGACCCGAAGGGGATCGCCCAAGCCTAAACATTCGTTAAACCTTTGGTAGGAAAGCGAGTGTTTTGGAATGGTTTCGGTAATTTTGATAAAAAATAAGAATCATGACCATTTTGATTACGGGCGGTACCGGACTCATAGGAAGCGAATTGACGCGGGTTTTACAGGCAAATGGGCATACCGTACATTGGTTGTCTACGCGAAAAAGTAATTTGCCGCAATCGTCTACTTTGAAAGGATTTTATTGGAATCCCGCCGAAGGGAAAATTGATACGGCTTGTTTTGAAGGAGTAACGACCATTGTCCATTTGGCCGGAGCGAGTATAGCCAAACGCTGGACTGCCGCATATAAACAAGAATTATTGGAAAGTAGAGTGTTGAGTGCTAATTTGTTGTTTTCGGCATTAAAAAAATACCCAGAGCACCAAGTTCGGCATTATATTTCCGCTTCAGGTGTTGCGATTTATCCGGATTCCCCAACCGAGACCTACACCGAATCTTCGACGGCAATCGATCGCGGATTTTTAGGAACATTAGTCAGTCGGTGGGAGGAAAGTGCCCATCAATTTGAAGCCTTAGGATTGTTAGTTGCCAAAGTGCGAACCGGAGTGGTTTACGCCAAAAAAGGAGGCGCATTGGAACCCATTGTTAAACCGATTAAATGGGGTTTGGGTTCTGACTTTGGTTCGGGGAAACAGCGCCAATCGTGGATTCATTTGACGGATATTGTTCGTTTATATACTTGGATTATAGAATACGCACATACAGGGGTTTTTAATGGTGTAGCTCCGGATGCGGTGACCCAACATGAGCAAACACGTTGTATTGCAAAAGTTTTGGGAAAACCTGTTTTTTTACCCGCTGTACCGCGTTTTGTGATGCGGATGGTGTTGGGAGAAATGCATGAATTGTTGTTTAACGATAAAGCGATTCAACCCGAGCGGGCCTTACAGATGGGATTTGCATTTGACTTTCCCGACTTGCAAAGTGCGATGGAAGATTTATTAAAATAAAAAAAGCCCCACGAATTTGAAGTGGGGCTTTTTTGTATGTGGTGAATTAATAATTAAAGATGATTTTTCGTGTTGTTGTATTCAAATTTACATTTTTCCCGCTGGGTTTCCTCTTAAAAAAGTATTAAAATTTGAATACACGGTTTGAACCTATTGCAATACTTAAATTTTTATTGCGTGACAATTTGACATTTTTCAAGAAATGGCAGTACTTTTGCACGGCAATTTGCGTAGCAAACGCTTACCATGAAATTCAACAACCCATTTAAAGGAAAAAATACGATGAATACTGAAAATACCGGAAACCAAAATCCGGAATTGGAAAACGAACTTAATCCGGAAACGCCTACAACTGACACTCCTGAAGTGGAGGCTGCTGAAGAATTGACAGTGGAACAACAATTGGAAGAGCAATTGGCGCAAGAAAAAGATAAATTTTTGCGTTTGTTTGCCGAGTTTGAAAATTACAAAAAACGCACCACCAAAGAGCGTATTGATTTGTTTAAAACGGCCAATCAAGAAGTGTTGCAAGCGATGTTACCCGTTTTGGACGATTTTGACCGAGCGATGCAACAAATCAGCAAATCGGAAGATGAAGCATTGGTAAAAGGTGTCGAATTGATTCATGAAAAATTGAAATCGACATTGGTAGCCAAAGGATTGGAACATGTGGAATTAAAAGCCGGCGATGATTTTAATGCTGATTTTGCAGAAGCAATCACGCAGATTCCTGCACCCTCTGCGGATTTGAAAGGGAAGATTGTCGATGTGATTGAAAAAGGCTATAAATTAGGCGATAAAATTATCCGATTCCCGAAAGTGGTAATTGGACAATAATAGAGAATTATGAGCAAAAAAGACTTTTACGAAATATTAGGCATCAGCAAAGGCGCCTCGGCAGAGGAAATTAAAAAAGCTTACCGCAAGAAAGCAATCGAATTTCACCCGGATAAAAATCCTGATAACAAAGAGGCTGAAGAAAACTTTAAGTTAGCCGCAGAAGCCTATGAAGTATTGAGTGATCCCGATAAAAAGGCGCGTTATGATCAATACGGTCACGCCGCATTTGATGGTGCGGGCGGATTTGGTGGCGGTCATCACATGAACATGGATGATATCTTCAGTCAGTTTGGGGATATTTTCGGTGGGGCATTTGGCGGCGGATTCGGCGGCGGATTCGGCGGTGGCGGAACCCGAAGAATGAAAGGAAGCAATTTGCGTATCAAAGTGAAATTGACTTTGGACGAAATTGTGAATGGCGTTGAGAAAAAAGTAAAAGTAAAGCGTAAAATACAAGCACCGGGTGTGCGTTACAAAACCTGTCCCACCTGTAATGGAGCGGGTCAAGTGTTGAAAGTGACCAATACGATTTTAGGGCGCATGCAAACGGCAACCACCTGTCATGTATGCGGCGGTTCTGGACAAACGATTGAAAGTAAGCCCACCAATGCCGATGCCCACGGAATGCTCATGGAAGACGAAACCGTATCGATCAAAATTCCGGCAGGTGTGGCTGATGGCATGCAATTGAAAGTTTCTGGCAAAGGAAACGATGCTCCAGGAAATGGTATTCCCGGAGATTTAATTGTGGTCATTGAAGAAGTGGAACACGAATTCTTGAAGCGTGAGGGCGAAAATTTACATTACGATTTGTATATCAGCTTTGCGGAAGCGGCTTTAGGGGTTTCTAAAGAACTCGAAGCGGTGAATGGAAAGGTGCGTATCAAGTTGGACGAAGGCATCCAATCGGGTAAAATTTTGCGCTTAAAAGGAAAAGGGATTCCGAGCTTAAATAGTTATGGTAATGGCGATTTATTGGTGCATGTAAATGTCTGGACGCCAAAATCATTAACGAAAGAACAGCGTCAATTTTTTGAAAAATCGTTAACCGACGAAAACTTCATTCCGAAGCCCGAAAAGAGTGAAAAATCTTTTTTTGAAAAAGTTAAAGATATGTTTTCGTAGTTAAAAAAATAATTTTACTTTTGAGGTATTACTTGGAAACAGGTAATTTCTTTTTCATAGCAATTTTTCCCATCCTTGTGTCACCATAAGGGTGGGTTTTTTCTTTTATAACTACTGATTATTCGCGGAATTGCGTATTTTTACCCGAAGAATTTTTGAATCCTATGAGTTCGATTTTAGAAGTCCAAAATGTGGTCAAACAATACGGCGATTATACCGCATTAAATTCCGTTTCACTAACTGTTCCTAAAGGAAGTATTTATGGTTTATTGGGACCGAATGGCGCAGGTAAAACCTCGCTGATTCGAATCATCAATCAAATCACTATGCCTGATAGCGGCGTGGTATTATTGGATGGCGAACCCTTACAGCCAGATCATGTTCATGTGATTGGATACATGCCCGAAGAACGTGGGTTGTACAAAACCATGAAAGTTGGGGAGCAATGTTTGTATTTGGCCCAATTAAAAGGCTTGTCCAAACAAGACGCCAAAGCACAACTGAAATATTGGTTTGAAAAGTTTGAAATCGAGGCGTGGTGGGATAAGAAGATTCAGGAGTTGTCCAAAGGGATGGCGCAGAAAGTACAATTTATTGTTACGGTATTGCACCAACCCAAGCTGTTGATTTTAGACGAACCTTTTTCTGGATTTGATCCTGTGAATGCCAATTTGATTAAAGATGAGATTATTGAATTGAATCGCAAAGGAACGTCCATTATTTTCTCGACGCATCGCATGGAAACGGTGGAGGAAATGTGTGATTACATTGCACTGATTCACAAGTCGAATAAATTGATTGAAGGGAAATTGGCAGATGTCAAAAAAGAATACCGAACAAATGCTTATGATGTGGGAATCTTAACGAATAATGTCGAAGGATTGATGTATGATTTATCGCAGAAGTTTACGATGCAACAAACCGATTTTAAATCGTTGAATGACGAATTAAAACTCCAAATTCATTTGGGTACGCATACGGCCAATGAATTGTTGCAAACGATTATGCAACGTGGTCAAGTAACCCATTTCGCAGAGAAAATTCCGAGTGTGAATGATATTTTTATCCAAACGGTAACGCAATAAATAAGCAATTATGAGTAAGCTACTTTTAATTATCAAACGTGAATTTATTGCCAAGGTCCGCAATAAATCTTTCATTGTCATGACGTTTTTGAGTCCGCTCCTTTTTGTCGGAATAGGCGTGTTTGTGGGATATTTGAGTACGATGAAAGCCGAATTGAAAACCATTGCCATTCACGATGAAACGGGTCGATTTGCCAAAGAATTTAAAAGCGACGAGGAATACCACTATTTGGATGTTTCGCAGTTGCCTATTTCGGTTTTAAAAGATAGTATCCAATCGGAACATTACGAAGGATTGTTATTGATTCCTAAAATTTTGGACAATAAACAATTGGAGAAGAAGATTGAATACGTTTCCAATGATAGTCCGGGCGTACTTTTTATTGAAGATTTGGAAGAAGTTATCGCCAAGAAAATGACGGCTGAAAACTTCAACGCCGTGGGATTGGATACATTAAAAATCAATTCAGCAAAAGCGGATGTTTCCATTCATTTGGCCAAAGCTTCGGGAGAAGAATCGTTAAAAGGATTGAATGAAATAAAAATTGCAATTGGCGGTGCTTTCGGGTATTTAATCATGATGTTTATTGTGATTTACGGCAATATGGTAATGCGCAGTGTGATTGAAGAAAAAACCTCGCGTATTATCGAAGTGATTATTTCGTCGGTGAAACCCTTTCAGTTGATGATGGGGAAAATCATTGGAACATCATTGGCTGGAATTCTCCAATTTTTGATTTGGGCGATTCTTGGTTTGAGTGCGATGTTTATTTTATCATCGGTATTTGGCGTTCAAGTGGGAGCCGCTGCGGGTCAAGCACAAGAATTGGCACAAACTGCCGGAAAAGATATGAGTAAAATTGCCTTGTATTTGAACGAACTATGGAATTTACCGATAGGAACGATTCTTTGTTCATTTATCATTTATTTCATTGGCGGTTACTTTTTGTACAGTTCGTTTTATGCTTCAATTGGTGCAGCTGTTGACAACGAAACCGACTCCCAACAATTCTTATTGCCAATCATCATGCCTCTAATTTTAGGTGTTTATATTGGGTTTTTTACGGTAATGAATGATCCACACGGAACTATTGCTACGACTTTTTCGATGATTCCGTTGACTTCACCTATCGTAATGATGATGCGAATTCCATTTGGAGTGCCATGGTGGCAAATAGTGATTTCCATGGTATTATTGTTTGGAACGTTCTTTTTGGTAGTTTGGTTTGCTTCTAAAATTTATCGTGTCGGAATTTTGATGTATGGAAAGCGTCCAACCTGGAAAGAATTAGTACGTTGGATGAAATACTAAAAGCATAGCATAAATGGCATAGGGTTTGTACCCGTCGCGAAAAATAGATTTTATGGCCAAAATATTAATTATTGAAGATGAAGCTTCAATCCGTAGAGTTTTGACTCGAATACTTTCAGAAGAAAGTGACGCTTATCAAGTGGAAGAAGCGGAGGATGGCGCTCAAGGTTTAGAAAAAATAAAAGCAACCGATTACGATTTGGTGCTTTGTGATATCAAAATGCCTAAAATGGACGGTGAAGAAGTCTTGGAAGCCGTCAAAAAAATAAAACCAGAAATTCCGATTGTAATGATTTCGGGTCATGGTGATATGGAAACCGCAATTAATACGATGCGTTTGGGGGCTTTCGATTATATTTCGAAACCACCTGATTTGAATCGATTATTGAATACCGTTCGCAATGCTTTGGACCGCAAACAATTGGTTGTGGAAAATAAAATCTTGAAAAAGAAAGTTTCCAAAAACTATGAAATTGTAGGGGAAAGTGAACCTATCAATCAAATCAAAGAAATGATTGAAAAGGTCGCCAAAACCGATGCGAGAGTTTTGATTACGGGTCCGAATGGTACCGGAAAAGAATTGGTTGCCCATCAATTACACCAAAAAAGTGAACGTTCAGAAGCGCCAATCATCGAAGTCAATTGTGCGGCTATTCCAGCTGAATTGATTGAAAGTGAGTTATTTGGTCATGTCAAAGGCGCTTTTACTTCTGCTGTTAAAGATCGTGCGGGTAAGTTTGAAGCTGCCGATGGAGGAACGATTTTCTTGGATGAAATTGGCGATATGAGTTTGGCGGCACAAGCCAAAGTTTTACGAGCTTTACAAGAAAATTTGATTCAACGTGTAGGTGCCGATAAAGACATCAAAGTGAATGTGCGTGTCATTGCTGCTACGAATAAAGATTTGAAAAAAGAAATCGCAGAAGGCCGCTTTCGGGAAGATTTATACCACCGTTTAGCGGTTATTTTGATTAAAGTTCCGGCCTTAAACGATCGTCGTGAAGATATTCCTTTGTTGGTGGAACATTTTGCGACCAAGATCGCCGAAGAGCAAGGGAATGCTAGAAAATCATTTTCAAAACCAGCCATTCAATTATTGCAAGAATACGATTGGACGGGGAATATACGGGAATTACGCAATGTAGTGGAGCGATTAATCATTTTGGGGGGACAAGAGATTTCTGAAAGTGATGTGAAACTATTCGCGAGTAAATAAATTCGGCGAAAGCCAAAAAGAAAGATGCAATTAAAAAAGATAAATACAGCGTTACAACAAGCATTGGTTGCGTTAGGACTAACCGAAGCGAATGAATTGCAACAAGAAACATTTTCAACAATAAAAAGTGGTGTAGATGCTGTCATTCAAAGTCCGGAAGGATCAGGAAAATCGACGACAATCGCACTAAACGTCATTCAGCGGTTGGACAAGCCGTTTCAATTGTCTCCAAGAGCTTTGATTATTTGTTTGGACAAAGCAAAGGTCTTGGAAATGGTTGAAATTTTCGATTCCTTAAATAAATTCAATCAATTGCGGGTGTATTATGTGCATGATAAAACGAATTTAGATGAAGATAAAAATCAAATTTCATTAGGAATTGATGTGTTGATAGGAACGCCTAACCAGCTTACTGCTATGTTTGGTTCGGCGGGTTTTGATGTCAATCAGTTGAAGTTATTTATTTTGGATGATGCAGATTTAATTTTCAAAAATCGGTATGAACCCAAAATACTTCGTTTATCGGAAAGTATTGAAAAAGTACAGCGCTTATTTTTCTGTTCTCAAATCACGGAACGAACAGAAATGATTGCCGAAAATATCATGATAGAGCCTTTGTTTTTTGAGATGGATGAAGATGAAGAAACCTATTTTGAAGAAGAATAATTAAATTCCCGATAGCCTCGGGATTTTTTTATGGTGTTAAAATTAATATCGGATAGTGTAATTTTGAATATAAAACGATACTTTTGTGGGGTGTGGGAGATTGACAGAACATATTATGATGGATTTGAGACTACCTTTCAGCGTTTGATTGAAAAAAAACAAGTGTTGGATAAAGGACGTCCATTGCCGCAAAGTGCCCTTCACAAAATCAAAGAAGCCTTAACGATAGAATGGACCTACAACTCCAATAGCATTGAGGGCAATACCTTAAGTCTTCGAGAAACACAAATGGTTATACAAGAAGGAATCACGATCAAAGGCAAATCGTTACGGGAGCATTTTGAAGTTAAAAACCATGAAGTCGCTATCGATTATTTGTACTCGATTATTCATGAAAATTATCAACTACAAAGTCGGGACATTTTAAATTTACATGGTTATGTTTTACGTTCCATTGAAGAAGAGTTTGCGGGTCGGTTACGCAACGGCGGTGTACGTATTTCGGGAGCCAATTTTATTCCGCCCAATGCCCAGAAAGTTCCCGATTTGATCGATGAACTAATTGCCTTTGTTTTGAATAATCCTTTAGGTTTGAATACTATAGAGTTGGCAACGGTATTTCATCATAAATTCGTTTGGATTCATCCCTTTTTTGATGGCAATGGTAGAACCGTTCGTTTGGCGATGAATTTGATTTTGATGCAAGCGGGTTTTCCTCCGGCCATCATTTTAAAAAATGACCGCAAAAAATACTATGAAGCGTTAAATCAGGCCAATAATGGCAATTATCAAAAATTACTATTATTGATGTGTCAAGCGGTTGAGCGTTCTTTGAATATCTATTTGAATGCCTTGCCCGGTCAAGAATCCTATGAATCGATTGCAACTATTGTGAGTGAGCCAGGCGTTAGTTATGGTCAAGAATATGTAAGTTTATTGGCGCGACAAGGCAAGATAGATGCCTACAAAGAAGGTAGAAATTGGTTCACCACTCGCAAAGCCATTGAGGATTATATTGAAAATAGACAACGAAAAAGACAACTTTAGGGTTGTCTTTTTTTATTTAAAAATATTCAACTGATTGACTAACCCAGCTATAATTAATCCAAAAACCCCAATTACAGCAAACGAATAGCGCAAATTCGTAAGTTCGGCGATGTAACCGATTATCGGTGGACCAATCAAAAAGCCCAAAAAACTAATACTGGTTACCACCGTTAACGCAATTCCTGTGGGGATTGTAGGGTGATTTCCAGCTGTATTAAAAATAATAGGAATGACATTTGAAACGCCAATACCGACCAACATAAAGGCTATGGTTGAAGGGATAAGGTAAGGAAAAATAACCGCAGTGTATAATCCGATCGAGATAACAAAACCACTCAAAAGCAAGACTTTTCGATAACCGAGTTGGGCAACAAAAAGATCACTTAAAAAACGCCCTGCCGCCATACTTATCATAAATGTGGTATAGCCCAAAACGACTAATGCTCCCGGTGCTTTTACAATTTCTTTGAAATAGACGCCACTCCAATCAAACATGATTCCTTCGCTGGCCATACCGCAAAAACAGATTATTCCTAACCAAAGCAGGGTTTTATCCGGATTTTTAAAGAAATTATACGATTGTTTTTCTTCGGGTTTTGACGTTTGGGTTTTGACTAAATATTTGGTGTTTGTTACAACTAGTACAGTTACAAAACCCAGCGCAATCAAGAAATGATGCAGTACACTCATTTGAAAAGAAAGCATCACCAAGCCCGTGAGTGCGCCTGCAAATCCGGCCAAACTCCACGAACCGTGAAACGATCCCATAATCGGTTTTTCAAAAAAACTTTGGGTATACACTCCTTGGGTGTTGACGGCGATATTGCACAAATTCCCAAAGAACCCAAAGCTCGTAAGCGCAATCGCCAATTCCCATTTATTATGAGACAATCCGATAAAGGGCAAGCAACCCGCGTATAACAACAAGCCAATCGTACAAATCCACCGACTTCCATAGTGGGTGACTAATTTTCCTGAAAATGTCATAGCCAATAATTGTCCCAGTGGCAACGCCAAAAGCAAGGTTCCTAGGTCGGCTTCGGTTAAATGCAACTGACTTTTAATACTCGGAATCCGACTCGCCCAGGTGGCAAAACTAAATCCCATACCAAAAAAGAAGAGGGCAGTGGCAAGTCGGACGCGATTGCGGTAACGGCTGCGCAATTTTTGGAAAGATGGAGTTGAAACTGTCGATTGCATTATTTTCAAAATAGACCGTTGCAAAGGTATTTATTTTCTTTACAGGAATCCTTTAAATTCCTTGATGGCTTATGATTTTGAACTATATTTGCCGCTTCATTTTAAAATCGTTAGCTCACATGATTACCGTAAACGATATCGCTGTTGAATTTGGAGGAACTACCTTGTTCAGTGATGTGACTTTTGCCATCAACGAAACCGATAAAATTGCCTTAATGGGTAAGAATGGTGCCGGAAAATCAACCTTATTAAAGATTGTTGCCGGACAAAACAAACCCTCTCGAGGAGCCGTATCAGCACCTAAAGAAGCGGTAATTGCTTATTTGCCACAGCATTTGTTAACGCAAGATGATGTGACCGTTTTTGAAGAAACTTCCAAAGCTTTTGCAGAAATTTTTCAAATGAAAGCCGAAATCGACGAAATCAATGAGCAGCTTACCGTTCGCACCGATTATGAAAGTGATGATTATATGAAATTGATCGAGCGTGTATCGGAATTGAGTGAGAAGTTTTATTCCATTGAAGAAGTCAATTACGAAGCGGAAGTAGAGAAAGTTTTAAAAGGTCTCGGATTTGAACGCGAGGATTTTCACCGTTCGACTTCTGAATTTTCGGGAGGATGGCGGATGCGCATTGAATTGGCAAAAATCTTATTGAAAAAACCCGATTTGATTTTATTGGATGAGCCCACTAATCACTTGGATATGGACAGTATTCAATGGTTGGAAGACTTTTTGTTAAACCAAGCCAAAGCCGTAATGGTGATTTCCCACGACCGTGCTTTTGTGGACAATATCACCAACCGTACGATTGAAGTGACGATGGGTCGCATTTATGATTACCGTGCCAAATATTCTCATTATTTGGAATTACGAAAAGACCGTCGTGCACACCAACAAAAAGCCTATGATGAGCAACAAAAAATGATTGCCGAAACTACCGAGTTTATTGAGCGTTTTAAAGGAACCTATTCGAAAACCTTACAAGTGCAATCACGAGTAAAAATGTTGGAAAAACTGGAGTTGGTCGAAGTGGATGAAGTGGATACTTCGGCTTTACGCTTGAAATTTCCACCATCGCCGCGAAGTGGACAATATCCAGTAGTGGTCGAACATCTTTCCAAAAAATACGACGATCATGTCGTGTTTAATGATGCCAATATGGTAATTGAACGCGGACAAAAAGTGGCTTTTGTGGGTAAAAATGGGGAAGGAAAGTCCACCATGATCAAAGCCATTATGAAAGAAATTGATTTTGAAGGGAAATTAGAAATTGGACACAATGTTCAAGTAGGTTATTTTGCCCAAAATCAAGCGGCTTTATTGGATGGTGAATTGACGGTTTTTGAAACCATTGACCGCATTGCTGTGGGAGAGATACGAACCAAAATAAAAGATATCTTGGGTGCTTTTATGTTTGGAGGTGATGATGTACATAAAAAAGTAAAAGTATTGTCAGGTGGTGAACGTACGCGTTTAGCGATGATTAAGCTGTTGTTAGAACCCGTGAATGTCTTGATTCTGGATGAGCCTACTAACCACTTGGATATGAAAACCAAGGACATTATCAAAGATGCTTTAAAGGATTTTGATGGTACGTTGATCTTAGTATCCCACGACCGTGATTTCTTGGACGGATTAGTAACCAAAGTTTTCGAATTTGGAAACAAACGCGTTCGCGAACATTTTGAAGACATCAAAGGATTCTTAGCTTTCAAGAAAATGGAAAATTTGAAAGAAATTGAAAAATAAAAAAAGGCCGGAAGTTTTGCTCCCGGCCTTTTTACTAACCAAAAATTAACCCTAACTAATTATTTTGTTGGCTCTCCATCAATCGGATAAATTCATAGCGATAGCCTTCTTTATCGGTTCCAATAGCATTATTGGCTAAGTCTAAAATGTCGGCAACGGTATTGTTTTGAATCAATTTCGAATCTCTCAAATACAATCCAAACCAAGCTACTGCTGTGGCAAAACGGAAGTCAGTAGATGAATTATATAAGTTGCCCGGATT
The DNA here is from genome assembly GCF_004122105.1 of Flavobacterium stagni. Lineage (GTDB taxonomy): Bacteria > Bacteroidota > Bacteroidia > Flavobacteriales > Flavobacteriaceae > Flavobacterium > Flavobacterium stagni. The sequence continues at coordinate 48,203 of NZ_SBKN01000009.1, forward strand.
GTTTTGAATCACGCGCGTCATTTCGATACTTTTCTCTTCTTCTGGTTTTTTATAGCGAAATTTCACCGTAGCCAATTCTTGATGCAATTGGGTATCTACTTCGACTTTTGAAGCATATTTCAACGGATCTGCTGCGGTGTAAAAGCTAGAGCTTACTCCAGTAGGGATGATTTCGTAAAAGGCTGTAACGGTGTGTCCACTGCCCAATTCACCCGCATCAATCGCATCATTTTTAAAATCTTCGGGGCGCAATTTTCGGTTTTCATAGCCGATTAAACGGTAGGCTTGCACCAAGGCGGGATTGAATTCGATTTGAATTTTCACATCTTTAGCAATCGCAAACAGGGATCCTTTGAATTCTTTTACCAAAAATCGATTGGCTTCTTGAGCTGTATCGATATACGCATAATTGCCATTCCCTTTGTCGGCCAACGTTTCCAAAGTTGTGTCTTTATAATTCCCCATGCCGAAGCCCAAACAGGTGAGAAATACTCCCGTTTTGCGTTTTTCTTCAATCAATTGTCCCAAGTCGCTGGTTGAATTATAGCCCACATTAAAATCGCCATCGGTTGTGATAATGACACGGTTATTGCCACCTTTGATATAATTCTCTTGCGCTACTTTATACGCCAATTCAATTCCGGCACCTCCCGCCGTACTTCCCCCAGCGGAAAGTTGGTCTAAGGCCTCAATGATTTTATTTTTTTCTTTTCCCGACGTTGGAGGCAAAACCAATCCAGCCGCACCTGCATAAACCACGATGGCAATTTTATCATCACTACGTAATTGCGATGTCAAAGCTTTCAACGATTGTTTAACCAAAGGCAATTTATTGGCATCATTCATCGAACCCGAGACATCCACTAAGAATACCAAGTTGGAAGCGGGTAGGGACTGACTTTCAATCGTTTTTCCTTGTAAGGCGATACGCAATAGTTTGGAGTTGGTATTCCAGGGACATGCACTGTATTCGGTATGAATCGCAAATGGATGTTCGCCCGTGGGTTGGCTATAATTGTATTTAAAAAAGTTGACCATTTCTTCCACACGAACGGCATCTTTGGGTACTTTTTGTCCGTTGTTTATCATTCGGCGAATGTTAGTGTACGAAGCATTATCGACATCAATGGAAAAGGTGGAAAGCGGGTTGGCTACCGGACTTTCAAATACATTTTCTATTAAAGCGCCATAAGATTCATCGGGGTTGGTGTTGATACCTTTTCTATCTTTTATATCCCTATTCGGATCAGTGGATTGTGCAGAATCACCCGCAAGTTGCCCTTGTAAAGGAATCATCCTATTGGCATTGGGACGGTTTTCAATAGTTTTACTCGAAACTAGAGTAGTACATGCGGATACTGTTTTTTTCTTAGATACCTTTCGATACCCTTGCACCACGACTTCTTCCAATACTTTTGCCTCTTCTTTTAATACGATTACATAATGATTGGCTTTTCCAATAGTCACTTCGTTGGACGTATAGCCCAAAAAGAAAGCAACTAGGGTAGCGCCTTCACTGACTTGAAGACTGAATTTTCCATCTAAGTCGGTTTGGGTCCCAACACGGGTACCTTTAATTTGAATATTCGCCATTGGCAACGAATTTTTGCCATCGGTTACTACTCCAGTGATCGTTTTTAATTGCCCAACCGCTACGAAATTAATAAGCATAGCAAGGGCTAATGAAAGATGTTTTACATGTTTCATGGCGTTAGATTTTTAGTTAAACAATTGGGGAATACGGCTATTTCTTGGGGTTGGGTTTCCCGTCTTTAGTTGTGATAATTACGACACCGTTTTCTCCTTTTTTACCATACGTATCGACAGCTTTGTCGGCCTGCAGTACCGTTACACTTTCGATTTCTTGATTTTTGATTGGGGCATACGGACAAGAGGGATTGGGACCAAAAACTTCTTGCTCCGTATATTCTGTACCGTTAATGATATAGAGCGGATTTTTTAAATACACAATGGATTCTGCATCTTCCGCATTGTAATCGGCAACTGCTTTTCCATCGACAACCACCAAGGGATCGTCTTTTTTGGACTTACCTTGAATAACAAATTTGGAATCCTGTTCTTTCAAACTGGCTACAAATTTTCGATCGTCTTTGTATGCAAAATCAACACTGCTCGCACTGTTAAAATAGCCTTGATTGGCCAACGATTTTGCATTTTGAATTTCAAATTTTGGCGTAGTAGGTAGTTGAACAGATTCATTAGAAACAGTGGGCGCACTCATTTCTGCAGTAGGTGATGCGCTTAAGGCCACAGATTCTGGATGACGCAATTGTTGATCTAAAACATTGTCTTTATCATTTACAATGACTGAATTTTTATCATCTGACTCCCTTGAAGATTCAACATCCTGTTTTTCTTGATGCACTACCGTTTGATTTTCTGGCAGTATTGGTTGATTAGAAACCGGTTGTAACGATGTCGAGGATTGATTGTAGGTCAGAATCCCCAAGGAAACTACCAAAAGGACCGATGCCGCCACCGCAATTTTCTTCCACGTTTTATTTTCCTTGGTAAGCGCTTTTTGATCGAGTTTTGATTCGACACGATCCCAAATCGATTCCTTTCCTGGAAAAGAATTGTCTTCTGGAGTATCAGCTAGTGATTTATATTGTTCGAAAAATTTATCGTTATTCTCCATGATTATTTTGCCTGTTGATAGTAATGTAGGTTAACCAATTCCTTTAATTTGGATTTGGCGAAATTCAATTGTGATTTTGAGGTTCCCTCTGAAATTTTCAGCATTTCGGCAATTTCTTTGTGCCCGTAGCCTTCAATAACAAAAAGGTTAAAAATGGTCCGACTCCCTTCTGGCAGTAACGCTAATAGTTTTAGCAAATCTTCTTCCAGTAAAGCCTGTTCTTGTAAGGCTTCCACAGCAGGATGCTGAACACTATCTTCCAAGTATAAATTAAAATTAACGTTGCGTTTGAGTTGGTGCAAACATTCATTAACGGTTATGCGTTTGGCCCAACCTTCAAAAGCTTTATTTTCTTTCAACTGATCTATTTTGGTGAAAATGATGTAAAAGGCATCGGCCAATACTTCTTCAATTTCCTCCTCTTTTTTGAGATAGCGTTTGCAAAGGCGATATAAGCGAGGCCCCAACAAATCATAGACTTGACGCTGGGCATCACGATGCATCTTTTTGCAACCTATTATTAATTTTTCTTCAATCACAAGGGTGTCTTTTTAAATAAAGAGGCAAATCTTTTTCAAAAGGTTGGAAACGATTTGATTTTTTTTCAAAAATATTTAAAATCAATCAGGTAGGAACAAAAAAAAACCTCCCGAAGGAGGTTTTCTTAATTAACCATCAATTTTTTAATTACTTTCTTTTTTTCTTTATTTATGATTTGAACAAGGTACATTCCAGTTGCTAACGGAGTATTAACATCGATGGGTGTTACACTTCCACTCGACAGTTCAACACTTGTAGTATATACTCGTTGTCCTATGGAATTATAAAACTCCAAAGAATACGTATCGCTTTCAGCACCGTTTTGAATAGTTATGGTGTGATCAATCGGATTTTGATTGATAATAAATTGATTGGCAGTAAACGACTCATTTTCTAGCGCACTAAATTTCAATGTGGTCCAACTGCGTGCCATACTGATTAAACCAATGCGTCCTGAAGGGGCATTCGGACTCAATTGATTAATAATCAGATGATCAAAATGGGATGTTGCATCATCACCAATGTTTGTGATTGCATTGGGAAGTGAGGGTTCGGTATTGTTAATGTTTGGATTGGCATACATCATTAATAAGTCATCAGAAACACCACTCATAAATCCATACTTAAGAACGATAAGCTGATTTGTGTTAAAACTGTAATTGGTAGAGGACCAAACAATATTTCCTGCATTCTTTGAAATGCCTACATTATATTGTGTCGAAGATAATTTTTTGACATAGATTTTCATGGCAACAGTCTGCAAATTTCCGCCACATAGTCGCATAAACTCATAATTCGTTGTCGAACAATCAGTTAAGCGCAATACGAAACCTAAATAAACATAGCCAGTTGACTGACTAGTAAAAGGCATACCACAGCCATCACCGTTTGGAGTTAATACAACAGATCGGTTAGCTGTACCCCAATTTAAATAGCCAACCGTCTGTTGCACTACTGTTGAATTGGTACAACTGGTAGTTGTACACGATCCAAGTCCGTAAGTATCTTCTGAATTGGTCCAACCGCCTTGTCCTGATAAACTGACATTCGTGGTGTAGGTACCCATGTCTTCTCTAAAAATGTTCTGTGCCTGTACATAAATAGCACAGCAAAAACTGATAAGTAAAGTAAATTTTCGCATAATTTTGATGATTTGGTACGACTAAATTATATTAAAAGATAAATATAATCTTACAAATGATGTTTAAATTAGACGAATAACCTTACAAAAGTGTAGTTTGTCGAGTATTTAAAGTCGAAATTGCATAATTGTAGGAAAAATAATACATAAAATAATGTTTTTCCTGCATTTGGTCGAGTTTTTATTAGGTGTTTTTTTGTAAACCATTTTTTCTCTAACACAATCCAACGTACTTTTGTACCCATTACTGAACAAAATGAGTTTACAAACGTTTATCAAGGAATTTAATTACAACATTCGATTGGCCTTACCCGTAATTATGGGTATGGTCGGACATACATTGATTGCTATTGTCGATAACATTATGGTGGGCCGTTTGGGAAGTACAGAATTAGCGGCTGTATCTTTGGGTAATAGTTTGGTATTTATTGCCATGTCATTGGGTATCGGATTTTCTACTGCGCTCACACCATTAATCGCTGAAGCAGATACTGAAAAAGATACCGATCATATTCGGTCAGTTTTTCACCATGGTTTGGTATTGTGTGCCGGAATTGGTTTGGCACTTTTTGCATTGGTCGTTTTCGCACAACCGATTATGGAGCTTTTGGATCAACCCCGTGAAGTGATTGTTTTGGCAAAACCGTTTCTTACATGGGTCGCTTTTTCTTTAGTACCTTTAATCATTTATCAAGCATACAAACAATTTGCGGACGGTTTATCCATGACCCAATACTCCATGTATGCCATCATTATGGCGAATATATTGCATATCGGAATTAATTATGTACTCATCTATGGGGTTTGGATTTTTCCAAAGTTAGGGATTCTTGGTGCTGCACTCGGTACCGTAATATCCCGTATTGCTATGGTGGTATTTATGCATTTCATTTTACTTCGTCAACCGCAATTAAAGGTTTATTTTCAAAAATTTTCATTGAAAAACTTGAAAAAAGAAATGTATCTGAAAATTGCTCAATTGGGAATTCCTTCCGCTTTACAAATGCTCTTTGAAGTAGTACTCTTTACCGCTGCCATTTGGTTGTGCGGCAGTATCGGAAAAACAAGTCAGGCCGCCAATCAAATTGCCTTAAGTATGGCTTCGCTTACGTTTATGTTTGCTATGGGTCTTAGTGTAGTTTCGATGATTCGTGTGGGCAACCAAAAAGGATTGCAGGACTATAAAGGGTTACTTTCTATCGCTCGCTCCGTTTTTATGCTTACGCTTTTGGTCGAAATGATCTTTGCTACTTTATTTGTCATTTTTCACAATGTATTACCCCATTTATTCCTGAATTTAGAGAATGAAATGCAAATTCAAGATACGGTAGAAGTGATTAAAATTGCTTCCCAACTCTTACTAGTAGCCGCCGTTTTTCAAATTTCCGATGGAATCCAAGTGGTGGTATTGGGTGCATTACGCGGATTGCAAGATGTGAAAATCCCCATGTACATGACCTTTGTGGCCTATTGGGTTTTGGGGTTCCCGATTTCGTATTATTTAGGGAAATATACCGAACTCAAAGCGGTAGGGGTGTGGATTGGTTTGTTGGCCGGACTCACATTTGCAGCGCTTTTTTTGTATCTTCGCTTCGATTATTTAACCAAGAAGTTAATTCGTGAAAACGAGTAAAACCGTCTTTACAACTCTTAATTCATAACTCATAATTTATAACTTTTCACCATGAATTTACCCAAATTTGTGCTCGCAGACAACTCCGAATTTCCAGATGATATTTTTGTAATTCACCTCGATTATCCCCGTTTTATTATTAATTTGACCAATGATGAGGTCGAAATTTTTGATGATGTTGATGATGAAGACGAAAGCGAATTGGAAGCTGAAATGGAAGATTTAATCCAACAAGCGGGCGAATTTTACGATCGCGAAATGGAAGAATTTGAATAATATTAGTCTTCTTTAAAATATTTTTTTAAAACGATAGAAGCGGCTGCAAAAGGGGATAACTCATGATTTTGTACCGCTTTTTTGTTTTGTTCCAAAAGAGGAGCAATTTCCGGATGATGATAGAAACGTTGCATCAATTGTTCATTAATCGTTTCCATTAACCAATATTGATTTTGTTCTTGTCTGCGCTGATCAAAATACTGATTGGATTGAACTAAGGTTAAATAGTCGGAAATCAATTCCCAAATCGCATCAATTCCAGTTTTTTCAAATGCACTGCAAGTCGTAACTTTCGGAGTCCAGCCACTACTTTTGGCCGGAAAAAGATGCAAAGCACGATTGAATTCGGTTTTGGCCAATTTCGCCTTCGCCACATTATCGCCATCCGCTTTATTAATCACTACTGCATCTGCCATTTCCATGATACCGCGTTTGATGCCTTGTAATTCATCGCCAGCGCCCGCAATTTTTAACAATAAAAAGAAGTCGACCATACTGTGAACCGCAGTTTCGCTCTGACCCACACCCACCGTTTCGATAATGATTGTGTCAAATCCGGCCGCTTCACAAAGAATAATCGATTCCCTTGTTTTTCGGGCCACGCCACCCAAACTATCTCCCGAAGCACTGGGGCGGATGAATGCATTTTCATCTTTCACCAATTCCTCCATACGGGTTTTATCCCCCAAAATACTACCGTGAGAAATGGAACTGCTGGGGTCAACAGCCAACACAGCCACCTTTTTACCTAATTGGGTTAAATACGAACCGAAAGCTTCAATAAACGTACTTTTTCCCACACCCGGTACACCTGTGATTCCGATGCGAACCGAACGATTAGCATGAGGCAAACAACCTTGGATTACCGTATTGGCTTTGGTTAAATGGTCGGGGTTCGTACTTTCAATTAGAGTGATGGCCCGACTCAACGCCGTTTTATCATGAGCAAGAATTCCGGCTAACAGTTCGTCGGCACTGGGCTGTATCCGACGCTTAGCCATCGCCTTTTGTAAGGCACTTTGGCTGATGAATTCCGGTTGAGGAATACCATCCACTTCCTGTAAAGCTGAAGTATGTTTCGACGATTTTGCCAAGGGGACTAACTTTTTCGTAAAGATACAAAAATCACTTTCGGGTTTGCAACGCGAATTTAGGATAGTTTTCATTTCAATTCTATCCTTTTTCCCGTTACTTTGTCTTTCAAATGATTTGCAATTGGAAAATATTCTCCTCATTTTTATTTGTCTCGGTATTGGCATCGGATTGCAGCGTGTGTCCGCCTTTCCCAAAAACGGATATGTAGCTTTAAATCAGTATGTCATCTATGTAGCATTGCCAGCGATGACGCTGTTTTATATTCCTAAAATCGAACTCAATGCATCGTTATTGTATCCGGTTTTAGTGCCGTGGATTGGATTTTTGGTCGCTTTCCTTTTTTTCTATGGATTGGGAAAACTATTCCATTGGCCCAAAAAACTCATTGGCGCTTTGATTTTAACTGCAGGTTTAGGAAATACCTCTTTTGTCGGCTTTCCGTTGGTGAAAGCTTTTTTTGGCGAACCGGGTTTAAAAGCAGCGATTTTGGTTGATCAACCAGGAACTTTTGTGGTACTATCTACAGCGGGTGTATTTACAGCCACTTTCTTTTCATCTGGGGCACCCAGTTTACGCAGTATTTTGCATAAAGTTGCCCTTTTCCCACCGTTCATCGCCTTTGTGATTGCCGTCGGATTATTAATTTTTCATGTAGATTTTCCGGATTCCTTTCAAGGCGTTTGCAAACAATTAGGGGCCACTGTTTCTGCTGTTGCATTATTATCGGTGGGTTTGCAGTTAAAGTTGGGCGAACGTAGCAAACATTGGGGATTTCTAACGCTGGGTTTGGTCTTTAAATTGGTATTGACACCGTTACTTTTTGTTTTTTTATACCGAATAGTGTTTCCGGGTAGCGGTTTGCTCGTCGATGTTTCATTGTTAGAAGCGGCCATGCCTCCCATGATTTCTGGGGCAATATTAGCTTCGAATTATGGGCTTAAACCCAAATTGAGTAATCTGATGGTGGGTATCGGAATTCCAGTTTCCTTAATTACCGTTTATTTGTGGTATTTATTGCTGATTTAGTCCCCAAAAAGTACCTTTTTTACCAACAAAAATTTTATTTTTACACGAATAATTAGATTAAAAATGGCGCTATCATTAGAATTACTTTCCCGCTTAGAATCCATTGTGGGAAGTGCCTATATTTCGACCGATGTTGAGGTTTTAAAAGCCTATGGACATGATGAAACCGAAGATTATAGTTTCCCTCCCAATGTTGTCGTAAAACCGGCTAATGCTTTTGAAATTGCTGAAATTTTGAAAGCGGCCAATGATTATAAAATGCCCACCACACCCATTGGGGGCCGAACCGGTTTAAGCGGTGGTGCTTTGTGTATTTATGAAGGAATTGGATTGTCGACAGAACGATTGAACCAGATCCTTGAAATCGACGAACAGAATTTACAAGTTACCGTTGAACCCGCCGTGATTACCCAAGTATTGCGTGAGGCAGTGGCTGAAAAAGGATTGTTCTATCCCGTAGATCCAAGCAGCATGGGCAGTTGTTTTATTGGTGGAAATATCGCTGAGAATTCTGGAGGAGCACGCGCTGTAAAATATGGCGTCACCAAAGATTATGTACTCAATTTGGAAGTGGTATTGCCCAACGGTGAAATCATTTGGACGGGTGCTAATACACTGAAAAACTCTACTGGTTACAACCTAACCCAATTAATGGTGGGAAGCGAGGGAACTTTAGGTGTGATTACCAAAATCGTTTTGAAATTATTACCCAAAAACAGTCATAACGTTCTCATGTTGGTGCCGTTTTTCAAAGCGGAAGAAGCCTGTGAAGCCGTTTCGGCGATTTTTAGAGCAGGGATTGTTCCGAGTGCTTTGGAATTTATGGAGCGCGACGCCATTGATTGGACACTCCAGTTTGTTGAAGGCATCAATGTCCAAGTTCCCGAAAAGGTACAAGCACATTTGTTGATTGAAGTCGACGGGAATTATCCCGAAATTCTTATGTTGGAAGCCGAAAAAATTCTGAGTGTAGTTGAACATTTTGAAATCGATGAAGTCCTTTTTGCAGATACCGAAGACCAAAAAAATGCTTTGTGGAAAATGCGTCGTTCGGTAGCTGAAGCCGTAAAAGCCAATTCGGTGTACAAAGAAGAAGATACGGTTGTGCCCCGTTATATGTTGCCCGAACTCTTAACTGGAATCAAAAAAATTGGTGCCAAATACGGTTTCCAATCGGTGTGTTATGGACACGCCGGTGACGGCAACTTACATGTCAATATCATCAAAGGTGATTTGACGGATGAACAGTGGCAAATCGAGGTTCCAAAAGGGATTCGTGAAATTTTCGAATTAACTGTTCAGTTAAAAGGAACCCTTTCGGGCGAACATGGAATCGGATTTGTACAAAAGAATTTCATGGATATTGCGTTTTCCAAAACTCACCTTGAATTGATGGAACGCATAAAGCATGTGTTTGATCCAAATAATATTTTAAATCCAGGGAAAATTTTCCCTGACAACTTATAAATCGGTCACAAGACCTTTGCAATTATGATTTCAGAAGCGCAATTTGAACATGAATTACAATTAATCATTGCCAATGCCATCCGCGAAGATGTAGGAGACGGCGATCACAGTTCGCTGGCCTGTATACCCGCTGATGCACAAGGTAAAGCAAAACTTTTGGTGAAAGATGAAGGCATCATTGCAGGAGTAGCCTTTGCTCAAAAAGTATTTCATTATGTCGATCCCGAAATGACCGTGGAGGTTTTTATCGAAGACGGTGCGCGGGTGAAGCATGGGGATGTCGTTTTTCATGTTACAGGTCGGTCGCAATCCATTTTGAAAGCGGAACGGTTGGTGTTGAATTCGATGCAACGAATGAGCGCTGTTGCTACCAAAACGCGTCATTATGTGGATTTGTTGGAAGGAACAAACACCAAGATTCTCGATACCCGAAAAACAACGCCCGGCTTTCGCGCTTGTGAGAAATGGGCGGTGAAAATTGGTGGCGGCGAGAACCACCGGTTTGCGTTGTACGATATGATCATGTTGAAAGATAATCACAATGATTTTGCGGGCGGAATTACTGCAGCTATCCAAAAAACACAAGCCTATTTGCAAGAAACCGGACGCGATTTGAAAATTATCGTCGAGGCACGAAATCTTGCAGAAATTGAAGAAATTCTCCAATCAGAAGGAATTCACCGTATTTTGATTGATAATTTCAATTTTGAAGACACTAAAAAAGCCGTGGCTTTGATTGGAACAAAATGCCAAACCGAATCATCCGGAAATATTAATGAAACGACTATTCGTCAATATGCTGATTGTGGGGTGAATTATATTTCCTCGGGCGCATTAACGCATTCTGTATATAACATGGATTTAAGTTTGAAAGCGATTTAAATGCAAGAAAGTATCGAACAAAAAATAAAGAAACTTCCCGGTATACGCCATCTCATCGCGTTGACCGATCGTATCAAGTTACCTTGGTTACACGGTCTATCGCTTTATGAATTGGTGGATTTGTATGTCACCGGAATTGCAGAAAATGCCTTGTCTAATCGGGCGGCGTCTATTGCGTTCAGCTTTTTTATGGCATTGTTCCCATTTGCTCTTTTTATTTTAAACTTAATCCCTTACATCCCCATCGAAGGTTTTCAAGATGATTTCATGGGGTTTGTCCAACAAAGTGTGCCGCCCACAACATTTGAAGCCATTTCAAAAATTGTCAACGACATTCTCCATAATTCCCATTCGGGATTGATCTCCACGGGGTTTTTTATGGCAGTCTTATTGATGACCAATGGGGTAAATGCGATACTCACCGGATTTGAAACCTCGCATCATGTGAGCGAAAAGCGAAAGTTTGTTCGTCAATATCTAGTTGCTTTGGGTATTTCAATTTTGCTTTCGATGATACTGATCGTCACGGTTGCGGCCATTGTGGTTTTTGAAGTTTTTATTCAAAAAATTAAAATTCAAGATGTACTCTCAGAAGATATTCCACTCATTCAAATGGGACGGTATGCGTTTGTCATCTTGATGATTTTAATGGCGACGTCGATTTTATTTAAATTCGGAATTAAACGCGATAAACGCCGTTCGTTTATATCTATTGGTTCTGTTTTTACAACCTTATTAATTATTATTTCCTCCTATTTCTTCGGGATTTGGGTAGTACGTTTTTCAAAATATAACGAACTTTATGGTTCGATAGGAACGCTGTTGGTGGTCATGTTTTATATTTGGATTAACAGCGCCATTTTGCTTTTAGGATTTGAATTGAATGGTACGATAAATACGCTCAAACGTCGTGAGGAGCAACGAAAATTGAAAGAAGAACAACAAGCCCAATCTTTATAATTTACCGTGTATTTTACAGAAGTGATTTTACCGTTGGCTTTGCCCCGAACCTTTACCTATCTGGTTACGGAGGACGAATTTCATTTCCTGCAACCGGGAATGCGTGTGGTGGTGCCGTTTGGTAAAAGTAAGATGTATACGGCTTTGGTTTTGGATTTACATCAAAATCCACCTCAATTATATGAGGCCAAAGAAATTCATCAAATCCTGGATGATCAGCCTATTGTGAATGCTTTTCAACTCAAGCACTGGCAGTGGATAGCCGACTATTATATGTGTTCGTTAGGCGATGTCTATCGGGGCGCCATGCCTTCCGCTTTTTTGTTGGAAAGTGAAACCATTTTAAATTTTAAAAAAGAAACGGCTATTGATGCCTCCGAGTTATCGGATGATGAATACTTGATATACGAAGCCTTACAGCACCAAAGTTCGATAAAACTTCAAGAAGCTGCCGCCATTCTCAATAAAAAAAGAGTATTTCCTGTTATTCAAAAGTTACTGCAAAAAGAAGTGCTGCATTTACACGAAGAAGTGCAGGAAATCTACAAACCTAAGTTGGTTAAATATATTCGATTAACAGAAGAATATACCCAACAAGAGCAGTTAATGGGTTTGCTCGAACTGTTGAAAAGCAGTAAACAAAAGGATGCGGTGTTAATGTATTTTCAATTGCAGGCCCGAGATCGCAAGCCTATTTCGGTGAAGACTTTAAAAGAAGCGTCTGGGGTAACGGATGCGGTTTTGAAGGCTTTGGTCGATAAAGCCATTTTTGAAACCTATTTGATTCAAGAAGATCGGGTGAATTTTGAATCCCAATTTGAAGAATATGAAATTGCCTTAAGTGAGAATCAGGAAGCAGCATTTACTGCTATAAATCATGATTTTTTGAGTAAAGAGGTCGTTTTATTACACGGTATCACAGGTTCGGGGAAAACAGAAATTTATATAAAACTAATAGAAGAAACAATTGCCAAAGGGAAGCAAGTCTTGTATTTGTTACCAGAAATTGCGTTAACTACCCAACTGGTGAGTCGATTGACAAAATATTTCGGAAATAAAGTGAGTGTTTTTCATTCCAAATATTCCAACAATGAACGCGTTGAAGTTTGGCATCGGGTGTTGAAGCAATCTGAGGGAGCACAAATTGTGATTGGGGCTCGTTCAGCTCTTTTTTTACCCTTTTCCAATTTAGGGTTGATTTTAGTTGACGAAGAACACGAACAAACCTTTAAGCAACACGATCCAGCACCGCGCTATCATGCTCGCGATGCCGCCATTGTATTAGCGCATGCGCACCAAGCGAAAACGCTTTTGGGTTCGGCGACACCCAGTTTAGAAACCTATTTCAATGCCAAAAACGGGAAATACGGTTTGGTAACTTTATCTGAACGATTTGGGAAAACGCCCTTGCCCACGGTTGAATTGGTGGATTTGAAAGAAGCGTATTTTAAAAAACGAATGAAAGGTCATTTCAGTTTGCATTTAATTGATGCCATTTCTGAAGCCTTGGCCTTAAACGAACAGGTTATTTTATTTCAAAACCGCCGCGGCTTTGCCCCCGTAATGGAATGTATGACGTGTGGCCATATTCCCCAATGCACGAATTGTAATGTGAGTTTGACCTACCATAAATTCAAAAGTCAATTGCGCTGTCACTATTGTGGCTATTCGATTGCGAAACCCAACAGTTGCCATGCCTGTTCGAGTACCGATTTATCCACCAAAGGCTTTGGAACCGAACAAATTGAATTGGAATTGGCCAGTTTATTTCCAGAACACAATATCAAGCGAATGGATCAGGACACCACCCGAGGGAAATACAGTTTTGAAAAATTGATCGACAGTTTTAAAAACCGTGAGATTGATATTTTGGTGGGTACCCAAATGTTAGCTAAAGGGTTGGACTTTGATAATGTTTCCTTGGTCGGAATTTTGAATGCCGATACCATGTTGTATCATCCTGATTTTAGAGCATTCGAACGCAGTTTCCAAATGATGACCCAAGTGGCGGGTAGGGCAGGACGGTCGGAGAAACAAGGAAAGGTGATTATACAAACCTACAATCCGATGCACAATACGATTCAGCAAGTTACGCACAATAGTTATACTGAAATGTTTAAAGAGCAATTGTATGACCGTCAGATTTACAAATATCCGCCGTATTTTCGATTAATACGATTGACATTAAAACACCGTGACTTTGGCAAATTGAAAGAGGGAAGTCTGTGGTTGTATCAAGTTTTGAAGCAACAAATCGCGAGTCCGGTACTCGGTCCAGAAGAGCCTGCGATTAATAAAATTCGCAACGAGTATATCCGCACAATTTTGATTAAAATTCCGGCACAACAGCCCTTAACAGGCACAAAAAAAACTATCCAAAAAGTCTTGGATAGTTTTGATTCGGTTGCCCAATACCGTTCGGTAAAGGTTACAGTTAATGTTGATTTTTACTAAGCAATAGCCAAAGCCTTAATTAAATCGTCTTTCTTGTTACGACTTAACGGAATTTTAGTTACGCCAATTTCAGCATATTTACTGTTAAAGCGTTCTACTTTGTCTATATTAATAATATACGACTTGTGTACGCGAATGAATTTTTCTTTTGATAAATCTTTTTCAAAAGACTTCATTGTGGAAAGTACCAAGTTCGTGTCTTCTTCAGTTACCACTTTTACATAATCACCATAGGCCTCAATCCACTTGATTTTATTCGTGTAAACCTTCAGTTTTTTGAGATTACTCTTAATAAAGATGTGTTCTCCTTCTTCTTCGTGGTTTTCACGGCGTAACATGTGTTGTTCAAGGGCACGTTTAACAGAAGCGTTAAAGCGCTCTAATACAATAGGCTTTTGTAGGTAATCTGTAGCGTCGTAATCGAAAGCTTTCAGCGCATACTCTGCTTTAGAAGTAATGAAAATTACCTGTGGCTTAACTTTTAAGCCGTCGATAAAATCAAAACCGCTGATAACAGGCATCTCAACATCCAGGAAGATCAAGTCCACTGTATGAACGGTCATACAGTTTTTTGCTTCGATAGCGTTAGAAAAATCTCCAACTAAGTGTAAATTTGGATGATTATTTACTAACTTTGCAATGACCATTCTTTGTAATGAACTGTCGTCAACAACTACACAATTTAACTTCATAATTTAGTGTTATTATAGATTTGGTAGTGCTAAAGTATAAGGTTAAAATCAAAAAACCTAATTTTTATCGGCTTTTTTTGCACTTAAGCGAATATTTTTACTTTTTGCTTGTTTATTAAATTTATTTCCTTACTTTTGCGCCCAATTTGAATTTTTTAATCATTTGTATTATGAAACATTATGAAACTGTTTTCATTTTAAATCCCGTTTTATCTGAAGTTCAGGTAAAGGAAACAGTAAGCAAGTTCGAGGATTTTCTTACTTCTAAGGGTTCTAAAATGGTATCAAAAGAGGATTGGGGCTTAAAAAAATTAGCTTACGAAATCCAACACAAGAAAAGTGGTTTTTACCATTTATTCGAATTCCAAGCTTCTCCAGAAGTATTGATTCAATTTGAAACTGAATTCCGTCGTGACGAGCGAGTGATGCGTTTCTTAACTGTAGCACTTGACAAGCATGCGGTATCTTGGGCAGAAAGAAGAAGAGAAAAATTAAAATCTAAAGCGTAAGGAATCATGTCGAACATCGAACAATCAGCAAAAGGAAAGAAAGACGGAGATATCAGATATCTTACGCCTTTAAACATTGAAACTAACAAAACGAAAAAGTATTGTCGTTTCAAAAAATCAGGTATCAAATACGTTGATTATAAAGATCCAGACTTCTTATTAAAGTTTGTGAACGAGCAAGGTAAAATTTTACCACGTCGTTTAACTGGAACTTCTTTGAAATACCAAAGAAAAGTTTCTGTAGCTATCAAAAGAGCACGTCATTTAGCATTAATGCCATACGTAGCTGATTTATTAAAATAATAAGGAGAAAAGATTATGGAAATTATTTTAAAACAAGACGTTCAGAATTTAGGTTTTAAAGATGATATCGTAAGCGTTAAACCAGGTTACGGTCGCAACTTCCTAATTCCTCAAGGTTTTGCTACTTTAGCAACGCCTTCAGCTAAAAAAGTTTTGGCTGAGAACTTAAAACAAAAAGCGCACAAAGAAGCTAAAATCGTAGCGGATGCTC
Source organism: Flavobacterium stagni (assembly GCF_004122105.1). Lineage (GTDB taxonomy): Bacteria > Bacteroidota > Bacteroidia > Flavobacteriales > Flavobacteriaceae > Flavobacterium > Flavobacterium stagni. The sequence goes on from NZ_SBKN01000009.1 coordinate 64,051, forward strand.
AAGCTTTGGCTGAATCTTTGAAAGCGTTAGAAATTAAAATTTCTGCAAAAGCAGGTGGTGATAAATTGTTTGGTTCTGTAACCAACATCGATATCGCTGAAGCTTTAGAGAAAGCAGGTCATTCAATTGATCGTAAGTTCATCACTAGTGGAACTGTAAAACGTACAGGTAAATATTCAGCTACCGTTCGTTTACACCGTTCAGTTATTGTTGAATTAGCTTACGAAATTGTAGCTGAACAATAATCGAATATTTTATATTATAAAATCCCGTCCTTTTAAGGTCGGGATTTTTTTTGACTACTATTTATGAAATACAAACGTTTAACCAAGGAACAATTCGAAGCCTTGCATCAAGAATTTGCTAATTTTTTAGCTTCCCAATCTATTGATAAAAACGAATGGGACACACTAAAATCAGAAAAGCCTGAGGTGGCCGAACAAGAACTCGATGTGTTCTCGGATCTTATTTGGGAAGGCGTCTTGACCAATGCCAAATTCTTAGAGCATTTTTCGCCACAACATATTTTTTTATTTCATTGCCAAGAAGCTTTTATGCAATCCATCATCATTAAATCCAATAACCCTTCTATTGATTTGATGACCAAAGACGGATTGCGTTGGTTATCGGAACATATTTTTACTCCAGAAGTAGACGTGCATACCGGTCGAAAAAACTACACTGAGGAGCGCAATACGGCTTTATTTGATTTAATTACTCAAGGCGCTATTTTGAGCGATGGGCAGTTGTACATTCAAATGAATGAAATCTTAAATCAAGCCGAATAGAATTCCCAAATATTGGTTATTTTAGTGCCATAAATATAATCACTTATGGAACTCCCAAAGCGTATTCTGGAATTGCGTGAACTGTTGCATCAACATAATTACAATTATTATGTTTTGGACAATCCAACCATTTCCGATTATGATTTTGACCAATTGTTGAAAGAATTGCAATCTTTGGAAAATCAGTATCCAGAGTTTGCTGATCCCAATTCGCCTACCCAACGTGTTGGCGGAATGATCACCAAAAATTTTGAAACGGTAGTACACGAATACCGCATGTATTCGTTGGATAATTCCTATTCTCGTGAAGATCTTTTGGATTGGGAAAATCGTATACAAAAAATGTTGGGTGATGTACCAGTTCAATATACCTGCGAATTAAAATACGACGGCGCGTCCATCAGTATTACCTATGAAAACGGAAAACTCCTTCGTGCCGTTACCCGCGGTGATGGCTTTCAAGGTGATGACGTTACCCAAAATATCAAAACGATTAAGTCGGTTCCTCTTCAGTTAAAAGGTAATTTTCCTCCTAAGTTTGATATTCGTGGTGAAATAATTTTACCTCTTGACGGATTTGAAAAAATGAATCAGGAGTTGATTGATATTGGCGAAACACCGTATTCCAATCCTAGAAATACCGCTTCGGGCAGTTTGAAATTGCAAGACAGTAGCGAAGTGGCTCGACGTCCATTAGATTGTCTTTTATATTCAATTACTGGAAATAACCTTCCGTTTCCTACCCAATTTGACGGATTGCAAGCTGCACGCGACTGGAGTTTCAAAGTTCCCAATCAGTCGAAGTTGGCGCAAAACATGCACGAAGTTTTCGAGTTTATCGATTACTGGGATGTGCACCGCCATGATTTGCCGTATGAAACCGACGGTGTTGTAATTAAAGTCAATGATTTTCATCAACAACAGGAATTAGGATATACCGCCAAAGCGCCGCGTTGGGCTATTGCCTATAAGTTTAAGGCGGAACAGGTCACAACGACACTCAATTCGATAACTTATCAAGTGGGACGTACCGGTGCGATTACGCCGGTGGCCAATCTCGAACCTGTGCAATTGGCAGGAACCATAGTAAAAAGAGCCTCTCTGCATAACGCCGATCAAATTGAAAAGTTGGATTTGCGTATCGGTGATTCTGTTTATGTGGAAAAAGGCGGAGAAATTATCCCAAAAGTGATTGGTGTAGCACAACGCGGACCTGCTTTGGAGCCGGTTGTGTATATTACGCATTGCCCGGAATGTCAAACGGAATTGATTCGGAAAGAAGGTGAAGCCCAGCATTATTGTCCCAATTATTACGGTTGTCCGCCGCAAATTATAGGACGAATCGAGCATTATATTTCGCGTAAAGCTATGGATATTGAAGGGTTAGGCGGGGAGACGGTAGCTTTGCTGTATCACAACGGTTTGGTTCATGATTATTCTGATTTGTATGAACTGACTGTGGATCAAGTGATTCAATTGGATCGAATGGCGCAAAAGAGTTCGGAGAACCTGGTCAACGGTATCGAAAAATCCAAAGAAGTACCTTTTGAGCGAGTTCTATTTGCGTTAGGTATTCGCTATGTTGGGGAAACCGTAGCCAAGAAATTAGCCCGCCATTATAAATCGATTGAGGCTTTACAAGCTGCTTCTTTGATGGATTTGATTTTAGTGGATGAAATCGGTGAACGAATTGCGCAAAGTGTGCTTGAGTTTTTTGAAAATGAAAACAACCAACGCATCATTACTCGCTTAAAGGCATTCGGAATTCAATTTGAAGTTGTAGAAAAGTTCAATCCCAATGCTACGAACAAGTTACAAGGAAAGACGTTTGTAGTTTCAGGTGTTTTTGAAAAGTTCAATCGGGATGATTTAAAAATTTCCATTGAAGAGAACGGCGGGAAAGTAGGAAGTTCGATTTCGGCAAAAACTGATTATGTAATAGCGGGGGCAAATATGGGTCCGGCCAAACTGGAGAAAGCTACAAAATTGGGTGTACCCATAATATCTGAAGACGATTATATCCAACTCTTGAATGAAAATAACTAAGATCGCATTATTTCTTTTCTTTCTGTTTTCAACAACAGCAACCGTTGCCAATTTTATGAATTGGGACGGATTGAAGTTGTTGACAAAACCCTTAATTATTCCGGCACTCACGTTCTATTATTTGGGAAACATCAAGAAAGTCGCATTCTTACCAGCTCTATTTTTATTTTTTTGTTTTGTAGGTGATTCAGTGGCTTTAATGGATTTTGATCATGAGATTCTCTATTTAATGGGGCCTTTTTTTATCGCCAATATCCTCATTTCAATCATGACATGGAAAATTAGAGAACGCTTTCGATGGAATGCATTTAATGTGTTTTCATTAGCTTTGATTGTTGCATTTCTCTTGTATTTGTGGAAAACGGTCGTTAGTTTTTTTGAAAATGATAAAACAAATATGCCACTATATGTCGGACTTTTTGGTTTTACATTGGTAGTTATGAATGTACTTTCAGCATTTAATATTATTAGTCGCATGCGATTGTCAAATTTATATTTAGCGTTGGCTACCATTGCCATTTTGGTATCACAAGTGTTTTATGTGATTTATAATTATGAGTTTAAACTCATCGTGCTCGACACGATTCATTTTATATGTCAAAATTTATCCTATCTCTTTGTGGTGTTATTTGTAATCCATGTACCTGATGTTAAATTAAGAATAGGTAAATTATGATTCGCTTTTATTCCGACAAAAAATCCCTATTTGTTTATCTGTATTTTCTAATTTCCATCCTTGAAATTGGTGCGGAATATTTTGAAAATAGTACCGTAATTTGGCTGACAAAGCCATTGATTTTACCCATTTTATTGCTGTATTATCTTCAACGCACGTCTAAATGGGCTCTTTTTTACACATTGGCTTTAGGGGTAAATTGGTTGGCTAATATTGCATTTATCCTCAAATCAGAATGGACAACATTTTGCGCCTTACTCTTATTTGTGTTACACCGTGTATTTGTCTTACTTCAAGTAGCCAAATTTGAGCGAAAACGAGGTATCGGTTTACTGCCAGTTTTGTTTGGTTCAGCTCCTTTTATGATTTTATTTCTCAGTGTGATAAATCTTTCTTTTGAGGCAATAGTGGTCCCCGATTTGTACATTCTTTTACTGCAAAGTGTATTGATGTCTATTTTTGGTGGATTCTCTTTCGCTTCCTTTTATATTGTAGGTGATAAGGCTAGTAAAATGCTATTCATGAGTTCACTTTATTTTGCTTTAAACTTATTTGTATTAGGGGTTAAAATGTATTATTTGGATCTTCATATCATGAAACCTTTATCCATGTTATTGTTCATTTTTGCTCATTTCTTCTTGGTGAAATATATACTCTATATTGAGAAAGAAATTAAAAATTAAGAATGTTTCTGATAAGTTCTATGAAAAAATGTTAATTTTATGGAATGAATCAGGATATTAATAAATACATCTTGACATTCCTAATTGTTTTGTACTTCCTCAATGGGGGTATAGAAGTGGTTGCAGAGTATTTTCATTTGAATCAACTCATATACACCACCAAACCGTTGATTCCTCTACTGTTAATGGTTTTGTATTATTTGAATTCTGCACGAAAAGACTCTTTGTTTTTCATCATTATGGGATTGTCGATGGTAACCAACCTGCTTTTCATCCCCGATAATCCACAAGTTTTGTTTTATGGCGTAATTGCGTATAGTGTGCACCGCATTTTTTTATTGTTTTTTATTTTAAAAAAAATAAAGATTAAGCACTTTATCCCTTTAGTTGTTGCAACACTGCCCTTAGGATTTATTTTTTTCTATTTGTTTACAGCAAATGAATTGCCTGACAATACCATGTACCTTATTTTGTTTCACAACATTCTCGCTGCCGTTTTGGGGGGTATTGCAATTTCACTGTATGTGATGGAAGACAATAAGGTCAACTCACTTTTGTTAATTAGTACTTTGTTGTTTCTCGGACTTCAATTGGTGATTTACATTGAAAAATATTACCTCACCGAAGTGCATTCTGAGTGGATGCGACCCCTAGCAATGACGATCAATATTCTAGCGTTTTATACTTTCTATAAATTTGTTTTGGCAGCAGAATCAACCCACAACGATGGCAGCGCCTTCCGAAGTAAGTTGTGAATCGGTTAAATAGAAGTCAATTCGACCTAAATTTAAACCGTAACATCCCACTTGGTTGATTAGTACTTTTTTACCTTCACTATTGGTTTCAACAACGGGTTTGTCCAAAAATGTATGGGTATGTCCCCCAATAATCAAGTCGATGTCTTTGGTTTTTTGAGCTAAGAGAATATCGCAAATTTTGTCTTTTTCATCCTTATAGCTGAAACCTAAGTGGGAAAGACAAATCACCAAATCACATTTTTGATTATGGCGAAGTTCATGCGCCATATCCGTGGCAATTTCGACAGGGTCTAGATAAACCGTTTCCTTGCAGTTTTTTTTATCGACCAAACCTTGTAGTTCCACCCCAAGTCCGAAAATCCCAATTTTTACCCCGTCCACTTTTTTGATCGTATACGGTTTAACATGGCCGTGTAATGCGGTATTTCGCACATCATAATTGGCCGAAACCATTTCAAAATCGGCTATTTTAAGTTGGGTTAATAACCCTTCAATACCGTTGTCAAAATCATGATTACCGATAGTCGCCACATCATAACCCATCATGTTCATGAGCTTGTATTCCAATTCGCCCCCATAGTAATTAAAATAAGGCGTTCCTTGAAAAATATCACCGGCATCCAAAAGTAAAACGTTCGGATTTTCTTTTCGAATCATGCTAATCAAAGCCGCTCGTCGGGCTACTCCACCCATATTCGGGTTTTTGGGATGATCAGCAGGAAAAGGATCGATATAACTGTGCACATCATTGGTGTGAAGTATAGTGATGTGCTTGGTTTGTGCTGTGGTAAAACTGCTTAATCCCAATCCGGTGATTCCGACTAAGGCTGTACTTGCCGATGTTTTTTTTATAAAATCTCTACGTTTCATGGGACTTATTCTTGATTAATTCGAATATCATTTTTTACGCGTACCGTATCGGTTTCTTTAAAATAATCGATAAGGATATTTCGTATTTTATAATCAACGTCAATAGTTTCTAATCCTTTTTTGAAAAAACTCATGTTGTCACCACCATTCGATAGATAGTCTGAAGTAGCTACAAAATAGGTCATTTTTTCATCCAAGGGTTGGCCTTGAATTTTTATTTGAGTGGCTTCATTTTGCCGAATTGTAAATGTGAGTCCGGCCAGCGGATGTGGTTTCTTTTCGCTTACAATATAATTGGCCATTTCAACAAGTTGGGTGCCTTTCAGAGCAATAACCACAGCACTGTTTTCAAAAGGCATGATTTCATAGGCTGAACGTGTAGTTACATTGCCTTTGGGAAGTATAGATCGAATACCGCCATGGTTGAGAATGCAAACTTGTGCCAAGGGTAAGTTGCGAAGTTTTAACACTCTATTGGTGCGCTCCAAGGTGACATCAGCCATAAAATTTCCGATGTTGGTTTGCCATTTGCCTTTTGATTTGTCTAACGTTTCGGGATTGTAAGCCAAAATCTCACTCAATTCTTTTTCAATGTGCGCACGATAAGGTTGGATTACTCGATCAACAGTTGAATCCATTTCCTGTGAAGCGGTTATCGGTATTTTCTTTCCTTCAATGCGTGAGGGAGAAAAATGCTTTTGACAACTGGTAACGGCCGTAAATGTTAAGAATAAAACAAAATACTTCCAAACCAGGGGATACTTTTTTAGATTTACCATCGGATTAGCGTCCAATTTTGATTAAATTTGTGAACAAGTAAAAATACTATGTTTTTCCAAAGAATAAAGGACATATCGATTAAAAAAATCGTTAAGAAAAAATGGGTAGAAATGAAACATCTGACCTCTAACGATTTAATCCAAAAAGTGGGGATTATTCTCGATGAATCCTATTTTCACGAAAAGGATGATTTAATTCGTGACTTAGTAAAGCAAGGCATAAAAAAAGAAAATATTCGGATATTGGTTTTTAAAAACCATATCAAAAAAAACGAAAGCTTTGACTATCCCGTTTATTCCTATAAAGATTTTAAGTGGAGTGGTAGTTTTGATAGCGAAACACTTCGCACATTTCTCAGTCAATATTACGATTTATTGATCAATTACTATGAAATGGATAAGGCGGTATTGCATCTCACTACCCAACTTTCCAAATGCGGTTTTAAAGTTGGATTTGCTTCTGTCGATAAAAAAGTCAATGATTTAATCATTCATACTTCTGCAGAAAACCATTCCGAGTTTACTTCAGAAATGTTCAAATATTTGAAAATACTAAACAAAATATAATCATGCGTTCACTTATAGGAACTGGCGTTGCGCTGGTTACCCCTTTTAAAAAAGATTTTTCTGTTGATACGGAGGCTTTAACCCGCATTGTCAATTATCAAATCGAAAATGGAATTGAATATTTGGTGGTTCTTGGAACTACTGCAGAAAGTGCTACTTTATCAGCAGAAGAAAAGGAATTGGTTATTCAAACCGTTATTGATGCCAACAAAGGGCGATTGCCTTTGGTTTTAGGTGTCGGAGGAAACAACACACACAAAGTGGTCGAAGAATTGAAAACAAGGGATTTGTCGGCTTTTGCTGCGGTACTTTCCGTTTCTCCTTATTACAACAAACCTACACAAGAAGGTATTTACCAACATTTCAAAGCAGTTGCTTCAGCCTCGCCTGTGCCTGTGATTTTATATAATGTACCGGGTCGAACGTCAAGTAATATGGCGCCAAATACGGTAATTCGTTTGGCCAATGATTTTGATAATATTGTCGCAATTAAAGAAGCGGCAGGCGATATTGTGCAGGCGATGCAGTTGATCCAACATAAACCAGAAGGATTTTTAGTGATTTCTGGTGACGACATGATCACTTTACCCATGGTGTTGGCCGGTGGAAGCGGAGTGATTTCGGTTATCGGAGAAGGTTTTCCAAAAGAATTCTCCGAAATGGTGCGCTTGGGATTAAACCGCAAAGTTGATGAAGCGTATAAGCTGCATTACCGTTTGTCAGCTGCAATTGATATGATTTTTGAACAAGGCAATCCGGCCGGAATTAAAGAGGTTTTTGCGCATATGGGATTGTCAGAAAACACGGTACGATTGCCCTTGGTCAATGTAAATGAAGACCTTTCATTACGATTGAAAAAATTCATTGATACCTTCAATGCGGAAGGCTAAAAAATTATTTTAAACATAACTAAATATTAACTACTTTTGCGGTTCGTTTTGGCACGAGCCATTCGAATATTGTTAGAAAATGAAAAAACTGTTGATTCTTATTGTTTTAGGGCTAACATTGGGAAGCTGTAGCGAATACCAAAAAGCCTTCCGTTCTGAAGATACGGAAGTGCAAAAAGCAGCAGCTATCAAAATGTACGAAAAGCAGAAATATGGTAAAGCCATACGTCTTTTTGAATTGATTGCACCTGTATACAAAGGGAAAGCGGGTGAAGAAAATGTGTCTTACATGTTCGGAATGGCCTATTACAACACCAAGCAGTTTTATTTAGCTGCCTATCAATTAGAAAGTTTTGCAAGTGCTTATCCCAAAGATTCGCGCAGTGAAGAGGCTTCTTTTTTAGCTGCAAAATGTTTTGCTCGTTTATCACCGACTTACAGTTTGGATCAAACCGATACGGAAAAAGCCATTTATAAAATGCAAGATTTTATTGATCGTTATCCCAATTCTACGTACATGGCTGAGGCCAATACGATAGCCAAGGAATTGCGCGTTAAATTGGAGAAAAAAGCTTTTGAAGTAGCCAAACAATACAACACAATCGAAGATTATAAAGCCGCTCAAGTTGCTTTTGATTTGTTTTTGTCTGACTTTCCAGGTACTGTATACAAAGAAGAAGCCTTATATTTAAAGTTGGATTCTGCATACAAGTTAGCTGTCAACAGTATTCCATCAAAAATGCATGAACGTTTATTAAGTGCAAAAGCAGCTTACCAAAGTCTGGTTAAATTCAAAGCCGACACCCAATACAAAACCAAAGCCGATGATATGTTGGCTACAATTGATAAAGAACTTCAACAATTTTCTAAGTAATGAGTAAAATGGATTTAAAAAAGACGACTGCACCTGTAAATACGATTACCTATAATCGTGCAGTTATCGAAGAGCAAACAGGAAATATCTACGAGGCGATTACCATTATGGCTAAACGTGCAACTCAAATCAACACAGAAATTAAAAAAGAGTTGATTGAGAAGTTGGAAGAATTTGCCACTTACAATGACAGTCTTGAGGAAATTTTTGAAAACAAAGAACAAATTGAAGTGTCTAAGTTTTATGAGAAATTACCTAAGCCACACGCTTTAGCCGTACAAGAGTGGTCGGATGGTAAAATCTATCACAAAGACGTTTCTAAATAATACAGCCATGTCAGTTTTAAGCGGTAAAAAAATTTTACTGGGAGTCTCTGGAGGGATTGCCGCTTATAAAACAGCGACATTAGTGCGACTATTTATCAAAGCAGGTGCTCAGGTCCGTGTGGTCATGACACCTGCTTCTTTAGATTTTGTTACTCCCTTAACTTTAGCAACTTTATCCAAAAATCCCGTGTATTCTTCTTTTTATAATGAAGAAGATACAGCACAATGGAACAATCATGTCGAGTTAGGTTTGTGGGCTGATTTTATGGTTATTGCCCCAGCAACGGCCAATACCATGTCCAAAATGGCGAATGGAAATTGCGATAACTTGTTAATTGCGACCTATCTTTCCGCCAAATGTCCAGTTTACTTTGCCCCTGCGATGGACTTGGATATGTACAAGCATCCGTCTACCTTACATTCTTTTCAGCAATTACAACGCTTTGGCAACCGCATGATTCCTGCTGAAAGTGGCGAACTAGCCAGCGGATTATCCGGTGAAGGTCGAATGGCGGAACCCGAGAATATTGTGGCCTTTATCGAAAAAGACATTACTTCCCAATTGCCTTTGCGGGGAAAAAAAATACTCATTACTGCGGGACCCACATACGAACCGATCGATCCGGTGCGTTTTATAGGAAATCATTCTACCGGTAAAATGGGATTTGATATTGCCGATTATGCGGCACAAATGGGAGCAGAGGTTATAGTTGTTGCGGGTCCGACTCATTTACAACCCAAGCAAAATAATGTACACATTCAACGCGTAATGACGGCTGAAGAAATGTACGAAGCTTGTATGGAAATTTACCCCACTTGTGACGTAGCCATTTGTGCAGCCGCAGTAGCAGATTATCGTCCCAAGCAGCAAGCCAAAGAAAAAATTAAAAAAAAGGAGGACAATTTTACGATTGAACTCACAAAAAACAAAGATATATTAGCCACTTTAGGTGCTCAAAAAAAACAGCAAATGCTGATCGGTTTTGCTTTAGAAACGGAGAATGAAATTGCCAATGCGCAACTCAAAATTCAGAAAAAAAACTTAGATTTGATTGTTTTAAATTCCCTCAGGGATTCAGGGGCAGGTTTTGGAACTCCAACCAATAAAGTCACGTTTATCAATAAAGCCAATGAAATTGAGCCTTTGGAATTGAAATCAAAAGAGGCAGTAGCTCAAGATATTATAGATAAAGTTATTCAGTATTATGAAGTTTAAAATTGCGGTAGTATTCCTGGTTATCGGATCATTCTTTCGTGTTCATGCACAAGAATTAAATTGTAAAGTTGTCGTGAATTACGACAAAATCACCAATGCCAATACCCAGATTTTTAAATCGTTGGAGACTTCCTTGAATGACTTTATGAATAAATCGGTTTGGACGGATAAGTCGTTTGAAAATCAAGAGAAGATATCCTGCAGTATGTTCATTACGATTAACTCGTATGAAAACAACAATTTTGATACTACCATTCAGGTGCAGTCGTCTCGCCCTATTTACAATTCCAGTTACACTTCTACGGTGCTGAATGTCAATGATAAAAGTCTACAATTTCAATATGTAGAATTTCAACAAATGTATTTTAATCCGAATAGTTTTGATTCGAATCTGCTTTCAACGTTGGCTTATTATGCTTATATCATCTTAGGAATGGATGCAGAAACTTTCGAACTAGAAAGTGGGATGCCTTATTTTCAAAAAGCACAAGAAATTGTCAATTTGGCCATGCCTACAGGTGGAAATGGTTGGTCACAAACGGATAAAACCAACAACCGTTATTATTTGGTGAACGATTTAATGTCCAATACCTTCAAGCCCTATCGTGAAGCATTGAACCAATACATGTTCCAAGGTTTGGATGTCATGAATAAAGATCTTAAAGCAGGTAAACAAGCCGTTTTAGCCGCGATTAATACCTTAGGTGAATTGCATAAAACGCGTCCTAATTCATATTTAGCTCGTTTGTTTTTTGATGCCAAAGCCGACGAAATTGTCTCTATTTTTTCCGGTGGGCCATCTATTCCTATTGACGGTTTAGTGGATACCTTATCCAAAATTTCTCCGATCAATAGTTCCAAATGGAATAAGATAAAATTATAACTTGCGAGAAAAAAGTCTGCATCTATGATTACCTCGCTAACCATTGAAAATTATGCGTTAATCGAACGATTGTCGGTTTCTTTCTCCGATGGATTTTCGGTGATAACTGGAGAGACAGGAGCAGGAAAGTCGATACTTTTAGGTGCATTGGGTTTGGTTTTAGGCAATCGAGCCGACTTATCTTCCTTAAAAAATAAAGCTGAAAAATGCGTCATTGAAGCCCATTTTGATCTGTCAAAACAAGATTTACAGTCGTTTTTTGAACAAATGGATTGGGATTTTGATACGCATACTATTTTACGTCGCGAAATTTTACCTTCAGGCAAATCTCGTGCTTTTGTCAATGATACACCAGTAAATGTTTCCGATTTGCAAGAATTGGGCGAGCAGTTGATTGATATTCATTCCCAAAATGAAACCCAGGAATTGTACAGTGATGCTTTTCAATTTCAAATTCTTGATGCTGTTGCCAAAAATGAAGAGTTGCTCTCCAATTATCAACTATTATTAAAAAAATACCGCACGGCGCAGACCGATTGCGACCAACTGAAACAGGATTTAGGCAATCGTTTAAAAGAACAAGATTACAATGCCTTTTTGTTGGAAGAATTAACGGCGGCTCAATTACAAGTAGACGAACAAGAGAACTTGGAAACTCAATTGGAGAAATTGAGTAATGTGGAACAAATACAGTTGCAACTTGGAAAAGTGTTGCAATTAACCCAGTCGGATCAATATGGCTTAATTATTCAATTGAAAGAAGCTAAATCAGCGCTTCAAAAAATTGCAAGTTTTTCAATTGAGTACGAAAACCTTTTAGAGCGCATAACCAGTTTGTTGATTGAGATGGATGATGTAGAGAAGGAACTCGAAAGCATGGTGGATCATGTCCAAGCTGACCCTGAAATGCTCGAGCAAATCAGTCAGAAGCTCCAATTGATATATGCCTTACAGAAAAAGCATCAAGTGAGTTCTATCGCAGAACTATTAGCAATTCAAGAAACGTTGAGTTCACAGGCATTGTCTTTAACCAGCTTAGAATCTCAAATTGCGAATTTGGAAGCGTGGATGGTGTCGGCTGAAAAAGAATTGAACGATTTTGCCGATTCATTACATCAAAATCGAATCAAAGCTATTCCAATAGTCGCCGCTAAAATAGAAAGCATTATTTCCGATTTGGGCATGCCCAATGCGAAATTCACCATTGAAGTCAGTCCCCAAGAGCACTTTTTGACCAATGGAAAAGATAAAATTACGTTTTTGTTTGCAGCCAATAAGGGAACCGAATTCGGTCTCCTAAAAAAAGTTGCTTCAGGTGGAGAAATGTCCCGCATCATGTTGGCTGTAAAAGCATTGATGGCAGAACATATGCAATTACCGACGTTAATTTTGGACGAAATCGATACGGGGGTTTCGGGAGAAATTGCGCACAAAATGGGCGAGATTATGAAAAATATGAGTCAGAACCGCCAACTATTTGCCATCACTCATTTGCCACAAATTGCGGGGAAAGGGAAAAGGCATTTTAAAGTGTATAAGACCATGGAAGGTGATACGACAGCAACCCAATTGAAAAAATTAAATACGGAGGAGCGCATCATTGAAATTGCTCAAATGCTCTCTGGAAATACCATAACTGAAGCAGCGATAGGGCAGGCTCAAGCTTTGCTCAACTAAAAAATAGAAGTATCTTTGTACCACAATTTAGAAATTAGACCATTATGATTATAGAACCAAGAATGCGCGGATTTATTTGTTTAACAGCTCATCCTGATGGCTGTGCGCAAAATGTAAAAAATCAAATTGAATACGTAAAATCAAAAGGGAAAATCGAGGGCGCAAAACGCGTTTTAGTGATTGGAGCTTCTACCGGTTTTGGTTTGGCTTCACGTATTACCAGCGCATTTGGTTGTGATGCGGCAACAATTGGTGTATTTTTTGAAAAACCAGGAACAGAAGGCAAAACGGCTTCTCCAGGATGGTATAATTCAGCGGCCTTTGAAAAAGAAGCGCATGCGGCTGGTTTATATGCGAAAAGTATCAATGGTGATGCTTTTTCAAATGAAATTAAAGCCCAAACAATCGATTTAATAAAAGCGGATTTGGGTCAGGTAGATTTGGTAATTTACAGTTTGGCTTCTCCCGTGAGAATGCATCCAACAACAGGAGTCTTACACCGTTCGGCTTTGAAACCTATCGGTGGAACATTCACGAATAAAACGGTTGATTTTCATACGGGTAATGTGACCCAAGTTTCTATTGAGCCTGCCCAACAAGAAGATATTGACAATACAGTTGTAGTTATGGGTGGAGAAGATTGGTCAATGTGGATGGATGCGATGAAGGCAGCTGGTGTTTTGGCGGAAGGCGCTATGACAGTGGCGTATTCGTACATCGGACCTGAAGTGACTAAAGCGGTTTACCGTAATGGAACTATTGGTCGTGCCAAAGATCATTTGGAAGCTACAGCGGCTGTAATTACACAGTCCTTGTCAGATTTAGGAGGAAAAGCCTATGTTTCTGTGAATAAAGCTTTGGTTACACAGGCGAGTTCAGCCATTCCAGTAATTCCATTATACATTTCACTTTTATACAAAATCATGAAGCGCGAAGGCATTCACGAAGGTTGTATCGAACAAATGGAGCGTTTGTATAGCGACCGTTTGTATGGTAAATCTGAAATTCCTGTGGATGCTGAAAATAGAATTCGCATTGACGATTGGGAAATGCGTGATGATGTGCAAGCAGAGGTAGCTCAATTATGGGAAGAAGCTACCACAGAAAGCTTGCCAGGAATCGGTGATTTGGCGGGTTATAAAAATGATTTCTTAAATTTATTTGGCTTTGGATTTGAAGGAGTAGATTATCAAGCCGACACAAATGAAGTCGTTCCTGTTCCAAGTATTGGATAAATAGAAAAGATTTAACATTTAAACAGCCTGAATTCGTATCAGGCTGTTTTTTTTATTCCTATTTTTGAAATTATTTCTAACCAATTTATATTCTTTGATTTTATGAAAAAAATTACGCTGAGTTTAGCTTTATTTTTTCTTGTACAAATCGGATATAGCCAAACACTAGACCAATATACTTTTGCACAAAGTAATGGGACGTATTCGGCTATTTCTGGTGGAACAGTAGTAGGAAATACAGCAACCGATGATGAGCGTTTTGTGGATCCATCTGTAAGTTTAGGTGGTGCTGCAACTACGGGGGTAGGTTTACCCATCGGATTTAATTTTGTTTTTAACGGTTATACGTATGACCGTTTTGCTATTAATGCAAATGGATGGATTGCATTGGGGTCGTCAGCGCTAAGTCCGGCAGTTGATTTAACCACTTCGTCATCTTACAACCCATTGTCAACGATTACAACAGCAGTTTCCAATGTTAATGTTGCACGTATTGCTGCATTTGCAAGAGATCTGCAAGCACAAGCGGGTTCTGAATTGCGTTACCAAGTAATTGGTTCGGCACCTAATCGTACATTGGTTGTGCAATGGAAAAATTATGCGAAATATTTGGCGTTAGGTGATTCTATGAATTTTCAAATTCGTTTAAACGAAACATCTAATTCAGTGCAATTTGTATATGGGACTATGACCAACAATACTACAGATACTGTTGTGGATTGTGGTTTACGTGCCGCTCCTAATAATCCAGCGACCAATTTTGCCAACAGAACTTCTACAACAAGTTGGATTTCTACTTCTGCAGGAACAACCGCTGCAGATACCATGTTCATGTCACAAACAATTGCGCCTTCAAGTGGATTGACGTATACCTGGACAACACCACCGAGTTGTACAGGAACACCAACTCCAGGTGCTACTCTTTCTACGAGCGCTTCGGTTTGTGCATCTGCTAACTTTACGTTGTCCTTGCAAAATACCACTTCAGGTTCTGGTGTAACCTATCAATGGATGACATCAACCGATGGTGTAAATTACAGTAATGCAACAGGTAGTGCTACACAAAGTACTTATGTAACCTCACAAACTGCATCAACCTATTACAAATGTTTAGTGACTTGTACAGCTTCAGGTACTGCAGCTGAAAGTTCGCCCTTACAAATAGGAATGAATGCAGTGAACGCTTGTTATTGTACACCAACTTATACCACAGGAAAAACGGAAGGTGATTTGATTTCTAATATTGTAATTAATGGAACAACACTTTCGAATAATTCGGGGACTGCTCCTACGAACCCGGCTTACACTTATTTTACGGGTCAGCCCAATTATACAGCTAATTTACAAGCAGGAGGGACATATACAGTTACCGTAACTGTAGGTACTTTTGGAGGTCAAAATGTGTCCATGTGGATTGATTATAATGATAACGGATTTTTTGAAACCAACGAACGTATCGGTTCGACAACCACATCTATTGATGCCAATGGTACGGCGACCTTTACGATTTCTTTGGCATGTAATCCACCTTTAGGCACTCATAGAATGCGTGTGCGTGATGTTTGGAATCAAGTAGGGAATACCATCGATCCTTGTGCGAACTATGGATATGGTGAAGCCGAAGATTACGATATTGTAATTACTACACCTGTAGCATGTCCACAACCATCTAATGTTATTGTAACCAATACAACCACTACTACAGCTACTGTTGGTTGGAATGCAGGATGTACAGAAACTGCATGGATGATTTATGTGGTTCCGGCAGGAAGTCCAGCTCCAACAGTGGGTTCGGGTACAGTAGTAACTGTAAATCCTTATGTGATTACAGGGTTAACATCCAATACGGATTATGATATTTATATCGCTGCCGATTGTTCAACAAACGGGACTAGTTTGCTCACTGGACCTATCTTTTTCAGAACATTAATTCCAGCTCCTGGAAATGATGATTGTAGCAACGCTGTCGCCTTAACAGTTGGAGAGAATGTAACTTCGAATCCAGTAGTTGGCACCAATGTTTCAGCTACCAACTCAAATCCTCCAGCACCCGGTTGTGCCAGTTTTTTAGGTGGTGATGTTTGGTATACGGTAGTGGTTCCTGCCACTGGAAATGTAACTTTAGAAACCAGTGAAGTAACTGGAAGTGATGTAACCGATACTGGCTTAGCAGTTTATTCGGGTGATTGTAACGGGTTGAGTTTATTGGCTTGTGATGATGATTCCAGCACCAATGGGAACTATTCATTGATTTCATTAAACGGACTTACTCCAGGTCAATTGCTTTATGTTAATGTTTGGGAATATGCTAACGATAGTTTTGGTGAATTCCAAATCTCAGCTTACGATTGTCCAACAGGTACGCCAGCTCCTACTGGTGATGCGGAACAATATTTCTGTAGTAATTCCTTAACATTTGATTCGTTACAAGTAACGGGTAGTGGCTTGTTATGGTATGCTACACCAACAGGGGGGACACCTTTTAACGGTACAGATACCGTGACAGATGGTGTTACGTATTATGCGTCACAAACCATCAACTGTGAAAGTTATTCCCGTTTGGCAGTTACTGTTCATGTTGCCCCTCTACCCATGGTTTCAAATATTGATTTGTTAGCTTGTGAATCGGATGGTGATGGGATGGAAATATTTGATTTAACTGCTTCGGAAAGTTCAATAACTTTTGATGGTGGCATGCAATTCAGTTATTATATCGATTATTTTGATGCTGAGTCTATGACAAACCCAATTGCAAATGCTACTGCATTTATGGGTACAAATGGACAAGTAATTTATGTGCGTGTTGAAAATGCAAATGGTTGTTATTCCATAGCTGAAGTGTATCTAGTTGTGGCTATGACATCTGCAGCGCCAACTGGAAATCCAACACAGGATTATTGTACCACTGCAACGTTAAATGACTTGGTTGTTAATGGATCGAATGTACTTTGGTATGCTGCAGCAACAGGTGGTTCACCTTTAGATCCATTTACGGATTTAGTGGATGGAGCAACCTATTATGCTTCTCAAAATGAATTTGGTTGTGAAAGTACAACGCGATTTGCAGTTACTGTAAATGATACCTGTGCTAATGTAGGTTGTTTAATTGGAGATGAATATCCAACTGGGGCTGTAACCATCAATTGTTCGGGTACAGCACAAATTATTACTGCGGCAGGCTGGGCAGGTGAATATTCAAGTGTAAATGTTACCGCAGGTGTTCAGTATACTTTTACTAGTTCAAACGCAACGGATTATATTACTATTGGTAATTCTGACGGTTCTATTGCTTTTGCAGCAGGAACAACTCCGTTGATTTGGACTCCAACAACAACTGATACTGTTCGTTTTTATACGCATGCTGATGCCAATTGTACGGCAAACACCGATAATAGAACGCGTTCAGTAGCTTGTGGAACGCCACCACCAACCCCTGCAAATGATGCTTGTGCTTCACCAACAGCACTTACAGTTGGAGGAATTTATACTGATGCAGCTATCGATACGACCAGTTTAGGAGCCACTTTGAGTGCTGAAACTCCAGCACCTAGCTGTGGAGCTTTTGGTTTTGCAACTTCAGGAAAAGATGTTTGGTATAGTTTTACTGTGCCAACTTCTGGGAATGCAACTATAGAAACTGCAGGAACTTCAACTGGCGGACCCGGCATTGATACTGTGGTACAAGCGTATTCTGGAACTTGTGGTGCTTTAACCGCGGTGGGTTGTGATGATGATAGCGCTACTGAAGTAGTAGTAGGTCATTCGTTATTGTCTTTAACCGGACTCACGCCTGGAGCTACCATTTTAGTTCGTGTATTTGGTTACAATGGAGCGCAAGGAAACTTTAGTATCTCTGTTTATGATGCATCTTTAGGCAATCAAGAAATAAGTGATGTTACTTTCAAAGCGTATCCAAATCCAGTGCAAAATGTTTTGAATATCACATCTTCTGAAGTAATCGATTCGCTACAAATTTATAATGTAGTAGGACAAGAGGTGTATAGTTCTAAAGTAAATGCTACAGAATCTACATTAGACTTAAGTAATTTACCTGCGGGCTCCTACATTGTACGCGCTATGGCCAATGGTCAAGTGAAAACAATTAAAGTGATAAAACAGTAATTCAATTACTCATAAACTTGTTAAAAATGTCCCGATTTATCGGGACATTTTCTTTTTGTATGGAGTATATTTGCCAAAAATTTCAGCAATGCTGTTTTCTATCATAATCCCGGTTTATAATCGTCCCGACGAAATTGACGAATTATTACAAAGCTTAACGACATCAACTTACACGAATTTCGAAGTAGTTATCGTTGAAGACGGATCTTCTATTGATTGTAAAGAAGTGGTGTTACGTTATGCCAAACAATTGCAAATTTCCTATTATTATAAAGCCAATTCGGGTCCCGGCGATTCCCGTAATTTTGGGATGAAGGTAGCCAAAGGCGATTATTTTATCATCTTTGATTCGGATTGTATCATTCCTTCACACTATATGAGTGAAGTAGTAAAAGAATTGAATACAACCTATGTGGATTGTTTCGGAGGACCCGACAAAGCCTTGAAATCGTTCTCCTATATTCAACGCGCCATTAATTTTACAATGACTTCGTTTTTGACCACTGGAGGAATCCGTGGCGGCTCAGAGAAAATCGATAAATTCCAACCCCGTAGTTTCAATATGGGGATTTCTAAAAAAGCCTTTGAAGCATCCAAAGGGTTCGGAAACATTCATCCCGGAGAAGATCCCGATTTGTCCATCCGCTTATGGAAAATGGGGTTTAAAACCCGCCTTTTTAAGGAGGCGTATGTCTATCACAAGCGTCGTATTGATTGGGATAAATTCAGTGTACAAGTTTCCAAATTTGGTAAAGCACGACCCATTTTAAACCGATGGTATCCCGAATATGCCAAAATCACATTTTGGTTCCCAACGCTGTTTTTAGTTGGCTTGGCGGCCTCCGTGATCGCTTTGGTGTTTTTGTTTGATTGGGGATTGAAATTGTATTTCGTCTACTTTGCTCTAATCTTCCTGTTTTCCTCTATTCAAAACCGCAATCCCATTATTGGTTTCCTCTCTATAATAGCGGTATGGAAACAATTTACAGGGTATGGAATAGGGTTTATTAAGTCGTATTATAAAGTTCACTTATTAAAACAACAACCGCAAGATGCTTTTCCAGAGTTGTTTTTTAAAAAACCATTAGAAGCCCAAATTACTGAAGAAATTCATATTGAAAAAGAAGCCGAAGAACCCATTCACAAGTCGGTTGAAAAAGCCTTAGACAAAATCATTGCGCCCATTCAAAAAATAGTGGATACAGCACCAGTGAAAACGAAGATTATCGGACTCACGGGCGGTATTGGTAGTGGGAAAACAACCATAGCCAATTATCTCTCTGCCAAAGGGTATCCCGTTTACATCTCCGATTTAGAGGCAAAAAAAGTAATGGACTTCCCCGAAATTATTCAAAAAATTGCGGCACAATTTGGTCCTGAAATAATGGATGCCAATCAACGGTTAAACCGCGAACAACTAGCGGCTATCGTTTTTAATAATCCGGAAAAATTAAAGCAACTCAATGCAATTGTGCATCCCGCTGTGAAAAATCATTTTGATCAATGGATTGTCGCACATAAGAAATTCCCGTTCGTGTTTAAAGAAGCAGCCATTCTATTTGAAAGTGGCAGTTATAAGGATTGTGACGCCGTAATAACAGTAACGGCTCCCTTAGAAATGCGAATTGCTCGCGTTTTAAAAAGAGATCAAACCACTCGCGAGAAAATTCTGCAACGGATTACCAATCAGCTTTCTGATGAAGAACGTGCCGCACGAAGTCAGTATGTCATTCAAAACGAAAATTTCGAATCTACCAAACGACAAATCGAAGAAATCCTTATTTCCTTGAAAAATAAGCAATAAAAGTAGGCTGTGTTAATGTTTGGTTAATACATTAACATAACAAATGTTAAAATCCCTAATTTTGAGGTGATGAATAAATTTGTTTTTCGCCTCTTGGTATTCTTGATGAGTGTTTCCCTTTTGGGAATCATTTTGGTGCAAGTTTACTGGTTTAATACTTCATTAGAAAAAAGCGAAGAACAATTTACTTTTCATGTTAAGCAAGTACTTGAAAATGTTGTAGAAAAGATTGAAAGACAGGAGAAATACAACTTTTTGAACCGTTACAATTTTCTTCGAGATAGTACAGGGAAACGTCCCAAACGAGAAGATTTTTTAGAATACAAGTACGTACAGCGTAACCCGAAAACGAATCAAACCATCATTTATTCGAACAGTATAACGATGGAAGATTATGACATTCAACGCTCGTTCTTTGATAAAGATGATGATTCAACCAAAGTTAAAAATTATACTACAAAAAGAAAAACGGCGGTATTTAATGGAAAGCCTTTAGATGATGGCGGAATTCAGACGCAAATAAAACCGGATATCACCATTGAACGCGAAGGAACCATCGATATCCTTCAAGATGCGCAATTTGATGCCGTTTATAAAGATATCGCCATCCAAAACCCGATTCAAGAACGGGTGAGTGCTGAAAACCTTTCCAAGTTACTCAAAGCTGAATTAAAAGGATACGGAATTAATACTCCTTTTGAATTCAATATTTACAGTAACGGATTGGCAACCAAAGTAAAGTCGGAACATTTCAATTACGACAAATATTCCACGTATACCACGCCCATTTTTATCGATAATGATGGCAACAACCGTTACAATCTGTTGCTTAATTTTCCTCAAAAAAAGAAATTCCTTTTTGCAGAAATCTTAGCAATTACGCTGCTTTCAATAATTTTTACACTGGTGATCATTATCGCCTATGCCAATGCCTTGCATCAATTGATGAAACAACGTCAGATTTCAGAAATCAAAACCGATTTCATCAACAACATGACGCACGAGTTCAAAACGCCCATCGCCACCATTAATTTGGCGCTAGACGCTATTCGAAATCCCAAAGTCATTGATGATAAAGAAAAAGTATTTCGCTACTTGCAAATGATTCGCGACGAAAACAAACGAATGCATGCACAAGTAGAAAATGTTCTCCGAATTTCGAAATTGGAAAAGAAAGAACTCGACATTTCTAAAGAACCCCACGACGTTCATGAAATTATCGAAGATGCAATCGAACACGTGAATCTCATTGTCGAAGACCGTAATGGGAAGATTTCAAGTGATTTGGAAGCCACTCGAAGTACAGTCCTGTTGAACGATGTGCATTTCACTAATGTAATTGTTAATATTTTAGACAATGCGATAAAATATTCTAACGACGAACCCGTTATTGAAATTAGCACTGAGAATATAAAGGATTTTATTTTAATAAAAGTTAAGGATAACGGGATAGGAATGAGCAAAACCGCTCAAAAAAGAATTTTTGAAAAATTCTACCGCGAACACACCGGAGACGTACACAACGTGAAAGGACACGGTCTCGGGTTGGCCTATGTGAAACGAATAGTGGACGATCACAACAGCCAAATTTTTGTGGAAAGCGAAAAAGGTAAAGGAAGTACATTCATTATTAAAGTCCCACTGATAAACTAAAATACAATGGAAAAAGAAACAAAAAAAATCCTACTCGTTGAAGATGACCAAAACTTCGGTGCTATCCTCAAAGACTATCTATCGTTAAATGATTTTGAAGTTACCCTAGCCAAAAACGGCATGGAAGGCTTCGAAAAATTTAAAAAAGACACTTACGATCTATGTATCTTAGACGTAATGATGCCCTACAAAGACGGGTATACTTTAGCCAAAGAAATCCGTGAAAAAAACAAAGAAATTCCATTGATTTTCTTAACCGCTAAAACCATGAAAGAAGATGTACTCAAAGGCTATAAAGTGGGCGCCGATGATTACCTCAATAAACCGTTTGACTCTGAAGTGTTGTTGATGAAAATCAAAGCCATCATGCAACGCAAATCCTCAGAAACCAAAGCAGAAAATACGCAATTCGAATTCCAAATTGGGAAATTCCATTTGAATTCCAAATTGCGTTTCTTAACCTTCCCCGGTGAAGAGCCGATCAAATTGTCGCCCAAAGAAAACGAGTTGTTGAAATTACTCGCTTTGTATGTGGAAGATTTGATGCCGCGTGAATTGGCACTTACCAAAATCTGGAGAGACGATAACTACTTCACTTCCCGTAGTATGGACGTGTATATCGCTAAATTGCGCAAATACCTGAAAGAAGATCCGAACGTTGAAATTCTCAACATCCACGGCGAAGGTTTCCGTCTAGTCGTGAAAAAATAAATACAAAATCCCTGTTCCAACGGGGATTTTTTTTTGGAGCTATTCGGGCTATCCGTTGCAAGGAGGCTGTGGCATCGCAAGCAAAAAATACACCCCAAATCCGCGCTCCCAAGGTCGCAGGATTTGGGGTGTTTTGCTAAGCGCTCCCTTCGCCTCGCTTTCCACTTCTATCCCGGCTAAGGGTGAGTGCTAGCTATTCGGTTTCCATTCCAACAGCAAAGCAAAACAGGTCTTGCCTTGGTGCGTAATCACAAAAGTGTCGTCTTCCTGACCAATCACCGCTTCCTGACCTAAATTAAGTTCGCGCATAAAATTCATTTCAAAAGCAACCAATTCCTGTCGCATCAATCGTTTAGGATCGCAATGATCCAAACACCATTCCAAGTATTTCACATTGTTGGCATGATTCACAATATCCAAATCCGATAGTTTAACCGTATAAGTTTCTAAAGCGGTGACCGATTCCTTTAATGCAATCTTGTGAAACGACTGCAATGTGGCGCGCTCCGGATTTTTAATAAAATGGTCGTGCGGCAACGCCAACGGGTCGGGGCGTCGGGTTTGGGTATTGATCACCGCCCAGTAGGTTTCACAACCGACCAACTTTTGATCGCCGCTCCATAATTCCAAACAACGAATTGAGCGGGAATTTTCCAACGAATTAATCCAGGTTTTTACCGTCACCGTATCACGCCATTTCGGCAACGCATGGATCTCCACCCGCATCCGACTCAACACCCACGCTTGATGATGGGCTTGCATATCACTAAAACTTAAGCCGCCTAACTCTGCGTGGTAGCCCGCGGTGAGTTGGAGTATATTGCATAAATCCGTGTATTTCAAGAGTCCGTTGGGGTAACATTGTAAAAAGTTGATGTCCCAAGGTTGTAATAAAGTAGATTGGAATTCGGAAGAAATAGGCATTTTAATTGATTTTTAAACCTAAGGTAAAAACTAAGGCTTGTGATTTTTTATATTTTGTCACGTATTCGGAAACACCGTCTTGTAAATTGTAATTGGTAGTCGAAAACGACAATCCGGCGTAGGCTTTAAGAATAGCAGCCAATTTAAAATTAAGATAGCCACCCAATTGGACTTGCGTACCGTTTTGTATTGCTATCAGTGCCCCATTTTCTTGATGCCGCAATTGTTCGGCTCCCAAATTGACAAACGGGGTTACCGACCAATTTTTCTTTAAATCCACTTCATAAGTAAGCTGCATATAATACACCGATTGGGTAGAGCGGGTATATGCTGTAAAGTCGGGAACGCCTACAAATCGATACGAAGCACCCGAATAGCCAATGTTGAACTCCCCTTTATACAACTTGAAAATGGAGTAGTTAACGTCGATGCCCACCGGTGTGGTGTAAAAGTGATTTAAAGCGGTATTTCCAATTTGTGTGGGGACTGCAGCGCCTACTCGCAACGACGGATTAAATAAGAAAAATCCAAAATTTTGTGCATTCATTCCTAAGGAAAATAGAAGCACTACTAGGTAAAATGACTTTTTCATGCTTACAGGTTTTGAATCACATAATTATCTCCCGTACCGATGTTAAAATCTTGACTCAGGGTTTGACGAACGTTGGTTTGGGAATTATAAACGGTGTAATGGATGGTTATCGTTTGGTTTTTAGCTACATTAAACGAATAGATAGCATCGTTGTCATTGGAATAATAAGGGTTGCCAATACCTTCCATTGTACATTTTTCAATACTTTTTTGGGACGAACTGAACATAAATTGAATTTGAAACTGTACGGTTTCACCGTTTTCTAAAAAATAGAACGATTGTGCATTAAAACTTGTAGGATCCAAATACTGCACTTCACTCTCAATCGGGCGATAATTGGCATAGCCTTCTGCGTAAACATAAAGTTTCTGTTTGGGATAAAAAGTAGAAAATTTGATACGCCCAGCCGCATCGGTGGTATAACTAAATTCAGGGGAAACACCTGCGTCAGGAGTGGAGTAGCCCAAATAATAATCTATCTTTTTTCCCGCTACCGGTTGGCCTTGTGCATCAAAAAAACGATGGTTTAATTGCACAATACGCGATCCATCATACGGAATATCACAACTAAAACTGCAAAGCAAGAGCAAAGCACTGAGTAACACTAAAATTTTTTTCATACGTTTATTTTAATCTTAGATGCAATTGTTCCAAAAGGGTTGCAAAATCAGTTGAATAATTAAACCAATGGACCTCTGGCGTGCGTTTGAACCAAGTCATTTGACGTTTGGCAAATCGGCGGGTGTTCATTTTGATATTTTCGATGGCTTCCTCAAGGGAACATTTTTGGTCCAAAAAGTCAAATAATTCGCGATAACCCACGGTTTGTAGTGCGTTGCACGAACGGTAGGGGTAGAGATCGCTGACTTCCTTCAACAATCCCGCGGCCATCATCAAATCCACCCGATGGTTAATGCGCTGGTTCAATTCCTCTCGCTCGGCTTCGAGTCCGATGATGATCGATCGAAACGGACGGTTGGTTTCTTTTTTTCCTAAAAAGGAGGAGTAGGGTTGACCCGTACCCAAACAGACTTCCACAAAGCGTTTCATGCGTTGTGGATTTTGTAAGGTTTGCGGATTTTCGAGGAGTGTTTTTTGGTAATACTGGGGATCCAATTCTTGTAAAGTCGCTTGTAAATAAGGGAGTCCGTCGATTGCATACCGGGCATTGATGGATTCCCGAATGCTCGGATCAATATCTGGAAAATTGTCCAAACCTTTGCGTACGGCATCGACATAGAGTCCGGAGCCGCCCACCATAATTTGTATGGGATTTTCTTGAAACAGTTGGTCGAGTTGAGCCAACGCCTCGGTTTCAAAGTCGCCCACACTGTACGCGTCATGAATGGAAATGTTTTGGATAAAATAGTGGGGTGCGGCTGCTAATTCTTCTGGGGAAGGCACGGCCGTACCGATGGTCATTTCTTTAAAAAACTGGCGGCTGTCGCACGAAATAATGGAACAGTTAAAATGATTCGCCAAACGAATCGCAAGTGCGGTTTTACCAATAGCGGTGGGTCCGATAACCGTGATTAAGACGGGTTGGTTTTGCATGGCGTAAAGGTAGCATTTTATGTGAAATGAGCAGTGGTTTTAGCCCGGATTGAAGCGGCATCCTCGTAGCGAAGCGAAGAGAAAAAGCGGAAAGCCGGAAATAGCTCCAAAAAATTAAAATTTTAAAACTTTCAAAACTTTGTTTTTCCGCAAATACCCTTGAATGATGGTGCGGGTGTCGCGGTTGTTTTGCATAGGGATAATCAAGTTTTTGAGGATGTCAATGTTCATGATTTGGTAGTTCAAATCGTAAAAGCAATAGCCTTTGTAAATCCCGTTTTCAATCAGCACCGCACTGCGTTCCTCGGTGCGACGGCCACGGTCAATAACCACCAAGGTTTGGTTGCCAAACTGCACTTCTTCCAGGTAGTCTTCCACGCGGGCATTGTAGTCATCGGCGGATTCAGCTTGGATGCAAGCGCCGTTACACTCTTTAATTTTGTATTGAAAACAACTTTTTTGGGTGTCGTAGAGTCCGTTGATTTTCTGACAAAGTTGGTATTTTTCCGTGATTTTAAAGAGGTAATTTTTCCCTTCTTGAATACTGGAAAACGACGTAATTTCCTTTTTTCTACCGTCAGCTTTTTGCAATTGCAGACTTAAATATCCTTCGTCGGTGAGCACTTCATACAGCGCCCATTGGAAAATACTTTTGCGTTGGGCACGGTTATAAATGGGTTTATTGATTTTAATTTCTTCGCTTTCTTTCAACAAAGCGATGAGTTCGCTCCCCGTTTCTTCATAGGTCACTGCAAACACTTCACGTTGGATTTTCTTGCTTTTGGAGGTAGTGCCTGTGAAATGCTGGTTGACGCGTTTTTTGATGTTCTTGCTTTTACCGATGTAAATCAATTCCCCTTTTTCGTTGTGGATGTAATAAATCCCTGTTTTGGTAGGCAAGGCTTCGACAATGTCCAGGAGTTTGGGCGACATGCCCGATTTGATTTCGGTTTTTACTAAGCTTTTCAAGATTTCTTTTTCGGAGTCTTTGGAAAGCAAGAGTTTGAACAACTTCACGGTAGCCATCGCATCGCCACTCGCGCGGTGACGGTCGGCCATCGGAATTCCGAGGGCGCGTACTAATTTGCCTAAACTGTACGACGGTTGGTCCGGAATGAGTTTTTTGGAGAGTTCGACCGTACAAAGCGTAGGTCGTTTGAATTCATAGCCCAACCGACTGAATTCTGTGCGCAGAATGCGGTAGTCAAACGAGGCGTTATGCGCCACAACGATACAGTCTTCGGTGATTTCGATGATGCGTTTGGCGACTTCAAAAAACTTGGGAGCGCTGCGCAGCATAGCATTATTAATACCTGTTAATTTCACCACAAACGGTTGTATCGGAATTTCGGGATTGACTAAACTGATGAATTGATCGACTACTTCGTGACCATCAAATTTATAGATAGCGATTTCAGTAATGCCTTCTTCATTGAATTGGCCTCCGGTGGTTTCTATGTCAAGAATGCAATACAAATTCGTTTACAGCTTCGCTTCGTTTTGAGTTAGTGAATGGCACAAAAGTACGTCTTTCTGAGTAAAGAAAAAATGGAGTTTACTTTTAACCCCATGGTTTTATGAATAGTTACGAACACCAAAGATGCTACTTCCAATGCGCACCATGGTACTGCCACAGTCAATAGCCAGTTGATAATCGCCGGACATCCCCATGGAAAGGGTTTGTAACTGGAAGTTGGGCCATTGAACCGATTGGTATTGGTCAAAAAGCGATTTTAAAAATTGGAATTCTTTTTGAATTTGTGCGTTATC
Source organism: Flavobacterium stagni (assembly GCF_004122105.1). Classification (GTDB taxonomy): domain Bacteria; phylum Bacteroidota; class Bacteroidia; order Flavobacteriales; family Flavobacteriaceae; genus Flavobacterium; species Flavobacterium stagni. The sequence goes on from NZ_SBKN01000009.1 coordinate 91,449, forward strand.
CTCGGTAAATGTGGCCATGCCCATGAGTCCGATGACCTTTATATTTTGCAGGTTTTGAAAAGTAGCTGCGTTAAGAATCGCTTCGAGTTCGCTAGCATCAAAACCGAATTTAGTTTCCTCTTCAGCGATATGGATTTGGAGTAAACAGTCGATAATACGGTTGTTCTTAGCCGCTTGTTTGTTGATTTCTTCCAATAATTTCAAGCTGTCCACGCCATGAATCAAAGCCACATAAGGCGCCATGAATTTCACCTTGTTGGTTTGTACATGACCAATCATGTGCCATTGAATATCTTTGGGCAGTTGTTCCCATTTCTCGGTCATTTCTTGGATTTTATTTTCTCCAAAAATGCGCTGACCGGCTGCATAGGCTTCTTGTAGGTCGGCTATAGGCTTGGTTTTTGAAACGGCAACCAAAGTTACGTGTTCGGGTAGTTGCGCTTTTATTTCCTGAAGATTTTCTGCAATAGTCATGATTATTTCTTAAACAAATTTAAGATTTCATCGTTTTTCTTGGCAATCCAATCGGCAATGGGCATGCCGTCCACTATATTTTCATCCAATTTACCCGCTTGGATGTCTTCACCAGGTAGGTGTAAAGTCGAACTGGATTGCTCTTTTCCGTTCTTTTTTTGAATGGACAATTCCAATTGAAGAATTGCCCCGTTTTGGTAATAAAATGTGGCTGTTATTTTTTCAAAATTACCATTGGTAAAATTTATTACACTTTCCAATTGCCCTTTTAAAAGCGTTTTGTTTTTTATGTTTTTTCGTTTTTCAACTTCAACTGGTGGCGCTGCAATTTCCATGGATTCTTCCAACAAATTATACACCAACAGTTTAAAACTTCCTTTTCCTTTGATGGTATGTGATCCGGAGGCAGTTTGTTTATCGCTCAAGACTTTTTTGTCGCCATTAGCGACTAATATTTCCACATTCTTAGCGTTTTTTACGGCACAAATACTGTCGATTTGAAAACGGGTATACGTATGATTTTGGGCAAAACCTATCCAGCTCATTCCCAATATAATTCCTAAAAATAACTTTTTCATAGTTTCAATTTTTAAAGTTCATAAACCATCAAGCCACTGCGAAATTTGGGTTCGATGTACGTACTCTTTGGCGGCATAATTAATTGATTGTCGGCTAAGGCTTTAATCTCTGCTATTTCAGATGGGAACAGCATAAAGCCCACTTCAAATTCGCCTTCATCTACCAATTCTTTGATGGTTAATATCGATTGCTTGCCAGGAATGTATTCAATACGTTCGTCGTTTCGCAAATCTTCAATGCCTAAAATCGGATGCAATACCGTATCATAGAGAATTTGGGCATCCAGATTTTCTAGCAATCCCGGATTCGGATTTTCTTGTTTGTAAAACAATGCATAGAATTCGCCATCCAAATACATTCCAAATTCAAATTTATCTTGGGGTTTCCAGAGTTCTTGCAACTTGGATTTTACAATAAAATGTTCGTCCAACAAGGCCAAAAAATCATCTTTGGTATGGCCATTTAAGTCCCGAACAATACGGTTGAATTCGTAGATTTTCACATTGCTTTCGGCAATTAAGAAACTCATAAAACCCTTCAAATTGGGGTTTCCCAAGTGGTTGTCTTCATCATACAATAACTCCGCCGAGGCAGAACGGTGGTGACCGTCGGCGATATACAATTCGGGAATGCTTTCAAATTGGTTTTGAATCCACGCAATTTCAGAATCCACGCCAATGCGCCACAGTGTATGTTTTTCTTTATTGGTCGTAGAAAAGTGGTACAACGGTTGTTCCTTTTTCTTTTTTACAATCCAATCATTAATTTCCGTTTTATCGGGGTAGGTAATTAAAACCGGTTCGGTGTTAAAACCCGTTTGATGCAAATAATCCTTAAACAACTCCACGCGGTATTGCAAGGTATCTTCGTGCTTTTTGATCACATTGGCTTTGTACTCCTCTATCAAAGTGCCTGCTACAATCCCGGTAAATGTGTTGGTTTTGGTCTGAATTTCATACAAAAACATCACCGGCTCCTCTTCGCTAACAAAAACCCCATCGTTTTTAAAATCTTGGTATTTGTGTGCCACGCCTTTAAACCGTTTGTCCAAGGTGATTTTTTGCGCATGAACGTAGGCCGGATTGATAACGTGCAAAAAGGAATACGGATTAAAATTCAGCCAAGCGGCAAGCTCAGCCGGACTGTAATCGTCGTAATTTCTGCACGTGACCAAAGCCACTTTATCGGCTACGGGACGAACTGCTTTAAAGGGGAGCAGGGTGGACATTTTGAATTATAAATTTTGAATTATAAATTTTGAATTTGTTGTTCCAACGACTACTTCAAAAACTGTTTAGCGACTTTTTCCGCTTTTTTACTTTCGCTATAATCGTAGAAGCCTTCCCCTGATTTTACGCCTAATTTTCCGGCCATTACCATGTTCACTAATAAGGGACAAGGAGCGTATTTCGGATTTTTGAAACCATCATACATCACATTCAATATGGATAAACAAACGTCCAATCCAATGAAGTCAGCCAATTGCAACGGACCCATAGGATGTGCCATACCCAATTTCATCACCGTATCGATTTCGTATACACCACCCACACCGTTGTATAAGGTTTCAATGGCTTCGTTGATCATGGGCATTAAAATACGGTTGGCTACAAAGCCGGGATAATCGTTCACTTCCGTTGGCACTTTACCCAATTGTACCGATAAATCCATGATGATTTTGGTTACTTCATCCGAGGTATTATACCCGCGAATGATTTCAACCAATTTCATAATAGGCACCGGATTCATGAAATGCATACCAATTACACGCTCGGGGTGTACCACTTGCGCGGCTATTTGCGTAATAGAAATGGAAGAGGTATTGGTGGCTAAAATGACATTGTGCGCGCACAAATCGCTCAATTGTTTGAAAATATTCAATTTCAAGCCTACATTTTCAGTAGCGGCTTCGACCACCAAATCCACACCAACAACACCGTCTTTCATATCGGTATAAGTAATGATGTTTCCTATGGTTTTGTGTTTATCTTCTTCGGTGATGGATCCTTTTGCGACCATACGGTCCAAGTTGGTTGCAATCGTTTGCATCCCTTTTTCTAAGGATTTTTCAGAAATATCAATCAATTTTACGGTAAAACCGCATTGTGCAAAGGTGTGAGCAATTCCGTTACCCATCGTACCCGCACCAAGTACTGCTACTGTTTTCATTCGTATTTTATCTTAGTTTGTTTTGTTCGTATTCAATCGAAACGATTACCGTTTCATGGCTTCTATAATTCGGTACGCCACGCGTAAAGCTTCAGTTCCGTCTTCCAAGGTAACTACTGGCGTAGTGTTGTTATTAATGGCATCGGCAAAAGCTTCCAATTCGTCCAAAATCGCATTATTGGGTTCAACACTCGGATTATTGAAATAAATCTGTTTGCGTTCGCCTTCCGCATTTTGAAGAATCATGTCAAAATCACCCGGATGTTCGGGCGCATCTTTCATTTTCACCACTTCACACGTTTTATCCAAATAATCCACCGAGATATAGGCATCTTTTTGGAAAAAACGCGACTTGCGCATGTTTTTCATCGATATACGACTCGAAGTAATGTTGGCCACACAGCCGTTTTCAAATTCGAGACGCGCATTGGATATGTCGGGGGACTGACTCAACACCGAAACGCCGCTGGCATGTACATTCACCACTTTGGAGCGCACCACACTAAGGATCGCGTCAATGTCGTGAATCATTAAGTCTAATACCACAGGAACATCCGTGCCACGTGGATTAAATTCGGCCAAACGATGCGTTTCAATGAACATGGGTTGTTCAATTTGGTCGCGCACTGCTGTGAAAGCGGGGTTGAAACGTTCTACATGGCCCACCTGACCTTTGACATTGTATTCCTTAGCCAAAGCAATAATTTCTTCTGCTTCTTCAACGGTTGTTGCAATGGGTTTTTCGATAAACACATGCTTCCCTGATTTGATGGCTACTTTGGCACATTTATAATGCGAAAGAGTAGGCGTAACAATATCAATGACATCCACGGCATGGATCAATTTGGCTATGGTATCAAAACGCTTGTAACCAAATTCGGCGGCTATTTTCTCAGCATAGTCGGCATTTTCATCATAAAAACCAACCAATTCATAATGTTCTGATTGTTGTAAAAGTCGTAAGTGAATTTTCCCTAGGTGACCGGCACCTAGAACGCCAACTTTGAGCATAAAATGATATTTTTCTCAAAAGTAGCAATAAAAAGAAAAACTACCATTCGGAATTCACAGTTTTTGCGCATCTTTTTTTCGACATTCGCAGGTCAAAATTGAATTTGCTTTTTGGTAGTTTTCCCCTTATTTTTACCAACCGTAAAACAACTGTTCCCGTGAAAGACACCCCAAAACATCAAGGATTACGCAATCAATTGGTTACACAATTAGAGGCCAAAGGCATTACGGATAAAAATGTCTTGGAAGCCATCCGTTTGATTCCGCGGCATTTGTTTTTGAATTCGTCGTTTGAAGATTTTGCGTACCAAGATAAGGCCTTTCCTATAGGAGCTGGACAAACGATTTCACAACCTTATACAGTGGCTTTTCAATCCCAGTTATTACAAGTTAAAAAGGACGATAAAGTGTTGGAAATCGGTACAGGCAGTGGTTACCAAACGGCCGTTTTGTGCAAGATGGGAGCCAAAGTGTATTCGGTGGAACGCCAAAATGAACTGTTTAAATCGACTTCTTTATTGTTACCTAAATTAGGGATTCGCGCCAAGCATCTTTCGTTTGGTGACGGATATAAAGGGTTACCTGCACATGCTCCGTTTGACAGTATTATTGTGACGGCAGGTGCACCGATTATTCCACAGCCTTTGATGGCCCAACTCAAAATTGGAGGTCGATTGGTGATCCCGGTCGGGGAGAAAGAGCAAATCATGACCTTATTAATCCGCAAAAACGAAACCCAATTTGAGAAACACGAGTTTGGGGATTTTAAGTTTGTGCCGCTTTTAGAGAATAAAAACTAAAGCTGCTGCAACCGATTTTTCAACTGATCAATTTCTGAAAGAATCGAAGCAATTTGCGCTTCTTTTTCGGCACTTTTCGCCAAATTCAATCCTTTTTCTTCTAAAATGCCCGTAACCGCCTCGATGGCCTCTGGATTGAAATCAATAATGTGTAATAGTTTAGCACGGTACCAAGCTACTTGAATGGGTTTTACATCAAGCCCTAAAAGTTCAGCTAGGAGTTCGGCTTGTCCTTTGGTCGGAATCCGTTTCCCATTTTCAAATTTACTGATGAGCGCTTGGTCAATAGCCGCTTTTTCTGCCAACACCCGAGTGGTGAGTCCGCTGCGTTCTCGTCCCGTTTTTAATAAATCGTGTAGCATTAAAAGGATTTTTTCAAACGATCAATATCACGTTGGGTATCACGGTCTTTTAAGGTTTCCCGTTTGTCGTAGTTCTTTTTCCCACGGCAGAGGCCAATTTCCAATTTAGCCAAACCTTTTTCATTGGTAAACAAACGAAGGGGAACTATGGTTAATCCTTTGGTTTCTACTTTGCGCGCTAGTGTTTTTAATTCTTTTTTGTTCAATAGCAATTTGCGTTCACTGCGCGATTTATGATTAAATGCGGTTCCAAAGGCATATTCTTCAATATAGGTGTTGATGGCAAACAATTCATGACCATGAAATTCACAGAAACTTTCGGCAATTTGCACTTTCCCTAAACGGATGGATTTGATTTCCGTTCCCGTTAAAACCATACCCGCTGAATACGATTCTAATATTTCATAATCGAAGCGCGCACGTTTATTTACAATGTTTATCTCCTTAATCATACTGCAAAGATAACACAAAACCTACGGATATAAGAGTGCTATTTTACAGCGAAAAAAAAAGGCAAACTATGACTTATGTCAGGTTTTTCTTTACTACTTGGTTCTACATTTGTCCTGTAATATTTAAACAAAAAACAAAATGAAAAAATTATTTTTAGTTGCTGCTGCAGCATTGTTAGCGTTAAATGTGAATGCACAAGATAAAGCGAGTAAAGGTTTACAAGGAACTTGGTGGGCCGGTGGTCAGGTAGCTTTTGGAAAATCGGATAACGGTGTTTCTGAAACTAAAACCAACACTTTTGTGCCTATCGTAGGTTATTTTGTGGCTCCTGATGTTACTTTAGGTTTAGGAGTAGGTGTTATTGGTTCAAAAACGGATAATACAGTTACTTCTACAACTACAGCAGAATCTAGCACATTTATCGTGCAACCATTGGTTAGAAAATACTGGGGATTAGGAGGTAAATTCTTCTTCTTCGGTCAAGCTTCTTTGCCTATGACTTTTTCAAAAGACAAAATCTCTGACGACAAAACGACTTCTGTTGGTTTAGACGTTGCGCCAGGTTTTGACTTTATCGTAAGCAAATGGATGACGGTTGAAACTTCGTTCTCATTATTCAATGTAAATTCTACCACATACAAACCAAATGGAGGTGATAGCACCAGCAATTTCAATTTGAATTTCAATCCATTTGATTTAAACCCAGGTACAAGAAGCGTGGGTGGATTACGAGTAGGGGTTAAATTCCTATTCTAATTCCTTTATTATTTAGAGTTATTGGTTAGTTCCGTTTGTACGGACGAAAAGGTCACCTCTTTTTGGGGTGACTTTTTTTATTTCAAACTTTTTCTTAAATTCGTTGGAAACCAACAAAATAATAACTCTATGATTCGAAGAATATTACCGCTTATGGTTGCAGGATTGCTTTTGTCGCTCACTTCCTGTTCAGAAAACGAACAATCGTTTGAAACCATTTCGATTGCGCAAGAACAACGCGAACTTTTAACGCCCCAAGAAATTAAAGCCAAAATCGACGCTTCTATCCAAAATGGAATGCATTTTACTTGGAAAGCAGTCACTACACAAACGGTTTGGAGTGCGATTGTGCATGGAAATAGTCTGGCTACAGTTGGATTTGGTACTGACGCCAATGATTTTGATCGCACAAAATCCAACAGTTCCGCAGCCCAACAACAAGCGCTTCTTGAACGCATCGCGTATTACGAGCAAAAGGAAATTAAAGATATTTTGGTGAATGCCGATCCGTATTTGAATTTAATGGATGTGCGTATTGAAAAACAAGAAACGGTAGCCGCACTTCGTAAATTGGGATTGGTTCGCTACGTTGAGCCTGCTGATTTCCGTTATTTTTCTGTGGCCGAAATGAAACCGGGTATTGGAGGCGTTACAACGCAAAGTGATTCGGGTTGTGGATTTGAATCAGCGACTTTAGCCACTTCAGATTACACCACAGTTACCCCCAATGCCAAAGTGCCGTGGGCTTTTTACTCACACAATATTCCGAGTGCATGGTCCTATGCCACCGGGCGCGGTATCACAATCGGAATTGTAGATACGGGTTTATCTCCGAATCAATCACTTTTAGGAGCTAATTTCAATAATGGTGCTTCTACGGGTCGCACCGTGCAAAAGTTTGGGGTGTATGTAGATTCTATTTGGCCTTGGTCAACTACCACTGACGGACCCAACGACCAATGCGGTCATGGTACCAGTATGGCTTCTGTAGCTACCGCACCGCGTAATGATCGTGGATTGCCTGTTGGTGTGGCATATAACGCCAATTTAATCACCTACCGTGCCGCTTCCAATGTGGTTTTAGACGGTTATCATGAACAAAATGGGGTAAAGAATGCATTTACCGCTTTGGCTAATAATGCCAATGTGAAGATCATTTCCATGTCGATGGGGCATATTTTTTCAGTGAGTAAAATTGCAGACGGTGTTAAATATGCCTACAGCAAAGGAAAGTTAATTTTCTGTGCCGGAGGAACATCGACGAGTTTTACGAATTTTGTAGGGGTTATTTTCCCCGCTTGGATGCCTGAAGCAGTAGCGGTAACCGGAGTGAAAGAAGGAACATCTAACCAAAAATGCGATGTTTGTCATAGCGGAAGTGAAATCCAATTTACTATACAAATGCAACGTGTGGCCTCAGGGAATACGATTCCAGTAGATAGTTATTATGATAATCAATCCGATTATGTGGGCGGTTCTTCGGTGGCCACAGCAACCACTGCGGGAATAGCTGCTTTGGTATGGTCAAAGAATCCAACTTGGACACGCGATCAAGTATTGAACAAGTTGCGCCAATCGGCAACCTATTATCCGACGCGCAATAGCAATTACGGATACGGGAACATCAATGCCCTGTTAGCTGTACAATAGAACACTATTTTCAAAAAAAAGAAACCCCATCATTTCGATGGGGTTTTTTATTATTCTTCAGCAATACCGCGCCATTTGCGGATGACTCGCGTAAAATAAGCCATTATTACAATTACAAACAGAATGTTGAAATAATTGATGGGCACCAGGTAATCTTTTAAAAATTGAATCGTGGGGTAATACGGTGTGTTTACGTATGTAGAATGATAATTATAGCTCAAATCTTTTAGGATCTCTAAAACGAGATAATAGACAAACATCCAAAACGAAGGGGTGACCCAAAGCAGAATATTGATCATTATACCCGAGATTTTCTTGCTTTCTTTTTTGATTGTAGTTCGGATAAAATAGAAATACGCGGAAAACAACAGGAACAGTATTGCTATGGGGTAACTGTAATCACTATTAATCAAGGCGGTAATAATTCCGGATAAGATGTTGAAGATAATCACAACAACCAGCGCAATCAACCATTGTTTGCCTGAGGTAACACGGAAACTGAAGATTAACAACGACAAGCCCAAAGCAATGTAGAGTGGAATTAAAAGTGAAGTAAGGTTCATGTCCGGACTCACATAAGCGTTAACCATGCGGTTGTAGTTGTAATCCAAATAATCATGCGGGACATAATGTCTATAATACTCTCGCGCTTCATTGTCGACATTGACTATGTACTTGTTGATGGAATCAAAACGGTTATTAAAATTGTATTCATTTTGAATATAGACACCATCATCTTGTTTAGGCCCAATAGAGTTTAAGGTCTCAAATTCGGGATTTTCTACCAATAAGGCATACCATTCTTCGGGTGTCACATTGCCTTTAAGATTGTGCTCATTAGCAATCGCTAAATAGGCTTTCATAACATTTATAACCGAATCTTTCTTTTGATCAATGAGCCAATTTTGAATCTTTAAACGGCGCAAGGAATCGGTAGGTTGGTCAAAAAAAGAGTAACTATCGATGTTTTTATTGAGTAGCGAACCCGTGCTATACTTTTTGCCACGGAGATAAAAACAATGACAATCCTTTACAGAATCAGTAGTTTCAACGACAGCTGCAGAATCCACAGCTACAGCAGTTTCGGTGACAACATCCCCTTCGTAAGTTTCTATTGTATTGTGAAAACTATAGGAACCTTCAATGAAAAAGGAAGCTTCACTCAATATCGCCGCTCGTTTGCGTAATTCGGCTTCGGAATAGTAGCTGCGGATTTTGACTTCTTTTCCATAAAAGAATGCTGGAATAAATAAGCTCATTCCAAACAACATTCCAAAAAGCAATAGCCATTCTTTGTAAAGCTGCCCCGGTTTAACAGGGTAAAAGGCTTTGAACGCATTATTTTTGAAATAGTTCACCAACCATAGAATTAACAGCAATAAACTGATGGCAATAGCTAAAAAGATGAACGAAATATTGTTTTCGTAATGGTAGTTATTTTCATATTCTTTAAAATCAATAAATTCGGTGATAAAACCAAATCCAAAGGACAAAATATTCAAGATAACAAGAATAATAACCGCAGGAATCACCCGTAAATTCCATAGTACAGGGTGTTTTAATAACATATTTTTTTGTATCGATTGAAACATAATGATCAAATTTAAGAAACGAAGAAACGACGCGTTGAATTGGAAATATTACGGAAATATGTCAGCGGAATTTGCCGGTCAATACTATGTTGTAAAAAGGCATACACCGTAATGTTTTCTGGGAACGTTGCAATGAACGTACCGCCGTTGAATTGCAAGGCAACCAACTCAAGCGGTTGAAATAATTCGCCCAATTCCCGTTGGGATAACGACGACTCAAACTCTATAATCAGTTCGTTCGAATTAACAACAGAAGTATCCTCTTTTGATTCGTGTAAGTTTTTCTGCTTGCCGTGTTTCAAGAAAATCACTTGATCGGAGGTTTTTTCAACTTCGTACAATTGCTGCGAACTCAACACAATCCCAATCGGGCGAAACGGCGATTTGGCAATGGATTTAAAGTCTTCCAGCACCGTTTGCTGGGCCAAAATATCCAAGTTGGCTAAAGGTTCGTCAATCAACAACAATTTGGGTTTTCGCAAAAGCATGCGCGCTAATTCGAACCGCATTTTATACCCTGAAGACAAACTTTTCCAAGCATGGTGTTTGAATTTACGCAAGCCCAATCGGGTGATGATTAAGTTGACCAAATGCTCGTTTTCCTCTGGGGCATAACCGTACAAGGTAGCAGTGAATTGTAGATTTTCAAACATCGATCCGTACCAAGTGTCCGTTCGCTGTGGGATGTACACCAATTGAGTGCGTAGTGCATATAAATCAGTATACGGGAAGTGATAGGTAATGCTCCCGCTGCTGGGATGCAATTCGCCACATAGACTTCGCAATAAAGTCGTTTTTCCATTACCGTTTTCACCGACGAGTCCTAAGATTTCACCTGCATGTAGCTTGAGTTGTATCGGACCCAATCCGAAGGCGCCATAACCATAATTTTTTACCAAATCGCTTGTACTCACCAATACATCTCGGGGAGCTGTCGGTTTATCTTTTAAAAAGGCATGCAATTCAGCGAGAAGTTCGCGATACCGTGCTGTCTTTTCCTCGATCGCATTTTCATTGTAATCCAACCAATCTAAAAACGCATTGGTTTTTTGATAAAATGAAAGATTTTCAGTGTCTAATGTCAAATCAACAATACGTTTGGTCAACAACGTATAGTCTTCAAACTTCAAGTAATCTTCGATTTCCTGAAATTGTTTTTCAAATTCATTCATATAGTGGCTTAAAATTTCGTTGTAACATTGAGTAAATTACGGTATCCCAAAAACGACCGTCAAAATATTCATTTTCAAGGATATGGGCTTCTTTAATAAAACCAAGTTTTTGCAGTACTTTTTCTGATGCCGCATTTTCCGGGTCAATAACCGCTTCCACAGAATGCAACTGCATGTGCTCAAAACCGTATTTTAAAATGGCAGTAACGGCTTCGGGAACAATACCTTGGCCATGGGCTTCGGGCAAAAGCATATAGCCAATTTCACTTCTAAAATTCTCGGGTTGGAGGCGGTAATGCCCCAAAACACCGAGTAATTTGTCTTCTCCTTTTCTTGTAATGGCCCAATTAATTCCCAAGTTTTCTTCAATTTTAGAGTCAATCATGTTAAAATGTTCGATAGCTTCTTCTTTTGTAGTCACCAAAGGTCTCGGAATATAGTGCATCACGTTTTTATCCCCGCGCAAGGCGAGTAATTCTGGCCAATCGGACTCCCGAACACGACGCAGAATAAGTCGGGAGGTGGTTAAAACAGGAAAAGGAGTGAAAGAATAGGACATAACATATAAATTGGATGAGGTGAATTTAGTTAAATAGGGTTGAATTTGCCGTATTTTTTTATTTATTTGTTTTTTCTAATTTGTATAAGCATGAAGCTAAATTTTAAAACTCCTTTAATGGTGGGTTTATTGTGGGTTACGGCAACTATGTCGGCTCAACAACAACGCCCAGAATCGGTGTACGATTACAACGAGGCCTTTGGTAACAATTTTTATACCAAAAATGGAACTGATACCCGTTCGGCGAGTGGTCAACCGGGGCCGAAGTATTGGCAAAACCGTGCCGATTATGTCATTACAGCATCTTTAAATGCTGATAAAAAAGAAATTTCCGGCTCTGAAGTGGTTACCTATACCAACAACAGTCCGGATAAACTGGGATTTCTTTGGTTGAATTTGGATCAGAATTTATTCAAAAAAGATTCCCGTGGGAATGCTGTAATTCCCTTGAAAGGAAGTCGGAACGGTGCTAAAGGACAAGACTTTGACGGTGGTTTTACCATCAAGTCGGTTAAAGTGGTGACCACAGCTGGTGGGAAATCTTCTGAAAAAGAAGCGAAATTCACCATTACGGACACTCGCATGCAAGTACAATTGCCACAAGCGATGGCTGCGGCAGGAGCGGTGGTTAAATTAAAAATTGATTTCTCGTTTGTTTCTCCCGATTATGGTTCTGACCGTATGGGGGTTTTGGAAACCAAAAACGGCCGCATTTTCACTATGGCCCAATGGTATCCCCGTATGTGTGTGTATGATGATGTACGCGGATGGAATACCTTACCGTACCAAGGTGCCGGTGAGTTTTACCTAGAGTATGGCGATTTTGATGTGACAATTACCACACCCGCTAACCATATAGTAGTAGGTTCGGGCGAGTTGCAAAACCCGGCTGAGGTGTATACCACAGAGCAGATGAAACGTTGGAATACTGCGAAAAATAGTGAGTCTACCGTGATGATTCGCACCGCCGATGAGATCACAAGTGCGTCTTCTCGACCCGCAGGTAAATCCACGTTAACTTGGAAATTTAAAATTAAAAATTCCCGTGATTTCTCATGGGCTTCTTCGCCAGCCTTCATCATTGATGCCGCGCGTATCAATTTACCGAGCGGTAAAAAATCCTTGGCTATATCGGCATATCCAGTGGAAAGTTCGGGGCAAGATGCTTGGGGCCGTTCTACTGAATATACCAAAGCTTCCATTGAAAATTACTCCAAACGTTGGTATGAATATCCCTATCCAGCGGCTACCAATGTAGCGGGTAACGAAGGCGGAATGGAATATCCCGGAATTGTGTTCTGTGGTTGGGAGTCCAAAGGTGCCGATCTATGGGGTGTGACCGATCACGAATTTGGACACATTTGGTTCCCGATGATTGTGGGTTCGAATGAGCGTCTTTTCGCTTGGATGGATGAAGGGTTCAATACGTTTATCAATACCTTGAGTTCGCAAGATTTTAATAAAGGGGAATACCGCCAACCGAATGACGATATGCAGGCAGCGGCTTCGATGTTGATGAATCCGGATATGGAACCGGTAATGGCGGCTCCAGATAATTTAGCCGAAGACAATTTAGGTATTTTGGCATACTATAAACCTGGTTCCGGACTTACGATGTTGCGTCATATTTTAGGCGAGGAGCGCTTTGATTTTGCTTTCCGAACTTATATTGAACGCTGGGCTTTCAAACATCCCCAACCCGATGATTTCTTCCGTACCATGGAAAATGTGAGTGGTGAAGATTTAGGTTGGTTATGGCGCGGTTGGTTCTACAACAATTGGATGGCCGATCAAGCGATTAAAAAAGTACGCTATGAAAAAAATAATCCTGCCAATGGAGCCATTGTTTCTATAGCCACTTTAGAAAAACTTCCAATGCCTGTAATTGTTGAGTATACCACGGTTTCAGGGAAAAAAGGACGTATGAACTTGCCGGTTGAGATTTGGAAACGCAATACGAATTGGACCTTTAAATTGCCATCCACTGAGGAATTAGCGACTATAACTTTGGATCCCGAACATATTTTCCCTGATATTAATGGAGAAAATAATGTTTGGTCGTTGAAAAAGGATGGCATAACGAAAACTAAGGATTACAGCGCTTTAACGGGGAATTATTCCAGTGAATTGATTCCGTTGAAAATCGTTTTAGGTGATGAAGATGGCAGTTTGACATTGAGTGCACAGGGGCAACCTACAATCCCGTTAGTGGATAAAGATAACGGGTTGTTTACCTTTGATCAAGCGGAATTGTCAATTCAATTTACAGAAGACAAGCAAGGTTTTGTGTTAACGGTAGGCAAGCAAAGTTTTGGCTATACCAAAGACAAATAAAAAAAGAAAGCCCTCAGTAATTGAGGGCTTTTTTTATGGGTAAATTAGTTGGCTTTTTTTCGAAGAATAATGGCAGCCAAAAGGGTGATGATAATTCCAATGGGCAGAATCTCCATCAAGGTCATGCCAAAGCGATAAAACGGATTTTTATAATTTTCGGCCATTTCCTGCATCTTTTTAATCTGTTCCGCTAATACGGCAGGATCTAGATTGGATGCGTTCAACTGCTCGATTTGTTTGGCCGCAAACTTCTCCATAAAATCAGGGAATACGAATTGAAATTCGATCATCCAAACGACAGTGTAACTCAAGGAGCCAATCAAGGCAATAATCGCCCCGATTTTCAGTCCGTCCACGAAAGTAAGCACGCCGCCATTGGCTTTTTTATATTTTTCTAATGCTAGGAAAATGGTGGCAAATCCGACCAGCATACCCGCAAAACCAAGGGTTAGGGAAAGAGGTTCGTTGTCCATTTTTATAAACAATACCGTGGAGGCAATCATAAAAAGAACGATAATTACAGCCGCTATTGCGCTATACTTGTAAATAATGGATTTCATAGTTTGTTTGTATTGGTTAGCAAGGTGAAAGTACAAAAAAGGATGAAATATTAGCGGTTTTCTTCGCGAACTACTTTTGTTTTCGCTACAATGTCATACCATCCCGATCGGTTCCGATTAAAAACAATCCAGAAAAAACCAATTCCAAATAGGAGCATAGAAACAATTTTTATCCCGTTCCGTTGGAGACTTTGCACCATAGTAATGTGTTCGCCATACCCATCAACAACTTTAATCCCCATGATTTTTTTTCCCCACGTGCCTTGCCAAGTCGAACATTCCAAAAGAAAAGAGACTAAAATCCATCCTCCAAATACGGTAAACCGCACGGTTTGTTGGATGGCATAATACTGTTCGGGATTCGTTTTCATTAGCGAAGGATCTAAAACCGAAATATGCAGTATTTTTTTTGAAAATAAGACAACGATCAGGAGTAGGGGTACTACATCAAGAATATAGGCTACAAAACGACGCGGAATTGAAGCTGAAGAAAATAAGTTGTATTCCATTTCAGAAAAAAAAATCGGTTGTAAATTTATTTATTTTCCATAAATTCTGAGGCTAAAAGTCCAAATACCAACGAATCTTCGTATTGGTTTTGGGTAAAATAATGGGCCCGCAAACAGCCTTCTTCCCGGAATCCCATTTTTTGAACCAACCGTTGCGAGGCGATATTGTCCCGACCTATAAAGGCTTCAACCCGTTGCAATTGTAAGCTAGTGAACCCAAAGTGCAACACTGCGGCCAAGGCTTCTGTCATGATTCCTTGTTGTTTGTAGGCATCGTCATATAATCCATAGCCGATCTCTGCTCGTTGATGGTCCAAATACCAGGTATGAAAGCCACACCATCCGATATAATTCGAACTAGTTTTTGAACGTATTAGAAAAAGGAGTAACGATTTATTGGCCGTTTCATAGCCTTTTTGCGCCCGTACTTTCTCTTTCTGAATTCGGTCTAGAGACAAATTCCATCGGGATTGTATTACTTCTTCAGAGTCGTGAATAAACTGCTGTTGGTATTCCTCAGCCGTAACACTTTCCAATAGTAATCGTGATGTTTCTAGTTGCTTATTCATTGAAAATTCAAAATATTCTTCTGTTCGAAGGTACAATTTTTTAGGGCTATTGATTGTATTTGAGTGATGATTTCAACGCAAACTTCTTTCTAGGGGTTTTGTTTTGGTTTTGTTCGAGATTTGTTCGGTAAATAGTGCGATCAACCCAGTATTTCCGTGGGTGGGTCCGAAGCGCTTCCGAACAAAACCCGAACAAAGGAGCAACGAATTCGGAACCCACCCGTCAGAATCGGTCAAGAGACGTCAAAACCCGTCAATAGCCGTCATTACAAGTCAAAGAATTAAATGGATGATGAAGGATAACTTTTGAAAGGTAATTTTATGGATTAAAAAAAGAAATGAACGATACAGAGAATGCGTTTAATTTTTTTATTATTCTAAAAAAAAGCGCCCCAAAAAATGAATTTATCAACACGAAATCGTTTTCGAAA
This sequence comes from Flavobacterium stagni, assembly GCF_004122105.1. Lineage (GTDB taxonomy): Bacteria > Bacteroidota > Bacteroidia > Flavobacteriales > Flavobacteriaceae > Flavobacterium > Flavobacterium stagni. The sequence goes on from NZ_SBKN01000009.1 coordinate 107,429, forward strand.
ATGACATTTTTGGTTGGCAAAAGTGTTTCCAGTAATTTAGAAGTTAGAAATAGTTTTTCCCTAACATGAAATCAAAACGACTATGAAAAAAAATTTACTTCAATTATGGCTTTTGTTGGTCTTCGTGATTACCGGTTTTCAATCGGCATTTGCACAACCGGGCGGGTATGCTTGGGACCGATTTGGGTTGGGTAATGTGGTATTGTCGAATAATACGCCAACGAGCGGAATTTTGTCCAATACGACCCAGGCCACTTCAACTAACAATTATTATTTAATTCAATGGAACAGTTATGCCGATAAATGGTATAACACGGCTACACCGTACAACCAAGAGTTTACGCTAACTTGGGGCGGAGGTGGATTTAACGGACCGAATGCCGCCTTTACAGTGGCTCCCTCGTTAAACAAATACTATACTATTCAGATTCGTGGTTTGGCGTATGCAAGCCGTCAAGCTGTGGTGATGGAAACCGATGCAGCACCGCAATCGTTTCATGCCAACGATGCTACCGCTGTAAGCAATCCGGGTTCGGTTTGTTCGGGAACTGCCGCAACGATTACAGTGAGTTTAGCAGGAGCAAAATCGGCACAAGAGCGCGTATTTATTCGTTACAGTAGTGCTGCAAATTTTTCAGGTTCCAAAGTTGTCGAAGCAACGGGTACAGGTTCCAACTGGTCTACGGCGACTGCTATTATTCCGGGTAGTGACAATACTTCAGGAACGATTTATTATTATGCCTACACCACTACAGTGGCTGCCACCAATTCTTCGGATCATGATTTGATTACTTTGCGCTATGGAAATAATGGCGGATCGAATTACTCGTATTCCATTACACCCAATCCTGGTTTTGTAAATACTCAATTTCCGGGTTCGGCTACCGTTTGTCAAGGTTCAAATTTTGATGCCTATGGACAAATTTATGTGGCAGGTTTAACTGAGGCTGCCGGACAAGGTTCGGGTATCGTGGCACAAATTGGCTACAGTAGTACCAATACAAATCCAAATACATGGACCAATTGGACTACAGCACCTTATTTCGGTCAAGCAGGTTCGGGAAATAATAACGACGAATACAAGGCCACATTTGGGAGTGCTCTGGCTCCTGGGACCTATTATTATGCCTTCCGATACAGTATCAATGGCTGTGCGTTTTTCTATGGTGGCTACAGTGCCAGTGGTGGTGGAACGTGGAATGGGACATCCAATACGAGTGGAGTGCTCACGGTTCAACCGAGCTTTACCTATTATCAAGATGCCGATAGTGACGGATTCGGAAATCCAGCTGTAAGTCAGGTAGCTTGTTCACAACCTGTTGGATATGTTACCAATTCATTAGATTGTAACGATGCACAATTGCAATATGTGGACAATGATGGCGACGGATTTGGTTCGACTACACTTGCTGCTTGTGGGGTTGCGAATAATACCGACTGTAATGATAACCAATTGCGTTATGCCGATGTGGATGGTGATGGATTTGGGTCAACAACCTTAGTAGCTTGTGGCGGTGTATTGAACAACACCGATTGTAACGATAACCAATTGCTTTATGCCGATGTGGATGGTGATGGATTTGGGTCAACAACCTTAGTAGCTTGTGGAGGTGTATTGAATAACACCGATTGTAATGATAACCAATTGCGTTATGCCGATGTGGATGGTGACGGATTTGGTTCGATGACATTTGTAGACTGCGGAGGTGTATTGAACAGCTTAGATTGTAATGATAACCAATTGCGTTACACTGATGCAGATGGTGACGGTTATGGTACTTTACCCTTAGTGGCTTGTGGCGGTTCAACGATTAATACGGATTGTAACGATGCGGTTGCTTCTATTAATCCTGGAGCAATTGATGTTTGTTACGATGGTATCGACAACGACTGTAACGGTAACATCGACAACATTGGTTTACCAGGAGGTTGTACGCCAATCTATACGGTTCCAGCAGTTACTGTTCCTAACTCAACCATCAGTTATGGTGCTTCTATCATTACGAGCTTAGTGGCGAACTGTCAAGGATATCGTTATGTGGTTACCCGTGTGAATCCTGCAGATGATACACCAATGTCAGCTCCTGTAACTGTAGATATGGGCTTACGTAATTTGTTCTTGTCCAACTTGTCGAACTATGCGTATGGTGCGAAGTTTAAAGTAGAAACTACGGTTCGTATCAATAACGTATGGCAACCGAACTATGCGCCGGCATTCTTCGTATACACGCCAACACCGTTAAGTACAGTGGCTTCCTGTGGAACTCAAATCTCAAATACAACGACTCAGGTTGCCAGTTCGGCAGTTGCTTTAGTATCGGTTTACCGTTACCAAGTACAACGTTTGGATGCGAGCAACAACGTAGTAAGTACACAAGTAATTACAAGTGGATTACGTTACTTCTCATTCGAGCAAGTAACCGATTTCCGTTACGATGCCAACTACAGCGTATCGTGTGCGATTCGTAACTTAGACGGTGTATTCATGGCTTACGGTCCAGCATGTACTGTTCAAGCACCGAAACACCCAACCAGTGAAGTTCGTGCTACACAATGTAACGATTATCAAGTGTTGAACAATAATGAATTTATTTATGCGAATTTAGTTCGTAATGCCGTTCAATACCGTTATCGTCTGTATAATATTGATCAGGGCTATGACTACAGTGTAGATAGAAATGCCAACTTCTTCCGCTTATCGGATTTCCCTGGTTTAGTTCCTGGAGAAACGTATTCCGTTCAAGTAGCAGTGAGCATGCCGGGTCAACCTGACTTTGGTCCATTCGGAAAAACATGTACGATTATTGCTCCAACTGCAGCTCGTACCATCGAGGATACACAAGCAGCCGAAGCAACTAGCTTCGAAGCGACGGTTTATCCGAACCCATTTGCAGAGAACCTCTATTTCAAAGTGAATTCAGCGAGTAACGAAGAGTACACCATCCAAGTGTATGATATGTTAGGTAAATTAGTAGAAACCAAAACGGTTGCTGCGGATTCAGTAGAAAGCACAGAAGTAGGGGCTAACTTCCCAGCAGGTGTTTATAATGTAATCTTAACACAAGGTGAAAATATCAAAACACTTCGTGTGATTAAACGATAAAATATCTTTAAAACGATAAAAAGGGAGTTCGAAAGGGCTCCCTTTTTTTATTATCTTTTTATGTATAATTATTTTGACTTTTTTATAAAAAGTAAAACCACTTTTTCAAATTTCAATCCAATTTTTGAAATCGGACACATTCAAAATAAAATATAAAAAAAGCTTCGAATAGTCTTTATTAAACAATTTACCTTTTATCCCCTAAAATTTCAATTTTGAAGTGAATCATGTTGCTAATTGATTCCTTTAAAAAGAAAGAAAATTCATGTAATGATATAAAGTATTGATTTTCAAATATTTAAAATTCATAAAAATAATCATTTTCTTACTAATGAAATGATAGTTTGGAATTGGTCAGTAAAAATGAGTCTTTAAAGGAATTTGCATAAGTCATATTTATTGGTTTTTGTTTCGCTAATTTGCTTTTTAACGGTGTTTAAGTGACTTCATCGATTTCTTGGAATTTAAGTTTTGTTGAATCAAAAGGGTGCGATGAATACTGTTAATTTTGAAAAATTATTTTGCTCATTTTCAATGCAGTAAATAACTATTCAACCCTAACAAAAATTTATGAGAGCAAACTTTCACACTCTAAAAAGAAAACAAAAGCTTAGTTGTATCATTCACATTCAGTGGATACTGATTTTTTTCAGTACTTTCGCTTTGGCACAACGACCTACGGTATTGTATACAAGTTTGTCTGCTACGACACCTGCTTCTTCGAATGCTCGCTTTACGTTAAATACGTTGACAAGTTCGCACAAGCAAATTCGTTTTCAATCGCAACAAACTTTGCCTTCTGGAAACGCTACATGGGCGTTTCATCAAGGCACAACTGCTACGCCTGACTACACCAATTGCTGGCGTCCTTACACCGCAAACAATGTGTTGTCAGCCAACACATTCATTCCTGTAGGATTTGCAAATGGCGCCCGTTATAATAGTTCAAGTGGCGGTGTTGATGGTCAATTACCTGCCATCACCAATGGGAATTATTATACATTCAATGTAACTAATAATGCAACCAGTGATAACCTCATGCAATTATTAGAAACAAATTATAATCCTGTATTAATTAGTGGTGTAGCCCAAACTTCTGGAACATATGGGTCTAGAGTGGTCACTATTACAACTTCTGGAATTCCAAATGCGGCTGAAAATATCTTCATTCGTTACTCAACAAATGCTTATGTGTCATCTACTTTAATTCAAGCCACAGGTTCGGGAACAACATGGACAGCAACAATTCCATGGCAAGCCGCTGCGGTTAGTTTTTATGCATATACAAGTAATAAAACAATAACAGAAATAAATGCTGATGTTGCAAGCTATGGTCAATCGGCACATTTGATGTCTACTTTAAATTTAAATAACAACGGGGGCAGTAATTACAGTTGGACTCCAGCAACAGGGAACTACATTGTATCATCAACTACAGGAAGTGCTTCAGCTAATTCTGTAGGATATGCTACCTTAACCACACCAACTTCAGGATTATTTGATGTTTTAAATGGAGGAGTTGTCCATACGGGTTTAGTAACAGTCTTGGTAACAGGTAATGCTACTGAACCAGGTACTGCAGGATTAAATAATTCAACACTATGGACCTCTTTAACGATCCGACCAAATGGCGCACGAACCATAAGTGGATCACCAAATGCTGGTATCCCTTTACTACTTTTCAATGGTGCGGATAATGTAACGATTGACGGTTTGAATTCCAACGGTAACTCATTAGTCATTTCAAATTTGACTGTTGCTACTAATTTTAATACTTCAACATTAAATTTTGTTAATGATGCATCTAATAATTTAATCACGAATTGTTCGGTATTAGGATCTGGGACAAATTTCGGAACTGCAACTATCATTTTTCGTTCAGGAAGTAGTACTGGTAATGATAATAACACAATATCTAAATGTTTAATCGGGCCTGCTGGAGCTAACTTACCGAGTTATGCAATTTATTCTGATGGAGGCACAGCAACCGCCAATAGTGGTAATACCATTTCACAAAATGAAATATTTGATTACTTTTCATCAACTAATTTCCATGGAGGAGTTGTAATTTCAGGTGGAAATACCGGTTGGGTCATTTCTAATAATTATTTTTATCAAACAACTTCAAGAAACATAGCCAATACACAAGTTGCAATTAATATTTCAGGTACCACAACGTCTCGACATGAAGGTGCTCTGATAACTGGTAATGTAATTGGTTTTTCTAATAGAGCTGGAACAGGAAATTATACTTTAAATTTGGGTAATTCTGGAAAGTTTTATCCAATTCGTATGTCTAACCACTCTACTTCAATTTTTACTACTATCTCTAATAATAGTATCAGAAATATAGCTCTAACTGGAAGTAGTACTGGAGCTTTTACTTCAGCTCCTTTCATTGGTATTTCATCAAATACAGGGAGCTATACTATTTTGAATAACACTATTGGAAGTTTAGTAGAAAATGATAATATTACCCTGGTAACTTCCAATGGAGCAACAGCAACTGATTTTATTGGGATTTTTAACAATCAAGCCAACTTAACAATTGATGCTAATTCAGTAGGAGGGATCACTATTTCTAATACTTCTACTGCATCAACTGCTCAAATGGGATTATATGGAATGTATTCAACTTTGGGTGCTACCTATACTATAACATTTACAAACAATATTTTAGGTGGAACAACTGCCCATTCTATTCAGAATTTATCGAATTTACCAATCTCTTTTGTCTACGGTTTATATAATTTCAACGCGAAAGGGCAATATTCAAACAACATAATTCGAAATTTGACTGGTTTTGGGGGAGGATCATTATCCTTAGGGGCATTAACTGGGATGTATTTTTCAGGAGATAATTTGCCGACCACAATCGCTCAAAATCAAATTTATAATTTGACGAATCAAAGTACAGGAATAAGTGCTGAAGCAGTCAAAGGTATTTTCAATCGAATTACCTCTTCTTCACAAATTATATCTAAAAATTCAATTTACAATTTAAATGCTCCTTTATTAACTAATGCAACAATAATTGGAATTGATAATGGAGCTACACCTAGTACAAATACAATTTCAAACAATTGGATCCGACTTGGAATCGATTCAGCGGGTAATTCTATAAATAATGATTATAACTTTATTGCTATTCGTGGAAATGGTGGGAATTTAAATTTATACCATAACTCAATTTATATCGGGGGTCAGGCAGTTACAGGTTCTGTAAATACAGCATGTTATCAGTCAACAACTACTAATTTTCATAATGTAATTGCTCAAAATAACATATTTTACAATACGCGTAATAATGGGACAGGAACAGGAAAACATTTTGCAGTTCAATTTACCAATCCTCCTGCTTCCTATACATTTAATAATAATTGTTATTTTGTAAATGGAAACGGTGGAACGGTAGGTTTTTTAAATACAAATCTAAATTCATTGCTCGATTGGCAACTCGCTACAAATCAAGAAGCCAATGGTGTCAATGGCGATCCTCAATTTGTCGGAGCAACTAATTTAGTCCCCGATTTCCATATCAATGCTTCTATTCCTACAGTGATTGAATCCTCTGGAGTGGTAATTGGAACCGTGACAGATGATTTTGATGGAAATTCAAGAAGTGGGTTGACACCGTCAGATATTGGAGCTTTCGCAGGTAATTTTACGAGTGCAATTTCACCTTGTGGAATTCCCGCACAACCTACCAATTTTAGTGCTACAGGTTCAACAACAACATCAGTAAGTGGGGCTTTTGTTGGTATTTCAGAACCTAATACTAGCTATCTTATTGTTCGAAGCATAGGAGCATTAACGGGATTTCCTGTAGATGGAACTATTTATACAGTTGGAAATTCATTAGGAAATGGTACTGTAATTCAGAGAGGTTCTTCTACAACAATTAGTCAAACAGGCTTGATACCAAATACTAGTTATCAATATACCATCTTTCCATATTTGTCAGTTTCATGTACCGGTGGGGCAAAATATAATACAATAAATCCGCTATCTGGGATTTTGTTAACTTGTCCATTGCCTCCAACAAGTCCTACTATTTCGATGATTACCAATGAAGGTGCAAGAATAGCTTGGATAGGAGCTACAGGTATGGGTACCTTAAATCCAGTAAATTATTCTGTAGAAATTTATACTAACGCCACATTTACAACTCCAGTTTTAGGGTCACCATTTAATGCAGGAACTGCAACAAATTATATAGTAAATGGGTTGTTACCAAATACGGCTTATTACGTTCGCATAAAAAGTAATAATGGTTATTGTGAAAGTGCTTATTTAAATGGAGGGTCGTTTCTTACCAATTGTATTACTTCAAATTTAAATAGTACTCAGGGATTCAATCAAACAAGTATTCCTAATTGTTGGCGTTCTGCTATTGTTCCAATTGGAGGTACTGCAACTGTTTTACAACCATTTACTCGTATTTCTTATCTCGCAAATGCAGCATTACCAACTACTACAGCACAAGAGGGGACACATTTTGTTCAATATGACGCCGTTAATCAAGTCAGCGGTGGAGAAGAACGACTTATAAGTTTGCCATTTTCAACAATTGGAATTACAAGCGTTGATTTAGAATTTTTTTGGCGAAATCAAAATGCAGCTGCTTTCAGTACAGGAGCTTTTTTGAATGAAGGGGTACAAATTGAATATTCATTTGATGGAAGTTCTTGGGTAAATATTGGTCCTTTTATAAGAAGACATGAAAGCACATTAGCTGCAGAGACAGCACAATGGATTAAAAAAACATTGTCAATGTCAGTTATTGGTAACCAACAACAAGTTTTTATTGCATTTAAATTTCACTCTTCAGCAGGACAAAATTTATTTATAGATAATGTAATACTGCGAGAAACTCCAGATCCAATAGTGGTTACACCTTCAAGCCCTTCTATATGTTCAGGAAGTTTTACTTCCCTTGTAGCGACAAGTACTGCAAATTATACCTATACTTGGTCTCCATCAACGGGATTGAGTGCGACATCCGGAGCTTCGGTTATCGCGAATCCTACAAGTACGACAACCTATACGGTAACGGGAGTTCTAGGGAATAAATATTTTTCTCAAGAAGTAGTGGTAACTGTTAATCCATTACCACCCTCCGTAACATTGAATACTACTTCCACATCAATTTGTCAAAATGGAATAGTTCCTATGACAGCATCTTCTTTTACCCAATCTTCTGTTCAAATTGGAGCAGGTGTTGGAGTAAATACGTCAATTACACCTTATAGACAAACTACCAATAATGCTAGGAATCAATATTTAATTACTAAAGCAGAGTTAAATGCAGCGGGTATAACTACAGCTTCCGAAATTACTTCTATAGGATTTAATGTTACAGCGGCTGGATCAGGAATAATTTCATCATATACCATTAGTTTAGCCAATACAACTGCAACCAGTCTAACTTCAAATTATTTAACACCAACCTATACGGCAGTTACTACGCGAACAAATTTCACGGTTACAACGGGAATCAATTCCTATAATTTTGCTACTCCATTTAACTGGGATGGGACATCTAATATTCTAGTGAATGTTTGTCATACAGGTACAGTTAACAGCTCTGCTACAGTTAGAGTAACTGGATTCGCTACAAATTTAACTGCGATTAGTACAGGAGCAAATACGTGTACTGCTTTAACTGGAGCAACCGTTTCTACATTTAGACCAAATATTCATTTGACGGTAAAAACAAATAGTCCAATCACATGGTCTCCCACAACAGGACTATTTATCAACGCCGCTGCAACAACAGCTTATACAGGTACTGCAACTACAACCGTGTATGCAAAACCTTCTGCAACAACAACCTATACCGCAACAAGTACTTTAGGAAGTTGTACGAGTACAAATTCTACATTAATTACAGTTCAAAATAATACTGCTATTGTAACGCATCCGGTCTCTCAAACTGTCTGTATCGGTGAGCCCGTGACATTCAGTGTGACAGTTGCGAATTCTCTTGGAGGCTATTTGTACCAATGGCGTAAGAATGGAAATTCTATTCCAGGAGCAATAAACAACACTTATACCATTCCATCGGTATCAAATGCTGATGCTGCGTCTTATTCGGTAGAGGTCTTGGGTGATTGTGGACCCGTGGTAATCTCTTATGACGCTCAATTAACCGTAAATCCGTTAATCCCAGTAGCTGTTTCTATTTCAACATTAACAAATACAATTTTAATGGGAACTTCGGTAACTTTTTCTGCAACCCCAACCAATGGAGGAACAAATCCCTTATACCAATGGGCGATAAATGGGAATCCTATTGCAGGTGCTACCAATGATACGTTTATTACTTCAACTCTAAATGATGGCGATAGTGTTACTGTTACGTTGATTTCCAATGCATCACTCTGTATTCAAAATTCACCTGCAATTTCCGATGCTATTATAATGAATGTGAATCAAGTTCCTCCTGCATCTGTTTCGATTGCTACAGCAACAAGTACGATTTGTGCGGGAACAGTCATTACATTTACAGCGACATCTCTAAATGAAGGAACTACACCAACCTATCAATGGCAAGTCAATGGGATTAATCAAATTGGGGAAAATGGCACAACTTTCATAACTTCTAATTTGAATGATGGCGATGAAGTAACAGTTATTTTGTCTCCAACCATAGGGATTCCAGTTCAATCCAATACAATATCTATTCTGGTTAATCCAATCACGTCAGTTGGATCGGAAACAATTTCAACCTGTGATACTTATACTTGGCCTGCAAATGGACAAACGTATACTTCCTCGGGTGTTTATACACATACTGCAGGTTGTAATATTGCAACGTTAAACCTAACGATAACGCCAAGTACGACAAATGGTAGTATTACCACTACCGCTTGTGATAGTTACACATGGGCCGAAAATGGAGAAACGTATACTTCAACAGGTGTTTATACCAATACCGTTGGCTGTAATACCGCTACCTTGAATTTAACGATTGCCCCTAGCTCATCGAATACTATATCTGTAACTGCATGTGATAGTTATACCTGGTCAATCAATGGCCAAACGTACACTACATCAGGAACGTATACGTATCAAGTAGGTTGTGTAAATGAAGAATTGGTATTGACCATTTTACCGCTCCAAACGTATTATGCAGATGCAGATAATGACGGATTTGGTAATGCAAGTTCAAGTATACAAGCCTGTGCAATGCCTTTTGCCTACGTAACGAATAACACCGACTGCGATGATACACGTGCAAACGTAAACCCCGGAGCAGTGGATGTGTGTTACGACGGCTTAGACAACGACTGTAATGGTAACATCGACAACATTGGCTTACCCGGAGGTTGTATACCAATTTACACCGTTCCTGCACCCACTGTACCTAATTCAACCATCGCTCAAGGTGCGACCGTTCTCACAAGTTTAGTTGCTAACGCACAAGGTTACCGTTTCCGTGTAACTCGTGTAAATCCACTCGATGATTCACCGATTTCGGCTACGGTTATTGTAGATATGGGCTTACGTAACTTATTCTTATCGAATTTGTCGATTTATGCCTATGGTTCAAAGTATAAAGTTGAAACAACGGTACTTATCAACAATGTATGGCAACCGAACTATGCGCCAGCATTCTACGTGTTCACGCCAACACCATTAAGTACAGTAGCTTCTTGTGGTACTCAAATTTCAAATACAACCTCACAAGTTACCAGTTCGGCAGTTGCTTTAGTATCGGTTTACCGCTACCAAGTCCAACGTTTGGATGCGAGCAACAACGTTGTAAGCACACAAGTGTTGACGAGCGGTTTGCGTTACTTCTCTTTTGA